>NZ_JAJAEL010000049.1:0-19331 GCF_020447205.1 Thalassolituus alkanivorans
TAAGCAGCAGGAAGGCTTCGGCCCTATGCATATGACGGTAAAAAATGGCCTGCGCTGGTCAACCGCCAATGCCTATCTGCGTCCGGCGATGAAACGCAATAATTTAACCGTGATAACCCATGCACTGGTGCATAAGGTTCTTTTGCAAAAGCAGCCGGATGGGTTGCGTGCAACCGGTGTGCGCTATGAGCGCAAGGGTAAGATTGAAAATCTGCGTGCACGCAAAGAGGTTATTTTATCAGCCGGTTCCGTAGGTTCGCCGCATATTCTGCAGTTATCCGGTATTGGCCCGCGTGATGTACTGGAGCAGGCCGGTATTGAAGTAAACCATCACTTACCCGGAGTGGGTGAAAACCTGCAGGATCATCTCGAATTTTATTTTCAGTTTAAATGCAAACAGCCTATTACCCTGAACAGCAAGCTGGGGTTGTGGAGTAAGTTTTTAATCGGCAGTCGCTGGCTGTTTACCCGCAAAGGTCTGGGCGCGACCAACCATTTTGAATCCTGTGGTTTTATCCGTTCCAAGGCCGGGGTGGAATGGCCTGACCTGCAATACCATTTTTTACCCGCGGCAATGCGTTATGACGGCCGTACGGCTTTTGATGGCCATGGTTTTCAGGTGCATATCGGTCATAACAAACCGAAAAGCCGTGGTTATATCCGCGCTGTCAGCGCTGACCCGCACAGTGCACCGCGTATTCTGTTTAATTATCTGCAGCACGAAGATGACCGCGAAGGTTTCCGTGATTGCGTAAAGCTGACCCGTGAAATTATTGGTCAGCCGGCATTTGATGCCTATCGCGATGGTGAAATTCAACCGGGCGAGCAGGTGCAGACAGATGAACAGATCGATGAATTTGTGCGCAGTAATGTCGAAAGCGCTTATCACCCATCCTGCTCCTGCAAAATGGGCACTGATGAATCAGCCGTGGTTGATCCCGAAACCCGCGTTCATGGTGTTCAGGGGCTGCGGGTAGTTGATTCCTCCGTTTTTCCGACGATTCCCAACGGCAATTTAAATGCCCCCACCATTATGGTGGCCGAGCGTGCAGCGGATTTTATCCGCAGCAGTCTGACAGGCCGCTCACAGATATTACCTCCCAGTAACGCAGAGGTTGGTATGGAAGCCGACTGGAAAGAAAAACAACGGACTAATCCGCCGGCCTGATCCGGCAAAAAAATGCAGGAGACAAATGATGACTTTACGAACGATTTTATTATCCATGGTACTGGCGGTAACTTCTGCCGCTCAGGCAGAACAGTGCAATACGGTGCGCTTTTCTGATGTTGGCTGGACAGATATTACCGCCACCACCGCTCTGGCTTCTGTAGTGCTGGAAAGTGCAGGCTATCAGACCAGTACGCAGTTACTGTCGGTACCGGTGACGTATAAGTCGCTGGAAAATGGTGATATTGATGTATTTCTGGGCAACTGGATGCCAACCATGGAAGGCGATATTAAAGCCTACCGTGAACGTGGCACGGTCGATACGGTGCGTAAAAACCTGAGCGGTGCCAAGTACACTCTGGCTGTACCTCAGTACGTTTATGATGCCGGAGTAAAAACCTTTGCGGATATCGCTGAATTTTCCGATAAGTTCGATAAAAAAATCTACGGTATTGAGCCGGGTAACGATGGTAATCGTCTGATTCAGGAGATGATTGATCAGAACGCTTTTGGTCTGAAAGGCTTTGAAGTGGTGGAGTCGAGCGAAGCCGGTATGTTGTCACAGGTTAAGCGAAAAACCCGTCGTGATAAGTGGATTGTCTTCCTTGGCTGGGAGCCACACCCAATGAACAGCAACTTTAATCTGGCCTACCTGGAAGGCGGCGATGATTTCTTTGGCCCGGATCTGGGCGGCGCGTCGGTATTTACCAATACCCGTAAAGACTATGTTGGCCAGTGCGCGGAAATAGGTAAATTTCTCAACAACCTGAGCTTTACCCTGGAAATGGAAAATCAGGTGATGGCGGCCATTCTTGATGACGGTAAAAAACCCAAAGCAGCAGCCACACAATGGCTGAAAAATAATCCTGACGTACTGAGCGTCTGGCTGAAAGACGTTAAAGCCGCTGATGGCTCGCCGGCTTTAACTAAGGCACAGGCTGCTTTCCGCTAAGTATCCATAAATACAGGAAGTTAGGGCCTGTTAACACTAAGTGAATCGAGCCTGCTGAGAGCCAGTTTTTCTCAGAACAAGGAGAGAGGAGTGATATTAGCGGGCTAAATGAATGACGAACGACGATGTTAATGGGGAAAACTGGTCTCAGCCCGAAGGGTTATGGCTAAAAATCCCTCATTCTGCGTTGCTGTTCGCTCGCTTAACCCGTTAGGCCACACTCTCAGCGCCTTGCCTGAGAAATTTTTAGCCGATAACAGGCCTGTTTAATTAGTGTTAACAGGCCCTAGTGCACCTGATGCACTGATTTCCTGCTCAGATTTCTGTTTTGTTTCTTTATAACTACGTGAGTCTTATGGATAGTTTTAAAATTCCACTCGGTGAATATATCGAGCTGTTTTTCGACTGGTTGGTAGATAACACCTCCGGTTTCTTTGATGCCATGGCCGAATCACTGGAATGGCTGATTAATTCCAGTACTGATGCGCTTACCTGGATGCATCCGGGCGCCTTTATTGTGGTTCTGGCACTGTTTGCGTTCTGGCTGCATCGCTCTGTGGGATTGGTATTGTATGCCGTTGCCTCGTTATTGCTGATCTGGAACCTGGGGTACTGGGTCGAAACCATGCAGACCTTGTCATTGGTGCTGTATGCCACGCTGTTTTGTATTTTATTAGGTCTGCCGATTGGCATTTATGCGGCGCATCATCCGCGTTTATACACCGTCTTACGGCCGGTGCTGGATCTGATGCAAACCGTTCCGCCCTTCGTTTATTTAATTCCAACGCTGACATTGTTTGGTCTGGGTGTTGTACCGGGCCTGATTTCCACCATTATTTTTGCCATTGCCGCACCGGTTCGTCTGACCTATCTGGGTATTTCTGAAGTCCCGAAAGAAATGGTTGAGGCTGGTCAATCCTTTGGTGCCACGCGCTCACAGTTGTTATGGCGTATCGAACTGCCGGCGGCGGCGGCTAATATTGCTGCCGGTGTAACGCAGTGCATTATGTTGTCGCTGTCGATGGTGGTAATTGCCGCCCTGGTCGGCGCTGATGGTTTGGGTAAGCCTGTGGTCCGGGCGCTGAACACGGTAGATATTGCCAGCGGTTTTGAAGCGGGACTGGCCATTGTTCTGTTGGCGATTTTACTCGATCGCCTGTGCAAACAACGGGAACAGGTGAGCTGATATGATTGAAATTAAACATCTTGATGTGGTCTTCGGCCCACAACCCCAGCAGGCGCTGGCATTACTTGATCAGGGCCTGGATCGTGAACAGGTTCGTGCCCAAAGTGGTTCTTTGATTGCCGTTAAAGATGCATCACTGACGGTGAAACGCGGTGAAATCTGTGTACTGATGGGCCTTTCTGGCTCTGGTAAATCCAGCCTTCTGCGTTGTATTAATGGCCTTAATCCGGTTGCCCGTGGGGCGGTAAATATTGAGCATGACGGTGAAATGCTCGACTTTGCCAGCGCCGATGCACAAACCCAGCGCGATATCCGTATGCGCCGGATTTCTATGGTGTTTCAGAAGTTTGCATTAATGCCCTGGTTGACGGTGGAGCAGAATGTTGCGATGCCACTGGAATTACAGGGCTTGCCGAAAGCTGAAATCAAACGCCGGGTCAGTGAGCAGCTGGAAGTCGTTGGCCTAGCTGAATGGCGCAAGCTTAAACCGGGTAAGTTATCCGGCGGTATGCAGCAGCGGGTTGGTCTGGCCCGGGCGTTGGCGGTTGAGTCCGATATTTTATTAATGGATGAGCCGTTTTCTGCCCTCGACCCGCTGATCCGGACTCAGCTGCAGGACGAGTTGTTGCAGCTGCAGGAAAAACTGAAGAAGACCATTATTTTTGTCAGTCACGATCTCGACGAAGCGCTGAAACTCGGCAGCCATATCGCCATTATGAAAGACGGTGAAATTGTGCAGCATGGTAAACCGGAAAGCATTGTGCTCAATCCGGCGAACGATTATGTGCGTGATTTTGTTGCCCATACCAATCCGCTGAATGTATTGCGTGCGGTATCAATAATGCGTGAGCTGAGTGATATGGCGCAGCAGGAACGGGGCTATTGTCTGAGCAAACGCCATGATTATTGGCTTAGCCCCGATGGTAATCAGGTACAGGTAAAAGATCAGGTCTATGCTGTACAGTGTTGGCAGCAGGGTGATGATATCAGCGCGCTGCAGCAAATCCCCACCCGGGTGGGGCCGCGCACAGCCATGCGTGATGTGATGGAAATCCGTTACCACACAGGCCACTCGGTTCTGGTGGGTGATGAACAGGGGGGGCAGGGCGTTGTCGGTGACCGCGAGCTGTACCATACGTTGTTGGGAAAAATGATGTCCGACGACTAGTATCAACTTTAGGTTGATGCCGTAATTTGGCCGGGCAACAGGCGGTAAGCTCTGTCTGTTCTGGCCAGATATCCACGGGAAACCCTGAGTTTTCCGGGATTCATTCATAATAAGGAAGGAGAGAGTCTTTTGAAAAAAGTACACTTATCCCTGGCCATTGCGGCCATCAGTGCAAGTGCGGTGCCTGCTGTTGCATCGGAATCGATCAGCGGTGGCTTCTGGCTGAATCATGCGCTTTATAACGATAACGTTGATGAAGTGTCTTATGGTGATACCAACTACGAAGCGCTGATTCTGTATATCGATAAAACCGATGAAAAAACCGGCTGGCAGTTCTCCTCAGAAATGCGTTATGGCACCGGTGCTTTCACCGATCCGGCGAATAACAATACCGGTGCTCATTTCGGTTTCCATAAAGCCTGGGTGGGTAAAACCTTTGGCAAGGGTGAGCTGAAAATCGGTAAATCTCAGGTACCTTTTGGTTGGGCAACCGTTAACTTCTGGCCTGGCGATGAGTTGCTGGGTGGTTATGCCGACCAGATGGATGTCGGTGTTAAATGGAGTGCCGATCTGGGTGCGGTTAACTATGACGTTGCTTACTTCCACGTTGATGACTTTGGTTCCAGCACCGAAACCATGGACGACGGCGGTCACTGGGGCAGCAAAACCACTTACCAGAAAACGCATACTTTCGTGCTGAACGGTGCATATGATCTGGCTGACAAGCAAAAAGTCGGTGCCTCTTACCAGAACGGTAAATTACGTGATCTGACCGGTGCTAACGCTGAGCGTCCGTATGTTGGTGAGCATAATGCCGCGGTTGTGTATTACGAAGGTGAGTTCAGCAATTTAGGTGTTAAAGCCCAGTATATGATCACCGAACGTGATCTGAACGGTATTGGCGGTGCAAGCGGTTTACCTAAGGTTAAAAACGACCGTAAAGCCGTAACGCTGACCTACAGCATGGGTGATTACCTGTTTTATGTGGATTACACCAATGCTGAATCGAATACCAAGGGGAATACCGTTGGCTCCGCCGACAGCTGGGCGCCGGGTGTTAGCTATAACTATGGCCCGGGCTGGTTCTACCTTGAATACGTATCCAATGATGGTGATATCGGTGCCAATGGTGAAGTTGTTGACGGCGACTTCGATGCACTGTATCTGACCATGGATTATTACTTCTGATTGCATAAGATGTAATAAGACCATAAAAAAACCGCAGCTCAGGCTTAGGCTGCGGTTTTTTTATGGCGTCAGGTTATGTTTTATGAAACCACGTTGTGTTCTCGGCCTCAGCGTTTTAACGCCAGCAGCCCGAATTTTTTACTCAGTATTTTGTCGAGCAGAGGCAGTGGAATCCAGCGCTTCATAAAGGGCAGTGCGCGGCTGCCATTACCGATACGGATCACCGGGTCCGGCTGGCTCAGTAACTGTGCCATTAATTCGCGGGCAAAATCCGTTGCCGGAGTCGGGTTGTCCTGTGAGGCAGTCGCCCGTGCCTGAATCTGTTTTTTCAGCGGTGCGTAGAGTGAACCGGGTTGAATCAGATCGCCCAGATTGGCCAGGGAGTTATCACCGAATTTTGACTGAATCGCACCAGGCTGAACGGTAATAACCTGAATATTAAACGGCGCAAGCTCCATGCGCAGAGCATCGGATAAGGCATGCAGAGCGGCTTTGGTGGCGCAGTAGGCGCCGGAAAACGGTGTGGTCAGAATGCCGGAAACCGAACCGATATTGACCACCTGAGCCGGATGTTTTTCATTCTGGCCGGCCTGTAATAACGGCAATAAGGCTTTGGTCAGCGCAATGGGCGCAAATACGTTGGTGGCAAACTGCTGTTGCAGCGATTCGCTGCTGAGCTCGGCCACCGGCCCCATAGCGGCGTAACCGGCATTATTAATCAGGCAGTTCAGGTGGCCGGAGCGTTCACGGATAAGTTCAGCCGCCTGCTGAATATCCGCCGCATTGTTCACATCCATCTGCAGGGGAATTAAATGGGTGCTGGTCAGGTTATGCAGGCTGTCGGTATTGCGCGCGGCGGCATACACCAGATAACCATGACGCAGAAATTCTTCGGTCAGGGCGCGGCCAATACCTGAAGAGCAGCCGGTAATCAGAACGGTTTTATTATTCATGGGCATATTGGCAATCTTTTAATTGTTATCGGTCAGGGTGCCACAATCCTGTGACAGGATTGTGGATGGCCTTTTTATTTTCTGTTTCTGTAGCGTGTTTGTTGCATCTTATAAATCCGGGATGCGCTGCACCTTATAAATCCGGGATGCGCTGCATCCAGGGCTGCGCCTGTTCCAGCTGTTGGGCCAGCTGCAGCAGGGTATTCTCATCGCCCATTGGCGCAATAAACTGCGAGCCCAGTGGCAGGTTATTCGCCGTCCAGTATAACGGCACCGACATCGCCGGCAGGCCGGTCAGGTTGGCGAGCTGGGTAAAGGGCAGTTTCTCCAGATTATCCAGTGCCATCTGTTTCACCATACCGCTTTTCAGCAGTAACTTATGCAGACCAAAGGCATTGATCACTTTCATGGCTATTGCTTCCCATGCCGGTGGCTCAAAGCTGCCAATCGGCACCGGCTCAGAGCCGAGAGTCGGGGTTAATAATACATCGTAGCGCTGATGAAACAGGTGCATGGTCTGGGCAAAGTCATTCCAGCGGCGCTTGGCCTGCACGAAATCTCCGGCGGAGATGGTTTTGCCAAGGAAGCCCAGTACTTTGGTGGCGTCTTCCACATCCAGATTGCTGATGCGGCTGCCCAGCTGCTGCGCCATAAATTCAAGGTCGGCCGCAACATGGCCGAAATACATGGTCAGGTAACTGTCGGCCAGCGCTTCGCCATCCAGACGGATGTCAACCGGCTCCACCTCGTGGCCGAGTTGCTCCAGCAATTTTACGCTGTGCTCAACGGCGGCAACGGCCTCAGCGCTGACCGGGCGGCCAATAAACGAGGTGCTGGTATAACCGATACGCAGTTTGCGCAGGGGCTGACTGAGGCATTCGAGATAATTATTACGGCTGCGCAGCGGGTAGGGGCTGGAGCCATCGGGGCCAGCGATCACATCCAGCATGGCGGCGCTGTCACGCACACTGCGGGTGAGTACATGCTCGGTCGCCGCACCGTCCCAGAACTCCTGCGCATAGGGACCGGTCGGCACCCGGCCACGGCTTGGCTTGAGGCCAAACAGACCACAGCAGGCGGCAGGAATACGGATAGAACCGCCGCCATCACCACCGGAAGCCATTGGCACAATGCCGGCGGCAATAGCTGCGGCCGAACCACCGCTGGAGCCGCCGGGTGTGTGATCCAGATTCCAGGGATTGCGCGCCGGGCCAAAGGCCTTGGGTTCGGTGACGCCCATCAGCCCCAGTTCCGGCGTGTTGGTTTTACCAAAAAACACCAGACCGCTGCGTCTGAAACGGCTGGCCAGTTCGCTGTCGCGTGGTGAAATACGGCCTTTTAATGCATTGCTGCCGTTGCTCAGCGGTGTACCTTCGACCGCACAGAGCAGGTCTTTCAGTAAGAAAGGCACACCAGAAAAGGGACCATCGGGTAAGCCGGCGTTAATTTGTGCGCGGCCGTAATCGTACAGGGGGGTAATAATGGCGTTGATTTTGGGGTTGACCGCTTCGGCCCGGGTAATGGCCAGATCCAGCAGTTCGCTGGCGGAAGTTTCACCGCGTTGTACCAGATCAGCCAGCCCCATCGCGTCATGCTGGCGGTAATCAAAAGGGGCTGCGTGGACGGCTTTAGCCTGTTCTGTGGCTGGATTACTGACGGTATCGGCGCTTGGCGTTTCCATAGTCTGACCTGCTGATGTTTTTCTTATTGAGGGCCTCTTTATATCAGCCCTTGGCGGTAACGGCCAATGCCGCCGGTGTCAGGTTATGGGTGCTGAGTGTCAGGCTTTAGTTATTGAGTGCCAGGCTGCCGAGGCAGTGTGTCAGACTTCTGGTGTCAGTGGCCGCAGTTGCAGTGCAGGGTCGATCAGCAGGGCATGAACGTCCTGTTCCTGCAGCCAGTCAACGGCAGCGGCTTCACGCAGCATGGCAATGCTGGATAAGGTGCCGGCCAGCAGGCAGGACGGAGCCAGCACCGTCACCGAGGCCCAGTGGCTGACCGGCCAGCCGGATTGTGGGTTTAACAGGTGACAGTAACGGCGGCCTTCCAGCTCAAAATAGCGCTCGTAATCGCCACTGGTGGCCATGCCGCCGCGATAAACCGGAAGTTGCGCAATGGCCTGCTGCGGCTTGCGTGGATGGCGCACACCCAGCAGCCAGGGCTCTTCTCCCTGTGCGCTGATTTTCGGGCCGAGAATGTGCAGGTCGCCGCCGAGATCGATAATTCCCTGATGCACGCCGGCATTGCGGGCGATTGCAGCGGCACAGTCGGCGGCGTACTCCTTGCCGATACCGCCGAAGTCCAGCTCCATATCGGCGGGCATCCGCAGTTCGTTATCGTTCAGGGTCAGCCGGCCAAGGCCAATGCGTGGCAACAGGCGCTGCAGAGCGGCGCTGTCGGGCAGGGCGGGATGACGGAAGTTCCAGACGCTGCGCAGAATGCCGGAGCTGATATCAAACAGGCCGTCGCTCTGTTCAAAACACACCCGTGCGTAATTCAGCAGCCAGGCGGTTTCGGCATCGATAACGCTGGCTTGCCCTGCATGCTCGTTCAGACGGGACAGTACGCTGTCGTGACGGTAGCGGCTGTATTTCTGCTCAATGCGGCGCACTTCCTCTTCCATCTGCTGCGCCAGTGTATGAATACCGGGCAGGTCGGGCAGATGAAAGCAGCAGGGCGACGCCATGGCGGTAAACTCATGGCGGTGCAGGGTTACAGCTTCAGTAGCGGTATTCAATGCCAAGACTCAGGATACTGTAATCGACCAGTGCCGGGGTTTCGTTATTGGTGGTTTGTACCAGGGCGAAATCTTCCGATGACAGGTATTGCTGCCAGTCGATACTGAGCGTCCATTGCTGATACAGAATGCGGCTTTCTAAGCCATAGCTGAAGGCACCATAAGACGATAAACGCGCATCGGAGCTGTTCAGCTGATCATCCGGCGGATTCTGTTCGAGGCTGTAAAAATCGGCCTGGGTCTGGCGGTAGTAGCGCATCATCGGGATAAAGCGGAACGAAAACGGCGCCAGACTGACGCTCTGTGCCCAGCGTGCGGTCAGGGTGTGCGAGCGAATGCCCCAGTCATCGCTGTAGTAGCGGTAATCGCCATGCAGGGCTGCGCCATCCCACAACGGAAAAAAGTGCCGGTACTGACCACTGAGGGTCAGCTGTCCACGCCGGTCGGGGCGGCGGTCTTCAAATTTATACGGGTCGGACAGGTAGCCGGACAGCTGGGTGTAGCCGAGGCCAACCTGTACCACGCGGTTTTTATCAATAACCTGCGAGACGCCTTCGTAAATGGAGACACTGCGTTTGCCGCGGCCATCGGCACGCTGGCGGTCAGGTGAAATATAGGCATCACTGGGCGACAGTTCATCCAGCGACATACTGACAGAGCCGAGCAGCGTGGTGTGTTTATTAAACAACTCCAGCGAACCATCGGCACCGAGGGCAACAGACTGGTAATCGTTTTCCTGCGACAGGGCCAGACTGGTTCCCAGCGTGCCGTCGAGCTGGCCGTTCAGCGCACCACTGAAATAGCGCTTGGGAGTAACTTTCAGGTCATAGCGGGTTTCATTAATACTGGCACCACTCATCAGCAGCACGCTCTGGCCATTGGCATTCTGGTAAGTCTGCATGGGTGAAGCGCCGCTCAGTGTTTCGTACTGAAACTCGCTGTTCAGATACCAGTCATCGCCCAATGGCCGTCCATAGCGAAACTGGTGAATATCGATACTGTAACGCTCGGTTGTCGGAGTAAAGGTTCGCGCCCGCGGAGCATCGGCTTCCTGATACTGACTGAAGCGGTACGCCATCACCTGTTCGGTTGGCGCGCTTTCCGCTTGAACCGGCAGAGTCGCCGCGGCCGCTGCCAGAGCGGCCAGAGAATTGAGTGTGTGTTTGCTCATAACATATCGGGCTAGTTACAGCCGCATCCGCCCCCGGCTGCCTGACCGCCGCCGGACGATCCTTCCTTGGAAAAATGAATATGGTTATCGAGCGAGGCCTTCAGTGGGTCGAGCTGCCAGGCCATGATGTCCTGAGCCAGGTTGCCCCGTTCCCAGGGTTTTACCGTGCTGCAGCCGCTGATCATCAGCAGGATAGTTACGGTAAGCAGTAATCGGCTGAGCATGGACTCAATACTCCGTTATTTTTGCTGCAGTTGCTGAATGACTTCAGCGCGGATTTTGCTGATATCGGAGGGCTTGAAGCCCTGATGCACGCTCTGAATCCGTCCCTGACGATCAATCAGGTAAGACGTTGGCATACCACGCAGACCAAAAGCGGTGGGGGTTTTGCCTTCACCGTCGTACAGCGTTGGATAGCTGACCGGGAATTCTTTCAGAAACGCACGGGCATCTTTGACATCTTCATCCAGATTGATGGCCAGCACTTCAAAGCCCTGACCTTTCAGCTCAGTGCGCAGCTCGTTCAGCAGTGGCAGGGATTTACGGCAGGGGCCGCACCAGGAGGCCCAGAAATCAACATACACGACTTTGCCTTTGTAGCTGGCCAGTGACAGCTGACCTTTCTGGGTTAACAGCGGCAGTTTGAAGGCCGGGGCTTTGTCGCCGGTTTCCACCGCCAGACTCAGGGATGAGGTCAGCAGGGTGGTCAGTAACAGTACAGCGGTCATCAGTAAGCGCACGGGCTTATCTCCTTATTAAGCGAAAATATCAAAGTCGTTAACCCGCAGCGGATAATTGCTGTTCAGGACGCTTTGATCAACTCCAAGCAGCTTACGCAGAGCCTGGTTAACATGAGCCGGGGTCAGCTTGTCGCCGCTGGCATCGGCCAGGCCGGTGCTGCGGTTCAGTGTCTGAGCACGATATTCACTGGTGGAGGCGCCGAACACTTTGCCGCCGGTGCTGCCGGGGTGCAATACCATCATGCTGGTGACCGGCCAGTGATCTTTGCCATTACCGGAATTGTAGTAGGGTGTACGGCCGAAGTCAGAACCAACCACGACCGTGGTGCGGTCGGCGATACCGGCGTATTGCAGGGCAACCTGCAGGAAGTGGATGCCTTCCAGTAAGTCCCCCAGTTGCGGATAAGCACTGGCGTCGTGATTACCGTGGGTGTCGAAGCCACCGATATTCAGATTGGCCGAGGCCGCCAGGCCACTGTGGAAGGCGGCGGTTACCACCTCTGCCTGACTTTTCAGGCTGTTGGAACGGTTCGTGTTCCAGTTACTGTCGCGGCTGACGTTGGCACGGATATCGGCCAGCGATACGCTCAGCTGACCAAGATTGCTGTCTTCACTGCGCACACCGAACAACTGACTCAGCTGCTGGCGGCGTAACGGCAGTGGCTCCTGTTGCTGCTGGCGCTGAAGCCTGGCTTTCTGTGCAGCAACAATAGCGCTGTACTGGTCGATGCTGCGGTCACTGGTGCGGAACATAAAACCCCGGTCGCCGCTGTAGCGGTTAGGGTCTGCCAGCTGGTTAATAAAATCTGCATTACTGGCCCGGGCACGGGCAACCAGTGAGTCGGTAAAGTCGTAGCCACCGTTGCTGATAAACGCCATTGGCAGGGTTGGGCTGGTGGCCGCAGCAAAGTAGGCGGCAAGGCTGGGATAACCAATCTCTTCTTTTCCAGACCATATTACGCGGTTGCCGGTATCGTGGTTATTGGTGCCGGTATCGATGCCGTTGATGACGGTCAGACGGTTGCCATAGGTGTTGAAGAACTGATCGAACTGGCCTTCTACCCGCAACAGTACGGCATCGTCGTTGGAAACAAAGGATGGGATGGCACTCCAGCGGATATTGCCGAAGGCTTTCGCCGGGTCCAGATCGACGGAGTTGGTAGAGCCCAGATGGCGGTCAGACTGAGCTTCATAGGCACTGTTCAGGCCTTTGGGATCGCACAGCGAGGTCGGGTCCCAGCCACCACTGGCATTAACAACCACCAGAAACCGGTCGGGTGCGGCTGCAGCATGAGCCTTGGGAGTCCACAGCGGCATTTGTGCGGTCATGCCGGTGGCCGCCATGAGTTGCAGAAAGTGACGACGTTTCATGGCGTTCTCCTTATTCGTAGGCAAAGCGGTAGTCAGACAGCAGATAGGTAATTACAGCCATCCAGGCGCGGATGCTGTAATTCTCATCCCGTTCAAGGCGTAATTCCTCCGGCATATCGCCATTGGTACGGCCGTCGGCGGCACGGTACCAGCGCGCGCGACATTCCCATTCAAGAGAGGTCCCTGGTCGTGGTTCGTAGTCGCGGTAATTAGCCAGCAGCTCCTGACCCTGGGCCCAGACCTGATAGAACAGGTCATAGCTGGCCTGCAGTTCGCTGCTGTTGATATCAAGCTGTTCGCCCAGCAGTACCCAGTGCAGGTGCTGCAGGTTGTGTTTAATCATGCTGACAGCCTGAGCGTTGACCGTGCCATCGCTGTTCAGCGGTGTGGTTGTCGGCTCAACATAACGGAACAGCTTGCGTTCGGTGGCTGTGCGGGTGAAATCCAGCGCGGTACCCCGGCAGGCCATTTCTGTCGCCATACGCTGCTGAATGGCGATGGTCAGGCCGCTGGGTTCACGGATGCGTTCGGTAATGCTGTCGGAATCCATGCCGCCGTACATGATGCGGTTGTTTTCATTGCGGAACTCATCCCAGCCAAAGCCCAGGGTAGCCTGCAGCTTGCGCTGCATCTGTTCCGGGCTGAGGAACTGGCTGGCACCAATATGCTTATTCGACGCCAGTTTGCCTGCATCTACCGCCTTGGCCCGGTAATAAGGGCTCATGATGATACCTTTGACCCCGGTTTTGATATTCCAGCCGTCGGCAGCCATGGCCTGACCGATGGTGTTGATAACAGCTCGCTGGCTGTTATAAGCGACCTTGTCGGCGTCACTGCCATTCTCGCCTGGCGATTCCAGCGGTTCCTGGCCAATGATCCCGGTATACAGGGTGCGCATGGTGGCGCGGATAAAGCGCGGGTCGTTGGCGATTTCGGTACCCAGCCACTGCAACATCTTGCGGAAATAGCCGCTGCTGCCGGACAGTGGAATGGTTTTGCCAGCCAGACCAGCGGGTTCTATATCGGAGCTGTCCCAGCGGTTAGGGGAGGTGCTGCCGGTCACAATAAACTGGCCGCGGTCGGTAAAGTGCTGGAAAGCAGAAGAAACCGGGTCCATTACCTGATGACAGGCATAGCAGGCCGGATCAAGCAGCGTCGGGTTTGCAGTACCTGTACCAATACCATCGCCCGGACGGTCACCTTCAATTTTCAGAATGTCGGTATCCAGAAAATAATCAAAAACAATACGTGAACGGTGACGGTTGCGGTTGGTTGCGGTGGTTGGATAGCGGTTTAAGAACATCGGAGAGGTCAGCACACCGGCGTGATAGAGGCCGCCTATTTCATATTCGAGATTCTTTTTTACCTGTGCCGGGCGGAAATCGTTCGGGTCGTAATAAACTTTAACACCGTTGGCATCACAAACCGGCTCAGCCAGCTGCTTAAAGGGGGTACCGGAATCAACCAATGTTGCTTCATAGACCTGCTGGCTGTACCAGTTCACCATCATGTAGTCGGCATTCATATAGAGGGTGTGAGGCAGACCGTTTTTGGCGGCGTAACGCACCAGCTCGAGAGGTTCGCGGGCAACGGCATCGTTAGTGAGTGTGCGCACACAGCCACGGATGCTGCTTTGCTCATCCGCTGGGTAAGCATCGTTGTACCATTTACGGTTAGGGTAGTCGTCAGGGTCCAGCAGGTTGACTCCACCTTCAAACTGATTACTGGTCAGGTATTTGTCGGTCAGCAGCTGTTCGTTAAAAGCTTCCATCAGCCACTGATAAAAATTCTCTTCATTCATCAGCTGATTGAGCGCAAGGCTCAGGCCGCTTTCGCCATTATTTTCCACCATGGCAATTTCGCTGTCGGTGGGCAGGCGGCCAGCCAGTTGTAAGGCTGCACTGCGCAGGGTAACGGTCAGTTCGTTATTGGCGACACCTTCCAGTGTGGTTGTGGCAGCGGCAAGGTTATAACCATTGAACGCATAAAGGATGTATTCCGCGGTATCGGTCGCACAGCTGCCACTGCAGCTGCCTACTTTTCCGATGGGCATGGTGCGGCTGATTTCATCCGCCAGAACGCTCAGAGTTGAGCAGGTGGCACAGGCAACCAGTGACGAGCCAATGGGAGTACCGTTACCGTCAACCCCATGGCAGGATGCGCACTGGCGTTCATACTGGCGCTGTCCTTCGGGGTTGTAATTGCCAATCAGAGTGCCATTGCCGCCATTCGACGCGCCGCCAACATCTCCTGAATATTCGCTCTTGCAGCCGCTCAGGGTTGCGCCCAGAGTCAGCAGTAATACCAACCAGAGTGTGTGTTTCATCCTCGCCTCACCGCGTTGAATCATGCCTTCTGCGGGCATTCCTTTTGTTATTGTCCTGATGGATCGGATCTTTTATAGCAGTCATTCCGTGAAAAAACTGTGAACAACGCTCAACTCTGATGATATGACAGAACCGGCAGTGTAATTTTTTGTGGCGCAGAAGGGTCATGCTGTATCTGCTGTAGCCTGTGCTCATGCAGAATACTTAGTAAGTGGTCTTTATGTGGTACTTCGGTACTTTTCCTTGTTCGGAATAAATCAGCCGCTATTCCCTTCACTGCAAGGTTTGCCTGCTAGACTGAATTCATCATACGGATGGATGAATTATGTCCCAGCGGTTACTTTCGCCAATGGTTTTTATTTGGCTGATGTTTTTTTCTGTCCCTGATGGAATAGCAGCAACCGCTGATATTGCAGAAGGTAACAATAATAAAGAGCGCATTACTGATCATAATGTCCGGACGGCAGAATATACCGATATCCGCACATTAGCGTCCGGGCAGGAGCTGGATCCGGTGCTGCAATATTACGAAGATACCCAAGCGGCCATTCAGGGGGTACCTTCGGCAGCCTTGGCCTGGCAGTACAATCTGCAGCATAAAATGTCTTTTGGTTATACCGATTCTGTGTACTGGTTTCGTCTGGCGTTGAGTAATCCCGGGGATCGGTCCGAACAACGTTTCCTCAGTCTTACCTATCCAGTGCTGGATCATGTCCGTGTCTATCACCGCAGTAATGAAGGAGATTGGCAGCAGCTGGAGCTGGGTGATAAACAATCATTTTATCAACGACCGGTAATTCACCGCTATTTTGTTATTCCTCTGACGCTGGCTGCCGGCGATGCTGACGAGTGGATATTCCGCGTGGAGACCTCCAGCTCTATGCAGTTTCCACTGAGTATCTGGCAGGAACGTGATTTTTTTATTCACGACCAGCACCAGATTCTTGGCATGGGTCTTTATTACGGCATTATGCTGATTATGGTGCTGTATAATCTGTTTATATTTCTGGCGGTAAGGGAAGCAAATTATCTGTACTACGTGCTGTATGTTGGCAGCATGGCAGCGTTTCTTGGCAGCTTGCAGGGTATTAACTTTCAATATCTCTGGCCGACGGCTACTGAGTGGAATGACCAGAGTATCATTGTATTCCTCAGTGGCGTTGTACTCTTTGCGGCTATTTTTACCCGTAATTTTCTTAATCTTCAGGAAGTTAATTGGCTTAACCGCTCCTTTGGCGTGATTGTTATTGCTTCTCTGGCCATTGTAGTGATGAGCAATATTATCCCATATCACACCATGATCCGGGTTTTGATTGCGACGGCGGTGATTGGTATTGGCCTGGCTATTTATGGTGGTGTCTGGCGCTGGAGTCAGGGATATTCTGCGGCCCGTTATTACACCGTTGCCTGGTCATCAATGTTGATCGGTGGCGCGATTCTGGCAATGAATAAATTCAATATTATTCCGCGTAATATGTTTACTGAGAATATCGTCCAGTTTGGCTCGGCACTGGAAGTTATTCTGCTCTCTTTTGCTCTGGCTGATCGTTTAAATCAGGAAAAACGTGAACGTTTTGAGGCTCAGATAGCAGCTTTTGAGCATGAAAAAATAGCCCGCATAGCACAAGAGGATGCGCTGGAGCAGGAGCGTAATGCGCGGCTTGCTCAGGAAAAAGCGCTGGAACATGAACGTGAAGCACGTGAAGCGCAGGCAAAGGCGCTGGAAATTCAGCGTAAAGCAACGGAAACTCTGGAGCTTCGTGTTAAAGAGCGCACCTTAGAGCTGGAAGATGCCAACCGTAAACTGGAGATAATGAGTATCACTGATCCGCTGACGAATGTCCGGAATCGTCGTTTCTTTGATCAGATTATGCAACGGGAAATGGCCCGTGCTATCCGTGAGCGTGAGCCGCTCAGTCTGCTGATGCTGGATGTGGATTATTTTAAAAAGGTTAACGATGTTCATGGTCACCAGGCGGGGGATGAAATTCTGCGTGTGGTCGCTCAGGCTATACGGCAAACGGTACACCGTAATACCGATCTGATTGCGCGTTATGGCGGTGAAGAGTTTATTCTTATTCTGCCCAATACGGAGTTGTCCGGAGCGATGCTGGTGGCTGAGTGTTTACGCAAAACCATTGCTAATCTGAGTTTTGACCGTCTTGCCGAAGGCCTGAAAGTAACGGTCAGTATCGGGGTACATGGTGACGTTCCGCAGTATCAGGATAAGCCAGAGCATTGGGTGCGTTATGCCGATGAGGCCTTATATTATGCTAAGGCCAATGGGCGTAATCAGGTGACACATTATCGTGGATGATTGTCGTAAGAAATAATAAAGGATGCATGGCATCCTTTATTATTTTCAGTTATCCCTTTCAGAATAATAGGGCTTTATTCACTGCGGTAGCCAATCCGGAAGCCTCCCCAGTGGCGGCCATTCACATAAATAGGCACGGATAAATCGTGCATCACTTCACCGGTATCCCGCTTATAGGTCTGCAATAAAAATGGCCGGGTGTTGGCGCCGCAACGTGCTCCGGTTCTGTCATTGAAAATACGTTTGGTACGGCTCTGCAGCAGATCTTTGGCGTAATCGCCGGTCAGTGGCTGAGAGAAACGTTTATTATGGGTTGGGAAATAACCATTAACATCAACTGCTCCGGCGTAGGCAATGCTGCTGTTGCGTTCAAGAATTGGCTCCTGAATCGCCGGAAAATGCTGATCACTGAACGTATCATAGCTGGTTGAGTATTTTGTTGGACTGGTGCCTTTAATTGGCTGGTAATTTTTATCAAATACCTGATCTTCCGTCAGTTGTCCTTTTCTGATTGTTTCACTGAGCAGTGAGCCTATGGCTTCAGCAGCAGCTATTGCTTCTTTTTTTGCGGTGTCGTGGGGTTCTCCAAGCTCGCTGTTACCAAAGGCTTCGTAAATTTTTTCAGCGGTTTCAGAAAGCCCCAGTGAGCGTTCGGCAATGGAGGCTATTTCATGCTCGGTCAGTTGCAGTCGTTTGCTGGTCTCCTGCACGATGGACGAAATATGGCGGATATTCTGACTATTTTCCTGAACGCTGGACGCAATCGTGCTGATGCTGTGTTCGATTTCTTCAGAACGATCATAAATATCATTAAGGTGTGTGCTGATTTTTTGTGTCATCTGCACGCCATGGTCAATGGTCACGGTCAGCTGTTGACTGTTTCCTACGGCATTTTTAATTTCCAGATTGATCTGATTAACGGTATCGCCAATCTGCTGTGTTGCATCGGACGTTTTGGCTGCCAGTGCGCGAACTTCATCAGCCACAACGGCGAAGCCGCGTCCTTGTTCCCCCGCGCGGGCTGCTTCGATTGCTGCGTTCAATGCCAGCAGGTTGGTTTGTTCGGCAATGTCGCTGATAACCCGGGTAACGGCTTTAATTTCTTCGGATTTCGCTTCAAGCTGTGCAATCAGTTCAGCATTGGTATTAACCTGCTGTCGGGTTCCTTCCATCTGGGGGATGGTTTCATCAACGGCTTTTTTGCCATGGGAGTTAATGGTTTTGGCTTCACTGGCTGCGCGTGAGGCTTCCTGAGTCTGGCTCACCATGTGTTCAACGGTGTCGTGAATCTGGTTGGCTGATGCAACAATCTGGTCGGTATCGGCAACTTCGTCATGAATCTTGGTTTTCATCTGGTCGGCGGCATACGACATTTCCGCAGCGGCAATTGCAATGCGGCCGCCGTGTTCTGACAGTTTGCTTTTTAATTCGCTGTAAATACTCAGCTGTTGTTCAAGCCGGTCCAGATCTTTCTTCAAATAGGAAGGCAATGGATGGCGAGTGCGGTCGTGCTGAGCCGTGGGATGAGTCAGACGGTGTGCAATCTGGTGGCTTAGCAGGATCTGGGGACGGATGACCATGCGATACAGAACGGCAAGAGTAGCAGCGATTGTTATCACAATAACAGAGACTGTCGTCAGATCTGGCGGAGTAGACAGGTGGGCCAGTTGTGTCAGAACCAGGCTGGCGATGAGGCTGATCAGCGTTGCCAGCAATATGCGGATTCCATGCTTTGACATATTACGCTCCGGAATAGTTATTCCTTTCAGCTTAGTCAAAACAGAGCGGAGTCGCAGAAGTAAATGGTAGTAGTCTTCAGGCGTTGTCTGATCTGGCGGGGTTTCGGACTAAAGGTTATAACGTGACTTTTTTGCAAAGATAAAGTGCAGAGGCGGTAATCTGGATGTGTTTGTTGGGGGGATAAAGAAGAGGGGAGAAAGTATTCACCAATCATTCAGAGAAATGATTGGTGCCCAGGGAGAGACTCGAACTCTCACGAGCATAGCTCACAGCGACCTGAACACTGCGTGTCTACCAATTTCACCACCTGGGC
>NZ_JAJAEL010000049.1:19561-53620 GCF_020447205.1 Thalassolituus alkanivorans
ATGTTACCACTTCGCACATCACACTGACAGTACTATTTTTGCTTGGTACCAGAGGCCGGACTCGAACCGGCACACCCGCAAAGGCGGGGGATTTTGAATCCCCTGCGTCTACCAATTTCGCCACTCTGGCGCATCAGTAGCGTGTCAGTGGCGCGCATACTACTCGAAAAAAATGCGCTGTCAACAATTTCTCTAATGATTTCCTTAACTTACCGGCTTATCTCCGGTAATCTTGCAGTCCTCCAGTCATTACCGCACCGGCCGGGGCTGCAAGCCGACTTTTGCAGTCTCAGAGCCCGCCAAGAACGAGATGAAGACCAGCGATTTTCACTTTGATCTGCCGGACGAGCTGATTGCCCGTTATCCGATGGCAGAACGCAGTGCCTCACGTCTGTTGTGCCTTAATGGTGCAACCGGTGAGCGTGCGCATCATACCTTTAAAGACCTTGCCTCCATGCTGGAGCCCGGTGATCTGTTGGTGTTTAACAATACCAAGGTGATTCCGGCGCGCCTGTTTGGCGAAAAGCTCAGTGGCGGCAAGCTGGAAGCCTTAATAGAAAGAGTGACCGGTGAGCATGAAGCGTTAGCTCATCTGCGTTCTTCCCGTTCACCGAAGCCCGGCAGCCGGATTTTACTGGGCGGTGTTGAGGTTGAGGTGGTCGGCCGCGAAGGGGCGCTGTTTCAGTTACGCTTCCTTGATGAACGGCCGTTGCTGAGCATTCTCGATGAGGTTGGTCATATGCCTCTGCCTCCTTATATGGAGCGTGATGATGCCGAAGAAGACCGCGAGCGTTATCAGACGGTGTATGCCGAGAAGCCGGGTGCAGTGGCGGCACCAACTGCCGGGCTGCATTTTGATGAACCGCTGTTGCAGGTGCTTAAAGAGAAGGGCGTTAACTTTACCTACGTTACCCTGCATGTGGGCGCGGGTACCTTCCAGCCGGTGAAGGTGGATAATATCCACGATCATGAGATGCACGCTGAGTATATTGAAGTCAGCCAGGATGTGGTTGATGCGGTGAACGCCACCCGTGCTGCCGGTAAGCGTGTCGTGGCGGTGGGCACCACCTCGGTGCGCAGTCTGGAAAGTGCCAGCCAGAGTGGTGAGATTGCGCCTTTCTATGATGAAAGCCGTATCTTTATTTACCCCGGTTACCGCTTCCGCAGCGTCGATGCCATGATCACCAACTTCCATCTGCCGGAATCGACCTTAATTATGCTGGTGTCTGCTTTCGCCGGCCGTGATAACACCATGGCAGCCTATGCCGAGGCCGTTGCCCAGCGTTATCGTTTTTACAGTTATGGCGATGCCATGTTTTTATCCCGTCCGCAGCCAGTGCTGAATGACGCTCAACCGGAATAATGTCCATGACCCGTGAATGTTTTATGCAGTTTGAGCTGCACTCCGAAATTACTGATGGCTCAAGCCATGCGCGCCGCGGCACCATTACCTTTCCGCGCGGCAAAATTCAGACCCCGGCGTTTATGCCGGTGGGAACTTATGGCTCGGTGAAAGGCCTGAACCCCGATCAGGTTGAGGCGCTGGGCGCTGAGATTATTCTCGGCAATACCTTCCACCTGATGCTGCGTCCCGGAACTGAGGTGATTAAAGAGCACGGTGATCTGCATGATTTTATCGGCTGGGATAAGCCAATCCTGACCGACTCTGGCGGCTTTCAGGTGTTCAGCCTTGGTGATATGCGCAAAATTACCGAAGAAGGGGTGGCTTTCCGTTCGCCGGTCAATGGCGACAAGGTCATGATGACACCGGAAAGCTCAATGCAGGTGCAGCGCGATCTGGGTTCCGACATCGTGATGATTTTTGACGAATGCACACCGTATCCGGCGACTGAAAAGCAGGCAGCTGATTCGATGCGCATGTCATTGCGCTGGGCCAAGCGTTCAAAAGACGCCCATGGCGATAACCCATCGGCTCTGTTCGGCATTATTCAGGGCGGCATGTATGAAGACCTGCGTGACGAATCCCTCGCCGGTCTGCTGGAAATCGGTTTCGACGGTTATGCCATCGGTGGTCTGAGTGTGGGCGAACCGAAGCCGGACATGATGCGCGTGTTGCGTCATGTGGCGCCGAAAATGCCGCAGGACAAGCCGCGTTACCTGATGGGCGTGGGTAAGCCTGAAGATCTGGTAGAAGGTGTGCGTCGTGGGGTGGATATGTTTGACTGCGTGATGCCAACCCGTAATGCGCGCAACTCGCACCTGTTCACCTCGAAAGGGGTGCTGAAAATCCGCAACGCCGCCAACCGTACCTACAACGGTCCGGTGGATGATGAGTGCGACTGCTACACCTGCAAAAACTTCAGTCGTGCATACCTGCATCATCTGGACAAATGCAAAGAAATTCTGGGGGCTACTTTAAATAGCATTCATAACCTCCATTATTACCAGACCCTGATGGCCGGTTTGCGCCGCTCACTGGAAGAAGGTACATTTGCCGGGTTTGTCGATGAGTTCTATGCCAAACGGGGCATGAAGACCCCGCCACTGGATCAGGACTCCGGAGCCAGGGAATAAATAACACGCGGCGCTTTACGGTGCCGTCTGTAAACATTTTGTCGTTCAGCCGTGACATACTCGCGGTAAGTAATTGGGAGACTCTCTACATGAAAGCAATTCTGGCAGCTCTGGCCTTAACTACCTCCGGACTGGCTATGGCCGACGGTGGCGCGGCAGCACAACAGCCAATGGGCATTACCGGTCAGCTGGTATTCCTCGGCGGTTTTCTGCTGATTTTCTACTTCCTGCTGTGGCGTCCACAGAGCAAGCGTCAGAAAGAGCATAAAAATCTGATCGGTGGCCTGAGCAAAGGTGATGAAGTGGTAACCGCCGGCGGTATGCTGGGCAAAATCACCAAAGTAACCGATGACTTTGTGGTTATCGAAGTGGCTGACGGCGTACAGTTGCCGGTGCAGAAAGTAGCCATTACGGCGGCTCTGCCAAAAGGCACCATCAAAGACGTTAAAGCTTAAGCCCCGTCTCCGGGCTCAGGACGGTCTCTCAGGAGGCCGTCTTTGTTTTCTGAATAAGGAATAAGGGCAGTTGTATGCTCAATAAATACCCGCTGTGGAAAAACCTTCTCATTGTGCTGGCGCTGATTTTTGCCTGTCTTTATGCCGCACCCAACCTGTATCCGCCCGATGCTGCTATTCAGGTAACGCCGGCCCGTTCTGGCGCTGAAATGTCGGAGGCGGTACTGACTAAAGTCCGTTCTGCTCTGCAGGAACGCAATATCGAATTTTTTGGTGAAGAAGTGACCGGCAGTACGGCATTGTTTCGCCTGACCAGCAACGAAAATCAGTTGCCGGCAAAAGACGCCGTACAGCGTTTGCTGGGTGATGAATTCATTGTGGCACTGAACCTGGCGCCGACCACCCCCGACTGGTTGCTCAATATGGGCGCGGGCCCGATGACGCTGGGTCTGGATCTGAGCGGTGGTGTGCACTTCCTGATGGAAGTGGATATGGATGATTACGTTAAAAGTAAAATCGCCAATTACCGTGAAGAATTCCGTAACCGTCTGCGTGAAGAACAGCTGAAGTACCGTCGAATTCAGATTGAAGATCATAAGCTGCGTATCAGCTTCGTCGATGCTGAAGTCCGGGCGCAGGCTAACAGCTTTATTTCCCGCACCTATCCTGAATTCCTGCAGGAAAATGAAGATAAAGGTGAGTACGCTGACGTTGTTCTGGCGATTACCGAAGCAAAAATCAAAGAATTTGAAGACTACGCCATCAAGCAAAACCTCACGACCCTGCGTAACCGGGTGAACGAGCTGGGTGTTGCTGAACCTCTGGTGCAGCGTCAGGGCCGTAACCGCATCGTGGTTGAACTGCCGGGTGTACAGGACACTGCTGAAGCCAAGAAAATTCTGGGCAAAGCCGCGAATCTGGAGTTTCGTCTTGAAGCCGAGCCGGGTGCCAGTCGTTTCCAGACCGAAGAATATGCCTTCCGTAATGAGCAGTTCCGTACTGCGCGTCTGGAAAAAGCCATTATCGCAACCGGTGACAGCGTAACTAACGCCCAGCCATCCTTTGATGAGAATGGCTTTCCGCAGGTGAATATTGATCTCGACGCCAAAGGTGGCGCGATGATGACTCAGGTTACCCGTAAAGCAGTAAAGCGTCGTATGGCGGTACTCTTTGTCGAGCGTAAACCGAAAACCACCTATGAGCTGGTCGATGGTGTGGAAATGCCGAAAACCATTCAGATTGTGGAAAAATCCATTATTTCTCTGGCAACTATTCAGAGTACGCTGGGTAACAGCTTCCGCATTACCGGCCTGGAATCTGCAGAAGCCTCTGAGCTGGCCCTGCTGTTGCGTGCCGGTGCACTGGCGGCGCCAATGTACTTCGTTGAAGAGCGCACCGTTGGCCCAAGCCTGGGTAAAGAAAATATCGAAATGGGTATTAACTCAGTGGTATTGGGTCTGGCATTAGTGTTGGTGCTGATGGCTGTTTACTACCGCTTGTTTGGTCTGGTTGCCAACGTAGCCCTGTTGGCCAATATCGTTATTCTGATTGCTCTGATGTCGATGATCGGCGCCACGTTAACGCTGCCGGGTATTGCCGGTATCGTATTAACCGTGGGTATGGCGGTGGATGCCAACGTACTGATTTTTGCCCGCATACGCGAAGAACTGGGCAATGGCCGCTCGCCACAGCAGGCGATTCATGAAGGTTATAACCGTGCCTTTATCACCATTTTCGATGCCAACCTGACCACGCTGATCGTAGCGGTCATTCTGTTTGCTGTCGGAACCGGTCCGGTGAAAGGATTCGCGGTTACACTGTCGTTCGGTATTATCACCTCGATGTTTACCGCCATTGTTCTGACCCGCGCCATTATTAACTGGATTTACGGTGGCCGCCGTATTGAAACATTGTCTATCGGAGGTCAGTCATGATTGGGGCGACCAACTTTAACTTTATGCGTCTGCGTCATGCGGCCAGCATTCTGTCGATTATTCTGATTGTTATTTCTATCGGTTCTATCGCAGTCCGTGGTCTGAATCTGGGTCTGGATTTTACCGGCGGTACGCTGCTGGAAGTTCAGTATGAAACACCGGAATCCATCGAGCGCATCTCAACGGCACTGGAAAATGCCGGTTACCGTGATGTAACGGTTCAGCATTTTGGTGCAGAAACCGATGTATTAGTGCGTATGTCAGAAGCCTTCCGCGACAATCTGGGTGCGGAAGTTCTGAATGTTCTGCAAACCCAGAGTGCCGATAATAAACTGACGCTGATGCGCAGTGAGTTTGTTGGTGCGCAGGTCGGTGAAGAATTACGTGACCAGGGTGGTCTGGCTTTATTGCTGGCGTTGTTTGTGGTGATGATTTACGTTGCCGCACGCTTCCAGTTTAAATTTTCGGTCGGCGCTGTGGTGGCATTGTTCCACGACGTAATCATCATTATTGGTCTGTTCTCACTGTTCCAGTGGGAATTTGATCTGACGGTAATGGCAGCACTGCTGGCGGTCATCGGTTACTCGCTGAACGATACCATCGTTGTTGCTGACCATATTCGTGAAAATTTCCGCATGTTGCGCCGCGGTGATTCAGAAGAAGTCATCAACTATTCGATCAATCAGACGCTGGGTCGTACCATTATGACCTCCTTAACCACCGCTTTGGTGTTGTTTGCTCTGATGATTGTCGGTGGCGACCTGATTCATAACTTTGCGGTGGCACTGATGATTGGTGTGGTGGTGGGTACTTACTCGTCGGTATTTGTTGCCTCCAGTCTGTTGCTGATGATGAAGATCAGCCGTGAAGATCTGATGCCGCCGGAAGTGGAAGAAGTGGACGACCGTCCATAACAATTGCCGGTCAGAAAAAACGCATCGCCTGACGATGCGTTTTTTTTATCTTTTTATAACCATTAATCTGAGCACTGCGGACATTCTATGCTGAGCTACCGCCACGCTTTTCATGCCGGCAATTTTGCCGATGTACTGAAACATCTGATTCAGGTTGAAATCCTGCAATACCTGCAGCAGAAAGAAAAACCTTTCGTCTATATCGACACTCACTCAGGTGCCGGTCTGTATTCACTGCAATCGGCGGAAGCAGAGAAGAATGCCGAGTTTGAAACCGGTATCGGCCGTCTGCAGAACTGCGACTGGCCGGAATTACAAAGCTACCTTCATGCGGTGGCCAGCAGCCGTCCGGATCATGATCAGAGTGGTCTGGCAGCCAGTCAGCTTTATCCGGGCTCACCGAGACTTGGGCAGCTGTTTTTACGAGAGCAGGACCGCGCACAGCTATTTGAACTGCATCCGCAGGACTTTCGTTTGCTGGATGAATTAATGGCGACTGACCGCCGCTTGCGTGTTGAGCAAAGCGATGGATTTAAAGGATTAATTGCAGCGCTGCCACCACGTGAACGTCGTGGACTGGTATTAATTGATCCGCCGTATGAAATTAAAAGCGATTATGAGCTGGTGGTTGATACGCTGATAAAAGCCCACCGACGCTTTGCCACCGGTATTTATGCGCTCTGGTACCCTGTAGTGGAACGCAGTCGTATTAATAAACTGGAACAACAGCTTAAGGCCAGTGGTATTGCGCGTATTCAGTTATTTGAACTGGGATTGAGTGCGGATACTGAAGGGCGGGGAATGACGTCTTCCGGCATGATTGTGATTAATCCTCCATGGACACTGAAAGATAAAATGCAGAACCTGTTGCCAAGGCTGAGTCAGCATCTGGCCGGAGAGCAGGGCGTCTGGCGTTGTGAGGAGTTGGCGGGCGAATAACGCCCGCTCTCTTTGATGTTACCTTTATCAGGCTTGCTGCCAGACGACACTCTGGGCATGTTCCCTCTGAATCAGGTCGTGATATTTACTCTCAATTAAGTGGCGTTTGATTTTTAACGTCGGCGTCAGCAAGCCATTTTCCACACTCCAGCTGTCATCAACGACGACCATAGCATCCAGGCGGGCGTGGCTTTCCAGCTTTTTATTAATGTGTTCCAGGGTATGTTGCAGGCTGTCGCGTAAGTGGTCTTTATTATGCGCCTGAGCTTCCGGTGTCAGTACTACCAGAGCAATGGGTTGTTTAAGATTGCTGCCGGTAACACAGATCTGTTCAATCAGTGAATTTTCCATTAATAAGGATTCAATCGGCACCGGCGCGACGTATTTACCTTTGGCGGTTTTGAATATTTCTTTCAGGCGGCCGGTAATCCGGACGTAACCATCACTGTCGACGGTGCCCTTATCACCGGTGCGCAGATAGCCATCGGCGGTAAAGGCTTCGGCAGTTTTTTCCGGCTCCAGATAATACTCTTTCATCACGCAGGGACCTTTCAGCTGAATTTCGCCATCTTCAGCAATGCGCAGATCAACCCCGTCGTAGGGGTGACCAATACAGCCGATTTTATCGCGGCGGAACGGGTAGCTCAGCGTGCCCAGGCCATTGTTTTCCGACATCCCCCAGCCTTCGCTGATATTAATGCCAATGCGCTCATACCAGTGCAGGGTAGCCGGAGAAATCGGGGCCGAACCGGAACCAAACAGACGTGCGCTGTCGAGCCCCAGTTGCTGGCGGATTTTTTTTGCCACAATGCCTTTCAGAATCGGAATACTGAGCAGACGATTGAGCTTCTTCGGTGGGATTTTGGCCAGTACGCCCATCTGGAAGCGTGTCCAGAGGCGCGGCACCGAGATAAATAACGTCGGTGATACGGCCTTCAGGTTTTCGGCAAAGGTATCGAGTGACTCAACAAAAGCAACGCTGAAGCCGTTATACAGGCTGGCACCCTCGACATACACACGCTCAGTAATGTGAGCCAGTGGCAGGTAGCTGAGCATGCGTTCTTTATTGCCAACCTTCAGAGCCTGGGCCAGAGCCTGGCAACTCCAGCCGTAAGAACCAAAGGTGTTAACGACACCTTTCGGATTACCGGTGCTGCCAGAGGTATAAATAATGGTCATGGTGTCAGAGGCATCAGGAAACGGCGAGCTGGCCAGCGGTGGTTGCTGCAGTAATTCCGGCCATTGATAGCGGGCAGGTATATCGCCATACGGCATAGCGAAACGGGTAATGTGGCTGTCGATGGCGGCACACTGGTGTTCGGTATCGTCCAGCTTGCCAATAAATATTGCCTTACAGTTACTGTGGGCAAGTACGTAGCGGATGGTTTCCTGCCCGGCGGTAAAATAAATGGGTACTGAAACATGCCCGGCCATCATGATCGCCAGGTCGGTAATAAACCACTCGGCACAGTTCTTCGACAGAATGGCGATGTGTGAACCTTGTTCGAAGTTCTGCGCAATCAGTGCGTTAGCGATTCTGCGTACCTGATCACCCACCTGTGCCCAGGTGAAATCATGAAAAACCCCATCAATTGGCTGGCGCAGGTAGACGGCATCCGGTGTGGTCTTTTCCCAGTAATAAAGCATTTCGAGAGGTGTCTTGACTGACATGCGTAAATCCTTGTTATTTTTATTGCTGAATTTCGGGCTGTTCACACAGTAATAATTAACTCATTTTTGTTCTGTTAAGAATGGTAAATTGCTGAACAACTGAACACTGATAGCCCACTCCGTTATCACCTGTTTTGTCGAGATCGATTACAGAGGCATAGTTAGCAGTCTGTTTTCTTATTCTGTGCTTTGCACTGGCCTGTCGTAACGGTTATCTCCGGCAATAAAAAGGGTTATAAAGGCAGATTACAACATTGTGGACACGGCACCGTTTATATTTAATGCGCGCTGATTCACAGATATAAGGCCCAAAGGGATAAGCCTTGTATGGTTCATGTCCTTTACTGCCAACAATAAAAACAACAACAACAACCATAAACACCACATCAGCAGGATATTCGGATGATCAAAGGCCTATGGGTTGCCTGCCTGGCAACAGTATTACTTGGCATGCACACGGTGAGTGCAGCGGAGCGCGATGCCAAGCAGCAGGATAAGCTGCAGGCAACGGTAATGAGTCAGAATCTGCCTCTGGAAAAACGGATCAGGGCACTGAAGAAGCTGTACGCTGACCAGCTGGAGAATGGCAAAATCAATCGCAGTTTTTGCGTCTGGGATATGCTCGGAAAGGCCGGTCCGGTATTTGCCGCCGTTGATGATCAGAAGCTCCGTTCGCTGCATTATGGGCTCGACCTCACCATTATCGCCTATCAGGACGAGGACAGTCTGATCAACGATCTGACATCCGGGCAGTGTGATGCCGCTCTGATCAGCGGTAGTCGCGCCCTCAGCTTTAACCGCTTTGCCGGTACGCTGGAAGCACTGGGTGGCATCCCTGATGTGCAGCACCTGCAGATGCTGATGCAGGTGGTTGCCAGTCCGAAAATGGCTGACAGGCTGCAGGAAGGGGATTATGTCGTGCTGGGGGTGGCTTCTCTCGGGGAAAACTACGCCTATTCCGGCAGTAAGACGCTGCATAAATTTGCCCAGATGGCCGGCAAAGATCTGGTCGTGCCGGACAGCGATGTATCGTTACGCGCGCTGGCCGGACAGCTGAAAGCCAATGCCCGTCCGGGAGGTCTGCTGACCAGTGTCGATCAGTTTGTCAGCGGGCAGGCCGAAGCCATGCTGGCGCCACTGGTTGCCTATCATGTCGCGGGTGCCGGTAAGGCAAAACAGGGTATGGGAATAATGAACATGCCACTGTCGCAGTCGACCATTCAGCTGATTGGCCGCAGTGAGCGTTTCCCGATCGGTCTGGCACAGATTCTGCGCGAAGATTTCCTGTTCAAGTTCGATAACTACGTTAAACGGGTTGAAAAAGAGCGGGCGAATATTCCAGCATCGTTCTGGATAGATGTACCGGCCGCCGATCAGGCCAGGGAGCAGGCACGTCTGCGTGATCTGCGTATCGCTCTGCGTGATAAAGGCGTGTACGACCCGCTGATGCTTAAACTGCAGCGCAAAATCCGCTGCAAAGTGGACCCAACCCGCAACGAGTGTCTGAACCCGGTCGAGTAACTCCTGGCTCATGTTCAACTGGTCAGGAGTTCAGCTGGTAAGGAGTTCAACTGGTCAGAAACCCATCCTTGGCGCGGTCAGTAATCAGTCTGACCGCGTTATGGCTGATGCGGCGTTCGGCCGAGATGGCATAGAATTCCTGCACCAGATCATTCACTTCCCCGACGCATTCCACCTGATACTTGCGGCAGATTTCGTCGCGGATAACGGCTGGTGCAAAGAAAAATCCATGGCCTTCATTACCGAAGGCTTCCAGCAGGGCGGAGTCATCAAACTCGCCGGCAATCTGCATGGGAATGCTCAGGCGGTCGAGCCAGCTCAGCAGCTCGGTACGCAGACCAGAAGCGGTATCGGTCGGCAGCAGCAGTGGGGCATCGCGCAGGCATTCAGGAAACTCCCCCAAATAGCGTTCACGCAGTGCCGGAGCGGCAAAGCAAGCCAGCGTACTGCGCCCAAGCAGGTGGTTAAAGCAGCGGATATTCATCCCGGAAGGAATCGGGCTGTCGGCCAGCACCAGATCCAGACGGTGCACGGCCAGCTCACCCAGCAGAGTAGGCATCTGTTCTTCGTGGCAGACGATGCGCATGCGCCCGGATAAACTCAGCGCCGGTACCAGTAAGCGGTGGGCGATGGACTTGGGCAGCGCATCCACAATACCCACGCGAAATTCCAGTGGTCGTTCGGTCGCTCCCTGGTGCATCACTTCCTGCAATTCATCACCGAGGCGGAACATCTCGCGGGTGTAATCCAGCGCCACCCGTCCGGCGTCGGTCAGCTCCAGTCCACGCCCAGCCTTGGCAAACAGGGCATTGCCGAGATCTTCTTCCAGCAGCCTTAGCTGACCGCTGATGGTTTGCGGTGTCACATTCAGCCGTTTGGCTGCGGCAAGAATACTGCCTTCTGCAGCCACCGTATGAAAGTAGAGCAGGTGTTTATAGTTAAGACGTTTCATAAAATGTTCGTAAAAATCGATGTATTAGTGCAAGATAATTCGAATATTATTTTGTATTCGCGCTGCCTACAATGGCGCAATCTCTTACAAACAGGAGTTGGCAATGAATCGTCCCGATTATCTGAACATGAAGTCTGCATCCGCTGAGCCGGTGGTTGTACCGGCTGAACAGAATCAGGCGTATGAAACGCAGGCCGTGGATGGCCGTAAAGTACTGCGTAACACTTATATGCTGCTGTCCATGACACTGATCTTCAGTGCCGGTGTGGCTGGCATGTCGATGGCTTTTAACTGGCCACATCCGGGTATCATCCTGACGCTGGTGGGCTACTTTGGTCTGTTGTTTCTGGTTGAGAAAACCAAGAACAGCGCGATGGGCATTGTTTCAGTATTCGCATTGACCGGTTTTATGGGCCTGACTCTGGGACCAATCGTCTCTATGTACGCCAAACTGCCGGGCGGCACCGATATGATCGCCATGGCACTGGGTACTACCGGCCTGATCTTCCTGACTATGTCTGGCTGGGTGCTGAGCACCGGTAAAGACCTGAGCGGTATGGGCAAAACCCTGATGGTGGGTATTCTGGTCGCCTTCGCTCTGTCTATTGGTAACCTGTTCCTGGGTCTGCCAATGATCTCTCTGGCGGTATCAGCCATGTTTATCATGCTGATGAGCGGCCTGATTGCTTACCAGACCAGTGCCATTATTCACGGTGGTGAGACGAACTACATCTCCGCAACCGTTACCCTGTACGTTGCCATCTACAACCTGTTCCTGAGTCTGCTGCAGATTCTGGGTGTGATGGGCTCCGACGACTAACGATTTCTCTGTGCTCGAGAAGCTCGCCGCAGCACCTTTGGTCTGCGGCTTTTTTTTTGTCTGTTATCCGGCGACCTGGTGGTTGATACGTCTACACTTCCCTGATATCCGGAGAGGTTTATGCGCGTTTATTGGGTCACTTTTTTCAGATGGTTATTGGCAATTCTGACGGCAGGGCTATTGTTTCTGGCGCCAGTGACGTATGCCGAATGCCTTGACCGCGACGCCAAAGCGGCCAGCGACGATAAAGCCAAAAGCTACTTCAAAACGGCCGAAATTTTTCATCCGGCCCGGGTGCTGAAAGTGCACCATCCCAGCCGCCAGAAAGAGGTGGCCAGCTACGTAAAAACCGGTAAAAAATACTACAGCATCTTCACTCTGGTGAATGAAGATTGTCAGGCGCATTTTATCAAGCGCACCCGTCAGGGCGATTAACGGCGTTAGCCTGCAAGCATTGTTTCCATTTCTGGTCGTTGACCAGCTGCGTTTATTCCTTCAGCCTGTGATCTGTAAAAACCTACTGCGGAGATCAGGTATGAGCATTTATGATATTCAGGTTAAAAACATTCAGGGCGAGACTCAGGCGCTGAACGATTACCGCGGCAAAGTGCTGCTGCTGGTGAACGTAGCGTCCAAATGCGGTCTGACGCCGCAATATGAGGGGCTTGAAGCTCTGTACAAGGCTGAAGCGGCTAATGGGCTGGAAGTTTTAGGTTTTCCCTGCAACCAGTTTCTCGGACAGGAACCGGGCAGTGAAGATGAAATTCAGCAGTTCTGCAGCCTTACCTATGACGTTACCTTTCCGATGTTCGCTAAGCTTGAGGTAAATGGCCCGGGGCGCCATCCGCTGTACCAGCAATTAATTGCAGCCCAGCCAAAAGCCGTTGCCGGTGGTGCGCTGAAAGAAAAGCTGGCTGCCAAAGATCTGCTGCCAGCCAATGACAGCGACATTATGTGGAATTTTGAAAAATTCCTGATCGGTAAAGACGGTACGGTTCTGGCCCGTTTTGCTCCTGATCTGCAGGTCACCGATACGGTGGTGGCAGATGCAATCCAGCGTGCACTGCAAGCCTGATAAGGAGATTGTTATGCTGACAGGCAGCTGTTTGTGTAATGGAATTCAGTATCAGATCGATGGCGAACTGGGTCAGGCCATGGTTTGTCATTGTGGCAAGTGCCGTAAATCCAATGGCAGCGCCTTTGCGGTTAATGCGGCGATTAAGGTCGATGAATTCCGCCTGCTGAAAGGGCAGGAACTGGTGGGGGAGTTTGAATCCACGCCGGGGGTCTTCCGCACCTTCTGTAAAAACTGTGGCTCGCCGCTGTACAGCCGGCGACCATCCATGCCGGATATTTACCGGCTGCGTATCGGCACGCTCGACACCGATGTGCAGGTAAAACCCGTGGCCCATATTTATATGGGCTCAAAAGCCTCCTGGGATCAGCCGCACGACGATATTCCTCAGTACGACGAGCGTCCCTGATCAGATCTGAGAGGTATAAAAAATCCTGCGCTGGATATTAGTCCGGTGCAGGATTTTTTATTTTCAGGCCGTCATAAATGGATAATCGGTATAACCTTCAGCACCCTGGGTATAGAAGGTATTCTGATCCGGTGTGTTCAGCTCTGCTCCGGCCTGAACCCGTGCAGGCAAGTCCGGGTTGGCGAGAAAACCGGTGCCAAAGGCAACAGAATCGGCTTTTTCGGCAGCAAGAATCGCCGCCGCTTCATCGGCGTTATAACCCATGTTCAGCATCAGATGGCCCTGATAATGTTCACGCGCAATACTCACCACATCCGCCTGCTGCACGCCAAAGAAATCGGCACGCATTAAATGCAGATAAGCCAGATTAAAACGGTTCAGGTGTTTGGCCAGATACTCGGTCCAGGCCAGCGGATCACTGTCGCGCATATCGTTAAAACTGTTCAGTGGCGATAAGCGCAGACCCACGCGGCCACTGCCGATTTCAGCGGTAACGGCGTCGAGAATTTCGGTTAGAAAACGGGCACGGTTTTCCAGCGAACCGCCGTATTCATCGGTGCGCTGGTTTGAGCCATCGCGCAGGAACTGGTCAATTAAATAACCATTGGCGCCGTGAATTTCCACACCATCAAAACCGGCGGCAATGGCATTGGCAGCGGCTTTGCGGAAGTCATCAACAATGGTGGCAATTTCTGTTTTGCTCAAAGCACGTGGCACGCTGTAAGGTTTTTTGCCTTCCGGTGTGTGCACTTCGTCATTAATGGCAATGGCGCTTGGGCCAACCGCTTCGGTGCCGTTATTCAGCAGCGGATGGGCCGCACGTCCGGCGTGCCAGATCTGCATAAAAATACGGCCACCGGCTTTATGCACGGCGTTGGTGGTCAGTTTCCAGCCTTCAACCTGCTCAGCAGAGTAAATACCCGGATCATTGCCAAAGGCAGACGTGCGGGGCGTTACCATCGTGCATTCAGTAATTAACAGACCGGCACTGGCACGCTGAGCATAATATTCGGCCATCAGTTCATTGGGCTGGTGGCCAATGGCGCGGCAGCGGGTGAGTGGCGCCATCACGAAACGGTTGGGCAGGGAAATATCGCCTGTGGTTGTGGCGTTGAACAGAATCTGGGTATCGGTGGACATACATTCTCCGGGATGAATGAGTAATTTACTTATTGCGATAACTATATAGGGCCGCAGTGTCGGATTTCACCCGCCGCCACAGCAACAGACTGTTGTATTGAGCGTTATAGTCACTAACAATGGGCCGAATTCAGCAGGCCTGATCCACACATCCTGAACTGGGACGCCGAACATGATGAAAGCCGTATTACTGGATGCCGACACGCTCGGCTCTGGCGTTGATTTAAGCCCGATCCGGGCGCTGGTGAGCGAACTTCGGGTATTTACCCGTACCAGCCCGGAACAGTTGGAAGAGCATCTGGCTGATGCCGAACTGATTCTTACCAACAAGGTGCAGATACCTGGCTGGGCTATGCAGGGCCGTAAGGGCATTCTGGTGCTGGCCACCGGCACCAACAATATCGATATGGACGCTGCCCGGGCGCAGGGTGTACCGGTGCGCAACGTCAGCAATTACGGCACGCACTCGGTGGCACAGCACACCCTGATGCTGATGCTGGCACTGGCGGCGCGCTTGCCGCGTTATCAGCACGACATCCGTGGTGGTGCCTGGCAGCAAAGCCCGTTCTTCTGTTTGCTGAATCACAATACGACTGAGCTGGCGGGTAAAACCCTGGTGATTGTTGGTCAGGGCACGCTGGGCAGTGCCGTGGCTAAACTGGCTGAAGCCTTTGGCATGACGGTGATGTTCTGCGCCCGTCCGGGAGCAGAAGATGACAGCCGCCTACCTTTTGAGCTGGCGATTGAGCAGGCTGATGTGCTCAGTTTTCATTGTCCGCTGAATGAACACACCCGGCACCTGCTCAACCGCGACAATATCGACCGCCTGAAGCGCGGCTGTCTGGTGGTGAACTGTGCCCGCGGTGGCATCATCGACGAAATGGCCGCACTCTGGGCGTTACAGTCTGGGCATCTGGGTGGGCTGGCTGTGGATGTATTACCGGTAGAACCACCAGACGAAGGACACCCGCTGCTGTCCGCGCTTAAGCAGGGCAATCTTAATCTGATTGTTACTCCGCATAACGCCTGGATCAGTCCGCAGGCACGGCAGAATATTATTAATCTGACTGCCGACAATATCCGTATGCTGGCGTAAATTTTCACGCTCTTTATTAATAAAAATAACAGTCTTCCCTGGCTGTTTTGCCTGATTCTTATTATCGCCAGAGTAACAGTGCCGGCGGTTGTTTTACGTTAAAGAAAAGCCCGGACAATCCGGGCCAGTTATTTGCACCTTTAACCATGCTGAACCAGTTTTGATAAGTCCGGTGAATTCCGGGCCTGGAATAATCAAAACAATAAAAAGGATTCTGCATGCGCAACGTTGCTCTTACCCGCACTCCGTTTGTTGCCGGACGCTATCTGCGTTCTTTCTTTGCAGTGAAACTGCTTTTTCCCGAACGGTCTTTACGCATAATCTGCGCATTGATAACCATTTTTTTACTTACCGGTTGTATCGAAAAAGAAACCCTGATGCGAATACCGGATGCTGAAAATATTCTGTTTACCTCCACCGGAGATTTACTGGTCAGTGGTGGTAAAAATATTTATCAGATCCGGCGTTCAACGGATGCTCTTGGCAATACCAGTTACCAAAGGCGGGCACTGTATGAGGGGAGCGACTGTGCTTTTGCCGGTATTGCCGAGCATAACGGCTGGGTTTTTACGGTCTGTCAGGAGAACCGGCTGGAATGGCGCTGGTTCCGGCTGGTTCTGGTGCAGGATACACACCTGCTGGCAGCCAGCCTAAAGCAACGGCCTTTAATATTCCGCGCGCTGGATCGTAAAGGTACAACCGACCCGCTGGACAGTTTGTCCATTCCCAATGGTCTGGCATTTGCTCCGGATGGAAACTTAATAATTGCCGATACCAATTATTTTGGTCGTTCAGCACTGGGCCGTATCAGTCTGGATTATTCGGCATCACCGCCAGCGATTAAAAGCTTTGAAAAAAACTGGCTGGGAGATGCTTACGGCATACAATCGCCAAATGGTGTGCGGGTCAGCGGTAACACGCTGTATGTCTCTGATGGTAATAAAGTACGCCGCTTTATATTTAATGCGCAGGGAGAAATACCCTTAACCCTGACGGATTACGCCGGCAACAGCATCAGCAATGCTGCGGCCGACAACGTATTGTTCAGCGGTGCGACACTGATTGACGACATCATGCCGTACTGCGGTGGTATTGCCGTGGCGATGTACCTGCAGGGGCAGCTGGTGTATCAATCGGCGGCCGGGGACCGAATAGCAACAGCACCGCTGAGCTTTGAATCACCCAGCTCGCTGGCTATTGGTGCCGGAGAAGGCTTTAACGGTTACGATTTACTGGTAACAGAGAAGGGCCTTATTTTTGATCAGCTTTCTGCTCTGGGGAACCGTCTGAGCCGCGTGCCGCTGGCAATGGATCTGGCCAATGCGGAAACCTGTCGTGCTATAACAGCGCCATGACAGCGCCTTAGATTTATCTTCAGCCATGCTCTGCAGCCTTCTGAAAATCACGTTATAGTGGCAGTAAGCCTGACGTGCCGACGTGTGGAGGTTGTATGAGCAGATTGTGTATTTTCCCGATCCCGGGTTGCGTTACCTTTCCCGGTACTGTGTTCCCGCTGCACGTGTTTGAGCCGCGCTATCGCGCCATGATCCAGCATTGTCTCGACACAGGTATGCCGGTCGCTATCTGCCATACCGAAAAGATGATCAGTCCCGGCAAACCCACCGGGAATCTGAAAGAAGCACTGAACAGCAATCAGGCAACCTACCGGCCATATCCGGTTGTCAGTGCCGGACGCTGCGAGTTGGTAGAAACCAGCGATGACGGCCGCATGTATCTGAATGTGCATCTTGAACAGCGTTATCGTCTGGGAGACGCGGTGCAGTTATTGCCCTATCAGATATACGAATGTGAGCCCTTTCCCGACCGCGAATTACCCGCCGCAGAAGCACAGCTGGATGACGCTGATAATGCCCTGTTAAAAGATAAAATCCTGCATCGCCTTTACGCGTTAGGGCAGGGTGATGATGATGTAAAACGCAGTATTGAATATTTAATGGAATCGGAAGAATGGAAGACAAAAAGTGCGCAGGCATTCAGTTTTGAACTGTTTGGTATGATCGCTTTCGATGCCGATATTCTGCAGGAGATACTGGAAATGGATTCGGCCAACGAGCGTCTGAACTACACATTAGCGCTGTTAAATGATGTATAACACTCACCTGACATTCTTTAGCCACAAACCGCCCGGGAAGGCTGTTACCAACTAAATGGAGTAAACATGCTGTCTGCTTTTATCCGCTCATTGCCATCAGGAACCTGCTATGCGCAATTGTGGAGCGACCGTATCCGTATAAGCTGCACGCAATCAACCAGGGTTTTTGACGACCAACCGTTATTGGCGATACGTACCGAAAACGGTAAAAGAATTGTGATGGCTGTCGGACGTAAAGCCGCACAGTTGTATCAGCAGGAGCAATTAAAAGAACAGCGCAACGAACAACAAAATGAAAAGCAAACGCAGGATATAACACTGATCAACCCTCTGGATCATCCACGGTTGTTAATTGCCGATTTTTCTTATGCAGAACGGTTGCTGCGTTACGGCATTGTCAGCGTGTATGAAAAAAGTATTCTGCCACGCTCGCCCGTGCTGATTATCCAGCCGATGGAAAAAACAGAAGGCGGTATCAGTGATATTGAGCGGCGCATGTACACCGAGCTTGGATTAAGTGCCGGAGCACGCAAAGTGTATGTGCATGATGGAGCGCCTTTGGCTCATCCGGTGAGGGCTGGCAGCAAAGAACTGGGCAATATCCTTCGGCGCTGAATTATTCAGAGGCGCTCTTGGCTTTATTTTTAGTTTTGTCATTTATCTGTCATATAATATTGGCAGCATCCGTTCCTCTGTGATTCTTACCCGGAAATGGATGTTCTGTGAAAAAACTTCTGATGTTTGCTGCGCTTGTATTAGCTGGCTGTGGTGCTGATGATAAGTCTGAAGAGACTTCCATCGCCTGCAACTCTTACAACATTCTTAATGCCACGAACTATGAGCTCAAATTTACTCTGAAAGAACGGGCAGAGACAGCTCCGCGGATATGGACTTTGCCTCAAGGGGACGATTACTGGTTTTTATACTGCCATGCGTCAGACCGTTGGAATGGCGGCCCATTATTGGATAAGAATGTGGAAAGTATTCAGGTTACAACCATTGGCTATGATCCTGAGCTGACGTTTACCATTCCGTTGGATGTCACCTTCTGGGTGGCCGAAAACTATCCGGAAGATTGGACAGTTAAATATCGCTTTAACTTGTTGGATACGTATTTAAGGTAGTTCTAAGACCTCCGGCGGCTACTTTGAAAGAATAAAAAAGCCAGAATCCGGCGCTTACCGAATTCAGGCTTTTTGGGTTTCAGGTCTGGAATCTTTGGTCTGATATCCGGGGCAGGGCAGCAAGAGGGGGATATTGGTATGTGGCAGATATACCGGTTGCCGACACTTAATTCCCTGCTCGATATTACTAACCGCTGATGGCCGCAATTTTTTCCTTCAGTTTGGCCTGATCACGCTCAAAGCTGGCCTTCTTCTTTTGCTCTTTTTCAATCATCGCCGCAGGAACCCGGGATATAAAACCATCGTTGTTCAGTTTGTTATCGATGCGGTGAATTTCGTCTTCCAGACGTTCCACTTCGGCGGCGAGGCGGGTGAGTTCATCGGTGTTTTCCATCAGGTCGGTCATGGTGATCTTACCTCCGTGTGTATGCTGCACACTATGGCGACTGCCATAGCAAATCTGCTTCAGCTCATTGATAGCGCAGGTTTTTTAGTTGAAACTCTGCATTAAAGTGTAGCCGCTTTTACGGGTTTTGCCGTAAATAAGCAGCAGGGATGAACTAAGCGCGTAAGCCACCACGCAGGCGGAGTGCATTCCATTAGTGAGGGTGTGCCGATGAATCCGGTTGTTTGTACCTGGTCAGCCGAACTGCCAGCGGGAACAGAGGTTATCTGGCCGGATGGTTGCCGTGATGTGATCGCCATTCTGCCGGCCGGACAGCCCGCAGCTCTGCTTTGCAGCGGACTGGACCAAAGCGTGCGCCACATACAATGCCAGACTGCCACGCGCTTTATCGGCGTGAGGCTGGCACCGGGAGTCCGGTTCGCATGGGAGCGCGACGCCCCGGTCACGCTGCTGAATGACAGTAATCTGCAGCGCTGGTCGGCGCCGCTGCAGCAGCTGACTGACCAGCACTCTGAGGCACACAACAGCAGCGCCAGTGCGGGCAGTCTGCTGCGTTATCTGCAGCAAAAGATTGATAACCACGCCATAACGCCGCCGGCCTGGATCAACGCTTACCTGGCTGAGCTTGCCGGATGCAGTGCTTATCCTCCGTCGCCAACAGGCGCTCTGCGCTGGCCGCGCAGCGAACGCAACATGCGCCGCCTGCTGGTGGAGTACACCGGCAGGCCACCGAGTTACTGGCAACAACTGGCGCGAATCCGCGCGACCGCACGGGCTATTGCCGGTAGTGATGAACCACTGGCTGCACTGGCGGCAGAATACCGTTTTGCCGATCAGGCCCATATGAGCCGCGATATCCGCCGCTGGCTAGGATGCACCCCGGCCATGTTACGCGCAGACAATAACGGCAACGATCAGCGGGCCAACAATCTGGCCCGGCTGAGCGCGCCGGATGCCTTTACCCAGATTTAATCCGGTGGCCGCGATGGCTTATTCTGCGTCTTAATCCTGCGGCAGAAAGAACGGCTCAAACTCCGCCGCAGGCGCAATGGCATGATGGCAATACACCATCACCCCGGCCGGATCGACCACCCCAAAGCCACGATCCCCCCAGGGGTGATCATCCAGCGTAATCGCCACCGCCAGCCCTGCAGCCGTTAAGTTTTTGTGCAGGGCGTCGGCATCTTCCACGCGGATATTCAGAAAAATACCACCACTGAAAGGCACCATCCCCTCCTGTGGCTCCATCAGACACAGCTCCTGCCCGTTGCTGAGGCGCAGCACTACATACCAGCCACAATCAAACAGCGGCCGGGCAGCAAAATACTGCTGATAAAAGCGACGGGCCTCCGCCAGCTGGGCCGTAACCACCGTTATGCTTGCCGATTCAATCTTCATAAAACCTCCGTTGTATTCAAAGCCCGGCCAGTACAGCGCAAATAGTCTCCGCTGTTTTGAATAATTCGGCCAATGCCACAGATCCTGAAAAAGAAGGAGCTGAAAAATAAAGGCCTGAAGAAGAGTGGCCTAAAAAAGAGGAAGCTGAACAAGGTCAGGACATCTGCGGAACACGATACCGCAAGCGCGTTGGGACGTTCTGCAGGAAGTGCTATGGGAAGCGCTGTTTCGCAATGTTTTGGGATACGCCGTCGGAAGCATTATTGGAAACGTTGCTGGCAAGAGCCAGCAGCAATTGATCAGTAAATTATCAGTTGAGGGGGCCGGTAAAGTCCGATAGTCTAATGAAAAAGCAGGGATTGCTGAACCTACCCGCTCGTCTGAGCAGCGGAACGGATGCTGATACTCCCTGAGAACGATATGTGTAAAATCAAATATTGCCGGTCCTGTTATGGCGTGAACAAGGAAGGGCGGCAGCGTGCCTGAATTCAGAACGATGCAATGGCATTCAGAGGGCTTGCAGTGCCAGCAAAATGTTGACCAATAACATGGGTATAAATCTGGGTTGTTTTTACATCAAAATGCCCCAGTAACTCCTGCACGGTGCGAATATCACGACCAGTACGAAGCAGTTCGGTAGCGAAACTGTGCCGGAAGGTATGACAGGTAATGCGCTTATTGGTAAGTCCGGATTTTATAACCGCCTGGCGAAGTGCTTTCCGAGGAACAGAGTCATGCAAATGGTGCCGGCAAAGAGTGCCAGTGATCGGGTGATTACATAAACCGGATGATGGAAACAAAAACATCCAGGCAGCTTGTCGATAAGCAGAAGGATACTTTTTGGCGAGTCCCCCCGGAATTGAAGGGCCTATGCCCTGCAGGTTGTCGGACTCCTGCAACCGAAGTGCGTTATGAATCTCTGCTTCAATAGCAGGGCGTAATAAGGGACTTAAAATGGTTACACGGTCTTTAGCGCCTTTGCCATCATGAACCGTCAACGTTCCATGAGAAAAATTAAAGTCTTTCACGCGTAAGTGCAGGCATTCAGTAATACGAAGACCAGAACCAAACAAAAGGGAAAAAATCAGCTTATCGCGCCCTGAAAGCTCGCGCAGAATCGCGGCAACCTCTGACGTGCTGAGCACTTCGGGTAAGCGTCTCGGCTTGGTTGCAAAGGTAAAATCCAGGTCTCCTAATGGCTGTTGCAAAAACTGGTTATATAAAAATGCCAGTGCGTTGAGTGCGATTTTTTGCGTATTAATCGCGACGCTACGCTTTGCAGCAAGATAACTCAGGTAGGCCATGACATCATCGCCGCCCAGCGTCGCCGGATGTTTGAGACGATGAAAACGGATGAAGTCCTTGATCCAGTAAATGTAGGTATGCTCGGTACGGAGGCTCATTCCGCGCAGGCGCATAAACGTACGAATATCATTCAGGAAGGGGCTTTTACCCATATCAATACCTCACTCGAAAAACTGTATATAAAAACAGTGCATTTGAGTTTTTTGTGAAATCAATGCGCGTTTAGGCGCGAGTGTAAAGATGTATATGCTCGAATTGACACCAAAGCCAAAAATAAGGGTTATATAATCAACGAGTTACGAGATTGTCGGAAGTGATCGTGCGCAAAGTGTAAATATGATCGTGGTGCGAAAGCGTGCTTGCGCGTTTTTATCATGGTAAGAGTCTTATTATCGGCGCTTTTCGTAACAGTGACAGTCGGTTAGGCTCGGAACTTAAAATCAAATGAAGGCGTGTAAATGAGCACGCCTACGAATAAACTGTTATGCATCGGGAGAGTACATGCGGAAATATTTAATCCTTTTCTTGTTCATATTCAGCATGCCTTCATGGGCTGAAGAGAGCCCCCAAGATAAAAAGGAGCCCAATTACCTAGCAGGCTTTCTCCTTGTAGAGGGCCTGTTTGCACTAAATTCATATATGGCGAGTGAATCTCCAGAGGGATACGGAGCACTATTAACTCTATTATCACCTTTAGGTGTCTCATCAAATGTAAGTGATACTACAAATTATGTAGGTATTGGCGGTGCAATGACTCTTGGCTTATACAATGCTGTAGAACTCAAGGATGAAAGTTATTCCAAGAGTGAAATATTCAAAAAGAATATGGTGGGCTGGCACTTATTTACAGCCTCAATTTGGTTGTCTGAAAAGTTTACCGGTGACAAGGAGACTGTAGCTTATATAGCGCCACTTAATGATGGCACGGTATTGGCTATTAATCACAGATTCTAGAAATGCATAACAAGTTTAGCCACATGACAAAAATTGCGTCACTCCGTTTGTGTACGGGCTTCGCCCTTATAACACAAACAAAACGCCACAATTTTTGCACGTGCTAAAGGCATTATAAATATTTGAAACTATGAAGTACCTGAAACAAGTTCTATTTTTCGCGACTTTATTGGTGTTTGGCCTATGGGGTTTTGCCTTCCTTGTTGATGCTATCGATAATCATGCAGACTACGCCGCCACTGGGATTATTGAAGATTCGTTAGCTTCGAATGCTGCATATGACTTGGATACACTAAGTAAAATTAGGGAGTCATTAGCGCGCGGAGAGGTTGAAGAGGCAAATGCTATCATCGACCAGCAAGTTGAGCTCAAGATGGAAATGCTAAAAGCTTGTGTGTCGGAAGCCTGTATCAACCTCAGGGATAGTCGAAATGTTCGATGATATTTATAACAAGCGGCCGTTGATGCCACTGAAAAGCGTGGCGGGACGCGCAAAAAGCGCGCGCCCCAAGGCCGGGCGTTAAATACAGATATGCGAAACATAGATTGCAGCAATGAGTTTGTCTCGCTTAGCGGCGCTGCCGCTGAATTTTCTTCCTTGGCTAGAGTGATCAGGAAGTCTAAGGCAGGAAAGGAGGCTGAGTTTATGATTGATAGGAATCGCATCAAGATATCTTGCAGAGGTTCTATGGCTCATATTTTCCGAAGAGGAGATGAGGTAGTAATTTCTTACTCTGAATCATGTAAGAGTGGATTGAGCAACCTGATATCTATGCCCTTTGAATGCACTTCAGGCTCAGTGTTTCAGTTTGGACCCACACAGAATCCTGACATATTCCAAGCGGGCTCTATGGGTTTGGAAATCAAGGTCCGGTGAGTATTTAACAAGTAAAGGCAGGCCGACCGCTTCGCGTCGGCTGTTTTGGGCATTATACCCAATGAGAACTCAGCGATGAGCGAGGAATTAGTGGTAGATCTTGAAAAGGCGAAAAACGGGGAAATTCCGTCTCCTTTTGGGAAAGCCGAATATGTCGTACCTGGCGCCCCTGCGTCGGTTCAGTCTAAAAAGGCGGTAAGAGATGCCTACTTGGCCACCATAAAAAGCCTCTTCAAGAATACTGAATACTTGCTCACTGGTGAAATCATCCTGAACGTCACGTGGCTACTGCCAGCAAAAAGCAGATTTGAGACTGACGCAAAGGCGGATATTGATAATTGCTTAAAACCTATAATTGATGCTTTTACCGGGCCTGATGGCTTGTTCATCGATGATTGCCAGCTTCGGGGGCTATACATATGTTGGCGCCACATCACTTCCGAGAAAGAGAGGCTGGTATTCGAATTTGAATTTCAAGCAGATCAGTACATTTCTAAAGATGAATTAGCATTTGTTCAGCTGGATGGCGCGCTATGCACTCCCGTGAACCTAAATTGGCCTAAAGAGGCAATAAAACCTTGGGCGGGAATGCTCAAAGCCAATCAAGCCCACAAGAACTTGCTAGATAATCTGGGCGCACCTTATCCAGCTGTTGCGGGGTTCCTTGGTGGAAGCCAACCTTTCCATCGAACGAGAGTTAATGGCTTCAAAGTGCTATCACTAACTGAGTTTGCGAGTTCTGATTAGCATGAAGCCAGGGTATAACAAATCAATTAACTACGCGCCTTTCAGGCGCCGGACGCAGCAAAGCTGCGCCGGTTATTGAGGCGTTAGCAGTCTTTAGGAAGTTATGACCATTATCGAAGTATTACAGGAAAAACTACTTGGGAATTTCTACTCTTTGTTTAGAGTAGGGAGTGCCTTTGATTTGTACTTTGATGATTTTTGGCTCATTGCACATGATGTAATTTCTTCTGATGAAGATGATTTGAATAAACGGTTACTAAATGGGTATCAGCCAGCGGCTGAGGCTATAGACAAAGAGGATGTAGCAAAGAGTATTGTACTTTCTGCAACTTTTCAAAAGAAGATTACAAATGTAGAGCTTAATCTTGATTCAAGTTTAGAGCTTACTTTTGAAAATGGGGTGAAATTGCTATTTCCAACCAATACCGAAGTGGTTGACTGGCAGTGGGCTCTTAATAAGAATGCCCATGACCCATACCTTGGTTTCATTGTAGGTGTATTTGAATCTGGTGAGGCTCAGCTTGGCAACTGCTAACAAGTGCAGCTTGCCGGACTTGGGTAAACTGTAGGCGTTATAAGGCTTATGGAATGAGATCTACAGCCAGAACTTGGCTTATTGAAGAAAAAATAGGTTTAATATCGAAGCAAGAGCTAGTCGGGTTAGCTGATAGATACATAGCTGACCACGATGACTTTCCCGATTGGATGATTGATATATCAACTGGTTCTTCTCTTGAATTTCAGGATCAGCTAGATCTGGTTGTCTATCCAATAAACGTGAATGATTGCAAAATAATTGCTCAGCGAATGTTGGATCTTATTGCCTCAAATGAAATCTCATTGAGAGATTTAGGCAAGGCTTGCGAGAATATGTATCTATCTGTTGAATGGGGTTCAGAACCGTTCAATCATTTTATTTGGGTTAGCGATGAGATTAGCCTTAATGAGCAAGGCTACAAGTCAACGGCTAATATTGGTCAAGCTGTTAAGGAGGCTTTGTGCAAAGTCATAGCCTTATAACAAGTCAATCAACTACGCGCATTCTGCGCCGGAAGCAGCGAAGCTGCTCCGGTTATTGAGGCGTTAGCAGTCTTGGAGCTAGGATGCTTGATAAACTAAACGAAGTTATTTCTAAGTATGTTAATCCACTAATCTCAAAATCAAAGTGGGCCTTAGAAAAGGAAAGGGCTTCAGGGTTGGGCGCATTAAAAGAATACTCCTGTGAAAATGTTTATATTCGTATCGTAAATGACCGCGGCATTTTTGATATGGAAATCGGGTCAAAATATAACCAAGAGCAACTTCGATGTGTTTCTTTCTTCAAAGATTGGCAGTCCCCTCCTAAACGTGGGAAATCGAATCTTTCTATTGAGCAACAATGCCATTTTCTAAACGAAAACTGGGAAAGTCTAAATGCTCTTCTCAGCCAAAAAGAAGCACATAAAACCATAGGGGCTGTTGATGAATACTTACATTCACGGTAGCCAGCTATCAACTGCTAACAAGGCGGTCAAGTTCACTCCGGCACTTCGTGCCTGCGCGGGACGCCAAAAGCTTCGCTTTTTGCGCCCCTTACCTTGGCGTTAGGGCTCTTGAAATGAATCGCGCATTTTCCAAGGTATTCATTAATGAAGAGGGTGTTGAGTTCGGAATAATCCGCAAAGCCACACTACCTTTTCCAAGTGAGCTTGAAGGGGCAAAGGTATTGGCAGAGGATGAATCAGGAAACTATTTCATTGAAGTTGATGAGGCTGTCTACTTCTGGGATCACGAAACCTCTGCGACGGAGTTTCTTGCTAGTTCATTGAATAATTTTATTTCTAGTGTGCAGAACCTGAAACAGTTGAGCTGAAGCCAGATCAAGTTGAATCGATTTGGGGTGATCCTGAGTTTGCGAAGAAATTTGGCATCAAATCCAGGCCTAACAAGGCGTTCAAGCAAGGACGCGCTAACGCGCTTAGCTTAGCGTTGATATGATTCCCTTTGTTAAATAGGCAAACAGCGTACTCACCGGAAACCCAAAAAATTTACAACTGATGTCGATTTCGAAACTTCTCGTACGACTATATAGAGGGCTAAGGACTGGTCGATCAATATCGACCGCCTTGTCATCCTTATATATTCTTTCGAGAGGATTTCACAATGAATAAAAGAATCGTCATGCAGCTTCTGCATTTAGCCACAACAGTAGCAATATTCACTTTCGGGGGCGCTGCGCCAACAGCAGCACAGAATGCGGAGCAATTAGCAATGAATCAGAACCCACAAGCAGTTCAGACTGGTTACGCTCCTGTCAACGGTCTGCGCATTTACTTCGAGATCCATGGCATCAAGAACCCAGCGCAGCCGCCTCTGGTGCTGCTACACGGTGGTGGCGATACAATTAATACGTCGTTTGGTCAAATCCTGCCAGAACTTTCCCGCACCCGGCAGATCATTGCATTCGAACAGCAGGGCTATGGACACACCGCAGACATCATCGAACGGCCATTCAGCTTTGAACAATCGGCCGACGACACTGCCGCACTGTTGGATTATCTGCATATTGAAAAAGCCGATTTTTTCGGTTTCAGCAACGGGGGAACCATCGCTTTGCAGGTGGCGATTAGACATTCAAAGCTAGTGCGCAAGCTGATATTAGCCTCGACCCTTCTCAAGCGCGATGGCGCGTATCCGTGGCTCTGGGACGCGATGGCTAATGCCAAGTTAGAAAACATGCCACAGGAACTGCAAGAAGAATATCTCAAGGTTGCGCCTCACCCAGAGAATCTACGGCTATTTCACGACAAGGCCGCGCGACGCGTGCTGGAATTCAAGGATATTCCAACTGATGCGATCCGCAGCGTTTCCGCACCGGCGCTGATTGTTGTCGGCGACGCCGACGTCATACGCCCGGAACATGCCGTAGAAACATTCCGGCTCTTCCAGCACGCTCAGCTCGCCGTGCTTCCCGATACAGATCACATGAAAGTGACGACGCGGGTCGATTGGTTGGTGCCTATGATCACAGATTTTTTGCAAGCACCGACGGCAAAGTAACGGAGGCCTTTCAGTTTTGCTTTACATCGGGCCAGAGGATGCCTGACAAAGCGCTGCTGTCGGACAACTGATCCTGCCCCGTTTTAACGGACACCGAAGTCAAACTGACGAGGTGTCCAATGCCCAAATATAATCAGCCAGAAAAGACCTGGCAGTATTCAAACGAATTCAAAGTTAAAGCCGTTCAGTTGAGTGATCCTTGTCCGTCACTTTCCCTGATCTGCTTCTTACAAGCCGCACACAGCGGCAGCGCTCTCAGCTTGCGGCGATAGTTTTTGGATGCCCAGTCGTTTCCTATTTTGCTGTAGTCAAATTTAAACGGCAGTTCACGTTCCGGGTTATTAAATGCCGGGTCGGATACGCTGATACCGCATTCTGTGCACTGGCTGGAGGATTGCGAAAGTACTATCTGCAGCGGAATAAGCGGGATCAGCAGTAGCAGGGCAGCAAGAGGAATCTGAGGTGTTATCAGTACCCAGATAATCAGGCTGAGGGTACCTGTTGCTGTCAGGAGACGGAAGGGTGTCATTATTCTATCCGGCGTGTGCTTAGATTTTTCACTGGCGACGACTTGCGGATGTTACTGTATTTCTGGCCGACATAAATAAAAAAACCGCCGACTCTTATCAAGTGGGCGGTTTTTGTTGCAGAGCCGGTAAGTCAGCGCTTACAGCGCCTTAATTTTCTCGATCTGCTCTTTGAGCTTAACAATGTCGCGCTCAAAGCCTGCGGCTTTTTCTTTCTCTTTTTCCAGAACCGCAGCCGGTGCTTTTTCAGTAAAGCCCGGGTTAGCGAGTTTGTTGGTTACGCGCTCCAGTTCTTTTTCCAGCTTTTCGATGGATTTGCCTAAGCGGGCTACTTCGGCGTCTTTATCGATAAAGCCGGCCATCGGAATCAGCACTTCCATATCGCCAACCAGCTGGGTGACCGACATTGGCTCTTCGTCGCCGTCGTTCAGCCAGGTGAGTTTTTCCAGCTTGGCCAGTTTCATCAGGAAGGTCTGGTTTTCTTCTGCGCGGCGGAAGTCTTCGTCGTCGCCGTTTTTAAACAGCAGCTCCAGTTCTTTACCCGGTGCAATATTCATTTCTGCACGGATATTACGCACGGCGGTGATCACACCCTGCAGCCATTCGATATCGGCCTCGGCCTGAGCATCAATAAAGGCGTCCTGTGCCTGCGGATATTGCGCCAGCATGATGGTGTCACCGGTTTTGCCGGCCAGATCTTTTACCTGATGCCAGATCGATTCCGTAATAAACGGAATAATCGGGTGCGCCAGGCGCAAGGTGGCTTCCAGTACGCGTACCAGGGTGCCACGGGTGCCGCGCTTGGCTTCTTCTGGCGCGTTGGCATCCCACAGCACTGGTTTGGACAGTTCCAGATACCAGTCGCAGTATTCGTTCCAGATAAATTCGTACAGCGCCTGTGCGGCCATATCGAAACGATACTGGTCCATATGGCGGGTTACTTCTTTTTCGGCATTCTGCAGGCGCGAAATAATCCAGCGGTCGGCCAGTGACAATACGGCTGGTTCACCATTGGCACCACAGGCAACTTTCATCTCGTCAGTAATGGCGATATTGGTACCGGCTGCGGCTGCCTGTTCTACGGCTTCTTCGCCAGCCACGCTGAGCATCACGTAGCGTGAAGCGTTCCATAATTTATTACAGAAATTACGGTAGCCTTCGAGGCGCTTCATATCCCAGTTAATATCACGGCCGGTTGAGGCCATGGCAGCGAGGGTAAAGCGCAAAGCATCGGTGCCGTGCGGGGCAATACCTTCCGGGAATTCTTTTTTGGTGCGCTTGCCGATTTTTTCCGCCAGCTGCGGCTGCATCATATTGCCGGTGCGTTTTTCCAGCAGTTCATCCAGCGAAATACCGTCGATCATATCCAGCGGGTCGAGTACGTTGCCCTTGGATTTCGACATTTTCTGGCCGACTTCGTCACGGATTAAACCGGTAACGTACACGGTTTTAAACGGCACCTGCGGTTTGCCATCTTCGTCTTTGCAGAAATGCATGGTCATCATGATCATGCGCGCTACCCAGAAGAAAATAATATCGAAACCGGTGACCAGTACGTCGGTCGGATGGAAATCGGCCATACGCTTGGCCACTTCCGGATCGTCCATATTTGGCCAGCCCAGCGTACCGAAAGTCCACAGGGCAGAGGAGAACCAGGTGTCGAGTACGTCGTTGTCCTGACGCAGTTCAACGTCGTCAGCCAGATGATTCTGCGCGCGTACTTCGGCTTCGTCGTGGGCAACGTAGACGTTACCTTCTTCGTCGTACCAGGCCGGAATGCGGTGACCCCACCACAGCTGACGGGAAATACACCAGTCCTGAATATCGCGCATCCAGCTGAAGTACATATTTTCGTAAGACTTAGGCACAAACTGAATGTCGCCGTTTTCGACGGCTTCAATCGCCGGCTTGGCCAGGGTTTTGGCATCCACATACCACTGGTCGGTGAGCATTGGTTCAATCACCACGCCGCCACGGTCGCCGTAAGGTACGGTTAAATCGTGGTCTTTAATTTCCTGCAACAGGCCTGCGGCCTCAAAATCGGCAACAATGGCTTTACGCGCGGCAAAGCGCTCCATGCCACGGTATTTTTCCGGGATGCTGGCGTCGATGTCGTTATTCACGCTGCCGTCGGTATTAAATACCTGCGCGGTTTCGCGCACGTCGGCATTAAAGGTGAAAATATTAATCATCGGCAGGCCGCAGCGCTTGCCCACTTCGTAGTCGTTAAAATCGTGTGCCGGGGTTACTTTTACCGCGCCGGTGCCTTTTTCCATATCGGCGTGCTCGTCGCCCACGACCGGAATGCGGCGGCCCACCAATGGCAGAATAATGTCTTTGCCGATTAAATCTTTATAACGCGGATCTTCCGGGTTAACCGCCACACCGGTATCACCGAGCATGGTTTCCGGACGGGTGGTGGCCACTACGATGTAGTCGTTGCCTTCTGCGGTTTTCAGGCCATCCGCCAGCGGATAACGCAGGTGCCACATAAAGCCTTTGGATTCTTTATTTTCCACTTCCAGGTCAGAAATGGCGGTATGCAGTTTCGGGTCCCAGTTGACCAGGCGCTTGCCACGGTAAATCAGGCCGTCTTTATGCAGGCGGATAAACACTTCCTGTACGGCTTTGTAGAAACCGTCATCCATGGTGAAGCGTTCGGTGTCCCAGTCGACCGAGTTACCCAGACGACGCATCTGGCCCGTAATCGTACCGCCGGATTGTTCTTTCCATTCCCAGACTTTTTCGAGGAATTTTTCGCGGCCTAATTCGTGACGGTCAGGCTGGCCTTCGGCCGCCAGTTTGCGCTCAACCACCATCTGCGTGGCGATACCGGCGTGGTCGGTACCTACCTGCCACAGGGCTTTTTTACCCTGCATACGCTTGTAGCGGGTGAGGGCATCCTGAATGGTGTGCTGGAAGGCGTGACCCATGTGCAGCGAGCCGGTGACGTTCGGCGGCGGGATCATGATGGAGTAACCTTCGCCGGTCAGTCCGTCCTGATAAGGCTTGAAGTAGCCTTTTTCTTCCCACTCTTTGTACCAGGTTTGTTCAAGGGCGCTGGGCTTGTACGTTTTATCCATGGTTCGCTGCTGCTCGTCTCGTCGTTATCGCAGCCAGTCCCGGCGGGGCAGAGGCTGGCTGGTTTCGGGTTCAAAAAAATGGCGCCGATTATAACGGAAACTGCGGTTCAGGGGCAGGGTTTTGCAGCGTTTCGCTGTTTGTGAGGCGATTCCGGCGGCTGCCGGAACCGCCGTGGCGGGAAGGTCAGTGATTCAGCTTTTCGCGCAGCTTTTCACGCAGGCGTTCGGTCAGTTGCGGCAGCATTTCGGCAACCAGCTGGTCGATCAGGTGTTCTTTCTGCAGCGTGGTCAGCTGTTGCATATGTTGCTGCACGGCCTGTTCGCTGGCGCGCGCATGCTTTTGCTCCATCACGCGCTGCATGGTGCGGTGTGCTTCCTGAGCACTGTGCTGGGCGGCTTCGCGCTCCTGGGTCAGACGATCAAGAATGGCCTGGGGCAGGAAGGGGTTAGCCGATACCCGTGCCGGAGCAGCAGTATTGCCCGATGCCTCTGTGGACGGGGCCGTTACCGGTGCCGTTGTTTCTGTGCCGACCAGTGGCGCGGCAGATACCTGAGCTGGCCGGGCTGGCATATCGCCCTGCGGACGCTGAATCACCACGTCGGGTAATGGCTGTGCGCGCAATACCGGACGTGGGCTGGCAGCCTGAGGTTTGCCTTCTGTTGGCTTGTTCTGCGTTGCGCTGCTTTCTGCCGCTTTGTTGGCTGCCGGTTGGTTTGCCGGGCGGCTGCTATCGGCTATTGGGCGCAGTGGCACTGCGGTTGGTTTGGCCGATACGGCTTTTAATACCGGAATGTCATTCTCGCTGAACAGCTCGTCCAGCAGCGGAATGTCATCGGTCGGGTCCAGTGTCGGGATGCTGCGGCTGTGGTCTACCTGATCGCTGGCGGCATCATCGAGTACACGTTGCAGATTTTCCAGTTCACGCAGCAGATTGCCGGGTTCGTCCTGGTCGTTACGTTGGTTCATTAACGCAATCTCATGTCGATATTGTTGATCGGGTAGCCCCGGTCTTTGAGGAATTTGTAGTGACTACGAGTGTAGTCCAGCACCTGATCTTCCTGTACTACGACGGCAATAAATCGCTGAAAGCGGCTGAAAAACGCCGGTAGCTGGCTGCTGAGATTCACCATCACATCATGATGATGGCCTGGATCGTTGTGCCAGCTGATGCTGACCGGGCAGTCGGCCGGAGCGTCGCTGGCGCTGAGCAGGGTGTGCGGCACAAAGGCATCGTCGCGGAATTGCCAGAGTTGCTCGTCAAGCTGGCGGGCGGTGCTTTCATCATCGACCTGAATCAGTACGCGGTTACCCTTGCTGAAGGCTTTTTCCACCACGCGGCAGGCAAACAGCATCTGTTCGGCGCGGGTCTGGGCGGCGAGGATGTAAAAATCAACCTGGGTCATTGTGTTTCTGCCGTGCTGTCGGGGCTGTTATGAGCCGTTCCGCTATTGAGAGCGTTACCGGCTGTACGGTGTATATGGCTGGCTTTATAGCCGGCAAACAGCCAGCTCAGGTGCTGCTGCAGTGTGGCGCTGAATTCAAGCCGGAACAGGGTCAGCGGTGGCTCGGCAATGGCGGCGGCCACGGTTTTGCTCGGGTGGCAGATATGCCAGCAGCCAATCATGGCCTGCTGAATATGCAGCAGCAGTTCTACCGCTTCGGCTACTGAGATGCTGAGCCAGCGGCTGATTAATGTGGCAAAGCGCTGCAGCAGTGGCAGCAGGCCAAGCTTAAAGTTGCGCGCTTCGTCTTCGGTCAGATTGCGTTCCAGTACGGTATGCAGAATGGCATTCAGACGGCAGAACAGGGGTTCCTCAGCCAGGGCCTGAGCGCAGACGATGGCAGCATCATCACCCGGCGGCAGTTGCTCGCCGTGTTCAATCAGCCGTTCCATCTGTTGGTGGTAAAGCGCCAGAAACAGGGCCTCTTTGCTGCGGAAATAGCGGTACAGGGCAGCTTTGGTGATGCCGACCCGCTGGGCAATATCGTGCAGGCTCACCTGTTCAAAGGGGGCTTCGGCAAAATAGCCGGCGGCGGCGTCCAGAATTTGCTGGCGGCGCAGGGCTTTTTGTTCCGGGCTTTTTGCCCGCTGGCGGATACAGGTCATGAGGTCGGGCTGGTCTGTGCCGGCTTGGGCCGGTCGGACAAGGGCTGCCATGTTGGTAACTGAGGCCAGAATGCTACCTCTGGCCTCAGGGCAAGGCAAATGCTGCTGTCAGGCTCTTTGCGCTGCGTCACACCGATTGTCCGAACTGATGCAGAACCACGTCGATGGTTACCTCCAGTTCGTTCAACGCTTCCAGGCGTTGCAGCGCTTCATTGCGCACTTTCCAGCGGTGTGGGGTCATCATCAGCAGGTCCATAATCTGCTGGTTGCTGGTCAGGCTGACACGGTATTTCAGGGTCTGCTCGCCTTTGCAGTCAAAGCCGTGTTCGGCCATGGCCGGACGCGGATCGAGGGCGGCGAGGTTTACTTCGTCGTAGATGATCTCGCGCAGTTCGACCAGATGATGCAGGCCGGTATTGAGCAGCACAATCTGCCCTTCTGGGCGCAGTGCGCGGGCAAAACCCTGCGGCATCAGATTGGTAAACAGGCAGGTGATCAGATCCAGGCTGTGCGCAGTAAAGGGCAGCTGGCCGCCGGAGGCGACCAGCCAGTCGATCTGTTTACTGCGCCGTGCCGCACGGCGGGCGGCGTCTTTGGAAATATCGACACCATATAAACAATGCGGCAGCTGGTGATCGTCGAGCACTTCCTGCAGACGCTGGGTGTAATAGCCTTCGCCACAGCCAACGTCGGCAATCTGCAGGCCGCCGTCGTGGTTCAGTGCCAGTTCCAGCACCCATTGATTGAGCATATCGGAAATCGGCCGGTAGACCTGGCTGTCGAGCAGGCGCTGGCGGGCGTCGACCATTTCCAGCGTGTCACCCGGCGCTTTCGATTTTTTATGCTGGGCCAGCAGCAGGTTGAGGTAGCCCTGACGGGCTTCATCATAGGTATGGCCGGCGCTGCAGCTCCAGCGC
>NZ_JAJAEL010000049.1:53744-223955 GCF_020447205.1 Thalassolituus alkanivorans
CTGCAGCTCCAGCCCGCATACCGGGCAGGCAATCACTTTGTTCACGCGTTGTCTCTCAGGCCAGCAGTAATTCGAGGATGCGTTCGTAGATCACGGTCAGGGTGTCGAGATCTTCGGCGACAATGTGCTCATCCAGTTTATGGATGGTGGCATTGCAGGGGCCGAGTTCCAGTACCTGGGCACCGGTTGGCGCAATAAAGCGGCCATCGGAGGTGCCGCCGGCGGTCGACAGTTCGGTGTCGCGGCCGGTGACTTCTTTAATAGCCTGTACGCTGGCTTCGACCAGTGGGCCGCGCGCAGTCAGGAAAGGCTCGCCACTCAGGTTCCAGTCGATGTCGTAGCTGAGGCCGTGTTTATCGAGAATGGCGTGGGTGCGTTCTTTCAGGATGTCGGCGGTCAGTTCGGTGGAGAAGCGGAAGTTGAACACCACTTCCAGTTCGCCGGGAATAACGTTGGTGGCACCGGTACCGGCTTTGATATTGGAAATCTGGAAGCTGGTGGCCGGGAAGAATTCGTTGCCTTCGTCCCAGTGCTCTGCCGCCAGTTCAGCCAGTGCCGGGGCGGCAATGTGTACCGGGTTTTTCGCCAGGTGCGGGTAGGCCACATGGCCCTGAATACCGTGTACATGCAGCACGGCGCCCAGTGAGCCGCGGCGGCCGTTTTTCACCACATCGCCAACAGCGTTGGTGGAGGATGGCTCGCCGACGATGCACATATCGATCTTCTCGTTACGCGCTTCGAGGGTTTCCACCACTTTTACCGTGCCGTTTTTCGCCGGGCCTTCTTCGTCGGAGGTGATCAGAAAGGCGATGGAGCCTTTGTGATTTGGGTGTTTGCGCACGAAGTTTTCACAGGCAACCACCATCGCCGCCAGTGAGCCTTTCATATCGGCGGCACCACGGCCGTAAAGCAGTCCATCGACAATGGTTGGCGTGAACGGCGGGTGGCTCCAGCGCCCTTCCGGGCCGGTAGGTACCACATCGGTATGGCCGGCGAAGCACACCAGCGGACCCTCTGTGCCACGGCGTGACCAGAAGTTTTCCACCTCTTCAAAACGCAGTTCTTCGTTATTGAAACCGGCGGCGGCCAGACGCTCCATCATCAGGGCCTGACAGCCATCATCATCCGGGGTGACTGAGCGGCGGGCGATTAAATCAAAGGCCAGTTGCAGAGTGGGGGTCATGCTGTTTCCTGATCGGCAAAGGCGGGCCGGAGTGCGCCGGACCGCAGAATTTAAAATGGCGCGCATCATAGCAAAACTGCGGCTGTTTTGCGCGCTGGCCGGGGTAGCTAAAGCGGCTGACCCAATAAGCCGTTGCGCCGTCCGGTGGCGGTGATACCATAGCCGGCTTTTTACCCGCCGGATTTTCCGGCCGACCAGCACTATTTAAGGTAGATAACATGAGCCAGCCCCTGACTCTTGAAGAACTGAACCAAGTGATGGCAGAAGCTGATCTGCTGAAATCCGAAGCTGACGTAGAAGCCGCGCTGAATCAGCTGGCTACGGATATCTCAGAACGTCTGAGCAGCAGCCTGCCGGTGGTGTACAGCATCATGAACGGTGGTCTGGTGATGGCCGGTCGTCTGCTGACCAAGCTGCAATTCCCACTGGAGCAGGGTTATATGCATGCCACCCGTTACCGTGGCGAAACTTCAGGACAAACCGATCTGCAATGGCAGGCGCCACCATCGGTGCCGATGGAAGGCCGTACCGTACTGATCCTGGATGACATCTTCGATGAAGGAAACACCCTGGCTGAAGTGGTGAAATCCTGTCAGCAGCAGGGCGCGAAAGAAGTTCTGACCGCGGTGCTGGTGAACAAAGTTCATGACCGTAAAAACACTGATCTGAAGATCGATTTTATCGGTATGGATGTTGAAGACCGTTACGTATTTGGCTGTGGTATGGACTACCGTGGCTACTGGCGTAATGCGCCGGGCATCTACGCGGTGAAAGGTTTGTAATTCGTCAGCGTTTGCTGAACGGTTGGTTATAAAAGGCGCCTTTTGGCGCCTTTTTTGTCTATCCCGCAGATGGGTTTCCCGGCTGGTTTCGCTACACTGTATTGCAGAGGTGAACCTGCGTATGAATGTTGAGTTTATTAACCCGTTTGTAGAGACAATCAATAACATTCTGGCCACCATGGCATCCATGAGCTGCGAATACGGCAAGCCTTATCTTAAAGAGGGGCGTCAGCCTTTGGGTGTGGTTACCGGTATTATTCCGATGTCAGGTGACAGTGTACGTGGCTCACTTGCCATCAGTTTTTCTGCCGGAGCCATTATTAAAATCAGCAGCAGTATGCTGGGTGAAAGCATCGCTGAGGTGGACGAAACCTGCCATGACCTGACCGGCGAGCTGACCAATATGCTGTCGGGTGGTGCGCGTAAGCTGCTGTGGGAAAAAGGCTATGATTTTGACATGGCCAAGCCCGGTATTCTTTCCGGCGAGATGGATATTCCCCATGAAACCACCGGCCCGGTGCTGGTGATCCCGTTTGAAACCAGTGCCGGGCCATTTTTTATTGAGGTGGCACTGTCCTCCAGTCTGAAGCGTGCAGTGCTGAATGCCTGAGTGGGGCTGTCTTAACAAACCGGCGTTATGCCGGTTTTTTTATGCCTGGGTGCTGCTGATTCTGGCCTGAAATGTCCTCGGGCAGGGCTTGTTGTTTAGGCAGAAGAGAATAATATGACGGTTCGTCAATTTTCGACGGATCGTCAAAATGAAGTGGTTGTTAAAGTATATTTCTCCCGAGCGACAGCAGCGCCTGTTGCAGCAGATTCAGCAAATGTTGCATGCCGGCACTACTCCGGCTCTGTGTCAGGCTGGTGATTCTGCCGCGCCGTTGATGGCCGATAAGCGTCTGTGGATGGCCAGTGAGTCAAGCTCCGAAGGCGGCAATAAACCGCTGTTTCCGTTGTTCTCCGGCAAGCTGGGCGCTGGCAAAGCCGATTGCCCTCTGGGTCTGCGTAAAAGCAAAGCCGAAAAAATTGCTGAGCGTGAACAGCAGTTGCTGGATATTGCCCATGAATTACTGAATCGCGATGGCTTCGCCGATTTTTCGATGGATAAGCTGGTGCGTGCCAGTGGCTATTCCAAAGGCACACTGTATAACCATTTTTCCAGTAAGGAAGACTGCCTGTCGGCGCTGTGTCTGCGTGGTATGGCAATGATGGAAGATATGTTTAGCCGTGCTGCTGCATTTGACGGAACCTTGCGGGAAAAAATACTGGCAATGAACGTTGCTTATCACCTCTATGCCAGCCTTCAGCCAACGTTGTCGCTGGCTGTTCTGTCGGCGAAAACCCCCTCATTTACCGAAAAAACATCCGCAGCCCGAAGTGAATTAATCGATGAGTGTGACCTGCGTGTTACCCGCATAGTGGATGATATTTACCGTAACGCCATTGAGCAGGGCTACCTGCAGGACAGCCCGGAATTAACCGTGGAATTAATGGCATTTATCAGCTGGGCGCAGGCATTTGGTCTGAATGCACTGATGACAACGGCCTGTGATATCACCGCGGTCAGCCGCGCGTTAGGAACCAATGTTGCTCTTATCAGCTGTAATATTCTGCTCGATGGTATGGGCTTTAAGCCTCTGTCTTCAGAGTGGGATTATCAGGCCAGCTGGGAACGGGTCGAACGCGATGTATTTGCGCCGGAAATGGCGCAGTTAGGTGCTTTGAAATAACTGAACCATTAATAACTACAGGGAAAGCGTATGAAAACACTCTGGTTAAACACCATATTGCGGTATCCGTGGATACTGCTTTTATTGTTACTGGTGCTGGCGTTTGGTGCTTCGTTTGGCGGTAAGAACCTTTATTTTCGCGGTGATTATAAAGTCTTCTTTTCGCATGATTATGGCCCGCTGCAGGACTTTGAGGAGATGCAGCGCATCTTCAATAAAAACGACAATATTTCGGTATTGGTCGTGCCGCAAAATGGCGATGTATTCACCAACGAAAATCTGACTTTATTAGCAGAGCTGACGGAGCAGGCCTGGCAGACGCCATTTTCCAGCCGCGTCGATTCGGTGGTGAATTTCCAGCATACCTGGTCTGAAGACGACGATATGATCGTTGAGGATCTGGTACAGAATCCACAGGATTTAACCCCTGCTGAGTTACAGCGCATCCGCAATATTGCCATTAATGAGCCGAATCTGAATGGTGGTCTGGTGGCCGCTGACGGCCGCGCTGCGGTGGTGAATATCACCGTGCAGATACCGGATACCCCCAACAACACCGCCGAAGTGATTGAAGTGGTCGATTTCGTTAAGGGATTGACCAATGAACTGAGCAGCCGCTATCCGCAGGCGGCGTTTTATCATACCGGTGTTATTCCGATGAATTACAGTTTCGCCACCGAGGGTCAGAAAGATATGGCCACCCTGGTGCCGGCGATGCTGGGACTGATTGTGTTAATGCTGGCCGTTATGCTGCGCAGCGTGCTGGCCATGCTGGCAACGGTGCTGGTGCTGATTTTGACCATCAGTGTGACCATGGGATTGGGTGGCTGGCTCGGCTTTTTCCTGTCCACCGGCACTATTAACGTACCGATTGTGGTGATGACACTGGCGGTGGCTGACTGCGTACATTTAATAGCCTCGGCACAATTTGCAATGCGTGAAGGGCGTTCGCGCAGCGAAGCCATACGTTTTGCCCTCGATCTGAATTTAATGCCGGTATTTATTACCAGTGCAACCACTGCAGTGGGTTTCCTGACGCTGGTGCTGTCGGAATCTCCGGTGCTGGCCGACTTCGGTATTCTCAGCGCGATTGGTGTGATGGTGGCGTTTGCTCTTTCAGTAACCCTGTTGCCGGTATTGTTGCTGCTGTTGCCAGTGCGGGTAAAAGTGTCGCCTGAGCACCATGGCGGTATGGAAAAATTCGGTGGCTGGGTGGTGCGTCATCAGCGCACGCTGTTGCCGGTTACGGCGTTATTGATGCTGATTTTCGGCTCGCTGGTCACACTGAATGTAGTGAACGATGAAGCGACCAAATACTTTGCCAAAGGCACCGACTTCCGCGATTCGGTGGATACTCAGGAAGCTTATCTTTCCGGTACCCAGACCATCGATTGGGCACTGTATACCGGTGAAGCTCAGGGCGTGAATGATCCGGCTTTTATTGCTAAAACCGAGGCTTTTGCTGAATGGCTGCGTCAACAGCCGGAAGTGGATCATGTGACAACGCTGTCGGATACTTTTAAGCGTCTGAATAAAAATATGCACGGTGATGACGAAAGCTATTACCGCATTCCACAGGATCGTGAGCTGGCGGCCCAATATCTGCTGCTGTATGAAATGTCGCTGCCTTACGGACTGGATCTGAATAATCAGCTGAACGTGGATAAATCCTCGACCCGCCTGACCTCGACCCTGAAAAATCTGGGCAGTAAAGAAATCGTCGCGCTGGAAGACCGTGCCCGTGCCTGGTTTGCGGAAAACGCAGCCGGTGTCCGCCTGACGGCGGCCAGTCCGGGACTGATGTTCTCGCATATCGGTGAAACCAATATGGACAGCATGATCATCAGCATGATTGCGGCATTGATTTTAATTTCGGCACTGCTGGTGGTGGCATTACGCTCATTGCGCCTGGGAGCGATCAGTCTGATTCCGAACCTTGGCCCGGCGCTGGTCGGTTTTGGTATCTGGGGGCTGATTTCCGGTGAAATCAACCTGGGCCTGTCGATTGTAGCCTCGATGACACTGGGGATTATCGTTGATGATACCGTGCATTTCCTGGCCAAATACAAACGTGCCCGCGATGATGGTAAAGACGCAGAAGCGGCGGTACGCTACGCATTTTCCAGCGTTGGCCGTGCCTTGCTGATTACTACCGTGGTACTGGTGGCCGGATTCTCTATGCTGGCATTCTCAGCGTTCCGCCTGAATTCCGATATGGGACTGGCCACAGCGCTGATTATTTTTATTGCCTTGTTGGTCGACTTCTTCTTCCTGCCGGCATTTTTATTGCGCCTTGATAAAAATAATCAGGCACACTGTAACGCTGAAGAACAACAAAAAGCCCGGCAAGACGTACAACAAGATCCAAATCCTGCATCCATTCTCACAGGGGAAACATTATGAAGATTTTTCTGAGCCTTATTACTGCATTTACTCTGGTCAGCCCGCTGGTTGCGCAGGCTGATGCGGTACAACCTGCTGCTGATGCGGCGGAGAAGGGGCTGGCCATTGCCAAAGACCGCAAACAACGTGATCTGGGCTGGGGCGACAGTGAAGCAAAAATGACCATGACCCTGCGTAATTCCCAGGGTGAAGAAAGCGTACGAGAAATGCGCCTAAAATCTCTCGAAGTGGTGGATGACGGTGATAAAGGCCTGACCATTTTTGATGAGCCGCGCGATGTAAAAGGCACCGCGTTTCTGAATTTCTCGCACACCGGAAAACCGGATGAACAGTGGCTGTATCTGCCGGCGTTGAAACGCGTTAAACGTATTGCTTCACGCAATAAATCCGGTCCGTTTATGGGCAGTGAATTTGCGTATGAAGATATGAGTTCATTTGAACTGGAGAAATACAGCTTTACCTACCTGCGTGAAGAAACGCTGAACGGTGTGGTCTGCCATGTGATTGAGCAGATTCCGGCAGATGAATATTCCGGTTATACCAAGCAGATTGTCTGGCTGGATACCGAACACCTGCGTGCACAACAGGTTGAGTTTTATGACCGTAAAAAGAGCCTGCTGAAAACCCTGAATTTCTCTGGTTATAAACTGTATAAAGATAAATTCTGGCGCGCCGATGTGCTGACCATGGTGAATCACCAGAATGGTAAAAGCACCGTGCTGAATACCGCCGAGCTGCGTTTTGATACCGGCCTGACGGATGCCGATTTTAACGATGCCACGCTTTCCCGCGTACGCTGAGCAGGAGGGCGCAATCGGTATGAAACGGCTGATAACCATCACGTTACAGAGCAGCGCCCTGATTGCGCTGAGTGTTAATGCCAGTACCAGCGCCAGCGCCGGGCTTATGCCCGACCTGGCCCTGCAGGGCGCCGTTGAAGGGCGCCAGTTTTTGCAGGAAGCGCAATTTCCGCAACAGGAAGACAGCGTGCTGTCAGTCTGGGCAGAGCCTGAACTGGTGTGGGAGTGGGGTGATACCCAGCGCCTGACCTTTAAGCCTTTTTATCGTTATGACAGTGCCGATGACGAGCGCAGTCATGGTGATATCCGTGAGCTGATGTGGCTGACCTACGGCTCCAGCTGGGAAGTGCGTGCCGGTATCGGCAAAGTGTTCTGGGGCGTAACTGAGTCGCAGCATCTGGTCGATGTTATTAACCAGACCGATCTGGTGGAAGCACCGGACGGCGAAGAAAAACTCGGCCAGCCAATGGTGCATGCGACCTGGTTGCATGAGATCGGCACGCTGGAAGCCTTTATTTTACCGGGATTCCGCGAGCGTACTTTTGCCGGCGAAAAAGGGCGCCTGCGTTCTGCTTTGCTGGTCAGTGACGAGGCTGATTATCAGGCGGCGGAAGAAAAAGAACATGTCGACTGGGCGCTGCGCTGGAGCCGCTCGTTTGAAGTGGCGGAGGCACCGCTGGATTTAAGCGCAGCCTGGTTTCAGGGCACCGCCCGTGATCCTTTTTTAACTCCGGATATAACCCTGAGCGGCAGTGGGCCACAGATAACCGGATTAACGCCGTATTATCCGCTGCAGCGTCAGCTGGGCATTACCGCGCAGGCAACGGTGGATGCCTGGTTGTGGAAGCTGGAAGTTCTGCGTCGTGATTTCGATGACCATGTGGCTGCTGACCTGAAGACACTGGGTGTAGCCGGCATGAAGGATTACAGCGCCGCAGTGGGTGGTTTTGAATATACCCTGGTGGGTCCTTTTGCTGAGCGCTGGGACAGTGCGCTGGATATTGGTCTGCTGCTTGAATATCAGTACGACCAGCGCGGCAGCGACGCGGCTATGGCACAGAACGATGTGTTTGCGGCTACCCGTCTGGCATTTAACGATGCTGACTCCAGTGAAATTCTGGCCGGTATTACTCAGGATCTGGATTACAGCGGCAGCCGCGGGGTTATGCTCGAAGCCAGCACACGTCTGACGGATTTCACTACGTTAAAAGTGAATGGCTGGATGTTTATGGCTGATGATCAGGAAGATACGCTGGCTTACAGCCTGCGTCAGGATGACTATATTGAAGTCAGTCTGAATATTTTTTACTGAGCAGCCATGCGTTGAATGGCAGTTGTGTGCAGCGAGGGTGTGTGGCGGGTACGGGTAAAGATGGGTAAACACCATTTTCATCTTTTCCGCTGCGCGCCTATTATGCGCCTTTTCACTGCGGAGAAGTCTCTGTGCGCTTTATCATCAGGGTTCCGTGGCGCGGCACTGCGGCGGTGGCGGTTTTAGCACTGGCCGGATGCGCCAGCGTTACGCCGGTTGAACCACCCGAGACAGCATTACCGGATATTTTTACCGGCCAGAATAATAACGCCGGTACTGAGCAGAACAACATCAGCGTTAACCGCTGGTGGCAATCCTTTAACGACCCGCAACTCGACCAGTTTATTGCACAGGGACTGGAGCAGAATTACAGCCTGCAGGCCGCCTGGGCGCGCCTTGCTCAAAGCCGTGCGCTCTGGCGGCAGAATGCCAGTGGCCAGTATCCCGATGTTAACGTTTCCCTCAGTAAATCCCGCAGCTGGCGTGAAAGCACAACCAGCGACTTATGGTCGGCGGGTATTTCCACAGAATATGAACTCGACTTTTGGGGGCGGGTGTCCGCTCTTGATGAGGCCGGCCGCTTAACCGCGCTAGCGAGTCATGCCGCAACACGCACTCAGGCTAATACGGTCGCCGGGCAAATTGCCCTTAACTGGTTTGGCCTGATTAAAGAAGGGCAGAACCTGGCATTGCTGCAACAACAACAGGCGCGGGTTCAGTCGGCGCTACAGGTAATCCGCGGGCGTTTTCAGCGCGGACAGGCGGCGGTTTCCGATGTCTGGCAGCAGGAGCAATTACTGGAATCCATTAATGCTGACCTGATCAGCGCCGAAGGCCTGCGTGACAGTTACCGCCAGCAGCTGGCTGTGTGGATGGGGCACAGTGAATGGCTGTCGGCGGCGGCGCTGGAAAACAGCGAATTGCGCGCTTATCAGACGCAATCTTTGCCGCAGCTCGACACCACACCGTTAACCGTACCGGTCAGTGCCTTACAGCAACGCCCCGATGTGCAGCAGGCCTTCTTTAAGCTGCAAAGTGCCAATGCCAGCCTTGCCGCGGCCGTCGCTAACCGTTACCCGCGTTTTACCCTCAGCGCTTCTTACAGTGGCAGTGACGAAGATCTGGGCAAGGTATTTGATAACTGGCTGACGAATCTGGCCGGTGGTCTGGTGTTGCCCTTAATTGATGGTGGCAACCGCCGTGCCGCCGTTGCACAACAGCGTGCCGCAGTAGATGAGAACCTGGCGCTGTATCAGCAGGCATTGCTGGACGCCGCGCAGGAAGTACAGCAGGCGCTGACCGACGAACGTCAGAGTCAGGCGCTGGTGGTCAGCCTGGAGCGACAACTGGAACTGGCCAGCAAAACCGAAGCCTTTCAGAACAACCGCTATCGCAAAGGCGTGGGGGATTTTCTGGCTCTGTTAAATGCGCAACAGGATGTGATCAGTCTGGAGAAGCAGTTGTTAAATGCCCGCTGGAGCCAGCTGCAGAACCGTATTCAGTTATACAAAGCCGTCAGTCATGGCGACTTCAGTAAAGAGGAAACACCGTCATGATGAGTGCACGCCGTCATCGTCGTCCGGCTTCAGGCAATGTTCTGCTGGTCGCGCTGGTTTTACTGGTTGGCGGGGCTTTGGCCTGGTACATCCTGACGTCTGCCCCGAAACCCCAGCGGGTAAAACCCGAAGTTCAGGCACGGCTGGTGGAAGTGACCGCGCTGGAAAGCAAAGATGCCCGGCCATTCTGGCCCACTGGTGGCAAGGTGATGGCGGCCGACAGTGTAACCCTGACCGCACAGGTCAGTGCGCGGGTGGCGGACATCAGCAAGGATGCGCTACCGGGTACGTATCTGGCCAAAGGCAGTCTGCTGGCCACGCTGGAGAAAACCGATTTTGAACTGCAGGTGCAGCAGAGCCAGGCCGCGCTGACTCAGGCGCAGGCCGATCTCGATATTGAACAGGGACAGGCCGCACTGGCGCGGGAAGAATATGCACTGGCCGCCGAAAAACTCAGTGCTGAGGAACGTGCGTTAGTGCTGCGTGAACCACAGCTGGCGAAAGCCAAAGCTGCACTGCGTACCGCCCGCGCCAACCTTGATCAGGCGCGGCTGAATCTGGCCCGTACCGAAGTACGTATGCCCTTTGCCGGTCAGATTATGGCGCGTCATGTCAGCGCCGGCAGTCAGGTTGGCAGCAGTACTGTGCTGTTTGATCTGGTCAGTACCGAACGCTACTGGATTGAAGTCAAAGTGCCACGTGCTTTCCTGAACTGGCTCGACAGCAGTGCAGACGCCACGCTGAGCATGAGTGGCTGGCAGGGGAAAACCCGCAGCGCCCGTGTTCTTAATGTGCTGCCGGATGTCGACAGCAGTGACCGGCAGGCCAAGGTGGTGCTGGAGCTGGATCAGCCACTGGCCGTAGGACAGCCGCTGGTGCTGGTGAACGATTTTATTGATGTACAGCTGCCCGGCCGTTTGTTGAGTGGTGCGGTAACCATTGATGTACGCCATCTGAATGACGATGACACCCTGTGGGTCGTCAATAACAACGCACTGTATAAGCGCAAAGTCAATGTGCTGTACCGTGGCCGTGAACAGGCCTGGCTGGCGGCGGCCGGGGATAAGAGCAAGGATGGGCAAAACGGTCTGCAGCCTGGTGATCAGCTGCTGCTCAGCCGTATCGACAGCGCTACCGATGGTATGGCGGTACGCATTCAGAACGATATACGCCCACAGGCTGATGGAGCACGTCCATGAGTCTGCGTTATACCGGGCCGGTGGCGTGGATGGCACGCCATGGGGTTGCGCCGAACCTGCTGATGGCATTTCTGATTATTGGCGGCTTTTTAATGTCGCTGAATATCCGTAAAGAATTTATTCCCAGCTACGAAGCCGACATGGTGATTGTCTCGGTTGGTTATGCCGGAGCAACACCGTCAGAAATGGAGCAGGGCGTTATTCTGCCGATTGAAAACGAGTTGTCGGGTATCGATGGCCTGAAAGAGATTGTCTCCACTGCGACTCAGGGCTCGGCCCAGATCACCGCCGAGCTGGAGAACGGCGTCGATCGTCAGCAGGCCTATCAGGATATTCAGCAGGCGGTTAACCGTATTTCTACTTTCCCGGCGCAGATGGAGCGGCCACTGGTGAGAATCGCCAGCCGTTCGATTGATGTGATTGAACTGGCGTTATTCGGTCCGCTGGATCAGTTCGGATTAAAGCGTCTGGGTGAGCAGATTAAAGATCAGCTGCTGGAATCGCCGGACATTACCAAGGTGGAATTACGCGGTATCAACGATGAAGAAATTCACGTTGAAATCAGCCAGAACGACCTGCAGCGCTATGGCCTTAAGCTGAGCGATGTGGCCGCCATTATCGGTAATAACGCCATTGAGCAGAGTGCCGGCAGCGTAAAAACCGACGGCGGCGACATTCTGGTTACCCTGGATGACCGTCTGTACTGGGCGGAAGAATTCCGTCAGATTCCGCTGATCAGCGATATATCCGGTGTGCAGTTACGCCTTGGTGACGTCGCCAAAGTGCGTGACGGTTTCAGCGACAGTAACCGCGAAATTACCTACAACGGCCAGACCTCGATGAGTTTTAAGGTCTACCGTGCGGAAAGCCAGACGCCGCTGACGGTGGTGGAGGCGGTGTACAAAAAGCTTGATGAAATCCGTCCGCAGTTACCGCCGGGCATGTCGCTGATCATTACCGACGATGATGGCGAAACCTATAAACAACGGGTGGGGCTGCTGCTGAAAAACGCGGTGGTGGGGCTGGTGCTGGTGATGGTACTGCTCAGTCTTTTCCTCGAATACCGTTTGGCTTTCTGGGTCACCATGGGAATTCCGACGGCCTTTATGGGCGCCATGTTGCTGCTGCCGGGCTGGGATATGTCGATCAATATGATCTCCATGTTCGCCTTTATCGTCGCGCTGGGCATCGTGGTCGATGATGCGATCATTGCCGGCGAAAATATCTACGAGCATATGCAGAAGGGCATGCCTTTTATGGATGCCGCCATTTTTGGTGCCAAAGAAGTCGCCATGCCGCTGGCCTTTGCCATTCTCACCAACGTAGCCGCGTTTCTGCCATTACTGGCGTTGCCGGGCATGATGGGCAAACTCTTTATTGCCATCCCTATTGTGGTGATCAGCTGTTTTATTATTTCCTGGCTGGAAGCCTTATTTATTTTACCGGCGCACCTCGGGCGTATGAAAAAGCGCGATGTATTGCACGATCCGCACTGGCTGGACCGTTTGCAGCAACGCGTGGATAAAGGTCTGCACCGTTTTATTCAGACACGCTATCTGCCATTGCTGGACGGCAGCCTGCGTGCGCCGGGATTAACTCTGGCAATCGCGGTGGCTATTGCCCTGATTGTACTGGCCTGGCCTATGAGCGGACGTATGGGCTTCAGTATGTTCCCGCGTCTTGAAGGGGAATTTGCCGTCGCCAAGGTAGAAATGCCGCCTAATGCACCGCTCAGTCAGGCACAGCAGGTACGTGATCTGCTTGAAGCGCGGCTGAAAGAGGTGGTTGATCCGATTGAAGCGCAGGGCAAACCGCTGCTGGTCAGTGTGGAAGGCGATATTGAAAACGCCACCATTGAGATCCAGGCCAAACTGGTGGACACCGAAGTGCGTCCGGTATCGGCCAACGAAGTGGTAAAACGCTGGCGTGAGGCCATTGGTGAAATTCCGGGTATCCGCAGTCTGACCTTTGATGCCGAGCGTGGCGGCGGCCCGTCCGGTGGTGCCGGTTTAACGGTTGAACTGCGCGGCAGTAATACCGAACTGCTGGCCACCGCCAGTGCCGAGCTGGGCGACTTTATGCAGCAGCTTGGCGGTGTTAAAGATGTGGCATCCAGCTTTACCAACGGTAAACCGCAGTGGGATATCGAGCTGAATGAGCGGGGGCGCAGTCTTGGACTGGAAGCCGATGTGGTGGCGCAGCAGATTCGCGCGGCATTGTATGGTGCCCGTGCTTTGCGTCAGCAGCGCGAACGTAATGAAGTGACGGTACTGGTGCGTCTGCCGCAGGAGGAGCTGGCGTTCAGTGCCGATATCGAGCGGCTGATGATTCTGACCCCACAGGGCGGTTATGTGCCGTTGGCAGACATCGCCATTCTGCATAAAGAGCTGTCTCCGGCCAGCATCTCCCGTCGTGATGGTCGCCAGGTAGTGACGGTGACGGCCGAAGTGGAACCGCGCGAGCAGGTGCCGGCGGTGATGGCGGTGTTGCGCGAAGAAGCCTTTGCCGATCTGCGGGCAAAATACCCAACGCTGGATTTTGATTTCCGCGGCCGTCAGGCCGATACCCAGGAGAGCATGAGTTCGCTGCAGTTATACGGCTTTTTCGCCATGCTGCTGATTTACGTACTGCTGGCGATTCCGTTTCGCAGCTACAGCCAGCCATTGCTGATTATGGTGGTGATTCCTTTCGGTGCTGTAGGGGCGATTATTGGCCATCTGCTGCTCGGTTACAGTATGTCGATTATGTCGGTGATGGGCATCGTGGCGCTGGCCGGGGTGGTGGTGAACGACAGTCTGATTCTGATTGACTACGCTAACCGCCGTCGGCAGGAGGCCGGACTGAGTGCGCTGGAAGCGGTTCGTGAAGCGGGTGTCCGCCGTTTCCGGCCAATTCTGCTGACCACTCTGACCACCTTTGGCGGGCTTTCGCCGATGGTATTTGAAACCTCCCGCCAGGCACAGTTTATTACACCGATGGCGGTATCGCTGGGCTTCGGTATTCTGTTCACCACCTTTATCTGCCTGCTGATATTGCCTTCACTCTATGTGTTGCTGGACAAAATCCTGCTGGCACTGGGGATCACTCCGGTGCACAGCACGGCTTCTGCGGTCTGATGCCTTGCCGCTGTCCACCTGACGGAAATATCCGTCAGGTGGACAGTCAGCCCGGTAAACGCACAAAAAATAAGCGAAAACCTGAAAATGTCCTGATGGGCTGGTATAGTGCGCGGCTTTCTGAACCCAGCCCGGAGAAACCCGCATTATGTTGTTGCTGCGCGAGTTTATGCAGACCTTTTCCCCCAATGTTAAAAACGACACCTTATCTGGCCTGACCGTTGCCCTGGCACTGGTACCGGAAGCGGTGGCTTTTGCTTTTGTGGCGGGAGTTCATCCGCTGACCGGTCTGTATGCAGCCTTTATGGTGGGCCTGATTACCGCATTAATCGGTGGCCGTCCGGGCATGATTTCCGGCGCAACCGGTGCACTGGCGGTGGTGATGGTATCGCTGGTGGCGGAGGCCGAGCGTGATTTCGGTGCGGGTTCGGGGCCGCAGTATCTGTTTGCGGCGGTGGTGCTGATGGGCGTGATTCAGGTGGCGGCCGGGGCGCTGAAACTGGGTAAATTTATCCGTATCGTGCCGTACCCGGTGATGCTGGGCTTTGTGAATGGTCTGGCGCTGGTGATTTTTCTGGCGCAGTTACCACAGCTGCAATCCTTCACTCCGGAAGGTAAGTGGGGCTGGACCGACGGTGTATGGCTGCAGGGAACTGAGCTGTATGTGATGCTCGGACTGGTACTGGCGACCATGTTTATTACCCATTACCTGCCGAAAATGACCAAAGCCATCCCATCGGCTCTGGCCGGTATTCTGGTGGTCAGTCTGGCCGCCTGGGGTCTGCAGCTGGACACCAAAACCGTGGGCGATCTGGCCAGTATTGCCGGTGGATTACCTGAATTCGCAGTGCCTGTGGTGCCGATGACCCTTGATACCCTGTGGTTTATCCTGCCGTATTCAGTGATTTTTGCGGCTATTGGTCTGATTGAATCCTTACTGACCGTCACCGTTATCGACGAAATGACTAACACCCGTGGCCGTGGCAATAAAGAATGTGTGGCGCAGGGAACAGCCAACGTGGTTACCGGTTTCTTTGGTGGTATGGGGGGTTGCGCCATGATCGGTCAGAGCATGATTAACGTCAGCTCCGGTGGGCGTGGCCGTTTATCCGGCATTGCCGCGGCGCTGTTCCTGCTCAGCTTTATTCTGTTTGCCAGCCCGCTGATTGAACAGATTCCGATTGCGGCCTTAATCGGTGTGATGTTTATGGTGGTGATCGGTACCTTCGAGTGGTCGAGCTTCCGTATTCTGCGCAAAGTACCTAAGCACGATGCCTTTGTTCTGATTCTGGTGTCTGCCGTAACCGTGGTGACCGATCTTGCTATTGCTGTGATCGTCGGTGTTATCGTCGCAGCGCTGGTCTTTGCCTGGGAGCACGCCAAACACATCAGCGCCCGTACCCGTATTCAGGAAAATGGTGCCAAAGTGTATGAATTATTTGGCCCGTTATTCTTTGGCTCGGTCGCAAATTTCAAAGAATTATTTGAGCCGGAAAATGACCCGGACGTGGTGATTATTGAATTCCGTAGCTCCCGTGTTGCCGACCATTCGGCGCTGGAAGCCATCGACAGTATTGCTGAACGCTATCTGGCACTGGGCAAAGAATTGCATCTGCGTCATTTAAGTGAAGAGTGTCGCAGTATGCTGAAAAAAGCCGGTAATCTGTGTGATGTTAACGTGATTGAAGATCCGAATTACCGCGTTGCGGTGGATGAGCTGGCCTGATATCAGGCTAGCTTAAAACCATAAAAAAGCCCGCTGATGCCACTGCTGTCTCACAGTTTGGAGTGACATAGTTTCACTCCAAAATGCAGCATTCATAGACTACTGTTTTTCAATCTGAAACGCCTTTCCGGGGCAAGCCCCTGGCCCCCTGCAAGGAGAGGTATCTCCTTACGATCCTCTCTTTTCGGCGCGTCCGGCTTCATCCAGCCAACGGCAATGATTGTGCGGCACGCAAAACAATTCGCCCCGGAACGACACTTTAAAACACCAGCAATTTGTATCGTTCCGGGGCAGGGTTTTGCTCTGAAGGCCGCAGAATCATCTGGTTTTCTGGCGCCGCACGATCGCCGGTGACAATAACCCTCTCTGCCGTATTTCAAAGGAAACCGTGTTTGAAACATGATATTTAAAAGAAAACGTTTGATCTGAAAAACGGCATCGCGGTGAGGTTTTTCCGCGCCTCTGGGGCCGCCGCAGAAACCGCAGATATGTCTGGTCTGTCCGCAGGGATGCGGACAAGCGGCTCCGGCCATGGATGGCCGATGAGGCGCGCGGCCAGTAAATATCAAGGGTTCAAGGGTAACGGCCCAGAAAGCGCAAAGCTGGGGTCGGCCCGCCGGCAAGGGGATAAGTTCCCCTGGGAGGCATTGGGCCTGGATGTTAAAAAATGCTGTTTTTGTCAGCTACGGTGCTGATTAAAAACGGTGGGACAGTAGTGCCGCTGATGCGGGCTTTTTTATGTCTTTTATAAGGACGTCTATACAGGAATCTTTATATCTGCGTACTGTGCTCTTCCGTTACCTTCGGAATAACCAGCCGGAAAGCAGCGCCTTGTTCGCTGTCTTCAATCTGAATATCGCCTTTTAAGCGCTGATGCACGATGTTGTAGACCAGATGCATTCCCAGACCGGTGCCACCATGACCACGCTTGGTGGTGTAGAAGGGCTCAAAGATTTTGGTTCTTGCTTCGGCATTAAGGCCAATACCATCATCGCTGTAACGGATAACAATATTGCCACGCTCTTCGGCTGCCTGAATGCGGATATGGCCGTCTTTTTTATGCTCAAAGCCGTGCAGCAGCGAGTTCATAATTAAGTTAGTCAGCACCTGGCTGATAGAACCGGCGTAGGTCTGCATCCATAGCTGTTCGGAACAATCGATTTCCACCTGATGTTGATTCTGTTTGAATTTCGGCGACAGGGTTTCGAGAATTTCGTGCAGATAATCATGCAGTGAAAATTTACGGATATGTTCGCCGGTCTGATCTTCGGATACCTGCTTAAAGCTTTTAATCAGATGGGCGGCACGCTGCAGGTTTTTATCAAGGATGGTCAGGCTTTCATCCATCATGCCGGTAAATTCGACAAAATCCTGCTTACGCATTTCTCCCTGCTCAAAGGCGCTTTTCATCTTCAGATAATGATCTGCGATGTAGGAGTGAATGGTAATGCACAGGCCCAGCGGAGTATTAATTTCATGGGCAATGCCGGCCACCATTCCACCCAGCGATGACAGTTTTTCTGATTCAATCAGTTTGCTTTGCGTGGTGTGCAGCTCGGCCAGTGTCTGGTTCAGTTCGTCGACGGTGCATTGCAGGTTGTTGGTGCGTTCTTTAACCCGGTCTTCGAGTTCGAGGTTAATGGTTTTCAGTTGTTGCTGTGCCAGGGTTTTTTGCTGCAGCTCGTCGTTCATTTGTTCTGACAGAGCGTTGAAAGCACGGATCAGTACGTCAATTTCATCGAGATTATTGCCGGAGCGGGTAGATAGTGGTTCAAAGCTGTTGCTGTTCAGACGTTCATTGACTTCTTCGGCCATCAGGCTGATACGGCGATTAATCAGGCTGTGAACAACAAACCCTAACAGGCTGGCCAGCAGCATCAGACTGACCAGCTGCGCAACCATATTGGAAATGGCCGCACGGGAGGCCTGGGCAAATACTGCATCGCGGTCGAAGGCAATTTCGAGAAAACCGATATCTTTGCCATTAAAGGCGATCGGCATTTTTTCCACGTCTTTATGATGTGGCCGCCGGCCTTCTTCGATGTTCATATTCAGGTTGTCGGTCACCCGCACATAGCTGATGGCCTCAAGGTTCATGATGCCTTTTACCTGGCTGCGGATCTGAATTTCGTCATAAAACCACAGGCTGGAACCGAGGGATTCGGAGTAACCGGCACGGATATCTTCGAGTTTGCGCTGAAAGGCTTCAGTTTGTTGCTGGTAATTCCAGACAACAATGGCGGCAGAGACGCAGACGGACAGAGCGATGGAAGCGATAGCAAAGTAGAGGATGACCCGCCATAAAATAGAATGACGCCGGTTCTCGATGGTTTTTTTTCCCGGGCTTTCAGTACTGGTTTCCATGATCATTCCGAAATAAGACCTGAGTGTCTGGAGTGTCGCTGCGCTTCTGGAAGAGTAACGTCAGTTTAGCAGAAGGTTATACCGGCGACTGGGCTCATCAGGCAATAAAAAAGCCTGCGCAAGGCAGGCTTTTCCATTTCAGGTCGGCAGCCGGGCTAATGGTTCAGCCCCTGGCGCTGAAAGTTTTGCGGAAAGCCGCGAAGTACAGCAGCGGGATAATCACCAGCGTCAGCAGGGTAGAGACCAGAATGCCGAAGATCAGTGAGATCGCCAGACCGTTAAAGATCGGGTCGTCGAGAATAAAGAACGCGCCGATCATGGCGGCCACCGCGGTCAGTACAATCGGCCGTGAACGCACGGCAGCCGATACGATCACCGCATCTTCAAAGCGCATGCCTTCGGCGGTTTTCTGATTGATAAAATCGACCAGCAGAATGGAGTTACGCACGATAATACCGGCCAGCGCGATCATACCGATCATCGAGGTGGCGGTGAATTGTGCGCCAAACAGTGCATGGCCGGGCATGACGCCGATAATGGTCAGCGGAATCGGCGCCATAATAATCAGCGGCACCAGATATGAGCGGAACTGGCCGACAACCAGCAGATAAATCAGAATCATGCCGACGCCATAGGCGATGCCCATGTCGCGGAAGGTTTCATAGGTGATCTGCCATTCGCCATCCCATTTCATACTGATGTCATCGGTCAGTGGCGGCTGTTGAATGTACATCTGCTGCCAGTTCATACCGGCGTCAGCCATGCCAAAGGCCATGCTGAACAGACCGTAGAGCGGGCTGTCGAGCTCACCGGCCATATCGGCGGTGACAAATACCACCGGCTGCAGGTTTTTGTGGTAGATGGTTTTCTCCGCGACACCTTTGCGTACATGCACCAGATCGGACAGGGCAATAAAGCGGCCATCGGCGGCACGGACTTTCATCACCAGCAGCTGGTTGAGGTCGACTTTATCGCCTTCGTTCAGCTCCAGCCGGATCGGCAGCGGGTATTTATTGTTGCCGGTATGCAGGTAGCTGACGTCTTCGCCTCCTAAGGCGGTATTGATTGCCTGCACGATGCTGCTCTGGGCAACGCCGAGCATGGCCGCGCGCTGACGGTCGATTTCCAGCAGCCACTGCTCCTGATCGGCTTCCACCCAGTCATCGGTATCAACAATGTCTGGCGTGTTTTCAAACAGGCTGCGCAGTTGTTTGGCTGCAGCGATCTGGCGCTCGTAATCCGGACCGTACACTTCCGCCACAATCGGTGCCATCACCGGCGGACCGGGTGGAACCTCAACAATTTTAACGTTGGCGTTCAGTGTTTTACCGATAGCCTGCAGCGGCTCGCGTACCGACAGGGCAATGTCGTGGCTCTGACGGTCGCGTTGGTGTTTATCGACCAGATTCACCTGAATATCGCCCTGATGCGGCAGAGCGCGCAGGTAATACTGGCGCACCAGACCGTTGAAATTAATCGGCGCGGCGGTGCCGGCGTAAAGCTGTACGTCTTTGATTTCCGGCACGGTCATCAGCTCGTCGGACAGTTCTTCCAGTACACGCAGGGTTTGTTCTACCGGCGTGCCTTCCGGCATATCGACGATGATCTGGAATTCAGACTTGTTATCAAACGGCAGCATTTTCAGCACCACCAGTTTGAATACCGGCAGGGCAACCGCCAGCATGATCAGCGCGGTTACACCGGCAAACAGCAGCAGGCGTTTGCGTCCGGCATCAGCACCTTCGATAAAAGGCCGCATCAGGCGGTTAAAGCCGTCATACAGTTTGCCCTGTTTCGGATCGGCCTCATCGCAGCTGTGAGCATTGTCCGGGGTGTGACGATTGAGCAGTTTGTAAGACAGCCATGGGGTGACGACAAAAGCCACCACCAGAGAGATCAGCATACCGGTTGAAGCGTTGATCGGAATCGGGCTCATGTAAGGGCCCATCAGGCCGGACACAAACGCCATCGGCATCAGCGCGGCGATGACGGTGAAGGTCGCCAGAATGGTCGGGCCACCGACTTCATCAACGGCTACCGGAATCACTTCCAGCAATTTCTTGCCGCCCATATGCAGGTGACGGTGGATGTTTTCCACCACCACGATGGCGTCGTCGACCAGAATACCAATGGAGAAAATCAGCGCGAACAGTGATACGCGGTTGAGGGTAAAGCCCCACACCCAGCTGGCAAACAGGGTGATCGCCAGGGTAATGAAAATTGCACCGCCGACAATCACGGCCTCGCGCCAGCTCATGGTCGCCAGTACCAGCACCACCACGGCGGCAGTAGCAAACAGCAGTTTGGTGATCAGTTTGTCGGATTTATCTTTGGCGGTAATGCCGTAATCGCGGGTGACTTCGGCGCTGATATTAGCCGGAATCAGGCGGTTATGCAGATCATCGAGGCGCTGTTCAATCGCCTGAGTGATATCAATGGCGTTCATGCCCGGCTGCTTGGCAATGGCCAGGGTAACGGCAGGGCGTGAGCTGTCCTGCCCGAGTTTACGGGTAAAGACTGCCTGCTCCGGGGTATCCGGTTGCTGCTGGATGGTGGCAACGTCGGCCAGGTACACCAGACCGCTCTGGTCTTTGCCGACAATCAGCTGACCCAGTTCATCACGGGTTTTCAGGAAGCTGCCGGCCTGAATCTGGATCACCTGATTATTCTGCACCAGCGGCTGATGGTAACCGCCGGCATTGGCACTGAGCAGGGCGTTGCGCACGTCATCGAAGGCCAGACCATGGCCGTTCATACGCGCCGGGTCGAGCTCAACTTTCACCACATTGTTGTGGCCACCAATGGAGTAAATATCGCGGGTACCGGGAATGCGCTTGAGCTCGGTTTCCAGTGCATGGGCAACCTGGGTCAGCTGCGACGCCGTGACTTTGGCGGATTCCGACCAGAGGGTAATGCCCATAATAGGCACATCGTCGATGCCCATGGGTTTGATCACCGGTTGCATCACGCCCAGGTTCTGCGGGAACCAGTCATTATTGCTGTAGACCTGGTTGTACAGGTTGAGGATGGCTTCTTCGCGCGGAATACCGACTTCAAAGGCCACGGTCAGAATGGCCTGACCCGGCTGGCTGATGGAGAAAATATCGTCCACGCCTTTGATTTCAGACAGCACCTGTTCGGCCGGAATGGCGACCAGCTGCTCCACCTCACGTGCGCTGGCACCGGGGAAGCCGATAAACACGTTGGCGAAAGTAACGTCAATCTGGGGTTCTTCTTCTTTCGGCGTCACCATGATGGCGAAGAAGCCCAGCAGCAGGCCGAGCAGGGCCAGCAGCGGGGTGATGGCCGAGTTCTGGAAAGCCTGTGCGGTTTTTCCGGAAATTCCGAGCGCCATGATTATTCTCCCTGTGAACCGATTGCGGCCAGCTGGGCCAGTGCATCGCTGACGATTTCATCACCGGCGCTGAGACCGGACAGAATTTCTACCATGCCGTTATGACGGTTGCCGGCGCGAACCTGACGCAGCTCCGGCTGACCGTTATCCAGCACATAGACGGAGGTCAGCTCTGAGCGCTGCAGCAGGGCGCTGGCCGGAATCAGCAGGGCGTTACGCTCGCCGGTCTGTACGCGAATGATGCTCCACTGGCCGGGATAGAGTGCGCGACCGCTGGCATCGAGACTGTTGGCTGGCAGATTGGCGCGCAGACGCACGCTGTGATGGGTGGCATCGGCGTAAGGGAACAGCACAACGCTGTCTGGGTTGATGCTGTGTTCGCCCACGCGCACCTGAATCTGGGCGGCTTCCTGATACTGGCTGGCGATACGTTGCGGAGCGTCGGCAACGGCACGGAGTTGTTCGAGTGATACGCCGGTCATCAGCGGTTGCCCCGGGCTGACCAGCTCGCCTACTTCCACATAACGGGTTTTAACCAGACCGGCGTAAGGCGCTTTTACCTGGGTATAAGCCAGCTGCTCTTCGGCTTGTTTCAGCGCTGCGGCGGCCGCTTTGACCGCAGCGGCGGCGCTTTTGGCGCGGGCATTACTGCTGTCGAATTCACCCTGTGACAGCGTGCCCTGTTTGAACAGACGCCTGTTGCGGGTCAGCAGTACCTGAGCGTCTTCGTTCTGGGCTTTGGCCTGGGCCAGGTTAGCGCGTGCCTGTTCCAGCTGAGCCTGTTGCTGGGTATCAACGATTTCCAGCAGCAGAGCACCTTGCTCTACGCGGTCGTTGACATCGTAGTGTACGGCTTTGATGGCACCGCTGGTCTGAGCTGAGATCGTGCTTTCGTGCACGGCTTCCAGTGTGGCTTCCAGATCAAAGTACACCGGCACGGTGGTGGCCTGCAGAATCTGGCTGTTGGTGGCGCTGGTCTGATCGGCGGCTTGCGTGGCTGCCGCGAATACAGGCAGGGCCAGCAGAGCCAGGCTCAGGCTGCGCAGCAGACGACGGGACGAAGGCTGTGTGGTCGGCATGAAAAATTCCTCTCTGAATTCAGCGTCAGATCAATCGGTATGGACTGGCGATTGGTTCGGGTTAATATCAATATTACTACATTAGAATATACTAATATAATAATTGCAACCGTCCGGATGACGCTTTAACTGTGCACAGTATAGGGAGTGTTCGCAGGTGCTGCGGATTGTCCGCTGATAATGCAGCGGGGTTATGACAAAGAAGGGAAAATACTACAGAAGTTGCCAGGGGGTCAGCCAGTTGTCGGGCAGAGCTGCCCAGTCGCCATGCTGTGGTAAACAGGTCAGCACTATATCCTGCGGGTCAGCGCCGCTGACTTCATCGCGGAAGCAGAGCATAAAGGCATGCAGATAGGTGCGGTCGGCGCTCTCGCCGCCATAGCGGTCGTCGCCGTCAATGGCGGCACCGAGACTCTTCAGGGCAACCCGCAGCTGGTGGGTGCGGCCGGTCAGGGGCTTGAGCAGAAACAGCCGCTTCTGCTGTTGCTCATCATAGTGGCTGATAAAACGGGTAATGGCAGGGTTGTGGCTGCTGCGCTGTAACAGCCAGCTGCCATTACGGCCTTTGCTCATATCACCTTTAATCCAGCCCTGTTTCTTTTTCGGTTTTTGCGCGCTCTGCGCCAAATAGTATTTCTGGATTTTATGCTCAGCGAACAGGGCACTGAGGCGGGCGGCAGCGGTGGCGTTTTTTGCCAGCAGAATAATGCCGGAGGTGACTTTATCGAGACGGTGAACCGGCCATAACGGGCAGGCAAACTGCTGTTCGGCCAGCACCACCAGACCCGCTTCGCCGTCTTCACTGTGCATGCCAATGCCGGCAGGTTTGTGGATGGCGAGCCAGTCTTCGGTCTGGTCAATAACAGAAAATGGCTGTGAGTCGGGTGGCGTAATGGCGGGAGGAAAGGTATCCGGCACTAGCGGTTTTCCTGCTCCATGATTTCCAGCAGACGACGAACCAGAGCTTCAAACAGTTGTGCCTGTTCGTTGTTGCTGTCGGCGCTGAGGCTGTACATCAGGCGTTCGATTTCGGCGCGTGACATATAGCGTACGGTAACCGGGGTGGTCATTTCTGAATTCCTTAAAAGCGATAACTGAGCAGCAGATTATGGGTCCAGACGTCACCTTTGCTGGCGCTGGCCTGAAGATTTTCGCTGTTGTAATCCTTGGGATCACGCAGGGTGGCGGCCAGGTCGAGGATGATGGCATCAAACTGAGCGCCCACACCAAACTGCCATCCCCAGCCGTTAAACACGCGGTAATGATCGCCGGCAGTACGCTGAACCAGCATTTTTTCATAGTGCCAGGCTGGCCCTGTGTAGATACGCAAGCCGGGTTCGGCCAGCCCCCAGCCCCACATCAGCTGGGTTTCACCGCCCTGTAATTGGATGTCATCCTCACCATTAAGGCGGTAAAGAATAAAGCGCGAGGCGGCATGGTTGCTTTGTGGAAATTCGGCGAACAGGCTGAATCCCTGTTGCTCGCCGTTGGGCAGATAAGAAGGGGCATTACCTATATCGGCCTGAAAGAGCCCGGTGCCCACACGGAAATTGGTTGGTTCGCTGTTATCGGCGGCCAGTATCGGCGCTGAGCAAAAAGCAAGCGCTGAGATCAGCAGAGAAGCGCGCAGAGTGCTTTGCATCGGGTCGTCCTTAGTCATTTTCTGAGCTTATCAAACGTGTTGTTACGCTGCTGATAAGGCGGATATTCAGGCTGGCGCCAAGGCTATCCCAGCCTTTTGGGGATGGCAAGCCGGACGGCCTTCAGGCGCTCTGCAACGGTCTATACTGATACTCTTTATAATTAGAGAGTGTGTATGCTGATGCTGTTTTTACGCCCGTTATTGCCGGTGTTATCTGCGAGTCTGTTTCTGGCGCTGATGGCTATTCCTGCGGCATGGGCTGGTGATGATCAGAACCTGCTGGCTTATCCGGTACAGGATGCCCGCGATAGCTTTCGCACGGGGCAATATGAATTTGTCGGAATTCAGCTGGCAGATGGCGTAGAATTGCCCGGTTTGAAAGATGCGGAAGCCGATAAGGTGCGGCGGGAGTATCGTATCCGGCCATTGAATAAGCGTTGGGAAACCTTTGCCAATGTCGAAGATGACCCGGCAAAACTGGCGCGGCTGCGCCAATATGCTCTGCGCTTTAATCTGACTATGTGGCGTTTAATGCAGAAAAAAGAACTGCAGGACGCAACCCGCTACCGTTACTGAGGTGAATGGCCTCATATCATTGTGTTGTATGAGGTGTTTGTGGATTGCCGACTCGGTTGTGGTGCCTGTTGCATTGCGCCCTCTATCTCTTCTCCTATTCCCGGTATGCCCGGCGGTAAAGCCGCCGGTGAGCGCTGCGTACAGCTGGATGAACGCAATCTGTGTCTGCTTTTTGGTGATCCGCGCCGGCCTGCGGTATGTGGCGATTTTAAAGCCGATGAGGAAGTGTGCGGTACGGACAATCAGACAGCGCTGGATAATCTGACCCTGCTGGAAGATTCGACGGCGATTATTGTCCGTTCGCACTGACCGTATTTGCACTCATAAAAAGAAACAAAAAAGCAGCCATTGGCTGCTTTTTTGTTTCTGGCGTTGTTATTTTCTGGAGACATCTGCCCGGGTCAGAGGCGGAATTTCTTCACCAGAGTGCTGAGGTGGTTGGCCATGTTCACCAGACGCTTGGCAATATCGGTGGTCTGCTCGGCGCTCTGTGAGGTGTTGAGGGAATGGCTGCTGATACTTTCAATACCCTGACTCACATTACGTCCGACCTCGACCTGCATGTGCATACGTTTCAGCGTTTCGTCGTTCAGGCTGCTCATACGGTCAACGTGCTCGGTCATGCTGTGCAGGGCTTTGGCCGCCTCGTTTACCCGCTCCATGCCTTCTTCGGCAATGCTCTGTGCATTGTGCATGGAATCGACCGCATGACGTGCTTCTGATTGTAGTTGCTCGATCATACTTTCAATTTCCTGGGTCGACTCGTGTGTGCGCTGCGACAGGGTGCGTACCTCATCGGCGACCACGGCAAAGCCGCGGCCGGATTCCCCGGCCCGGGCAGCTTCGATGGCTGCGTTCAGCGCCAGCAGGTTGGTTTGCTCGGCAATGCCTTTAATAACACCCAATACGCCGCCAACATTATTGCTGCGCTGATCAAGCGATGCGATTACCTCTGCGGTTGATTGAATCGCGGTATTCATGTTGCTGATACTGGCCGATGCCTGATCGGTTTTAATCACGCCGTTACGGGCGACAACCTTGGCCTCGGCAGAAGCCTGACTGCTTTGTTCCGCGTTGGCCATCACCAGCTGGATACTTTCGTGCAGCTCTTCAATGGCATGCTGAATCTGTGTGGTTTCCGCTTTTTGTGACTGGGCGGCCTGTAGTGACTGGCTGGACGACACGTTGATATTTTTCGCCGCGTCCTCAAGTTCGCCGGAAGAACTGACCACCTGGCGCAGCGAGTCAGAGAAGCGCTCAATCATTTTATTGAGGGCCATTGCTGTGCGGCCGATTTCGTCAGCACTGTCGACTTTTACCAGTTGCGTCAGATCGGATTTGCGTTCCATCTGATCCAGTGTGCGGTGCATACGGCGCACCGGCGAAATAATGACTTTGCGCAGCAGCAGGGAAAGAATAATCAACGCGGCAATAAACATGGCTGCCTGAATCAGTCCCATCTTGAGCATGTTGTTGAAAATATGGCCATCAAGTTCGTCCAGCGAGTAGCTGATACGGATGGCACCAAGGACATCACCTTCTTTGGCCTGATGGCAGCCGAGGCAATTGGTGCCGCGGTAATCCTCATGGGCCAGAACCGGGGTGAGAAAGGTCAGGGTGTGGCCGTCTTTGCTGTCGTTTTCAATAAGAATTTCCTCGCCGGCCAGTGCCCGCCGGTCGAGTTCATCAAGGGGATACTCGTGATCAAGCCCCTTACCATACAGTGCATCAATTTTCGGGCTGCGCAGCATCCGCGCTTCGACAATATTGTTGTCGGACAGCAGCTTGGTGCGTACCAATTCGCGGTTTGATATCGCGCCGGATATCATCAGCATATTCATGGTATCGAGATAGCCTGAAGCTTTATCCCGCAGTTGGGCATGAACCATATCTGAGCTCATTTTACGCTCAGCGGATACTGCAACACTGATAACAACAATGAGGACCAGCAAAAAGATACTGCCTAAAGCAAAGTAAACTTTATGCTGAATGGACTGGCTATTACCCTTCATGAAATTTCCTTAGTAGATGGCGGCATGACGGACGTTATATTCAAGCCTAGACCATTACTGGCAACTGACTAAATTATCGAGAGGAAGAAAAATAATGTACAAACTGGTGTTTTATGTGCCTGCGCCGGATCTTGAAAAGGTGAAGGACGCTGTCTTTTCTGCCGGTGCAGGAAAAATAGGTGAATATCAGGAATGCTGCTGGCAGGTTGCAGGCATCGGTCAGTTCCGCCCATCAGCGGCGGCCAATCCTTTTATCGGGCAGGCCGGTCAGCTGGAGCAGGTCGAGGAATACCGTGTGGAAATGGTCTGTGCGGATGAGTTGATCGCCGCCGCCGTTCAGGCTCTGAAAGTGGCGCACCCATACGAAGAGCCAGCATACGATGTATGGCAGCTGGCGCCCTTATAAATCCGGTTGCTGCAATCCCTTCACTACAACCCCTTCGTCAGAGCCTGTGATATATCGATATCAAATACGTGGGTTGCCTGCTGAGCTGACGGGTTGGCGAAATAGCGTTTTAACGTCTTGCTGACGGTAGGAAAGGCCAGCTCTTTCCAGGGGATGTCGTCTTCATGAAACAGGGCTACCTCCAGGCTTTCATCGCCCGCAGCAAATTCTGCTTTTTCCAGTTCGGCAAGAAAGAATATATGTACCTGATCAATATGCGGCACCGTGATCATGCTGAACAGGGATTGCAGCTGTACGACCGCGCGGGCTTCTTCCCAGGTTTCACGTAAAGCGGCCTGCTCGGTGCTTTCGCCGTTTTCCATAAAGCCCGCTGGCAGGGTCCAGAAACCACGGCGTGGTTCGATGGCGCGGCGGCAGAGCAGTATCTGCCCTTTATGAACCGGCAGCGTACCGGCCACTATGCGTGGATTCTGGTAAAAAACGGCGTTGCAGGCGGGGCAGACAAACCGTGGGCGGTTATCGCCGTCAGGGATGATAAAGGTAAGTTCACTGGCGCAATGGCTGCAGTATTTCATGGGATGTCCGGCCGCTGAATAAAAACTAGGGCCTGCTTAGTTAATGTTAACAGACCCTGGCCGAGTATAACTGACTCAGGAACTGGCCCGGAACGGAAAAGGGATAACATTGGCAACACCAGCGTTATTAGCTGTGTTGCGGCTGAGAAGTGCATCTGCGTTGCTGTCATCACTGAAATTCAGACTCTCGACCATGCAGTGCAGACGCTCGTGCATCATACGTGACATGCGCAGGCAGGCCGATAATGGATTACTGGCACGCTGGCGTTCCATATCAATCTGAAATTGCAGGCCGCGCAGACGGCGGCGGAAATCTTCACCTGCGCTGTTAATGGTCTGCTCGATCAGTTGCTGACGCAACGCTTCCAGAGCTTCCGGATTGTGATTGGCCAGTTGTTTCAGTTCATCAAAGGGCGGCAGTTGCACAACAGGCACTCCGTGCAGGTTTTTGTTTGCATTTCTCTGGTTTTAGTCTACCGAATTACAAGATGTGACAGAATCCTTTTGTCCGTCTGAAGAAGCCGGCTAAATGACTGAATTAATTAATAAAAATGCTCAGGATAGATAACGTTCTATGGCTTAAATCGTTTAAAAACAGAGTGTTAAGTAAACGATCTGAGAGTGGTTGTGATGATCCTCCTGTGAGGATTCATACAATAGTCGGAGCTTTTAATGACTAAAAAATATAAAAAATCCCTTATTTGTAACGTAAGCCAGAGCAGTACTGGCTCGCTTTTCATCCAGACATTACAATGACGTTATGAATTCATCTCCGCTCTTCGACTATCTGCAGCTGCGTCTGCAGCAACATCAGCCACGAAAAGTGCAGCAACCCGATCTGGCTGAAGCTGGTGTTTTGGTTGCCCTCACGGACGAAGAGCAGCCGCAGGTGGTGTTAACCCGCCGGGCCGTGCATTTATCGACCCATCAGGGAGAAGTTGCCTTTCCTGGCGGCAAGCGTGACCCGGAAGATCAGAACATTATTATTACGGCACTGCGTGAGGCTGAAGAGGAAGTGGCACTGGCACGCAACCGTGTCAGGGTTCTGGGGGAGCTGGATCAGGTGGTATCACGCTTCGGCTATCTGGTAACGCCGGTGTTAGGGCTTATTCCACCGGAAGAACCGCTGATTGCCAATCCGGGTGAACTGGATGCGGTATTTAAAGTTCCGTTAAGTCATTTTCAGTTGCCGCCCAGCCGTTATTTTGAGCGCGGTCAGATCCGCATTCCCAGTTACGATTTCAATGGCTTCCACATCTGGGGGCTGACCGCCATGATGATTGCGGAGATGATGAATCATCTCTGGGATTGCGATATTCCGTACAAGGTATAGGAAGAACTCTATGTTTTATCAGCTGGGCGAGCGTCGTCCGACCCGTGGACAGGATGTGTTTGTTGCCGACGGCGCCAGAGTGATCGGCAGTGTTGTTCTGGGCGACAACAGCAGCATCTGGTTTGGTGTGGTTATCCGCGGTGATAACGATCTGATCACCATTGGTGAGCATTCCAATGTGCAGGATAACGCGGTGCTGCATACCGACTCAGGTATCCCGCTGACGCTGGGTAAGGGCGTGACTGTGGGTCATAATGCCATGCTGCACGGCTGTACGGTTGGCGATTATTCGCTGATCGGTATTAATGCGGTGGTGCTGAACGGCGCGAAAATCGGCAAGCACTGCATTATTGGTGCGAATGCGCTTGTGCCGGAAAATATGGAAATTCCCGATGGTTCTCTGGTCGTAGGGTCGCCTGCGGTGATTAAGCGCCAGCTGAACGAGATGCAATGCAAAATGCTGGAAGGCAGTGCCGCGCACTACGTGCACAATGCCAAACGCTACCGCGAACAACTGCAGGAGATTGAACTGTGACGACTCCGGTCCGCTCCCCGTGCGTGAGTATCTGTGCGCTGGATGAAAATGATGTCTGTGTCGGCTGTTACCGCAGCGGCGAAGAAATCAGCCGCTGGGGACGCTACAGTGATGACGAGCGCCGGGCTGTACTGCAAAAAGTGGCAGCGCGCGAGCAGGATGCGATGAATTTTACCCCCGTAAAGGCCGACTGACCGGCCACTTCTTTTCTTTCTGATGGACAACACCATGACAACACTGGGAACCCCTTTTTCTCCGACAGCCACCCGGGTGCTGCTGTGCGGTGCCGGCGAGCTGGGCAAAGAAGTTGTAATTGAACTGCAGCGTTTGGGCTGTGAAGTGATTGCCGCTGACCGCTATGCGAATGCACCGGCGATGCAGGTGGCTGATCGCAGCCATGTTGTGAATATGCTCGATGGCGCAGCGCTGCGTGCGGTCATCGAACAGGAAAAACCGCATCTGGTGGTGCCTGAAATCGAAGCCATTGCTACCGCAACGCTGGCCGAGCTGGAGCAGGAAGGTGTGCGGATTATCCCGACCGCCCGCGCCACCCAGCTGACCATGAACCGCGAAGGCATCCGTCGTCTGGCGGCGGAAACGCTCAAGGTTCCGACCTCAAGTTATCAGTTTGCCGATAACGAAGAGGATTTCCTGAAAGCGGCAGAAGCCATTGGTTTGCCGTGTCTGGTGAAGCCGATCATGAGTTCCTCCGGCAAAGGACAGAGCTTTGTGCGTGAGCAAAGTGAGCTGGCCCGCGCCTGGGCTTATGCGCAGGAAGGCGGCCGCGCCGGCAAGGGCAAAGTGATTGTTGAAGGTTTTGTCGACTTTGATTTTGAAATCACGCTGCTGACCATTCGCCATAAAGACAGCAACGGCAATACGGTGACCAGTTTCTGTGAGCCTATTGGCCATCGCCAGGAAGACGGTGATTATCAGGAATCCTGGCAGCCGCAGGCGATGACGGAAGCCGCACTGGCGAAAGCGCAGCATATTGCCAAAGTGGTGACCGATGATCTGGGCGGACTGGGGCTGTTTGGCGTTGAGCTGTTCGTCAAAGGCGATGAGGTGATTTTCAGTGAAGTGTCACCACGCCCGCATGATACCGGGCTGGTTACACTCATTTCACAGGATTTATCCGAATTTGCCCTGCATGCGCGGGCGATTCTGGGTCTGCCGATTCCGAATATTCAGCAGCATGGTCCATCGGCATCCTCGGTGCTGCTGGTGGCGGGTGAATCCACCACGATGCAGTATTCCGGTCTGGATAAGGCGCTGGCTGAAATTCATACCCAGCTGCGTTTATTCGGTAAGCCTGAGGTATCCGGTAAGCGCCGTTTAGGCGTGGCGCTGGCCCGTGATGAAAGTATTCAGGCGGCGAAAGATAAGGCTAATCGGGTGATTGCTGCCATACAGGTGACTCTGTAAAAGGCATCTCCGGGGTAATAATCTGCAGCATATTGCAGTTACGCCCGGAAGCTTTGGCCTCGTAGAGAGCGGCGTCTGCCGCTCTTAACCATTCTTCTTTTGACATATTTTCCAGCCACGGGCCGGATTCCCGGATCCATGCAATACCAAAACTGATGGTCAGTTGTTTGCTGACCGATGAGTGTTCATGGCGGATATTCAATTCGCGGATGCTCTCGCGGATTCTGTGGCGTACCGCATCCAGATTGTTGGCATCATCAATATATAAAATCAGCGCAAACTCTTCGCCGCCAAAGCGCGAGGTAATTTCATCGGTACGTTTGGCACAGCCTTTTAACGCCTGGGCAACGCGGTGCAGCGCATCATCACCCACCTGATGACCATAGTGGTCGTTAAAGCGTTTGAAATAATCAATATCCACCAGAATTAAGGCCGCGGACTGTTTATGTCGTTTCAGGCGTTTCCAGGTGGATTCCAATGCGTCATCGAAGGCACGGCGATTGGGAATGTTGGTCAGCCGATCTGTATTGGACAGCTGTTCAAGACGCGCCTGTTGCTGGCGGGCGGTATATACCAGCTGGTTGTAGGTATCGCGCAGCTGGCGTAACTCACGGATGCGGAGTGGTGTGGTGAACAGCACCGGACGCAGCATGCCGTCTTTATTATTTAACTCCAGCAAATCGGTTGCTTTACGGATTGGAGTAATCAGTAAATGAACCAGAAGAATAAAAATAATGCCCGGAATCAGCGCAATCAGCAGAAAGGCTGTGATGACATTGGAACTGAGGAATTGCGGCAGTTCCTGCTGATGATGAATGCGGAAACAGTACACCGGCTGTTGCTCCGGTGACATCAGGCAGCGGTCATGAAATGTCTGTGCGTCCTCGGGGCTGGTGAGCAGGTCGACGGCATTCTGCGATATGTCTGTCCGCATCAGCGGAATGCGGGTAATCCGTTTCCAGACAGATAATATGTCGTCATCGAGCAACTGGAAAAAAATAAGCCAGCCTTGCCTTGGCCCTGAATTATCGGAGTGCATTACCGGGCTGATGGCTAACAGATACGGTGATTCATCAATGCTCTGAAACAGCGTTGTTGGCTGGTCATTCAGATGTTCAACGCCACCCTGCTGCAACCAGTAAAGCAGACGTGTGCTGTTGCTGGTTACAAGCGATGACTCACTGTTGTATTCAAGATTAAAGACAGGCTCACGCTGATTATTGAGCAGCAGGGCACCGGACAGCTTCAGTGATTCGAAGGTGGTGTCAGTAAAATTAGTGGCGATGTATTCTCTATAAGGTTCCTGAACGTAATGCCAGGTATCGTCCCAGTTGGCATAGTCGGAGACAAAGGTTGCCAGGGTTTCTTTCTTCAGTTCCAGCACACTGTTGAGGCTGAACATTTCGTTCTTCTGCGTTTCCAGTGCCGTGTTCAGTTCGGCCGGATAAAACCACAGCCAGCGCACCAACAGTAACCCGGCGAATAGCAGGGCAATAAAAATGATCGAAAGAAAAAGAAACAGCTGACGGATAGAAAACATAAGGTCTCTGTCTGGTTGTCCGGCCGGGTGCTGTGGCATGGACAGTCTCATTTAGGTCTGTTACGAACCCTCAGTGCGGTTGGCCGACTATGCAGATGGTTTCGTCACTGACTTTAAAAGCATAGCCGAAGCGGCGCGATAAAATGCGTAACCTGCGGTTTTTTCAGGCCGTTTTCTGATCTGTATCCGGCTATGGGATGACAATTTACGGAAAACGGCTGAAAACACCACTTGACCTGTGAGTTACTCAAAGGTTTAAGCTGCGCTAATACTGAAGTATGTTCGGGCAGGAGAAGACTATGCGGGTACTGGAACTCGCCAGACGCGAGCAGGTAAATGCCAATACCATCCGCCATTATGTGCGGATTGGATTGCTGAAACCTGGCAAAGACGACAGTGGTTATCATCACTTCACCGCGGCGGAGCACAAACGTCTGCGGTTTATTCTGCAGGCGCGGGATCTGGGCTTCACTCTGGAAGATATCCAGACCATGCTGCAGGCGGCAGAACAGGGGGAGTCGCCTTGTCCTACAGTACGTCAGCTGATCGAACCCCGGTTGTCAGAGGCCAGGGCCCGTCTGGCGGCAATGCAGGCACTGGTAGAACGGATGGAACGGGCGGTTGAGCAGTGGGCAGAGCAACCTGATTGTGTCCCCTGTGGAGAACATATTTGTCATTTGATAGAAGGTGCCGATGTGCACCTGAGTGAACGTTGTGGAAGTCGGGGAGAGTCTCAGCATGACTGATACGGAACGAAAGAGCTGCTGCGGCAGTGATAAAGAATCAAAGCAAGCTGAGCAGGGCTCATGCTGCGCTACTGAAACGAAAGAAACTGAAACGAAAGCAACTGAGAGTTCGTGTTGCGGCAGTGCGAAAACATCGGCAGAGCCAGTGTCATGTTGTGCCTCGGAAGTAAATAGCAGCGAAAGCTCATGTTGCGGCAGTGCGAAAACATCAGCATCGGTAAAGCCGGCCTCATGTTGTGCGGCTGAAGAGAAAGTCGCTGAGAGTTCGTGTTGCGGCAGCACGTCCGCAGTGGCAGCTTCCTGTGGTACCGAAAGCGGTGAGTCAGGCGGTTGCTGTCCGCCGGCAGAAAAAGGCCGCATCGATTGGATCTTATGGGGCTGCGGCAGTTTTGTGGTGCTGGGCTATATCGGTTTTTTATTGTTGGGCCATCAGCCTGACAGCAGTCTGCCCTGGCTGGGCGTGATGCTGCATACCTCGTATGAAATGGTTAACGCCATGTGGTGGGGTATTCTGACCGCCTCGTTCTTTGTTGGCTTGCTGGGGCGTATTCCGCGTGAGCTGGTGATGTCGGTTTTGGGGAGGGGCGGCAGTAAGCGGGGATTATTCCGCGCGACGCTGGCCGGCTTGCTGCTCGACCTGTGTAACCACGGCATTTTAATGGTGGCGATGAAGCTGTATGAACGTGGCGCCAGTATCGGTCAGGTGATGGCTTTCCTGATTGCGAGTCCATGGAATTCTTTAACGCTGACGTTAATTCTGATTGGACTGATAGGCCTTAAATGGACGTTGTTATTTATTGCCGCCTCTCTGCTGATTGCCTGGATCAGCGGCTGGATTTTTGATCGACTGGTTGAGCGCGGTACCTTGCCGGTCAATCCGAATCAGGGCGAATTTCAGCAGGTGGCTTTTATGCCGACGCTGAAAAGTACCTGGAAAGCTCACGACTGGTCAGTACCGTCGCTGTTAAAGATGTTCTGGCAGGGCTTTAAAGAATCCAAAATGGTGTTGCGCTGGGTATTCTTTGGTGTGGTGTTAATTGCACTGGTGCGTGCCTTTGTGCCGGAAGACAGCTTCGGCATCTGGTTTGGTGCCAGCTTTACCGGATTGTTAATGACGCTGCTGGCCACGACCATTATTGAAGTCTGCTCCGAAGGCTCCAGTCCGATTGCCGCCGATTTATTTAACCGCGCGGCGGCGCCGGGCAATGCCTTTACCTTCCTGATGGCCGGAGCCGCTACCGATTACACTGAAATTATGGCGCTGCAAAACACCACCAGAAGCTGGAAAATTGCGCTGTTTTTACCGCTGATTACCGTGCCGCAGGTACTGCTGATTGGCTGGCTGATGAATACCTCCGGGGTGTAATTGTTCTGCCGTAAATAAAAAACGCCGCGCTGACCTGGTTAGTGCGGCGTTTTTTATGCCTGGCTGCTGGTGCTTACAGTTTGCTGAAATCCAGAATCATCAACCGTCCTTCAAAACGGTTCGGCTCAAGGGCAAACCAATGCTCGTAGGTAAAGGCCGCAGGCCAGAGTTTTTCGCAACGATTGGTTAATTCATCGAAGGTTGAACGCCCCGGATCGGCCAGAATAATCTGTTTAACGCCGGCTTTTTTTGCGCGTTTAAACAGGCGCAGTAAATCGCTGACCATTTCATCCCAGAAGCAGATATCGGCACCGATAATACAATCGAATTTCGCCAGATTCTGACCTTTCATATCGTTAAAGGATGCGTGTAACGGACGCACTTTGGCATCGTTTGCGGCAGCCACCATATCCAGATACGGAAATACGCTGTCATCGACATCCAGACCGGTCACTTTGGCCTGTTGCTGGCTGGCGCAATAGACCGCCGCCGGCCCCCAGCCACAGCCAAGCTCCAGTACCCGGGTGTTTTTCGCCAGCGGGTTGCTGCTCAGCCAGTCCATCAAAAGAAAACTGGACGACCAGGTTTTATGGCCGTGGACGCTTGGCTTAGCCACTTTTTTCAGTTTGCGGACCAAAGGGTGTTTCGCGGTAAAAAGGTAAATGCCATAGGCATACTGCATATGATCTTCGGCGAAGATTTCGAGGCGGGGCATGATAGAAAGCGCTTTGACAGACTATGTTGAGCGCCAGTCTACTGGGTTTTTTATCAGCCGCAACAGAATTGAGCTATTGCTACCAATGCTTCTTTGTATAATTCTGTACAGTAATTTGTATAGGTTTTCAGGAGGATTTATGAATTTATCCGAGTCCAGACCCGTTGTCGTTTCCCGCGGACTGTTTCCCGCCGCTCTGCTGCTGGCAGCCAGTGCTCTGTTAACAGGCTGTGCCGGCGTGCAGGTCGATGAGTACGCCGGGCGTGCTCCGCTGCTTGATCCGCGCACCTTTTTTGACGGCACTATCTGTGCCGACGGGGTGGTGCGTGACCGCTCTGGTAAACAGATCCGCCAGTTTAATGCCCGTATTCTTGCCAGCTGGGAAGATCAGGGCAGTGGTTCTGAAACCGGCACTCTTGATGAAGTTTTTTACTTTTATGATGAACCCGGTGCGGCCGCCGTCGAGGAAACCCGCGTCTGGACGCTGACGCCCAATGGCACCGGCGGTTATCACGCCAGCGCCACGGATGTGCCGCAGCCGACCACCATGAAGCATGCCGGTAACAGCATTCAGATGGCCTACACCCTACGTTATGGCAAGCCCGGCGATACTCTCGACCTGGATATGGACGACTGGATGTTTCAGGTCGCCGACGGCGTGGTGATTAACGAAACCCGCATGAGCAAATGGGGGATTCATGTCGGCCAGGTGCTGCTGGTGATGCGTAAAGTGCCGGACGGATATCAGTGTTTGAGCGCGCGCGACTGAGACACTGATGAGTTTATCTATTAAATAAATTCAACTTTGTATTAGAAATCATCGTTTTATCTCATGATTGAATTTGGCCAGAATGTGAAAATCATTCAATCATTGAGATATAACGATGACACTTTTTCATACTCTTGGCTTTCCGCGCGTCGGTCAGCAACGTGAACTCAAATGGGCGCTGGAATCGTTCTGGGCCGGTAACAGCACACAGCAGGAACTGCTGGATGTGGCACATACCCAGCGTCTGGCCAACTGGCAACGTCAGCTGCAGGCGGGCGCCGATTTTATTACCGCAGGTGACTTTGCCCTTTACGACCATGTGCTCAATACCAGCTATCTGTTTGGCCACCTGCCCGAGCGCGCGCGCCATGGCGACGATGCGCTGAACCAGCTGTTTCTGGCGGCCCGTGGCCGTACCCCTTGTGGCTGTACCAGCCATGCCAGCGAAATGACCAAATGGTTCGATACCAACTATCACTATCTGGTGCCTGAATGCCGGGCAGAGGATGAATTCCGCCTGCAGCCGGAATTACTGCTGGAAGAAATCCGTGCCGCGCGGGCGGTGTATCCGAAAGTAAAAGCCGTGGTACTGGGGCCGCTGAGTTATCTGTATCTGGGCAAAAGTCTGGACAACAGCAATCGCCTGAGTTTGCTGCCTAAATTACTGCCGCTGTATTCCGAATTATTTGCCCTGTTAAAAGCCGAAGGCATCGACTGGCTGCAACTGGATGAGCCGATTTTAGCCCTCGATTTACCGTCGGACTGGGCGCAGGCGTTTGAACCGGCGTATCACACCCTGCGTAATAATGGCCTGAATCTGCTGCTGACTACCTATTTCAATGGTCTGGAAGACAACCTCAGCCTGGCGCTGAATCTGCCGGTACAGGGTGTGCATCTGGATCTGGTCAGTGCACCGGAACAGCTGACACCGGCGCTTGATCGTATCGGGCCTTATAAAGTGTTGTCGGTCGGCGTTATTGATGGGCGCAATATCTGGCGTTCCGATTTAAATGCGATCCGTGAATCTTTGCTGGAAGCCAAGCAGCAACTGGGCGAACGTTTATGGCTGGGCACTTCCTGTTCATTGTTGCATGTGCCCTATGACGCTGCCGGTGAACATCAGCTGCCGGATGGCGTTGGCCAGTGGCTGGCGTTTGCTCAGCAAAAACTGGAAGAGGGCGTATTGCTGCGCAATGCATTAAATAACAGCGACGTGCTCAGCTCTGCCGCCTGGCAGGCGCAGGCCGATGCCATTCAGGCGCGCCGTACCTCAACCGCGGTGCATAAAGCCGCGGTAAAACAACGGGCCGCCGATGCTGCAGCGTTCGACTGGCAGCGCGATTTACCTTTTAACGAGCGCGCGGCATTACAGCAGGAATTACTGCAATTACCGCTGTTCCCGACTACCACTATTGGTTCTTTTCCGCAGACCAGTGGAATCCGCCAGTTACGTCGTCGTTTTAAACAGGGTGAGCTGACACTGGCGGAATATGAAGATGGTTTAAAAGCCGAAATCGTCCATGCCATCCGGGTACAGGAACAGATTGGTCTGGATGTTCTGGTGCACGGCGAAGCCGAACGCAACGACATGGTGGAATATTTCGGCGAGCAGTTGGAGGGCATTGCAGTATCAGCCAATGGCTGGGTGCAGAGTTATGGTTCGCGTTGCGTTAAACCGCCGATTATTTATGGCGATATTGAACGTCCGCAGCCAATGACCGTGCGCTGGAGCGAATTTGCCCAGAGCCAGACCGATAAGCGCATGAAAGGCATGCTCACCGGTCCGGTCACTATTTTAAAATGGGCGTTTGTGCGTGATGACCAGCCCTGGTCGGCGACGGCGTATCAGCTGGCGGCGGTGTTGCGTGACGAAGTACAGGATCTGGAACGTGCCGGTATCCGTATTATTCAGGTGGATGAACCGGCGCTGCGTGAGGGCCTGCCACTGCGTAAAGCAGCGCATAAACAATACCTGCAATGGGCGGTGAACAGTTTTCGTTTCAGTGTGACCGGTGTGGCCGCAGCCACCCAGATTCATACCCATATGTGTTATGCCGACTTTGACGATATTCTGCCGGCTATTCAGGGCATGGATGCCGATGTCATTACGCTGGAAACCGCGCGCTCGGCCAGTAAATTACTCGCAACCCTTAAAAGCTCGCCGTACAACAATGGCATTGGCCCGGGGGTTTACGATATTCACAGCCCGAATATTCCGGCCACTGACGCGATGCTGACTATTCTGCGTGACTCGCTTGATGTTGTTGCTGCGGAAAATCTCTGGGTGAACCCGGACTGCGGCCTGAAAACCCGCCGCTGGGAAGAAGTGATTCCGGCGCTGGAAGCCATGGTGGCTGTTGCCGTGCAGTTACGTACTGAGGTTAAGGTAACCGAGCAGGCCTGAATAAACAGGCTGGCCTGAGCCGGTTAAAGGCCAAAAAAATCAGACGCTTTGGGCAGAGGTGGTGAACGCTACCTCTGCCTTTTTTTTGCGCGTTACTGCGGGTAATGATTAACCGCAAAACTGAACACCACCTTCACCATAAAAAATACGCAGCACAGCAGAAACCAGGCCGGTATTGGCAGGGCAATCAGCACTAACAGACCGATACACATTAAAAAGGCCCCAAAAAAGGTCTGCAGTTTATGTCCCTGCAGCTGGTTAATAATCAGAGCGGCTGCGATGGTGTATATCCAGGTAAGTAATGCGTATTCAAATGGCGCCCCCAGAAGCCAGGCGATGGCCAGTATGTGCACATGAATCAGAATAAAAATCAGCCGGCCCTTTGGGCGCCCGGCGTAAAAACGGTTAGTGCCGTGGGTAAAGTTAGCGACACAACCGGCGAAAACATCGGCCACCAGAAGCATTCCAGGCGCGGTCATCCAGCTAACTCCGGGATGTGTTGGCTGGTACAGGCCAAAATACATGACAGCACTGCCGGCCAGTGCAAACATCAGCGTGGCAACTATTTCGGCGGCTGATTGCTGTTCACCAAATACTTCGTGCAATCCCTGCGGCATCTTTATTATTTTCATTATGTATTCCCTGAGCGGAGTCTGGTCAGTCGCTATCGCTGTGTGCTTTTTGTTGAGGCCTGAAATTAGCCGGATTTCCGGGCTGGCTCAATGATTGCCCCGAGGAACAGAGTAATCCGCGGGAAAAGCAAATCGGCAGCCATCTTCAGCAGGAGTGCTTAGCAGAGGATTGGGCGGAGGATTGGGCGGGATTTGTAGCGGGAAATATTCGGGAAGGAGAGGGGGCGGAGCCTGTTTATCACAATAAACAGGCTCGCAAGGGAATCAGCTGCGCTTACGCTGCTGTTCTTTTAAGGCCAGTTTTTCCTGACGGCGCTTTTCAATAACGGAGGCCAGATCATTGCCGAGGTGCTCTTCGCCACGCTGTCTGGCTAATTGCATCTGCAGTTCACGCTGACGGAAACGTTCGCGCTGAGCGTCGTCGAACTCGTCATGGCAGTGATGGCAGCTGACACCGGGCACATAATGCTCGTGTTCTTTATCGGCTTCGGTAATTGGCCGGCGACAGGCGTGACATTGGTCGTAATCGCCTTTTTCCAGCTGATGATTCACCGTGACGCGGTTGTCGAACACAAAGCATTCGCCTTCCCACAGGGATTCTTCCTGCGGAATTTCTTCCAGATATTTCAGGATACCGCCTTCGAGGTGATACACCTCTTCAAAACCCTGCTCTTTTAAATAAGCGGTGGATTTTTCACAGCGGATGCCGCCGGTGCAGAACATCGCAACCTTTTTGTTTTTCTCCGGGTCGAGATTTTCTTTCACGTATTGCGGAAATTCGCGGAAGGTTTTGGTGCGTGGATCGAGGGCGCCCTTAAAGGTACCGATTTCCACTTCGTAGTCGTTACGGGTATCGACCAGCACCACGTCGGGATCAGAAATCAGGGCGTTCCAGTCGGCTGGTTTTACGTAAGTGCCCACCACGCGTTTCGGGTCGATGCCTTCAACACCCAGGGTTACGATTTCTTTTTTCAGTTTTACCTTGGTGCGGTAAAACGGCATGTCATCGTCGTAGGATTCTTTATGATCGATGTCTTTCAGGCGTTCATCACGACGCAGGTAATCGAGCAGGGCGTCGATGCCTTCACGCGAACCGGCCACGGTACCGTTAATGCCTTCGGCGGCCAGTAACAGGGTGCCTTTTACATCCAGACGCAGCATTTCATCCAGCAGTGGCTGGCGCAGGTCTTCGAAGTTATCCAGGGTAACGAATTTATACATCGCACAAACGACGTAAGGGCTTGTAGCAGGAGTGTTCATAATGTCCTCGGCTGGCCGGAACGTAAATCCGGTGCAGGGGTGAAAAATACGGTCAAATATCAAAGCCTGTTGCCGTGAGTGGCAATAAGCGGGCGGCATTATACCGGAATCGTACGGCCTGCCCAGTACGGCGGGCTTTGCCCTGGCTGTCTGATGGTGCGTTGCTGTCAGACCGTCATTGGGTGGCCATTAAGCCTGCTATTAAGGCAGGCTTAGGAATATTGGTTGAAATTAATCGCAGCCAATAGCGGCCATCGCGTTGGCACGCTAAGTTCGGCAGGAGTTTTCGTACCGGCAAAGGAGTGACCTGTGCGATTGATTAGCCTGCGATATTACCGTTCGGCCTGTCTTGGCTGTCTGTTTGTACTGCTGAGTGTCAGTGTTCTTGCAAGTGCTGTCAGTACTTCTGTTGCCGGGCATGAGGACGCCGTAACCATTGAATTGTCCTGGCAGGGCAGTACCGCTTCTGAGTTGTGGCTGATGGCGCCTTCCGGTGAAATCATCCGCCCGACCCATCCCTTTGGCGAAACCCTTCCTGTCTGGCTGGAACAGACTGATGCCAGTGAGCACTCCGCGGTACGTCAGCGGTTGCATATCGACCATCAGCTGGCGCCGGGTGATTACCGTATTGCGCTGCAGCTTGTTGCCGAAACAGCAGAGGAGGATGTTGATGCTGCCGGTGTCCGTTTTCAGCTGACGATGCGCCAGTACGGCCGGGTTATACGCCAGCTGAACGGGCGGTTGCGCAACAATTCTGAGAGGCAGAGCTCACCAGAGGTTATCTGGCGTCTGAATGCGGCCGGGCACTGGAACAGTAACCTGCCGCTGGCACTCCTGCGCGAGCAGTTTCAGGGCGTCTGGCAGCTACAGAGTGCTGAACAGACCTGGGTTTATATAAGGCTTCAGGGCCAGAGCATGGAGCTTCAGGTTTATGAAGACGGCGAATGCCAGTGGCTGGCGTTGCAGGATGCCGTTACCTTGCCGGGAGGTTTGCGCTGGCAGCAGGAGCAGTTGTGGCTGCATACCGCGTTTTTCAGTGATCTGTTGTATGGAGCAGTGAGTGAGGATGAATTTTTACCCATGCAGCAGGCTTCCTGGCCGGAAGGTGAGTGTGAGGGGATGTCGTTTTAAACAATACTGCAGCATTCATCGACTACTGTTTTTCACCTGGCTCCCACGCTCTGCGTGGTAGCCCCTTGCTGGCGCAGTTGCATTCCCACGCAGAGCGTAGGAACGAGAAGAAAAAACACCGGCGTCACCTGGCTCTCACGCTCTGCGTGGTAGCCCCTTGCTGGCACAGTTGCATTCCCACGCAGAGCGTAGGAACGAGAAACTGCTGTGCAGAGTATTGGCGGAATAATAATGGGCAATAAAAAACACCGGCGTAGCGGTGTTTTTTATTGTTTTATATTCAGTCGTTCTCAGCTGATTTTACCGGTCACCCGCACCCGCTTACTGCCGGCTTCAACCGGTGCTTTCTGCGCTTCGGCTTTTTCTTTCAGCTTATCGTCGATGATGTTTTTCAGCGCAATTAACAGACCCATCGCCATAAAGGCGCCGGGTGGCAGAATGGCGAATAAAAAGTCGGGGTAGTCTTTTACCAGTTCAATTTTCCAGCTGGCGGCAGCCGGGCCGAACAGCAGCTGCATATCGGAGAAAATCACGCCCTGACCGAGAATTTCGCGCATCGCGCCGAGAATAATCAGCACGATGGTAAAGCCCAGCGCCATGGTAAAACCGTCAACCACCGACGGAATGATCGGGTTTTTACAGGCAAAGGCATCGGCACGGCCAAGAATGGCGCAGTTGGTAACGATCAGCGGAATAAAGATACCCAGCACTTCGTACAGCTCGTAAGTGAATGCCTGCATCACCAGCTCTGCGACTGTGGTAAAGGAGGCAATAATCATCACAAAGGCGGGCAGACGCACGGCATCGGGGACGTGGTTGCGGATTAAGGACACAGAAAAATTCGAGCCTACCAGCACCATCATGGTCGCCAGACCCAGACCAAGGGCGTTCACCACCGAGCCGGTCACCGCCAGCAGCGGGCACAGGCCTAAAAGCTGCACCAGAGCGGGGTTGTTATGCCATAAGCCGTCGAGGCTGATATCGCGCAGGGATTTCGTTGCCATCATTATTCTCCGCTGCCTGAATTCTGGGGTTCGGTCAGGCGTTGTCCCAGCAGTTCGTTTTTATGTAATTCAAAAAATTTCAGCGCCAGTTTTACCGCTTTAACAACCGCTCTCGGGGTAATGGTCGCGCCGGTAAACTGGTCAAAATCGCCACCGTCTTTTTTTACGGCCCAGCGTTCTGCTTGCGGGTTATTCAGGCTTTTATCGTTAAAGCCCAGTACCCAGTCGGATTTTTTACGGTCGATTTTATCGCCCAGTCCTGGTGTTTCTTTGTGCTCAATAATCCGTACGCCGGCAATGCTGCCGTCGGCATGCACGCCGACCAGTACGGCAATCTGGGTGGTGTAACCATCCGGAGCAACCACCGGCAGAATCACGGTGTTAACCCGGCCATTGGTGCGCGCCAGATGAATCTGGGCATCGTCCGGCAAGGGGCCAAGCAACTGCTGGTTAAAGCGTTTATCGACGGTGATGACATCGGTCAGCAGGTCGTTGTCGTAGCTGCCGGCCGGCACAATTTCATTCAGCGCTTTGGCCTGAGCCATACGGATATTGTGCTCAATGCGCTCTTTGGTGCCGACCTGAGCCACCGCGATGGCTCCGGCGGTGACCATGGCAAACAGGCCGAGACCAATGGCATTGCGACGGATAGATTGCAGTAAATCGTTCATGGCCGCTCCTCAGCGTTGTTTTGGCGGCAGGCCGCGTTTGGCTTTGGCGTGACCATAGGTCCGCGGCTGGGTGTAGGCATCAATAAAGGGTGCGGCAAAGTTCATCAGCAGCACGGCAAAGGCCACGGCATCCGGGTAAGCCCCCCAGGTGCGGATTACGTACAGCAGAATACCGATACCGGCACCGTAAATCAGTTTGCCGCGTGGCGTGGTGGAAGCTGACACCGGGTCGGTGGCAATAAAGAAGGCCCCCAGCATGGTGGCACCACTGAGCAGATGCAGCGACAGCGGGGTGTACATATCTTCATCCCAGCCCAGCATCAGCGAGCACAGACTGAGTGATACCAGCATCGCCAGCGGAATATGCCAGCTGATAATGCGGCGCCAGATCAGCACCAGACCACCGGCGAGAAACGCCAGGTTAACCCATTCCCAGCCGCCGTTCAGCCAGCCGTTAAAGGTGGCTTCGGCCAGCACGCTGTCGGCGGTACCTTTGGCAATCAGGTGTTTGTAAGCATCCAGCGGCGTAGCGCCACTGAAACCATCGGCCAGACTGGCGGAACCGGCAAAAATCACCTGCAGGGTATCGGCAAAGCCCAGTGTCGCCTGACCGGACATCTGCGTTGACAGCGCCCAGCTGGTGGTCATCTGTACCGGGAACGACACCAGCACCAGCGCATAACCGACCATCGCCGGGTTAAACGGATTGTTGCCCATGCCGCCATACAGCTGCTTGGCAAAGACGATGGCAAAGGCCGTGGCAACCAGCGTAATCCAGAAGGGGGCAAAAGGCGGCAGGGCCAGACCAATCAGCACACCGGTTAACAGTGCGGTGTTGTCTTTCAGGAAAAACGCCAGCGGACGCTTACGGATACTGAGAATGGCCGCTTCGCTCGCAACCGCGGTGGCACTGGCGAGCAGCACATTAATAAAGGTGCCCCAGCCAAACAGGGCGGTAATCACCGCCAGACCCGGCAGGGTGGCAAGAATCACCGTCGCCATCACCTTACTGGTGCTGTTCGGGCCGTGGGTGTGGGGTGAAGATAAGGTCAGCAAACCCATGGTCAGGACGCCTCGTTCGATGTTGTGCCGGCCGGCGCAAGGGCGGCCAGCTCCTGTTGCAGTTGCAATAGTTTATCCTGCTGTTTCTGTACGCCGAGGGTCAGGGCATCTACGGTGTCCAGCCCTTCGGCTTTGGCCATATCCAGACGCTCCTGCATTTTTGCCACCCGGTCTTGCTGGGCAAGGATCTTCTTGTTCAGCGCTTCGATATTGGCGGCCTGATCGGCGGCGCTATTGTCAGCAGTCTGAGCGCCTGTTGCCTGAGGCGCAGTGCTGCCACCGACAGTCGCACCGGCCGCAGCGCCATCAGCGACAGACGCATCGTAAGCCGCTTTGGCTTCATTCACCCGTTCCTGCTGTTTGTCGACGCCGGTCTGCAGCGCGTCAACGGTATCCAGCCCCTGTTCTTTGGCTTCGGCCAGACGCTTGAGTGCGGTATCCAGTCGTGCCTGAGCGGTTTCCCATTTACGCTTTAAGCGCTCCGGCGAATTCGGGTCACCTTTGTCGGTGTCGGTCGTTGCAGCAGAGGCTGCTACCGGTGCGGCTTTGGCGGCTTTTTTCGCGGCCGCAAGCTGTTTGGCCAGGTCTTTGATTTTGTCCTGAGTCTTGTTCAGCGCGCTTTCAAATAACGGCACTTTGTCGGCCATGCTTTCATCGGCACGGGCGGCTTCGAGTTTTTCTTTGGTTTTCGCCAGTGCGCTTTGCGCGGCATCGAACTGCTTCTGCAGTTTTTCCAGTTCGGCGTTGCCGTCAGCTGCAGGCGCATTGCTTGTCGCGGCTGCACTGTCTGCGGCGACGGCAGGCTTGGCCGCCTGAGCTTTGGCCGCCGCTTCGGCACGGGCTTTACGCTTGGCTTCTTTTTCGGCGACTTCGCGTTCCTGACGGGCCAGACGCTCTTCAAAGCGCTGGCGCGCGCGTTCGGCCTTGGCCTGGGCTGCGCGTTCTTCGCGGATGGCGCCTTTGGCGTAACGGTAATACTGCACCAGCGGAATATGGCTCGGGCACACGTAAGAGCAGGCGCCGCACTCGATGCAGTCAAAAATATTGTGCTGTTCAGCCTTGTCGAACTCCTGACTCTTGCTGAACCAGTACAGCTGCTGAGGCAGCAGGTCGGCCGGACAGGCATCGGCGCACATGCCACAGCGGATACAGGCCATAGCGATATCGTTGGGCGGTAATTCTTTTTCGGTCGGTGCCAGCAGACAGTTGCTGGTTTTGGTGATCGGCAGATCCAGACCGGGCAGGGCAAAGCCCATCATCGGCCCGCCCATAATCACGCGTTCGCGCTTTTGTGGCTGATAGCCGGCCAGTTGCAGCAGGTGGCTGACCGGGGTGCCGATTAAGACTTCCCAGTTGCCGGGCTGCTGCATCGCATCGCCGGTTAAGGTGGTGATGCGCGAAATCAGTGGCTCGCCAAAGGCGACGGCGCGGTAAATGGCCGCAGCGGTGCCGACGTTCTGACAGACCAGACCGAGGTCGGCAGGAATGCCACCGGCCGGGACTTCTTCGCCGGTTAAAATTTTGATCAGCTGTTTTTCACCACCGGACGGGTATTTGGTGGGAATGGTCACCACGTCGATATGGTGCTCTTCACCCAGCTCAACCAGTGCGGTATTCAGGGCGGCAATGGCTTGCGGTTTGTTGTCTTCAACGCCGATCATGCAGCCTTTGGCGCCAACAATATGCAGCAGAATCTGTGCGCCCTGAATGACTTCAGACGCGCGTTCGCGCATCAGCATGTCATCGGCGGTGATGTACGGTTCACACTCGGCGCCGTTCAGAATCAGGGTGTGAATCTCGCGCTGGCCGGTGCTCAGTTTAACGGCGGTGGGGAAACCGGCGCCGCCCATACCGGCAATACCGCACTGGCGGATATGCTCGGTCAGCTGGCGCGGGCTGATATCGTTCAGATGCTCAAGGCCCAGTTGCTGATACAGGCTCTGGTGTTCAATCCAGCGCTCGGCACCATCGGGAATAATCACGATGCAGTCTTCCTGCAGGCCGGAAGCGTGCGGCACGGCGCGCGGCTCAACGGCGGCGATGGTTCCTGAGGTTGGCGCGTGCAGCGGCACCGAGACAAAACCATCGGCGGCGGCAATCAGCTGGCCTTTTAATACCTGGTCACCGGCTTTCACAAGTGGCTTGGCGGCGGCACCAATATGCTGGTGCAGCGGCAGTACCAGTTCGGCTGGCAGGCAGGCCTGTTGTACCGGCGTGGCGGTGGACTGGGCTTTGTTTTCTGCCGGATGAATACCGCCATCAAAATTGTGCAGGCGAATCAGGTTGGTCATGCGGCGTCTCCGGCCAGGTGGTGATGACGGTCGGTGGCAATCAGTTCAACGCCTGAGGTCGGGGCCTGCCAGTACCAGTTGGATTTATCGACGCTGACCGGAATCATATCGATACAGTCGACCGGGCAGGGCTCAACACACAGATCGCAGCCGGTGCATTCATCGGCGATGACGGTATGCATCTGTTTGGCGGCACCGAGAATGGCATCGACCGGACAGGCCTGAATGCACTTGGTGCAGCCAATGCACTCGTCTTCGCGGATAAAGGCAACGGTGGGTACGGCTTTTTCGGCGCCGTGTTCGGCGTCCAGCGGCTCAGGCTCTACGCCGAGCAGATCGGCCAAAGACTGAATCGTACCTTCGCCGCCGGGCGGGCATTTGTTGATTTTTTCACCGCCGGCAATGGCTTCGGCGTAAGGCTTACAACCCGGATAGCCGCACTGACCACACTGGGTCTGCGGCAGCAGGTTGTTGATCTGATCGACAATCGGGTTGCCTTCCACTTTAAAACGGATGGCGGCAAAACCCAGAACGGCACCAAAAATAACCGCCAGAACGGCCAGCAGGCCGACCGCAATAACAATGGTCCAGAGTGCAGCTGACATGAAAACTCCTAAATACTGACCAGACCGGTAAAGCCTAAGAACGCCAGCGACATTAATCCGGCAGTGAGCATAGCGATGGCAGAGCCCTGAAAAGGCTTAGGTACGTCGGCGACCGCCACACGTTCACGCAGGGCGGCGAACAGCACCATCACCAGCGAGAAACCCACGGCAGCGCCAAAGCCATAAAGAATGGATTCGACCAGGCTGTTGTCGCGTTTGATATTCAGCAGGGCAACACCCAGTACCGCGCAGTTGGTGGTAATCAGCGGTAAAAAGATACCCAGCACACGGTACAGCAGCGGGCTGGTTTTGCGGATGGCCATCTCGGTAAAGCCCACCACCACGGCAATTACCATGATAAAACTGATGGTTTTCAGATAGGCCAGATCCAGCGGAATCAGCAGGTAGGTGTACACCAGATAGCTGCACACCGATGCCAGCGTCAGCACGAAGGTGGTAGCCGCGCCCATGCCGATGGCGGTTTCCAGCTTGTTGGATACACCCATAAAAGGGCAGAGACCGAGGAACTGCACCAGCACGAAGTTGTTGACCAGAATGGTGCTTACCAGAATCAGCAGATAGTCAGTCATCAATGGCTCCGCAGCACATGTGTACCGTCGATATTAAAAAATGGGCGCGCATTATCCCAAAACTGTGTTATTTCGGACAAGAAGGTTTTTTTCGGTTCTAAGCACCGTTTGGAATAAGCTTAGTGGTTGTTACGTCTATGGCTTGTAACGGCCGCCTTATTGGCATGCCAGCCGGGGATGATAGCGGCCTGTTGGGGGAAGGTACTGATGCGGGTCAAGGATATAACCAGATGGTTATTTTGAGGCGAAAGGCAGAAGGCAGAGGGCAGGAGCGGATCTTACCCACGACATAATCAGAAGACTCAACTCACCCGGCAAGCACAGTGTGGGAGCGGCTTTCAGCCGCGATATCTGCAATGGAGGTTGCATTCGACTATCCGCGACCCGGCATATTAAATCAGGTGTCGTTTGCAGGAGCGGATCTTATCCGCGACAAAATCAGAAGGCTCAGCTCACCCGGCAAGCACAGTGTGGGAGCGGCTTGCAGCCGCGATATCTGCAATGGAGGTTGTATTCGACTGTCTGCAGCCCCGCATATTAAATCAGGTGACGTTTGTAGGAGCGGATCTTATCCGCGACAAAATCAGAAAATTCAATTTACCTGGCAAGCACAGTGTGGGAGCGGCTTTCAGCCGCGATATTTGCACGCTTTGCATTCGTGCTTGCCCGTTTTGCCAGAGGGTAGTAACGTAAATGCCAAATGAATCAATAGATTGCGCTTCGGTTTACAAGCTGAAGTGTAAAGTTAGCCGCACAGAAAACCGGAATTAACAGGCATGCGCGCTTTTCTGGAAGGGATTTTTGAGTTATGGACGATTTCTCAGTTTGGTCAATAAGTTATGCGGGGTTTCTCGAAAGAATCGCCCGGAATAAATGCGCATGCACACTAATGAGCAGTTATGCAGCTTGATGACTTATAGAACCTCTTACTGAGCTCGGAATTAGAATGGATCTTTCAAAAAAAGAGTTATTAAAATTCTGTTGGCCCTCTGATTATTCCATCTCAAACCTTGAAAATGGAGCGATTTTTTGTCAGCACTACGCGGCTTACAATGATCCTTTTGAATTCTGGAGCAATATCTATGAGGGAATTCCTGACGCTGAAAAGGAACCTGAGCGATTTGCTGCCGCATTAGCGGCGTGGGGAATGTCAGGAGCTCGCCCCGATGATGAGGACGTGATTGCATATTTTGATGAATGTCAGAATTATCAGCCACCGTTTAAAGAAATGAGAGAAGAGATGCGTATCGCGTGTTTTGGCTCCCAGCGAGAAAATCTCCTAATGTGGCCACATTACGCCGATGGGCTTCGTGGATTTTGCATCGTATTCGACGAAGATGCTGTAGTAAAGTCAGAGCCAGAAGCGTATCTACTCGATGTAGAATACACTGACGCGCCGCCTACCGTTGATAGCTTTGTGTATGCCATTGCGCACGATCAAGAGTGGTATCGCCAAGTAGCTATTGAGGAAACCGAAACGCGTATTGAGCATTTAGGGGAGGCGGATGAAAAAGAGTGGATTCCTATTTACGAAAAGACTGGCGCATCAGCGGTTGAAAAAATGCGCGAGATTTGGCAGTACGTTTTTGCTGTTAAGCCTTCTGAATGGAGCTATGAGCGTGAGCGACGATTACTGGTTCCCACACGATGTTGTGATAAAGAACCGATAATGCGGTCATTTTCCACTGGCGCCATAAGAGAAGTTATTTTTGGCGAGCGAATGAGCGACGACTTTCGAGAAAAATTACTCGCTGTACTTAATAAACATTACCCTGGGGTTGCAATCCGAACGGCTCGTAGAGCACACAATCTTTACACAATTAATATTTGCTAATTAAAATGTGCAAACAAAGCCACGCAGCATAGACCCTACGGGACCGGACCTCGCTGCGCTCGGCCGCTGTTGGCAGTGTTATGACTTGAGGTTAGTGTGAAAAAATTATTTTTATTCGCAATTTTAACTATTTCTATTGCTTCGCTTGCAGAACCCTCGAGTTGGATGTTAAACAATTTTTTAGGTCTGAATAGTTCTGATAGCTCTGTAAGAGAGAAGTCTGCTTATGGTCTGAAGGGATACTATACAGATAATGGCGCTGAACCATCTCAGGAATACTTAGACCTACTTCAGCGTAACGCAGATCATTTGCTAAACACCCTTTCGGATGAGAATCTTCAGGTTAGATATTATACAACGGAACTTGTTGCGGCCAGACGCATGAGTCAGTATCCAAAGCCCTCTATAGTTTTTGTGTCACTTCTCGAAGATGAAAAAATAAGACTATTTAAAGCTAAATTCTTAAATAATCTTAACTCAAAAAGGGAGCTACTTGTCATAAGCAGTATCAAAGCACTGATTAATCTGAAAGCATGTGAACATTTGCCGGAGATGCTATTTCGGGCTGAAGAGCTATCGGAATATGAAAAAAAGTATGCAATGGCCTCAATAGATAGGTTGCAAGATTATTGTGATAAATAGATTCACAATAATCAGTTTATGAACGCTCCTGCGCGGCTAGGACAGTTGAGCTTCGCTCGTTCCTCGCTATGTTTTACTGCTCCACAGCAAAAGCGTTCTAGTTCTTAGAGTGGACAAGGTCGCCTCTACTGATAACGCTCTCGATCTCCGTTATGCGGTCTGTAGCAGAGTCTCAACGGCAGCCTGATTGGCCCTTCTGTATAAAATATAACCACCAGAGCGTCCGACACAGCGGACACTGACATATCCTGAATGAGGAAAGCTTGCACCGGCGGGAAATGTTGGCACACTCTGCTGTCATATCAGTCTGCCTCTGAGGTGGTGGGGCAGGCAAACACAATAATAAATCTCTGCATCGGACTGGCGTTGTGCCAGCTGCTCTCAGGTCGCCTTCGCTGTAAGAGGGAGCCGCAGTGAGGGGCTGACTGCCGGAGTTGTAATGGATAGCTGCTGATGAACACTGTTGTTTTGGGGAAGATGCGCCGCTGCGGCGGGTTTACTGGTCGTCTGCAGACTGGTTTGCAAAAGTCTGGCTGGCTGAAGGCTGTAAGCGCAGTTACCGGGCGCTTTGGCGGCGCAGGGCTATGGCTGGCAGGCGCGCTGTTACTGGCGGGGTGCAGCGATCAGGCCTGGAATAATCCTCATCCGGAATCCGAAGCCAGTGCCAATATTCTCTATTCCAGTTTTTCCGAACGTCCCAAATACCTTGATCCGGCCCGCTCTTACAGCACCGATGAATCGCGCTTTATTGATCAGATTTATGAGCCACCTCTGGCTTACGACTACCTTAAACGCCCTTACGAGCTGATCCCCAATACCCTGACGGCGATGCCGGATATCCATTACAGCGATGCCGATGGCAATGAGGTGGATGCCGACAGCGCCGCCGTTGCTTTTTCTACCTATCACTTCCGGTTACAGCCGGGTATCCGCTATCAGCCGCATCCGGCCTTTGCCCTGAACGATAAGGGTGAATCGCTTTATCTGTTTGCTTCGGCCGCCGAATCAGAGCAATACCGCAGTCTGGACGATTTTATCGAGCAGGGCAGCCGTGAACTGGTGGCCGAGGATTATGTGTATCAGGTTAAACGCCTGGCCGACCCTAAACTGCTGTCGCCGGTACGCGCACTGCTCAGCGATTATATTGTCGGCATGACGGAGTTCAGCCAGATTGCGAGTGATACGCGTAAAGCACTGGAAGAAAAAGCAGGCAAGCAGGCCTGGCTGGATTTACGCCAACTCAGCATGGCCGGTGTTGAGGCTCAGGGGCGTTATGATTTTACTATCCGCTTAAAAGGCAAATATCCGCAGTTTAAATACTGGCTGGCCTTTCACTTTTTTGCGCCCATTCCCTGGGAAGTCGATCGTTTTTACCATCAGCCGGGACTGGCCGAACGTAATATTGTGCTGAACTGGCATCCGGTTGGCAGTGGTCCTTTTATGATGACGCGCAATAACCCCAACGAAGTCATTATTCTGGAAAAGAATCCGAATTACCGCGCCGATTATTATCCTGTTGAAGGTTCGCCTGAGGATGTTGCGGCTGGCTTATTGGATGATGCCGGAAAGCAATTGCCATTACTGGATAAAGTGGTTTACCGGCTGGAAAAAGAAGCCATCCCGCTGTGGACCAAATTTATGCAGGGTTATTACGACCGCTCCGGTATCGCCAGTGACAGTTTTGACCAGGCGATCCGGGTCAGCAGTGATGGTATTGGTCTGAGTCCGGAGATGACGGAGAAAGGCGTAACCCTGGAAAAGGAAGTGGTGCTGGGCAGTTATTATCTTGCCTTTAATATGCTCGACCCGGTGGTCGGCGATAAAGGGGATGCCAAAAGCCGCGAACGTGCACGCAAGCTGCGTCAGGCAATCGCCATTGCTTACGATCAGCAGGAAATGATTTCGATTTTTGCCAACGGCCGTGGCGAAGTGGCGATGAGCCCGATACCGCCGGGTATTTTCGGCTATCAGAGTGGCGAAGAGGGTATTAACCCCTATGTATTCGACTGGGTAGATGGCAAGCCACAGCGTAAATCGCTGGACGAAGCCAAACGCCTGCTGGCGGAGGCCGGTTACCCGGATGGCCGTCATGAAAAAACCGGTGAGCCTCTGGTGCTGAATCTGGATACCACCACCGGTGGTGGCGGTGGTAGCGCCATGCAGAACTGGATGATCAAACAATTCAAAAAGCTGAATATCCAGCTCAATATCCGTGGTACCGATTACAACCGCTTTAAAGAAAAAATGCAGACCGGTAATGCCCAGTTATTCCAGTGGGGCTGGCTGGCTGATTATCCGGATGCCGAAAACTTCCTGTTTTTACAGTACGGCAATAACGGTCAGGTGATCAGCGGCGGCAGTGGGGTAAATTCCACTAATTACAATAATGCCGAATACAACCGCCTGTTTGACCAGATGCAGCTGATGGAAGATTCGCCGCAGCGCATGGAGATTATCCGCCGCATGATTGCCATTCTGCAGCGTGATGCGGTGTGGGCATCCGGCTGGCATCCGCATTCCTATGTGCTGAATAACCATTGGGTTCGCAATGTTAAGGCTCATGGCATCAGCAAGAGTGTACTTAAATATTTTGCCGTGGATGTTGAACAGCGCAGTCAGGCACAGGCGGCCTGGAATGCACCGGTGTTATGGCCTATTTTTGTCGTCGCCGGAATTCTGCTGGTTACGTTGCTGCCGGGTTACCGTGCCTTCCGCCGTCGCCAGCAGCGTCGTATTCAAACGGCGCTGACAAATACTACATCTGCAGAACAGGAGGGCTGACATGCTGGCTTATATTATCCGTCGTTTGCTGTACGCGCTGCCTATTCTGTTGGGGGTTAACCTGCTGACCTTTGCCCTGTTCTTTATGGTGAATACACCGGATCAGATGGCACGGGTGCAACTGGGTGATAAACACGTATCGGCGGAAGCCATAGAGCAATGGAAAGCGCAGCGCGGTTATGACAAACCCTTATTTATCAACACCGCTGAAAACAGCGAAGGGCTGCTGACCGATACCATCTTCTTTGAAAAGTCAGCGCGTCTGTTTGTGTTTGATTTCGGTAAATCCGATGAAGGGCGGGTGATCGGGGCAGATATCAGTGAACGTATGTGGCCCAGTCTGGCCGTGGCCTTGCCGACCTTTATTATCGGCATCAGCGTCAATATTGTATTCGCGCTGTTTGTGGTGATGTTCCGTGCCAGTGTGTTTGATACCGCAGCCATGGTGCTGTGCGTGGTACTGCTGTCGATATCCGGGGTGTTTTATATTCTTGCCGGGCAGTATTTCTTTGCCAAACTCTGGCACCTGGTACCGATCTCTGGTTATCTGGGCGGCACCGATGCCATCCGTTTTCTGATATTGCCGGTGATTATCGGCGTGGTCGCCGGTATTGGTGGTGGTACGCGGTTGTACCGCACCTTATTTCTGGAAGAAGCCAATAAAGATTATGTGCGCACTGCGCGCGCCAAAGGCGTGTCGGAAACCGCGGTATTGTTCCGCCATATTCTGCCTAACGGCCTGATCCCGATTCTGACCAGTGTGGTGGTGGTGATACCGTCATTATTTATGGGCAGCCTGCTGATTGAATCGTTCTTTGGCATCCCTGGTCTTGGCAGTTACACCCTGGACGCCATTCAGGCGCAGGATTTTGCCATCGTGCGCAGCATGGTGTTTCTTGGTTCCGTACTCTATATCCTCGGTCTGATTCTGACGGATATTTCTTACACCCTGGTTGATCCACGGGTAAGGCTGTCCTGATATGAATGAATTAGTGTCTGTTATGAATGAATTAATGAGCATTAAGCCCGTCGTGTTATGGAGCGATGTGCTTATTTATATTCTGGTGGTCAGTCTCGGACTGTTTTTTTACCAGTTAAGTAAAAACCCTCTGGCGCGTCAGCGCTGGCGTACGGTGTTTCACTCCCGTGCCGGTGTCGCCTCGTTTATTGTTATTCTGTTTTATTTGCTGATTGCTCTGCTGGATTCCCTGCATTACCGCGCACCTCTGGAAAAAACCGAAGGCAGCGATGAAGTGCATTACAGTCAGGAAGTACACAGCCTGCTGGATGTTGTGCTGACCGAACTGCGTAATAAAGACGAAAAAACTTATTCGGCACCTTTCGCAATTTATTCTTTCGCCAAAGAAAACATGCAAACCGACGATGGTGTTGTGTATCGCGATTTTCCGCGCTTAGCGAATGCCGGGCAGCATCTTGAAAGTGCGGCTGAGCATGGCATGGATATCTTTGTTCGTTCAATGAAAGCATTGCTGGTAGCGGCGTTTATCAGTGCGGTGATTATTGGTTTGCATATCGCCTGGCGTAAGCGCCAGCACTCACTGCAATCTGGGTTGGCCGGTGTCCGGACCTTACCCTGGGGAACCATTTATCTGACATTATCTGTGTTGGTACTTTCTTGTTGCTGGGTGCTGGAACTGAGTAAGGTATATCACATTCTGGGGACCGATAAGGTCGGTCAGGATGTTCTGTACTGGAGTATTAAAGCCATCCGCACCGGGGTGTTAATTGGCACTCTGGCAACGCTGCTGACTCTGCCGCTGGCGATTGTGCTGGGTATCAGTGCTGGTTACTTCAAAGGCTGGGTTGATGACGTGGTGCAGTATATTTACACCACGCTGAGTTCTATTCCGGGCATTCTGTTAATTGCGGCATCGGTGCTGCTGATTGATGTGTATATCGAAACTCATCCGGAGCAGTTTAATCTGGTGGCTGTGCGGGCCGATTTTAAATTCCTGGCGCTGTGTTTTATTTTAGGTATGACCAGCTGGACCGGCTTGTGCCGTTTATTGCGCGCGGAAACGTTAAAAGTCAGCCAGCTCGATTATGTGCAGGCCGCTCATGCCTTTGGGGTTGGTCATAACCGCATTATTTTCCGCCATATTCTGCCCAACATTACCCATATTATTCTGATTGCTCTGGTGCTGGATTTCAGTGTCTTTGTGCTGGCCGAAGCGGTGTTGTCTTATATCGGCGTTGGCGTTGATCCGTCGATGGCCAGTTGGGGCAATATGATTAACGAAGCGCGTTCTGAGTTATCCCGTGATCCGGTGGTGTGGTGGTCGGTAGCGGCGGCCTTTGTGCTGATGTTTGTACTGGTGCTGGCGGCGAATTTATTCTCCGACCGCGTCCGTGATGCTTTCGATCCACGGTCGGCCTGAGGAGAAAATGATGGAATTATTACAGGTCGAGAACCTCAGTATCGAATTATTACCGGGTAAATATCAGCAGGCGGGACGCTTGCTGGTAAAACCGGTGAGTTTCAGTATTCGCGCCGGAGAAATACTGGCCTTGGTAGGCGAGAGTGGTTCGGGTAAATCGCTGACCTCGCTGGCGTTAATGCGCCTGCTGCCGGAAGCGCTGGCCATTCGCAGTGGTCGGGTGCAACTGGCCGGAACCGATGTGTTTGATCTGACTGAAGCGCAGATGAACTCGGTGCGCGGGCGTATGGCCGCTATGGTATTTCAGGAGCCGCAAAGCTCGTTAAATCCGGTGCAGACTATTGAACAGCAGATTGGCGAAGTGCTGCGTCTGCATAAAGGGTTAAGCGGTGCCGCGCTGCGCGAAAAAATCATCAGTCTGTTGCACGAGGTCGGTATTAACGATGCCGAACAACGCCTGGGCTGGTATCCGCATCAGTTGTCCGGCGGGCAGAAGCAGCGTGTGGTGATCGCCATTGCACTGGCCTGCGAGCCTCAATTACTGATTGCCGATGAACCGACCACCGCACTGGATGTCACCATCCAGAAACAGATTCTGGAGTTGCTCAACGAATTACGCCGCAAACGCCAGCTGGCGGTGCTGTTGATTACCCACGATATGGGCGTGGTGGCACAGATGGCCGATCGTGTGGCGGTGATGCGCTATGGCGAAATTGTTGAACAGGCCGCTGCCCGCGAATTTTTTGCCGCGCCAAAACATGAATACAGCCGTGCGCTGATTCACTCATTACCCGATCGCCGCCATTTTTTATCTGCTCCGGCGCAAAGTGAGCCTTTGCTGCAGTTAAAGGATGTGCGTGTCTGGTTTGCCCAGCGTAAAGGTATTTTGCAGCGGGTGGTTGGCCATACCAAAGCCGTGGATGGCATCAGCCTGAGTATTGGCCGGGGTGAAACGCTGGCTTTGGTGGGGGAGAGTGGTTCGGGTAAATCGACCGCCGGGCGCGCTATTTTGAGTCTGGAACCGCTGGCCGGTGGTGAGCTGTATTTTGCTGGTGAACGCATTGATCAGCTCAGCCAGCGTCAGTTTTTACCGTTGCGTAAACGCATTCAGGTGATTTTTCAGGACCCGTTTTCATCGATGAATCCGCGTATGAATGTGCGCGATATTCTGGCCGAAGGCATGATCGCTTTAAAGGTTGAGCCGGATGCGGAAAAACGCGAACAACGCCTGCAGGTATTGCTGCAGCGGGTCGGGCTGGAAGTCGCGCACCTTGATCGCTTTCCTCATGAGTTTTCCGGCGGCCAACGCCAGCGTCTGGCGATTGCCCGTGCCATTGCGGTGGAGCCCGAACTGATTATTTGTGATGAGCCAACCAGCGCGCTGGATGTTTCTATTCGTGGTCAGGTGTTGCAGCTGTTGCAGGAATTGCAGCAGGAAATGGGCTTGTCGTATCTGTTTATTACCCACGACCTGTCGATTATTCCGCATCTGGCGCACCGGGTAGCGGTGATGAAAGACGGCGTGATCGTTGAGCAGGGCGATACCGAGCAGATAATGACCGCACCACAGCACGATTACACCCGCAGCCTGCTGGCCTCGGTACCAGTCAGCCCGGTTTAGTGGTGCCAACGCAGTATTGAATAACCCGACACTCTGGCGGTGGTAATTCTGCCGCCGGGGCGTAAAATCCTGCCATTCTTTGTTGTCGCCCTTTTGTGCAGGAGTGTCTTGTGTCACAGATTTCCCGTTCTCAGGTTGAGGCCGCTCTGGCCGGTTATACCGATCCTTATCTGGAATCCGATCTGCTCAGCGCCGGTTGCGTGCGTGATATACGTATTGATGGCGGCCGGGTTGAGGTGGGTATTCATCTTGATTACCCATCTGAATTTCTCAAAGGCGGCATCGCGCAGATGCTGCAAACGGCGCTGGAAAATATAGATGGCTGCAGCGCTGCGGCGGTTAATATCAGCTGGTCGGTGGCGGAAAACAAAAGCCAGAACAGCGTTGAAGCCATTGCCCAGGTCAAAAATATTGTTGCGGTGGCGTCCGGCAAAGGCGGGGTGGGTAAATCCACCACTGCGGTTAACCTGGCCATTGCGCTGGCCAAAGACGGCGCCAAAGTCGGCCTGCTGGATGCCGATATCTACGGCCCGAGTCAGGGCATTATGCTGGGGGTCGAAGACGGCACCCGCCCGGAAACCATCGACAACAAATGGTTTGTACCTGTTGAAGCTCATGGTCTGAAAAGCATGTCGATGGCGTATCTGGTTACCGAAAGCACGCCGATGGTCTGGCGCGGGCCGATGGTCGCCGGGGCGCTGATGCAGATCCTGACTCAGACCCAGTGGGGCGAGCTGGATTATCTGATTATTGATATGCCGCCGGGCACCGGTGATATTCAGCTGACCCTGAGCCAGAAATTCCCGGTATCCGGTGCTGTGATTGTTACCACGCCGCAGGATATTGCCCTGGCTGACGCCAAAAAAGGCGTGGAAATGTTCCGCAAAGTGAATATTCCGGTACTGGGCATGATTGAAAATATGAGCATGCATATCTGTTCGCAGTGTGGCCATGCGGAACATATTTTTGGTGAAGACGGTGCCGAGCGTCTGGCGGAAACCTACAACACGACGGTACTGGGTTCGCTACCGTTATCCAAATATATCCGCGAGCAGTCCGATGCCGGTACACCGGTGGTGGCCGCGGATGATTGCTCGGAAGTCTCTATGATGTATCGCCATGCTTCACGCCGTCTGGCGGTGGCACTGGCGCGTCAGGCCGCTGCGGCGCAGGCGATGCCATCCATTGAGATTGCTGACGAGTGATTGTAGGCGGGTAGCTTGCAGACGAGCAGGCTGCTTGCTTAAGAGCCCGGCTTCCGCAGTCTGGCTTCTGAGTCCGGCTCTCGGTGCCTGGCTCACGGTCTTTGGTGTTAAGAATGATCATTCATATGCTATGTTTGGTCATTTACCTGTCAGTAAAGCCGGGTAAACTGGTTCGCCATAAAGCAATACAGGATGCCGGCTTGTCTGGCAGCCGATGATAATAACCTGTGCCAACACAACCGATTTGTGAGAAAGCAACCATGAGCAAGTACTCCCATATTCTGCAGCCACTGGATCTTGGCTTCACCACTCTGAAAAACCGCGTGATGATGGGTTCCATGCACACGGGCCTGGAAGATCGTCCGTGGCACTTTGGTGAGCTGGCAGAATACTTCGCCGAGCGTGCCCGTGGTGGTGTTGGCCTGCTGGTAACCGGTGGTTTCTCTCCGAACCGTGCCGGTGACCTGTTGCCGTTTGGCTCCAAAATGATGAGCAGCTGGCAGGTGCCTTTCCACAAAAAAGTAACCAATGCCGTGCATGAAAACGGTTCCAAAATTCTGCTGCAGATTCTGCACGCCGGCCGTTACGGTTACACCCCGCTGAACGTTGCGCCTTCTGCGATTAAGTCGCCGATTACACCGTTCAAGCCAAAAGAACTGACCAGCAAACAGATTTATAAAACCATCGACCAGTATGCCCGTGCCGCCAAACTGGCACAGAAAGCCGGTTACGATGGTGTTGAGGTGATGGGTTCTGAAGGTTATTTCATCACCCAGATGATCAACAAACGCACCAACCAGCGCAGCGACGAATGGGGCGGTTCTTACGAAAACCGTATCCGTTTCCCGCTGGAAGTCATCCGCAAAATGCGTGCGACTGTAGGCGAAGAATTCATCATCATGTTCCGCCTGTCGATGCTGGATCTGGTGGAAGAAGCGTCCGATATGGAAGAAGTTATCCATCTGGCGAAAGAGCTGGAAAAAGCCGGTGTCACCATCATTAACACCGGTATCGGCTGGCACGAAGCCCGTGTTCCGACCATCGTAACCTCTGTTCCGCGTGCAGCGTTCGCCGATGTGACTGCCAAGGTAAAAGCGCAGGTGAATATTCCGGTGGTGGCTTCTAACCGTATTAATATGCCGGAAACGGCTGAAGATATTATCGCCAATGGCAAAGCCGATATGGTGTCGATGGCGCGTCCGTTACTGGCCGACCCGTACTGGGTGAAAAAGGTTGAAGAAGACCGCGCTGACGAAATCAACACCTGTATCGCCTGTAACCAGGCTTGTCTGGATCACACGTTCGAAAACAAGCGTGCATCTTGCTTAGTCAACCCGCGTGCCTGTAACGAAACCAAACTGGTGTACATCCCGGTTAAACAGGCGAAGAAAGTAGCCGTTGTTGGTGCTGGTCCTGCGGGTCTGGCCTGTGCCGTTACGGCCGCTGAGCGTGGCCATGCGGTCACTCTGTTTGAAGGACGTGGCGAAATCGGTGGTCAGTTCAACTACGCCTCGAAAATTCCGGGCAAGGAAGAATTTAAAGAAACTATCCGCTACTTCACCGCCATGATCAAAAAATACAATATTGATCTGAAGCTGAACCACATCGTAACGGCCGATGAATTAAAATCCGGTGGTTTTGACGAAGTGGTGATCGCCTCTGGTGTTGCACCGCGTATGCCGAACATTCCGGGTATCGACAGTCCGAAAGTGGTGTCTTATCAGGAAGTGCTGGATAAAGAACTGCAACTGGGTAAAAGCGTTGCCGTTATGGGTGCCGGTGGTATCGGTTTCGATATCAGCGAATACCTGACCCACGAAGGTGAATCCACCACGCTGAATAAAGACGCCTGGATGAAAGAGTGGGGCGTGGACGAAAGCAACAGCACCCGCGGTGGTCTGAAAAAAGCCGAAATTCACCCATCACCACGCAAAGTGTACATGATGCAGCGTAAGGCTTCGTCACTGGGTAAAGGCCTGAATAAAACCACCGGTTGGGTACACCGCGCTGTGATGAAAATGAAAGGCGTGGAAATGATTGGCGGTGTGTCTTACGACAAGATCGACGAGCAGGGCCTGCACATCACCATCACCAAAGGTGAAGAAAGCAGCCAGCGCGTACTCGACGTTGATAATATCGTGATCTGTGCCGGTCAGGTATCGGTTAACGAACTGCACGAAACCCTGAAAGCCGACGAAAGCAAAGCCTTTGGTCTGCATTTAGTGGGTGGTGCTGAGTTTGCCGGTGAACTGGACGCCAAGCGTGCCATCAAACTGGCCAGCGAACTGGCGGCCAACCTGTAATATCGGGTAGTTTGCAGTAAATAAAAAAAAACGCCGCTTTATGCGGCGTTTTTTATGGTTGCGGTTTATCAGCGCAGCTATAAGCACATGGCCGGATAATACTGATTTACCCTGGTGGCGTTACTCTGCTTTTATTCTGGCTTTTTATTTGGTGGCTAAAGCTTCCAGCTCTATAAAATCATAAGCTTTGCCATTCTGCGAAGTAATACGGATATACCGGGTATCGCGCTCGGCCATAGTGCAGCTCATGGTTGTAGTCGTTACAGTTTGGCTGGTGCAGGTAATGCCGCCGCTGAATACGCTCAGGTTGGAGGCAGTGTAGCTACTGCCATTGGCGGACAGCTCGATCAGAATGTCAGGACTGCTGCCAATTGCAGCACTTGCTGCCTGACGGGTCAGTTTAATGCTTTTAATTTTTTCTACGCTGCCAAAATCGACCACGATTTTTTGACCCGATGCGCTGGTCCAGCTGGTATTGCTGTTGCCATCGATCAGTTTTTTGGCATCGCTGCTGTTATGGCTGCTACTGGCGCTGGCTCCGCGAGAGAGCAGGGCAACATTAGTATCGGCTTTTAGTCCGGGGATAGCGCTGTCACTACTGCTTCCACCACAGGCGCTGAGAAGACATACCGATGCAGCGATAAGAGAGAGTGCTGGTTTCATAATACTGCCTGTCGTAAAGAGGAATGGTTACTGATTATAAAGTTCTGCTGATTTTTCGATCAATAATTAAGCGGTTGTCTGATGTAGAAAGGCGGAGAATGTCTATAAAAAAACCGGGTCTTTGCCCGGTTTTTATTCTGTAAATCAGATTCTATAAATCAGGTTCTATGCACCGCTGTCATTATGTTCCGCCGGCAGTGGAAAACGCACCACCAGATAAAACCCTTCGGCGTCGTCCGGCCAGTCGATATGGCCATGCAGCAGTTCGGTGAGCAGATTATACGTCTGGTACAGACCCAGACCTTTGCTGCGTGCTGAAGAGCGCTGGGTGGTATAGAACGGCATAAAGATGGCTTCACGCTGCTCGGCGTCGATGCCTTTACCATTATCCTGATAATGCAGCTCCAGATGTTCACCACGTTCGCGTAAATCAACGCTGATCTGCAGTTTGCCTTCGGCTTCCTGTTCCCGGTTGTGCACGCAGGAGTTATCAACCAGCTGATTGAGAATAATGTCGAGGGCTTCCGGGTAGGTTTGCCATTCGGTCAGATAGCTGTGAATACCGGTACGCAGTTTTACCTGCGGATGTTGCTGGCTGTTGGTATTACGCCATTGTTCGAGCCATGGGCGCAGCTCGATGATTTCGCTGGCGTACTGGTTTTCCAGTACCACAGCGTTTTTCATCAGTTGGTTAAGGCTGTTGAGGCGCTCAATACCATCGTGAATATGCACCAGCCCCTGCTGCAGTTGTTGCTGGGCTTCGTCGGCACTCCAGTCATCGTGGTGCTCGGTTAAGAAGCTTTCGGCCAGACGGATATTGCCCAATGGCGTATTCATTTCGTGGGCAATGCCCATCACCAGCTGGCGCAGTGCGAGGGTCTTTTCTTTTTGCAGGTGCATCAGCTCCTGCTCCTGCTGATACTGTTCGGTGACGTTCTGGCCGGAGCCAATCCAGGCGGCACGTTCGCCCGGTGCGCGTTTGCGGATGGTCAGTGACACCATCAGGCGTTCACCGGTCAGGGGCTGAATAATGGCAACAACAAAAGCCTGTACACGTCCGCTGTCGCGCAGTTTGCGCCACAGGGCCCGGCGCTGTGAGGCTTCGGCGATCAGGCTGTCAAAGCTCGGGTTGTCATTGCTGAAATGATTCTGCTCGCTGTAACCCAGCATGGTGCGCCAGGCCGGGTTGGTTTTGAGGAAAAACCCTTCTTCGTCGAGCTGGAATTTTCCGGTCAGTGAGTTCTGATACAGGTCTTCGTAGTCGCGCAGATACTGAATGGCATCTTCCTGGCTTTTCAGCATCGCTTTACGCGCCGCCAGCTGATCTTTCTGCAGACGCATAATACGCTCACCCAGCGCCAGCGACAGCAGAATGACTTCCATAAAGGAGCCGATCTGATAGGCGTACAGAGTAAAGGTATTGGTCGGAATCAGGCCCAGGCTGCGGGCATTGGCCAGAATCAGTCCGGTTATCAGCATGATCCAGGCAATGGTGAAGAAGCGTGCGGCTGATTCGCCGCCAATCCAGACACGGATGCTGACAATAAGAGCCGATGCGGTTATCAGCATGCTGAGAAGATTGTTAATCGGCACCATTACTTCGTAATGCAGCAGCGGAATCATCAGCAGGGTGACGAGCGTGATCGCGGTGTATACACGGAACAACCGGTAGGCTGCCGGGCTGTGTTGCTTCAGGCGTAAAAAATTGGGCACAAAGAAACACAGAATCAGCTGATTCACAGAGAACGCCAGCAGAAACGCGCTGTTATTAATCATCGGCAGTTCTGGCCAGAAGAACTGGAAGGCTGAACCTTCATAAGTCATATGAAATAACAGGAACGACAGCACAAACGCCGAGTAATAGAAGTAACTGCGCTCGCGGGTAGCGAAGAAAATAAACAGGTTATAAAGGCCCATTACCAGCATGGTGGCGTAGTAGCCGCCACGCAGGATGTTATTCATCAGCAGTTCGTTATGCAGCGTCTGACTGTCGACCAGACTGGCCGGTAACTGATAAGTGCCGTGGGTTTCAACGCGCAGCAACAGCAGGTAGTCGTGTCCCTTGTCGGTCGGCAGGTGAATAATGGTGTTCGGGTGCGATACATCGCGGTTTATGTCGAACGGCTGTAAATCACCGGCCTGTTTGTGTACACATTCACTGCTGTTGTTGTAGGGGCGCGGGCACAGGTACATATCGACCTGATCAAGCAGTGAATAGCGGTTCCACAGGTACCAGTCATCCAGGCTGCCGGTGCTGAGCGAAGTGCGCAACCAGAAGGCTGAATCGCTGAAGCCAAAATTCAGACTGTCGGATTTACTGTTCTGCCAGCTGTCCGTCAGCATGGCGGCATCGGGCGTCAGGCTGCGATGCGGATCTTCCAGCCACTGACTGTGGCGGCCGATGCTGAAATCGCCCGGCATATTCAGGTTTAAGACCGGCGGTAACAGCGGCAGGCTAGCGGAAGTTTTGTCGTTTGGCGTGTGCGGTACGGGATCCGACGCCAGAGCACTGCTGTGCTGGGTAAAAGAAAATAACAGCAGCATAAACATCACCGGCAGCGACCGGAGCAGCGGCTGAGGGAATAACGCGCGACTGGCTATAGCCATGGAATAATCCTGAAAATAAAAGATGTTACTGGTTATAGGCGAGTGCCAGTGTGAGCAGGGTCAACCAGCCGACCAGTCCGGCCACAATTGCCGCCCAGTTCTGGCCTGAAAGCTCAGTATTCTGCGCAAAAAAATGCAGATGTTTGTCGTGAATCTGATTGATGCTCTGATTTGCCAGCAGGTTGGGCAGCAGTGTCATCAGGTTAAGCAGAATCCCCCAGGGATGATCGGTAGCCAGTAACCACAGTGGCACCAGCGTAAAAATCAGAAACAACAGGTAAATACGTAAAGGCGACCAGCGCGGAGTAGCGTTTTCAACCCGTGCACGCTGATGAATCCGGCGATAAAGATCGTACTGGTAGACAACAGCCAGCAGTGTACGCAGCAACGGGTTAACCGCTTCACCACGGCGTTGCAGTTGCAGCCAGTTGCGGTATGTCCAGAACAGCGCGTAGAGGCCAAAGGTAGCCAGTGTCAGTTCGATCAGTTTTTCCGTACCGACCTGAAAGAAGGTGGCTTTATGCTGTTGTTCCGGGTGAGGCTGCATGAAGGTTCCTGAAATGGTGGCCTACAGAGTCATTACGCCGGCAGTATACCCCGGCTGTTTGCACGGGGAAATGCCGTCAGCGCCTTCATAATGTCAGTACTGGTGCGGGCTGGCGGGGGATGTGTCGCGGCGCTGGTCATTGGCGCAGGCTTTCAGTAATCTAGCCGGTCATTTAATCCGCCTTACAGATACATTTTGTATGTTTTTTGAACAGGAACGAGGGCAGTTTTTCCGCCCGTTGACCGGCAAGTACCGTGCTCAGGTGATGGAGAGCCTGCGCGAGCTGTACCAACGCCTGTACAGCTCCAGCAGTGCCGATTACGGTCAGGCTCTGGCCCGCGATACCCTGATTGAAATCTTTCAGGAAGCACTGGTGCGTGCGCCACTGTTGGCGGACGAAGGTCTGTCAGATGAGCAGCAGAATGATGCTGCCAGTGACGACAACAGCGAAGGCCGTTTCCGCACCAGCCGCGATCAGGCCGTTTGGGTGCTGAACCAGCTGCTGGAACATGGCTGGATCGAAAAGCAGGTAGACGAAGCAACGCTGCAGAGTACCTTTGCCTTCAGTCGTTATGGCCGGCTATTTACTGAACCCTTTGTGGCTGAAAGCCGCAGCATGGCGCGCACCCGCCACCGTAATACCCGTAATACCCGTAACTCACTCGAGTCTTTTCTGGAACGTGGCGATATTTACGATCTGCTGGATGCCTACGAATATTCCGAGCGCATCATCAGCGACTTCACCGATGTGATCGCCGAGCTGGAAGAGCGCAAACGTGATCTGGTACGGGAAATGGAAGATCAGCTGCTGGTGCAGCGTGCCAGTGAAGCCTTCTTCGACTTTATGGAAAACCGTTTCCAGCCTGACCTGTCGGTACGTTTATCGGCCGATAACGTGGAAAAACACCGCGATCAGATCAGCCAGCTGATTAATGGTATCCGCAAGCGCGATAAAGCCTTTAAAGCCAATGCCGAACGCCGCCTGCGCGAATTATTACCGGATATTGCTCAGGAAGGGCAGTCGGTGCTCTGGACCATTCTCGACGGCATTGAAATGCGCCTGCGTAATGCCTCCGACATTATGTTGCCGGCCCTGCGCAAAGCGCTGCAAAGCTTTACCAAGCGCGCCGATATTATTATTCGCCAGATGAGTTATCTGGCGTCGCAGCAGCACAACGATGTACTGGCGGTCTGTAAGCGTCTGGCAGCAATGCCGGAAAAACAGCAGAACGCCTTGCTGGATAAAGCCGCCGACCGTATGGACGTACCACAGATTGCACTGGTTGATCCGGGGCAGGTGCGTCTTGCCGCACCGCGTCAGCGTCGCATGATTGATGCCGCCGTTGATGATGGTCAGGGCGATTTTGATGTGGATGCACGCAAGGATATTTATATCCAGCAAGTGCTGGATCAGGCCTTCCTGGTGAATCAGCAGGCCCTGAAAACCTATATGCAGAAGCATCTGGGCAGTGGCCGTAAAGTGTCTACCCGTGAATTACCGATTGAAAATGCCAAAGATTTTCTTGCGGTTGCTCATGCCATCGGGCTGGGTGCCGCTGATGGTTTATCGAGTGAATTTGAATTCCGCATTGAATACGACGAGCAGGCCGACACTGAGCGTACTGACGGGGCTGAAAACAGCGCCACGTATTTCCTGAAAAAAGACCACTTCACCTTCGAGCTGGTGCAGAAAGAGTCCTGAATATGTTGCAGATCATTGAAAAAGAGTTAGAAAAAGAAGGCCTCAGCCAGCGTGATTTTTCCGAATTACTGGTACGTCTGCTGGATTATGGTGTTGTCTGCCGTGACGAAAGCCAGATTGAGCAGCAGCTGTACGACCGCTACCTGCGACTGGAAGAATTAATCGGCGATTATCTGTCGCTGCTGGGCATCCGTATTCAGCACGACCGCCGTTTTCAGTTTGTGCGTTTATATCCGCCCGGTGCCCAGGTGCCCGGCATGGTGGATGATCCTCAGAACAGCGGTGCCCAGGCATTCCGCAGCCGCTTAAATCAGAACGAAGTGGCGTTGATTCTGGTGCTGCGCGCGCAATACGACAAAGCACTGCGCGAAGGTATGGTGGATGAACAGGGCTGCGTCATGGTATCGCTGGAAGCGCTCAGCATTGCCATGAAAAATCTGCTGAAACGCACCCTGCCGGAAAACCTGACTGAGCGTAAAGCGCTGTTCCGCCGCTTAAAACAATTACGCCTGGTGCAGATTGCCAACGAAGATACCTTAACCGATGGCGATATGTGGCTGCGTGTACGGCCGATGATTATGAGCTATGTCTCCGATCAGGTGCTGTCGGAATTAATGGAAGACGAGCAGCAGGAAAATGCGGATGCCGCTGAGCAGCTGACTGCTTCTGCTGCAGGTGAAACCGCAGAGAACGCCAGCGCTGACGATTCTGACGAGTCTCTGCAGGCTGCAGCAGAAGAGGCTGCCGAAAAGACCGAAGGTGTTTTTGAAGGTGCTGCTGAAGAGGTTACTGACGAAGCCGCTGACGATAGCGTGGCAACAGAAGATACCGTGTCGACCGTTGCCGAAGAGCCTGCAGCTACGGCAGAAGAATCAACGGCTACTGCTGCAGAGCAGGCGCCGGAAGAAACAGAAGAGCAGGCAGCCGACAGTAAAAAACAACCTGCCAGTTTGTTTGGGGAATAATTGTCATGTTTTTAAAGAAGTTTATTTACGTTAACTGGGGCAATATTCCGGCAACCGAATTTGAATTCGGCCCGATTAATTTACTGTCTGGCGGTAACGGCTCGGGTAAAACCACCGCAGCCGATGCGATTCAGACCATTATGACCGCCGCCCACGATACGCTGTTTCATTACAACCCGGGTCAGGACGAAGCTACCCAGCGTGGCCGTGGTAAAAACGTCCGTACCCTGGCGTCTTATGTGCTGGGTTGTGACGACGGCAGCTATGCCCGCCCGAACGGTGCCGTAGGTTATCTGGCTGCGGTTTTTCATCCGACCGTTGGTGCCGATGGTGCCGCCGGTGAAAGTGGTGAACCTTTTACCGCCATTATTGGTGTCAGTGCATCCATTGATCGTGCCGGCAGTCAGCCGGTGGCGCGTCAGAATGATCTGCAGTTTTATATCGTCACCGAACAGCTGACGCTGTCGGATTTTCTGCATGATGATAAAGACGGTCAGCGTAATGTGATCGAGCTGAATAAATTGCCTGGTCATCTGAAAGGGCGCATGGATGCCAGCAATATCGAAAAATACGATACCAAAAAACAATATCTGCGCCGTCTGTACGGAGCACTGCGTGGCCGCACCGATGCGGTGAGTGAGCGCGAAGCGATGAATGCCGCGCGTACCTTCTCGCGTTTTATGGCGTATAAACCGGTTAAAAGCATCAACGGTTTTGTTGCCAACGAAATTCTTGAAGCCAAAGATCTGGGTGATGCGATCCGCAGCGTTTCCGATCTGATGAAAACCATTTATGCGATGGAATCGGATGCCAATACCCTGGCAGAAACCATCGCCATTCTGAGCAATACCAAAGGTGCCTCACAGCGTTATATCGATCAGTGGATCGATTACAACGTACTGGAATATACCGCCGCCAAGAGCCGCTATATCAATGATCAGCGCGCGTATCTGGCGGCTAAAGAAAAGCAGCAGGGCATCCGTGAGCGTCTGCATAAAGCGGAAAAAGAACGGGAAACCGCACAGGAACGCCGCAAGCAGTTGCGTGAGCAGCTGATCAGCATGGAAGCCCAGCGCCGTGGTATCGATGCGCTGCAGGATAAAGACGCTGCCGAACAAGCCATTGCCGAAGGTAAAAAACAATTACAGCAGCAGGCCATTCCGCTGCTGGAGCAGGACCAGTTATTACAGGCCTCGTTGCGTGCTACCGAACTGGTGTACGGCGCGTTGCAGAAAACCTCCATCGGTCTGGAAATTCCGACTCTGGGGCAAAAGAAAATTATCGATCAGGCCAAACAGGTTCTGGCGATTAAAGATCAGGGCGCGGTTGATTTCCGCAAACTGCTGGGCAAAGACTGGGTTGATCTGTCACCGCTGGAAGCGCACCTGGATGATGCCCAGCAACAGCAGATGCTGGTTAACCAGTGGCGTGAGCGTTTCCATTCCACCGAGCTGGAAAGCAGTGGTATTTCCCTGCGCGATCAGATTGCCAAGCAGGTCGATCGCCGCGAACAGAAGCTGCAGCAGATTCAGGGCCGCATGGCGCAGAAGCAGGCCGATATCGACAGTCTGGAATCGCGTCAGCTGAATTATCCGGGTTTTGTCCGTCAGGCTCTGGAAGCGATTCGCCGGGAATGTCCGCAGGCTGATCCGCGCGTACTGGCCGACTACGTGGAAATTACCGACCCACAATGGCAGAGTGCCATTGAAGGTTATATCGGTGGTGCCCGTTTCAGCATTATTGTGGAATCGGTATTTGAAGCCGAAGCTGCGCATATTTTACGTTCTATTCCGGGCGGCAGCCGGGCACGGGTTATTCAGGGCGAAAAAGCGAAAAAAGACTGTGAGCGCCTGAAATTATCCGATAAATCCATTATTCATTTAATGGAATTTGAGCACGCTACCGCGCGTTATTACCTCGAAGCCAGTTACGGTTCGGTTGAACAGGTGGCCGATGCCCAGGCGCTGCGTATGACCCGTCGTGGTGTCACTAAAGACGGCCTGGGTTCCGGTGCTTATTCGGTTTATCGCTGCGACCTTGACGATACCGAACTGGTGTTTGGTCTGGGCGCCCGTGAGCGCGCGCTGGCGGCGAAAAAAGCAGAATATGAGGCCCTGGTTGAGCAGGCTAACGAAGCGGCTTACCAGCTGAAACAGGTTCAGCAATTATTGGATGCGGTTAATTTGCTGCGCCATGTGAGTTTTGCCGATCAGATGCAGCAGATGCTGGATACCCAGTATCAGATGCAGCAGGCCGAACAGGCATTAAGCAATGTGGATCTTTCTGACTTCTCGCAGCTGGAAAGCCAGTTCGATGCACTGAAAGAAAAAGCTGATGATCTGGATGCCCAGATTAAAGAACTTGATGGTGAGCTGGGACGTTTACAGCAACAGCTGAACGACAGCGAAAAACAGTGCAAAAATCTGAGTGATCAGCAGGAACAGACGTCTGAGGTGGCGGACAGCAAAGAAGAAGCCCTGCGTCATATTGTCAGCGTCTGGCCGGAATTCGATACCGAAGCTCGGCTGGCGGCAGCAGATACCGAAGCGCAGGAAAGTCCGGCGGATGCGATTGAAAATCATCGTAAAAGCATCAGTCAGGAACTTAATTCCACGGCTTATGAAATCGAGCGCAATATTGCCGAACATAATCTGCGTTGTCAGACCATGGATGCCATTGTCTATACCCCGGATTATCGTCAGGAACACAGCGTTGCCTTCTTTAAAACCGTTTGTGGTCTGGAACGCGAAGTTGAGCGCGTTTATAACCGCCTGAAAAATAATATTCTGGTGGAGAAACAGGACAAACTGGTGCAGCTGCGCGAAAGCTTTAACAACGCCTTTGTGACCAACCTTTGTCACTCCATTTATCAGGCTATTAATGATGGTAAGCGCATCCTTGAAGACCTGAATAAAGAGCTGGCACACCATCAGTTTGGTGCTGACCGCGAAACCTACTGGTTCGATTGGCAGTGGGTGCCGGAGTACAAAGAATACTGGCAGTTCTTCGAAGAAATTATCAAAAACCCGAGCCTTGGCGACGGTGCGACACTCTTTACCGCTGATCTGTCGAAAAACTCCAAACGCGTGCGTGATCACCTGATGACCATGCTGCTCGACGATGATGAGCAGAAAGCAATGCGTGAGCTGGAGCGGATTTCCGATTACCGCAATTACCGTGCCTACGAAATTTACAAGCAACCGGCCAATAAAGAGCCAATTGCACTGAGCCAGTACGGTACCGGCTCCGGCGGTCAGCTGGAAACTCCGGCTTATATTATCCGTTCGGCGGCCATTACCTCGGCCTTCCGTTTTAACGAAGGGGATACCCATCTGCGCGTGGTTCTGGTGGATGAAGCCTTCTCGAAAATGGATGAAACCCGCTCGAAAGAGGTGATTAATTACCTCACTGAAAGTCTGGGTCTGCAGCTGCTGTTTATTATGCCAACCAGTAAATCCGGGCCATTTATGGATCTGATTTCCAACCAGTTTGTATTCTCCAAAGTACCGCTGACCGGCGGTCAGAAAAAAGGTGAACTGCAGACCCGGGTATTGATTGATCGTCAACAGTGCAATCAGGAAAAAGTCAAAGAGCTGTGGGCGAATCATCGCCGCACCATCCGCCATCAGGCGGCGCTAGATTTTATGGAGGAGTTTGCCTGATGTATGACTCTGTGGAAGAAAAGCGCCCTTATGGGCAGGGCGATGCGTCTTTTCAGGCGGCCGGTGGCTTTGATGGTATCAAAGCCCTGGTTGATGATTTTTATGCGGCGATGGATACCCTGCCGGAAGCGGCGCATATTCGCGCGATGCATCCGGCCGATTTATCAACCTCGGCCGATAAACTGACGCGATTTTTGTGTGGCTGGCTCGGTGGTCCGCGTTTGTTCAGCGAAAAATACGGCCCGATTGCGATTCCTAAATTTCATCAGGCGTTTCCTATCGGTCCGGCGGAGCGCGACGCCTGGTTGCTGTGCATGAAAGTCGCAGCGGCTAAACAGCCCTTTGCCGATGACTTTAAAACCTACCTGCTGGAGCAGCTCTATGTGCCGGCGGAACGCAGTCGCAGTCGCGATTAAGCTCGTTATCATCTGGCTGCTGAGCGTTTCTGTCGCTCAGGCAGCCGTGTACCGCTGGGTTGATGAACGCGGCCAGGTACACTTTTCTGATAAACCCCATAAACAGGCTGAAGTACTGGAACTGAAAACGCAGGGTAATAATGGCTGGCAGCCATTGGATATCCGCGTCATTCAGGAGGGCAGCCTGGCCTCGGCCGCCCAGCAACTGGATCTGGCGCGTATTCAGCGTGAAGTGAATGAGGTTTACCGCTTTTACGATCAGGTGATTTATTTTGATTTTTACCGCCAGGTGCCGGTGAAAATTCATCTGCTTGCTGATCAGCGTGAATATATGGCCTTTGTGAAGCGTATTTCCGGATACTCGGCCGCCAATTCCCTGGGGGTATACCTGTCAAAAACCCATGAGATTGCGGTGTTTATTCACGATGATGCTCTGGGCGGAATTGAAAGCACTTACAGAACCATCCGCCATGAAGCCAGTCATGCGATTCTGCATTCTCTGGCGCAGATACTACCGGACTGGCTGAATGAAGGTATGGCCGAGCAAATGGAAACTCTCAGTTATAGCCCGGAAGGATTTCTGATCGGCAGCCATGACAGTAACCGCCGCAGCTTTCTTGCCCGCCAGAACAAGGCGATGGACGTGCTGAAGTTTATTGAAGTGCGCAGTGACGACTGGCGCAATGCCAATCACCGGCGTGGGGTAAATCAGCAGATGGCAGGGCAGCTGGTGTATATGCTGCTGTCGACCACTTATGGCCGCAGCCTGATTACGCGTTTATTGCAGGATTATAAACGCGGGGTGAATATGCGCGCTTTTTACTTGCTGGATGAACACTATATTGGTGGTTCTCAGGCGCTGAAAACACACTGGGAAAACTGGCTTAAAACAGAGATGCGGCAACCAGCGATAATTCGTCTGCAATAAGCGTAAAAACGGCCGCTGTTCAGCGGCGGATAATCCCATGATCCAGCGCGTAGCGGATTAACCCGGCAGAATTACCGATGCCCAGCTTCTGTTTGATCTTCAGCCGGTGTGCTTCCACAGTACGGACAGAAATATCCAGTTCGCGGGCGATTTCTTTATTACCCAGGCCTTCGGCCAGGCGGGCCAGGACATCTTCTTCGCGTGGGCTTAATACATCTTCGCTGGCGGGCGGGCGGGGGCGGCCAAATTCACTGAACAGGGTTTTGGCAACGCTGGAACTGAAGTAAGTGCCACCCTGATGTACGGTCTGAACGGCAAGGATCAGCTCTTCCGGAGCTACATCTTTTAATACGTAGCCAGCGGCTCCGGCCTGGATAACTTTCATAATATATTCGCGATCATCATGCATGGTAATGATCAGCAGGCGAATATCCGGCAGTTGTTCCTGAAAGGCGATACAGGCTTCAAGACCGTTCATGACCGGCATGGATATATCCAGCAAGACAACGTCCGGATGGTGCTCTGCTGCGGCAGCCAGGGCTTCTTCACCATTACTGACATCGGCGACCACGCTCAGTCCTTCGCTTTCGAGGCTGACTTTAAGCCCTTCACGCACCATCGGATGGTCGTCGGCAATAATCAGGCGAATGGGTTTGCTGCTCATAATGAATCGGCCTCTCTTAAGGCTGTGTCCGGATTAAGGAAAAATTCCGCATGAATGAGTGTACCCTGTGTGCGCCGGCTGCGGACACTAAACTTTCCGCCTACAAGTTCGACCCGTTCACGCATGTTCATCAGGCCGATACCACTCTGATCTTCTTCGAGAGAAAACCCGCAGCCGTTGTCTTCCATTTCAATCAGAATACTCTGCAGATTATGGCTGATATTCAGGCTGACCTGAGTCGCTTCGGCATGCTTTTGCACATTGGTAATGGCTTCCTGTACCAGACGATACAGTGTCATTTCAATGGCATCGGGCAGGCGGGTTTCCGGTAAACGGATACGCCGTTTTACCCGTATTTTTCCCGACTCGCTGATATTATCGAGCAGACTGTGCAATGCCGCCTCAAGGCCCAGATCATCAAGCATCACCGGGCGCAGATTGTGTGATACCCGGCGTACTTCCTGAATCGACATATTAAGCATGTCGGTGGCTTTATGCAGATGCTCACGGGCATCTTCATGGGGCCATTTTTTATCCGCCAGATTTAAGCGCAATTTGGCGGATACCAGCATCTGATTAATGCCATCATGCAACTCTCGGGCAAACGTCCGGCGCTGCATAACCTGAAAGGCTACAGAGCGATGCGCTAAGTCCTGCAGGCGCTGATCGGCCAGCTGGGTGGCATGAATATTAATAATAATAACGATGATGACGACCAGCGCGAGGGTAACGGCCAGCAATACAGACGCTGCGAGAAAGGTACGGCGTACATTGGTATTCACTTTATTCTGCAGTGAGCGGGTTTCAGCGGCGATATCATCAACGTACAGGCCGGTGCCCATCATCCAGTTAAGATAAGGAATATTGACGACGTAACTGAGCTTGTTTTCCTGCCCCGATAACGAGGGCTTATTCCAGATATAGCGATAAAACCCACCACCTTTACCCGCCAGCGCCAGCAGATCGCGGATAACATACTGGCCGTTATCGTCCTGAAAATCGATCATGGGTTGGCCGACCAGATCCGGCTGTGCCGGGTGAACAAGGTTGGTACCGTTCTGGTCGTAAACAAAAAAGTAGCCATCGTTACCGTAGGTGAGCCCCTGCAGGATGCGTTTGATTTCGTATTCTGCCCGTGACTGGTCGAGGCCATATTCCAGTTCTTCCAGAACCGGATTAATCGATGTCATGGCCAGACTGACATAATCGACCAGCGCTTTGCGTTTACTGGCCAGTACGTTTTCTTCAAAAATAGCGACCTGTTGCTGTGCCAGTTGCTGTGCCTGACGCTGGGTTATCCAGGTAATGGTCAGGGTGAGTGCGACCAGTGGTAATACGGTAAGCAGCAGGATCTTGGCTTTTAACGTCAGATTCATACCCGGTGGCCGTGGCGGAATTAAAAGATTGTTCATCTTAGAACCTGTCGGCAAGGATAGATAGTCGCCGTTCGGAGCCTGATTCTGTCGTTTGCTGTCGGGTATTCATAAGTACTTTATTGTCATTATTATTGTCAGCAAAGAGAGCAGCGGTAATGGATAAATAACATATTCTGTAGCCGGATGCCTGATGCTTTCCGGCCACAGAACAGGACTCCTGTCAGTCAAGCAGGCCATACCATTCAGGGAACAGCAGAATGGTAATCACCACGCCGACCTGCATTAAAATAAAAGGTACAACGCCGCGATAAATATCCATGGTGCGGACGCCGGCGGGTGCGACCCCTTTTAAATAGAACAGACTGAAACCAAAAGGCGGTGTCAGGAAAGACGTCTGCAGGTTCATGGCAATCAGAATGGCAAACCAGACCGGAGCAATGCCCAGTGCGTTAGCAACCGGTGCCAGAATCGGTACGATGATAAAACTGATTTCCACGAAGTCGATAAAGAAGCCCAGAATCATAATGGCAACCATCGACAGAATCAGGAAGCCCATCGCACCACCTGGCATGTCAGACAGCAGTTCCTCAACAATATAATCGCCACCGGTGTAACTGAACGCCATGGAGAAGGCCGTTGCACCAAGCAGAATGGCGAAAACCATCGCAGAGATTTTTACCGTTTCCTGTGAGGCCTCGTACACCATTTTCCAGTTAAACTGGCCGTAAATCGCCGCCAGAAGCAGGGCGCCAACACCACCCAGTGCAGACGATTCTGTCGGGGTGGCAATACCGGCAAAAATGGAACCCAGCACCACAAGAATCAGCGCCAGCGGAGGAATAATGGCCTTTAATGCGCGGATATATTGCTCATGACGATGGGTTAAATCATCGTCCATCGGCAGGGCAGGTGCAGCTTCTGGTTTCAGCCAAGTGTAGATCAGGATATACACCACGTAGCAGCCGATCAGTACCAGACCGGGCGCTAATGCTGCCTGGAATAAATCGCCAACGGGAATGCCTAATACATCACCGAGAATAATCAGAATAATGGATGGTGGAATAATCTGCCCCAGGGTTCCGGAGGCACAGATAGTTCCGCAGGCCAGTGCTTTGTCGTAGTTGTATTTCAGCATAACCGGCAGGGAGATTAATCCCATCGCAACAACCGATGCGCCAACAACGCCGGTAGAGGCGGCTAATAAAGCTCCCACAAGAACTGTGGAAATAGCCAGGCCACCACGCACACCACCAAAGAGTTTACCCATGGCTTCCAGCAGTTGTTCTGCCAGTCTGGTACGTTGCAGCACAATACCCATAAAGATAAACAGTGGTACTGCCATCAGGGTGACGTTTTCCATAATGCTTTGTACGCGGAAAGGCATAAAAGCGAAAATGTCCGGACCTTCAGCAAATACGCCAAAAATAAGGGCGACACCGCCAAAAGTAAACGCCACCGGGAAGCCGAAAATCAGCATCAGCAGGGCGACGAAAAACATAATAATACCGATCATAAAAGCCCCCGGTCGATTTTGGTTTCATGCTCATCTTTCAGGGCAATTACGCTGTTCAGAATCATTGCAATACCGGATATGGCCGTCGCAAAAAATGCAAATGGAATAACGGCTTTAATAATCCAGCGATTGCTCAGGCCGCCGGGATCGCCGGAGGTTTCGCCCAGGCTCCAGGCTTCATGCGCAAAATCGATACCGTACCAGCCGACCAGCAGGCAAAACGGGATCAGTAACAGCAGGCCGCCGGCAATATCAATAATGGCTTTGCGGCGGATGGATAAATTTTCATACACCAGATCCACGCGCACATGGCCACCGGCCCGCAGCGTGTAAGGAACACCCAGCATGAACATGGCAGCAAACAGATGCCATTCCATTTCCTGCATCGCGATGGAAACTTCGTTCAGGGCGTAACGCATGACAACGTCAATAAACACGTTCATCAGCATCAGAATAAAAAGCACAGCGGCGACTGTGCCGAGAAAATCGGAAAAGCGATTAATGGCCCGTTCTGCCTTAATCAGCATAATGCACTCCCGTTTGCCCCCGCCGGACTGGGTAAGCCCGGCGGGGCATCTGTCGTTGTTATTGGGTCCTGATCAGTCGGCGCTGTTCAGGTAAGCTTTGTCAGAAATATCGGTCCAGCGGCGGGCTTTCTTCAGATAAGTCGCCTGCGAATCGAGAATTTCTTTGGCCAGTGGATCTTTTGCCGCACTTTCTGCCAGCAATTCGTTGTTGGCTTTATGCAGAGCTTTCATTACGTCAGCCGGGAAAGTACGGATCTGAACTTTAGGATAGTCTTTATCCAGCACGGCCATGTTTTCAGCGGATTCGTGGTAAGACTGAATGTACATATCGTAGGCTGCGGTACGCATCGCGACGCGCAGGACTTCCTGCAGATCCGCAGGCAGACGGTCCCATGAACGCTTGTTGATCATGAACTGCAGTTCGGTTGCAGGCTCATGCCAGCCGGTGTAGTAGTAAGGGGCGATCTTGTGGAAACCCATGCGCAGATCCAGCGACGGACCAACCCATTCCAGTGCATCGATGGTGCGGCGCTCAAGGGCAGTGTACAGCTCGCCTGGCGGGATATTGGTCGGGCTGGCGCCCAGTTTGGCCAGAACCTCACCGGCAAAGCCCGGAATTCGCATTTTCAGGCCTTTCAGGTCTTCCAGGCTGTTGATTTCTTTCTGGAACCAACCACCCATCTGGTTACCGGTGTTACCGCCCGGGAAGCTCAGGATATTGAACTCACCGTACACTTTTTCCATCAGCTCCATACCGCCGCCGTAGTAGAACCAGGCGTATTGCTCAGGGGCGGTCATACCGAATGGCATGGTGGTGAAATACAGCGTATTCGGTACTTTGCCTTTCCAATAGTAAGACGCTGAGTGGCCCATATCGTACTGACCGGCACGTACCATATCGAACACACCAAAGGCTGACTTGTGCTTGTTGGCGGAGTCGATGGTGATCTGCAGACGGCCATTCGACATTTTCTCAGCCATCGCAGCCATATTACGCGGTGCGTCACCAAAAACGGGGAAGTTCGTCGGCCAGCTTTCGGCCAGTTTCAGACGGTATACTTTCTCGTCTGCCTGAGCAGTACCGAACATAGCCAGACTGCACGCAGCGGCTACCAGTACCTGTTTAAAGCGGGATAGGCGGATCATGGTTATTATCCTTTTTAGTGTTTCAGATTGATTGTGCGCACCCGTGAAGAGGCACAGCACACCCTGACTTTTCGAGTGTGCAAGTCATGGCTGTAGATGACTATCCGCAGGACTGCGGTTTTGTAGGTAGTTCTGGCAGCAGTGCGTAAGTAGTTTTACCAGTATGCTGCGAGGTATCAGACCGGAGGCCAAAAAGGAAAAAGGCCCGCAGCCCTTGTCATTGCTGATATCAGGCTTGAAAAACAGGGTGAAAATATTGGTATGACCAATATTCCAGAGAGCGCTAGACTTTGGTCGTGTAAGGCCCTGATGAAGCCGGTTCAGGTCTGCATCATCTTCTGATTTCATGTTTTTCCGGGTTTTATGTACATTGCACAGCCACGATCAATATGCGCGGCGGATAGCGATGACAATGCCAGTACGGCCTGACAGGCCGGCAAAGAAAACAGAGCCATTGGCTGTGCGCTTATGGCATATATTCCGCCAGTTCCTGTGGCTGGGTTGCATCAGTTTTGGCGGGCCCGCGGCTCATCTCGGGTATTTTCAGCGTGTCTTTGTCCAGCGCCTGCAGTGGCTGAGTGCAGAGCATTATGCGCAGCTGGTGGCACTGGCGCAGTTTCTGCCCGGGCCGGCTTCCAGTCAGGTCGGCTTTGCAATTGGCATGCAGCGGGCCGGAGTGGCAGGTGGTATCTGCGCGTTTATAGCCTTTACCCTGCCGTCTTTCTTACTGATGCTGGCGCTGGCCAGCAGCCTCACTAGCTTGCTGACTTATCACTGGTTTCCGGCGCTGATTCACGGCCTGAAACTGCTGGCCGTGATTGTTGTGGCCGATGCCACACTGAGCATGGCAAAGACCTTCTGCAGCAGCGCCTTTAGCCGGGTGTTGATGTTGCTTACTGCCGTTGCGCTCTGGCTGACGCCGCTGCCGGTTTGGCTGTTGCTGATTCTGGCAGCGTTCGGGGGCTGGATATACGCGCGCTGGCAGGGCACCAGGCTGGCAGATTCTGCCGGGCAGGCAGAGCAACAGGCGCAGCCGTTTCAGTCGTATCCGGGCAAACGTCTGGCACTGATTATCGGACTGATGCTATGGGCCGGTCTGTATTTACTCAGCCATCTGTCCGGCCTGAACGAGACTGCAGGCGCTATGGGAATGTTCGCCGCTTTTTATCAGACCGGCAGTCTGGTGTTTGGTGGTGGCCATGTGGTGTTGCCTCTGGTACAGCAGCAGTTTGCCGGGCAGCTGACGGCCGAAACCCTGCTTACCGGTTATGGCGCTGCACAGCTGGTGCCGGGTCCGATGTTTACCTTCGCCACGTTTTTAGGTGCTGAATTATTGCCAGAGGCTCGGGTCAGCGGCGCTTTACTGGCAACGCTGGGGGTATTTTTACCGGGTTTTATTCTGTTAACGGCGGTGCAGCCGTTATGGTCGCAGTGGCTGGTTAAACCCGGTTTAAAGCACGCCTTAATGGGCGTTAATGCTGCGGTTGTCGGACTGTTGTTGGCGACATTGGTCACACCGGTCGCCAGCTCAAGCCTGCTGAATGGCGCCGATATTGTTTTTGCTGCGGTAGGTTTTATTGCCCTGCGGCGGAAAGCACTCAATGTGATCGGATTAATTCCGCTGGCACTGGGTTTTGGTTTGCTGGCGCCCTGACGTCAGCCCTCCAGCCAGTCCGATTCACAGTACACCAGATGCGGCAGGGGCTCCGGCGGCAGCAACTGATAGTCCCCTTGCTGATACAGACGTAAGCGCTGCGTATCGTCTTCCTGCCAGAGCTGCGGCCAGCGTTTACGGAACTCTTCCAGCACCTGTTGCGCCTGCTCAGGCCGCTGCTGCTCGTAGTGAACCCGGGCCAGATATCTGGCCTGCAGCCGGGTATCGGGAGAGCGGGCGGCCAGCAGTGCTTTGTCATACTGTTGCTGCTGCAGATAAATCCACAGAATTGAATAGTTGCTGTAGCCGATGCTGGTGGGCATTTGCAGGGTCTGATAATGCGTCTGAGCCTGCTGCAGCTCATCCAGCGCCTGAGCGAAATAGCGGCTGCGCTGTTTTTCCGGCGCGCTGCGCGCCAGATCGGCCAGTGCCCAGCCGCGGAAGAAGCGCGCATGGGCGAGATAGAGTTTGGTCGGCGCTGTATCGATAAAGCTCTGAAATTGCTGCAGTGCCTTGTGCAGGTATTCGCTGTTCTGGCCATGACGGCCAAGGCTGCTCTGGTCGAGTCCCTGATCCAGACTGGCAAAGCCCAGATAAAGTTCGCTCAGGCTGATCAGCGGAGTGGCTCCCAGCTGGCGGGCGATCCCGGCGGCTTCGCGGAAATAATCCTGTGCCAGATCCCCCCGGTGTAACTGCAGCTGAAAAAAGCCGCCATAAATCAGCGCCTGAGCCAGATCATAGGGTTGCTTCAACGTGCGATAGGCAGCAATGGCTGCTGCCAGTGCAGTGCTGCGCTCATGCAGCGGGAAACGGTAATTCTGCGCAATCGCCAGTTCGGTGGCGGCGATCTGTGGCTGATTATTCAGCTGGCGATAAAAATTAAGCGCTTTCTCCAGCCGCAGGCGATTGCTGTCCAGATCGTTCAGAGGCGACTTTTCCAGACCACTGTTGCTGGGGTTGCCCAGATAAAACAACTGATCTGCGCGCAGTTGTATATCGGCGGATTGTTCTGTCCGCAGACTGGCCTGTTGCAGTAAGCGTTGATGCTCCTGCCAGTTCATCGCATCCCAGGCTTGTTGTGCCTTGAGCTGCAGGCTCTGAGTGATCAGCTCCGGGTCGGAGGTTTGTTGCGCCAGATCCAGTGCCTGATCGGCGAGCAGGCTGCTGCCGTTGTCGCCGCGCCATAAGGCCAGCTGTGCACGACTGTGCAGGGCAAAGGTTTTCAGGCTGAGGTCATTGTCCAGTTCGCTGGCGGGAATGGCGGCCAGTTGCTGTTCGGCCTGTTGCCATTCACCAAGATTGAGCAGTGCGCGCACCAGCCAGGCTCTGGCCCAGTGGCTGTGCGGCTCAATGGTCAGGGATGCCTGAAAATAGGGCTGTGCACGAACGGCACCTTGCTGACGCAGGGCCTGCATCCCTTGCGCCAGTGCCTGGGCGGCAATCGGGTCGGTCGCGGCTGCCGGGTGTTTTTCAGCGTGCTGCGGACGCAGTAAGGCCAGCAGTTGCTGACTGATGGCCAGCGACTCAGCCGGCAGCGATGGGTAGCTGATAGCCCCTTGTTGGATACGGCCATCACGATAAATCAGCTGAAAATCCAGCACCTGTTGCTGGTTATGCAGACGTACGCTGGCAAACAGCGCGGCGTCCTGCTGCTGGTCATTGAGCAGGGTGCGGATATGCACCGGCAGAGTTGGCCAGGGCAGGCCTGAATCGAGCAGTAATGACTGCGCCTGAGCCGGGGGGGTAACGCTCAGTTTTTGTTGGCGTTTCAGGTCAATGGCAATCATGTCCGCCAGCCCCAGCTCAAGCCAGGTCATCTGGCTTTCACCGGTGGCATTAATAAAAGGCAGAACCAGCAGGGATGACGTACTGCCGGAAGGGGAGATCTGAGTGCTGGCCGGACGCCAGAGCATCAGTGCGCTCACTAACAGGGCCAGTGCGCCGCCCAGCACCAATGTGCGTAACAGAGCCGGATGCCATTTCTGGCGTGCCATTGACTGGCCGGGCGATGGTTCACTTTCGCTGCTTGTCCCGGCGGCTGTCAGGCGGCCAATAAACTGATAACCACGCTGATTGAAGGTGCGGATATAACGCGGTGATTGGGCGTTGTCGCCCAGTGCCAGCCGCAGTTCGCGAATGCTCTGGGTGAGGGCGTTCTCGCGGTAGTCGCCGTGGGTCCACAGTTCGGCCAGCAGTTCCTCTTTACTGACTACCCGGTCGGCATGTTGCAACAGATAGTGCAGCAGGTTGGCAACCTTGTGGCGCAGCACGGTGTGTTCGCCCTGATCGCTGTGAAGACTGCCGCGCTCGGGGTCAAAGGTAAATGCGTCAAATCGGTACTGCCTGGTCATCCGTTGGGCCGTTTGCTGCCTGAGGTAAGGCGCCCATTCTAGGTAGTGCCGGCTTCCCCGGCAACCGTGCTGTTCTTTGGTGATTTCTATAAGTCATTGAAATATAAAGGAAAATATAAATTTTATAAGGATTTTAAGAGGATTTTAGCCCGTTTACATAACCTCAGCGGCGCTTCCTGCTATCAATGTCGTCATTACCAACGACGGAGTCCGTTATGGACAGTTTTATTCAAACCGCCTTGTTTGATGGGCAATGGTCAGTCTGGGTGCCTCTGGCTGTATTTGCGACCGGCTTGCTGACCAGTCTTACCCCCTGCGTGTATCCCATGCTGCCGATTACGGTGGCGGTGGTCGGCAGTCACAGTGCTGACCGCCGTCAGGCCTTTGTCTTGTCGCTTTTCTATGTTCTGGGGCTGTCGCTGACTTACGCCATTCTGGGCGTTTTTGCGGCCAGCAGTGGCCAGCTGTTTGGCTCGGTCGCCAGCCATCCTGTCACGCTGTTGCTGGTGGCGTTTATGTGTCTGCTGTTCAGTGCCTGGATGCTGGGCTGGCTGAGAATGCCGGCCTTGCAGCTGCCAGACGTGCCTGCCGCCGGGCGAATGCCTCCCTTTGTGCGCGTCATGCTCAGTGGTGCGCTGTCGGGCCTGGTGCTGGCTCCCTGTACATCGCCGGTATTCGGCATGCTGCTGATGTATGTGGCGGGACAGGGCAGCGTGCCCTGGGCGCTGTTACTGATGTTTGTGTTTGCCCTCGGCATGAGTGCGTTGCTGCTGGCTGCTGGCACCTTCAGCGGCATGCTGGCACGACTGCCGAAATCCGGGCGCTGGTTGCTGCTCAGCCAGCGTCTGCTGGCCGGCCTGATGTTACTGGCTGCTGTGTGGTTCAGCTGGCAGGCGCTGCAACCGTTCTGAAGTTTCTGTTTTTAATCAATAAGGAGAACGCAATGCGTAAACCACGTAAACCTGTGCTCAGACCGGCGGCTTTGCTGCTGGGCCTGACGCTGATTCTGGCTCCCTCTCTGACGCAGGCGAAACCACCACTGGCGGTTGGCGATCCGGCGCCGGATTTCAGTGTGCAGACACTGGATGGCAAAACGCTGCAACTGAGCGAGCTGATCGGCAAGAAGCCGGTGTATCTGAAATTCTGGGCAACCTGGTGCAGCTACTGCAAAGCAGAAATGCCGTACCTGCAGTCCGTTTATGAGCAGCCGGGAGAGCCTGTGCAGGTACTGAGTGTGAATGTCGGTATCAACGATTCGGTAGCCAATATTCAGCAGCTGTTTAAAGCCGGAGGCTACAGCATGCCGACCACCTTTGATCAGAACGGAGCGCTGACCGCCGCTTATGGGGTGGTGGGTACGCCAACGCATATTCTAATCGACCGGGATGGGCGCGTGGCTTACCGCACGTTTTTACTGACCGATCAGCTGGAAAATAGGGTGGCTGACTGGAGCCAACAGGAGGATAAACAATGAAAGCAGGACTGATGTCTTTATTATTACTGGCACCGGTGATGGTGCAGGCTGAGCTGACCGATTTTCGTGGTGAGCCGGTGGTGACGGACAGCGATAAAATCCGCCATCTGGTGTTTACCGATATCTGGGCTGTTTATGATGGCCGGGGCGATGAACAATTGCTGCAACATCTGCCTGCCAGCTTCCGTCAGCAAAGCCAGCAAATCTGGATTCAGCCGCAGTTAAATGTTACCACGGCGCAGCTGGAGGAATTTTCGGGCTACTATCCGCAGTTACAGCCACTGGTGCTGGATAAGGAATTCCGCCTGATGCGCAGCGAGGGCGTATGGGAATCGCCTTATCATGTGCTTTACCAGGGAGAGCAGCGCGTGTTTTCCGGCAGTACGGATGAACTGCGACGTTATCTGGGTCTGACGGTAACAGAAAAAATGGAAGCTGTTGCGGCTGACAAGGCTTCTGATAACGAGGCTGACAATGCGGTTGTTAGCGCCGGCCCTCCGCAGAGAAAAAAACAACAGCCGGTACAGCAGAAAAAGCCGCAGGCCGGTGCTGATATGGGCGATATCATGTTGCTCAATACCGGGGGCAGAGAGCAGAGTCTTAAAATTCTGACAGCAGAAAAACCGCTAAGCCTGGTATTTCTCGATACTCTGTGTCCGATGCCACATTTTCCCGGCTGCGAAGATAAAATCACGCAGCTGAATCAGCTGGTAGCAAGCACACCGGAGCGCCAGTGGTTAGGTGTTGTTAATTCTTACTATGTTAATGCTGAGGCGGTAGAACCTTTCCGTCAGCGTTTTAAACTGACGCTGCCGTTAATGTTTGACCACGGGCATAAAGTCTTTGATGCCTTTGACGTACATGCAACACCTTATCAGATTGATATCGGTATCGGTGGTGTGCTGAAAAGCAGAGGGGATCAGATTCATTAAAATAAAAAGCCCGCAATCGCGGGCTTTTTTATGCGTCAGAATTTTCTTTGACACCGATGTTCGTATTTTTAAGGTTATTGCTGTGGATCTTTCAGGGTTAACGCTATCTGAGGCTGAAGGATCAGCTCTGAGCCTTTTTCATGATAATCGGGAATCGTAATATCAACAGCATAGCTGATTCCGTTTCTATCATTCTGATAAATTCTGGTGCTGAGTTGTTCCTGACCACTGCAATCTTCAGAGGCAAAACATTCAAAATCACCGCTGGTCTGGTATTCATAATTACCATGATAAAAAGCGCCTAAATGTCGTTTTCCATCGTCATCTTCAATATAAATTTCATTTGCAATTAAAGCTATTCTTGCTTCTAAGAAGAAATTAACCAACGTTTCATTCCACAGAAGAGGATAACCATTATCTGCTGTCAGGGTGCTGTTCTCTACACTGATACAGCGAGGAGTAACTCCAGGGCTGGTGTATACGGGGCCTTCGGGAGCGTCGCTGTTAACGACCAGTGACAATTCGGGGGCTGTATGCAGCTCGGTGGAGTCTGATATTTTAACTGCATAGAAATGTTCTTCTTTACTGGGGCTCACAGCGTTGAATTGGCTGTAGTAGGCTTTATTCCAGTAGCTGAGTTCACCGTAAAAGTGGTTGAAATTCTGACTAAAATAAAAGTCGTAAGTGGTGGTCAGGGTATTATCCGGCGTAATCCACTTTATTGTCTGGCGCCGTTTGGATAAGTCGAAGTCTTTTCGCTGGCTGTTGCCATAAGGTTCTTCATACCATGTCATATTGCACATTTGTATCCATAGAATATGGTCTTCTGGCGTATGTTCAATAACGATAAACTGGCGTTTATCGGTACGGTAGGTGGTTCTGAAGTCTTTTTCCCCTTGTTTAAACTCAGAGTCAGAAACCACCATCCAGATACCATTTGGCGTATCGGTTGCTAATGCAGGGTTAACGGCAGGCAGGGATTGCGGAAATTCAATCTGATTAATATCAACTTCTTTATCTTTAGTGTCATCACTGCCACCACAGGCAGTCAGAATAGCGGTAAGGGAAGTGAGCAGTAACAGGATAATACGGTGAGTCATGTTGTTCCTTAACATTTAAATGTTTATAGCTGTCTTGCCGTTAGTGCTGCATTAATAATTCACAAACCAGTGCCGTTCCCAGGTCAGCATAACTTTTTCCGGGTATTTAGTGCGGCCAAGGCTGCCGTTGTAGCGTGCTAATGCACGAATCCAGTCGCCTTTTTCTTTATCGAGATAATGTTTGAGGATGGTACAGCCATAACGCAGGTTGGTGGCGGGGTGCATCAGGTTGTCGTCGGTGCGCCCGATTTCTTTTTTCCAGAAAGGCATCACCTGCATATACCCCTGGGCGCCGACGTAGGACAGGGCAAAACGGTCAAAGGCACTTTCGACCTGAATCACCGATAACACCAGTTCCGGTGATAAACCGGCCCGGCTGGCTTCTTTATGAATCAGGCTGAGTAATTCCAGCCGTTGTTTATCATTTTTGATATAGCGTTTAAGGCGTGCCGACATATCGACCAGCCAGACCTGTGCATCGTATTTATCTTCAAAGGATTCGCTGCTGCTAACGGCCTCTTTTAAGGCACTGCGTAATTCCGGATCAATACTTTGTGCAGAGCTCTGCGTAGCACTATAAGAGGGCAGGCTGATCAAAATCAGAGCCAGCAGAGCGAAAAAAACCAGCGAACGCACAAGGCGTCCACTGGTTTCAGCTGTGAAGTCCCGGTTCGGAGTCTGCACAGAGGTCAGCATTTAACCAATCTGCTGCTTAAGAAAATCAAGGATGTCGGCCAGTGGGATATCCTGAGCTTCGCCATGGCGGCGCGCTTTGTATTCCACATTACCGGCTTCCAGACCACGGTCGCTGATCACGATACGATGTGGCAGGCCCATCAGTTCCATATCGGCGAATTTAACCCCAGGGCTGGTTTTCTTGTCGCGGTCGTCCAGATACACGTCGAAGCCCGCAGCCGTCAGCTGAGCGTACAGCTCATCGGTGGTCTTGGTGACGGCTTCGGATTTCTGGTAAGCCATAGGCACAATACCGATGTTGAACGGTGCAATCGCATCCGGCCAGATAATGCCTTTGTCGTCGTGGTTCTGTTCGATCGCTGAAGCAACAACACGGCTGACACCGATGCCGTAACAACCCATCACCAGCGTACGGTCTTTACCGTTCTCATCCAGCACTTTGGCTTTCATGGCTTCGGAGTACTTGGTGCCGAGCTGGAAAATATGGCCCACTTCGATACCGCGTTTGATTTCCAGTGTGCCTTTGCCGCATGGGCTTGGGTCGCCGGCAACCACGTTACGCAGATCACGGACTTCCGGCAGCTCGCAGTCACGTTCCCAGTTAAAGCCGGTCAGGTGGGTGTCAGCGGCATTGGCGCCACAGATAAAGTCGGCCATGTGTGCCGCAGAACGGTCAACATAGCATTTGGCTTGGATGCCCTGTGGGCCGACAAAACCACTGACGCCGCCAATGGCTGCGATTTCAGCTTCAGAAGCAAATTGCAGCGGGGCTGCGACACCGGCAATCTTCTCGGCTTTGATTTCGTTCAGCTCGTGGTCGCCACGCAGGAACAGCACCACAGGAGCCGGTTCGCCCAGCGCGTTTTCTTCGGTGTGTTCACCACGTACAACGATGGCTTTCAGCACCTGAGCCGGGCTGGCTTTGAGGAAGCTGGCAACGTCTTCGATGCTGGTCATCGCCGGCGTGGTAACGCTGGTCAGCGCAGCCGTGGCCGCCGGACGCTCGCCCGCCGGTGCTACGGCTTCGGCCAGTTCGACGTTAGCGGCGTAATCGCTCTCATTGGAGAAGGCAATATCGTCTTCACCGGAAGAAGCCAGTACGTGGAATTCGTGTGAAGACGCACCGCCGATAGAACCGGTATCGGCCAGAACCGGACGGAAATCCAGACCCAGACGGGTAAAGATGCGCGAGTAGGCTTCGTGCATTTTGTCGTAGGTAATCTGCAGACTGGCTTCGTCGGCATGGAAGGAATAAGCATCCTTCATGATGAATTCACGGGCACGCATCACACCGAAGCGCGGACGGGTCTCGTCGCGGAATTTGGTCTGAATCTGGTACAGGTTAACCGGCAGCTGCTTGTAGCTCGACAGCTGGTTACGGGCCAGATCGGTGATCACTTCTTCGTGGGTCGGGCCGATACAGAAGTCACGGTTGTGGCGGTCTTTTACGCGCAGCAGTTCGCCGCCGTACTGGAACCAGCGCCCGGTTTCTTCCCACAGCTCGGCAGGCTGTACCGCGGGCATCAGCACTTCCTGAGCGCCGGCGCGGTTCATTTCTTCACGCACAATGGCTTCGACCTTGCGCAGGGTGCGCAGACCAAGCGGCATCCAGGTGTACAGGCCGGCGGCCAGTTTGCGGATCATGCCGGAGCGCATCATCAGCTGATGGCTGACGACAACGGCATCGGCCGGGGTTTCTTTTTCGGTTGCAATCAGAAATTCGGTGGCGCGCATAAGCTTTGTCTGGATTCCACATGAGTGAATAGGAGGAGATTGCCGCGATTTTATCGCTTGCGCGCTCCGGCGGCAATTTACCATTTGGCCGGCTTTTGCAATGTGCTACCCCGACAGCCGTCTGCTCGTTGCCGGGCTGACATATAAAATTCACCGCAGGGCTCTTGTGCAGTCACTCAGCTATGACATACTCGCGGTCCATTCGTCCGTGTAAAAGGTGATGTCATGGCGGAGGCCGACGATTTGCACAGTGCGGCGCACAATATGCAGGCAAAGCAGGTTACAGCTTCTGCTGAAGCACCGGTATCTGAAGCCTGCCTGCGTAATCAACAACCCATTGCCGATATGCTGGAACGGGAGCTGCCACCGCACTCTGTTGTGTTGGAAATTGGCAGCGGTACCGGTCAGCATGCTGCCTTTATCAGCCGCCGTTTGCCGGGTATTAAATGGCAACCGTCTGAGCTTGCCGACCGTATTGCCGGTATCAATGCCTGGCGCGAACGCGCGCAGAACAGTAATTTTCTGCCGCCTCTGGTGCTGGATGTGGCGCAGGACCTGTGGCCGGTTAAACAGGTGGATGCGGTATTCAGTGCCAACGTGGTGCATTTTATCGGCTGGCCTAAAGTACGTGCCATGATGGCGGGTATCGGCCGGGTGCTGAAGCATACCGGTCTGGCATTTTTTTACGGCCCGTTTAATTACGGCGGTCAGTTCACCAGTGACGGTAACCGCCTTCTGGATCAGTGGCTGCGTGAGCGTGATCCGGACTCGGGCATTAAAGACTTTGAACAAATCGTGCTGGCGGCGCGTAAAGAAAAACTGCGTCTGCTGAAAGATATCGCCATGCCCGCCAATAACCGTCTGCTGGTGCTGCAAAAATATGTCTGATACATCGTCTTCTGCTGTAAAAGCACTCACTCCCTGCGCCTGGGCGAAAGGGGATGATTATCTTGAATATCACAACAACGAATGGGGCATCCCTAATTACGACCGGCAGAAACTGTTTGAAAAACTCTGCCTTGAAGGTCAGCAGGCGGGTTTAAGCTGGATTACCGTATTGCGTAAGCGCGACCATTACCGCCAATGTTTTTATGGCTTTAATCCGCAAAAAATCGCCCGCATGACGGATGAGCAGATTGAGACATTACTGACCGATGCCGGACTGATCCGTAACCGCTTAAAACTGTATGGCATCCGCAAAAATGCTCTGGCCTTGCTGGCGCTGGAAAAACAGGGTATCGATTTTGTTGAATTGCTCTGGAGTTTTGTCGGCGGCAAACCTGTGATTAACCGTTTTGCCAGTATGAAAGAGGTTCCGGCCGAGACGGCTGCCGCCAAAGCCATGAGTAAAGCGCTGAAAAAAGCCGGTTTTACCTTTGTTGGCCCGACCATCTGTTATGCCTTTATGCAAAGTATGGGGCTGGTGAACGACCATATGACCGATTGTCCCTGTCACCCGGATAACCAGGCCTGAGACGGCTTTATACCCCCGGTGCAGCCTGGCCTCCGCTGATAGCTGAACTGCACCGGTATAACATAAAAAGGAATCCTGAATTTATGACTGTCAGCAGATTAATGGCCCTGTCGTTGTCTTTCGCCCTGTTATTGTCTTTTACCGCACAGACCGGTGCGCAGGATGGCAGCGCTGACGATGCGGTATTTGTGTATCTGGACGAAGTCGGCGGCCCGTATTTTGATGAATGGTATCTGCACGGCGATATCGCCCGGCCGGAACGGCTGACACTGCAGCGCAGCGGTAAATCCGGCGAATTGTCGGTTCCTGTGACGGTCGACTGTCACGCCGCAACGGTGAGCGTCAGCGGGCCGGGGCTGGTGTTTGAAAGTATGGATATCAGCGCTGGTGAGGCGCAGGAATATATTATTGCGCCCCTCGCTGAAGCGGTTGTTCAGAAAGTCTGCCCTTAATCTGCCGTTTATTCGCAGTGCTCATAAGTGGTGCCCATAAGTAGCGCTTAAAAATGGCGCTCAGGCGCCACCATAATCCCCGTTTTATCTGTCTTCTTTTTCTGTCAGCAACCGCGCTTATCAGTGCTCAGCGGTTTGACGAACCGGCTGATATGAACCAGTTTTTATAACAGGTTGTATTTTTCAGACGGGTAAAGGAGCAGACCTTTGATACTCAGCAGTGATGAAACCGAAATGCTGGTGCGCTTACTGACGGCTCTGGCGGCGGGTGTTCTGATTGGTTACGAACGTTCTTACAGCGGCCGGCCGGCGGGCTTCCGTACTCATGGTCTGGTCAGTCTGGCGTCCTGTATGCTGATGCTGGTCACCGTTTATGAAGCACACTGGCTGCGCACATCGGTTGATTTAATCCGTCTTGATCCGACCCGTATGGCGCAGGGCATTATGACCGGCATTGGTTTTTTAGGTGCCGGTGTGATTATGAAAGACGGCATTTCGGTACGTGGTTTAACCACGGCGGCGTCTATCTGGATTACCGCGACCATCGGCATTCTTGCCGGTATCGGTTTTTATGTACCGATGCTTATCTCTATCGTTCTTACGCTGGGTACGCTGTCATTATTCCGCTGGCTGGAAGCCTTTATGCCCAGTCAGGCCTATTATCATTTTGATGTTAAGGTCGCGCGTACATCGGATATGACGGAAGCAACATTGCGTGCGCTGCTGAAAGAACATGGCTTCAGCATTGCCAATTTCAGCTACCGGCTGGATGGTGAAGAACAGATGCGGCGTCACGGTATGGTGCTGCGTACCTCAGACCGCAGCAGTGTCGGCCGCTTATTCACCACACTGGAAACACTGGATTCGATTCAGCAGTTCCGTATTACACCAACCGGTGACTGAAAGTCACCGCCATCAGTCGAGCCGCTTTTTAAAGCGTAATGCCGCGAATACCAAACCGCCCAGAGTGAAGGCTGCGAGCCACAGGGCATCGCGCTGTAAATCCCAGAGCAGGGCATCGCGTAAGACAATTCCCCGTACCATGCGCATAAAATGCGTGGCCGGCAGCGCTTCAGAAATTACCTGTGCCGGCTGCGGCATGGCCTCGTAGGGGAACATAAAGCCCGATAATAAAATCGATGGCATTAAAATAAATACCGTCATCTGCATCGCCTGCAGCTGGGTTTTGGCAATGGTTGAAATAACCAGTCCCAGAGTCAGACTGGCGAAAATAAACAGCAGTGCAGCCACCAGTAAGGTCAGTAATCCACCCCGAACCGGCACCGAAAAAAGCAGGTGTCCGATGCCTAAGATAATGCCAACCTGAATTAAACCAACCAGTACATAAGGCACGATTTTACCGATCATTAATTCCATCGGTTTTACCGGCGTGGCGATCAGAAATTCCATATTGCCCTGCTCACGCTCACGCACGATGGCGGCGGAGGTAAACATAATCATGGTCATGGTCAGAATAATGGCCAGCAGACCGGGCACAATATTGACCACGCTGCGCTGCTGTGGATTAAAAAACTGCACCACTTCAAAGGTGGGGACGTTATCTTTTAATGCCCGCCCGGCCAGAGTATCCAGCGGCAGCTGACGCAGACTGCGGATGCTGGCGGCAATGACGGTATCGCCGCCATCAACCAGCCACTGGCCGACAGGCTGCAGGGTTTGGCTGTTACTGCGGCCGCTGTCGCGGTTAAACGCCGGGTGCACCGCCAGGCGCTGCCCGAGATCGGCGGGCAGGTAAAGCACGGCTTTAACATCACCGCGGACAATGGCCTGTTCTGCCTCCTGAGCTGAGGCGTAGACCCGCACAAAGTCGACGGTCTGACTGGCCTCGGTAATGGCAATGAGTTCGCGGCTGTAAGACGACTGATTCAGGTCGACCAGTCCGGCCGGAATATGGCGAACATCGGTGTTGATGGCGTAGCCAAACAGCAGCAGCTGTACCAGTGGAATCATCACAATCATGCCAAAGGTCATGCGGTCGCGTGCCAGCTGGCGGATTTCCTTAACCACAATGGCGGCTACACGGCGCCAGGTGGCCAGCAGCGGATTGTGTTGTATACGCAGCTCAGACATGGCGTTCCCCCTGCTCAGCAGCCGGACTGGTGACGGATGCGGGGGCCGTCGGGTGCTGACCGGTGCAGGCAACAAACACATCTTCCAGACTGGGGCGTACCGCTTCGATGCGGCGGCCATTTACCTGAGCCTGCAGCCACTGCTGTGGTTGTTCGGTCTGATCGCGTACCAGTACCCGCAAACGGGTGCCCAGCTGCGCGGCTGACAGCACCTGCGGGCATTGCACCAGCTGGCTTTTCAGGGTGCGCAGATCGTTGCCTTCCACTTCCAGCACATGCGCGCCCATGGTGGCCATTAATTCGGCCGGTGAACCGTCGGCGCGTTTAACACCGTTTTCCAGAATGGCCAGTGCATGGCAGCGTTCGGCCTCATCCATATAGTGGGTGGAGACCAGTATGGTGGTGCCGGCGTTACACAGGTCGAACAGCCGCTCCCAGAATTCACGGCGGTTTTCCGGATCGACCGCCGAGGTTGGTTCATCCAGAAACAGCAGGTCCGGGTGGTGCAGGGTGGCGGCTGCCAGTGCCAGCCGTTGTTTCTGACCGCCACTGAGTGAGCCGGCCAGCTGCGTCTGGCGCTTATCCAGTGCATACAGGGCGAGTAATTCGTTGACCCGTTCACGGCTCTGGCGGCTGTTAAGGCCGTAAATCTGCGCAACAAAACTGAGGTTCTCGCGGATGCTGAGGTTGTCGTACAGCGAAAACTTCTGCGTCATATAGCCAATGCGCAGGCGCAGGGCTTCGGCTTCTTCCGGCAGACGCTGGCCCAGTACTTCCAGCTCGCCGGAAGTGGGTGTCAGCAGGCCGGTCAGCATGCGGATCGAGGTGGATTTACCACAGCCGTTGGGGCCGAGAAAACCATAAATCGTCCCGCGCGGAATCTGCAGGTCGAGATGATCGACCGCGATATTGTTACCAAAGCAGCGCGTCATTTTTTGTACGTTAATCGCCAGATCGCTCATGGTTTGCTTCCCTGTGCTGAAGCGTCGTCTGGCAGTAAAACCTCAACCGCCAGACCGCTGGCGAGATCGGCGGGCATATCGCTCAGTACGATTTCCGTCAGGTGCATCAGTCGTGCACGGTCGCGTTCATTCAGGGCGAAATACGGGGTATAGGCGGGCTGCGCACGGACATTCCGCACCCGGCCATGCAGTGTTTGCGGCAGGCCTTCGACCCGCACCTCGACCTCTGTGCCAACACTCAGCGCGGCGATCTTGCTTTGCGGTACATAGACCCGCACATAGGGTTCGGCATCGGCCAGTAAGGTCAGCAGGGGCGTACCGGCATTCACCCGCGAGCCGGCTTCGGCGGCTATCAGATCAACACGTGCTGCCAGCGGTGCACGCAGGGTTAAGTCATCCAGATTCTTCTGTTCGGCGCTCAGGCGGGCTTCGGCGGCTCTGAGTGCGGCCTGGGCCTGACGGATTTTTTCCGGCCGGGTACCGTTGGTTAACTGACGCAGTTGTTCTTCGGCCTGATCGAGGCGGGCAGCAGCGGCATCGTGCTGGGCGATGGCGTTGTCGAGTTCGGCCTGACCAATCATCTGTTGTTTAAACAGGGTGCGGTTACGGCTAAGGCGCTGGCTGGCTTCGGTCAGACTGGCGCGCGCTGCTTCAGCTGCTGCTGCGGCGGCGGCGCGTTCTTCGCGGCGGGCACCAGCCAGTAATTCATCCAGCGTGGCGCGGGCACTGTCGAGTTCGGCCTGACGCTGCTGCAGACGGCTTTCAGCCAGTGTGCTGTCGAGGGTCAGCAGGATATCGCCGGGCTGAACGCTCTGGCCTTCAGTCACGTTCAGGGTGCGGATGACTTCGCTGACCGGGGCGCTCAGGCTGATACGGTCGCGCTCCAGAGTGCCCAGAGCAACGGATGAATCGTCGCTGCCGCAGGCGCACAGCAACAGGTAAAAGGGGGCAAGCCATAGCGTTTTCATTTCAGGTTCTCCCCGCTGGTGTTCTGATCGGCAGCGGATTCTGGCGGTGTGAATACGCCCTGGCTGAACAGGCGGCTGTTATGACCGGCCAGTGCTGCCAGAGTGTCGGGATTAATGCTGATGCCCAGGCGGCGCAAAATTAAAGGGGGCGCGACCAGCGGAAATACCATCAGGCTGATAAACGACAGCCGCGCAAACTGTGGATTAACACTCTGATCAAACTGACCGGGCAGCAGCAGAGCCTGTTTCAGCCAGCTGTCGGACGCCTGGACAACATCGGCGAAGACGCGGCTTAAAATGGCAAAAGGCTCCAGATCATCACCTTCGTTCAGAATGCGGAACACCAGCCGCGGCAGATGAGGATGGCGCCCCATAATCCGGTAATAGGTCTGCATCAGGTGCTCGGCCTGCTGTTGTGCTGCAGGGAGCTGGCCTGCTGTCGCCGTGTCAGCTCCGGCCTTACGCAGAGCATCCAGTACTGGTGCCAGGGTTTCGCGCATCATCGCCTCAAACAGGCCGGCTTTGCCGCCAAAGTAGTAACGCACCAGTGCGGCATCGACTCCGGCATAACGGGCGACTTCGCGCAGGGTCACGGTGCGGTAGGGACGGTTGGCAAAGAGTTCACGGGCGGTTTCCAGTAAAGCCTCACGGGCATCGGAATCGCCCAGCGGGCGGCCACGGCGTGTTTTTTTAGCATCGACTGTTGCAGCGTTGGGTACTGCATCCGGACCTTTGCTGTGGGTGTTCTCTGAAGGGGGCTGTTCCATGCTGATCGCCTGTTTCATCACTTGATGAATATCCTAGGGCAGAGTCATCAGGATTGGCAGCGGAATAATTCTGCGGATGGCGGCGGTTGATGAATTAATTGACAGAGTCCCGCCTGCTCACTGTCTGTACGGACATCTGAAAATGAGTACAGGGTGTCAGCTTATCAATTGTGTCTGTTGTGCTGACAGGGAGCGTCTCTAACTGGTGGTTATTCCGCACAGAGCCTGAGTGCTGATAGAGATAGCAGGGCATGAATGTCCGGGATAATATTCATCGTTACTGGCTACCAGGTACTTATGGAGATTTGCTCATGATGAGTAAACATTACTTACTGCTGACCTTGCTGTGTTCGCTGATGACGATTAACCAGGCACACGCCAGGCTTTCTGATGACGAAGTCCGTTGCGCTGGCAACAGAACCGTTGCCGATTTTGATCAGGCAATAAAACGTAATGACTTTAACAGAAACACAACCGGCTATGAGCGTCTCGAAGCCTGTAACCGGTTGTTGGCCGCGGGCTATGCCGCTGAAAAACAACGCCCCTTCATTATGGGACGTGCAAAAGCCTATTCGATGCTCGGCCGTTACGCCGAGGCTGTCAGTGATGCCAGGGATATTGTCTCCGGGCGTTATGGCAGAACCAATCTGACCGATTGGTTTGATGTCAGTGATTTGCTGGTGAGTGCTAATGGCTGGCGCGATCTGGCGGCTCATACAGAAGAAATGAGATCGCGCTTTATTAAAAAGCCGGAGTCTTCTTTTTATCCACGCAGTGCGATGTACCGCGGACTGGCACTGGCCAAAATGGGTAATGATCAGGCTGCTTATCAGGAGCTTCAGCTCTGGGAAAAAGCAAATTCCGGTGAGGAATCGCGGGCCGCCGAGCTGGCTTATAAAGAGCTCAAGCGCCTGCATAAGCAGTTCGCTGCGTCATCTGCCGATCCTGCAGTCGCCCGTACTTTGTGTTCAGACAGAAGTGCAGAACCTGCAGCCCGTGAGAAAGCATGTACAAACATGATTAACCGGGCGCAGCAGACTAAAGAAAAAACCGATGCTTATCAGTACCGGGCACAGATCCGCTTTGCGCAGAATAATGCCGAGGGTGCTCTGAATGACTGGCGGGAAATTAAGAAATTAAGCCCGGGAAATCCACATGTGGCGAAAATACTGGCAGAGTATCTGACCCGGAATGGTAAGCCTGCTGAGGCAGTTTCTGAGCTGCAGGAAGCCATTAAAGGACATCCTGATAACCCGGATTTGCGTTTTACCAGAGCAGCGGCTTATGCCGCACAGGGGAAGTATCCGGATGCCGAGAAAGATCTGCGTCATATTCTGAAAACGAATCCTGCGCACAGCAGAACAGAAATATCCCTGGCGCAAATTTTAACTGAAATGAAGCGCTACGATGAGGCGGTTAATGTTCTTAATCCCCTGGTGAACAGAGAGCCCGGAAATCCTGAGGCGATTTACATCCGGGGGCTCGTTCATGCCAAAGCCGGGCGCTATTCTGCCGCAGAGGCTGATCTTATGAAGGCCGGGCAAATGGCACCAGAAAGCCCTCAGATCGAACAGTCTTTGCAGCAGGTACGTAATGCCGCGCGCAACCGCTGAGTGGCAGTAAGACCGATATTTGATAAACCACAGGTTGCGGCACCGTCCTCCCGTTCTGGAGCCGCACCTGCCATTCGTAAGGCAGATCACAGCAAACAAGACTCTGCGCCTAAAAACTGGATAATAGCGCTCATTCTGATCCGGGCAGGCTGAACGCCCGGTTGCAACCCGCTTATTCTGGTATTCCCGCATGCAAATTAAGGTCAATTTTCTCGACAACCTCCGTCTGGAAGCCAAATTCGACGACTTTACCGTGGTGGCTGATCAGCCGATCCGCTACAAGGGAGACGGTTCCGCACCGGGGCCGTTTGATTACTTTCTGGCCTCTTCAGCCTTGTGTGCGGCTTACTTCGTTAAGCTGTACTGCCAGACCCGTGATATCCCGACTGAGAATATCCGCCTGTCGCAGAACAATATCGTCGATCCGGAAAACCGTTATAACCAGATCTTCAAGATTCAGGTCGAGCTGCCGGAAGATATCTCCGAGAAAGACCGTCAGGGGATTCTGCGCTCCATTGACCGCTGTACGGTTAAAAAGGTTGTGCAAACCGGCCCGGAGTTTGTCATTGAGGTGGTCGACAACCTCGACGAAGACGCACAGGCGCTGTTGATGACACTGCCGGCTGACAACGCGGCGACCTATATTCCGGGCAAGGATTTACCACTGGAACAGACCATTGCCAATATGTCGGGTAAGCTCGCCGATCTGGGCATGAAAATCGAGATCGCGTCCTGGCGTAATATCGTACCGAACGTCTGGTCGCTGCATATCCGTGATGCCGATTCGCAGATGTGTTTTACCAATGGTAAAGGCTCCAGCAAAGAAAGTGCGCTGGCCTCGGCGCTGGGCGAATTTCTTGAGCGTCTGAACTGCAATTTCTTTTATAACGATCAGTTTTTTGGCGAAGAGATCGCTAACGCCAATTTTGTTCATTACCCACAGGAGCGCTGGTTTAAACCCGGCCCGAACGATGAACTACCGCAGGAAATTCTCGATGAATACTGTCTGGATATTTATAACCCGGATGGCGAACTGTGTGGCTCACACCTGTACGATACTAATTCGGGCAATGTTGAACGCGGTATCTGCTCGCTGCCCTATGTGCGTCAGTCTGACGGCGAAACGGTCTATTTCCCCTCTAATCTGATCGAGAATCTTTTCCTCAGTAACGGCATGAGCGCCGGTAACACCCTGGCTGAAGCACAGGTACAGTGTCTGTCCGAAATTTTTGAGCGGGCGGTAAAACGCGAAATTCTGGAAAATGAAATCGCGCTGCCGGATGTTCCACAGGACGTGCTGGCGAAATATCCGGGTATTGTTGCCGGTATTCAGGGATTGGAAGAGCAGGGCTTTCCGGTTCTGGTAAAAGATGCCTCCCTTGGCGGCCGTTTCCCGGTCATGTGCGTCACCCTGATGAACCCGCGTACCGGCGGTGTGTTTGCTTCTTTTGGCGCCCACCCGAGTTTTGAAGTAGCGCTGGAGCGCAGCCTGACTGAATTATTACAGGGCCGCAGTTTTGAAGGCTTAAATGATCTGCCGCAGCCAACCTTTGAAAGCCAGGCCGTGCAGGAGCCGAATAATTTTGTTGAGCACTTTATTGATTCAACCGGGTTGGTGTCCTGGCGCTTTTTCAGTGCCAAAGCCGATGTCGATTTTGTTGAGTGGGATTTTTCTGCCAATAACGAAAAATCCAATGAAGAAGAGGCGGCCAACCTGTTCGCCATTCTGGAAAAACTCGGGTTGGAAAGCTATATGGCGGTGTATGACGATTTAGGCGTTAATGCCTGCCGGATTCTGGTGCCAGGGTATTCTGAAGTGTATCCGGTGGAAGACCTGATCTGGGATAACACCAATAAAGCGCTGTATTTCCGCGAAGATATTCTTAACCTGCACAGCCTTGATGATGAGCAACTGGAAGATCTGGCTGAGCGTCTGGAAGAAAGCGGTCTGGATAACTACACCGATATTATTACCCTGATCGGCGTTGAATTTGACGACAACACCGTCTGGGGGCAGCTCACCATTCTGGAACTGAAACTGCTGATTTATCTGGCACTGGATCGTCTGGAAGAAGCGAAAGAGCTGACCGAAACCTTCCTGCAGTTTAACGACAATACGGTTGAGCGCGGGCTGTTTTATCAGGCGCTGAACGTGATGCTGGAAGTGGTGCTTGATGACGAACTGGAGCCTGAAGACTACATCGGCAATTTCCGCCGTATGTACGGTAACGAGCGTATGGACGCTGTTGTCGGTTCCATTGAGGGCAGTGTGCGTTTTTACGGTTTAACACCAACCAGTATGCAGCTGGAAGGGCTGGATAAACACCTGCGTTTGATTGCCAGCTATAAAAAGCTGCATGCAGCGCGGGCTGCAGCAGCGGGGCTTAATTAAGCACCCGTCATTGCGCTTATATTTATTAATGCCAGACGAAAGCCCTGCAGTGCAGGGCTTTTTATATTCTCAGGCTACCGCCTGTGCATTCTGCTCAGCCTGCAGTTCTTTATTGCTGCGTGCCATCGCTGCCACTTCCCCGACAATAATCAGCCCCGGACCATCGCTCTCGCTTTTCAGATAACGTTCGGCCAGATACGAAAGATCCATCAGTACGCCTTTAAAAACCTGTTGGTTGGCTAACGTACCGTTGGTGATTAAAGCCACCGGGGTGGATTCGTGCAGGCCTTCCTGCAGCAGTTGGGCGGTAATCGGCCCGGCTTGGCGCAGGCCCATATAAAATACCCGGGTTGGATTCTGGCACGGAGAAAATTCGTTAAATTTGCTATGACCGGAATGCAGTACCAGCGCATTGCCGTAATCGCGGTGGGTGAGGGGAATACCGGCTGCCGCGGCACAGCCTCCGGCGGCGGTAATGCCGGGGACAATATCCACTTCCACGCTGCGCTGTTGCAGGTATTCCATTTCTTCGCCGCCGCGACCAAAAATAAAAGGATCGCCGCCTTTTAAACGCACCACTCGCTGGTATTTTCCGGCAGCCGATAGTAAGGCTTTATTAATATCCTGCTGCGTCATTTTATGCGCGCCGCAACGTTTGCCGGTATGAATACGCGCACACTGGCGGGGCAGCAGGGCGAGAATATCGTCAGAAATCAGGCTGTCGTACAGCACCACGTCGGCCTCGGCGATGACCCGCATAGCTTTTAAGGTCAGCAATTCCGGATCGCCCGGACCGGCGCCGACCAGCCAGACTTTTCCTGAACCTTTCTGCTCTTTGCTGCCTGGTGGATTGGTCAGTTTGGATGCATGCAAAGAGGACGCACGTTTTACCGGATTTTTTGCCTGTATTGTCATCATTATAATTCCACTGCAGTGCAGGCCGCGTCGCTGAACAGGGCTGCAGGTTGTGTATCGCTACCGGCGCTGTGGCTGGCCAGCAGGGTTTTTAATTCGGGAATGCAGGAGCCGCAATTGGTGCCGCAACGCAGAGCCTTGCCCAGTGCGTCGCTACTATCGCAACCGTTATTAATGGCCTGAATAATCTGTTTTTCACCGATCTGGAAGCAGGAGCACACAATAGCGCCATGATCCGGGGCATCAGCCGGTTGGCCGGCAAGCAGAGCACGGCGCTGCTGGCTGCTCAGTTCGCTCTGGGCAAAGCATTCGGTCAGCCACTGACGATTACTGAACTGCAGATCTTTATGAACAAAAATGACGGCTTCAAGCTGGTTATTAACAATCAGAACATGGCGGTAATGTTGCTGAGCGGGGTCACTCAGCGTTAACCACTGGCCTTTTAACGGTTGGTCCGGCAGCCGCTGACGCAGAGCATCGACAAACTGGCCGGCATCGCCCTGACCGGCCACTTCGTAGACCATGCCAGGATTATGGATGTCGTCGCCAAACACACCGCAGGCCCAGTAAGCGCAATCCGGTGTACCGATATCACGGCGGCTTAACACAAAGCCCTGCCACCCGGGGCGGAAAGGCTCGGCATTAACCGCACTGTATTTCAGTTCCGGCTGACCGGAGATGGCGTCCACGCTGTTGTCGGTCAGGGTGCCCATGCGTGCGGCACTGGCGTAACGGCTGGTCCAGTGCATGGGTACAAATATTTCGCCGGTGCGTTGGTTATCACTGATATGGGCACGCAGCAGCAGGCTGCCACGGGGGTTGAATATCCGTACCAGTGAGCCGTCTTCAATCCCGCGCAGGGCGGCATCCCGCGGGTGAATATCGGTATAAGGTTCGCTGATATGCTGTGCCAGCCTCGGTGCTTTACCGGTGCGGGTCATGGTGTGCCAGTGATCGCGTACACGGCCGGTGTTCATAATCAGATCGCCGCCAGTGCGGGGGACTGGCAGTTCGGGGGCAACGGCAATAAAGCGTGCTTTACCGTTATCGGTATAGAAGCGACGGTCATCAAAAAAGCGCTGACGCCCCTGCGGATATTGCGCATTCACCGGCCACTGTACCGGTGCCATGGCGTCGTACTGCGCGCGGCTCATACCGCTTAATCCGCTTAAATCAAAATCACGGCTGCCGTTATTTTCAAATGCCGAGAGTCTCGCATGTTCGTCAAAAATATCGGCCGGATGGCTGTAGTTAAATGCATCTGCATGACCCAGAGCATGGGCCACCTGGGTGACAATCCACCAGTCGGGCATGGCTTCCCCCGGTGGCGGCAGAAAACCGCGCTGACGTGAAATCCGGCGTTCGGAGTTGGTGACGGTGCCGTTTTTTTCGCCCCAGCTGGCTGCTGGCAGCAATACATGGGCAGCGGCAGCAGTATCGGTATCGGCCATGCAATCGGAAACCACCACCAGTTCGCAGTGTTTGAGCGCTTCTTTTACATCGTCGGCATCGGGCATGCTGACCAGCGGGTTGGTGGACATAATCCACAGAAATTTGATCTCGCCGCGTTTAACTGCCTGAAACAGGTCAACGGCTTTCAGGCCCGGACGTTCGGCCAGATTGGGTGCCTGCCAGAAGCGCCGTACCCGGTCGCGCTCGGCAGCGGAAAAATCCATATGCGCAGCCAGCTGATTAGCCAGTCCGCCCACTTCACGGCCGCCCATAGCATTGGGCTGACCGGTAATGGAAAAGGGCGTGGCGCCGGGTTTACCAATACGGCCGGTGGCTAAATGCACATTGATGATGGCATTGCCTTTATCGGTGCCGGTCGCGCTCTGGTTAATACCCTGAGAATAAAAAGTAACCGTGCGTGGGGTATCGGCAAACCAATGAAAGAACTGCGCCAGATCTGAGGCTTCTATATCCAGCTGGCCGGCAACGTCTTTTAGGCTGCGGCATTGTTGCCGTGCGGTCTCCAGCGCGCTGCCAAAACCTTCGGTATGCAGGGCGATAAAATGGTGGTCGAGGCTATTGGTTTCACCGAGATACGCCAGCAGGGCGGTAAACAGAAAAGCATCGCTGCCGGGACGGATAGCCAGATGCAGGTCGGCGAGATCACAGGTGGCGGTGCGGCGCGGATCAATCACCACCACTTTCATATCCGGGTTGGCTTTTTTCGCGGCCACCATGCGTTGATACAAAACGGGGTGGGCCCATGCCGCATTGGAGCCGGTGAGAACCAGCAGGTCGGCCTGCTCTAAATCTTCGTAGCAGCCGGGTACTGTGTCGGAGCCAAACGCACGCTTATAGGAGGCAACGGCCGAGGCCATGCACAGACGGGAGTTGGTATCCATATTGGCGCTGCCGATAAAGCCCTTCATCAGCTTATTGGCAACGTAATAATCTTCGGTCAGCAGCTGGCCGGAGCCATAAAAAGCAACGGCATCTGGCCCATGGGTATGAATCACCTGCTGAATTTTATCGGCAATAAGATTGATGGCCTGGCTCCAGCTGCTGCGCTGGCCGTTCATGAGCGGATACATCAGGCGGCCGTTATGGCTGATGGTTTCATGCAGCGCTGAACCTTTTACGCACAAGCGGCCGAAGTTAGACGGATGACGGCTGTCTCCGGCGACCGGTAACAGCTGTCCATTCTGCTGGCTGATATCAACGCCACAGCCAACACCGCAGTAAGGGCAGGTGGTCTGCGTTTGCTGTGTGGCGGTTAACGGCGTTGCTGTCTGCTCAATGGCGCTCATTGGCAATCCACTCTGAAAAATCCCAAAAAAAAGCGCCCACAGGTTTTTACCTGTGAGCGCCAATGCTCATTCTGCACAACATACGTTTCGTCGCGACAGGCCTTGTAAGCGCTGTGTATGACGGTTGGCATCTGCGTTGATGCCGGAAACGGCCTGATAGTGGCAGCTTCGTTATTCAAGACAATTCAAGATAAGTGCCAACCCTGCGGGCAAACCTGAAAAATAACAGCAAAGGCGCAGAATGGATCATCTGTGCGGGGCGGCACAGTATTCCGTCGGCCGGTATTGATTCGGCAAAGAATAAAAATGCGTTTTAGCGGAGCGCGGATTGGTCTTTATGACTCAAATTGGTGCGAAGGTGCCTGTGATTTAGCAGGCACTGCCTGAGTTTGCGCTATAAGCAGGCAGAATCGTTGCTACACTCTGAAGATCGGCTCCAGGTGTGCCGGATCAATTTGTACAGAAAGGCCCGGTATGCGATGACTGACGAAATAAATAACCCCGGAATAAAGCGACTGCTCGCCGAAATCCCTTTGCTGAATCGCCGTATTCAGCACTATCAGCCGGGTATGCCGATCACCATTCTGGCGTTCGGTACTGGTACTGTACCGCCATCTCTGGCAGAAAAAATCCGTGCGGCGGGTTACCGGCTGAAAGAAGTGGAATCCATATCGCACCTGCTGCATCACGAAGGTAATAACACCTGCGCCCTGATTGTTAATCTTGATTCTCTTAACGATAAGCAGCAGCAGCGTGTACTGCAGCTGGCGCAGAAGAATCTGCATCTGCCGGTGCTGGCCATCAGCACTGCCAGCGGACTGGAAGAACGCATTATTGCCATCCGCATGGGGGCTCAGGCTTTTATTACCACGCCGGTTAACGATGATCAGGTTCTGGCGGAGATTAATGCCCTGACCGAACGCTATGAACGCGACCCTTATCAGGTTCTGATTGTTGATGATCAGCCTTCTGTCGCCGAGTTTCTTTCCTCCACTCTGCAGGATGCGGGCTTTCATACCTATGTGATTACCCAGCCAATGAGTGAGCTGATGCCGTATCTGCAGAATCATATTCCTGATCTGATTCTGCTCGATTTGTATATGCCCGGTATCAGTGGTCAGGAGCTGGCGGGGGTAATCCGCCAGCAGGATAATCTGATCAGCGTGCCTATTGTTTTCCTGTCCAACGAAATCAGCCCCAAAGTTCAGGTGCAGGCCATGTGTACCGGCGCCGATGTCTTTTTAAGCAAACCGGTGCAGCCGGTTGACCTGTTGTTTGCCGTAGAATCGCGAATCCGCCGCGGCCGTATGGTACGTAATCTGGTGACTCGTGATTCGCTGACCGCGCTGCTGAACCGGCGTGAATCCATGCGCCGCCTGCAGGAAGAGGTGCTGCGCTGTCAGCGTTATGGCAATAAACTGTGCGTTGCGCTGCTCGATCTGGACCGTTTTAAGCGTATTAACGATACCTATGGTCATGCCGTCGGTGACCGTGTCATCAAACATTTTTCTTTGCAGTTAAAAAACAGCCTGCGTGACGGCGATATTATTGGCCGTATTGGTGGGGAAGAATTTATGGTGGTGCTGCCGGAAACGACGCTGGCGGTTGCCCGGCGGACTTTTGAACGGCTGGCCGAAGAACTGCGCGAGAACCCGTTCAGTGATTTTTCCTATACATTTTCTGGCGGGCTGGTACGTTGCTTACCCGGCGTTATGGAAGATGCCCTGCTGGAGCAGGCGGACGTGGCATTATATGAAGCCAAAGCCGCTGGTCGTGATCAGATTGTGTGTGTTGAGCAGCCGGCGGCATCCGGACACGGATAAAAAAGCCACACGCGGAATGTCCAGGGTCTGTTTAATTGGTATTAACAGGCCCTGGCACCCGGTGTGGCGAGTGCGCGAATCCGCTTCACAGAGTGAGCGTTTAACGGCCTGAGCATCGCAGGAATCCAATCTCAGCGCAGCCCCTTCTGTTACTCTTGCCTGCCAATCATGTCATTGTTTCTATGCTTGTCTCATACCCAGCCTATGGCTTTACCTCTTTTGCACTTTTTTATTCCGGCTTGTCTTTCACTGGTACCGTTGTCTGGCATCTGAACGGTGCTGCGGCGGATCTTTTTGTGCAACCCTTACCGTAAATCTTCGCCCGGGATCGTTATTGCCCTTAATAAGGGCAGATCGCGCTTTATCCGATATTTTCTGGTGCACTTTCCCTGCATAAAACCCGATCCGGCGCCATAAACAGGCTGTTGATTGCTGAAAACAGGGCAAATTTATTCTTTGGCATTCATGTTGCTAAACCCCTTGTGATGTTTTCGCACTGCAACGGCGTGGTGTGAAAATAGAGCAACGATGCAAATACAGGAGAAATCAGATTATGACCCGATAGCGAGGCCATCCCATGAGCAAAAAGCGTATTATCGTCGTTGGCAACGGCATGGTTGGACACAACTTTATCAACACTCTTGCCACCTCCGAACATTCCTCCGAATTTGAACTCGTTACCTTCTCAGAAGAACCGCGTCTGGCTTATGACCGGGTACAGCTGAGCAAATACTTTTCCGGCTATACCGCCGCTGATCTGGCACTGACCACAGCAGATGATTATGAACGTCAGGGAGTGGTATTTACCCTGAACGATAAAGTCGTGGCGATTAACAGCCATGAAAAAACCATCACCACCGCCAGTGGCCGTAAAGAAGGTTACGACAAGCTGGTACTGGCAACCGGTTCTTACCCCTTTGTTCCGCCGATTCCGGGCAAAGACCAGGATCACTGTCTGGTTTACCGTACTATTGAAGATCTTGAAGCTATTTCTGCCTCGGCCGCCGTGAGTAAAACCGGTGTTGTTGTGGGGGGCGGACTGTTGGGGCTGGAAGCCGCAAACGCGTTGAAACAGGCGGGGCTGGAAACCCATGTCGTGGAATTTGCGCCGCGTTTAATGGCCGTACAGCTGGATGAAGGCGGCGGTAAATTACTGCGCCGTAAAATCGAAGATCTGGGTGTGACGGTTCATACCGAAAAAAATACCAAAGAAATTGTTGCCGGGCAGGAATGCCGCTATCGCATGAATTTTGCCGATGGCAGCTTTCTGGAAACCGATATGATTCTGTTCTCTGCCGGTATCCGTCCGCAGGATGAACTGGCGCGTCAGTTCGGACTGGATCTGGGTGAACGTGGCGGTATTGTTATTAACGATTACTGTCAGACCTCAGACGAGGATATTTATGCTATTGGTGAATGCGCACTGTGGGATAACAAAATTTTCGGTCTGGTTGCTCCCGGCTATCAGATGGCCAAAGTCAGTGCCGCACATATTGTCAGTTCGTTAATTACCCACGAAGAACCGGCACTGGCCTTTAAAGGTGCCGATATGAGCACCAAACTTAAATTGCTGGGCGTTGATGTTGCCTCCATCGGTGATGCACACGGACATACTGCCGGCAGTCAGAGTTATGTATTTAATGATGACATTGCCGAAGTCTATAAACGCCTGATTGTTTCTGCCGACGGTAAAAAATTGCTGGGTGCGGTGCTGGTGGGTGAGGCTGAGGCTTACGGTACGCTGTTGCAGTTAATGCTGAACGATATGGATATTCCCGGTAACCCGGCGGCACTGATTCTGCCAGCGGTGGATGGTGAAGCTTCCGTCGGACTGGGCGTTGCTGCCTTACCGGAAACGGCTCAGATCTGTTCCTGTTTTGATGTTACCAAAGGTGATCTGGCGGCAGCGGTGCAGGGCGGTTGTTGCACCATGGGGGATATTAAAGACGCGACCAAAGCCTCGACCGGCTGTGGTGGTTGTTCTGCACTGGTGAAGCAGGTGATGGATGCTGAGCTGGTGGCTCTTGGTGTTGAGGTTAATAACAATCTGTGCGAACACTTTGCTTATACCCGTGCTGAGCTGGCGGATATTATCCGTGTTAAAGGTTACACCACCTTTGCTCAGGTATTGCAGGGGCATGGTAAAGGCCATGGCTGTGAAATCTGTAAGCCAACGGTCGGTTCTGTACTGGCCTCCTTCCATAACGAATACATTCTGAAAGACGAGCATATCGGTCTGCAGGATACCAACGATATTTTCCTCGGTAATATGCAGAAAGACGGTACTTACTCCATTGTGCCACGTATTGCCGGTGGTGAAATTACCCCGGATAAACTGATCGTGCTGGGTGAAATTGCCAAAGAATACGACCTGTATACCAAAATTACCGGTGGTCAGCGTATCGATTTATTCGGCGCACAATTACACGAACTGCCGCAGATCTGGGAGCGTCTGGTTGCTGCCGGATTTGAAACCGGCCATGCCTACGGTAAATCGCTGCGTACGGTGAAATCCTGTGTTGGCAGTACCTGGTGTCGCTACGGTGTGCTCGACAGTGTATCGATGGCGATTGCACTGGAGAACCGCTACAAAGGCCTGCGTGCACCACACAAAATTAAGTTTGCCGTATCCGGCTGTACCCGCGAATGTGCGGAGGCACAGAGCAAAGATATCGGTGTTATTGCCACCGAAAAAGGCTGGAACTTATATGTCTGTGGTAATGGCGGTATGCGTCCGCGTCATGCTGATTTATTTGCCACCGAACTGGACGATGAAACCCTGATTAAAACCATCGACCGCGTACTGATGTTTTATGTACGTACCGCCGACCGTTTGCAGCGCACGTCGGTATGGATGGAAAACCTTGAGGGCGGACTGGATTACCTGCGTGAGGTCGTGGTCGACGACAAACTGGGTATCTGCAGCGAACTGGAAGATGCCATGACCCGCGTCGTAAGTACTTACCAGTGTGAATGGAAAACAACGCTGGAAAATCCGGAAAAACTCAAACGCTTCCAGCATTTTATTAATGCCGATGAAGATGACAGTAACCTGCTGTATGTGCGTGAACGCGGTCAGCGCCGTCCGGCAACCGCAACCGAGCGGATTGAACTGGTTAATCTCAGTACAGTACAGGGCTAAGGAGCAGATTATGACATTATTAAATTCAGTAAAAACCGGCCAAGAACAGGCCGTTGATCAATGGAGCAGCATTTGTCTGTTAGAGGATATCGCTCCGGATACCGGTGTGTGCGCGCTGTATCAGGGCGAGCAGGTGGCACTGTTCCGGATCGGTGACAGTGATCAGGTGTTTGCCATCAGTAATTACGATCCGCTGGGTGAGGCCAATGTGTTATCACGCGGTATTGTCGGTTCTGTTGGTGAGCGGCTGGTGGTGGCATCACCTTTATATAAACAGCATTACGATCTGGCGACCGGCGAGTGTCTGGAAGACAGTGATCTGTTGCTGAAAACCTACCGGGTAAGAGTGGAGCAGCAGCAGGTTCAGCTGAGCTGAACCCAGGGCCTTACTGCAACGCTGCCCGTAACGCGGGCAGTGATATTAATTACCGGATGAATTATCTGATGACGGTCGAAAAATTTAATCTGTTTAATTTCAGCGGTAAGATGAAAGTACTTCATCTTAGCTGGATCGCATTTTTTATTACCTTTGTTGTGTGGTTTAACCATGCACCCATGCTGCAGGCGATTGCCGCCAGTCTGGGGCTGAGCGCTGCGGAAGTTAAAACACTGCTGATTCTTAACGTCGCGCTGACCATTCCGGCACGGGTTATTATTGGCATGCTGACGGATCGTTTTGGTCCACGTATTGTTTACTCGCTATTACTGGCGCTATGTTCAATTCCTTGCTTTATGTTTGCCCTGGCCGATGATTTTACTCAGGCCGCGATTGCCCGCTTTCTGCTGGGCTTTATCGGTGCCGGTTTTGTGATTGGTATTCGTATGGTCAGTGAATGGTTTCCGGCTAACGAGCTGGGAACGGCCGAAGGGATTTACGGTGGTTGGGGTAACTTCGGCTCTGCGGCGGCGGCATTCACCTTGCCGGTTATTGCGCTGTTATTTGGCGGGGACGATGGCTGGCGTTATGCCATTGCTCTGACCGGGGTTCTTAGCCTGCTGTTCAGCGTTATTTATTATCGTAATGTTTCGGATACACCGAAAGGCTCTACCTACTTTAAGCCAAAGCATGTTGGTGCGCTGGAAGTCACCAGTAAAGGCGATTTTTTCTTTCTGCTGGTGATGAAGGTGCCTATGTATGCGGCGCTGGCATTATTGGCATGGAAGCTGTCTCCGGCTGGTGTCAGCATGCTGACCGATACCATGGCAGTGGGGATTTATATCGGCCTGGTGCTGTTGTATCTGTACGATGTCAGCCATGTCTGGAATGTTAATAAAACGGTTTTCAAAGAACCGGTTGCTGAAATTCATCGTTATAAATTCCGTCAGGTGGCGGTGCTGAATATTCTGTATTTTGCCACCTTCGGTTCTGAACTGGCGGTTATTTCCATGCTACCACTGTTTTTTGCCGAAACTTTTGAACTGACACCGGTTATGGCCGGCATGGTGGCTTCGGCTTATGCTTTTATGAACCTGATGTCACGTCCGGGGGGCGGTTGGTTGTCGGATAAATTCGGCCGTAAGCCAACCCTGCTGATTCTGACCTTGGGTCTGGCTATTGGTTATTGTGCGATGGCAATGGTCGACAGCAGCTGGCCTTTGTGGCTTGCCGTTGTTGCGGCAATGGCCTGTTCGTTCTTTGTTCAGTCCGGAGAAGGTGCTGTATTTGCTGTCGTGCCATTAATCAAACGCCGTCTGACCGGGCAGATTGCCGGTATGACCGGAGCCTACGGCAATGTCGGTGCCGTGACCTATTTAACGGTGTTGTCATTCGTGGATTATTCAACTTTCTTTATGGTGATCGCGGCGACGGCTGTCGTGGGCTTTATTGCTTTGTTGGCCATGGAGGAGCCAGCAGGCCATATTGCTGAGGTGCGTGATGATGGTACGGTTGAAATGATTGATGTGAACTCTGCTGCAACGGCGCGCTGAGTTATAAGTATAACGATCGGGCGAACCAGACATACGGTGACAGCAGGTGCTTACCTTCCTTCATCAGTTGTGCCGTGTTTGGATATTTCGCCTATTGCGCTGTTGCGCACTGTGTAAAACGGGACGGATATCAATGAATACCGGGCTACTCTCTCACGTCTTGGTATTCATCATCTGTGCATCGTTTTACACAGGTTTTTTATTGCAGACCGTTGGGTCCTGGTGCCTGACTCAGAGACATCTATGCAGACTGACAGAGCATTAAATAAGGAATATGGTCTTGCCACTGAAGGTGACATTATCCGTCGGCCTTCTGCCAAACGCCTGATTGTCACGCTGGGCGGCTACTCTTCTGCAGGTCCGAAAGACGAAAATCAGGATGCTTTTGCCGCTTGTCTTACCACCCAGGAGCATTATAAAGGGGTGGCTCTGTGTGTCGCCGACGGTGTCAGCTGCAGCGAGCATGCGCAGCAGGCAAGCACCACCAGTGTGACGCATTTTCTGCAGGATTATTACAGCACGCCCGACAGCTGGGATGTAAAAACTGCAGCAGGAAGAGTTTTATCGTCACTTAATGCCTGGCTGTATCATCATGGTCAGCAGGCCAGTGCCCGCCATAACAGTCTGGTGACGACCTTCAGTGGGCTGATTTTAAAATCCAATACTGCGCATTTACTGCATGTCGGCGACAGCCGGATTTATCGTCTGCGGGCCGGTATTCTTGAGTTGCTGACCCGCGATCATAATCATCAGCAGGGTGGGCGTCAGTACCTTAGCCGGGCGCTGGGAATGGATACCCACCTGGAAGTTGATTATCAGACTCAATCATTGCGGCAGGGCGATGTTTTTGTACTCACCAGTGATGGTGTGCATGGTTTTTTAACCGCCCAGCAATTACAGCAGACACTGAACGGTGCATTGCAGGCCGCGACTGCTAGTCACGGAATCAATCAGCATCAGCTGGAGCAATGCAGCAAACAGCTGGTGCAACAGGCTTTGGCTCAGGGCGGTGACGACAATGCAACCTGCTGTCTGCTGGTGGTTGAACAATTACCGCAGACTAACCTGGAGGAAGCACACCGTACTTTGTGTGAGCGGGCTATTCCGCCGGTAATGAAAACGGGCGATAAAATCGACCACTTTCAGATACAGGAAATTCTGTATGCCGGTACGCGCAGCCATGTCTACAGAGTGCGTAATCTGCGCGACCAAAAAGACTATGTATTAAAAGCACCATCGCTGAATTTTCAGGATGATCTGGTTTACCTTGAGGGCTTTGTGCGCGAGCAATGGGTTGGCAGCCGGGTCGATCATCCGAACATTATGAAGATTTACCCGCCACTGGATAGCAGTCGCTTTCTTTATCATATTTGTGAAAAGCTGGATGGCGACAGCCTGCGCCAGTGGTTGCATGATCATCCGGCTCCCTCTGCTGCCGATGTCCGTAAACTGGTCGGGCAATTAATCCATGCGCTGCGGGCATTTCAGCGATTGGGCATGGTGCACCGTGATTTAAAGCCTGAAAATGTGCTGGTTGACCGCAATGGCGGTATTAAATTAATTGATTTTGGCACCGTTCAGGTACGCGGTCTGGCAGAAATTAACAGCGCTGTTAAAGAAGAATGCCCGCAGGGATCGGTTAATTATATTGCGCCTGAAACCGTTCTTGGCACTACAGGCCTGCACAATGCCAGCCATCAGAGTGACTTATTTTCGCTGGGTGTTATGGTCTATGAGCTGTTCAGCGGTGCGCAGCCTTTTACTATGGATCAGGTACACCGGCGCGGAGCGAAATCGTTTTCGCAATGGCGTTACACGTCGCTGTTGCAGCATCGTCCGGACTTGCCGCTGTGGCTGGATCTCTGTATTCAGAAAGCCTGTGAACCCAATCCGGCGGAGCGTTATCAGGCTTATTCTGAATTCTGGACCGACCTGCATCAGCCGAATGCTTCGCTGCAGCGGCAATACCGGCAAAAGCCATTGCTGGAGCGTAACCCGTTGCGTTTCTGGCAAATACTCAGTGGGCTTTTACTGCTTGTGATTATTGTACAGGCGCTGATTTTTTCCGGCTGATTCAGGGCCTGTCAATAGGCCCTCCCTGATCGCAAATCAGCGCTTTGCACTTTTCATCGCGCACATCACCATCAACACTATCAGCGCGCAAAAAAACAGTTGAGCGACAGTAATGCTGTCACGCAGCATCAGGCTGATAAATGCCAGAGTAAAAAACGGCTGCAGCAATTGCAGCTGACTGATTTTGGCGACACCCGCCGTCGCCAGGCTGCGATACCAGAAACGGAAGCCCCATAGCTGGCTGATGAGACCCAGATAGAGCAGGGCGAGCATGCTTTTCACGATATCCTGCTGGTTGCTGTGCGCAGCTTCCGTGGCCCACAAACTTCCCCATACCAGCGCAGACAATGGCAAATATAAAACCACCATCCAGCAGATGGTCTGCCAGCCACCGATCATTGCGGCGGCTTTGGCTCCGGCGCTGTAACCCAGACCGCCAAACAGCAGGGTGGCGATCAGAGTCAGCAGATGCTGAGGGGCGAACGCCGGCAATGCACCGATGGTGGTAATGACATAACCGGCGAGCAGGCTGCAGCCGACAACGGAAAAAAACCAGAAGCGTGGTGGATGACGTTCGCCCTGCAGCAGGGTGGCCAGTAACGACGTTACCAGCGGCAGGCCGGCCAGAACCACGCCCATATCAGCGGCGGGTATACGGGTAAGGCTGAGACTCAGTAAATAAGGAAAGCCCAGTACCACGCCAACACCGGCCAGCAGCAACCAGGGCAACGCCTGCAGCGGCGGACGTTTCCAGCCATTAATAACGATTACCACCCAGGCTGTCAGGCCCGCGATGACGGCGCGGCTGGCGGCAATAAACTCGGCTGAAAAACTGCCCAGTGCGATCTGTGTCATCGGAATGGTGAGGGCAAACAGCATCACCGCAAACAAGGCCTGATGAACGGCACTGAATACGGGGACCGCGAATTTTCCGGGTTTGCTGTTAGCGGGTAAGTTTGTCCTGCTGTCAGGAGGAGAAGGAATGGTCAGAGATGGATTTTGCATACATGGCCTTTGTGCTGAATCGATGGATAACTGATGAATCATCATGCCGTGCTGTGGGTTACGGCAGCAGACGCAGGGCGGGAGAGAAGCAGCGGTACAGTAGCGCTGCTATTGGCAACTGTACTGGAATGAATTGGCCAAACTGTATCGGTTGGCGGTACAGTTGTTTCTTTAGAATGCGCTTTGTCAGTGAGTAATTGGCCATGGAGCCTATTCCACGCCGCCGATTCTATGCAGCCGTCAGTGCTCAGGAGTTCATCGTGTTACAACGCCAGACAGAACAACCCCTTTATCAGCAACTGGCTGGCCGGGTGGCGGATGATATCCGTGCCGGAGTGTTTGCGGCCGGCAGCAAAGTACCCAGTGTGCGTAAACTGGCGGGGCAGTACGGCGTGAGTATTTCAACCGTAACCCAGGCTTATGCCTGGCTTGAGGATCAGGGCTGGATTTCGGCCCGGCCACAGTCGGGTTACTTTGTCCGCAGCCATGTGTCGTCTGCTGAGCAGCAGATACCGCCGTTATCGGCCGGTGATAAACCCTGCGCTGTTACCAAAGCGGAATTTATTAATAGCATGCTGGCGAAAATCAATCGTCCGGCCATGATCAATCTTGGTGCTGCGATTCCGCGTCCGGACTGGTTACCGCAACGGGTGCTGCAGACCCATATTCAGAAAGTCAGTCGTTTTCATTCTGCCGAAGTATTTGATTATTTATTTTCACCCGGTCTGGAAGAGCTGCGTAATCAGGTTGCGGTACGAATGCGAGATGTGAATGTGCGTTGTCAGGCGGATGACATCGTTATTACCCATGGCTGTGCCGAAGCGCTGGCCCTGTGTTTACGGGCAGTTACGAACCCCGGTGATCTGATCGCGGTTGAATCACCCTGTTATTACGGTTTTTTACAGACCGCCGATATGCTGGGGCTGAAGATTATTGAAATACCCACTGACCCGCAGCAGGGCATGAGTGTCGATGCACTGCAGCTGGCACTACAGCAGTGGCCGGTAAAAGTCATTCAGGTCAGCAGCCGTTATTCCAATCCGACCGGTTGCAGTATGCCGGTAGAGCAACAGAAAAAACTGATGGCGCTGGCCAGTCAGTATCAGGTGCCGGTGATCGAGGATGATGTTTATGGCGAAACAGGGTATCCGGTCGCGCGTGGACAGGCTCAGCCACCGGCTTCGGTGCTGAAAACCTACGATCAGGATGGTCTGGTGCTGTACTGCTCGTCGTTTTCCAAAACGGTCTCGGCAGGCTTGCGTGTGGGCTGGTGCATTCCTGGTCGCTGGTACCGGCAGGTAACAGAACGGCAGACATTTACCACTTTTTCGGCAGCGAGCCTGTCACAATACGCGATGCTGTCGTATCTGCAGAACGGCCACTACGACCGGCATCTGCGTCAGTTCCGGGTGCGTGCCGCCAACAGCATGCAGCGTTTTATTCATGCCATCCGCCAGTATTTTCCACCGGGAACCCGGGTTAGTGAGCCTGCCGGAGGATTTATTCTCTGGGTCTGTTTGCCCGAGGGCGTCAGTGCGATGGATCTGCATTATGAGGCTGCGCAGCGTTCGGTAATTATTATTCCCGGTGATGTGTTTTCCAATACTGAGCATTTTTCCAATTATATCCGCATTAATACGGCTATTACCTGGAGTGAGGATGTGGAAGATGCGATTAAAATACTGGCGCAGCTGGTGAAAAGACAGCAGCAAAAATACAGTGGCAGCGTGGGAGCCTAGTATGAATACCTGGTGGATTCTGGCGATTGCGATTATTGCCGAAGTGATCGCAACCTCAGCGTTAAAAGTCAGCGAAGGTTTTACCCGTTTAATACCCTCGCTGGTGGTGGTGGTTGGCTATTCTATAGCGTTTTATGGTTTGGCCCTGACATTAAAAACCATTCCGGTCGGCGTTGCTTATGCTATCTGGTCGGGCATGGGCATTGTTCTGGTTACCCTGATTGGCTGGTTTTTATTCGATCAGAAACTCGATCCGGCGGCTATTATCGGTATGGTGCTGATTATTACCGGTGTCGTGGTGATGAATGTTTTTTCTGCCAGTAGCGGTCACTGATAATTTTTCAGCACAGTATCAGCAATACGCCTGGCCGAACAATAATGTTGGCCGCAGAGCGGTAACGCTGTCACCCTGTTGCATTAATTCATAATACCAGTGGCTGTCGGCGACATCACCGACACACAGGGCCCCGACGATACGCTCATCGCGCAACAGTATTTTTTTATAAATACCCGCGTGCTCATCCAGCAGTTGCAGAACTTCTGTACTGCTGTCTGCTTCAAACTGACCGATGCTGTGAATATCGACACCGGATACTTTTAATTTGGTTAAATGCTCGCGCTCCTGATACGACAACAGAGGATCGGCAGTGCTTAATCTCTGCTGCTGATCGGTTTGATATTGCTGGTGCAGCTGGCGTGCAAGGATGCTGGCCTGTTCCCAGATGGGAGCGACCAGGCCATAGGTGTTGCCGTTAAATTCGCAGCATTCGCCTAATGCATAAATATGCGGATGACTGGTACGCATCAATGCATCTACCTGAATCCCCTGACCACAGTGGATACCCGCACTTTCTGCCAGTTCTTTATTGGCAATAATACCGGTAGCAAATACCACCAGATCGGTATCCAGCTGTTGCTGAATACGGTACTCAGTCTGTTCAAACTGAATAGTATTGATGTGCAGTTTTGGCGCATTGCTGCTGCACAATTTAAGCGGGGTGCAGCCGGTGCGTACATCAATACCACGGTTAAGCAGTTCTTTTTCCAGCAATGCCGACGCTGTGGCATCCATCTGGCGGTTCATCAAAACAGGGTTACGGTGCAGCAGGGTTACCTGGATGCCGTGGCTGCGAAGTCCCGTGGCGGCTTCTACACCCAACAATCCGGCACCAATCACGGTAGCGTGTTGTATATCCGGCAAGCGTTCAAACATAGTGTCAACGTCGCGCAGACTGCGGAAACCAACAACATTGGTTGCATCTGCACCGGGAATATCAGGCACAAAAGAACGGGAACCGGTGGCTAGTATCAGTGCGTCATAAGCAAAATGGTCGCCACCGGAACAGATAACCTGCTGGGTTAGCGTATCAATGCGTTCAACATTCTGCTTCAGATAAACAGAAATACGCCGGCTCTGATACCACTCTTTATCATGTGGCGTAATGGCATTCAGCGTTGTTTCGCCGGCCAGCAGTGGTGAGAGCATAATGCGATTGTAATGAGCAACAGGCTCGTCGCTCAGTACGTGAATAGCACTGAACGGATGGTTCTCGCCCAGTTGCTCCAGTACCCGGTTGGCTGCCAGACCATTGCCAATAATCACCAGAATGTTTGTCGCCATGTTCTATCTCCTTCGCTGACAGATGGCGGTACCCACAGGGCACCGCCGTATCGCTTTTTTAAGGCTTAATCAGAATTTTGCTTCCAGCCACAGCCAGGCTTTGTCGCTGTCGCTACCATTATCTCCGGCGCTGTAGGCGGCGTATTTCAGACCGGCACTGTAATGCTCAGCAAAGCTTCTGGCGGCGAGGAAATTGACTTCGCTGCCTTTATCGTCATTGCCTTCATCGGCACTGTACTCATGGTACATGGCCAGCAATTTGACACCGGCGACGGCACCCGTGGCTTTAATATAGGTATCACTCAGGCCATCGGCCGGAGTTACCAGGAATTTGTCTGCCCAGCCATTAAACGCATGTTTGGTGGCTAACGGGGTCTGGAATCCATAGGCGCCGTTATCACTGCCGAGGGTTTCATTGCCCAGTGCGAGAGTAAGGCCGGACAACACCACGCCGCCTTCCAGGGCATAATAACTGGCATCAAAATCATCGCTGGACTGGGTAGCAAATTCTGCGCTGTAGATCAGGCTCAGATCATTGACGGCCGTTTTTCCGGCAAAGCGCGCACCATAGGTATCCAGCTTGGCATCACTGTCGTCATCCTTTAATAAATAGGCGTAACCGGTCAGGTTTCCGGCTTTGAGTCCGGAGTAGGTGGCATTAAGTAAATGGCTGGTAACGTCGGCATCAAATTTACGCAGAATACCGTTAACCTGATCGATGTAAGCGTATTGAAGGTTAAGATCGCCGGTTTTATAGCCTGCTTTTAGCGCATCAAACGTTTGTTCATTCTGACGCCAGCCGACATTACCGACGAAGCGGGCATTATCCAGAATAATACGCTGACGACCGGCTACAAGGCTGAAGCCATCTTTGCTGTAGCTGATCTGAGCACGGTTGATCTCGGTGTTCTCCGGATCGGCAACGGTATCATAATCGGTATTTTCCGGAGCATAGTCGTCGATAGCGGCGCGTACATCTTCAATTTCGTACAGCACTTTAAAGCCGTTAAAATCGGCTGTTTCATAACCCAGGCGAGAGCGCAGAGTGAGTGCCGTGGCAGAGTCTTTATCGGCAGCATCGTCATCATCAACGCTTTCATAGCGCAGGCGAAGATCAATAATGGCGTCACCTTTTTTCAGCATATCAACAGCCGTATCTTCTGCCAGCACACTCTGACTGAAGACAATCTGGCTGATGGCTAAACTCAGGGCAGTAGCTGACAACGTTTTTTTTGTTTGCATCATTCTTTCTCCGGTATTTGATTAAAATCAGGCAGTTTTTAACTGGTTAGCTTTATCCTGATCCGGTGTATGAGCATGGGAATGCCCGGCCGGGGTGTTTATCGCGCGGGTTTCATGATTTTCTTTTATTATTTGGGAACCTGAGACCTGACCATGGGGTTGCGTGGCAGGCAGGCTGTCATCAGTCTTACGCTGTTTTTCATAAAGGAAACTCAGCACCTGATGACGGTAATGGTTGTAGCGTGGGTCATCGGCTAACTGCAGGCGGTTACGTGGCCGTTCCAGATCGATGTGCAGAATTTCGCCAATGGTGGCAGCGGGACCATTGGTCATCATTACAATCCGGTCAGACAATAAGACCGCTTCATCCACATCATGGGTAATCATAATGACGGTGTTATTCAGCTCCTTCTGAATGTCCATTAATGAATCCTGAAGGTGCGCACGCGTCAGGGCGTCGAGCGCGCCAAAAGGCTCATCCATTAATAACACCTGAGGCTCCATCGCCAATGCCCGGGCGATACCCACGCGTTGCTTCATGCCACCGGAAATTTCATCCGGGCGTTTATGCATGGCATGGGTCATATGCACCAGCTCCAGGTTGTGCTCAATCCAGGCTTTCATTTCGGCTTTGGATTTTTTGCCACGGAATACCTGTTTTACTGCCAGCTCGACATTTTCATAAGCACTGAGCCAGGGCAGCAGGGAGTGGTTCTGAAAAACCACCGCACGTTCAGGGCCTGGCTCGTTCACTTCTTTACCATTCAGAACTACGCCGCCTTCGGTTGCCTGCAGCAGACCGGCAACAATATTCAGCACGGTGGATTTGCCGCAGCCGGAGTGGCCGATCAGTGAAATATACTCACCTTTATTAATCTTAAGATCGACACTCTGCAACGCGCGGAAACTGCCTTTTGCGGTGCTGAATTCAATACCTACCTGAGTCAGTTCGAGTAGTGGGTTCATAATTTTCTCCGGTTCTCAGCGTAAGGTGGCGGACTTATCCCAGGAAACGCTCCGTTGCAGCAGCAACATAATGCGGTCAAGGGCAAAACCAATTAAGCCGATGGTAATAACCGCGACCATAATACGGCCGAGGGAATTTGAGCTGCCGTTCTGGAATTCGTCCCAGACGAATTTTCCGAGTCCGGGGTTTTGTGCCAGCATTTCCGCAGCAATCAGCACCATCCAGGCGATACTCAGCGACAGACGAAGGCCGGTAAACATCATCGGAATAGCGGCAGGTAAAACAATTTTCCGTACATGAGTCAGCCAGCTTAAACGCAGCACCTGACTGACATTTTTTAAATCCTGAGAAATAGAGGCGACGCCCACGGCGGTATTAATAACGGTTGGCCACAGGCAGCAGAGCATGACGGTAATCATGGAAGTGACAAAAGACTTTGCTACAACCGGGTCATCGCTGACATAGACAGCACTGACCACCATAGTGACCAGTGGCAGCCAGGCCAGAGGTGATACCGGTTTGAAAATCTGAATCACCGGGTTAAACGCCGAGTACAGGTTGGCACTTAAACCAATAACAATACCCAGCGGAATGGCGATCAGTGAGGCAATCAGAAAACCGCTCAGAACTGTAATCAGGCTGGTACCAATCTGATCGACGTAGGTTGGCTTACCGGTGTAGTCGCGGATTTTGACGATATAGTCCGGGTCTTGTGCCAGACGCCGGGCATTACGTTCATCCTGGCGCTGGTAAAAAGCGGCTGCTTTTTCACGCTCTGTAATATGTTCGCTGATCAGGGTTTTACTCTGGATCAGGACATCGGCAGGTCCGGGGAATTTTCCCAGAGAGGTGTTAATGCTTGATGCGGCCGCATGCCAGATCATTAAAAACACCAGAATCCCTGCCAGAGGAATGCCGATGGCTTTGGCAATAATGCTCAGGTTCTGGCTGCGGTTTTCTCCCTGAGCGGCTTTAATCATCGGTTCCAGCCAGCTTATTTTGCTTAATGTTTGGGTCAGGGCAATGCTCATAGGATCTCCTTGACGGATTCAGTTGACTGCACAATTTCGATGAATGTGTGATGGTTGGCCGGCTGTTAAAACAGCCGGCTTATTCCCTGTGTTACAGCTTTTGCTCGCCTTTCAGGCCGATAGCAAACTTCTGCAGGTAAGCATTCGGTTGCTGACCGTCATAGGTGATGTTGTCGATAAATTCCGTTTGTGGGGCACGGAAGCCGCTTTCATTGCTGAAGTCAGGGAAGTCTTTGGCATCGGCTTTACCTTCAGCAATAAGTGCTTTGGCTGCTTCTGCGTAAATGTCAGGGCGATACACTTTTTTCGCGATGTCTTTGTACCAGTCATCCGATTTAGCTTCGGCAATCTGGCCCCAGCGGCGCATCTGTGTCAGATACCAGATGGCATCGGAGTAATAAGGGTAGGTGGCGTTGTAGCGGAAAAAGACATTGAAATCCGGTACAGAGCGCTTATCGCCTTTTTCATACTCGAAAGTACCGGTCATGGAGTTAGCAATCACTTTGTAATCGGCGCCTACATACTGTGGCTTGGCCAGAATTTTTACCGCCTCCTCGCGGTTGGCATTATTGTTTTCATCAAGCCAGGCGGCAGCACGGATCAGTGCTTTGACCACACGCTTGTGAGTGTTCGGATATTTTTCTGCCCAGGTTTTGCTGACGCCAAATACTTTTTCCGGATTGTTTTTCCAGATTTCGTAGTCGGTAATCACCGGAACACCAATGCCTTTAAAGACGGCCTGCTGGTTCCAGGGTTCGCCTACGCAATAACCATAAATCGTACCGGCTTCCATCGTTGCCGGCATTTGTGGTGGCGGTGTAACCGAAAGCAGGGCATCAGCATTCAGCTGACCGGAGGTATCGCCTTTCGACGGTGCGTAATAACCCGGGTTAATACCGCCAGCCGCCAGCCAGTAGCGTAATTCGTAATTGTGGGTGGATACCGGAAAAACCATGCCCATATTAAATGGCTTACCCTGGGCTTTGTATTTTTCTATAACGGGTTTCAGGTAATCGGCTTTAATCGGGTGTACGGGTTTCCCTTCAGCATCTTTGGGAATAAAGGGTTTCATTTGCTGCCAGACATCATTGGAAACAGTAATGGCATTGCCGTTTAAATCCATACTGAAGGCGGTAATGATATCGGCTTTGGTGCCAAACCCAATGGTTGCGCCCAATGGCTGGCCCGCCAGCATATGGGCGCCATCCAGCTGGCCATCAATCACGCGGTCGAGTAGTACTTTCCAGTTTGCCTGTGCTTCGAGGGTGACATACAAGCCTTCGTCCTCAAAGAAACCCTTTTCATAGGCAATAGCCAGCGGTGCCATATCGGTTAATTTAATAAAACCGAATTTAAGCTCTTCTTTTTCCGGATAATCATCAGCATGACTGAGTGGTATCGATAATGCCGATAAACCACTGGCCAGACCTGTGGTCAGAATCAATGCACTTTTTATCAGTGTGCGGCGCAGAGTGTTCAGTCCTTGCATGGTCTTCCCCTTTCTTGGCAACAAAAAAAGGCGCCACAACGGTTGCCCGTTGTAAGCGCCTTTGCTGTTAAAATGTGTCAGTACGGTTACCCGCCATTGGGTATGCACTGAATAAGAAATTCAGAATAAGTATTGCCAGAAGCGTGCCAGAGTTTTCGGACAATGTCCGTCTATGGCGTTTTTAACGCATTTTAATCCGCTAACTTCCTGTTTTTATTTGGGTTGCAATCAACCGTAAGGTTTTTAAAAGCGGTTGTCAGGAATAAAAAAATCCCTGCGTTTTTACGGCAAGGATTTTTTTTGCTCTGCTGAAGAGCAGGTTATGCGTTGGTGCTGCGACTTGGTGCAGTGCACAACCTGATTTAAAGAAGCTCGGTCATGCTTAATAAACCGGCAGCAACATCCACCAGACGGCGGTTCTGATTCATCGCCATACTGCGTAATAACGCATAGGCTTCCTGTTCGCTCATCTGGCGGCGCTGAATCAGTTCACGTTTGGCGCGGTCAATCAGTTTGCGCTCATGCAGTTCTGTACGGGCGGCATCCAGTTCATCATTCAGGCTTTTTAAGCGTTGGCCCTGAGCTTCGATTAATTCGACCACCGGCTTACTGACGTTATGTACCATATCGTCATCGGGACCGCTGAGAGCATGGTCTGACTCATGCCCGGCGGACTGTGAATGGCTGACGTACAGAGCAAACGAAGGAACATCGTCGAACGCTCCGCGTTGCAGGTCGTTGCCTTGTTGGTCGGGACTCAATGCCGCTTCGCGTACCGCAAGAATGCGTTGCTGGCTGTGGGAGAGGAGTTGGGTTTCCAACACTTCTTCGACATATTTGATGGCATCCAGCCGTTCAGAACAGCAGATAAACCAGCGCACATCATAATCCGCTGCTGCCAGTGACTGGGGACCGGCGGTCAGGGCCAGACGCCGCAGGCGTTCAAATTCGAGCTGGAATTCACCGCGCTGAACCTGTTCCCAGGCGCTCAGAGCTTCGTCACTGGCATAATCGCTGAAAATATGGAAACAGCGATCCTGGCGGTCGATTAATTGTGTCAGGCGCTGACGCAGGCCGGGGTCAAATTCATGAGCGGAAAATCCGGCAGCCCCACAGGCGCGTTCCTGTCCGGCCAGCTCTTTGCCCTGCATTAAATTAAACATGGCGACGAGAATACGTGCGGTTATTTCATCGGCCGCGTTGCCTGCGGCCTCGAACACCACGGCCAGTAAGCTCTGAATCATTTCGGAATAGGCTTTGATGGCAACGGTGGTATTGAATTTCAGCTGTTCTACATCCTGACGCAGTTGTGGTAGTCGTTCGAGACTGTGCAGGGCATAACCCAGACGGCGGAACCAGCGTGCGGGAAAGGCATGCTGCCCGTGCTCTGGCAGTAAGTTGGCCAGGGCTTTATGAAACAGCGCCAGTTGCTCATTGCTGCTGTGCCACTGTTGTTGCAGTTCTTGCTGGCAGCGCAGGCCGGCACTGCCAAGAAAGCGGTTGGATAATCCGCGTTCGTACTGCAGCTGATGCAACAGATTGCTGATGGCAATCACCAGTTGGCCGGTACGGGCAAACTGTTCAAGTTCCTGTATTTCCTGTTGCTGACCGAGGTTCAGAAAATAGGCAACGCTGTGAAGATCCTGCACGGAAATGAATCCTTCTTTGCAAATAAATAAAGGCTTTGCTCAGTGCTGGTGCAAGATAAATACCAGATGTGAAATATCGGTTAATAAACAGAAGAGCAGCTGACGGTTGTGCAGCCGCTGATCAGATTAACGGGCCTGGGGACGGGGAAAAGCCTCTGAGCCGGTCAGGGAGCAGGGTTGAGGCAGACTGCTTGCGCTGTAAAGCGGCAGGGCGATATGAAATCGCTCTGTTCTGGTGCAAAGCTGCTGGTGGCTGGTTCAGCCGCTGGCACAGTCCTGAGCGGGCAGGGTATCGATCCAGGCCCGTATTAAGGCGACGGCGTCTTCGTCAGACAGACTACGGCCTATGGGCGGCATCCGGTCGGCTGCACCGTTTAATTCCATGCGTAACGGCAGGCTGGAGTCATTACCGCGCCCGGGCCAGATATCAAAGCCTCCGCCACGCCAGCCATGGGCCGAGTTGCAGACACCATGGGTATAGTCAATGGCGGTGCGCCAGTATTCCAGCCGCAGGCCGGACAGGGCTGCGGCGCCGTTGTCGTTGTGGCAGTGAGCGCAGTTAATATCCAGATAGGCTTTGGCACGTTGTTGCAGCGGTGCTGATGTATCGCGCCAGTCCGGTGCATAAGGATGCTCACCGGCCGGCAAGGTAATAAGCCCCAGAGATTGCCAGTGCTCAAGCTGGTTTACCGGCTGGCCATTCATTTCAATAGTCTGATTCAGGTGGCGGATCTTCGGGCCAATGGGCACAAAACTGAGCTGGTCGTTGATTTTAACCTGATGGCAGTTCTGGCAGCGCAACAGAGAGGGCGATTCATAGGTCAGATTCAGCATTTCGCCTTTATGGCTGAAACTGACAGGTGTCTGGCTGCCGGCTATCGCCAGGCGGGCATCATTAATGTTGTTATCCCAGACATAAGGAATAAATATCCAGCCACTGCTGCGTTTGACCAGCAGGCGGACTTCCATAATATCTTCTGCACTGTCTGTGGTGCTTTGTGTGGGCATAGCAAAGATTTTAACGATGATACTGCCGGTTGGAAAATCGAGCACATCCTGTTGCTGGTAACCGAGCTGAGTACCTTCCGGCAGAAAGATATAGCGGTATTTGCGCGCATGATCGGTAAATAATTCACTGCCCAATTTATAATAAATACCGCCATTGCTGTTTTTAATATCGGAGGGTAATCCTTTAAACAGACCATATTGCGATAATAACGGACAGCGCGTTTGCTGCAGGGCCTGCCAGTTAATTTCGCTGCCGGATTGGTCGCAGAGTGGGTCCGCGGAAAGGGCTGGGGTATTGTTTTCGTCCGCGCTGCCGGCTCCGCAGCCGATCAGCAATAGCATTAAAAAAAGGGCGCAGAAGCGCCCGGTGACATTAATTAATTGCACAATGCCGGGTCCAGACTGTCAATCCAGGCTTTGATCAGTGCAGTACCTTCGGTATGAATAACCGCACGTCCCAGTGGTGGCATGATCAGGCCGGCCTTGGTGGTATTCATACGGTTATACATCAGCGACTGGGAAGAATCGCCCGGTACAATAATCCAGGTTGAGCCTGCGCTGGCGCCGGAAACCGGTACGGCACAGGCACCGTGATGGCCTTCGTTACCGTCCCAGGGGATATTGTAATCGGCACGGAAAGCGGTATTGCTGGCTTGTCCTTCGGTGCGGTGGCAGTGACCGCAATTGATATCCAGCCAGGATTTCGCCGTAGCCGTCAATTGTTCCGGCGTGCCACTGTATTCAGCGAGAGATTTATAGTCACTGAAATCCGCCGCTTTCTGAATGCTGCTGTTTTCGGCTGGTAAACCGCTGAGCATATTGTCGGCGACCCATTTGTTTAACTGATTTTCCGGGCCCTGACCAAAATCATAATCGGAATTCAGATAGCGGGCTTTGGGGCCTATCGGGGCGAAATAAGCCGGTGTCGGATCAATACCGTTAACGGCATCGTGATCGCCATTAGGATTAAACTGATGGCAATTGGTACAGGAATTCTGATTTGGTACGCCATAATTAAACGACAGGGTATCTTCACCGTGTTTCAGATTATTAATGGCTACCACCTCACCGGTTTTATCCCAGACGGCTTCGGTTTCTGCTGCGTTCCATACATATGGGCGGGCTACCCAGCCACCGGCTTTTTTGATCAGCAAGCGGGTTTCAATAATCCTTTCCTTTTCTACACCACGATCAGAGGTGTCGGCGGGCATGGTAAAGGTTTTGGTAATGACGGTGCCGACGGGGAATTCAAAAACTTCTTTTTCTGAATAGGTGGCTGTTTGTCCTTCGGGGATAAATACAAAACGATACTTGGATGCGTAGTCGGTAAACAGTGGTGCCGAGAGGCTGTAAGGCAGTCCGCGCGTACTGGCATTCTGTGTCGGGTCGCAAGGGTTATCAAATAACTGATATTCAGCCAGTGTTGCAGCATCGGCCTGCAGTACTTTTTCCCAGTTAACCGATTTTTCCGATGAGATACAGGCAGACGACGAATCGGTATTGTCGCTATTGCTGCTTTCGCCGCCACAGGCCGTCAGTAATACAGCGGCTGAAATTACTGCCAGAGAATTGATATATTTCATAAATTTAATCCGCAATACAGACTTGGAGAAGCCGGGGGCCTATGGCCCCCGTGGAGGTTACAGAGCGCAGGACGGGTTTTCGCTGTCGTCAGCGGTGCAGCCAAAGGTTTGAGTGTTAAAGGTAACGGTGGCTGGTGTGCCTACGAAACCGGAACCACAGCTCATGACTCCATCCGGATCGGCCATAATGGACGCAGCAATGCTCAGGTTGCCACCGGCCAGCTGTTCCAGTTTGCTTAAAGGCAAACCACTGGCGTCAAACGTACTGTCTGTTGCGGTGGTTTCGTACACTGAGGCCGCAAACAGATTCATGCCATCAATGTTGTTATTGGTTTGACACACGCCACCATCGGTTGCGTAAGGGGCAAACTTGTCCAGGTCAATGTCGGTGTAATCAGGAACACCAGGAATATTGGTTTTTACTTCTGCCGCTACCTGATTAATTCCACCGGCGATCGCCTGCATAATGCTTCCGCCACCCCCCGGGTTTGCTGTATTGGCCAGCAGTTCACCAACACCATCATAAAGAATGTGCGGTACGGTTGTTTTGCCGCTGGCAATATCCGGCTGCATGCTATGGAAGGCACTGTAACCGTTGATCAGATCCTCAATCAGCGCACCCTGTGGGTTATTCAGCCCGGCGGCGAGGCTGATGGTGTTGTTGTGAATGTTGATGTTGCGTACGAACGGTGACCAGCCATCCATAAAGACTTCAGCATATGGGTGAATATCACCGTAGCTCATGACTTCACCACCAACGTCCTGATCCGGAACGGCAGCGACTTTGTCATCTGGCAGCATGTAGGAAGTAATAGCGATAGAGGTTGTCTGGTGGTCTTTGATGGTGTTGTTGTAAATCTCAACGTCGGATGTTGAGAGTACGATCACACCGGTACCCGGTGGCACGATATGAACACCACCGGCAAAGGTGCCGACTTTGGCGAAGTTAGGTGCGTTGTTGGCTTCAACATTGTTGTCGAATACGCGCACGCCGGAACCGTATTTGCCGTTGCCGATTGGCAGATCAAAAATCAGGATACCGCCGGTGTTGCCGGTAGCGGTGTTGCCATATACGTCCGCCTCGGTGCTGTTTTCGATTTCGATACCAGCGACGTTTTTCTCGGCGATGTTATTACGCACAACGATCTTGTCAGACTGACCCACATAGATACCGGCATCGGCAGAGCCTTTCACGTAACAGTCTTCAATCAGCACGTTGCTGGTCTGTACCGGATACAGGCCATAGGCGCCGTTGGTTGACTGATAATCGGTTTCCCACACCGTTGCCATACGACGCATGATCACACCGTCGGATTTGGTCACTTTAAGAGCGTTGTTATTCGACTCGTAGATGGCGAAATCTTCAAAAATAAGATTGTTGGTGTTGTTGATCAGGAAACCATCGGAAGCGGCGCCGCTGGCGTCGATAATGGTTTTCTCCATGCCCGCACCACGGAAGGTAAGGTTGGATACCGGAATGTTATCGACCAGACCGTTGAAATCGATGGTGCTTGTGAAGGCATAACGCCCCTGAGGCAATACAAAAGTGTCACCGGTTTCTGCTCCGGCCAGAGCTTCAATCAGTTCATCCTGAACTGCAGCATCGCTCAGGTCGTTAGCCGAGCCGATACAGATCACCCGTGCCCCGGAGGTGCTGCTGTCGGTACAGTTAAAAACTTTTTTCAGACCTGTGTCACTGCTGCTTTTATTATCGCTGCCGCCGCAGGCGGTCAGGCCGATGGCGGCAATGGCCATCGCCAGCACCAGCGGCTTGTGAGCGCGGGAGGTGTGTGCTTTCTGCATGATGAATACCTTTTATCTTTGTTGTTATTCGCCCGGATTCCTTTCCTGAGCATTATGTCGGTAGCGTCCAGGCCGCATTTATCAAAGCGGAAGGTTTGGAAGCGGTAAAAGCAAATCGTGCTGCAAACTCTGGAGGTGGTTGTGCATTTTTTGAAAAGTCAGTGTTTATGGGGCTTTCAGGGCTTCCGCAGGCTGCAGAAAAGGGGCTGTGCAAAAGTTAAAACGCAGGATGTGCACAGTCTTTTGGGGAGTGTTTTGGTACGTATTCGGGTGTTTTTTCGGGCCTCTTGCAGGTACCTGATGAAAGAAAGGGCGTCCCTTTGGCAGCATCCGTTTGGCGCCTGGAGTGAGTATCGCAAGAGGGGGCTTTTTAATTACCCGCTAATAGGAACCACTTCGGGAGCTTCAGTGCTGAAGCAGGATAGAAAAATACCGTATGGCCGGAGAATCCTCCGGCACAGAATCAGTTGTGTGGTGGCTGGCCGCGGTGTTCGCGGTAATCGGACGGTGTGCTGTTGTGTATCTTACGGAAGGCACGGTTAAACGAACTCATGGTGCGGTAGCCAACATCAAGCGCGATATTGGTAATCGGGGTTTCGGCTTCATTCAGCAGGCGATCGGCGGCTTCGCCGATACGCAGCTCGTTAATGTACTCATTAAAGTTGTTGTAATTCAGCGCCTTATTGATGGTGGCGCGCAAACGGTATTCCGGAATGCCAAGTTCCTGAGCGAGAATGGCCAGCGTCAGGTTTTCACGCCGGTAAAAACCCTGATTCATCAATTCCTGCAGCATCTGCAGTTCTTCGCAACTTTGCTGGCTGAGGGCCAGAGTGGTGCCTGCTGGCGCCTCGTCTGTATCGTTGTCGGCTGGCGCAGGCTGTGGCAGTAAACGCCACAACTCAGAACGTCCCTGCATCAGCAGCCAGGCCAGAATCAGGATGGAAACATCCAGTGCCAGATAACGTGAGGTGCTGTCGCCGATGCGCATATTGAACGAAAAAATTCCCCAGCCAACGGCCAGGCCGGTTGCCAGCATCACGCCGCCACGCAGGCGCCGGCGGGCTTCGACCAGGTCGTTATTCCAGTTGCTGATGACTTCCCACAGCCCAGCCAGAATCAGCAGATACTCCAGCCACTGTGGAATGCCTTTCAGCAACAGGTGCAGGCCATCCGGAGTGCCGACCAGTAAATACAGTAACGGACCTAAGAAGCTGTAAAAGGCCAGGCCCCAGAGAAGGTGACGGGGTTCGTCGGCTGCGACAAAGGTCAGGCGGCAGCACATCCAGAACAGGGCCGGTGTCGCACTCTGCACAACATAGGAGTAGCCGTGCCAGGCCTGAGGCAGCCAGGGGTGAAACAGATGCACATTGGCGCCAACCAGCAGCAGGATAAACAGCCGGGCAGTCAGGGTATGAAAAAAATCCCGTGCAATAATCGCCGCGAGTATCAGGCTTAATCCGGCTCCGAAAGCCGCAAAAAACAACAGAGGATCAAAGGGTGGCATAGGTTGGCTCGTACGTTCTTCTTATTTTGAGCGCTATTTGCGCAGCTCCCGATACTCGGCCAGTACGCGCAAAAAGACAAGACGATGGTGCGGATAAAATGGCGGAAAGGTAAAAAACAGCCTGTGAATCACGGAATTATCCGTATAAAAATAAAGGGAATAAAAGCGTGAAATGATCGCGAAAGGCAGGGAATATTTTGCCTTTCACCTTTTGTCGGCCAGCGTAATTTGGGACAATAGCGGCCGTTTTTTCCCGGTCCGGACTTATGACTCAGCCAGCGCAACATCTGTTTTCTTACTACCCCTACTGGGCCGAATGTTTCGGCACAGCTCCTTTCCTGCCCATGTCCCGCGAAGAGATGGATGTACTGGGCTGGGACAGCTGTGATGTGATCCTGGTAACCGGTGATGCCTACGTTGATCATCCGAGCTTCGGCATGGCGGTATTGGGTCGTCTGCTCGAGGCTCAGGGCTTCCGCGTCGGCATTATTGCCCAGCCAGACTGGAACAACCCGGAAGAGTTTAAAAAGCTGGGTAAGCCTAATCTGTATTTTGGCGTCACCGCCGGCAATATGGATTCGCTGATTAATAAATACACCGCCGACCTGAAAGTCCGCAGCGACGATGCCTACACACCGCACGGCGAGCCGGGCAAGCGTCCGGACCGCGCGGTGATTGTGTATTCGCAGAAATGCCGTCAGGTGTACAAAGACGTACCTATCGTGATTGGTGGTATCGAGGCCAGCCTGCGCCGTATCGCCCAGTACGATTACTGGAGTAACCAGATCCGCCGCTCGGTATTAATCGATTCCGGTGCCGATATTCTGCTGTACGGTAACGCTGAGCGCGCGCTGGTGGAGCTGACCCACGCCCTGGCGGAAGGCAAAACCCTCGACGATCTGCAGGATCTGCGCGGCACAGCGGTGGTGCGTGATGCCACGCCGGCCGGCTGGAGCGAAGTCGACTCCACCCGCATCGACTGGCCGGGTCATATTGACCAGATTCCTAATCCGTATGAAATGAAAGATACGGAAAATATGAGCTGCAGCACGAATGGCACTAGCGGTGACTCAGCCGAAGGCGCCGATGATGTGATGCCGGTAAAAATCGTGCCGATGCCACTGCAGCGTAAGGCCGGTCTTGATCCGGATAAAACCTGTATCCGTTTGCCATCCTTTGAAAAAGTCCGCAACGACAGCGCCTTGTATGCCCATGCTTCACGGGTTCTGCATCAGGAAGCCAACCCCTATAACGCGCGGCCATTAATTCAGAAACACGGTCATCAGGAAGTGTGGATTAACCCACCGCCGATTCCGCTGGAAACCGATGAAATGGACTCGGTATTCGGCTTTGCCTATCAGCGTGTGCCACACCCGAGTTACGGCGATGCGAAAATTCCTGCTTACGATATGATCCGTTTTTCGGTCAATATTATGCGCGGTTGTTTCGGCGGCTGTACCTTCTGTTCGATTACCGAACACGAAGGACGGATTATTCAGAACCGCTCACAGGAATCTATCCTGCACGAGCTGGAAGAAATCCGCGATAAAGTACCGGGCTTTACCGGCACCATTTCCGATTTGGGCGGCCCGACCGCCAATATGTATCGCCTGCACTGTAAGAGTGAAACCATTCTGAAAAGCTGCCGGCGTTTGTCCTGCGTGTTTCCGGGCATCTGTAAAAATCTGGAAACCAGCCACGAACATACTACAGCACTGTACCGTGCGGCGCGTAAAATTCCCGGCATTAAACGCATCGCCATTGCTTCCGGCCTGCGTTACGACCTCGCCGTGCGTGATCCGGAATACGTACGTGAGCTGGTTACCCACCATGTGGGCGGCTTGCTGAAAATTGCTCCGGAGCACACCGAAGAAAACGTGCTGAATAAAATGATGAAGCCGGGCATGGGTACCTACGACGCCTTTAAGAAAATGTTCGACCGTTTCTCAAAAGAGGCGGGCAAAGAACAATATCTGGTACCGTATTTTATTGCCGCCCACCCGGGTTCAGAAAATAAAGACATGATGAATCTGGCGCTGTGGCTGAAACGCCAGAAAATGCGTGTAGATCAGGTGCAGACCTTCTATCCGTCGCCGATGTCGCTGGCAACCGCCATGTACCATTCTGAACGCGATCCACTGCACCGCATGAGTTATAAATCGGACAAGATTTATATCCCGCGCGATCTGAATCAGCGTCGCCTGCAGAAAGCCTTCCTGCGTTATCACGATCCGAAAAACTGGCCATTATTACGCCAGGCTCTGAAGGATATGGGGCGCACTGACCTGATCGGCAGCGGCCCGAAAGCGCTGATTCCGGCAGAAGAGGAGGCGGTATTACGTAATACTCCGCGTCCGGGTTTTGCTAAAAACAGTAAAGCCGGTGTGCGTAATAAGCGGCCTGTGCGTAAGCCGCGTTAGGTAACGATGTTTATTAAAGCAGGTGAATAAAAAAGAAGGCCAGCGGGCCTTCTTTTTTATTATTTATCTGAATATTGCGAAGATTATTTTACTTCAGAAATAAAACCATCGTGACTGCGGCGCACCTTCTGCAAGTTCACCAGCCAGTCGCCTTCTTCCGCGCGATAGCCTAATGGCAGCAGAATAACCGAGCGTAAGCCTTTTTCTTTCAGGCCCAGAATCTCATCCACTTTCTCCGGGTCGAAGCCTTCCATTGGGGTACTGTCTACCCGTGCTTCGGCGGCGGCAATTAATGCCGATCCCAGACCGATATAGGCCTGACGGGCAGCATGCTGGTAGTTGGTTTCAGCATCGCGCTGCGGGTAAATACTCAGCAGCATTGCGCGGTAGTTTTCCCAGCCTTCGTTTTTAAAACCACGGATTTCGTTGGTCAGGTCGAACATATGGTTAATGCGATCAGCGGTGTAATTATCCCAGGCGGCAAACACCAGCAGGTGAGAACAATCGGTTATCTGGCTCTGGTTCCAGGCGTGAGGTTTGATTTGTTCACGGATTTCTTTGTTGGTAACAACCAGCACTTCATAGGGTTGCTGACCGCTGGAGGTTGCCGTCAGGCGGATCGCTTCGAGAATGGTATCGAGCTTTTCCTGTTCAACAGTACGGCTTGAATCGAATTTTTTTGTGGCATAACGCCATTGCAGATTACTGATTACATCAGACATAAAAAACTTCCACAGAAACAGTGATACGAAGCCTGAGCGCATGCTTTGGGCGGGCACAGCACCAGACGATAGGAGCAAGTATACGCTTGTCAGCGAGAAGCTTTGAGCCGTGGTGGCGGGTAACACTATTGCGCTGATCCGGTTAATCCCCTGAGTCTCCAGAGCACAGAGCCGGTGTAATACGACCACTTCAAACGGGATTTCGCGTATCAGTCTCAGGGAATGGTGGGTAGCTCAGGTTGTATTTGATTTGACTCACTTGCTAATCGCAATGATAATAAGTCGTAATTGCATTAAAGATATCCTGGGGAGGAATGATGGAAATGCAACGATTAAACCGTCTGGCGTGGAGTATTGCGCTGCTGAATGTGGCCTCTGTGGCATTGGCAGAAACCACCGTGGGCCAAGAGACGGGAGCGCTGGTTGCCGATGCGGACAATGCGCCGGAACAGAGTGAGGCACGCCTCGATAAAACCGTCGTTCGTGCGGAGTTGACCAACTTTGGCGCGACCAAATCCAGTGTGCCTATTGTTGAAACCGCACGTTCTGTCTCGGTAGAAACCAGTGAGCAGTTTGAAGAAAAAGGCGCGCTGAATCTTTCTCAGGCTACCTCCTATATGGCCGGTGTGACCGCCGAAACCTATGGTTTTGCCACCCGTGGGGATGCTATTCACGCCCGTGGTCTGAGCCTGCCACGTTACCGCGATTCTATTCAGGAATTATTCGGCAGCTACAACACCACCCGTGCCGAAGTGTATACGTTGGAGCAGGTCGAAGTGCTGAAAGGTCCGGTGTCGGTACTCTATGGGCAGGGCACGCCCGGCGGTATTGTGAACTATGTGTCGAAAACGCCGAAGGCGGACGCCGCAACCGAAATTGTTGCTGAACTGGGTAATAACAACCGTAAGCAATTGGCCGTCGACTCGACCGGTAAACTCGGCAGCGAACAGTGGCTGTACCGCATGGTGGCGCTGAAGCGCGACAGTGATACCCAGGTGGATTATGTCGAAGATAATACGCTGGTGCTGATGCCATCGGTCAGCTATGTGCCGTCAGCGACCAGTCGCTACACGTTAATCGCTATGCATCAGAACACCGACAGCGATACCGGTGCGCAGTTTGTACCGGTGGAAGGAACCTTAAAACCGTTAAAAGACGGCACCTACCTCGATCAGGATGTGTATACCGGTGAACCGGGCTGGAATAAATACGATACCCGTTCCAATCAGTTAACCGCTCTGGTTGAGCAGCAGCTGACAAACAATCTGGCACTGGAAGCGACCGCTTTATGGCGTGAAGGCAGTGCTGATTATAATCAAGCCTGGCCGGTCTTTACCGGTGCCGGCAACAGCCGTTATCTGAATGATGTTCTCGGCACCAATGCCTTTACCGACACCACCGTGGCGCGGACTTTTTATAAAGCCGATAACGAATTTCAGCTTTATGCGCTGGATGTTCGCCTGTTAGCCGATTTTGATACCGGAGCGCTGCGTCATCAGATTCTGGTTGGTGCACAAAAGCAAAGCGTAACCACCGATAACGACACCGCACGTTCTGCCGATGGTGGTGCGTCATCCGGTAATTTTGATTATGTGCTGGATCTGAAAAACCCGAAATATACCGGTGCGCCGGATGATTCGATGTTTACCTACACCGATAATCCGGAACAGAAAATCGACAGTATCGGTTTGTATGTGTCCGATCAGATCAGTTATGACAACTGGCGTTTTACCGCTGGCCTGCGCTATGACGAAGTCGATAATGATACCGGCAGCCGCAAACAATCAGACGATGCGCTGTCGGCCAGTGCCGGTGTGTTGTATGCCTTTGACAATGGTCTGGCACCTTACATCAGTTATTCCGAATCTTTCGAAACCGTGGTCGGTATTGATGCCAACGGTAAACAGCTGGAACCACGCGAAGCAACCCAGTATGAAGCGGGTCTGAAGTTTGAGCCTAACGGTTTTCCCGGATTATTTACGTTGTCGTATTTCGATATCGAAATTACCAATCTGCCAAACCCGAATGGCGTACCGGGCACCAATTCACAACAGCAGGGCGTAGCAAAAATTGACGGTGTTGAACTGGAAGGTAAGGCCAACGTCGGGGATTTTTATATTCAGGGGGCGCTGAGCACACTGAATACAGAAGATCAGAACGGCTACCAGTATGCGGCTGAGCCGGATAGCAATGCTTCGCTCTGGGTAACCTGGAAACCGGCCGGAAAATTCCGCATGGGTGGCGGTGTGCGTTATGTCGGAGAAAGCGTGTCTGAAACGGCAACGGTTAAATACGTTACGCCGGATTACACCCTGGTCGACATGATGCTGGGCTACGAAGCAACCGAACAGCTGGATCTGGCGCTGAACGTACGCAACCTGGGCGATGAGGAATACCTCACCTCTTGTCTGGCCCGTGGCGATTGTTTCCCGGGTGTGCGCCGTACCGTTAATGCCCGTGTTACTTACAACTTCTGATTATCGCGGCCTGCTGCCTGCGAATTAAGCAGGCATCAGGCCCGGACGGATATTTATCATGATGTTATTTCTGATGGCAGCTGTCCCCGCGTTATGCGGGGTTGGCTGTCTTTTTTATTCGTGGAAATCAGCACGGGGGCAGGAACGCAGTCTGGTCATTTATGGCTGGCTGTTACTGTTGTTGTCTTTGCTGGGCTGGATACAGCTGGCCGGGGCCGAATACGGCGTTGTTTTCGCGTTGTTATTTCCCGCTTTTTTTGCCTGGCTGATGATTGTTTTTCTGCGCCGAAAAGGCCGTCGTAAAACGTCAGCGCCACAGACTGTTCAGCCCATGCCTGCGCCATCCTGGCAGGGAATTGGGCGGAATATTGCGCGTTTTCTCTGGTTATTTGCCGGCCTGGGTGTGGCCATGCTGCTGGTGAGTGTGGCACTGGTCATGCAATTCCCCTTTGCCGCCAATCTGAATCTGGCATCAGCATTGTTGTTATTTCCTTTGCTGTGGGCTGCCTCGGTGTGCTGGTTTTTGAGCAGTCGCAAACCCTGGAAAGTATCGTTACTGAGCACCGTAGCGGCACTGGTGTCATCCTTATGGTTATTGGTTTGATGGTGTTATGAAATATTCCAGACAATTAGTGAAATCCAGCCTCAGCGCACACAGCTGGCTGGGCATTGGCATGGCAGCGGTGCTGTATCTTATTATTCTGAGCGGTACGCTGGTGGTGTTTCATACGCATATCGAACGCTGGGAGCAACCGCTGGCAGCAGAATTCCATGAGTTTGATGCGGCCGCGGTTGAAACCGCATTTAATAAATATCTGACCACGCCCGATAATCTGACGCCGCACATGTATCTGGTCTTTCCGTCAGACGCGATGCCACGGATTAAATTCGCCAACGAACAGCAGGGCGAATACCGTAATGCCGATGGCAGTGCCGGAGTGCCGGCCTATGACGATTGGGCACATCAGCTCAGCGACCTGCATTATTACCTGCACCTGCCGAAAAACATCGGCATAATTCTGGTGAGTGCGATGGGGGTTATTCTGCTGGCGCTGATCATCAGCGGTTTGCTGGCGCATCCATCTATTATCAAAGATGCCTTTGCCTGGCGCTCCGGTTCTGAACGTATTCATTTTACCGATCTGCATAACCGTCTGAGCGTCTGGGGTTTGCCATTTCATCTGATGATGGCCTTTACCGGTGCGTATTTTGGCCTGGCCGGGCTGATTATTCTGATTGCTGCTGAAGCCTTTCATGATGGCGACCAGGAAGCGGTAACGCGGCAGTTTTTCAGTGGCGACCCGGTGGTAGAAGCACAGCCATTACAGGTGGATATTCAGCAGCCGCTGCAGTATCTGAATGCCAACGTGCCCGATGGTCAGTTATTGTTTATGACCATTCACGAAGCCGACAGCGAACAACGCTTTCAGGAATATTATGTACAGCAACCGGGGCGGCTGATTTATTCCGAAAACTACCGCTTCGATATGCAGGGCAACTTCCTCAACCGTGCAGGCTATTCCGACGGTGATCTGGCCAAACAGATTGTGTATTCCATTTATCGCCTGCATTTCGGCAATTTTGCCGGTATGGGCAGCAAGCTGCTTTATTTTGTAATGGGGCTGGCCCTCACAGTTGTCTGCGTCAGCGGTATTAATATCTGGCTGAACCGGCGCAAACACGAAGACCTGCTCAACCGCTTATGGGTGGCGGTGGTGTGGGGCGCACCGCTGGCCATTACCGTATCCGCCATCAGCGGCGTGTTAGCGCGCTGGCCATCGGTAATACCCTTCTGGGGCGTGATACTGACAGCGCTGGTATTTGCGGTAATTGCTCAACCAGCGGCCCGGTTCCGGCGCCAGATTCAGCTTGCCGGAATACTGACCGTATTCGTGCTGTTGGCAGGCTACGTCATTCAATTCGGGCTGGCCGCCGCCTTGGGCCCCGGATTACTGCTGACCTGCGGCTTGTTGGTGTGGGCGCTGGTGCTCGCTGTGTTTGTGATCCGCAGTTCAGGGGCTGGGGTAGGAAAAGCCGGGTAAGTGCAGGGTGGGCGGGCTAAGAGGGAAATGGAATTGGACACCTGGTCAGCTTGACTTTGGTGTCCGTTAAAGCGGGGGGAGGATCAAGCTTGAATCACAGTCGCTTGTTAGGCATTGATCAATTTCACCGTTGGTGGCCTTTCAGATACAACATCTATGATTTGGTTTAGGCAGCAAAAGCCATAGTGTACAAACGGGCCCGGATAATCTTCCGTAGCGAATGTTCCTTGGCCAATATAGTTTAGAAAGGCTGACTCCGAGTAAATTCGTGCAAGCCTACCTTCGAATTTCTCTTCAATGCCTCCATCATAGCTTTCATTCGTAACTGCATACGCTATGTAGTCATCGAAGACAATTTCATAGTGGGCACTGTCGTCGGTTACCTCTATGGGCTTACTCTCGCTCAGTAACTTTCGTAGCGCTTTATCTGGCTCTTTATCTGATGATATTTCCGGGACGGCATTAGATACACCAGCCTCAGCTATCACTATCCTGAGGCAGTCTTTATAGGTCTCTTGTATCTCAATCATGTCGAGATACTTATGTTGATTCATTGCACTAAACATAGATGCCTAACGATTAAGCTAAGGGGCCGGCTTTAGCCGGTCCCAGTGAGTGAAACGAACGACTTGAGCGCCTTGTATGGTGAATTGTTAGCTTTCCATGACGATATTATCGATGTCCCCATCTTCATCGAATGAAACATTAACCACATAATTAGTTACTGTTTATGCCCGGAGTCTAACTCACGGTCAGCATTACGAAAAGTGCTGATAATGATATCGCTATCAGGCTATAAACACGCACACTATCACTCCGTCATCGTCTTTACACTTAGCGCACTATCTCGTTGAATAATCCGTTAACCCCTTGATTTTACAGGGTAGATTCTTCCTGATAGGCGACAATTCGCGCATCGTTATTTTGATACCGGCGCGTAAACATGCACGATTCCGGCCGTTTATTAACATAATCTGGTGGGCTATTCAGTAGTCTGGTGCGGTGTTTATTACTGCACCCGGCAGCTCTGGCGCAGCTACACTATTTTTATATATTGCGGAGGTGCTTATGCGTATTGGTGTCCCGAAAGAGATTAAAAACCATGAATACCGGGTTGGTCTGACCCCGGACAGCGTGCGCGAGCTGGTGCATCGCGGTCATGAGGTCTGGGTGCAGCAGAACGCAGGGGCGGCTATTGGCTTCAGTGATGACGATTATCTGAGCTGTGGGGCAATGGTCGTTGATGCTGCGGCTGAGGTGTTTGATAACGCCGGACTGATCGTTAAGGTCAAAGAGCCGCAGCCGGAAGAAATCAGCCTGATCAGCGCTGAACATACACTGTTTACCTATCTGCATCTGGCACCGGACCCGGAACTGACCCAGGCGCTGATGGCAACCGGTGCCACAGGCATTGCCTATGAGACCGTCACCGATAAAGCCGGGCGGCTGCCATTATTGGCCCCGATGTCAGAAATTGCCGGGCGCATAGCCGTTCAGGCCGGTGCCCGCAGTCTGGAGATGGAAGCCGGCGGACGCGGGGTTTTGCTGGCCGGCGCGCCGGGCGTACCGGCTGGCGAGGTGGTGATTATCGGCGCCGGGGTAGTGGGGCGAAATGCTCTGGCCATCGCTGTGGGCATGGGCGCGCAGGTCACGGTGCTGGATACCTCAATGCAGGCGTTGCGCGAGCTGGACCAGCAGTACGGCAACCGCATCCATACCCGTTTTTCTACCCGCACCGTATTGGATGAGTGTCTGCCCAAGGCCGATCTGGTGATTGGTGCGGTATTAATTCCCGGTGCTGCAGCGCCTAAACTGGTACTGCGTACTCATTTAGAAAGCATGAAACGCGGCGCGGTGATCGTCGATGTCGCCATCGATCAGGGCGGCTGTGTGGAAAGCGCACGGCCAACCACCCACAGTAATCCAACCTATGTCGACAGCGGTGTTGTGCACTATTGCGTTGCCAATATGCCGGGGGCGGTGGCCCGCACTGCCACACAGGCGCTGAATAACGCCACCCTGCCTTTTGTGCTGGCGCTGGCGGGTAAGGGTGTTGAGCAGGCGCTGCGTGATGACCCTTATCTGCGTATGGGCCTGAACCTGTGTCAGGGCGCGCTGACCAGTGCCGAAGTGGCGGCCAGTCAGGGCGTGGATTATGTTGAGCGCGAGACGCTGCTGGGTCTGTAAACTCCGGCAATAACGGTTTCGTTCTGTGGGCAGTGCCCACCCTACATCCCCGCAATAACGTTAAATTTATCCCCGGATGACGATGAATTTATCCGTAGGAGCGGGCCGTGCCCGCGAAATTAAACGCCGCGTTTATTTGAAGATATGACCATTGCCCGTAGGCGCGGGCCATGCCCGCGAATGGAAGGGTGGAATCGTTTTTCCTCCCCGCAATGACGATCTTTTCCCGTGGGCAGTGCCCACGCTACTTTCTCGTGGCTCTCAAGGCCGGTCTTCTCTGGTACTCTATGGCCTGCCAACCACTTGCCCGCAGGGAAAGCATGTTCCGCCTCTATCATTCCAACGATCTTGAAATTCTTAAGGGCATTCTTGTCCATCAGATGCAGGAATCGCCCGTCGGCCCCTTTGGTCAGGAAGCCATTCTGGTACAGAGTCAGGGCATGTCGCACTGGCTCAAACTGCAGCTGGCTGATTCGCTGGGGATCGCCGCGCAGGTGGATTTTCCGCTGCCCTCAAGCTTTGTCTGGCAGGTGTTTAACCGTCTGAAACCGGAGCTGCCGGAACGCTCCCATTTCGATAAACAGATCATGGCCTGGAAGCTGGTACGTCTGTTACCACAGCTGGCGTTGAAAGAGGGTTGTGAGGCCATTGCTCATTACCTGCAGAACGATGCCGATGGCGTTAAGTGCTATCAGCTGGCGCAGACCATTGCCGACGTGTTTGACCAGTATCTGGTGTATCGCCCGGACTGGCTGCTGAGCTGGGAACTGGGCGAGGATGAAGTCGCCGATACACAGGTGTCGGCGCATCCGTGGCAGCCGCTGGTGTGGCGGGCGTTAGTGGCCGACAGCGCCAAACTTGGTCATTCGCTGGATCACCGTGCGCGCCTGCTGCAGGAGCTGGAACAGCTGGTGCAGGCCCATCCTGAGCGTCTGGCCGATCTGCCCAAACGATTGTTTGTGTTTGGTATTGCGGCGTTGCCCGGCAGCTACTGGCAGGTGTTGCAGGCGATTTCGCCGGTGATCGAAGTGCATTTCTTTTTGCTCAATCCGTGCAAAAACTTCTGGGGCGATATCGTCAGCGAACGGCAGAAGATGCGCATTCTGCGTGATAACCCCAACGTCGAAACCCTGCTCGACAGCGGCAACCCCTTGCTCGCCTCCTGGGGCCGGCTGGGGCGTGATTTTCTCACACTGGTACACGAAACCGCCGAGCAGTATGAAGGCCGCATTCAGGATGTGGATGCCTATTTAGAACGGGAGGTTGAACCTGAATCACAAACGCTACTGGCACACCTGCAGCAGGACATTCTGACTTTAACCGACCGTCAGCAGGGCGCGTTCAGTAAAGACGCGCAATTGCACAGCCACTTTAAACAAAGCATCGCGCCTGATGACGGCAGCGTGCGCTTAATCAGCGCCCACAGCCCGCTGCGTGAAGTGCAGCGCCTGTACGATCAGATTCTTCACTGGCTGGATAATGACCCTGAACTGAAACCGCGCGATATCGTGGTGATGGTGCCGGATATCGACCAGTACGCGCCCTATATCGACGCCGTATTTGCCAGCAGCCGCGCGCGCACCGAGCAGGGCGATGAGTACCGTATTCCCTGGGCCATTGCCGACCAGTCGATGGCGCAGGAAGATCCGCTTATCGACAGCTTTCTTAGTTTGCTGGGGCTGGGTGATTCCCGTCTGCTGATTACCGAGGTTCAGGACTGGCTGGATGTATCCGCTATCCGCAGCCGTTTTAATATCCGTGAAGATGATCTGCCGGCACTGCGTGACTGGCTGGCGCAGGCGCAGATTCGCTGGGGCTTAAACAGCGAACAACGTCAGCAGCTGGGCTTGCCGGCGTTTGAACAGAACAGCTGGCGTAAAGGCTTGCGCCAGTTGTTACTGGGGTATCTGACCCCGGACAGCCGTCAGGATTTTATCGGCGATTTTCCGGTGGCGGCCACCGAAGGCAACGAGGGTGAATTACTCGGCCATTTAATGGCCTTTATCGACGTGCTGGAACACTGGCAGCGTCTGTTTGCTGCCGGGCCGCGTCATGTCGCGGACTGGTCGGCGTCGCTGCTGCGGCTGCTGGATGATCTGTATCTGGCCGACAGTATTGAACAGAACTCGCTGCAGCGTATCCGTGATGCGGTGCAACGCTGGCAGGAAGAATTAACCCTGGCTGGCTTTAACGGTGAATTATCCGCGCCGGTGGTGCGCAGCTGGTTTAACGAACAATTAGGGCAGCAGGGCGGCTGGCAGCGTTTTCTCGCCGGGCCGGTGAACTTCTGTACCCTGATGCCGATGCGTTCCATCCCGTTTAAAGCGGTGTGTCTGCTGGGGATGAACGATGAAGATTACCCGCGCCGGGTAACGCCGGTGGGCTTCGATTTAATGGTTGCCGGACGCAGCCGTCGCGGTGACCGTTCGCGTCGCGAAGATGACCGCTATCTGTTTCTGGAAGCGGTGTGTTCGGCGCAGGATTATCTGTACATCAGCTACCGTGGCCACGATGTACGCGAAAATGCCGAACTGCAGCCATCGGTGCTGGTGGCGGAACTGCGCGATTATTTATGCGATGGTTTTGCCCTGGAGCAGGATCTTGATTTACCACACAGGCAAAGCCGCCAACAGATGCTGAACTGGCTGCTGGAAGAGCTGCCATTGCAGCCCTATAACCGTCAGGCATTTGCGGCTGATGATTTATTAAAGCGCCATGTGCGTAGTTATCAGCAGGTGTGGGCCGACGTCGCCGCCGAACAGGGGGCTGGCAATGAATCGGAAAGCGATCATTTCTTCAGTCAGCCACTGGCTATTCCGGCCGATATCGATACCAGCGTAGTTGCCTGGGAAGACGTGAAGCAGGCCCTGGCAGACCCGCTTAAATATTTTGTGACCCGCCGCTTAAAAGCCTCGTTCGATGTGTACTGGCAACAGCACGAAACCGAAGAACCCTTTGCCTTAAATGGTCTGGATTTATATCAGCTGAAAGACGACTGGCTGCAATTGGCCATGGCCGATATTCAGCACGGCCACGCTGAAGAATTAAGCGATGAACTGGCCTTCACCCGCCGCCAGCAGGCGCTGGGGCAATTACCGGTACATGCGCTGGGCAAGGTATGGAGCGATGATCTGATTGATTATTCGCGTCCGCTGGCGCAGAAAATCGTCGAATTATCCGAATTCCGCATGGAGGTAAAAGCGCTGTCGGTACCGTTGGAAAACTGCACCGTACAGGGCGAACTGCAGCAGGCATTTGTGCGCCATGAAGGTGATGATTGTGGTTATCTGCTGTATCACCGCGTCGGTGATATTTATGGCAAACATTTATTACAGGCCTGGATGGATGCCTTATTGGTAGCAGCCGCGAGTCCTGGCAGCATCAGTCATGTTTGCCTGCTCGGTTTAAGCAAAGACAAGGGTAATACCTGGCTGCGGCAAATACAGCTGGGCTTGCCTGCACCGGACACCGCGCTGGCTTTAATTAAACAGGCGGTCGGCTGGTACTGGCAGTGCTGGTGTAAACCCATCGCGCATTTACCCGATACCCTGTGGAGCCTGATACAGGCGCAGGAGTTATTTGCCGAAAAACACGCCGACGATGCCGACGCGCAAGCCGATGCCATGCAAAAAGAAATCACTAATCTGGTGCAGCGCGAGTTTGGCGAACTGGCATCACCCTATTTACAGCGCTGCCTGCCGGATTTTGTCGCGCAGTTGCAAAGCCAGTCGCCCGATCAGTGGCTTGCTGAGCAGGGCATCTTGCTGACCAGTCTGAAAAAACACATAAAAACCGATGAGCTGCATAAAGATTCCGCTGCCAGTTTCAGTGGAGGAGAAGGCGTATGAAAACCTTATCCATTCCTGATTTTCCGCTGTACGGTCAGTCGCTGATTGAAGCCAGTGCCGGTACCGGTAAAACCTTTACCATTACCGGCCTGTATAACCGTTTGATTCTTGGTCACGGTCGTCCGCGTTTGGGCTGCGATCAGATTCTGGTGGTGACCTTTACCCGTGCCGCTACCGAAGAATTGCGTGGCCGTATCCGTCAGCGCTTGCGTGATACGCTGGAGGATTTATTGTCGCTGGAAAATGGCCAGTCAATTGACGATCAGCAGCTGCAATATTTACAGCAACTGGCTGAAGCACGGCACAGCGATATCGACAGCCTGTGTAAGCAACTGAAACCCTGGCTGCAAAGCAATCTGGCGCTAATGGATGAAGCGGCGATTTATACCATTCACGGTTTCTGTCAGCGCATGCTCAAACAGTTTGCCTTCGACAGTGGTGTGGTCTTCAGCGCCGAGCTGGTACTCGACAGTGACAGCTATCTGCAACAGGCCTGTGAAGATATCTGGCGCCAGCAGGCTTATGCGCTGAATGAACAACAGAGCCGCTATTTAATCAGCCGTTATGCCGGCCCGGATGATGTACTGGCGAAAGTAAAAGCGCGGATTAACCGCCCGGATATGACGGTAATTCCGCCGCTTTCAGCTGATGGCCTGAGCAGGGCGTGGCAAAGTGCTGAAGCCGCATTTACGACCGCCAAAGCCGCCTGGTCGCAAATCAGCGCGGCTGATGTGGTGCAGTTAATTGCGGATTCCGGGCTGGATAAAAAATCCTACAGCAAACGTTTTGCCCCGAACTGGGTAGAAGAAGCGGCCGGCTATTTTGCCGGGCGTTTTTATATGCCAGCGCCGAAAAACCTCTACCGTATGACGCCAGCCGCGATGGCAGAAAAGCTGAAAGACGGTGGCGAATTACCGCAGCATGCGGCCTTTGACGCGACTGAAGATTTTCAGCAGGCGGCCAACCAGTTAGCTCTGCTGCTGGAAGCCGCGTGGATGGACGCCATTAAAGAGCGTTATTTCGAGCTGCTGGAAAAAGCCGGTGCCTTAACCCCGGATGATTTATTGCGTTTATTGGTCAATGCTCTGCGTGCCGAGCAGGGCGAACTGCTGGCCAGTCATATCCGCCGTTTATATCCGCTGGCAATGATCGACGAGTTTCAGGATACCGACCCGCAGCAGTACGAAATTTTTAACCGCATTTATCCGCCGTTAAGTGAGACTGATAACGCGCCGGCGACGCAGGCTATGGAAGATCTGACCGTCAGCGAGGATGGCAGCGCCAGCACGGAGCAGTCAGTTCAGCATGGATTAATTATGATCGGCGACCCTAAACAGGCCATCTACGGCTTCCGCGGCGCCGACATTTTTACCTACATCAAAGCTCGCCGTCAGCTGGACGAAGAACGCCGCTTTACCCTGGAAAAAAACTGGCGCAGTCATAGCCAGCTGGTGGCCGGGGTCAATCAGTTATTCGCCGGCCACGACAGTCCCTTTGTGTTCGATCAGGATATTCAGTTCGTTAATGTATCGGCGGCAGGTAAACCGGACGGCCAGCCATTGAAAATTGCCGGTGAAGAACAAACCCCGCTGCAGCTGTGGCATGACGGTGGTGAATATTCCCGTAGCAGGGCGCAATTTACCGCTGCAGAACAGTGTGCCGAGAAAATTGATGCCTTAATGCACGGTGATGCGACGTTGGGTGATGAGCCGGTGCAGGCGCGCGATATTGCCGTGCTGGTGCGCAGCCGCAAACAGGCCGGATTAATCCGTGAGGCGTTATCTGCGCGCCAGATCGGCAGTGTGTTTTTAACCCGCGACAGCGTGTACGACAGTCTGGAAGCGCGGGATTTATTCGCCTGGTTGCAGGCGGTGGCGCACCCCAGTGATGAACGTGCACTGCGCACTGCCATGGCAACAGAAACCCAGGGCTTAACTGCCGCGCAACTGGATGCCCTGTTAAATGACGAGCTGGCGTGGGAGCGCACGCTGGAGCAAAACCACAATTATCATCAGCTGTGGCAACGCCGTGGCGTGATGGCGGCCATTATGCAGTGGCTGGAAGAAGACGGTCGCGCGCAGCGCTTGCGCCGCCATCAGGATGGTGAGCGCCGTATTACCAACCTGATCCACCTGGGTGAATTACTGCAGAGTGCTGCCCGCCGTTTGCGCGGCCATGAGGCATTATTGCGCTGGTTTGGTGAGCATATTTTTTCCGATAACCGCAGTGGCGACGAAGCACAACTGCGTTTAGAGAGCGATGCCAATCTGGTCACTATTGTGACCATCCATAAATCCAAGGGCCTGGAATATCCGCTGGTGTTTTTACCCTTCCTGTGGGACGACAGCTATTTACCGAATCCGCGCAGCGATACACAGTATTTCAGTGAACGCGACGGCATGGTGCTGAATCTTGAGCCGGATGACGAAGCCAAAGCACTGGCGCAGCGTGATTCTCTGGCGGAGTCTTTGCGTTTGCTGTACGTGGCCTTAACCCGTGCGGTGCAGGGTTGTTTTATCTGGCTGGCCGATGCCGTGGATGGCAAAAGCAAAAGAGAGAAAAAATCGCGTATTGCGCAAACCGCGCTGGGTTATCTGCTGGCCGTAGACAATGACCCTGACTGGGCCGGCCTGAAGCAATCGGCCTCGGCGGAATGTTTAATTACCGATTTACCGCAGTGGCCGGTGGATGAAGTTCGTCGTCAGATAGCTTCACAGGAACAACCGCAGGCGGCTGTGTGCCGGCCGCACAGCTGGGACAGCTGGCGCGTGAGCAGTTACAGTCAGTTAACCGCCGATGATCATAGCGGGCACTCTGCTCACGACGATGTGCTGGTGATGGATGAAAGCAGTGAGCAAACAAATAGCGATGAATCGGGTTCCGAATTTATTGACGCAGTGCTGCTGCACGAAATCAGCAAGCGCGAATTTGATGCCACAGCACCGGCACTGACCTTTGCCAAAGGCGCAAACGCCGGTACCTGTCTGCACGCAATTTTTGAACACTGGGATTTTGTGGATGCCGATGCGCTGCTCAGCATTACCGAACGTGAACTGAGCCACTATGGTTTAGCACTCAGTGAGGATGAAGTCGGCGCCGGGGAAAAACAAAAGCAGATCAATAACCTTGCCGGCTGGATGCAGGCTGTGGTGAATAGTCCGCTGATGAATGATCAGGGCGAGCAATTCGCCTTAGCGGATATTTCTGCGGCCAATCGCCTCGATGAAATGGAATTTTACCTGCCGGTACAGCAGCTTAAGGCGGCGGATATTAATCGTCTGTTAGCCGACCCGGCGAAAAGCGGGCGCTTTCATTTCGATACCTTAAGCGGCTATTTAAAAGGTTTTATTGACCTTATTTTCTGCCATAACGGCCGCTATTACGTGGCGGACTATAAATCCAATCATCTGGGTTTCAGCATTAACGACTACACCCCGGCGGCATTAAAAGTGGCAATGGCCGATCATCAGTATGATTTACAGGCCTGGCTTTACACGGTCGCACTCGACCAGCTGCTGCGTCAGCGTCTGAATCATTATGATCCGGCTCAGCATCTGGGCGGCGTGTATTACTTCTGGTTGCGCGGTATGCATCTGGGAGACAGCGCTCCGCGTTTAGTTGCCGATGATGCGGCTGCCTCACAGCAGGATTTATTTGCCGCACCCGCACTGACTCAGGTGCCGGGCGTGTATTACCACGCTGTCGACCCTGATGAATTACAGCGCTGGCGGCAGGTGCTGTTGCCGGATTCTGTCTGCGCGCGCAACAGAACTGATAACAAAGCGGAGGCCGGCGTATGAATCCGCTGCTGTTGCAATATTTGCCCGAAATTGAAGTGAAAAACCTGCGTGATATTGACCGTCAGGTGGCTATGCAGATGCTGCAGTGGGAATTACAGGCGTCGGCAGAGACAGAACCACACACACTGCAGTTGCTGGCGATGGCGTCGGTGATGGTCAGCGTTGCTCTGGGCAAGGGGCAGGTGTGTCTGCCGCTGACATCCTGTGCCTTGCCTGAATGGCGCGAGTTCTGGAGTGAGCATTCGTTACTGGCCAGTTCGCAGCTGGCTGCTTGCCGTACGGTGTATGTGGCAGAGGCTGACCCGAAAACAGCCGTTGGCGAATTTCGCGATTACGCCCAGCAGCCGCTGGTACTCCATGGCAATAATCTCTATCTGGCGCGCTACTTTTTCTACGAACGCGGTGTATTAACCCAGATTCACCAGCGACTGGCGCAGGAACCGGCGTTAAAGGATACGGAACTGACCGGCACGTTGACGCAATTATTTGGCGATCCGGGTGCTGTTAATCCGGGTGCTGCTGGCTCGGGGGCTGCTAGCTCAGAGGCAGTGGTTGATTGGCAGAAAGTGGCTGCGGCCAGTGCCTGTATCCGTAATTTTGCGGTGATTACCGGTGGCCCGGGTACGGGTAAAACCACCACGGTCACGCGTCTGCTCAGTGCGCTGCTCAGCCAGAACCCGCAGATGTCGATTGCGCTGGCTGCGCCCACCGGTAAAGCCGCTGCGCGTATGACGGAATCCATTCGTGGTGCCAAATTACGCGCCCAGCAAAGCGGCGAAAAGTCGCTGCCCTTCGCCGAACAGATTCCGGACGACAGCTATACGCTGCATCGTTTGCTGGGCTGGTCGCCGCGCGGCTTCCGTTATAACGCCAATCGCCATTTACCCTTCGATTGCGTGGTGGTGGATGAAGCGTCGATGGTCGATCTGCCGATGATGTACCACCTGTTTCAGGCATTGGCCGCCGATACCCGCTTAATTCTGCTCGGCGACCGCGATCAGCTGGCCTCGGTAGAAGCGGGCAGTGTGCTGGCGGATTTATGCGATGCCGGCGTGCAGCACGGTCCGGACAGCGCCTTTGCTCAGCGCCTGCAGCAACTGACCGGTTTTGATTTAACGGCCGTCACAGAAGGTTCTGTAAGCCCGATGCAGAATGCGGTGGCGTCACTGCGGGTGTCCCATCGTTTTACAGCGGACAGTGGCATTGGCCAGCTGGCAGCGGCGGTCAATAACAGTGACATTGCACGTGCCGATCAGGTGCTGCGCCAGTTTGCCGATGTGCGTTTTGTGGCAGTAAATCCGCTGGCCGAGCAGCCGTTCTGGCAACAGCCGCAATGGCAGCAGGCACTGGTGGATGGCTACCGTGATTACGCCGAGGCGTTGCGTGCTTTTGCTGCGGATAAAGCCGCTGCGAACGATGTTTTCAGCGCCTTTAACCGTTTTCAGATTCTGGTGGCGTTGCGCCAGGGCCCTTATGGGGTTGAACAGGTAAATCAGCGCACTGAGCGTTTACTGCAGGCTGCGGGATTAATCGATACCCGCGCCTCAGCATCCGGCTGGTACGCCGGTCGTCCGGTGATGATCAGCCGTAACGATTACGATCTCGGTCTGTATAACGGTGATATTGGTATCGCTTTGCCGCTGACGGATGAGCAGGGCAGGCAGACGTTAAAAGTCGCCTTCCCGGATGCCGACGGTGGCGTGCGTTATTTATTGCCCAGCCGTTTGCCGGCCCATGAAACCGCTTTTGCCATGACCGTGCATAAAAGCCAGGGCTCGGAATTTAACCATCTGTGTCTGCTGTTACCGGAGCAGTGGCAGAGCGTTATTACCCGCGAGCTGATTTACACCGCCATCACCCGCGCGAAAAAGACTTTCAGTCTGTTTGGCAGCACAGCCTGCTGGCAACAGGGGCTGAATACCCGGGTGCAGCGCGCCAGTGGTTTACGGGAAGCGCTCTGGCCTCAGCGCTGAGGTCTGGTTTAGTGTTTTCACCGGTTTTTGCTTACGCAGGTGTTTGTTTACGTGCTCAATATTTTTTATTGACCACGTAAACAAGGCTGTATACATTTGTATTCACTGTGTATGCAGATGAACAGGGAAGCTCATGATCAGCAAGTCACAATCAATCAGTGTGCGTTTATCGGAAGACGATTACGCCTATCTGATGGCCATCCGCCAGAACGGTGCGCTGACCCAAAGCGATAAAGTTCGCGAGCTGATTGCTATGGCGCGGGAAGCGGTGGGCACCGAAAGTTTTGCCCGCTCGTTTATTACCGCCAGTGACAGCATGGCGCCGTATCGCGCACGTTATAAATCCCCCGAATCTGACCGCAGCATCCTGAATGAAGCGGTCTTTGATCTGCTTACCGAAAGCGCTGCCATTATTCAGTCGCAGGACAGCAAAGCCTGTGCTGCCGATCTTGAACGGCAATTATTTCCCGTTGTCAGCGATCTGCTGCGCCGTCTGCTGCCGCCATTGCTGGCGCAAAGCGGCGGTACACTGCTGAATAATGATCTGGCTGAGCAACTGCAACAGCAGCTGCTGACGGATTTTTCTCACCTGAATTGCGCCAACCGCAAGGAGTAACACCATGTCTGAAGGATTATTAAAACGTATCGGCCGGCTGGTGTCGGCATCCGCCAACTCTCTGGTCGACAGTCTGGAAAATGCCGCACCGACCATGGTAATGGAAGAAGCGATCCGCGAAATCGACAGCGCCATTGCCGATGTCCGTGCCCAGCTGGGCAAAGTTGAAGCGGCGCGTTATCTGAGCACCAAAAGTTTAAACGCGGATAACAGCCGTCATGCTGAACTGCAGGCGCAGATTGAAGTGGCTGTTGCTCAGGGCCGCGATGATCTGGCCGAAGCGGCGATTGCGCGCCAGATGGATATCGAAGCCATGATTCCCGTGGTGGAAAAAAGCATCGCCGACAGCGACGCCGAAATTAATGAACTGAATTCTTATATTCAGGCACTGCAGGCGAAAAAACGCGAAATGCAGGAAACCCTGAAACATTATGAAATTGCCAATGCCGCTGCGGTGCAGGCTGAACATGCCGGCACGGCCTCGACCGCCACGCAGGTGGAGCAGGCGACCGATGCTTTTAACCGCATTCTGAATAAAGCCGGTGCACCGGGTGTGAGCAGTGGTGATGAGCGTAAGCTGGCCGAACTCGATCAGCTGGCCCGTCAGAACCGCATTCAGGAACGACTGGCGCGGGTTAAATCGCAGGCGAACGATTAATGGAATTTCTGTTTTCAGACGGCAATTATCCTTTTGCCGTCGCGCTGGTATTAATGCTGATTATCGCCGTGCTGGAAGGTGTGCTTGTGGTCATCGGTCTGGGCTTATCGCAATTTATTGATGGCCTGTTGCCCGATGTCGACCTGAGCGTTGATGGCGAGGTGCCGAATATGGGGCTCAGCCGTTTTCTGGCCTGGCTGCGTATTGGTCAGGTGCCGGTGCTGATTATTCTGGTGATGCTGCTGATGTTCTTCGGGCTCAGCGGTGTGGTGCTGCAATCGCTGTTTATGTCGGCCTTTGGCTTTATGCTGCCGGCGATCGTTGCCGTGGTGCCGGCGCTGGCGGTTGCGTTGCCTCTTACGCGCCTGCTGACCGGATTGTTGGGCAAAGTATTGCTGAAAGACGAAACAGAAGCGGTCTCTTCCGCGTCTTTTATCGGCCAGGTAGCGACCATTACGCTGGGTGAAGCCCGCCAGGGCAGTCCGGCGGAAGCGCGATTCCGCGATCAGTTTGGTACAACGCATTATCTGATGGTTGAACCGGATGGTGATGAAGAAACATACCGCGCCGGCGACAGTGTTTTGCTGGTGCAACAGAAAGGTGCTGTGTATCTGTGCATCCGCCCGGATAACCAACACCTGCAATAACCAAAACCTGCAACAATTAAAAATTACATTACGGACTACTTTTTAAAACTCTCAGGGAGCTTTTATGGATAACCTTTTCTCAGCAGTCTTTTTTGCTGGATTTATTTTTGTCGGCCTGCTGGTCATTGGGATGATTTTTGCGCGTTTATATACCCGCGCATCGAAAGAACGGTCTTTTGTCCGTACCGGTATGGGCGGGCAGAAAGTCATTATGAACGGCGGGGCGATGGTGCTGCCGGTATTGCATGAAATTATTCCGGTCAATATGAATACCCTGCGTCTGGCGGTATCGCGTAAAGAACAGCAGGCGCTGATTACCAAAGACCGTATGCGTGTTGACGTACTGGCCGAGTTTTATCTGCGCGTTAAACCCGATGCGGATGCCATTGCCAACGCGGCCCAAACTCTGGGTGCACGTACGCTGGACCCGGATGCGCTGAAAGAAATGATCGAAGGTAAATTCGTTGATGCCCTGCGTTCGGTGGCGGCAGAAATGGAAATGGCGGAACTGCATGAACAGCGCAGCCAGTTTGTACAGAAAGTACAGCAGGTCGTGAGTGAAGACCTGCTGAAAAACGGTCTGGAGCTGGAATCGGTTTCCCTGACCGGTCTGGATCAGACGCCACGTGAATTCTTCTCGCCGGACAACGTGTTCGATGCCGAAGGTCTGGCGCGTATGACCCGTTCGATTGAATCACGCCGTAAGGAAGTGAACGAAATTGAGCAGGAAACCCGTGTACTGATCGAACAGAAAAACCTCGAAGCCGAACGTCAGCGTCTGCAGATTGAGCGTGAAACCCGCTACGCCAAAATGGAGCAGGAACGCGAAATTGCCACCCGCGAAGCTGATCAGCAGGCTGAAATCGCCAAAGAGCGCGCGGATAAAGAACGTAGTGCCAAACAGGCCGAAATTGAAGCGCAGCGGGAAATTGACCAGTCGCGTATTGCCGCCGATCAGGCAACATTATTGCTTGAAATTGAAAAAGACCGCCGCCTGCGCGAGCAGGAAATCGAGCGTGAGCGGCAGCTGGAAGAGCGTCAGATTCAGAAGCAGAAATCACTGGAAATTGCTGAGCAGGAACGTGCTATTGCGGTTGCCGAAAAATCGAAAGAGCAGTCGCTGGCCGATAAACTGGCGAACGAGGCCCGTTCGGAAGCGGTGCGTGCAGAAGAAAAAGTAACGACTGCCAAGCAGGTGGAAATTGCTGAACGTGACAAAGCCATCGAGCTGATTGAAGCGCAGAAAGAAGCGGAACGTCAGGCGACCGGGGTAAAAATCGCCGCCGAAGCTGAAAAGATGGCCGCCGAAGATAAAGCCGAAGCGCTGCGTCTGCAGGCCAACGCCGAAGCCGATGCTATCCGTATTAAAGTGGAAGCCGACCGTGAGAAGTACGCGGTGGATGCCGAAGGTCAGCGCCTGATGAACGAAGCCCTGAACAGCCTGAGTGATGCGCAGATTGCGCTGAAGCGTGTGCTGAGCCTGCATGCAGCGCTGCCGGGTATTGTACGTGAAAGCGTGAAACCACTGGAAAACATTGAGGGTATGAAAATTATCTCGATCGATGGTCTGAATCAGATGGGTGGTGAACGCAGCGCCAATGGCAGTGGTGTGCTGGATCAGGACAGTGCGGCTAATGGCCAGAGCCTGCCGGAAGCACTGGTCAACAGTGCATTAAAGCACCGTGCTATGGCACCACTGGTTGATTCACTGCTGAAAGAAGCCGGCGTGCATGAATTTGCCCGCGATCTGAACAGCTGATTCCAGTCGCCGGTTTTTAAATAAAGAAACAGAGCGTATTATCTACGCTCTGTTTTTTTATTGGGAGTGTCCTTATGCCTCCGCTTCAGACGGCTTTTTTGACTAAAAAACGCATTGCCGGCTTTTTATTTTCCTTCTTTGTAGTGCTGATTCTGTTGCTGCTGGTACTGCTTTACAGCGCGCCTTTCTTTGCGCTTAAAACGGGTCAGAATTGGTATGAAAGTCAGGGCGCTGGCTATCAGTTAACGGTGTCAGACTGGCATTTTTCCCCATTTCGCACAGACCTGGAATTAACCGGTGTTGAGCTGCGCCACCCGCAGACGGATGCGCCGCAAGCAACGACCCGTGTTGAACGGCTGCGACTGAGTTTTGATCCCTGGGCACTGGCCCGTCAGGAAATTTATATCAGGGATATCAGCCTCGACGGATTACGTTTGAGTGCTGCACTGCGCAATGATGAAGCGTTGCGTCTGTTAATCAGTGGTCTGATGATTCCGCTGCAGGCAGATAACAGCGCAGCCGCTGAAACAGAATCTGCAGCTCAGCAAAGCGAGGCTGTTGCTGTTGAGAGCGAGGATATACAGACAGCTTCTGTTCAGACAGAAGAAATCACTCCGGCAGAAGAAAGCACTCCGAAAGAACAATCCTGGCGGCTGCGCCTTGGCCGTTTAACGCTTAACGATGAAATCATTGGCTGGCAGCAGGATGCACTGACAACACAAGGCCCGGCGAGCCGTGGTCAGCTGCGGATTGCATCGCTGCAGGCCGGCCCTTTTGACAGTAGCGCCCCAGACGCTTTGCCACTGAACCTGACTCTGGAGCTGACGCAGTTTGAATTAAGCGGCGCTCAACCGGTCAGTCTGCAACAGACCTTTACCCTGACCCTTGCCGGGCAATTACAGCAGCTGTTAACTGCCCCGCAGTGGGACGGAGATATTGTGCTGGAAAATCTTCAGGTAACCGCTGCCGGTGCTCCACCTCTGGCTTTTAAACACTTACAGCTTAGCGGTGTGCAGGCTGCTGCTGATGCACAAAGTATCGCAGAGCTCAGTCTTGAGCAGCTGGTGCTCGGAGCCGGCGATGCGCCGTTGTTGAGTCTGGGACATTATCAGGTCAGCGATATTTCGGCATCTGCATCACAGCTGGCGACGGGGCTGCATGAATATGCGGATTTGCAGGTGGCGCTGCAGCGTCTGGCGGATGGCAGAATTGATCTGGGCGCTGCCGTGGCCTCGCCGGCGGAGTCGCAGCAAACAGCAGATGTAGAAAATGTAGATGCAGAAAATGCAGATGCAGCAGATGTAATGGATACAGAAGAAAGTACCGGTGTTGTTTCTGCCTCTGCCGAAGAGGGGCGAGCGGATGACGGTAGTCGTTTCCGGCTGTTTATTGCCGGAATTCAGCAAAACGGTGACAACAGTGGTGCCGATATTCGCGATGCTTCGGTAAAACCTGCTTATCAGGGAAGAGTGCAGATCCGTGAACTGAATATCAGTGAAATATCCGCCACACTGGCCGCACCTGCCCGGCCGGAATTGCAGAAGCCGGTACAGGTACATGCGGTTTTATCACTCGACGATTATAACCGTATTGCACTGGATACCAGTCTGACTCTGGATAGCAGTCATGCGCCTGAGATTTATCCGCAGGGCAATATCACGTTGCGTATCAGTCAGCTGGATATGGTGGCATTTAATGGTTATCTGGCGCAGGCGATGGGCTATCACCTGGAAAAAGGCATGCTGAATCTGGATGTTGATATGGATATGCAGCAAGCCCGGCTGGGTGGCGAAGCGCGGATATTATTGCGTAATTCCAGTTTTGTGCCGGAAGACGAAGCAACCATTAAGCGGGTCAGCAAGCAGATTTCCATGCCGGTCGATACCGCGCTGGATTTATTGCGTGACGATAATGGTAATGTCCGTCTGACCGTACCGGTCTCCGGCGATATGAGCAGCCCGGATTTCGGTTCCGGTGATATTACCGCGCAATTAAGTAAGCTGGCCTTGCAGAGTGCCGCTCTGCATTATCTGAAACAAAGTCTGCAGCCTTACGGTTTATTACTGAGCATTGCCTCCTATGCCGGATCAGAATTAATGGCGATCCGTCTGGATGCTCTGGCGTTTGCTGAGGGGCAGACAGAACTGAATGATGAGCAGATTCCGCAGCTGGAAAAAGTCGCACAACTGATGCACGGTAAAACCGGGCTGGAATTGCAGGTGTGTCCTTTTGTCAGCGCCGCTGAAGCCTCTGCTCAGGAAGAACAGTGGCCGCAACTGGCACGCCAGCGCGGTGCTGTGGTTAAGGCCTGGCTGGCGCAGAAAACCGATGAAAATGATCATTCCCTGGCGCCGAGGGTAACACTCTGCAAAGCGCAAAAAGGCAAGAAAGCAGAAGTGGTGCTCGGATTTAATTAAGCGCGGCCGTACGCTTAGCTATGCGCTTAGCTCGTACGCTTACCCGCGCACTTAATAACATTCAGCGAAGCGTTTCTCCGGTGTTTTATCAGGGCAGAATCTGCAGCAGAACCCGCAGCATATTACCGCCCATGACTTTGTGGATTTCCTGCTTACTGAAGCCCTGACGCAGCATTTCGTGGGTTAATGCTGCAAGCTCAGAGGTATCGAATTGTGTGGCAACGGCGCCGTCAAAGTCTGAGCCCAGTGATACGTGATCTTCACCGAGCAAGTCGATGGCGCTGCGGATGGTTCTGACAATGCCGGCCGGTGTGTCATCGCAGGTGACATCTTTCCAGTAACCGATACCGATCACGCCACCGGTGGCCGCAATCTGTTTCATCAGCGTGTCAGGAAAATTCCGTTTTACCCGACAGTGCGAAAAAATACCGCTGTGGCTGACAACCAATGGTTGTGCGGTGATGGCCAGTACGTCTTTCACCACCTGTGGGGAGGAATGTGCGAGGTCGATAATCATGCTTTTTTCAGCTGCTCTGAGTACCACTTCACGGCCAAACGGAGTCAGCCCGGCATTGGACGTGCCATGTAATGAACCGCCCAGCTCATTATCAAAAAAATGCTGCAGGCCGATCAGGCGATAACCGGCATTGTAGAGTTTATCCAGATTTTCGATGTTACCTTCCAGCGGATGTCCGCCTTCCATCCCCATTAATGCTCCGATCAGGGCTTTTCCCTGTTCGCGCGCGCTGACAACGGCTTTTATATCGGCCGCCGTGCGGATTAATGTCAGTTGCTCCGGTGCTTTGTCAGCATAATTTTTCAGGCGTGTTACCTGATACAGTGCACGCTCATACAAACTGTTCCAGCTGGCAACCGGCCAGGTCTGGGCAATGGCGAGCGGGGTGATATTGTCTGCAGCATCTTTGCTGTTGGCATGGTAGTTCTGACCGCTGGGACTTTTGGTAACCGCGGTAAATACCTGCAGGGCAACATTGCCCTCACGCAGCCGGGGAATATCAACCTGACCGTAATCGCTGCGTTGCAGCAGGTTTCTGTCCCACAGCAGGGAATCGGCATGCCAGTCACCAATCAGCAGCGTCTGATGCAGTGCACGGGCTTCCGCAGAGACAGGCCAGGGTTTGTGGCTTTTTACGCTGTTCATGCCTTTTTCTACCTGGCCTGGCACGATAATGCGCGCTGCGATTAAGGCCAGAATTAAAAGGATGAATAATACGTACAGTATTTTGCGCAGCACGGGAGGCCCCTGATCTGTCCGGTGAATGATGCTACAGGTTATTGGCTGCAGGTCGCGGCGGCAATAGCTTCCTGAGTAACGATTTCTTTCAGGCTTTTAATCGCTTCAAAGCGGTATGGATTGGTTTGTGCGCCGTCATAGTTGCAACCTTTTCCGGGTGTCAGCTGAGTAAATTCAACCACCACATGATTAGCCTGCTCCAGCACGTCATCGATACGGATACCGTAACCGCCATTCGGGCGGATACCGAGGTCAATCAGCACAATCTGGTACTGGTTAAAATCAACATCTTTGCTGCTTTCCGCGGAGTAGTCTGCCAGCACTTCACGATAATCATCGGCATTATTCAGTATACGGATGGTTTTAATTTCGCTGCCGCTGCCAATGGTCTGCAACCCCTGATGCAGGGTCGTGTGGGAAAGACGGTTTTCCGCTTCCTGGTCGGTGGCGACACAGCCGAATAATAAAACAGAGGCACTGATCAGCAGGGCTTTCACAGGCAGCAGATGATTGCGTGTCATAACATTGTCCTTACATAGCGGGGATAAAAATCTTCCGGTGTTTACCGGACGACAGAAATAATGCTGCGTAGCATGACGGCAGCGGCCTGTCTGAACAATCCGTCGCATGTAAACCCCGTGTAATATTCACAGTCAAATTTCTCCCTGCTATACCCCCCTGACTACACATTGGTGATAAATTCCCTGATAAATGTGGAGGTATATTGTCTGAAAAATGGCTCCGGCACAGTTACATTTCTCTTTCTGTCGCCGCTTTCATTTTCCTGATCCTTTGTCTAAACCTGTTACTGTTAGCCGCTTCAATAGTGGCATGGATGCATCGCCGACTTGCGCAGGAAGGGCAGAAAATATGCAGTTATCCATTCGATCCCGGCTGATTTATACCATCGCATTTATGGCGTCTTTACTGCTTGTGATTGGTGCTATCGGTATTTTCAGCCTCGCCGCGATGAATCATTCACTACGTTCGGTGTATGAAGACCGGGTGGTTCCGTTACAGCAACTGAAAGTGATTGCCGACCATTACGCCGTGAGCGTAATTGATGCGGTAAATAAAGCCAATGCCGGATTGATCAGTGGCAGTCAGACCCTGCGGCTTTTACATGAAGCCGCAGGGGATATTGATGCTGAATGGCAGCGTTATATGTCAACTTATCTCACCGCCGATGAGCAGGCGCTGGCAGATCAGGCGCACAGCTGTTTGTTCAGGCAAATCGCTCTCTGGATGAGCTGGAGCGGTTTCTGGAACTTAATCCGGGCAATCTGAAGGGACAACTGGATGCATTTGATGGGCCGCTGTACGCCACCATTGACCCGATCAGCAGTAAAGTCAGTGAGCTGACTCAGCTGCAACTGACCGTCGCAAAAGCAGAATTTATCAGTTCACAGTCTTTGTACCAGTGGGTCAGGGCGCTGGCGGTGATTATGATTCTGATAGGCGTGGCTATGTCCGCATATTCCGGATTGTTACTGATCCGGGCTATCTCCGTACCACTGTCCCGCGCGGTTGCGGTGGCGGAAAATATTGCCGCAGGCCGGTTAAATAACAGCATCGAGGTATTACGTGAAGATGAAACCGGCCAGTTAATGATTGCGATGCAAAAAATGCAGCAGGCCATTCAGAAGTATGTAGAGGATCAGCAGACGCTGGCTGACCGGCATGCTCAGGGCGTGCTCAGCGCCCGTCTTGATGCACAGCAATATCCGGGAACGTTCGGTGAAATGGCCGGCCAGGTAAATGGTCTGGTCGAAGACTATATTGCCGTAATTAATGAAACCATTGCGGTGATTGCGGAATATTCACAGGGAAATTTTGACCGCGATATGGTGGCACTGCCCGGTGAAAAAGCACAGATCAGTGCATCGGTTGCGGAAGTAAAACGGGCATTGCTGGAGATCAGTGATGATATTCAGCAACTGTCCGCTGCCGGTGCCAGCGGTGATTTCAGCCTGCGTTGTGATGCCAGCCGTTATCATTTCCGTTTTAAAGACATGCTGGATAATCTGAATGTGCTGATCTCAACCTGTGATGCCGGCTTTAACGATATATTGCGGGTGGCTGAAGCGCTGGCCAGTGGTGACCTGCAACAAAGTATCGATAAAGACTATCCGGGATTGTTCGGCCGAACCAAAGCCGGCGTTAACCAGACCGTGTATGCGTTGCGTAAGGTGATTGGTGAGGTAGAGGCTATGGTGCGGGCCGCCGCTGATAATGGCGATTTCAGCGTGCGCCTGAGTCATGAAGATAAACAGGGCTTTTCTCTGACCCTGGCTGAACGCCTGAACAGCCTGTCGCAGATTACAGACACCGGTCTGCGCGATGTGATGCGGGTGGTAACAGCACTGGCCGATGGCGACCTGACGCAGAGCATCAGCGCTGATTACCCGGGCTTATTTGGTGAAACCCGTCAGGCTGTCAATGCAACCGTGAGTAATCTGGATGCTCTGGTCAGCAATATCAAGCAGTCGGGTATGACGATTCAGGTGGCGTCTGGTGAGATCGCTCAGGGTAACGCTGACCTGTCACGGCGCACCGAATCCCAGGCCAGTAATCTGGAGCAGACGGCGGCCAGCAGTGAAGAGCTGACCAAGACTGTATTACGTAATACAGAGAGTGCGAAGACCGCTAATACACTGGTGCAGGAATCGGCAAACATTGCACAGGAAGGTGGGCTGGTTGTGCACCAGGTAATTGAAACCATGGGGCTGATTCAGCAGTCGTCAAAGAAAGTGGTCGATATTATCAGTGTGATTGATGGCATCGCATTCCAGACCAATATTCTGGCATTGAATGCCGCCGTTGAAGCTGCCCGGGCCGGTGATCAGGGACGCGGTTTTGCCGTGGTCGCAGCTGAGGTCAGGAGCCTGGCGCAACGCTCGGCTCTTGCGGCCAAAGAAATCAAAACCCTGATCGAAGATTCCGTTACGCTGGTTGAGAATGGCAGTCATCAGGTACAGCAGGCGGGCGATACCATGGCTGGTATTGAGCGCAGTATTGGCCGGGTAAAAGATCTGACACTCAGCATTGTTGAGGCATCGGTTGAGCAAAGCAGCGGGCTGGCACAGGTGAATCAGGCGGTTGCACATATGGATGAGGTGACGCAACAGAATGCGGCATTGGTGGAGGAGGCTGCTGCTGCTGCGGAATCTCTGATGGAGCAGGCCCGGTTTATGTCTGAGGCGGTGAGTGTGTTCCGTTTGAGCGACATGGTACAGGGTAGCGGTCATGCTGTGCTGCGGCATCTGGCCTGAGCCGGAAAAGAGCCGTAACGGCCCAATAAAAAAGCGCCCGCAGGCGCTTTTTTATTACTCAGTATGAACCTGTCAGGCTGCGTTTTCGCTGCTGCTGACCGGTTTAACCACGAACAGTAAGTCGCCCTGGTTAACCTGCTGGCCATCGCTGTTCATAATGCGCGTTACCTTGAATTTCTGCCCGGCAGGGTAGAGTTCGGTACCGGCACGATTGAACTGTTTCAGGCTCAGCGGAGTGAACATCTTCATGGCTTCCATCAGACACAGGGTCTGATCAACACCGATGATATCGCCTTCTTTGACAAAGGCCGGTTCACTTGGCGATGACGATCCATAGAAAATACTGGTCGATGGCGACAGTACTTTCAGCTCGTCGGAACCTTCGATCTTCAGTGCCGCCGCATCCACCGCGTTGGCGCTCATATCGGCCGCGTCTTCAATATCTTTGATCAGCGCATCAACGTCGATACGGTCAAGGAATTGCGGCAGATAGGTGGTGTCGTAGACACCGTCCTGGAAGACCTTGTCGTCCAGCACACGCTTGAGCAGCGGAATATTGGTGCACACGCCGGTAATGCGCACGCGTTCCAGATATTCACGCATCTTGGCGATGGTATCGTTGCGGTCTTTACCGTAACAGATAATCTGTACCACCATGCTGTCGTAGAACGGCGATACCTGTTTACCCGGTGCCGCCATCGCGATCAGCTCGATGTAGTCTTCTTCCGGCAGCACGCAATCGCGGATCAGGCCTGGTGTTGGTACGAATTCAACATCGTCACCCTTACGCACGGCTTTCTCAGCGTTCACGCGCACTTCAATGGCATAACCTTTGGATACCGGCTTCAGGTCAGCAATGCTGTCGCCTTCGGCAATGCGGAACTGGGTGCTGACGATATCAATACCCGACACCAGTTCAGTTACCGGGTGCTCTACCTGCAGACGGGTGTTCATCTCCATGAAGTAGATGGTGTTGGCGTGCAGGTCGAAAATAAATTCAACCGTACCGGCACCGACGTATTTCACCGCATCCGCCAGTTTGGCAGCAAAATCGTAGGCCGCCTGTTCCAGATCACGCGGCAGCATGGTGGAACCGGATTCCTCGAAGATTTTCTGGTTGTTACGCTGCACCGAGCAGTCGCGCAGACCGAGAATCTTGGTGTTGCCATGGCTGTCACGTAATACCTGTACTTCGATATGACGCAGGGAGGTTACGTATTTTTCCAGATACACGTCGCCGTTACCGAAAGCAGCTTTGGCTTCAGTAGAAATCTGGTGGAACAGGGCGTGGATCTTATCCGGCGAATGCACCACCTGAATGCCTTTACCGCCACCACCGTGTACCGCTTTCAGCAGTACCGGATAACCGATTTCATCGGCTACCGCAGCGGCATTGGCGGAACTGGTCAGAATGCCGTGGGAACCCGGTACAACAGGCACATTCACTCGCATCGCAGTGTTAATGGCGTTGGACTTGTTGCCCATGGTTTCCATCGATGAAACCGGCGGCCCGACAAAGTTAATGTCGTGGTTACCACAGAGGGCGGCAAACTGGCTGCTTTCCGACAGGAAGCCGATACCCGGGTGCAGCGCATCCACGTTTTCGTGGTGGGCGATACGCAGTACCGATTTGGCGTTCAGATAGCTTTCGTCCGGCGTATTACCACCGATACAGACCACGCGGTCTTCAGGCCCGAGCATATCGACCGGTACCGATTCCATATCCGGGTCGGATGCAATCAGAATGACCTTGATATCGTTTTCCTGTGCCTTGCGGATCAGTTTCACCGCAGTACAGCCACGAGCGTGGATCAGTACCTTGTCGATCTTGCCGTATTTTTTCAGTTTGCTGGCATTGGCGCCGGTATCCGGAGCCATGCGCTCTGCCGTGACATAGCCCTGAAGTACACGGTCGAGAACGTCATCGACGCTGAAGCGGGCAACCGGCATATCCGGGTCGATGGCACGCAGGCGGTCGTCCAGATCATCAAAGAACGGGTGGCTGACCAGACCGTCCATCGACTTAGGCGATACCGACAGGTAGTTCGACAGGGTACAGGTACTTGGCAGATAGCTTGGCACCACGATCTGGCCGGCAAACGGCATATTGGTGCCGGAGAAGTAGTAGGTCTGTGCCAGTGGGTGAGTCACGAAACTCGCCTGCGCACCACCGGTACAGTCACCAAAACCGAAGATCACGATCGGCAGATCGTTATCGCGTACGAAACGGGTGATACGGTCGTTAACCACGGCCATAGAGAACAGGGCAGCGGCACCTTCTTTAGTCTGCATACCGCCGGAGGAAACAAAGCACACAATCGGCAATTGCAGACGCGCACATTCCACCATCAGCTTACAGAACTTCTCAGCGGAGGCCATATCGAAGGCGCCGGCCTGGAAGTCGAGGTTGGAAACCAGCGCACCGACCTGTTGTTCACGCTCACCGATTTTGATGGTACCGATACCTGTGATCACACCGCAGGGCTTGATGTCTTTCTTCAGTGCACCTTCGATTGAGCTGCGGAAGCCCGGGAAGGCCACCGGATCGGCGGACATCAGGCTGGCATTCAGTTCTTCAAAATCGTTGAAGAAGCGGTCAATGATGGCCTGTGCTGAGGTCTTCTTCTGACGTTTGGTATCGTCCAGAACCTGCTGAATCAGCAGATCGTGGTAAGCCATGGTCAGACGGTTCCAGAAATCCTTACGGCGACCGATAGAGACCGGGTTGATACGGCCGTTATAGGTCTTACCATCCTGCTCGGCTTCATGATATTCCGGCAGCAGTTTTTCGAAAATAAAGGTGATCACCACAAACAGGGTGTCTGACAGGCGCGGGAAAGCCAGTTTTTTCCATTCCTCAACCGACTTCAGGAAGTCGCCACGCTGATTGCTCTTGATAAAGTAGCTCAGCCAGTGGTTAAAGGATTCGCGCTCCTGTGCGGTATAACTGTCGCCTTCGGTGGCTTCGGCCAGGGATTTCTCCAGCAGGGTTTTCACCGACTCGCGTGACAACGAACGGTCTTCGTTGGCTTCTTTTGCCACGCCGACCAGATTATTGATGAAGTTGTCGTACAGCTGACCAAACACCAGCATGTTCTGACACACCTGGCTGAACTCGTAACGCAGTTCGTCATGCAGAATGGCATCCAGAATGGTGATATCCGGGTGTGCCGGGTTCTGAATGTTTTCCTGACGGAACTGAATGTAAGGGGCCAGTGCTTCTTCAATGATGCGACGGTTGGCTTCCACTTTGATGCTGGCAATGCTGTTGGCCAGTGCTTCGGTACGGGTGGAGAGTTTTAAATCCGCGCGGATATGATCCGGAATCAGCTCATCTTTGAGGATGCTGTTCAGAGCGGTTGCCAGTGACTGCTTCAGTGCGCCTTTGGACTTCTCCTTGGCCAGGCCCTGAGTCAGTTCCTGACGGGTTTCGTGCGGCAGTTGCTCGCGAATGTAAGCGGCCAGCGGATGCGGGTTCTTTTCTACGAACTCAGCCACGGCAACGGCATCGAGGATGTCATTGGCGCGCAGCAGGAAACGGCTCTGCTTGTAGTCTTCAAGGTAATCCATCAGTCCCTGGAAATTAACCGAGGCATCGGATTTCCAGCGGTTAAACAGATACAAACCGAGGTTAAAGCACAGTTCCTGCTTGGCTTTTAAGTAATTGTTCTTGGGCTCACCGAAGAACAGACGGGCGATGGTGCTGCGGCTCTCGTCACGGTCTTCGTACTTACTCCAGAAGTTTTTCCAGCTTCTGTGCAGGTTGTCGTCATAGACGATTTTTTCCGGTGCCTGCAGCCAGTTCTGGAATTTGCGCTTGGATTCACGCTGCAGACGGGACTGCAGCTGGCCTTCCGGTACTTCTTTTTCTGCCAGGCGACCGTAGTTTTCCAGTGTTGTGGAATGAATACGGCGGCGCAGGGTGAGGTAGCGGGTGTAGCGATAGGTCAGGCCGAACAGGTTGATATGCTCGGTCGGAGTCTGGGCAAGGAAGAAGTTAGAGTCTTTCTGCAGCTTTTCCAGTTTTTCTGATGGGCGCAGGAAACGTTCAACACTGCGCTGATAATGGTCCATCAGATATTTGCTGTGACGGGCAAACTCGGCGGCACTGGCTTCGATGGATTCGATACCGGTGGTAATGGCCTGATGCAGGTTGAAACGCTTTTCGTCAGCATCGGTCGGGGCGTAATCGATGATGCCATCGATAATCCCGGCTTCACGCAATTCAAAACCGGATACGCCAACGTACTTGGCACATTCCTGCCAGGACAGGTTGTATTTACGTGCAATGGACGCCAGACCCTGCGGCTGAATGGTGTTGAAAATACCATCACGCACGCTGAGCAGAATATTGGTGGTTGCCAGCGGGATTGCACCGCCGGAATAACCGGCACCCCAGATAATACCGAGGGTTGGCACATCATTGTTGGCCATTTCGGTAATCAGGTGGGAGATGCTGTGTGCCTGGTTGCCGGCATTCGCGGCTTCACCGGCATCGGCTCCGGGGGTGTCGATAAAGGTAACAATCGGCATGGCGCGACGGGCAAAGGCACGGGCCTGCTGGGCGGCACGGTTGTGATGCTGTGGCTGCCACGCACCGTTGGCGTGTTCACGGTTCTGGCAGATAAAACCAACGCGGCGTACATGACCACCAAAGTCCATATCGGCCTCGGCGCAGTACAGCGGGCCGTCTTCTACTTCGGTGATAACACGCAGCACCAGATGCTGTACCACAGCTTTAGCGCCCATGCGGCTGTTGCTTTCGCTGGGCGCGACGATCTGTTCAATATAATTGTCGATATTCAGGCCACGCAGGCGCTCAAGTTCGGCCTCGCAGCGTTCCGGAGAGATCAGCCCTTTAACGCTCTGATCAACGGCGTTATCTTCGTATTCCGGAAACAGGGAAAAGTCGGCAGACAGCTGTTCTGCTTTCTGGAACAGCTGGTCGATATGTTTGGATATGGCGTTTCCTGTTGAAACCTGTTGCTCTGTCATCGTTACTACATTCCATAATGTGCCGATATTCAATCGGGCCGGCCTGAATCGGATGTCGCGGAACCAGCCCATCATGCCTCTGTAAAACTACCGCACAGCCAGAAAACTGACCGTGTGCGGATTAACAGGGGGCATTAGTAAAACCTAAAAAGTCTTTCTTGAATATCACTAATAACCAGTAAAAGCGACTCAGTACACGTTTTTTCAGAGGGACTGAAAAATCAGGGTCGCGTTGGTCCCACCGAAGCCAAAGCTGTTCGACATCACGGTTTTAAGCGCAGCGTCGCGGTTTTCGGTCACGATGGGGAAACCAGCTGCGCCTTCGTCTTTTTCGGTGATGTTGGCACTGCCGGTAATAAAACCGTGCTTCAGCATCAGCAGGCTGTAGATCGCCTCCTGTACCCCGGCGGCACCCAGAGAGTGACCGGTCAGAGATTTGGTTGAGCTGATTGGCGGTACTTTGTCGCCGAAGGCCTGGCCTACGGCGCGCAGTTCGGTAATGTCACCCGCTGGCGTGCTGGTGCCGTGGGTGTTCAGATAATCAATGGTAGGGTTGCCTGCCATTGCCAGCGCATCCTGCATGCAGCGCACGGCACCTTCGCCGGACGGCGCAACCATGTCAGCACCGTCGGAAGTGGCCGCATAGCCGATCAGTTCAGCGTAAATAGTCGCGCCACGGGCAACGGCGTGTTCGTATTCTTCCAGTACCAGCATGCCGCCGCCGCCAGCGATGACGAAACCGTCACGGGTGGCATCGTAAGGGCGGGATGCAGTCTCCGCAGCGTCGTTGTATTTGCTCGACAGAGCGCCCATGGCATCAAACTGCATGGTCAGAGACCAGTGTTCTTCTTCGCCGCCACCGGCGAAAACGATGTCCTGCTTGCCCCACTGAATCAGTTCCATCGCATGACCGATGCAGTGTGCACTCGTGGCACAGGCGGAGGTCATGGAGTAGTTCACACCTTTAATAGAGAACGGCGTTGCCAGGTTGGCAGATACGGTGCTACCCATGGTGCGGGTTACGCGGTATGGGCCGACCTTACGGATGCCTTTTTCGCGCAGAATATCGACGGATTCAACGATATCGCTGGAAGACGCACCGCCGGAGCCGGCAACCAGACCGGTACGGGGATTGCTGACCATCTCAGCGGTCAGGCCGGAATCTTCAATGGCTTCGCGCATGGATAAATAAGAATAAGCCGCGGAGTCACCCATAAAACGCTTCAGCTTGCGATCGATGACCTCATCCAGATCAATGTGCGGTTTGCCGGCGACGTGGCTGCGGAAGCCGAGTTCGGCGTATTCCGGCATATAGCTGATACCAGAGCGCTGTGCCCGCAGGGATGCCAGTACCTCATCTTTGTTATTACCCAGACAACCTACGATTCCTAAACCTGTAACCACAACTCGACGCATAACTGATACTCTGATTCTTATTAACGAAATGAAATCCTGTACAGCCTATGACAGAAATATTGAGGTAATATTTCAATCCTTTGGCGGCCACCACTATATAGCAGTCGTCAAAAAGGCATAAAGAAAAATATTGTTAACCAATAGTCTTTAATCAAAAGAAAAAGGGTTGTATTAGTGATGGCTGATCAAGATGTGCGCTGGAGCCGGGCGCAGAAGCTGATGTTGGAGAATGCATTGGATGTGGAGACCATGGCTGCTTGTCTGGGACAGGACGAGGATCGCATGCAGGCTATGTTAGGGGAAAAACCGACGCGGAAAATCACGGATGCCGTGGCGGCACAGATGGAGCAGACCTTTTCCAAGCCCAAAGGGTGGCTCGATCAGTCCGATGACGGCGGTATTACCTTTGACTTGTTTGGCGCCTGATATCAGCAGAGTGCGGTAAGCCGGGGACGTTAACGCCCCCCCCGACTATTCAGTTTCCGGTGTCTTGCTGTCGCAACAGGCGCGCAAACGGCAACCAGATTTTGACCAGTGCGGTGATGACTGCAACCAGACTGGCGGCAATCGCCAGCGGATCTGTAAACGGATAGCCATCTTCATGAAAGGCCAGATAGCCTGAAGCCAGTGTCAGCAGCAGGGCACTGAATAATTTCCAGCCATGGGCCTGCAGCCAGTGCAAGCGATTGACCAGTGCAACGCTCAGACAGGCGAACAGCAGGCCGAAGGCACTGCCCACCAGAATATCCAGAGGCCAGTGCGCACCGACCATCGCGCGGCTCAGCGCGGCCGCCAGTCCCAGCAGCAGAATCAACAGTCCAGCACTCAGGCGTTTGCTGTTCAGCCATAACAGGCCGGCACAGCTCAGTGCGGTAAAGGAATGGCCTGAGGGGAAGCTGTGTCCTTTCAGTACCGCGCCAATAATGGTGAAGCTGTCATGGCTGAGCACGGCGGCCGGACGGGCAACGTCCAGTGTACTTTTGAAAAAATGCACGAAAACCGCTCCCAGAATCAGCAGTACCAGCGACTGGGTCAGTAATAATGGCCGGTAACAGGCAGCAATCAGCAGCACAGCAACGGCAAACAGCGTGTCGGCAACCAGCGTGAGATTGGCCCACAGCCAGTCAGGCAGTAGTCCGCCGGCGTGGTTCCACTGTAAAAACACCGCCTGGTTGGCGTTGCTCAGCCACAGCCATAATGCCGCGCTGAGCAACAGAGCAGCCAGAGTCAGTAGCGGAGTACTGCCCAGGGTCTGTTGCTGTGTCATGGCTGCTCCACAGCGGATGCCGGTGCAGGTTCAGACTCAGAGGCTGGTGCAGCAATACGGCGCACAATCTGAATCGGACCCGACTGGAACAGCACATCATAGTATTCGTTGTCTTTGGCTAAGCGGTCTTCACGGCCAAAGCCGACCTCGCCAATGTTCAGTGGGCGGCGGTGCGTCACTTTATTCAGATAAACGTTGAAGCTCGGCATATCGATGGACTGGGTGTAGACCGGTTCGTTCAGTGTCTTGGCAAACTGTGCCGCTTCCCACACCGGGCGCTGCTGGGCTTCGCTGAAAGCCGGTACAAACAGAAACCAGACAAAGATCGTCTGCACGCCACCAACCATGACCAGGCGGCTCCATAACGGATAGCGGCGCCACAGAATCAGGGTCAGGCTGACGATGCCGGCCAGCGCAGCCAGAATGGCGAAGTCCTGATTAAAGTAATGGCCGGCGCGCTGGGCGACGGCAATCTCAATCGGGTTGGTCAGACGTTGTTCGGCCACCGGAATCAGCAGCGGGAACGCGACCATTACACCAAACAGCAGAGCCGGGAACAGCAGGGCGAACCAGCGGTTCTGCAGCCAGGCGTGGTAGCGCGCCATCAGGATTACCAGCGGGGTGCAGCCATACAGGATGTAGTGCGGCAGCTTGGTGCTGGCCAGACTGAATAACACCAGCACCACCAGAAACCAGATCCACAGGAAAGCATCCAGCGGGTCTTTGCCCGGCAGAATGTTGCGAACAGACGGAACAATACGCAGCAGCAGGGCACCGAACGGCGCCAGCACAAAAGGCAACACCAGCGGGTAGAACAGGAAGCCACCGTCGTGGCCTTCCATCGCATTGTTGAAGCGGTTGACGTTGTGCTTGAGGAAGAAGCCATCAATAAAGGCCTGTCCCTGTGCCTGATATTCAAGGATGTACCAGGGCGCGGCGATGGCGACAAACAGAATCCAGCCGGGAATAAAAAATATGGCGCGCAGAAATTCTGCCCGCAGGCCCTGGCTCAGGTAAAACAGTGCGGCCACCATAAAGGGAATGGCAACGGCCACGGGCCCTTTGGTCAGTACACCCAGTGCCATCAGTGCGTAAATCGCAACCAGCAGGCTGTTGGCGGGCTGGCGGCTGTAGCTGTACATCAGCAGCAGCGTGGTGGCCAGCAGGGCGTTGAGTAAGGCATCGGCGGTCGCAACGTGGGCGATCATATTAATGCCCAGGCTGGCGGCAGCGATCAGCGCTGCAATGATGGCGGTTTTTTCATCCAGATGGCGGCGTACAAAAGCGAATATGGCCAGTGTCCAGCCCAGACCGGCCAGCGCCGATGGCAGGCGGAAAGCCCAGACTTCGGTGCCGAATACCGAGATAGACGCGGCCTGCAGCCAATAAATCAAGATTGGTTTGTCGAAACGCACCCGGTCGTTAAGCCAGGTGGTGATGAAATCGCCGCGCTCAAACATGCCGCGGGTCGCCTCGCTGAAGGCGCCCTCGTCATGATCAAACAGCAGATACCCATTGAGGTTGGCAAAGAAAAACCCCACCAGAACCAGCAGCAGCCACAGTGGCATCTGCAGGCCTGGCAGGCGGTAATGCAACTTAGCTGGCATGCTGATCGTCACCACCTGAGGGGTTGGCCTCTGTTGGGGTAGTGGTTGCAGCGGTTGCTGTGTTTCGTTCCTGATTCCAGCCTGGTTCGCCTTTGTCGGCATCGGCCGCAGGATGGTAGATCACATACTGCTGGCGCTGGGATGATTCAAAGTAAGTACGTGAAATCAGCTCCGACAATACGCCGGTGGTGAGAAATTGCAGGGCGGCAATGACACAGACCACAGCAATTAAAAACAGCGGGCGGTTGCCGATGTCTTCACCCAGAATAAATTTCACAAAGGCCAGGTAGGTCATCATCAGACCACCCATCGAGCCCAGCGCCAGACCGATTGAGCCAAAAAAGTGGCCCGGACGGGCGCGGTAACGCATAAAGAAGTACACCGACAACAGGTCGAGGATCACGCGGAAGGTGCGCGAAATGCCGTATTTGGACTCACCGGCCACCCGTGCATTGTGGGTTACCACAATTTCGCCGATACGGCTCGGCGGCACAACCGCAGCCACCCATGCCGGAATAAAGCGGTGCATTTCACCATACAGACGAACCTGTTTGATGACCGAAGACTTGTAAATTTTCAGCGAGCAGCCGTAATCGTTGATGCGCACGCCAGTGATTTTACCAATCAGACGATTGGCGATACGTGACGGAATCTTACGCAGCACCAGATCGTCCTTGCGGTTTTTACGCCAGCCGGTGAGCAGATCCAGATCATTCTCCAGCAGATGGTCGACCATGCGCGGAATATCGGCCGGGTCGTTCTGCAGATCGCCATCGAGGGTTGCGATCAGATAGCCACGGGCTTCATCAATACCGGCCTGCATTGCGGCGGTCTGGCCGAAGTTACGGCGCAGCTCAACCACGCGCACGTGGCTGCCGTATTTTTCGGATTCTTTTTTCAGAGCCTGAGGCGTGCCGTCGGTACTGCCATCATCAACGACCAGAAGCTCCCAGTCGCCGTTATAGCTGGCAAGTCCTTCATGCACGCGCGCGACCATAGGGCCAACGTTTTCGATCTCGTTGTACATGGGGATCACTACAGACAGTGAAGGCTTCTTGTTTGCCGCTGATGTATTTGCCTCAGTCAAGGTCATTACCACTCTGTAAAAAGGAATTGCGGGCGCCATGAGCCGGTTTGATAACGCCAAAACCGGTGCAGCCACAGCGCGCGATGTAAAAAGAACCGCGATCATACCCAAAAGGGGATGACAGGAAAATAACGAGCACTGCTGCTGGCAAAAACTCAGTGTGCCATCCCGCAGTGCTATAGCTGCCGAACTTTATGTCGGCTGGAGCTTTATCCGTTGTTGTTAGCCGTTGCCGGCATCTTCAGACGCTGGGTCAGAAGCGTAATCAGAGCGGTCAGCAGCAGCGTGCTGCCGAGTACAAACAGATGCAGGTTCACCGCGGCGGCCAGTGCTTTGGCGTGATCAATACCCCAGGGTAAAAGGCCCGCGAGTACACCGGCTTCGTAGGTGCCGGCACCGGCCACACCATGAATCGGTAAAACACTGCTCAGCTCGCCGGTGGTCGCGCCCATCCAGCTCTGGCTGTAAGGCAGATTCAGAAACTGCGCCAAAAGCCAGGCATAGACCGCCAGCTTCAGTGCCCAGTTGATCAGGGTCCAGAACAGCGCGCGGGCGAAGCTCCAGGGCGATTTGGGCAGGGCGTGCATCAGCTCGGCGCCACGGTTGGCCAGTTTGCTGGGGTGCGCCAGAAGAAAACGGTTGAGAGCATTCTGCAGTGGCAGTACCAGCAGCGGTGCGGTCAGCAGGGCAGCAGCCAGCAGCAGTTTGACGCTGTTGCCGACGTCCAGCTGGGTGTGCAGTGACAGCGCAGCGAGCACCAGCAGGGCGTACAGATCGAGCAGACGCAGCCACAATAATGCCGGGCCGCTGTGACGATAGGGCACATCGAAGTGCTGTTTCATCAGCAGAGGGAAGGCCGTTTCGCCGCTGCGCATTGGCAGCATATTATTGAAGAAGTTATGCAGCACGGTGATGCGTGTCAGGCGGATAAACTGGCCGCGGCATTGCTGCCAGAAAAAGTCGTAGAAGCGCAGTGCGCGCAGCAGATAGCTCAGCAGCATCAGCAGCATGGCGATGGCAACCTGTTGCGGGGCGATGCTCTGCCAGCTCTGCACAACGGCGCTCCAGCCATAGCTGCGCTCAACCAGCCAGATCAGGGCCAGTAATAAGGTCAGCCCCAGCCAGAATTTCCACGATTTGAACACAGTGCAGCCTCGCGCTTGGTAAAGGCCGGCATGGTTGCCGTCGCCCGGTGTATTGTCAAGCAAGGAGGGCGGGGTTTTGCTGTGCGGTCGTTTGAATCACCGCTGGCTTGGTATAAAGTGCGCTCCCGAAAAAGAATAAGCCCGGGGCCCTGGCCGGGCAGCCGTTTCTGTGATGGAGAATTGCCGTGAAAGTCCTGCTGATTAAAACCTCATCGCTGGGGGATGTGTTCCATACCCTGCCGGCGCTGGAAGATGCCTGGCGGGCGATTCCCGGACTGGAAGTCGACTGGGTGGTGGAAGAAGCTTTTGCTGCAATTCCGACCTGGCATCCGGCAGTCAAAAAAGTCATCCCGGTGGCCTGGCGGCGCTGGCGTAAAAATCTGCGTGATAAAGCCAATCGGGCTGAGATGAAAGCCTTCTGGCGTGATCTGCGTGCCACCGAATATGACGTGGTGCTGGATGCTCAGGGCCTGATTAAAAGCGCGGTATTTACCCGTATGGCCCGTGGCCCGCGCTTTGGTCTGGATAAGCACAGTTGCCGTGAGCCGCTGGCGGCGCGGGCCTATCAGTTTCCTCAGAATGTAGCCAAAGGTCAGCACGCCATTCCACGGGTGCGCCAGCTGTTTGCCCAGGTGCTGGGTTATGAAGTGCCGGATGGACTGAGTTACGGCGTTGACCGCACACGCTGGCAGCGGCCGGCGGTTGACGGTGATTACTGGTTGTTTCTGCACGGCACGACCTGGATCACCAAACTCTGGCCGGAAGCTTACTGGCGTGAGCTGGCAGCTATGGTAGCGGCCAGTGGGCGTAAAGTCGTTTTGCCCTGGGGTAATGATGAAGAGCAGCAGCGCGCCGAACGTATTGCCACCGGACTGGATGGTGTTGAGGTGCTGCCGAAAATGGGCCTCAATGCGCTCAATGCTTATCTGGCCCATGCGCAGGCCGTGGTTGGCGTGGATACCGGTTTATCCCATGTGGTTGCCGCGCTGGAAGTACCTTCCGTGGCCATTTATGGCGCCACCGATTCAACCCTGACCGGCGTATTAGGCCCACAGGTTGAAGTCATGCGCAGCGGTTACAGCGATTGTGCTCCCTGTCTGTCGAAAACCTGCCTGAAAAATGAGCCCGGCGATATTCAGCCGCCTTGTTATCGTGAGATCAGCCCGCAACGGGTGTTCGATCATTTGCTTGGCCGTCTGAACTCAGCCGGCTGATGAAATCCCCGGTAATTCGGCAGCAATAAAAACGGGCGCTATGGCGCCCG
>NZ_JAJAEL010000049.1:224122-252723 GCF_020447205.1 Thalassolituus alkanivorans
AACGGTTAAACCCACCCGAGACCAGAAGCGCCGTGGTGTTTTGGTGAGTGCCAGTCCGTCTTTATGGCTGAAAAAACTGCCCCATAAACCGTCCAGCGCCATCGGAATAACCGGCACTGGTGTTTCGGCGATAATACGTTCGATACCGGCACGGAAGGGTTCAATTTCTCCGCTTTGTGTCAGTTTTCCTTCCGGAAAAATACACACCACCTGGCCATCGGCTAATTCTTCTTTAATACGGCGGAAGGCCGTTTCATAAACTTCATTATTGGCCTTAGGCGAACAGATCGGAATGGCTTTGGCCAGACGGAAAAACCATTTCATCCCCGGCATTTCTGAAATGCTGCGATCCATTACAAAGCGGATAGGCCGCGGACAGGCGCCGGCAATCAGTAATGCATCGACATAGCTGACGTGATTGCAGACTAATACGACCGGGCCTTCTTCTGGAATATTCTGAATGCCTTTATGGCTTACGCGGTACATAGTGTGCGACAACATCCAGATAACAAAGCGCAGGGCAAATTCGGGTACCTGTGAGTAGACGTAGCCGACTACAACAATATTCATGATGGCAATCACACAGAAATATTCGGCGATGGATAACTTCATAACCACCAGGCTGATGATGCCGAAAGCGGCACTGCCAACCATAAAAAGTGCGTTCATCACGTTGTTGGCTGCAATTGTCTGGGCGCGCATTTTTTCGTCACTGCGCTGCTGAATTAAAGCCTGCAGTGGTACAACATATAAACCGCCAAACAAACTGATCAGTGCGATATCCGCCATCATACGCCAGTGGTCAGCATTCTGTACGAACGCCAGAGCGCTGAGGTCGGAACTGATATTCAGACTGCTGATGGCAAAGTACAGGTCGACACCAAAAATACTCATGCCCAGTGAGCCGATCGGTACTATACCAAGCTCGATTTTATGGCCGGATAGTTTTTCGCACAGCAGCGAGCCTGCGGCCACGCCGACGGAGAACAGAGTTAACAGCAGGGTAACGATTTGCGGGTTGCCGCCTAAATGATCGCGGGCCAGATTCGGGAACTGGGTCAGATAGCTGGCGCCTAAAAACCAGAACCAGCTGATGGCCATAATGGATAAATATACGGCGCGTTGCTGGCGGGCATTACGTAACGTATTTACCAGCTCGGTAAGCGGATTCCAGTTGATGGTCAGCTGTGGGTCGCCGGCTGCCGCGGTTGGAATAAAGCGACTGCTGAAATAACCCAGCACGGCAAAAAAGATAACACCCGCAGCAATCCAGTATTTGGCAGCGCTTAAATCGAATAATAAACCGGCGGTGATGGTGCCGCCTAAAATGGCCAGAAAAGTGCCCATTTCGACCAGTGCATTACCTCCCACCAGTTCGTCTTTGTGCAGCTGTTGTGGCAGTAAGGCGAATTTTACCGGGCCAAATAATGCCGATTGCAGACCCATCAAAAACAGCAGAGTCATCATCAACAGCATATTGTTGGTAATAATGCCGGCAGCAGCAATCAGCATGATGGCGACTTCGAGTAATTTAACACTACGGATTAAACGCGATTTTTCCATCTTATCGGCAATCTGACCGGCAATTGGCGAGAACAGGAAAAACGGCAGGATAAACAGCCCGGCGGCGAGGTTGGTGTACAGTGCGGAATCTTCTTCGGCAATAATGCCGCTGAAAGCGATCAGCAATAACAGCGCATTTTTGTATAAATTATCGTTAAACGCGCCCAGTGCCTGGGTAATAAAATACGGCAGAAAGCGGCGTTTGCCGAGCAGGGTAAACTGACTGTGCTGACTCATGGCTGATTTCCTTGTATGGCCTGTTGGTTATGCATGACGGTCTTCCTTATCGTTAATCCAGCCGGGTAAATAATGGTGCAGCAGAGAGAGAATCATGCTGTGGCCATTGATATTGCCCGGAGTAAATAATTTATCATCCAGTGCCAGCACGCAGATGCCGTGAACGCTTGCCCAGATCGTCCGTGCGCTTTGAGCGCAGTCGGCTGCCGTGGTGCCGGGTTTGAGTATGGCGAGCTGCTGTTGCAGCAGGGTGAATACGTTATCGATGCGTTGTTGCTGCCAGTCGGGCAGGTTTTCCTGTTCCGGTAGTTGATGCTCAAACAGCAGTCGCCACTGATGCGGGTGCTGGCTGGCGAAGTTGAAATAACTCATGGCACAGGCTTCCAGCGCTTGTTGTGGTGAGTCTGCCTGCTCTATAGCGGCGCATAATTCACGGTATATCTGATCCAGAGTGCGGGCGTTAGCGGCCAGCAACAACAAACCATAACTGCCGAATTGGTTAATCAGCGTGCCGGGGGAATAGCCGACCTCGCGTGCAATCTGGCGCAGGCTGAGGCTGCTGGCCGGCTGCTGCTGCAGCAGATTGAGCACCGTTTCCATGGTCAGTTGTTGCAGCTGTACGGGTGTGTGATCCTGGCGGCGGGCCATGATGAGTCACCTGAATGATTTTGAACGGCGTTCAATATAAGGCTGTTCTGAACGCTGTTCAATAGATTTTTTACGTCAGGAGCGGGAAGGGTGGCCGGGGGTTATTTGCCCCGGTACTCGCCTGGGGTCATGCCTGTCCAGGCCTTGAAGCGGCGGTGGAACGAGCGGGCCTCACTGAAGCCCAGGCGGGCCGCGATATCGTTCACCGGAATATTGGTAGTACGCAGCCAGTTGGTTGCCACTTCGCGACGTAAGTCATCGAGCAGTTGCTGGTAGCCGGTACCGGCCTCCTGTAAGCGGCGCTGCAGTGTGCGCTCGGTCATGCCGAGTTCGGCGGCGACTTTGTCGCGCCGCGGCAGGTCTTCCTCCATCAGGCTGCGCAGCAGTGAACGGGTCTGCATCACAATCGGGTGCTTTTCCTGCAGTTCGGCCATAACAGCGGCAGCCTGCTGCTCCAGCGTAGCCAGTAATGTCGGGTCGGGCTGGCGCAGAGGTGTGTCAAGAATGGGTTCCGGGAAAATCAGCGCACTGCGATCGCTGCCAAATTCCAGCGGTGCCTGAAAAATGTCTTCATAAACAGCCAGCAGGGCGGGGGCGGGCTTGTTACGCTCGAACAGGACGCATTCGGGTTTGCCGTCCTGCATATCGGCCAGCCAGCGGGCAAACACCAGCCAGCTGCCAAGCACGTTGTCGATCATGTGTGGGCGTACAACCGGATCGTCGTATTGGCAGACCCAGCGCATCGCCAGGTGTGGGCCGTATTTTTCGATTTTGGTCACACCCATGTCGCCAACGATGGCTTCGTATTCTGGTGTGATGTGCAGCGCCTCGCGCGCGGTGCGGCAGTTCATCGCCATGTAGCCAACCAGACTGTAAGAGCCGGGCTGCACATAACGTGAGCTTTTTAAGCCGAACAATGGGTCGCGGGTCTGCTCGATCAGCCAGCGGATCAGGCTCTGGAAGGCACGGCCGTGGGTGCGGCTGATGCTGTTATCCATTATGCCGTGCGGCATATTAACGGCATCCAGAGCCTGTACGGGTTCTATACCGTAGTCCTGCGCTGCGCGCAGATACTGGCGGATGGCTGCAGATGAAGCGGTACCTAATAAATCTTGAGAGTTCATCCGATGTGCATCATGTTGTTGTTATAACCGCGTGGAGTCTGGCATTGGGTTTGTCGTTGCGCTGGCTGAATATACTACGTCTCTGTCTCAAACTGTCAGTGCCAGCGTTCAGCCTTCGCTGTATCTTAGCGCTCTCTGCGAATTGGGTCTAACGGACATTTGAGGATTACAACATGGGTCGTCGCTGGAATGGTTGGGGTGATGAGAGTTATATCAAAGAGGTGCCGGCACACGGCGAGCGCCTGATTCATTCCGTCATCGGAGAAACCAAGGCTCTGACCGATGCCACGCTGGAGTCGGTGATGGCGCAGGTTCCTGCTTCCCGTCTGGCGCCCCATCCTCTGGTGGTAACGGCGGCTGAAGACCGTGTACGCCATGCCCGTGGACAAAGTTTTCCGGATTGGCTGGCCATGCGCAGTGGGGACTTCGGGGTTTTTCCTGACGGGGTTGCCTATCCGGAAACCAGCTCTCAGGTACGTGAACTGCTGGATTATGCCGTTGAGCACGATGTGGAAGTTATTCCCTATGGTGGCGGTACCTCAGTGGCCGGGCATATTACGCCGCTGGCCAGCCAGCGCGCGATCCTGACCATCGATCTGGGGCGTATGAACCAGTTGATGGAGCTGAACGAAGAAAGCCAGATCGCCACTTTTGGTGCCGGTACGCCGGGACCACTGGTTGAAAGCCAGCTGCGTGCCCGTGGTTACACGCTGGGGCACTTTCCTCAATCCTGGGAGCTTTCAACCATTGGTGGCTGGATTGCTTCCCGCTCCAGTGGTCAGCAATCGCTGCGTTACGGTCGTATCGAGCAAATGTTTGCTGGTGGACGCATGGAAACTCTGCTGGGAACTATGGATATTCCGACCATTCCGGCATCGTCCGCCGGTCCGGATATGCGTGAAATTACCATGGGCATGGAAGGGCGCATGGGCATCTTTACCGAAGTGAAGGTACGTGTGACGCGGATGGCGGAAGAGGAAAAATTCTTCGTGGTCTTTATGCCTAACTGGCAGGCTGCGAAAACGGCAGTGCGTGAACTGGTGCAGAATAAAGTACCGATGTCGATGATGCGCGTGAGTAATGCCAAAGAAGCCAAAGCGCATCTGCATCTGGGCACTCAGGAAAAGCAGTTTAAATTGCTGGACCGTTTCCTGCGTTTTATGGGAATGGGTGATGAGCGCTGCATGCTGACCTATGGTGTCACCGGCACTAAATATCAGAACAAAACGTCGCTGAAACAGATCCGTAAAGTATTAAAAGCTCACGGTGGTGTTGGTGGACCTCTGGCTAATATTATGGGCAGCATCTGGTCTCATGGCCGCTTTAAATTTCCGTATCTGCGTGAAACGACCTGGACGCGCGGTATTGCTGTAGACACGCTGGAAACTTCGACCGACTGGGATAATATCGATCAGTTAATGACTGATGTGGAAAGCGCACTGGAAACTGCGCTGCGCAGCGATGGTGAAGAAGTGATGGTGTTTACCCACCTGTCGCACATGTACACTCAGGGCTCCAGTATTTACACCACGTACTTCTTCCGCTGCGCCGACAGCTACGAAGAAACCCTAGAGCGCTGGCGCAAGCTGAAGCATAAAGCATCTTCAGTGATTGCCCGTGGCCGTGCGACGATTTCGCATCAGCATGGTGTCGGTAAAGATCATGCGCCGTATCTGCCAGCGGAAAAGGGTGCGCTGGGTATGCGCGTGCTGAATACGCTGGTACAGGATTTTGACCCGCAACAGCGACTTAATCCGGGCACTTTGCTGGAAAAAAACAATAGCGGCAATGCGGCAGGAAATACCGTAAAAAAGACACAACAGGAGCAGGCTGAACCGCTACTGGAGCAGCAGTCTTCCTGATCAGTGTAAAAACTTAATAACTACATTCTCATCAAAACGATAATCAGCAACCGCCGGACAGGATAAAAGAGCAGTATGTGGCAGACAGCATGGGTACCAGGGCAGCGTGAGCATCAGCTGGAGCAGTTAAAGAGTGCTCCGCAGCACTGGGATGTGATCGTTGCCGGTGGCGGCATCACGGGTGCGGGAATAGCCCGCGAAGCGGCGCGCCGTGGTCTGAAAGTACTGCTGCTTGAACGACAGGATTTTGCCTGGGGTACGTCCAGCCGGTCATCCAAAATGGTGCATGGTGGTCTGCGCTATATCGCCGCCGGTGATGTGAAAACCACCATGCATTCGGTGCAGGAACGCGAGCGTCTAATGACGGAAGCACCGGGACTTGTCGATCAGATGGGCTACCTTATGGCGCATTATAAGGGCGGTTTTCCCGGACCTTTTGTATTTAATACGCTGCTGCGCATCTATGATTTTTTTGCTGGCAAACGCTACCGTCATTATTTCAAACGCGACGACTTCGAATACCTGAGTCCACTGCTGAATGAGCACGAGTTAATTGGTGGTACTCAGTTTGCGGATGCGGTCACCGATGATGCCCGTCTGGTGGTCCGCGTGTTGCGCGAAGCGCAGAAAGACGGTGCTGTGGTGCTTAACTACGTTGGCGTTAAACAACTGCTGAAAGATGGTGAGCAGGTTGTGGGTGCCCGTGTGGAAGATGTGCTCACAGGCGAAGGTTATGATGTTAAGGCTGATGTCGTGATTAATGCCACCGGTGCCTGGGCGGATGAACTGCGTGGTCAGATGACCGACGAGAAAAAAATCCGTCCGGCGCGTGGCAGTCATATTGTTGTACCGGCCTGGCGTTTGCCGGTTGCGCAGTCATTTACGGCTATGCACCCGGATGATAAACGCCCGATTTTTATTTTTCCGTGGGAAGGCCGTACCGTGATTGGTACCACTGATCTGGACAATAACGGCATCGATAACAGCGAAGCCAGTATGACCCGGGCAGAGTTGGATTATTTATTAAAAGTCGCCCGTCATCAGTTTCCGAAAGCCGATCTTGCCGAAAAAGATATTATTTCCAGCTGGGCCGGCGTGCGCCCACTGGTGTCTTCCGGTGCTTTAAATCCATCGAAAGAAAAGCGTGATCACAGCGTCTGGGATGATAAAGGTCTGGTCAGTGTCAGTGGTGGTAAATTAACCACTTTCCGTCTGATTGCTCTGGATGCACTCGAAGCGGCACGTAAATACATTAAACGTTTTCCCTCCGGTGAATTCGGTGCGCAGATTTTTACGCCGGCAGTTTCTGAGCATAAAAAATATCAGGCTCTGCCAGGATATCTGCAGAAACGTCTGAGTGGCCATTTTGGTATGGATCTGGATGCGCTGTTAAATCTGGCCAAAGAAGGTGAGCTGGATGTGATTCCCGGCAGCCGTACTCTTTGGGCTGAGCTGCGCTGGTCGGCGGCGAATGAGTCGGTTAAACATCTGGATGATTTACTGCTGCGCCGCACCCGTCTCGGTTTGCTGCTGGAGCAGGGCGGACTTGGATTTATCGATAAAATCCGTGCGGTCTGTGCCGAAGAACTGGGTTGGGATAATGCTCACTTTCAGGAAGAGCTTGAGCGTTATAAAGCAATCTGGAATAAGCATTACAGCGTTCCTAAATAATATAAGCGCCATAACCGACTGCCTTTGCGGGCAGGCTGTTATGGCGTTTTATCACAACGATAAAAAGAATCAGGCAGCTCAGCAGTATGGCAAATGCGGAATATTTACTGGCAATTGATAATGGCACCCAAAGTGTACGCGTGCTGGTATTTGATCAGCAGGGTAATGAGGTTGCCAAAAGCAAAGTGACCATTGAGCCGTACTTTTCCCGTCATCCGGGCTGGGCTGAACAGGATGCTGGTTATTATTGGGAAAACCTTCAGGAAGCCTTCAGACGCTTATGGGCGCAGGGTAAGGTAACTCCGGATCAGATTCGCGGCGTGTCACTGACAACGCAGCGCTACACCATGATCAATCTTGATGAGAATTTCCAGCCTTTACGTCCGGCCATTGTCTGGATGGATCAGCGCCAGGCTGCGGTAGAAACACCGGTTGGTGGCATCTGGGGGGTACTGATTAAAACATTGGGGCTGAGTCATTTAATCCGTGAGATGCGCGCAAAAGCACGGGATAACTGGATTGCCCAGCACGAACCGGATGTTTGGGCAAAAACCCGTTATTACGTGAATTTATCGGCCTGGCTGACGTATTGCCTGAGTGGTGAATTAAAAGATTCGACCGGTTCCATCGTTGGTTATCTACCCTACGACTATAAGCGTCAGCAATGGGCAAAGCCTTCTGATCTGAAATGGAAACTGCTGTCTGCTACCCGCGGGATGATGCCGGATCTGGTGTCGCCGGGGGAGCAGTTAGGACAGGTTTCTGCAGCCGCAGCGGCGCTGACCGGGTTGCCGGCCGGGTTGCCGATGATTGCGGCAGCCTCGGATAAAGCCTGTGAAGTAATGGGTGCTGGTGGGCTTGATGCGCATATCGGTTGTCTGAGTTATGGCACGACTGCCACCATTAATACGACAACGGCAAAGTACATCGAAACCATTCCGTTTATTCCGCCTTATACCGCTGCCGTTCCGGGTCATTACAATACCGAAATGATGATTTACCGCGGTTTCTGGATGGTGAGCTGGTTCAAGGAAGAGCTGGCACATAACGAGCAGCGGCTGGCGGCCGAACGTGGTGTAGAGCCTGAGCAGTTATTTGATGAGCTGGTTAATCAGGTACCGGCGGGTTCTATGGGGCTGATGATGCAGCCTTATTGGTCGCCGGGTGTGCGTCAGCCAGGGCCGGAAGGCAAGGGCGCCTTAATTGGCTTTGGCGATGTGCATAAGCGCGCCCATATTTACCGCGCCATTCTCGAAGGTCTGGCGTATGAATTGCGTCAGGGTAAAGAGCAGATTGAAAAGCGCAGCCGGGTACCGATTACCCGTTTGCGGGTTTCCGGTGGTGGTTCGCAAAGTGATGCGGCGATGCAGCTGACGGCGGATATTTTTGGTATGACTGCCGAACGTCCGCATACCAGTGAAACCTCAGGGCTGGGCGCTGCCATTAACTGTGCCGTGGGCTTGGGGATCTATCCCGATTACCGTACGGCCATCATGAAGATGACCCGTGTCGGGCAGGTATTTGAGCCCGAATTCAAAACAGTAAGACTGTATGACCGTTTATACAAAGAGGTTTACCGTAAAATGTATAAACGTATGAAGCCTTTGTATCAGAGTATTCGTGAAATAACAGGCTATCCGCAGTAAGCAGTCAGACAGACTGCATGAGCGTATTCGCTGTTTGCAGGGCATTCAGATAGTGTAACTCCGTTTGTGCAGGGCTGATCCCCAGTCCCTGCAACACGTTCCAGTCGATAGATTCCCAGCGCCCCTGTTCCATGCATATTGTCGTTGAAAGAATAAAACCATAATCGCCGGAGTGGTCTGTCAGGGCTGATGTCAGGTCTGCAGGCAGGCGGAGGCGCTGGCAGATTTCTGCCAGTGGCCGGTCAAGGAATGCATCCAGCAGGGAAAACAGACCAAGGGTAAACGCGGTTTCATCATCCAGATTGGGCCAGGCAAAGACCAGGGCTTTGCACAGCAGAGCCCTTACGACTGCCTGCTCCCGTAATACCGCAGGCTTTTCCTGCAGACGGCCAAGGGCAATCAGATTAGACCAGGCCCGCAGGCGATCGAGGCCAACGATGACAATGGCGCGGGAAATTGAAGTGATTTCACGGGCAAAACCAACGGCAGCGGAGTTAACCATCTGCAGCAGTTTATAACTGAGTTGCGGGTCGGTCTGAAGGATGGTGGAGACGTCTTCAATTTTGCTGTCAGGGTCGTTAAGGATCTGCAGAAGTTGCAATACGGCCATCTGACTGTCCGGCAGCCGTTTGCCATAGACATTATCGGGATGACTGAAAAAGTATCCCTGAAACAAGGTGCAGCCTGCATCCCGGCACAGCCGGTACTCTTCTCTGGTTTCTACTTTTTCAGCCAGCCATTGCAGGTTGTGGTGCTTATATTTGTCAATCAGCGCTGGCAGCTGCCTGATATCCGGCAGGCGGCGTATGTCAACTTTCACAATATCAATCAACGGAAAAAGGGCTGCCTGGGCTTCATCTCCCTGATAGTCGTCCAGTGCAATCCGGTAGCGCAGTTTTTTCAGCTTACGCAGGGCTGTCAGGTTCTCTTCGCTTGCCGGAATGTACTCCAGCAGCTCAGCCACAAGGCTGTTGGCCGGCATAATGGGAGGGTTGTGCAGCCAGTGACTGGTGAAGTTGATAAACGCAGGCAGCCCGCCTGTGACCAGATCGATACCGATATCATTGAATGCACTGATCAGGACTTCACTGGTTGCCCGGTCACCATGCTCATTTTGCCAGGCCAGAGTGTCTTCCGGCAGAGGCCGGCACAGAAGCTCATAACCAACCACATTCAGGCTGGTGTCCAGAATCGGCTGTCGCGCCAGCAGTGGTGGGTCTGTTTTGTCCATATATTTTCCCTGATTCATCCCCTCCAGTGTAGACAGTATTTTCATGCGTTTTTGCGGCTCTTGGCTACACTTTGGTAAAGAACGGTTATTGGAGTGTTATATGAGCGGGGTTCTGAGCAGTGTTGATGCCCGTACCAAGTTGGTGGGCCAAAACCGCCTGGAGTTGTTGTTGTTTAATCTGGGTGGCAGCCAACAGTTTGCTATCAACGTGTTCAAGGTACAGGAAGTCATGCGGATGCCGCACCTGACCCGTATTCCTGACCGTCACCCGGTGGTGCGCGGCGTAACGCATTTGCGTGGTCAGACGGTACCTGTTGTCGATCTGCGTCATGCCATTCAGATGGGGCCGCTGAAGCTGAACGAAGAAGATGCCACCATTATTGTGACTGAGTACAACATGACGGTGCAGGCATTTCTGGTCGGAGGGGTTGACCGGATCGTCAATATGAACTGGAGCGAAATTTTGCCACCTCCGGGCGGAGCCGGGAGGCAGCATTATCTGACGGCCATTACCCGCATCGATGACCGTATTGTCGAAATTATCGATGTGGAAAAGGTTCTCGCCGAAATTGCACCTTACAACTCTGTGTTGTCGGCCGATGCTTACGATGATGAGCTGCTGGAAAAAGTGCGGGGCAAAGACATTCTGATCGTTGATGATTCGCATGTGGCTATTCAGCAGATGCGTCAGGTTCTGGAACCCATGGGGCTGAACATTATTGAGGCGAATAATGGCCTTGAAGCTTATCAGTTATTGATGCACTGGAAAGAAGAAGGGCGGGACGTTAGTAATAATCTGGTGATGATTATTACTGACGCAGAAATGCCGGAAATGGACGGTTATATGCTGACCACCGAAATTCGCCGTGATACTGAATTGAAAGATACCTTCATTATTCTGCATACGTCGTTATCGGGGAATTTCAATAAGGCCATGGTTGAAAAAGTCGGGTGTAATGGTTTTCTGTCAAAATTTGCACCGGAAGCAATGGCAAAAGAGGTTCAGCGTCTGATGCGGGAAAAAATGAAAATGCCGCCCAGAGCTGATTGATATTTACTCTGCTAACAGGAAGCGCCTTACGGCGCTTTTTTATTTTTGGTTGTCTGTCTGACCGGTCTGTATGTTGTATTGAGTATGTTGTTTGTTGTCGGGCTATCTATTAGAGTGCCCTGAACAAGGAGGGCGTATGCCGCACATTTCCCGTTTATTTATTTACCCGATTAAATCCTGTGCACCGGTAGAGGTTGAACGGCTTGTATTTGATCGTCATGGCCCGGTTGGTGATCGCCGTTTTTTATTGGTGGATGAGCAGGGTGGTTTTATCACGCAGCGTCAGCAGCCGAAGATGGCCCGCATTCGTCCTGTGCTGGAAGAAGCAGTGTTGCTGGTGGATATGGACGGACAAACGACATTGCGGGTGCCGCTGGCAGAGCAAGGTGCTTTACGCAAAACGGTAACCGTCTGGAATGATTCTCTGCCGGCAGAGGATTGTGGTGATGATGCTGCGGCCTGGTTTTCTTCTGCTCTGGGTATTGCTTGCCGTTTGGTTCGTTTACCGGCTGACAGTCAGCGTCAGGTGGATCTGCGTTATGCTGAGCCCGGGCAGTGGGTGGGCTTTGCGGATGGATTTCCTGTATTGGTTACCACTGAAAGCAGTCTCGGAGCGTTGTCTGAACGGGTCGGGCGTGACATTCAGATGGAGCGTTTCCGGCCAAATGTGGTGGTGAATGGCAGTGCTGTTTTTGCTGAGCGTCGCTGGCGGATGCTGAAACATAAAGACGGTCAGCTGGCTATTTGTAAGCCCTGTCAGCGCTGCGTCATACCAACCCGGAGTATGGATACTCTGGAGCGTGAAGCTGATGTGCTGGATGCATTAAAAGAGCTGTGTCGTATCGATGGGAAAATACTCTTTGGCCAGAATGCTCTGGTGTCTGACATTCATCAGCTTTGTGTCGGAGATGAGTTAACCGAGCACTTTGTTGAATAAGTGCCCGGTGTTACCGGATCTGTTACCGGATCAGAAAAATTCGATATCGTCGTTAGTGCCGAAAGTATCCTGAGCCTGTTTGTCGAAATGGTGACGATAGATTTCAAGTGCTTCGGCAACGGAATGGCCAGCCATGATGTGTTCAAACATAATGCGCTCGGCTTCCATCGTGTAATTGCTTTTTATGTGCTGCTGTAAGCTGTTCCAGGCACCGGCTTTATAGCGTTGTTCGGCATTGCCGATTAAATGCCCCATCCGTTCAAGACTATCGCCTACATGCTCAAGACGTTGGGTCAGGCGGTCATAAAACTGGAAGGCAATGATGGCCTGCTGAATTTCCTGTTGCAGCTCACTGGCAATTTCACCGGTCTTTTGTGGCAGGTCATCTCTATGAGCAGCGGCCAGTTGTACCAGCTTCTGTGAGTTATCCGCCATGGCGGTAAAGCTGCTGGTCAGCTTATTGATAGACTGATTTCCCTCATGCAGTGAGGTGTCTATCTGAGCGATAGCAAGAGCCAGCATGGTCAGGGTTTCACCTACCTGGCTCCAGTCAACTTCATGGTCAGCGGTTTTTCCGTACCCGCCCAGAGTGTGGCGTTGTTGTTGGCTCATTCAGATTCTCATTGCAGCGACTGCTTCAAGCATAGATGAGAATCTGAAGGTTGCCTGCGGATCAGTTTTCGTCTTTGTTCTGCAGTCGCAGCAGCAGGGCCGAGGTATCGAGCCTGCCGGCTCCCATTGACTGCAGTTCCCGGTAATAGTCATTTACCAGTCTGGTTACAGGAAGGTCGGTGTTGTTGCGCAGGGCTTCTTCGAGGCAGATATCCAGATCTTTACGCATCCAGTCGATGGCAAAGCCATGCTGGTACTCGCCTGCAATCATTGTTTGATTACGGTTGCTCATCTGCCAGCTGCCGGCAGCGCCCTGAGAAATCACACCCATTACTTTGTCACGATCTAAACCCGCTTTTTCGGCGAAATGCAGTCCTTCGGCAAGCGCTTGTATCAGTCCGGCAACGCAGATCTGATTGACCATTTTGGTTTTCTGGCCGCTGCCAATCTCTCCCATGCGCTCAATGGCACGGGTATATGGTGTGGTAATGGTCCGAATGTCGCTGAAATCACTGACCTCGCAGCCGACCATCAGACTCAGCTGACCATTGATGGCACCTTGCTGACCGCCGGATACCGGCGCATCGCAGAAGCGCAGTCCTGCGTTTTTGGCGGCTGATGCCATCTCTTCCGCCAGAAGGGCTGAGGTGGTGGTGTGATCAATGATTAATGTGCCGCGATTCATCGCCGCGATGGCGTTGTGCTGGCCGGTCAGAATGTCGCGTACATCATCATCGCGGCCGACACAGAGAATAACGGCGTCGCAATGGCGGACGGCGTTGCTGATGTTATCAAAGCCCTCACCGTTGTATTCGCTCAGCCATTGCGCTGTGCGGGCAGGGGTGCGGTTGTACACTCTGACAGAGTGGCCATTGTTGGCAAGATGGCCAGCCATTGGATAACCCATGTTGCCAAGTCCGATAAATGCCAGTGTTGCCATTGAAGTCTCCTGTAGCAGAAATAAAAAAAGCCGCTCAGTGAGCGGCTTTTTATACAACTAACCGGTTAGCCCGGGTAGTCGCGTTTTGGGTGGCCAGTGTACAGCTGGCGTGGACGACCAATGCGGTAATCGCTGCTGATCATCTCGTTCCAGTGTGCAATCCAGCCTGGGGTGCGGCCGGTGGCGAAGATTACGGTGAACATCTCGGTTGGGATGCCAATCGCTTTCAGGATGATACCAGAGTAGAAATCTACGTTCGGGTACAGGCCACGCTTCACGAAGTATTCGTCTTCGGTTGCGATTTTTTCCAGCTTCATGGCGATTTTCAGCAGTGGATCATCTTCCATACCCAGTTCAGCCAGAACTTCATCACAGGTCTGTTTCATAACCTTGGCGCGTGGATCGAAGTTCTTGTAAACGCGGTGACCGAAGCCCATCAGGCGGAATGGATCTTCTTTATCTTTCGCTTTGGCGATGAACTTATCGATGTTGGACTCGTCACCGATTTCAGTCAGCATGTTCAGTACAGCTTCGTTGGCGCCACCGTGAGCAGGGCCCCACAGTGCCGCGATGCCGGATGCGATACAGGCGAATGGGTTGGCACCGGTAGAACCGGCCAGACGTACAGTAGAAGTCGAGGCATTCTGTTCATGGTCGGCGTGCAGCAGGAAGATGCGATCCATAGCCTTGGCCAGAACAGGGCTGATTTTCTTCTCGTCACACGGAGTGTTGAACATCATGTGCAGGAAGTTTTCGGAGTAGCTCAGTTCATTACGTGGGTACATGAATGGCTGACCGATGGAATATTTGTAAACCATAGCTGCCAAAGTTGGCATTTTCGCAATCAGACGGTGCGCAGAAACTTCGCGGTGGTGCTGATCATGGATGTCCAGTGAGTCATGGTAGAAGGCTGACAGGGCGCCAACAACACCACACATTACCGCCATCGGGTGAGCGTCGCGGCGGAAACCATTAAAGAAGTGGCTCAGCTGCTCGTGCACCATGGTGTGGTTCTTAATGGTGTTAACGAAGTTTTCTTTTTCCTGCGCGTTTGGCAGTTCGCCGTGCAGCAACAGGTAGCAGGTTTCTAAATAATCAGATTTTTCCGCCAGTTGATCGATCGGGTAGCCACGGTGCAGCAGAACACCGGCAGCGCCGTCGATATAGGTAATTTTTGACTCAGTTGCGGCGGTCGACATGAAACCCGGATCGTAGGTAAACAGGCCTTTGCCAGAGAGGCTGCGAACGTCGACAACATCAGGTCCCATAGAGCCTTCGTAAACCGGAAGTTCCAGAGTTTCTTCTATGCCGTCAACTTTCAGTGTTGCTTTTTTGTCAGCCATGGATAGGCCTCCTGCTGTTCAAAATTTAGCCTTAAATATAAGGCGGACCTAAAAAGAAAGGGCACAACTATAGGTTCTGAACTCCGTTTGTCAATTACCCAGCGGTCGAGCAGCCATAAGCAGCCGCGTCTAGTATAGTCCTGCTGCGGTAATGTCACCTGATCTGCTGCATTTGTGTACTGCCTGTGCGATAGCGGCGCAGACTGTTTGTAAATCAACGGGTGGGTGACTATAATTTGTCGCGACCTGAAACTTGTGCAAATCTTGTACAAGGAATCAGGTATCTTCTTGAGCCTGCGCTTAACGCCTGCTTCGTGCGGAGCTGTTAAGCCCATATGAGAGTGTAAGAGCCGTGAATAGCAATAGACCTACAAATTTAGATCTGACTACTATTGAGCTCCCACTTCCCGGCAAAGCCTCCATCATTCATCGTATCTCCGGTTTTATTCTGTTCTTCGCTGTGGCTTTTATGCTGTGCGCGCTGGCGGCATCCCTGGAGTCAGCAGAAAGCTTTGCTGAACTGAAATCGGTGTTTGATAACGGTTTGGTTAAATTCATCACCTGGGGCATTTTGTCTGCATTGGGTTACCACTTGGTAGCGGGTGTTAAGCACCTGTTGATGGATATGGGAATTGGTGAAACCAAAGAAGGCGGTCGTACCGGTGCCATCATTACCTTGGTATGTGGCGTGATCGTAATCATTCTGGCGGGAGTTTGGGTATGGTAACAAGTGTCACCAATTTGGGCCGCAGTGGTCTGTACGACTGGGTTGTTCAGCGCGTTACCGCTGTTATCCTGGCGCTCTACACTCTGTTCCTGCTGGGCTTTGTGATTGCCTCTCCGGATATGCAATACGGACAATGGCAGGGCCTGTTTGCCTGCATCTGGATGAAAGTATTCAGTCTGGCCGCCCTGATCTCAATCTGTGCACATGCCTGGGTAGGTATGTGGACCATTTCAACTGACTATCTCAAAGCCGCCGCAATCCGTTTTGCGTTCCAGCTGGTATGCGCAGGATTCCTGTTCGTTTACCTGGTTTGGGGTATCGACATTCTCTGGAGTGTGTAAGTCATGTCTAAAATCAGAACCATGTCCTTCGATGCTATCGTAATCGGTGGTGGTGGCGCGGGTATGCGTGCTGCGCTGCAGTTGACCGAAGCCGGCATCAAGACCGCATGTGTGACCAAGGTTTTCCCAACCCGTTCGCACACTGTTTCAGCGCAGGGTGGTATCACCTGTGCGATTGCGTCAGCGGATCCTAATGATGATTGGCGCTGGCACATGTATGACACCGTTAAAGGTTCAGACTATATCGGTGACCAGGATGCTATTGAATATATGTGTTCAGTAGGTCCGCAGGCTGTTTTCGAACTGGAGCATATGGGTCTGCCATTCTCCCGTACTGAAGAAGGCCGTATTTATCAGCGCCCGTTCGGTGGCCAGTCCAAAGGTCCGGATAACCCGACTCAGGCAGCCCGTACCTGTGCGGCGGCTGACCGTACCGGTCACGCTCTGTTGCATGCTCTGTATCAGGGTAACCTGAAGGGCGGTACTACCTTCCTTAATGAATGGTATGCCGTTGATCTGGTGAAAAATGCCAAAGGTCAGGTTGCTGGTGTTATCGCGATTGATATCGAAAGTGGTGAAACCCTGTACCTGAAAGCCAAGGCAACTGTTCTTGCTACCGGCGGTGCCGGTCGTATTTATCAGTCCACAACCAATGCTCTGATCAATACCGGTGACGGTGTTGGTATGGCAATCCGTGCCGGTGTGCCGATGCAGGATATGGAAATGTGGCAGTTCCACCCAACCGGTATTGCCGGCGCGGGCGTTCTGGTAACAGAAGGCTGTCGTGGTGAGGGTGGCTACCTGGTAAACAAAGACGGTGAGCGCTTCATGGAGCGTTATGCCCCTAACGCCAAAGACCTTGCAGGTCGTGACGTTGTTGCCCGTTCTATGGTTCTGGAAATTCTGGAAGGCCGTGGTTGTGGTGAAGACGGTGATCACGTGTTCCTGAAGCTGGATCATCTGGGTGAAGAAACCCTGAATGCCAAGCTGCCAGGTATTCTTGAACTGTCCCGTACCTTCGCACATGCTGACCCGGTAAAAGAGCCGATTCCGGTTGTTCCAACCTGTCACTATATGATGGGCGGTATTCCAACCAATATTGGTGGTCAGGCATTGACTCAGGACGAAAACGGCAACGATGTTGTTGTTGAAGGTCTGTATGCTGCCGGCGAAATCGCTTGTGTATCCGTGCACGGTGCCAACCGTCTGGGTGGTAACTCACTGCTCGACCTGGTGGTATTCGGTCGTGCTGTGGGTCTGCAGGTTGAGAAGAGCTTTAAAGATGGCTTTGAGGCAGTTGATGCTTCTGAAGAAGATATCGAACGTGCCATGGCCCGTCTGAATCGTCTGAATAACTCGACTACCGGTGAGTCTGTGGCTGCTGTTCGTGCAGATCTGCAGAAAACCATGCAGCTGTACTTCGGTGTATTCCGTGAAGGCCCAAGCATGGAAAAAGGTCTGGCGATGCTCGACGAAATTGGTGAGCGCGTTAAGAACACAATGCTCGAAGATAAGAGCGGTCCATTCAACACTGCCCGTATCGAAGCTCTGGAACTGGATAACCTGTTCGAGACCGCTTATGCCACAGCAGTTGCTGCAATTGAGCGTAAAGAGTCACGTGGTGCTCATGCCCGTAACGACTTTACTGAACGTGACGATGAGAACTGGCTGTGCCACTCATTGTACTTCCCGCAAACCAAGACCATCGGCAAGCGTGCTGTGAACTTTGCTCCTAAAACTGTGGCAGCGTTCCCTCCGAAAGTCCGTACTTATTAATAGGGGAGTATTGAAATGTTAGTGAGTGTATATCGCTACAATCCGGAGAAAGATCAGGCTCCTTACATGCAGGATTACGAAATTAACGTACCTGGTAATAAGGACGTGATGATTCTGGATGTGCTGGCTCTGGTTAAAGAGCAGGACCCGACTCTGGCTTACCGCCGCTCATGCCGTGAAGGCGTGTGTGGTTCTGATGGTATGAACATCAACGGTAAAAACGGTCTGGCCTGTATCACGCCGATCTCTGAAGCAACCAAAGGCAAAATGGATAAGCTGGTGCTGCGTCCTCTGCCAGGTATGCCAGTGATCCGTGACCTGGTCATCGACATGGCGCTGTTCTACAAGCAGTACGAAAAGATCAAGCCTTACCTGGTGAACAATACACCAGCTCCGGCTATCGAGCGTCTGCAGAGCCCTGAAGAGCGTGAAAAACTGGATGGTCTGTACGAGTGTATTCTCTGTGCATGCTGTTCTACTTCCTGCCCGTCTTTCTGGTGGAATCCGGACAAATTCGTTGGTCCGGCAGGTCTGTTGCAGGCTTACCGCTTCCTGGCGGATAGTCGCGATACCATGACACAGGAACGATTGGCGGAATTGAGTGATCCATTCAGCGTATTCCGTTGCCGTGGCATCATGAATTGTGTCAATGTGTGCCCGAAAGGATTGAATCCAACGCGCGCCATTGGGCACATCCGTAATATGCTGTTATCCCAGCAATTATAGGAAAAGCACCACTGACGACCGGTGGTATTAGACGTAAGTGGGCTGGACACACAGCCCGCTTACGTTGACAATTTTTCAAAAATAGACCTCACAAAGTTCTATTTTTAACTAAGCTGAATTTTTAGTTGAGGGAGCGGGGAATCCCCGGTTCACCTCAGAGGCCTTGCGATCTATCCGGTCGGCCCTCTATCCTGCCTAGCGCTAGAGTCGGTGCGTACACTCTGTGGGTGATTTCCCTCGTTTATTCAAAAACAGGGTGGTCGTACATGCACGAGCAGACAATGGAGCAACTTTGGAGCACCTCTCAATTAGCGGGAGGTAATGTTGCTTATATGGAGGAGCTCTTCGAAACCTACCTCAGAGACCCCAATGAGGTTCCCGAAGAGTGGCGCAATTATTTTGATCAGTTACCACGCGTCGACGAAAACACTTCCGTAGATACTCCCCATAAGCCCATTCGGGAACAGTTTCTTCTTCTTTCCAAAAATCAGCGTCGTTCCCGTCCTGTATCCCAGGGAGCTGTCAGCTCTGATCATGAACGTAAGCAGGTTCAGGTATTGCAGTTAATCAATGCCTACCGCGGTCGTGGTCATCAGCATGCCAAGCTGGATCCGCTTGATCTGATGGAACGTCAGAAAGTCCCGGATCTTGATCTTGCATTTCATGGTTTATCCCGGGCCGATCTGGATACTGTTTTCCAGACCGGCTCTTTGTTTATTGGTCAGGACGAAGCCTCGCTGAACGATATTCTTGCAGCGCTGGATATGACCTATTGCGGTACCGTCGGTGCCGAATATATGCACATTGTAAACACCGCAGAACAGCGCTGGTTTCAGCAGCGACTGGAAAGTGTTCGCGCCCATCCTAAATTCGGCAGTGAAGTTAAACTCCATCTGCTCGAGCGTTTAACGGCTGCCGAAGGTCTGGAAAAATATCTGGGTTCCCGTTATCCGGGGGTTAAGCGTTTTGGTCTGGAAGGTGGTGAAAGTCTTATTCCGCTGATGGACGAGCTGATCCAGCGCAGCGGTACCTACGGCGCCAAAGAAATTGTTATCGGTATGGCACACCGTGGCCGACTGAATACGCTGATTAATACCCTGGGTAAAAAGACTTCCGATCTGTTTGATGAATTCGACGGTAAAGTGCATTACGAATCCCACGGTGACGTGAAGTATCACCAGGGTTTCTCATCCAACGTAATGACATCTGGTGGTGAAGTTCACCTCGCGCTTGCTTTCAACCCATCTCACCTGGAGATTGTTTCTCCGGTGGTCGAAGGTTCGGTGCGTGCCCGTCAGGATCGTCGTAATGATCAGACCGGTGAAAAAGTTGTTCCGGTTATTATGCACGGTGACTCCGCGTTTGCAGGTCAGGGTGTGGTGATGGAAACCTTCCAGATGTCACAGACCCGCGCTTACAAAACCGGCGGCACCATTCATATTGTGATTAACAACCAGGTTGGTTTCACAACATCCAAGCGTGAAGATGTTCGCTCGACCGAATACTGCACCGATGTTGCCAAAATTGTTGAAGCGCCGATTCTGCATGTTAATGGCGATGATCCGGAAGCCGTATTGTTCGTTACTCAGCTGGCCGTTGATTACCGCAATGAATTCAAGAAAGACGTGGTGATTGACCTCGTGTGTTACCGCCGTCGTGGTCATAACGAAGCGGATGAACCGTCCGGCACTCAGCCTTTGATGTATGCAAAAATCAAAGCGCAGAAAACCACCCGTGAACTCTATTCCGATAAGCTGATTGCCGCAGGCGTTCTGACCGCAGAAAGCAGTAAAGAGCTGGAAGAAGACTACCGTAAGGCGCTGGATAACGGTCATCACGTTGCCAAGAGTCTGGTAAAAGAGCCGAATACCGAACTGTTCGTTGACTGGACTCCGTACCTCGGACATGAGTGGACCGCGCGTGCGGATACCCGCTTTGATCTGAAACAGCTGCAGGAACTGGCGAACAAACTGCTGGAAGTACCGGAAGGTTTCTCGGTGCAGCGTCAGGTCGGAAAAATTCTTGAAGACCGTGGTCGTATGGCTGCGGGCGCTATGCCAATTAACTGGGGCTTTGCGGAAACCATGGCTTATGCAACCTTGTTGCATGAAGGTCATCAGATCCGTATCACTGGTCAGGACGTGGGGCGTGGAACCTTCTCTCACCGTCATGCGGTTCTGCATAACCAGAAAGACGGCTCCAGCTACATTCCACTTAAGCATGTTAAAGAAGGGCAGCCAGCCTTTGATCTGTACGACTCTCTGTTGTCAGAAGAGGCGGTACTGGCGTTTGAATATGGCTACGCCACGACCACTCCGGGAGCACTGGTTATCTGGGAAGCCCAGTTCGGTGATTTCGCCAACGGTGCGCAGGTGGTATTCGATCAGTTTATTTCTTCCGGCGAACACAAGTGGGGTCGCCTGTGCGGTCTGACTATGCTGCTGCCGCATGGCTATGAAGGTCAGGGACCAGAGCACTCCTCAGCCCGTCTGGAGCGTTATCTGCAGCTCTGTGCTGAACACAACGTACAGATCTGTGTGCCGTCCACCCCGGCTCAGGTTTACCACATGTTGCGTCGTCAGGTGATTCGTCCGCTGCGTAAGCCGCTGGTGGTTATGTCACCGAAGAGTCTGCTGCGTCATAAACTGGCTATCAGTACTCTGGAAGAGCTGGCAGGCGGTCGCTTCTACACAGTGATTGATGAGGTTGATGAGCTGGAAGCAGCGGCAGTACGCCGGGTGCTTCTGTGTTCAGGTAAGGTTTATTACGACCTGCTGGAACGTCGCCGTGCGGAAGAAATCAAGGATGTTGCCATTGTTCGTATAGAACAGTTGTATCCGTTCCCGGCCAAACAGCTTGCCAAAGTGCTGTCTAAATACAGCAATGTTGAAGAAGTTGTCTGGACTCAGGAGGAGCCAATGAACATGGGCGCCTGGTACAGCAGTCAGCACCATATGCGCCGTGCGTTGTCGCAGCTGAATCCGGATCTGCATCTGCAGTATGCCGGCCGTGCCGCTTCCGCTTCTCCGGCTGCAGGCTATATGGCACTGCACCTTGAACAGCAAGAAAAATTAATTCGTGACGCTCTGGGACTCCAGGGCTAGGTAACCGCAGGAATATTAAGGAAAACATAATGAGCATTGAAATTAAGGCACCCACTTTTCCTGAGTCTGTCGCTGACGGCACGGTTGCTACCTGGCATAAAAAGCCTGGTGAACCTGTGCAGCGTGATGAGCTGTTGGTGGATATTGAAACCGATAAAGTCGTGCTGGAGGTTGTTGCTCCGGCAGATGGCACACTGAAAAATGTGCTCAAAGAAGAGGGTGATGTTGTACTGAGTGACGAAGTTCTTGCGGTCTTCGTTGCTGGTGAAGTTGCGGCTGCTCCTGCGGCAGAAGCTTCAGCACCTGCGGCAGCTGAGCCTGCTGCTGCCGGCGACGTAATTATGAGCCCTGCGGCCCGTAAAATTGCGGAAGAAAACGGCGTAGCTGCTTCGGCGATTGCCGCGACCGGTAAAGATGGTCGTGTGACCAAAGAAGATGTGGTTAACCATCTGAAATCTGCTCCGAAATCAGCACCAGCCGCGGCTCCGGCCAAAGCGGCTGCACCAGCGGCCAAAGCTCCGGTGATTCCGGAAGGCGACCGTATTGAGAAGCGCGTGCCTATGACCCGTCTGCGTGCCACTATTGCCCGCCGCCTGGTTGAAGCACAACAGAATGCCGCCATGCTGACGACCTATAACGAAGTCAACATGAAGCCGGTTATGGATCTGCGTGCCAAGTACAAAGATCAGTTTGAGAAAGTACACGGCGTTAAACTGGGCTTTATGTCGTTCTTTGTGAAGGCGGCAACAGAAGCACTGAAACGCTTCCCGGCAGTGAATGCCTCTATTGATGGCAATGACATGGTTTACCATGGCTATCAGGATATCGGTGTTGCGGTTTCTACCGAGCGTGGTCTGGTTGTACCTATTCTGCGTGATACCGATGGTATGGGTCTGGCTGAAATTGAAAGCACCATCGGCGATTACGCCGGCCGTGCCCGTGACGGTAAGCTGGGCATTGATGAAATGCAGGGCGGTACTTTCACTATTACCAATGGCGGTACTTTCGGTTCTCTGATGTCCACACCAATTCTGAATCCACCGCAAACGGCCATTATGGGCATGCACAAGATTCAGGAACGCCCGATGGCTGTGAACGGTCAGGTTGTGATTCTGCCAATGATGTACCTCGCACTGTCATACGATCATCGTATGATCGATGGTAAAGAGGCCGTGCAGTTCCTGGTGGCGATCAAAGATCTTCTGGAAGATCCTGCCCGTCTGCTGTTAGACATTTAATCGGATAGTTAAGGAAATAAAGATGAGTAAGAAGTTTGATGTCGTCGTTATCGGTGGTGGTCCTGCCGGTTATGTCGCAGCTATCCGTTGTGCACAACTGGGCCTGAACACTGCCTGTATCGATAAATGGCTGAGCAAAGATGGTAAGGCTGTATTTGGCGGAACCTGCCTGAATGTGGGCTGTATTCCTTCCAAAGCCTTGCTGGATACTTCGCACAAGTACGAAGAAGCCAAAGAGAAACTGTCTCTGCATGGCATCAGTGTTGGCGAAGTCAATATCGATATCGCCGCGATGCTGAAGCGTAAAGATCAGATCGTTAAAAACCTGACAATGGGTGTTGCGACACTGTTCAAAGCCAACGGTGTAACGCCATTTGAAGGTACCGGTAAATTGCTGGCTGGTAAAAAGGTCGAATTTACCAGTCACGCCGGAACTGCTGAAATCCTCGAAGCTGAGCATGTGATCATTGCCACAGGTTCTGTGCCGGTGATTATTCCGCCAGCACCACTGACCGAAGGCGTTATTGTCGATTCCACCGGCGCGCTGGAATTCAGCGAAGTGCCAAAACGTCTGGGCGTTATTGGCGCAGGTGTCATTGGTCTGGAGCTGGGTAGTGTCTGGGGCCGTCTGGGTGCGGAAGTGGTTGTACTGGAAGCGCAGGACAAATTCCTGCATCTGGTTGACCAGACCGTTGCCAAAGAAGCGCAGAAACTGTTCACCAAGCAGGGTATGACCATCCGTCTGGGTGCCCGTGTAACCGGTACTGAGGTAAAAGGTAAGCAGGTAACTGTGACCTATCAGGATGCCGAAGGTGAGAAGAAAGAAGTCTTCGACAAACTGATCGTTGCGGTTGGCCGTCGTCCTTACACCGAAGGCCTGATGAGTGGCGACTGCGGTGTGAATATGGACGAGCGTGGTTTCATTCACGTCGACGAAACCTGCAGCACTGATGCTCCTGGCGTTTGGGCTGTTGGTGATGTGGTGCGTGGTCCTATGCTGGCACACAAAGCATCTGAGGAAGGTGTGATGGTTGCCGAGCGTATCGCCGGTCATAAAGCACAGCTGAATTACGATGTGATTCCTTCTGTCATTTACACCCACCCGGAAATTGCCTGGGTTGGTAAAACAGAAGAGCAGATTAAAGCAGATGGTGAACCATACAACGTTGGTATGTTCCCGTTTGCAGCTAATGGCCGTGCAATGGCCGCTGCTGATACCGATGGTTTTGTGAAAATCATCGCCCATGCAGAAACTGACCGTATTCTTGGTGCCAGTGTGATTGGCCCGAATGCCGGTGATCTGTGTCAGCAGATTGTTGTGGCAATGGAGTTTGGTTCAAGCGCTGAAGATGTGGGCATGATGGTGTTTGCACACCCAACCGTTTCTGAAGCGGTGCATGAAGCAGCTTTGGCCGTTAACAACAATGCGATTCACAAAGCGAATCGTAAAACCAAAGCGAAAAAGTAATACGTTGGCCCGGAGTTCCGGGCCTCGCTTTATGGCCGGGCGAGAGTGCTGAATAAGTACTGCCGACACGATTGGCTGCCCGGTTAACACAGGCTGTTGGGTAACCCCCGACTCAATAAGAGAAACAGGACGAAAGCGATGAACCTTCACGAATATCAGGGTAAACAGCTTTTTGCTCAGTATGGTCTGCCAGTATCGAAAGGTGTGGCAGCCAAAACTGCAGAAGAAGCTGCAGCAGCGGCCGACACCATTGGCGGTGACCGCTGGGTTGTTAAAGCTCAGGTACATGCCGGTGGCCGTGGTAAGGCCGGTGGTGTGAAGCTGGTTTCTTCCAAAGAAGAAATCTCTGAGTTTGCCAACAAGTGGCTGGGTAAAAACCTGGTAACTTACCAGACTGATGAAAAGGGTCAGCCGGTCAGCCGTATTCTGGTTGAGAGCTGCACCGATATCGCTCAGGAACTGTATCTGGGTGCGGTCGTCGACCGTTCTTCACGCCGTGTGGTATTTATGGCCTCAACTGAGGGCGGTGTGGAAATTGAAAAAGTAGCGGAAGAAACTCCGGAAAAAATTCTGAAAGCCACGATTGATCCACTGGTAGGCGCGCAGCCATATCAGGGTCGTGAACTGGCATTCCAGCTGGGTCTGAAAGGTGATCAGGTGAAGCAGTTCACCAATATCTTCCTGGGCCTGGCCAAACTGTTTGTTGATAAAGATCTGGCGCTGCTGGAAATCAACCCGCTGGTTATCACCACCGAAGGCAATCTGCACTGCCTGGATGCCAAGATCAACATCGACAGCAACGCGGTTTACCGTCATAAAGATCTGCAGGAAATGCATGATCCTTCCCAGGAAGATGCACGTGAAGCTCACGCTGCTGAGTGGGAACTGAACTACGTAGCACTGGATGGCAACATCGGCTGCATGGTGAACGGTGCCGGTCTGGCGATGGGTACTATGGATATCGTGAAACTGCATGGTGGTCAGCCGGCTAACTTCCTCGACGTAGGTGGCGGTGCAACCAAAGAACGTGTGGTTGAAGCATTCAAGATCATTCTGTCTGACGAAAAAGTAAAAGCCGTATTCATCAATATTTTTGGTGGTATCGTGCGTTGCGACATGATTGCTGAAGGCGTGATCGGCGCTGTAAAAGAAGTCGGTGTTAAGGTTCCTGTGGTTGTTCGCCTGCAAGGTAACAACGCTGAAGTGGGCGCCAAGGTTCTGACTGAAAGCGGCCTGAACATTATCGCGGATACCGACCTGACTGGCGCAGCCCAGAAAGTGGTCGCAGCTGCAGCTGGCAATTAAGGGGTAATCATGAGCATTTTAATCAATAAAGACACCAAAGTGATCTGCCAGGGCTTTACCGGTGCTCAGGGTACTTTCCACTCTGAACAGGCGATTGCATACGGCACCAAAATGGTTGGTGGTGTAACTCCGGGTAAAGGTGGCACTGAACACCTGGGCCTGCCGGTATTCAATACCGTTAAAGACGCGGTTGCTGCAACCGGTGCTGAAGCTTCTGTTATTTACGTACCAGCTCCTTTCTGTAAAGACTCTATCCTTGAAGCCGCTAATGCCGGCATCAAGCTGATCGTTTGTATTACCGAAGGTATTCCTACACTGGATATGCTGGATGCGAAAGTTAAGTGTGACGAGCTGGGCGTTCGCCTGATCGGACCTAACTGTCCGGGTGTTATCACTCCGGGAGAATGTAAGATCGGTATTATGCCGGGTCACATTCACCTGCCAGGTAAAGTCGGTATTGTTTCCCGTTCCGGTACTCTGACCTATGAAGCGGTTAAGCAGACCACTGATTACGGCTTTGGCCAGTCTACCTGTGTTGGTATTGGTGGCGACCCGATTCCGGGCTCCAACTTTATCGACATCCTGAAAATGTTCCAGGAAGATCCGGCAACTGAAGCCATCGTCATGATCGGTGAAATCGGCGGTACTGCAGAAGAGGAAGCAGCGGCTTTCATTAAAGCTAATGTGACCAAGCCTGTTGTTTCTTACATCGCGGGTGTTACTGCACCTCCGGGTAAGCGTATGGGTCATGCCGGCGCGATCATCTCCGGTGGTAAAGGTACTGCGGCCGATAAATTTGCGGCACTGCAGGACGCTGGTGTTGCTACCTGCCAGAGTCTGGCCGATATCGGTAAGACGCTGAAAGAAGTAACCGGCTGGTAAGTGTTACCGCTATAAAAAAGAACCCGCTACGGCGGGTTTTTTTGTGCATGACTACCAGCGCGCATGAAGGTTCGGACCGGTGCCGGCTAGACCTTGGTGTTATGACCCTTGGTCGAATAGTCGCGGTAACCACACATCCCCTAAGGTGTATTCATTCACACAGGAGGAATTTTTTATGGGTTACCAACAGGAATATCAGGCTTCGATCGAACAGCCTGAAGCCTTCTGGCAAAAACAGTCACAACGGATTCAATGGTTTAAAGAACCCAAGGCCATTCTCAGCAAAGATGAACATGGTATTGATCGCTGGTTTGCTGACGGACAGCTCAATACCGCTTATCTGGCGCTGGATTATCACGTTCTGCAGGGACGTGGAGACCAGCTTGCTCTTATCTATGATTCCCCGGTGACCGGGAATAAACGTACCTATACCTACAGCCAGCTGACCGAAGCCGTCGCGCGCTGTGCCGGTATGCTGGTCAGTCAGGGCGTTGGTAAAGGCGATTGCGTGATCGTGTATATGCCGATGATTCCGGAGGCTGCGATCGCCATGCTGGCCTGTGCACGCATTGGTGCCGTGCATTCGGTGGTGTTTGGTGGCTTTGCTCCGAATGAGCTGGCGGTGCGTATTGATGATGCCGTACCTAAGGTCATTATGTCAGCGTCCTGTGGTATCGAAGTCGACCGTATTATTGAATACAAACCGATTCTGGATGCTGCCATTGATATGGCGGCGCATAAGCCTGAGCGCTGTGTCATTTTTCAGCGTGAACAACAGCGCTGTGAGCTGACCGCAGGGCGTGATATTGACTGGCAACAGGCCGTGGCTGCCGCTCAGCCTGCTGATTGTACGCCGGTGTCGGCGCTTGATCCTCTGTACATTCTTTATACCTCCGGTACCACCGGAAAGCCTAAGGGGGTTGTGCGCGACAATGGTGGTCATGCGGTGGCTATGAGTTACAGCATGAGTGTTGTTTACGATATGCATCCGGGGGATGTGTTCTGGGCTGCTTCCGATGTCGGCTGGGTGGTTGGCCATTCTTATATTGTTTATGCGCCGTTAATTGCAGGCTGCACCACGGTCTTTTATGAAGGCAAGCCGGTACGTACACCGGATGCCGGTGCTTTCTGGCGGGTCTGTGCCGAGTATGGTGTCAAAGGATTGTTTGCTGCACCTACAGCGTTCCGCGCGATCCGCAAAGAAGATCCGCAATGCCTGCAGGCGGAAAAATACGACCTCAGTAAGCTTACAACCATTTTTATGGCCGGTGAGCGTTTAGATCCTCCGACTTATGAGTGGGTGGATCAGCATATTAAACGTCCGATTGTGGATCACTGGTGGCAGACCGAAACCGGCTGGGCGATTGCCGGCAATCATATGGGGCTTGAGCCAGCAAAAGTGAAGGCGGGTTCTGTTACACGCCCGTCACCCGGATTTAATGTGCAGATTTTAGATCCGAAGGGGCGTCCGGTTGCTGCCAATGAGCAGGGCAGTATTGCTATCAAATTGCCATTGCCGCCAGGATGTCTGCCGACTATCTGGGGCAATCACGAGCGTTTTGTCGCCGGTTATCTGGGTACTTACAAAGGGTATTACATTACCGGTGATGGCGGTTATCTGGATGATGATAACTATCTGTTTGTGCTTGGGCGTACTGACGACATCATCAATGTTGCCGGTCATCGTCTGTCGACCGGTGAGATGGAGGAGGTGGTTGCCGGGCATGCGGCGGTCGCGGAATGTGCGGTCATTGGCCGTCACAGTGATCTTAAAGGTGAAGAGCCTCTGGGGCTGGTGCTGCTGAAAGACGGTGTTGATATTGATGAAGAAACGCTGAAACTTGAGCTTGTACAGCGCGTCCGTGACCGGATTGGTGCGGTGGCCAGTTTCCGTGATGCGGTTGTGGTGCAGCGTTTGCCCAAAACCCGTTCCGGCAAAATTTTGCGTAAAGTACTGCGCAATATCGCTAATAACGAGGAATACCAGACACCGTCAACCATCGATGATCCGGCCTGTCTGGGAGAGATTGAGCAGATTCTTCTGAAAAAAGGACTGCGGCCGGAGAACTAATATCAGGTCGCTCAGTCATAGAATGAGCAGGCGAAAGCCAGTTTGCTCTCTCTGATTATTATGGTGTTTACCGGGCCGATTCCAGCCCGGTTTTTTTT
>NZ_JAJAEL010000049.1:252893-311274 GCF_020447205.1 Thalassolituus alkanivorans
CTGCCGGCTACAGAGGAATCTATAACTGTTGCCAATTGTTACCATTTGCATGTGTCGAGTTGTAACTTCACCTGCTAACCTTTGTGGTTATCTGGGAATCGTCCGTTTAATAAATCATTGTTCTTGAGGGGTGGGGTTAGCTTTTGCTGAATATCTTAAATTTCCGCGCCTCTGGCTGGGTTTTACCCCTGGCAATTTTTGTTCTGACGTTGTTGTTGCTGACTTTTGCCGTGCAGAGCTGGTTTGTCAGCCGCAGTGTGTTTGACAACGAAATTGCGCACATTAATCGTGTTGCTCTGCAGAATGCACGCTCCGTTATGATCGCCCGACGTGAATCCTTTAATCTTCTGGGGCAGGAGTTGCTGGCTCTGAATGCGCTGCAGCAACCTGATGCCGGGCGCGATACGCTGGAAAAAGTCGCTTTTTTTATGCCTGGTATCGTCAGTCTTGGTTTGGCCCGCAGTGATGGTCAAATGGTTCTGTACACAACGCCGCGTGAATCTCACGCCAATTCTGTAACTCTGCCCAATCTGCAACAGCAGTCTTCTCGTTTATTCCGTAAAGCGCTGGATTCCGAAGATGTTGTTACCGGCCCGCCAGTCTGGCAAAACAGCAGTCGCGAATGGATGTTGCCGCTGTTTTATGCTGTTCGCGACAGTTATCACGGCGAGGTTTTAGCCGTACTGACAGGGCTTGTTCGCCTGCAAGACCGGTTGGCTCGTTGGGATGGAGTTGATCTGGGAACGGATACATCGGTTGTTATCGTCAGTTCTGATGGTGTGCCGCGTTATGCGGTGCCGGTCTTTAATGCTTATGACAGTCATGCCGGGCGTGCATTCATGCAGGAGCTTATGCAACAGATCACAGACTCGAAGTCTGATGAAGGCTGGCTGGTTCATGACTGGAAGCAGGATCGCAGTCGTCTGACCTATCGTGTCCATTATTCCCGTATCGGGGATGACCTTTTTAATCTTGTGGTGCGGCCGCAGTCTTCGCTCTGGCAAGCCTGGCGTGACCGTATTGAGCCTGCGCTGCTCGCTTTTCTTGCTTTGCTGTTAGGCAGTATTGGCGTGCACCGCATTGTGCTTCGTCAGCAGCAACTTTATCAGCATAATCTTCTGTTTCAGGCTCATCATGATCCGCTGACCGGGTTATTGAACCGTGCGCGTCTGCTTCATCTGATGAAAGAAAGCATGCTCGACGATCCGGAAGTCGCGTTTTCTCTGTTAATTATCGATCTCGATTATTTTAATCGCATTAATGATCAGCATGGTCATGCCATCGGCGATGCATTGTTAAAACTGGTTCCTCAGCGCTTACAAAGTATTTTGTCTCCGGGGGACTGGTTGGCACGGCAGGGGGGCGATGAATTTTTGGTTGTATTCCGTAATGAACTGAGCTTCCGTGGCCGGGATGTTCTGACGCAGGCGATCAAGGCTGCGCTGGAAGAGGAATTCGAAATTCATAACCGGGTTATTTCGGTTTCTGCCAGTATCGGCGTGGCCAATTTCCCCCGGGATGCTATCGATCCTAATGATCTGCTGGGTAAAGCCAATGCCGCTTTATATCAGGCGAAAGGTGATGGGCGTAACTGTATTGTTCATTATTCTGACGATATTGCTGCGTTAAGCCGGCGCAGCAAAGAGCTGGAACGTCAGCTGGATGGTTGCTGGCAGCGCAACGAAATGCAGGTGCACTACCAGCCTCAGGTTGATTGTCGTACCGGGGCATTAATCGGTGCTGAGGCTCTGGTACGCTGGAAGAATAAATCTCTGGGCAATGTCAGTCCGGCTGAATTTATCCCTGTCGCGGAAGCTATCGGGGCGGTACGCCAAATAGATCGCTTTGTAATGGCAGAAGCCTGTGCGTTTATTCATCAGATTTCCCAGCAGTTTTCCCGGCCATTGCGCATATCCATTAATTTATCTCCGGAGCACCTGCTTGATCCTGCGATGATTACTGAGGTGACTGAATTAATCCGGCGCTATGATCTGGCGCCACAGCAATTAGTGCTGGAAATAACCGAAACCGCCGTCCTTAATGATTTTGAGCGGGCAGCTCAGCAGGTTTCACAGTTGCGTGCGCTGGGTGTCGGTGTGTCGGTTGATGATTTCGGTACCGGTTATTCGTCGCTGTCCTATATCCATAAGTTACCGGTCACGGAAATTAAAATAGACCGCTCTTTTGTCGATCAGATTGCCACCGATCTGCATGATCGTGCATTGACCAGTGCGGTTATCGCAATGGGGAAACGATTACATCTGGAGGTCGTTGCGGAAGGGGTGGAGACGGCCAGTCAGTGGCAGATTCTGCTGGAGCAGCATTGCGATACCTTGCAGGGTTTCTATATTTCCAAGCCGATGGCTGCCAGTGACTTTATTGCTTTTATGGATAACTACAGCGAAGAACCTCAGGCTTTTGCTTTGCGCTAATAACTCCTCAGATTATTCCGCTGTCGAGCCCGGCGGCTATGGCGGCGCATAACTCCTCACACTGTTGTAAAAAGTCTTCCTGCCAGTCACCGCGTAAAATCAGTGGCTCCTGGACCCAGCGCCAGCGCAGGCCGGTAGTGATACCTTCCAGTGCGCGTCTTGTTCCTGTGCCATCATGCCCCGCGCGGATAATGGCTGCGCAGGGGGTCCCCTGTGTTTTTTCCAGACAGGGATAATAAATACGATCAAAATAATCCTTTAATGCGCCGCTCATATAGCCGAGGTTTTCCGGCGTTATCAGAAGAACAGCGTCGGCCTGCAGAGTGTCGGGCGCGTTGGCTTTAAAAGCTGTTCGTATGATTAACTGGCTGTTCTCAGTTTCTGCTGATTTAAAGCCGGTCTTGCAGGCCTGCAATAATCGCTCAGTATTGGGGGATGGTGTGTGGGCAACAATCAAAAGTGTTTTCATCGTATAAAACCTGTTGAGTTGCCCGGCAGTATAACGATAGCGCTATACCAATGGCAGGGCGGCTGCCTGTGCCAGCGCACAGGATAAAAGCCGGCCGGCCATTTTCTCTGCACGGCTGGTCAGCATAATAGGCACACGTGCTCCCATTAATATTCCGGCTGCCTGAGCATTGCCTAAATAAATTAATTGCTTGGCCAGAATGTTGCCGGACTCCAGGTCTGGTGCAATTAAAATATCGGCATCGCCAGCAACGGGTGAGTCAATGCCCTTGCTGTTGGCAGCCTCAAGGTTGATGGCATTGTCGAAGGCCAGGGGGCCGTCTAATAACCCGCCGACAATTTGTTTGCGGTCAGCCATTTTACACAGTGCCGCAGCATCCAGTGTGCTGGGGATATCCGGATTGATTTTTTCGACGGCACTTAAAATCGCAACCTTAGGCAGGCTGATGCCCATTGCCTGAGCCATCTGAATGGCATTGCAGACAATGTCTTTTTTGGCTCGTAAATCAGGGTGAATATTAATAGCCGCATCGCTGATAAACAGTGCTTTGGGGTAAGACGGCACATCCAGATAATACACATGACTGATACGGCGCTCACTGCGAATTCCCGTGGTTTTGTGTAATACCGCACCCAGTAATTCGTCAGTCGACAGGCTGCCCTTCATTAATGCGCGGACTTCTCCGCTGCGCACCAGGCTGACGGCTACTTCTGCAGCTTCATGGCTGTGTTCGGTGTCGCGGATATCAATATCAGACAGGTCGATATCATTCTGGGCTGCGCACTCACGGATTTTATGCTCCGGGCCGACGAGAATGGCCTGCATCATGCCCAGGCGGTGAGCCGCGAGGGCGCCTTTTAATGAGTCCTCTGTGACCGGGTGTACTACCGCTGTTGGCAGTGCCGGGCGCAGCAGCGACCGCTCAAATAAGCGGCGCATGTGCGGATGGTTGGCGGTCGCCGTTAATATTTCTTCCCTGATCAGATCAGCGGTCATAGTCACGTCCTTAGTCTGCGTCTGGCTTAACACCATCGGATGGTTTTATGACAATTACATCACAGGCTACTTTATCGACCAGTAATTCAGCGGTGTTGCCGATTAATACACCGGCAATGCCTTCGCGCCCCACGGTGCCAACGACCACGACGTCGGCATCGATGTCTTTGGCAATGCCAGCGATCACGCTGTCAGCATCACCTTCACCAATATGCACATGGTCGGGCTGAATATTGTATTTGCGCGCCAGCGCAGCGCAGGCTTCTTCGTGTTGTTCAGTAATGTACTTCTGGATGTCATCCGGTGCGGTAACTTCGGGCACCATGGCAAAGGCTACTGCAACCAGCGGGTATGAGTTGGCGAGGTGCAGGTCGGTGTCAAAATGATCGGACAGGTGCTCGGCAAAAGACAGAATATTATCGTTGATGATCTGGTGTCCGGTATCGCCGGAGGTCGCATCAACGGACGCCAGAACGCGGTTCTGTGCCCAGGGTTTGGCGGATTTTACCAGCATCACCGGTGCAGGGCAGTGGCGTAGCAAATTCCAGTCGGTGTGGGTGAATATCCGGTCAAGCAGGTTGTGCGGCTGTGTACCTTTAATCACCAGATCAAAATCTTTATGGCGCATGGACTCGATGACGGCATCGTGCAGATGCTTTTGCCAGTGCACCTCGGTACTGATTGAAATGCTGTTTTCAGCTTCAGGCAGGAAGCTGTTGATCCACTTTTCCGATTTATCCAGCAGGGCCTGCTTCACCCGGGTACGGGTTTCCTGATCAAGGGATGAATGATCTTCACAGTAAGCTTCGTAAGTACTGGTCAGCAGGGTCAGGTCTGCTTCCAGAGACCGTGCCAGCCACAGCGCACGATCAAGCGCAATTTGCTCCGGGTGCTCGCTGTCCAATACGACCAGGATGTGATTGATATCCAGCATGACTTTCTCCTTAAAATAATGTGTCCGGCACAGGAATACCCTAACACTAGCGCTTTGCGCTTACACCGGCCTTGTTTTGGGTCATATTGTGTTGTGTTTGCAGCTCGTCATATGCCGGAGGTGACAATATGTCGATGAAAGCCCGGGCAGCGTTACTGAGGGTGCGGTGACGCAGATGGATCAGTCCAAGCTGGCGCCGGATCGGTGCAGAAGGCCAGGGCAGCCGTACCAGTTGTTCGTCGAGCATGCTCTGCGGCAGCAGACTCCAGCCCATGCCAACAGAAACCATCATTTTAATGGTCTCCAGATAGTTGGTTGGCATGGGAGCATGCAGATTAAGCCCGGCCTGACGGAACACCCGCTCAAGCAGCTGGAAGGTAATGGTATCCGGCTCCGGTAAAATTGCTGGTGCCTGCGCCAGATCCTGCAGGCTGAGGTGTGCAATGGCTGCCAGCGGGTGGCCGGGAGCACACACACATACCATGTCATCCTGCCACAGCGGCAGGGCTTCAATACCCTCCGGCACCTGATCATTGTTGGCTTCCAATGTGGTCAGGGCCAGCTCGACCTGACGCAGGTTGACCGCCTGGTAGGCCCGTTCCGAGCCCATAAAACTCAGGTTTAACTGGGCGGACGGATAGCGGCTGACAAATTCCCGTAGTACCGGTGGTAAGCGGTGCAGGCCGATATGATGGCTGGTCGCCAGGGATAAGACGCCACTGACTTCGCCGCCCAGATTCATCAGCCGCAGCTCGGTGTCGGCCACCAGATCGAGAATCTGCCGCGCTTTGGGCTGCAGCGCATGACCTGCTTCGGTCAGGCTGATGGTGCGGTTGTGGCGGTCAAACAGGGCATTACCCAGCTGTTGCTCCAGTAGCTGGATGCGTTTGCTGACCGCTGACTGGGTCAGGTGCAGCTGTTCGGCGGCGAGCGAGAACGAACGTTGTTCTGCAACGGCAAGAAAGGCTTTGAGTGCCTGGGTATCCATAAACTTTGTCCGCAGTAGGCTCTGTTTGGATTCCTGATTGGAATTCAAACTAGAAATAATATGAATTTGAGTTGTTTAGCAGGAGGCGTATCCTTAGGCAATACCAAAAACATCCCTGATGAGAGAGGACATCCCGATGGCTGGGAAAACCCTGTATGACAAATTGTGGGAGCAGCACGTTGTTAAAGAACGTGATGACGGCACCGCATTAATCTATATCGACCGTCAGTTGCTGCACGAAGTAACCTCGCCACAGGCGTTTGAGGGCCTGCGTATTGCCGGGCGTAAGCCATGGCGTCTGGACGCCAACCTGGCGACTCCTGATCACAACGTACCGACTACCTCGGCTGAGCGTGAATCCGGCATTGCCGGTATTCAGGACCCGGTTTCCCGTATTCAGGTAAAAACACTGGATGAAAACTGCGATGAGTTCGGTATCACTGAATTCAAAATGGCCGACAAACGTCAGGGTATCGTGCATGTGGTCGGGCCAGAGCAGGGTGCGACTCTGCCGGGCATGACCGTTGTCTGTGGTGATTCCCATACCGCGACTCACGGTGCCTTTGCCGCACTGGCGCACGGTATTGGTACTTCTGAAGTTGAGCACGTACTGGCGACCCAGTGTCTGATTCAGCGCAAAATGAAAAACCTGCTGATCCGCGTCGACGGTGAACTGGGTGCCGGTATCACCGGTAAAGACGTTGTGCTGCACATCATTGGAGTGATCGGTACTGCTGGTGGTAATGGCACGGCGATGGAGTTCGGTGGTTCTGCGATCCGCTCACTGAGTATGGAAGCCCGTATGACCATGTGTAACATGGCCATTGAAGCCGGTGCCCGTGTCGGCATGGTTGGATTTGATGACATTACTTCTGAATACGTAAAAGGCCGCCCTTACGCGCCGAAAGGCGAGCAGTGGGAGATGGCACTGGCCGCCTGGAAAGATCTGGTATCCGATGATGATGCGGTATTCGACAAGGTGGTCGAAATCCGTGCGGAAGATATCAAGCCACAGGTTACCTGGGGTACATCGCCGGAAATGGTCACCACCATCGACGGTACTGTGCCGACTCTGGCCGATGCTGCAGATGAGGTTCAGCGCTCCGGTTTTGAGCGTGCGTATCAGTATATGGGTCTGACACCGGGTCAGAAAATCACCGATATTAAACTCGATCGGGTCTTTATCGGTTCCTGCACTAATTCCCGTATCGAAGATCTGCGTGCCGCCGCCGATGTGGCCAAAGGCCGTAAAGTGGCTGGCAGTGTGAAGCAGGCGCTGGTGGTTCCGGGGTCTGGTCTGGTGAAGGCGCAGGCTGAAGCTGAAGGTCTGGATAAAGTCTTTATCGAAGCCGGTTTTGAATGGCGTGAGCCGGGTTGCTCCATGTGTCTGGCAATGAACGCCGACAAGCTGGGCAGCGGTGAGCATTGTGCGTCTACTTCGAACCGTAACTTCGAAGGTCGTCAGGGCTATGGTGGCCGTACGCATCTGGTGAGTCCGGCGATGGCCGCGGCGGCCGCGATTGCCGGTCACTTTGTTGATGTGCGTGAGTTATAAGGGGAGCAAAGATGAAACCATTTACCGTACATAAGGGTATTGCTGCCCCGATGGATCGTGCCAATATCGATACCGATATGATCATTCCCAAGCAGTTTCTGAAGTCGATCAAACGCAGTGGCTTTGGTCCTAATCTGTTTGATGAGCTGCGCTATCTGGACGAAGGTCAGCCGGATGCGGATAACTCCGGTCGCCCGCTGAATCCGGACTTCGTGCTTAACCAACCGCGTTATCAGGGCGCGTCTGTGCTGCTGGCACGGGAAAACTTTGGTTGTGGTTCCAGTCGTGAACACGCCCCCTGGGCACTGGAAGACTTCGGTTTCCGTGCGATTATTGCACCGAGCTATGCCGATATTTTCTTCAATAACAGCTTTAAAAATGGCCTGTTGCCGATCGTACTTGATGACGCAACGGTTGACCGTTTATTCAAAGCTGTCGCGGCGAATGAAGGTTACGAGCTGACCATCGATCTGGCGCAGCAGAAAGTGATTACCCCGGATGGCGAAGAGATTCCGTTCGAGGTGGACGCGTTCCGTAAACACTGTCTGCTCAATGGTCTGGATGATATTGGCCTGACGCTGCAGGATGCGGATGATATCCGTGCTTATGAGCAGAACCGTCGTCAGCAGGCCCCCTGGTTGTTTGGCGCCTGAAACTGAAATTGATTATCTGCCGGGTGCGCAAGTGCCCGGCTTCTGATTCTGGAAAATGACATGTCTAAAAATATTCTGATTCTGCCGGGCGACGGCATTGGTCCTGAAATTGTTGCTGAAGCGGTTAAAGTGCTGGACGTTGTTAATCAGCGCTTCGATCTGGGCCTGAATATGGAACACGCACTGGTGGGCGGTGCTGCTTATGATGAGTTTGGCACGCCGCTGCCGGATGTGACCATGGATAAAGCCCGCGCCGCAGATGCGATTCTGTTGGGGGCGGTGGGTGGTCCTAAGTGGGATAACCTTGAAGACCGTGAGCTGCGTCCGGAAAAAGGCCTGCTGGGCCTGCGTTCGGGTCTGGAACTGTTCGGTAACCTGCGTCCGGCGATTCTGTATCCGCAGCTGGCGGATGCCTCTTCGCTGAAGCCTGAAGTGGTTTCCGGTCTGGATATTCTGATCGTACGTGAACTGACCGGTGGTATTTACTTCGGTAAACCACGCGGTATCCGCACGCTGGAAAACGGTGAGCGCGAAGGTTACAACACCTACGTATACAACGAATCGGAAATCCGCCGTATCGCTAAGGTCGCGTTTGAATCGGCGCAGAAACGCGGTAAAAAACTGTGCTCTGTCGATAAAGCCAACGTGCTGGAAGTAACCGTGCTGTGGCGCGAAGTTATGAACGAAGTGGCAAAAGACTATCCGGATGTCGAGCTGTCACATATGTACGTTGATAACGCAGCCATGCAGCTGGTGCGTGCACCAAAACAGTTCGATGTGATGGTCACCGGCAACATGTTTGGTGATATTCTGTCGGATGCGGCAGCGATGCTGACGGGTTCGATCGGCATGTTGCCTTCGGCGTCTCTGGATAAGAACAACAAGGGTATGTATGAGCCTTGTCATGGTTCTGCTCCGGATATCGCTGGTCAGGGAATCGCTAACCCGCTGGCGACGATTCTGTCCGCGGCGATGATGCTGCGTTATTCTCTGGATCAGGCCGCAGCGGCCGATGCTATTGAACAGGCAGTGAGTAAAGTGCTCGATAAAGGTCTGCGTACCGGTGATATTTTCTCCGCAGGCATGACCAAAGTAAGTACCAAAGAAATGGGTGAGGCAGTGGTAGCTGCCCTGCAAGAGGTTTAAAAATGGCTTTGCAAAAAGTAGGTTTGGTAGGCTGGCGCGGCATGGTGGGTTCCGTGCTGATGCAACGTATGCAGGAAGAAGGTGACTTTGACCTGATTCAGCCGGTGTTTTTTACCACCTCGCAAAAAGGGCAGGCCGCGCCGCAATTTGGCGGAAAAGATTGCGGTCTGCTGGAAGACGCATTCGATATTGATACGTTAAAAACTCTTGATGTGATCATTACCTGTCAGGGTGGTGATTACACCAAGGAAGTTTATCCGAAGCTGCGTGCTGCGGGTTGGGATGGCTACTGGATTGATGCAGCCTCTTCGCTGCGTATGGCGGATGACGCCATTATCGTACTCGATCCGGTCAACCTGAATGTGATTGAAAACGGCATCAAAACCGGCATCAAGACCTATGTTGGCGGTAACTGTACCGTCAGTCTGATGCTGCTGGCATTGGGCGGTCTGTTTGAGAAAGGGCTGGTGGAGTGGGTTGCTCCGCAGACCTATCAGGCAGCTTCCGGTGCCGGTGCGCAGAATATGCGCGAGCTGATCAGTCAGATGGGCGCTATTCACGCTAATGTGAAAGATAAACTGGATAACCCGGCTTCGGCCATTCTGGAAATCGATCAGCAGGTTGCTGAATTCATTCGCAGTGATGAATACCCGAAAGCTCAGTTCGGTGCGCCGCTGGCGGGCAGTCTGATTCCGTACATCGATTCACAGCTGGAGTCCGGTCAGAGCCGTGAAGAATGGAAGGCGCAGGTTGAAGCCAACAAAATTATGGGCACAACCGCTGCGCCTGTTCCGGTTGATGGTTTATGCGTTCGTGTGGGTGCGATGCGTTGCCATAGCCAGGCAATTACCATCAAACTCAAGCAGGATTTGCCGGTTGCTGAAATCGAACAGATTCTGGCGGCTCATAATGAGTGGGTGAAGGTTATTCCGAACGAGCGTGAAGCCAGTATGCAGGAACTTACGCCAGCTAAAGTGACCGGTACGCTGAGTATTCCGGTTGGTCGTATCCGCAAGCTGACCATGGGGCCTGAATATATTTCAGCCTTTACCGTGGGTGATCAGTTGCTGTGGGGCGCGGCTGAGCCACTTCGCAGAATGTTGCGCATTCTGTTGAAGAGTGCCTGATTTGGCTGATTAAAAACGGGGCTCTGGCCCCGTTTTTTCATTTATTTTCTCTAAAGTGTGACCTAACTCGTTCTTTCCTATCGTATTTGTTTTGGTGCCAGAGGCCAAAAGATTGCGTAATCCCGTTTTATATTTGATACTTATGCCGCTTATGAACGGAATCTATAAGTAAGCTGGGTCAGGAATATCTCGACGAAATTGTTTTTCGATACTATACGGGGCGAATAATCGCCGTATGACAACAAGGAAGCACCAATGAAGCGCCTACTTGCGAACACCTTAATGCTGGTCGGAGGATTGACGGCCTCATCTCAGCTACTGGCGTTGGGTTTGGGAGAACTGACTCTCAAGTCGGCACTGAATCAGCCTCTGCAGGCAGAAATCGAGCTGGTTGAAACCGATGGCTTATCGCAATGGGAAATTAAACCGGCTCTGGCATCAGCCAGTGACTTTGAACGCGCAGGCGTTGACCGTTTATATTTCCTGACCAAAATCACATTCAAAGTTGAAGGTGACCGTGTGGTATTGACCTCACGTGAGCCGGTTAACGAACCTTTTCTTAACTTTCTGGTTGAGCTGAACTGGCCATCGGGTCGTGTACTGCGCGAGTACACCCTGTTGCTGGATCCACCAACCTTCCAGGAAGAATCTATTCAGCCGCTGGTAACAACGCCAGCAGGTCAGAGTTCTGTGGTCAGTGCTCCTGCTGAAACCACAACGATTGCTGCTCCGGCACAGCCAGTCGCAGTGAATCGCTGGGAAAGTGAACCTGCCGCTCCTGGCACGTATAAAGTTCAGCCAAACGACACCTTATGGCAGATTGCTCTTGAAACCCGTCCTGCCAGTGGCGTAACGCCGCAGCAGATGATGGTGGCGATTCAGAATGAAAATCCGAATGCTTTTATCGCTGGTAATATTAACCGCCTGAAAACGCATCAGGTGTTGCGTATTCCGGATGCAGAATCTATCAAACGTGTGTCTTTCGGTCAGGCCGTTGCCGAAGTGGATCGTCAGAATCGTGCACTGAATACCGGTGCTGCGCAGATTGATGCGACAGGTCGCGCGGGTACTGCAGTGGCAGCTGCAACAGCAAAAGACGGTGGCGAAGTCCGCCTGTTGTCGGCTCAGAGTGACAATGCTGAATCGGCGGGAGCCAGTGGTGATGCTGGTCAGGGCGCGGGCAGTGGCCGTCAGCAGGCACTGGAAAATGATCTCGCCATTGCGCTGGAAAATGTTGATAAAAGCCGCCGTGAAAATCAGGAGTTACGTGAGCGCCTGGAGTCTCTGGAAGAGCAGATCAATACCCTGCAGCGTCTGATTTCACTGAAAGACGATCAACTGGCAACCATGCAGGTCGGCGGAGCAGAACAGGCGGCAGAAGCTGTTGCTGAGCAGGCGGAAACCGTTGTAGCTGAGCCGGTTGCTGAAGTGGCGGAAACGGCTCCGGCTGCAGAGCCGGAAGCGGCGCCTGCCGGTGAGTCTGTTGATTTCAACTATTCCCAGCCTGCCGACAGTGCTGCTGTGGCAGATGGAGCTGAGGCTGTATCTGAAGCCGATGTGGCTGCGAAAGCTGCAGAAGAGAAAGCTCGCCGTGAACGTATTGCGGCCATGCTGGCACAGCAGGAAGAACAGCAGCGTCCGCAGCCAACCTTACTGGATCAGATGCTCAGTAATCCGCAGTATCCGCTGGCCGGTTTTGGTGTGCTGGTTCTGCTTGGTCTGCTGATTGCCCGTACTCTGAAACAGCGTAAGGCTGCGAAGCAGGAAGAAAAATTTACTGATGAAGAGCTGGCGTTTGCTGATGTAGATGCTGATCCATCAAGCCTCGACGATTTCGATTTCGATGATGATGAACTGGCTGTCGGGGATGTTGATCTGGATGCAGATCACGCAGATATCGATCTGGGTGATGATCTGGATGATACCCAGCACCACGAAGATCATTTTGAAACGGTCGCTCAGACTGAAGATGTCATCAGCGAATCCGATATCTATATTGCCTACGGCAAGTTTGAGCAGGCGGTTGATCTGCTGTCTGATGCTATCGAAAAAGAACCGAGCCGTTCTGACCTGCGTCTGAAATTGCTGGAAGTCTATGTCGAAATGGATGAGGCGGAAGCTTTTGCTGTTGCTGAAGCTGGTCTGAACCAGTTGGGCGACCGTGCGGCATCTCAGCAGGCTGAGCAGCTGCGCAATCGTCTGTCTTCGCCAATCGCACCAGCGGCTGCTGTAAGTGCACTGGCAGCAGGTGTGGCGGCTGACTCTGGTCTGTCTCTGGATGATGACATTCCGGCGCTGGATGATTCTATGGGTGATGATTTTGCTGATGCCCTGGATTTCGGTGATGCGCTGGATCTTTCTGAAGATATGCCCGAAGAAAATACCGATGCGGTTCTGGATCTGGGTGAGGCTGAGTCGGGTCTGGAAGAAGTGCCGACGCTGGATCTGGATGATGGACTTGAATTTGACCTGAACGAATCTGTGTCTGAGCTGGAAGCTGAGTCGGCTGAAGGTGAGGACGACTTTGATATCGCCGCTGAGCCTGCTGCCGCAGACGATGGTCTTGAGTTTGATCTTGGTGATTTCGGCGCGGAAACACCTGCTGCAGATGAACCTGAAGTCGCTTCTGTTGAAGCGGATAATGAAAGTAACTCGTTAGAGTTCGACCTTGGCTCGTTGTCGGCAGATGATGCAGCAGAAGAGCCTGCGGCTGTTGCTGAAGAGACAGCTGAAGACGATTTCGGTCTTGATTTTGACAGCGGTGAATCGGCTCCTGTCGCTGCTGATTCTGATCTTTCCGATCTGGAGAGTCTGCTAGATGGTGATGCTGCAGGTTCCGGTGAGCTGTCCGATCTTTCCTTCGAAATGGAAGAAAATACCGGTTTTGCCGAGGCTGATGGTGATGACGACCTGAAAGCCCTGGAGCAGGAGTTGGGTTCAATTAGTGCTGCGCCGGAAGCGGATGAAGATGAGTTCTCATTTGATACCAGTGATTCTGATGATGATCTGAATGCCCTCGCGGCAGAAACCGGTGAATCTGAAGAAGAAACAATGGACTTCTCTGCTGATCTGGCTGAGTTGGATTCTGAGTTGGACGGATTCGATGCTGATGATGTCCCGGTTGTGGATGATCAGCTGGAAGTGGCCGAAGAGCGCGTTGATCCAAGCATTCCGGATGATCTGGATGTCAGCGTTGATGGCGATATCGATCTGGATGAGCTGGCGGCTGCGGATGATGAATTTGACTTCCTGGCTGGCACCGATGAGTGTGCAACCAAGCTGGATCTGGCCCGTGCCTATATCGACATGGAAGACTTCGATGGTGCCCGTGAACTGCTGCAGGAAGTGGTTCAGGAAGGCTCGGATCAGCAGAAAGCGGATGCCCGCAGTCTGATGGATAATCTGGCCTGATAGAGTCTTTAATGTCTGGTTTTACCTCCGGTGTGCAGCGTTACGCTGCCATCGTGGAATATAACGGTGCCCGTTTCCACGGTTGGCAGAAGCAAAAACACCACAACGAACCCACCATTCAGGCCGCTCTTGAAGCGGCCATTTCGAAAGTTGCTAACCACCCGATTGAGATTGTCTGTGCGGGGCGTACCGATGCCGGTGTGCATGCAACCCGTCAGGTAATTCATTTCGACAGTCATGCAGTGCGTACGGAATACAGCTGGCTGATGGGCGTGAATACCAATCTGCCGGACGGTGTTGCATTGCAGTGGGTGTCTCCGATTGATGGAGAATTTCACGCACGTTTCAAAGCCCGCGCCCGCCGTTATCGCTACCTGATTAATAATTCTCCGACCAAACAGGCGCTGCAGCACGATCAGCTGACCTGGTGGCGTTACCCGCTGGATGCGGGACGTATGCACGAAGCGGCGCAGGCATTGATTGGTGAGCACGACTTCTCGGCCTTCCGTGCCAAAGATTGTCAGGCGAAATCACCGGTCAAAACCATGCATCATATTCAGGTGAAGCGCTGGGGCAATATCATCATGCTGGAGCTTGAATCCAGTGCGTTCCTTTATCATATGGTGCGCAATATTGTCGGTGTCCTGCTGCCAATCGGGGAGGGGCACAAGCCGGTGGAGTGGATGGCTGAAGTGCTGGCTACCCGCGACCGCAAGCAGGCCGGGGTGACCGCGCCCGGAGAAGGGTTGTACTTTGTCGGTGTGGATTATCCGGAACAGTTTGATATTCCCTGTAAGCCTTATGGTCCGGCGCTGCTTGAGCCGGTTCTGAACCTGATCTGAATCGCACCTGATCCTCTTGCTGGGCAATGCTGGCGTGGTGAATGTCAGCGCCTGCCTTGCTATCATGCCGGCTTTATTGTCCGGAAGTTGTTATGTCTGCCTCCTATCGACGCACCCGAATTAAAATCTGTGGTCTGACCCGTGCCGAAGATGCCGCTGCCGCTGTTGCAGCAGGGGCTGACGCCGTTGGTCTGGTTTTTTATGCGCCCAGCCCGCGCGCGGTCGATATCGCCATGGCGCAGGCGGTGGTGGCAGCGGTTCCGGCTTTTGTTACTGTGACGGCGTTATTTGTCAATCCGGATGCTGCTGAGGTGCAAAAGGTTCTGGATAGCGTTAGAATCGACCTACTTCAATTCCACGGTGATGAAGAACATGACTTCTGCAGTCAATTCAATCGTCCCTACATCAAAGCCCTCCGTGTCCGGCAAGCGTCGGATGTGGTGGAGGCGTGCCTGCGCTTCCCAGGCGCACTGGCAATTCTGCTAGACAGCTATAAGCCGGGTGTTCCCGGCGGTACCGGCGAAACCTTCGATTGGGCGCTGGTACCTGATCAGCAAACCAAACCAATTATTCTTGCCGGTGGTCTGACCCCCGAAAACGTAGGCCTTGCTATCCGCCAGGTGGCTCCCTTTGCAGTGGATGTCAGTGGCGGGGTTGAAGCGGCCAAGGGTGTGAAAGATCACGGCAAAATGACAGCATTTGTTAATGAGGTGTACTGTGTCGACCAACAATCCTTTTGATCTCGACCTGCCTGATGCGCGTGGCCATTTTGGTATTCATGGCGGCCGCTTTGTTTCTGAAACCCTGAGCGCTGCGCTTGATGAGTTGGAAACAACCTACAAAAAACTGCGTGACGATGCCGATTTTCAGGCCGCTTTCGATAAAGACCTGGCCCATTATGTCGGCCGTCCGTCGCCGCTGTATCTGGCCGAGCGACTGACCGCCCATTGTGGTGGTGCGCAGATTTATCTGAAGCGTGAAGACCTGAACCACACCGGTGCGCACAAGATCAACAACACCATTGGTCAGGCATTGCTGGCCAAGTTTATGGGCAAAAAGAAAATCATTGCCGAGACCGGTGCCGGTCAGCACGGTGTGGCGTCCGCGACGGTTGCCGCGCGTTTTGGTCTTGAGTGCAAAGTCTTTATGGGCTCGACTGACGTTGAGCGGCAAAAGCTGAATGTATACCGTATGAAGCTTTTAGGCGCCGAAGTTGAAGCGGTGGAGTCCGGTACCAAAACCCTGAAAGACGCCATGAACGAAGCCATGCGCCACTGGGTAACCAACGTCGATGATACTTTCTACATCATTGGTACCGCCGCTGGGCCGCACCCGTACCCGATGCTGGTGCGTGATTTCCAGAGTGTGATCGGCCGCGAAGTACAGCGTCAGAGTGTTGAGCAGTTCGGCCGCCAGCCGGATGCGCTGGTTGCCTGCGTTGGCGGTGGTTCTAATGCGATCGGTCTGTTCCACCCTTACATCAAACATCCCGAAGTGGCTATGTACGGTGTTGAAGCCGGCGGTCTGGGGCTGGACGGCGACGATCACGCTGCGCCGTTGAGCAAAGGCCGTCCGGGTGTGCTGCATGGTAACCGTACTTATCTGATGGAAGATGAGAATGGCCAGATTATGGGTACGCATTCCATTTCCGCCGGTCTGGATTATCCGGGCGTGGGCCCTGAGCACAGCTGGTTGAAGGATGTTGGTCGCGCCCAGTATGTAGCGGCAACCGATGATGAGGCGCTGGATGCCTTCCATAAGCTGACCCAGCTGGAAGGTATTATGCCGGCGCTGGAGTCTTCCCATGCGGTGGCTTATGCGATGAAGCTGGCGGCAACTATGAAGCCGGATCAGGTGATTGTTGTGAACCTCTCCGGTCGTGGTGACAAGGATATTCATACCATTGCCACGCTGGATGGAGTCACCGCTTAAGCCGTTCGGTGCTATTGCGCTCGAAGCTACGGCGTTAAGAAACAGCTCAAGATGCTCATGTAGGAGATATACACTCCGCTCTTTCGCTGTTTCTTGCCTTGTATCTTCATCGCTCATAACGCCCCGTGCCTCTGGGGTGTAGTAGCCAGAAGACCAAGCAAAAACAATTTTATCGCTCAGCGGAGATGTCCGCTGAGGTTAAACAGAATTCAGGAGACTGAGATGTCCCGTATTAAAAATGCATTTGCCAGCCTGGAAGCTCAGGGTAAAAAAGCGCTGATTCCCTACATTACTGCTGGCGACCCACAGAAAGACGCGACCGTACCTATGATGCGCGCACTGGTTGACGCCGGTGCCGATATCATTGAGCTGGGCGTGCCGTTTTCCGATCCGATGGCGGATGGCCCGACCATTCAGCTGGCCTGTGAACGTGCGCTGGCGCATAACACCTCACTGCACGATGTACTGGCGATGGTGGCGGAGTTCCGTACAACCAACAGCAACACGCCCATCGTGCTGATGGGCTATCTGAATCCGGTTGAGCGCATGGGCTACGAAACCTTTGCCGCCGCTGCGGTTGAAGCCGGTGTTGATGGCGTGTTGATGGTTGATCTGCCGCCGGAAGAAGCGGTGGATGTTGAAGGGTTCTTCAAATCCCGCGATCTCGACATGATCTACCTGATCGCGCCGACCACCAAAGACGAGCGTATTGAGCGTATCGGCCATGCCGGCAGCGGCTATGTCTATTACGTATCGCTGAAAGGCGTAACCGGTTCCAAAGCGTTGGATGTCGATGATGTTGCGCGCAATCTGGAGCGTATCCGCAAGCATGTTTCTATTCCGGTTGGCGTGGGTTTCGGTATCAATACCGGCGAAACCGCAGCGGCCGTCAGTAAGGTCTGTGATGGGGTGATTGTGGGTTCTGCCATCGTTAACCTGATTGCGGCTAACGCTGATAACGCCAAAGCGGCGCAGGATGCGGTATCTGCTCTGGTTGGCAGCATGCGCACAGCGCTGGATGCCTGAACGCATGAGCTTTGATGTTCAGACCGCCGGCCTTGAGCAGTGGTTGCAGCGACTGGAATCCATGCACCCGAGCGAGATCGATCTGGGTCTTGCGCGGGTGAAGGCGGTGGGCGAGCGGCTTGGCTGTCTGCGCCCGGCGCCGCTGGTGATTCTGGTTGGCGGCACCAATGGTAAGGGCACAACCTCGGCATTGCTGGCCGCTTTACTGCGCGAGCAGGGGCTGAATGTCGGGGTTTATTCATCGCCGCATATCCGCCGTTATAACGAGCGGGTTGTGCTGAATGGCGTGGAAGCCTCTGACTATGAACTCTGTGCCAGTTTCCGTGCGGTTGAGGCGGAGCGTGGTGATACCAGTCTGACCTATTTTGAGTTTGGTACCCTGGCTGCGCTCAACTGGTTTCAGCAACAGCAGGTGGATGCCTGTGTGCTGGAAATCGGTCTGGGCGGACGCCTGGATGCGGTGAATATTGCTGAGCCGGATATTTCCGTGGTAACCAGTATTGGTCTTGATCATCAGGCCTGGCTTGGGGATACGCTGGAGCAGATTGCTTACGAAAAAGTCTCCATTGCCCGGCCCGGGCAAACGCTGGTGTGTGGTCAGCCACAGCCACCGGCAACGGCAAAAGAAACCGCTGATGCTATTGGTGCACAGTGGCTGTGCCGTGATGAAGATTTCTTTATCGGGCGCTCTGAGCAAGGGTTAGAGCTGCGTTTTGTGCAGAATGGTGAATTGCATACCTGGCAACTGCCGGGGGCGCATATTCCTTATCATAATGTCGCGACTGCGGTGCAGTCTCTGGCGGTGCTGGGGCAACTTCCGGAGCAAGCTGTCGTTGCCCGTGTGGTTGGCTCGTTACAGGTCGCCGGTCGTTTGCAGCACTATGTGCGCCAGAAGGCGGAGCAGCGTCTGCAGCTGACACTGGATGTTGCGCATAATGAGCAGGCCGCGGCCTATATCGGCGCTCAGTTGCAACAGGTGGATGGCATTGTGCTGGGGATGCTGGGCGATAAGCCGGTTAATGAAGTGATTCAGGCTTTGCCGGCCAGTGAACACTGGTATCTGGCCGGACTCGAAGGGCCCCGGGCGCTGAGTTCGGAACAGTTGCTGGAACGTGCGCAGGCATTAACGGCTAAGGCGGCTTACTGTTTTGAATCGGTCGCCGCGGCTCTGGATGCGCTACCGGCCAGTGGTCACTGGCTGGTGTGTGGCTCTTTTTATACGGTAGAGGCCGCGCTGGAGTGGATGCAGCAACAGGAGGCAGAAGGGAAGGGGCAATGGAACAACATCTGAAAAAACGCATTCTCGGTGCCTTTGTTACGGTGATCGCGGTGGCCATTGCTTTGCCAATTGTACTGGATGGTTCGCGCAGCCAGCTGGCCTTGCAGAGCGATATTCCACCGATGCCGGATATGCCGGAATGGTCCCGTGTTGAAGATGAACGCCGGGTCCGTATTGAGTTGGAGCAGCTGGCTTCTGGCGAAGCCGCCGCGCAGATTGCAGTGCCGGACACGGATGTGGTTGAACAGAACGACCCGGCCCCTCCGCGTGGACAAAGCGACCGTACCGAGCTCGACAGCAACCAGTTGCCCTATGCCTGGACGCTGCAGCTGGGAGCTTTCTCGGAACAGAAAAATGCCTTTGCATTGCGCGATCAGCTGCGTGCCAAAGGTTACAAGGCGTATACCCAGGAATTTACCGGCGATAAGCTGACCCGGGTTTACGTCGGGCCGGAGCTGCAGCGCAGCCAGATTGAGACTTTGCAGAAACAGCTGCGCAAAGAGCTGAAGCAGCAGGATATTCATATCAAACGTTACCGTGCCGAATCCTGAGCCGGCCATTCTTCCGGCCGGTTTTATCTCTGGCCGGCGAAGCCGGAAAGCATGTAACTTCGCTGCCTCAGGCCAAGTACTGCTTTCCTAAGCGGGCCGCTTTGGTATACTGCGCGCTTTCCAATTTCCAGCTCCGGGGCGATCAATGGCGGTAATTGATTGGGTGATACTGGCCGTACTGGCGGTATCGAGTCTGATCAGTCTGAAGCGTGGCTTCGTCAAAGAAGCTCTGTCTCTGGCCAGCTGGATAGCAGCGTTTATCATTGCCCGTCTGTTCAGCGGCAACCTCGCGACTCTGTTGGACGGAGTGGTGGAAACCAACTCGGTACGCTGGATCCTTGCCTTTGTTATTTTATTTGCCGGTACGGTCACCATCGGCGCCATGGTAAATCACCTGTTGGTCGAAATGGTGCGTATGACCGGCCTGGGCGGTACCGACCGGGTGTTCGGTATGGTGTTCGGCCTGATCCGTGGCCTTGTGGTGCTGGTTGCCATCGTCTACGGCCTGCAGTTTACGTTAGTGCCCCAGGATGCCTGGTGGCAGGACTCAACCTTTATTCCTCATCTGACCACGCTGGCTGACTGGGCACGTAAAACGCTGCCGGGCGCTGCAGATCAGGTGATGTCTCTTACCAATTAGTTTTTAGTTTCTGCTGAGGTTATACGCGCATGTGCGGAATTGTGGGGATCGTTGCCAAAACCCATGTTAATCAGGCCATCTATGATGCCCTGACGGTGTTGCAGCATCGCGGCCAGGACGCTGCCGGTATTGTTACCAGCTTTGAAAATAAGCTGTTTCTGCGTAAGGATAACGGTCTGGTCAGCGACGTGTTCCGTACCCGTCACATGCAGCGTCTGACCGGTAATATGGGGATCGGCCATGTGCGTTACCCGACCGCCGGCAGCTCAAGCTCAGCGGAAGCTCAGCCGTTTTATGTGAACTCACCGTACGGTATTACTCTGGCGCATAACGGCAACCTGACCAATACCGAACAGCTGGCGGATGATATTTATCGCGAAGATCTGCGTCATATCAACACCACCTCCGACTCGGAAGTATTGCTTAATATTTTTGCCCATGAACTGCAGGAACAGAAGCAACTGCAGCCATCGCCGGAAGTGATTTTCAAAGCAGTGAAAAATGTTCATCGCCGTATCCGTGGTGGCTATGCTGTCGTCGCCATGATCAGCGGTTACGGCATTGTGGCTTTCCGTGATCCGAACGGTATCCGCCCGGCGATCTTTGGTCGCCGCGATACCGCTCAGGGGCCGGAATACATGGTGGCTTCTGAATCGGTAGCACTGGATGCGCTGGGCTTTAAACTTGAGCGCGATATTGCTCCGGGTGAAGCCATTGTTATTACCGAAGAAGGCGAACTGTTTACCCAGCAATGTGCAGAAAATACCTCGCTGACGCCCTGTATTTTTGAACACGTTTATTTTGCCCGTCCGGACTCCATCATTGATGGTATTGCCGTGTATAAAGCGCGTTTGCGTATGGGTGAAAAACTGGCGGAAAAAATCATGCGCGAGTATCCGGAGCATGATATCGATGTGGTTATTCCGATTCCGGATACCAGCCGTTCTTCGGCACTGGAGCTGGCGAATAAACTGGGCGTGAAATATCGCGAAGGTTTTATGAAAAACCGTTATATCGGCCGCACCTTTATTATGCCGGGTCAGCAGCAGCGTAAAAAATCGGTTAAGCAAAAACTGAACGCGCTGGATCTGGAATTCCGCGGTAAAAACGTTCTGCTGGTTGACGATTCTATTGTGCGCGGTACCACCTGCGAACAGATTATTGAAATGGCACGTGAAGCGGGTGCCAATAAAGTGTACTTCGCCTCGGCGGCACCTGCTGTGCGTTACCCGAACGTTTACGGTATCGACATGCCGGCGAAAGAAGAATTTATTGCCCATGGCCGCAGCACCGATGAAATTGCCAAAGAAATCGGTGCCGACTGGCTGGTGTATCAGAATCTTGATGACCTGATCAGTGCCTGTCTGGAAGGCAGTAAAACCGAAGCGCGCTCGTTCGATTGTTCGGTCTTTACCGGCGAATATGTGACCGGCGATATCAATGAAGCCTACTTTGATCGTCTGTCACAGTTGCGTAACGATGCCAGCAAAGGCAAGCGTGCAGCGGTAGAAAATGTTGCCATTGATCTGCACAACGAAGCAGAGTCCTGAAGCTGAATTCCGGGAAACAGGTGTGCTATGAACGATTTTTCGCAATTTAATGATCGTTATCAGTCAGATCTCGAAGGCTGCGCCTTTGAGACGCTGGCTGTTCGTGCCGGTCAGGTACGCAGTGCAGAATGCGAACATTCTGAAGCGATTTTTCCGACCAGCAGTTACGTGTTTAATTCTGCTGCTGAAGCCGCAGCGCGTTTTGGTGGCGAGTCAGCGGGTAATGTTTATTCGCGTTACACCAATCCGACGGTACGTACCTTTGAAGATCGTCTGGCAGCACTGGAAGGCGGCGAGGCCTGTGCGGCAACTTCTTCCGGTATGGCGGCTATTTACGCGGTGGCGATTGCTCATCTGAAAGCCGGTGATCACGTATTGTGTTCAGCCAGTGTGTTCGGCAGCACTATTATGCTGTTCGAAAAATTCCTGCGTAAATTTAATGTGTCGATCGATTATGTCGATCTGCTGGATCTGAACGACTGGAAAAATAAAACCCGGGAAAATACCCGTTTATTTTTTCTGGAATCACCATCCAACCCATTAAATGATGTGGCTGATCTGGAAGGCATTGCTGCGATCGCCAAAGAGGCTAACGCTTTATTTGTGGTTGATAACTGCTTCTGTACTCCGGCGTTGCAAAAACCCTTGCTGTGGGGTGCCGATCTGGTGGTGCATTCTGCCACTAAATACATCGATGGGCAGGGACGTTGTATCGGTGGTGCGGTTGTTGGTTCGTCAGAGTTGATTGAACCTGTTATTGGTGTACTGCGTTCAGCAGGTCCGACCATGAGCCCGTTTAATGCCTGGGTGTTCACCAAAGGTCTGGAAACATTGTCGCTGCGCATGAAAGCGCACAGCGAGAATGCAATGCAGCTGGCGCAATGGCTGCAGCAGCATCCGAAAGTAAAAACCGTAAATTATTGCGGTCTGGAAAATCATCCGGGCTATGCTCTGGCGAAAAAACAGCAGAGTGGTTTTGGCGGTGTTTTATCCTTTGAAGTGATTGGTGGCCGTGAAGAAGCCTGGAAGGTGGTGGATGCCACCCGCATGATTTCTATTACCGCTAATCTCGGTGATGTTAAAACCACCATTACTCACCCGGGTACCACCACACATGGCCGGTTGAGTGAAGACGAACGGCAGAAAGCCGGTATTTCTCAGGCGTTGCTGCGTGTTGCTGTGGGTCTGGAGAGTATCGATGATATTCAGCGCGATCTGGCCCGCGGTCTGGACGCACTGTGAATATCCGCGAGTAAAAAAGAACGGGAATAACCCAGGTTATTCCCGTTTTTTTTGGTCTCATTTTTCCCCGTACGGTTATCAGTCTGACCATTCTTTACGCGCAATTCTGTGCTTCTTTCCTCAGCCTGAGTGTCTGCCCATTTCCCTGCAACCCTGAGTCACTTATGCTTGAGCTTTATGACGGGCAGTAACAGGAAACACTATGACCACTCCTATTCAACGTGCGCTTGAGCAACTCAGTGCTGTCATTCTCGGTAAAGAAGAGCAGCTCAAGCTGGCGCTCAGTTGTCTGCTGGCCCGTGGTCACCTGCTGATTGAAGATTTGCCCGGCATGGGCAAAACCACCTTATCCCACGCTCTGGCTGGTGTGCTGGGTCTGCAATATAACCGCATTCAGTTCACCTCTGATTTATTGCCCGCCGATATTCTTGGCGTCAGTATTTTTGAGCGTGAAAGCGGTTCGGATGTTGGCCGCTTCCGTTTTCATCCGGGGCCGGTGTTCACCCAGTTATTACTGGCCGATGAAATTAACCGCGCAACGCCTAAAGCACAGAGTGCGTTGCTCGAGGCGATGGAAGAAGGGCAGGTGACGGTGGAAGGGGAAACCCGGCCACTGCCTATGCCGTTTTTCGTGATCGCCACACAAAACCCGGTGTCGCAATCGGGAACTTTCCCGTTGCCGGAATCTCAGCTCGACCGTTTTTTAATGCGTATTCAGCTGGGCTATCCCAATGAGAAGGCTGAACGCGAACTGCTCGAAGGACGTGACCGCCGCACCATGGCCAGCAACCTCAAGCCGCTTTTAACCACGCAGGAATTAGCGCAGCTGCAACAGCAGGTAAACAGCGTGCAGGCCTCGGCCAGTGTGCTGGACTATGTGCAGCGCATTATTGCTTTTACCCGTTATGAGGGGGGCTTTCAGTACGGTTTATCACCGCGCGGTGCGCTGGCTTTGCTGCGCAGTGCCAAGGCCTGGGCTCTGGTGGATGGTAACCGTCAGCACTTGCTGCCGGAGGATATTCAGGCGGTGCTGCCGGCGGTGGTTGATCATCGCCTGGCAGAAGCGGCCGATGGCGGCGCGCACAGCGTGTCGCAACGTATCCTCAATACGGTGCCGGTTCTGGTATGACGACACTCGCCAGTCGCTGGCGCGCGCGCTGGAAACGCTGGCTTGACCGGCGTATTCCGCCGGCGCCTCAGGTAACGCTTAATCATAAGTCCATTTTTATTCTGCCAACCCGTACCGGGCTGCTGTTCACGCTGTTGCTGATTGTCCTTCTGCTGACGGCGATTAACTACCAGAACAGCCTGATTTACGGCCTGACCTTCTGGCTGTTCAGTGTGTCGCTGGCGGCGATGATGTTCACTTTCCGTAACCTGTCCGGACTGACGCTGGCAGCCGGGCGGGCGTATCCCTGTTTTGCCGGTGATGTGATTGAGCTACCGCTGCGCCTGATCGCGGCTCCCAAGCGCTTTCATGAAGCCTTGCTGCTGGGTTTTCCCGATAATCCGTCACAACTGACCGATGTCGATACTGCCCAGACCCGTTCGCTGGCGCTGAGTTTCCGCACTCATAAGCGTGGGCCGCTGCAGGCTGAACGCCTGCGGCTGGACTCGCGCTTTCCGCTGGGGCTGTTCAATACCTGGACCTGGGTAAAACTCGACTTTAACGCGCTGGTGTACCCGAAACCGGAAACCGTGCCCTTTGTGTTTGCTGCCGGTGAGCAGGGAGATAAGCTGGCCGGAGCGCCATCCAGTGTGTCCGGTCAGCAGGATTTTCAGGGGCTGCGAAATTATCAGCCCGGCGATTCCATGCGCCAGATCGCCTGGAAACAGCTGGCCCGCGGCAAAGGTCTGGTGAGCAAAGATTTTGACCATGACGAAGGCGCCACCTGCTGGCTCGACTGGGATGTGCTAGCGCCGCAAAGCACAGAAGTGCGGTTGTCGCGTCTGTGTGGCTGGGTTTTACAGGCACACCAGCTGGGCTGGCGTTACGGCCTGCGTCTGCCGGGTAAAGAAATCGCTCCGGATCACAGTGACGGTCATCGTGACCGCTGTCTCGAAGCGCTGGCCCTGTATGGTTTTGACCGGGGGGCGCTATGAGTCGAAGCGGGGGATTAATGAGCAGCACCGGTCATCCGAATACCGATCTGCAGATTCCGCGCAGCGCCTTGTTGTGGTTGCTGGGCAGTAATCTGGCCGCTTTACTGCCGCACGGACAGCACCTGCCACTGTGGATGTGGGGGCTGGCGCTGTTTGTTCTGGTGTGGCGCGGGCTGACGCATCTGGGGCGATTATCCTACCCAAACCGCTGGGCCAAAGCGGTGGCGGTGTTCGCTGCGTCGGCCGCGGTCGTAGTGGCCTTTGAGAAAACCTTTACTCTGGAAAGTGCGGCCGCCTTCCTGATTGCCGCCAGCTTGCTGAAGTTGCTGGAAATGCGAAACCGCCGCGATGGCTATGTGGTGGTTTTTTTAAGCTACTTCCTGCTCGGCACCGGCTTTCTCTTTGATCAGGGCATTCTGGCGGGTTTATACGGCATTCTGACAGTGTGGTTGCTGACCAGTGCGCTGGTTGCCCTGCATCAGAACGGTTTCTCCCATGATGCGCCGAGTGTCCGCCGCAGCCGTCGCGCAGCAAAGCTGGCGGCGGCCATTCTGCTGATGTCGCTGCCGCTGATGCTGGTGTTGTATCTGCTGTTTCCGCGCCTAGCGCCGCTGTGGAGCATGGCGCTGCAGTCAGGTAAGGCAAAAACCGGTTTGTCGGCAGAAATGGCGCCGGGTGATATTGCCGATCTCAGTCAGTCCGATGAGCTGGCTTTCCGTGTGTCGTTCAGTGATGGCCAGGTACCTGCCCGCGATCAGCTTTACTGGCGTGCACTGGTTCTGGATGACTACGATGGCCGGCGCTGGCAGCCCAGCGGCGTTACCTCTGAAGCCCAGTGGTATCCGCAAAGCTGGCAGCCGCCGGCGGACGCTGAAGGGCTGATTCGTTATGAAATTATTCAGGAGGCAACCAGCCAGAAGTGGCTGTTTGCCCTGCGTGGTGTTGCTGCGCAGGAAGAGCGCATTGGCATGACGATGGATGACCGCCTGGTTGTGCGGCGGCCATTACATGAGCGTAAGCGTTATCAGGCACTGTCCTGGCCTTCGGTCAGCATCAGTGAAGATGGCCTGGCCGGGCTTGAGCAACGCCAGAATCTGCAATTACCGCGTGATCGTAATCCTCAGGCGCGGGCCTGGGCGCAGCAGCGTCGTGCAGAGGCGGTTGATGATGCCGCGTACATTAATGGGTTGTTACGCCATTTCCGTGAGCAGGATTTTTACTACACCCTGAAACCACCGCTAATGGGTAGCGAAGAGATTGACGACTTTCTGTTTAATCAGCGTCGCGGCTTCTGTGCCCATTATGCCGGTGCGCTGGTGTTTCTTGCCCGTGCCGCAGGGATTCCGGCGCGGGTGGTGTCCGGCTATCAGGGCGGCGAATGGAACGCTGCCGATGGTTATTTAACCGTGCGTCAGTACGATGCCCACGCCTGGGCGGAAGTCTGGCTCAGCGGGCAGGGCTGGGTGCGGGTTGATCCGACGGCGGCGGTTGCGCCGCAGCGTATTGAGTTCGGTCTGGAGCGTGCGGTCGCTGAAGAGGGGACCTTCCTGCAGGATAATCTGCTGTCACCGCATCGCTTTAAAGGTGTCAGCTGGTTAAACAAGCTGCGTATGGAAATGGACAGCCTGAACTATTACTGGCAGCTGTGGGTGCTGTCGTATGACGGCAAGCGGCAAAAGAGTTTTCTTAATGGCTGGCTGGGGCTGGAAGACTATCAGCAGGGACTTTATGTGCTGGGTGGCAGCTTTGGCGGTTTCTTCCTGCTGGCTTCGTTGGTTGTCTGGTGGCGCCAGCGCCCGGTGCCCTTGTCACCTTTTATGCGCAGCTGGCAGCGGTTGCAGGAAAAAGGGCAAAAACTGGGGGTAGAGCCGCAGGCTGGAGAAACTGCGGGCAGTTATCTGCAGCGTCTTGAGCAGCATTGCCCGCAGCAGCAGAGCTTGCTGCGCTGGCTGGCCGGAGAGATTAACCGCAGCCTGTATCAGCCGCAGGTGGATAAACACCAGATACAAAAACAACAGCGTCAGTTGCTGCATGCGATGGCTAAGGTTCGCCGCCAACTGCGCGCGGGCAGGGACTGAGCCTGCGGGGTTCAGTCGGGCATTGCAATGATTGCTTTTTTCTCTGACGGCCAGGCGCAGAAACAGCCATCACCCGCTACGTTAGCAAAAGGGCCGTAACCCTTTGTGCCCAGTTCGCGCACAATATTCGGGAAAAAGTCATCATTGGCGACGGTGCACAGCGCGCCGAAGCCGTAGGCGCCAAAATAACCCAGTTCACCTTGCGGGCTTAACAAAGCCAGCGCCGGACTGCTGGGCAGGGGCAGATCAAGGCCCTGTGGCTGGCGCATCACTTCCATACGGGTACCGTTCAGCTGGCGGAAATTCTGTAGCTGCTCATCGCTGGTGCCCGGAGCGGCAATCACCACGATACGTAACTGCCCGGGGTTAAACTGACTGATCAGGCCATCAAAATGGCGCTGACTGAGCTGGTTGCACAGACAATCGGGGTTCCAGAAATGCAGCAAAAGCACGGGTTCGTCTGTGCCTTCCGGGATCGCAGACGGTGGCAATTGCTGCAGTAACGGCTGCAGCATCTGGCCGACCTGGCTGGCCTGCCAGAAACGGGTATCGTCGTTGTTGCTCACAAAGGGGCGGACGTTCTGTTGCTGAAACCACCATAAGCCGGCCAGGGTTGCCAGCAGCCAGACACTGACCAGCAGGGCCAGCCAGATATTCTTTGCTGAACTGGCCGGTGACGGCGTGCCTGCAGGATGTTTGTTGCTGGACGGTGCGGGTTTGGTCATGGGGCTTTTCGCTGCTGGTTGGGTTTGGCCGGGTCTGGGCGAGTATACCTCAGGATTGCCGTATTTTGTGCGTATGGTTTACTGATTTATACCGTTATCTTTTGGTTCGATCTGGTTATCAATCCGCGGAATTGTGCCGGCTGTATTTGTTACTCACTGGGTTATCTGCTGTGGCATTTAATCTTCAGAGCGTTAGGATACGCAGCTTTGCAGACACTTATGCGTTCACTATGACGGAACCCTCAGCGCCAGCTCTGGCAGAACCTCCCTGGATTGTATCGCTGACCGAAGAGCAGTTGACCGCGCAGCTGGCCGCTGCCCGGGTTCCTGTGTTGCTCGATTTCTGGGCCAGCTGGTGTGCGCCTTGTCGGGCAATTCTGCCATTGCTGGAAAAGCTGGTGCTGGAGCTTAACGGGCAGATACTGTTGTTCAAGGTCGATGCAGAACAGTCACCCGAGCTGCAGCAGCGCTTTGCGGTTAAAGGTCTGCCGGCGGTTCTGTTGCTGCAGAACGGCATGGAGGTTGATCGCTTTCAGCAGACACTCACCGAATCACAGATCCGCGCATTTATTCAGCCCTGGCTCAGGCAGCCAGCGCAGGAGAGTGCTCTGATATCCGGCTGTCTGCAGCAGGCAGAGCGTGCCTTTGCTGCCGCTGATGCGGATCAGGCGGCATTCAGTCTGAATCAGGCCTGCCAGCTTGCCTGTGGTGCACAGGGCAGTACAGCACGGATGCTGGCCGATATTCTGAATGTCTTGCTGGAAGGGCTTGGTTGCTTGCCGCGTTCAGAACGTGGTGCTTTGATTCAGCTGGCTGAAGGCTGGCTGGCCGCCGCCGATTTCAGTGTGTTGCGCGAACCGAAACTGCAACAGGCACAGGCCCGGCTGACGTTACAGCGCCAGCAGTGGCAACAGCCGGCGGATGATATCAGCGTGTTGCGTCAGCAATTAGCGCACCCGGACGCGCAGCATGGACAGTTGGTACTGGCGCTTTCGGGTGCTCTGGCGGCGGAGGGGAATTATCCGGCAGCCCTGGAGTCCTTGCTGGAGTTTTTACAGTCCCGTTGCCACGACAACCCGCAGGCGTCTACCTCGCTTACAGAGGACGCTGACTATCAGCAGGTGCAGGCACGGCTGGTTGAACTGATTGATATTTTGCCGGATCGTGTGCTGGCTAACCGTTACCGCCGCCGGTTGTTTGAATTGCCAGCGTTGCCGTTTTAACCGACCCTGAATTACCCGGATGAAGAATAATGATGTCTTTTAAAGTACTCGCCAGTGCTCTGGCGATGGTCATTACTTTCAGCGCTTTTTTACCTTATATCCGCGGAATTCTGACCGGTGCGATTAAGGCCCATGTGTTTTCCTGGGTGATCTGGGGAATTACCACTCTGGTGGTTTTTTTCGCGCAACTGAGTGATAACGGTGGGGCGGGTGCCTGGGCGGTAGGCTTATCGGCCAGTATCACATTGTTTATCGCCTGTCTGGCGTTTTTAAAACGGGGTGATCTGGCTATCACAAAACTGGATTGGTTATTTTTTATTGCGGCTTTATCGTCGCTGCCATTCTGGTATTTCAGTGATTCTGCATTAATGGCGGTTATTATTTTAACCACCGTGGATTTATTCGGCTTTGGCCCGACACTGCGTAAAGCCTGGGCGTATCCGCAGTCAGAATCGCTCGGTTTTTTTGCCTTATTTTTATTACGTAATCTGTTGGTGGTTGCAGCTCTGGAGCATTATTCCTGGGTTACGCTGCTGTTTCCTTTGGCGGTGGCGCTGGCCTGTATGGCGCTGATGCTGATTATTGTTTTGCGTCGCCGGCAATTAAGCCGGACGACGCCAATATCGTCCTGAAGGTATTAAAGACCGAGCTGACGGGCGGCCAGATCACGCATAATTTCTTCCGAGCCGCCACCAATGGCATTAACCCGTACTTCACGGTAAATGCGCTCGCTTTTACAGCCGCGCATATAGCCCGCACCACCTAATATCTGCAATGCCTCCCGGGCACAGAATTCCATCACCATGGTGGCCTGCACCTTTAATAAGGCAATATCGGCGGGTTTGGCTTTGCCGTTCTGAATCTGCCAGGCGCAGCTGTCCATATAAGCCTGAGTTGCATTCACCTGGCGCACCATTTCGGCAAATTTATGGCGGATAACCTGATGTTTGCTGAGTGGTTTACCAAAGGTTTTGCGCTCTTTTGCCCAGGCGGCAGCTTCTTCGATACAGACTTTGGCACTGGCTAAAGCACCGGCGGTTAACGCCAGCCGTTCATTATTAAAATTATGTACGATGGGCATAAACCCCTGATTTTCAGCGCCAATTAAATAACTGGCCGGTACCCGTACATTATCGAAATACAAGGTCGCTGTGTCCGAACACCACCAACCCTGTTTTTTATTTAATGGCGTACGGCTGAAGCCTGCGGCGTCGGCCGGCACTAATATCATGGAAATACCGCCCACACCTTCGCCGCCGGTACGCACGGCAACGGTGTACCAGTCGGCACGGATACCACCGGTAATAAAGGTTTTGCTGCCGTTAATAATATAGTGGTCGCCATCGCGCACGGCACTGGTGCTGAGGTTGGCAACGTCTGAACCGCCGCCGGGTTCGGTAATGGCCAATGAAATATGTTTTTCGCCACTTAATACCGGCGCAATGACCATGTTTTTTAAATAATCACTGCCAAAATGCACGACCGGTGGCAGGCCAATACCATGCACCATTAATGTGGCATAAATACCACCGGCGCCGGTACGGCTGAGTTCTTCCACGGCAATAATGGTATGAAAAATATCGGTGCCTTCAGTCAGACCACCGTATTGTTCCGGATAGCCCAGTTGCAGCAGGCCGACCTCGGCCGCTTTATGCCACAGCGCTTGCGGTAAATCACAGGCTTCTTCCCAGTCGTCGACATGGGGCATTATTTCGCGTTCGACAAATTTACGCAGCTGGCTGCGCCATTCGGCATGGTTGTCGTTGTAATAGGGGCTGGCTAATCGCAGCGAGTCAAACGTCAGCATATGAGGTTCCTTCCGTTAGTCGTTATTTTTCAGCACATCGGGTAATTCATAGCGATGAAAACCGTTGAATGATTCACTGTTGGTGGCAGGTTTATCCGGCAGCGGAATAATGGCCGGTGCCGAACCCATCGATGATCCGCCATCGACACGCAGGCAGACACCGCTGATAAAATTGGCGCCTTCGCTTAATAAAAAACAGACAGCAGAACTGATTTCGGCTTCGGTCGCGATGCGTTTCAGCGGTACGTGATGGCGCAGGTTGCGGATGGTTTTCTGCATTGCCGGGCTGTAGGTATCAAAGCCACTGGAGGCAACCCAGCCTGGTGCGACGGCATTAACCCGTACGCCGCTTTTTCCCCATTCCCAGGCCGCGGTTTTGGTGATGTTTTCTACCCCGGCACGGGCAGCCCCAGAATGCCCCATTCCCGGCATGCCGTTCAGGTTGTCGGCGGTCATATTGACGATGGCGCCACCGTATTTCTGCATCGACTGACGATAGACTTCGCGCATCATCAAAAAGGTACCGGTAAGGTTGGTATTCAGTACCGCTTCAAAGCCTTTTTTGTTAATAAACTCAAGCGGGGAGGGGAACTGGCCGCCGGCGTTATTAAACAGACCGGCTATCGGGCCGTGCTCAGCCACAATGGTGGCAATGGTGGCGGTCACGGCTTCTTCATCGCGGATATCCAGGCTGTAGCAGCAGGCCTGACCGCCATCTTCGAGAATTTCGCCCAATACCCTGTGCAGTTTGTCTTCGTTGCGCCCGATCAGCACAATGTTGGCGCCCAGAGAAGCCAGTTCGTGGGCAGTGCAGCGGCCAATGCCACTGCCGCCTCCGGAAACAATTAAGGTTTTGCCGGCAAAGATGCCGGCGCGCAGCGTTGATTGATACGGCATAAAGCGTCCCCATGGTGTGCGTGGTACCGGCCTGTTTGGCCGGTTGCTGTTATTTAAATATCGTTATTAAAATCAAATTACCAAGCAAGTGCTTGGTAGGCAACGGTCGTTTGTCGCCATGCTGTTTTTATTTATACCGTTATCTTTCGTGTAACTGTAACCCTGGAACGGTTTCGTCAGGGGCTGAGGGTCGTTGCGTGTTGGCCGCTGCGCTTGATAAATTTTATACCGTTATCTATCAAGTCGATTTTTATTGAAACGCTACTGTTCATATTTCCTGCATAGGGTGTTCAGGCGTTCAGGGTTATCAGTTGCTGCTCAGTTCTTCATAATGCGGCCATTAAACTGGCAGCGGAGAATAACGGATGCAAAAGCGACCATTGGGTAACAGCGATTTACAGGTAACCAAACTCTGCCTGGGGACCATGACCTGGGGTGAGCAGAACACGGAAGCGGAAGCACACCAGCAAATGGATTATGCGCTGGAGCGTGGTATTAATTTCTTCGATACCGCTGAGATGTATCCGGTACCGCCGAAGGGCGAAACCCAGGGGCGTACTGAGCAGTACATCGGCAGCTGGTTTGCTAAAAGCGGAAACCGCGACAAGGTTATTCTGGCCAGTAAAGTAGCGGGCCCGGGTGACTGGATGACTCATCTGCGCAATGGGCCACAACTGACCCGTGCACATATCCGTGAAGCTGTAGAAAACAGCCTGCGACGTTTACAGACCGATTATATCGATCTGTATCAGCTGCACTGGCCGGCACGGCCAACCAATTTTTTTGGCAAACTGGGCTACGAACATCAGGAGCTTGAAAGCACACCGCTGGAAGAAACACTGAGCGCGCTGCAGGAACTTATTAACGAAGGCAAAATCCGCCATTACGGTCTGTCGAATGAAACCGCCTGGGGCACGATGAAGGTGCTGCAGATTGCTGATCAGAATCAGTGGGCGCGACCTCTGAGCGTTCAGAATCCTTATAATCTGCTGAACCGCAGCTATGAAGTTGGCCTGGCGGAAGTCTCTCACCGCGAACAGGTTGGTTTGCTGGCATATTCGCCGCTGGCCTTTGGTGTGCTCAGTGGTAAATACCTGAACGGCCAGCTGCCGCCTAAAGGGCGCATCACCTTGTTCGAACGTTTCAGCCGTTATAAGGGTGAGCATGCGGAACAGGCGGTGCAGAAATACGTCGACCTGGCAACGGATCTGGGAATCAGTCCGGTGACTCTGGCGCTGGCCTTTGTTACTCAGCAGGGTTTTGTGACTTCGAATATTATTGGCGCGACTACTATGGAGCAGTTGCAGGAAAATATTGATTCGGAGGATGTGGTATTAACGGCGGAGATACTTGAACGCATTAATGCCATTCATAAAGTGCATTCCAATCCTTGCCCATGATCCCGCTACTGTCCCATAGTTTTTAATCAGCACCGCAGCTGGCAAAAACTGCATTTTTTAACATCCAGGCCCAATGCCTCCCAGGGGAACTTATCCCCTTGCCGGCGGGCCGACCCCAGCTTCGCGCTTTCTGGACCGTCACCCTTGAAACCTTGATATTTACTGGCCGCGCGCCTCATCGGCCATCCATGGCCGGAGCCGCTTGTCCGCATCCCTGCGGACAGACCAGAAATATCATCGGTTTCTGCGGCGGCCCCAGAGGCGCAGAACACCGTCACCGCGATGCCGTTTTTCAGATCAAACGCATTTTTGAAATATCATGTCTCAAACACGGTTTCCTCTGGAATACGGCTGAGCGGATTGCTCAAACCGGCGATCGTGCGGCGCCAGACAACCAGATGATTCTGTGGCCTTCAGAGCAAAACCCGGCCCCGGAACGATACAAATTGTTGGTACTTAAAAGAGTCGTTCCGGGGCGAATTGTTTTGCGTGCCACATAATCATTGCAGTTGGCTGGATGAAGCCGGACGCGCCGAAAAGAGAGGATCGTAAGGAGATACTTCTCCTTGCAGGGGGCCAGGGGCTTGCCCCGGAAAGGCGTTTCAGGTTGAAAAACAGTTGTCGATTAATGCTGCAATTTGGAGTGACGCGATGTCACTCCAAGCTGTGGGACAGCAGTGGCCATGCGAAAATGCCAGTGGAATAATCAGAGGGTGCTTTTCCTTTATGCCTCTTTTCTCGGTTTAATGTCTTTTTATTTTCCTGATTTCTGTTTCCGTTCTGCGCAATTGCGCAGAATCATCTGCTTTTCTTCCGCACTGGCCGATTGCCAAAAAAGAATTTCACGCAGTGAACGGTAGCAGCCCAGACAAATATCCTGATCATTAAGGCAACAGTTACGGGTGCAGGGTGAAGCACTGTCTTGCATAAATCCTCCCTGTGCCTGTTGGGGCCTGTTTAATTAGTATTATCAGATCCTTGCTTGATTCCTGTCATTACTCATCGCCGGAGGCCAACCGGACACCATTTTTGCCAGCATGCTTTACCCGGTACATGGCTTTGTCGGCCTTGTTGATCAGTGTTTTCAGATCTTGTCCATGTTGCGGATAAAGGGCGATACCCACGCTGGCGCCGATTGTAATATTGCCTTGTTGGGTCACTATGGGCTCTGCCAGAACGCTAATAATTTTTTCGGCAAAGAGGATGGCATCATCGGCGCTTTTTACATCAAGTTGCAGGGCGACAAATTCATCGCCGCCAAAACGGGCAAGCAGGTCGGAAGCGCGCAGTTTATCTTTCAGACGCTGCGCCACATCTTTCAGTACCTGATCGCCGGTTTCGTGGCCATAGCTGTCGTTGACGTTTTTAAAACCGTCGAGGTCGATAAACATGACCGCAAGCTTTTCCTTCATCCGCTTGGCATGGGTGAGTTGTGCGCGGGCCATATCCTGAAATAAATGTAAGGTCGGCAGTCCGGTCAGAGCTTCGTAGTAGGCCATCTGCTGCAGTTTTTCCTGCGCCTCACGGGCATCCTGCAGGGCTTTATGCAGTGAGGTAACATCGTATTCCGACATCAGGATCAGAAAATCACCACTCAGCGGGTGGCGGGTAATGCGGATATCCAGCGTATGGTCGCGCAGTCCGGCAGAGGTTTGCATGCGGTGTGTCCAGCGGCCGCCCCGTTCGGCGATGGCTTTTTCCAGACAACGGGCGCCTTCTGCCGGGTCGGCAAAACGTACGGAAAATTCCGTAATACCATCCGTCAGTGCCGCTGTATTAATCTGTTTGTAGGCCTCCGTTGCTGCCGGGTTTTCGATCACCATGGCGCCGTCAAAGGTGAAGCTGGTGACCAGCACATTGGTGTAACGCATGGCTTCGACCAGCAGCAGATTTTCCGGTGTTTCGCCCAGATTCACTTCTTCGTTGATATAGGCAATGATGCCCCGATGTCTTTGCGGGCCGAGCAACACGGCGCGGTGCATCATATGCAGGGTTTTTGGCTTGCCGTTAGGGTAGGTGGTCCAGGGATCGATGGTCAGCCCCTGACGGGCCGCCAGTTCGAAGGTTTGTGCGGTGCGGTCTTTGGCACCCTGGGTGTCACCGGACAGATCTTTATTAATCAGTTCGTCGACGGTCTTCAGCCCCCAGAAATCAATGGCCGCCTGATTGCCCCACCACCAGCCGTGACGGTCGAGATCAAAAATCCAGACAACATTGGGGATCAGCTCATACAGGCGCAGTTCGTCGTGACTCTGAATATGCACCAGATGGCTGTAGCTGTTTTCCATTCAACGGGTCCTGTGTTGTGGTATGTCGTGTCGTGTCGTGTCGTGCTGTGTTGGTTGCGCTCTTTTATCTTCAAACTTTAGCATTGGTTGTTGTGGAGAGAAGCCCCGGCGTTATCTTTCCGCATTATTCGCTGTGGCTGGCAAGCCAGTTGCAGACACCATCACCGGCACGCTTTCCACTGGCAAAACAGGCCGTTAATAAATATCCACCGGTCGGCGCTTCCCAGTCGAGCATTTCCCCGGCAACAAAGACACCGGGCAGGGCGCTCAGCATCAGATCTTCATTAACGGCGTTTTGTGTAACACCTCCGGCACTGCTGATGGCTTCGGCGAGCGGGCGTGTGGACGTCGGGCAGGGCAGTGGCATGGATTTTAATGCACCGGCGACGGCCTGATGATCGTGCAGATCAAGCTCCGGGCAGCACTCCTTCAGTAATGCATTGGTGATCGCTGGCAGGTTCAGTTTTTTGCGCAGTACATTGGCGAAGCTCATGCCTTTGCGCGGTTGCTGCAGCTTACTGATGATCTGTTCATGGCTGTTCTGTGGCAGCCAGTCGAGCCAGAGTTGCGCCGGCTTGTCTGATTGTTTGCCTGGCTGCTTCTCTGATTGCTTGCTCAGCATCAGGTCACGCAGCGGGGCACTCAGGGCATACACCAGACTGCCTTCAATACCGTACTGACTGACGATAAATTCGCCTTTACGGCACCATGGCTGGCCATGGATGTCGGTCAGCGATAAGGCAATGTTTTTCAGTGGCGTGCCGCCAAAACGCTCGCGGATAAAGTCGCTCCAGGGCAACTCGAAACCACAGTTGCTGGGCAGTAGCGGTGCAATGCTGACGCCCTGTTGTGTCAGCAGGCTGTACCACTGACCGTCGGAGCCAAGACGAGGCCAGCTGGCGCCGCCTAAGGCCAGTACCACTGCATCGAACTGCTGGTGCTTTTCGCCCTCTGGCGTGCTGAAACGCCAGATTTGTTTGCCGTTTTCCATCTGCCAGCCCTGCCAGCGATGACGCGGATGAATACTGACGCCTTGGCTGCGCAGACGGTGCAGCCAGGCGCGTAACAGCGGGGCGGCTTTCATATCTTTGGGGAACACGCGGTTGGAGGTACCGACAAAGGTTTCGATGCCCAACTCATGAATCCAGCTGCGCAGATTATCCGGGGTAAAATCATCCAGCATCGGCCGCAGCCAGTGGCTGGCGTTGCCGTAACGGCTGACAAAATCTGCGTAATCTTCGGCGTGGGTAATGTTCATACCGCCGACACCGGCGAGCAGGAATTTGCGCGCCACACTGGGCATGGCATCAAACACCTCAACGGCCAGACCCTGGCGGGCTATGCGTTCGGCGGCCATCAGACCGGCAGGGCCGGCACCGATCACGGCAATGCGCGGTGAGGCAGAAGATGAAATGCTGATGCTCATGGTAATCCGGACTGTGTGGGCGGGCAGAAAAACCGGCAGTTTATCATGTTGGCTATGGATTACTGCAGTCAGGCTCAGTCGTCTGGCAGCCCCGCATAACGCCAGCTGCGGAAGTCGTCGTACTGCTCGCTGCTGATGTAATCCTTAAAGCGCATATCGCGCAGAATGCGCTGCATTTTTTTACGCAGGCTCGGAGACCAGTTGCCGTTTTGCACCAGAGTGTAGTGGTAGCGCCGTGGCGATGGCAGCAGCAGGGCGAGAAAAGCGCCTTCGGCAGCGTTCAGCCCGGCGGCGGGTTTGCGGAAATAGTAATGGCTGGCAGCGGCGATGCCATACAGGTTGGGGCCGAATTCGGCCATATTCAGGTACAACTCCAGAATCTGATTTTTGCTCAGCGCCTGTTCCAGATGGCGGGTAGCAACCAGTTCCTGAAATTTGCGCGTCAGGGTTTTCTGGTCGTCGAAAAACAGGTTCTTGGTAGCCTGCTGGCTGATGGTGCTGGCGCCGTATTTCCATTCGCGCTGTTTGATATTTTCGCCCAGTGCGGCGAGGAGGGCGTCATAATCGATGCCCTGATGGCTGAAAAAATCGGCATCCTCGCTCAGTACCACGGCATATACCAGATTGCGGCTGATGGCATCCAGTGGCAGCCATTGCGGGGTAATCACATCAATGCCGCTGGCCTGTTCAAGGCGTTGCTCTGTACGGTTGATGGCCTGTTGCTGCAAATTCTTCATATTAAGCTGCGCAGCGTCCGGCACATCCTGTAACAGCCAGTTGAGCCAGGCGACAGAAGATAACAGCAGCAGCCAGAACAAGGCTCCGGTCAGCAGTAATAAACGTTTCAGCCAGCGGCGTGGATAGTTAAACCAATAGCTAAGCCTGTACTTCAGTGAATAAGACAACCTGCGGCTCCTGTGTGGTGGATTTCAGGTCGTCATGTCGTAACCGCAAGCCCTCAGTCCGCCGGACCGGATATCTGGCCCGGTGTCTGGCTGGGAGTCTGTTTAACTGGCTGGCTGAGTATCGGTTTGCGTATCCGGACGATGACTGATCCTGTACAAACGATAGCCCAATGCGACGGCGGCAGCGCTTAATCCGACCACCAGACCGGTCCAGAAGCCTTCGGCTCCCATCATCATTTGCTCACTGAACGCCAGCCAGTAACCAAGGCCCAGGCCGATCAGCCAGTAAGCAACAAAGGTAATCAGCATCACGGCGACGGTATCTTTATACCCGCGCAGAGCACCGGCTGCAGCGACCTGGATCGCATCCGATAACTGGAACACCGCGGCAAATAACAGCAGACCAGCGGCGGTAGAGACTACGGCCGGGTCTGGCGAGTAGAGGCGGGCGATACTGGCAGCAAACAGCACCATCACGCTGGCGTTAAACATCGAAATTCCAAGATTCAGACCGATGCCAATCCAGGCGGTGCGCCGCGCCAGAACATACTGGCCGGAACCCAGCCAGTGGCCCACGCGTACGGTTAAGGCCATGCCCAGACTGAGCGGGATCATAAAGGTCAGCGACGACAGGTTCAGCGCCACCTGATGGCCGGCAACAATGGTCGGGCCCAGTTCGGTCAGGAACAGGGCAATCACGGAGAACAGACTGACTTCAAAGAAAATCGCCACGCCAATGGGTACGCCAATCTGCAGCATTTCTTTTACCTGAGCCTTCACCGGGCGCAGCACATGGCGCCACAGAGGGTATTCTGCCGGTAAGCGCTTTTTACGGGTATTGCGCGCCATGGCGATGGCCATGCCGGCAAAGATCAGGCTGGAACCGATGCCGCAGCCAACGCCGCCCAGTTCCGGCATGCCAAACAGGCCGTAAACAAAAATGGCATTAACCGGTACGTTCATCAGCAAGCCGGTCAGCATGATGCGGGTGACCTGACCCGGCTCGTTCAGTGCTTCGGCGTAAAAACGGTAGGCCAGAAACACGCCAGCGCCGGGCATGCCAAAGGCAATCGCCAGAGTGTATTCCGCGGCAATACGCGCAGTAACCGGATCATCCACCAGCAGCGGCAGGGCGGAAGAGCCGGCTCCGAGCAACAGACCCGCCAGGCTGCCCAGTACAATTCCCACCCACAGCGCCGCGGCCAGCAGATTGGGCAGTTCGTCGTTACGGCGCGCGGCGTTCAGGCCGGAAGCCAGTGGCGACAATGCTACCAATACACCGGCGAGAAACAGCCAGGTGGGCAGCCACAGGCTGGTACCAATGGCGACGGCGGCCAGATCGCGGGTGCTGACATAGCCGGACATCAGGGTATCAACGGTGCCCATGCCGATCTGCGCCAGCTGGGTCGCCAGAATAGGAAAAGTCAGTTTAAGCAGGGCTCTTATTTCTTGAGCTTTGAACGTCATGCCGGTAGTGTCCGTGCGCAGCTCAGGGTTCTGAGCAAGCAATAGGGTCGCAGGGGACAACAGCGCTGGCTGCGAATACAAAAATGCACTGTTGAGAATCTGCGCATTTTGCCCTGAAAGTGCGGTACAGACCAGTGCTGTTCTGTGAATACATTGTTATTGGTTTATGACGATTCCACTTGATATCAACGATCTGATGCGGCTGTTCAACGGTCTGTTTCAGGAAACAGAAAATACCCTGCTGATGGCTGGTGACGACGAGCCCATTTATCTGCCGGCTGATGACCAGCATGCGCAGCACCGGCTGATCTTTGCCCATGGTTTTTATGAGTCGGCGCTGCATGAAATCAGCCACTGGTGTATTGCCGGGCCGGAGCGGCGCAAACTGGTCGATTTTGGCTACTGGTATGAACCGGATGGCCGCAGCGCACAGCAGCAGCGCGCCTTTGAGCAGGTGGAGGTAAAACCTCAGGCGGTAGAGTGGATTCTGTCGGAGGCCTGTGGCCGGCGCTTTTATGTCAGCACCGACAACCTGAATGGTGATTCCGCCGCAGTAGAATCCGGGCTTGCGCGTTTTCGCCAGGCCGTCTGGGTCCAGGCCTGTCATTACCTCGAGCATGGCCTGCCACCACGGGCAGAAGTATTAAAAAAGGCGCTGTTAGATTATTATCAGCGCCAGTCACTATTTGGTGTGCACTTGTTTGCACCGGAACGAATTTAGAAGCGGAGTAGCTTTTGTTAAAGAAATTTTTGCAGGCCGTAACCGGTAAGAAACAACCGGCCGGAAAACAGGGATCGGGCAGTAAGCCCGCAACGCAGGGCCGAGGGGCGAAAAAGCCCGCGGATCTCAGCGCAAAAGACAATAAAAACGCCAAGCGTGGCGGTAAAAAAAGCAATCAGCCAGCCAAAGACACCCACAAAGCGGCCCATCTGCCTCACCATGGCGGTCAGGCGGACAACAAAAAGTCCCAGACGCGCGGCAAGCACGACCAGCAGCGCCCGGCCATTGACGATACACCATGGTCCATCGATGACTTCAAAGTAGACGTTGACCCGGCCAAAACCCGCTTCCACGATCTGGATCTGCCGGATTCTGTGATGCGCGGTATTCATGCGCTGGGCTTCCAGTACTGCACCCCGATTCAGGCAGAAAGTCTGCCAGCCGCTTTACGTGGCCGCGACACCATTGGTCAGGCGCAGACCGGTACCGGTAAATCCGCAGCCTTTCTGCTCACCATTCTCAACCGCTTGCTCACCGTTAAGCCGGAAGAACGTTTTGCCAGCGAACCCCGTGCTCTGGTGATTGCGCCGACCCGTGAACTGGTGATGCAGATCGGTAAAGACGCGGAAGGTCTGGCGAAGTACACCGGACTGAACGTTGTTACCATCGTTGGTGGTATGGACTACGAGAAGCAACGTGCACAGCTGCGTAACCATGTGGTCGATGTTCTGGTGGCAACGCCGGGCCGTCTGATTGACTTTATGCGCAGTCAGGATGTGTTCCTCGATCAGGTTGAAGTGCTGGTGCTGGACGAAGCCGACCGTATGCTCGATATGGGCTTTATTCCGGATGTGCGCCGCATTGTCCGCGCCACGCCCACCAAAGATCAGCGTCAGACGCTGCTGTACTCCGCCACCTTCAACTACGATGTGCGCATCCTGATTGATCAGTGGACCACGGACCCGCTGGAAGTGGTGATTGAGCCTGAACAGGTCGCGACCGATCGGGTGGAGCAGCGCTGCTATCTGGTTGCTGAGAGTGACAAATACAAACAACTGGAACGGGTTCTGGCCGACGAAAAACCGGAGCGTTGTATTATCTTCGCCAACCGTCGTGACCTGACCCGTAATCTGTGTGACAAACTCAACAAAAACGGCCATGTGGCGGTGCTGTTGTCGGGTGAAGTTGCGCAGGAAAAACGTATCCGAACACTGGAACGTTTCCGTTCCGGCCACGTCCGCATTCTGGTGGCAACGGACGTTGCCGGTCGCGGTATCCACGTTGACGGCGTCAGCCATGTGATCAACTACACCCTGCCGGAAGACCCGGAAGATTACGTGCACCGTATCGGCCGTACCGGGCGTGCCGGGGCAAAAGGGGTGTCGGTCAGCTTTATTTCCGAAGATGATGCGTTCGTACTGCCGGATCTGGAGAAATATCTGGGCACCAAGCTGGAACTGACGCAGCCCTGAACTGTTGCACTGTGGCATCGGACGGATGCAACAGGATGGCTGTCAAAGGGTAGATTGAACCGTTATTGAACAGGAGTTTCTGGCGGATGCTGTTGCCGTTCACTCTGTTGTCCCGGTCAGGCCGGGGCAACACCTCCCCCCGGCGGGGCGCAGAAAGCAGGATGGTCTTTCTGCCACGTTTTGCCACGCTGTTTGCACTTCTGCTTTGGCAGTTGCTGGTTACTCCGGCGACTGCAGCTGAAGCGGTCACGTCTGAAATGGTCAGCGCTGAAACCGCGAATCAGGCCGTTCAGGTAACGCCTGAGTGGGTCGAGCGTTATCTCTATACCCGCAACTCGGCCTTGCTCGATGACAGCCCGAACGATCACGTTATGTCGTTTTATTACTTTGGCCGGCTGGATCAGCGCACGCTGATTGGCCTTGAGCGGGTGCGCGGTGATGATTACGAGCAGTTTTTCAGCCTGCTGGTGTTCGAAGGTGCGGAGCTTCTGGGGTACTACCGCAACGTGCTGAGTTTTCCATCAGGCGTTGCCGATAACGGCGAGGTGCAGTTCCCGCGTGGGGTCGATGTTCATTTACAGGGCAGTGATGCTTTGCTGAACATCACTGCGCCCGTGTTCAGTGGTTTATGTCAGCGACAGCGGGGCGCGGAAGCTGAGACGGATCTTTGTGTGCCATGGATGTCTGCTCGTTCGCAATGATCTGCTGAATTAACCAATCCGGATCATCCATCGGCAGGTCGTGCCCCGCCCTGGGATGGCTGAGCAGATTTTTCTGCCAGCGTTCGGCAATGCGGCGTGTACAGGCTGCATCTACCAGACGGTCGGCCAGACTGTTATAGAAAAAAGCATCCTGCAGGGGAGCCTTGGCCGGGCCGTGGAAGTGGCTGGCGGCCAGTAACTGGGCAAGGCCGTTGCGTAATGACAGCGGATGAGCGGCGGCATAATCACACCACAGCGGCAGCAGGCATTCGCTGTCCTTCATATTCAGCGTCCACTTCAGAATGGCGGCTTCAAGCTTGTCTGAACTGCGTAAACTGCGCAGAAATCCTAATAATGGCCGGATTTTCATCCGCTGCCAGGGCGTCGAAGAATTACTGAAACTGGTATTAATCAGGTGCAGGCGGGCGACTTCCTGCGGATAGCAGCGTGCCCATTCGCTGGCGATCATCGCGCCCATCGAAATGGCGACAAGAACCCGCGGACGGGTATTGTCCGGACTGAGTTTCTGCACCTGATGGCGGATGTCGAGCATCATATTATGAATGCTGAAGGGGGTTTTATCGCGGAAGCGCTCGCCATTACCAGCCAGCTCCGGCAGCAGTAATGCCGATGGTGCCAGTTGCTGCTGTTGTAATTGGCTGAGCAACTGGTCGGGAAAGGCACCCCAGTGAAAGCGGCTGCGGATCAGGCCGCGGATCAGTACCCATTCGGGCTGGGATTGTTGAGTGTCCTGCTGAGCATCCATGCGCATATCAGGTTATTCCGTTACCAGAAGTTGAAATAGCGGTGCACACTGAACTGCAGTGTGGTGCCGGCATCGTAATCTGAACTGAGATTGGTGCGGTCGATGCTCAGACGGTAGTCGTACGGACCGTAGCTGCGTTCAACGCCGACGCGGAATTGCCAGTAATCATCACTGTGTCCGCCGCCAAAATTAAAGTCGTCGTTGATTTCCAGGTAGCGGTGCTGGGCGGTAAAAAACTCAATCGAAAAGCTATCGGTCTGGATGGTGTAACCCAGTTCCAGACTGCGTTTGGCAAATCCTGAATCCAGATAAGAATCGCTGTGGCGCCAGCCCAGTGTCAGGGCATCGTCGACCAGCAGGCGCAGCGTTCCTTCACTGTAGGCCTGATCCTGAATGCTGGCGTCGCCGGCAAAGGTGTAGCGGGTCGCGGAAATATCCATCGCAATACCATCACTCAGCGGCAGATACAGGCCAGCAAAGGCATCGTGCTCGTAGGTGGCATGATCACCTTTGCGGTCCAGACCAGAAGACCACAGGCCGGTGTAAAAACCGCTGTCATGGCGGAAGGTCAGGCCGCCCTGCAGGGCTGCATTGCCACCGGTCTGACTGACACCATCGCGAACGTATTCTGAAGTCAGACCCAGATTGGCGTTCAGTTCGGCATGGACGGTGGTGGCTGCCAGCATCGTCAGAGCGGCAGAGGCAGTAAGCAGAGGGCGGAATACAGACATGTGACTAGCGCTTTCCGTTAGTGATCAGATAAAGGCCGCTATCATACGATGTTTCTGCGGCGCTGTGATGTGTTTGTGGTGTATTTGCTGGCGTGATACTGGCCGGGCGCTATTTCGGGCAAGCGCCGGGGCTGAAAGTTCCGCTTCAGAGGTTGGGGCCGCTACGGTTGTATGGATACCAGCGGTCGCAGGCGCGCTGGTACAGCTGCTGTTTATCGGCAGCGTTGTCAGGTGCCCAGGTGGGCATGCTGCGCACTGCTGACATTAAAAACTCAATCAGAGTGAAATGGCGGCGCAGAATACGCTGATGCCGGTGCGGCAGAATCGGATTAAACAGGCTGTGGTAACGGAACAGGTGGCGCGGATTTTTTTTCACCCACAGCCAGGAGCCCATTTCCAGTGTCAGCGGCAGATAAAGGCCATCAGGTTGCTGTGCCATGTAGTCGTCATACAGGTAATCCCACAGATCGCCATGAGTGGTGTAACTGTGCGCCTGAGGCTCAAACAGGTACATATTATGGCTGGGGTAGCTGTGTTCAAACAATTGTGTCAGGGCGCAGGCTTCCGGCAGTCCGGGCCAGGGTTCGGTGCTTTTGGCGTAGGGAAACCAGATGCGGTCTTTGTAGCCAAACCCTGAATGGCAATCGAGGGTGATGCAGTGTTTCTGATATTTCAGACTGGCGCGGATGCTGTCGATCAGGGCCTGACTCTCCGTCTCCATAGGTTCGCCTTTGCGTCCGCGATACCAGGGCAGGTGACGGCTGATGCGCTGTCCGCCGACCAGAAAGGGTGTGCTGCCAATTGCATCGACCGGCGCATTACGCATTAAATCAACGCCGTTAGGGTTGGCGCGGCTGTTATTCCACATGCCGCCGGGATTCACGATCGGAATAACCACCAGCCGGATCTGAGCCAGCATTTCCATGGCGGTAGGGTCCCAGTCGAGGCGGCGCAGCAGGGTACGTAAGAACGATAAAATCACCTGGCTGCCAATACGTTCGATACCATGTACGCCGCCGATCAGTGCCAGTGTCGGAGCCAGTGGTGTGGTGGCGCCCATTTCCAGCACATAAAACGGCAATCTGAATGAACCCTGTTGGATATGAGCAGGAACGGATACCCGCAGATGATGGCGGCCTTGCTCAATGAGTTGTTCCAGTTCGGTCAGTTCGGGCAGGGCTTTATTAATTTGGTAAATCCGTTGAATCACGTTGGCTGCATCCTTATTCTGCTCAGCCGTCCTCTTTACCAGAATAGAGTAACAATTCGATGAAATCTTCCCAGTCGCTGCCCGATACTCCTCCGGACCGTTACCGCGGCTGGCACTGGGTGAAAAACCTATGGCCGTATCTGATGGAGCATCGCTGGCGCGTTCTTGCTGCTTTGTTGTGTCTGGTGGGGGCGAAGCTGGCCAGTGTGTCGATGCCGTTTCTGCTGAAATATCAGGTCGATCACCTGAGTGCGGTCGACAAACAGGCCATTAATCCGGTGGACTGGTGGTTATGGTTTCCGCTGGCTTTATTGCTGGCTTATGGCGCCGTGCGTTTTTTAAACGTTTTTATGGGCGAGGTGCGTGATTTATTGTTTGGCCGGGTTACTGAGCGGGCCATGCGGCGCATGGCGCTGAAGGTGTTTGAGCATCTGCATACCCTGAGCCTGGAATTTCATTTAAACCGCCAGACCGGCGCATTGCAGCGTGATATTGAGCGTGGCACCAACGGCATCAGTTTTCTGCTGCGCTTTATGATCTTCAATATTATTCCGACCTTCCTCGAGTTGTTTCTGGTGATCGGCTTGTTGCTGGCCAACTATCCGCCGGTATTCGGCATTATTACCGCTGTAGCGGTCGTGGCTTATGTGGCCTATTCGGTAAAAGTAACGGAATGGCGTACCCATTATGTGCGTGAAGCCAACCGTATGGATTCCACCACCCATGCCCGCGCCCTAGACAGCCTGCTGAATTATGAAACGGTCAAATATTTTACCGCCGAGCAGCGCGAAGCTGAGGCTTATGACAGCTCGCTGGCGCAGTGGGAGCAGGCGCGGCGTATGAACCGCTTTTCGCTGTTCAGCCTGAACAGCGGGCAGGCGCTGATTGTCAGTGTCGCGATGGGCTCAATGTTGTTATTCGCAGCCTACTATGTACTGATTGGCCGCATGACTCTGGGTGACTTTACTCTGGTGAATGCCTTTATGTTCCAGCTGTTTGTACCGCTGAATTTTCTGGGTTTTGTTTATCGTGAAATTAAAGCGTCGATGGCCAATATCGAGCGTATGTTTGAGCTGCTGGATGAGCAGTCAGCGGTCAAAGATAACGGCACGGGAACCCTGCAGGTTGGTCAGGGTGAAGTGGTATTCCGTAATCTTCAGTTTGCCTACCAGCCGGAGCGACCTATTTTACGCGGCCTGAATTTAACCCTGGATGCCGGAAAAACACTGGCGGTGGTTGGTTCCAGCGGTGCCGGTAAATCGACCCTGACCAAATTATTATTCCGTTTCTACGATGCACAGCAGGGCGAGATTCTGATTGATGGTCAGCCCATACAGTCGGTACCGCAGCAACAATTAAGGCAGGCACTGGGCATCGTGCCGCAGGATACGGTGCTGTTTAATGATACACTGAAAAATAACCTGCTGTACGCCCGCCCCGAGGCAACAGATGCTGAACTTGCTGAGGTGATCCGTATGGCGCATTTACAGAAACTGATGAATGAATGCCCGGATGGTATGGATACCGTGGTTGGTGAGCGTGGGCTGAAATTGTCCGGCGGTGAAAAACAGCGCATCGCCATTGCCCGTATGCTGCTTAAACGCCCGGCAATTATGGTGTTTGATGAAGCGACTTCGTCGCTCGATTCCCATACCGAACGCGGCATTATGGCCGAAATCCGCGAAGTGGCGCGTGGTCATACGGCACTGATTATTGCTCACCGTTTATCGACGGTGGTTGATGCTGATTGTATTGCGGTGCTGGAGAATGGTCAGGTGGTCGAGCAGGGCACCCACCAGCAATTGCTGGCCGGCGGCGGTGCCTATGCCGCATTGTGGCAGGCGCAACAGCAATCGGATGCTGCTGAGCACGTGGACGCTGAGGAAAAGTAATGCACCTGTTAATTGTTGATGCAATGAACCTGATCCGCCGTATTTATGCGGCGGCGGCCGACACCGAATTACCGCTGGAGGCGACCCGCAGCCGTTGTTTAAGTGCCATTGCGCGTAATGCGGAATACGCCAAGGCTACGCATGTGGCGATGGTATTTGAGCAGAAATGCCAGACCTGGCGCCATGAATTATGGCCGGATTACAAGCTGGGCCGGCCACCGATGCCAGAAGCCTTGCAACACGATCTGGCCGATATGCAGCGTTATTTTCAGCAGTCAGGCGTGTTTTGCCTCGACCTGGCCGGTTGGGAAGGCGATGACGTGATGGCCACACTGGCGAGTAAAGCTGCTTTTGCCGGTCTGCAGGTGACGATTCTGTCGACCGATAAAGGCTTCTGCCAGCTGGTGAATCCACGCCTGAGTGTACGTAATCATTTTGACCGCTTTACCTGGGATGAGCTGATGGTTGAGCAGAAATTTGGCCTGAAGCCCCAGCAACTGGCCGATTTCTGGGCGCTGACCGGCGACAGTACCAATCATTTGCCCGGTGTGGCGGGTATTGGCCCGAAAACCGCTGGTCATCTGCTGGATCAGTTCGGATCGCTGGATGTGTTGCTGGTGCAGCGTGAGCAGTGTGATACCAAAGTACGTAACGCGCTGAATGAGCATTGGCCGACGGCATTGCTGACGCGGGTTCTGGCAAGGCTGCGAACCGATGTGCCTTTGGGGTTCAACCTGCACGATCTGCGCTGGCAAAACGGCCGCTGAGACCTCAGATAGTGGGCGGCTGAGCCTTGGGTCAAAAAAGTGCTGGGGCAAAAAACGTTGGAGCAAGGGCGGCTGGCACTCGGCGGCCCGATTGATTAAAATCGCCGCCTTTTCTGTGAGGACGTTGTATGTCCGTCGATATCAAAGTCCGGGGTTATCACCTCGACATCTACCACCATGTAAACAACGGCCGCTATCTGGAATTTCTGGAAGAGGGGCGTTGGGATTACTTCGACCGTCATCAGTTTATTCAGCTGTTTGAAGCGCAGAATCTGGCTTTTGTCGTGGCCAATATCAACATCAGTTACCGTCGTCCGGCGTATGCGGGTGAAGTTATCCGTATCAGCACGCGGATGGAAAAAATCGGTAATAAAAGTGCGCAGATGGTGCAGGAAGTCCGTTTGCTGGAAAACGGTGAGGCAAGCACGCTGATTGCCGATGCGGTGGTCACTTTCTGCCTGATGGATTCGGAAACTCAGAAAGCCGTGCCGATTGAAGGCAATGCCCGGGCGGTGCTGGAAACCATGATTGAGGATGGTTTATGAGCGTGAAAGATGTATTGGCTGAGATTAATGGCTTTCTCGGGTGTGTAACACCGGATGCCTGGATCGATGAGGCTCTGAATAATCAGGAGACCTTGCTGATTGATCATGCCAACTGTGAAAAAAAAGCCGCCACCACGGCGATGAATCTGCTTTATAAGCACATCGATCGCGAAGATCTGCTGAAAAAAATGAGCCAGCTGGCGCGTGAAGAGCTACTGCATTTTGAGCAGGTTGTTAACATCATGAAAGACCGTGGCATTGCTTACCGCCATGTATCCTCGTCGCGCTATGCGGCGGGCTTGCGTGAGCAGGTGCGCAAGGGGGGGATAAATGAACTGGTGGATGTGCTGATTGTCGGCGCCTTTATCGAAGCCCGTTCCTGTGAGCGTTTTGCCAAGCTGGCGCCGTTTCTGGATGACGTGCTGGCAAAATTTTACCGCTCACTGTTGCGCTCTGAAGGTCGTCATTATCAGGATTATCTGGCGCTGGCTGCGCAGTATGCGGATGCGCCCATTGCTGAGCGGGTGGCGGAATTCCGTGAGTTCGAGCGTGAACTGATCGAATCCCCCGATGCTGAATTTCGCTTTCACAGCGGTGTGCCTGTGGCGGCTTAATCAGCCGTCACTGCTGGCACGGATGATTTTGCGGCAAACGTCGGCAATATTGCTGTACTCCTCTGCGTTAATAGCGCCGGCGTCCAGGTCACGGCGCGCCTGATCCAGGCGGGCTTCGGCATCTTTCAGGTCGGTATAGCGGCGGTTTGCTTCCAGTGCGTTAAGAACAGTACGTGCGGTCATGATTTTCTCCCTGTTTGTTCTGCTTTTCCAAGCCTAGGAAATAATCAGCAGGAGTGGAATCTGTCGGAAGTATTATTCTGTTCCTGCCGCTTCAATGCGGACAAATACCGGTCGATATGGCGTTTTTTGCATTATTGCTGGCAGTTATGCCCGATGCTGGCTTTTGTGTCGTGCTGATATAAAGGTTTTTTATCACCGGGCGCAGCCGTTACTATAGGCGCCGCTATTTTTCTCTCAGAGTTGTTACCAGTTTATGTCTGTTGAATCGAACATGTTCAGTACATTGACCTCATGGTGGGATGGGCAGAGCCGTGATCTGCATGGTCTTCAGCGTGAGGGGGCTGATGGGGCGCCGTTACTGCATTTTCTGCATGGTAATGGTTTCAGTGCTCACACGCTGGTGCCTATGGCGGATGCCCTACCGTCGGACTGGAATCTGTTGCTGACTGATGTGCCGGGGCACGGTGGCTCGCAACAGCCTGCGCATCATATGCCGGACTGGCTGCGTATGGCACGCCGGGTTGGTGATGCTCTGGAAGTGCGTAATGGTGGCCGTAAGGCCATTGGTATCGGCCACTCAATGGGTGGGGTTATGACGCTGATGTTGGCGGCTGAGCGCCCGCATCTGTTTGAGCGCATCATTCTGCTTGACCCGGTATTGTTCTCCGCTGAGATTCTGCTGTTTCAGCGTCTGGCCCGTAAAACCGGCTTATGGAAGCGCGGTGCTCTGGTGAAAGCCGTGCAGGGGCGCCGTTCGGTCTGGCCGGATGCGGCCAGTCTGCGTCAGGATCTGCAGCGTAAGTCTTTGTACCGTAACTGGGATGTTGCAGCACTCGAAGGTTTTATTCTGGGAGCAACGAAGCCGACCTCAGAAGGGCTTGAACTGGCCTGTAATCCTGCCTGGGAGGCCGCCATCTTTGGTTCTTATCCGCGAGGGTTGTGGCAGGCAGTGCACCGGGTGAGGGTGCCGGTGGATATTCTGGTGGCTGCTGACAGCTATCCGTTTATTCTTAAGTCGGCGCGCAAAGCTGCTAAAGCCAATCAGCATATCCGCTTTGAAATGGCGCCGGGCAGCCACTGCTTCCCAATGGAACAGCCTGAACAGACGGCTCAGCGGATTAAAGAATTGTTGGCCATAAACCCCTGAAAGTGGTTGTCTCTTAAAACCTTTGTCAAATAAATAAGGGTAAGCTATTGTGGCTTAACCATTTGACCTAATAAAAGAGAACTACGAGTAGGATTTATGAACATGGAGATTCAGGCAGCGCTTGATGTTGCCGATGAAACTGATTCATTTCTTCAGATTACCGACGTCATTTACGACAAGGAAGCTGAGTCAGGATTTGAAGCGCTGACGGATGCAGAGAAAACCGTTTTTTGTATCGATAACCTGTTAAAGGAAATGGAAAACGGTGGCTTCGTTCAGTTTATCCACCACGACGTAGGAGCGTATGCAGAGGAAACTCTCGAAGCGCTGGAGAAAATCAAAGCAAAGGGAACATACACCCTGCTGGAGCGTTTGATTGCTTTATTTGATGGGAAAAAAATCCCGAAAGATGAAGACGAGCGTATTCAGATGTTCGATCATATTGAAAGCGAATACGCTGATGATATCGCCGAGCTTGATGACCGCTTTTATGATGTGGGCGAGAATCTGGTTGGGCTGACGCTGCTGTTTGTCAGTAAAAATCTCAAAGAGTTTCGCTGAACTCAAAGCCGGTGATCTTTTGCCGGCTTTTTTATTTCCCTGATCAGTGGATGTGGGCTGCTATGATCCGATGGCTTGTCCGGCGCCGGCAGAGCTTTGGTTATGCTTTTTCCGGTCTGATCTATATGCTGCGTACTCAGCCTCATGCGCAGGTTCATCTGCTGGCTGTAGTCGTGGTTGTGTCAGCGGGCTGCCTGACTGGTCTGGCACCGGCAGAGTGGACTGTGCTTATTTTGTCGATGGCTCTGGTGTTGTCACTTGAAGCCATGAATACGGCGCTGGAAGCACTGGCTGATGCGCTCCATCCTTCCCATCATCCTCTGGTTGGCAAAGCCAAAGATCTGGCCGCAGCTGCAGTACTGGTATCAGCATTGGCATCTGTTATTATCGGCACGCTGATTTTTATTCCGCACTGGCTGTCGTGATATCAGAAATGCGGGTATTTGCATCTGAAGTACGGCCAATAAAAAACGTCAGTTAACTATTAATAAAAACAAGTACTAAGGAATTCTCCCATGATGCGTATCTTACTGGGCCTCACGCTGGCTCTCGGCCTGATATTCAATGCGAACGCCAGACAGTTAGAAGGTGCTGAAATAGCTGAGCAGCTGACCCTTAACGGTCAGGAGCTGACTCTCAATGGTGCTGGTGTCCGTTCAAAATTCTTTCTTGATGTATACGTTGCGGCACTGTACCTCGGCAATAAAAGCAATGATGCCGCGGCAATTATCGCTGCCGATGAGCCAATGGCCATTCGTCTGCATATTGTGTCCGGTATGATCAACAGCAAGCGTATGTCGGAATCCACCCGTGACGGCTTTGTACGTTCAACCGGCGGCAACCTTGCACCTATTGAAAATGATGTGGAGGAGCTGATCAAGGCGTTCCGTGATGAGGTAAAAGAAGGCGATGTTTATGAGCTGGCTTATACCCCGGAAAGCGGTGTAACCGTTTATCGTAACGGTGAAGAGAAATCGAATGTTAAGGGGCTTAAGTTCAAACAGGCTCTGTTTGGTATCTGGCTGTCTGAAGATCCGATCCAGAAATCTCTGAAAAAGAGCATGATTAACGGCTGATACGCCGGGCATAAAAAAACGGGCTGCGGCCCGTTTTTTTATGCCTGTGTATTCTGATCAGGGCAGCGGCTTTTGTATTGGTGGTGTGGTTTGGTGGTGTTTGGTCAAATAAGGACAGTTTGTTCTTTTTATGCGGAAAATCCGGATAATTTGTCTGCTCTGTATTGGGCAGCATGAAAGCCGAATGTAAATTTGTCCGCAAATGTTGCAGTGATATCAATATTCGGGAATATAGCCCCGGCTTTTTTGTCTGACTGGCAGCATCTGGCTCTGCTGCTTGTCTTGCTGCGGTCTTGGCTTATCGGCCGGATGTTGCTTAACTCTGTTATATACCTCAAGGACGTAAACGGTTGCTGAACTTAATTATCATTCCCGGTGGGGCTGGCTGTGAGTAATAACGAAGCAGCTTCTTCACCTGTGTCGGTCGACAGCTTCCTGCCTGAGCGGATTGTTCTGCTTGTGGTTGATGATGATGAAGCCGTGTTGCAGGTTACCCGCCTCGTACTTTCCCGTTTTCGCTATAAAGATCGCCCGCTGGAAATACTGGAAGCCTGTAGCGCAGCTCAGGCTTCGGAGCTTCTGGCTCTGCGTCCTGATGTCGCAGTGATTTTACTGGACGTGGTGATGGAGAGTGATGATGCCGGTCTGCGTCTGGTCGGGCATATCCGTAATCAGTTGAATAATCATCGTATCCGAATTCTCTTGCGTACAGGTCAGGCTGGGTATGCGCCTGAGCGACAGGTGGTGCAGGATTATGACATTAACGATTATCTGGTTAAATCCGATGCTACTCAGGGGCGGATGTTTTTATCGCTGACGGCGGCTATTCGCAGTTACAGCGATATTCTGCGCGCAGAAGAATTGGCGCGGCGTGTTGCTGATGCCGAACATCAGCGTCGGCTTGCTGATCAGGCTTCGCTGGCAAAGACGGATTTTCTTGCGCATATGAGCCATGAAATCCGCACTCCGCTGAATGGTGTTGCTGGTATTGTTGAATTGTTGTCTGCAACAGACTTGTCGGCAGAGCAGGCAGAGCTGTTGCAGGATCTGCGTTATGTCAGTTCAGCACTGCTGGATATTGTGAACGATGTACTGGATGTTGCCAAAATAGAGGCCGGTAAGCTGGAACTGAATGTTCACGACTTTAATCTGCCGAAATTACTGGAAAAGGTCAGTGCTATTTTTGCGGCCGGCATGCAGCAGAAATCTATCCGCTTTCAGGTTGAATGCACTGCAGATCTGGTGACCTGGGTGCGCGGTGATGCTCAGCGCATTCAGCAGGTGCTTATTAATTATCTCAGCAATGCTTTTAAATTTACCCCCGAGGGCGGCCGGATTACTCTGCGGATCACCTGTGTGAACGTTGCCGGTGGGTATGAGCTGATAGCCGAGGTTGAAGATAATGGCAAGGGTATCCGTGCAGAGCGTCTGGCCGATATTTTTAACGCCTATGAGCAGGAAAGTGTTCAGACGGCAAGTCATTACGGCGGCACGGGGCTGGGGCTGAGTTTATCGCGCAGTCTGGCCACGTTAATGGGAGGCAGTGTTGGTGCTGACAGTGAGTTTGGGCATGGCAGCCGTTTCTGGCTGCGTGTGCCGTTGCAGCCCGGACATGCTATTGATGATGCGGCGGCAGATAACGCTGATCAGGATGGGGCTCTTGCTGGCTGGACGATTCTGGTGGGTGAAGATGATCCGACCAGTCAAAAAATCATCCGCAGGATTCTGGAGCAGGCAGGGGCGCAGGTCGAATTGTTTGCCGATGGTCAGTCGTTATTGGAATCGGGGTCGTATATCTGCGCGGATGTAATTTTGCTTGATTACCATATGCCGCAACTGAATGGTCCGGCCACGGCCAGACGCTTGCGTGAATCCGGTTACAGCAAGCCTTTGCTGGCACTCACTGCAGGTATTGTCGATGCCGAGCGGGAACAATGTCTGCAGGCGGGTATGGATGATGTGCAGGGCAAACCACTGGATCGGCAGCGCCTGATCCGGTGGTTATTACAGGCCCGCTAGCGGGCCGGTCTGGTTCAGTCACTCTGACGCTTTTCGCCCATACGGGCAATGGCTTCCAGGCGGGCAATAATGTCACCATTAACGCTGCCGGCCGGAAATTCCCCTTTGCTGTTCATTTTCCCGGCCTTGCGTTTCATCAGGATTTCAATCGCCTGATCGACATGGGTAACGCAGTGAATATGGAAGTTTCCTGCGGCAACGGCTCTGACCACATCGTCATTGAGAATTAAATTCAGGCGGTTGGAGGCGGGAATGATAACCCCTTGATCGCCGTTCAGGCCGCGCGCGGCACAGAGGCGGAAAAAGCCTTCGATCTTTTCATTTACGCCACCAATAGCCTGGACTTCGCCATACTGGTTGACCGAACCGGTAATGGCGTAACTCTGCTCAATCGGAGAGTGAATCAGTGCTGAAATAAGACAGCACAGTTCGCCCAGTGAGGCGCTGTCGCCGTCGATGTATCCGTAAGACTGCTCCATGGCGATATGCGCCGAAATGGCCAGCGGAAAGCGCTGGGCGTAACGGTTGCCGAGAAATCCGCTGAGAATCATCACCCCTTTGGAGTGAATTGCCTGGCCGAGAGAGACCTCACGCTCAATATCGACCACGCCTTTGCTGCCCGGATAAACGGTTGCGGTAATACGTGCCGGCGAGCCGAAACTGGTATCGCCCAATGACATTACGGTTAAGCCATTAATTTTACCGATGGCTTTGCCGCTGGTTTCCAGCAGTACAGTTCCATCAAGCATCTGCTCGAACAGCTTGTCATAAACCCGTCCGGTGCGTTCAAACTTAGCCGCCAGAGCACGATCAATATGATCGGCGCAAATCAGTTCGTCCTGAGCCAGTTGGCGAATAAAGTCGGCTTCAGCAAGCAGGTCGAATTGCTCACCAATGCGGGCGCTGAGAACATCCTGCTGCTCTGCCAGGCGTGCGCTGTAACGGACCATACGTACCACGGCGCTCTGATCCAGATCGGCATAACCCTGTTCTTCGATGCGGCTTTTCAGCAGGCGGGCATAAGCCAGCAGATGGTCATCGTTAAGCGGCAGATCGCTGTCAAAGTCGACAACGGCACGGAACAGACGCTTAAAGTCTTCATCGTATTCCTGCAGCAGGTAATACACCTGGCGGGAGCCGATCAGAACCAGTTTGAAATCCAGCGGAATAACCGCTGGCAGCAGGGTGGTAGTGTTGATCAGACCCATTTCGGAGTAGGGCGACTCCATCTTCAGCTGGCGGGATTGCAGTGCGCGTTTCAGTGCGTCCCAGACCAGAGGTTCAGACAATACCTTTTCCGCATCCAGAATCAGGTAGCCGCCATTGGCTTTGTGCAGTGCGCCGGGGCAGATGCGCTGGTAGTTGGTGACCAGTGCGCCCTGTTCATTGGCGTATTCGATACGGCCAAACAGGTTGGCATAGCTTGGGTGTGGTTCGTAAATGACGGGGGCGCCGCTGTTTTCCACATGATGTGTGGCGATATTGGGCATCAGCGATTCTTCAAGACTGCTGCGTTTAACGTATTCTTCACGTAATTCCAGCAGGCGTTCCTCGACCAGTTCTTCCAGGACCAGTCTGGGCAGGTGTTCTTCCATGTCCTGCAGGTAAGCCAGCAGCTTTTCATGGCCTTCAAAGCGATTGCGGATCGGTTCGATCAGCGGTGTGATCGCATTTTTGATGGTTTCCTGATTCAGCTGGCGCAGGTCATTACTGCTTTCGCGTTTCCATTGGGGCAGTTCGGCCAGCTGATCGCTGAGCATCTGTTCCAGCTCGGCGATGTTGTTATGGAAGCCTTCACGTTCTTCTTCGCTCAGTTGGGCGAATTCAGTTTCGTCGAGCGCCTTGCCTTCGCGCATGGGGGTAAAGCTGATGGCACTGGAGTCTCGGTAAACCGCAACACCACGCTTATGTGCCTCACGTTCGACATGCTCAATGGCTTTGTCATAGCGCCGGTTGAAAACGTAATCAATGGCCGATTTTTTCTGCTGATAGGTCGGGTGTTCAAGAGCGGCCGGAAAGGTGGCCAGCAGCTGATCAATCAGTTCGCTGATCTGCTGGCGGAATATACCGGCCTCCTGAGGCAGCATTTCTACGGCCTGAGGCTCCCGCGGGTTGCGGAAATTATTAACGTAGCACCAGACGCTGGGTGTCGCCTGACGTTTTGCTTCGCTTTTCAGGTAATCGCGCACATAGGATGAGCGGCCGGTGCCGGTCTCACCCATCACAAAAATATTGTAGCCCGGGCGCTGCATCGCAACGCCAAACTGAATCGCATTGACCGCTCTGTCTTGTCCAAGAACCCCCTGAAAAGTTTCCAGTTCGCGGGTGTCGGCAAAGGTCAGGGCAGATGGGTTGATGCTTTGTGTCAGGGCGGAAGCGTTAACAGCAGTTTGGGATTTGGCCATTCGGAGTCGTCAATATCGGCGGATAAAGGCGGTACAGTATTGAGAACAGCGGTGCTTGGCAAGTCGGCCGGCGTTGCAATTCTGCCGTCGCTGGTGATAATTGCGCCGCTTTGACTATCGCGGGGGATGCATGTCCGTTCAGCCAGAAGACAGAACTACTATTGATATGTTTGCCCCCGGTCGTCCGGGCCGGCCACGCAGTAACCCGTATGAGCGTTCGCAGCAGTGTCGGTTTAACAAAAGGACCCAGCGCCAGCGTGACAAGGAGCGCGGTCTGCACCGGCTGGAGGTGAAGCTCGATGCGCAGGTGGTTGGGCGTCTGGACGAGGTTTGCGCGGAGCTGAATCTGGCAAGGGCGGATGTCCTGGAGCTGGCGCTGAAGCATTGGCTGCATTTGTGATTTTTCAGTCTTAAGCGGTATTTGCCGTTGTGGCGCAGCTGGTCAATTGCATTACTGTTCCTTTGTTCACTAAACTGAACTCATACCAACGGATACGTATTAACGAAAGGATATCGTTGTGCATGGAATGCGAACGGGCATTATCGGCCTGACCCTTCTTTTATCACTGACTGCCTGCGTAAGTGGTGGCCAGGCAAAGACGTCTGCTGCCATGACTGATGCGCCAGCACCTGGCGATCTGAATCAATCATCTGGCCAGCTGAGTCTCAATCCCGTGCCGCTCTATGGCATGCCTGAGTTGTCATTGGGTGCGGAGTGGCAGAGTGGCAATGATCCGCTGCTGCAATTATGTGATCTCCGCAAGCGTCAGCTCGATGCAGACAAACCATTGGTGCTTTATCTTGATGGTGAGCATGAAATATTAACGCTGCAGCGTTCAGATGCGGTTGCCGGCGCTTCTTGCGGCTATTTTGTGACTACGCCGGATCAGCTGGACCGCATTGCCAGTCGTCAGACGGTTATGCTGCGGGTTTACTTTGCCGGTCAAACCGTTGAACAGCGTATTTCGGGAACTATGTCGGATTATTTTTCACGCCCGAAAATGCTGGGGCCACAGCAGCGGCTGAAGCGTTTTGTTGATGCATTGCAGGATTTAAATCTCAGCAGTGCGCTGGTCGATGGCTGAAAATCAGATAACTGCTTGATATCTCAATGAGTTTTCGCTAATGTGCCGCCACCTGATGTTCATCGGGTCGTTATGGTGGCCTCTGCTGGTCCCCTCGCAACGATACGCCGCGAACCCCGCCAGGCCCGGAAGGGAGCAACGGTAGTGGCTGACTCGTGTGCCGGGGTGTGGCTGGTAGAGGTCATCTCCAAATTCTCCTGACTTTCCCCTCCTTACAAGGTATTATGCGCCTCATTGCGTAATCTCTGGTGCTGGAAAATTCATGAGTTATCAAGTACTTGCTCGAAAGTGGCGACCACGTTTCTTTGATGAAATGGTGGGGCAGGAGCATGTGCTGAAAGCGCTCATTAATGCCCTCAATGAGCAGCGCCTGCATCATGCTTATCTGTTTACCGGTACCCGCGGAGTCGGTAAAACGACCATCGCCCGGATTCTTGCCAAATGCCTTAATTGCGAGCAGGGCATCAGTGCACGTCCCTGTGGTGAGTGCAGTGCCTGCCGTGAAATTGCCGAAGGTCGCTTTGTTGACCTGATTGAAGTCGATGCCGCATCGCGCACCAAAGTCGAAGACACCCGTGAACTTCTTGATAACGTTCAGTATGCGCCAAGCCGGGGCCGCTTTAAGGTTTATCTGATCGACGAAGTGCACATGCTGTCGACCCACAGTTTTAATGCCTTGCTGAAAACGCTGGAAGAGCCTCCCGCGCATGTGAAGTTTCTGCTGGCCACCACTGATCCGCAAAAACTGCCGGTGACCGTGCTGTCACGCTGTCTGCAGTTCAGTCTGAAAAATATGACCCCTGAGCGCATTGTCTCTTATCTGGGTAAGGTGCTTGAGGCTGAAAAAATCGGCTATGAAGAACCTGCTCTGTGGCAGCTTGGCCGTGCAGCACAGGGCAGTATGCGTGATGCGCTCAGTCTGACTGATCAGGCAATTGCCTATGGTGAAGGTCTGGTGGGTGAGGCTCAGGTTAATGCCATGCTCGGCACCATGGACCGTGGCCGTCTGTTTAAAATGGCTGAGGTTATGGCCAGAGCCGATGCCGCGGAGGTCATGAACGAAGTCGCGGCCATGGCTGAGCATGGTCCGGATTACGATGAAGTTTTGCAGGGGTTGCTGACCATATGGCATCGCGCAGCTCTGGGGCAGGTCGTTCCTGACGCTATCGAGAATTCTCAGGGTGATCGTGAGGCGATTCTGCAACTGGCAATGGCCATGCAGCCGGAAGATTTACAGCTGTATTATCAGATTGCCCTGAATGGCCGTGCTGATCTTGCACTGGCACCGGATCCGCGTCAGGGTTTTGAAATGATTCTGCTGCGTATGTTGGCTTTCCGCCCGGCGCCTGCGGCTCCGCTGGAGCTGGATCTGGAATCGGCACTGCAAAAAAAAA
>NZ_JAJAEL010000049.1:311424-335398 GCF_020447205.1 Thalassolituus alkanivorans
AGCCGGCTCCTGCTTACGTTCCGGATATCTCAACCGTTTCCGCTTTGGCTGATGAGCTGTCATCTGATGACGGCGTTTCGGCGGATATCGAAGCGCCAGATCATGCAATAAATGCATTCGTGGACAGTATCGCAGGCGAGGCGCTTGTTGATGCGTCTGCTGATGTGCCTGAAGCCGGAATAACGGAGCAGGCTGCCGGATTTGCAACGAACGACCAATTGCTGGTTTCCGAACAGGAGGTTTCCGGGAGCGACAACAATGCTGCTATTGCTGATCTGCCTGCTGACCGTCAGCAGTACACTCAGACAGCAGCTTTAGCAGAAGAGCATCCCCCACCGGCTGTGGCGGTTGTTGAGCCCACGCCGGAACCTGAATCCTTACCTGCAGACGAGCCGGTTGCCCCGGTTTCTCAGGATGATACTGCACCAACGCCTTACACCTGGTGGCAATGGGTGAATAAACTGAAACTGGCCGGTCTGCCGATGGCAATTGCCCGTAACAGTGCTTTGGTGCAGGTGGATGGTGATCGTTATATTTTTGATGTTGACCCTGTTCAGGGCGCATTATTCAACGATGGGCAGCGTTTACGGATTCAGGACGCGATGCGCGAATCGCTGCCTCAGGCTGTGGTCGAAATGACGTTGCAGCTGCCGCGCGGAGAAACCCCGGAGCAGCGCCGGCAGCGTGAAGCGGCTGAAGCCCATTACGGGGCCAAGCAGGCAATTGAAGCTGATCCGCTGGTGCAGCGGGTCCTGGCAGAATTTGGTGGGTTTGTCGTAGACGACAGTATCCGCCCGGTAAGTTAAATACAGATATTGGAGAATCATTATGATCAAAGGCGGAATGGGCAATCTGATGAAGCAGGCCCAGAAAATGCAGGAACAACTGCAACAGGCTCAGGCTAGGCTGGCTGATGCAGAAGTAACCGGTGAGTCTGGTGCCGGCCTGGTTAAAGTGACCATGAATGGCCGTCATGATGTTAAGCGTGTTGAGCTGGATGACTCCATCATGGAAGAAGACAAAGAAATGCTGGAAGACCTGCTGGCGGCGGCGGTGAATGATGCCGTGCGCAAAATTGAACAGCAGAATCAGGAACAGATGGGCAAGCTGACAGCAGGAATGGGTCTGCCTGCAGGTATGAAACTGCCATTCTGATATGCAATTGCCAGCGCAGTACCGTCAGCTGATTGAATGCTTTGATGCTTTGCCGGGCATTGGCCCGCGTGCGGCTGCCCGTATGGCACAGCATGTTTTGGAGCATGACTCAGGTGAACGTCTGCAACAGGCGATTCTGACCGCCCGGAAGACATTGCAACATTGCTGTTGCTGCCGGACATACAGTGATCTCAGCATTTGCCCGCTGTGTACGGATGATGAACGCAGCACCTTGCATTTACTGGTGGTGTCCGGTGTTGAGGATCAGTTTCGCTGGGAAGAGGCCGGCTACCGCGGCGGTTATTTTGTCCTTCATGGACTGTTGTCACCGGTGGCCGGTATTGGTCCGCGGCAGTTACATTTACCGGATCTTAAGCAGCGTGTTGAAACATTAGTTTCTGCCGCCGAATCGTCTTCTGCAGAGAATCTTCTGGTACAGGTGGTGCTGGAGTCATCGGTTGAAGCAGATGCTACCGGGCAGTTTATCGAGGATATGCTGGCCGGTTTTGCCTGTCGGGTTCAGCTGCTGACTCCGGGTCAGCTGGCAGTGGATTTACAACGTGCGCGGAGCTTCTCTGCTGCAGACCATGTCCCGGCGGGAGCCGATAAATGACGCGTCTTAAAATACCTGAACCGCAGTGGATTACGACCGCGGAACAGTTGCAGGAGGCCTGCAGGCTCTGGTGTCAGGAAGCCTACATTGCTGTTGATACTGAATTTGTCCGCACCACCACGTTTTATCCGGAAGCCGGGCTTTTGCAGGTGGCTGACAGCCGGGGAAGTTACCTGATCGATCCATTAACCATTACGGATTGGCAGCCACTGATCGAAGTGTTGCAGCATCCTCTGGTGGTTAAAGTCTTCCATGCCTGTGCTGAAGACCTGGAAGTATGCCGTCGTCTGACCGGGGTTGTGCCATCGCCGCTGGCGGATACTCAGATTGGTGGGGCTATGGCCGGGCTTGGGGCTTCGATGGGTTTTCAGCGCCTGGTTAAAGAGGTGCTGAATATTAATCTGCCGAAAGAAGAGACACGCTCAAACTGGTTAATGCGCCCTCTGCGTGAGGAGCAAATCAGCTATGCCGTTGCCGATGTTCATTATTTATACCGTCTGTATCCGAAGCTGATTTCACTGCTGAAAAAACTGGGCCGGCAATCCTGGCTTGCAGAAGATTGCGAACGTTTGCTGAATACATCGGAAAAATCCGAAAAAGCGAACCTGTATTTTCGCCGGGTTAAGTTGGCCTGGAAGTTACGCCCGCAGGAATTATTGCTGCTGCAGCATCTGGTGTTGTGGCGCGAACAGCAGGCGCGTGAGCGTAATGTTCCGCGCAGCAAAGTCGTTGATGACAACAGCTTGTGGAATATTGCGCGCTTTAAACCCCGTAACCGGGATCAGCTGGTTAAAGCCGGAATGCGCCCTCAGGCGGTAAGGGAAGATGGCAAGACGCTGCTGGATATTGTCAGTCAGGTACAGGCTATGGATAAAAGCCTGTGGCCAAAACAGTTGGATAAACCACTGTCGCCCCAGGCCGGACAGTGGCTGAAATTACTTAAAGAAGCCGTGGTCAGTAAGGCGGAATTACTCGATGTTCCACCAGATTTACTGGCGCGCAAAAAAGCACTGGAGGCGTTAATCCGCTCCGGATACCCGAATGGTCCCTTTAAATTGCCGGAAAGCCTCAGTGGTTGGCGCAAAGCGGAAATAGGGGATTATTTAATGATGATTTTGCAGGATCAGACGAGAGTGATCTCGCTGAGAAAACCGACTCATGACGAAAGTACTGTGTGACGTCTACAAGACGAAAAAGAAAGATGAAACCTACCTCTACGTATCCCGTAAGGATGCGTTGACGCGTGTTCCGGATGCTTTGATTGAACAATTTGGTAAGCCAGAACTGGCGATGACCATGATTCTTACGCCGGAGAAAAAACTCGCCCGGGCCGATATCGACAAGGTTCTGAAGGCGCTGGATGAGCAGGGTTTCTATTTGCAGATGCCGCCAGCCAAAGAAACTTACATGCTCGATCTGTTCTGCAAACTGGACAAAGAATGAGCGCACAACCTTTCTGGAAAGAAAAAACTCTGCGCGAGATGAGTCGTACAGAGTGGGAATCGCTCTGTGACGGTTGTGGCTTGTGTTGTCTGCATAAACTTGAAGACGAAGACAGTGGTGAGGTGTATTACACCGATGTGCACTGTCGTTATATGGATACCAGTAATTGCAGTTGCACGGTTTACCAGGAGCGTAATATCAAAGTGCCGAACTGTGTCTGGCTAAGTCCGGAGCAGGCCGAAAGCTTTTTCTGGTTGCCTGAAACCTGTGCCTATCGTCTGCTGGCGGAAAAAAAGCCTTTGTTTGATTGGCATCCATTGGTATCTGGTGACCCTGCGTCGGTGCATAAAGCGGGTATTTCAATTCAGAATAAAGGGATTTCTGATGATCAGATTCCCGAAGATGAATGGCAGGATCGTATTATATGGAAGGCATAATTCAGTTCTTACCCTTTTGGGCGGTCTATCTGGTATGTGCTCTGGTGGGTTATTGGTGCTGGAACCGGATGTTTTTCTGGCTGGCCGCTGACAGTGATGTGCGGCGTTTTTTGCGCATGATTGGTGCCGTGTTGTTGTTTACACCAGCGCCTATTGCCCAGGACTCCAATTACTTCGCTCCCGTACTGGTGGTATTGCCCTTTACGGCGATCAGTGAAGGCGTTAATGCTGCCTTGTATGCACTTAACTGGTTGCTGGCGGCTTTGTGTCTCGGTGTGCTGGTGTTGGGTATGCGCCAGTTGTTGCTCTGGATCAGAGCCCGATTACAGGCAGAATGAAATAAAAAGGCGCACAGTGTGCGCCTTTTTTATATCCGGTACGCCCTATGTGCAGGGCTACGAATTGATTAATAAATAATCAGCTGTTCAGTGTATTTCCCCTCGCTCTTTTTCTCTGCCCTGGCTGTTCAGGAATTTTGCTATCCGGCATTTTGCCCAGTCAGGGATTTTTTTTATTCCTTTTCTGGCTAACCCATAAAACTTTGCTAGTTTTAATGCAGGAGTGTTCTGTATTTCTGACGGTCGTCCTCAGGTGGCCGGCGTAATCCGGAGCGGTACTTAAACTTGGGGTTTTTCCGTCAGTGGAGTAATCGGATTAGGGGCAGCAGAGTCTGCGCTCTAACGGATGAGAGGTTGGAAACATGGCTAATCATATCTTCATTCTGGCAACTGTAATGCTGTTGGCTGGCATTTTTGGGGGGCTGGTAAATTATTATCTGTATGGGGATAAAGACCCTGATGCAGCAAGTCTGCCACGTTTTCTTGTGGTTGGTGTGGGTGCTTCTTTTCTGGTGCCGGTAGTACTGGACATGGTGAACAGTGAGCTTGTTCTGGAAAGTCAGGGTGATCCGTCACGCTTACTGATTTTTACAGGTTTTTGTCTGATTTCAGCGTTGTTAAGCCGCTTCTTTATCGACAACCTGTCCGACCGTATTCTCAACGAAGCTCAGGTAGCGAAGCAGCGTTCAGAGGAAGTGCAGCAAAACCTGCGCATTATTCAGAGCGAGCTGTTGCCATTAATCGATACTGAAACAGAACAGGACTCCGGACAGGAAGATCCGCAGGTGGTTCAGGTAAATGATGAGCTGGATGTTACCTCGACCCATGTGCTGAAAATTCTTTCCAGCGGACGTTTTATCTTCCGTTCTCTGGCCGGGGTTTGTCGTGAAGCGAATGAAGAAGAGTCGACCATTCTTAAAACATTGCATGTGCTGGTAACCCGTAGTCTGGCCGGTAAAGTCAGCGGTAAAAACGGTGTTCGCTGGCACATTACTGAGAAAGGCCGCCGCGTACTCGAATCTAACCTGTAATAGTCTGACCCCCGGGAGCATTTATGATGATTAATCGCTGGCTGTCGGGGGTGATGTTTGTATCACTCCTGTCGTTTTGTGCCGTATCTTCTGCGGCCGAATCTCCTGCCAAGCCTTCCGATGTCCGGATCATTATCGATATTTCCGGCAGCATGAAGGAAACAGACCCTGAAAATCTGCGTATTCCGGCGCTGAATCTGCTGGTCGAGTTATTACCCGATCAGTCGCAGGCTGGTGTCTGGACCTTTGGCCGTTACGTCAATATGTTGGTGCCGCTGGCGGCGGTGAACCAATCCTGGCGTGATGCGGCAAAAGAACAGGGGAAGTCTGTTAATTCTGTTGGGTTGCACACCAATCTCACTGAGGCTCTTGCTAAAGCCAGCTGGAAAGTAGCTGCAGACAGCGGTTTTAATCACAGCGTTATCCTGCTGACCGATGGCAAAATCGATATGGCTGAGGCTGGCCAGAATGCTGAGCAGGTTAATTCAGCAGAAAGAACCCGCCTGTTTAATGAAGTTCTTCCCGTTTATGCCGCTGCCGGTGCCCGTATTCATACGCTGGCTTTGTCGGATGGTGCGGATAAGAGTCTGTTGCAGCAAATTTCGCTCGAAACGGGTGGCTTGTTCCTGCAGGCATCCAGTGCCGATGAGTTACTTAAGGCTTTTCTTAAAGCCTTTGATCGCGCGGTGCCGGTTGAACAGGTTCCAATGGATGACAACCGCTTTGATATTGATGCCAGTGTTAAAGAATTTACGGCACTGATATTCCGCAAAGGCGGTGGCAAAGAAACCCGTCTTATCCAGCCGGATGGCAGTGTTATTACCTACGCAGATGCGCAACCGGAGGGCGCTGTACGCTGGCATCAGGATGTTAATTTTGACCTGATTACTGTGCAGTCGCCCCAGACCGGTAGCTGGGTAGCGGATGCGGATCTTGATCCGGATAACCGGGTGCAGATTCTGTCTGACCTGACGCTGAATGTTGAAGGGCTGCCGGTCAGTCTGTTTTCCGGTAATCCGCTGGAATTGGAGATCGCTCTGAAAAATGCCGGAAGCATTGTTGCCGAAGATGCTTTGCTGCGGCTGACCGACATCAGTCTGAAAGTAACGGCACCGGATGGCCGCTCAGGCAGTAAGTTATTGTCAGATCCCGAAAACCTGCCAACTGATGGTATTTTCCGTGAGGCATTAACCCGCCTGTCGCAGGTAGGGGAATACCGCTTTGAGATCAATGCGATTGGCCGTACGTTTCAGCGCCGTCAGGTATTAAGTTCAACGTTGATGGAACCTTTGCGGGTTGAGATCCTGCCACAGCCTGCGGAGCAGAAAGTAGAAATCCGTGTTATTCCTGAAGGCGCTAATGTTGATTCGGGGCTGAGTCGGGTAATCGCCAAAATCAGCAGCCCGGATGAAAGCTCCATCATTCAGTCAATGGAATTTGATGCAGCCCAGCAGGCCTGGGTTCTGGAGCTGCGCGCCGATAAAGGACCGGGGGCGTATGATATTGTGCTGAATATTCGTGGCGTATCGAAGGGCGGAGCCACGTTCAAGAGCAAGCCGGATGATATCCGCGTTGAGTTTCCTCTGATTGATCCCGATGCGCCGGCGGTTGCTGCTCCGGCAGCTGAGTCTGACGCAGAATCTGCTGCTGTGGATGTGCCGCCGCAGACTATGCCCGAGTCAGAGCAAATGCCGGAAACCGGGCCTGATGCCAGTATTCAGACACAGGTTGCCGATGAGGAAAAACCTGCACCTGCTGAGGAGCCTGCTGCGGAAGTCATTAAACCAGATCTGGCAAAACGCTTTGCTGAACAGGAGGATGTTGTTGAGCCTCCGGTGAAGGAAGAAGAGGGCATTGCCTGGTGGGTTTACCTGCTGTTGGCATTGGGTAACCTCGCGGTCTTTGGTGGTGCCGGCTACTGGTGGTTTATGAAACGCCGTCAGAGCAGTGCTGCTTCGGCAGCGGCGCCTGCCTCCCATGATAGATTACCTGACGATCTGCCCCATGATGGTTTGACGGATGATGACTTTGCCGGCGATTTCGATGCCTTTAATGGGGAGTCAGAAGAAGAAATTCCGCTGCCGTCATCGGCTCCGTCATCGATGGGAGGGGATACGGATATTAATGTTTCGCTGGACGATGATTTTGATATCGACCCGGATGAAAACCCGGTCGCCGATGACGACTGGGGCGAGTTTGACGCTGATAATGAATCCTCTTCGGGATCTCCGGATGATGATGAGAACAAACCTGCCTGATTGCGCAATGCCCCTCAGTGAATAACCGAGGGTGATCTCCGGCCGGCAGTATCATTTTGCTGGCCGCTAATGCCTTGCTGATAAGCACCCCCCTACTTATACTGCTGACCTATTTTGTCGAATGAATGACTTAGAGGTTTGTATGAAGTTTCAGGGCACCCAGGAATACGTCGCAACGCCGGAACTGCAGTTAGCGGTTAATGCGGCCATCGCATTACAGCGCCCGCTGTTGCTGAAAGGGGAGCCTGGTACCGGAAAAACCATGTTGGCTGAGCAATTGGCCGAATCATTGGGTACTGAACTCATCCAATGGCACATCAAAAGTACAACCAAAGCTCATCAGGGCCTGTACGAGTACGATGCGGTATCACGCCTGCGGGACTCCCAGCTGGGTGTCGACAAGGTTCACGATATTGCCAACTACATCGTTAAAGGTAAGCTTTGGCAGGCCTTTACCGCCGATAAGCCAGTGGTGCTGCTGATCGATGAGATCGATAAGGCAGACATCGAATTCCCGAACGATCTGCTGCTGGAACTCGATAAGATGGAGTTCTTTGTGTATGAAACACAGGAGCGCATTGTCGCCAAGCACCGTCCGATCATCCTGATTACCAGTAACAATGAGAAAGAACTACCGGATGCGTTCCTGCGCCGCTGTTTCTTCCATTACATCGACTTCCCGGATCGTGACACCATGAAAGCCATTGTTGATGTGCATTTTCCGCGCATTCAGGCTGAGCTGGTGCGTGATGCACTGGATGTTTTCTTCGATGTGCGCAAAGTACCGGGCCTGAAGAAAAAGCCTTCCACCTCAGAGCTTATTGACTGGCTGAAATTGCTGATGGCCGACGAAATCGGCCCCGACGTACTGCGCAATGCGGATACCAGCAAAGCCATTCCGCCATTGTATGGCGCTCTGCTGAAAAACGAGCAGGATGTACAGTTGCTGGAAAAACTGGCTTTTATGAGTCGTCGCAAAGGCTGATCCGATGCTGATTGATTTCTTCCAGACCGTCCGTAACGCCCGCGTACCCTGTTCGGTACGCGAGTATCTGGATCTTGTGCAGGCGGTTAAAGCCCATGTGGTTTTCGCCGATCTGGACGAGTTTTATGCGCTGGCCCGGCTTTGCCTGGTAAAAGACGAAAAGCACTACGATAAATTCGATAAGGCTTTCGCCGCTTATTTTCAGGGGCTGGATACACTGCCTTCCTTTATGGAAGAGGCCAATATTCCGGCTGACTGGATGCGTAAGGAATTCGAACGCATGTTGTCAGAAGAGGAAATGGCCAAAATCGAAGCGCTTGGCGGGCTGGATAAGGTCCTCGAAGAGTTTAAAAAGCGCCTTGAGGAGCAACATAAGCGCCATCAGGGCGGCAATAAAATGATCGGTACCGGCGGTACTTCGGCCTTTGGTGGTAACGGCTATAACCCGGAAGGTATCCGCATTGAGCAGGGTAAGTCGCGTCATAAAAAGGCTATTAAGGTCTGGGAACAGCGCAACTACACAGACCTCGATGACAGCATTGAGCTGGGTATCCGCAATATCAAAGTTGCGCTGCGCCGTTTGCGTAAATTTGCCCGTCAGGGCTCGGTAGAAGAGCTGGATCTGGGCGACACCATTGCTTCCACTGCGCGCAATGCCGGTTTTCTGGATATCAAGATGGTGCCGGAGCGGCACAACTCGGTCAAAGTGCTGCTGTTTTTCGATATCGGCGGTTCAATGGATCCGCACGTGCGCGTCTGCGAGGAGTTGTTCTCTGCCGCCCGCACCGAGTTCAAGCATATGGAGATCTTTTATTTCCATAACTGCCTGTATGAGTCGGTCTGGAAAAACAACATCCGTCGTAACAATCAGCGTACCGACACCTGGGATATCCTGCGCAAATTCGGACCTGACTACAAAGTGATCTTTGTTGGTGATGCCATGATGGCACCTTACGAAGTAACCCATGTCGGTGGCAGTGTTGAACACTGGAATGAAGAGCCGGGGGCTGTCTGGATGCAGCGTATGGCGGACCATTACGGCAAGCTGGTATGGCTGAATCCTGCCCCTGAGTCTTACTGGGGTCAGGGTGGGTCGCTGGGGGCGATCCGTGAAATTGTAAATCAGCATATGTACCCGCTGACGCTTAAAGGGCTGGAAACAGCGATGCGCTACCTCAGTAAATAGGGGCGTGGCAATCATTAGTTTGTACGGAAGTACCGATTGATTGCGGGGCACGCTTTATAGGACAATGGCGCGCTGATGGCACGGATGCCCACATAACTAGAAAAATGAAAAGGGCTTTAGACCAATGCTGGTCCAGGGGAATCTTTGGTGTCTGCTTACCCGCCGGGTAAGGCAGATGCTCTACATCACCACGTTCTGTCTGATCTGTGCTCCGTCGTGGGCGCAACAGGAACAACTGTATCTGCGCAAAGGGCCGGGCAGTGCCTTTCCTGTTATCTTCGAAGTTTCTTCCACCGAACAATTACAACCACTGCGTTTGCAGGGGGAATGGCTGCTGCTCAGCAATGGCCGTCGTCAGGGCTGGCTGCCGGTCGCTCAGGTGCCTGAGTCATCCGGTTTGAGCCGCGCCCAGCGCTGGTATCTCAAGGATGCCCTGCGTCCGGGTAACTGGCAGGTACAGGGCGGCTGGAACAGTGAAACGGCTCTGCAGCTGGGCGTCAGCTATCCACTGGATGAGTATCGTCTGGCGGCACGTTTTACCCGTGCCAATGCGGGTGAACAGGCCTGGCAAAGTGCTGAACTGGGGCTGGAACAGGTGTTTTCCCGTTATGCGGCCTGGTCTCTGCAAGGTTTTGCCGGCCTTGGGTTGGGAATCAATGAACAGGGTAGCCGCCACTGGGATGAAAACGGACGGGAAACCTCGACGGCGCTTTTTACGGTTTCCGGTGATGTTGTCTGGCCACTGGAAAAACGCCTGGATTTGCGTCTGCGACTGCAGGCTTCACAGGCGCTGGGCGCTGATCAATCTGCACATACGGCCGTTGCGCTGATCTGGAATCTGAGTTTATGAAGTATCTGATCCTTTGTTTGTTGGCTGTACCTTTATTGGTCAACGCAGAAACCACCGATATATACCAGCCACGCATCAAAGTGGCTGGTCTGGAAAAATCTGAAAATATCAGCCGCCGCTACGGCAGCTGGGGTGTTGGCGTTGCCCAGCAGGCGCAGGATAATCTCAGCAGCCGCACCGCGCTGAATTTTACTGGCCGCTGGTTTGCAGGAGAGCGCTGGTATTTGCTTGGCAGTGTACAACTTGCTCCTTTTAATCAGAGCGAAATCCGTAACAGCAGTGGCCAGGTTTTACTGGAGTCCGGCGAACAGGCCAATGTACTGGCCGGCGGCGCCGGGTACGCTTTTCTGCAGGGTGCCGCCAGTCTCAGTGGCCGGACAAGCTACCCGTGGCAGGTTGCTGTGGAAGGGCTGATGGGCGAGCAATATACCGGTGACAGCAGCGGCCGCTACACTGGCCTGGCCTTTTCCTGGCAGTTGCTGGGCGATGACTACTGGCTGGCAACAGAATGGCGTGTCTATCAGAGTGATGACAGCCGTCTGGATAAACTGAACGTAAATAAGGGTATGCAATGGGGCATTTCATTCGGCTCTTATTTCTGAGTCTGTGCGTGATCAGTGCGCAGGCTGAAGAACTCAGCGCGGCAGACACGCTGGCTCCGGGGCAGCTGGTAGACGATTTTTCTATGCCGTCCGCCATTGGTGGCTGGGGGCAGCGTCTGGCAGAACAACGTGGCAAGCCGGTGATGCTGATCTGGCTGGACCGCTGTAACCAGTGTCAGGAAGAGCTGGTGCGCTATCAGCTGCTGGCAGAAAGTTACGCACTGGATCAACTGGTTGCTTGGTTTATCTGGGCGCCGCACAAAAATGATGTGCCGCCGAAAATGCGCTTGCCGGTATTGCTGAATGACCAGTACTGGTCTCAGAGCTGGGGATTTAACCCCCGCCCGGCAATCATGCTGATTAATAAAGATGGCGTGCTGGATCACCTGATTCTGGGGGAGCTGTCCGGGCACTATGACGAAACTGAAAAGACACTGGCACAATGGATGACTGAGCAACAGTTGCAGGCCAGTGCGGAGAACGGACAATGAAAAAATTATCACTGCTGGCAGCCTGTGCGCTGCTGGGTATTCTGGCAATGCCAGTGCAGGCAGAGCAACAGAATGCCAATATTGCGGCCGATATTGTTCAGGTTAAACGCTCGGTGCTGGAGCTGAATAAAGACCTGTACGAGCTGGAAGAAGATCTGCTCAGTCCGGCAACCACCCGGGCGGCCTTTTATTTTTCGCTGACGTACGGTGAATTTTTTGAACCGCTTTCGATTGAAGTCAGTGGGGCGGGTTTTGAGGCGGTACGTCATATTTATACCGAACGACAGGTTGCGGCCTTGCGTATGGGGGCTGTTCAGCCACTGGCTAATATTAATCTGGGGCCGGGTAAACACAATTTGCGTGCAATTATCCGTGGTGTGGATCAGCTTGGACAAAACCGTGAACTGGTTGTCGAGCAGCAGGTAGAAAAAACCGATAAACCGTTATTGCTTGAATTTGTTGTCAGTGATGTTGCCGAGCAGCAAAGTGCCGCGGCGCAGTTGAAATTCTGGTAACCGGTGTACGGATGACAACTTTCTGATGCGACATTATTTACTGCTTCTTCCTATGCTGTGCCTGTTGTCGGTTGCCCATGCAGCTGATGCGGATATCACGGCAGAAGCCATTACCGTGCAACCCTCAGCAGGCATTTCCAGTGGAAATCAGCCCGAAAGCGCAGAGCAGCGCCTGCTGCGCGGTGCATTTTATTATCACTACCTGACCAACAATTATCAGCAGGCACTGGTAAGTCTTGATCGCATGCAGAAAGCTTATGGTCAGGCCGGAACGGTCGCCGAAGTGACCGTTATGAAGGCCGCTATTCTGCTGGCCCTCGGACTTGAAGACGATGCCGATGCTTTGTTTGCTGATGCCGAAGACTATGGCACTGAAGCATCGGCAGACGCCTGGTTTCATCTGGCCCGGCGCTGGCAGGCAAAATCTGAATGGGAAAAATCCGAGCGCTGTATCCGCCGGGCTTTACAGCTTGATAGCGGAGCCGCCGGTTCTGCCAGCGCATTAAATGCTGCCTATCGGGAAGAGGCAAAATTCATTCTGGTTGCCAGTCTGGCAGAACAGGACAGAATGCATGATGCCAACGATGTGCTGGTAACCATGAGCCAGGATGGTATCTGGAGCGGTTATGCCCGCTATAACCAGATGTTGTCATTAATGCGTCTGCATGCGGTCAGTCGTGATCTGGAAAAATTAATCGAAGAAGCCACGTATTATCTGCCGGATACCTACGAAGGCCATTCCTTAAAAGACAGAATTTTACTGGTTGCCGGTATTTATGCTCTGGATGCCGGTAAATACCGTCAGGCTGAAGCTTATTTGCGTCAGATCAGTTTAGACAGCGCATTTACGGCGCCCGGATTATTGCAGTATGGCTGGTCGCTGGTTGATCAGTGGAAATACGAAGAGGCCATGCAACCATGGCGGATTCTGCAACAGCGCTTCAGCGAATTTCACCCGGCGGTGATTGAATCCGTACTGGCGGTGCCTCACGCCCTTGAATTACTGAATGCGACCACACAATCGCTGAAAACTTACGAATTTGTCGAGCAGCGTTTGCTTGGCATGCTGGATACTCTGCGGGAGCAAAACGCCCGGCCACAGATTTCAGCCTGGCTGAATGAGTGGGAAAATCAGCAGCAAGGGCAATCCTGGGGTTGGCAACGGGTTAATCTTGGCGATATGCCCGATGGTGCGCTGTCCAGAACATTGCAGGATCTGCTGGATGACCGCGATTTTAATCAGATGACCTCGGCTCTGCATGATCTGAACAGCATGATGAATGATGTCCGCCGTCAGCAGCAGGATCTGAAGTTGTGGCAGGAGGTGCTGCAACACCGCCAACAAAAACTGGCGGGGCTGAATGCAGATAAAAAACTGCAGCGTCTCGAACAGCGTCAGGCTGAACTGACACGCGATGTTCTCGCCTTGCAGCAGCGCTTACAGGCGGAAGATAAAAAAGTATTTGCCTTTGCTTCAGTTTCTGACCAGCAGAATGTCGATCACCTGGCAGCTGTTGTGCCACGCATTGAATTTCTGCAGCGCCTGAATACGCCAACCCGTGATCTGGGTATTTATAAAGAACGCTGGCGCCGCAGCCGCGGCCTGCAGTTGTGGCGCATTTATGAAGAAAAGCCGGATCGTCAGTGGCAGGCACAAAAAAATTATTGGCAATTGCAGGGCGTTACCTCTGCCTTGCTGGAGCAGCTGGAAAATACCCGTACAGCACTGACCTGGGCAGACAGCAGCTGGCAGGGCTTTCCGCAGCGTGTCGCTCAGCAACAGCGCCTGCTTGAACAACAGGGAAAGCGTCTGCAGCAACTGCATGAACAGCAACGGGAGCAGATTATTGCTCATGTTTCCCGCCATATGACAGAACTGGATGTGAGAATCACCGACTATCTGGCGCAGGCACGACTCTCCATTGCACGTCTGTACGATGATTCCTTACAACAGCAGGTTGCCGGTGGTGAAGCGGAGGGCAAAAATGAATAATTTTGCCTTGCGCGTACTTTTTTTATTAATTATTACCTCGCTGACGGGCTGCAGCCTGTTTTCACAGCCGGACGATACGGAAAAAACGCTGGGAAATATTAACGGCCTTAAAGTCCGTTTATTATCCAATGATCCGCTGGAAACCAGCCATGACGATGTGATTGAGCGTTATCAGCGTTATCTTGATGTTGCTACCGAACCGGAAATGCGCATCCGTGTCGCCCACCGTATTGCCAGTCTTAAACTGCAGGCAGAAGAAATTGCGCTGGATAATATACCGGAAGAGACTGACTCCGGTCTGGATATCAGCGCAACGCGTGAAGAACGCGCTCAGGCCATTGCTTCAATCAGGGATTATGAATCGCTGCTGGAGGCATACCCGGACCGTTCCGATAACGATGCCATGCTGTACCAGCTGGCTAAAGCCTACAGCATGGCCGGGCGTATGCAGTCTGCCATTGCAACACTGGAACAATTGGTTGCCGATTTTCCGCGCTCGGTTTATTACCTTGAAAGTGAATTCCGTCTGGCACAATTGCTGTACGCGTCCGGTGATTATGAAGGGGCAGAACAGGCTTATCAGCGCCTGATTGACCGCGGCCCGGAAGACAATCAGTACTACGTCAGTGCCGGTTATCTGCAGGGCTGGTCTATTTTTAAGCAGGATCGTCTGCAGGACAGTCTGCTGGCCTTTACCCGTTTATTGGATGAGCAATATCCAACCGTCGCGACCTTGTCCGATGCCAAAGGTGGTGAGCTGGATATGCTCAACGACATTCTGCGGATTATGGCCATCATGTTTGATGACCTTGGAGACTGGGAACAGATTGCTTTATTTTATGATCAGCATGGCAAGCGCCATTATGAATATCTGATTTATGACCGGCTGGCGACGCTGTACTACGACAAACAATATTATAAAAGCGGGGCATCTACCTTACGCGCCTTTGTTCTGCGTTACCCGGATGATGTGCTGGCGCCGGTATATTACGAACGTCTGATCGAAGGCTATAAAACCGCACGCTATCCAAACCTGATGCGCAAGCATAAAGAAATCTATATCGGTATGTTTGGCGTCGGCGGCAATTACTGGCTGAACCATACAGAAGCTGTGCAGCAGGCGCTGGAAAAAACGCTGGCAACCTATATCTGGGATCTGGCAGGTTTTCATCACGCCTGGGGACAGAACAGCAAAAAACTTAAAGATAAACGTGAGCGTCTGGGCGAAGCTGAACGCTGGTATAAAGAATATATCCGCAGTTTTCCCGAAGCTGATGACACGGTTAAAGCCCATTTCCTGTTAGCTGAGGTGGCGTTCGAACTGCAGGACTACCCTCTGGCCAAAGATCATTATGAGATCGTGGCTTATCAGTATCCGGGTTATGAAAAAGCGGCCGAGGCGGGTTATGCCGCGATTCTTGCATTTAATAAATACCGCCCGGCGAAAACGGAAGCACTGGCCTGGCGCCAGGCAACGGTTGCCAGCGCAATGCGCTTTGTGCAGGAGTTTCCGCAGGATGAGCGCAGTGGCACCGTGCTGGTTAATACCGCAGAAATGCTGCTGAAAGATAAATACTATCCGCAGGCACTGAGCACGGCGCGTCTGGCGTCACAGGTCGAAGCCGATCTGCCTGAACGTTACCGTTATGGAGCGGCGCTGGTACGCGGACATGCCAGTTTTGAACAGGGCCTGTTTGCTGAATCCGAGGAAGCGCTGGGCAAAGCCCTGACTTACAGCAAACTGGATAAGAAAACCCGGCGTGAGTTACGGGATAAAGTCGCTGCCACGGTTTATAAACAAGGCGAGCAGGCAAAAGAGCAGGGTGACCTGACCGCAGCGGTTGGCCACTGGCGCCGTCTGGCAACCGTTATTCCGGAAAGTAATACCCGCATTATTGCCGAATATGATGCGGCAACCCTATTAATGCAGATGAAAGATTATGATCAGGCCATCGAAGTACTGTTGCATTTCCGTGAACAGTATCCTGAGCATAAATTAACCGCCGATATTCCAAGTAAACTGATCGTCGCTTACGAAGATAAAGGCGAGTGGCGTAAGGCCGCGTTTGAGCTGCAGCGTATCTGGAATGAAGGTACCGACCCGGAGCAGCAGCGTATCGCCTGCTATCAGTCAGCGGAATATTTTGAAAAAGGTGGCGATCTGGATAATGCGCTGGTGATGTATAAGCGTTACGCCCACAGCTATAAAAAACCTTTTGATGCAGCTGTCGAAGCGCACTTTAAACTGAACGAAATTTATGCCGCACAGAACGACGAAGAAAAACGCCGTTTCTGGCTGGATAAGGTGATAACCCTGCACAATAAAGCAGGTAAAGATCAGACAGATCGTTCACGTTATCTGGCCGCCAGTGCGGCCTATGAGCTGGGTGAATTCGAACGGGTTAAATATGAAAAAATCGCCATTACGCTGCCCCTTGATAAAAGTGTGACGCGTAAGAATGCGGTGATGCAGGCCGCACTGAAGCGTTATACCCAGGCGGTGCAGATTGGCGTACTGGAATACACAACATCGGCGACTTATCGCATTGGTCAGTTGTACGCTCAGCTGAGCAAAGCGCTGATGGAATCGGAGCGGCCAGGCGGTATGGATGAACTGGAACTGGAGGAGTATCAGTTCCTGCTGGAAGAGCAGGCATTTCCTCTGGATGAGGCGGCTATTGAAATTCATCAGACCAATGCCAACCGTACTTACGATGGTCTGTATGATGAATGGATTAAAAAGAGTTACCGGTCTTTGGGTACGCTGATGCCTGGCCAGTACAATAAAAATGAAAAGGCGCTGAGTTATGTTGATCAGATTCGTTAGCCTGTTACTGCTGGTTTTATTACAGACTGGATTGCAGGGCTGCAGCCTCTTAGGTGCTAAGCCTGAAGTGGTCGATTCTGTGCCGCAGGAAAAACCGTTGCCGCCGGAACTGATCGAGGCCTATAACGCCGGTCTGGAATTGCTGCAGGACGAAGAGTTTGATGCGGCACTGGTTCACTGGCAGGCGCTGGCGGAAAAATACGCAGAATTTCCCGGCTGCTGGACCAATCTGGCGTTGGCGCAATACCGTCTGGAACAGTTTGATGCCAGTCTGGAAAGCCTGAATAAAGCCGTTGCCCTTAAACAGGAATTCTGCCCGGCCTATAAAGTGCTGGGACTGGTGCAACGTGAATTAGGCCAGTTCGGTGCGGCAGAAAACAGCTATCAGACGGCTCTGCAGTGTGACCCGGCGGATGTGCAGGTGCATTATAATCTGGGCATTCTCTATGACCTGTATCTGCATGATCTGGTCAAAGCGCTGCAACAATATCAGCTGGCACAGGGAATGATGACCGAGCCGGATGAAACGCTGGCGATCTGGATTGCTGACCTCGAACGACGCAGTACCGAGCAGGTCGCAGGGGAGGGTTCGTAGTGATTAAATTATTTTCCTGCGCACTGTTGTTACTGTTTTTAAATAACATGGCGCTTGCTGACAATGTGGTTCGCCTTGAAGGTATCTCCATTCAGGGTAACAGTGAAGAGCCGAACGTAATGTACGTAACACCGTGGCGTCCGCCACCGGGAACCGGGCGGTTATATCAGCCGATTAACAGCTATCGTGAACAGTGGCTGCAGAGCATTGACCGCGACAGTTTCCGCCGCGAAATGCGTTACGCGGAACGCTATGCACCAAAGGAGCCGGATCAGGAACGTCTGCGCCAGCTGAGCGGGGGCTCAGCAGTGCAGTAGTACTTTTTGGTTTATGCAATAAACAACGTTTTTTGCTGAGCGGTTTAATGGTTAAATCGTCAGTAATGGGAAAGACCCGGAAGGCTGCGGCATAAGACCGGCCAATAACAACTAAGAAGCTACAAAACTACAAACCAGGGGAAGTAACTATGGATACCATCGTACGTTTTTTTCAGGAAGGCGGTACTTTTATGTACCCGATTGCCATCATTATGGCGATTGGTCTGGCCATTGCTTTTGAGCGTCTGCTGGTGCTGATGAAAGAAAAATCCAGCAACCGCCGCGCCTTTGAAGAACTGCTGCCTATGCTGCAAAAACGTGACCTGCGCGCTGCGCTGAGTTATGCCACCAGTTCAGAAACCAAAATCGGTGATATTTTCTCTGCTGCTATTGCCCGCATTCCAGGCAGTCAGCGTCGCGAAGAAATTGAATATGCACTGGAAGAAGGCCTGATGGAAGCCATTCCACAGCTGGAAAAACGCACCCAATACGTAGCCACCCTGGCCAATATTGCAACGCTGATGGGACTGCTGGGTACCATTATGGGTCTGATCGCAGCCTTTACCGCTGTTGCCAATGCAGCGCCGGCAGAAAAAGCCGCGCTGTTGTCGCAGAGTATTTCTGTCGCGATGAACACCACGGCATTCGGTCTGATGGCAGCGATTCCTTTAATTCTGCTGCACAGCTACCTGCAATCCAAAACCAACGAAATTGTCGACAGTATTGAGATGGCCGGGGTTAAGTTCCTCAACATCATCACCGAGCGTAAGCCAGGTCAAACTCCAGCAAACAGCAACTGAGATGTAATTTCTGATGAGACGCCAAAGACGAATACAAGAAGAGGCGGAGCTCAACGTTACATCCTTTATGAATCTGATGATCGTACTGGTACCAGTACTGTTGATGAACATGGTGTTCTCACAACTGGCGGTACTCGATCTTAAGTTGCCATTGGGAGATCAGCCGGGGGCTGTGAATCCTGAGGATGTTTCGCTCGAAGTGATTGTCCGTAAGCAGGGGTTTGAAATTACCCGAACCTATCAGGAAAAATCTGAATCGCTTGCGACACTGCCGAAAAAAGACGGAGATTACGATTACAGTGGTCTGTCTTCTGCGCTCGTGGATATTAAAAAGAATCCCGGCTTTGAAGATAAAAAAGACATCAGCCTGCTGTCGGAAGCCGATGTCGATTACCAGACGCTGATTACCGTGATGGACAGCGTACGCATTTACCCGGCGGTTATTGCTGCTTCACTGGTTGATGCAACGTTATTCCCGGAGATTTCTCTGGGCGATGCGCCGGGCGCGGAGGTGACACAATGAAAATGTCACGTCGTGCGAAGCGTATGCAGCGCAATCATAAGCGTAATGCCAATAAGAGCGGCCTGAATCTGACAGCTCTGATGGATATTTTCACCATTCTGGTTTTCTTCCTGATGGTGAACCAGTCGGAAGTGGAAGTGCAGAGCAGTGATGCCATTCAGTTACCGGCCTCGCTGGCGGATAACAAGCCGAATGAGAACATCACGGTTCTGGTGAGCAAAGACGATATTCTGGTTCAGGGACGCGCGGTCATCAGTACTGCGGCGGCCAGTAAAATCAGCGGTGAAGAAATTGCCGAGCTGAAAAAAGAACTGGATTATCTGGCATCGCGTTCACCGCTGCCGGATGAGCTGAAAGCACAGGGTCGGCCGGTCACCATTATGGGTGACAAGGACATTCCCTATGCGCTGCTGAAAAAGGTGATGAATACCTGTGCGAAGGCGGAATTCAATAATATTTCGCTGGCTGTTAATCAGAAACCACCCGCTGCGGGAGGTGCCTGATGACCGTTTATTATCGCGCACCACAACTGCCCTGGACCGACAACGGTGACCGTCAGCGCTTTCTGCCTATTCTGATTGTTTTGCTGGCAGTCGTCATGGTGCTGGGTGTGGTTATTCCGTCTGTTGATTTGCCGGAAAAAGACCGTAAGGATCTGGAGAAATTACCGCCGCAGCTGGCCAAGGTGATCGAGCGTAAAAAGCTTGAAAAGCCCAAGCCAAAACCGGTGCCACCCAAAGTGGAAGAAAAGAAGCCGGAGCCTAAGCCCGAACCAAAACCGGAGCCAAAGCCAGAGCCGAAACCAGAACCACCAAAACCGAAGCCGGAGCCGAAACCTAAGCCCAAGCCGAAGGTAGAAGCGACGAAGGAAAAGCGAGAGCAAGCCAAAGAAACGGCCAAAAAGAATTTTGGCAATGATGCCTTGTCAGCGCTTAACAGTATCCGCAATCAGGTGCCGATTGCTGCATTAAACACCTCCAGTAAGGGGCTGAGTAATGCCGGCAATAAAGCGACCAGTGTCGGGACTGTGGTTGATCGTAACGCCGCAACACGGACATCCGGTGGTGTTGATGTTGCATCCTTAACCAATGCGACGGTCGGTGAAAATCTGAGTGATCGTCAGGTGACGGCGGTGGAAATGACGGCTGAACAGGAAGAAGCAGCTGCGGCTGCTACGACCCGTTCGCAGGAAGAGCTGCGCCTAGTGTTTGAACAGTACAAAGTACAGTTTGACCGCCTGTATCGTGGCGCCCTGCGCAAAAATCCGGCACTGGCAGGTTCTGTAACGCTGAAGATGGATGTGCAGCCCAATGGCTCTGTATCGTCCTGCTCGGTATTTAAAAGCGAGCTGAACGATGCCGGTCTGCATAAGCGTCTGGAAATGAAGTGTCGTCAGATGCAGTTCGAAAACCGTCCGGGTATTGATGTGACGGTGGTCGAATTTCCGATCCGCTTTATGCCTTAATGGCAGAGGGCAACCAATAAAAAAGGCCGCGTTTGCGGCCTTTTTTATTCTTTCCGGTTCGTATCGTTCCGGATTGACGACAGTGCACTCTCAACCGCCGATACGGATTTCCGGCAGTTTGGGAGCTTTGATGGTCATTTTTTCGGTCGGTGCCATCACGCTGGCTTCACCGCTGGCCACTACTTTTCCGTTCTGATTGCTGACTTTACAGTCAAGGGTTACAACCGGCTTGCTGTCGTGTTTGCTGCTGACGGTTAATTCCACCGTTAATTCATCGCCAATCATCACCGGTTTGCGGAAGGATAAATTCTGACCGAGATAAATGGTTCCCGGGCCAGGTAAATCCATCGCCAGTGCTGCGGAAATTAATGCTCCGGTAAACATACCGTGGGCAATCTGCCCTTTAAACATTGTGGTGGCAGCATATTCGGCATCCAGGTGCACAGGGTTGTGATCACCTGAGGCTGCGGCAAACAGAATAAGATCCTGCGCAGTAACGGTGTGCTTGCGCTGACAGCTGTCTCCGACAGCAATTTCATCAAACGGACGATTGGTAATTGTTTCCATACAGTTCCCGGGTTAATTAGGATAAAGGTGAGTTATTCTTGCCGCCAGTTACAGCGGCAACGCTTTGAGCCACTTCAGAATGTTCTGAAAAACCTCATCAGCATTGGTTTCGTTCAGCATTTCATGCCGGCCTTCAGGGTACATTTGCAGGCTGACATTGTCATGACCTGTCTTTTCCAGAAAGGCTTTTAATGCCGGAACACCTTTACCCATCTGACCAACAGGGTCGCGATCACCGCCAAAAAGATAGATAGGTAAATGAGCCGGGATTTTGCGCAGATTATCGGCTTTGCCGATTTCAATCAGACCGCCAAATAAGTCAGTCCATAATTGCAGGCTACACAGATGCCCGCAGGCGGCATCGGCCAGATAACGGTCAACCTGTTCGTTGTCGCGGCTCAGCCAGTCAAAATCGGTACGGTTAGGACGGAAAGCTTTATTGAATGCGCCAAAGGAGAGGGCATCCATTACGCCAGACAGGTGCTGCTGTCCCTGACGCAGTTTCAGCAGACTGGCGACGCTGCGCCCCAGATGAAACAGAGCGGACGGCTGATGATTGGAGCCGGAGAGAATCAGGCCGGACAACAGGTCGCCATGACGGATGGCGAATCCCTGCGCAATAAACGATCCCATTGAGTGGCCAAACAAGATGCGTGGTTCTGAGCCGCAGACGGCTTGCTGCACCCGCAGGATATCGTCCATCAACAGTTCCCAGCCGCCTATGCCCGCAGCATCTGCGTCGGCATAGTGGCCACGCGGACGACGTTCGCCATGGCCACGGTGGTTATGGGTAACAACCTGATAACCCGCCTGGTGCAGGTATTCGGCCAGAGGGATATAGCGGTCACAATGTTCGGCCATGCCATGCATCAGGTGGATGGTGGCAATGGGGGAGGTCAGAGACCATAAGCGCGCTTCGAAGGTGGAATGATCGGCGGCAGAGATAGTTATTTTGTTCATTATTTGATCGCTGTGCTGACGAGAGTTAGCCGGCCGTGTCAGGCGGCGCTGTTACCATCTCCGTTATGTGTCAAATTGTAAATAGCTGGGAGGCGACTTTTGCCGCGATGTGAGAAAACAGGTAAACTCCGGCTGCTTTTTTGGCCGGTATTTCTACTGGGGAGCCGGAATCCGGTCAATTCAAAATTTCACAAAACCCTGCATATAACGATAATTCAGGGTTATCAGGAGGCGGTATGAACGAGCAATTTTTCCAGGAGCGTTATCCGGAGGGCTATCCGAGTTCGATAGATCCGGATAAGCACGAATCATTAGTCGAAATCTTTAATGGTTTCGTAGAACGTTTTGCTGATCGCCCGGCTTTTACCTGTCTGGGACAAACCCTGACCTATGCCGAACTGAATAAGCAGAGCGCCGCCTTCGCAGCCTACCTGCAGAACGAGACCAGCCTGCAGGCCGGTGACCGCATCGCGGTGCAGCTGCCGAATATTCTGCAATATCCGATTGTTGTGTTCGGTGCTATGCGTGCTGGCATGGTGGTGGTTAATACCAACCCGTTGTATACCGAACGTGAGATGGAACACCAGTTTAACGACTCCGGTGCCAAAGCGCTGGTTGTGCTGGCTAACATGGCCGACAAAGCTGAAAAGGTTCTGCCAAATACCGGTATCAAGCATGTTATCGTCACCAACGTTGGTGATATGCACGGCACAATTAAACGTGTACTGATTAATACCGTTCTCAAGCACGTTAAAAAAGAAGTTCCGGCCTTTAACATTCCGGGTGCTGTTGCCCTGCGCAGTGCGCTGAAAACCGGAGCAGGAAAAACCTTCACCGAAGTTAAAATGGACCGCAATGACGTGGCTGTGCTGCAGTACACCGGCGGTACCACCGGCGTTGCCAAAGGTGCAATGCTGACTCACCGCAACCTGATGTCGAACATGATGCAGTGTCATGGTCTGTTCACCATGGTGCTGGAAGAAGGCAAAGAAACCGTTATCGCGCCGCTGCCGCTGTACCACATTTATGCCTTTACTGTGCATTGCATGGTGCTGCTGGAAACCGGTAACCACTCGATTCTGATTCCTAACCCGCGTGATATTCCGGGCTTTATCAAGACCCTGCAGGGTGCTGAGTTCAGTGGTTTTGTGGGTCTGAATACACTGTTCGTTGCGCTTTGCGGTCAGGAAGCCTTCCGTGCCCTGAACTTCAGCAAACTGAAACTGACCATCTCCGGTGGTATGGCGCTGACCAAAGACGCGGCAGACCAGTGGCAGAAAGTTACCGGTTGTGAAATTGCTGAAGGTTTTGGTATGACTGAAACTTCTCCGGTTGTTTCTTTCAACCCGCCAGGCCATATCAAGCTGGGTACCATCGGTATGCCGGTTGCTGGTACTAACTGTAAAGTGATCGATGAAGAAGGTAATGAATTACCTCTGGGTGAGCCAGGTGAGCTCTGCGTTAAAGGCCCGCAGGTAATGAAAGGTTACTGGCAGCGTCCGGAAGCGACCGCCGAAACCATCACCGAAGATGGCTGGCTGAAAACCGGCGATATGGCGGTGATCACGGATGACGGTTACATGAAAATCGTTGACCGTAAAAAAGACATGATCATTGTCTCTGGTTTCAACGTTTACCCGAACGAAGTGGAAGATGTACTGGTATCTCACCCAGACATCGTTGAAGCCGCTGCAATCGGTATCCCGGACCCTAAGAGCTCTGAAGCGGTTAAAGTGTTTATCGTTTCCAAAAACGAAAACCTGACCGCGGCTGAAGTAAAAGACTGGTGCCGCGAGCGTCTGACCGCTTATAAAGTACCGCGTCACATTGAGTTCCGTGACGAACTGCCGAAGACCAACGTCGGCAAAATCCTGCGTCGCGAACTGCGTGATGCGGAGCTGGCCAAGCACAACTGAGTTGTCTAGGTCGTAATAAAAACGCCCTGTATTTTCGGATACGGGGCGTTTTTATTGGTGGAGCCGGCGGATTTTCGGCCGAATCCACATGTTAACAATAATGGAGA
>NZ_JAJAEL010000049.1:335579-417354 GCF_020447205.1 Thalassolituus alkanivorans
GCTGCAGCGCATTCAGCGCAGCCAGCAGACGGTAGCGTTGCGCGCTCAGCCTTTACGTATTGCCTATCCGGAAGAACTGCCGGTCAGCGGCAAGCGAGATGAAATTCTCGCGGCACTGCGCGACCATCAGGTAGTGGTGGTCGCCGGTGAAACCGGTTCCGGTAAAACCACGCAATTACCTAAAATTTGCCTGGAAGCCGGTTTTGGCCGTCAGGGGCGGATTGCTCATACCCAGCCACGGCGTCTGGCTGCGCGTGCGGTTGCGCAGCGAATTGCTGAAGAACTGGGTTGTGAGCTTGGTCAGCAGGTTGGCTATCAGGTGCGCTTTACCGACCAGAGCGTCGATGCCAGCCGGGTAAAGTTGATGACCGATGGTATTTTGCTGGCGCAAACCCAGCATGGCCGTTTTCTTAATGAATACGACGCCATCATTATCGACGAAGCGCATGAGCGCAGTCTGAATATTGATTTTTTGCTGGGCTATTTAAAGCAGCTGCTGCCACAGCGCCCGGATCTGAAAATTATTATTACCTCGGCCACCATCGATGTTGACCGTTTCGCTCAGCATTTTGCCGATGCCAGTGGTAAAGCAGCTCCGGTGATTGAAGTATCCGGTCGTACTTTTCCGGTTGAAGTCCGATACCGTTCTTTATTACGTGATGAAGAGGACGCGGATGACCGCACTTTGTTTGAGGGTGTGGCTGAAGCACTGGCAGAACTGCGCGAAGAAGATAAAAAATCCGGTCAGCATGGTGATGTACTGATTTTTATGCCGGGTGAGCGTGAAATCCGCGAGTGCGCCGAATTTTTACGCCGCGCACAATTACCGGCCACCGAAATCCTGCCGCTCTATGCGCGTTTAAGCGGTGCCGATCAGCAGAAAATCTTTAAGCCTCACGGTGGCCGGCGGGTGGTGCTGGCCACTAACGTGGCCGAAACCTCGCTGACGGTGCCGGGCATCCGTTATGTGATTGATTCCGGCGTGGCGCGCATCAGCCGCTACAGTTACCGCAGTAAAGTACAGCGGTTGCCGGTTGAGGCTATTTCTCAGGCCAGTGCCAATCAGCGTGCCGGTCGTTGTGGCCGTACTTCGCCAGGTATCTGTATCCGTCTGTACGAAGAAGCCGATTTTCTTGCCCGCTCAGAATTTACCGATCCGGAAATTCAGCGCACGAATCTGGCCGCGGTTATTTTGCAGATGCTGCATCTGAAATTAGGGCGTCTGCAGGACTTTCCCTTTATCGATGCCCCCGACGAGCGTTTTATTAAAGACGGTTTTAATCTGCTGCAGGAACTTGAAGCGGTTGATGCAGACGGGAATATGACAACGCTGGGCCGGCAGATGGCGCGTCTGCCGGTCGATCCGCGTATTGGCCGGATGTTGCTCGAAGCAAAGCAGCAGCAATCATTGCGCGAGGTGCTGATTATTGCTGCGGCATTAACCGTGCAGGACCCGCGTGAGCGCCCGCCGGAAAAACAACAGGCCGCGGATGAAAAACACCGCCTCTGGCAGCACGAAGAATCCGATTTTCTCAGTCTGGTGAATTTATGGTTTGCCTATGAAGAACAGCGTCAGGAAACCTCGCAGGCGCAGTTGCGTAAATGGTGCAGCAAACATTTTCTGTCTTTTATGCGCATGCGTGAATGGCGCGATACCCATCGCCAGCTGCATGTATTGTGCAAAGAGCTGGAATTAAAAGAAAACACCGAACCGGCCAGCTACGAAGCCGTACATAAAGCCTTGCTGGCCGGTATGCTCAGTCAGATTGGTTTTAAATCGGAAGGGCAGGAATATCTGGGCGCCCGTAACCGTAAATTGTTTATTTTTCCGGCGTCGGGGCAATACAAGAAAAAACCGAAATGGATGATGACCGCTGAACTGGTTGAAACCAGTAAGCTGTATGCGCGTACGGTGGCGCGCATAGAACCGCAGTGGATAGAGCAGGTCGGCAAGCCGCTGCTGAAATATCAGTATTTTGAACCACATTGGAATGCCCAGCGTGGGCAGGTAACCGCTTTTGAGCAAAGTACGTTATACGGATTGATCGTTAATCCGCGCAAACGGGTTAACTATGCGTTAACGCATCCGCAGGAAGCACGGGAAGTCTTTATTCAGGAAGGCCTGGTAGAGCAGCAGTTGCGCAGCAAACTGCCGTTTTACCGCAAAAATATTGCACTGCTGAAAGAAGTCACTGAGTACGAAGAGAAATCCCGCCGCCGTGATCTGGTCATTGACGATGCCTGGCAGGCCGAGTTTTATCGACGGCATTTACCACTGGAAATTCCGTCGGTCAGACACCTTGAGCGCTGGTATGAAAAAGCCTCCGCGGCGGAGAAAAAAGCACTCGAATTTACCCGCGATCAGTTACTCAGCGCGGATGCCGCAGGCATTGGCGCCAGGGATTTTCCCGGCGAACTGGAATGGCAGGGCATGGCTTTTCCGCTCAGCTATACCTTTGCACCAGGAACCGATAATGATGGCGTCAGTCTGAGTGTGCCGGTGGCTATGCTGCAACAGGTTCCGGATGCTCAGGTGGAGTGGCTGGTGCCCGGCTTTATCGGTGAAAAAGCCGCTCAGCTGATTAAAGGTTTACCCAAGGCCGTGCGCAAAAACTTTGTACCTGTACCGAATACGGTAGAAGTATTTCTGCGTCAGGCGGATGCCTCTCAGGGTGGTCTGTATATTCAGTTACTGAATTTTCTTAATAAAACCCAGCGTCCGCCGCTGGAATTATCACAGTTGCTGGAGGTTGAGTTAGCGCCGCATCTGCGCATGAATATCCGGGTGATGTCCGATGGCAAGTTACTGGCGCAGGGGCGCGATCTGACTGCGTTAAAAGCGCAGCTGAGTGATGCCAGTCAGCAGCAGGTACTGACGCTGGCGCATCAGGATTATCAGCGCAGCGATATCAGTCAATGGGATTTTGCCGATTTACCGGAGACTATCCAAACGCAGGTGAATGGTTTACCGGTACGCGCTTTTCCGTGTTTACGTTTGCAGGGCCAGCAGCTGGAGCTGACGGTTGAGGCCAATATTAACGACGCCCGCCGCGCACACCGCACCGGCGTCAGTCGCCTGATCCGCAACGCTCTGCCTGAACAGGAGCGGATGCTGAAAGCCCATATTCAGAAAACCATGGCCAGCCGCTGGTTGCTGGCAAAAGGTCTGGGCGGTCAGGCTGATATTGCCAATGACCTGCTTGAGGCTGCGTTTATTCAGGTGTTTGTGCCTCTGGATGAGGCGCTGCCTTACACTGAGGCTGAATATAAAGCCCGTCTGGAGCGCCGCGCTGAGCTGATTGCCCATGGCGAACGGTTACTGGCGCAATATATTGAGTGGCTGCAGCTGCGCCATACCATCCTGAAACGTATTGGTGGTGCGGTCAGTCTTGATCGTGCGATGGCCTACAGCGATGTAAAAGCTCATCTGCAGCGGCTGCTGGCTTCCGGTTTTATGAGCCGCACCCCCTGGGTTCAGCTGCAATGCTACAGCCGTTATTTACGCGCAATGGAATACCGCATCGATAAGCTGCAGGGCAATCTGCCGCGTGACCGGCAGTCGATGATTGAGTATGAGGCGCTGGCAACCCCTTATCTGGAATTACTGGCGCGTGTTGACATCGATGACCACCCACAATTGCAGGAATTTGGCTGGCTGCTGGAGGAGTGGCGGGTGTCGTTGTTTGCTCAGCCGCTGGGTACCCGTGAGCCGGTATCGATGAAACGGCTGCAGAAGCGTTGGCTGGAAATCCGTGATATCTGATTTTTTTTCGTCTGTTCTGTAAGAAGCGGGAATACCCTGCGACTAAGGTTAGGTGCACGGCAAAAGGGTTGAATTAATTACCTTTTCCGGGCACTAATGTGTCAGCCTCCGCTCTACGGATGCGGGGCCAGACTCTTAATAACCAATGAACAGGACTACATCATGGCTAAGAAAACAATGAACCCCGTTGCTGCTGTACTGGGTACCGCCTTTATTGCCGCGCTGGCTCAGGCGCCGGTAGCCTCTGCTGCTGAAAACCCATTTGCATCCGCCGAGTTACAGTCTGGTTATAAGCTGGCTGCAAACCATGAAGGCAAGTGCGGTGAAGGTAAATGCGGCGCCGAAAAAACAAAATCTGAAGGCAAGTGCGGCGCAGAAAAAACCAAATCCGAAGGCAAGTGCGGCGAAGGCAAATGTGGTGCTGAAAAGTCCAAGGCAAATGCTGAAGGTAAGTGCGGCGAAGGCAAGTGCGGTGCCAGCAAAACGAAAGCTGAAGGCAAATGCGGCGCAGATAAATAACGATGAAAACATCCTCCCACTTCGTTTCCGGAGCCGGGTTGGGTTTGCGGCGGGCTTTGATGGGCCCGCTGGCAGGCGTGCCGGATTCGGCGATTGATTTTATGGAAATTGCGCCGGAAAACTGGATCGGAATTGGTGGCCGTTTTGGCAAACAGTTACGCCAGTTTACTGAACGGTATGATTTTCTTTGTCATGGTCTGTCTTTATCTCTGGGTGGCCCGGCACCACTCGATGAAGCACTGGTCCGCTCGGTCAAAAGCTTTATGCAGGAACATGGCATTAAGGCCTACAGCGAGCACCTGAGCTATTGCAGTGATGATGGTCATTTATATGATCTGATGCCTATTCCAATGACCGAAACTGCCGTTAATTATGTCGCTGAGCGCATTATGCGGGTGCAGGATATTCTCGGGCAGCGTCTGATTATCGAAAATGTGTCAACCTATGCCGAACCCGGTAAAGAAATGTCGGAGCAGGATTTTGTCTGCGCAGTACTGGAAAAGGCCGACTGCGACCTGCTGCTGGATGTTAATAATGTTTATGTGAACAGTATTAACCATGGTCAGGATGCGTTGGCTTATATCCGCGCCATGCCATCAGAACGTATCCGCTATCTGCATATTGCCGGTCATTATGATGAAGCCGATGACCTGTTGGTTGATACCCATGGCAATGCGGTTAAAGCCGATGTCTGGCAATTGTTGCAGCATGCTTATCAGTGTCATCGGGTGCTGCCGACGCTGCTGGAGCGGGACTTTAATTTCCCGGAGGTGGCTGAGTTAGTGGCTGAGCTCGATATTGTCCGCCAGTATCAGGCTGACGCACGGTGCGCTTTAAAAAATACCCCACTGGTCAGCGGAGGTACTTATGGCAATCGCTGAGCGTGAGCACCTTAAGCTGCAGCGGGAATTTGCCGCTCATCTGCGCAATCCAGAGGTGGTAGCTGCGCCCGGGAGTATCGATGAGCGCCGCCTGTCAGTTTATCGCGAACTGTTTTTTAATAACGTTAAAGGCTTTCTGGACACAACCTTTCCGGTCTGTGCCGAAGTGCTGGGCGAATCTCGCTGGCAGGCCTTGGCGCGTGATTTTTTTGCCAGTTACCGCGCCCAGAGTCCTTATTTTCTGGAAATTCCGCGTGAATTCCTGACTTATCTCGAAACGCATTATCAGCCTTACGCTGATGATCCTGAGTATTTTTATGAGCTGGCCCATTATGAGTGGCTGGAGCTTGCGCTTGATATCGCTGTTGCTGCTGATACTACCGGACTGAAGAGTGAGTTGACCGAACAGAATCTGGCAGCCGGCATTCCCTTAGTGGCAGTGGCTGAAGGTTTTCTTTATCAGTATCCGGTACACGAAATATCGTTACAGAATAAATTCCCTGAAGCGAAAGCAACGGCGCTGATCGTTTATCGTGCACCGGATGATCAGGTCCGCTTTATCGAAACCAATCCTTTTACCCTGCAATTACTGGCTCTGCTGAAAGAACAAACGCTCAGTGGCTATGACGCTGTCTGCATGTTACTGCAACAGGCCGGAATGAGTGTCAGCGATGCTGCAGTTGCCGGTGGTATGGCTATTCTGCAGCAATGGGCCGGGCAGGGATTAATTACCGGTGTTCAGGCCGTAACCGAAGCGGATTAATCTGAGGAATATGTTATGTCATTAGTCAGTTTTCTTGATGCGCAGCACGACCGGTTAAATTCAACCCGTGCTTTCGATTTTTTGGCTCCTCTTGCTTTGCGCCTGTACCTGGCTGCTGTTTTTTGGGTAGCCGGTGTGAATAAAGTGGCCGGCTTCGATAATGTGGTCGAATGGTTTGGTAACAGCGATTGGGGATTGGGGTTACCTTTCCCCTGGCTGATGGCATTTCTGGCGACGGCTGCTGAAGTGGGCGGTGCGGTTTTGCTGCTGCTGGGGCTTGGCACCCGTTACATTGCTGTGCCCCTTATGATTACCATGCTGGTCGCCATTTTTACCGTGCACTGGGATCATGGCTGGCAGGCGGTTGCGGATCTGAATTCTCCGGGGGCCACGGCGGCGACAGCAGAGGCATTAACCCGTCTGGAACGGGCACGTGAAATATTGCAGGAATATGGCAACTATGCCTGGCTGACGGCGGATGGACGTTACAGTTTTGTGGTGTCCAATAACGGTATTGAATGGGGCGTCACCTATCTGCTGATGCTGCTGGTTTTGTTTTTTCAGGGGGCTGGCCGCTGGTTCAGTCTGGACTACTGGATCGAGCAACGTTACCGGGCGCAATAGAGTGTTCCGTACGTGTTGCGTTCGTGGTGCGCGTGGGTCTGTTTTTATCGGTTCTGAGCTGTTTTAATGATGCGAAATTTACAGTAGAGAATTCATGATGCGCGCACCATGGTTGCTCCCCTTATGCCTTGCTTCTTCATTAAGCTGGGCGGCAGAGACGACAGATCCAGACCCCTGGGAAGGGTTTAATCGCTCTGTATTTGCGTTTAATGAAAATCTGGATAAATACATCGCCAAGCCTCTGGCGCAGGGGTATCAGTACATAACCCCCGAGCCTGTCGATCAGTCGGTAACGCATTTTTTCTCCAACCTTGGTGATGTGCTGGTTATCGTTAATGATATTGGCCAGCTGAAAATGGGGCAGGCGTTATCAGATACAGCCCGTTTTCTTATTAACAGCACTGTTGGGTTCTTTGGCGTGTTTGATGTGGCTACGCATATTGGCCTGCCAAAGCATGACGAAGATTTTGGTCAGACGCTTGGCTACTGGGGTGTGGGCAGCGGACCTTATCTGATGTTGCCGTTCCTTGGGCCCAGCACTTTGCGTGATGGTACTGGTCTGTTGATCGACTACCAGAGTGATCTGGGGTACACCGGAATTGGCAACAACTACGCACAGGAGATTGGGCTTTATACCGTGCGTGGGGTTGACCTGCGTGCCGACTTAATTGCCTCTGAGGGGCTGATCTCCGGCGATCGTTATACCTTTATCCGCAGCTTTTATCTGCAGCGTCGTGAATATCTGATTAACGATGGCGTTGTGCAGGATGAGTTCGAAGATGACTTTGACGATTTCGATGATGAAGAAGACTGGGGAGACGATTGGGATAAATAATGTTCTCCGCCTGGTCAGTATAAAAAAACCCGCATCAGCGGGTTTTTTTATACGCGCCGGATGTTGATCAGGCGTTACGCTTTGGCAGTACGTCTTTCAGTTTATTGCGCATGCTGCGGATAGCTTCTGCTGTTTCGTCCCAGCTGATGCAGCCATCGGTAACTGATAAACCGTATTCCAGATCGTCGAGATTGGCCGGGATGTTCTGGCGGCCATGTTTCAGATTGGATTCCACCATCAGGCCGATAATGGATTTGTTGCCTTCCAGAATCTGGTTGGTGACATTATCCATAACCAGAGGTTGTAACGCCGGGTTTTTATTGGAGTTCTCATGGCTGCAGTCAACCATGATGTTCTGCGCCAGATCGGATTTCGCCAGCGCCTGTTCGGCCAGGGAAATATTCACTGAGTCGTAGTTCGGCTTGCCGCCGCCACCACGTAAAACCACGTGACCGTATGGGTTACCCTTGGTCGATACGATGGATACTTTACCGCCCTGATCAATACCGAGGAAGCGGTGCGGGTTGGCAACCGACATCAGGGCATTGGTTGCAACGGTCAGGCTGCCGTCAGTGCCGTTTTTAAAGCCGACAGCAGAAGACAGGCCAGAGGCCATTTCACGGTGAGTCTGGGATTCGGTGGTGCGCGCACCGATGGCTGACCAGGTGATCAGATCCTGCAGATATTGCGGAGAAATCGGGTCCAGAGCTTCGGTAGACAGTGGCAGGCCGAACTCGGCGAGATCAATCAGCAGGCGGCGGGCAATGTGCAGGCCGTCCTGAATCTTGAACGTATCGTTCATATAGGGATCGTTGATCAGGCCTTTCCAGCCGACGGTGGTGCGCGGCTTTTCAAAGTAAACGCGCATTACCAGATACAGGGTATCGCTGACTTCTTCGGCCAGATCGCGCAGGCGAGCTGCATATTCTTTGGCGGCTTCTACGTCATGGATGGAGCAGGGACCAACGACGATAAAAATGCGGTGGTCTTTACGGTCCAGAATATCGCGCACGACCTGGCGGCCTTGCTGTACGCTGGCAACAGCGGCTTCGCTGCTGGGCATGTCGGTTTTCAGTTGTTCCGGGGTGATCAGCGGAACAATCGACTCAATATTGAGATCTTCTACGCGATTGTCAGTCATTCTGCTTCCTGATTGTGGGCGAATGTGGGCGAATGTAATTCTGTTACAATGATGCCCGATTATGACAAATGATAACCCGCTTGCACATCCATTCCCGCTGACAGATGCACGCAATTCTGCGCAATTGTATCTGGGCCTGCCTATGTGGTTTATGCCGGACTGGAAAGGAGGGCTGCTGAATACCCATTGTGGTGCCGCAGACGCACTGAGCAGTTATTCGCAGGTATTCAGCTCGGTGGAAGGTAATACCACCTTTTATGGGCTGCCGTCTGCTGATCGGGCAGAGCGCTGGGCGCGGCAGGTTCCTGAACATTTCCGCTTTTGTTTTAAAGTGCCGAAAAGTATCAGTCACGCAGACGATATTCCCCGTCAGCTGCTAAAAGAAGGTCCGTTGCTGGCGGATTTTATTACTCCGCTGCGTGAGCGTGTTGGTGTGCTGTTACTGCAATTGCCGGCCAGTTTTACACCTCAGCGCAGTGCAGAGCTATTTTCCGCGCTGGAAATACTACAACGGCTGGTAAAGCTGCCGCTGGCGGTTGAGTGCCGCCATCCGGGATTTTTCCTCAAAGATCAGCACGAAGTGACGTTATTGCAGGAGTTAAAGTGGCTGGCGGTTAATCGGGTTGTCTTTGACAGCCGTGGCCTGTTCCGGGATGGCTCGATAACAGACGCGGTTATTCATGCGCAAAGTAAAAAGCCGCGCCTGCCGGTGCATCCTCTGGCAACGGCACAGAATCCCGTTGTCCGTTTTATCGGCCATTCAGACTGGCAGCAGAATCTGCTGTATCTGCAACAGTGGCAAACTAAAATTCAGCAATGGCTGCGCGAAGGCCGGTCGCCATATTTCTTTGTGCATACCGCCGGGAATCATGATTGCCCGGAGTTCGCACGTTATCTGGTTAGGTTCTGGCAGGGTACTATGGCTGATTGGCCGGGAGAGGGGGCCGGAGGCAATTCCGCTGCAGGAAATACAGCGGATTTGTTTGCTTAAGTTGCTGCCGGGATCAGCGCAGCTTGCTTTGCAGTTCTTTAAATTTCATTACTTTTTCGGCTTCGAATACCCAGGTGCCCTGAGTCTCTTCGCCGTCAAGCAGACCCTCGCGGGCATAGCGTTTTACCGTGACGGGTTTGAGTTCAAGAATTTCCGCAACTTGTTCCAATGACAGTTTTTCCGATATGCTCACAGATATCCCTCCGTATTTTTCTGTAAGCCTAGACCGGATTTCTCCGGGTGTTGGCAGAATTAAGGAAATGTCAGGTGAAAAACAAGAGGGTGAACATTTCCGGTGCGCACCTGGGCAGGAATCAGAAGAATGCGTATTTTGCTCCCAGCATCAGCAACAGGCTGGCAAGTATGGGCTTTAACAGTTCATCCGGCATTTTTCGGCTCAGGTGGCTGCCAACATGGATGGCCGGAAGAGAGCCGATTAACAGCGCGCCGAGCAGGGCGAAATCAACATTACCCAGATACATATGGATAAAGCCGGCGCACAGTGTCAGCGGCACGGCGTGAGCAATGTCGGTGCCGACAATGTGGGTTGAACGCAATGCAGGATAAAGCAGCATCAGAATGGCGGTGCCAATGGCGCCTGCGCCAACCGACGATAACGTAACGAATACGCCGAGAAAAACACCCATAACAAAAGTAGCCTGAGGTCGCCATCTGGCCCAGTTGCGTGAGCTGGCTCTGCTGGCCCATTGCTGGATCTGTTTGCGCAGCAGTATGACCACCGCCGTGAGCAGCAGCATGATGCCAAGAGCATTGCGCAGCAGGTGGGCGTAGTTTTCCGGGTGTTGGAACAGATATTCAAGCAGCAGGCCGGTCAGAAGTGCACTGGGAATGCTGCCCAGTGCCAACAGTTTTACTAAGGCCCAGCGGACATGACTCTGCTTGTGGTGGCTCCATGCGCCTCCTGCTTTGGTAATGCCGGCATACATCAGATCGGTACCTACGGCGACCTGCGGCGGGAAGCCAAACAGCAACAAAAGCGGGGTCATCAGAGCGCCACCGCCAATGCCTGTCATGCCAACAATCAAGCCAACGCCAGCGCCAGCTGCTATATATAACAAAATATCCATGAAATATGGTCTAAAGTAGTACAGGAGGCTCTAAGAGAGGCGATTGATGCTAATGTAGAGGGTGGCATCTATTCTGGAAAAGAATATTTGTTTATATTTTTATAACAAATACTGAGGTTTGGCAGGGAGGAATTATGAAATTGCAGCAATTGCGATACATCTGGGAGGTAGCGCATCACGACCTCAACGTGTCGGCAACAGCCCAGGTGCTGTATACCTCGCAGCCGGGCATCAGTAAGCAGATCCGTCTGCTGGAGGATGAGCTGGGGGTTGAGATTTTTGCCCGCAGCGGCAAGCACCTTACCCGAATCACTCCTGCTGGCGAGGCCATTTTGCAGGTCGCTGGCGAAATTTTGCGCAAAGTTGAAAGCATTAAGCAGGTTGCGCAGGAGTTCAGCGATGAAGCCAAGGGCAGTCTGTCCATTGCGACGACGCATACTCAGGCACGTTATGCGCTGCCTGGCGTAATCGAGAAGTTTATGCAGCAGTATCCGGATGTTTCCCTGCACATGCATCAGGGGACACCGATGCAGATTGCAGAAATGGCCGCCAACGGCACGACCGATTTTGCTATTGCCACCGAAGCGATGGAGCTGTTCGGCGATCTGATTATGATGCCGTGCTACCGCTGGAACCGCAGTATTCTGGTGCCGCGCACGCATCCGCTGGCGCAGCACCCAAGGCCGACGCTGGAGCAGGTGGCCGCTTATCCACTGGTTACCTACGTCTTCGGATTCACCGGGCGTTCCAAGCTGGATGATGCCTTTAAGAGCCGCGGCCTGACGCCACGCATTGCCTTTACTGCGGCCGATTCCGACGTTATCAAGACCTATGTGCGTCTAGGTGTCGGTGTGGGTATTGTTGCCAGTATGGCGCTCGATAAAGAACTGGATGATGATCTGGTGGCACTGGATGCCAGCCACTTATTTGCGTCCAGCGTGACCAAAATCGGCTTCCGTAAAGGCACCTTCCTGCGTGGTTATATGTTCGATTTTATTGCCGCCTTTGCGCCGCATCTTACCCGCGATCTGGTTGAGCGGGCGGCGCAGTGTCATAACAAGCAGGAAATTGATGAGCTGTTTGCCGGAGTAACTTTACCGGAGCATTGATGATTTATTCCTGTGACAAAAAAGCCGCTCAGTGAGCGGCTTTTTTGTTGTTTTCCGGTATCAGCCCTTGCTGATGATATTGCCGGCGTGCAGGCCACATTCTTTGTGGCCGGCGCCTTCCCACCACCAGCGGCCTTCACGCTCGTGCTGGTTGGGCAGGGTTGGGCGGGTGCATGGCTGACAGCCGATGCTGACAAAACCCTGTGCGTGCAGCTTGTTGTAAGGCACGTCGAATACTTTGATGTACTCCCACACCTGAGCTGAGCTCCACAGAGCCAGTGGGTTGTACTTGGTCAGCTCACCGTTGCGCCCCTGAAAAGCACCATCGGCTTCGACCAGTTGTACATCGCTGCGGGTGCCGGGGCTCTGGTCACGGCGCTGGCCGGTGATCCAGGCGTCAAGGGTTGCCAGCTTGGCTTTCAGGGGAGCGATCTTACGGACGCCGCAGCATTCCTGATGGCCATCTTCGTAGAAACTGAACAGACCCTTTTCGCGGACGAAGTTCTGCAGTGCAGCTTGCTCTGGCGTACGCACGTCGATGCTGATGTTGTAGTGTTTGCGTACCGCTTCGATAAATTCGTAGGTTTCAGGGTGCAGGCGGCCGGTATCCAGAGTGAAAATTTCGACATCAGGCTTAATTTTTACGGCCATGTCGATCAGTACAACGTCTTCGGCACCGCTGAAGGATACTGCGATTGCATCGTGATTTCCGATGGCGTGGCGGATCAGATCTTTCGGGCGCTTGTCGGCAAATTGCTCATTGAGAGCGGTAAAATCCTGGGTCATGGTTCTGGCCTAATCGGTTGCTGTGGGCCGGCGTTTTCTGTTGGCTTGCGCTGATGGCACCAGGGCAGACGCCGTGCATTCTTTGTGGTGGAGATTAGCATGGCATTTTTAGCTCAAATAATAATAAAAAAGAATATTATTATGCCGCTATTATGGTGTGTATCTGCAGGGATGTTGTCAATCGGGGTGCATATGGCTAGAGTACGCGCCGAATAACAGTCTTCTGTCTAATTGTGGAGTATTCATGGAAATCGCGTGTCTTGACCTTGAGGGTGTACTGGTTCCGGAAATCTGGATTGAGTTTGCCCAAAAAACCGGTATCGAAGAGCTGAAGGCAACGACGCGCGATATCCCCGACTATGACGTGCTGATGAAACAGCGCCTGCGCATTCTGGATGAGCATAACCTGAAGATTCAGGATATTCAGGAGGTGATTGCCACCCTGAAGCCGCTTGAAGGTGCGGTGGAGTTTGTTAACTGGCTGCGTGAGCGCTTTCAGGTGATTATCCTGTCGGATACTTTCTATGAATTCTCTCAGCCTCTGATGCGCCAGCTGGGTTTTCCGACCCTGTTCTGCCACCGTCTGATCACTGACGAAAGCGGCCGTGTGGTTGATTACAAGCTGCGTCAGGCTGATCCCAAACGCCAGTCAATCCGTGCGCTGCAGACTATTTACTACCGTACCATCGCGGCTGGTGACTCATACAATGACACTACTATGCTGGCGGAAGCCGATGCAGGCATCCTGTTCCATGCGCCACAGAATGTGATTGATGAGTTCCCGCAATTCCCGGCCGTACACACCTATGAAGACCTGAAGAAGGAATTCATCAAAGCCAGTAATCGCGATCTGACTCTCTGAGCATAAAACGCTCAAAAGCAGTAAAAACAACAATGCCGGCAATTGCCGGCATTGCTGTTTCTGGAGGGCATCTGATGTCTGGAGGGGGTGGAAAAGGGGGCAGGTAAAGGCTCAGAGCGGCGTGTTCAGAATGCGGCCTACTTTGCTGTGAATCTCCTGCCATTCATCTTCCCAGGTGGAATCCATCACGATGCCACCTCCGCCCCAGCAGACGGCTCCATTTTTAGTTGCGGCGATGGTGCGGATAAGAATGTTGAAGTCGGCATAGCCGGCATCATCGAAGTAGCCCAGAACACCGCAATAGGCTCCGCGTGATTCATGTTCCAACTCATCAATGATTTCCATGGCCCGGCGCTTGGGTGCGCCCGTGATTGAACCGCCGGGCAGGGCGTCAAAGATCACATCCACTGCGTGCTGATCAGGGCGTCTGGTCGCTACGATGGTACTGACCATATGATGCACATTGGCGTGGCTCTCAATATCAAACAGCTTGGTCACTTTAACCGAGAAGGGTTCGGCGCTGCGGCTCAGATCGTTGCGCAGCAAATCCACAATCATCAGATTCTCGGCACGGTTCTTGGGGCTGTTGGCCAGCCACTGACGATTGTGTTCGTCGGCTTCGGCCGTTTCACCTCTGGCAATGGTGCCCTTGATTGGCTTGGTTTCGATACGGTCACCATCAATGCGGATAAAGCGCTCCGGGCTGACGCTGAACAGTGTCTGTGCCGGTGTTTTCAGATACGCCGAAAAGGGTGCATTGAAGGTTTGCAGCAGCGATGCCGGGTTGTGGTTGGTAAGGTCTGACTGGCAATGAAAAGGCATTGCCAGGTTAACCTGATAGCAATCACCGGCTACCAGATAATTACGCGTAGCGCCAAAGGCCTGCTGATATTGCTCCTTGCTCCAGCCGCTCTGCCATTGCTGCTGTGGGGATGATGGGTTATCTGTTTTTCTGTGCTTCTGTATGGCTGCCTGAATGTGATTGATAAAAGGAATCGTGACTGTGTCGGGCAGATTGTGCGGATTCTGCAGGTTGCAGCTGTTTTCAGCAAAATCCAGATAAATACTCAAGGGGTAGTGAAAAAACTCTGCAAGCGGGGTAGTTGATTGCGATGCAGGCAGCCCCTGCAGAACCCTGCCGGCCTCGTAGCTTAGGTAGCCCGCCCATCCGCTACAAAAAGGCGCTGTTACTGGCGAGGAGTGTGGCCGGTTGCGGTTGCTTGCTGAGTGTTTCCGAATGACTTTGCGTATCTGCTGGAGATCCTGCTTGTTGCTGGCTGTCAGTGACTTGTCAGGAAGGCAGGCCAGTATCGCTGTGCTCTCCTCTGAATTGCTAGGATGGACGTTTTGCGACACATTTGGTTGATGACTGCCCCGGGATTTGCCGGAAAACATCAGTATTGGATTATCCAATAAGTGGCCTGACAGGAGGGCTTCCAGGGCAGAGAAGGGTAGTTTTTTGTGTATCATTTCAGGCCAGTTTTTTAAGATGTATTTAAGATTAAGTTGTTGAATTGTAAGGGATATTAAGGGGTGTTTAGCAGAAAGTACCAGTGTCGTAATGGGGAGTTGGGTTAGAGCGTGTAATTAATTGTAAAAAAGTGGTGGACAACACCAAACCCCCATAATAGATTGTTCAACAATTCTCCGGGCAGTTACGAATTGCCTGAACAGAAATAAGAATAAAGAAAACTGTAATCAGAAACCAATTTTAAAAAATTCACAGAGATTGTACCGGGTGGGGCTGTAACGGCCTGACGGTATGGGATCGGTGATAGGGCACGGAAAATGCCCGGAAACCTAAGAAAAATAATCAGGAGTGTGCACATGAAATTCCTTAAGAAAGCTTCTCTCGCCGCGGCTATCGCAGCAGCATCAATCTCTGCTCAGGCAGAAATGGTTGCTCTGGATGACGCTACTATGTCTGCAACCACCGGTCAGGCTGGTGTGACAATTGAAATTGAAATCGGTGGTTCAGGTATCTCTGTTGGTGAGATTGAATACACCGATGAAGGTTCTGTATCCCTGCAAAACCTGACTGTAAACAATGTAACCAACCTGACTCAGACTATCGATGTTGATGCTAGCGGTAACCTGCTGCTGGGTATGTCTGGTGTTACTGGTATGCAAATCGCATTGGGTGATACTGCTGCTGACACTACTGGTCAGTACAGTGCGGTAGCTCTGCGTAGCACTGCAGGTGAAACCACCGAGCTGGTTAATAATCTGGATATGACTCTGAACCTGGGTGCTTCTACCACCACAATCGCCAACTTGGCAGCTGCTGGTAATGCTGCTGCGCTGGGTATTACTGGTGATGCGGCTACTGGCTCAGTTGCTATTCTGGCGAATACTTCTCTTGAAATTACCGATATGAATGTCGGTGCATTTGGTTATACCGTGCAGCAGGCGGAGACTCGGGCTGATGCTGCTGCTTACGGTGGTAACGGTAACGGTGTTATTGATGGTGCTGAGCAAACTACAGCTGACGCATTGGCAAATGGCTCGGCAGTTCAGATTTCTGGTCTGAAGTTCTACGGTACTGGTGGTGTTGGTACTGCAGCTACTATCGAGCAAACCATCTGGGCTAAAGGTGGTGATGCTTCTCAGGGTGGTGGTGTTTATATTCAGATGGGCCAGATTGCTGGTACTCTGGATATCGCCGGAATCAGCATGGGTGGTGCTTCAATCGGTTCTGTTAAAGTTTCCGATATTAACCTGGCTGGTATGACCCAGCGTATCTACGGTCACAACTAAGTTTTGCTTGGTTTGTCGTAAAAAAAGAAACCCGCTTCGGCGGGTTTTTTTTGCTCTAATATTGTTTTGTCTTTCTTTTGTAAATTTATTTTTTTAATATCCGCATTATAAATTTAACAATAAATGGAAGTAGGGATGCTCAGAAATAAATTAGCCCTCGCGGTTGTATCTTTATGTTCTTCTTTTCATGTTTATGCCGCTGCAATGCAGGAATTGAGTGATCAGCAGATGTCTGGTATTGCCGGGCAGGCTGGTGTCACTATTGAAATTGATATCGACTCTTCAGGTGTTTCGGTTGGTGAAGTGGAATACAGGGATGAAGGGGCTGTTGTTCTGCAAAATATTCAGATCAGTGATGTAAATAACCTGACGCAAACTATCGATGTGGATTCGAATGGTAATTTAATCATTGCTCATGGTGAAGTTTCTGGTATTCAGCTCTTGGTTGGTGATAGTGCGGTTGACACTGATGGAAAGTACAGTGCTGTTGCGCTGAAGAGTGTTGCTGGTGAAACGGCTGAGCTGGTCAATGATATCTCGATGACGGTTGATCTGGGTGCCGGAAGTACCGCGGTTGTTAATATGGCTGAGACTGCAGGTAATGCTGCATTGATTGCGGACCTGCCTGTGGCGGCACGTTCCGGGTCTGTCGCTATTCGTTCGTCTAGCTCACTTGAAATCACTGGTTTTGATATGGGCCTCTTTGGTTATACCGCACAGCAGGCGGCTGATCGTGTGGGTATTAATTTGAGTGGTCAGAATCTTGGTCAGTTTTCTGCCGCGGCACAGTCGGATTTGACTCAGGCTCAGGATCAGCTTGCTACCGCTCAAACGAATCTGGGGAGTGCGCAGACTCTTCTTGGCTCGACTCAGACGACCTTGCAAAATGCCGTTGTGGCTGATGGTTTTTCGGTATCTTTTGCTGCTGACGGATCGGTTCAGGAAATTCGTGATTCGGGTAATGCGGTTATTGATATTGCTTCGTCAGCCTATTCTGCAGATGCAGCAGCTGTTGATTCGGCAGCGGCCGATGCCATTCTTGCTGGAAATGTTGTGACTGGTGCTCAGCAGGGTGTTGTTGATGCAGGTGCTGTTGTTGATGCTGCTGATCTGGCAGGCAATCTGGCCAATGGTGCTGCAGTGAAGGTTCGTGGTCTTAAATTGTATGGCGCGGCAGGCGTTGGTAGTAAGGCTGTTATTGAGCAGACTATCTGGGCTAGGGGTGGTGATGCGGCCAGTGGTGGTGGCGTTTATATTAATATTGGTCGCTTTGATGGGGTTCTTGATGTTGCGGCTGTGGAGGTTGGTGGGGCCTCTCTGGGTGGGGTTAAGGTGAGGGATATTGACCTGAGTGGAATGACTCAGCGTATTTATGGCCATTAAAAAAGATCTCCCCAGAAAAAAACCCGCTAAGGCGGGTTTTTTCTGTTTCAACGGTTCGAAAAGGCCGGAAAAGAAACGAAATTGACACTTTTTGTGTTGGTCGTTTGTGTGATTTTATGTAACATGAGCTTCGACTCACCATAACAATAACAAGTAATAAGTCGGAGGGGCCTCAGGCCATCATCTGTGTTTATCATTCTCCTAGGTTCCATTATTGGCTTTGCCATGGTTCACGAGCTGGCTATTGTGAACGACCGCCAGCAGGGTGATGCCTTTGTTCGCGTGGCCGTGAACGAGCCTTATCAGTATGATCAGCTGGTAAATGTTGAGCCTCTGTCCGTTAAAAAATTCAATAACATTGTGCGCCAGGCGTATGACTATTCCTGCGGCTCTGCTGCACTGACCACATTGCTCGACTTTTATTTGGGTCGTAACTTTCAGGAGCGTCAGGTGATGGAAGGCCTGCTTCGTTTTGGCGAGACAGAGCGTATTGTTCAGCGTCGTGGCTTTTCCCTGCTGGATATGAAACGTCTGGTAACTGCGCTGGGACATCCGTCCGGTGGCTTTAAAGCAGAAGCCAAAGATTTGCTGGAACTGGATCACCCGGCGATTGCCCCTATTGAATATGCTGGGTTTAAGCATTTTGTGGTTATTCGTGCTGTCTATGAAAACCGCGTTTATCTGGCCGATCCTGCGTTGGGTAATATCAGTTTTACCCTTAGTCGGTTTTTGGAAATCTGGGACAATAACGTGCTGTTTATCGTTTTCCCTAACGGCCATAAACCAGCAAGCGGTCTGGAATTGCGCGAAGAAGATATGCGCTATGTTTCTGATTTTATTATCGCGGAAAACAGCTATAAAGAATTTCCGCTGATGGCCATGAAGTATGAAGATGCTATCGGTAATGAAATCGCATCAATGAGTAATAATGCTAAATCGTCATTTGTTCCTCAGCTGGACGCTAGCGGCAAAGCCTTGCGTGACGAAGATGGCAATGTGAAGTATGAAATTAAGTTGGAAGATGCGGCTGACGGTGTGAGTTCGGATGAATTCAACGTCAGAGTCACAACCGATGATCCTAATGAACGCCTGGTTAAAGAACTGCGCTTCAGAAGAAAATAATAACGATACGGGATTTAAGGAAAATTCATGTTTATTCGAACCACGCTGATCTCGCTACCGCTGCTGCTTGCATGGGGGGCTAATGTTCACGCTGACCAGGCTCAAAATTTGTCAAAAGCCCGTGAGGCGTTGACCAAACAGGATAGCGATGCTGACACCGAAAAAGCACTGGAAGAAGTGTTTGAGGCGGCAGAGAAAAATTATTCTCTGCTGAAACGGGGGGGCGTGGCACTGAATTATAACTTCGATTACAGCTACTATGGTGATCAGCGTATTGATCTGGTTATTGAACCCAATCTGGATTCGGAGGGGCAGCCGACAGGGTCGTCGTCGATCCGCAATGCGGATGTATCACCAGTAGCAAGTCATACTTTTACCAACGCCTTTACCTTTGATTATGGTTTGTTCAATAACCTGACGCTGAGTGCCCGTCTGCCTCTGGTTGCCAAGTTTGAAACCGAAGATGAACTGACCGCTTATGCGCTGGGTGATATCAGTGGCTCGGTACGCTGGCAGCCTTATGAATACGTTCCGGGACAGATGAGTCAGACTGTATTCGGCTCGCTGAAACTGAAAACCGGCGATAGCCCCTATGAGATTGATCTGGATAGAAACTTATCCAGTGGTTCGGGGACTTATAGTCTGAGTGGTGGTTTGAGCGTATCCAAGGTGCTCGATCCGGTTGTGCTGTTCGGATCGGGTAGCTACGGTTATAACATGCCGGAAAAAGGTCTGAATCAGGTACGTGGCAGCTCTATTCTGCAAGAGGTTCATCCGGGTAACAGCCTGTCATTCTCTATGGGTTTTGCGTACTCGCTTTCTTATGACGTGTCACTGAGTGCTTCTTTTCAGGGCTCATTTAACGATCGTACGCGCTTCCAGATATATACGCCGAGTACCGGAGAAACTCAGAGCTCTATTTCTGGCAGTCAGATGAGCGGCATTATGAACTTTGCGCTGGGTGTTCGTGTTTCACCTAAAACCATTGCCAATATCAACGTTGGTTTTGGTATGACGGAATTATCTCCCGACATTATCCTTGGATTATCGTTACCGATCGACATTGAGGGTGTGAAACCTTCGTCCGGTAGCTAATAGGCTATGGCTTCTATAACGATAAAAATAACAGGGTTTCGGCGAAGCATTATGCGCATTCTTTTCCTATTCATTTTTCTGGTGCCAGGGTTGGCCAGTGCACAGTTGGCTCAAAACCTGTTTCTGGATACCAAAGCTATGTCGCTGGGTAATGCTGTTACAGCAGACCCGGTCGGGATTATGGATATTCATTTTAATCCGGCGGGTCTTACCAAGCTTGAAGGCCGGCAGATCCAGATTCAGTTGATGAATATTTTGCTCTCATCTGAGGCAACGTTCACCTTACCTGACGAAGCCAGAGGGGATGACTATGATCCGGGGCTGCTGGATATTCGCAAGGATCCGATCCTGGGCAGTGATGGTCGTGCTGAAAGTCATGCGACGGCGGCGGCCTATATTCCAGGCATTGGCCTTATGCCAATGACATTGCCAGTACTGACACTGCCGACCGGCGGTGTGTCCATTCAGCCGCCCGGTTCAAAGTTTACCTTTGCCAATGCGGTGTATGCACCAATGGCTGCAGGCTTTGCCAAAGACGATAACGACCCGGGTCGTTATCAGGCCAAACAGGTTGCTTTGCAGCGTTTTACCTATTTGTCACCTTCTTTTGGCTATAAGGTAACCGATGAGTTTTCGGTCGGTGCCAGTTTCCTTTTTTCTCACCAGGCTGTTGCGGTTGTTCAGGATATTCGTGCGCCAAGTGTTCTGATTGGTGTATTGGAGCAATTACAGACAGCCTTTGGTTGTTTTGATAGTGACGGTAATCCAACAGGTAATGATCCTCTGGCGCCACTGATCACACTCTGTGGTGGTAAGGTTGGACCTTATGAAGATGTCGGTACACTGAAAATTATCACGGAAGAAAGTCTCTCTCCATCATTCAACCTTGGCTTTTTATGGGAGCCGGCTGATTGGGTTGCCTTTGGTGTTGGCTATCAGAGTGAAGCTGTATCGCGTCTGAAAGGTACTTATGATCTTGAGTACACTGACGAGTTTGCTAATTTCTTCCGCACTTTCCGTTCATCCATTATTGGTGCGATTGGCGGCGCCATCTTCTCGTTACCAACCGGTGTGAAAAAAGAGAGTGGTCAGGTTTCTACTGAGTTGACGTATCCGCAGCACTTTCAGACTGGTGTTAAATTACGTTTCCTGGATAAATACCAGTTAAACATGGATGCCGGCTGGACTGATTACGATAAGTGGGATGCGCTTAAATTTGATTTTGATCGTCAGGTGAGCTTTCTCAGTACGGCTAAAACCCTGGCGCCGACATTGGTTAGCGATACTTCTTTACGCCAGCCGCTGAACTATAAGAGCGTCTGGAGTTTTGGTTTCGGTATGCAGTACGACCTGAATTCTCGTATCAAGCTGCGCTTGGGTTATGAGCCGCGTAAAAGCTCAATTCCGGATGACGCGCGCAGCATTCAGGCGCCGCTGGGTTTTGCCAAGCTGTACAGTGTAGGCATGGGCTATCAGTGGGATCTGGATACGGTAGTGGATTTGTCACTGAGTTTCATGCAGTCTAAAGAAACCATTCTCGCTGACCCTCAGGATGCTGAGTCTACCGGCGAATACCCTAATTCAAGTGATGCCATTAACCGTAACTGTCTGACATGTACCGTAACCAACCCTTATCCGGGTCTGGATGTAGACACCAAGCTGACCATCGGTGCAGCAGGTATCAGCTTCCGTACCAAATTCTGATTCTGCTCTGCTTGGCTCTGGCATTTCCTGCCGGGGCTGAGCAGGAGTATTTCACCTGGGTGGATGAGCAGGGGCGCATCCATAACAGCATTAAACCTCCTTCTGAAAAACCTGAAAATATTCCGCAGGCAAGTAATGCGCAGGAAAGTGATTTTTTGACGGAAGAAGAATTTCAGGAAAAACTGGCAAAAGATAACGCCGATAATCCTCCTTTTTATACCTGGATTGATGCGCAGGGGCGTCTGCAAAGTCAGGAAATTCCTCAGGTTAATATCGAGGTTGAGGAGCTTACTCAGTTGCAGGCGGCGGATCATTCACTGCTGCCGCCACTGCGTGTAGCCGCTGAGATAAGGGATGCCGGTTGCTGTGCACGATATACTCATCTGTTTAAAGAAACGATTCCGGAATATGATTCGGTTGTTTTTTCACAGCCACAAATGTCGGTTCCTTTCAAAACCCGCTCAGGCGATAAGCCTGCATGGTATTTTCGCCTGACAGGCAGTAATGGTGCCGCACGCCGCGCGCTGAATCTGTATTTGCGTGGAACCGATGAGCCAGAGAAGGGAGCTGCTACGGTTGCGCTTATCGCATTGAATAAGCAGCTCCAGCCGTTGTATTTTATTCCGCAGCTGATTACTCAAAGTTATCTGTCTACCTGGCGTTCTGAGGCTTACCGGGAAAGTCTGGTCAGTATTCTTGATGCTGAAGTTTCCGCATTCATTATTTATTTTCCTGAATCCGTGCCAGCTTCCGCTTCGCTGCAGGTAGAATGGATGCATGGAAAAACATCAGATTAATTGCCGTACTGCAGGCTGCGAGCAACATGCGCTTCTGCTTCAGTATCCGTCTTTACGCGAAGCTTCTGCGCCGCGCCGTTTATTGCTGCTTCACGGCGCCGGTGTGCCGGGCGAAGTGACCTGGACCTATGTCGCGAATTACCTCCACGAATGGGATGAGATTCTAATACCGGACTTTGCCGGTATGGGGCGTTCCCGGTTTCTCGTGGATACCCCGCCGCGTCTGAGTGATTATGTGCTTCAGATTCGCGAGTTGTGTGAGGCGCTCGACTGGACGGAATTTGATATCGCCGGCTATTCCTTTGGCGGCATGGTTGCCGTGCGTTATCTGCAGCAGTATGGTTCGCGGGGCTTATGTTTTTTGCTGGAGCCGGCGATGCTGTTTTCGGCTGACTGCGGCAAAATACGGCAGAAAGCGGATGATTATCTGACCGTTGCCGACCGGGTTGAACAGAATCCGCAGGATGCGGAGGCCTATTTCACTTTTCTGGATTCGGTATCTCCGCAACGTACGCGAAATGACAAAGTTGACCGGCTGACGATTGCGCGCTTACAGGAAAATGCTCAGGGCTTTGCCCAGGCATTGCGTGCGGTCAGTCAGATGTTGCTGGACGACTGCGCAACTTACGCGGGCTGGATCGCACCCTGGCCGGGCATCAGTTTTGTCGGTGGATTGAGCCATGCGACCATGCTTGGCCGTCATCGTTTGCTGGCAGAGCAAAGTGCCGACTGGCAATACCATGTGGTGGATAATTCTGATCACAGCCTGGTGTTTACCAAGCCGCGCACCATTGCCAAAGTGATGAATGAGCGTCGCCAGCGGGGCTGACGACGCATATTTTGCTTAGCTCTGCAGGCGACGCTGCAGGCCGGTCTCTGCCATGATGCGGGTCGAAATTTCCTCGATTGAACGGTCGGTGGTGCTCAGAAACGGAATCTGCTCGCGCTGATACAGCATCTCAACTTCATCAATTTCGTGATAGCACTGCTTAAGTGACGCGTAACGGCTGTTGGCGCGGCGTTCATTGCGGATGGCGGCCAGTCGGTCCGGGTCGATGGTCAGGCCAAACAGTTTGTGGCGGTGTTGTTCCAGGCTGTTGGGCAATTTCAGGTCGGCCATATCTTCTTCGGTCAGCGGATAGTTTGCCGCTTTAATGCCAAACTGCATCGCCAGATACAGGCAGGTTGGCGTTTTACCTGAGCGTGATACGCCCACCAGAATAATGTCGGCTTCGGCATATTGGCGGGTGCGGGCGCCGTCGTCGTTATCCAGGGCAAAGTTTACCGCATCGATGCGCGCCAGATAGCTGGTGCTGGTTGTGGGTGAGTGGGATTTACCCACACTGTAGGAGGATTCAACCTGCAGTTCCGCTTCCAGTGGCGCGAGGAAGGCGGCAAAAATATCGATCTTCAGGGCGTTGGCTGAGTCGATAATAGTGCGTATTTTTTTATCGACAATGGTGTCGAACACAATGGCCGGAGCGCCGCTGTTTTCCGCTGCCAGGTTAATTTTGGCTACGGCTTTCTCAGCCTTCTCGATTGAATCGATATACGGCAGGGTGATGCGTTCAAATTCAATGGCTTCAAACTGAGCCAACAGACTGTTGCCCAGCGTTTCGGCGGTAATGCCGGTGCCGTCGGAGATAAAATAGGCGGTTCGCTTCATGTGGAAATTTGTTCCCTCTGCCCTTAGTATTACGCAGCCGTTCGCCGCAGCAGGCGATTTTAGGTGATTATGTCCTGTGTGGCGAGACAGAACACAGGCGTTGGACATTACAGGAGAAAGACGTTGACAGATTACGTACTCTGGTTTGATCAGGTATCCATGGGCGATGTCGAGCGGGTAGGTGGTAAAAATGCCTCGCTCGGTGAAATGATCAGCAACCTGACCAGCGCCGGAGTTTCCGTGCCCAACGGCTTCGCCACCACCGCCGACGCCTACCGCGAATTCTTAAGTTACGAAGGTCTCGACAGCCGCATTCAGCAGGCGCTGGATGATCTGAACGTCGATGATATCCGTGCCCTGACCGAAACCGGCGCCAAAATCCGTAACTGGATTCTGGACGCACCACTGCCACCGCAGCTGGAAGCCGATGTCCGTACCGCTTTCGCCAAACTGCAGGAAGGCAATGAGGCAATGGCGGTTGCCGTACGTTCTTCCGCAACCGCAGAAGATTTACCCGATGCATCCTTTGCCGGTCAGCAGGAAACCCACCTGAATATCGTCGGTATTGATAACGTCCTGCATGCCATCCGTGATGTGTTCGCCTCTTTATTCAATGACCGCGCAATTGCCTACCGTGATCATCAGGGCTTCGACCACCATAAGGTGGCACTGTCGGCCGGCATTCAGCGCATGGTGCGCTCTGAAACAGCCTCCAGCGGTGTGATGTTTACCCTGGATACTGAATCCGGCTTCGATCAGGTAGTGTTTGTCACCTCGTCCTATGGCCTGGGCGAAACCGTGGTGCAGGGTGCAGTTAATCCGGATGAATTCTACGTTCACAAGAACAACCTGGCGGCCGGACGCCCGGCAATTCTGCGCCGTAACCTCGGCGCTAAAGCCATTAAGATGGTGTACAACAAAGAAGCCGCCGTTGGTAAGTCGGTAGAAACCCAGCGTGTTGACCGTGAGCTGCGCCAGGTCTTTTCGGTAACCGACGCCGAGGTCGAAAATCTTGCCCGTCAGGCAATGATTATTGAAAAGCACTACGGCCGTCCGATGGATATCGAATGGGCCAAAGATGGCGATGACCAGCAGCTCTACATCGTTCAGGCCCGTCCTGAAACCGTGAAGAGCCGCGCCAGCAAAAACGTGATGGAGCGTTACCTGCTGAAAGAAACCGGCAACGTGCTGGTTGAAGGCCGTTCCATTGGCCACCGCATCGGTAAAGGTAAAGTACGCGTCATTAAAAGCATCGATCAGATGGATCAGGTGCAGGAAGGTGATGTACTGGTTGCCGATATGACCGACCCGGACTGGGAACCGGTAATGAAACGCTCGGCGGCTATCGTAACCAACCGTGGTGGCCGCACCTGTCACGCCGCGATCATTGCGCGCGAACTGGGTATTCCGGCGGTGGTTGGCTGCGAAGATGCCACCTCCAAGCTGCAGGATGGCCAGGATGTTACCGTTTCCTGTGCGGAAGGCGACACCGGCTTTGTTTACGAAGGTGCTCTGGATTTTGATATCCGCACCAACAGCGTCGATCAGATGCCGGATTTGCCATTCAAAATCATGATGAACGTCGGCAACCCGGATCGTGCCTTCGACTTCCAGGGCCTGCCGAATGCCGGTGTGGGTCTGGCGCGTCTCGAATTTATTATTAACCGTATGATCGGTGTACACCCGAAGGCCTTGCTGAATTTCGACAATCTGCCGGAAGAAGTGAAGCCTACCGTTGAGCGCCGCATTTCCGGTTATGCCGGCCCGGTGGATTTCTACGTTGAAAAACTGGTGGAAGGTATTTCAACGCTGGCGGCGGCATTCTGGCCTAAGCGCGTGATCGTGCGTCTGTCTGACTTCAAATCCAACGAATACGCCAACCTGATTGGCGGCCGCCTGTACGAGCCAGAAGAAGAAAACCCGATGCTGGGCTTCCGTGGTGCGTCACGCTACATCTCGAAAAACTTCCGTGACTGTTTCGAGCTTGAGTGCCGGGCGATGAAAAAAGTCCGTAACGAAATGGGCTTCACCAATGTCGAGATCATGGTGCCCTTCGTGCGCACCGTAGGCGAAGCCGAGCAGGTTGTTAACCTGCTGGAAGAAAACGGCCTGAAGCGCGGTGAAAATGATCTGAAGCTGATCATGATGTGCGAGCTGCCAGCCAACGCTATTCTGGCCGAGCAGTTCCTTGAGTTCTTTGATGGTTTCTCTGTCGGCTCCAACGACCTGACTCAGTTAACCCTGGGTCTGGACCGTGACTCCGGCATCATTGCGCACCTGTTCGATGAGCGTAACGAAGCCATTCTGGCACTGCTGGAAAATGCCATTAACGCCTGTAAGAAAGCCGGTAAATACATCGGTATCTGTGGTCAGGGGCCATCGGATCATCCGGACTTTGCCAAGTGGCTGATGGAGCATGGCATCGACAGCGTGTCACTGAACCCGGATTCCGTGCTGGATACCTGGTTCTTCCTGGCGGACAAAAATTCCTGAATGAAAAGCAGCAGTGAATTATTTCCGGTGAGCCTGCTCAGAGCGGATGTTCTGGGCGATCTCACCGAAGACGTTTATCTGGTAAAACACAACCGCGATCCGGACCGCAGCGTCCAGATCGCGGTTTCGCATCTTGGCCTGCGCTCCCGTGGCGGACACAGTGGCCAGCCACTGATTCTGCTGCATGGCAGCTTTACCAATCGCGGCTTCTGGCTGTCCGATAAGGGGGAAGGGCTGGCGCGCTATCTGCTCGAACAGGGGTTTGATGTCTGGCTGATGGAGCAGCGTGGCCATGGCCTGTCACCGCGCAACCACGATTATGTGCGCAATACGCTGGAGCGTTATGTGCTCAGCGATATTCCGGCGGTGAACGATTTTGTGCACGAACAGAGCGGGCAGAAGCCGGTCTGGATCGGTCATTCGCTGGGCGGTGTGATTATTTCCAGCAGCGTGGCTGCCGGTCGCCTGCATGCGGATAACAGTCGCGCCATGGTGCTGCTGGGCACTCAGGTGGTGCGCCGGCCCTGGTACCTGTGGCTGCCACTCACCAGTCTGGTGCTGCGCGTGCTGGTAAAAAGCAAGGCTGAGCTGGATGGTCGTAAGCTGGGCATCGGTCCGGAAAATGAGCCGGCCGGTCTGGTGAATGAATATCTGGCGCGTCACAGCCTGTTTGGCCGCTGGCAGATCCGCAGTGAAAAGCTCAGGCTGCTGCCAGCCTGGAAGCAGGGGGCTGATCTGCCGTTGCTGGCGGTTGCCGCCGCGGCAGATAAATCCGACCCGGCGAAAGCCTGTCTGCGCTTTGCGTCCCTGTATGGCGGGACGCAGAAAGACAATCTGTTGCTGGGCAAAGCTGAAGGTTTCAGTCGCGATTATGGCCATGTCGATATGGTGGTCAGCAAAGAGGCGGCGACGGAAGTCTGGCCGCGTATTCAGCGCTGGCTGAGTCAGCTTGGTCAACAGGCTGGCGCCTGAGATGGGCACGCGGCGCCTGTTGCTGGCTGGCGGTACCGGGCTGATTGGCCGTGCCTTGCTGGACAATCTGTTGCTGACGGATTGGGTCGGGCACATATTGCTGCCTGTGCGTCAGTCACAACAATGGTGTGCTGCATATCCGCAACTGGCGGCAGATAAACGCATTCAGGTGCTGACTTACGACGAACTGTTTGCCAGCCAGCAGCCCGTTGATCTGATGTTCTGCGCGCTGGGTACGACCCAGACCAAGGCAGGTAAGGCCGGATTGCGTCAGGTGGATTATCAGCTGGTTGTCGATTGTGCGTCCTGGGCTAAACAGCAGGGCGCTGAACTGGTGTCGGTGGTTAGTGCGCTGGGCGCCAACCGCCGTTCGCCATTTTTCTATAACCGCGTCAAAGGCGATATGGAGCAGGCGCTGGAGCAGATGAATCTGCCCCGGCTGCAGATCTGGCAGCCATCACTGTTGCTGGGCGAGCGCGACGATTTTCGTCTGGCTGAACACCTGAGTGGCTGGATATTACGCCTGCCGCTGCTTGGTAATGTGCAGGCGCTGGCGGGTGAGCGTATTGCCCGCGCTATGATTGCGGCGGCTGCTTCAGCCTCTGAACTTGGCTCTGAGTCTGAACCTGAATCTGGCTCCGAATCATCCGTTATGCGCTATCGCGTGCGTGACATTAAACGTCTGGCCTGAGCCTGAATAGGCTTAGGCAGACAACAGAATTTTATTATCCTCCATCACAAGTAAGGACAAAGAAATGACTCAGTACGTAACTCCGGATCTGTGCGATGCCTACCCTGAGCTGATTCAGGTGGTTGAGCCAATGTTCAACAACTACGGTGGCAACGAGTCTTTTGGTGGCGAAATCGTTACCGTTAAGTGCTTTGAAGATAACTCCAAAGTAAAAGAGCTGGTTGATACCGACGGCAAAGGCAAAGTGATGGTTGTGGACGGCGGCGCCTCCATGCGTCACGCGCTGCTGGGCGATATGCTGGCTGAAAAAGCGGCGAAAAACGGTTGGGAAGGCATCATCGTTTACGGTTGCATCCGTGACGTCGACGTTATCATGCAGACCGATCTGGGCGTTCAGGCGCTGGCGACTCACCCACTGAAAACCGACAAGCGCGGCCTGGGTGATGTGAACGTTACCGTTAAATTCGGTGGTGTTGAATTTGTACCGGGTCACTTCGTGTACGCCGACAACAACGGCATCATCGTGTCTCCTCAGGCGCTGAGCATGCCGGAGTAAGACGCTGAACATGCCGGAATAAGGCGGCCTCACGCGCATCTGAGAGCGAACAAAAAAGCCGGCATTGCGCCGGCTTTTTTGTGTCTGGGATTTGCTGTGGTCAGCTACCAGGCGCGTGAACTGCCAATCAGGTGCGCTACGCGCAGAGAGCTTTCAACGGCACCGTCGAGCAACGGAATGCCATCGCACAGATAAGAGCCGGTCAGCAGAATACGCTGGCTGGCGTCCTGGCGGCGCAGCTCGCGTACCGCCTGACGGCTCTGCAGGGTAACCAGTGGCCGGCTGAAAGTAACATCGGCGAGCACACTTGACGGATTGGCCGCACGCAGCGGGTTCCACACCTGCAGAATGGCCGGGCCGTTGCGCAGATGACCAATGGCTTTGGCCAGATCGACGGTGGCTTCCGGGCGGTTTTCGTCACCCGGTAAGAAATAACTGACCGGCGCCAGCGGCATCAGGCTGGCGGGCAGCAGTGAAGTATCGGTGTGCAGCTGCATGCGTGATTCAACCACCGGGATCTGCTGCAGTTGCTGGCAGCGTGGCTGGGCGCTGGGCAGCTTGCTGAGGATCTGGCTGGCGTGATGCGGCTGGGTGGCAATAACCACGCGGTCAAACACAGCGGTTTGTGCGCCGCTGCAGACGCGCACGCCGTGATTGTCTTCTTCTATATGGTCAATGGCCGTTGCGGTACGCAGGCTGACGTTGCTTTCCAGCAGGTGTGCGACCACCTCATCAACTCCGCCACTGGCGCGCATCAGGCCGTCTTTCATTACACCGCAGGTCAGGTAGTTGATCAGAATGTCCGCCGGGTAGGCCAGTACGTCGTCGTAGTCACAGGTGCACACGGTCGCCAGTGCCGGCAGCAATATCTGGCGGCAGTAATCGTTGTCGAGGCTGTGCTGCTGCAGAAAACTACCGAAGCTCTGCTGATCCGTATCCGGACTGTGTTTATGTTGCTGCAGCGTGTTGAACAGGTTGAGGTGCTGGGCGAGCAATGGGCCGTTCAGCAACTTGGGGAAGCTCAGGCTGCGCTTGCCCAGCTGCAGGTTGCCGTAATGAAAAAACAGGCGGTTATCGGCATCGGCATAAGCGGCGGCATGGTCGGTGGTTTCAGTACGCACGCCGGCATCGCGGTACAGGCGCAGCAGGCTGGGATAGTACGCCGGAGTGAAAACCCGCAGAGGAATATCAATGGATGTGCTTTTGTCAGCCCAGGGAATGTCTACGCTGTAGATGCCCATACCCGGCTTCGCGGCGCGTTCATAGAGCGTGACGTCGTGGTTGCGACTCAGCAGCCAGGCGGCGCTCAGGCCGGCAATGCCGGAGCCAATAATGGCGATACGCTGGCGATTAATGGGAGTGGATGGAGCGGCGGGTTGGGCAGGCATGAAGGCACTTTCCTGTGAAATCTGCGCCGAGGTTAGCGCAAAGCCTGGGCAGATCCCAGAGTTTGCGCTGTCAACTTTGCTGTTTTATTGGCTGCCCTCGATGATTGTATACAATCTTAGTCTTAATTCGCTTGAAATATGATTTTATCGGCGTAACCTAGCCAAACTTAAAGAGTATTGTAGACAAAGCTGATGAATGATAACCAAACGCTGGCCGACAAAGTGTTCGCGGAACTGACTACCGCCATTGTGCGTGGTGAGTTGCGTCCGGGCACCAAATTGTCGGAGCAGACCCTGGTTGAGCGTTATGGTGGCAGTCGCGCGCCGATGCGCGAAGCCATTCAGAAGCTTGAAGCCCGTCATCTGGTGGTGCGTATTCCCCATGCCGGTGCCCGCGTGGTATCGCTGAGTCTGGCTGAGCTGCGGGATATCTACGAAGTGCGTCTTGAGCTGGAAAGCATGGCCTGCCGTCTGGCAGCACTGCGCATGAGCGATGACGAGATTCAGGAGCTGTACGGCCTGCTGCAGGAGCATGAAGCCTCCATTGCGGCTGAGCAGGGGCAGGCCTATTACCAGAAAGCCGGTGATCTCGATTTTCATTACCGCATCATCAAAGGCAGTCAGAATCACCGTTTACATCAGATGCTGTGCGGCGAGCTGTACCACATCGTGCGTATGTACCGCTACCAGACCAGTACCAGCGCCAAGCGCCCGCTGCAGGCACTGCAGGAACACCAACGAATTGTTGAAGCTATCTCGGCGCGTGATGCCGAGCTGGCTGAATTACTGATGCGACGTCATATCCAGGCATCGCTGACCAATCTGGAAAATCGATTAGCTGAAGAGGAGGGTCACTCATGACTCCAGGTCAGAAATTCCGTAAAGCACTGGCGGATAACAAACCGCTGCAAATTGTCGGCACCATTAACGCTTACGCGGCGATGATGGCGGAGCGTATTGGTCATCAGGCCATTTATCTGTCGGGTGGCGGTGTGGCAAACGCCTCTTACGGTCTGCCGGATCTGGGTATGACCTCGCTCAATGACGTGGTGGAAGACGTGCGTCGCATCACCTCCGCCAGCAGTCTGCCATTACTGGTGGATATCGACACCGGCTGGGGCGGTGCGTTTAACATTGCCCGTACCATCCAGCAGATGGAAAAAGCCGGCGCCGCAGCCGTGCATATTGAAGATCAGGTGATGCAGAAGCGCTGTGGTCACCGTCCGAACAAAGAAATCGTCTCTCAGGCAGAAATGGTTGACCGTATCAAAGCCTGTGTCGATGCCCGTAACGACGACAGCTTCTTTATCATGGCCCGTACCGATGCGTTCGCGCAGGAAGGTCTGGATGCTGCCATCGAGCGCGCTCAGGCCTGTGTAGCCGCTGGTGCCGACGGTATTTTCGCCGAAGCAATCAAAACCGAAGATGACTACCGTAAATTCTCTGCAGCATTGGATGTACCACTGCTGGCAAATATCACCGAATTTGGCCAGACCGAACTGTGGAACCGTGAACAGCTGGGTGAGTGGGGCGCGGCCATGGTGCTGTACCCGCTGAGCGCTTTCCGTGCGATGAACAAAGCCGCAGAAACCGTGTATAAAAGCATCCTGGCAGAGGGTGACCAGCGCAAGGTGGTCGACATCATGCAGACTCGTATGGAGCTGTACGATTACCTGAACTACCACGATTTTGAGCAGAAGCTGGATGCGCTGTTTGCGGAAGGCAAAAACAAATAAGTGTTTGGCCGTTAGCGCAAACCGATAATTTTAAAATTTTCACTAAGAAAAAGAGCGTGGCGAGGTTGCCGGAATGGCCAGCAAGGCCTCCGGTAACATGGCCGGCTCTGACAGGAGAATGTAATGGCAGCAGCAAAACAACTCAGTGGTGCCGGCCTGCGTGGTCAGGTTGCCGGTAAAACCGCACTGTCGACCGTGGGTAAATCCGGTTCTGGTCTGACTTACCGTGGCTATGACGTAAAAGATCTGGCCGCACAGTGTGAATTTGAAGAAGTGGCGTACCTGATTCTGAAAGGCAAGCTGCCGAATCAGGCTGAGCTGGACGCCTACAAAGCCAAGCTGAAATCCATGCGCGCTCTGCCGCAGGCATTAAAAGAAGTACTGGAACGTATTCCGGCTTCAGCGCACCCGATGGACGTGATGCGTACCGGTTGCTCCATGCTGGGCAATCTCGAAACCGAAGAAAGCTTTGATCAGCAGCAGGATGCCACCGACCGTATGCTGGCGCTGTTCCCGGGCATGATCAACTACTGGTACAACTTCAGCCATAACAATGGCAAACGTATCGAGGTTGAAACCGCTGCAGATTCTATCGCTGAGCAGTTCCTGTGGACTCTGCATGGCGAAAAGCCTTCTGAACTGCACACTCAGGTGATGCACGCGTCATTAACGCTGTATGCCGAGCACGAATTTAACGCTTCTACCTTTACCGCCCGTGTGTGTGCTTCCACCCTGAGTGATATGCACTCCTGTGTAACCGGTGCCATTGGTTCCCTGCGTGGCCCGCTGCACGGCGGCGCCAACGAAGCAGCGATGGAGCTGATTGAAGGTATGAACGATCCGGAAGATGCTGAGCAAAAACTGCTGGGTATGCTGGAACGCAAAGAAAAAATCATGGGCTTTGGCCACGCGATTTACTCTGAATCTGATCCGCGTAATGCCGTGATTAAAGAATGGTCTGAAAAGCTGGCCAAGGCGAACGGTGATACCTCGCTGTACGATATTTCCGTACGTTGTGAAGCCGTTATGTGGCGCGAGAAGAAACTGTTCTGTAATGCCGATTTCTTCCACGCCTCGGCGTACAACTACATGGGCATTCCAACCAAGCTGTTCACCCCGATTTTCGTATGCTCCCGCCTGACCGGCTGGGCAGCGCACGTGATGGAGCAGCGCGCCGACAACCGCATTATCCGCCCAAGCGCGGAATATACCGGTGAAGAGTTCCGCCCGGTACCGGCGATTGCCCAGCGTTAAGAATCCAGGGCCTGTCGACACTAAGTGAATCAGGCCTGCTGAGAACCAGTTTTTCTCAGAACGAGGAGAGAGGAGTGATATTAGCGGGCTAAATGAATGACGAACGACGACGTTAATGGGGAAAACTGGCCTCAGCCCGAAGGGTTATGGCTAAAAATCCCTCATCCTGCGTTGCTGTTCGTTCGCTTAACCCGTTAGGCCACACTCTCAGCGCCTTGCCTGAGAAATTTTTAACCAATAACAGGCCTGTTTAATTAGTGTCGACAGGCCCTGGTATGAACTGCCTGCGGGCAGTTCGGCTTTTTTGAGAGAACACCCCATGAACACCGAATTCCGTAAACCACTGGCCGGCACCGCACTGGAGTACTTTGATACCCGTGCCGCGGTCGATGCTATTAAACCTGGCAGCTATGACGGCCTGCCATATACCTCCCGTATTCTGGCCGAACAGCTGGTGCGCCGCTGTGAGCCTGAACTGCTGACCGATGCCCTGACGCAGCTGATCGAGCGTAAGCGTGATCTGGATTTTCCGTGGTATCCGGCGCGTGTGGTATGTCACGACATTCTCGGTCAGACCGCTCTGGTCGATCTGGCTGGTCTGCGTGATGCCATCGCTGAAAAGGGCGGTGATCCGTCCAAAGTCAATCCGGTGGTGCAGACTCAGCTGATCGTTGACCACTCGCTGGCGGTTGAATGCGGCGGTTTTGATCCGGATGCCTTCGCCAAAAACCGCGAGATCGAAGAGCGCCGTAACGAAGACCGTTTCCACTTTATTAACTGGACCAAGACCGCATTCGACAACGTGGATGTGATTCCGGCAGGTAACGGCATCATGCACCAGATCAACCTGGAGAAAATGTCGCCGGTGGTTCAGGCGCGCAATGGTGTAGCCTATCCGGATACCTGTGTCGGCACCGACTCCCACACCCCGCACGTCGATGCGCTGGGTGTTATTTCTGTTGGTGTGGGTGGTCTGGAAGCCGAAACCGTGATGCTTGGCCTGCCATCCATGATGCGTCTGCCGGATATTGTTGGTGTTGAGCTGAAGGGCAAACGCCAGCCTGGCATTACCGCCACCGATATCGTGCTGGCATTGACCGAGTTCCTGCGTAAAGAGCGCGTGGTGGGTGCTTATGTGGAATTCTTCGGTGAAGGTGCGTCCAGTCTGACCATCGGTGACCGGGCAACCATTTCCAATATGACACCGGAGTACGGTGCGACCGCAGCGATGTTCTACATCGATGAGCAAACCATCGACTACCTGAAACTGACCGGCCGTGAGCCTGAGCAGGTGGCCTTAGTAGAACAGTACGCTAAAGAAACCGGTCTGTGGGCCGATGCGCTGAAAACCGCGCAATACGAACGTGTACTGAGCTTCGACCTGTCGGCTGTCGGCCGTAATATGGCAGGCCCGTCTAACCCGCATGCCCGTGTATCAACGGCTGACCTGGCCGCCAAAGGTATTGCCGGTAATCTGGATGCGGCCAAAGCACAGGAAGCCGAAGGTCTGATGCCGGATGGTGCGGTCATCATCGCCGCCATTACTTCCTGTACCAATACTTCTAACCCGCGCAACGTGGTCGCCGCCGGTCTGCTGGCGAAAAAAGCCAACGAGCTGGGCCTGATCCGCAAGCCATGGGTGAAATCATCCTTCGCGCCGGGCTCCAAAGTGGCCGAGCTGTACCTGAAAGACTCCGGCCTGCTGCCGGAACTGGAAAAACTGGGCTTTGGTATTGTGGCTTTCGCCTGTACTACCTGTAACGGTATGTCCGGTGCGCTGGACCCTGTGATTCAGCAGGAAATCATCGATCGTGATCTGTATGCCACGGCGGTACTGTCCGGTAACCGCAACTTCGATGGCCGTATTCACCCGTACGCCAAGCAGGCGTTCCTGGCATCGCCACCACTGGTCGTGGCCTACGCCATCGCCGGTACTATTCGTTTTGATATTGAAAAGGATGTGCTTGCGGTCGTTGATGGTAAAGAAATCCGCCTGAAGGATATCTGGCCATCGGATGAAGAAATCGACGCCATCGTTAAAGAAAGCGTGAAGCCGGAGCAGTTCCGTCAGATCTACATTCCGATGTTTGATCTGGGTGCCAAAGAGAAGGCCATCAGCCCTCTGTACGACTGGCGTCCGATGAGCACCTATATCCGCCGTCCACCTTACTGGGAAGGCGCTCTGGCCGGTGAGCGTACACTGAAAGGCATGCGCCCTCTGGCTGTGCTGCCGGACAACATCACCACCGACCACCTGTCGCCATCCAACGCCATCATGATGGACAGTGCGGCGGGTGAATATCTGCACAAAATGGGTCTGCCGGAAGAGGACTTTAACTCTTACGCAACTCACCGTGGTGACCACCTGACGGCACAGCGTGCAACCTTCGCTAACCCGAAACTGCTGAACGAAATGGTGCTGGATGAAAACGGCAACGTGAAGCAGGGTTCTCTGGCGCGCGTAGAGCCGGAAGGTAAGGTGATGCGTATGTGGGAAGCGATTGAAACCTACATGAACCGCAAGCAGCCGCTGATCATCGTCGCCGGTGCCGACTACGGTCAGGGTTCTTCCCGTGACTGGGCTGCCAAAGGCGTGCGTCTGGCGGGTGTTGAGGCAATTGCTGCCGAAGGCTTCGAGCGTATTCACCGCACCAACCTGATCGGCATGGGCGTACTGCCGCTGGAATTCAAAGCCGGCACCACGCGCAAGACTCTGGGCCTGGATGGTACTGAGACCTACGACGTGAAAGGCGATCTGAGCCCGCGTTGCGATCTGACACTGGTGATTACCCGTAAAGATGGTGAAGTAGTTGAAGTACCGATGACCTGTCGTCTGGACACCGCCGCGGAAGTGGATGTGTACAGTGCCGGCGGGGTGTTGCAGAAGTTCGCTCAGGACTTCCTGCAGGGCGAATAACGAAGCAGACTGCCTCGTTAACGCTTCCGAAACGCCGCAAAATATAGTTTTGCGGCGTTTTAAAAAATCCAAAGTAGGGTGGGCACTGCCCACCTTTCTTTTAAGGGCATCGACGTTTTCAGTAACGTCCTGAAAGAGAAATGACTATGTCCAAACAAATTAAAATTCCGGCCACCTATATGCGTGGCGGCACCTCTAAGGGTGTATTTTTCAGCCTGACCGATTTACCTGAAGCGGCTCAGGTACCGGGAGACGTGCGCGATAACATTCTGTTGCGTGTTATTGGCAGTCCAGACCCGTACGGTCAGCAGATCGATGGCATGGGCGGTGCCACGTCCAGCACCTCAAAGACCGTTATTCTGGCGAAAAGCGAACAGCCGGATCACGACGTGGATTATTTATTCGGCCAGGTGTCGATTAATAAGCCTTTTGTGGACTGGTCAGGTAACTGCGGTAATTTAACCGCTGCCGTTGGGGCATTTGCCATTGCCAAAGGTCTGGTCGCGGCCGATCGTATTCCGCACAACGGCATTTGTACTGTGCGTATCTGGCAAAAAAATATTCAGAAAACCATTATCGCCCATGTACCGATCACCGATGGTGAGGTGCAGGAAACCGGCGATTTTGAGCTCGACGGCGTAACCTTTCCGGCAGCGGAAGTGGTGATTGAATTTATGGACCCGGCGGATGGCGAAGGTTCTATGTTCCCGACCGGTAACGTAGTCGATGATCTCGAAGTTCCGGGCATTGGTACGTTCAAAGCCACCATGATTAATTCCGGTATTCCGACCATTTTTGTCAATGCGGCGGATATTGGTTACAAAGGCACCGAGCTGCAGAAAGACATTAATTCCGATGCCGAAGCGCTGGCGAAATTTGAAACCATGCGTGCTTACGGCGCGGTAAAAATGGGTTTAATTGCCGACATTTCCGAAGCGGTTGCGCGCCAACACACGCCGAAAATTGCTTTCGTGGCACCTGCAACGGATTACGAAGCATCCAGTGGCAAACAGATTTCTGCAGCCGATATCGATGTCTGCGTACGTGCGTTATCCATGGGGAAATTACACCATGCGATGATGGGTACGGCGTCGGTGGCCATCGCAACGGCGGCGGCGGTACCTGGTACGCTGGTGAATCTGGCGGCCGGCGGTACCGAACGTGACTCCGTAACCTTTGGTCATCCGTCCGGTACATTACGCGTGGGTGCAGCGGCGGCGTTGGTTGATGGCGAATGGACGGCGACCAAAGCTGTAATGAGCCGCAGTGCGCGGATAATTATGGAAGGTAATGTGCATATTCCTGCCGACAACATCCATCTCTGAAGCAACATTCCTTATAGGGGTACTCCGGCCGGAGTACTCCATACTCATTAATGGCCCGTATGGCAAAGGTTCGGTCTTGCTGTAAGTCAGGGTTTGACCTTACGACGTATTTAACATGAGTAATCTTTTTATATGGATGGCTAATGTATGCGTCGGTTCTTGCTGGTTCTTTTGTTGCTGTTGCCAGGCGTTGGGGTAAGTCAGGCTGCTGAGAGGTTAAATGATGCGGAAGCCGTTAATTATGCCGGTAGTCTGCGTTATTTGTCGCAGCGGGTTATGAAAAATTATCTGGCGGTTGGCGCTGCTATTCGCCCCGATAAGGCCCATCAGCAATTGGATGAAAGTGTTGCGGAATTTGAACAACACTTGCAGCAGCTGCTTGATTATGCTGCAGATTCTGATTTGCAAAAATCGTTACGCCAGATCGAATCTTTGTGGCAACAGCAGCGCCAGATGCTGCTGTCCACACCACAAAAAGATCAGGCAAAAACCTTGTTGCAGGATAATAATCGCTTGCTGGCTTTATGTGAGCAAACTACTCATGCCATCAGTCAGGCCATTACTCAAGCCACCAACAGGCCCGAAGCTCTGCTGATTAATATTGCCGGACGACAACGGATGCTATCGCAGAAAATTGCCAAAGCTTATTTTGCTCTTTATTGGAATGTTCAGGATGAGGGGTTAAAGGCCGAATTTGAGCAGGCTGTGCAGCAATTTTCATTGGCCATGACGCAATTGCAGGGTAGCCCTGAGAGTACCGAACAGATTCGTCAGGCGTTGGCCAGGGTTGATTCGCAATGGACTTTTTCCCAGACCGGTTTTGCCTTAAATAAGGAAGGCCGTTATGTGCCGACGGTTATCGCTGTAACGACAGAATCCATTTTGTGGAAAATGGATGCCATTACTCATCAATATGAAGAGTTGATGAATCTCTGAGTATGGAGCGTCGCTGAAATATTTGTACATGGTAGTGGGCATACAAGCTAAGGCACAGCCCAAAGGCTGTGCCTTATGTTTTTTAAAGCGCCCGCTGCTGGTCGCGCAGTGCATCTTCAACGGCAAAGCGCATATATTGATCGTTCTGAGGAATGCGTTTAAGAAAATTCACAATGTCTGTATCCGGCTGCATTTTTCCTAAGGTCTCAACCATGCGGCGCTGCACCAGAGGTTCGTAGGTGGAAATCATCGACATCATCTTTTCCTGCACACCTCTGCCTAATTTAATCAGGGCGTTTTGTGCCTCTTCCGGAATTTTATGATCAAGATCGCCGAGGCTTTCTATCAATAGTTCCTGTGCGCGTAAATCCTGGGTGCGGATATTTCCCAGTACGGTGATCAGATGGCGTTTCATGGTCGTGCGGTAAGGGCCGCTGGCCTGCACGCGCACACGCTCCAATTTACGGATAACGAGGTCTTCTGAAGCCGCCGCGCGCGTTCCGTAAGCAACCAGATACTCTCCGTAAGCATTTAATTCCATGGCATTGCCGTCACCGAATAACCGGTCAGCACATTCTCTTGGCGTACAGGCTTCGGAGTCGGGCAGGTTATAACGGATAAACCACAGGTTCTTCTGTACCTCATTAATGCGCTGGCCTTTGATGATCTGAGCAAACAGCTTTGGATAGCGGCCGAGTATATTCTCGATTAATGCTGCCTGCTGCTGATTTTCTTCGGCGTTACGTTCCAGTGTTGTCAGCAGGTAATACATTGTTTTGGCAGTGTTGTCGTTGAGGGTGTCTTTTTGCTCGTTCAGTTTTTCCAGCAGCAGATTAAAGCTGTTGCTGGCCAGTTCCTGGTTGCCGGCTGCCTTCAGCTGGTTTTTATAAAAATCGGTAATGGGTTTAACCATGTCATTAATGTCCGGCAGCTCGCCACTGTACTGCTGGAATAATTCAGCCCCGATAGCCGGCTGGCGATAAGCGCTGGCTTTAATAATGCGTGCGGTCAGTTCCCCAGCGCTCAGGGCAGGGTTGCCGACTTTTCCTTTTTCTGCCGCCTGAATCAATGACTGCAGTTGATTTTTCAGTTGTAGCGCGGTTTGTGGCTGATAGCTGGGCTTACCGCTGCGCGTATCATCGGGGGATTTATCGCTGTAATTGGATAACGCTGACAGCAGAGGCTGCAGGCGGTCTTCTGGCAGGCGCTGCAGGCTGCTGAGCATGGTTTCCCATTCAGTTGGTGTGATGCCGTTATCTTTGGTAATGGCGTATTTTGCGATGCCTGGAAGATATTCGGACAGATTATGCGGTGCAATCTGTGCCAGCTGGACAAACAGATAGTCCCGGTAGCCAGTAGCGGGATAGCGGCTCTGGGTGAGGGAGTAGAGCACGTTATATTGCCAGTCGTTGCAGTCGTTATCGAAAGGCGCTTTTAATGCAAAAGCGACCAGCTCGGCATTTTTATCCGGGCTTGGGGCTTTATGTAATGTGATTTTTACCTGCTCACGTACGGCGTCACAGGGGTTTTTACCACCACTGCCAATAATGGTTGCAATCTGGGTGCTTAAACCATCAGGGTCGACTTCAATTTCCGCTTTCAGGTAAAAATTTTCGCCATCCCATTTTTCTTCAAGGATCTTTGTTTTTGTCAGCGCGCTGGCAAATGTCTGGTAGTTGGCCTGCACAGTACGGCTGAATTCTTCTTTATCGAGGGTTTCGGTGTTGCTGAAGCTGGATTGCACCTGTACACCGACTTCTTCAATTAACAGCACCTGAAGTTGTTGCAGGGCGGCTTTGCGGGCGGAAACCTTTGAATCATTTTCGCTGGCGTTGTAGGTGTACTCACGCACCATGGTCATCGACTCGGCACTGGCGCTCTGGCTGAATATTGTGCAGATGATCAGTGCCAGCAGCAGCTGTAAATAAGGCTGCTTGGCTGAATATGCGACGGGCATAATGGATAGGGCTTTGGCCATGGATCGTCCTTGCTGAAAATTTCTGATTCGGGTGAGGATATTACTGATAACTGTCTCGTCAGTCAGCAGTGAAACGTTTTTGCGGGCTATAAAAAAACCGCCCGGAGGCGGTTTTCAGTCAGTAACAGACGGCGACGTACGTTGTCGCCTGTCGGTGTTACTTGTTGTGCTCGTCGGCTTCTGTTGCTGTTTCAGCTTCAGTTGCCGCAGTGGTTTCTGCCGCTGGTTCAGCGTCAGCTACAACCACAGATTCGGCAGCTGGCTCTGCAACGGCTTGCTCGGCCGGTGCTGCTGCCTGTTCCGCACTATCCGCATTGCGGCGGTTGCGCGGATCATTAGGCGCACGACCTCCCGGGTTGCGACGACGTCCACGACGGGATGCACGATCATTGCCCTGGGTTGCTGTAGCTGCTTCTTCCTGAGAAGTCGTTACTTCTGCTTCGCTTGTTTCTGCTTCGGTTGCTTCTGCCAGGGCCTTTTCTGTGGCGGCTGGTTTTTCCTCAGCAACAGTCACTTCAGGCTGGGAGGCCGTTCCTTCAGCTGGCTGAGCGACAGCTTCCTGCGCTTCAGCTGCTTCAGTAGTCTGTACTTCTGCAGTTTGTGTTTCAGCAGCAGGGGCTTCAGTGACTTGAGTATCAGTGGCCAGAGTTTCAGTGGTATGAGCCTCTGTAGTCTGGGTTTCTGCAGCTGCAGGAGCTTCAGTCGCCGGAACTTCCGCTACGGCTTCCTGAGCATCAGCACTTTCAACAGCTGCTGACTGCTCAGCGGTTTCTGCTTTTACTTCGCTGGTCTCAGCATTGGCTGCTTCGACAGCGGCATCCGCTGCATTGGCGTCAGTGTTTTCCCCGTTGTCTGCTTCAGCGGCACCGGCTTTGGCCGGGCGGTCGTCACGGTTGCGGTTGCGGCGACGGCTGTTACGTGAGCGGCGGGTTGTCTTTTCGCCATTCTCATCAGCGTTGCTTTCGCTGCCCGCATCCGTGCTGTTACCGGCATCGGCAGGGGGTGCTGCATTTTCGCTTACAGCACTATCTGCAGCTACTACAGCCTGTTCTTCAGCGGCCTGTTCGTTGCTGTTTTCTTCAGTGTTGGCAGTGTTAGCCTGGGTATTGTTGCGCTCGCCCCGTTCACCACGGTTGCGACGACGACGACCCTCTGGGCGGCCTTCGCTGCTGCGGTTACCGGCATCGGCGGTTTCGCTGGCCACTACGCTGCTGGCTGCTTCGTTTTCGGTCAGTTCAACTTTGTCATTGCGGACTTCGTTGCGTGGTGCACGATTGCCGCTGCGGTCACGGCGTGGTGCACGTGGTTCGTTGCTGGCTTCGGCTTCATTGCGCTCGGCACGGTTGTCGTTACGTTCACCGTCGTTACGGTTATCGTTGCGATTGCGGGCAGGGCGGTCATTACGGTTGCGACCGGAGCGTTCGCCACGACCTTCGTTGCGGCTTTCGCTACGGGTTTCGCTGCGATTGCCGCGCTCGTTATCACCATCGCTGCGGTCATCGCGGTTGCGCTCGTTACGATTGCGGTTGCGGCCACGGTCATTGCGGTTGCGTTCGTTACGGTTGCGCTCATTGCGGCCGTTACTGCTTTCTTCGCGGGCTTTTTTCGGCGCAGGTTTTTCTTCCTGCTTTTCACCGCCATCAAACAGCGCAGACAGGGCGCTGCCAATTTTGCTCCACAGACCTTTGCTGGCTGTTGCTTCGCTTGTCGTTGCAACCGGTGCAGCGGCAGGAACGCTGTGAGCACCGGCTTTAACCGCAGCTTGCTGTACTTTGCTGGTTTCGCGGATGGTCAGATCCAGACCGTATTCGGTCTCTTCTTCTTCCATCTTGTGTTCGTAGCTGACTTCGCCGATCAGGCTGTCATCCGGACGCAGACGCAATACTTCGTAGTGCGGTGTTTCCATGTTCGGATTCGGCAGAACCACGACTTTACTGCCGTGACGGGCTTCGATACCGGCGATCAGGGTGCGTTTTTCGTTCAGCAGGAAGGTAGCAACGGATACCGGCACAATGGCGCGGATCTGTCCGGTGTTCTCTTTTGCGGCTTCTTCTTCGATCAGGCGCAGAATTGACAGACCGGTAGACTGAATATCACGCACAACACCAGTACCGTTACAGCGCGGGCATACGTGGCCGCTGGTTTCTTCCAGCGACGGACGCAGACGCTGACGCGACATTTCCATCAGACCGAAGCGGGAAATACGGCCAACCTGTACGCGGGCACGATCCACTTCCAGTGCTTTCTTCAGGCGGGTTTCAACTTCGCGCTGATTCTTGCTGGACAGCATGTCGATAAAGTCGATCACTACCAGGCCGCCCATATCGCGCAGGCGCAGCTGGCGGGCAATCTCGTCGGCCGCTTCCAGGTTGGTGTTCAGTGCGGTTTCTTCGATATCGGCACCTTTGGTGGCGCGCGCCGAGTTGATGTCGATAGACACCAGGGCTTCGGTTGGATCGATAACGATAGAGCCACCGGATGGCAGTTTCACTTCGCGCTGGAAGGCCGATTCGATCTGGCTTTCAATCTGATAGCGGTTGAACAGCGGTACGGCATCGGTGTAGCGCTTGAACTTGTTCTGGTAGTGCGGCATGACCTGCTGCACAAAGCCCAGAGCTTCTTCGTAGGCGGCATCGGTGTCGATCAGTACTTCACCGACGTCCTGACGCAGGTAGTCACGGATGGCACGGATGATAACGTTGCTTTCCTGCAGCAGCAGGCAAGGAGCAGGGCGCTCGTCGGAGGCGCGCTTGATGGCGTCCCACAGGTGAACCAGATAATTCAGGTCAGCCTGCAGTTCTTCGGCGCTGCGGCCAATACCGGCCGTGCGGACGATAACGCCCATTTTGTCCGGTACGGTCACACCTTTCATGGCTTCACGCAGTTCGGTGCGTTCGTCGCCTTCGATGCGGCGGGAGATGCCGCCGGCACGTGGATTGTTTGGCATCAGTACCAGGTAGCGGCCAGCCAGGGATACCTGAGTGGTCAGTGCGGCACCTTTGTTACCACGCTCTTCTTTGTCGACCTGAATGATGACTTCCTGACCTTCGCGCAGCACATCTTTGATGTTGATGCGGCCTGGGCCTGGGTCTTTAACAAAGTATTCGCGGGCAATTTCTTTCAGTGGCAGAAAGCCGTGACGCTCAGCACCGAAGTCGACAAACGCGGCTTCCAGGCTGGGTTCGATGCGGGTGATTTTACCTTTATAGACATTGGACTTCTTCTGCTCGCGGGAGCCGGACTCAATATCGAGGTCGTAGAGTTTCTGGCCATCTACAAGGGCTACACGCAACTCTTCAGGCTGAGTTGCATTGATAAGCATTCTTTTCATGCTGTACGTTAAGCTCGTTCTGGCAACGTACCGGCTGGCAATGCCGGACTATTCCGGCCACTACCAAAATATTTATGGGTGCTTTGCAGCAGTTGTCAGCGCCGTTTTCGGGTCGCCTGACCTGTCTCGCAGTGGTGCCTCTGGTTTGTTGTGCACCAACACTGTCCATAATTTGATAATGCGAGATTGCCCGCAGGTCGCTGCGTGGTTTATCTCACTGGGCGGGCGGCCATTGGCCTGCGCTCGCCGTAATTATTCGTCAGGAAGAGTTTTAACAGTATGTCTTCTTCCTTATACTCTGCCGCTTGATCGGCCTGGCCTCGCCTTTCGGCTGATCTTGATCGTCGGCTGGGTTGTACGCTTTCTCTGTGCCGACCAAGGCCGTGGGCGAATATAGCAACATTGGTTGCGCCCCGCAAATGCCATACCACAAATAAATCCGCCGCCTGGGCTGCTTCGAACCTATGTCAAATCACGAAATCGATACCGGTAAAGTATCGCTGTTGACGGTGACCGCCGATAACGATGGTCAGCGTGTCGATAATTTTCTTATCTCTGTTTTAAAAGGTGTGCCCAAGACGCTGGTGTACCGCATCATCCGTAAAGGCGAGGTGCGGGTAAATAAAGGAAGGGTGAAGGCGGATACCCGCCTGGTGTCTGGTGATGTGGTGCGGGTGCCGCCGCTGCGGATTGCCGAGCGCGATGAGACGCCGGATGTATCACCGGCACTGCAGGAAATTCTGCAGAATGCCATCCTGCATGAAGATGATGGTCTTCTGGTGGTGAATAAACCCCACGGGCTGGCCGTGCATGGTGGCAGCGGGGTGAATCTGGGGCTGATTGAAGCCTTGCGTAAAATGCGCCCGGATCATCGCTTTCTTGAACTGGTGCATCGTCTCGATCGTGATACCTCGGGCGTTATTATGATTGCCAAAAAGCGTTCAGTACTGACGGCTTTGCAGCGCATGCTGGCGAACAAATCAGGTATCAGTAAAAAGTATCTGGCCATGGTGCACGGGCATTGGCCTGCTTCTGTGACCGAAGTGCGCGAACCGCTGCTGCGTTTTGAACGCCAGTCCGGTGAGCGCATGGTGATGGTGAGTCCGGAAGGTAAAACGTCACTGACCAAAACCACCCTGAAGGCCTCGGGGTCGCATTACTCATTAATAGAAGCAGAGCCGGTGACCGGGCGTACCCATCAGATTCGGGTGCACTGTCAGTTTCAGGGCTGCAGTATTGCCGGTGATGTGAAGTACTGCGACCGCTCGCAGCAGGATATCGACAAGCGTCAGGGGGTTAAGCGTTTGTTTCTGCATGCCTGGCAGTTGTCTTTCCGCCATCCTGACAGTGGTGAGCGCCTGCAGATCAGTGCGCTGCCGGACGATGAATTCAGCAGTATTTTAAAGAAGGCGGGGTGTGAGTTTGCGCTTTAAACTGATTATTTTTGACTGGGACGGTACGCTGGTCGACTCCACCCAGCGCATTGTTGACAGTATGCAGCAGGCCGCCGGCGAGGTGGGACTGCCGCAGGTGCCAGATGCTGCAGTACAGAACATTATTGGTCTTGGCTTGCCGGAGGCGCTTCGTACGGTATGGCCGGCGATTGATGAGCCGCAATTGCAGGCCATGACGCAGGTGTATGCGCGCTATTTCGTCGCTGACAGTCAGGTTGCCATGGGCTTCTTTCCCGGAACTCCGGAGTTTCTGGAAGGTCTGGTTGAGCGGGGCCATTTACTGGCGGTTGCTACTGGCAAAAGCCGGCGCGGACTCGACCGGATGCTGCGCGACCTGAAAATAGGGCACAGATTCGCTGCGACCCGCTGTGCCGATGAAACCCGCTCGAAGCCGCATCCGCAGATGCTCAGGGAATTGCTGAGTGAGCTGAACATTGCGCCGGATGAGGCGCTGATGGTCGGCGATACCACCTACGACCTGGATATGGCCAATGCTGCCGGTATGGCGTCTGTGGCCATGGGGCATGGCGCGCATGATGATCGCGTGCTTCTGGCTTGTGGTCCGCTGGCCATCTGCCATAGCATTCAAGAACTTAACGACTGGATACGTATTAATGGATAACGAAAACCTTAACCAGAATCAGCCGGCAAACCGCCCGGACGATAACAGCAAAGAATGGAAGCTGATCGAAAAAGTACTGATGGATATGCAGGGCGAGCAGAAGCGCGCCCGTCGCTGGGGTATTTTCTTTAAAGCGCTCACCTTTATTTACCTGTTCGCCATTATCTGGCTGCTGCGCATGCCGGGCGAGCATGGAACAGAAATGCTGCCGGAAGGAAATTATGCGGCCGTAATTGAGGTGAATGGGGTAATTGCTGCCGATCAGGACGCCAGCGCTGATGCGCTTATTGGTGCATTGCGTGACGCCTTCGATGATGAGAAGGCACTGGGTGTAATTTTGCGCATTAACAGCCCGGGTGGCAGTCCGGTACAGGCCGGTTACGTCTATGACGAAATCAAACGTCTGAAAGAAACCCGTCCTGATTTTCCTGTGTATGCGGTGATTATGGATCTGGGTGCTTCCGGCGCTTACTACATTGCCGCGGCGGCGGATGAAATCTATGCCGATAAAGCCAGTCTGGTGGGCTCTATCGGTGTGGTGGGCTCCGGCTTTGGCTTTGTGAAAGCGATGGAGAAGTTCGGCGTCGAGCGTCGCCAGTATACTGCCGGTGAGCACAAGGGCTTCCTTGATCCTTTCCTGCCTGAGAATGAAGATGAAAAAGCCTTCTGGCAGGGCGTGCTCAAGGTTACCCATAAGCAGTTTATCGAGCAGGTGAAGCTGGGTCGCGGTGAGCGTCTGAAAGATGATCCGAATCTGTTTTCTGGTCTGGTGTGGTCTGGTGAGCAGGCGCTGGATCTGGGGCTGATTGACGGGCTGGCATCCAGCAGTCAGATTGCCCGGGAAAAACTGGATACCGAAGAACTGGTTAACTTTACCTACCAGCCAAGCCCCTGGGATGAGCTGGTGAAGCGCTTCGGTGCAAGTATGGGGCGTGGCTTTGCGACGCTGCTGACTGAGCAGACTCTGAGTCTGCGTTAAATAATTTTGACAGAGGGGCTTTGCGTACCTATGATGTCGCGCACTATGGCAGAGGCTCAGCTTCCCAAGCGTGTTGATGCGGTAAAACTGGTTACTGTTGGACAGCAATTCAGTGCCGATATTGACAGCAAACAGCTAACCAGGCTTAACGAAGCAGTCGAAGACTGCGTCGCTCCTGTTCACTGCGAAATTCGTTTCGAACGTGATCAGGAAAAGCACCGGTTACTGCAGGGCAGCTGTAATACAAGTGTTGTCATGATCTGTCAGCGCTGTCTCGGGAATGTCACCATTCCTGTGGAAAGCAGCTTTCAGCTGGGACTTGTATTTGACGATGATCAGGCCAAGCAATTACCGAAACGGTTTGAGCCGGTCGAAGTTGACGAAAATGGTCAGCTGGATCTGTGGTCAGTGATGGAAGACGAAGTGCTGCTGGCACTGCCCATGTTTCCAACACACCCGGAAGGCGATTGTCAGTTTAAGCAACCTGAGTCGAAGCCGGAAACAACAGATTCAGACGACAAACGACCCAACCCGTTTGACGTTTTAGCTAAGCTCAAACAGAAATAGCGAATAGTTAGGAGCCTAAAATGGCGGTTCAGCAAAACAAAGTAACTCGTTCCAAGCGTGGCATGCGTCGTTCACACGATGCTCTGGACACTGCAGTAATGGCACTGTCTACCGATCCGACTTCTGGTGAAACTCACCGTCGTCACCACGTAAGCGCTGACGGTTTCTACCGTGGCAAAAAAGTCGTGGAGACTGGCAACAACTAATATGTTTACCGTTGCGGTAGATGTAATGGGCGGGGACTTAGGTCCCCGCGTTGCGTTTCAGGCCTGTAAGAAATTCCTCAAGTCGCGCCCGGATGTTCATCTGATTGTGGCGGTGACTCAGGACTTCGCTGATGAAGCGGAGTCGTTCTTTGCTTCCCGTAAATCTCGGGTACGCATTCTCCTTTGTGAAACCCAGATATCCATGCAGGATAAACCCGCGCAAATGCTGCGCCAGGGGCTGAAGTCAACCATGGCTGCGGTGCTGCATGAATATCAGCAGGGTCGCGCACAGGGTGTGCTTTCTGTTGGCAATACCGGGGCACTGATGGTGCTTGCCCGTCATCTTTTGGGGATGCTGCCTGGTCTTGACCGTCCGGCGCTGGCAACCCAGCTGCCCACGCGCAAAAAACCACTGCTGATGCTCGATCTGGGCGCCAATTTAGGTGTCAGCGCTGATCAGCTGGTGCAGTTTGCCTGTATTGGTGCGGCCTGGAGTTGCACCCAGTGTGCGATGGCGCCACGCCTTGGTCTCCTGAATGTTGGGCGCGAGTCAACCAAGGGGACGGATAATGTGCGTCATGCGGCCGAACAGCTGCAGCGTATTATGCCGGACTACTATGTCGGCTTTTACGAAGGTGATGACCTCTACCGCGGCGAGCTGGATGTACTGGTAACCGATGGTTTTGCCGGCAATATCGCCCTGAAGGCCAGCGAAGGGTTGTCGGAATGGCTCAGTGAGCAGCTGCAGAGCGAATTCCGCAATACCTGGTTTTTGCGCTGGCTGTCATTCCTTTGGGCGCCGGCCATTGGTCGCATTGAACGGCGCATATCACCGGCCCGTCATGGTGGTGCTTTGCTGCTGGGGCTGGATGGTGTGGTAGTTAAAACCCATGGCAAATCCGACGAGCGCGCTTATCGCTATGCGCTGGAGTACCTGCTACAGAAGGTTGAGCGCTTCGACAAACCCCGTTTGCTGGCCGAGCTTAATCGTCTGCAAAATCATTGAGCGGTGAATCTGATTCAATAATATTGTGCATTGTTGACTATTTATTGTAACAATTGCTCTCCATATTATGTGTCCGGCTTTCGGCACTGATGTTGGAACGCAATTGATAGCGCGTATTCAGAAACGTTATTCAGAATTCGTACAACAGTGATTTTTACCGTGAATACAGGGCAAGTGATGACCGATGTAATTGCATTCTTCCCCGGTCAGGGCGCGCAGCAGGTTGGTATGCTGGCGGATCTGGCGGCCGAATATCCTCAGATTCAGAGCACCTTTGCACAAGCGTCTGAATCCATCAATCTTGATCTCTGGGCCATGTGTCAGGACGGCCCGGCAGAAACGCTGAATCAGACCTATAACACTCAGCCAGCGTTGCTGACGGCCAGCGTTGCTTTATGGCGTGTACTGCAGGAAACCTGTCCGGCGCTGAATGTTATTGCCGGAGCAGGACATTCTCTGGGAGAGTATTCCGCACTGGTTGCTGCCGATGCGATCGATTTTGCCGATGCTGTGCGTCTGGTAAAAAAACGTGGTGAGCTGATGGAAGCTGCGGTACCGGCGGGTCAGGGTGGCATGGCCGCCGTACTGGGCCTGGAAGAAGATCAGATTCGCGCCGTGTGTGCTGAGGCTTCTGCTGCCGGTGTGGTTGAGCCAGCGAATTTTAATGCACCCGGCCAGATTGTTATTGCCGGCGCCATGAGCGGTGTGGAAAAAGCCATTGAGCTTGCCAAGGCTGCAGGCGCCAAGCGCGCACTGCCATTGGCGGTCAGCGGTCCGTTCCACTCCAGCCTGATGAAAGCCGCAGCCGAAGAATTTGGCGAAGCACTGAATGCGGTTTCCTTCCGCGCACCGGCATTTCCGGTGTACCACAACGTTGATAATGCGGTGGCAACTCTGGCAGAAATTCCATCGCGTCTGCTGGCGCAGCTGTACAGCCCGGTTAACTGGACTGGTGCCGTACAGGCTTGCCGCGGACGCGCCGATAATGCGATTGAATTCGGCCCGGGCAAAGTGCTCAGCGGCCTGAACAAGCGCATCGATAAAACGCTGGCAACCCATAATACGGGTGATGCCGCGTCCTTACAGGCAACCATTGCCTTTATTCAAGGATCCTGAATATGAGTGAAAAATTACTCGCCCTGGTGACTGGCGCTTCCCGCGGCATTGGTCGCGCGATTGCCGAACGTCTGGCGCGTGACGGCTATCGTGTTGTTGGTACCGCAACCAGCGAATCCGGTGCAGCTTCTGTACGCGAAGCGCTGCAGCAGATTGACGGTGATAACGATGCACTGGTGCTGAATATTGCCGATGCGGCACAAACAGACAACGCCCTGAAAGAGTTTTTGCAGAATTACGGCACGCCACGGGTTGTGGTGAATAACGCCGGAATCACGCGCGACAACCTGTTTCTGCGCATGTCGGATGACGAGTGGGGCGAGGTGATTAACACCAACCTCACCGGCGTATTCCGCGTATGCAAATCCATGGTTAAGCCGATGCTGAAGCAGAAGGCCGGCGCCATTATTAATATCAGTTCCATTATCGGTACTACCGGTAATGGCGGGCAGGCAAACTACGCTGCTGCCAAGGCGGGTCTGGAAGGTTTCAGCCGCTCTCTGGCGCAGGAAATTGCCAGCCGGAACATCACGGTGAATTGTGTCGCGCCGGGATTTATTCAAACAGATATGACGGAAATCTTGCCTGAAACGCAAAAAGAGGCGATCCTAGCCACCATTCCAGGCAAGCGCTTCGGACAGGTAGAAGAAATCGCTGGTGCGGTTGCTTTTCTGGCCGGAAACGACGCGAAATACATTACAGGCCAGACCATTCATGTGAATGGCGGCATGAATATGGGCTGAGGTCATTAAGACCACCAGGAAACTTGAAACGGTAGGAAAAAACCATGAGCAACATTGAAGAACGCGTAAAGAAAATCGTATGTGAACAGCTGGGTGTTAAAGAAGAAGATGTTAAGGCTTCATCCTCTTTTGTTGACGATCTGGGCGCGGATTCTCTGGATACTGTAGAGCTGGTTATGGCTCTGGAAGAAGAATTCGAAACTGAAATTCCTGATGAAGACGCTGAGAAGCTGACTACCGTTCAGGAAGCGATCGACTACATCATCGCCAACCTGTAAGGTCAGCGAGCCCGAAAGCCGCCTCTTCTGACGCGGCTTTTTTTATGCCTGTTATGTGACCTTTTGGCGGCCGTGTTTGCGACTACTGGGATGAAAAACGGAATATGACAAAGCGACGTGTGGTAATTACGGGACTGGGCAGTGTTAACCCGCTTGGTCTGAATGTGGCGGATACCTGGCGCGCACTCTGCGCCGGAGAAAGTGGTATCACCCGTATTGAACACTTTGGCACGGAAGGGTACGCCACGAAGATTGGCGGCGCTGTTAAACAGTTCGACGTCACCAGTGTGATGAGCGAAAAAGATGCGCGCAAAATGGATCTCTTTCTGCAATACGCCATGGTGGCGGCAGAGCAGGCCATTGTTGATGCAGCCTTTCCCGAATCGTTAAACCGTGACCGTGTTGGTGTGGCTGTTGGCTCAGGCATCGGCGGCATCACGACTATTGAACAGAATTACCAGCAATTACAGAGCAGTGGCCCGCGCCGGGTATCACCGTTTCTTGTGCCTGCTGCCGTGATTAATATGGCGTCCGGCAATATTGCTATCCGCCACAAACTCCGCGGCCCTAACTTTGCTATTACCACCGCCTGCACCACAGGTACTCATAATATTGGTTATGCCGCCCGTACCATCGCTTACGGCGATGCGGATGTGATGATTGCCGGCGGGTCCGAGATGGCATCGTCGCCTCTTGGTGTCGCCGGTTTTGCCGCGGCCCGCGCCATGAGTACCCGCAACGATGAACCGGAAAAAGCCAGCCGCCCCTGGGATAAAGACCGTGATGGTTTTGTGCTGGGCGATGGCGCGGCTGTACTGGTACTGGAATCTCTTGAACATGCTCAGGCCCGTGGCGCGACTATTTATGCCGAACTCAGTGGTCTGGGCATGAGTGATGATGCCCATCACATCACCAGTCCGCCGGAAAATGGCGAGGGCGCGCGCATGGCGATGGCCAATGCGCTTAACGATGCCGGTCTGCAGCCGCAGGATATTGATTACATCAATGCTCACGGCACCTCGACACTGATTGGCGATATTGCCGAGACCCAGGCGATTAAGGATTTGTTTGGTGATTATGTCAGCCGCCTGGCTGTCTCTTCGACCAAGTCCATGACCGGCCACCTGCTGGGGGCTGCCGGCGCTCTGGAAGCTCTGATTACAGTGTTGGCGGTACGCGATGGCATCGCGCCGCCAACCATTAATCTTGATCATCCTGCCGAAGGATGCGATCTGGATTACGTTCCGCATAAAGCGCGTAAAATGGATATCCGTGCTGCTGTTTCCAACTCCTTTGGTTTCGGTGGTACCAACGGCAGCCTGCTGTTCCGTCGTTATGATGTCTGAAGTCAGCACTGCATACGTTTGGGTTAACGGTCAGTGGCGGGGGCAGGGTCATAGCCAAGCTCAGAGCCATTGGCCGTCCAATGACCGCGCGCTGCACTACGGCGATGGTCTGTTTGAAACCATTCGTTTTGCACCCGATGGCAGCATTCCATTATGGCCATACCATAAACAGCGTCTGCTGCAGGGCTTATGTGCACTGGATTTCCCGATCGACAGCTTTCAGCAAATCGAACAGGCTCTGGCTCAGCGCCCGCAAAGCCCGCTGCTGGCCGGTAAGCTGCTGATCAGTCGCGGCGCCGGCCCGCGTGGCTATGCGCCGCCGGCAGAGCCGGAACTACTGTTACAGTGGCAGGAATTTACGCCGCCTGACTGGGGCTATCTCCGTCTGCCGCAGGGCATGGTGGCCGGATTCAGCGATATCCGGCTGGCGATTCAGCCGGCACTGGCGGGTTTCAAACATCTGAACCGCTTAGAACAGGTATTGGCGCGCCAGCGCTTTGAGCCCGACTGGCAGGAAGCGGTGATGCTGGATGCGCAGGGGCAGGTGATTGAAGGCTGTATGAGCAATCTGTTTCTGCTGGAAAATGGACAACTGGTAACCCCGGATCTCAGTAGCAGCGGAGTGAATGGCGTTGTGCGGCGCTGGCTGTTGACGCATCAGAATGTCATCATTACCCCTTTTGGACGCGAACGCCTGCTGGCCGCTGATGCCGTCTTCTTCTGCAATACGCTGCAGGGGATTGTTATGGTCAGCCGCATAGACGGGCGGCAATTCGAACACCCGGCAGCGCAGCATCAGATCGCAACGCTGCAGAAGGATCTGGAGAATCTTTACGCATGACACTGAGCAAACGCCTGCTGGCTTTGTCCTCCCTTGTTTTCCTGTTACTGAGTGCCACCGTATTGGCCTTCTGGCAGCTGCCAACCAGTAACGAGCAACCTGTCCGTATTGAAGTAGTCAGTGGTGACACCATCAGCAGCCTCAGTCGCCGCTGGCAGGCCGACGGCTGGTTGCCATCGGCGCTGTTGTTGCGACTTCAGGCGCGACTGACCGGTCAGGAGCGGGTGTTGCGCGTCGGCGAATACGATGTGCCGGCAGCGCTCAGTGGCACTGAATTACTGAACTTTCTCGCCAATGCGACACCGGTAACTTATCGCGTCAGCCTGATTGAAGGGCTGCAGTTGCGTGAAGCGCTGACGGCGCTGGCCGAGGCGCCGCGTCTGACTCAGGATCTGAACCCGCTGACACCGGAACGGGTTGGCGAAATGCTTGGCCTGCAGGGCAACCCGGAAGGCTGGCTGTATCCGGATACCTACGTGTATCACAGCGGTGAAGGGGTTTCGTCGGTGATCCGTCAGGCCTACCAGCGTATGCGTGAGCAACTGGCTGCTGCGTGGGAGGCCCGTGCGGCGGACGTGCCGTACAAAAGCCCTTATGAAGCACTGATCATGGCGTCGATTGTGGAGAAAGAAACCGGCGTAGTGGCTGAACGCCCGGTGATTGCCGGCGTTTTTGTGCGCCGCCTGCAACAAAATATGCGCCTGGAGACCGATCCGACGGTTATTTATGGCCTGGGGCCACAATTTGATGGCAATCTGCGCAAAAAACATCTGCAGGACCGGACAAATCCGTACAATACCTACCGCCAGAAAGGCCTGCCGCCAACGCCGATTGCGCTGGCCGGGCGTGCCGCGCTCGATGCGGCGCTGAATCCCGCTGATGGCGATGAGCTGTACTTTGTTGCCCGCGGCGACGGCAGTCATCAGTTTTCGGCAACATTGGAAGAACACAATAAAGCGGTGCGGAAATACCAGATTTTCCGCCGTAAAAAAGATTACCGATCGGCGCCGGCTGAAGCCGCCGCGTCAGAATCCTGAGCAGGAACATCCCGTATGACAAAGCCGCAACAGGGCTTGTTTATTACCTTTGAAGGCGGAGAAGGTGTGGGTAAATCCACCAATATCGCCTTCTGTGCTGAGTGGCTTCACGCCCGCGGCATTGAAGTGGTCGTTACCCGTGAACCGGGCGGCACTGAAATTGCCGAAACCATCCGCGAGCGCCTTCTTAAGGCTCATCACACTGAAATCATGCAGCCTCTGACCGAACTGCTGCTGGTGTTTGCTGCCCGTGCCCAGCACCTGCAGGCATTCATTCAACCGGCACTGGCGCGCGGTGCCTGGGTGTTGTGTGATCGTTTTACCGACTCCACCATCGCCTATCAGGGCTTTGGCCGCCAGCTGCCACTGGCACAGATTGAACAGCTGAAAGCACTGGTGCAGCAGGGGCTGGAACCGGACTGCACCTTACTGCTGGAAGCGCCATTAGCGGTCGGCATGGGTCGTGCCCGTGGCCGTGCCGATCAGGCCGGCGAAGCGGTTGATCGTTTTGAGCAGGAGCAGCTGGATTTCTTTGAGCGGGTCCAGCAGGGCTTTGACTGGCTGGCCTCTCAGCATGAACGCTTCCGCCGTATCGATGCCGCACAGCCGCTGGCACAGGTACAGCAGCAGATCGAACAGGTTTTGCAAAGTTTGCTGCCATCGGGCGGAATGCAATGAGAGGTGAGGCATGAGTGTGCAGCCCTGGCATCAGAGTGTCTGGCATGAACTGGTGCGCCGTCAGCAAAGCGGAGGGCTGCCCCACGCGCTGCTGCTGACCGGCCTTGAGGGTATTGGCAAGCATCAGCTGGGACTGCATGTGGCACAATGGCTGTTATGTCTGCGCGATGAGGCTGAACCCTGTGGCCAGTGCCACAGTTGTCAGCTCTGGGCGGCAGGGACGCATCCCGATTTTATGCTGTGTCAGCCGGAAGATGGTAGTCGCCAGATCCGTATTGATGCGATCCGTAAGGTGAATGATTTTCTCGCCCAGACACCGCAGATCAGCCGCTGCCAGGTGGTCAGCCTGCGTCCGGTGGAAGTGATGAACACCAATGCCGCCAACGCCTTACTGAAAACTCTGGAAGAGCCGCCGGGTGAGAGCTTTCTGTTGCTGGAAACCGAGCGTTTCGGCTCGGTGTTGCCGACCATCCGCAGCCGCTGCCAGCGCCTGCAGCTCAGTCCGCCGGGGCAGGCCGAAGCCCTGAGCTGGCTGCAGCAGCAAGGCTTCAGCGCCGAGGTGGCAGAACAGGCGTTGCGCATGAATCATCAGGCGCCGCTGAAAGCGCTGGACTGGCTGACGCGTGAGCAAAGCAGTCAGCAGCAGAAGTGGTTTGAGCTGCTGCGCCAGTGGAGTCAGGGGCAAATTCCGCTGCAGGCCGCGGCGGAAGGTTGGAATAAACTTGAGTTTCAGGACGTAACCTCCTGGTTTTATTCAATTTTGTCTGATTGTCTTAAAGCGAAGCTGGGTGTCGGTCCGGAGCAGCTGGTGTTTACCGATCAGGTTTTTCAGTTGCTGCCGTGCGCTACCCTGAATCCGGCAAAGCTGATAACCTTGCAGCATAAAGTTCAGGCCGTACTCGGGCAGTTGCTGTCCGGTGGCGGTAACTATAATAAGCAGTTGCTGCTTGAATCCCTGTTGCTGGATTGGCAGCAGATCGTTCAGGACAGTCATCGCGGGGAGCATGCATGACCGCCAATTTAGGTGCCCGCAGCGGCATTTTGTCGCTGACCATTAAAGATAAATCGGTTCTTTACGCCGCCTATATGCCGTTTATCAAAGAAGGCGGTTTGTTTATTCCGACCAACAAGCAGTATCAGCTGGGCGATGAAGTCTTCATGCTGCTGAAGCTGATGGACGAGGCGGAAAAAATCCCGGTGGCCGGTAAGGTTATCTGGGTTACGCCAAAGGGTGCTCAGGGTAACAAAGTGGCCGGCATCGGCGTGCAGTTTACCGGCGACGAAAGCATGGCCCGCGACAAGATCGAAACCTATCTGGCTGGTGCCCTGAAGTCGGATCGCATAACCCATACGATGTAAGCGGCAGCCATGCTGTAGCGAACACCGGAAAGAAAAAAGAGCGCAGATGCGCTCTTTTTTATGCCCGCAAGCTGCGCTCAGAGCGCTTCAAGCAAACACTCCACGGCATCTACGGCGTCTTCCATCACTTCCTGAGTGGTATGAAAGTGTGGCGAGAAGCGGATACCGCCGCCGCGATTAGCGCAAATCACCCCAGCCTGCATCAGCAGTTTGTACAGCTGTGTGCTGTCTTTACCCATAAAGTGGAAGGTCAGAATGCCCGACGGACGCTGATGCAACAGTGGATTGATAAAGGTGGCACCCTTGTCGTCCAGTAATTCCTTCAGGTACAGCACGTTGGTTACCACGCGGGTAGCGACCTGATCCATGCCGACTTCGAGCAGCAAATCGGTGCTGGCTTTCAGGGCAGTAGCGGCCAGTATATTGGGGCTGCCGCACTCAAAACGCCGCGCATCGGCGGCGGGTTGCCAGTCTTTACGGTCGTAGTTACCCATATCCTCAACCATATGCCAGCCGAATTCGGACAGGCTCAGCTGATCCATAATCTGTGGCCGTACATAGAAAAACCCCAGACCTTCCGGGCCAAGCAGCCATTTATGGCCGTCAGCCATAGCAAAATCGGCCTGAATCGCCTGAACCGAAAACGGCAGGGCGCCCACCGCCTGAATAGCATCAACACAGAACAGAGTGCCCGCCGCCCGACAGGCTTCGCCCAGCCGGACCAGATCCAGCGTCAGGCCGGTGGCGTACTGCACTGCACTGACCGACAACAATCGTGGCTTCTGCTCTAAGGCTTCCAGCAGCAGGGATTCCGGGTCATCCCAGGGCAGTGCGACTTCCACAACCTGCACCCCTTTATGTGCCAGCGCTTCCCAGACGATGCGGTTGGACGGGAATTCCTGATCGCTGATCACCACCATGTCACCCGGCTGCCAGTCGAGCCCGGCAGCCACAAAAGACAACGCTTCTGAGGTATTTTTAACCAGAGCGACCGAGCCTTTCGGGGCGTCGATCAGGGCTTCCAGGTTGCGTTTGAGGCCAGCTTCCATCGAGCTCCATTGTGGATAGCGGCTGGCGCCGAGGGCGGTATTCTCGGCAGCAAATTCGCTGACCGCCACGCGCGCGCGCTCTGGCCAGGGCGCAACGGCAGCGTGATTCAGATACAGACACTCGTGATTGACCGGGAATTCATCGTCCCAGCGCGCTTCGGTATTCATAGGGCTCCTGCGGTTTCATTACATAGGGCATTAGTGCACAGAAAGAACAGGCTGGTGCAACGCGGTTGTACGGCTGAGGTTCTGTGCCTGTCAGACACCTGTTAACATACCTGAGTTTACACATCAGGATAAGCAGAGAGCTGTATGTCATCATCAAACGCTTTTCGTCATCTCGGCAGCACCCGCGTTGAATCGCTGAATATCGATATTCTTCATTACGAGCACATCACCACCGGCGCAGTGCATTATCATCTGGCTACCGACTACGATGAAAAAGCCTTTATGGTCGCCCTGCGCACCATGCCCCACGACTCCACCGGCGTAGCGCACATTCTGGAGCACACCGCATTGTGCGGCAGCGAGAAATATCCGGTGCGCGATCCGTTCTTTATGATGACGCGCCGCTCGCTTAATACCTTTATGAACGCCATGACCAGCAGTGACTGGACCGCGTATCCTTTTGCCTCACAAAACGACAAAGACTTTAAAAACCTGCTCGATGTGTATCTGGATGCAGTGTTTTTCTCGCGTCTGCACGAGCTGGATTTTGCTCAGGAAGGTCACCGCATTGAATTCAGCGAAGAAGGCAACGCCGACTCGCCGCTGGAATACAAAGGCGTAGTGTTTAACGAGATGAAAGGGGCGATGTCGTCCACGGTCAGCCAGTTATGGCAGGGCATCAGCAGCTACCTGTTCCCGACCACCACCTATCACTACAACAGTGGTGGTGAGCCGGCAGAAATCACCGATCTGACCTATGAGCAACTGGTCAGCTTCTACAAAACCCACTACCACCCATCGAATGCCATCTTTATGACCTTCGGTAATCTGGACGTGAGTGAGCTGCACGAAACCCTTGAAACCCAGGCGTTGAGCCGCTTTGAGCGTCAGGACAAACAATGGCGTGTTGAACCGGAAAAACGCTACGCCGCGCCACTGGCGGTTGAGCAATGTTACGGCATCGACAGCGACGATCTGAGCGCCCAGACCCATCATGTGCTGGGCTGGCTGCTGGGCGAATCAACCGATCTGGACGCCCAGCTGGAAGCCCATCTGGTCAGTCAGGTGCTGCTCGACAACAGCGCCTCACCACTGCGCCGCGCGCTGGAAGAAACCGATCTGGGTGGCTCACCATCACCGCTGTGCGGGCTGGAAGATTCCAACCGCGAAATGAGCTTTATGTGCGGCATCGAAGGCAGTGAGCCGGAACACGCCCAGGCGCTGGAGCAGCTGGTGCTCGACACCCTGCAGAACGTCGCCGACAACGGCGTGGAGCAGAGCATGATTGATGCCGCGCTGCATCAGCTGGAACTGCATCAGCGTGAAATCGGTGGCGACCATTACCCTTATGGTCTGCAGCTTATTTTTAACTCGTTACCGGCGGCGACCCATTACGGCGATCCGGCAGCCCTGCTGAACCTTGATCCGGCGCTTGAGCGTCTGCGCGCCAAAGCCAGTCAGCCAGGCTTTATGCAGGAGGCGGTACAGCGTCTGCTGCTCAATAACCGCCACCGTGTGCGCTTTACCCTGCGCCCGGATAACGGCGTAAACGACGAAATGAAACGCCTGGAAGAGCAGCGTCTGGCAGAGATTAAAGCCGGTCTGACTGCTGAGCAGAAACAAGCAATCCTCGATCAGGCTCAGGCACTGAAAGAACGCCAGCAGCAGGAGGATGATCCGGGCCTGCTGCCACAGGTGACGCTGGCCGATGTGCGCCCACAAGTCAGTTATGTGGCGCCGAGTAGCACCTATCAGGATGGTCTGCCGGCCACCGAATACGTTGCCGGCACCAACGGTCTGATCTACCAGCAGTTGCTGGTAGACCTGCCTGCGTTTAATGCCGAACAGCTGAGCTGGCTGCCGTTCTTTACCCAGGCCTGGAGTGAAGTAGGCGCCGGTGGTAACGATTACCTCTACCAGCAACAGAAACAGACCGCGCTGGTTGGCAGCCTGTCGGCGTATGCCAGCCTGAAAGGCAAGGTCGATAATGCCGACCAGCTGGAAGGCTATCTGGTTATGAGCGGTAAGGCGCTGGCAGCCAAGGCTGATGATTTCAGTGCGCTGATGCAGGAAACCTGGCAGGCACCGACCTTTGCTGAGGAGAATCGTCTGCTCGATTTGCTGACTCAGGCCAAATCACGCCGTGAACAGGGGATTACCGGTAATGGTCACGGCCTGGCTATGTCGCTGGCGGCAGCACCACTGAACCGCGCCGCCAATGTGTCAAATGACCTCGGCGGCCTGCCGCAGGTAAAACGCCTGAAAGAACGTCTGCAGCGTGCGCAGAAAGAAGGCGCAGGTTTCCTGTCAGCCGCCCTGCAGGATATTTACCGGCAGATCGCTTTGCCACAGGAGGCGCTGCTGGTGCATGACGAGCAGGGCGCGGCCGCGCATCTTGCCAGCCTGCACAACTGCTGGACGCCACAGGCTGCCGCACCTGCAGCGGCACTGAGCTGGGAAATGCCGGAAACCGCAACCTACTGGATGGTGGATTCGCAGGTGAATTTCTGTGCCTGGGCGCTGCCGACGGTGACCATGGATCACGCCGATGCTGCACCGCTAGCGGTACTGGCAGGCCTGTTACGCAATGCCTTCCTGCACACCGCTATTCGTGAACGCGGCGGTGCTTACGGTGCCGGCGCGACCCAGGATTCGGCGCTGGGCTGCTTTAAATTTTATTCCTACCGTGATCCGCGGGTGGAAGGCACCTTTGCGGATTTCGCCGCCTCCATCGACTGGTTACTGGCGCGCAGCAGTGGTGACGACCTGATTGAGCAATCGGTGCTGGGTCTGATCGGTGGTATGGATCGTCCGGGCTCACCAGCAGGTGAAGCCAAGCAATGCTTCCATCAGGATAAGAGCGGCCGCTCGCGGGCACTGCGTCAGCAATTCCGTGAGCGCATTCTGGCCACCTGCTGGGCAGATGTGCAGCGCGTTGCTGAGCAATATCTGCACAACCAGACAGGCAGCAAGGCCGTTATTGCGCCACGCGGAACTGACAAAGTTGCAAATAATCTTGGCTTAATTGCGAATGATTATTGATTGAGGACTAATCCGGCGGCATAATGCCGCCGGTTTGCAGCCATACCCGGGCGCATTCAGTTTTTGTTAATACAAAGCCGTTAGACTTCTCGCTTGAAATATCACTTCACATTGACAGGGACACGACCGGTCATGAAAACCCCGTATATCCTCGCCACATGCTTGCTGGCCTGCACGCTCAGTGCTCAGGCTGCCCCTCAAACCGGGACTCAAACCGGAACCCGGGCCGACAGCCAGTCAGATACTCTGACCAGCGCTCAGCAGCAGATCAGTGCTACCGACAACAGTGGCCGCAACAGCCAGCAGAAGGTTGAGAAACTGGATGATCAGACCCAGCTGCTGCTGAACGAGTACCGTCAGCTGCGTGCCGAAACGGAACAGCTGGCGCTCTATAACCGTCAGATGGCCGCCATCGTTTATAACCAGGATAAAGAGCTGGAGTCGCTCGCGCGTCAGATTACCGAAATTGAGCGTACCGAACGAGGCATTCTGCCGCTGATGAGCCGCATGCTGGATTCTCTTGAGCAGTTCGTGGCACTGGATACACCTTTTCTGCCACAGGAGCGCGGTGCCCGTATCGCACTGCTGAAAGACCTGCTGACCCGTGCCGACGTTACCGTGTCAGAAAAATTCCGCCGGGTGCTGGAGGCTTATCAGGTGGAAGTGGATTACGGCCGCAATATCGAAGCCTACCGTGGCCAGATGGATAACATTTCTTACGATTTTCTGCGGGTCGGACGTCTGGCGCTGTACCGCATCAGCAATGACGGCCAGCATGCCTGGCTCTGGCATAAAGGGCAGGGCAACTGGCTGGCACTGGATGATGGCTATATGCGCGACCTGCGCAAAGCACTCAAAGTGGCGCAGCAGATTGCCGCCCCCGAGCTGATGGTTTTGCCTCTGCCGACTCAGGCCTCCCTTGAGTCCGTTATGACAACCTCAATCAACAATCAGGCGGAGGCACAATAATGAAACCTTTCCTGTCCTCCGTGTTACTGCCGGCGCTTCTGAGCTTCACCTTCAGCGCTACGGCAATCGCCGCGGATGCTGCTGAACAAACCGCTAAAAACAGCGATCCACTGACGGGTCTGCTGAATCAGATCGGCAGTTACAGCCGTGAAGAAGCGGCACAGAACAAGGCCCGTGAAGCCAAATTCCTCAGCGACCTGAATACCCAGAAGCGCATGCTGAGCGAGGCTCGCGCCGCACTGAAACGTGAACAGCAACTGGCCGACTCGCTGAAAGATCGCTTCGACAATAACGAGCAGGCACTGACCGAACGTGAAGAAGAACTGCGTTTGCGGGTGGGGAATCTGGGCGAGATGTTTGGCGTGGTGCGTCAGGTTGCTAACGATCTGAACACCGTGCTGGGCGACAGCCTGACCTCGGTTGAGATTCCTGAGCGCAAAGCCGATCTGAACAAGCTGGCGGAAGCCAAAGAATTGCCGACCATCGCCGAGCTGGAAGCGCTGTGGTTCAGCCTGCAGCAGGAAATGACCATCAATGGTGCAGTATCTTCCTTTGATAGCGTGGTGATTGGCGCCGATGGCAAGCCACAGAAGCGCAGCGTTACCCGTTTGGGTGTGTTCAATGCCGTGGATGACAGCGGTTATCTGGCTTATGACGCCGAACTGAAGCAGCTGCAGATGCTGGGCCGTCAGCCGGGTGCGGCGGATATGATCCCTGAATGGCTGAACGCCAATGCGGCCGTCGCGCCTTTTGCACTGGACCCAAGCCGTGGCGCCTTGCTGAACCTGTCACTGGAAAGCCCGGACCTGCTGGAGCGGGTACAGCAGGGCGCGCTGGTTGGCTACATCATTATCGGCCTGGGCCTGATTGGTCTGGCACTGGCGGGCTGGCGCTTAGTCGTGCTGGGTACGGTTGGTCGCAAGGTTCGTCAGCAGCTGGATAACATCGACAGCGCTGCAGAAGACAACCCTCTCGGACGTGTACTGGCCAGCTACCGCAATCTGCCGCAACCGCTGGATGTGGATGTACTGGAAGCCAAAATGGACGAGGCGGTTCTGCGCGAACTGCCGGCGCTGGAGCGTGGCCAGACCATCATCAAACTCTTTGCCGGCATCGCGCCGCTGCTGGGTCTGCTGGGTACGGTAACCGGCATGATCGCGACCTTTCAGGCAATCACCAATTTCGGCACCGGCGATCCGAAGCTGATGGCGTCCGGTATTTCTCAGGCACTGATCACCACCGTACTGGGTCTGTTGGCCGCAATCCCGCTGCTGCTGGCACACAACTGGGTGGCATCACGCAGCAAGGCGCTGATTCAGCTGCTGGATGAACAGTCTGCCGGACTGATCGCCCAGGCGCTGGAAAACCGCTCCGGCCAGAACCCGAAAGGCAACTGAGATGCAGTGGCTGCTGGACTTTATGGCCCAGGGCGGCCCGGTACTGTACGGCATTCTGGTGCTGTGCGTGCTGCTCTGGAGTCTGATCATTGAGCGCCTGTGGTTTTTCTACCGCGAGATGCCACGCCTGAATCACGCTATTGCCGAACGCTGGGTACAGCGCAGCGAACACCAGAGCTGGAATGCGCGCAAAATCCGCGCGGCCTGGCTCAGTCAGCAAAAGCAGGCGGCGCAGCAATATTTGTCACTGGTTGGCATTCTGATCGCCATCTGTCCGCTGATGGGCTTGCTGGGAACGGTGACGGGTATGGTCAGCGTGTTTGATGTGCTGGCGGTGACCGGTACCGGTAATGCGCGGGCTATGGCGTCGGGCATCTCTCAGGCGACCATTCCGACCATGGCCGGACTGGTGGTGGCGCTGACCGGTTTGTATTTCCGCACCCGCTTTAAACGTTTAAGTGAGCGCGGCGTGCATCAGCTCGCCGAATGGCTAACGACCGACTGAATTTACGGATTATTTGTTATGGCACGTCGTCACACCGATAGTGAAGCCGATGGCAACGATATCGATATCACCCCGATGCTGGATATCGTCTTTATCATGCTGATCTTTTTTATTGTTACGACCTCTTTCGTTAAAGAAAGCGGCGTAACCGTCAGCCGCCCGAGTGCGCAGACCGCCGAAGAGAAAAAGGGCAGTAATATTCTGCTGGCGATTCGCGCCAATGGTGAAATCTGGATCGACCGCCGCGCCATTGATGTGCGCGCAGTACGTCCGAACATTGAGCGCATGAAAGCAGAAAACCCGGAAGGGGCTGTGATTATTCAGGCTGACGAATTTTCACCGACCGGCCTTCTGGTCAAGGTGATGGATCAGGTACGCCTGGCCGGAATTACCAATATATCTATTTCCGCCGAGGCGGCTAACTGATGCCCCGTTTTGCGATTGCTTTATTACTGGCTTGCGGGGTCAGTCTCGGCTTGTTCTGGGCAATGCATCAGATGGTGTCTGGTCCGGGTGAGCTTAAGCGCGATAATCGCGACAACACCTATGTCGACTTTGTGCGCCTGAAGCAGGAAAGCAAAACCCAGCTGAAAGAACGGCGCAAGCAGGAGCCACCCAAACCGAAAAAACCGCAACTGCCAAAAGAATCGGTGGCCGAGCAAAATACGCCGATGCAGCAACTGCCGTTTAATATGCCTGATGTAAATCCGGATTTATCACTGGCGCAGAACTCGCTATTGGGCGACGCCGTGGTCGGCATGGGCTTTGGCGATACCGATGTTATTCCGCTGGTGCGGATGAATGCCGTGTATCCACAAAAAGCAGTGCGTCAGAAAATCGAAGGCTATGTGACGGCGCGCCTGGCGATCAACCCCGAAGGCACAGTCGATAATGTGGAAATCATCGAAGCTGAGCCGCGTGGCGTGTTTGAACGTGAAGCCATCCGTGCACTGTATAAATACAAATTCAAACCGAAAATGGAAAATGGCCGGCCGGTTGCGCAACAGGCAACCCAGACCATTGAATTTAAGCTGGGTGATTCCTGATGCGTGCCTTTATTACGCTGTTGTTCTGTCTGTTGTTCTGTCTGCAGTCTCCGGCATTGCTGGCTGCCAATAACAGCCTGTCACAGTCAACCTACGAAGAACTGAATTCTATTCAGGAGCAACTGGCGGCACAGCAGTACAGCGAAGCCGAAGAGGCCTTGCTGGAGCTGGAAGAGGATTTAACGCCCGGATTCGGTCTGGCGCTAAGCTATCAGTTGCACGGCCAGCTGTATCTGCTGCAGGAAAAAAACACTGAAGCCATGACCTGGTACAGCAAAGCGCTAAGCCTGAGTGCGCTGGCTCCGGCGCAGGAATCAGCGCTGTCGACCACGCTGGCGCAACTGCATCTGGCAGCAGAAAATACCAGTGCGGCTATCGCTGAGCTTGAACCACGGCTGACAAAGATCCTGCAGCTGGAAAAAGATAAAAACAGCAGCAAGAGAAAAGGCGACAAAGAAAAAAATGCCGACTGGATTCAGCCGCTGAGCTTTATCACGCTGGCTTCGGCCTATCAGCTGGAAAAAAATTACGCCGCCTCCATTCCCTGGTTGCTGCAGGGCATTGAACGCACACAGGCACGTGGCGACAAGCCGAAAGAAAACTGGCTGCAGATGCTGATGGCGGCGCACTATCAGCAAAAATCCTATCTGAAAACCGCCATGGTGCTGGACGATCTGCTGCGTATAAATCCTGGCAAAGAAGATTACTGGCAGCAGCTGGCGGCTATTTATCAGTTGCTGGAAAAGCCGAAGCTGGCCCTGCGCACACTGGAGTTGGGATACGCCGGACACTATCTGAAAAAAGCCGACAGCATTCTGCTGCTGGTGCAATTGTTGATCAGCGAAAATATCCCTGAGCGCGCCGGACGTATTCTGCAGGCACATATCAAAGACGGGACCGTTGAATTAAATGAGCGTAACTGGCGCTTACTGGCGGCGGCCTGGCAGCAGGGGCGCGAGCGCGATAAAGCCGTAATCGCCATGCGTGAAGCCAGTGCTTTTATGGACGACGGCAGTCTGCTGTACCGTGCGGCACAGATGCAGCAACAGGCTGCACAATATCAGGAAGCTTTGAATGACAGCGAAGCGGCGCTGAAAAAAGGCCTGTCAGAGCGGGATAAACCCCGGGCACTTATGCTGGCCGGCAGCTGTGCTTATGAACTGAAAGATTTTGCCGCGGCACGGCGCTATTTCCAGCAGGCGCTGACGCTGGCGGCGGTTGCAGCCAACGCCCGCGTATGGCTGGATTATCTGGATACGCTGGAGCAGTATCCGGGCTGATATCTGACCATGCGGATTTAAATAAAAAACGGCGCTTATAAGGCGCCGTTTTTTATTGCCGGAGATAAAGCCTGCTCAGGAAAAGGTTGCCCAGATCGGTGCGTGATCTGACGGTTTTTCCAGTGCGCGAATATCGTAGCTGACACCCGCTGCGGTGCATTCTTCGTATACCGCAGGCGTTGCCAGAATATGGTCGATACGCAGGCCGCGTTTGGGCTCGTCATCAAAGCCTTTGGAGCGGTAATCAAACCAGCTGAAGGTGTCGTTGCTGGCCGGATAATGTTTGCGATAGGTATCCTGCAAACCCCAGCCGAGCAGGCGCTGATACCATTCGCGCTCTTCCGGCAGGAAACTGCACTTGCCGGTTTTAAGCCAGCGCTTACGGTTCGGCTCACCAATACCGATGTCGGTGTCTTCCGGTGAAATATTCATATCACCCATCACGATCACCCGGTCGGCCGGGGTGAAGTTTTCACTCAGGTAACGCTGCAGGTCGGCGTAAAACTTTTCTTTAGCCGGGAATTTGGTTTCGTGGTCACGGCTTTCCCCCTGTGGGAAATAACCGTTCAGCACATTCCAGATTTTTCCGTCAATTTCGTAGCGTGCATGAATAATGCGTTTCTGCGCTTCGGCGTCATCCCATGGCCAGCCTTTCTGCACAAAGACGGGGGCGGTTTTACTCAGCAGGGCTACACCGTAATGACCTTTCTGGCCAAAAAACTCGACATGAAATCCCAGTGCCTGAATATCCGCCAGCGGAAATTCGGCGTCCTGCACCTTGGTTTCCTGCAGGCCAAGCACATCCGGATTAAGCTGGTCGCGAATGGCTTCCAGTTGATGAGGCCGGGCGCGTACGCCGTTAATATTGAAACTGATGATGGTGGTCATGGCTGATCCTGACGCTAGGGCCTGTCGACACTAATTAAACAGGCCTGTTATTGGCTAAAAATATCTCAAACAAGGCGCTGAGAGTGTGGGATGTTCAGCACATCCCTGTGCCTCACCCCTTCGGGGTTGGCACGCCAATCTGTTCCAGACAGATTGGTAACGGGTTAAGCGAACGAACAGCAACGCAGGATGAGGGATTTTTAGCCATAACCCTTCGGGCTGAGGCCAGTTTCCCCCATGAACATCGTCGTTCGTCATTCATTTAGCCCGCTAATATCACGTCTCTCTCCTTGTTCTGAGAAAAACTGGCTCTCAGCAGGACCTATTCAATTAGTGTCGACAGGCCCTAATAAAAACAGCCGCCATAATAACAGCCTGACAACATCAGGTCAGGTCGAGTGTTGGTCGGCCGGAGCAGGGCAGCACAAGTTGATTGACTGAAAAACAAGCAGATGAAAACCCGGACTGATCACTCCTGTTGGGTGATCAGTCAAAATCACTACACTGAGCGCCATTGTTTTTACCGGCCAGTCCGGCCATTGCAACCGATGAGGTCAACATGAACCGCACACCTTTTAAACCGGCCATTCTGGCGGCACTGATTGCTCAGATGCTTGCCAGTCAGTCTCAGGCAGCTGATACCGTCGAGCTGGATGCGCAGCGCGTTACCGGCCAGTTATTCAGCCAGAGCATTGCCGAGCAGGCATTTGCGGTTGAGGTGATTGAACGCGCCGACCTGAAATTATTACCGGTGACCAATTTGGCTGATGCGCTGGAATGGGTGGGCGGACTGGATGTGCGCCAGCGTGGCAGCGGTGCTCAGGTTGATCTTGGCATCCGTGGCGCCGGTTATGAGCAGACACTGATTCTGGTCGATGGTGTGCGCATGAATGATCCGCAGACCGGCCATCATAATTTCGATCTGCCGGTTACTCTGGAAGATATTGAACGCATTGAGATTGTCCGCGGCCCGGGTGCCGGACAGTATGGCCCGAACGGTAATGCCGGGGTGATCAATCTGGTTACCCGCAAGCAGGTGGAGTCTGAAAATGGCCGCAGCGCGCTGTTAAAAGCCGAAGCCGGCAGTAAAGATTACGCCCGTGGTTTACTGAGTCTGGCCAAAACCCAGGGCAACTGGAGCCACTTTGCGGCGATCAGCCAGCAGGAGTCGGACACCTACATTAAGGGGGCTGATCTGGATTACATCAGCCAGCAGGGTAATTACCGTTTAGTGCATCAGAACGATGCGTACACCACGGTGCTTGGACTGGGCTATCTGGACCGGGGCTTTGGTGCTCAGGGCTTTTATGCCGGAGCCGACAAGCGCGCGAACGAAAACACCATTCAGCGCTACGCTTACCTTACCCACGAGCAGCGTTATTCCACCGGGCGCAGTGTCGATGTTGCCGTTAACTGGCGCCAGCACGACGATGAATTTTACTATCTGAATTATGCGCCTTCTGTGCATCAGACCAACGCCTGGCAGAGCCGCCTGCGTTTTCGTCTGAATGAATCACTGGCGCTGGGCTATGAGTTTAATCAGGAAGACATCGACAGCACCTCGACGCTGGGTGATCGCCATAAGCGTGAATACGGCAGCGCCTTTGCGTTTGGTCAGTACGACTTTGGCGCCGTGCAGCTGGCGGGCAGTTTGTCGTATCTCGATTATGACGGCGGCGACAGCTATACCTTGCCGGTGCTGGGTCTGACCCTGCCGCTGGCGGCTGGTCAGCAGCTGTATCTGAATGCAGGCAAAAGCGTGCGTGTGCCGACCATGAATGATTTGTATCTGAATCAAAGCACCAACAAGGGTAACCCGGACCTTAAAGCAGAAGAAACCCGCAGCGCTGAGCTGGGTGCGCGTCTGAATCTGGCCGGGCTGCAGACCCGTCTGGCGGTCTTTAAGCGCAACACCACAGATGCCATCGATTACACCCAGACCGCGGCCGAAGTCGCCGATCCGGCCATTAATTACTACACCGCACGTAATATCGATGCGATTGACACCAAAGGTTACGATGCCGAGCTGGATGCCACCGGCCTGCTGGCGGCAAGCGGTCTGCAGAAGGCAAGTCTGAGCTATACCCGCCTGATTCAGGACTTTACCAATCAGTATGAAAAGGCCCGCTACAGTAAATCACAGCTTGAACACCAGGTGGTTCTGGCGCTGACCTATGAGCTGCTGCCGGGGCTGAGTGCAACTTCGCTGTATAAATTCGAAGACCGCTACGACCAGAATGGCTACCGCATCTGGGATCTGGGCTTAAAGCAGCAGAATAATGGCTGGAGCTGGGCCGTTGCGGCGACCAATGTGCTGGACGCGGACTATATCGACAGTGGCTTTATTGAAGCGCCGGGCACCGGCTATCGCTTTGAGATCAGCGCGGGCCTGTAAATCGCAGGGAGTGAGAAGCGAGGTTAAGGATTGAGGGTATGACCGGCATAGCCTGCCGGTCATAAAAAAGCCGGAGTGACTGTTCAGTACCGACAGCCGCTCCGGCTTTTTTATGCGCACAGCAGAGCGTTAGTCTTCGCTGTGGTCGACGGCTTCGGCCTTATAGGCTGGTTTAACAAAGCCCGGTTCCATAAACACCGCAAAGTTACCACGCTGCTCGCTCATCAGGTGATGGGCATGAATCTTACTCATGGTGCCTTTCTGGCAGTAGAGCAGGAAGCGGGTGTCCGGCTGTTGTTTTGTCAGTTCGTTCACGCGGTTATCGAGATCAAAGAACGGAATGGTCAGCACGCTGTTGTTGGTCAGCGTCAGTGGCGCGTCAGCCGCTTCCGCCGGGTGGCGGATGTCGATGATTACATCATTCAGGCCCGGAGTAGTAATAATATCGACATTCTCCAGACCACTCTCGGCGCCATTAAGCACATCGTCGATGCGCTGGTAGGTGGCATCGGCCAGCGCCTGCTCCAGTACTGCCATATCAAATTTGGCTTCAGCTTCGGCCACTTTGCTGCGATCACCCACGGTGGTCGGGTTCACTGAAATCACACCACAGTATTCCGGCATGGTGGCCGCGAACATTTCGGTGCCGATACGACGGGCGGTATCGATGATGTCCTGCTTATCCATAGCCGCCAGCGGGCGCAGCACCATACGGTCGGCCACTTCATCGATCACTGCCAGGTTGGTAATGGTCTGGCTGGCGACCTGAGCCACGGCTTCGCCGGTCACCAGTGCCGGCAGGTTCAGGTTTTCAGCCACGCGCGAGGCGGCGCGCAGCATCATACGCTTGAGTACAACACCCATCTGGCCGGTATCTACATTGGTCAGAATTTCGGCCACAACCTTCTCGAACGGCACGGTAACAAACTTAACCCGGTGGCTTTCACCAAAGGTGCTCCACAGGTAATGGGAAACCTGCTTCACGCCGATTTCATGCGCGCTGCCGCCAAGGTTAAAGAAGCAAAAGTGGGTTTTCAGACCGCGGCGGGTCATCAGGTAGCTGGCAACGGTGGAGTCAAAGCCACCGGAAATCAGGCTCAGCACTTCGCCCTGACTGCCCAGCGGATAGCCGCCTAGGCCTTTGATGGTTTGCTGCACCACCTGAACCTTGTCGTTACGCAGTTCCGCCAGCACGGTCACTTCCGGGCGGTGCAGATCGACGCGCAGTGCCTCGGTTTCTTTCAGAAAGCCGCCACCCATATAGATTTCCGCCTGGTGGGAGGTGAAATCGTGCTGGCCCGCGCGCTTGATGCGCACACAAAAGGATTTACCGGCGACGCGCTCACGGTAGGCATCGCGTACGCGCTGATAGGCTTCGTCCAGCGTGCTGAAGGTGTATTCCGTGATTTCCAGTGCTGCAGCAATGCCTGGCGTGTGCGACAGGATCTGAATGGTCTGGCGGCGGGCCGCATCGTCATCGCGGTTGACCAGAACGATCAGGCTGTCCCAGCGGTTCTGTACGTCCACCGAAATGGCGTGGCGACGGAACATGTTCTGCAGATTTTGGCGCAGAATCTTGGTCATCTGCTTGCGCACACTGGTGGATTTGATGGTGATTTCCGGGAACAGCTTGATTACGAGCTTCATAGGGAGGCGGGGCGGTAAAATTTGGGGCGCGAAGTATATCCTACTTCCATGTCCGGGGCATCCGCGGGGTGAGCCAGTGTCAATTTCGACCGCTTTGCTCAGGACGGAACCAAGTCCAAAGTATGAGGCTTCCGCAGGCGGTGCTGCTATATGGGGCAGGGTCATCGTAGTGTCATATTGGCTCAGCAATCTCTGTTATAGCGCCCCACAGGCTTGGGGTCTCATCATGAAACTGAAGGAGTAGGACATGACAAAACGAATTGCACTGGTAACCGGCGGAACCGGCGGCATTGGCACCGCGATTTGCAAGCAGCTGCATGACGATGGCTATCAGGTGGTGGCAGGCTACTACCACGGCGGCAATCACGACAAAGCGCAGACCTGGCAGGATAAGCTGAAAGAAGAGGGGTACGACATCGCCCTGGCGTACGGCAATATCCGCGACTTTGCTTCCTGTGAAGCCTGCATTGAGGGGATCCGCAAGGACTTCGGCACCATCGATGTACTTATCAATAATGGTGGCATCACCCGTGACACTACGCTGCGTAAAATGTCTCCGGAATACTGGCACGATGTGATTGAGACCAACCTGACCTCGGTGTTCTATATGACCCGTCTGGTAATTAATGACATGCTGGAGAAAAAGTGGGGGCGTATCGTCAATATCTCTTCCATTAACGGCGAGAAAGGCCAGTTCGGTCAGGCTAACTATTCTGCCGCCAAAGCCGGCATGTACGGCTTTACCAAGGCCGTCGCGCAGGAGGTCGCCAGCAAAGGTATTACCGTGAATACAGTATCGCCAGGCTATATCGCCACCAGCATGATCATGGACGTGCCGGAAGAGATCCGTGAAGACATCCGTAAGGGTATTCCGGTCGGACGTTTTGGCGAGCCAGAAGATATCGCCCGCGTGGTGAGCTTTCTGGCCGATGAAAAGGCGGGTTTTGTGACTGGTGCCAATATCTCCGCTAACGGCGGTCAGTATATGCACTGAGCCTGCTGTTTCGCACCGCATTTCATGCGGTGTATTCCGGTATTAAAGAGGCGAAGCCGGGGTTACAGCTCCGGCTTCAGCTTTTTATGGCGGGCACTGGCGTGGCGCTCACGCAGCTCGGTGTCGATGTAACGGTCGGTCGTGGCCATGCTGGCATGACCGGCGTCTTCCTTAACGTGTTCCTTGGGGCGGAATTTTACGTCTTCGGAAATACCGGTGTGGCGCAGCCAGTGCACGGTGGCCACGCGTAACTCCTGTGCTTCATCTTCCAGCCCCTGACTGCGCATGCGCTCAAAGGCCTGATCGAAGCAGGACTGCACCAGATAGCGGATCTGGCGGGTACTGGTCACCGGGCCGCGTCCTTTCAGTCGTTGCACCAGTGGTGTCTGCTCGCCGACATAGGGCAGGCGTGGCAGGTTCAGATGCTCGCGGTAGCGGCGCAGCGCGGCGAGCATGTCGTCAGACACTGTTACCAGGCGCGCCTTGTTGCCTTTACCGACAACCCTGAGCCACCAGTTACCATCGGCATCGGTATGAAAATCACCCATAACCGGTGTTGAGCGTTCATCGGCTACCAGTTCGGAGATGCGCAGATACATACCAAACAGCAGGCGCATCACAAACAGCGAGCGCTCGTGCTCGGCCGGGCTTTCTTTCGCCAGTTGTTCGACGGTTTCCAGAATGAAATCCCACTGCAGATTCGACAGGCGCCGCACCGGCTCCTGATAGGCATGACGTTGCAGAAACTTGCTCTTCTGGCGAATCAGCGCCACCGGATTGATGCGCAGGTAATCTTCCTGCAGCAGATAATTAAAGTAGGTTGAGAGTACGGCGAACAACGCCTGCAGGCTTTTCTGTGACAGTGAAAAAGCCGTACGGGCCTGCGGATCGGCCTTGATCGCCTGATTCACAAAGGGGCGCCAGTCGGGGTTGGCGACCCGTTCACCCTGATGGTTTTTAAAACGCGCCACCTGCTTACTGCCAATCCAGGCTTTGGGAGGTGACTGACAGAAATGGATGTAAGCCTCAAGATCCTGCCGCTTAAGCTCGCCCAGACCACAACCGCGCACCAGCCAGCACCATTGCAAGAGGCGCTCAACTTCACGGCGGTAGCTGTTGAAGGTAGCGGTACTGCCGTTATAGCTGACCAGAAAACTGAAGCTGTGCACCAGATCTTCAAAGGCACCATCAATGCGCTGCAGCTCGGGGTGCAGTGCCAGAATGCGGCGGGCGCTGCTCAGTGGATTGCCCAGGTAGTCGAGCTGGTCTATTAGTGGAGCGGGAGGGGTGTTTAGCATTATCAATTATCGGAAATTCAGAGTTGCTGAAGCATAACGGCTAACGCCGGAGGAGGCCAGAGTGCGTTCGAACGGGGTTGAACGCTCAGGATGCGAAATGCATTTCACTTTAAATAAAATTTTTAAGTTATTGATATTTAATGATTTCCATCATCCCTTGGTAGTGGTTAAAGCCTGCTGGAAAAGAAAATAAAAAAAGATGGAACCCTTTGCCGCCCTGGTTCGTGTTACTGCACACACGCCAACATATAAAGAGGTACTCCGATGTTTCGTACTAACTGGTTACGCAATTCACTGTTTCTGGCGGTGACGTCTGCATTGGTTGCTGGTTGTAACAGCAGCTCCTCCGGTTCAGATACCGGCCGCCTGTCACTGAATGTGACTGATGCTCCGGTCGATTCCGCCAGCAATATGCCGCAACACCTTTTGTAGATATATCTTCAAATTATCGGAAATATGGAGCTGAGCTCTCAGCCTTATATTCCGCCGGTTATGAGTATCGTTTTGGCGACAATACGGATGACCGCCTGCAGCAACGCCTGCGCCTGAGTCTGGAATCGGGCAATTACTATTGGCGTGGCTGGCTGGGTTACCAGCTGGAAGACACCAGCCAATCAGGCACGGAGGCATCATTCACCAATAGCGGCCGCATGCTGCGCTCAGTGTTTACCGGCGCAAAAATGAGCTGGGCGCAGGGACTGAGCCTGCGCGCTCAGCTGGAAAAACGCCATGCTCTGTACCATGACTCACTGACGATCATTGATCTCGATGGTACAGAAAAAACTGCTCGCCGCCGTCAGGAGCTCTGGCGTATCAGTGCCGATCTGCAATGGCGTACAAACCAGTGGCGACTACATGCCGGAGTGATGGCGGGTAAAGCGAATGACCGTTTTGAGCTGTACGATTTCACTCAGCATCAGGTTTATGCCGGTGCGGACTATCAGTGGTGATAACGCCTGAGTCGTCATACTCAGGCAACGGCGCCGGGCCTGAGACTCAGCTGGACCAGAGATTCAGCTAGGCTGCAGATTCTTGAACGGGTTGCAAGTGAACGTCACGCTGGGCAGGTTTGTGATTAGCGGTGCAGGATTGCATCCGGCGTATAAATCAAAGATGTGCAGATTTATTAGAACTCGTGCCGATGGACGTGGATGACAACAACAAGTGCTAAACCAATACCTTGAAATATCACAGCAATATCAATTACTTATAGTAATGTTATCCACAAAAAGCGCTAAAATATCGTTCTCATTTGTTGAGTAAAATGGGATCAATGGGCAATCACAAAAAGCACTAAAGTCGTTAGCACCATGCTGAGTGACTGATACTGATTGGCCTGACAGGAAGTTGCGCGTTTTCTATAGCAGATAGCCCATTCCTCTAGCCTTTCAGTTTGACTGTCTCGAATCTCTTTGCCTGTGAATTGTTTTTAGTCGATTTGCTACCGGTACAAATTAGCGGTGAAATGGGTACTCGATCAGACGCTGGATATTTTGCACACCTAAACATCAGCGCCGGGGCCAATCCAGATCATTTGTAGTGCGCAGCCTGAATCACGCGGGTTACGTTGGTCGGGGTTAAAAGACCCCAACAAGTCGCACCAGTATTACGCACAGAGCGGTATTGAGAATCAATGGCGTGCAGTTCGCGGCCAAGCGCATGAGAGGCTGCATAGCTCGCAGGTGCATAGATCGGGTGGTTCGCCGGCAGCAAGGAAGCAAGGAAGCAAGCAAGCAAGCAAGCAAGGAAGCAAGGAAGCAAGGAAGCATCGTGAATACCTATACATCCGAAATCCGCCAAAAGCATACCGGTCGAATTTCAGGCCCGGCACGTTATTCCAGTACGTTTTCTGGTGGCGTGCTACTTCAGCAACCGCAGTTTCAGGCGTGTCTACCAGATACAGTACGCCAAAGCTCCCAGTAGAGAAGCGTGAGCCGGACGGGTTTACGTTAGTGAACGGCGCTGTGGCGCAAGAGCAGCCTAGCCTGGAGTGCTAAGATGGATTTCATCGCGGCGCAGCAGGTAAGGGTTGCTGATCTCGGTCTGAATTCGCGGGTTAACCAGCACCTGGAGCGCATACGCCACCTCAAACTCATCCTGTGTGGTACGTCGTCAAATAGGCTGATTGGTGGAAGCTTGGAGTTCACAAGGCGGTGGCCGGCAATGGCCGCCGTCTACCAGTACTGGCAATTCAGCAACCGTTACCATCTCGCACCTCGCAGCGCGTCGATCCTTTTATGGGTTTCGTACAGTGCAATGAAGTCCCCTCCCTGGATGACAGCCATCGGAGCTTGGCCGTCGAAGAACGGATTGTTGTTTGGAAGTCCCATGAACTGCTTCACGTTGTCCGGGTTGCTGAATACGGTGCGGATAGCGGCGTGCATATCCACCACCAGGGCAGTCCGCTGAACCTGGTCGCGGTCGAGCTTCACTTCGGACAGTGCGCCGTTGATTGCTTTAGCGTACACGCTGCGACTGATGCGCAGCACTGCGGCTGCTTGATCGTAGGTGGCGCCCCAGCTGGACAGAATGCGGGCGGCCAGTTTAATGGCGGTGGCCGCGGCGCTCTTCGTGTTCAGTACGTTGGTGGCTTGAGTGGTGGTGCTCATAGTAGCATCCTCTAATGACTTCGGACGATCAGCATCCTTAAAGACTATTTTATGACAACGGTTCTTATAAAGGCCATCGACAAGCAAAATCTAACAGCCAATAAAATAAAAAAATCCGGCAGTCCGTCCGGGTGGCTCTGTGCAGCCATTGTCAGTAACTGCTTTAGCTCTTGTCACTTTTCTTCTGAACGGTAGAAATCCAATATATCCATCATGCTAGTTCCTTTAGTCTTTTCAGGTTCTCCTTCCAGTTGCTCAGGATATTGAGAGTAATGAGTTTCTCCGCAATCTCAGCAATTTGAGCTGGAGTGAGTGATAGTCGTTGAATTGCTTTCTTTAAATTCGCTGTGTCAACTGCTTCTGGAGGCGTCACTAACATGGCTCTTAGTAGAATGCCTTCAGGTTTGGCTTCCCAGAGCAGCTTTTGCTGGCTTACATGTCTGACTTCTACAATTTGGTTTCCGATTTTGAATTGCGCATTATTGCCATTGCTCCAGAATACTTTTTTCATGGGAGCTTGGGTTTGGAAGCCTATACGATATGCAGCTTCCAGGCCCTGACTTACCAGTTTGTAGCCATATTGCTTTGCCCAGGCTTTAGCGACCTGCTCAGCACTGGCGGTTGTTTTGATCGAGGGCAGGCTCGCTAAAGGTTTTGGTCGCACATATAAACCTTTTCGCAGCCTTACTACCTCTCCTTCTTGGGCAAGGCGGCTGATGGCTTTTTGAACAGATGTACGACTTCCCAAGGCATAGAACCCTGTTATAGGGAACGGCTCACCTCGCTTCATTCGGTGAAGCCTTGTGAGTACTTTCATTGAGACAGACACTATGCCCTCAGCTCGCTGACTGAACATGTGATATGTAGTCTAACCCAGTAATATCAAGCGTTGTAAGCTATTCTTTGTCAGAATTAACTCAAGTAGGACCAGCGGGGGCATTTGAACGAAAACCTGCGGTTTTGACTCCCAGGCCCTCCGCGTAACCGTAGGTTTCCGAATAATCACCCCTTCCCCTCATCTTCAATAAAGTACGTACCATTGGGCAACACATGCTTATAGGGCAATAACGAGATATGGGATAAGGTCTTGTCGTCGATATCCTCCCCCTGCTGCCGGAGCTGCTCAACCACGTCATTTATCTTGATCGTGTTCCAGTACAGAATGGCATTGGATACAAAGCTGAGGCTGCTGGCCTTGTTCATGATTTCCTCATAGTCCCCAGTGGTGAATTCACCCTGGTCCGCAAAGAATATCCAGCGCGGCAGTTTGTGCCGGTATTCCCCTTTATTCAGTTGCCGCTGGACGGTTTGGCGCAGGTCTTTGTCAGTTAGGTACCGCAGAATGTATTCGGTCTTGATGATCCGGCCCAGGTTGGTAAAGGCCTTGGTGAGGCGATCGGAGGGTGAACTGTTGGTCAACCGTTGAACGATGACGTGTGCTGGCGCAGTTTTTTGTTTCAGAGAAATGACCACCCGCATCATGTATTCCCATTGCTCCTCAATAATCGCCAAATCAGCTGTTTTCGTGAGTAAATGGTTGAGGTCACCGTAATCGACGGATTTGTCGATACGGTATAGCTGCTGATCCTTCAGATCCCGAATGCGTGGCATAAAGTAGAAGCCGAGCAAATGACAGAGGGCGAAGACGATTTCAGTGTACCCATGCGTATCGGTGGTGTGCTCTCGGATTTTCAGAATTGTGTTGTTTTCCAGCAGACCGTCCAGAACATACAGGGCTTCACGAGGGCTACAGGAAATGATCTTGGTGCTGAACACGGAATATTGATCGGATACGTGGGTGTAGATCCCGATGGCTTTTTCATAGTAGCCGTAATAGCGGGGATAGTATGAAGCCAACAGGCTGTCGGCGCGGATTTTAAAGCGTTGCGCATCTGAAGAGGACAATGTACCGGAGCCATACACCGCACTCAACGGCAGCTCATGGTGTTGATTCACAATTTCAGCACTGGCGTTGATCAGGGTTTCTTCGCGAATATAGTATTGCAGGATATGCCTTAGCATATCGACAGTAACGCCATTGACGCTGTTACTCATGGACACGACGCCCAGGTTTGTGGCTTGTGAAATAATGGCAGCCATCAGGCTTTTGTAAAAGTTTTTGGGCCGTGACTGGTGATGTTGGATAGGGACAAAGTGACGACTGTAATGCGTCATTTGATCCACCTCCATCAGCAATTGCTCGATGCGTATGCTGGGCATATGCGCATCGATCACCTTTTGCAGTTGGTTGACTTTATCCGGTACGTCCAGCTTGTCGTCACGCTTGAGTTTCAGCCGGCCATTGTGTATCTCGGCGAAATTATCCAGTCCAAAACGCTTTTGCGCTGCTGACACCGCTTCGTGGAACTGGGTTGAAATGGCGGAACGCACTTCGTGTGGCAAAGGCTGCTGTAGCCGGTATAGACGGTGTGTTTGGTTTCATCCCAGTTGGGCTCGTTCAAGGTCAGATCCCAGAACGACACATGCTGTTTGCTCTGTGGTAAATACAAATCGCCGGAACGCAACGCATCTTTCATCGCGAGAGCAAGGCCCATTTCCCAAACATTGCGATTGATGTTGCCGGCTTGATCTTTAAGGCTGCGACGCAGCTCGCGGGGAATGAACGCAGTCGGTGTATTCTCCGGCAGTTTTTTCAGATCGCCGTCATCCAACTGCCGGACGAACTGGATGGCTTTTATCAGTGGCCCAGAACCTTTCGCCACTTCAAACGGTAACCGTATAAAGTCGGAAAAATACTTTCGTAAACTGGGGTAACGGGTCAGCAACAAATCGCAGTAGCCGCATTCTTCCAGGCGTTTAAAAATGTGCAGGTCGTCAATGGAGGCTAGCAAGTGTTTCTCGTCAATACGCTGCCATAAGTCATTCTTGTACAACGGCTGTTCATCCGGCCATTCCAGCAAAACATGCGTGGTATCGAGCACGGCGTCGATAGCTTTCTTCTGGCGTTTGCGGAATTCCTTGTGCTTTTTGTCGTGACTGTTTCTGGTTTGTCGGCACAGTTCCGTCATGTACTGATCGTGCATTTTGACCAGGTTATCCAGCAGAATCTTGCGGGATTCTAACAGGAAGCACACCATCAGGGCATAGCGCTTGTGGTCTTTGAAGCGTTTCATGTCCTTGGCGCTGTAGCGCTTGGTCAGTCGATACAGGTAGTGAAGAAAAGCGGTATCAATGACCTTTTCCTCGAATTCATTAACGCCGGTGGCCACCAGATTGTCATAGCGCTCCAAATAGCGTTTCAGTGATGAGATTTTGGCGGCCGGTGGATACTCTTTGAGTTGGTTGAAGTAGGTTCGCTGATTACCGTCTGTGGTTTGCAACAGATCGTCGATGGCACCGCGCAGTTCAGGGGACATCTGATCAAACACCTGCTCAAAAAGCTGAGTGTGAACCTGGTTACAAATACGGATGATCTGCCGTTCGATGGTCGAGGGCCCGGGTAATACAATACGGTTCAGCAGCAGGTAGCGCTCTGCCCGGTGAAAAAGTTCATCCGGCAGCAGCCCCTGGCGAGCATATTCTTCAATCCAGCGGTCCAGATCCGCTTCCGCTTTGTCATCAAACCGCTGAAAGCCCAGATACTTGAGGATGTTGTTCCGATGCTCCAATAGTGTCGCTTCCCGCTCGGGCACGTCCACGGTTAGCGTGGGCGGGAGGTCGAGTTGACTGCTCAGGTAGCTGATTACCCGGGGGGATAGATCATGGAGTTGGTTAAGAAACCGGCCATAGAGACGCATGGCGCACAGTTGGATAGCAAATCCCAGACGGTATTGCTTACGGTACTTGTTGACCACCTGGCAATCGCGTCGGCTCAGCGTCCAATCGCGAACCATTTCTTCGTCGGAAAATCGTTGTGGCAGCATTAACGGCTGGTTTCGCTGCTGGTTGGTTAAGAACTGCTCTTTGGCTGTCATGGGTTCTCACTTGGGCTCAGTCACGCCAACTATTCCTATAGCGTTGTTTTTATTGATTTTTTTTACATTCGTGAGTCGCTATTGTCGTATCTAACAATCAGACGGCATTGTAATCACGAATAGACGATAATAAAATAACGAATAGACGAATTTCAACCATCAATTAGCCGAGCGCTTATTTTATGTACCCACGTTATTCTGAAATCAATGTCAAAGAAGCGCTGAGCGACACCCCGGTGGTCTTTGTGATGGGGCCGCGCCAAGTCGGTAAAACCACTCTGGTGAAGGCGCTGATTGGTGAGATGGGCGCTGAAAACTGGGAATACATTACCCTGGACGATCAGGCCCAATTCGAAATTGCACAAGCTGATCCCGTCGGGTTCATCCGTAATCTGCCACCGAAACGAATTGCGCTCGATGAGGTTCAGCGCCTGCCTGAACTGTTCGTCTCCATCAAGCAGGCTGTGGATGAACAACGCACGGCAGGTCGCTTTCTCCTGACGGGTTCTGCCAATGCCTTGTTATTGCCCCGGCTATCGGATTCCCTGGCCGGCCGGATGGAGTCGGTTCGCCTGACAACGCTTTCCGAATGTGAGATCCATGGACGACCCCCCAGCTTTTTAAGCAAACTACTGAACCAGGAAGCGCCTTCGGCTCAGGACATTCGTGTGCGGGATCATCTACTGCAACGGTTGATTACGGGGTGTTTCCCCGAGCCTCTGCAACGTGCCAATGAGCGGCGAAGCACCGCTTGGTATCAACAGTACGTCAGTACATTGATCCAGCGGGATATCCGCGATCTGACCCATATCGATCACCCCGATCTGATGGCCAAGTTACTCAAACTCACCGCCTTTTATGCGGGGAAACTGGTTAACCTGACCGAACTGGGCGCTAAACTTGGGCTGGATCGACTGACCATCAAAAAATACATGGCGTTGTTGGAGCAGTTGTTTTTGGTGGAACAGCTGCCGGCCTGGCATTCCAACGAATATAAGCGCCTGGTGAAAACACCCAAACTGCACTCGGTCGATACCGGCATGATGTGCGCCGTGCGGGGCCTCAATCGGGAGCGCCTGCTGAAACAGCCAGGTGATTTTGGGTTGGTGCTGGAATCCTTCGTCTACAACGAATTGCGCAAACAGGCGGTGTGGATCGAGGAGCCCTTGAACTTCTACCACTACCGTGACAAGGACAAGGTGGAGGTCGATGTGATCATTGAAAACGCCATGGGCGATTGTTTTGCCATTGAAGTCAAAGCGGCGGCAACCTTGAGCACGAAAGATTTTACCGGCTTGAAACGCTTTCAAAGTGTGGCCGGCAAGCGCTTTAAAATCGGTGTCCTGCTCTACGATGGCGATCATACGACGGCTTTTGGTGACAATCTCTTTGCTGTCCCGCTGGGAGCGCTCTGGTCATGAACGAAAACCACACCATTGGCCAGCTGGCCAAGACAGCAGGTGTCAACGTCGAAACCATCCGCTACTACGAACGCCGTGGTTTGATCCGTCAACCACCCAAACCCGCAGAGGGATACCGTACCTACCCAAACGCAACCTTGGCTCGGATTTTATTCATCAAACGCGCCCAGGAACTGGGTTTTACGCTGGAGGAGATCAACAACCTGCTGTCATTGGGCGAGTCGCATTGCTCGGAAATCCAGGAGCTGGCCGAAGCAAAGCTGGCCAGCGTGCGTGAAAAAATTAACGATCTACACCGCCTGGAACAGGTGTTGGAAGAACTCGTCACAAAGTGTCGGACCAATCCTGATAATGCGGCTTGTCCTATTGTTGAATCCCTCCAACCTGATCCTCGTCAATAAAAGGCATTGGGCTTGACTCCGTACTTTGGTACGGCATTTACACTGATTTCATCAGATCAATAAAGTGGAGTCGGCGATGCCGGGAAAAGAGAGATTCACCAACACAAGGCTGCCTATCATCGGTGGCATTACCGCTGCCATCGGCGCGAGCCTGTGTTGTATTGGGCCTTTCCTGCTCTTGTCACTAGGTATCAGCGGGGCCTGGATTGGTAATTTGACCCTGCTGGAGCCCTACCGTCCCGTATTCGTCATGCTGGTTATGCTGTTGTTCGGTTGGGCGGGCTGGCAGATACATCGACCGGTCGAGGCCTGTGAACCGGGAACCGCCTGCGCTGTGCCGCATACTCGGAAACGGCGGCAAATAGTTTTCTGGATCGCGGTAATCGTCGCGCTGGTTCTTGTTACCAGTACCCACTGGATTCCTCTGTTCGCATGAACACCCTGGAGCTAACCATGCAGAAAATCATTCTCGGTCTCGTATTCACCATCGCCAGCTTCTCGGCCTGGGCCAAGCCACAAACCATCACGCTGGATCTGCCAACCATGAACTGTGCCATGTGCCCGATCACGGCTAAAAAGGCGCTGACCAGGGTCCAAGGCGTGATAGAAGCCGAGGTCAGTTATGAGCATAAGCAAGCCGTAGTGACCTTTGAGGATTCTCTGACCAACGCTGACAGATTGGTCGAAGCGACCACCAATGCCGGTTATCCGTCAACTATTGTAAAAAAGGAAACACCATGATGTCAGAGGTGATTTTGCAGTCCGAGCTGACTTGTCCCGAATGCGGCCATAAAAAAACAGAATCCATGCCCACCGACGCGTGTCAGTGGTTCTACGAGTGTGAGCAGTGCCATGTTTTATTGAAGCCGAAGCTCGGTGACTGCTGTGTCTACTGTTCCTATGGCTCGGTACCATGCCCGCCGATACAGTTGTCACAGGGCAATAAAGACACAGGAACCTGTTGCGGCGGTTAAGTGGACCTCGCAAATCTGCATGTCACTCACCCGGTTAAGTCGATGATTTTCCAGTATCAATC
>NZ_JAJAEL010000049.1:417364-418777 GCF_020447205.1 Thalassolituus alkanivorans
AAAGGAGCGAGCCTTGGTAAGGCCTCTCTATCAAAACGGTTTCCAACCGACTGTAATTTTTACTTCTCTTGACTCTATAGCGGCTATAGGGTTTACAATTGCGATCAACAATCATTAGCGATTCATGAATAAGAGAACACCGAGATGTTTGATTGCAGATTGCAACGCCTGAAACGAGCCACCCTTCATGCCATCATATTTCTGATGCTGCCACTTTCTCTATCTGCCGGGGCGAATGAAGCTGAGATCCCAGACAACGTTACTCAACTCCGGCAACTGGCACAGCTCGCTGAATACATAGGCGTTGATTATGCCGAAGCGGTGAAAAACGGTCAGGTAATTAATGACAATGAATTTCAGGAAATGGTGGAGTTCTCACAACTGATTGTTAGCAAGAGCTCACTGGCCGCCACTGCTGATGCAGAGTCACTCGCAGTGCAAGCAAAGGCCTTGCAGAGGGCCATTCATGATAAGAAAGGTGTTGATGAGATCCGTCAAATGAGTGCCAGCCTACGCGGCACATTGTTGGGATTGATGCCACATTTATCCCTGCCGGAACGGATATTACCTCAAGAAAAAATCCGGCCGGTATTTGAGACTAACTGCGGATCGTGCCACGGCGTATCCGGTCAGGGTGACGGCGTACTGGCAGCACAACTCGATCCCGCACCCACAGACTTTACCAATAAAGAGCGGGCATTAAATCGATCAATCCTGGGTTTATACGACGCCATTACCAATGGCATTGACGACACCGCCATGCCCGCTTTTCAACAGCTAACGGAGCAAGAGCGCTGGTCACTGGCGTTCTATGTCGGTGGACTCGCTTTTCAATCCAGCGAGCCTACTCACAATGATTTGAATATTACCAAACAGCAGCTGATTAATTACAACCCACTGCAACTGGCAGCCGAACGCCCTGAAATAACCCTGCAGTCCATAGAGAGTTTACGCGCCAACCCCTCGACATTATTCAAGGCACCCCAAGACCCGTTGGCGATAACGTGGGATCGACTCCAAGCCGCCCAAAAAGCGCATCAGAAGGGAGATTTTTCAACGGCAAGTGAGCTCGCCGTCAGTGCCTATCTGGACGGTTTTGAACTGATTGAAAACAGTCTCGATGCGCATGATAAAACACTGCGCCAATCCATCGAGTCCAACATGATGGCACTACGACAATTGACCAGCCGCCCCGACGTAAACGGAGAATTGGGTGCGCTAATGGCGGAGACGCGGCATTTGTTGGATGACGCACAACGTTTGTTATCAGAGTCCACCTTGTCCGAAGGAACTTTATTCACTGCTAGTCTGGTCATATTGTTGCGCGAAGGCCTGGAGGCATTGCTGGTTATCATTGCCTTAACGACGGTTTTGATAAGAACCGGGCGTCGGGATGCGCTTAAATATGTCCAC
>NZ_JAJAEL010000010.1 GCF_020447205.1 Thalassolituus alkanivorans
GAGGGTGTTCAAAATTCTGTGTCAGCGAATTACAGATCAATATGAGCGTCTAACCGCCCGGCAAAATGAATCGACAGCTGAGACAGTGTCAGATTCCAATTTTGCACCGGGTGCGTCCAGCGCTCTGACGCTTTTAACATACCGGCGTACAACAGCTTGAGCAAGCTGTTCTCATTCTGGAACCCTCCTTTGGTTTTGGTGAGTTTTCTGAACTGCCGGTGCACGGCTTCGACGGCGTTGGTCGTGTAAATTGCAGTACGCACGTAGTCCGGATATTTAAAATACGCTGACAACGTCTCCCACTTGGTTCTCCACGATTTAATCACGACTGGGTACTTCTCGCCCCATTTTGCTTCAAGTTCGTCCAGAGCGGTTTCTGCAGCGTTCAGCGTTGCTGCTTTGTATACGCACTTCAGATCGGCCATGAAGGCTTTCTGATTTTTGCTCGCCACGTATTTTATGGAGTTGCGGATCTGGTGGATTATGCAGTGCTGTATTTCGGTCTGCGGGTAGATACTTTGAATCGCTTCCGGGAAGCCCTTCAGGCCATCGACACAGGCTATGAGGATGTCTTTAACGCCACGGTTGTGCAGGTCTGTTAATACGCTCAACCAATGGTGTGCGCCCTCTGCATCCGATAAATACAGGCCAAGCAGTTCTTTTTTTCCTTCAACAGTCAGGCCCAGGATGGTGTATACCGCCTTGCTGATGAACCGGCCGTTCTCTTTGATTTTGTAGTGAATCGCATCAAGCCAGACGATGGGATAGATCGCATCCAGATCGCGTTCACGCCACGCCTGAAGCTCAGGAATCAGCTTATCGGTGACAGCATTTAACGTGCCGTTGGACAGTTCAATACCGTACATGTCTTCAATGTGCATGCGGATGTCTTGATAGCTGTTACCCAGTGCGAATAACGCAATGATTTTCCGCTCAAGATCATCGGTAAGGTGGGTCTGATTCTTTTTGACAATTTGAGGCTCAAACGAACCAGCGCGATCTCTGGGAGCATTTAACTCGAATGAACCGGAGGTCGTTTTAATGGTTTTCTTGCTGGTGCCGTTCTTGCGGTTAGGAGCTTCTTCTTCAGCGAGATGCTGCTCAAGCTCGCCTTGCATAGCGGCTTCGGTCAGTTGCTTGATTAACGGCGTCAGGATGCCGTCTTTGCCATTTAGGCTTTTGCCGTCACGCAGCGCCTGCAGCGCGGCTTCCATGTCGAAGGTTGGTTTGGTCATGTGTCATCTCTGTTTTGTATAGGATAAAGAAATGACACAGAATTCTGAACACTACC
>NZ_JAJAEL010000011.1:0-231131 GCF_020447205.1 Thalassolituus alkanivorans
GAATCTGACACTGTCTCAGCTGTCGATTCATTTTGCCGGGCGGTTAGACGCTCATATTGATCTGTAATTCGCTGACACAGAATTTTGAACACCCTCTATAGCACTGTTTTTTATGCCCGCCCTGCTCTTACCAGACCCCGCCGATTTCCCAGCGCTCCTTCCCCATAACCACTTCGTCACCAATACTCAAACGCATCAGTGTTTGCGCCAGCGGTGCCTGGGTACTTAGCACGGCGATAGTGCGTCCTTCTGTCACAAGCTGGCGGCCGCCAACCGGCGCTATCCACAACCAGCGCTGATTTTGCTGCGCACTTTTACTCTGAGTATCCAGTAATTGAATCAATGCGCCGGAGGCGATGGTGTCGTCTTCACTGAAGTCCGGCACCGGCCATTGGCCGATAAGGATGCGGGTTTCCTGCAGTTCGCGGATACGCTCCGACTGGCCGTGTGCCAGATAGGCAGCTTCCAGCGCCAGAGTGTCGTACTGATTTTCCGGTTTATTGCCTTCGTGGGAGGCAGTTTCCTGCGCCTGGCGGGCGGCATTGAGTGCGGCAGCAATTTCGCCGTCAATGGCGGCCAGCAAGGCTTCTTTCAGGGCGCTTTTGGCAAACGGAACTGTGTTCAAATGGATAACCGAAAAATAAAGAATTATGCGATTATAGGCCTATTCGTCGTTTATATTAATGCTTTGTCTGCGCCCTGAGTTCAGGGCTGCGTCTCAGCGAATACCCTAAGGAATAGCGCTAACCATGCCGTCTCTGTCCTCTCACCCGGTTACCACTGCAGCCTCTGCTTCCTCCGCGGCCTCACGGTTACTGGCTCACAGCCCTTTTGTTAAAGCGGTACAGCGTGATGAGCTTACCTGTCTGGAAATCCGTCATCCGCAGTTCAGCGCCGATTTGTTATTACAGGGTGCGCAGTTAATTCATTACGCGCCTAAAGGTGAGAACAACTGGCTGTGGCTGAGCGAGCAGGCGGAATACAAACAGGGCCAATCGCTGCGCGGCGGCATTCCGGTTTGCTGGCCGTGGTTTGGTAGTGCGGCGATGAATCCGGCGGCGGTAAAAGCCGCCATTACTAATCCGGAGCAGGCACCGGCCCATGGTTTTGCCCGTGCACGGCAATGGCAGCTGAGCGATTTGTACGAGGCCTGCGACCGGGTAGAAATTACGCTGACATTAAATGATCACCAGCATCCGCAATGGGCAACACAGCTGAACGCTGAGGCGCAGTTTATTTTCCGCGCCGACAGTCTGGCGGTTAATTTAATCAGCCAGAATAACGGAACCGAACCGGTATGTTTCAGCCAGGCGTTGCATACCTATTTCCCCACCGACGATGTACGTGCCACTCAGGTATTGGGCTTTGAAGGTGAGCGTTATATCGAAACCTTAGAAGGCTGGTGCGAGAAAACTCAGCAGGGGCCGGTACGTTTTAACGGTGAAACCGACCGTATTTACGATGCCACGCGTCCCTTACGTTTAATCAGCCCGCAACAGCGTTTATTACTGCAATCCTGTGGCAGCGCCAGTGCCGTGGTATGGAACCCGTATATTGAAAAAAGCCTGCGTCTGAGCCAGTTTGCAGCGGATGCCTGGATGCGGATGTTCTGTGTAGAAACCGCCAATGCCTTTGCCGATGTAATCACTCTCGCGGCAGGCGAAAAGCATTGCCTGGGACTGCAATTAAGCTCGCTGGATTAAAACGGCATTCTGCCAACATTAACAAGGAGGTTTATGGTGTCTTACGAATTAACCGTCAGCGCCCCACGTCAGGTACGGATGTTACAAATGCTGCTGTTTTACAGCATCGCTTTCCTCGTTGCCTGGCTGGTCAGCAGTGATCAGCCACCGGTCGTTCTCTGGCCGGTTACTGCGCTGGTTCTGCCATTACTGTTGTGGTTGCAGTGGTGGGAACATAAACGCCATCATCAGCAGCAACGGGTTAAAACCCTGCTGCGCTATGACGATGGGCAACTGTTTATTGCCCCGCATGCTAACCACCCGGCACTGACACTGGCCGCTGCTGATATCCGTAAGGTATTTATCGGTCCCGGCTATATTGCCGTAGAAGGAGACTACCCCATTGCCCGTTCGCTAAATCTGCCTATGCAGGCCGATACCCGGGAACGGGATAAAGCGATAGAAGATATTATTGCCGCGTTATTGCAGGATAATCCGGCGCTGGCGGTTATTCGTGAATAATCGCCTATTAATGCGCCCGTTTTTGATCCTGCTTTTGTTCCTGCTGCACTAAAAACTGCGATAGCGCCCGGTCGTAATCGTTCATATGCCGGCCAAACCAGTCTGGAATTACATCCATTAAAAATTCGAGCACACCGGTCATATCGCCACTGCTTTCATAGCCTGCCAGGGCGTCGGCAAACTGCTGCAATATACGTTGGTGTTCATGGCGGTGGGATGCAAGGGCGGGAAAGCGCAGGTATTCCATATCACGCTCTTCCTGTGCAAAGTGCTGCTGACAATGCTCATACACGCGGCGTAAATACGGCAGCCCTGCGCGCCCCATCAGCAACGCCTGTTCGGCCTCGTTCAGCAGGTTGGCAAATTCTTCGTGTTCACGGTTCATTTGCGCTAACGCCAGCGGGCGGTAATCGCGGAATTCGATGGTCATGACAGCAGATCCGCAGCAACAATCAGTAGTGGCAGTCTAACCCGCCACTACTGATTACGATGTTGATTATCGTCAAGCGAAGGCCGATCGAACGGCAATCAGCAGTACTGCGCCACATCGACAATGGTGCGACGCAACCAGCGATGTGCCTGATGGTGCTGCAACAGCGGCGACCAGGCCATTTTCAGCTCGAACGGCGGGATTTTGAACGGCGGCTCTTTCACCACCAGCGAGGCCGATTCAGCCTGCATATCGGCCACCTTACGCGGCAATGTCGCCACCAGATCGTTATTCAGCGCCAACAACGCCGGCATCTGATAATGACGGGTAAACACCGAAATTTTGCGTTTATGACCCAGCTTCGACAGTGCGTTATCCACCCAGCCCAGACGGATGACTTTCTCCGGGTCGATACCTACACCAGCCCCCATACCGGTTTTGCTTACCCAGATATGTTTGGAAGCCAGATAGGCATTGAGATCAAAATTGAGAATCCCCGGATGATCGGGGTTAATCAGACAGACAAAGTCGTCCTGCCACAGGGTCATCTGGTGGAAAGACTGCGGCATCTCGTCAAAGCGGTTAATGGCCATATCGACCTTACCGGCTTCTACGTCTTTAAAGGTCACATCCGAGGGGGTCAGTACGTCGAGGATAATATCCGGTGCTTCGGTACGCAGGCGCTTAACCAGCTCCGGCACCAGCGTGGATTCGGCGTAGTCGCTGACCATAATGCGAAACACGCGGTGGCTGCTCAGGGCGTCAAACTCTTCCAGTGGCTGTAACGCCATCTCCAGTTCGCCCAGCGCCTTACGGATCACCGGCTGCAGCTCCTGTGCCCGCTCAGTCGGCGTCATACCATCTGAGGTGCGTACCAGCAGCGGGTCACCAAACAGTTCGCGCAGCCGGCGCAGGCCATTACTCATCGCCGGCTGGGTAATACCCAATTGCTGTGCTGCTTTGGTAACACTGCCTTCGCGCAGCAGGACATCGAGGTAGACCAGCAGGTTAAGATCGATACGATCGAGGTTCACAGACATCACCCTTCAGTGTTGAAGGGCGCATTGTCGCAGGAATTCCGGCATTCACCAAGACTATACAACTGCCTTGGTGCATAACTTTTATTAATACTGAGTATAAGCTTCAGTGGTCTGCCTTACGCAGGAATGGCTCAACCCAAGGTTTATTGGCAGCGATTTCTTCCTCGCTCAGGCCTTTCAGCTCATACGGAAACACCAGCCAGTCGTCGGTTTCACGCAGACAGAAATCAGGCTTGAAATCGACCCGGTTATACGCCGGACGCTGCCACAGTGTCGCAACCTTAACCTGGCTGGGCATATTACGCTTGAGCTTGCCCTGCAGGCGGTTGATCACCGCGCTGATGTTGTAGCCGGTGCTGAATACGTCATCGACAATCAGCAGGCCATCATCAACATTGAGGTTTTCCACCAGATACTGAGTGCCGTGTACGCGAATATCTTCTGGTGACTGCACCATGCTCTGGTAGGCCGGCAGACCACGATACGAGGTGCGCAGCGCGATATGATCGGTTTTCACGCCCAGCGTCTGCAGACATTCCTGCACATAGATGCCCACCGAGCTGCCACCACGCCAGAGACCAACGATAAAGGTCGGGCGGAAACCGCTCTCAAAAATCTGCACGCCGAGGCGGAACGCATCCTGAATGACCGTTTCTTCGTCCAAAAATCGTTTCTGCATGAGGTACTCTTATGTGACAGGCATAGGAACAGAGCGTTATGATAGCACCTGACCAATTGGTCAGGTAAAGAGTTGTTTCGAAACACGACGGGAGCCGGAATCATTATGAGTGCCAAATTGTACCTAACCGCCCAGGGATTGCTGGAAGATTCTTATCATCTTGCGGCCAAGGTGCTCGACAGCGGCTTCCGCCCGACCTTTATGATTGCCGTATGGCGCGGCGGCGCACCGATTGGCATTGCGGTGCAGGAATACCTCGATTACCACGGCGTAGAGACCGACAACATTGCCATCCGTACCTCGTCCTATCAGGGCATCGACCAGCAGGCCAAAGAGGTCAAAGTGCATGGCCTGAACTATCTGGTGAAGAACGTTAAGCACAGCGACAGCCTGCTGATTGTCGATGATGTATTCGACAGCGGCCGTTCCATCGAAGCCATTATTAACGAGCTGAGCCGCCGTGCACGCCTGAATACCCCACACGATATCCGCGTTGCCGTGCCCTACTATAAGCCGCACCGCAACCAGACCGACCGCGTACCGGATTACTATATCCACGAAACCAGCGCCTGGCTGAAGTATCCACACTCGCTGGAAGGCCTGAGCAACGAAGAAATCGCTCAGGGCCGTCCGGAGCTGTACGAGATTATCAAAGATCACCTGCCAGCCTGAGAAGCAGGCAGAACTGGTATCAATAAAAACGGGCCTTAATCAGGCCCGTTTTTATTGAAAGAAACACTCATTGTATGAACGATTTATTTTAAACCGGCCAGATAATCTGCCTGAATTTTTGCAGCATCGATCTTTTTCAGACCTTCGTTAAAAATATCGGCGATTGCCTGCTGGTTCTTCTTAAAACAGATAAAGAGTTTTTTATCTTCCAGAAGCTTGTCATTGAAACTGATTTTATCCCTCAGCTTGATAAGATCAGGGTCGGTCTTAACACTGTATTCCAGCACGTTTTTATCAATCACGGCGAGATCGATACGGCTGAAGGCTGCTTTCTGAATATTGCTTTTATCGCTGATCACTTCACTGACTTTCAGCTGACCCGCCGCCACCATGGCATCAAAATCGGCCGTGTTTACATAGTCTTTCACCACGCCAACCTGATATTTTTTCAAATCATCCAGCGATGACCATGCAACCGGCTTACCCACTGGCTGCACGAAGCCCAACGGACCACTCCCCATACTGTCTGAGAAGATAAATTCAGCTGCAATATCTTCACTGTAATATTCCGGAAAGTATCCGGCGTATTTACTGCTCTCATCTTTCGCCAGATGAACTGCCCGGCTCCATGGGTAAAACTCAACCACTAATGTGTAGCCCATGGCAGAGAAAGCAGCTTTGGCCACCGCCACACTGGCCCCCTGCTCTGCCATTTGTGGGTCAGAATACGGCGGCCAACTGAGCGAGGTCAGATAAACAAACTTATTTTCAGCCTGTGCCGGAAAAATCCCACCAACCAGCAATAAAACAGCGCATAAAATATGACGCATAATATTTCCCTCACATCAGTTTAAAGCTTCGTTTAACCGACAGCACAACAGTACTGTTACCATTATCGTTAAAGTCATCGTCAATCGTGGTGGTCATTACAGTCGCTTTGATATCAAAGCCGTGGAACATACGGCTGATAGCCGCCTCAGCATATTGGTAGGATGCTTCGTTTTTATCCCAGGTCCAAATATCTTTATCACCGGATACACTGTGCGCGGCAGCAAATGCCAGCGTGTAATCGCCAAGCGGCATACTGTGTGTCAGCTTAAAAATATTATGGTCGGTATCCAGGCCAAAATATTCCGGCGCATGATACCAGTAGAGCGTTGTATTCGCGTTGAAATACAAACCTACATAATACTCACCATAATCGTAATCATCGGAATAGCTGGCACCGTGATAAGTGTACTGCGCATAACCCAGATCAAAGCCAAAGGCCGGGTTAATATCGCGGTAATAGCCCAGATAGTAATCCCACTCCAGATTAGTATCATCTTTACCACCGAAATCGACATTACTGGCCCAGGTACCAGCGTATATGCCGCTGTCGTGGCTGTAATCTAATGCTCCCTGCAGTGCAGGGCCTTTATCCGTTTGTGAAACACCGTTAAAACGGTAATCGGAAACCACTTCCAGATCAGCCGTAACTCCGGCAAAAGCAGCCATAGGAGCTACAGCAAAGACTAACAACATATGCTTTTTCATAGTCTTTCTCCACCAGTAGTCAGAGTCATACATTACCGCTGTCTGCGGCAATTTCTAAAAACGGAATTTGTGCATAAGGAACGTCAGCGCTTCCGCCTGTTTCTGTGCTTCAACACTTGAGCGCGCGGTATTGCCAATCATTTCGTTGGCGGCATCAACGCTTTCTTTAATATGTACCAGATTTTTGTTCAGCTCTTCAATCACATGACTTTGTTCACCCGATGCCTGAGCAATTTCGGCATTCATATGGCTGATCTGCATCATCATACTGACAACGCCAGCAATCGATTCCCCGACTTTTTCAATCTGCTCCACGCTGGAGGCCGTATACTCCGTGCTCTTGTGCATCACTTCAACAGCCTGACTTGTCGAAGACTGCAGACGCCCGATCATTTGGTTAATTTCATTGGTTGAATCACGGGTGCGCTGGGCCAGCGTACGTACTTCATCGGCAACCACAGCAAAACCACGCCCCTGTTCGCCGGCACGTGCCGCTTCAATAGCCGCGTTCAGCGCCAGTAAATTGGTTTGTTCGGCAATCCCCTGAATCACATCCGACACCGCACCAATATTAACACCTTCACTTTCCAGATTGCGGATCACCTCGCCTACATGCTGAATTTCACCGGATAAATTACGGATAACATCGGCTGCTGTTTTTACAGTATCCTGGCCATGGCTGGCTTCCACATTTGCTTTAGCGGCATATTCCGAGGCTTTTCTGGCGTTATCAGCAACATTTTGTGTGGTCGATGCCAGCTCGGTGCTGGCGGTAGCGACCATATCCACTTCATGCTTCTGCACATCAAAGCCCTGACGGATATTACTGATATCCTGCTGACTGGAATTGGCCAGTAATTTCAGTTCTTCTGATGAATGATTAACCTGACCAATCATATTCGCCAGCCCGGCCAGAAGCTGATTAACCTGTTCTGCCAGTGCTGCAATCTCATCACCACGACTGGTATCAAGACGCTTGCTTAAATCACCACCACCAGCTGCAAGTTCTGCCACTGCCGCAGTAATTGCAGAAATTTTATTAACCACAGAGTGCGACACCAGGAAGGTAATGAGACTGACCAGAATAATATCCAGCAGAATCATTTCAATAATCACCGAGTGTATTGCCTGATTCAGCTCTTTGCGCATCACCGAATCGTTCATCCGCAGAACAAGGTGACCAACACTTTTTTGATTGTCATTATCGTTGAAGAATAATTCAGTCCGGGTTTCCAGAGCATCATTGCCGCTATCGGCCTTGTCTTTTGCCCGCATGACCGGATCACCTTCCGGCAGCTCTACTGTCAGGCTATTGATACTCTCTGCTTCCAGTTCTGCTTCGAGGGTTTTTTCTATACTGGCGGTATCAAAATTCCAGATAAAATTCGGCAGGCTCAGACTTAGGCGAGTGGTAACCAGGTGTGCCTGTGCCTGCAGCTGTTGTTTAAGTGCCAGAGCTTTACTTTCGTAATTGTAAAAACCCATCATCAGCAGCAAAGCTGTGACAGTAACAACTACATAGACCGCCATCCGGGATTTGATACTGGTAAGCATAATTTCCTCCTGATATCAGTAAACGATAGTACAGAGAAAAATCATGACCAGAGCATTGAATAAAAAAGCTCAGAATGTCCTGAAATTCAGTTTCACCGTGCAAGGTTATCCGCTGTGCAAGGCATAGCACTGCGATTTATTACACAAACACCTATCATCCGGTTAAATGTTTGTTACATAAAATCTGGCACCCGGACAGGAGCATCCGTCAGGCATAAAAAAACGGAGCCGAAGCTCCGTTTTTTATATCTCAGCTGTCAGGCAAACCTCAGTTGAGGTGCTCCACACGAATGCGGGTCACATTACCCACCGTGCTGGACAGTGCTTCGATAGCAGCAATGGCTTCGTTCATCTGTTTTTCCACCACAACGTGGGTCAGCAGGATGATCTGCGCCAGCGCTTCGCCGTCTTTTGGCTCTTTCTGGATGATGGCTTCGATATTGATGCCACGCTCACTCAGAATGCTGGCAACAGCGGCCAGTACACCGGTTTTATCTTCCGCCTGAATACGCAGGTAGTAAGCGGTTTCCACTTCTTCCATCGGCAGTACCGCCACGTCTTCAATATCGTTGAAGGCGAGGTGATTGACGCTGGCTTCCGCCGGTGCATCAAAGGTACGGGCGAGGTCGATAATGTCGGCCACTACTGCAGAAGCGGTCGGACCAGCACCGGCACCGGCACCAACATACAGCGTGTTACCAACGGCATCACCGTTGACCATCACGGCATTCAGCACGCCATCAACAGTCGCAATAGGACGTGCAACCGGAATCATGGTCGGATGTACGCGCAGGTCGATACCTTTGTCGGTACGGCGGCTGACGCCCAGGTGCTTGATGCGGTAACCCAGCTCTTCGGCGTACTCAACGTCATCCGGAGTCACCTTGCTGATACCTTCGGTATAGCAACGGGCAAACTGCAGCGGAATACCGTAAGCAATCGACGACAGAATGGTCAGCTTGTGTGCCGCGTCGATACCTTCAACGTCGAAGGTCGGGTCCGCTTCGGCATAACCCAGCGCCTGAGCTTCAGCCAGTACATCGGCGAAGTCACGGCCTTTGTCGCGCATTTCGGTCAGGATAAAGTTACCGGTACCGTTAATGATGCCCGCCAGCCAGTTGATACGGTTGGCCGCCAGACCTTCACGGATCGCCTTAATGATCGGGATGCCGCCGGCAACCGCCGCTTCGTACATCACGCTAACGCCTTTGGCTTCCGCCGCGGCGAAGATTTCGTCACCGTGTACCGCAATCAGTGCTTTGTTGGCGGTAACCACGTGTTTGCCGTTGGCAATCGCGCCCAGCACCACGTCTTTGGCGATGGTGTAACCACCGATCAGTTCAACAACAACATCAATCTCCGGGTTGTTGATAACATCGTTCACGTCGGCGGTAACCGCCACAGCGCCGGTGTCCACATCCGGGTTCGGATGACGGGTAGCCACCTGCGCGATAATAATTTCACGACCCGCCCGGCGCGCGATGTCTTGTGCATTACGGGTCAGCACATTAAAAGTGCCGCCGCCAACTGTACCTAAACCACAGATACCTACTTTTACCGGTTTCAAGGTCGTTTCTCCTTAAGATATAGAGAGTATTAAGTTGTTAACCGCCAAAGCCATCGTTACGCAGCATCTGTTTAATGCCTCGCAGCGCCTGGCGGGTGCGCTGGTCATTCTCAATCAGGGCGAAGCGTACATGGTCATCGCCATATTCGCCAAAGCCAATTCCCGGTGACACGGCCACCTTGGCCTCGGTCAGCAGTTTCTTGCTGAACTCGAGGGAGCCCATTTTACGATAAGCTTCAGGAATTTGCGCCCAGACAAACATGGTGGCTTTCGGCCATTTTACCGGCCAGCCCAGATCATTCAGCCCCTTGCAGAGTACATCCCGGCGGCTGCGGTACATCTCGCAGATATCGCTCACCACCGTCTGATCACCTTCCAGTGCGGCAATCGCTGCCACCTGAATAGGCGTGAATGTACCATAATCGAGGTAGGACTTAATCCTTGCCAGGGCATAAATCAGATCTTTATTGCCACAGCAGAAGCCAACCCGCCAGCCCGGCATGTTGTAGCTCTTCGACAGCGAGTAAAACTCCACCGCAATATCTTTCGCACCTTCGACCTGCAGAATGGACGGCGGCTGGTAACCGTCGAACACGATATCGGCATAGGCCAGATCCTGCACCACCCAGATTTCGTGCTCTTTGCACATCGCCACCACCTTCTCGAAGAAGGCTAAATCGACACACTCGGCGGTCGGGTTGCCGGGAAAATTCAGCACCAGCATCTTCGGCCGCGGCCAGGTGGTTTTAATGGCTTTTTCCAGCTCATCGAAGAAATTCACATCCGGCGTCATCGGCACATGACGGATATCGGCGCCGGCAATAACAAAACCATAAGGGTGAATCGGATAAGACGGATTCGGCACCAGCACGTTATCGCCCGGACCCAGAGTGGCCAGCGCCAGGTGCGCCAGTCCTTCCTTCGAGCCGATGGTGGTAATCACCTCGGTTTCCGGATCGAGATCAACATTGAATTTGCGCTTATACCAGCTCGCCATGGCGCGGCGCAGACGCGGAATACCCTTCGACTGGCTGTAGCGATGGGTTCCGCCACGGGTCGCGGTTTCCACCAGCTTATCGACAATGTGTTTTGGCGTGTCCTGATCCGGGTTACCCATCGACATATCGACGATGTCCTCCCCCGCCGCTCGTGCCGCCATCTTCATTTCGCCGATCACATTGAAGACATAAGGAGGCAGGCGCTTAATGCGCGGGAAGTTAGTATCCATAACGGTGTCCTGATTCTCAGGTAATTAAAGGGGCTTCAAGGCTACTGTATCAACCGCTGGGGAACAACGATCAGTCGGCAGGAATTTGACCAGCACAGTACGTGCGGTAAATCGCATAAAGCTGTGTTAGTGTCAGAGCGACAATCTGATTGCAGAAAAAACATAAGGAAAAGCAATGGCAAACTTTCTTGTATTAACCGTTATTGCCGACGACAAACCCGGAATTGTTGAACAACTGTCAGCCACCATCGCCCGCAATGGCGGTAACTGGCTGGAAAGCCGTATGGCGCATATGGCAGGAAAATTTGCCGGGATTTTGCGGGTATCTATTCCGGCTGAACAAAGCAACAGCCTGATTGCCGAATTAAGCTCGCTCAGCTCACGCGGTATTCTGGTAAACGCCGAAACCGGCAGCGACAGCGAAGAAAACGACAGCCTCGACCTGACCCTGAATCTGGTCGGCAATGACCGTCCGGGTATTGTTAAAGAAGTATCTCAGGCGCTGGCAAAAATGGGCGTGAACGTACTGGAATTAACCACCGACTGCGGCACCGCCGAAATGTCTGCGGTGCCACTGTTCCGCGCCGAAGCCCTGCTGCGTGTACCACACAGTTTTGATACCGATATTCTGGCCAGTGCACTGGAAGCCATTTCCAATGACCTGATGGTAGAAATCCGTCTGGATTAATTCCTGCCGCGAGCCGTGCTGCACAGCGCTGCAGCACGGCCGGTATAACAAGCATCAGCCAATAACGGCCTGTCCCAGCAGCCAGGCTGAGTTACCCGCCAGCAGCCACATCATCACTTTAAAAAACACATCGCCGTCCATGCGTTTGCTTAACCAGCGGCCAAGATAAACACCGGCAAAGGCCACCGGCACCAGAATCACGGTTAACCAGCCGATATCAAAATTCAGCAGCCCCAGCATGCCGTATGGCAGCAGTTTGATCGCGTTCATCAAACCGATCGCGAGGGTAATCTGCGCCAGGAAAGATTCTTTATTGAGCTTGCCCAGTAAAAAATAAGCCTGCAGCGGTGCCGCACCGGCGTGGGCCAGGGTACTGCCCAGACCGGCAATACTGCCCAATAACCCCCCCTGCAACACCGATGCCTGCGCCGGTTGTTCTTCACTGGCTGCCGCCATGCGCCGGCCAGCCAGCCAGGGCCAGCGCTTCTGCGCCAGTACCCAGAAACCGATCAGACCAATCAGCGCCTGTACGCCACGTTCGCTGACCACTCCCAGCAATAAGGTGCCCGCCGTGATGCCCAGCAGAATACCGGGCAGCAGGGGTTTCACCAGCGCGAACGACAGGTAACGGCGATATACACGCAGGGTCATGATGTCCATCAGCAGCAGAATCGGCAGCAGAATACCGATGGCCTGCTCACCGCCGATAAAAGGTGCCATCATCGGCACTGCCACCACACCGATACCACCACCAAAACCGGATTTGGCAATGCCGGTTAACAACACGCCGAGCACGGCAATCGCAACAAAGGTCAGATCCACAAAACTATCCCGTCAGACGGAGCCGTCTCTGTACCCTCATATCCGGCTCCGGCAGCAGGCGTTGCCTGCTTAAGGTAAATCAAACAACAGGGCCTCCGCCTTGCTGTCGGCGCTGAAGGTCAGCGCCTGTTCATTGCTGATACTCACGCCGTCACCGGCATTTAATATCAGCGTGTTATCGCCGGCCTGCAGTTGCAGCGGGCCGTTAATGGCATGCACATAATAGCGACGCGCCGGGTTCAGTATCTGTTCTGCGTTTTCTGCGGTCAGGCGCACATGCAACAGCTGTGCATCCTGGCGGATACTCAGCGTGCCGTCGCGTCCGTCCGGCGTAATCACCGGCTGAATGGCCTGCTGGCGGGGAAAGCGCTTCTGCTGATAACCCGGTTCGGTATTCTGCTCATTGGGCTGAATCCAGATCTGCAGAAAATGCAGCGGCTGGTCTGTCGCCGGATTAAATTCGCTGTGCATCACACCGCTGCCCGCCGACATCAGCTGAAACTCACCGGCCGGCAAATGCTCAACGTTGCCCATCGAGTCACGGTGGGCAATGGTGCCGTCCAGCACATAGCTGATAATTTCCATATTGCGGTGGCCGTGGGTATCGAAACCTGCGCCCGGGGCAACCCGGTCATCGTTGATTACCCGTAAAGCAGACACCCCCATATGTTTGGGGTCGTAATACTGGCCAAAAGAAAACGTATGCGAGCTGTTCAGCCAGCCAAAATTGGCCCGGCCGCGTTCATTGGCTGCGCGTAAGATTAACATGTGCTGATCTCCTCTTTAAAACGCTTCACAAAAATTATTGACAAAACTCTTCATTAATCCGGACTATGCAACGCTCTTTTTCAATGCAACAGTAAAACCCCCACAGACTTCCACGGGAGGCTGTGAAATACTGCTGCGCTTTTTTTGCTACGCCTTTTTCACTGCACCCGGTGCTTACCGGTCTGCGTTACTGCCCTGCGGGCCAGTGGTTTATTGTGTCTTCAACTTCCGAATCCGTATCCACAGACGATCAGCATCACGCCCAGCTGTTGCGTGCCGACCTGATTCTGCTTGGCGTTACCCTGCTGGCTGCGGTCAGCTGGATGTTTTCCAAAGAGGCGTTAAACGAATTTCCGCCGCTGCTGTTTATGGCCTGCCGCTTTAGCGCCGCCGGTCTGCTGCTGGCGATTCCCGGCCGCCGTGCGCTGGCGGCCTTACAGGCCCACGAATGGCGCGCCTCGGCATTGGTCGGCCTGTTTTTCGGTGCCGCCATGAGCTTCTGGATCATGGGGCTGTTTAATGCTCATACCCTGGGAGAAGGTGCCTTTATTACCAGCCTGGCGGTGGTGCTGGTGCCTTTTATCAGCTGGCTGCTGTTCCGCGAACGTCCGGCGAAAAGTATCTGGGTTGCCCTGCCGCTGGCCATCGGCGGTCTGGCACTGCTGTCGTTACGTCATGGCTTTAACCCTGACCCCGGCCAGCTGTTTTTCTTTGCCGCCGCCCTGCTTTTGTCACTCACCTTTATTCTCAACGGCCGTGCCGCGGCGCGTATTTCGGCACTGGCCCTGAGCGCTATCCAGCTCGTGCTGGTCGGCGTTGTATCTTTTACCCTGTCGGCCATGTTCGAAGACTGGCCCGATACCTTTACCCCAACCATGTGGCTGTGGCTGATTCTGAGTGTGACTGTTGGCACCGCCGCACGCTTTCTGCTGCAGACCTATGCTCAGGGTCTGGCGTCACCCAGCCATGCTGCAGTGATTATGGTGCTGGAGCCGGTCTGGACCGCCATCATCGCCGCCTTCTGGTTTACCGAACGGATGGAAACGGCGCAGATTCTCGGCTGCACCCTGATTCTGCTGGCGCTGCTGGCCAATCGCTGGAGTGCTCTGCGGCGCTGGCTGAAACGCTGAAGCGGGCGCTCTGCCCGCTTTATTTCCGGTCCGCTTTTCCCGGCCCGCTTTTCCCAACTTGTTTAGCAATTAATTACTCAGATCGTGCAGCTTACCCGGACGACCATCCAGCACAGTGACTTCGCTTGCCGCCAGACGCGGCTTACGTGGCCAGTTACCTTCTTTGGCGTAACCCAGGGTCACCATCATGGCAACGCTGTAGCGTTCGCCAATGTTGAACACTTCTTTCGCTTTCGCGGTATCGAAGCCGATCATCGGCCCGGTGGCCATACCCTTACCGGCCGCGGCCGTCATCAGGTTCATGGTCGCCATACTGGCCGAGCGCAGTGCCTCATCGTGGGCCGCGGCTTTGTTATCGCCGTAGGCACCATTTACTGCGCTGACAAAGTAGTCGCGCACGCCTTCGTTATAGATACCGGCATCGACACCGCGCTGGGCGATATCCGGCATACGTTCATGGCCCTGTTCGTCGGCCAGCACCAGAATAACCACCGGAGCATCGGCCACTTTCTGCTGACCGTAGGCGATGTCTTTTAAGGTTTCTTTCGCCGCCTGATCGGTCACCACCAGATAGCGGGTATGCTGAATGTTAAAGGCCGTTGGTGCATGCTGGGCGTAATCCAGCAGCTCCAGTACTTCCGCCGTGCTGATGGCACGTTCGGTATCAAAGTAGTTCACAGAAGTACGCTGGCTCAGGGCATCAAATACGTTCATGGCGGCATCCTTAAATCGGGTATCGGTTCGGGTATTCGTTGTGTTGTTAAGGCTGTTAAGCAATGAGTGCAGTTTAAGTTCGCTTTATTCGATTAAAAATCTCATAATTTAACGCATAGCTTTCGATATTTACGAAAAGGCATTTCAATGAAAACAACCCTCGAACAGTGGCGCATGTTTAAAGCGGTGGTTGACCATGGCGGCTACGCCCAGGCAGCTGAGGCCATCTTCAAGAGTCAGTCGACCATCAGCTATGGTGTGCACAAGCTGCAGGAGCAACTGGGCGTACAACTTTTGGAAGTGGAAGGGCGCAAAGCGGTACTGACCGAACACGGCCGTATTCTGTTACAACGTGCCGAACAGCTGCTCGATCAGGCAGAGAATATCGATCAGGTTGCCAGCTCGCTTAATCAGGGCGTTGAGCCTGTTGTGCGTGCTGCCATCGACACCATCTACCCCAACGATGTGCTGTTTGATGTGTTTGAAGCCTTCTCGGCCGAGTACCCCGATACGCGCCTGGAGCTGGAAGAGTTTGTACTCAGCGGCGGTAACGAAATGCTGCTCGAAGACAGCATCGATATTCTGATTACCCCGCAACTGCCCAGTGGCTGGAATGGCGAGCACGTACACCGCTCCTGCTTTCTGCCGGTTACCAGCCCGCAGCATCCGTTGCAGCATCTGGGGCGCGAGGTCACCTACGATGACCTCACCGCTCACCGGCAGGTGGTGCTGCGCGACAGCAGCCGCAAACGCCGCAGCGAAGGTGGCTGGCTCGGCGCCCATCAGCGCTGGACCGTGACCCATACCAGCACCCGACTGAATATTGTCCGCCGTGGTCTGGGCTTTGCCTGGCTGCCGGAGCTGCTGATTGCCGACGACCTGAAAAGCGGCGCCTTGCAGGTGATTCCCTTTGCTCAGGATGCGCGGCGCTACGTCGACCTCTATCTGGTAATGGCCCATGAAGAAAGCGCCGGCCCCGCGACCCGCGCCCTCGCCCGCCTGCTAGCCAACACCGACACCGGCTGCAAAGCGGCACACAGAACAGAAACCGAATAAAGGCCAATACCCTGGCCAACACCCTGGCTAGTACCGGCAAGAGCTGCAAAGCGGCGCACGCAACAGAAACCGAATAAGCGCCCCAGAATGCAGCGACCATCTGTTCAGCTAATCATCTGTGCACTCTTTTGGGGTGCAACTGACAGCAAAATCAGCAACTTAACACTCGCCAGCCTGCCGGATGCCGCAATTTTCAGGCTCCGGCAAAACTGGTACAGCCCTTGCTGAACACTGATCAGTAACAGGAGATACTCGGCAACCGAATCCGGTTGGGATTCACAGAAATAGGTGGCTAGGGTTCCGGTTCTTTGCTGAAAAAGAACGTCTGGTCCGAGAGCAACCGACCTCAGCGTATTCACAGCGCAGGTTACACGGCGGGACAAAAGCCCGGGAGACCCACACGCGAATGCCAGCATCTGGCCGTTTCGCGCTGAGTTCTCCTGCCGTCTGATTTATGTGGATATCAAAGAGGAAGTCCTATGAAGCCGTTAAAACGTCTGCTCACTGCCAGCCTGGTCACCCTGGCCGCCCTTACTCCATTACACGCTCAGGCCAAAGACAGTTTCCGTCTGGCCTGGTCTATCTACGTTGGCTGGATGCCGTGGGATTACGCCGACAAAGCCGGCATCGTAAAAAAATGGGCCGATAAATACGGCATCGAAATCGAAGTGGTGCAGATCAACGATTACGTTGAATCCATCAACCAGTTTACCGCCGGTGAATTCGACGCCTGCGTGATGACCAATATGGATGCCCTGACCATTCCGGCCGCCAGCGGCGTCGACACCACCGCCTTAATCGTCGGTGACTTCTCCAACGGCAACGACGCCGTGATCCTGAAAGAAGGCAAAAGCCTGAAAGACATCAAAGGCCTGCCGGTGAATCTGGTGGAGCTGTCGGTTTCCCACTACCTGCTGGCACGCGGTCTGGAAAGCGTGGGCATGAGCGAAAAAGACGTATCGGTGATCAACACCTCCGACGCCGATATGGTTGCGGCTTATGGCACCGGTGATGTTAAAGCCGTGGTGACCTGGAACCCGCTGGTAAGCGAGATTCTGGCGCAGCCAAACGCAACCGCCGTGTTTAACTCCTCACAGATTCCGGGTGAAATTATCGACACCACTATGGTCAACAGCGAAACCCTGGCCGCTAACCCCGCCTTAGCCAAAGCCCTGACCGGCGCCTGGTACGAAACCATGAGCATCATGGCGAAAGACGACGCCGAAGGTAAAAAAGCACGCAGCATGATGGCCGAAGCCTCAGGCACCGACCTTGCCGGTTACGATGCCCAGCTGGCCGCCACCAAAATGTTCTACGACGCACAAAAAGCTGTGGAATTTGTGAACAGCGCCGAGCTGCCAAAAACCATGGAATACGTGGCGAAATTCTCCTTCGACCACGGTCTGCTGGGTGATGGCGCCGCCGATGCCGGCTTTATCGGCATGGCCTTCCCGAATGGCAAAACCTTTGGCGATAAAAGTAATGTGAAGCTGCGCTTTACCGACAGCTATATGAAGATGGCGGCTGAAGGAAAGCTGTGATGCCCGGCCATTGAGTATCAGGCGCTGCGCGGCAGAGTTTGCTGCCGCAGCGCTTTTAAGCCATACCGCAGCCATCGCGGCCAGCGGCAAAAATCGCTACAATGCTGCCCTTTCTTTGAATAACCCGTAGCGAATTGTCATGACCGCACAGAATCCCCGCAAAATCCTCGTCACCAGCGCCCTGCCCTATGCCAATGGTTCCATTCACCTCGGCCACCTGCTGGAATACATTCAGACTGATATCTGGGTTCGGTTCCAGAAACTGCGTGGCAACGAATGCCACTATGTTTGCGCCGACGACGCCCACGGCACCGCCATCATGCTGCGCGCCGAAAAAGAAGGTATCAGCCCGGAAGAGCAGATTGCGCGGGTAAAAGCCGAGCACGAAGCGGATTTCGCTGGTTTCCAGATTGCGTTCGACAACTTCCACAGCACCCACAGCGAAGAAAACCGCCTGCTGTCAGAAGAAATCTACAAAGCCTGCCGTGACAAAGGCCATATCGCCATCCGCAGCATCAAGCAGCTGTACGATCCGGTTAAAGAGCTGTTTCTGGCCGACCGTTATATCAAAGGCGAGTGCCCTAAGTGTGACGCCGCCGACCAGTACGGCGACAACTGCGAAGCCTGTGGCGCAACCTACACCCCGGCCGAGCTGAAAAACCCGTTCTCAGTTATTTCCGGTGCTACCCCGGTCGAAAAAGAGTCCGAGCACTACTTCTTCAAACTGCCCGATTTCCAGGAGTTTCTGCAGCAGTGGACCCGTTCCGGCACCCTGCAGGATGAAGTGGCCAACAAACTGGCCGAGTGGCTGGATTCCGGCCTGCAGGAGTGGGATATCTCCCGTGATGCGCCGTATTTCGGCTTCGAAATTCCGGATGCACCGAACAAGTTTTTCTACGTCTGGCTGGATGCCCCTATCGGCTATATGGCCAGCTTTAAAAACCTGTGTGACAAGCGCGGTGACCTCGACTTTAACGAGTACTGGAAAAAAGACTCCACCACCGAGCTGTACCACTTTATCGGTAAAGACATTATTAACTTCCATGCGCTGTTCTGGCCTTCCATGCTGAGCGCCGCAGAATACCGCACACCAACAGCGGTCAATGCCCACGGTTTCGTGACCGTGAACGGTTCTAAAATGTCGAAGTCGCGCGGTACCTTTATTAAGGCGCGTACTTTCCTGAATCATTTAAACCCGACCTATCTGCGTTACTACTTTGCCGCCAAACTGAGCTCCAGCGTCGATGATTTCGATTTAAATCTGGAAGATTTCGTGCAGCGCGTAAATGCCGATCTGGTAAACAAACTGGTCAACATCGCCTCGCGTACCGGCAACTTTATTGCCAAAGCGTCCGGCGAACTGAGCGCGACCTGCGCTGAGCCGGAAATGCTGCAGCAATTTATTGATGCCGGCGACCAGATTGCCAGCCATTACGAAAAACGCGAATTTGGCCGCGCAATGAAAGACATCATGGCGCTGGCCGACCGCGCCAACGAATATATTCAGGAAAAAGCCCCGTGGGCGATGAATAAAGAAGAAGGCCGCCATCAGGAAGTGCAGGACGTATGTTCTGTGGCCCTTAACCTGTTCCGTCAGCTGGTGACTTATCTGGCACCGGTACTGCCGGAAATTGCCGACAAAACCAAAGCATTCCTGAATCTGGACAGCCTTGACTGGGAAGCACGCCGCGAGATTCTGCTGAGCCACAAAATCAATAAATTCCAGCCGATGCTGGCCCGTGCCGAAATGGACAAAGTAACCGCCATTCTGGAAGAAACCAAAACCGAGCTGGCCAAAGAAAACGGCGAAGCTCCGGCAGTGGATAACAGCGCCGATAAAACCGCTGCGAAAAACGCCGAGAAAAAGGCCGATAAAAAAGCGAAGAATAAAGGACCAGAGCTGCGTGAAGACGGTAACGAAGTGATTGCCGACACCATCGAGTTCCCGGATTTCGCCAAAGTCGACCTGCGTATTGCCCGCATCGTTAAAGCCGAGCATGTTGAAGGTGCAGAAAAACTGCTGCAGCTGACGCTGGATATCGGCAACGGCGAAACCCGCAACGTATTCTCCGGTATTAAATCGGCCTACAACCCGGAAGACCTGAACGGTAAGCTGACCGTGATGGTTGCCAACCTGGCGCCACGTAAAATGAAATTCGGCATGTCCGAAGGCATGGTACTGGCCGCAGGCCCGGGCGGTGAAGATATCTTCCTGCTCGAACCACACGACGGCGCCCAGCCGGGTATGCGGGTGATGTAATCACAATAATGCAATAAAAAAGCCGGGCTTTAGCCCGGCTTTTTTATTGGTAATGACAGATTCACCTGACGTCAGCGATCAGCTGAATCACTCGCTACCAGATTCAGAGTGCAGTTTAAAACGCGGGAACAGAAACCACTATGTCAGCCTTCATATCATAAGCTCCCCGGCTGTAAATGCCCTCTTTATAATTGTTACCTGATACATAATAAGTTGCCGTATATTCGGGCACAGTCGCATTCGAAACACTATAAGACATTGTTTCTCCCTTACTATCAACATAGTCAAAATGTTCATGTTGGGGGCCTAAATAAGCATCCATATAGCCACCGACATAACGGGAAAAAATATAGTTTTTGTTATCGCCAAAACCAAACAAGTCCAGACTGATGGTTTCGGAATCAAAAGTACGCCCGACAGGAGTCTTGGTGTGAGTATCCTGGCAGAATGACTTCAGGTTATTTACAAAAGGTGCAGGATCGGCCAGATTTTCATCGGCAAGATCCACAGTGGTCACAATACTGCCTAGATCCGCTGTTGAATCGCTGATTTTAATCCAGGTCCAGTCTTCATCGCCTGTCTTATCATCACCGTGCTCAGAAACATCACTGCTGCCCGTCATTACATTGAATGTCGTTACATCCATCGACCTGCCGAGGATAACCGCCGTATCGGTCGTTTTCTTATAAGATCCCGATTTCTGGTTACCATAGCAATTAACGATATCGTAATAGACAGTACTGCCATCGGCAGACTGGGATCTTTCTGTTAATTTGATAATCCAGGTACGATTGCCCGCAATATCCAGATAGTAATCGCCGAAATCTTCTTTCTCGGTATATTCCGTGCTGCCAATCCAGATACCAGCCATACGAGTACTGGCGATTGGCGATAATCCATGAATTGAAACGTCCGGAGTCGTTTCCTGCTCTTTATCAGACTCCTCACCACTGCCAGGCTCCTCACCAGAGCCGCTCTGACCAGATCCCTGATCGCCCGATGACGGTGCGCCCTGCTCTGAATCCGAACTTCCCGAAGCACCGCCCCCGCAAGCCGTTAATATAAGAAAAGCAGAAACAAAGAGTAGCGTCATTAAATTTTTAAACATTAATCATCCTTATTTTTAATAATTTCCAATACTCATCAATTCAGTCACAGAGCATCAAGCGGGTCATCCTAAAGGCTGGAACAGGATAAATCCAGTTCATACCCTCAGTCATATAACCATTAAAGAATGTTAATTATGAGTTTCAGCAGATAATCCGATGCCGCGACTTATGGCTAAATGAGATATAAGAAAACTGAGGATTCTGGTTCATGTATCTGACGGACAAGACTTCTGACCATCTGGCGGTGATTAATCATTGCCAGAACCCCGCAGGTTTCATTAAATATACGCTCACTTCACCAGAGTTTATCAACGTGACTGACGTAACACCTCCTGCTTACTACATCGCCCCACGCTGCGACGAAGAACTGCAGATTCTGCACGTTGATGACGATCTGATTGTGGTTAATAAACCGGCCTTTCTCTACACAGTGCCCGGCCGCGGTCCGGAGAACAGCGATTCGGTAATTACCCGCCTGCAGCCGGATTACCCCGAAGCCGTCATTGTGCACCGCCTCGATCTGGATACTTCTGGCTTACTGGTTGTTGCCCGCTCCGAGCGCGCACGTCAGGTGCTGTCGCAACAGATCCGCGACCGTGAAATCCAGAAAACCTATCAGGCCGTGGTCTGGGGCATTATTGAACAGGACGAAGGCGAGATTAATCTGCCCATTGGCAAAGACTGGGAAAACCGTCCGCGCTGTAAAATCGACTATGAAGAAGGCAAAGCCTCGCTTACCTATTTCACGGTCGAGCAGCGCAATCCGGACACCCACCGCACACTGGTAACGCTGAAACCCGTTACCGGCCGCCAGCATCAGCTACGCCTGCATTTAAAATCCATCGGTCATCCGATTTTAGGCTGCGATTTATACGCCCACGACGAAGCCCTGCACGCCGAACCAAGGCTAATGCTGCACGCCTGTGGTTTGGCCTTTAAGCACCCGGAAGGCCATATGGTGAGCTGGGATGTGAAGAATGATTGGGGATTAGATTAACGCAGCCTTATTAAAGCTATTTTTCACTGAGGATCTGGATGTCGGGATAATCTTCCTTCCACTTATCCCATTCATCCATAAGATGAAGATGATCATAATCGTCACCCAGCTTTTCCATCTCGTCCGCTGCGTGAGTAAAAACGCAGCCAGATCTCTCAGGGTATCCGGAGATGCTTCAATCCCTATATCACTGAGCACCATACAGCCTTCAAGCTTAGTATCTTCCTTTTTAAAACCTGTTATTTTCATGATTACTTCTACATTTAACGCCCGCCATAAGCGAAGACTTGTGATTGGCTAAAATAAAATAAAATAAAACGGAACGAAGCCAACTGTTGAAAATCCGGTTTAATAGCCTTGTTCTAGCTATTCTAACCACAGCATTTTTTGTTCTTTTTACCTGAGCCACAGAAGCAGAAGTCATTTCTACCGGTGTGATTCTTTGCTACAAACAAGAGCGATGGATAAAGCAGAGAAGCCTTGTACTGAAAATTCTGAAGGTCAGATTGAGAAACTAATCCTTTGTTATCAATTCGCAATTGGTCAAGCTCTAGTTCAATACCGATGTATTCATTTATCGTCTTATTATCAATCAGAGGTATAAACTTCATCGGTAAAAAGTCATTTTTTATTAGATTTTCTACCGAGTCATCTCGTGCAAAATTTAGCAAACCTTTACGGTACTTGTTTGGTGTTACGCAGATAAGTTTCCCAGCATCAGTTCTAACGATAGCATGAGCCGTCATTTTAACTGCCACGTTACCCAGACATGAGAAAATCCACCCGAGCTGGACACTGCCCCCGTGTTCAGCTATGTGACTTCTTACGTTGTTTAAGCAATTTTTTGGTTGCGCATTTTCATCTGGTCGAACTGGAATTTTCTCGATCTTTTTTACACCGCATTTTTTCAAAGTATTCGAGCATATTTCGGGAAAATCAAAATACTGCATCTATATACTCCCGACTCAAATTTAGCTACAACAGCTTATTAGTATGCCTGCGCATTTACCCTGAGCGATTCTTTCCAGAACCTCCGGATAACTCATTAAACAATCTGAGAAATCATCCATAACTTAAAATCCCTTCCAGAAAACGCGCCCGCCGGTTAACTCCGGAATGGCTGGTATTGCCGGTACTGAAAGCTGTCACTCAGGCTATCGAACGACGGCTTTAGCTGACAAAGAACTTATCACCTGCCTGAACATCAGGCAAGGCAAAGACTGGATGCCATGCGCCTTACTGGCGCAGCCTGATCACCAGAGTTGTGCACAGCCAATGCGAGGCCTTTATTTACCCTTTTTCCTCTCCGTCAGCGGCATTTTTCTGCCCGGCAAACAAGCGCACTGCACCGCTAAATCTGACTAACCAGTCAATATGGTATCCCTCTTGCTTAACAACCCGGCATAACCCATTGCTGCCCGTTGTTATTGGGCTGGTTCTGACTAAACAGAGGAGATACGGCTTGAATCACCCCGTTCAGCCGCTGCTAAGCGCGCAGGCTGATGCACCATACTGGAACGCGCAGTTACAGCTGACCACACGCCAGACAGAAAGAGGCACCCGTTTGGTGCAGTGCGAACATAACGGCCCTCTTTATGTGCAAAAGCCTTTTTATCCAGAAGGGCCGGACTGTGCGCACCTGTATCTGCTGCATCCGCCTGGCGGCATGGTATCGGGTGATTTTCTTACTATTAATGTCAGTGCCGGGGAAAACAGCCATGTGCTGGTAACAACACCCGGAGCAGGACGTGTTTACCGCGCCCGTGCCGATGGTTTGCTGCAGCAGCAGAAAGTACAGCTAACGGTTGATAACAACGCGGCACTGGAATGGATGCCGCTGGAAACCATTTTATTTCCGTCATCGCGTGCGCAGCTGGAAACCGAAGTACATCTGGGTGAAAACAGCCGCTATATCGGCTGGGATATTGTCAGCCTCGGTTTGCCCGCCAATGGCAGCCGTCTGGATGACCTTGGTCAGCACACCACGCTGAAACAAGGGCTGCGTATTTATTATAAGCAACAGCTATTGCTGAATGAGCGCCTGAGCCTGCATCCGGGTAACAGCGAATTATTAAATGCCGCCGCCGGTTTCCGTGGCATGCCGGTACACGGTCTGTTAGTGGCCGGACCTTTTACTCAGGGCTTTTGTGAACAGGCTCTGGAGAAACTTCAGGAGCTGTGCGCCGACCAACTGGCCGGTGTCAGCCTGAACGGCCAATTTTTAACCGTGCGTTATCTCGGCACCTGCAGCGAACAAGCTCGTCTGCTGTTGAGTGACGCCTGGGCGATTATCCGCCCGCAATTAATGCAACGCCCGGCCTGCGCACCACGCATCTGGGCAACCTGATTATTTCTGAATATATAAAGAATACTGATTAACTGAGGTGAACGATGGAACTGCTACCGCGCGAAAAAGATAAGCTGCTGATTTTTACCGCAGCCCTGCTGGCAGAGCGCCGCCTGAACCGTGGTCTGAAATTAAATTACCCGGAAGCCATGGCCTACCTGACCATGGAAATAATGGAAGGCGCACGCGATGGCAAAACCGTAGCCGAGCTGATGGGGTACGGTAAAACACTGCTGAGCGCCGATCAGGTGATGCCCGGTGTGCCGGAATTAATTCATGAGGTACAGGTAGAAGCGACCTTCCCGGATGGCACCAAGCTGGTCACCGTTCATGAACCCATTGTTTAAAACGGCCTGCGTTTAAACGGCTTCAGCCGAGATGCTTAACGGTTTACAGGAGAAAGAACATGATCCCAGGTGAAATTATCGTCGGCGAAGGCGATATCGAATTAAATGCAGGCCGTGAAACGGTTCGTCTGCGTGTTGAAAATATCGGTGATCGTCCGATTCAGGTCGGCTCCCATTATCATTTTTACGAAACCAATCCGGCACTGTCATTTGAGCGGGAGAAAACCAGGGGCTTCCGCCTGAATATTGCCTCGGGTACCGCCGTGCGTTTTGAGCCGGGTCAGGGCCGTGAAGTGGAATTAGTCGCCTACGCCGGAGACCGTATTGTGTACGGTTTCCGCGGTGAAGTAATGGGCAAGCTGGAGAAAATACATGAGTAATAAAACCATGGACCGCACGTCCTACGCGCAGATGTTCGGCCCTACCACCGGCGATAAAGTGCGCCTCGGCGATACTGAATTATTGATTCAGATCGAAAAAGACTTCACCACCTACGGCGACGAAGTGAAATTCGGCGGCGGCAAAGTTATCCGTGATGGTATGGGCCAGAGCCAGCGCAGCAGTGCTGAAACCGTCGATCTGGTGATTACCAATGCCGTGGTGCTGGATCACTGGGGAATTGTGAAAGGCGATGTCGGTATTAAAGACGGCCGTATTTTTGCCGTAGGTAAAGCCGGTAATCCGGATATTCAGGATAACGTCGATATTATTATCGGCCCAGGCACCGAAGTGATTGCCGGTGAAGGTTCCATTCTTACCGCTGGCGGTATCGATGCGCACATTCATTTTATTTGTCCGCAACAGGTCGAAGAAGCCTTAATGAGCGGCGTCACCACAATGATTGGCGGCGGCACCGGGCCTGCCACCGGCACCAACGCCACCACCTGTTCGTCCGGCCCGTGGTACATCGGTAAAATGCTGCAGGCCACCGACGATATGCCAATGAATTTCGGCTTTTTAGGTAAAGGCAACGCCAGCCTGCCAGAGGCACTGGAAGAACAACTGGAAGCCGGCGCCTGCGGTCTGAAATTACATGAAGACTGGGGCACCACACCGGCATCCATCGACTGTTGTCTGAGCGTGGCGGAAAAATACGATGTGCAGGTTGCCATTCATACCGACACCCTGAATGAATCCGGTTTTGTTGATGACACCATTGGTGCATTTAAAGACCGCGTAATTCACACCTACCATACCGAAGGGGCCGGTGGTGGCCATGCGCCGGATATTATCCGCGCCTGTGCTTATCCCAATGTGCTGCCCTCTTCCACCAACCCAACGCGTCCTTATACGCGTAATACGGTGGATGAACACCTGGATATGCTGATGGTCTGTCATCACCTCGATAGCAGCATTCCTGAAGACGTTGCTTTTGCCGATTCGCGCATCCGTAAAGAAACCATTGCCGCTGAAGATATTTTTCACGACCGTGGCGCCTTCAGCATGATCTCATCCGACTCTCAGGCCATGGGTCGCGTGGGCGAAGTCATCACCCGTACCTGGCAGACGGCGCATAAAATGAAAACCCAGTTCGGCTTATTAAAAGAAGATCTGGAGATCGGCGCCGATAATTTCCGCGCGCGCCGCTACATCGCCAAATACACCATTAACCCGGCCATCGCTCATGGTATTTCCCACGAAGTGGGTTCCATCGAAAAAGGAAAACTGGCCGATCTGGTGTTATGGAAACCGGCTTTTTTTGCCACCAAACCGAGCATGATTATTAAAGGCGGCATGATTGCCGCTGCGCCGATGGGCGATCCGAATGCGTCCATCCCAACCCCACAGCCGGTGCATTACCGCATGATGTTCGGTGCCTTTGGTAAAGCTGCCGCCGCCACCAGTCTGACCTTTGTATCGGCAGCGGCATTAAATAATAACGTCGGTGAAAAACTGGGCGTCAAACGCACCTTAGCGGCCTGTAAAAACACCCGTAATATCCGTAAATCAGACATGATTCTGAACGACTGGATGCCGGACGTTAGCGTTGATCCGCAAACCTATGAAGTACGTGCCGACGGTGAATTGCTGACCTGCGAACCGGCCAGCGAACTGCCACTGGCGCAACTGTATAACTTATTTTAAACGTGCAATGTAAAAGCATCGTTTTAAGGACTGTTTATGTTGGAAGTTTATGAACGCCTTGGCACCCACTGCCATGATCCGGTCAGCGCTACGGTAGTACTGAACTACGAACAGCGCGACCGTGGCCGTCTGCGTCTGACCAGTACCGACGGCGAAGAAGTACGTCTGTTTCTGGAGCGTGGCAAGCCCTTACTGGTTGGTGAATTTTTACGCGCCACTGATGGCAAAATCGTAAAAATTGAAGGCGCTGAAGAAGATGTTGCCCACGCCAGCTGCGACGACTGGCAAACCTTTGCCAAAGCCTGTTATCACCTCGGCAACCGCCATGTAAAAGTAGAAGTGGGTGAGCGCTGGTTACGGATAAAACCGGATCATGTGCTGGAAGATATGCTGCATTTACTTGGCCTGATGGTCAGCCATGAACACGCAGTCTTTGTACCTGAGTCCGGCGCTTATGCCCCGGGTTATGGACATTCACATGGTCATTCACACAGCCACTCGCACGGACATTCGCATGGTCATTCCCACGATCATGATCATCACCACGGCCACAGCCATAAAGACGGACATGGTAAAGGGCACGAGCACGGTGACGGACATGACCACTGATAACCACGCGGCGCTGACAACACCGGGGCTGCTGCGTTTATTGCAGCTATCCAGTGTCAGCCTGCCGGTGGGTGGTTACGCCTTTTCCCAGGGGCTGGAATACGCCGTGGAAAAAGGCTGGGTGAGTAATATGGCAAAGACCCGTGACTGGGTTGCGCTGCAATTGCACGAAACCCAGGCGCTGATTGATTTACCGGTATTAAAAGGTGCGATGCAGGCGGTGACCGCAGCCGATGAAAAAGGCTGGGAAAGCTGGAACGATTTAATTCTGGCCAGCCGCGAAACCAGCGAATTACGCCTTACCGATACCGCCATGGGCGAAGCACTGGTGCGCTTATTAAAACAGCTGGACGTTACCCTGCCGCGTTATGCCAGTGAGGCAGAGGGCGATGTCAGCTTTGTTGCGCTGTATGCCTATCCGGCGGTGCAGTGGCAGATTCCGTTTACTGCCGCCGCCACCGGTCTGACCTTCGCCTGGCTGGAAAATCAGATTGCCGCCGCCACCAAGCTGGTACCGCTGGGCCAGACTCAGGCGCAGCAATTATTAAGTGATTTACAGACGCTGATTCCGGCCACTATCCGCACTGCAGAAGACGTGAATGAAGCAGAAATTGGCGGCTCGTTACCGGCATTAGCGATTGCCAGTGCGCAGCATGAGACGCAATACACGCGCCTGTTCCGATCATGAGGGCTAGTTGCATTGTCAGGACTTTGTTAAAAATTTTCTCAGGATGCTCATGTAGGCTAACTACACTGCGCTCCTTCGATAATTTTTGCCGCGTCCTGACTGCTTCACTAACGCCCTCATCGCTGGCTGTATTACACGATTAAAAATTTAAGCAAGACTCAGCATTACTGGAGAACGAAATGAAAAAACAAACATTACGCGTAGGTGTCGGTGGTCCGGTCGGCTCCGGAAAAACAGCATTATTACGCTCACTCTGTTCTGCCCTGCGTGATCACTACAATATTGCGGTAGTAACCAACGATATTTACACCAAAGAAGATGCCGAGTTTTTAACCCGTAATGAAGCGCTGTCAGCCGACCGCATCATGGGGGTGGAAACCGGTGGTTGTCCGCATACCGCGATCCGTGAAGATGCCTCGATGAATCTGGCCGCTATCGACGTATTAATGAAACGTCACGGCGACCTGGACGTGGTGTTTGTTGAAAGCGGCGGCGATAACCTGAGTGCAACCTTCAGCCCGGAATTATCCGACCTGACCATTTATGTGATCGACGTATCCGCCGGTGACAAAATTCCGCGTAAGGGTGGCCCGGGTATTACCCGCTCCGATTTACTGGTGATTAATAAAACCGATCTGGCGCCACTGGTGGGTGCCGATCTGGATGTGATGGACCGCGATGCGAAAAAAATGCGCGGCGAACGCCCTTTTGTATTTTCAAACCTGAAAAAGGCGCAGGGGCTGGACGATATTATTCAGTTTATTGTGACCGAGGGGATGCTGGAGCAAAAGACCATCCCACCCGCTAAAGCAGTCGTCTGATCTGAGCTGCTGCGCTTGGTGATACGGCGTTAAAAATGCCTTCGGGATGCTCATGCAGGCCAACTGCACTCCGCTCCCTCAGTTATTTTTGCCTTGTCTCACCGGCGCTCGCGACGCTCAGACAATCTGTGTTGCCGGTTATTTAAATTTGTAAAAAACTCCTGAGGAGAATCCTATGAAAAAAGTTCTGATCTCTGCCGCCGCCCTGCTGATGCCAGCCGCGGCCTTTGCTCATACCGGCCATGAAGTGTCTGGTTTTGCTGCCGGTATTGCGCACCCCTTTACCGGGCTGGATCACCTGCTGGCGATGCTGGCGGTGGGTCTGTGGGCCGCACGCCAGAGTGGTGCTGCCCGCTGGGCGACGCCACTGGCCTTTGTTGCCATGATGGCAGTGGGTGCTCTGGCCGGAGCCAGCAGCCTGCAGCTGCCGTTTACCGAGCTGATGATTGCCGCCTCTGTGGTGGTATTCGGGTCTCTGATTGCCTTTAACCTGAAAAAAGGCGCTCTGGCCGGTGCTTTGCTGGCCGGTAGTTTTGCCTTTTTCCACGGTTTTGCCCACGGCGCGGAAATGCCGGCAATGAGCACTCTGGCGACCTATGGCGCGGGCTTCCTGCTGGCGACTGCTGCTCTGCATGCGGCCGGTTATGCACTGGCTGCCTTTGGTCACAGCAAAGCAGCAGATATCAGCCGCCGCGCTGCCGGTGCTGCGATTGCTCTGACCGGTATTGCTTTAGGCGCAGCCTGAGGACCGGCCTGAGTTGCTGCCGAACGGTTATCTGCTGCATAAACGCTTCTCCAGCAAAGGGTTATGCAGCAGATAACTGAGCCCCTGTGCCGTGAACGCTAATAACCGCTTTTCACGGCGTAAGGCCTGCTGATCATTTATTGATCTGAGTCGTGACCATGCCTCCGCCATAGCGCTACAGTGAACGGGTATCACCTGTGTTTGCAGCCCTTAAAGGAGGCTCCCATGAAAACACGCTATATTGCCCTGCCCGTCTTGTCCGTCTTATTTTCCGCATCATTTTTACTGAGCACTGGTGCTCAGGCCGCCGATGTTCCTGCCCGTGGGCCTATAGCCTTCAGCGATTACGACACCGATAAAAACGGCAGTATTTCTGAAGCCGAATTCAATGCCGCCCATGACAAACGCATGCAAAATAACTCTGCCGCCGGTATGCCGATGAAAGGCGCCGCTAACCGCCCCATGTTCAGCCAGTTTGATACCAATAACGACGGTAAGCTGAGCGCCGATGAGCTGAAGAATGGCCAGATGCAGCATCAGCAGGAAATGATGGATATGCGTAAAGATCAAATGATGAATATGCAGAACATGCATAAGAAAAATATGCAGCAGTAGTCCGCAGGCAGGCGGTACACAAAAGCCGCCTGCCCCGATTAACACAAGACGCGACCAGCGCTTATCCGGCTTATACATAAGCTGAACAGTCAACGGGCAGAAAAAGCGTTACACTGCAGCCATTACCTCAACAGCCGCGATACGCAACAATGCCTCAGCCTCAGAATGGCAATTCCTCCGCAAACCACCAGCCACCACTTTCTGCACATGAGTTACGGCCATCCTTTGTGCGCCTCGACCAGCATATTCCTGACATTCTGATCGACCTGAAATACGCCGGTTACGATAACTTTATTGGTGCTGTGGTGGATGGTTACCAGCAGGCCTGTGCATTGCTCAGCCGTCCGGCGGCAGAAGCTCTGGCCAATGTGGCAGCAGAACTCCGTCAGCAAAACCTGCGCTTAAAAATCTTTGATGCTTATCGTCCGCAACGTGCGGTCGACCATTTTTTACGCTGGGCCAGCCGTGCCGAAGACTTCCGCACCAAAGACCGCTTTTATCCCTCACTGGAAAAACCACAACTGTTTGAACAGGGCTATCTGTTCAGCCATTCCTCGCACTCGCGCGGCAGTACCGCCGACCTGACACTGACCGACAGCGACGGCCGGGAGCTGGATATGGGTACCATCTTTGATTTCTTTGGCCCGCAGTCCTGGCCGGAGTCGGCGGACGTCAGCCCAGTCCAGCGCGCCAACCGCGATTTACTGCAGAGTGTTATGCGTCGCCACGGTTTTACAGGTGTGCGGGAAGAGTGGTGGCACTTTACTCTTGCCGATGAACCCTACCCCGATCAGTATTTTGATTTTCTGCCAACAGCAGAATACACAGAAGAGTAAACCGCTGAAGACTCCGCACAGCAGCATGGTTTTACTCATATCAGACTAAAACCTGCCGCCTGTTACCGTATTTATACCTAGCACCCCCTCTTATAAACCCGACTGGCGGCCGCCCGAGCCACGCAGTATGCTGGTCTATTACCATTAATAAAGGTAGGGGTATGTTTTCTTCCGTTTTTTTCCGGCGCTGGCGTGGGCCGCTTATTTTAGGTGCCGACATTCTGCTGTTTGCGCTGTTGCTCAAAACCCTGCCCTTTGCTCCGGCGGTGGTCACCGGGCTGAGTATTCTGGTGTTTGTTGCCGTGCTGTGGCTGACCGAAGCCATTCATGTATCGGTAACCGCATTACTGGTACCCATTCTGGCCGTCGGTTTCGGCATTTTTAAAACACCCCAGGCACTGGGTAACTTTGCCGACCCTATTATCTTTTTGTTTCTCGGTGGCTTTGCCCTGGCTTCAGCACTGCATGCTCAGGAACTCGACCGTGCTATCGCCAATAAAGTACTGAATATTGCCCGTGGCCGTCTGGTCATTGCGGTGCTGATGATGTTTGCCGTATCGGCCGGCCTGTCGATGTGGGTCAGTAACACTGCTACGGCGGCCATGATGTTGCCGTTGGTGCTGGGTATGCTCAGCCAGCTTGACCGCGAAAAACATCACCGCACCTATGTATTTACCCTGCTCGGCGTTGCCTACTGCGCCAGTATTGGTGGTATTGCCACACTGGTTGGCAGCCCGCCGAATGCCATTGCAGCGGCACAGAATGGCATGACATTTGTGGATTGGATGAAACTGGCGCTGCCGGTTACGCTGGTTCTGCTGCCGGTTGCTGTCGGCGTACTGTACTGGGTACTTAAGCCCGATCTGAACCAACGCTTCAGCGTGCAGAAAAGTACTCTGGTCTGGGATAACAACAAACGTATTACCCTCGCCATTTTTACCCTGACTGTACTGTGCTGGATATTCAGTGCGCCGTTAAACTCCTGGCTTGGTGGCCTTGCCTCGTTTGATAGCGTTATTGGCATCAGTGCGATAATCGCACTCGCGGTCAGCGGCGTTGTAACCTGGAAAGACATTGAAAAAACCACCGACTGGAGTGTGCTGTTATTGTTCGGTGGTGGTCTGTGCCTCAGCGCAATTTTAAAAACCACCGGCACCAGTGAATTTCTGGCGCACAATATCGGCGATTTTCTTCACTCCGGCGGCACTCTCGCAGCACTGCTGAGTATTGTGACCTTCGTGGTGTTTCTTACCGAGTTTGCCAGCAACACCGCCAGCGCCGCACTGTTAGTACCGGTGTTTGCGGCCATTGCTGACAGTCTGGGTGTATCACCCGTTATTCTGTCGGCACTGATTGCTATAGCCGCATCCTGCGCCTTTATGCTGCCGGTCGCCACGCCGCCCAATGCCATCGTGTTTGGCAGCGGTTATGTGCAGCAAAGTGAAATGATGCGTGCAGGCATCTGGCTGAACCTGGCCTGTATTATTGTACTGACCCTGTTCGCCCGGTTGTTCTGGTAAATACAAGCCCGTAAAAACGTATACAAAAACGGCTGTCCGCCAAAAGCGTCAGCCGTTTTTTATGCCAGAGAGTATGATCAGGCGTTGGAAGTGTTGTTACCAAAAATCCGCTTTAAGGCCGAATTAATCCAGCCTTCTTCCCGTTTCAGTACTTTTTTTACCACCGGCACATAATCAACATCTTCGTGGCGGATATGCTGAATAAGCCACGCCATTAATGATGTACGTACCCGGCGGGCGATACCAAAAGGATCACGACCGCTGGTCAGCTCTTCCTGCATACGGGAAATTTTATCTTCAAAGCGGCGATGCACCATCTGGTGCGCACTCAGCAAAACATAGCCCGCCTGATTCATTAACTGTTCTTCAAAGGCAAAATGGTCAAGGGTGTAGTCGCGCAGGCGCTCCATAACATCAAAGACTTCATCAACATCTTCAGAACCAATAGCATGGGTCAGATCATTGATGTACTGCACAATCTGCCGATGCTGAGCATCAATTACCTCAATTCCCAGATTAAGGTCAGCGGTCCACTCATACATATCCATAGCCGGAACATCCTGTCGCTGTTGTTTTTATTAATAGACTCCGGCGAGTCTAGAGAAATGGCCTGATCAGAAATTGACCTGAATCAATTCACACACACTTTGAATGGTTAAATTCACGCAAAATAAAACGTCCATCACATTTACGATTCCTGCCAATTCCCTGCATGACGCCCCCTTCTCACTGCCCTATGATGCATGCCTGAAAATGGCTTTTCTGCGGAAACACTATGCAGAAAGACCGGCATAAAAATACAACGAGGATACTATGAAAGCCTTCTGGACCCTGTTCACCGCCCTGATGCTTACCTTCGGACTCGCCAGCACCGCCGATGCGGCACGCTTTGGCTCCGGAGGTTTTGGCAAAACCAAATCTGTACCTTTCCAGCAGAAAAAAGCCACCCCGGATCAGACCCAGAAACAGCAGCCAGCCAATAGCGCCCGTCCGGGCAGTGGCCTGGGTAAAGGCCTGCTGGGTGGCCTGTTGGCCGGTGGTCTGTTCGCCTACCTGCTGGGCAGCGGCGCGTTTGAAGGCATTCAGATGATGGATATTCTGCTGCTGGCGCTGGTTGGCTTTGTTCTGTTTAAGCTGTTGCGTGGCCGCGCCGCTCAGCACAATGCGCCACAGAGTGCTTATTCCGCTGCCGGTAATGCTGCCCAGCAACGTCGGAGCTTCGATATGGGCAACCTGGCCGACAGCAGTGCTGCTCCGGCCTCTGGCAACAGCGCCGCTTTTGCTGCCGAAGCCAGCATTGATCTGCCAGCAGGTTTTGATCAGCAAGCCTTTATCGACGGCGCCTTACAGCACTACCGTGAAGTGCAGGAAGCCTGGAATCAGGGCAACCTCGACACCATCGCTGAATACGTCAGCCCGGGCCTGTATGCCGCCCTCGCCAACCAGCGCAACCGCATGATGGTGCCACCACAAACCGAAGTGCTGGATTTAAGCGCCGAAATCGTCGCCGCCGGTCAGGCCGGAGACAACGCCGAAATCAGCCTGCTGTTTAAAGGCCGCGTACGCGACCTGCTGGAAAAATCCGAAGACGGTATTTTTGATATCTGGCATCTGGAGCGCGATCTGAGCAAAGACAACGCGCCATGGTTAATTGTGGGCATTCAGGCCGAATAACCGTCGCGGTTATTTTGCCGGAACACCGGCAAATACTTTTTAGCATGACAGCAACAGGGCAGCACAATGTGCTGCCCTGTTTTTTTATGGCCGCCCGCACAGCGCTACTCAGCAGAGCCTGAACCTGCCCGACTATGCGTAATACAGCATTGCCGCCTTGTGCCAGTTGTAACTGTTTCTATCAATTATTGAATCGCTCCCTGAAGTTCAGTACTCTCGAGCCTCAGCAGGGATGCCACCATATCGTACGAACACAGCGTCCGGACACACGCCCTCCCCGCTTACAATCCCGAATGATAAAACCACGCGATTCCTGCCCTGCGTATACAAGGATGGGCGGCAGCGTGTCTGGAGTACAAGCACCACCTGAACGATTTTCACTGCCGGAAAAGTACTGAAAATCACCGACGCAAAATAATATACAAACAACCAGTATATTTTACTGTTTTCGGAATCTGATGCGCGTTTACGCTCCGGCAGTAAAACGCGCATGCGCAGATTGACACCTTCAGTTCAGAAAGAATGGAAGAAAATCAATCACTTAAGATTCTGCGAAAAGTGATAACGCGCAAAGTGTAAAGAGCGCTTGAAGGTAAAAGCGCGCATGCGCGTTTATATCCTGACAAGAAAGAAAATAACGATGATTTTTACAGCCCTGACAGTGGTTTAGGCTGGGAATCTGAACAAGGGTTTAGGTGTGTTAATGAGCATGCTTACTAAGAAACTGTTAGCATTTATGAAAGGGATTTCGTATGAAGTATCAAGGTCAGTTATATTTTAAAGATGATGATGTTATTAATGTTGTCTCTTTTATTATTCGTGAAGATAAGAAATCATTGGCCTTTGACGTAATAGCCAGTTGGGGAGGATTAGGAAAATGGAGAAGGTCTGGCGTAGCTAGTCTTAAAAGTGGTATTTTCGAATCCGAAATAGAAAAATCTCTTCAAGTGGAAACAGGTCAGCAAGGTGTTCCGTGCAAGCTTCGATTTCTAATAGAAGACGAGTCGAAAGATTTTTTAACAATTTCTGGTTCTTGGTCAGAAGATGGTGAAAAATATGAATTTGAAGGTGACTTAGAACCCAAATGCTAACAAACCGCTGAAATTCGTTAGGCCACAAAAAACGTGGCCTTCACTAGGACTCGCTTCGCTCGCCCTCTAGCGGAGCGTTAGGCAAAGGCTGAATATGAACCAACACAAAGAGTATCTAATAAAAATATTTGAAGTTGGCGCGGCGAAATTTGGCATATGCTGCTTCATAATTGCGCTCATAACACCATCACTTGGAAAGCTTGGCGTATACGCAGCCTATGCAACATATCTCGCGGCATTAGCCTGCTTCTATTTTGCTACGTTTAAAATATGGTCATCAGAGCAAATTAAGAAATCTGAGGCGCTCACAGTTCAGATACTGGAGGCAAGCGGGCGATTCTCAAGTGGTAATGGGCACTCCTTCAACAAGGCAAGCTTAAAAGCAGAGCTCTGCATAATAAATAATCAATCCACTCCAGCCAGTCTAAGCGACCTTATTTTCACCGTAGAAGAAGATAAAAAATACAAGATCAAACTGCTAACCCCAGTGAAAGCGTTTAATAAAGTAGACTCCAGCCCAATACAGAACTCCGCTGTTCTCGCACCTAATTCATCTCTACTGGTCACTCTGCAAGGAGAACTCGAAGGGAGTTTCAGCAATGCAGAAGAGCAAGCAATGTTTTTAAGAGACCACAAGCACCTGAGCGGAACGCTTAAATACAAAACAACTACAACCACAGCAACAAATGTGCTTACCCAGCCAACTGATTTCGACTTAACATATGTCAGAGAGCGCTTTCAGGGGGAGTGGCAAAAGCACAACTTCAAAGAGGCTCTAGCCATACTATGTGCCTCAGATGCCTAACAAATGGTTCAAATCGCTCGCTCCGCTCGCTGGGACGGGCTAAAGCCCGCCCCTTAACCAAACGTTAAAAGGCACCCACGGAAATGAGTAAGTTCAAGCATCATAGTAACTTTCCAAAGGAGAAACATATACAAAGCTACCTCTTTCCAAACTTGTGCTTTGAATGCTGCAAGAGCTTTAAAAAACCGCAAGCGCCGGAATTAAGAAAGTGTCCTGAGTGCGGTGGGGTTCTAATTGAGGTGGGTCGAAAATTTTCTGCGCCCAAAGCCACTGATAAGGCTCAGTGGGAGAAAGTTAGATTTTTAGTGGAGCATGGTTTCCTGTTCCAATCAGTCTACGAACAAAGGGAAGATGGTGGCTTTTATCATGTCGCATACCCAGCGTCGCTCAAGGAGGCAAAAGAGTTTGTAGTAAAGTATAAGGAGCAGGCCGTTGACTCTACCTTTTAACAAGTCAATCAACTTCGCGCCTACGGCACCGGACGCAGCAAAGCTGCGCCGGTTATTGAAACGTTAGGCGAAAAGGAACATCATGAACTCAATCAATACCGGGCAGGTTTTTAGTCATGAATTAGATGGATGGTCTGTCTCTTGGGAGAGCGATGGCAATTATCGTCATTGGTGCCACCAAATAAAAAATCCAAACTGGAATTCTTTGTTAGTCGTAATGTTTAATCCTGGAAGCCTGAGTGGAGATGGATCAAACCTAAATAAAGATACAACTTTGAGAATTCTGAGAGAAGTTTGTGGTTCAGCAAATCTAAATCCTTATGTCATAAATCTTTTTGACTATGCCAGTCCGTCACCACAGAATCTATTCGATAACTGGCACTTAAGAGATTCAAGTAGCATTGTTTTTGACAAGCTGCCGTTGTCAATTTTCCAAAGCTATATATTGGCTTACGGAGATTATGAAAACTGGGGGCAACGTGATGCCGAAATAAAAGAAAGGCAGGCATTAGTCCTTAGTCACCTAGAATCACTAAATGAAATTTTATTGCCAAAAAACAATTCAGGCACGCCAAAACACCCCATGATTTGGCAAAGACAGAAGTTAAAACCAAGCATCAGCGCGTTGTTGCAAGCAGCGCCTAACAAGTCAAAGCACTCGGACGCAGAAAGCTGCGCCGGTGTTTGAGGCGTTAGCCGTAAACGGTACATTACGATGGACGACGTTATTGAAAAAATCTGGCAGAAATTCGCTAAACAAAACTTGACTAAAAGGGATGTGGCTTTAAGAAGAGGAACGAACTATAAAAAAGCCGCGCCTTGGGTAAATGGAGTAGCAAGCCCAGCATTGCCGACAACCATGCTTTCAAACGTTACTGTTTATGAAAGCTGGTTAAACCCACACAATATGGGAATAGCTAAAAATCTAATTGCTCACAAAAAAGACTTAACAGTTCGCGAGTTGCTTTATGAGATGTGTTATCAAATGAAAGAAGGGAATACTGAATACCCCTATGTTTGGTGGGTGTGGCCACACACGTCAAAAACGCGTGCTATTCATGAAGATTCTAATGGCGTGACCTTCGTCAAACTCGGGAATAAGTGGCAAATGGCATTTTCTATTCAGGCTATGGGCGCATTAGCGGGGGCGCAAGGAGCTTCAAGTTACGAAGAGTTACCAAGGAATGCATACTTTGTGTCGTGGGAAAATGAGGAAACAGCGCGTGCCCATATGTCATAAATCGGCTAACAAATACAGCTAGCAGGACAATGATCTTGCCCCGCTTTAACGGACACCAAATTTAAACCGACGAGGTGTCCAATGCCAAAAATAACTCAGCTAAGAAAGACTTTGATTTTGACCGACATAACCACCAAATCCGAATATCCATTACCCTAAAATAAAGTAATCTATGAAATTTTCTGAACCTGAAAAAGAAGCCCTGCTGGCGCTGAAGGGCGTTGGCCCGACCGTGATCAAACGCTTTGAGGAAATTGGTATCAGTTCGCTGGCTGAGCTGGCCACTTACAACGCAGAAGATATCGCCGAGAGAGTGGCTCAGATGCTGAGAACCACCTGCTGGAAAAACAGCCCACAAGCGAAAGCGGCAATTAATGCCGCGATTGAACGGGCCAAAGCCGGTTTATAAGCGGAAATTTATGCGATGAAACGTACAACACTGAATATTATTATTTTCCTGTTGGGAGCTACCACTGGCTTGTTCAGTGCCTGGGTTTGTTCCTATCGCGAAAGTCCGTCTGCAGCAGAACAACAGCCATTACTGAAAAATGTGATGCGCTATGCCAGCACGGAAATTGCCGCAGAGAATTATGCCTGTGAAGGCAGCCCGGTTACCACAGTGGGCGCTGTTATTGCCTCGCTGCTGGAAATGAATAATACAACCAGCAGAAACCGCCTGAGTTACGGTTGTTATAACGGGGTCTGTACGCTATCGGTTTCCGATTGCAAACCCTGGCAGAATCAGGAATGTTCCACCCGATTTTTAAAATTTGAGCGCGATAATCAGCAGCAGATTCTGCCAGACAGTTTCAGTTGCCTTGATATGCCCTGAACTCTCTTTGTTGTTAAAACTCTCTTTGTTGTTAAAACTTCCTCCGGATAATTATGATCAGACCCGCTGCCGGTATCCGTCTGGATACCACAACCTCCCCCACTACGCAGCCCCCACCCGGCGCAGGCAGCACACAGGCAGCCCGCAGTGATATCGACGCTATACTGACAGTCTGGCTGGATGCGTCCGTTAAAGCCCATGATTTTATTGAGTCATCATTCTGGCAGTCTCAGCTGGATAATATGCGAGATGTGTATTTACCCAACTCCGATGTCTGGGTATTTGAGCTGAATGCACAGGTTGTCGGTTTTTATGCTCTGCATAACAACACGCTGGCTGCCATCTTTGTTGCTCCGCAACAGCAGGGTCGGGGCATTGGTAAACAATTATTAAATCACGCCAAACAGCAGCGCAATGAGCTGCATCTTACGGTATATAAAGCCAACGAACCCAGCTGTCGTTTTTACCGGAGTCAGGGCTTTACACTGGTTCGGGAACAAACCGACAGTCATACCGGACACACTGAATTACTGCTGCACTTTACGGCTCAGTCCGCCACACGTAAGCAAAGGAGATGACGATGAAGGATTCAAAGACATTCTGGGATAACAGTGCACAGCGCTATGCCAAAAGCCGGATTCAGGATGAAGCGGCCTACCGTAAGAAGCTGGAAATAACCCAGCGCTATCTGCAACCCGATTGGTCAGTACTGGAGTTTGGCTGTGGCACCGGCAGCACCGCGATGGTTCATGCGCCGTATGTTAAAGAGGTTCTGGCAACGGATATTTCCGACAATATGCTGGCCATTGCGGCACAGAAAACCAAAGATGCTGGTATCGGTAATATCCGTTTTCAGCAGGGAACGCTGGAAAGTATTAATCCACCCGTCGCTAGCTTTGACGCCGTGCTGGGGCTGAATATCCTGCATCTGCTGGAAGATCCGGATTCCGCTATCAGCGCCAGTTATAAAGCGTTAAAACCGGGTGGCGTATTTATTACCAGCACGGCACTGGTGAAGGAAATGAATATCTTGTGGCGTATGCTGATTCCGGTTATGCAGGTGCTGAATCTGGCGCCCTTTGTACATCGTTTTAATAAAACGGAGTTAGTGGAAAAACTGAATCATGCAGGCTTCAGTATCGATCATCTCTGGCAACCGGCAGCACAGTCCGTTTTTATTGTTGCCAGAAAATAATCAGAGGTTTTCTCAGGCTTTTTTATCGTCCTGAATCCGGCTGTAACCCAGAATCCAGTAGCTCATCAGCCGGTAGGTAAAATAGCAGACAAAACCGGCAAAAATCGTATCACTTAAAAAGTGTCCGCCCTGTACAATACGCCCGGCGCTGACCACAATTCCCACGGCCATACCAGCCCAGAACCAGCTGCGGCGGCGGAAAACCCAGGCAAAAGCCATCAACCAGAATCCCATCGCCGCATGTCCGCTAACGAAAGATTTACATTTTTTTGCACACTGGTCTGAAATCACAAAGGCCGGAGTAAAACCACTGTGGCCGCCAAATTCCTGCACCTGCTTTGGCCGCGCGCGGTCAAAACCTTCTTTAAATACGGTATGCACCAGAATGCCGGGGCCCGCCAGCAACGACACCAGAATAAATACCCAGGCTTTGCGCTGCGCCTGCGCAATACCGCCTTTAACAAAGGTCAGCGCCACGGCAATCAGTAAAACCGGCACCAGCACATAGGGTACATAACGGAATAACGCATACACCGACTCGCTGATCGGATGGTTGGCCAGCGGCCAGTTACCCTGTTCTGCGTCGTAAAACCAGCGGCTGACGCTCAGATCAATCTGTGGAAACGCGATAAAAACTGCGGCCAGAAGAATAAATAAAATCCAATCGATGTGCTGTTTTACAAAAGCCATGTGGGTTAAATCCGCGTTAAACATAAAGAGCGCAAGGATAACGGTTTTAATGCCAACAGCCCAGTGACCAGCTCCTGTCAGGCTTTCATCTGTCAGGCTTTCTTACAGGGCTTAACGGCACGACTTTCTTTCGTGGCTTAAAAGCACGGCTTTCTTACGCGTTCTTCCGGCGCCCTTCTGTTACTTGCGACTTACCCTTCTCTCTTCTCTCTTCTCTCTTCTTATCTTGCTTTCTCAAATCCATAAATGTTACGTTATAACATATATTAATTATGATAAATCACGCAACCCGGTACGAGGATTCTATGAACGCCCCTGCGACTTCCCCCACCCATTCAACTCCGGCGATGGCCGATACCCGTCTGCCGGTTACCGTACTGTCTGGCTTTCTGGGAGCCGGTAAAACCACCCTGCTCAATCATATTCTGCATAACCGCGATAACCGCCGGGTGGCGGTAATTGTGAATGATATGAGCGAGGTGAATATCGATGCTGCCTTCGTAAAAGACGAAGTTGAGCTGAAGCGCGGTGAAGAAAAACTGGTGGAAATGAGCAACGGCTGCATTTGCTGCACCCTGCGCGAAGACCTGTTAATTGAGGTACGCCAACTGGCGGAAGCCGGGCGCTTTGATTATCTGGTGATTGAATCCACCGGCATCGCCGAGCCGCTGCCGGTGGCTGAAACCTTTACCTTCGCCGATGAAGATGGCGTCAGCCTGTCGGATATTGCCCGTCTGGATACCATGGTCACGGTGGTGGATGCGGTGAATTTTCTGCAGGATTTTGACGCTGCCCGTTCATTGCAGGAAAGCGGTGAATCCTTGGGTGAGGACGACCAGCGCAGTGTCAGCGACCTGCTGATTGATCAGATCGAATTCTGCGACAAGCTGTTGATCAGCAAAACCGATCTGGTCAGCGCCGAACAACTGCAGCGCCTGCAGGCCATTCTGCACAGTCTGAATCCACGCGCCGAACAGATCCCGATGGTTAAGGGCAATGCGCCGCTGGATAAAGTGCTGGGCACCGGCAGCTTTGATTTTGACCAGGCCGCTCAGGCACCGGGCTGGCTGCAGGAATTACGCGGCGAGCATCATCCGGAAACCGAGGAATACGGTATCGGCAGTTTTGTGTACCGTGCGCGCAAACCGTTTCATCCGCAAAAATTCTGGGATTTTCTGCATCAGGACTGGCCAGACGGCAAGCTGCTGCGCTCCAAAGGCTATTTCTGGCTGGCCAGCCGCCCGCAATTTGCCGGTCAATGGAGTCAGGCTGGCGGAATTGCCCACCATGGTTTTGCCGGCATGTTCTGGAAAGCCGTACCCGATGAGCGCTGGCCACAGGATGAAGAATCCCTCGCCTATATCCGCGAAAAATGGGTGGAGCCTTTTGGTGATATGCGCCAGGAGCTGGTGTTTATTGGTCAGGGCCTCAACCAACAGGACGTCCACCAGCAGCTGGACGCCTGCCTGCTGAACGACGACGAACTGCTGGCCGGGCAAGAGCTCTGGCAACAACTGCCCGACCCATTCCCCGCCTGGGAGTAACCCCGCTCACGACAGTTCAGGCCTACTGCATTTTATACGGAATAATCTGCTCAACCGTCATGCGGTAGGCCGAAGTCGCTACATCATTTTTATTCACTTCCGTCAGCAGCGTGCCTTCAATCCAGAACGGATCGTAGATGGTTTCCAGCATCACACCATGACGGCTTTTGCCCAGAATCAGCTGATTCGGTGGCGGCGGCGGCAGATGAATACAGGCGCCGTAGTAAGGCACCAGAAAGAACTCGGTGACGACCTGCTGGTCATCGAACTCCAGCGGCACTATGTAGCCCGGAATACGGACTTTCTGGCCGTTAAATTCAGTGCGGATATTGGTTGATTGCAACGCCCGGTGCCAGTCAGTCTGCGGCTGATCCGGGTTTTTCCCCACTTCGCCCTGCCCCAGCGCCGCATCAATCTGATCTTCTTCTGAACCATCGGCAATCGCCGCCAGCTCAGCCGGAGGATTCGACAGCGCTTTGAAATCCTCATCCGGCAGCAAATCGGCAAATTCAATTTCGCGGTAGACCGGGTCTGCAGCCTGCGCGCTTGTAAAACAAGCTGCACAGCCGAGTACCAGCAGCCAGGAGCCAGCCGTGCGGCGACTGCCCGACAGCAGTGAACGAAAAACAGCCATCTCAGGGTTTCCTATTTTTAAAGTTATAATATAACATATCATTTCTTTGGCGCGCCGCACCTTGCCAAGCCCGGCAGCGCCAACGTTATTGACACAAGACGCAGACTATAAGGAATTCAGCATGAACCTACGAGCACAACCCCAGGTACGCTACCGTCAACGCCATTTGCTTAAGCCGGTCACGACCACCGCGTTAACCACCTTGCTGGCCCTGACCCTGAGCGCCTGTGGCGGATCATCTTCAAATGATGACGATGATGACCATGTTCACGCCGAAGGTGGTCGTTTGATTTACTCACTGTCCGGCTCTGCTGACACCCTGAAAATGTTTGATCAGACGGTTACAAGCGAGCAGTTCACCTCCACCACCGTAGCAACAGGTGCCGATGCTCAGCTGGTGCTGTCTAACGATGGTGTCACCCTCGCCATGCTGAATGGCAGTGATCTGAGCATTGTCAGTTCGGGTCTGGAGCATATGCACGGTGAAGATGCTCATACCCATGACGTAGAAGCTTTAACCGCAGCCCCCATTGCCGGTGTCGCTCAGGTCGTCGCCACAACAGACCACTTCTCTGTGCTGAAAAATGATGGCAGCGGCCTGTTGCTGGAAGCCGCCGATGGCGAAGTCGTTAGCGGGTTGAATTTACCCAATAACCTGGTCTATCCGGCTCTGGCATTGGAAGGTGGTCAGTTCATGACCTTTACGCCTAACGCGGTAACCCCGGCCAATACCGACATCACCGTGGTTAATGCTGACGGCACAACCGGTACCGATGGTCTGATCTGGGTAAGCCAGAATACCGATGGCTACTTTGCAGAATCCATGACCTGTGCCGATGGCGTAGAACAAACCGCTCAGACTGACAACTTCACGCTTGTTTTATGCGGTGATGGCACCTTGCGCTGGCTGATCAGCGGCTATGTAACCGTTGACGGTCATCCGGCAGGCGCCGGTGAAGTCCTCCATGTCACCCAGCGCTACCCTGCCACCGAAACCCGCCGTGAAGGTGCCATCGGTGAAGTCACAACAGGCAGTACCGGCTTTATCGAAAACATTACCGGTTTAACCAAAACGAACCATGAACACAGTGTTATTGCTGCCTGGTCGGCCGATCAGCTTTGGTTAGTGAATGCCCACAACGACCATCCGCACCGTGGCGATTTAGTCTCCATTACCGGTGAAAACTTCGGTGACATTATCGCGGTGAGCACAACAACCGAAGACGATGCCATCGCTCTTCTGAGCAACAGCGGCAAGCTGGCCGTGAGCCGCTTTGATGTGAATGAAAGCAGCAACCCGGTAGCCAGCGGAGAAACTGCACGGGAGCAACTGGGAGCCGCTGCAGCCATCTGGAGCACAGCGAATGCTCAGCTGCTGGCCGGTGCTTATGAGTTTCTGGTTGTAAACAGTGCAACAGGCACGCTGTACGAAGTCGATGCTCATAGTGCTGAAGACGATTATCACCTGCACTCAACGACTGCCAACAGCAACCTGAACAATGCCTTCAGTGCTGTATTTGCTCATGCAGCAGAGGAAGAGCACGCGGATGATGATCACGACCACGATCATTAATTGCTCTGCGTAACCCCTGCTCAGATAACCCGGGCCAGCATCTGCTGGCCCTTACGTTTCAGGTTCTTTTTTATGCCTCGTCTGTTTCTCGTTTTTACAAGTCTTACCTCCGCTTGCCTGTCCGTTGAGGCACTCGCTCATTCCGCCGAACTTGATACTGTTGTTGTCAGCAGTGCCGGACAGAATTCAATCTACGATGTTGCCCAGCCTGCGACCGTTCTTAATAAAGACGCGATCAACGGCAACCCGGGTGACACTCTCGGTACATTACTCGACAGCACACCAGGTATTGCCAACGCCTCCTTTGGGCCCGGCGTTGGCAGGCCGGTTATTCGCGGTATGAGCGGCAGCCGGGTAAAAATCCTGCAAAATGGCAGTGACAGTGCCGACTTATCCGCCATGAGTTCCGACCACTCACCCATGGCAGAAGCCAGCTCCGCAGAACAGATTGAAGTGATCTACGGTCCGGCCACCCTGATGTACGGTGGTGGTGCCATTGGCGGCGTGGTTAACCTGATTGACCGCCGCATCCATGAACAACCAGGCTCAGGCCTGAGCGGCGGGCTGAATATTAAAGGCAGTAGCAACGACAGCGGCCATAGCACCGATGGCTTAATGGATACAAGCCGTGGCAACTGGACACTGCACCTTGACGGTTTTCAACGCAGTGCCGCTGATTACTCCAGCGGCGAGCGCGGCGACATTCCCGCCGCCAACAACAGTGGCCGCATTGCCAACAGCGACAGCGAAGGTTCAGGTGGTGCTGTTGCGCTGAGCTGGGCGGATGGTAAACGGGGCTTTATCGGCGCCAGTATCAGCACTCTGGAATATGACTACGGCGTGCCCAATACCGATGGCGAGCCTTTCCGGGTTAAGCCCAAGCAAGTCCGTTATGACCTGAAAGGTGCCTGGCGTCCTGACCCGTCCAGCGCTTTCAGCTGGCTGGATGAATGGCGCACCGAGCTGTCATTCAACGATTATGAACACGCAGAAACCGGGGCCAGAAATGATATTCCCGGTGCCGCCACGGTGGATATCGGCCTGTTTGATCAGGAAAGCTGGGAGCTGCAAAGCCGTATGCGCCATGCGGCATTCGGCCAATGGCAGGGAACCTTTGGCCTGCAGATGAAATATCAGAAACTGGCCTTGTGCCATAATCACAGCGGCTGCAGCGGCATCCCTTCGTTTGCGGCAACCGCCTGGGACGGAGCAACCGGATTCAACCTGTTAAACCGTGAGCGCGGCGGCTTTCTGCATTCCCACTCAACGCCAATGCCCCTGAACGAAACCACGCAAACCGGTGTGTTTCTGGTTGAACAACGAGATTGGTCGCAGGGCACGCTGGAGCTTGGCGCACGCCTTGATTCTGTCAGTATCAGCTCAGACCCGGACCCGATTGACCCCAACTATCGCCAGCAACGCAGCTACTACAACGACAAAAATTTCAATCCGGCGACATTGTCGGCAGCCGGCACCTGGGTGCTGGATGAGCAACAGCGTCTGGGACTGAATCTGGCACGGGTACAACGCGCACCGGATGCCGCCGAGCTGTTCTGGAATGGTGATCACCATGCGACCTTCTCGTTCCAGCTCGACAATCCCGACCTGAGCGTGGAAACCGCCTGGACAGTGGATATTAACTGGCTGCGTGAAAGCGAACATGACCGCGTAAAAATCGCCCTGTTCCACTACCGTTTTCAGGATTACATCTACAACGAGCTGAAAGATTTCACCGACCCCTTCCACGATAATAATGTGTATCGTCAGGAGCAGGACGATGCCCGTTTTCTCGGTGCGGAGTTCAGCTGGCAGCACAACATTGACGAACTCTGGCATCTGGATATCAATGCCGATGTGGTTCAGGCGCGTCTGCGTAACGGTGATCATCTGCCACGAACGCCACCGGCCAGTGCCCTGTTTGCCATCAACCGGGAAAGCGGGCACCTGCTGATGCGCCTGGAAGGACAGGCAACAGCCAGCCAGAAGCGCACCGCCGCCAACGAAGACCCCAGCGACGGCTATACGCTGCTGAACGCCAGCCTCAGTTACCGCCAATTGTTCGCGCACAGCGAATTGCTCTGGCGCCTCGCCGCCAGTAACCTGACCGACCAATACGCCGTTAACCATGTGTCCTACCTGAAACATGCGGCCCCGCTTGCCGGGCGCAATATTCAGCTGGGGCTGAACTGGAGCTTCTGATCAACATGATCACAGCCGATCTTTCCGCAGATCAACCTGTCGCCGTACAGCCGGTGCTGGAAATCCGCCATCTGCTGCACGCCTGGCCGGATGCCCAATCCGGACAGGCAGAAACGCTGCTGGATATCCGCCATTTTCAATTGCAGGCCGGCGAGCGCTGTTTTCTGCATGGCCCGTCGGGCAGCGGTAAATCGACCCTGCTGAATATTATTGCCGGGCTCTGTCAGCCCAGTACCGGCGAGATTTGGCTGGCCGGTAAATCGCTGTGGCAACTGAGCGCACGTCAGCGCGACCACCTGCGTGCCAGCAAAACCGGAGTGATCAGCCAGACCTTTAACCTGCTGCCCTATCTGACGGTGAGCGAAAATCTGCAGCTGATGCAGAATTTTGCCGGGCAGCACAACGACCGCTACTGGCAGGGGTATCTGCTGCAACAACTGAACCTGAGCGAACAGGCTAACCAGACCGTGGCGCGACTGAGCGTTGGCCAGCAACAACGTGCCGCTATTGCCCGCGCACTGGTACACCGTCCGGCGCTGATCATCGCCGACGAGCCGACCTCGGCACTGGATAACGACAACAAAAATGCCTTTATGCGCCTGCTGCTGCAGGAGTGTTCCGCCAGCGGTGCCAGCCTGTTACTGGTCAGTCACGACCTCAGCCTGCAGCCGCATTTTGACCGGGTGCTGGATATCGCCAGCTGCAAGCCCGGTCAGCGCGCAACGCCGGTGTCAGAGAAGGAGCCACTGCCATGCTGATGCGTCTGGCCGTTAAAAGTCTGCTGCAGCGTAAACTGGCGGTGGCGCTGATTGTGCTGGCGATGAGCCTGAGCCTCGCCACCCTGTTACTGACCCGCAGTTTAAGCAGCGAGTTACGCAGCAGTTTCAGCAACAGCATCAGCGGCACCGACCTGATTGTGGCCGCCCGCAGCCATCCGCTGCAGGTGTTGCTGTATTCGGTATTCCGCATGGGCACGCCAACTCAGGCGATGTCGGCAGAGCGCTGGCATGAAATCGAACAACGGCCGCAAACCGCCTGGACCTTTCCCATCGTGCTCGGCGACTCCCATCAGGGCTATGCGGTGATCGGCACCAACGACGATTACTTCCGCCATTTCCGTTATGGCCGCCAGCAGGCTCTGCAATTAAGCAGCGCCCTGCCGGAAATCAACCTGCAGAAACCGCACTTTGCCGCACCGCTGCAGGTATTTATTGGTGCCACCGTGGCACGCGAGCGTGGCTATGCCGTGGGCGATCATCTGCACCTCAGCCACGGCAGCCATGGCCACAGCTTTATGCAACACAAAGAGGTGGATTTTGTGGTTGCCGGTATCCTGCAGCCAACCGGCACGCCGGTTGACCGCTCGCTGCATGTGCATCTGCAAACGCTGGAAGCGCTGCACGATCCGCAGCAGGCTCTGCGTCTGACAAACGCGGAATGGCAGGATCTGCCTGAGGCCGATGCAATCTCCGCGCTGTTTATCGGCCTGACCTCACGGCCGCTGTTATTTCAGCTACAGAACGTTTTAAACCAGCCCCATCAGGAACCGTTAACCGCGGTCATTCCCGGCGTTGCCCTGAGCGAATTCTGGCAATTGCTGGGTAATGCCGAACAACTGCTGCAGGCACTGAGCCTGCTGATGTTAATCACCAGCCTGCTCGGCTCGGTGGCTATGCTGCAGGTCACCGTGGCCGGACGACGTCAGGAAATTGCTCTGCTGCGTATTATTGGCGCCCGCCCGCTGTACCTCTTTGTGCTGCTGGAAACCGAGGTATTACTGCTGACGCTGCTCAGCTGGCTGCTGGCCCTGAGCATGGCCGCGGCGACTCAGTGGCTGGCCCAGCCGCTACTGGCCGAACATTACGGCCTGTTGATTGAACCACTGCTCAACCTGCAGGACGTCTGGTTCTACGCTGCGCTCAGTCTGGGCCTGGCACTGCTCGCCGGCCTGTTACCGGCGCTGTCGGCCTACCGCTTGTCGTTAACCACTCAACATTAAACTGCTCACATTAAACCGCGAGCATTAAACCGGCGACATCAGCCGGCTGGCCACTTCAGAGTGGTCAGTAAAGACAAGTGACTGACCGGCGCGAACCGGCAGCGCATCACCCAGGCTCCTACACTGAGGGATCAGCACAGGAGCTTATAATGACAATCAAACTTCCTTTCCCTGCTTTGCGCTTACGCAAACCCCGTGGCCAGCAATGCCTCAACGCCGGACTGCTGCTCAGCGCCGGTCTGTTACTGAGCGCCTGCGGCCAGTCCGATAACCAGATCAGCGTCAGCAGCGACGAACGCGCAGCTACCGCCACCACCATTGCCGCCAACCACCAGGTGGCAGAGCAACTGAACCTGAATGATCAGCAGGATTTTAACGACGCCCGCCGTGGCCTGATTGCCAGCCCGGAAAACCTGCAGGTTGCTTCGCTGGCCGACCCGGCGACAAAGGTCTGGGATATGCCCGCCTACGGTTTTGTACAGGGCGATGCGCCCGACAGCGTCAACCCCAGTCTGTGGCGTCAGGCGCAGCTGAATAATATTCATGGTTTATTTGAAGTAACGCCGGGCATTTATCAGCTGCGTGGCTTCGATTTATCCAATATGACGCTGATTAAAGGTGACAGTGGCTGGATTGTAATCGACCCGATCACCGCTAAAGAAACTGCACGCACCGCCTTTAATTTTGCCATGCAACAACTGGCAGAACGTTACCCGGGTAAACAGAATATCAGCGCTATTTTATTTACCCACAGCCATATCGACCACTTTGGTGGCGTGCTCGGCATTATCAGCCAGCAGGAAATTGAGCAGGGTGATATTCCGGTGATTGCACCGGCCGGATTTATGGAAGAGGCCACCAGCGAAAATATTATTGCCGGTACAGCCATGAGCCGCCGTGCGGTGTATATGTACGGTAAAAATCTGGCCCGCGATGAATTCGGCCATGTGGATTCCGGCTTAGGTAAAAGCCCGGCCTTTGGTGAGTTCAGTATTATTGAACCCAATCAGCTGGTCAGTGAAACCCCGACCGAGCTGACCATTGACGGTGTTCAGTTTCAGTTCCAGTACACCCCGGAATCCGAAGCACCGGCCGAGTTCACCTTTTATTTACCGCAATATAAAGCCTTCTGCGGTGGCGAAGTGGTATCGCGTAATATGCACAACCTCTACACCCTGCGCGGTGCCAAGGTACGCGATGCACTGAAATGGAGTGCCTATATTGAAGAAGCACGTAACCTGTTTGCCGATGCCGATATTTATTTCGCCAGCCACCACTGGCCGATGTGGGGCAAAGAGCGTATTCAGACCTTCCTGAAACAACAGCGCGATACCTACAAATTTATTCATGACCAGACCGTACGCCGTATGAACCAGGGCATGACACCGGGTGAAATTGCCGAAGATCTGGCCCTGCCCGAGTCCCTCGCCCAGGCCTTTTCCAGCCGGGGTTATTACGGCACGGTAAAACACAATGCACGTGCGGTTTACCAGGGCTATTTAGGCTGGTACGACGCCAACCCGGCCCGCCTTGATCCGCTGCCCGATCCGCAACGGGCCGCCGGTTATGTTGCTCTCGCCGGTGGTGCCGGAGCCCTGCTGGAAAAAGCACAAAGTGCGTTTGATGCCGGTAATTACCGCTGGAGTGCCGAGCTGCTCAACCATCTGGTGTTTGCTGAACCGGAAAACAGAGCCGCGCGTAAACTGCTGGCACGTAATTATGATCAGCTGGGTTATCAGGCCGAATCCGGTCCGTGGCGTGATGTGTATTTAACCGCGGCACTGGAATTACGCACCGGCACACCGGAAACCGGCATTAATATCGCCACCATGAAAGATATGCTGCTGCAGACGCCGGTGGCCAACTTCTTCGATACTCTGGCTGTACGCTTAAAAGCCGAAGATGCCGCCGATAAAAACTGGCGCATTAAAATTAACTTTACCGATCTGAATGAAAGCCATCTGCTGTGGGTTGAAAATGCCGTGCTGCATCATCGCCAGCTGAGCAAAGACACGCCGCTGGAAGGTGAAATCAACGCCAGCCTGAACCTGACTCACCCGCTGTTTATCAGCATGCTGATTGGTGAGGCCGGCTTAAAAGACACGCTGTTTTCCGATGACCTGAGCATTGATGGCAGCAAGATTGATCTGATGCGTTTTTTCAGTCTGTTTGAAAAGCCTGCAACATCGTTTGCGATTGTGTTGCCGGATTAAGGACTTCTTTCTTCTCGTTCCCATGCTCCGCGTGGGAACGCCCCGCTCCGTGGGGTAATGCAACAGCACCGGCAAGGGCTACCACGCAGAGCGTGGGAGCCAGATGGCAAGAGACTTTCTGCGAGGGTATTTTTTTACGCTCCGGCGCTTTTCTTTTCCTTACGGTATTGCCCCGGCGTCTGCTCAAACCAGCGCTGAAACGCGCGGTTAAAATTACTGCTGTCACTGAATCCCAGCCGTAATGCTATATCCGTTACCGGCACCGCTGTCTGTAGCAGGTAATGTACCGCCATTTCACGCCGAACTTCTTCCAATACCTGACGGAAACTGGTGCCTTCCTGTTGCAGATAACGTCGCAGCGTGCGTTCGCTCAGATTAAATACCTGTGCGGTATCGGCCAGCGTCGGTTCGCCCTGTTCCAGCACCGCCTGAATGCTGTTTTTTATCCGCTCGTGCCAGTTAAGGGCATTCATTTTTTGCAGGTATTGTTCAACCAGTGCTTCGTTGGCAGCAGCCAATTGTGAATCGCCGGGCAATGCCATTTTTATCAGCTGAGCACGTTCAAACCACAGGCAGTTGGTGGCCTGCTGAAAATTGACCGGGCACCGAAAAAATGTACTCCAGCGCTCGCCGCCTGCTGCGGGTAAAGACCGCATTAATTCAACATTCTGCACCAGCAGATTCTGCCCGGTTAATTGCCGGGCAAAGGTAACGATGGTGGCAAAAAAACCATCAACGGCAAGGGCGCTGATCGGCACTCCCGCCAGAGGATCAATGGCAAAACCGATACGGTGTGGCTGATGAATAACGCGGATATTAACGGTGTTGGAAATCATGGCGTGATAGCGCCCGATTTTTTCGATCACCTGCTGCATATTCTGGCAACTGATCATCAGCAAACCGAGGGCGCGAAAATGCATCGGCTGCACATAACGTGAAACTTCCAGGCCAAAAGCCGGATTCGCAGTAATCTGTTCCACCCGGTCCCAGAAGGCAGTCATGGTAGCAATGGCAACACGGCTGTCGGGATGCTGCTCCAGCTCCTGCAGGTTAAGGCCGACGTCCTGCAGCAAAGGCACAGGGTCGCGACCGGATTCCTGCAGGGCTTTGCAGATGGCCAGCGCCCAGGCAGCAATAGTGGAATAAGAAGGCTGATTCATGGCGAACCTGTATTGGGGCCTGTTAATACGCAGAGATCAGCCGGACGACATAACTCCGGCCAGAAAAGACTGCACAGCGGCCAATACCGTCTGGCTGTCTTCCAGTTGAGGATAATGACCAATACCCGGCAATTGCACAATGTTTTCCCCGCCCACCAGTTCACGGTAACGGGCCACCATATGCGCACCGGAAATAGGATCGGCAGAGCCATTAATCAGCGCCAGAGGTAGGCTGGTGTTCTGCAATGCACCGACCCAACGCTCACGGAATTGCCGCCGCTCACTCATATAACGGATCAGTTTATGAAAAACCCGCAGCCCCTGTTGCTGTGAAATCAATGTCCAGAAGCCCTGCAGTTCTTCATCGCTGAGTGGTTTCGCACAGATATGGGCAAAGGTTTTCTGCAGTTTTTTATAAGAATACAAACGGGCAAACAGTGGTCCCAGTGGACTGATCAGTAATTTCTGTACCAGCACCGGTTTGTGGGTTTCGGGAAACAGCCCGCCATTTAATAAAATACAGGCGCTTATGCTGCTTTTTTTGCTGCCGTTACTGGTGCCATGCTGATCAAGGTCACGGGCCAGTAATTCCTGTGCCACGGTATCGCCATAATCGTGTGCCAGAATGCTGTATTGCTGAATATTCAGATGTTGAAGCAGGGCCTGCTGTAAATCCGCCTGAAAGGCGATACGGTAATCGCCATTCTGCGGTTTGGCACTGAAACCAAAACCAAGCATATCCATCGTAATAACAAAATAGTTCTCGCTCAGCGCCTGCCACTGGTAACGCCAATCCCAGGAAGCAGTAGGAAAACCATGAATCAGCAGCAATGCTGGTTTTTTTTCATCGCCGGCGGTGCAGTAGAAAATATCCTGACCCAGTAAGGAAATACGTTTCCCCTGCTGTTGCCACTGGTTTAACGATGGTGCGTTGGCGCTCATAAAAACCCTTTTTTATTCTTATAAAAACAGAGCAGAGCTTAATTTCAGCCCTGCTCTTTGTTTCAGGGCCTGTTAACACCAATTAAACAGACCCTGGCAATAACCTTTCAGTGCACAGGTTTACTGCGCACAATATTACTGCGCATAAGGTGCCTGAATACGCTCCAGTTTACGCAATAATCCGGGCCATGCCAGTTTGCCACCGGCATTGCGGGTTACCTGCTGTGCAGCTTGTTTAATACCGGCCACAATGGCATCCGGTACCATAATTAATTCTCTGCCACCGGACTGCGCCAGTAACTGCACTTCGCAGGCACGCTGCAGAATAAACATATTCAGGAAGGCATCGGCAACGTTATCGGCACAGGTCAGTAAACCGTGATTACGCAGAATCATAAACTGGGTTTCACCCAGATCCGCTACTAAGCGGACTTTTTCTTCCGGATTTAATGCCACGCCTTCATAAGCGTGATAGCTCAGGCCGGACAACGGAAACAGCGATTGCTGGGAGATTGCCAGCAGGCCGTCTTTCTGTGCCGAAACTGCCACACCTTCTTTGGTGTGTAAATGGATCACGCACTTAGCATCATCACGGGCTTCATGTACCGCACTGTGAATGGTGAAACCGGCCGGGTTAATTTCATATTCCGACGGCATCACTTTATTGCCCTGCAGATCCACCTTAACCAGACTGGACGCCGATACTTCGTCAAACATCATTCCGTAAGGGTTAATCAGAAAATGATGCTCCGGACCGGGAACACGGGCAGAGATATGGGTAAAAATCAGATCGTCCCAACCATAATGGGCGACCAGGTTATAACAGGCGGCCAGATCAACCCGCATCTGCCATTCTTCGGCGGATACCTGTTCACGGACGCTGACGGCGTTTTGCTTGGTCATCTTAAACTCCTCTGGTTATTATTCTCACCAGCAACATACCCCGCCTGAGCGGCAAACTCTGTAAATTTTTGGACAATCCTGTGCCTGACAATCCGCCGTTATCCGCACCCGCCGAACCCTCCGTACAGCAGCGTCTGCAACTGCTGCGGCAAAGCTGGCTGGCCGAATTGCCGGACGCGGAGCTGGAACAACTGGCCCGTGCCAGTACCATTCTGCGTCTGAGCACAGGCCAGCAGGTGCATGCCCGTGGCGATCTGGCGAAAGGCTATATGGGGGTTATCAGCGGACGGCTGGGCGTCAGCACCCTGACCGATGACGGTAAAGTACTGACACTGGCCTATTTTTTACCCGGCGACTGGTTCGGAGAAATTTCTCTGATCGATGGACTACCACGCACCCACGACACCAGTGCGATGGAAGACAGCGAATTATTGCTGATCGCCGCAACGGATTTTCAGTCGTTGCTGCAGCGTTATCCGCAATTATGGCCGACGCTGGCAAAACACTTATGCCAGCGTTTGCGCCTGCTGATGGACGCGGTTGAAGAAGCCACCCTGCTGCCAATGCCGGCGCGGCTGGCGCGTAAATTATTGCAGTTACACCGTATGGATACCCGCCATTCGATGTCGCAGCAGGCGCTGGCAGAAATGATGGGTGTGTCGCGGCAGTCAGTCGCGCGGGTGCTGGCTCACTGGGTAAGCGCAGGCTGGATCAGCACACACTATAACCGCATTGATATTCTCGACAGCGGTGCTCTGGAGACAATTGCCGGCCCGGCCGGCGTACCGCGCTGAGCGGATGGTCAGCGCTGCTGTTCTGAGTGCGGAGCGGAATGAGGATGGGTATCTGATAACACCAGCGTTGGCTGGCGCAGAATATAAATACTGACCAGCGCACCGATGGCAGGCAGAATAATTTTAACCGGCAGGCGATCCACCAGCACAAAAGCCGTCAGCAGCATGGTGCTCCACATCAGCAACAGCGTATAGATTTTGGCGCGCAGCGGAATACCTTTACCATCAAGGTAATAAATCACATAACGGCCCAGCTTCGGATGCCGGATCAGCCATAAGTAAAAACGTGGTGATGTGCGCAGAAAACAGGCGGCGGCCAACAACAGGAAAGGCGTTGTCGGCAACAACGGCAGAAAAATCCCCAAAACTCCCAGCAATACACTGAGCCAACCGCAGCCAAGCACCAGCGCCCGCAGCAGCGGCTGACGTATCGCTTTTTTTTCTGCCAGCTGCGAATGCAGTTCTGCATCCGCGTCTGTCAGAGTGGCATCCGCTGTGTGAACGGATGGCTGCGGTTTATCCTGCATGCTTTTCCTGTGTCAGTTGTCGTATCAGTGCAAACGTACCCGGTATTGATAATCGAAGTATGGCTGAAGATTGCCCAGCGTGGGATTCATACTGCCATTCAAAGTCAGACGGAAATGAGTAATCGCCGGATCAAAACCATCGGCACCTGCAACAGGGGTATGGCCAAAGGTGTTACCACCATCACTGGAGAAATCCAGACTGTCTGTTGTACTGCTCAGACTGTCAAAAGTAAACGTCAGTCCGGTACGGTTATTACCGCTGCCATTAACAAAAGTGACCGGGCTGATGGTGCTGTCGGTACCCACATAAAACTCTGAGTCAGCGGCAATAGCCTGCACCAGCACGGTGCTGTCCGGATCAGAACTCAGTGTACCGGCATTACTGGCCCGTACCGAGTAATCAATCACAGCACCAGGAATGGCTTTCGGATTACTGCTGCCATTAACCGGATCAGAAATCACCTGCGCGGTGCTGTTCAGCTGCAGATCATACACGCCACTGCACTGCGAAAAACTGGCTGCCGGAATAATCTGGTAAGCTCCCGTTGTTGTGCTGCTCCAGTAGGCGCGGTACACATCGCCACCAGCATATTCCTGATGGCGGAATTCAAATTTATGATAACCACGGGCCAGACCCAGACGGACATCATTGCTGGTATTCGGGCCATTATTTGCCCCATGAGCACCGTACCAGCTAACGCGCACTGTATCGTTCAGCCGCAGTTCAACCGCATCATCACCATCCAGCGCCAGCCACCAGTCGCCATCAGTCGGCACATATAAATAACCATCAAAAATCGTCAGATAATACTCATCACCGCGGTTATCAAACGGATTGCCTGAGCCATCGACCTGACTGAATATGGTTTGCCCGTCCAGATAGGTTTCGTTGGCAAAGGTATCCACCATCGTCTGAAACTGGCTGGCGCTGGTCGGGTAATTAACGCTGCTGCTCTGGGTATTAAAAAAACGTGTCCATAATCCGGACGAGGCTGCACAGCTGCGTCCCGCTGGCAGAATCAATGTACGTACGGCAACAGAGCCTGATACCGTGTTATTCGCCGTATTAAAATCATATGCTTTACCGTCAACTGTGGCACTGAATCCGGCATTATTGGCTGAGCCGCTTTGTGCACTGATACCCAGAACCAAATCCGGATAATGATCCCCATTGCCCACCAGCTCTGAATAAGCACAGCTGATGCTGCCACTGCTGCCGGAACACGACCAGCTATTGCCCTGTACCTGCTCCAGCAATAAACCAGAATCCAGATTAAGCGTCAGAGCCGTATCAGACGGAGCGTTATCCGGCCCATTGTTGACAACAGACAAGATCAATTCACGGGGGCTGTTACGCACCCAAAGCGCCGGAGCTGTAGCGGTAACAGATAAATCCGCACTGCAGCTTTCATGAGCACCAAAGGTAATCGTTGGCAGAGCAACCGGGCAAGAACGTGAGCGAATATCAATATCGCTGGTGCGGAAAGTTGTCCAGCTCCCCCAAGGCTTACGGAACTGTACGGTAATACCACCATCACAACAGTCTTCGGCGCCAATAATTTCCAGTTTATGATAGCCCTCTGACAAGCTGATGCTGCCTTCAAGAGTCTGACTGGTATTACCCCAGTTATTATTCCACCATAAGTTTGCATTCCATTGCTCTTCAAGCCTTGTACCATTCACATATAAACCGCCGCCACGACCAAAGTCAGCACCATAACGAAAACGCCAGGTTCCGGCTTCATTAGCACGTACCTGAAAATAGCTTTCGGAATAGGCAATAAAGTTGCCATCCTGGCCACCAGGGAAGCTGCTGCTGTTACTGATATTGGTAAAATCAGTAATAAATTTACAACCATAACCACTGACATTATCACTGGCGGCGTTAAATAAACTGAAAGCCTGGTTTTTACTCGAAGGGTCGGCGGTTACCCGGCGGGTATGAAATTTAATACCCGGATAAGTAAATACGGGCGGAACCTGCGTCTGATTTGATGCTGCTGCATTACCATAGTAGAGATAGACAGAACGGTTCTGACTGGCAACCAGAGATGGAAAACGAACCCAGATACTGGCGGTTTTACTGGCCTGATTCCAGCTGTCAATCCAGAAATCCAGCGCAGTATTATCATCGCTATCGATAATGCGTAAATCGTAACCATTACTGGTCCATTGATAATCAGGATGCAGATTGCTGCTGTTAATGGTCAGCAATACCTGGTAATCGGTCAGGGTTGTACCCGAGTTTTCCTGCACACTGAGTTGTGTACGGTAAGGCCAGTCGCAAAGCAGTCCGGCATAACTGCTGTTTGCCACCATCAGTAAAACCCAGAACAACCCGCGCATTGTATTTTTCCTCCATTGACATGCGCGCATTGTACTGTAAAAGACCGATTGCGACCCCTGCCGGATTTTGTCAATGATCGCCTTTATTTGTCAGAATTTCCCTTTCAGCCGTAACCAGTTGTAACGTCCGGCATATACAGGCGTTCAGTCATCAGAAACGGCGGCTGAAACGGCGGCGATATTCGGTTGGTGTTAAGCCGGTTTTTTTGCGGAATAAACGCCGGAATGAACTGGCGTCTTCATAGCCCACATCATTCATCACCACATCCACTGTACGTTCAGTTTCTTCCAGTAATTTCTGCGCCGCTTCGATACGGATAGATTGCACATAGGTATTTGGTGGCATATCCAGCGCCGCATTAAAGCGACGGATAAGAGTACGCTTGGACACACTGAAACGGTCGGCCAGTTCATCCACGGTAAAATTACCGGCGTAGTGTTCTTCCAGCCAGGCCTGAACCTGTTTTACCAGATCATCTTTATGCGGTTTTGATAAACGCATCAGCGAATACGACAGCTGGCTGTCGCGACGATAATCGATCACAAAGGCTTTGGCAGTCTGAATGGCTGTTTCAAAACCAAAATTACGCTCAATAATATGCAGCCCAAGATCAAACCAGGCCAGACCGCCACCGGCACAATAAATATGATCATGGCGGGTAATCAGCTGATCAGCCTTAAGTTCTACCTGCGGGTAACGCTGTTCAAACAGATCTTTAAAACCCCAATGAGTGGTGGCCACTTTGCCGTTGAGAATGCCGGATTCGGCCAGTAAAAAATTACCGGTGCAATTACCGGCAATGGTCCAGCCGTGAGCATCGGCGCGGCGCAGCAGAGCCAGCAGCTGTGGATTCACACCTATCACATCCTCAACCGGGCCACCGATAGTCGGCACTACAATCACATCCACATCCTGCACATCGTCGTAACTCATATGTGCCAGCAGCTGAATGCCGTTAATGCAGCGGATAGGGCCGCCATCCGGGCTGGCAATGCGCACATTAAACAGGCGCTCCAGTTCCTGTCCCTGAATGCGGTTCCAGGTTACCCCTGCCAGACCAAAAAGATCGGCGACACCGGTCATGGCCGATGATAAGGCTTTATCAAAACCCGCGATCACTACATTAAGCATGGATGGCCCCCTTTAAAGTCTCTGCTGCACTGCACTCTGATACCTGTCATCTGCGAAATCAGGCTGACGGCATGGCTTATGTCACTATTAGCATCAAGTGTGGCTATATTGACGATTATCCGGCGGCATGACAAGCCTGATACTGGTGAAATACGTCATAGAACTCATGATTCACTTTCTATTAACCCTGCGGGGAGCCAAACCGTGTCAAAACTTATTAATCAGAAAGATCTGGAATTTCTGCTGTATCAGGTATTTCAGGCTGAGCAGCTGACCGAACTGCCACATTACAGTGAACACGACCGCACCACCTTCGATGGCATTCTGAATACCTCAAGCCGCATTGCCGAAGATTACTTTGCCCCGCATAACGCCAAAGCGGACGAACACGAGCCGCAATTCGACGGTGAAAAAGTCAGCACCATCCCGGAAGTAAAAGAAGCCTGGCAACACTTTGCCGACTCCGGTCTGCTGTGCGCCCGCCATCGTTATGAAGACGGTGGCATGCAGTTACCCTCACTGCTGCATATGGCCGCCAACGCTTACTTTATGTCGGCCAATCCTTCCACTGCTGGTTACCCCTTCTTAACCAGCGCCGCCGCCAATGTGATCCATGCCTTTGGCAGCGATGAACAGAAAGCCACCTTTGTACCGCACATGTTCAGCGGCCGTTTTGCCGGCACTATGGCGCTGACCGAACCGGATGTTGGCTCATCATTGGGCGATCTGACTACCCGCGCACTGCCAGCAGATGACGGCAGCTACCGCATTAAAGGTCAGAAGATGTATATCTCCGGCGGCGATCAGGACATCACCGAAAATATCGTGCACTTAGTGCTGGCCCGTATTCAGGGCGCGCCACAGGGTGTTAAAGGTATTTCGTTGTTTATCGTGCCGAAATTCCACACCCGTGCCGATGGTTCGCTGGGCCCACGCAACGATGTGCAGCTGGCCGGTCTGCTGCACAAAATGGGCTACCGTGGCACGACCTCCACCGTTTTAAGCTTTGGCGAAAAAGACGACTGCCACGGCTACCTGATCGGCGAAGCCGGTAAGGGCCTGATGTACATGTTCAAGATGATGAACGAAGCGCGCATCGGGGTTGGCCTGGGGGCCGCCATGATCGGTTACCGCGGTTATCTCGAATCCCTCGACTACGCCCGTAACCGTCCGCAGGGCCGTTCTCCGGCAGAGAAAGATCCGCTCAGCAAACCGCTGAATATCGTTGAACACACCGATGTAAAACGCATGTTGCTGGCCCAGAAATCCTACGTCGAAGGGTCGCTGGCGCTCTGTCTTCTGGCCGCCCGCTTAGTGGATGAACAGGAAGCCGGAGAAAACGCCGACAGCGGCATTCTGCTCGATTTATTAACGCCGGTGGTGAAATCCTTCCCGTCGTTTTACGGACCACGCGCCAACGATCTGGCCATTCAGGTGTTGGGCGGCGCCGGTTATACCCGCGAATATCCGGTCGAGCAGTGCTACCGCGACAACCGCTTAAATCCGATTCACGAAGGCACCCACGGTATTCAGTCGCTGGATTTACTCGGCCGCAAACTGTGGCAGCACAATGGCAAAGGCCAGCAGCTGTTGATGGCACGGGTACAGGCCACGCTGAAATCCGCTCAGGGTAAAGAGCAACTCAGCGAGCTGACCGCCAGCTATCAGAAACACCTGAACACCCTGCTGCAAACCACCATGGCGCTGGGCAAAGCCCTGCAGAGCGGCCAGGTCAGTGCGGCGCTGGGCAACTCGGCGCTGTATCTCGACATGATGGGCAAGATGGTGATCGGCTGGCTGTGGCTGGAAATGGCCGACAAGGCTATCGACACCTTTGGCGCTTCGGCGGCAGAAGACGACCAGCAGTTCCTCGCCGGCAAACTGCAGGCTGCACGCTACTTTATCCGCTGGGAACTGCCGGAAATTGAGCATCAGGCCAAACTGTTAGCCGGATTTGACGATACCTGCACCACCATGAACCCGGACTGGTTTTAATCAGCAACTGCACAGGACAACACACCATGACTGCCAAAGTACTCGTTGAAGCCAGTGAGCATATCCTCACCATCACCTTTAACCGTGCCGACAAACTGAACGCCCTCGACCCGGAGAGTTACCATCTGCTGGCACAGGCGCTGCACCGCCTGCAACACGACGATGACTTACGCGTCGGTGTGATTCTGGCCGATGGCAAACACTTCACCGCCGGTCTGGAGCTGGATAAATGGGCCCCGATCTTTGCTCAGGGCGGCGCCCCGCAGATGGCCGCAGGCGAAATTGACCCCTACGGTATTTCCGGCGAAACCCTGAGTAAGCCACTGATCATTGCCGTGCATGGTTTGTGCTACACCTCCGGTCTGGAGTTGTTGCTCAATACCGATATCCGCCTCGGCACCGCCGATACCCGCTTTGCCCAACTGGAAGTACAGCGTGGTATCTACCCCTGCGGCGGCGGTACGGTGCGCCTGCCGGAAGAAATCGGCTGGGCACGGGCACAGCGTTATCTGCTGACCGGTGATGAATTCAGCGGCCAGCAGGCCTACGACTGGGGCATGCTGACCGAACTCTGTGAATTCAGCCAGCTGCACAGCCGTGCCCGTGAACTGGCACAGAAAGTGGCCGCCGCGGCCCCGCTGGGTGTGCGCGCCGCGCTGAAATCATCAAAAACCGCGCGTCTGCACGGTGATACCGCTGCACTGAGCACCGTCTTCGGCGATATGGGTAAGGTGCTGAAGAGTGACGATGCCGCCGAAGGCGTACGTTCATTTATGGAACGCCGCGCGGCAAAGTTCAGCGGTCGCTGAAACAGCAACAGCGCCACAGGAAAAACCGTGATGACGGCGGTTTTTCCTGTTTTTTCATCAGGTTAAGCAGCCCAAGAGGACAAATCGGGCAAACCGGACGCAGAGATCAGATCAGAAACTATACTGATTTGGTATGACCACGCCTTCCGGAGCCTTGCATGAAATCCTTACCCCTTAAAACCAAGCTGTTTGCCATCACGCTGTCAGCCATTCTGTTGCTGGCCGCCGCCCTGACCTGGCGCAGTTATCAGGGCATCAGTTCGCTCAGCGAACAACTGCAGGAGCACAGTGAAAAAAATCTGACCGAGGCCGTTATTACCCAACTGCAGACCAAAACCCAGGCCTATGGCGAGCAGATCAGTAACTACATCAACGCCGCCTACCGCATTCCTATGACAATGGCTGCCGCCATTAAAACCGCGATTGAAAATGGTGATGGCAGCCGCGCTCAGGTCAGCGCAATGATGGGGGCCGCACTCGCAGCCAATAAGGATGTCAGCTCCACATACGCCCAGTTCGAGCGTAACGGCTTCGATGGTCGTGACAGCGAGTTCGTCGACTCAGGCCTGATTTACAACGCCGAACGCACCGGCTCACTGGAAATCTACTGGATCCGCAATCAGTCCGGTCAGGTCGAACAGCAGAAAGTCGACGATCCGGACGAAAAATACCTCGATGCCCGTAATGAATTCGGCATCCGTCAATCCGAGTGGTATCTCTGCAGCCGCGATAAAAAAGTTCCCTGCCTGATGGAACCCTACCTGTATGAGATCAGCCCCGGCTATGAAGAACTGATGACCAGTCTCACCGCGCCGATTATCGCCAATGGTACTTTCCGCGGCATTGCCGGTGTCGACGTTAACCTGCCCATTTTCCAGAAACTGGTGGATGAACTGAGCCAGTCGCTCTACAGCGGCAAAGCCCGGGTAACATTACTCAGTGAAATAGGTCTGGTGGTCGCCTCAAGCCACTACAAAGATAAGCTGATGCGGCCTTTAAAAGAGTCTCTGCCGGAAAGAGGCGATACGCTGAGCAAACTGCATAAAGGCGACGGTCTGCTGAGCGGAAAAGATAACCTGTATGTTGCCCGTGGGCTGAAAATTCCGGCCTCCAACAGTGAGTGGTCACTGCTGATCGAACTGCCGCTGAACGTTGCCCTCGCCGATCTTGAAACCCTGAAAGCGCTGGTCGCCGATGAAAAAACCTCAGTACTCAGCAGCCAGCTGCTGTTGGCGCTGATTCTCGCCGGGGCCGCTCTGGTTGCCATAACCCTGTTGATTCAGTCCATTACCAAACCCCTGGAAGTACTGAATAAACAGGTCGAGCAACTGTCCAGCGCCGATGGCGATCTTTCCCAGCGTCTGCAACTTGATACCCACGCCGAACTGATCAGCCTGAGTGGCGGCTTTAACCGTTTCCTCAGCAAACTGCGCGATCTGGTACTGGCGCTGAAAGAAGTCAGTCACGAAGTGCGCAGCGAGTCAGCCGAGAACCTGAAAATCAGCCAGAAAACCCGTAAAGCCACCGATCAGCAACAAAGTGAAATGGATAACGTGGTTACCGCGACTCAGGAAATGTCGGCAACAGCGCAGGAAGTATCACGCATTGCCTCCGACGTTGCGGTACGGGCCAACGATATCCATTCGACGGTCACTGCATCGCAGCGGAACCTGTCTTCCGCGGTAGATACGGTGCTGGAGCTGAGCGAAAACATGCATACCGCAAGCGAGTCGATCACCAAAGTATCTGCCCGCTCCGACGATATTAACCGCATCCTGGTGGTTATTGGCTCCATTGCCGAACAGACCAACCTGCTGGCACTGAACGCTGCCATTGAAGCCGCCCGTGCCGGTGAACAGGGACGTGGCTTTGCCGTGGTGGCCGATGAAGTACGTACCCTCGCCTCAAAAACCCAGGAATCGACCGAAGAAATTAACAATATGATTGGCAGCCTGCAGGGCGAGGTAAAAGCCGCCGTCAGCATTATTGACAGTGGCAGCCAGAAAGCCGGACTGGCGATGGAATCCACCCGCGAAGCCCATGGCTCTTTGCAAGAAGTAGTACAGGCGATCAGCGAAATTGCCGACCACATCCGTCAGGTAGCCACTGCAGCCGAAGAGCAAAGCTCGGTGAGCGGTGAAATTACCCGCAACCTCACCGTGATCGGTGATGCCACCACCATGCTGGCCGAACTGGCACAGGAAGCCAACCAGAGCAGCCATAACGTCACCGAACAGCTCGACCGTCTGGATAAACAACTGGGCGCATTGCGTACCTGAGTACAGACCTGCAACAGCCACAAGCCCTGCCAATCACCATTGGCGGGGCTTTTTTATCGGCCCCGCATGGATGGAAATGCCCGAACCCGGACTCTGCCTCCGCCCATGGCTGTGATAAACTGCGCGCCGCCGGCCACAGGCCAGCCTATCCTGATACAAACGACAGCATAATGCTGCCCCCGAAACACCTTGCCGCGGAATACCATCATGGCCGAACTCGGACGCTACAACACCCTGACCGTACTCGATGAACAGCCCCACGGCCTGTATCTGGATGACAACGACGGCGGCAAAATTCTGCTGCCGCGCAAACAAATTCCTGCCGGCACCCAAATCGGCGACAGTCTTAAAGTCTTTGTTTACCTTGATTCCGACGACCGTCCGATTGCCACCTGCCTGCGCCCTAAAGCACAGCTGCATCAGGTCGCCTGGCTGGAAGCCGTGGATGTAAATCAAACCGGAGCCTTTCTCGACTGGGGCCTGGCCAAAGACGTGTTTGTGCCCTTCGCCGAGCAAACCCACCGCATGGAAGCCGGTAAGTCCTACGCGGTCTATCTGTACCTCGATAACACCGACCGTATCGTTGCCAGCGCGCGCTTAAACCGTTTTATCAAAGACGAAGTCAAAGCCAACTGGCCCGGTGCTCCGGTACCGCTGGCCACCGGCGATAAAGTAAAATTACTGATCGCCCAGCGCACCGACATCGGCTACAAAGCCGTAGTCAACGACACCTATTGGGGTTTGCTGCACAACGACGATATCCGCAAAGCCATTCGTACCGGCCAGCGGGTTGAAGGCTATATCAAACGTCTGCGTGACGATCATAAACTCGATCTGATGCTGGAGCCGGTAGGCCATACCAAAGCCGACCCGCTGGCGAAAAAAATCCTGCAGAAAATGGAAGATAACCACGGCCTCTTAGGCCTCAGCGACCACTCTCCGGCAGAGCTGATCGAACTGCAGTTCGGGGTCAGCAAACGTACCTTTAAAATGGCCATCGGCAAACTGTATAAAGAACGCAAAATTGTGATCGAAGACAGTGGTATCCGTCTGGCAACAGAGGCTGACCAGAAAGCTGTGGTCAATAAAGACCTGAAAAAAGAAGCGAAAAAAGAGTCGGGTAAAGACGCCAGAAAACCGGCAAAAGAACAAAAAACATCTGCAGCAAAAACGCAGAAAACAGAAAAACCAGACACGAAGAAAACAGGTACAAAGAAAGAAGAAAGGAATCAGGACCAGGCGGATAAAAAACCGGCTGAGAAAAAATCAGCGCCTAAAGTGTACCGTAACCCAAAGACGAAAACGGAAAAAACACTGAGCCTGAAAAAGAAATCCTGAAGAACATATCCTGACAAAGCAGCAGGATAAAAAACGGCCGCGCATAACTCTGTTATCCGCGGCCGTTTTCGTTACAGCATCAGAAGTTATCAACCCCGAGCTGCTGTTCCAGATTATCCGCCATTGCGGCTACGCCATACAGCGTGGTACCGAATTCATCAGTATCCATTTCATCCAGCCACCAGTTGCCCATCGCCACCAAGTGACATCCGCCAACCTTGTCGATGGCCCAGGATGCACAGAGTGTACTGTCATTTTCACGCAACAATTTCAGTGCCATAGAAGCACCCAGTTGCTGATCCGGCATACCACTTAAATCCAGTACCGCCGAGGCAATTTCAACAATGTCTTTAGTACCGTCTTCGCTTGGGTGATGCAGCACCAGAACACGCTGTGAGCGCCCTTCGCCCATATCAAACATCGCGCTGATCATGCGCTCATTATCAATTTTCAGATTAATGCCAAGTTTGTCGGCGTGACCTGCAATGATTTCATGAAATTTGTTCGACATTTTAATCTCCTTTAAAACTCGTCCACGCCAAAACGACTTTCCATACGGTCTGCAACGGTTGATACGGCAGATACTGCCATCGCCATTTCTTTCAGATCCATAGTATCCAGCAGCATATCCACAACAGCGATCAGCAACTCATCTTCTTCACTGATGCGGGTAAATGCCCAGCGATAGTTAGCGGAGCGGCCATTCAGCTCCAGCAATTCGTTGAAGAAAGCTTTCTGATCGATATCAGATTCCTGGATGGTGCTCAGGCGAACAACCGGCGAAGAAATACATACAACTTCACTGCCATTACCCGCCTGCTGACGGTTAAAAAAGACCAGCTGTGAACGCCCGTCATCTTCAACAAACAGCATTTTAACCGAGGTTTCAGAGCGGACTTCAAAGTTCCAGCCAATCTCTTCACAGTAAGCAACAATCTTACTGGTGAACGGGTTTGGATATGGATTTGTGCTTCCATTCGATGTCATCAAGATTCTCCTTATTCGAGAAACATTAAAATTTGCTGAACAAAAGAAGGTTCAACATTCATAATTTTTGCCATTTCCGTGAGGGCATCCAGTTCACGATCATCAATATTCTGATCGGCTCTGGCGACCACAACCAGACGCTGAATAAAGGCGCAGCGGTTTGAAGCTCCCAGGGATAACAGCGGCTTTGAGCTCTCAATAAACTGTTCACGGGCAAGACCGATAGGATCTTCAGCCTGTTCCAGCAGCTGAATACCTTCGCGGTATATTTCTTCACCGGCCTGCTCGATCAGGTTTTCTGCTTCAGCATCGGCCAGATGTCCGTCCGCATAAGCCACCCAGGCGCCGCCCCAGAACATCGCCCGGTTATGCAGGGCCTGTTTCTCTTCATCGCTGACAGGCTCCATATACTCGAGTACTTTATGAATACCGTCATCAACATCGGCCAGCGTTTTATTCCCTGTTCCCTGTCCGGTTAAACGCTGAAACTCATCCGACTGGCTGTATAAATCAACGGCCATAATACGGATAGGGTTAAACGGATGGCTGGAATAACAATGGGATGTGTCTTCTGTGTTTTTTGATAACTCAGATAAATCCTGAATCTGCGCCGAGTACTCTTTCAGATCAAATTCAATAATCGGATGAGCAACACCGCAGGACAGCTTCAGGAAAGAACTGATGGCCGCTTCCGGGCTTTTACAGACAAACAGACCAGCGCGGTCAGCAGAGATTTCTGCGCGCCGGCTCCAGGACATCAGCTTCATGGCATCACTGGCATTCAGCGTGCCTTCTTCAAGAATTGCATGGGTCGGTAAAGCATAATGGCTGAATAAAGCATGACCCAGTTCATGGCCAACAACGAAGTTGATTTCGTCTTCATTCATTGAGGTTAACAGACCGGAACTGAAGGTCAGAATAATGTCATCGCCACCGGAGTAACTGCAGCTGGCATTAGGCTCAGGGCTGTTATAGATGTAGACCTCAACATTTTTATCGCCCAGATTCAGGGCTTCCTGTGCATTACGCACATACTTAAAAAGATCGGGCGCCAGTCTGGCCGTAACCCTCAGGCTGTGGCCAAGAAGACTGCGGCGATAGGAATCACGGCGGGCCTCTTTAATACGTTTTTCAGCCAGCACCTGAATTTTTTTATCAGCCAGCAGTTCATTAAAAAAACTGAGGTCAGACTGAAAGCGGATCGCATCCTCGACGTTCACTGATTGCACCTGCTTAACGTTCCAAGTTGTCAGAAAATCAGCCTGCAAAACTCACATCAACAACAGATTATTATTCCCGGCCGCTATCAGCGCACAGAGCAACCAGGAAAAGACAAACTGCTTATTGATGATATGGTTTATAAAACAGACTGAGCAGTAAGCGGCCATTCTAGACAGCCGATCCTTTCACATCAATTGATAAAGCGGTTAGAAACAATATGTTTTATTGTCAGAATCAGACTTACGTCTCAAAACGACAATCCATATATGCCGGTGGAATCCGCAGAAAAATACGCGCTAAGCCTGATCAGGCTGCTTCCTCTGCCCGGTTTTATCACAACAGAAGCTGCCCATATCTGTTCCGGCCTCGTCCGGAAGGATGAGACAGCGTCCCGGAAATGGCGCAAATCAACATGTCATTTTCTGTGTGGCGGCAAATAAGACTGGCTCCGATTGCCGGTTGACCCACTTTGACGGCGTGTTAGTCTGAGCGCGCCTGTCTCTGGTGCCGATGCTGTGAAACGAACCCTGCTTTCTCTGAACCATGTCCTGTTACTGACGATGCTGTTGCTTATCGGTCAGTCGGCTGCGCTATGGCATCAGACTCACTCAGAACAGCATCCCGCCGGTGAGCTGTGCAGTTACTGCCTGCAGGCATCCGACCTCAGCACACCCGGCCTGTCCGGCGTCAGTCCTGAAGCCCCCTGCATTCCTGGCCAGCACAGCACCATCTGTCCACCAGCGCCTGGCACTGCAACGACCGTTTTAACAGCTTCACAGGCACGCGCCCCACCCCGTTTTTCCTGAATCCGTTAAACCCAGAATCGTTACCGGTGTGTTAGCGCATACCGGTAATGCGTGTATTTTTTCAGGAGAACACCATGTCTGTATCCCGCACCGGCATTTTGCCTTGCTGTGCCCTGCTTAGCCTGTCCGCTATTCTGCCCGCTCCACTGTGGGCCGCCGATTCTGCCAATGCATTTAATCCGGCTATTGGCCTGATTCTGAATGGCACACTCGGCCACTTTTCCCGTGAACCCGATGACTACGCCATCGCCGGTCTGCCCTTAGGCGGAGAAAGCGAACCCGGCAGCCAGGGCTTTGCGCTGGGCGAGTCGGAATTAAACATCAGCGCCAATATTGATCCCGACTGGTTCGGTGCCATTACCGTCGCGCTCGGTGATGAAACCGAAGTAGAAAACGCCTACGTGCAAACCAGCCCGGCAGACGGCCTGACCTTCCGCGGCGGACGCTTCTTCTCCGGCATCGGTTATCTCAACGAACAACATGCCCACACCTGGGACTTTGCCGATACTGCGCTGGCGTACCGTGCCTTGCTGGGCACGCAATATAAAGACGACGGCGTACAGTTACGCTGGCTGGCACCGACCGAGCTGTACACCGAAGTCGGCGCGGAATGGTTTAACGGCAGTGCTTATCCGGCCGGCGGCAGTGCGAGCAAGGGTCAGGGGGCCTGGTCGGTATTTGTGCACAGCGGTGGCGATATTGGCCAGAGCAGCAGCTGGCGCGCCGGTCTGTCGTACCTGAATGCCAATGCCGATGCGCGTGAAAGCGGCGACGAAGATAACCCGGATCTGTTCAGCGGCAGCAGTAAGGTCGCCATTGCCGATTTCGTGTGGAAATGGTCACCCGGCGGCAACGCCTATAACCGCAGCGTTAAAGTGCAGGGCGAGTACCTGCTGAGTAAAAACGACGGTGACTTTACCCCCGCAGGTGGCAGCGAACTGCCCTACTCGGCCACACCCAAAGGCTGGTATCTGCAGGCAATTTATCAGTTTACCCACGGCTGGCGTGCCGGTGTGCGCCACGATCAGCTCGACGCTGGCCAGAATGATGCCGCCTTTGCCGGCACCATGCTCGACGCGCAAAACCATACCCCACAACGCAACAGCCTGATGCTGGATTACAGCAACAGCGAGTTCAGCCGTCTGCGTCTGCAATACAACCGCGATGAGTCTCAGCCACAGATCGATCATCAGTGGCTGCTGCAATACACCATGAGCCTCGGCGCCCACGGCGCGCACCGTTTTTAAGGAGAGCGTGATGAAAAAAATATTACACAAAGCACGCGCTGTTCTGCTGCCGTTACTGCTTGTTGGTGGCTGCAGCACTGCACAGGCTGCAGCGCTGAATATCTTCGCTTGCGAGCCGGAATGGGGCGCACTGGCGCAGGAGCTGGGCGGTGATAACGTTGAGGTGTTCACCGCTACCACCGCCTTACAGGACCCGCATCATATTCAGGCGCGACCGAGTCTGATTGCGAAGATGCGCAAAGCCGACCTGCTGATCTGCACCGGCTCCGAGCTGGAAAGCGGCTGGCTGCCTCTGCTGCTGCGCCAGTCCGGTAACAGCAAGGTGCAACCGGGCAAGCCCGGCTATTTTGAAGCCACCCGTTTTGTCGAAACCCTGGATAAACCGCAAATCATCGACCGCTCACAAGGCGATGTGCATCCCGGTGGTAATCCTCACATTCAGACCAGCCCGCACAATATCAGCAAGGTTGCCGCAGCTCTGCTGCCACTGTTGCAACAGCTGGATGCTGACAACAGCGCCGCCTATCAGCAGCGCGCCGATGATTTCGGCCAACGCTGGCAAGCCGCCATGCAGCGCTGGGAAACAAAAGCAGCACCCTTGCGCGGTGTTGCCATTGTGGTACACCACCGCAGCTGGAGTTATCTGCAACAGTGGCTGGGGCTGAACGAAGTAGCCACGCTGGAGCCGAAACCCGGCGTGCCCGCCAGCGCCGGGCATCTGGCGGAGGTATTGCAACAGCTGGATGCCCAACCGGCCAGAATGATCATCCGCGCGGCTTATCAGGATGGCCGTGCTGACGAATGGCTGGCGGATAAAACCGGCCTTCCGGCCATTGCCCTGCCCTTTACCGTGGGTGGCAGTGAACAGGCGCAGGATCTGTTCAGCCTCTACGACGACACCATTTCACGCCTGCTGGCTGGGCTCACACCATGAACCTGTTCAGCACGCTGGATTTATCGATCATTGCCCCGGCGTTTCTCGCCGGGCTGCTGGTGCTGACCACCCACATACCACTGGGCCGTCAGGTTCTCAGCCGCGGCATTATTTTCCTTGATCTGGCCATCGCCCAGATTGCCGGTCTCGGCGTTATCGTTGCTTACAGTCTGGGCTGGGAAGCCGGTGGCTGGCAGGTTCAGCTGATTGCCATGGCTGCCGCCTTGGCCGGTGCACTGTTGTTGTATGCCACCGAGACGCTGTGGGAAGACAATCAGGAAGCCATTATTGGCTGCGCCTTTGTACTCGCCGCCAGCGCCGGCATTCTGGTACTGAGCAGCAATCCGCACGGCGGTGAAGCGTTAAAAGACCTGCTTGCCGGGCAGATTCTGTGGGTCAGCTACAGCCAGCTGATCCCGGTGGCCATTATTTATGCGGCGGTACTGGCGCTGTGGTTCGGGCTTGGGGCTGGCCTGAGAGTTGTCCGTGACAAACAACAGAGCCCGCTGCTGTTTTATTCCCTGTTTGCCATCAGTGTGACCACCTCGGTGCAGCTGGTTGGTGTCTATCTGGTGTTTGCCAGCCTGATTATGCCGGCACTTGCCGTACAGAAAGTCCGCCAGCATCCGCTGCTGCGTGCTTACGTTACCGGGGCCTGTGCTTATGCCGCCGGGCTGATGCTGTCGGCGCTGTGGGATCTGCCGTCAGGAGCAACCATTGTCTGCACCATGGCACTGGTTTGTGGTCTCAGCGCTGCCGTGGCAAATGGTAAACTTAAGGCATCGCAGGATGCCGCCGTTCCACTGTAAAAAGCCGTTCCATTGTAAAAAGTTGCTCTGGCCGCCGGCAAACCATGCGGTGGCCTTGCTGGTCAGTCACAACCAGCCAAACATTCACTCAGACACCCCTCTTCCGCTTATGAATATCAAAGCCTTTGCCGAACAAACCGGGGTTTCTGCCCATACCCTGCGCTATTACGAAAAAATCGGCTTGTTACAGGTACAGCGTAACCAGAGTGGCCACCGGGTATTCAGCAATAAAGATCTGGAATGGATCACCTTTATTCTGCGTCTTAAAGACACCGGTATGCCGCTGCAGCACATTATTGAATACGCAGAATTCCGCGCACAGGGCGACAGCACATTGGCTGAACGCCAGCAGTTACTGCAACAGCACCACGATATTCTGCAGGCAAGAATTGCCCGTGAACTGGAGCATCTGCAGGTTCTGGATAACAAAATCGGTTATTACCGTCAGCTAACCGGCAAGGTCTGAAATCCGCTTGACTTAGAGTTAACTCAAAGCCCTAACCTGCTTTCTCTTTAACTCATAGGAAGCAGAAATATGACCAGCGTACGCTTTGAACAGGGACTGAAAAAACTCAGCGAAATTGATGGTGAAGCCGGGCATAAGGTGATCGACAGCCTGCAGGATATTTGTCCGGATCTGGCGCGCTACACCATCGAATACCCTTTTGCAGATATCTACTCCCGTCCGGGGCTGGATCTTAAATCGCGCGAAATAGCCACCGTTGCCGCGCTCACGGCGCTCGGTAACTGCCAGCCGCAACTGAAGGTGCACTTACAGGCCGCACTGAATGTTGGTTGCAGCGCCGATGAAATCAAAGAAGTGATTTTACAGATGTCGGTTTATGCCGGCTTTCCGGCGGCACTGAATGCCATGTTTGCATTTAAAGAAGTACTGCAGGAACGTGGCCTGCTGTAGTTTAGAGCCCCGCTTAGGAAAATAAACCGCCGTCAGCGTCCTGCTGACGGCGAATCCAATCAATCAACTGCGAACACTTTCCCGCTGCTGTTTTTTCACCTTTTTCAACGCCATCTGTTGTTTAACCGGCGACAGATAATCAATAAATAATTTGCCTTTTAAATGATCCATTTCGTGCTGTATGACAACCGCCAGAAAATCATCGCTTTCAATCGTGATGGCCTTACCATCACGATCCAGCGCCGACACCGTTACCGAGGTAAAACGCTCAACATCGGCATAATAGCCGGGCACCGATAAACAACCTTCCTGACCGGCTTCTTTATGTTCGCCGCGGATAATTTCCGGATTAATCAGCACCAGCGGCTCATTACGTTCTTCAGAAAGATCAATCACCAGCAAGGCTTCACGGCGCCCCACCTGAGTCGCGGCCAGGCCAATGCCATCGTCAGTGGCGTACAGGGTGTCGAACATATCGTCGATCAGCGTCTGTACGCTGCGGATATCGGTTACCGGACGGGCAACTTCCCGCAGGCGTGGGTCAGGTGCTTGTAATACGGTTAAAACAGCCATAAAAAATAGGGGTTCCTGTCAGGTTTCAGCGGCCGTTAAGGCCAGCCATTGCGCGGATTGTATCCCGTAGACGGCATGATCCACTACCCGGCCATTAAGGTTTTCACTGTTGCGGATAATGCCTTCAAGGGTCATATGCAGACGTTCACATAATGCACGGCTCGGTTCATTCTCTGCGGCAGCCGATATCTGCACCTTATGCAGCTTCAGCCGATTAAAAGCATCATCAATAAGATAGTCGACCGCCGTTGTCATAATCCCCCGCCCCTGATATTCCTTGCTCAGCCAGTAGCCTATTTCTGCTTTACCAAGGTTTCGGCAAATACTGTTGTAGCTGACATTGCCCACCACAACGCCCTGATACAACACCGCGCACGTCATCGATTTACCATCGGCATAATCATGCAGAGCGCCACGGATAAAGCGCAGGAAAAATTCTTCCGAATCGGCGTGGGGCGGCCAGGCAAGCCACTCTGAAAGCAAGCCACTCCGAAAGATAGTCGCGCTCAGCCTCAACAATCGCCAGATAGCGGCCGGCGAACGACGGCTGAACCAGAGCCAGGCTGACTGACTCATTAATATCAAGCGTAAACATAATGATTCCCTGTACCTGTAGCCTGAACAAATCCTAAAACGACGATCCCGGCTGCTGTAGAAATTCCAGCTCTTCTGCCGTTGATTCACGCCCCAGCAAGGCATTGCGGTGCGGATAGCGGCCAAAGCGCGCAATAATATCGCGGTGGCGGTGTTCAAAGTTAAGGTTATCTTCCAGCCCCGGACGGGCAAACAGACGCAGCGCTTCATCGTGAATCAGCAGCGATTCGCTGTGCATATAAGGCATATACAGAAACAGGCATTCGCTCACCGCCAGACCCGCATCAGCGTCTGCCGCCACCGCTTCCTGTGCCAGCACCAGTGCTAACGGATCAGCGGCAAAGGCACGCCCGCTGTCGCGGTAGATATTGCGTGAAAACTGGTCGAGCACAATGATTTCAGCCAGCCGTCCGCGCGCACTGACACGCCAGTGATACAGTTCAGCGGCACAGGCCGCGGCATGCACTGCGCCAAAGCGGCGCTCAATCTCCCGGTCCAGCTGCGGGTCTTTCACCCACCACTGTTTGGGGCTCAGTTCGCTGAACCAGAAGTCCAGTACGGTCTGTTCATTGATATTGTCTGTATCCATGATTTTTCTCCTGAATGTCCGGGCGGCTGGCGGACTCTCCCCTGGCTTTCACCCAGCCTCAAACCAGACGGTGAAATCATCCCAATGCGGCGCAAAAACGCCTCAGATGCTCGTTTTTTGCACGAAAAACACGTATAGTCGCGCCCTTTCGTAAAACCCTTCTTCTATCAGGATTGACCCGTGATCTCCACCGCTAATATCACCATGCAGTTTGGTGCCAAGCCTCTGTTTGAAAACATCTCCGTCAAGTTTGGTGACGGTAATCGCTATGGCCTGATCGGCGCCAACGGCTGCGGTAAATCCACCTTTATGAAAATTCTGGACGGTTCTCTGGAGCCGACCGCCGGTAATGTCAGCATTACGCCGAACGAGCGTCTGGGCAAGCTGAGCCAGGATCAGTTCGCCTTTGAACAGTATCGCGTTATCGACACCGTGATGATGGGTAACAAAGAGCTGTGGGCCGTTAAGGAAGAGCGTGATGCGATTTACGCCAACCTGGAAGCGACCGAAGACGACTATATGCGTGCCGCCGAGCTGGAAGGTGAGTTCGCTGAGATGGGTGGCTACACCGCCGAATCCCGTGCCGGTGAGCTGCTGCTGGGCGCCGGTATCGCAACCGAACTGCATGAAGGTCCGATGAGCGAAGTGGCTCCGGGCTGGAAGCTGCGTGTATTGCTGGCGCAGGCGCTGTTCTCTAACCCGGACATCCTGCTGCTCGACGAACCGACCAACAACCTGGATATCAACACCATCCGCTGGCTGGAAGGTATCCTCAATGACATGAAGTGCACCATCATCATCATCTCGCACGACCGTCACTTCCTGAACTCCGTCTGTACCCATATGGCCGACATCGACTACGGCGATATCCGCATTTATCCGGGTAACTACGATGACTTTATGATTGCCTCCACCGCCGCGCGCGAACGTATGCAATCAGAAAACGCCAAGAAGAAAGCGCAGATTGCTGAACTGCAGCAGTTCGTATCGCGCTTCTCGGCCAACGCCTCCAAAGCCAAGCAGGCCACCAGCCGCGCCAAGCAGATGGACAAGATCAAGCTGGACGATATCAAACCGTCTACCCGTCAGAACCCGTTTATCCGCTTTACTCAGGAAAAGAAACTGCACCGTCTGGCGCTGGAAGTGGAAGGCCTGAGCCACGGTTATGAAGGCGATGAGCTGCTGTTCAAAAACACCAACCTGATGGTTGAAGCCGGCGAGAAGATTGCGGTTATCGGTGCTAACGGCGCGGGTAAAACCACCTTCCTCAAGTGTCTGGTGAACGACCTGACACCGAAGTCCGGCACCATTAAGTGGGCGGAAAACGCGAACCTGGGTTACTACGCGCAGGATCACGAATACGAATTCGCCGAAAACATGGATCTGTTTGCCTGGATGGAACGCTGGAAGACCACCGAGCACGATGATCAGGCGGTACGTGCAACTCTGGGTCGTCTGCTGTTTAACCAGGACGATATCAAGAAGTCAGTGAAAGTCTGTTCCGGTGGTGAAAAAGGCCGTCTGCTGTTCGGTAAGCTGATGATGCACAACCACAACGTGCTGATCATGGACGAACCGACCAACCACATGGATATGGAATCCATCGAATCGCTGAACGCGGCGCTGGAAATGTTCGAAGGTACGCTGATTTTCGTGTCTCACGACCGTGAGTTCGTATCCTCGCTGGCGACCCGCATTATCGAAATCCGCGATCATGAGATCGTCGACTTCCACGGTACTTATGATGAGTACCTGAAGTCTCAGGGCGTGGAATAAGCGCCGGTTTTACCACGCGATACGCTGCATCAGTTCTGATGCAGCGTCATCAGACATTCAGGAAATAACCGCTCTGGTCTTTCCTGAATACTCTCGCCAGACGCAGTTATTCCCGACAGCCTTCAATAAGGTACAGCCATCAGCGTAATGCTGTTCAATTAACGTTTTAAATCATTTTGAAACGCCCAATGCCTCCCAGGGGAACTTATCCCCTTGCCGGCGGCCGACCCCAGCTTCGCGCTTTGCAGGCCTTTTTCCTCCATCCAGACCAACTCGGTCACGGCAACGCGGATAATGGGCCATCCATGGCCCTATCCGCTCGCTCTGCATCCATGCAGAGACGTACCGGCTCAGTGCTCTTCATTCCGGCGTCCTGCAGGCGCATTGATTATTCCTCCAAGCGGCTTTTCAGAACGGACATTATTGTTCGATAAAAACGACGTTGCGACTGGGATAAACCGCGCCTCTGGGCCCGCCGCAGAAACCGCTGATATGTCTGGTCTGTCCGCAGGGATGCGGACAAGCGGCTCCGGCCAGGGATGGCCGATGAGGCGCGCGGCCAGTAAAGATCAAGGTTTCAAGGATCACGGGCCAGAAAGCGCAAAGCAGGGGCCCGGGGAGAAGTTCCCCGGATTGGGGCGCAGGGGCTTGCCCCGCAAAGGCTGTTCACATGCAGTCAGCGCTGGCTGGTTATTTAATTGAGCAGTAATACGGCCATCAACCCTAATTACTGCAACACATGCTTAACCGGCTGCAGCAATGGCGGCGGGGTTTCACCCAGCGACTCAGCAATGGATATCTCGTTAATCCGGCACAGGGCATCCAGCGGCAGGTCGTTGGCGGCGCAGCCAAAAGGCTCTTCCATTTCTTCGGACAGCACATCCAGACCAAAGAAGGTGTAGGCCACGATGACGGTAAACAGCGCCGCATACCATCCCAGTGATGGCACCAGACCAAAGGGCAGTAAATAACAGTACAGGTAAGCGGTACGGTGGGTCAGCAGCGTGTAGGCAAACGGCAGCGGCGTGGTGGCAATGCGCTCACTGGCGGCCTGCACCGCAGCTAAGCGGGTTAAATGCTCGTCCAGAATCCGCAGACCCACCGCATCGATATGCTGCTGGCGGTACAGTTCACCAATAATCCGCCCGGCGCGGCGCAGGCAATATTCCGCCGGATTCTGGTGGCTGAATACGCGTTCGATATCCTCATTACTTAACCAGGGTTTCAGCTCTTTGCGGCTGTCCTGCTTACGCAATGAGCCGCGCAGCGCATGGCAATGTGCAGCACACCAGTGCAGTAAATCGTGGCGCAATTGTCCGGCCGCCGAATGTTCGGCCTGCAGATCCAGCAGGGTTTCGCTGGAGCGTGCCAGACTGCGGATTTCGTACACCATCGCGCCCCACTGCTTGCGCGCTTCCCACCAGCGCTCATAAGAGGCGTTATTACGGAAACCGAGAAAAATCGACAGCGCCACACCGAGCAGAGTAAATGGCGCAAGAGAAAACTCAGGAACACTCAGCCAGCGCAGTTCATGCAGCGCACTGACCGCGGCGGCAAATAATCCGACCGCCAGCAGGTGCGGAAAAATGCGCGGCACAACCGAACCACGAATCACAAACAGCAGCGCAATGGCATTGGGACGTGGACGGACAATCATAAAACAGCCTTTTTAAAGGCAGGACTTAACGTCCTGCGGGTTTACCAATAACAACCGAGATCAAAGCAACAGCGCCCAGCGCCCAGCAATAGGTAACCGCACTGACCAGCTGCAGCGGTGATAGCCCCGCCAGCGAGGCGGCCAGCAGCATCTGCGCACCGTAAGGAATAATGCCCTGCACCACACAAGAGGCAATATCCATCAGACTGGCGCTGCGCTTGGGGTCTACGCCGTAGCGCTCGGCAATATCTTTCGCCAGGCTGCCGGAAATAATAATGGCTACTGTATTGTTGGCGGTACAGAGGTTGGCCAGCGCCACCGACGAGATAATACTGAATTCACCGGCGCGGCGGTGATCTTTCGGAGCACTGCCTTTACGGCTCAGGCGATCAATAAAAGCACCGATCCAGGCAAGGCCGCCACCGGCTTTCATCAGTGCCGCCAGGCCACCGATAAAAATCGACAGAATCATAATTTCCTGCATGCTGCCGTAACCGGCGTAAATATCCTTCGCCCAGTTCGCCAGATGATAATCCTCTACCCGGACCAGGCCGATCACACCGGCCAGAACAATACCGGCGAACAGCACCAGTAAAACATTCAGACCGCTGAGCGCTAACCCCAGCACGGCGATATAAGGCAGCACCAGCCAGAGGTCATAACCCCTCACCTGCTGCGCCTCGCTGGCCGCGCCCTGATAAGCCAGCCATAACAGGGTGATGATCGCCGCCGGTAAGGCAATCTTGAAATTCATGCGGAATTTATCGCGCATTTCACAACCCTGGGTGCGGGTTGCGGCAATGGTGGTATCGGAAATAATCGACAGGTTATCGCCAAACATCGCACCGCCCATCACCGTACCGATGGTCAGTACCGTCGATAATTCCGTGGCCTCGCTGATGCCCACCGCAATGGGGGCAATGGCTGCAATGGTGCCCATGGAAGTACCCATGGAGGTCGCGATAAAAGCAGTCATCACAAACAGACCGGGCAACACCAGCGGCGCCGGAATCAGGCTGAGCCCAAAGTTCACCGTCGCATCCACGCCACCGATGGCCTTGGCCACACTGGCAAAACCACCGGCCAGCAGGAAAATAAGCACCATGGTAATCAGGGTGTTATCGGCACAGCCGCGAATCAGGGCATCGACGCGCTGATTCAGCGTGCCACGGGCCAGCAACAGAGCCAGCAGAATGGCCGGCAGAATCGCCACCGGGGCCGGCACCTGATAAAAGGCAAAGTCCACCCCGGCCTGCTGATAATAAAGACCGCCACCGATAAACAGCGCCAGAAACAAACCAATCGGCAACAAAGCCAGCGCGGATGGGGCCACAGCAGCCGCTGAAGAAGTGGCCGATGAAGAAGACGCCACAGCGCCAGATTCAGAAGAAGTGTTAAGACTCACGGGAGCAGTCCTGCCAGCAGATGAAAGCCGGGCATTGTAAAGGAAGCACCCGCTATCCCTAAGAACAAATAATTATGAGGGCATAACTGACCGGATTCGCTCCGGATGCCTGAGCAAATAAGCAGCGCTCAGACGCCCTGCAGAGTCACCAGTAAGCGCCACGGTCGCGACTGGCCAGACCCCGTTGCGTGAATAGATGCAGAAGGCTGTATTCGGCTTTAGCTGCGAAATCAACACAATCATTGATTTCGCAATTTAATACGGTATCTATTTGCCCACTCTCTTAGCCAGTTCTTCACCGGAGTCAAAAAGTGTCAAACCGTCCGCCGAAATGGTTAACGTGCCTGTAATAGAATTGTTCCCCTGTGTTATGCCGCCATCATCATCACTTTCATTAATAAGCGTCGCTTGGAATGCACCCGTTGATGCATTCCAGCTGTAGGTACCATATTCACCTGAGGCAACAATAGAGCCGGATTGCTTGGTATGGCCATTAAAATAGCGACCATCTGCTGTAAACACGAGGACGTTATAGTCAGTTGGATCATCCGATGGCTCATGCAGCCACCCGCCCACGATGCCTGAGGTCGCTGACCTAACTTTAGAAATTTCTAATACACCACCTTCATCAGTTGGAATACTGCTATCATTTAGTTCCACAGGGACTTCTTTAACTTTAGGTGCTTCGCCCGTTATTCCCCCTTCACCATCGCTATCGTCGATGGTTGTAACCGTTATACTGCCTGCTGCCAGGTTCCAGGTGTAGGTTCCGTATTCACCAGAAACGGGATTGATAATCTGCTCTGCTTCTGCAGCTTCGGGATTGACTGGCTCATTATTTTTGGTATGACCGACATAATAGCGACCGTCCTCCATATACCATACGACGTTATAATCCGTGTTATCGCCGGGGTTATCGAGCAACCAGGCGCCTGCCAGGTCATTACTCAACTGATCTTCAAAATGTTCGGTCGCGGCCTCTACCGAAACCAGCCCTGTAACGGGAACAGCCTGACCACCGTCGGTGACCAACGCCACGACCGCATCATTTTGTGCAAAATCGTCTGTTGGCACAGAAAAATCCACCGCTTGAGTAGCCGCAGCCGTAGCGTCTGCTGAAATGGTAATGCCGTTTTCTGGATTACCGTCTGCATCCAGGGTTTGCAGTAAACGAAGCATGTTTGTTACTTCATTCTCTTTCTGCTCGGGCGTTGCTGCATCTGCTGCTAAATCGATTGGCGTTACCGTTTTACTCGCCGGACCGGAAGGGAGTTGTACTTGGCCAATGCTAAACGTGATGGTTTCACCCTCAACGAAGCGAAACTCACCGTCCGCATTGGTGGTGCCAGTTTGAGTCTCTGTGTTGTAGGTCATGCCAGCCACAGGACTATCCAGGAAAACACCAGTCAGTACCGTTGGCGTACGCGAGTCACCATCATCTGAGCCGCCACCAGACCCTCCACCGCATGCAGCTAATGCCGCCACACACACGAACACAACTATTTTGTTTATAGGCAGGTTTTTCATAAGTAGCCCTTACTTCCTCATTGTTTGTTCCGTCAATACCACTTTACGGGCTCTAGGTTACGCCAACAATACATGTTAAACAGAAGATTGATGCACTGGATAGCACTGCAACTCTCCCCAGATCGATACCACCCATTACTAGCCTCTGGCAATATGAGCAAGCACGAATGATCAGCGAGCCTGATTTGCGTATAGCACGAAAATATACGGTATATCGTTCGACCGATTCTTTATATACGGGGCTTCGTGGACGAATCGCTGATACCTGCAACAAAGCCGCCACTCATTGCTGAGCAGCGGCTTTCTTTACAGGCCATTTGGTGGGCAGTGCCCACCCTACATATCAGAGTGAATGTGCGGCTGATTCCGTCGCGGATAAAATCCGCTCCCACAATTCGGCGTTTGTTTTATATCCGGCGTTGCGGCTGAATTCATGCACCTGCTCAATCGAGCGCTATCGCGGGCATGGCCCGCTCCTACAATTCGGTGTTTGGTTTATATCCGGCGTTGCGGCTGAATGTATGCGCCTGCAGAACGCCGGTTTGAATAATACTGCGCCGGTACGCCCCGGCATGGATACCGGGCGAGCGAATAGGGCCATGGATGGCCCATTATTCGCGTTACCGAGATCGCAGAATTATTCAGAGCGGATTAAGTCCTGCACAGCGCGAAGCAGGCCGATTGTGTGCTCCTGCACAATCTGCATTTCCGCCATCCATGGCGGTCAGGAGTAAGCGCCCGACCGGCGTGAGGGGTAAGACCCCTCAAAGAGGTCATAGGGCCGGGCGGCAGCCAAAAAGCCAGCCCGCGCAGCGGCTACAACTCTGAACACAACGCCTTTCAACACCAACAAAAACGGCTGCCGAAGCAGCCGTCTTATATCCTCTCAGGCGGCAGGCACACTACGCAGAGCGTAGTAGCGAGCCTGTCAGCACCTTACCGGCACTCAACGCATCGGCGGCATACCACCACCGAACGGACCACCGCCACCCATCGGACCACCGCCACCCATCGGGCCGCCTGGTCCACCCATACCGCCCATGGCACGCATCATTTTGCGCATGCCGCCTTTGGCGGTCACTTTTTTCATCATTTTCTGCATCTGTGAATGCTGTTTCAGTACGCGGTTAACATCCTGAATCTGGGTGCCGGAACCGGCGGCAATACGCTTTTTACGCGAGCCGTTGATTTTGTCCGGAAAACGGCGCTCTTCACGGGTCATGGAATAGATAATGGATTCCATTTGTTTGAAGGACTTTTCTGCCGCATCGGTCTGCTTGGCCATCTGCCCCATATTGCCCATGCCCGGTAATTTATCGAGCATGGAGGTCAGGCCGCCCATGTTTTTCATCTGCTGAATCTGGTCGAGGAAATCTTCCAAATCAAAGCCTTTACCGGTTTTGATCTTTTTCGCCAGTTTTTCGGCTTTCTGTTTATCGATGGTACGTTCGGCTTCTTCCACCAAAGTGAGGATGTCACCCAGGTCGAGAATACGGGAGGCGACACGATCCGGATGGAAAGGCTCCAGCGCATCGGTTTTCTCGCCCATACCCATAAACTTGATCGGCTTACCGGTAATATGACGCACCGACAGCGCAGCACCACCACGGGCATCACCGTCAGCCTTGGTCAGAATCACACCGGTTAACGGCAGCGCTTCGTTAAAGGCTTTGGCGGTATTGGCAGCATCCTGACCGGTCATGGCGTCAACCACGAACAGGGTCTCCACCGGATTAATACCGGCGTGCAGCGCCTTGATTTCGGCCATCATTTCTTCGTCAACGGCGAGACGACCAGCGGTATCCACCAGCAGCACATCGGCATGGGCACGCTTGGCGGCATCGATAGCACCGCGGGCAATATCCAGCGGTTTCTGATCCGGTGACGACGGATGGAACAAGGCACCGACATCGTTGGCCAGGGTTTCCAGCTGTTTGATCGCTGCCGGACGGTAAACGTCGGCAGAAACCACCATCACCTTTTTCTTTTCGCGCTCAGCCAAAAATTTGGCCAGCTTGCCCACGGTGGTGGTTTTACCGGCACCCTGCAGACCCGCCATCAGCACGATTGCTGGCGGCTGAACCGACAAATTCAGCTTTTCGTTGGCATCGCCCATGACCTTCTGTAATTCGTCATGAACAATTTTCAGGAACACCTGGCCCGGATTCAGGCTCTTAAGCACCTCGGTGCCGATGGCGCGCTCTTTTACCTGTTCGGTAAAGGCTTTTACCACCGGCAACGCCACGTCGGCTTCCAGCAGCGCCATACGCACTTCGCGTACGGTGCTTTTAATATTTTCTTCCGTCAGCTTGGCCTGGCCGGTAATGCTTTTAAGGGCATTCCCCAGGCGGTCGGTAAGGCTCTCAAACATCGCGATGACTCGTACCCAGATACAAAACAGCCGGCAGTATACCCCGGCAAAGCGCAGGCCCCAAACTCCGTACCTGCCGGCACAGACGGATTCTGCCGGATACGGTGACACAGTACTCTTTTACCCGTTTGCGGCATGTGCGAAACTGCCGCCCTCTGAAGAGGATTTTTCATGTCAGGATTAGTATTGGCGCTGCCCGCCGCCGGGTTTTATCTGTTTGCCGCATGGCGCCAGTGGCAGACCGTCAGCGGACAGAAAACCGCCAACCGCATGCCGGTGCTGATGAGCACCATGATCGCTGCCCTGCTGCATCTGGGCTATATAGGCATGGATATGCTGGGACGCGAACACATTAACTTCGCCATGTTCGAAGTCGGCTCACTGATCTGCTGGGTCATCACCCTGCTGCTGCTGTTCTCCGGCTGGAAGAAACCGGTCGACAACCTGTTTATCGGCCTGCTGCCAATGGCCGCCGTGATTCTGCTGCTGGCGGCGGTTTCCGGTCAGCAGATGCCACTTGAGCATCTGAGTTATGGCCTGGCCTGGCATATTCTGCTGTCGATACTGGCCTATTCCGTCTTTACCATCGCCGCGGTGCAGTCGGTGTTGTTGTATCTGCAGGATCTGGCTTTGAAAAAACGCCAGACACGGGGACTGGTACAGGCGCTGCCGCCACTGCAAACCATGGATTTACTGCTGTTTGAAATGGTCTGGCTGGGCATGATCCTGCTGACCGCCGCTTTTGCCATCGGCTGGCCTTATGTGTTCGATCTGAAAGCCCAGCATCTGCTGCATAAAGTGGTGTTCGCCAGCCTCGGCTGGATCGTGTTCGCTATTTTACTGGTTGGCCGCTACCGTTTTGGCTGGCGTGGCGTGATTGCCAGCCGCTGGACCCTGATAGGTACAGGCTTTCTGGTGCTGTCGTATTTCGGCACCAAGTTTGTGCTGGAAATGGTGTTGCAGCGCTGATTCAGCCGCTTTCTGCGCCAGCAAGCCTGCTGGCGCAGTTGACAGCCCAACATCCGCCCCTATGATGGCGGGATCTTAATGTTAAAAGGATCCCGTCTTGAGTGACGTTCCCTTAAGTGTGCTCTTCGGCATACTGGTTCTGTTAATCATCTTATCTGGATTTTTCTCAAGTTCCGAAACCGGCATGATGTCGCTTAACCGTTACCGGTTACGCCATCTGGCCAAAAGTAAGCATAAGGGGGCATTGCGTGCCACCAAACTGCTGGAAAAGCCCGATCGTCTGATTGGTACCATCCTTACCGGTAATAACCTGGTCAACTTTGCCGCCGCCGCTCTGGCAACCATCATCAGCCAGCGCCTGTGGCCGGATAACCCCGATCTCGCCGTCTTTGTTAACACCATTCTGTTTACTCTGGTGGTGCTGATCTTTGCCGAGCTGACGCCAAAAACCCTCGCCGCCATCGCGCCGGAAAAAATTGCCTTTCCTGCCTCGCGCGCATTGCTGGCGATTCAGTGGCTGCTACAGCCTTTTGTCTGGTTTGTAAACACCATTGCCAACGCCCTGCTGCGTCTGGTTCGGGTGGATGTCAACAACACCACGCCGGATAACCTCAGTACCGAAGAGTTGCGCACCATCGTGCGCGAAGCCGGCTCGATGATTCCCAAGCGTCACCAGCATATGCTGATCAGTATTCTTGATCTGGAGAAGATGACGGTAAACGACATCATGGTGCCGCGTACCGAACTGGTGGGCATCGATCTCAACGATGACCTCGACACCGTGCTGCAACAGCTGCGCACCACCCAGCACACCCGTTTGCCGGTGTTTCGTGGTGATATCAACAATGTGGTTGGCATCCTGCACACCCGTAATATCAGCCGCTTTTTAACCTCCGGCGAATTCCTCAAAGAAGATCTGGAAAAAATCTGCCGCGAACCTTACTTCATTCCGGAGAGTACACCGCTGCATACCCAGCTGTTTAACTTCCAGAAAAACAAACGCCGTATTGCTCTGGTGGTGGATGAATATGGTGACGTGCAGGGTATCTGTACACTGGAAGATATTCTTGAGGAGATTGTCGGTGAATTTACCACCGACGTGGTCTCCGCCGCCTCGCCGGACGTACATCCGCAGGAAGACGGCAGCTATATCGTCGATGGTGCTGCCTATGTGCGCGATGTGAATAAAGCGCTGAAATGGGATCTGCCGACCGATGGCCCGAAAACCATCAGCGGCCTGATTGTCGAAATTCTCGAGCATATTCCCGATGCGCCGGTCTGCCTGCGCATTGGTTATTACCGCGTAGAAATTCTGCAGATCAAAGACAACACCATCCGCGCCGCCAAAATGACCACCGACCGCAAGATCAAGCTGCCGGATTAAGGCTTACCAGCAGGCTGACGACTGCACGTCAGCCTGTTTCGTACTTCAGTTATTCCCCCTTCCGGATACTCCTGCACACAGTGCAAACACTCTGTTGCAAAAAAGCAGTATGTTCATTGCTGCCCGAAATATACGAAACGTATATACTTCGTGTAATTCAACCGGGAGCCTGCTGATGGGTATTGTTAAAATTTCTGACGATCTGCACGAAGAGATCCGTGACGCCAGCGCTTCTATGTCGCGCTCCATTAATGCCCAGGCCGAATTCTGGATCAAAATCGGCATGCTGGCCGAATTCTATCCTGACCTCACTTACCCACAGCTGACACGCAAACTGCTGAGCAGTAAAGAACTGCCACTGAAGGAGTTACTGCAACATGCTGGTTAAAATCAAAACCGCGGAAGAGCTGGCACTGATGCGTGAATCAGGACGCTTGCTGGCGCAGGTGTTTGCCATGCTTGATGACTACGTCAAAGCCGGTATCAGCACCATGGATATCAACAACCGGGTCGAAGACTTTATCGTCAACGATCTGCAGGCGCGACCGGCCAGCAAGGGGCAGTACGATTTTCCCTATGTGCTGAATCCATCGGTGAATCATGTGGTTTGCCACGGCATGCCCAAAGCCAGCCAGCTGCTGCGCAACGGTGATATTGTCAATCTCGATATCACCCTGGAAAAAAACGGTTTTATTGCCGATTCCAGCAAAATGTACTGCGTCGGCCAGATTAACCCACAGGCCCGGCGTCTGGTCGATACCACCTATCAGGCGATGTGGGCCGGCATTCGTCAGGTACGCCCCGGCGCCCGTCTCGGCGATATAGGCCAGGCCATTCAACAGGTTGCCGAACGCGCAGGCTTCAGCGTAGTACGCGAATATACCGGCCACGGTATTGGCCGCGAAATGCACGAAGAACCGCAGGTACTGCACTACGGTAAAGCCGGCAGTGGCGTGAAGCTGGAAGAAGGTATGACCTTCACCATCGAACCCATGATCAATCAGGGCGATCACCGTTTAAAACATATGAAAGACGGCTGGACGGTCATTACCCGCGACAAAAAACTGTCGGCTCAGTGGGAACACACCATCGCTGTTACGGCGACAGGTTATGAAGTACTTACTCTGCGCGATGAAGAAAAAACCGCAGCGATTTAACCATCGCTGCGAACTGACCCTGATCATGCCAACCCATGGTTTTGCCCTTTATTCACCCGGCGGGCATGCTATATTGCGCCACTGACATCCTTGCCAGTTTTTGGAGCAAACATGCGTCGTATCACCCGCGAAGAGTATCCCATTGACACCCTGCAACGTATTGTCAATGGCGTCACCTTCTTCAAGGACCTGATTCACAGCGACCCGACTCAGTTTGAATTACTGATGAGCGTGACTCAGTTTGTGACCGCCGATCAGGACGAAATCATCCTGCACCACGGCGATGACGCCAACGTGCTGTATTTTTTGCTGAAGGGTCAGCTTGCAGTGTTAGCCGATGATGACAGCGGTGAAGTGATCAACGAAATCAACGCCGGCGAAATGTTCGGCGTGATGGCCATGGTGCTGAACTTCAAACGTTCAGCCTCCATTAAAGTGAATGGCCGTACTGCCTTACTGGCCGGTATTGACTACCAGCACTTCAGCGACCTTGATGATTTCACCCTGTTTACGCTGCGCACCAAAATCAGTTTCTTCCGCATGCTGACCAACAATATCCGCTGGAATCTGGAGCGCAATAAAATGCAGCTGCCCGATCACCCGCTGGTTGGCAAAGTACGCACACTGCCCCTCTATACCGGCGAAAAAAACACCCTGGAAGAATTGCACGCCCTGCATCACCAGGCGCATGCCCTGTCCGAACTGCTGTGCGAATGGAATGATGCAATGAATGACGGCGGAGAATGGAAGGAGTACTGATACTCAGCGGTGGTACTCATTAATTTCTGGTACTGCACAGATTTCCTGCCCGCAACAGTCTGATCCGTGGCTGCACCAGAGTCTGCAGCCACGCCATACCGGACACCACCGGCAATGCCCGGCTAAGGTCTTAATCCTGCGGTAAAAAAGCACTTTGCAGCGTTCTTTTACAGTCCTACAATGCCTGCGCTTTATGACCCATGTCTTTCCCTTCCGGACACTCCGTCCGGGCGACAACGAGGTTACCTGATGCCCGATTTTTTGCCCTACCTGCTGATCGCACTGGCCTTTCTTGGTCTGCTCGCCGTTGTACTTGAAGAAGTTATCCACGTAAACAAAGCTCAGGTTGTACTGTTTTTAGGTGCACTGTCCTGGGTTCTGCTGTTTGCGTTTTCCTCAGACACCCACACCCATGAGCTGGTCCAGGAAGGATTGCAGGAAAATATCGGAGAAATTGCCAGCCTCTGGCTGTTCCTGCTGGCCGCTATGACCTTTGTTGCCTACCTCAACAAAAAAGGGCTGATTGAAAGTCTGATTTATCGTTTCCTGCCCAGGCAGGTATCCGAACGCAAACTGCTGATTATGGCTGGTCTGTTCAGCTTTGTATTTTCGTCGCTGGCCGACAACATTACGGCGACGTTAATTTCTGTTGCATTGATTCTATCGCTGAATTTATCCGCCGCTAAAACCCTGCGCTTTGCCACCGTGGTGGTGTTTGCAGTGAACTCTGGTGGTGTTGCCATGATCACCGGTGACGTTACCACGCTGATGATTTTCCTCGCCGGTAAAGTCAGCATTACCAATTTACTGCTGTTATCACTGCCAGCCCTGACCGCAGTACTGCTACTCGCCGCCATGCTGTCCTGGTCGCTGCGTGATCATGCCATTATTCAGCATAAAGAAAACGATCTGGCGCGGGTCGATCTGGCCATCGCCGCTATTTTTATTCTGACTATTCTTGCCACGATTGCCGGCAATGTCATGTTTGATATTCCGCCTGTACTGAGCTTCCTGACTGGGCTGTCGGTAATGTTTCTGGTAGCCCGGGCTTACGGCGAAGATACTGAAAACCATCCGATCCTTAACTATATCCGCCAGATCGAGTTCGACACTTTGCTGTTCTTCCTCGGTATCCTGTTGATTGTCGGCTCACTGAAAGAAATCCATGCGCTCGACAGCTTTGTGGCGCTGTACCAGCATATGCCAGCCTGGGCCGCCAATTATCTGATGGGACTGCTGTCTGCCGTGATTGATAACGTTCCGCTGACGGCCGCTCTGCTGAAAGCCGATGTAACGATGACGCTGCAGGAATGGATGGCACTGACCTATGCCGTCGGCGTAGGCGGTTCGTTGCTGATTATCGGTTCTGCCGCTGGCATTGTGGCCATGAGCAAAATTGATGAGCTGACTTTTGGCAGCTACCTGAAGTTTTTTATTGCTCTGATTATCGCCTACAGCGTCGGCTATAGCAGTGTGCTGCTGCTTGGCCACTATGTACTTTAAACAGCCATTACAGACTGTATAAAAAATGCCCGGTCTTTCCGGGCATTTTTTATTTAATCGGTTTACTGTCAGACATCAGCGATATTGAGCATAACGCAGCCGCAGCGGCTCAATAATATCCTGATGTTGCTCAATCCATTCACGCATCGTCGCTGGTGCATACTCCACCCCCGGCCAGGGCACCGGATACTGAAACGGCTGAAATAGCGGTGCAAATAACGCACAGGCCGTAAGATCGGCACGGGTGAAATGTTCGCCAACCAGAAAATGCGACTGGCTGTAGGCCAGGCGTAAATCGGTTAATACACTTTCCATACGCAGCTGCGCTTTAGCGGCATTATCCGGTGTGATTTTCATCCAGCGACGCATTCCGTTTTCCAGCTTAGGAAAAATTGAACGCAATAACCAACGATAAAAGAACGGTTTACGTGCCCCCAGCAAAGGAATGACCTGAGCTGGTTGTTGCAATAAATGATGGTAACTCCAGAGACGGACATCCGGCCCGGCTTCGGCATCCAGACGACGCTCCCACTCCAGTACCTGAGCACGCAGTTCCGGATTTTTTGGCAGCAGTGGTTTTTGCGGGAAAACCTGATCAAGATAATCCAGAATCGCTGATGAACCATGCACAACCTGTCTGCCGTGTTTCAACACAGGCACCGACGTCTGGCCACTGAGTTTTTGCATCAACGCAATATGACGGCCCGGGACAAGATTAACCGTTTTATAGCGGATACCTTTATAGTCCAGTGCCCAGCGGATTTTTTCGCAGTAGTGAGAAATCGGGAATTGATACAGCGTAATACGCATCACAAAACCTCTTTATATTTTTTATGGGCGGACTTTAACAGGCCTTACGACTTTAAAAAAGCAGCCGGCTATTTTTGGTACTGAAGAACTGTTTTATGACTATAATGATTCAGGAAGGGAAGCAGACAAAACACGGCAGCGCTGTCAGGGCAGCTTAAGCTGCAGTTCCAGTTCTGCGCCGAGGATGGTTTCATTCAGCGGTTTGGCTTTTGCCTCTTCCGACTCATCCAGATGCAGACGACCGGACCAGTGCACGGCAGATTCGCTTGGTTGCTTGCCAAATACATTCGGAAAAGCATCACTGTTACCATAACTGTAATCATCCCATTCCATATCCGGCAATTTGAGATTAAGCCGCACAGGTTCTTTTGTTTTTTCACCCATGTTGTTGTCATAACCGTCAGAAACGACGGCCTTCTCTGCCGGTGCCTGCGGAGTATTTACTTCGACCTGAACGGAAGCGTCCCCCTGATTAAACAATTGTGCCGGGGTTCTGCTTCCACGCAGAATACGGTTGTCAGTTTCATTCAGAGTGACCAGTACCAACGTGGCGGCCAGTGTTGCAAATACGATCGGATAACGCATAAAGACTAAAAGCTGCTCCCGCAGATAAATTTCAAAACCGCCCAAAAGCAAGCACACACAACAGGCTGAGCGTCAGTAAACCACAGGCGATTCCGGATAACGCTCGGCTGGTGCGCAAAATAGCCTCTAATAACGCTGAAGAACAGCGCCGGATAAGCCATTTGCAAAGCGCACAGCTGACCTTTTAAGATCCTTCAAAGCTTAAAAGATTCCCTGCCAGCGCAGAAACCTGCCCTCTTCCTCACGTCGCTCAGCAGGCGGCTGTGCCGATTCAGCTACATACAGCCCGGCCAGAGCACAAAGTTCTCCATCGCGCAGCAGGGCTGGCCAGCATTCCCGCAACCAGGGAGGAACGCCGGCCTCCTGCCAGAGATGTTTCAGTGTTTTACGTGGCCTGCCGGCTATTTTCAGCGTCATGCCCTGACAGGTCCCTGCCGGCACTAAGTGGTAGTTCCCAGGCTGCACAAGCACGTCATGCCTGCTCTCTGCCGCAGGTGCAGTGACAAGCGCACCTCCGTACCATGGAATGTGGCAGTCGTCCGCAATAACCACGTCACGGGGATCAGCACTGAACGGTGGTATTTCAGCCACCAGATACAACTGCTGCTGATAACGGCGGATGGTTAAATCTCCGAGCTGCAGTCGCGGCTGACGGTCGGGAGCGGCGGCAATCACCTCCTGTTCGATTCGTTGCAGAAATTCAGCGCCCGGCATACCGCCATTCAGACCACAGCGTGTCAGCCAGCCGCGCAACAGATAAGGCCGGTGATGCGCCGGGGCGGACAGTAAAGCCGTAACCGAACAGGAAAACCCTGCGGCAAAAGGCCAGTGGCAGGAACGCAGGCAAGCCTCTACTGCTGGCTGCAATAATTCCTCTAACAACTGCTGATCCTGTTGCAGCTGCGCAATAGAGCGCTGCAGTGCGGCGTCTTTTCCCGGCAAACGGGCAAATATCTGCGGCAGCAGCGTTTGTCGCCACCAGTTGCGTTCAAACCTCTCATCACCGTTGGATTCATCGTCAACCCAGCTCAGCTGCTGTGCTTTGGCGTAGCCTTCCAGCTGAGCGCGGTGGATGTTTAATAAAGGCCTTAACAGCCAGATGCCAGACCCCGGCTGCAGCTCACGCACGGCAGCCATTGCCGCCAGACCGGTCAGGCCACTGCCGCGCAGTAAACGCATAAAAAAGGTTTCTGCCTGATCATCAGCATGATGAGCCAGCAGCAGCGTATCGCCAGGCTGACAGTGGCGGGCGAAGGCCTGATAACGGGCCTCCCGGGCCGCCTGCTCAATACCGGCGCCATGGTTACTGACTACCACCCGCTCGCAGACAAAAGGAACCTGTAATTGCGCGCACTGCTGCCCACAGTGAGCTGCCCAGGCATCAGCATTAGCCGATAAACCATGGTGTACGTGCAGCGCCAGCAAACGGTCTTTAAGCGCAGCGTTCTGTGCCAGCAGATGCAGCAACACGGTGGAATCCAGCCCGCCACTGTAGCCAACCAGCAGTCGTCCCTGACTTGCGGACAATGATGCCAGTGCCTGATTCAGGGGATTCAGCAAAGCTTCGGACATAGCGCTGTTTCAGAAGAATAAAGCAGGGATTGTAGGCAGCCTGCGCAGCCAAGACCAGCGGGTTATGCATTGCGGCAATGTCATCCACTGACTAGGCTTAGCGGATGATGCCGAACACAGGAAAGAGTAATGGCAGATAAAAACGCCGATTGTGAACGATTACTTTGCAATCAATGCGCTGATGCCGCCAATCTGGGTTTTGATTTCACCATGGCTTTTCAGCCCATTGTGAATTGTACGACACAGCGCATTTTTGGTTATGAGGCGCTGGTGCGCGGGCTGAATAATGAATCAGCGTACTCAGTCATTTCCCGCGTTAATGACGATAACCGTTATACCTTTGATCAGTTCTGCCGCATCAAGGCCATCGCACTGGCGGCCAGGCTGGGTATTGATTCCATGCTGAGCATCAATTTTTTACCCAATGCGATTTATCAGCCCGAACGCTGTATCCGCACCACTCTGGAAGCCGCCCGGAAATATGGCTTTCCCACCGATAAAATCATGTTCGAATTCACCGAAGTCGAAAAAATCTCAGACAACGGTCATATAAAACGCATTGTTGAGTATTACCATGATCTGGGTTTCAAAACCGCGACAGATGACTTTGGCTCCGGTTATTCCGGGCTGAATCTGCTGGCAGACTTTCAGACCGATATCATAAAACTGGATATGGAATTAATCCGTAATATTCACCGGAGCAGCGCACGACAGACGATCGTACGTAACTGTCTGGCGATGTTCAGCGAACTGAATATCACCGCATTAGCAGAAGGAATTGAAACCGCTGAAGAATATGACTGGCTGCGGGATGCCGGTATTGAACTGATGCAGGGCTACCTGTTTGCCAGACCCGGCTTTGAAACCCTGCCCGAAGTCAGTTTTCCCGTTTAACCAGCCGCATATTGGTTATCGGGGCAACAGCGGTATTTTTCACACCCGCGTCGTCGCCCCCACAAGCTTATGCAAATAATAATTCCACCGCATCATCGCCATAGGCATAACGCAGTTCCTGCAGTTGCTCATCGCTGGGATTAATGCGCCAGCTGTCACCCAGCTGAATATCACAGCGCGCAACCGAGTTATAGAAATCCAGCACCACCGGGCAGCCGTTATCCATACGCTGCAGCAGGCGTTTTAAATCATTGCAGAATTCATCTTCCGAACGTTCACCATCGACACGGATACGCAGCGCTTTGGCAAAGGTCAGACGCGCCTGACTGATTTCCATGGCCGCCCGCCCGGTGGCTTTTAAACCGCCCGAATAATCATCGTGGGAAACCAATGCTTCGACCACCAGCACACGGTCTTTCGCCACGACTTCGCGCACCTGTTCATAAATATCCGAGAACAGCGCCACTTCAACCCGGCCGGTGCGGTCATCAAGGGTCACAAAGCACATATTGTCGCCGCGTTTATTTTTCATCACGCGCATATCCACCACCAGCCCCGCCAGTTTTTGCGGCGCCTTGGCTTCCTGTAAATGCGACAATTTATTCGGCACCAGCTTGCGTACTTCGTGCTCGTATTCATCGAACGGGTGGCCGGTAACAAATAAACCCAGGGTATCTTTTTCGCCCTGCAAACGTTCTTTCAAAGACCAGTCGCGCAGGTGACGGTAACGTTCGTAAGGGTCGGCACCAACGGCTTCTTCCTCCTGCACCTCACCGAATAAATCCATCATACCGGCCGCTTCGTTCGCGGCTGTCTGGCCTGCACTCTTAATCGCATCTTCCAGGCTGGCCATTAATACAGAACGTGGTGCTGTACTTTCCAGACGGTCAAAGGCACCGCAGCGCACCAGAGCTTCCAGCACACGCTTATTAATTTTTTTGCCGTCGACACGCTGGCAGAAATCGAATAAATCTTTAAAAGGGCCTTCGCTGCGGGCAGCAATAATGGCCGCAATCGGGCCTTCACCCACGCCTTTTACCGCGCCCAGACCATAAACGATGGCACCGTCATCATTTACGGTAAAACCAAACTGGCTCTGGTTAACATCCGGCAGTACCAGCTCCAGTTCCATCTCACGGCATTCTTCGATAAAGGTCACAACCTTATCGGTATTCTGCATATCGGAGGTCAGAACCGCGGCCATAAACGGCGCCGGGTAATGCTGCTTTAACCACAGTGTCTGGTAAGACACCACCGCATAAGCCGCGGAGTGCGATTTGTTAAAACCGTAACCGGCGAATTTTTCCACCAGGTCGAAAATTTTCATCGCCAGATCAGGATCAACGCCCTGCGAAGCCGCGCCGTCACGGAAGGTGTCGCGCTGCTTGGCCATTTCTTCCGGCTTTTTCTTACCCATCGCCCGACGCAGCATATCCGCGCCGCCGAGGGTATAACCGGCCAGAATCTGGGCGATCTGCATAACCTGTTCCTGATAAACGATAACGCCGTAGGTCGGTTCCAGCGTTTCTTTCAGGCTTTCGTGTTCAAAATCAGGATGCGGATAGGCCACCTTGGCGCGGCCATGTTTACGGTTAATAAAGTCGTCCACCATGCCCGACTCCAGCGGCCCCGGACGAAACAGGGCCACCAGTGCGATCATATCTTCGATATTATCCGGCTGCAGGCGGCGGATAAGATCTTTCATCCCGCGTGATTCCAGCTGGAATACCGCGGTGGTCTGGGCGGCTTTTAATAATTTATACGACGGCTCATCGTCGAGCGGAATCTGACTGATGTCGACCGGTGGCAGATTTTCTTTGGCGCGTTTGCTGTTAATGGTTTTCAGCGCCCAGTCGATAATGGTCAGGGTGCGCAGACCGAGGAAGTCGAACTTCACCAGACCGGCTTCTTCCACATCGTTTTTATCGAATTGTGTCACCAGACCGGTGCCGTCAGGCTCACAGGCGGTGGCCGAGAAGTCAGTTAATTTGGTTGGTGCAATCACCACACCACCGGCGTGCTTACCGGTCTGACGGGCAATACCTTCGAGCTTCAGCGCCATTTCCCAGATTTCCTGGGCTTCTTCGTCTTCGTCGAGGAATTCTTTTAACAGGGCTTCAGACGCCAGCGCTTTTTCCAGCGTCATGCCCGGATCGCCGGGAATTAATTTGGATAACTTATCGGCCAGACCGAAGGATTTACCCTGCGCCCGCGCCACATCGCGCACCACCGCTTTTGCCGCCATGGTGCCGAAGGTCACAATCTGCGATACCGCTTCACGGCCATAGGTGTCGGCTACGTAAGCAATTACCTGCTCACGGTTTTCCATACAGAAGTCGATATCGAAATCGGGCATGGATACCCGTTCCGGGTTCAGAAATCGTTCGAACAGCAGATCGTATTCAAGCGGATCAAGATCGGTAATTTTCTGAGCGTAGGCCACCAGCGAGCCGGCACCGGAACCACGGCCCGGACCGACCGGAATATCGTGGTCTTTCGCCCACTGAATAAAGTCCATTACGATCAGGAAGTAACCGGGGAACCCCATCTGAATAATAATATCCAGCTCAAAGTTCAGACGGTCATCATAGGGTTTACGCTTTTCGGCATATTCCGCTGAGTCTTTCGGAATACCGGCCAGCACCACGTCCAGTCGTTCTTCCAGACCCACCTGAGAAATCTTACGGAAAAAATCCGCCTCACTCATGCCTTCCGGTATCGGATAATCCGGCAGGAAGTATTTACCCAGCAACACTTCCACTGTACAGCGTTTGGCAATTTCGACGGTATTGTCGATGGCCGATGGAATATCATTAAACAGTTCCGCCATTTCTTCTGCACTGCGGAAATACTGCTGCTCGGTATATTCGCGCGGCCGGCGTTTATCTTCCAGCGCATAGCCCTGACCGATCGCAACACGGGTTTCGTGCGCTTCAAAATCTTCGGCGGCTAAAAAGCGTACGTCGTTAGTGGCAACCAGAGGCACACCGCAGCGCGCTGACATGGCGATACCGGCGCGGATAACCGCTTCTTCACCGGGACGGCCGGTACGCTGTAATTCAAAATAAAAACGGTCGGGAAAGTGCTGCAGATATTCGCGCACCAGAATTTCGGCGTCAGAAACTTTGCCTTTAATAACCCGCTGGCCGACATCACCGTCGCGCCCGCCGGATAGAATAATCAGTCCGGCATTTTTCTCGAACAGCCACTCTTTTTTAACAATGGCTTTATCGTAATGCTGGTTTTTGGCGTAAGCACGGGAGATCAGTTCGCGCAGCCCCAGATAACCATCGGAGTTCAGACAGAGTGCGGTGATGCGGAACGGCTGGGTGTTGTCGTCCGGGTTTTCCAGCCACAGGTCAGCGCCCAGTACCGGCTTAACCCCGGCGTCCATGGCACTTTTGTAGAACTTAACCAGGGCGTACATGTTCGCCTGATCGGTCAGCGCGACCGCCGGCATACCCAGCTCCGCGACTTTACCGATCAGCTTTTTAACGCGGATGGTGCTGTCGTACAGCGAAAATTCGGAGTGAACCCGGAGGTGTACAAAGCCCTGTGACATGAACGGACGCCCTGACCAGCAAAAGGGAGCATTGTAACGGATTTTGCGCCCATTGGATTCAGTTGTGCGCCGGATTCAGCACAGCCCCATAGAGCTGCGGCTTACACCACCTGAGGTAAGTCCGGCCCGCCCATGCCGGGAGGCTGATCCGGGTTTTTGAAAGGGTCAGGAGAGTCCGGCTCACCGTCGTGCCAGATGCGCCTCAGATAGTCGTGGATAGCGTCATCAATCCTGCCCTGCAGGCCGCTGAGGCCCTGATTGCCGAACAGACGGTTGAACTCGAACACATAGGGATAATGGCCTACCATGGCAATATCGAACCCGCCGTGGTCAATGCCAAGCCCCAGAGCCAGCTTCTCAACCAGCGCACAGGCTTCCGGCGGCAGAATACCGGCTTCGATCTGGCCGCCCTTGGCGACATTGTTATAAAAACCACGATCGGCCTGAATCCGCCAGTAACCGCCAATAATGCGATCGCCCACCCAGACGATGCGCAGGTCGCGGTCAATGGGCAGATATTCCTGCGCATAAATCACCGGTGACAGTGCCAGATAGCGGTTCCAGTCAGCCTGGGTTTCAATCAGGAATACACCATCTCCCATACTGCTTTTGGGAATTTTGGCGACGAAAGGCAAAGGTAAGGTATCCCATACCCGTTCGGCATTGGCCGGGGTATTGGCTTCGATCAGGGTCCAGGGCACATGCTGCGGCGCGATGGTCCGAAAACAGCGCGTCATTTCGACCTTATCATGGCCGATGTAGTAACTCGCCGGACTGGGAAATATGCGCTTTTTTAAGCCATACAGCAACGCGTTCACCTGCCAGTATTGCGGAAACAGAATGCCATCAGCCGCGATCAGCAGATCGAGATGATGATTCATCAGTTCCGGTTTCAGATACTGGGTTTGGGCGAAATGAAGGGTGCGGTAAGGATCAAAAGAGATCAGCTGCATGGATCACACTGGCGCAGTCGGAGCCTGAGTAAAGGGGCAGCGATATTAGCAATGGCCGGATTCCGGCTCAGCGAAATTTTTTGCTGCTGACGATAAAGCTTTTACTCGGCCATTGATGCTGCCCCCGCGCGGAATTCGCTCTGAACAACAAAGCACTCTATGATCAGCCTTCCGAAAACTGCAGGGATACACATGTAATGCACCGGTTCGCCACTAAGGGCTGCGGCCTGCGAAGCAGAATCCTGACCATGATGATGCTTATCAGCCTGGCGTTGTTAAATGGTTGCGGCACACTCATTGCCCGCTCGGACAGCAGCCCGGTTGATGCCCGCTACTATCCGGGTACTCAGGGAAGTCTGCTGTTGCTTGGCCTGGACGGCCATACAGGCGAAGCCAGTGGCGAAATGGTGTTCTGCTGGATGTCTGTTGTTTGCCCGCTGTTCACCCTGATTGCCCTGCCGGTTGATATAACCCTCGATACTCTCCTGCTGCCTTACGATGCCCTGAAGCCGGAAAACAGCAGCATGGCAGACAAGGCTGAATAAAGTCTCCCTGCCCCCTTGCAATAAGGACTGTATATAAATACAGTACAAGCCTTATTCATAACCGAGGGATCACATTATGTTGCATGGTAGCTGCTGCTGCGGAGCCGTAAAATTCACCCTGTCCAGCCCACCGACCATGATGGGAACCTGCCACTGCACCCGCTGCCGCAAAGTCGGAGCCAGTGCTCTGGTATTTGTTAAGCGCGATGCTTTTCAGCTGACCTCCGGCGCTGATGTAATCAGCACCTACAAACCGGAAGCGCCCTATATGTACAACCGTTGCTTTTGCTCAAAATGCGGTACATCGCTGGGCGAGGTAACCTCCGACAGCGAAACCTTTCCGGTATCTGCGAACTGCTTTGACGATGAACTGAGTCTCAGTAACAGCTTTCATGAGTTCGTTAAAGAAAAGCCGCACTGGTATAAGATAGGTGATGAAGCAAAACAATTTCAGGAGCATCCGCACAGCTGAAAAAGCCGTGTTATTCTCCGGCATCAGGGTGACGATAAGCGCAGCCCTGTTACCACACAGCAGAAAGAAAATGGATATTCAGAAAGCAACAAGCGCCGATACCGAAACTATCCAGGCATTAATTTCAGCGATCTCCGAGATTGATGTACTGCCCTTATTCAGCGCCGACGGTCAGCGTGAATATAAACAGCGCGTTCTGCCGGATATAGCAACAACCATGGATGAAAGCCGTTTCGTCACACTGAAGGCGCTGAACGCCCATCAACTGGTTGGCTTTGCAGCCCTGCGTGATGGCAATTATCTGACCCACCTGTTCGTGGCGAAACAGACTCAGGGCTGCGGGCTCGGAAAGCAACTGCTGGACGCCGTACTGGCATCCACCAGCGCTAAAGAAATCAGCCTGCGCTCGTCACTGAATGCGGCCGGCTTCTACCGCCGCTATGGTTTTAAGGCGACGGGCGAGGAAGCAGCATTCAATGGCATCCGCTTTATACCCATGACGCTGATACGCGACTGACAAAAAACTTCCATAACATACACACAATAAAAAAGGAGCCGAAGCTCCTTTTTTATTAGGTCGGTTTTTTATAGCTTTTACGTAATTGCTTACGTGCTTTTTCAATTTTAATCTTACGTTTATTTTCTGTCCGTTCCACCGCATCCGCACGCTTTTTACTGCTGTGACGGATTTCTTTCTCTTTGCCGGAATACGGGTTATCGCCCTGACGGAATTCCATACGGATCGGCGTACCTTTAATTTCCAGCACGCGGCGGAAGGTATTGGCCAGATAGCGTTTGTAGTCTTCCGGCAGTTCTTTCGCCAGATTACCGTGCACCACAATAATGGGCGGGTTAGAGCCACCCTGGTGGGCATAGCGCAATTTTGGCCGGCGGTTGCGTACAACCGGTGGCTGATGGCTGGCCGTGGCATCTTCCAGAATACGGGTCAGCATATTGGTCTGCCATTTCGCCATGGATGACTGGTAAGCCTGATCAACCGAATCGTACAGATTACCCACGCCAGTGCCGTGCAATGCCGAAATAAAATGCATTTCGGCAAAGGTTAAGAAATCGAAACGACGGTCAATTTCTGTTTTTACCCGTTCTTTGGCGTCTGCTTCCATGCCATCCCATTTATTGATGGCAATCACCAGCGCCCGGCCGGAGTTCAGTACGAAGCTGAGCATATGTAAGTCCTGCTCGACGATACCGGTACGGGCATCAAGCACCAGAATACACACATGACAGTCCTGAATGGCCTGCAGGGTTTTAATAATGGAGAATTTTTCCGCCGCTTCGGAAATATTCTTACGGCGGCGTACACCAGCGGTGTCGATCAGGGTGTATTCCTGACCGTGACGCTCGTAGGGAATATAAATACTGTCGCGCGTGGTGCCGGCTTCATCGAATACCACCACCCGGTCTTCACCGAGAAAACGGTTAACCAATGTCGATTTACCCACATTCGGGCGGCCAACCACGGCAATTTTAATACCTTTAACGTCGAGCTCTTCGTGTACTGGGGCTTCTTCGCCGGCCAGTTCACGGAAGTAGTCGTCATCGTCCTGCGGCAGCTCGCCCAGCACGTATTCGATCAATGCGCTGATGCCACGGTTATGCGCGGCAGCAATCGGCAGCGGTTCACCCATGCCCAGTTCAAAGAATTCACCCAGCACCAGATCGGGGTTTTTACCGTCAATCTTGTTGGCCACCAGATAGGCGTCTTTACCGCTGCGGCGCAGATATTCGGCAATCATACGGTCGCCGTTGGTAATACCGGCGCCAACATCGACCATAAAGAAAACGATATCCGCGTCTTTAATGGCCTGGAAGCTTTGCGCGGCCATGGCCTCGTCGATGCCCTCTTCCTGGCCGCTGATACCACCGGTATCAATCACGATGAATGGCACATCACCAACCTTGCCCTCACCGTACTTACGGTCACGGGTCAGGCCGGCAATTTCAGCCACCAGCGCATCACGGCTTTTGGTCAGACGGTTAAACAGCGTGGACTTGCCCACGTTGGGACGTCCGACCAGAGCAATCACAGGGACCATGATCAGAAAACCTCATTTAAGAAATAAAACAGGCGTCGCTATACGACGCCCGGTAAAAAACATTGGCTGATACCGCCAGCGTCAGTCGGTCTGAACGCTCAGCAGCAGCAGTTCACCGGCATTGGTATACACCAGCAGACCTTTATCCGTGGCGACTAACGGACTGCGGATGCCCATATCGCGGCCACGCAGCGCACGCCAGTTGGTGCCTTCAGTCTGATTAGGATAGTTGACGTGCAGTGGTTTAGGGCGCAACAGTTTACGTCCCACCAACTCGCCATCCACCTGATTCATAATGTGCAGATAACCTTCACCATCAGCGACTGCCAGCCAGCTGCCATAAGCACTGGTCTGCCCGAGACGGCGACCATGCAGTGCTTTCTGCGTCCAGACCGGCGCGCCACTGGCCATGTCATAGGACTGGATGTGATCACTGTCGAGGGTCAGGTACAGGTTGCCCAGCGCCAGTTCAGGACTGGTGTAGGTTGAACCTTCTTCTTCCCAGCGGGTTTCGCCATTGAGCGAAACGGCTGCCAGTTTGCCGTGGTAGCTGGCCGCATAAATAATGCCGTTATCCCAGATCGGCGCGCCATCAACATCGACCAGACGCTCCAGTTCAGAGCGTCCATCCGGCGTTGCCAGGCGCACGTCCCAGCGCGGAATACCGAGGGTCTTATCCAGTGCCACCAGTTTGCCGGTAGCAAAACCGGTAATCACCAGCTGATCCAGCACCAGCGGCGTGCCGGTGCCGCGCACGGTCAGTACCGGCATCGCGGTTTCGTAAGACCAGGCCTGCTTGCCATCCGCCCGTTCAAAAGCGGTAACACGACCGTCAACGGTGTGTACAAACACCCGCTTACCGTCGGTACCCGCTGGCGCGACAGACTCACTGGTCATGCGTGAACGCCAGATTTCAGAGCCGTCGGCACTGTTCAGGCAATGCAGAAAACCGTCACGGGTAGCAACAAACAACTGACCGTTGTCTTGCGCCACACCTGCCGTTACCGCCTGCTCCAGGTCCACATTCCACTGTTCGCTGCCATCGGCCAGATCCAGCGCGTAGACCTCACCGGAAGTGTCAGCCATAAACACGGTATCGCCGCTCACCACCGGGCGCAGACGGGTATAAGCCGTACCAGCCCCCACACCAAGCTGCTTACGCCACTCGATGGAGATATCGGTTTCATCGTTGTAATCAGGCAGCCCTGTCTCGTCGGCAGCGTCAGCCGCTTCTGCCTGATTGGCTGGCTGACTGGCACAACCACTCAGCTGCACAGCCAGCAGAGCACTCAACAGGACGACAACAGGACTCAGGCGCATCAGGCGTCTCCGCTCGCAGCCAGATTATCAATCTTACGCTGCAGCTGCTGGGTGTTCAGACCCAGATTCGCAGCGGCTTCCTGCGCACGGACATAAGCCGCACGGGCTTCGCTCAGTTCGCCTTTACGGAACAGGGCATCGCCTTTGGCTTCTTCAAACTGCGCGGCATAGGCCGCGTCCGGTACAGTCGCAACCAGCGCCAGCGCTTCGTCCATTTTTTCCTGCTGAATCAGGACATTGGCCAGACGCGCCTGAGCGGTAAATTTGATCGGACCTTCGTCAGCCGTAGCAATGATGCTGTTCAGTTCAGCAGCGGCGGTATCAAAGTCACCGGCATCGGCAGCAAAGCGCGCCAGAAACAGAGCACCAAACTGGCCATAACTGGTATTGCCGAAGTCTTTTTTCAGTTGAGTCGCCAGTGCTTCCATTTCGGCTTTAGCCGCTTCATCCTGCTGCGCCGCCGGCTGTGCGACTTTGTCGACCAGCTGAGAGTACAACATGGAAGCTGCTTCGGCTGTTGCCTGCTGATTAGCCTGATAGCTGTTCCAGCCAAACCAGCCACCGGCAACAATCACGATGGTCGCCAGCAGGCTTTTACCGTTCTCTGCCCACCATTTTTTCAGCAGTTCTGCCTGTTCTTCATCCGTACGATATTCAGTCATGCGTCCACTTCCCCAAAAAAACGAATATTGTGAGTTATTGGTTATTAAAAAGTTTCTTGTGCCAGCCATTCGCCCACGTCGTTCAGCGCCAGCGTCTGCTGCCCACCTTCACCACGCAGATTTTTAACGGTCACAGTACCGTTGGCAATTTCGTCTTCGCCCAGCAACAGTGCCAGATGCGCACCGCTCTTGTCGGCTTTTTTCATCTGGCTCTTGAAGCTGCCACCACCACAGTGGGTCTGAATGCGTAACCAGCTGTGCTCGTCGCGCAGACGGTCTGCCAGCAACAGTGCCACCTGAGCACTGCCCTCACCGACCGGACAGATGTATACATCGATGGTCTGCAGCACTTCGGCCGGAATCAGCTCCAGCGTTTCCAGCAGCAGAATCAGACGCTCAACGCCCATGGCAAAACCAACCGCCGGGGTTGGCTTGCCACCCAGCTGTTCCACCAGACCGTCGTAACGGCCACCGGCACAGACGGTGCCCTGCGAGCCGAGTTTGTCGGTGACCCACTCGAACACGGTTTTACAGTAATAATCGAGACCGCGCACCAGACGCTGGTTGATTTCGTACTTCACCCCGGCGGCATCAAGGATGCTGCGCAGCAGAGCAAAGTGCTCGCGGCTTTCGTCGTCGAGGTAATCGTGCAGCTGTGGCGCATCGGCCAGCAGTGCCTGGGTGTTCTGATCTTTGCTGTCGAGCACGCGCAGCGGATTGGTTTCCAGACGGCGCTGGCTGTCTTCATCCAGCTGGTCTTTGCGCTCGCTCAGATAAGCTACCAGGGCATCGCGGTAATTGGCACGCGCTGCGTTGGAGCCCAGGGTGTTCAGCTGTAGGGTAACCGCATCGGTCAGACCCAGCTGCTGCCACAGACGCGCGGTCATCAGAATCACTTCAGCATCGATATCGGCGGTAGCCATACCAAAGGTTTCCACACCAATCTGATAGAACTGGCGGTAACGGCCTTTCTGCGGACGCTCGTGACGGAACATCGGGCCGGTGTACCACAGACGCTGCGTCTGATTGTACAGCAGACCGTGTTCTTCACAGGCGCGCACGCAGCTGGCGGTACCTTCCGGACGCAGGGTCAGGCTGTCACCGTTGCGGTCGTCGAAGGTGTACATCTCTTTTTCGACGATGTCGGTCACTTCGCCGATGGAGCGTTTGAACAGCGCGGTCTGCTCCACAATCGGCATGCGGATTTCGTCATAACCGTATGAAGCCAGCAGGTCTTTTACTGTGCCTTCGAGATACTGCCATACCGGGCTCTGAGCCGGCAGGATGTCGTTCATGCCACGAATGGCCTGGATTTTCGTTGCCATAATATCCGTTCTTGTCTGGGTCAGCGCTCAGCTGTCGCTGGCAATCAGATTTTTGCGTTCTTCATCGAGGCTGGCGGCGCGTTCGCGGATCATACGCTCAAGGTCATCCACCAGAGTCTCGTTACTCAGTTTGCCGGCTGGTTTACCGTCGATATACACCAGATTCGGCTGGCCACCGGCCAGACCGATATCGGTTTCCTTGGATTCGCCGGGGCCATTCACCACACAGCCAATCACCGCCACACTCATATCGGTGCGGATATCATCAACGCGCATTTCCAGCTCGTTCATGGTTTTGATCACGTCGAAGTTCTGACGTGAACAGCTCGGACAGGCAATAAAGTTGATGCCGCGCGAACGCAGCTTCAGCGATTTGAGCATGTCCCAGCCCACTTTGACTTCTTCAATCGGATCAGCCGCCAGCGATACGCGGATGGTGTCACCGATGCCTTCCCACAGCAGCAGGCCAAGACCAATAGACGATTTAACCGTACCACCACGCAGGCCACCGGCTTCGGTGATGCCAAGGTGCAGCGGCTGCTCAATCTGGCTGGCAATCTGCTTGTAAGCCGCCACGGTCATAAAGATGTCGGAGGCTTTCAGGCTGAGTTTGAAATCCGGGAAGTTCAGGCGATCAAGAATATCGATATGGCGCATGGCGGATTCCACCAGCGCGGCCGGGGTCGGCTCGCCGTATTTCTTCTGCAGGTCTTTTTCCAGTGATCCGGCATTCACCCCGATACGGATCGGAATGCCGTTATGACGCGCCGCATCCACCACCGCGCGCACACGGTCTTCACGGCCGATATTGCCGGGGTTGATACGCAGACAGTCAACACCCAGATCAGCGACGCGCAGGGCGATTTTGTAGTCAAAATGAATATCTGCCACCAGCGGAATATTCACTTCTTTGCGGATTTTGCCAAAGGCTTCCGCCGCGTCCATGGTCGGCACAGAAACGCGCACGATGTCGGCACCGGCATCCTGAGCGCGCTGAATCTGCGCCACAGTGGCCGCCACATCGGTGGTTTCGGTGTTGGTCATGGTCTGAATGGCAATCGGCGCATCACCGCCGACCGGCACATCACCAACCCAGATTTTGCGGCTTTGACGACGCTTAATGGGATTTTCGAAATGCATGCTCATTATTTGGCTCCGGACAGGGAGTCCTGATAGAGACGGTATTCAACCGATTCCGGGAAGTTACGCTTCAGGTCGGTCGCCAGCGCAATCGCCCGCTGGGTGTTCTGCTGCAGCGTTGCCAGTTTAATGCCCAGCCAGAGGCTGTGTGCGGTCTGACGGGTCTGCTCACGTTGCACCAGACGCTCAAAGCGATCGTAGTATTTCAGTGACTCATCGTAACGCTGCGCTTCAAACAGCAGGGTCGATATGTTAACCAGTCCATCAACGTTATAAGGCGCAATACGCAGGGTCTGACCGTAGCTGTCGATTGCCTGCTCAGTGTTGCCTTGACGGTAAGCATTCAGCGCCAGATCGTTGTAAGCCGAAGCACGATTATCGTAATAGCGGTCGGTGGCGGCTTTATTCAAATACTCGTCAGCTTCGTCATAACGCTTCAGCTGTGAATACAGGCGGCCTAAGTGGTGGCGCGCCAGAGTAAAGCTGCTGTCGTTGCTCAGCGCTTTCTGAAAATATTCTTCCGCCAGATCCATCTCGCCTTCGGTCTGCCAGACCAGCCCCATGGCGTCGTTGGCCGGTGCATGATCAGGATCAATCGCCAGTGCTTTTTGCAGACGCTGACGCGCCCAGTCCGGACGGCCTTTCTGCAGGTAGCCCAGACCTAACTGGGTATAATTTTCCACCGCTTTTTCCGGTGATTTTTTCTTGGTAAAACGACTTTCAGTGACGGTAACGCAGGAAGCCAGCGTCAGGCTCAGCAGCACTATCAACAGGCTCGCTGCGCGTGTGGTGATTAATTTTTTCATGCCCATCCCGGTCATTTTATTGGTTGCCCTGTGAAGACTCGTCGATCTGCACCGCATTGATATAACGCTCACTGCGGCGCGTGCGGTCCTGAACTTTGCCTACCAGCTGACCACAGGCGGCGTCGATGTCGTCGCCACGGGTCGAGCGGATGGTGACAATATGCCCCTGATTCACCAGATAATCGCGGAAGCGGTACACACGATTGTTACTCGGGCGTTTATAGCCGGAGTTAGGGAAAGGGTTAAACGGAATCAGATTGATTTTGCACGGCACCTGTTTCATCAGCACGGACAGCTGCTCCGCGTGCTCCATCTCATCGTTAACGCCTTCCATCATGGTGTATTCGATGGTGGCCTTGCGACGGTCCGGTAGTTTCGCCAGATAACGGTTAGTGGCCGCAATCAGCTCTTTAATCGGATATTTTTTATTGATTGGCACCAGCTGGTTACGCAGCTCGTCATTCGGTGCGTGCAGCGATACCGCCAGTGATACATCGGTAACATCGCCAAGCTTATCCATCATCGGCACGACGCCGGAGGTGCTCAGGGTGACACGACGCTTGGACAAGCCATAGGCGTTGTCGTCCATCATCAGGTTCATGGCATCGACCACGTTGTCGAAGTTCAGCAGCGGCTCGCCCATGCCCATCATCACCACGTTGGTAATACGGCGTTCGCGACGCTCGCCCGGTGCATGGAAGCTCATAGCCGCCACGTATACCTGACCAATAATTTCCGCCACGCTGAGGTCGCGGTTAAAACCCTGTTTACCGGTGGAGCAGAAACTGCAGTCGAGCGAACAGCCGATCTGCGAGCTCACACACAGGGTGCCCCGGTCTTTTTCCGGGATATAAACGGTTTCGACGGCACTGCCGCCATCCATACGCATCACCCATTTACGGGTGCCGTCTTTGGAGAAATCTTCGTAAATCACTTCCGGCAGGCGGATCTCACACACTTCGGCCATGCGCGCACGCAAGGGCTTACCCATGTTGGTCATGTTGTCGAAGTTGGCTTCGCCATATTGATGAATCCATTTCAGCATTTGCTGAGCACGGAATTTCTTCTCGCCCATATCGGCAAAAAAGGCTTCCATTTTGGCGGGCGACAAGCCCAACAGATTAATTTTTTCTGGTGTTTCGGACATCAATTGGTTACCTGGGGCCTGTTGGCACTAGTGCATCCCGGAGGATTGATCAGAGGGCATTCCTGCCCTCTGAGTTCCGCTCATTAACGTGAGCAGATTTCGTCAGCAGCGAAGAAGTAAGCGATTTCGCGCTCAGCAGAAGCTGCAGAGTCAGAACCGTGTACTGCGTTAGCATCGATGCTTTCAGCGAAGTCAGCGCGGATAGTACCGGCAGCAGCTTCTTTAGGGTTGGTAGCACCCATCAGTTCGCGGTTAGCAGCGATAGCGTTTTCGCCTTCCAGAACCTGTACAACAACAGGACCAGAAGTCATGAAAGACACCAGATCTTTGAAGAAAGGACGCTCTTTGTGCTCTGCGTAGAAACCGCCCGCTTTTTCGTCGTCCAGTTTGATCATTTTAGCGGCAACAACTTTCAGGCCAGCTTTTTCGAAACGGGTCAGGATTTCACCGATTACGTTTTTGGCCACAGCGTCTGGTTTAACGATGGACAGAGTGCGTTCAACAGCCATTTTTAGCTCCCAAGGGTAAATTATCAGGGTTACGGAAAATAAAACCCGCGGATTATACGCACCTTTTCATTAAAGTTGTACGCGTACGCGGGCGCGCTGGCGGATTATTTGACCGCCAGCGACAGGAAATACGGAACTCAGCGATCAGCCGCGCAGCATCTGCACCACACGCGTAACTTCACTCAGGGCAAAATCAATCTCTTCGGCCGCGGTGAAACGCCCGAGACTGAAGCGCAGGCCGGCATGGGCCAGCGCATCGCTGCGGCCAATGGCCTTCAGCACATAGGAAGGCGCAACCGTCGCCGAGTTACAGGCCGAACCGGAAGACACCGCCACCTTAGCCAGCGAGGCCAGCAGAATCTCACCATCCACACCGTCAAAGCTGACGTTCAGATGATTAGCGGTACGCTGCTGCGTATGGCCATTCAGATACACCCCACCCAGCACCTGCAGCCCATCCCACAGACGTACCGACAACGCACGGATACGGGCTTCATCGGCCGCCAGCTCTTCCTGCACCAGACGTGCAGCCTCACCCAGACCCGCCAGCTGATGGGTTGGCAGCGTGCCGGAACGCATACCGCGCTCATGGCCACCGCCGTGCATCTGGGCCGCCAGCTTCACCTGCGGTTCACGGCGCACATAGAGTGCGCCAATGCCTTTCGGGCCGTAGAATTTATGCGCGGATACCGACAACAGATCGACCTGCCAGTCTCTGACGTTCACAGCAACTTTACCCAGCGCCTGAGCGGCATCCACATGCAGATACGCCGGGTGATCTTTTAACAACGCACCGATGGCGGCGATATCGGTGATGGTCCCCAGCTCGTTATTAACCGCCATCAGACTGACCAGACAGGTATCGTCACGCAGGGCATCAGCCACCTGCTGCACACTGATCAGACCATCGGCATCCGGCGTCAGATAAGTGATTTCAACCTGATGCTGCGCCTGCAGCCAGGCACAGACATCCAGTACCGCCTTATGCTCAATCGCTGAAGTAATAATGTGCAGCGGACGGCCGGCATCGTCAGCACGCAGCGCTTCGACCACACCTTTTAAGGCCAGGTTGTTGGATTCGGTTGCACCTGAGGTCCAGACGATTTCACGCGGATCGGCGGCGAGCAGATCAGCCAGCTGACGCCGGGCATTTTCCACCACCTGCTCAGCCTGCCAGCCATACCGATGGGAACGTGATGCCGGATTACCAAAGGTACCATCCAGAGTCAGGCAGGCTGCCATCACCTGAGCCACACGGGGGTCGACCGGCGTGGTCGCTGCATAATCGAGATAGATGGATTTCATGGGTCACCGCTGGAAAATCTGAAACCTGAGGCGGCGCATTGTCCGCGCTGCAGCGCTCAGGTCAAGGGGCGCTCAGGTCAAGGGGCGCTCAGGTCAAGGAGCGCTCCGGTCAAGGACCGGCCATTCAGCCGGTAATGTCTTCTGTACTCAGAACTGCATCAATACGGTTTCGTGTATTGCTGTCCTGACGGTCGGCGGTATTACGGATCTCTTTACGCTGAATCAGTTGCGCCAGCGTGATGCCGCGCAGAAATGCGTGAATCTGATCACTCAGCTCCAGCCATAAATGATGGGTCAGGCACTCTTCGCCATCCTGACAATCACCACGGCGGTTGCAGCGCGTGGCATCCATGGATTCGTTTACCGCGTCCACCACTTCAGCCACATTAATATCACTGCCATCACGGCTCAGGCGATAACCACCACCCGGGCCACGCACGCTGGCGACCAGACCACCACGGCGCAACTTGGCAAACAACTGCTCCAGGTACGACAGGGAAATGCCCTGACGACCGGAAATATCATTCAGACTTACCGGCCCGTCCTGCGCATGAATCGCCAGATCCAGCATGGCCGTCACCGCATAGCGGCCCTTGGTCGTTAAACGCATGGTCTATCCCCCACATAAATCGTGGTGGCATTATGCGTATATCCGACTATTTCAGTCAACTTTAGCCTGCATGCCTTTACACAACAAAACACGCCGGACTGGTTTCAGTGCTTTTCCACACCCGGACCAGCACTGTCAGCCGTTTCGGCACTGTCAGCATCGTCACTGCTGACCGCTTCGCTGAGGCTGACAAAGGTTTCCGCCTCAAGCTGCGGCAGCGCCTCAGAGCAGGTGCGGTCACCCAGATCGTGCAGCGCTTTGCACATGGTGTCGATTTTACGGTCCACCGCATGCATATGATCCATCAGGTTATGGATGGAACGGGCAATAGGATCGGGCATTTCGTCGGCCATACCATAGGCATCAAAGCCGATTTTCTCGGCGATTTTGCGCCGTTGCTCATCTTCAGCCGTACTCGCTTTACGCACAATACGGCCCGGAATACCGACCACCGTCGCCCCCGCCGGAACTTCTTTGGTCACCACCGCATTGGAGCCGATACGGGCGTTCTCACCGACGATAATCGGCCCCAGCACTTTGGCGCCGGCACCGACCACCACGCCATTTTGCAGGGTCGGGTGGCGCTTGCCTTTATTCCAGGTGGTACCACCCAGCGTCACGCCGTGATACAGGGTGCAGTCATCGCCGATTTCAGCGGTCTCACCAATCACCACGCCCATGCCATGGTCAATAAAGAAACGCCGGCCAATGGTTGCTCCCGGATGAATCTCAATACCGGTCATCCAGCGGCTGAAGGTCGACAGCATGCGCGCCAGCCATTTAAAGCCCTTGCGCCACAGCCAGTTGGCCACCCGGTAATGCAGCAGAGCATGCAACCCCGGATAGGTGGTGACCACCTCAAAGGTATTGCGCGCTGCCGGGTCACGCTCAAATACACTGGCAATGTCTTCACGCAGTTGTCTGATCACTCAGTATCCCCTTGTGTTTTATGGCTGGTGTCGCCCTGACGCTGTACCGCCGCCAGAATGCCACGCAAAATATTCACTTCTGTTTTGTCCGGTGCAGCGCGCTGATACAGACGGCGCATACGGGACATCAGGTGCTTCGGAGTATTGGGGTCAAGGAAGCCGATATCAATGAGCACAGTTTCCATATGACGGAACAGTCCATCCAGCTCGCCCTGGGTTGCCAGCGGATAATCCCAGGGCACGCCCCAGGCTCCGGCCTCATCTTCCGGTTCGGCTTCGGCGCGGAAATTATCCGTCACCAGTGCCAGACGCATTTCATAGCACAGCACCTGAATGGCCTGGGCAACGTTCAGGGATGAGAAGTTTTCGTCGGTAGGAATATGCACGTGCGCGGTACACAGATGCAGCTCTTCATTGGTCAGACCACGGGATTCACGGCCGAACACCAGCGCCACTTCATTACCGGCGGGAATCATTTCCGCAGCTTTCGCGGCCGACTGGCGCGGCGACATCAGCGGCCAGGGAATATGACGGCTGCGCGCGCTGGTGCCAATCACCAGACCACAGTCGGCAATGGCGTCTTCCAGCGTCGGTACGATGACCGCGTTGTGCAGAATATCTTCTGCGCGCGAAGAACGTTGGATCGCCTCTTCGTCAATGCTGGCGATCGGATCAACCAGCACCAGCCGGCTCAGGCCCATGTTTTTCATCGCACGGGCGGCCGCTCCGATATTGCCGGAGTGGGTGGTATTAACCATTACGATACGGATTTTATCGAGCATAACGCCTTGTCTGCGCCGCAACGGCGCTTATCGGAGAATGGCGGCCGGTCTGAAACCCGTGCAATCCGCAGGTTAACCTCACAACGGAGCATCTGCGGGAGCCAGGCCGGTACAGAATAAGGGGCACGAAGTGTAACGCAAAACGGGCTTCGCTAACCAGTCAGGTGCTGATATAATCCCGCGCCCGAAAAATGTTCTTTAACTTTAAGAGATAGCGATCCCTATGCAACCCATGGTGAACTTGGCGTTGCGCGCTGCGCGTAATGCTGGTCAAGATCTGGTCCGTCGCCTGGACCGCTTCGATTCGTACAAAAGCACGGATCAGGAGAAAGCAAAGTTTGTGGCAGACTGCACCATTGGTCTGGAAAAAGGCATTATTTTTGAGCTGAAGAAAGCCCTGCCTGAGCACAACTTTTACGGCCGTGAAACCGGTCAGAACGGCGAACAGGCCAACCAGCCTGTGTGGCAGGTGTGCGTCATCGACGACATCTCCAACTTCCGCGTAGGTATCCCATCTTTTGCCATCATCGTCTGCTGCATGCAAAACGGCAAAGCAGAACACTCGGTGATCCTCAATCCTATTAATGGTGATGAATTCACGGCTTCCCGTGGCCGTGGTGCCCAGCTGAACAACCGCCGTATCCGCAGCGGTAACGTTAACAGCCTGAGCGACGCCATCGTTGGTTACACCCAGCCAATGGGCAACAACGAAGCCGCCTTCGATCAGCTGCAGCGTTTACAGCGTCTGATGTCAAAAAGCTTTGACCTGCGCAATATCGGCTCCAACGCCCTGTCTATCTGCTACGTAGCCGCCGACCGTTTCCAGGGTGCCCTGCTGAGCAACGTTGATGAGTTTGCCCTGAACGCTGCCGGCCTGCTGGCTTCCGAAGCCGGTTGTCTGCTGTCTGAAGTGAGTGGCCAGCCATTGCTGCGCGCTCCGGCCAACCTGGTGGTCAGCAACCCACGTCTGCTGAAAGCCCTGCTCGCCAAAGACTGATATACCGGCCATCACCGGCAGCATGTTGTTTTCAACAGATAACGACACTGCCGGTGATCACGGTTTGCCCTGCCTCCTGCCGCACCATCACTAACCGTCAGTTTTCTCTATACCACGCAATGTTTTGTTACCCAGCAGCAGCACTCCCAGTGTCATCGCGACGGCCCCCAGAGTAAAAATGCTGCCCAGCGATGACATAAACTTGCCCAGCACACCAATCCCCAGAGTACCGAGGGAATCCCCCGAAGCATCCTGCGCCGTCCAGATACCATTAATACGACCCAGATACTGATCCGGGGTATTAATCTGCACCAGGTTGTATTGCAGTAAGGAAGCGATGGACACCAGATAGCCAAAAGCGGCGAGCAAAAACAGTGCAGTAATAAAACTGTGGTTAAGCCCCAGCGCCATCATGCAGGCAAAGGCCGCCAGACTGACAAACAGCATCACCTGCCCGGGTTTCTGCACATGGCTGGCCCAGCCACTCACCAGTGCGCCTAAGGTTGCCCCCAGCGGCACTGCGGAATACATCAGCCCGAGTTCAGCCGCCCCACCGGCAAAAGCGTCTTCTACCAGTGCCGGAAACAGCACACGAATGGCTGTGGTTAACGTCACCAGAGTTCCGGCCAGTACGGTGTAAAACACAATGCGGTTAGCAAACAGATAACGAAAACCCGCCGCCAGCGCCTTTAGCGGATGATGCTCTTCCACCTCCTGCGGACGCATGGAAGGCAACGCCAGCAAAGGAATCAGGGTCAGACCAGTGCCCAGTGCGGCAATCAGATAATTCCAGCCGACGTCGGCAAAGGCGATGATCAGCCCGCCCAGCGCCGGGGAAATAACGGTCGCCAGACGTACCGACAACATACTGACGGCACGCGCCTGCAGCAGATTTTCACGTCCGACAATAAAAGGCATGCAGGCTAACAAAGCGGTTACACCAATAGCACCGAAGAAGCCGTCCCAGACGGCCAGCAGATAAATAACCCAGAGTTGCGGCTGTGGCAGCCAGGCGTTTACCGCCAGCCCGAGAAAACCAATGCCGCACACAGCGCGGGCAAACAGAATCAGTTTTTTACGGTCATCACGGTCGGCCAGCACGCCGCCCAGCAACAGTCCGGCAAACATACCCGCACCTTCCAGCGCCATTACCAGCCCCACCTGAAACGAATCACCACTGAGCTGATACACCTGCATGGGTATGGCAACCGCCAGCATGCCCAGCCCCAGCAGGGAAATGGTACGGGCAATAAATACGTTGCGGAAATGACGGTTGGTTTTCAGCAGGCTGAAATCAACAAAGAACGATTTTTTATTCATAGCATCAACTTAAACAAAGGCCGGTCATGCACTGACCGGCGGGTAATGACGGGAGGAACCTGCGGCTTCACTGTCTCCCTCAGCAAGCAGACGGTCGAGTAACGGGCCGAGCTGCTGCAGGGATTGTGGCGAAAGGATATTTTCATGACTGGCCCAGGGCAGAAATTCATACTCGGCTCCCGGTGCATAAGGCTGCCAGTCGGCTTGCGGGCGGATATAAGCGGGCAGATCCTGGGCGGCGACAAACACGCTGAAGCGGCCGTCGTAAACCGGAGTGCGTGTCTGTTTCAGCAGACGTACCGCATCTTTGTAGTTGGCAAAGATCTGCTCCAGCATGGCGTCTTTTTCTGCCTGTGCCTGGGCCATGGCCTGCTGCTCGTCCTGCGCCAGCGTGGCACTGTCTGTTTCCGCACCGACGGCATCATTCAGCAGTTGCGCCTGTTCCCGCTCGGCACCTAAGGCTTCTTCTGCACCTTCCGGATCGTTCCAGTCGTGTACTTCCGCCGGATAGGTATCGAGCAGACCGAGGAAGGCCACCTCCTCGCCCTGAGCGCGCAACTGCGCCGCCACGGCATAGGCCACCGCGCCACCCAGCGAGTAGCCCAGCAGATAGTAAGGTCCGTGAGCCTGCTCGCGGCGGATAATGCTCAGCTGACGCTGCACCAGTTCTTCCATACTGGCGCTGCTGGCCATCAGGCCGTGCGGGCGCGGTGACTGCAGACCGATGATGGCACGGCCTTCACGCAGGTAACGCGACAGCACACTGTACTGCCAGGCAAAGCCCGAGCCCGGACAGAAGCAGAACAGCGGCTCTGGCGTGTGGCCGTGAACGTCTTTACGCGCTGCACGAAGCCTTATCACTTCGGCAAAACCATCGTGACCAAAATCGTTGCGCTGGTCGTTTTCGTTAAGCAACGCTGCCAGTCGCGCCACGGTGGGTGCGCCCATAATCTGCCCCACGGTCACCGCTCGTTTCAGTTCCCGGCGGATATCGGCCGCTAAGCGCATGGCCAACAACGAATGGCCGCCAAGGGCGAAGAAGTCGTCATCGGCACGGAGTTCCGTCACCTCCAGCAGGCGCATAAACAGCTGCGCCAGACGTTGCTCCAGCCCGCGTGCCGGTGCGCGCCCGCTGCTGCTGCCAGCGCTGCTGAGCTGAGGTTTGGGCAGGGCTTTGCGGTCGAGTTTGCCGTTGGCGCTTAACGGCAGCTTTTCCAGCGTTACCCAGGCCACCGGCACCATATGCGCAGGCAGCGCAGCACTGGCGGCGGCTTTGAGTGCATCCTCTGCCAGCGTTACGCCGGGCTGCGCCACCAGATAAGCCACCAGCTGGCGGTTGTCTTCACCGGAGCCGTTATTGCCCTCGTGCAGCACCGTTGCATGCACCACGGCATTGGCCACGCCCGGTTGCGCCAGCAGACAGGTTTCGATTTCACCCAGCTCAATGCGCTGACCGCGGATTTTGATCTGATCGTCGGCACGCCCCAGATATTCCACCACGCCATTGCTCAGCCAGCGCACCACGTCGCCGGTGCGGTACATACGACTGCCCGGCGGACCATAAGGATCGGCAACAAAACGCCCGGCGCTGAGTGCAGCGCGGCCCAGATAGCCGTGCGCCAGCTGCACACCACTGAGGTACAGCTCGCCGGTAGCCCCCACTGGGACCGGGCGTAATGTCGCATCCAGCACCTGCAGACGGGTGTTCCACACCGGACGTCCTATCGGCACACTGTTACCCAATGACACTGAGCTGCCCAACGACACTGGGCTGCCCGCAGACGACACAGCCTGTGAGGCCGGTTCGTAACTGACATCCACCGCCGCTTCGGTCGGGCCGTAGAGATTGTGCAGCTGCACGCCCTGATTATCCGCGGCGCGAACGCCAAAACGCTGGTTAAAGGCATCGGCCTGAGCCCAGGTCAGGGCTTCACCGCTGCAGAAGACCTGACGCAATGATGTACACAGCGGTTGTTCTTCACCGTACAGCGCACGCGCTGTGCTGGTAAAAATCGCCAGCATGGAGGGGACGAAATGCAGGGTGGTGACCTGCCAGCGGTTAATGGTATCGATCAGCGCCTGCGGATCTTTGTGCGCCTCAGGTGCGGCCATCACCAACCCGGCGCCCACACACGCCGACCAGAAAAATTCCCACACTGACACATCAAAGCTGCACGGCGTTTTCTGCAATACCACATCCGCTGCCGTCAGCGGGTACTGGTGTTGCATCCACTCCAGCCGGTTAACGATGGCGGCATGGCCGACCAGTACGCCTTTCGGTTGTCCTGTGGTGCCCGAGGTATAAATCAGATACGCCGGATGCGCCGGAGTGATATTCACCCGCTTAAGCTGTGCCGGATCGCTGGTCTGCAGGTCGTTCACATCCAGCAACGGGCTGTTGCCAGCCAGCGGTTGCAGCCGTGCAAACAGGGCTTCTGCCGTGATCAGCGCCGCCGCGCCAGCATCCTGCAACATAAAGCCGAGACGCTCATCCGGATAACCGGTATCCAGCGGCAGATAGGCCGCACCGGCTTCAATCACCGCCCAGATGGCCAGAGTCAGATCCACCGAGCGCGGCAGGGCCAGCGCCACAATGCTGCCCGGCGTCACTCCGGCCTGCTGCAGACCTGCAGCCATGGCATCCACCCGCGCACGCGCTGCGCCATAGGTCAGAGTCTGGTGCTCGTCGGCCACACAGAACGACTGCATATGATGCTCAGCCCGACTGCGCAGCGCCGACTGCAGGGTGGCGCCGGACAATGGCCGCTGCGTGTTATTAGCCTCTGTCAGCAGGCTTTGCTCCACCGGACTCAGCGCTGGCCAACGGGCTAACGGCACAGCGGAATTGCTATCGGCTTCAGCCAACGCCAGACGCAACACATGGGCCACGCGCTGCGCCAGCAGCGCTGCATTCAGGCCCAGCGTCGCCAGTGCCTGGCGGTCTTCTACCAGCAGAGTCAGCTGCTCGCCGGGAATCACCAGCAGCGCCAGCGGGTAGTGGCTGTAACCACGGTTATGAATAGCGCGGATATGCAACGGCTGGCTGCCATTGCCACTGAGCTCGGCGCTGGCCCAACCAGAATCCGGGTAGTTTTCCACCACCAGCAGGGTATCGAACAAAGTCCCCAGCCCGGCCAGCCGCTGAATGTCCGCCAGTCCCAGCGCATCCTGTTCCATCAGCTGCGCGTGTTGCTGCTGTATGGCCGCAAGCTGGGGCCAGAAGGCCTGATCAGCGTCGGTCTTAACCCGCACCGGCAGGGTATTGAGGAACAGGCCAACCTGATCGGCCAGACCGTTAATGGCCGCGCTGCGTCCGGACACCGGCGTGCCGAACAGTACGTCGTCGCGCCCGGTTATGCCACGCAGGACCTGAGCCCAGATGCCCTGCATCAGCACGTTGAGGGTAATCCCCTGACGCCGCAGCCTCTGCGTCAGCGCCTGGGTTTCTGCCGTGGTTAAGGTGAGCGTGTATTCGCTGACAGCGGCCACCGCCGTGCGGCTATCGGCAGCATCGAATACACAGGTCGGGCTGGCCCCCGCCAGTGCCTGCGCCCAAACAGCGCGTGCTTCAGTGTCATCACGTTGCAGCAGCTGTTGCATCAGTTGTGGATAGGACACATCCAGCGCCGGTAGCGGCGCCTGTGTCTGGTAAGCGGTGATCAGATCGCGCAGCAGCAGCGGCGTCGACCAGCCATCCACCACCAGATGGTGAATCACCAGAATCAGTTCACTGCGCGGTTCGTTGTCTTCATTCACCCCGAGATGCACCAATGCCGCTGCCAGCATCCCACCAGCACGGCCGGTGGGGTAATGCGCCTGCAGCAGCTGTTGTTCAAGCTCAGCAAAGGCCAGGGCGCGTTCGTTGGCACGTTCCTTGGCGCGTTCCTTGGCGCGCTCGCTGGCAGGCAGGATGCTGAGGTCGTGTTCGCTCAACGGCCAGTGCCGTTCCGTAACGGCCGGCATTACCAGTAACGACTGCTCCAGACTGTCACTGTCGAACAGCCCGGCCAGTTGCGGATAGCGGCCCACTACATAATTGAGCGCCTGCTGTAAGCGTTCACTGTCCACCACGCCACTGAGAGACAGGCGGGTAAAGGCGTTGTAGTTACCGCCGTCCGGGTGCAACTGGGTTTCAAACAGCATGCCCTGCTGCAGCGGCAGCAGAGGTGCGGCCTCCACCTCACGCCCATAGCGCAGCTGCAGGGTCTGGCGCTCCGCCGCGCTCAGCCACTCCAGCTCAGAAGCCGTGTTTGCCTGCAGGGGCGTCATTACAGTGGCCAGTGCGCGTGGGGTTTTAAGGCTGAACACCTGCGCCGGCTTCAGCAGCCAGCCCTGCTCGCGCACAGCGGTACAGAGAATAATGGCGCTGATACTGTCGCCACCGATGGCAAAGAAATCGTCATCCGCGCCCACCTGCCCAAGCCGAAGCACAGCGGCCATTTGCATGCACAGCAGCGCCTCGTCGTCGCTCAGTGCCCTGTTGGTGTGAACACTGCCGCCGTGCATATCCTGACTGTTCGGTAATGCCTTGCGGTCAATCTTACCGCTGACATTACGCGGGAATTCGTCCATCACCAGCAGCAACGACGGCACCATGTAATCCGGCAGCCGCTCGCGCAGCAGGCCCAGCAGTTCGCGGCTGCGCTGTGTGCGCTCGTCACCGCTCAGCCCCGGAATCACGCAATAGCCAAGCAAACGCTGGCTGTTGTTGATCGACTCCGCCAGCACCAGCGCACTTTCCACCGCCGGCAGTAGTGACAGGGCATTTTCCACCTCACCGATTTCGACGCGGTAGCCACGGATTTTCACCTGATCGTCACCGCGACCGGCAAATTCCACGCGGCCATCGCTGGTCCAGCGCACCAGATCACCGCTGCGGTACATGCGGCTGCCTGGCGGGCCATAAGGGTCGGCAACAAAACGTCCGGCCGAGAGTACGCCACGGGCCAGATAACCCGCCGCCAGACCAGCGCCGGCGATATAGAGTTCGCCCAGTACGCCCGGCGGCACCGGCTGTAAGCGGGCATCGAGAATGTAAACGCGGGTATTGCCGATGGGGCGGCCCACCAGCGGGCCCTCGCTGTCACGCACGCAGGCACGCAGGGTATCCACTGTGTATTCGGTCGGGCCGTACAAATTGTGGGCGGTAAGTTGCGGATGCTGATTCAGCTGCTGCCACAGGTTAGCCGGGCAGGCTTCGCCACCGATCAGAATCAGCGACGGCTGATGATGGTCAGCGTCCATCAGGCCCTGATTGAGCAGTTGTGCCAGAAACGACGGTGGCAGGTCGAGGGTGTCGATGCCACGTTGCCGGATCTGCTGCACCAGCTCGCTGGCGTCGCGCCGCACAGTGTCGTCGAACACATGCACTTCTTCGCCCAGCAGCAGCCAGAAAATCTGCAGCCAGCTGGAATCGAACGAAAACGAATGGGTGTGACCGGCACGCAGTGGCCGCCCCGGACAGCGCTGCGCGACCTGCTCGCGCAGCGGCTCATAAAAGGCGCTGCGGTGTGAGCTGATCAGATTAAGCAAGGCGCCGTGGTTGTTCATCACCCCTTTCGGCCGCCCGGTACTGCCCGAGGTAAAAATGACATAGGCGATATCATCGCCCCCCGGCAGCGGTCGCTCATCAGCGTTCAACCGCACGGCGGGCTGGGCCTGCAACTCTGCCAGCAACGCCGCATCGTCGAGATTCGCCCGCTTAAGCTGTGCCGGAAACTGTGCCGTCACCGTCTGCGTCGTCAGCAACAACGCCGGACGGGCGTCCTCACACATCATGGCCATACGCCCGGCCGGGTAATCCAGATCCAGCGGCAACCAGCTGGCACCGCTGTCGAGCACCGCCAGCATGGCCAGTACCGAATAGCGCGACCTTGGCAGCGCAGTGGCCACGACCTGACCACGCCCTATGCCCTGAGCCCGCAGCCAGCGGCTGAGACGTGCGACTTCTGCGCCGGCTTCAGCAAAACTCAGGCGCTCGTCGGCGCCGCTGCCAGCGGCAAAAACCAGCGCGGTGTGCGCCGGTTTTTTCTGCACCTGCTCCCAGAACAGGTCAGCGATATTGTGCAGATCCTGTGGTGGCAGGAATACCCGCCCCTGTTGCCACAGGCTCAGGCTGTGACGTTCGTCGTCGCTGAGCAGGGGCACATCGGCCAGTGGAGATTCCGGCTGCGCCAGCCAGTAATTGAGCAGGCGCACAAAGCGTTCAGCATGGGCAGCTAATTCAGCGGCAGTGTAACGGCCAGCACCGGCACGTAATTCCAGCAATAAGTGCTGCTCATGCACCAGCAGGCCGAATTCAATATCGTCTACCGGGCCGGTGGCGAGGTGATGGGTAATACCTTCGGCTCCGGCAAAATCCAGGCGGTAATCAAAGTGTTTGTAGTTCACCACAGCGCCGTATAAAGGATCGCCGGCCACGCGCTTCAGGTCGCGTGCAATCTGTTCGGCATCGTATTTCTGATGGCGGCGCACGGCGGCCATCTGTTCGTGCACCTGACGGGTTAATTCAGACAGCGAAGTCAGCGGCGCAATACTGAGTGGTAATGGCAACACGTTCACCACCGGAGCCGCAGAGGTAATGGCCGCCGAACCCAGACGGCGCATAAAAGGCACGCCAAGCACCTGAGTGCTCTGGCCGGTCATGCGGGCCAGATAAGCACCAATCAGGGCCATCAGCACATCCGGCAGACCGGTGCGTTTACCGCATTGCGCGGCAAAGGTTTTCAGCCGGCTGAGTACATCACCGGCCAGCGATAATTCCACGGTTAATAACGATGCGGCACCCGCAATGCTGTGCGGCCTGGCCGATAAGGATGCCGGTGTGGGCAGGTCGGCACAGAGCTCTGACCAGAAAGCCTTATCACGCTGGCAGGCGTCCGAGGCGCGATAAGCCTGGTATTCCGCCGTCACCTCAGTTACCGCAGTAAAGGGCGACGGCCCACAGGCGATACCCGCCAGACGCTCAGAATACAGAGCGGCAATACGGCGGCTTAAGGCATTAATGCTGAACCCATCGAGCTGAATATGATGGTATCTCTGGTACCAGAGCCAGTGCTCCGGCGCGAGCTGAATCAGCAGATGACGGAACAGAGGGGCTTCTCCGTCCACCGTCAGATGGGCGTGGCTGTCGGCCCACATATATGCAAAGGCCTGTTCACGGCCATCCGCCAATGCGGAGAAATCCAGCCGTTCACAGGCGGGAATATCCTCTGCCCTTAAACAACGCAGCGTCTGCTGACCGTCACGGTACAACGCACACACCGTATCTGCTTCCGTCATGGCCTGGCGAATGGCCAGATCAAGCAGCGCCGCATTTAACGGCCCACGGATTTCCACCGCATGAGAAATGTTATACAGGTCGCCGCTTTCGCTGACCTGATCCGCCAGCCAGATTCCCTGTTGGGTGCCGGTCAGTGCCTGCCCGTTAATATCTGCACCGCTCATTGTCCGGCACCTGCGGTAAACGGATTAATGCTGAGCCAGTGCGCCTCAATAAAATCGTTACAGGCACTGCGCGCCGCCGGACCGAATTGCGGGTGCCAGCCTTCAGGAACGGTGGCAAATACCGGCCATAAACTGTATTGCCCCGCACTGTTTTTCAGCACCAGAAATTCATGCTGGTCATCGTCGAACGGATTTAAATAGGCACTATTGCTCATAACAGATCCTGATTTTTAAATAACCGAAAAAAGGCGTTTTAATCCCGACAGTAATTCGCTGTGCCAGCACAGCCAGTCGTGACCACCACGGAATTGCTGAAAAGAAACATGCGCGCCAGCAGCATTCAGGGCATCGTGCATAGCGCGATTAACCCCAAGCATGCCGTCTTCGTAGCAGCCGATCTGCAGTTCCACATTAAGCTCACTGAGCACAGGGGCAGACGAACGCACATGGCGGGTAAGCAGACCATTGCCGGCTTCCTCATTAACATCCGGCCACCAGAAAGAGCCCGACTGACTGAGCACGTTGCCGAAGCGTTGTGGCCAGTTAAGTGCGGCGTACAGTGCCGCTAAACCACCAAAGCTCTGACCGGCCACGATGGTTTTTTGCGCAGCAGAGGAAAAGGCTTCCAGTCTTTGCGCATCGGCTAATAATTCCTGCTGCAGCATCAGCCAGAACGCCGGGTTACAGGTTAATTCGCGCGAGCGCACATCACTGCTGACCGAATCAATAAATAAATACACCGCAGGCGGAAATTCGCCACTGTGAGTTAAGGCATCCAGCTGGGTGAAAAAGCCTTTGCTGCGTGCCCAGCGCTGTCCGTCGAGAAAAATAACCAGAGGTAAATCCCGACCCGTACCACAGCGGTATAACCACACATCGCGCTCTGCGCCGAGCAGAGCGTTATGCCAGCGCCAGTGATGCAGCCTGCCTTGCGCAGGCAGGCATTTTTCATCGCGTAGCTGCGCATGCACAGCAGCACCCGGTAATATCAGCGCCGATAATTCACGGCCATTACCATCCACATGTGGGGCGCGCAGATTCAGCACATCGGCCTGACCGCTTTGCTGCAATAAATTTATCCACCAGCCGCGTACAGCTGCGGCAACATCACTGCTGCTTTGCCGCGCACTTTTGGCCGGTGGTAATTGCGTATTTTTTGCTGGCAACAGCACGTAACTGCCAAGCCAGTCGGCGGGTAATTGCGTTTGCCAGTACCAGACATCGGTACCGGTCAGGCGCACCAGACTGGTCAGCTGACGGGTCGGGTGCGGCGTGTGTGAATACACATCAATAAATACCGCTTTATAAGGTGAACAGTTTTCTGCACCTTGCGGATCACGCCACAGAAAGGTGATACCGCACTGGTTATCAGCACGGCTGGTTAGCAGTGGCGTACCCTGTTCTTTTATCTGTTTCCAGAATGCATCTGAACCAGGAACTGCGGTTATATCTGAGGCAGAAAAAACCTGTAGTAAAGCGCTCTCCTGCATTACGGCAGAAGCCTCAGCCACAGTTCCTGAGTTCATAATATTCCCGGCGTTCATTACGACACCCACACTCACTGACACGGAGGCTGCAGCTCACCCGCCACAGACGTCCCAGACAGGCTCAGCCGCTGACGCAGGCGGGCAATCAGCAGGTAACACAGAGGCACAAAGAAAATAGCCAGCGCCGTGCCGGAAATGACGCCACCCAGCACGCTGGCGCCAATGGCATTCTGTGCCGCAGCACCCGGGCCGGTAGCAAATACCAGTGGAATAATGCCTGCACCAAAAGCCAGTGAGGTCATCAGAATCGGTCGTAAGCGCTGGCTGGCGGCATGCACGACAGCAGCCATTGGCATCTCTCCGCGGGCAATTTCGCTTTCGGCAAATTCAACAATCAGAATGGCATTTTTAGCAGCAAGGCCGATGGTGGTGAGCACGCCGACCTGAAAGAAAATATCGTTTTTCATACCCAGCAACATGACCCCCGCCACGGCACCGAGCAGGCCCAGCGGAATCACCAGCATCACGGCAACCGGAATGCTCCAGCTTTCGTACAACGCAGCCAGACAAAGAAAAACAAACAAAACGGATACGACATACAGCACCGGGGCCTGATCGCCGGAAATTTTGTCCTGATAAGAAAGCCCTGCCCATTCCAGATTGGTATCCGTCATGCTGGCCGCCGCTTTTTCAATCATGGCCATGATGTCACCAGAGCTGGCTCCGGCTTCTCCGGCGCCACTGATTTCAATCGCAGGTAAACCATTAAAGCGTGCCAGCTGCGCCGGTCCGGAGGTCCAGCGAGTGGAGGCAAATGCAGAAAATGGTGTCATGCTGCCATTCACACCACGTACATACCATTCACCCAGATCCGACGGCTGAGCACGGAATGGCGCATCGGACTGCACCATGACCTTTTTCACCCGGCCGTGATGAATAAAATCATTCACATAGGCGCCGCCCCAGGCCGCACTTAACGTGGAATTAACATCGGCCGGACGCAGTCCCATGGCCGCCGCTTTTGGCTGATCGATATCGATGCGTAATTGCGGAATAATGTCGCTGCCTTCGGCATCGGCAAACAGAACGTCCGGTGATTCGCTGATACGCTCCACCAGCTCATGCGCTTTGGCGGTCAGAGCCTCAATTCCCACCGCCGCCGTATCCTGCAACCAGAATTCGAAACCGGCGCTGTCACCGAGACCATCCACCGGTGGCAGCACCATGGCGAACATGCGCCCGTCGCGTAATTCTTCATTCAGAATACGGGTTGCCCGTCCGGCAATCGCCTGTGCGGTATTGTCACTGCCAGGACGCTCATCCCAGTCGCGCAGGTTAACAAAAGCAATACCGGCATTCTGACCTGAGCCGGAAAAGCTGAAGCCGGAGACGGTATAAATAGCAGCGGTATTATTTTTTTCCCGGGTCAGAAAATAGTCTTCGATCTGGCGCATGACTTCTGCCGTGCGCTCATAGGTCGCCCCCGGTGGCAGCATATAGCGCACCATGACCGTACCCTGATCATCTTCCGGTAAAAAGGTGGTGGGGAATTTCTGATACCCGTAATAAACGCCCAGTCCCAGCAACAGATAAATAACAGCAAAACGACGCGGACGGTTAAGAAATGCCTGTAAACGCCGGCGGTAAGCAGTCTGCAGCCCGCCGATTGCCCGGGCCAGACGGGCGCTCCAGCCAGTGGCCGGTGCAGCGTCCTGCTTTGTGCGTAACAGGCTGACACACAATGCCGGCGTCAGGGTCAGTGCCACCAGAACCGACAGACCCATTGCCGATACCAGCGTCACAGAAAACTGGCGGTAAATCACACCAACAGAGCCGGGGAAAAATGCCATCGGCAAAAATACCGCGCCGAGTACCACCGCCACACCGATTAACGCACTGGTGATTTCCTTCATACTGCGCCGCGTAGCAGTCAGGGCATCCACACCCTCTTCCTGCATAATGCGTTCGGCGTTTTCCACCACCACAATGGCGTCGTCCACCAGCAGACCAATCGCCAGCACCATGCCAAATAACGTCAGGGTATTAATGGAAAATCCGCCCAAAGCCAGCACTGCGCAGGTACCCAGTAAAACCACAGGCACTGTAATGGCGGGAATTAAGGTTGTGCGCCAGTTCTGCAGAAACAGAAACATCACCAGCACCACCAGCGCCACGGCCTCGGCCAGGGTTTTAAATACCGCACTGATGGAGCGTTTGACGAAACGGGTGGCGTCTTCTGGATACATCACTTTAACGCCATGGGGAAATGAACGGCTGAGCTGCTCAATCCGCTCTTTTACTGCGGCAGCCGTCGCCAGTGAATTGGCACCGGGGGTTGTCATAATCGCCAGTCCGGACGCCGGCATACCATTTAAACGCGAAATACTGCCATAGCTTTCCTGCCCGATTTCGACCCGGGCAACATCCTGCAGTCGCACCAGTGCACCGTCAGTGCTGGTTTTCAACACCAGATTGCGGAACTCATCCACCGTCCGCAAACGCGACAGCGCCGTTACCGTAACGTTGAGCTGTTGCTGATCCGGCGCTGGCAGAGCGCCCAGTTCGCCCACCGGCACTTCCGCATTCTGCGCTTCAATAGTGGCGATAACGTCCTGCGGCATCAGGCTATAGCTGGCCAGCTTGTCCGGCTCCAGCCAGATACGCATCGCATAAGGTGAACCGAAATTCTGTATGCGGCCAACACCCGGTACGCGGCTTAACGCATCCAGCATGCTGTTACTCAGCCAGTCGGCAATATCCGAGTTACTGCGCGCGCCGCTTTCGTCATAAAACACCGCCACCATCAGAAAGGTGTTCTGCATAGCCGTCACCGAAAGGCCGTTCTGCTGAACCTGTTGCGGCAGACGATAGGTCACCTGATTGACCTTGTTCTGCACCATCACCTGCGCGACTTCGGCATCCTGACCGTGCTGAAAAAACAGCATGATGTCGGTTTCACCACTGGAAGAACTGGTGGAATTAAAATACAGCAGTCCTTCCAGTCCTTTCAGCTCCTGTTCCAGCACCTGAGTCACGCTGTTTTCAACAACAGCCGCTGAGGCACCGGGATACATCGCTCCCACGCGCACGATCGGTGGCGCAATATCCGGATACTGCGCCACCGGCAATGTACGCAGGGTCATCAGGCCGGCCAGCATAATGGCAATGGCCACCACCCACGCAAAAACCGGACGATCAATAAAAAAATGCGACACCATAATTTACTGAGCCTCCGCCTGTATCTGCAGGGTATCTGCCCAGTTGCGGGCTTCGGTAATCCGCCCCGGCCAAAGGCGCAGGCTGCCTTCCATCACCAGCCGCCCGCCATCCGGCACTCCGGCCGACACCAGCCAGTCACTGCCGGACTGGCCCTGAACATTCAGAACACTGAGCTGCGCCCGGCCATCACTGTCCAGAATCCAGGCTGTGGCATCACCGCGCTCGTTGTAACGTACGGCCTGCTGCGGGATTCTGTACAGTGCAGGTGCCACGCCCTGCTCAACCCGGGTGCGGACATACATCCCAGGCAACAGCAGGCCCTGTGGATTGGCAAACTGGGCGCGCATGGTGACCACGCCGGTATCAGCATCGACATTCATTTCCGTCAGTTTGAGCTCTCCGGCCAGTGGGTAAGCACTGCCATCCTCCAGCGTCAATCTGACCTGCTGGCTGCCTGACAGCAGTTCACCGGAAGCCAGGCGACGGCGGATATTTACCTGATCGCGACTGGATTGAACGATGTCCACATAGACAGGATCAGACTGGCGCACCGTTGCCAGCGGTTCATTCTGTCCGACCACCACTAATGCGCCTTCGCTGATCAGTGAGCGGCCGATACGGCCATCAATGGGTGAGCGGATACCGGTGCGTTCCAGATCAATACGTGCGGCATCCACTTCGGCACGCGCCGCTTTTACCTCGGCCACGCCCTGCTGATAAGACGCCAGCGCCAGCTCATATTCATGCTGGCTGACCCCTTCGCTGTCCACCAGTTGACGATAGCGCTCCACACTGATGTTTAAGTTCACCAGGCTGGCCTCCGCGACGGCCAGCCCGGCTTCAGCACGGGCAACCACCGCACGGTAACTGGCATCATCAATCTGGTATAACAGCTGCCCTGCCGTAACATCAGCGCCCTCCTCAAACAGGCGCCGCACCACAATGCCACTCACCTGTGGACGCACTTCCGCCGAACGAAAAGCCGATACCCGGCCAGGTAATTCACTGGTCAGGATTTCCGGGCCGGACTGCAGAGTGAGCACCGAAACCTTTGCCGGAGTTTCTTCGTCGGGAGCCGGCTCCGGAGCGGACGAACAGGCGGTCAATAACAGCAGCGACCACAACAGAGACAACAGACACAGCCTCCGCCGAATGGATATCGAATAACTCATGGTGGTTATAAATTCCTTCACAAAAGATGGCAGCGTCATGCCGCCAGCGTGGCACCGCCATCCACCACCAGATCATGCATGGTGATATGGCCTGCCAGATCAGAGGCTAAAAAAATAACGGCGTTGGTGATGTCGGCCGGGGTCGCGACCTTGCCCAGCGGAATACCGAGTTTGTACTGCTCGGGCAGACCGTCGATGGTGCGCTGATAGCCATCGGGGAGCATGGCACGCAGCATTGGGGTATCGGTGGAACCCGGCGAAACCAGATTGCAGCGCACAGCAAAAGGCGCCAGCTCCAGAGCCGCACACTGGGCAAAACTGCGCACGGCTGCTTTAGAGGCACAGTACGCTGCCATATTCAGCCGTGGCACATGGGACGCGTTGGACGACACAGTTACAATGCTGCCACGGCGCTGCTGTTTCATCGCCGGACTGAGTGCACGGATCATAGAAAAGACTGCACGCACATTAACGGCAAAACAGGCATCCCAATCGGCCATCGTCAGATTGCCGAGACCGCCCAGGCGTAAAATACCGGCCGCATTAATCAGAATATCGGGCACAGCATGGTGCAGATGATCCGCCACACAGGCCTGTACATCGCCGTCACGACTCAGATCAAGTGTTTGCCGGCGAAACGCATAGGCTGCCGGCGGCTGACTGAAAGCCAGATCAAAACCTGTGACGTCAGCACCCAGCATCTGCAGTTGCTGTGCAACCTGCCAGCCAATCCCCTGACCGGCACCGGTAACCCAGGCATGGCGTCCGGAAAAATCAAATGCGGCCATATTTATGCCGCCTTTGCCGCTTGCCGGCGACTAAGTAAATCCCACCAGGCATTAAAGGTGGCCTGGCGCGCCAGCTCTTCAAACTGCACGCGGATACCGGCTTTATCCCATTCACCAATCAGCTGCATTACCTGCACCGAATCCAGACCGTAATCGACCAGCAGTTCGTCGCCGTCGAATTCATCGGCGCTGATTTCCAGCAATTGCAACAGACGCGCCTGCAGACCTTCACGGGTCAGTATTCCGGCCTTGTTATTTTCAGCAAATAAATCCTGAGTTGTGATCACAGAACCGCAGCGGCCTGCCACATATTTCAGTGCCATGACATGTTCAGCGTGGGAAAAATCAGCGACCGCATCCGCCACCATAAAAGGCTGAATATCACGCATAAAGGCATCCAGCGCCGTGGTCAGGCAGCCAATATGTGCATAAACACCAACAATAATTAACTGATCACGCTGCCAGCCGAGCATTTTTTCCTGCAACTCAGAACGCTGAAAAGCGCTGTAACGCCATTTAACCAGTACAGTGTCATCTGTAGCCGGGGCAATGGCCTGAGCAATTTTGCATTGCGCAGGATCGGCCTTAGTCAGCCCCGGCCCCCACATATCATTTAACAGCGCACGCTCGGCATCGCTCTGCTCCACCGGCTGTGCTGTGTATACCACAGGAATACCCTGCTGCTTTGCCCACTGATAGATACGTGCAATATTGTCGGTAAGAGCACGCATAAGCGGGCTGTCTTTGCCGTAAAAACGCAGAAAATAATCCTGCATATCATGCACCAGCAATACCGCACGCTGGCTGTCGACCGTCCAGTTAACCTTATTTTTTGGCAGCTCGTCGGCTGCGGGCAATAAATAGGAGGTGATATCGGGAATGCTCATAAAAAAACCTCAGATAGCAGGTGCAGCAGTAAAAATCTGCTGACGTAATTCTTTTTTGTCGGTTTTACCGACGGCGGTGAGTGGCAGCGAGGCCATAAACTGAAAGCGGTCAGGCAACTTAAATTCAGCGACCCCCTGAGCACGCAGGTATTTGCGCAGCGCGACAGGCTTTAATTCACTCTGCCCTGCGGTTTTGCGCGCAACGATACAGGCCAGGCTTTTTTCACCGAGCAAAGCATCCGGCACAGAAATCAACGCTGCCTGCAATACATGAGGGTGACGCAACAGAATATTTTCAATTTCTTCAGCGGCGATTTTTTCACCGCCACGGTTAATCTGATCTTTTACCCTGCCGACTACTCTCAGGTAGCCGTTTTCGTCCTGTGTCACCAGATCTCCGGAGATATAAAATCCATCCGGATTAAAGGCGCTGGCGTTATGCTCTGCGGCGTTAAAATAACCGCGAAACGTGTAAGGACCACGGGTCATTAACATTCCGGTCTGACCACAGGCCACAGGTGTGTGACTTTCAGGATCAACGACCCACACTTCATCAGCGCTGCTCATCGGACATCCCTGAGTAGTGAAAATACGCTCATCACTGTCATTCAGGCGGGTGTAATTCACCAAACCCTCGGCCATACCAAACACTTGCTGTAACTGACAGCCAAGCTCAACAGGGACACGTCGTGCCAAAGCTTCAGCAAAACTGGCTCCGCCTACCTGCAGTAATTTAAGGCTGCTTAACTGCTGTTGATAACCGGGTGCCGCCTGTAACCACAGAATGACCGCTGATGGCACCAGCGCAGTCATAGTCACACCGTATTTTTCAATTAAGGAAAAGCAGCGCAGAGGTTCAGGATCACGCGCCATAACGACACAGCCACCGGCAAAGAAGACACCTAATGCTCCCGGCGAACTGAGCGGATAATTATGCGCCGCAGGTAATGCGCACAAATAACGTGTGGCACCATCAAGCTGACAGATTTCTGCACTGCGGCGTACGCTATAGTAGTAATCGTTATGTGTCCGGGGAATTAATTTGGGCGTACCTGTACTGCCGCCTGAGAGCTGAAAAAATGCAACCTCTTCTGCTGCACTATTACAGTCAATATCCGCGTCAACATCCACGTCAACGGTCATGGAACACAGACTGCTGAGATGCAGTGCAAAATTGCATGCCCCTGCAGAACAGACCAAATCCAGTGCCGGAGCCAGTGTCTTTAATTCAGCGGTAAAGACCTCATCGGTAAACAGCGGGTGCTCATCACTGATCACCAGTAATGCCGGATTCAACTGACTGGCATAAGCACGCAACTCCAGTTTCTGATGACTGAAAAGTGCATTAACCGGGGCAATACCGGCTTTCAGTAAGGCAAAAAAAACAATGTAAAATTCAGCGATATTCGGCAGCTGAACCAGTGCAGTATCACCAACACCTAAACCACGGCGGACAAATTGTGCTGCCAGGTTATTACTTAAACGATTCAGCTCTGCATAAGAAAAATGTCGTTCCCCACAGATAACAGCAGTACCTTGATTATCACGATGGCGCTGCAGAATATTGCTGAGCGGTAAGTCCAGCCAGAATCCCTGCCCGCGATACTCATCCTCCAGAACCTGCGGCCAACGGTTAAACGGCAGAGAAGGCCTCATGGTGTTACTCCGGAAAAATCGGCATCCAGCGCATTGAGCATGGTCTGCATTTTTGCACGGGTTTCTGCCCATTCACTTTCCGGCGACGAGTCTGCGACGATACCCGCACCAGCAAAAATCTGGATCCGGTTTGCAGTGATACGCCCACAACGGATAGTCACCACCCACTCACCATTGCCTTCAGCGTCACACCAGCCGACCATTCCTGCAAATGGCCCTCGTTCATAGGGTTCTATAAGCTGAATAAGTTTATATGCCTGAGCGGTAGGAGAGCCGCAAACAGCAGGCGTAGGATGTAACTCAGTAGCGATTTTCAATGGATTCATAGTTGCATCATCAACCTGACCATGAATACTGGTTGATAAATGCCACATAGCCGGAGTGCTGATTAATGACGGAGCATCGGGAATATCCAACTCCTCACACCAGGGAGATAAAACCTGACGAATATCATCAATTACCAGCTTATGTTCGTATGCATCTTTCGCTGAACGTAATAACTGCTCACTGACCTGGCGATCTTCTGTTGCATCAGCACGCCGGCGTGCTGAACCCGCCAGAGGATTCGACATAATTTTCCGCCCCTGCTTGCGCAGTAATAATTCCGGGCTGGCACCAATCAGCTCAGAACCATCAGCCAGTGGAAAACGAAAATGATATCCGGATGGATTTTGTGCACGTAATCGCTGAAAAACAGAACCGGCATCCAGTGGCCGGTCAAGGTCCACATTCAGAACCCGAGACAGAACCGTTTTGCGAATATCACTAAGACGGAAATTCGCCACAGCCTGCTCTACAGATTGCCGGAAACGCTGCTCACCCGGCACGCTGTCACAGGAAATAACACGCGACCTTATTGCCAAATCAGGCACTGGTAAAGCCGGCGACTCCGTCAGAAATTCGCTCTCGCGGGGTACATAAAGAGTGGCTGGCTGCGTACGATCAAATGGAATACAGCCCATTACCAAGGGTCGTTTCTGACCATAAGCGCGCGCACGATTTAATGCCGAATCAACTGAACGTAAAAACTGCAGCCGCTGAACAGCATCAACACCTACAGGCTGACAAACAGCCTCTGCGATACCCCGCGCCTGAATGCACCCCTGAGATGAAGCATAAAAAAAGCAGGCGTTTTCCACATCAGGATGAGTGCTGATGCCAGAAGCCAAAACAGGATGAGAGGAATTTTCCTCAATACCGGATACAGGCTTATTCACTTGACACCTCAACCTCAAACGCTAATGATAATGCTTATCATTTTACGGTACATCACCATCAGGATGAGTGTCAATAAACGTCAAGCAAGAATTGGCTATTTTTTTCTTCTGCTATTTAAACGGATTTTATGAAATTCTTTTTTAATCCATTCCGCCGCCAGAAACCGGGATTTATTTTTTCTCCTTTTCCGCTTTCTTCAGGTTTTCTCTCAGTAATTCTTCTTACAAATCATGCCCAGGCCGAAACCCATGATTTATTATCACTATTTAAAGCGGGCCAGATGACAGACCCAACTTTAAACAGCTCAAGGGCGCAACTGGCCGCTGACCAACTCACCGCAGATATTGCTCTTGGTAAATTATTGCCGCAGATAAATGCACGGCTGGAAGTGACCAGTACAGATGATGAGACAGGTAATAGCGGCAGCCGGTCAGGGGAAATAATTCTGCAACAAAGTCTGTTCGATCCGGTTGCCTGGTATGACTACCGCGCAGCTTATGCAGAAAGCGCAGCAGCAAAAACAGCCTTCAGTGACACTCAGCAACAATGGCTGCTGACACTTATCCGGACTTACGCAGACACCCTGCGGGCAATCGCCGCACAGGAAGCCGCCAACACTGATACCCTGGCGTTTACCGAAGCATTGCACCACGCCAGCCAGCGCCATACTGCGGGGCTTGTTGTGAAAACAGAAGTGCTGGAAGCACAGGCCGCACTCGATAATGCGCATGCAGCGGCTCATTCAGCCAAGGCAGAGCTCAGCCTGCAACTGGAAATACTAAGCCGTATCAGCAGTCAGCCAGTCAGTGCTGTTACACCATTTACACCCGGCCTTGAATTACAGCTGCCTGATGAGCAACAGCTGAACCAGTGGTTGCTGTCGGATGGAATTAATCATCCACAGATCCAACAGGCTCAACAGGAAGAAATTAAAATGCGGCTGCTGAATAAATCAGCTTCAGCCGCACATTTTCCCAAGGCCGATTTTACCGCCACCGTTCAGCATACGCAGGGTTACGGTAATAAACATGACGAAGGAACGACAACGATGCTCTCGGCCAAAATCACCCTGCCATTACTGGCCGGAGGCAGCCACTATGGTGAGCAGCAGAAAACTCATTGGCAAGCTATCGCTGCCGGACATCAGCAGGAAGAAAGCCGGCGGGCAGTACGCTTTGAGCTACGCCGCCTGTTACGACAGATACGCTATGATGTGATGAATATTAACGGACGCCGACAAGCAATTATTTCTGCTACGTCTGCCATGAACGCAACACGCAGTGCCCATCGCATTGGAACCCGCAACATGGTGGATGTACTCAATGCTCAGCGTACATTATCGGCGGCAGAAAAAGAGTTCGCCAATGCGCGTAGCGACTATATGACTCACCTGATGGAACTGAAATATTATGCCGGCGCTCTTAATGAAATAGATGTAGCTTTGATGAACCGCTGGTTTTCAGCTGACGAGAACTGAAGTAAGAACCTGTTTATCTGTCAGAATCCAGTCAGCGCGATAACAGCGTCCCTGTGTTACTCCCGGAGCCAGTGTTCTTTTCAGCGTTATATCACAATAGCCGCACTGTATTTGATCAGATAAATACAGATAATAATGAGTCTGACAAAGCGGATGAACAGCAATTACCGCAACATCGGTAAAATCAAAAACCTGCCTCACTTCCGGCCACAGGGCTTTATATAACGCTTCTTTAACAGAAAAGATCAGGCTTAATGCCACGTTTTCAGTAAAATGCAGATTGCTTTTTAACAGCAGTTTTTCAGATGCATCACATACCTGATTGAACACCGCCGCAGCGATATCCCGGCTCATTATATTTTCCAGATCAACACCCAGGGATCTGGCCGACGTTGTTCTGGCCAGCAGACAAACCGCCTCAATACACTCGCCCGTACGCACATGGCTGATCGACCCCACCACCGCTGGCGGAAACTGCGGACAACCAGCAGCATCACTGCCAATATTAAATTCCCCGCACTCACCCGCCATCCGCAAAGCCTGCCGGGCTGCCCGACGTCCGGCCAGATAAGACGCCTGACGCACAGGTGAAGCCGTTGCTATTTTCTGCGGCAATTTAATATTTTTCCGCTCAAAATCATCCGCGTTAAAATCCGAAAGCGACAACATCTGCCGGCAAAGAAATACGTCTCCCTGTGTAAAAGCCATGATCTCTCCCTGACGAACATTCTGATGGGCAATAAAAAGCACACAAGAATTTATGTGTGCTTTTTCCTTACCCGGATTCAGTCATCCTGATGCTACTGACTATCAGAAGTTATAAGTCCCACTGACGTAGTAGTTACGGCCCAGTTCGAACAGGGTATAACTCGGATCAATTTCACTCAGCTGCACATCGGTGAGGTTTTTCACACCACCACGCAGCGTAAAGGTATCAGAAACCTTACCCACAACACCCAGATCGGTGCGGTAGTAAGATTTTGCAACCGGAAACTCCTGCACCCAGGTACCACCATTATTTGCCCAGCTGGAATACTGCATACCCGCCAGATAATTCACACTCAACAAGGCAGAAACTGCATCGCTGGCCTGCCAGTCGACTGTTGTATTGGCTTCATATTCAGGGCGGCCGGTAAGCACAAACTTCTCACCTGCTGCGTCTTCATATTCGGTGTCCAGGTACGTCATATTGCCCGACAGAGTCAGATTACTGAGCACATCTGCCGAGGCTGTCAGTTCAAAACCATTGGTGTTTGCTTTAGCAACGTTGATCCATTCAGCGGCAACCGGATCATTGTTGGTATCATAAGTAATCTGGCGCTCAATCAGATCATCAATATCATTATTGAACCAGCTCAGTGCCATTTCCCAGGTATCCTGACGCAGTTCGATACCCGCTTCATAATTAATACTGGTTTCGGCTTTCAGATCCGGATTACCGGCCAGCGAACAAGCACCACCACAGCTGATCACGCGGTATTCTTCACTCAGATAGCTGCCATCCGGCGCCTTAAAGGCTTTACTCACTCCACCTTTAACGGTAAGTGCATCGTTAAACTGATACACCACATAAGCTTTCGGCGAGAAATTCGAGCCAAAAATTTCGTGATTATCCAAACGTCCGCCCAGAGTAACGAACAAATTATCAGCGACGGTAATTTCATCCTGAACAAAAGCTGCCAGTTCATCAATCGACAGCTTACCGGTTTTAAGGTAGGTCGTTTTGTCTTCAATTTCCTGATGGCGATAATCCATACCGGCAACAATGGCATTACTGCCGGCCGTTACATTGGCGTAGGCTTTGGCATACAGATTTTGTTCACCGGTATTGTGAGTCTGTGGAGCAGCATAAGATGAGTTAAAGTCTTTTACCTCAGAGTCTTCATGTTTGACGAACGCTGTTGTTGTACCCCAACCCCAGCGACCGGTGTGAGTCAGAGCCAGCTCCATACGCTCCAACTCCTGTTCACGGGTACGCGGACCGGAAGCATAAACACCCAGTGGACGATCATCTTTATTCAGCGCCAGATCAACATCCAGCGTTTGTTCTGCATTCAGATCCTGGCTCAATGTGACAAACAGATTGGTCGAGGTTTTCTCCTCCAATCGCGGAGGCTCATTCGCTTTTTTGTCGGCGCGGTCTTCATACCAGGCATCGTGTTGCTTTTGCTCAATGGCCACAAACAGACGCGAACCCGGTGCCAGCTCACCACGGACAGAAGCTCCCAAGCGCTGCTGCTGACCATCTTCACCCGATTCAATCGTACGGTATTCAGCAGATACGTTGCCGCTCCATTCCTGAGTCGGTGCTTTGGTAATAATGTTCAGCACACCACCAATCGCATCGGCACCATAAACAGAAGACATGGGGCCACGGATGATTTCAACGCGATCAATACTGTTCAGCGGAATTGAGTTGTAATCCACATCGCTGCCTTTGGCGAACGCAGAACCAGAGGAAACACGTTTGCCATTCACCAAAATCAGGGTGTAATCGCCCCCCAGGCCACGGATACGTAATTCATCACGTCCCAGGCTGTCGTTGGAATTATGCACACCTACGGTATCGCGCAGCAGATCTGCCAGGCTGGTTACCGCCGACCGTTCAATATCTTCCGCGGTGACTACCGTAGTAAAAGCCGGCACTGTTGCCGAATCCCGGGCCGACAGCGTTGCTGTCGTCACCATATTCTCTAACTCTCTGGTCTGCTCTTCTGCGGCGACAACCATTGATGCATTTGCCAGAGCAAATGCCAGTACTGAATATCTGAAGTTCATGTACTCCTCCCTAATAAATAACATTGATTATCATTTAGAACTCGGCAGATAGTATGCGACTATCACAGCCATTACAATATTTGATAATCATTCGTATTTAATAATTAGTATTGAGTACTCCAAATAAGCTGTCTGTGGAAGATTATGGCGGCCGGTAGTCGGCAAGGCACCAGTTCCTGAAAACCGGCCTGCTGGCAACCTCCCGTGCCCTGTCTACACTCAGATAAAACAACGCGGGAGGACTCGCTATGACACTGCTCTGGCAATATTTCACTCTGATTCTGCAATGGTTCGCCGAGCCCCAGGGCTGCGATGAACCCGGCCTGCATCAGACCGATACCCAGCCCATCAGTCAGGCACAAAGCCACAAGGCATAGCAGAACTAAAAACTGCCGATACAAAAAAAGCGGCAACAGCCGCTTTTTTTGTATCGGTTTCAGGCTTCAGCGAACCGCTGAAACATCTTCCGCCTGCGGGCCCTTCTGACCACGCACCACGGTGAATTTCACGCGCTGACCTTCAGTCAGAGAGCGGTGCCCCTGACCGCGGATAGAACGGAAATGCACAAACACATCTTCGCCCTGATCCCAGGTAATAAAGCCAAAACCTTTTTTCACGTTGAACCACTTAACCACACCACGCTCGCGACCATCTTCAACATCGCTTTCCACAACGGTACCACTGGAGCGGAAACGACGGCGACGGGAAGGAACCAACTGCGCTGACAGCAGGCTGGTAACCAGTGTCAGAACGGCAACAGCCAGCAGCAGCTCGGTCATACCGGCGACATTCATCAGGTTATCGGCGGTCAGCGCCGTACCGTCGGTCAATTGCAGACCTGTCACCAGCGAAGTAAAGATGCCGGCAACAATGAAAGGAACAATTGCAGCAAACACCAGCGCTACAATAATTTTACGTAATATCAATTTACCCATGCGTTCTCTCGTATCACTCGTTAATATCACAGCTGTAACAAAATCGTTGGCCCGCGGGCCTTTGACAAGTGGGCTATGAAAGCCCAATTCATTAAAAAAATCAACACGATAGCTAAAGGGTATAAACACACCTATGAGCCAACAGCCACCGGCTTCCGCTGCAGCGCCTGATAAACAACCGCTGGCGCAACAACGTATCGACGAACTGGAAATGCGTATTGCCTTCCTGGAAGACACCATCGATAGCCTGAATGACCAGGTATCGACCCTTAGCCAGGAATTCCTGCTGGCCAAACAGGCCATGCAACTGATGCACCGTAAGCTGGAGCAACTACAGCAGAACCCTTCTGCCGGCGAAGCAATGGCCGATGAACCACCGCCGCCACATTACTGATAGCCACAGAGGTGTAGCAGTAACAGGCAGACATAAAGAAGCCGGGCTAAGCCCGGCTTCTTTATTGGCACGATTAATCAAATGATCAAATGATCAAATGATCAAAGGCTCTGCCGGCGCCGCTGCCAGGCCACCAGTGCCCACAATAACAGGGTAAACAACAGCGGCAGCACAAAGATATTCAGCACTTTCAGGCGCATGCCCAGCGCTTCGATATCTTTATCCAGCTCATGCTGCACATTACGCAGTTCTTTGCGGATTTCGATTTTCTTCTGCTGAAACTGCTCCAGCGCGGCCTGCTGCTCTGCCGACAGCGTCAGCACGCCATTATCACCGTCACGCTGGTCCTGCAGAGCACTGAGCTGCTGCTCGGTTTCTTCCAGTTCCTGCTGCAGGCGCTGCTCGCTGGCCAGAAACTGTTGCTCGGCATCGCGGCGCAAAGTATTCACCCGTTCAAAGGGACGGTTGTATTGTCCTCGGGCACGCAGGCTGATCAGGTCAGCACTGCCGCCCAGATGATCGGCCAGATTCACCAGCAGGGCGCCGTTATCTGCCCAGGGAGAGGCGATGCGCTGACCAAAGAAGTTCTGCACCTGCACCCATAAACGGTCAGACAGCACGTCGGTATCGGCCACCAACGTGACCGCCAGGCGCTCCGTTGAGGCCAGATGAGTGTCGGTTTTTACGCCATCAACACCATCCGGGAAAGCAGAATCCGCTTTGCCCTGCACGCGCACGGCCAGATTAAATTCTTCATTAGCCGGCACAAAGTCACGCTGCAGCGCCATTAAATCGCCGCCCATGCGCAGCCGGTTGGCGTCCGTCAGCATGGCTTCCGTGCTGCTGTACAGCCAGGGTTCGATGCTGCTGAGCGCATTTTCAAGCGCGGTAAAATGCCCAACGCTGCTGAGGTTAATGGCTTCAAGCTGAGCGGTGACCACATCATCGGCGTTCAGGCTTTCCGGATGCAGCGCCAGCAAACCAAAGTGGCGCAGCGGCGGACGCCCCGGCCCCTGATTCACCACCAGCGCATTGGCAGCATCCAGCACCACCTGATCCGGGTTCCAGCCCACACCCCAGTTTTGCAGGAGTTTATTAAGACTGCTGGCCGAGCCGCTGTCGCCCATTCCCATCAGGCCGCCATTCGGTGCGGTTTCAGCAACCGGATCAAGAAACGCCAATACGCGTCCGCCTTTTAACGCAAACTGGTCAATGGCATACAGCGCGCTGTCGGTCAGCTCCGGCGGCTGCACCAGCAGCAGCAGGTCAATGTCGTCATCGATATGATCCAGTCCGGCCGTCAGTGAGCGCAACTCATAAGGGCCATCCAGCTGATCTATCGCCATCCAGGCTGGCGCCGGGCGGCCGGTTTGCGGGTTAAAGCCGCCGCGTACATCCAGTCCGCTTAGTAAACCAATCACCACCGGCTTGCTCTGCTGCACCTGATAAATCAGCTGGGTAATTTCATACTCAAGAAAGGCCTCGCGGTCAGGCTGCAGAAAAGGCAGCTGCGCCACCTGCTCTTTGCCTGCGTCTGCGGCTTTCTCATCTGAGCTCTGATTTTCTGCGGCTTGCGGCAGCTGGGCTTTCGCAACCAGACCGAAATACAGGTTATCGCCACTGACCGATACCGGCACGGCCTGCAGGCCATAAGCGGTGGCCTGATCTTCTTCTTCCGAGAAGGGTGCCGGGTCGATAATTTTCAGACTGAGCTTTCCGCCAGCCAGCATCACATATTCATCCAGTAATTCCCGCACACGCTGCTGATAAGCACGCACTTTCACCAGATCAGCGCTGGCCTTCTGCGAGAAATACAACTCCAGCTCAACCGGCTGGTTCAGCTGTGCCAGAATATTCCGCGTTCCCTCTGACAGGGTGTAGAGTTTCTGTTCGGTTAAATCGAGACGCGCACCACTGCCCAGCTGGTTCAGCAAAAACGCTCCGCCAATAAAGCCCAGCAACAGTGCCAGGAGTGAAAACAGTTTGAATTTCATATCGGTCTCCTGCCCTGTTTATGCAGATTTTTTAACGGTTAAAACCTGTGTTGTCGCCAGCAGCCACACAGCAATAACCAGAATGAAATAGAGCAAATCGCGGATATCGACCACACCACGCGCAAGGGCTTCAAAGTGCGTAAGGAAACTCAGGCTGGCAATCAGATCCAGCAAACCTTCAGAGGCCCAGCCGCGGAAAAAATCCAGCACCAGCGGAAAACCACTCAGCATCAGCACAAAGCAAACCACCACGGTCAGAATAAAGGCAACGATCTGATTACGGCTGAGTGCCGACATACAGGAGCCTACCGCAATAAAGGCACCGGCCATTAACCAGCTGCCCAGATAGCTGGCCAGAATCACACCATTGTCCGGCGTGCCCAGATAATTAACGGTCAGCCACAGCGGCAGGGTTAACAACAACGCCAGACCGGCAAAAAGCCATGCCGCGAGGAATTTTCCCAGTACCGCCTGCCAAAGGGTAACAGGCAGCGTCATCAGCAGTTCAATGGTGCCCAGCTGGCGCTCCTGCGACCACAGCCCCATCGCCACCGCCGGCATAAAAAACAGATACAGCCAGGGGTGAAAGTTGAAAAATGGCAGCAGATCGGCTTGCCCGCGCTGATAAAAGTTGCCCAGATAAAAGGTAAAGACGCCGGACATCACCAGGAAGATAAAAATAAAAACATAGGCAACCGGGGTTGCAAAATAAGCAGAAAATTCGCGCTTACAAATCGTCATTAATGTATTCATAGTGCTGTTCAGACTCCGGTCAACTGACGGAAAACATCATCCAGACGTCCACGCTCAATATGCAGCGTGTCGAGATCCCAGCCCTGCTGTTCAATCAGGGCATTCACCGCGTGATACGGACGCGCACCCGGCTGCGGAAACAACAGATAACTCTGCCCCTGTTCCAGCTCATCAACCTCGTTGATTTCAGGCAATGCAGAAAAGGCGGCGGCAGCATTTACCGGCTGCTGAAAACGCACCGAAATCGCCTGATGATAACGCGAGCGGGCTTCCAGCTCGGCCGGAGTGCCATCGGCGACTTTTTTACCCGCAGCAATAATCATCGCCCGCGAGCAAACCGCTGAAACTTCTTCAAGAATATGGGTGGAAATAATCACCATTTTGTCTTCCGCCAGATTAGTGATCAGCTGACGGACCTGTTGCTTCTGGTTAGGGTCGAGACCGTCGGTTGGCTCATCCAGAATCATAATGGCCGGATCATGCAACAGCGTTTGCGCCAGACCAACGCGGCGCTTATACCCTTTAGACAAGGTTTGCACTGCTTGTTTGAGTACGTCCTGCAGGCCAACCTGTTCAACCACACGGGCCAGGCGCTGACGCAGCTCGGCACCACGATAACCGCGCACCTCACCAATAAAACGCAGAAATGCCAGCACGCTCATATCGCCATAACTGGGGGCACCTTCCGGCAGATAGCCGATCTGGCGTTTCACCGCCACCGGATGCTGTGCCACGTCATAACCACCAATACAAACCGTACCGGAAGTTGCCGGCAGAAAACCTGTCAGCATTTTCATGGTGGTTGATTTACCGGCACCATTTGGCCCGAGAAAACCCAGCACTTCGCCGGGCCTGACTTCAAAAGAGAGATCGTCTACAGCGGTAAAACCGCCGAAACGCTTGGTCAGATGTTGCACTTCAATCATATCAACTCCCTATTTTGCCATGATCAGTAACGCCGGCAGGCCGCAACCACCTGCCGCACAGAACAACCTAAAAGGTAAAAACCAGACCATAAAGATGGCATTTTGTTTCCTGAAACAGCCGGTCTGCGCCATAAACAGCGACAACCGGGCCATTTCCGGACAATAACCTGTACAACCACCGATAAAGGCGCCATGACTGCCTATTACGTCACAGCCCGCGCGATCAGACCGTTTAAACCTACAGACTTGCAGGGTAAACTCCGCAGGCATTTACAACGCGGGGGCGTCACGACCCGCAGACACACCAGAGACTGACTATGAATATTATTAAAAAAATCCGCAGCACCCTGTTCCGCTGGCAACAAAAATGGCTGTATGGCGTTATCAAAACCCAGATCATCGGGCCGGATATTAAAGATTTCAACCTGGACCCTGACAAGCCAATCATCTATGCCATGCTCTACCCGTCCCATGCAGAGCAGCTGGTGATAGATGCCGAAGTCAATAAACTGGGCTGGGGCAGTCCTCATCAGGACCGCATTGAGCGCCGCCTGCCGGGTAAGCCGTTTTTTAATATTTACCGCCGCGCCGGAACCCCCTTCCGCAAACAGGGCACACCGATTGTCGCCAAGCAGCTGATCCGTCAGGCCGAATGGCTGGCAGAACAGGATGAGCGCGATATTCAGGTTGTGCCTGTGCGGGTATTCTGGGGACGGGCACCGGAAAAAGAAGGCTCTTTCCTGCGTATCTGGCTGCAGAACAGCGGTACTCTGGGTGGCCGTTTATTTACTCTGATGGCCATTTTACTCAACGGTCGTAATACCTTTGTGCATTTCAGCCGGCCAATGTCGCTGCGTGAACTGTACGAGCCGGGTAAATCACCGGAAATGCTGGCGCGTAAAGTAGCCCGCGTATTGCGTGTGCATAACCGTCAGGTTTCCGCCTCGGTACTGGGACCGGATTTATCCCACCGCCGCACTCTGGTGCATCAGATTCCGCACAAGCCGCTGGTGCTGAAAGCTATTGAAGAAGAAGTAGCGACCCAGGGCATCAGTAAAGCCAAAGCGCAGCAGAAGGCGCTGAAGTATGCCGATGAAATTGCCTCCAATATTTCCTACACCAACGTGCGCTTCCTGGATGTGTTGCTGACCTGGGTATGGAATAAAATTTACGATGGTATTTCGCTGCACAATATCGAAAACCTGAAAAACATCAGCAAAGACAACGAAATTATTTATGTGCCCTGCCACCGCAGCCATATTGATTACCTGCTGCTGTCTTACGTTCTGTATCACCACGGTCTGCAACTGCCGCAGATTGCCGCAGGCATTAACCTTAATATGCCGGTTGTTGGCCCGATCCTGCGCCGTGGCGGTGCCTTCTTTATGCGCCGGACGTTCCGTGACAATAAACTCTATGCCGCGGTTTTTGATGAATACCTGCACTCGGTATTTTCCGGTGGTTACGCCACCGAATATTTCGTTGAAGGCGGACGTTCACGTACCGGCCGCACCCTGAGTCCGAAAGCCGGTATGCTGGCCATGACCCTGCGCAGCTATCTGCGCGATTCGCGCAAGCCGATTATGTTTGTGCCTGTATACACCGGTTACGAGAAAGTATTCGAAGCCAACAGTTATCTGGGCGAATTACGCGGCCAACAGAAGAAAAAAGAAAGCCTGCTGGGTGTTGTGGGTACACTGCGTTCTTTTAAACGTTCCTTCGGAAAAGTAAACGTTACTTTCGGCGAGCCGATTTACTTCACCGAATTCCTTAATCAGCAGCGCCCGGACTGGCGTGCGGAAGATTACAGCACTTGTGATTACCGTCCGGAATGGGCACCTAAGGTAGTTGATCAGCTGGCAAAAGAAGTGGTCACCGGTATCAACAGCGCGGCCTCCGTTAACCCGATCAACCTGATTGCCCTGAGCATTCTGTCGGCACCACGTCAGGCGATGGATGAGCAGCAGCTGATTGTGCAGATGGAATCCTACCGCAATCTGCTGGCACAAACCCCATACAGCAAGCTGACGGCCCTGCCGGATGGTAATGGTGCTGAGTGGCTGGCCTATGCCGAAAAACTGGATGCCGTATCGCGCTCCAAGCACCCACTTGGCGATCTGATTCAGACCAGCGACCGTCAGGCCGTTACCCTGACCTATTACCGCAACAACGTATTGCATTTAATTGCTCTGCCATCACTGCTGGCCTGTTTGTTTGTGAACAACCAGCGCTACAGCAGCGAACAGGTTCAGGCCATAGTTGCCAGCTTCTATCCTTATCTGCAGGCTGAATTATTCCTGCACTGGAACAGCAGCGAGCTGAGCAGCGAAGTACAGCGCTGGCTGGATGCATTGGTGGATTGTGGTTATCTGCATCTGAACGATAAGGGCTACCACGCCACGCCGGCCAGCAGTAATGAATATGCTCTGCTCGAAGGACTGGCGGCTAACGTGATGCAGACGCTGGAACGTTACTTCCTCACCCTGAGCGTGCTCAGCCGTAAAGGTTCAGGCGAACTCAGCGCCAAAGAACTGGAAGAACAATGCACCCTGCTGGCACAGCGTATCAGCCTGCTGTACGGCATTAACGCGCCGGAGTTCTTTGATAAATCGCTGTTCCGCACCCTGATTCAGCAACTGGTCAGTGAAAAACTGCTGGCAAAAAACAGCGATGACAAACTGACCTTCAGCAATGAACTGGATGCGCTGACCAGCGCACTGGAAGAAGTGCTGGATGGCGCTCTGCGTCAGAGCATTCTGCGCAGCGTTTAAACCTGCTCAGAGCATAAAAAAACCGGCATCTGCCGGTTTTTTTATATCTGTAATCTGTAGCAAAGCGCTTATTCAGCGTCAGTATCTTCTGGATTCCAGGGAGCAACTTTGGCTTTAACATAAACATCAAAGCGGTTGGATTTACCGGTTAAGGCAAAGGTTGGTTTTTTACCCGCCAGAGGCTCGGCTTTACGTGCCCGCTTCACCACTACCCGGCAACGGGCACAGGCAAGAGCCCGTTCAAGCAGATCATCAGCATCAGTGTCCTGCCCTACGACATCACGGAACGCCTGCATATCTTTTTTAACCTGCGCCGTTGCTTTCGGATCGTGATCAAACATCGGATCGAGATACACCACATCCGGTTGCCGCTGCGGATCGGATTCAGGCACCAGCAGATCGTGACTGCTGCCAAAGTGCAATTCAATACGGGCAATAATATCGGCAACTTCTGCATCGTTAGCGCCCCGCGCCAGACCATCGGCCAATAAGGCCGCGACCACCGGCTGACGTTCGTGAGCACGTACGCTGCAACCCAGAGTCGCCAGCACAAAGCTGTCACGACCAAGACCTGCGGTGGCATCCAGCACCGAGGGTTTGTACGAACCACTCACTCCCACCGCTTTGGCAATATCCTGCCCGAGACCGCCGCCAAATTTACGCCGGTGCGCCGCAGCTCCGGCAGAAAAATCAACACGTACCGCGGTGCGCAGATTATTGCCCTGACGCAGGCTCAGACCGTCATAGTCAAAGCACAGATGAAAACCATCCTGCTGCAACAGGGATTTAGGTGCCAGTGTCAGACCGTAGCGTTCACACAGTTCCCGGACTTCACTGTCCGATTCACGCACCAGATTGATTAGTTCAGTCACAACCTATCCGTTCTCAGACAAAAAACAGCAGCAATACGCCACCCAATGCCAGGCGGTACAGAACAAACGGCAGCATGCCAATCCGGTTAATAAAAGCCAGGAAGTAATAAATACAGACCCAGGCACTGACCGCCGACAATACCGCCCCCAGAGCCAGCGATGTCCAGTCAACCGGCAACAGCGACTGGCTCAGTTCATGCGCTTTTAAACCGCCGGCTGCCAGAATTAACGGAATCGATAACAGAAAAGAAAAACGCGCCGCATCAACCCGGTGTAAGCCAAGTAATAACGCCGCCGTCATAGTAATGCCGGAACGTGACGTACCGGGAATTAATGCCAGCGCCTGGGCGACACCAATAATCAACGCCATCGCCAGCGTCATTTTTGCCAGGCTGATGCCCTTCCCACGTTTCTGGTCGGCAATGCCCAATAAAATACCAAACCCGATCGTGGCCCAGGCAATCACTTCAACCGAACGCAGGTTAGCTTCAATCCAGTCGCCTAATAATACCCCGGCCAAACCGGCAGGAATCGTTGCCAGCCCGACATACCAGGCGAGTTTTGCATCAGCACTGGGCTTTGCCGTCCAGCCACTTTTAAACCATGCACTGATCAGCCTGTGAATATCCTGGCGGAAATAAAACATGACCGCTGCCAGTGTGCCCACATGCACGGCTACATCAAATGCCAGTCCCTGATCCTGCCAACCAAGAACCTGTGAAGGCAGAATAAGATGTGCCGAACTGGAAATAGGTAAAAACTCAGTTAATCCCTGCAGTACCGCCAGTACAATGATCTCAATAAGATCCATAAGTTGATTCCTTAAAAGTATTAATCCCGGCGCAACAGGCTCGGTTGCTCATCGAGTTTTTTCCAGGCAACAGAATCACGCAAATAAACCGGCGGATGTTGTTCGACACTGCCAAATTCACCGCGTTGCCATGCGTCCTCAGCCAGCGCCAACATAATATCGGCCTGAGGTTGCACATCAGCCCAGTCCTGAGCGCAGGAAGCAAATGCCGGCAGAGTAAGGCCATCCCCTGCAACGATACCGTCAAACGCCTTCAGCGCCTGCAGACACTGCTCCGGACTGCCGACGTGTTCGGCTCCGATCAATCGGCAAAGTTCACCTTCACGCTGGAAATGCCCCCAGAATACCTCTCCCATATGGGCATCCATTACCGCCATCACATGGTCAGCCTGAGAACTGCGTAAAGTTTTTAATGCCACACTCTGCAATGAGGAAATACCGCAAACAGGAAGCTCCAGTGCAAAAGCAATTCCCTGTAATACCGAAGCCGCAATCCGGATACCGGTAAAAGAGCCTGGTCCACGCCCGTAAGCTATGCCCTCCAGCTCTGCTTTTTTCACCCCTGCCCGGATTAACAACTCATCCACCATCGGCAATAAGCGCTGTGCATGACGACGCGGTTGATCTTCACACAACGACCAGTATTCCGAACCACGGCTAAGGGCAACAGAACACAGAGAGGATGAGGCATCAACGATCAATAAACAGGACATAATACTTTCCGCAGCGAACAGGCGCGGCAGTATAACACAGGGCATGATTCTTCCATCCTGCTGCCCAACGCTGACTGACAGTCCCTGCAGAACAAAAATGACAGGCGAAAAAAAACCCGGCATTGCCGGGTTTTTCAATGCAGCAATCAGCTTGCTACTTTTGGCGGACGACCGCGACGCTTAGGCGCAGTACCGGCAGCCGCAGCTGCTGGTTTGGCCTTAGCCGGACGACCACGGCGCTTAGGAGCGGCACCTGCAGCAGCCGGTGCAGCGGCTGCTTTAGCCGGACGACCGCGTTTTTTAGGAGCAGCAGCAGTTGCTGGCGCAGCTTTAGCCGGACGACCACGCTTTTTAGGCGCAGCAGCGGTTGTTGCTTTTGCTGCAGCCGGACGGCCACGCTTTTTAGGAGCAGCAGCGGTTGCTGTTTTTGCGGTTGCAGTTGCTTTGGCTTTCAGCTTTTTAGCAGCAACAGAGGCTTTGCCATGTTCTTTAGTGGCATGAGCTTTAACTTTTGCAGCATCCTGTTTGCCACGGGCTTTACGCCATTTGGCTTCAAATGCAGCAACGGCTTTCGCCAGATCGGCTTCTGCTTTAGCAACCAGTGACGCTTCAAACGCTTCAACAGCCGCAATGGCTTTTGCTGCCACTTCTTCTGCTTTCGCTTCAATTTGTGCAGCTTTAACCGCAACAGTAGCAGTACGGGCTTCAGCTTTCAGAGCCTGCAGCTTGGTATTTTCTGCTTTTACTTTAGCGTTAGCTGCAGCAACTGCGCGCTTGGCAGCAGGCGTTGGTTTAGCGGTTGCTTTTTCTTTTGCAGCGGTTGCTTTAGTTGCAGCAGCATCGACTTTAGCCTGTTGAGCGGTAACCGCTGCATGGGCTTTTTCAGATGCTTTTACTGCTGAAGCGACAACCGCTGGTACTGCCTCTGCAGTTTTAGCCGCAACTGCTTTAGCAGCTGCAGGCTTACGACCGCGTTTGGCTGGAGCTTTTTTAGGTCTGGCCATAGGTGAATTCCTCTAATATTCCTGATCAGGTAGGGTAACGCTAGCACAAAATATATAAGTGCATAAGCTAACGGGAGCAATAATAGTATTTTTATTATCGAAAACCAAAAAATAATGAATCAACAATGCTATTTATGACCTGTTTTTGCCTATTCTGGTCATTGTTCTGTGATATTCCGCTGCCATTACTGAAAATAGATATGATTTTTGCATCCTCGCGTTACTTGCAATGACGTATTTAACAGCCTGCCTATTAATCTCCCGGATTACTATTAAGGCACTTCTTAAGATACTTCTTAAGGTACTTCCGAATAATTCAGCCGTGTCTTAAATTCCGCTGAAAGGAAGTTCATCGATCGATAATGTAATAAGCAGCGTCTTGGTAGTTTTACGGATCAGTTTAATCCCGGTAGTTTAAAAGCTGACAATATTTGCCTGTTGGTACCCGGTAATGGCAAAAGCAAATACGGAATCACGCATTTATGTTCTGACTCAGCAAATAAAGATGAACCTTAATGGTGCACACACCTGTTTTTAAGTTGTTGATTCTATTAAAAAACCGATACGCCCCCAGGGCCTGTTGACATTAATTAAACAGGCCTGTTATCGGATAAAAATGCCTCAGACAAGGCGCTGAGAGTGTGGGATGTTCAGCACATCCCTGTGCTTCACCCCTTCGGGGTTGGCACGCCAATCTGTTCCAGACAGATTGGTAACGGGTTAAGCCAGCGAACAGCAACGCAGGATGAGGGATTTTTAGTCATAACCCTTCGGGCTGAGGCCAGTTTTCCCCATTAACGTCGTCGCTCGTCATTTATTTAGCCCGCTAATATCAGTCCTCTCTTCTTGTTCTGAGAAAAACTGGCTCTCAGCAGATCCGATTAACTTAGTGTCAACAGGCCCTAGGTATCTCCTGCACTAAGTGCAGTCGACCCCGGCCTTCAGAAGGTACTTTTTAATCTCTGCAACACCATCAGCACGTACAGATCGGGTCGCAATAGAGACAAATAAAGCTCAATGACATTAGCCGGTGCATAAAGGAAAGGTGAAAACCACCCGCTATGATTTAAACGGCCTACCGGAACAACATCACGATCAACTGTCGCCGGATGTAAAACGCGGACATAAAAAAAGGGCCGAGGCCCTTTTTAACTTATCCGGTTATTCAGCCCTGTAAGGCCTCAAGAACCTGAGAAGTGATTTCCTGCAGTGAGCCAACACCCTGGATGTGGCTGTACTTAGGCGCATTAGCCCCCTTTTCTGCTTCCAGTTTTTTGTAGAAGCTGACCAGTGGTGCAGTCTGATCATGGTAAATAGCCAGACGCTTGCGTACGGTTTCTTCCTGGTCATCATCACGCTGCACCAGATCTTCACCGCTTTCATCGTCTTTACCTTCCACTTTAGGTGGGTTGTAAATAACGTGGTAAACGCGGCCAGAACCCGGATGAACACGACGGCCACTGAGACGTTTAACAATCTCTTCGTCAGCTACGTCAATTTCGACAACGTGGTCGATATCAACGCCCGCTTCCAGCATGGCTTCTGCCTGAGGAATAGTGCGCGGGAAGCCATCAAACAGGAAACCGTTTACACAGTCATCCTGCTGAATACGTTCTTTTACCAGACCGATAATGATTTCATCAGAAACCAGACCGCCGGTTTCCATGATTTCTTTTACTTTAAGACCCAGTTCGCTACCGGCTTTTACTGCTGCACGCAGCATATCGCCGGTAGAGATTTGTGGAATAGCAAACTTTTCACAAATGAACTGTGCCTGTGTGCCTTTACCTGCACCGGGCGCACCCAACAGAATTACGCGCATGCGCATACCCCTTGTGGTTAATAGAAACTGTCCGGCGAGTCAAAAAATTGGTTATTTTTCAACCAGTCACGGAAAAAATAGGCCTAACCTTACTCCGAGCCGGGCTCTTGCTCAAGTGATTGTGATGAAAAAGCCGGGCAGATAATGCCCGACTTTGGTATAGACCGCGCAGCACCTGAAGTGATGCCACGCCCACGACAAGGGATTAACCTGTATTACGCATCCCAGCAGCAATACCAGCCATTGTGACTTTCAATGCACGCTCCACTTCTTTACTGACCACATCCTGATCCTGCCGCTCGCGGTACAGTAATTCGGCCTGCAGATAATGCAGTGGATCTGTATATGGATTACGCACACTCATGGAGTGCTGTAAGGCCAGGTTATCCTGCAGCAGAGTCTGCTGATCTTTAATCGCCAGCACCAGCTCACGGATCTTCTGCAAACGGATACGCAGCTGGCTGCCAAGCGGCTGTAACTCGGCTTCAACCAGACGACTTTCATAATACTGAGCAATAGCCGGATCGGCTTTCGATATCACCATTTCCAGCATATCGATATAGGTACGGAAGAACGGCCACTGCGCATACATCGATTGCAGCTGTGGCAGCTCACCATGATTAACCGGCTGCGCCAGAGCTTCATCCGAACCCAGCCAGGCAGGCAGCATTAAGCGCATTTGTGTCCAGGCAAAAATCCACGGAATAGCGCGCAGTGTTTCAATACCACCACCACTTTTACGGCGCGCTGGCCGGCTGCCTAATGATAATTTACCCAATTCCTGCTCCGGCGTTGCGGCGCGGAAATAACGGACAAAATCCGGCGTATCACGCACCATAGCCCGGTAAGATTTAACCCCGGCACCCGCTAACTGCTCCATACGCTCACGCCATTGCGGCTGTGCAGCTTCCGGCGGTAACAGATTGGCTTCCAATACCGCAGAAACATAAACTTTAAGGTTACGCACCGCCACTTCCGGTAAACCGAATTTAAAGCGGATCATTTCACCCTGCTCGGTTACCCGCAAGCCACCCAGTACCGACCCCGGCGGCTGCGATAAAATCGCCCGGTGAGCAGGACCGCCGCCGCGGCCAACACTGCCGCCACGACCATGGAATAAACGCAGTTTAATGCCTTTATCCTGTGCCGTTTTTGACAGCGCTTCCTGTGCCCGGTATTGCGCCCAGACAGCCGCCAGCTGACCGGCATCCTTAGAGGAATCGGAATAACCAATCATCACCTGTTGATGACCTTTACAGTACTGGCGGTACCAGTCCACCGACCAGAGTTTTTCCATGCGCGGCGCCGATTGTTCGAGATCACTAAGCGTTTCAAATAATGGCACCACCGGCATATGATCACGCACACCACAAGCCTGTAATAACAAGGCTACCGCCAGAATATCCGACGGCTCACTGGCCATGGAAATGATGTAACAAGACACACCGTCACCGGCGCGGGTCGCCAGCACGCTCATGGTGTCGAGCACTTCCTGCGTTTCGGCCGTTGGCGTCCAGCGGCTTGGAATTAACGGGCGGCGGGATGCAAGTTCGTTCAACAGGAACTGCTGTTTCTTTTCTTCATCCCAGGATTTGTAATCACCCCAGTTATAAAAGGCGCAGATTTCCTGCAGCACATCGGCATGACGGGTCGATTCCTGACGTACATCGAGTTTCACCAGCGCCAGACCAAAGCAGGCGACCCGGCGCAGGGTGTCGAGCAATGAACCATTGGCTACCGTATCCAGCCCCTGCTCAACCAGACTGTTGTAACAGAGCATTAATGGCTGCAGTAATTCATCATCTTCCAGCAGAGGTTCGTAATCGCTTTCCGCCCCACGGGCTTTGGCGGCCGCCCAGAGTTTGGTCTGTTCCAGCCGATGGCGCAGCTGATGCATACAGGCGCGGTAAGGTTCGTGCAGATTATCCGGATAAGCGCGGCGTAATTCCGCCGAGGCTGCCGTCATCGATAACTGCATGCCTAATTGTTCAATATCACGCAGGAATAAATCTGCAGCCATCCAGCGTGCGAGAAATAAAACCTCACGGGTAACGGCAGAAGTGACATTCGGATTGCCGTCACGGTCGCCTCCCATCCACGAAGAAAAACGTACCGGAGCCGCCGTCAGCGGTAATGCGCTGCTGCCACGCTGACGCAGTTCATCATCCAGATTGCGTAATAATTGCGGCACTGCGTACCAGAGCGAATTTTCGATCACCGCAAAACCCCATTTGGCTTCGTCCACAGCGGTTGGCCGTACCTGGCGGATTTCATCGCTGTGCCAGATTTCTTCCACCACCGAGGCCAGCTGCTGCTCAATTTCCAGCAATTGCGGATGGCCGTCGCGCAGATCATCACGTTGCTGCAGTAATCGGGCAATCAGATCGTATTTCTGGATCAGGGTACGGCGGGTAATTTCGGTCGGATGAGCGGTGAGAACCAGCTCAATATTCACATCGGCGACTTTCTGACTGAGATTCAGCCCGGCGATGCCTTTCTGCTGTAAACGGTCGAGTAAATTACTGAACATCTGCTCGACATCATCGTGCAGAAAATCACTGCGCCGCCAGCTGGCACCGTGCTGCTGTTCGGCAATATTGGCCAGATTAAGGAACTGATTAAAACCACGCACCACCGGCACCAGTGCATCATCCGGCATGGTTTTCAGTAATGCCAGTAAACGGTCGCGTTCGGCATCGTCGCCATTGCGGGCTTTTTTGGCCTGCTTACGGATATCCTCAATACGTTTGAGCATACTGCTGCCGTATTGATTTTCGATCGTTTTGCCCAGCAGGTTGCCCAGCAGTTTTACTTTGTCGCGTAACAAAGCATCCAATTCAAAAGCATCCGTAGCACTCATACCTACTCCTGTCAGATCGTTTTATTCAGTGTGCGGAAAAACAGACAGATAGCAAGGAGTTACGCAGGGTGACTTTCACTGCATTTTGGTAACACTTTGTTCAGTTACAGGGCAGCGGCTTTTTTTCATTCTATTCTGATAAAACAGCCAGAGAAAAAGGAACGCCCGATGAAAGCCTCAGAATTATTACGCCACTGGGAAAAAGAATTCGGTGAACCGCTGACTGCCGCCCGCTATGAATTGCCATTAAATGTAAAAGATGCGGCCCGGCTTGAAGCACTTGCAGAAATGTTTCCCGGCAGCACAAAAGAACGCATTCTGCGCGATCTGGTCAGTGCAGCATTATCGGATCTGACCAGCGGTTTTCCTTATATTGCCGGGGATAAAGTCGTGGCGCAGGATGAAGAAGGGTATCCGGTATTTGAGGATGTTGGGCCGACACCGCAATTCCTGCAGCTGACCCGCAAGCATCTGAACAGCCTGCAAAAAGGCAAACACTGAGCGGTACTGCTTCAGTGTTTTTCCTGCTGCTTGGCAGCCTGCCAGGCAGCTTCCATCTCAGCGACGCTGGCGTTGTCCCAGCCGCCCAGGCGTTCAACCTGCGCTTCGACCTGAGCGAAGCGCGAACAGAAACGGGCATTAGTGCCACGCAGCGCGACTTCCGCATCCACCTTTAAATGCCGGGCGAGATTACTGACGGCAAATAACAGATCGCCCACTTCATGCTCCAGCCGCTCTGGGTCGGCTGCGCTGATTTCGGCTTCGACTTCGGCCAGTTCTTCACGGATTTTATCCAGCACGCCCTGCACATCCGGCCAGTCAAAGCCCACTTTTGAGGCTTTTTTCTGTAATTTGACCGCCCGGTTAAGGGCCGGCAGCGTGGCCGGGACATCGGCCAGTAAACCGGAAGGCATATTCTGCGCTACGGGTTTGAGTGCTTTTTCCTGCTGTTTGATCAGATCCCAGTTGGCGTTGATCTCTGCCTCTTGCGGGCTGACCGAGGGGTCCCGCTCGCTGTGCAGTGTGCCCTGCGGAAACACGTGCGGATGACGGCGGATCAGTTTTTCTACCAGGCGATGAATAATCGAGTTGAGGTTAAACAACTGCCGCTCATCGCCCATCTGACCGTAAAAAATCACCTGAAACAGCAGATCGCCCAGCTCTTCTTCCAGATGCGGCCAGTCCTGACGTTCAATGGCATCGGCTACTTCGTAGGCTTCTTCCAGGGTGTGCGGCAGAATGGTGGCAAAATCCTGCTTCAGATCCCAGGGGCAGCCGGTCTGCGGATCACGCAGACGGCGCATCAGGTACAGCAAATCATCAAGGCCATAACTCATGAGCCATGGCCTCCACGTACCCGGCGGGCAGAAATCACATTTGGCAGTTGCGCAATTTTGCTCATCAGCCGGGCAAAGCGCTCAAGACTCTCAACTTCGACGGTCAACTGCATATTGGCGGTATTTTCCCCCTGATTGGACTGGGTATTCACCGACAGTACATTAATGCGTTCATTCGCCAGTACCGAGCTGACATCGCGCAGCAGACCGGTGCGGTCATAGGCCTGAATCAGCATATCCACCGGATAGGTACTGTTCGGCTTATTCCCCCAGCTGACCTGCAACAGACGCTGCGGCTCCATCGCTTCAAGATGCAGCAGGTTATCGCAGTCACTGCGGTGTACGGTCACGCCACGCCCCACGGTGATATAGCCACGGATGTCGTCACCCGGCACCGGCTGACAGCACTGCGCCAGCTGAGTCAGCAGATTGCCAACGCCTTCAATATAAATATCGTCGGCCTTGGCATGACGCTCACTGTGCTCCGGCTTACGCGCCAGCGGCAGCTCCTGCTGGCTGTTGCCGGTATCGGCTCTTTTCAGCACGTTATGCACAATCTGGCCAACGCGCAGATCACCCGCACCGACGGCGGCGAACATATCGTCCACCGACTTCATATTCATGTCTTTGGCGACATCGGTCAGCGGTTCGTTCACCAGATCCAGACGATCCAGCTCACGCAGGACCAGCTGGCGGCCTTCATCGATATTCTGATCGCGCGCCTGCAGTTTGAACCAGTGCGCCACTTTGGCACGCGCGCGGGTGGTATGAATATAACCGGATTCCGGATACAGCCAGTCGCGGCTCGGATGCGCATTGGCGTTGGTCAGAATTTCGACCTGCTCGCCGTTTTTCAACAGATAGGTCAGCGGCACAATACGGCCATTGACCTTGGCACCGCGGCATTTATTACCGACTTCGGTATGCACGCGGTAGGCGAAATCTACCGGCGTGGCACGCGGCGGTAAATCCACCACATGACCTTCGGGAGTGAACACATAAATGCGGTCGGGGTTAATGTCGGCGCGCAGTTCTCCCACCAGCTCCGGCAGATCGTCCAGCTCTTCGTGCCATTCCAGCACCTGACGCAGCCAGGCAATTTTCTGCTCGTAGCCCTGATCTTTGGCGTTGAGGTCGGTGCCTTTGTACAGCCAGTGCGCACAAACCCCAAGCTCGGCATCTTCGTGCATGTTGTGGGTACGGATCTGCACTTCCAGCACCTTGCCTTCAGGGCCGATCACGGCGGTATGCAGCGAGCGGTAACCGTTCTCTTTCGGGTTGGCGATATAGTCGTCAAATTCGTTCGGAATATGACGCCAGAGGGTGTGCACAATGCCCAGTGCGGCGTAACAGTCTTTCAGTTCCGGCACCAGAATACGCACCGCACGGATATCGTAAATCTGCGAAAAATCGAGGTTCTTGCGGCTCATCTTCCGCCAGATGCTGTAGATATGCTTGGCACGGCCATAAACATCGCATTTGATGCCGGCACCAAGCAGGTCATCACGCAGGCGCTGTACCACGGTTTCGATATAGTCCTGACGGGCAAGACGTTTTTCATCCAGCAGGCCGGCAATCTTTTTGTAAGCCTCAGGCTGCATATAGCGGAACGCCAGGTCCTCAAGCTCCCACTTCAGATGACCAATACCCAGACGGTGCGCCAGCGGCGCATAGATATTGAATACTTCTTCGGCAACCTTGCGGCGCTTGTCTTCCGGGCCATCTTTCACCGCGCGGATCGCCGAGGTCCGTTCGGCCAGCTTGATCAGCGCGACACGTACGTCATCGATCATTGCCACCAGCATTTTGCGCAGGTTCTCAACCTGTGCCTGACGCTGGCCCAGCACCACTTCGTCGCGCGAATTCTGGATTGCGCTGATCGCCGCCATGCGCAGCACGCCTTCAATCAGCTTGGCCACTTCGGCGCCAAAATCGCGCTCCACACGCTGCAGGGCCAGACGCCCTTCACGCACCGCACGGTAGAGAATGGCAGCCACCAGCGACTCGGTATCGAGACGCAGATCGAGCAGAATCTGCGCCATCTCAATACCCATCTGCACACTGTCGATTGACCAGTAGGTGCGGTTGGCAATGGCTTCGTCTGACAGCTGTTTCGCCAGTGTCAGCGCGCGCCCGAGTGTTTCCGGGTCTTTTACATCGTACGCCTGCTGGATGCTGTCCAGCCAACGTGAAACATCGAGCGATCCATCATGTAACAACGGATGATCATCTCTGACCTTAACCATGACGCTTAGCCTTTCTTTCCAGTAATACCATGGTTTCTACATGGTGAGTCTGCGGGAACATATCCATAATTCCCGCCTGCCGGACCTGATAACCGGCCGCGGCCAGCACATTCAGATCCCGTGCCAGAGTTGCCGCATCGCAGGACACATAGAGAATGCGCGGCACCCGGCGTGCAATAAGTTCGTTCATCACTCCGGCCGCTCCGGCGCGGGGCGGATCCAGCAGCACCGCCTGCGGCTCAGGCAAATCCGCCAGACCACCGGCGCCGCTTAAATCGGCCTGAATCGCTTGCAAAGGTAAGGCCAGATTGGACGCCTGTGTGGCCAGGCTGTCTACCATACTTTGCTCTACCTCCACCGCCAGTACCTGCTGCGAGCGTTTCGCCAGCGGCATACTGAAGTTGCCATGACCGGCAAACAGATCCCAGATAACTTCAGCGGCACCGGGCTGCAGCCAGTCCAGCGCCTGCTGCACCATGGCACGATTGACCGCGCCATTGACCTGCACAAAGTCGCTGAGTTCCAGCCGCAGTGCCAGATCATCAACCTGATGATGCAAAGGCTCAGCCTGTTCTGGCCATAACAGCTGTGGCGGCGCATCGCGTTCGCTTTTCAGCCACAGCTGTAACGGCAGCAGGCCATCGATATTGAGCCCTGCGGCAAAGCTGCACAGTTTTTTCTCATCACCCGGCGATAAAGGCTTCAGAATGCGCAATACCAGTGCCAGCGCATTATCGGCGGCAATGGCTTCAATCTGGGTAATGACTGCCCGCGCATCAAGGCGGTTAATCTGTTCACGCCAGGCTGCCCAGTCGAGAGCCGGGTACTCGGGCAACACCAGACAGCGGTCAATATTGCTGATATGCGCAGACGAGGCTTCACGGAAGCCAACAAAGTTCTCACGGCTGTCTTTGCTGTAACGCACACCGAGGCGCGCTTTGCGGCGGTAATGCCAGGGTTCAGCCACAATCGGCGCCGACCACTCCGGCACCTCAACGCCCTGACGGCTCAACTCACGCGCCACGCGCTCCTGTTTAAAGGCCACCTGAGCGTCATAGGCCAGATGCTGCAGATCACAGCCGCCACAGCGCTGGTAATGCGGACAGTCGGGGGTTACGCGTTCAGGGGAGGTTTTAATCAGATTCAGCAAACGGGTCTGCCACACCTTACGGCGGCGACCATCGAGCACCACTTCGGCTTCTTCGCCGGGCAAAGCACCGGGAACGAAATAGACATCGCGACCCAGCCGCGCCACCCCTTCCCCTTCCGAGGTCAGGTTATCCACCGACAGCGTCAGGCGCCGTTGTTTATCTGCTGGTTTCACCAGGCACTCCTTTAATGACCAGCCAGTATCATGCACAGCAGCACGACATGGCATCTGGCGCACAAGATTGGGGCAAAGGGGAAAAGATTCAAGGGCACCTCGGAATAACTCTGCAGCACTCACGCGAAGCTGTGCAGAATGATTCAGAGGTGCTCAGGGTCCGGGAGGAACACATCGCGCAGCGACTGACGGTTATCAGCCGCTGCATAACGCTCACTTTTCAGGAGCAAAGACACCGGATGACAGATAACGGTCACCTCGGTCGCAGATGATGGCAACTATAGTGGCGTTTTCCAGCGTTTGCGCCAGACGCAGGGCACCGGCCACCGCGCCACCGGAGGAAACTCCGCAGAAAATCCCCTCACGCCGCGCCAGTTCGCGCATGCAGTGCTCGGCTTCCTGCTGACTGATGTCCATCACCAGATCCACCTGACGGGCATCAAAGATAGTCGGCAGATATTCCTGCGGCCAGCGGCGGATTCCGGGAATAGCCGAACCGTCTTCAGGCTGCAGACCAACAATCTGCACCGCCGGATTCTGTTCCTTCAGGTAACGTGAGGTTCCCATAATGGTTCCCGTGGTACCCATTGAGCTGACAAAATGGGTGATGCGCCCACCGGTCTGCGCCCAGATTTCAGGTCCGGTGCTGTGATAATGCGCCTCGGGGTTATCACCATTGCCAAACTGATTCAGCACCTTGCCTTCGCCACGCGACTCCATCGCCAGCGCCAGATCGCGGGCGCCTTCCATACCACTGTCGACCAGAATCAGTTCTGCACCATAGGCTTCCATTGCCCAGCGCCGTTCCATGGTGGCACTGTCAGGCATGATCAGAATCATGCGGTAGCCCTTAATGGCAGCCGCCATCGCCAGCGCGATACCGGTATTGCCACTGGTGGCCTCAATCAAGGTATCGCCGGGCTGAATATCACCGCGCTGTTCGGCGCGTTCGATCATGGATAGCGCCGGACGATCTTTCACCGAGCCGGCCGGGTTATTACCTTCCAGCTTGAGCAGAATGGTATTGCTGCTGTCTGCCGGTAATAAACGCTGCAGACGTACCAGCGGTGTATTGCCCACGCAGTCGGCGATGGTCGGGTACTGAATATCGGTCACGGCGATCTCTACTTATAACCAAAGAGCGCGTAGTTTACCTTTGCACCTCACCTGAACGTAATATCAATTGGTGATTTCGTTATATCGCTGTGCATACCAGCGCACAGTCCTGCTGCGGCAATGCAGGCTGCGATTGCACCCATCCTGCCTGCCCTTTACTCTACGGCTTTACCTTTCTTTAAGTTGTGTGCATGAAAAACTGGACCATCCAGAGCCGTATTCTGTTTCTCGCTTTGCTACCCGGCGTTATTGTTTCCGTTGTGCTCGGTATTTTCTTTATGGCCGAGCGTGCACGCGACCTGAATGACCTGCTCGATCAGCGTGCGCTGGCGATGGCCAAGCAGCTGGCTCCGACCTGTGAATACGGCGTGATGACCGGCAATGTCGGTATTCTGCAGAACATCGCTAACAACATGCTGGAAGAAAAGGACGTCCGCTCGGTCAGCATCTATAACCAGGATGTGGAAATTCTGGCCCATGCCGGACCGAAAATGCTGACCGAGCGCATCGGCTCAGCACAACTGCAGGCTAACCAGTTACAGCTGCTGCGTACCGAAGGGTCGGTCCGGGTACGGGCACCGATTTTTGCCCAGAACCTGGTGATTCCTGACCAGCTGTCCGATCAGTTCTATGCCGAAGAAAGCCGCCAGATCAAACTGCTGGGCTGGGCCGAACTGGAGCTGTCAAACAGCAACACCCTGCTGTTGCGCTATCAGCATATTGCGTCTTCGCTAAGCGTTATTTTGCTGGCCCTGCTGAGCTGTACCTTTGTGGCTATCCGCTTCAGCCGTCAGGTATCTGAGCCTATGGGGCGCATCGTCAAAGCCATTGGCGAACTGGAAGACGGCAAGCTGGAAAGCCGTATTCATATCAACAGCGGCGGCGAGTTCCAGCAACTGGCCTCAGGCATCAATGCCATGGCCAGTGCACTGCAGCGCGTGAATACCGAACATCAGCAAAATCTGGAACAGGCGACACAGGATCTGCAGGAAACGCTGGATGAAATGGAAATCCGCAACCGCGAACTGACCATCGGCCGTAAAGAAGCACTGGAAGCCAGCCGCATGAAGTCAGAGTTCCTGGCCAATGTCAGCCATGAAATCCGCACCCCACTGAACGGTATTATCGGTTTCAGTGACCTGCTGCTGCGCACTCATGTGGATGAACGTCAGGCTGACTATCTGGATACCATCCGCAAATCCTCCGGCGATCTGCTGAACATCATTAACGACATTCTCGACCTGTCAAAAATTGATGCCGGCAAGCTGATTATTGAGCACACCAGCTTTAATCTGCGCGATGTTCTGGAAGATGTAATGACGGTACTGGCTCCGGCCGCCTTTCAGAAAGAACTGGAACTCAGCCACCTGATTTATTCAGATGTACCGCTGCAGATCGAAAGCGATCCCTTGCGCCTTAAACAGGTACTCACCAACCTGGTCAATAACGCCATCAAATTTACCGAGCGCGGCAACGTCAGCGTGCGCGTATCGCTGATCAGCAAGGGAGATAACCGCGCCAGCATCAAATTTGAAATCCAGGACTCCGGTATCGGCATGTCCGAAGAGCAGATCAACAAGATCTTTAATGCCTTCACCCAGGCCGACGCCAGTACTGCGCGCCAGTTTGGCGGCACCGGACTGGGCCTGATTATCTCCCGCGCTCTGGTCGAAGCCATGCACGGCGAGATACTGGTCAGCAGTCACGAAGGCCGGGGTTCGACTTTCAGCTTCCATATCCAGGTAGGTATGCATGCCGGGACGGTCAATAACCTGCCCCTGCTGAGCGGTCAGCATATCGCCCTGCTGGAGCCCTCACTGCTGAACCGGATGAATACCGGTGCCCTGCTCAATCAGTGGCAGGTTGAACACCACGACTGCGAAAACCGTCAGCAATTACTGGAATTACTGAACAGCAATGAGCATGAACTGCAGGCACTGATCGTTGCCGTCAGCCGTCAACACATCAACGACCCACAGCAACGCCTGTTTATGCAGCAGCTGGCACAGTATGAACTGCCCCTGATAGCCCTGATCGACAGCGTCAGCCACGAACATCTGGAGCAGCTGAAACAACAGGGCGCCAGCAGCAGTCTCAGCCAGCCGTTCCTGCATAAACGCCTGTATCAGGCGCTGTGCCGGGCTCTCGGCAACGAGGGAACGGAATTCCGTGACGCCCAGCCCGGCAACAGCAGCCATTCCTCGGCGCAGAAACCACCCTGTGTACTGGCCGTTGACGACAACAGCGCCAATCTGAAACTGGTGGTGACCCTGCTGCAGGAGCTGGGCATTCATGTGACAGCCGCCAGCAGCGGCCGCGATGCCATTGATATCGTGCAGCAACAGACCGTCGATATGGTGTTTATGGATATTCAGATGCCGGGCATGAATGGTCTGGAAGCCACCGAGCAGATACGTACCCTGCCAGGCAGAGGAACACTGCCAATTATTGCACTCACCGCCCATGCCATGGCCGATGAAAAAGAGGCCCTGATTAAAGCCGGCATGAACGATTACCAGACCAAGCCCATCAGCCAGGAGCAGCTGGCCGCCTGTGTTGAGCGCTGGACCGGTTACCGCTCACTCAGCCCGGCGGCCGCGGCTGAAGCCTCACCGCCATCGAAAAGTCAGTGCGAATGGGTGTTTGATGCGGCAACGGCCTTACGCCACGCCAACCACAAGGTCGATCTGGCGCAGGATATGTTCCGCATGCTGCTGGATTCATTGCAGCAGGATATGCAGCATATTGTCGATGCCTGGGAAGAAGAAAATATGGATGATCTGCTGGAACGGGTTCACCGGGTTCACGGCGCTACCCGCTACTGCGGTGTTCCCTGCCTGCGCAGCACGCTGGAAACTTTTGAAACGGCATTAAAAGCCAACCGCCAGGCGGAGCTGCCAACGCTGATGCGGCAACTGGTGGAAGATGTCGCCAATCTGCAGCAGTGGGCACAAAGTAACGACTGGAAAACCACGCTGGCGGAAGCCGCCAGCAAACGCAGCGAGCAATTCACCAGCGCCTGACCTCCAGTACCTGACCCGGCAGCATTTAACTCAGCAGTGCAAAGGCCTGAATCCAGTCGCCTTCATCGGACAGGCTGACCAGCGCACGTTGCCCGCCCAGAAACTGCAAGCGCTCTGCGGCAGCCGCATGCAGCAATACCTGCGGCGCCCCCAGTTCATCACGCAGTATTTCCAGCTGCTGAAACCCCACCCCCTTGGCAATGCCGGTGCCCAGCGCTTTGGCCAGCGCTTCTTTGGCGGCATATTGTTTGGCCAGAAAGTTAAGGGGATTGGCGCGCGAACGATACAACGTCTGCTCGGCCGGGGTCAGAATGCGCTGCACAAAACGCTCACCATGGCGCTCAACAGCCTGGTGAATCCGTATGCTGTCGAGCAGGTCGGTGCCGATGGCAATCACCCCCGGCACCTGTTTCAACTCATCGGCCTGCGCCACGACAGTAGTCCTCAGCCGCGCTGTGTAGCCGCAGCCAGCAGGTCACGCATTTCACGAACCGCTTCTTTCAGGCCGACAAACAGCGCCCGGGCAACGATGGCATGACCGATATTCAGTTCGTTCATGCAGGGAATCGCGGCGATGGCTTCCACATTGTGGTAATGCAGACCATGGCCGGCATTCACAATCAGACCACGTTCATGGGCATAGGCGGCGGCTTCCTGAATACGCTTCAGCTCAAGCTGTTGCTCTGCTTCGTTTTTGGCATCGGCGTAACGGCCGGTATGCAGTTCAATCACCGGTGCGCCAACACGCAGCGTGGCGTCGATCTGGGCAAAATCCGGATCAATAAACAGCGATACTTCACTGTTAATCACCTGCAGACGCTCAACCGCCGCACGGATATGGGCTTCCTGACCAATCACATCCAATCCGCCTTCGGTGGTCAGCTCTTCACGCTTTTCCGGCACCAGACAGGTACAGGGCGGACAGACTTCCTCGGCCAGCTCGAGCATGGCATCGGTAACCGCCATTTCCAGATTCATACGGGTGGACAGGGTTTCGGCCAGCACATACACATCACGGGTCTGAATATGACGACGGTCTTCCCGCGGGTGAATGGTAATGCCATCGGCGCCGGCTTCTTCCGCCAGAAATGCCGCCTGGACCGGGTCGGGATAAATGGTGCCGCGCGCCTGACGCAGGGTGGCAACGTGGTCGATATTCACGCCCAGAAGGACGCGTTGAGCATTTTTCACAGGGACTTCCCTCTTGTCTGAACAGGCATTACTGGATGATGTTAATAATACTGATGAGCTTAACGGCCCGGCTGAAACAGTTCGCGGCTGATCAGTGGCCGCTCCAGCAGGTCTTCAAGTGCACAACGCAGCACCTGCTTGGCCGCTGCCCAGCATTGTGGCCGCTGCGCCCGGCCTTGTCCAAGCTCGAGTAAATATTCACCGGAGAACAACGGCTGCCTCAGCGCCGGAGCCACGGAGGCATCCGAACGCACAAAGCCTTCACGGGCGATAAAACGATAGAATTCAGAAGCATTGACCGGACGTCCCTCACGATCCTGTTGCCAGGAAAAACCATATCCCAGCGTCTGCAACAGCTGATATTCAAACAGGCGTAACCAGGGGTCCGGTAAACCGGGATGCTGCAGCCCTTCAAGGGTTCTGACGTAAGTCAGGAAGAGTTCTGGCTGAGCTTCATAGCGTGGTAATAAGCGCACCAGTAATTCAGCGAGGTACAGACCGCAGTACAGGTTAGCCCCCCGCAGAGAGTAAGTTTGCAGACTGCGCAGGCCGCGTAACTGCGGCCAGTCTTCGGCACGGGCCCAGTCACCCTGATAGCGCTGGTGCAGATCGGGTTGTGGCTGGCTGCGCCCGGCAACCACACTCAGCCGTCCCTGTTCTGCGGTAAATATATCCAGCAGCCATTCCTGCTCCCGCAGGGGCTGACGCTGCAGTACAAACAGCGTCTTCATAACTTAACCGATGCGGTCGTCGTAACCCAGACTGCGCAGGGCACGCTCGTCATCAGACCAGCCGGCTTTGACTTTAACCCAGAGCTTGAGCATGACTTTGCAGTCGAACAGCTGCTCCATATCTTTGCGGGCTTCCTGACCAATCTGCTTGATACGGTAACCACCATCGCCGATAACAATGGCTTTCTGCGAAGCGCGCTCTACCAGAATCAGAGCACTGATTTCGATTAACGTACCGGTGTGCACAAACTCTTCGATCTCAACCGTCATCGCATAAGGCAGCTCATCGCCCAGCTGACGCATGATTTTTTCACGCACCAGTTCAGCTGCCAGAAAGCGCGAACTGCGGTCGGTGATCTGGTCTTCCGGAAAGAAGTATTGGTTTTCCGGCAGATAGCTTTCGATCAGGTTTTCCAGCCGCTCGACGTTATGGCCGGTTTTGGCGCTGACCGGAATAATCTGGTCGAAATTATGCCGGCTGCTGAGTTCCTGCAGCACAGGCAGTAATTCTTCTTTTTCACGGACGAAATCGACCTTATTCACCACCAGAACCACCGGGGCGCGCTGGGATTTAACCGCCTGCAGCACCATTTCGTCTTCTTCAGTCCAGCGTGTACGGTCGACCAGCATCAGAATCAGATCCACGTCTTTCACTGCCGTGGTTGCCGCTTTGTTCATATAGCGGTTAATCGCTTTTTCCTGATGCTTATGCATACCCGGGGTATCGACATATACGACCTGAACATCACCTTCGGTTTTGATCCCTAAAATCTGATGGCGGGTAGTCTGCGGTTTACGCGACGTAATGGATAATTTCTGCCCGAGAATACGGTTCAGCAGTGTGGATTTGCCCACATTCGGGCGGCCAACGATGGCTACATAGCCGGTACGTTGTGTCATTATTTTTCCTCTCCTGCGTCATGCGCAGGCTCTGCTGATTCGTCAATGCCCAGTATAGTCAGAACCTGAGCGGCGGCGCTTTGCTCGGCACCACGGCGGCTGCTGCCCTGGGCGACAATCGCATCAGCCAGTTCAGGAATACGACACTCAACGGTAAATACCTGCTCGTTGGTCGGACCTTCGACGTTCAGAACTTCATATTTCGGCAGACTGGATTTACGCCCCTGCTGATATTCCTGCAGACGGGTTTTCGGATCTTTAATCGGATCTTCCAGCGTTAAGGCATCAAGGCGGGTTGCGTACCAGGACAGAATGCGCTCGCGTGCGGCTTCCAGACCAGCATCCAGATACATAGCACCAATTAAGGCTTCAACCGTATCGGCCAGAATAGACTCACGGCGATGACCACCGCTTTTTAATTCACCGGAACCCAGTAACAGAAAATCACCGAGATCAAATTCACGGGCAATCACCGCCAGTGTTTCGCCTTTTACCATGCGCGCACGCAGGCGGCTCAGCTTGCCTTCTTTCGCCTGGGGAAAACGGCGGTATAAATCTTCAGCGACGACAAAATTCAGAATCGAGTCGCCGAGAAACTCCAGCCGTTCGTTATTGCTGATGCCTTTACTGCGGTGTGTCAGCGCCAGCATAACCAGCGATTCATCGCGGAAGTTATAGCCCAGGCGCTGAGATAATTTAACGAGGGGATTATTCACTGAGTAAAATCTTTTTGCACTTGGAAACGTACCACCATATCGATATTCCCGAGATAGGTGTCACGGGCTTCATAGGTCCAGTCCAGTGTGAATCCCTGATCACCCTTGCGGATTTTCAGCTCATCGAGACTGGCTTTAATATTGTTGTCCTGCAGTCGTGTTTCCAGCAGTCGCTTGAAATCCTTAGGTCTCATATCGGCGCGATATTCGCGATCCTTGGTTACGCCATCAAGAATGGTTCCGATCAGTTTATTGTCCCAATACATTGGAATCAGAGTAATAGCTCCTTTAACCAGGAGGATACCCACAAACAATACAACCAGAATCGAAACGATTGAGAGACCACGCTGACGACGCATATTAATCATCCACTTTCAGAACGGCTAGGAAGGCAGATTGTGGGATTTCCACACTGCCGATTTGTTTCATTCGTTTTTTACCTTCTTTCTGCTTCTGCAGCAGTTTTTTCTTACGGCTGACGTCACCACCATAACATTTTGCGGTTACGTTTTTACGCAGCGCTTTTACCGTCGTGCGGGCAACAACCTGATTACCCATTGCCGCCTGAATCGCCACGTCAAACATCTGCCGCGGAATCAGCTCTTTCATTTTTTCGGTCAGCGACGCACCACGACGACGAACGTTATCACGGTGCATAATCACCGCCAGCGCATCCACGCGTTCACCGTTAACCAGCACATCCAGACGCACCAGCGGTGCTTCCTGGAAACGGGTAAAGTTATAATCGAGTGAGGCAAAACCACGACTGGCCGATTTCAGACGGTCAAAGAAATCCATCACCACTTCGGCCAGCGGAATTTCATATTTCAGCGCCACCTGCGTACCGGTGTACTGCATGTCCACCTGTACACCACGTTTTTCGATACACAGGGTAATCACGTTACCCAGATATTCCTGTGGCACCAGAATATTACATTCGGCAATCGGCTCACGCATTTCATCGATTACGCCAGGATCAGGCAGTTTTGATGGGTTATCCACCATCAGCACTTCGCCTTTTTTATTCACCACTTCATAAATTACCGTTGGTGCGGTGGTAATCAGATCGAGGTCGTATTCGCGCTCCAGACGCTCCTGAATAATTTCCATGTGCAGCATGCCAAGGAAACCACAACGGAAACCAAAGCCCAGTGCGTCGGAATTTTCCGGCTCATAGAACAGCGACGCATCGTTCAGCGACAGTTTTTCCAGCGCATCACGGAAGGCTTCAAAATCGTCGGAAGATACCGGGAACAGACCGGCATACACCTGCGGCTTCACTTTCTGGAAACCCGGTAACGCATCGACATCAGGGAATTTCGCGCTGACGATGGTATCGCCCACCGGCGCACCGTGAATGTCTTTGATGCTGCCGACCATATAACCCACTTCACCGGTACCCAGTTCGCCGGTTGGAGTCATTTTCGGCGTAAAGATACCAATGCCGTCCACCAGGTGGTCACGGCCGGTGGATTTCATGCGGATTTTGTCGCCTTTCTTGATGCTGCCGTTTTTCACCCGGATCAGGGAGACAACGCCCAGATAAGAATCGAACCAGGAGTCGATGATCAGCGCCTGTAACGGGGCATCCGGGTCACCTTCCGGCGGCGGGATATTAGCCACCAGATCTTCCAGTACATCTTCGATATTCAGACCGCTTTTGGCGCTGCAACGCACAGCATCGGTCGCATCCAGGCCGATAATTTCTTCGATTTCCTGTGCGACTTTATCCGGATCAGCCTGCGGCAGATCCATCTTGTTCAGTACCGGGCGAACTTCCAGGCCCTGCTCAATGGCGGTATAGCAGTTGGCGACCGACTGGGCTTCAACGCCCTGAGCAGCATCCACCACCAGCAGTGCCCCTTCACAGGCCGACAGCGAACGGCTGACTTCGTAGCTGAAATCCACGTGTCCCGGAGTATCAATAAAGTTCAGCTGGTAAACCTCACCATTGCGGGCTTTATAGTCCAGCGTCACGCTCTGGGCCTTGATGGTAATGCCACGCTCACGCTCAATATCCATCGAATCCAGTACCTGCGCCTGCATTTCCCGGTCGGAAAGGCCGCCACATACCTGAATAAAACGATCTGAAAGAGTGGATTTGCCGTGGTCGATATGGGCAATGATGGAAAAGTTACGAATGTGGTCCAGCTGGCTCACAGAATACAACCCGGTTGTTAATTGAAATGGTGGGCGATTTTACTTGAAAGGCAGGGCAAAGGCTATTTTGTACGCTATCCGGCAATCCGGCTGCGGCCAGCCGCCATAAACAACACAGCCCGGCCAGGGCCGTAATGCTGTTCACTTAACGTTTTAAATCATTTTGAAACGCCCAATGCCTCCCAGGGGAACTTATCCCCTTGCCGGTTGGCCGACCCCAGCTTCGCGCTGTACAGGCCTTTTTCCTCCATTCAGACCACCTCGGTCACGGCAACGCGGATAATGGGCCATCCATGGCCCTATCCGCTCGCTCTGCATCCATGCAGAGACGTACCGGCTCAGTGCTCTTCATTCCGGCGTCCTGCAGGCGCATTCATTAATCCGCTAAGCGGCTTTTCAGAATGGGCATTGCTGTTCGATAAAAACGACGTAGCGGTTGGGATAAACCGCGCCTCTGGGCCCGCCGCAGAAACCGCTGATATGCTTGGTCTGTCCGCAGGGATACGGACAAGCGGCTCCGGCCAGGGATGGCCGATGAGGCGCGCGGCCAGTAAATATCAAGGTTTCAAGGATTACGGGCCAGAAAGCGCAAAGCAGGGGTTTGGGGATAAGATCCCCAAGTTGGGGCGCAGGGGCTTGCCCCGCAAAGGCTGTTCACGTGCAGCCAGTGCAGGGCTGTGCTGGTTGCTGCAACTACTCGGTAATCCGCAGCGGGATAAACATCGCCGCGCCACGGCGCACAATGCGCATCGGTACGCTGCGGTTGGCCGGCAGCTTGGCAACCACCGTATTAAAATCGTCCATGCTGCGCACCGGATCACCGGCAATCATGGTGATGATGTCGCCGTTGACCAGACCGGCAAAGGCCGCCGGACCACGCTTCACATCACGAACGACCACGCCATCACCGACGCTTTTGCGCTGCGCGTCAGACAACTCACTGACCACCACACCCAGACGGTTGCTGGTGCTTTCTTTCGGACTGGCATTGTTCAGCGCCAGTTCGGCGCCATCGCCATCCGGCAGCACGCCAATGGTCACGTTGATTTTCTTACGCTTACCGTTGCGCACCACGTCCAGCTTGACGCCGCTGCCCGGCTTCACCCGGCCAACCTGATGCGGCAGATCGGACGACAGGTAAATCGACTTGCCGTTGAAGTGGGTAATGATGTCGCCATTTTTCAGGCCAGCCGCTTCCGCCGGACTGCCAGGCACAATCTGCGCGACCAGCGCACCGGCTGCTTTTTCCAGACCAAAAGACTCAGCCAGGTCTTTGCTGACCTCCTGAATCACCACACCGAGCCAGCCGCGGCTGACTTTGCCTTTTTCTTTCAGCTGATCGGCGACATCCATGGCCACATTGATCGGAATGGCAAAAGACACGCCCATAAAACCACCGGAGCGGGTGTAGATCTGGGAGTTGATGCCCACGACTTTGCCATCCAGATTAAACAGCGGGCCGCCGGAATTACCCGGGTTAATAGCCACGTCGGTCTGGATAAAAGGCACATAGTTTTCGTTCGGCAGGCTGCGGCCCTTGGCGCTGACAATACCGGCGGTCACCGAGTAATCAAAACCAAAAGGTGAACCAATGGCGACAACCCACTCACCCACTTCCAGCGCATCCGAATCGCCCAGCTCTACGATTGGCAGATTCTTGGCTTCAACTTTCAGCAGGGCCAGATCGGAGCTCTCATCGGCACCAATCAGTTTGGCTTCCAGCTCACGGCGATCATTAAGGCGCACAACAATTTCGTCGGCATCCTTGATCACATGATTATTCGTCAGGATGTAGCCATCTTTGGAGACGATAAAACCGGAGCCGAGCGATGCCCGCTCCTGTTCACCGCCACGAGGGCCCTGCCCCGGTGCACCGAAGAAGTGGCGGAAAATTTCCGGCACATCTTCCGGCAGACCATAACGCTGCTGAAAGCCGTTATTCTGCATATGTTGCACAGTACTGATATTGACCACGGCCGGCGAAGTTTCCTTCACCAGGTCACGGAAATCGGGTAACTCCGCCCGGGCCAAAGAGGCCAGCAACAGCAGAGGCAGCACTAACATACGGATCATCTGTGTCATGGTTTTTCCTTGCTCAAAGGTGTTCTGAGTGGATCATAGGGATACGTTCACAACCGGGCTTAAGAGTCGGCTGCCATTGTGACTGATAGCGTGCCGCCAGCTTGCGTGCCAGGGCAAAACCGCCCGCCAGCCCAGCGAGAGCTGCCACCCCAGCCCAGCCATCGCTGCCGCTCAGCTGGCCGATAACCGCGCTGCCAATCAGGCCCAGTAAAGGCAGGCCATACAGAGCCAGTGCACTCAGTGCCAGACTACCGTCGGGCAGCGTCAGCACCACCTGCTGACCCGGCTGCAGCGGTTGTTCGGTACTGACCCAGAGGCGCATCGGCCGACCAAGTTTACTCAGGCTGTGCTGACCGCAACCAGAGCGGGCATTACAGCTGTTGCAGGCACTGCGCTGCACGGCTTCAACCCAGATACCGCCATCGCCCTGCTCTATAACTTCAACGATTTCCTGACTCATCGCCTGCTTATTCCTCTGCCGCGGACAGCGCGCTGTTTGCACTGTCGGTATTCTGTTCCGCCAGAGCTGCGGGAACGACCGATGTCGCGATACGGATCATGGTATCGGCCGGTAATTCACCCACCACGGTCACCCTTAAACGACTCTGATTGTCGCCATCGGCCTCTGCGGAAGAATGCTCACGATAGCGCACAACCGCTGCGGTGGCGCCCCAGCGGCTGGTCATTTCCGGCAGGTGCTCCTGACTGACAGGATCAATAAACAAGGTAAAAGCGGCCAGACCATCACTGTACATCAGGCGTACCGGCAATTTGCTCATGGCCCCGGAGTCATCCTTTTGTTCAGCCGCCACTTGCGGCTGTGGCGAGCCGGCCTGAATCACTGCAGTAATATGAAAACCAGACGGAACCCAGCCAGGTAACCAGCCGATATCGGCCGTACTGATCTGCTCATGGTCGGGGGAAACAGGGTAAAGAGTCAGTTTATGCCCCTGATCATCGGGCTCAAAGGCAGTCGCCGGGATATCAGGACCAATCTCAATCTGGGCAAACTGGAAACGCTCCAGCACCTGTTGCTGATGATTCAGCAGATCAGAGCGCAATAACAGGCCGGTAACCTGATCAAGCCAGAGCTGATAACCATAGCGGTCCGCATCCACCGGAGTTACCTGTAAACGCTGGGCAAAACGTCCGGCAATGCGCTCCACATTGCCAAGCGTAAAATGGTACTGACCATCATCAATATCCATCACCCGGGAAAAACCGTGTAATGGGTTGCTGAGTTCGCTGTTCAGGCGTGGGGAGTGGTCGCCGGGATGAATACAGACGATGTCATGACCATGACGCACCATTTCACGCGGCAGGCCGGTAAGGTGCTGCAGTTTTTCCTGCTCCACCCCATCGATTACTGCGTGAGTAATGGCCAGAGTCTGCCATTCCTGACCATCACCATAGATTAAAACACCGCGATAATTCTGTTGTTGAAAGGCCTGGGTCATGCGTTCCAACCAGCCCCGGGCGCCTTCCTCAGCCTGCGTGCTAAGCACGAGCAGACTGAAACTCAGGGTAAGCAGTAGTCTGCCTCCCCTCATTTGCTGCCCTCAGCAGGCTGCTGGAAATCCACCACACGGGCAAAAGGAATGGCTGCACGGCTGCCGGTCATAGTCGCCTGCTCAGTATGCTGCAGCACGTACTCCTGCAGTTTGCGCTGTGCGGCTTCAAGCTGGGCAGCATCGGCTTCAGACATAGCCTGTACCGGCGCCGATGCCAGTTGCACCGCTGCAGGCATCTGCGTTTGCTGCTCAGCGACCAGGGCATCTGGCTCAACGCTGTTCAGCCTCACCCCAACAAGTACCGCCAACGTTACCGATGCGGCAACCGCTCCTGAGGCCAACCAGCGCAGCTTGTGGTTATTGGCCACAACCACCTGAGGGCGGCTCACTTCATCCATTGGCTCGCCATCCAGCGCCTGCATAATGCCACGCGACAGATCAACAGCAGCGGCAGGCTCACCGCGCATCAGTGAACCAATCATCTGATAACGCTGCCAGGTACCGCGCAGTTCATCGTCCTGCTCGAGCTGATTAAGTAAACGGCGGACTTCCAGTTCGTCGGTTTCACCGTCCATCAGGGCGGATAAGGATTCATTCATGCGTTCATTCATCGGTTGCTATCCTCCCGGTCAGGCAATGGCGCTGGCGGTATCGGCCAGCAGTGGCTGCATTTTGCGGTCAATGGCTTCACGGGCGCGGAAGATACGCGACCGTACGGTGCCGATCGGACATTCCATCACCTCGGCAATTTCTTCATAGCTCATACCTTCAAGCTCACGCAGGGTTACGGCCATACGCAGCTCCTCCGGCAGGGCTTCAATGGCGTCAAACACCACTTTCTGCAATTGATCGCGCTGCAGCAGACCATCCGGAGTTTCGATATCTTTCATATTAGCTTCGTCAGCAAAAAACTCGGCATCATCCAGATCAATATCGCGGGTCGGGGTCTTGCGCCCACGGCTGACCAGATAATTTTTTGCCGTATTCACTGCGATGCGGTACATCCAGGTATAAAACTGACTCTCACCACGAAAGCCAGGCAGTGCCCGGTAGGCCTTGATAAAGGCTTCCTGAGTCACGTCCTGAGCCTCAGCAAAGTCAGGGACAAAGCGTCCGACCAGCGCCAGAATGCGGTGCTGATATTTGATGACCAGCAGATCAAATGCGCGCCGGTCGCCCTTCTGTACGCGGGCAACCAGTTGCCGATCTGTAGATTGTTGATCTGTCATGCTTTTTTCCGCTGTCGTGCGCTGTGTCTCTACAGCCATTGCTAAGCTCATCTACCCAGCCTCCTGTATGCCAGTGTGTCGACCTGGTTCTGGGAGGATAGAGGGGATTTGTTCGGATTAGTTCCGCCAGAGTGTATCATGGGTGGCATATGTGGCCGATGACGGACAGAAAGTTATTCCCCGTACAGCGTCCGTTATGGCCCGTCCGGCACTGGCATAAGCCTCCGCGGCGGCATTATAGTGCCCACCACTTTGATACGTACAATACAGCATGAGCCAATCTTTCTCTTTCGATGTTCTTATTATTGGCAGCGGCGCCGCCGGCCTGACGCTGGGGTTGTCACTGCCTGATCACATCAATGCTGCCATCATCAGCAAAGACAGCCTGGATGCAGGCTCCACACGCTGGGCTCAGGGCGGCGTGGCGGCGGTGCTGGATGAAGACGACAGTGTTGAGGCCCACGTGCAGGACACCCTGATCGCCGGTGCCGGTCTATGCCATGAACCCAGCGTGCGTTTTACCGTGGAAAACTCCACCGCCGCGATTCAGTGGCTGATTGATATCGGTGTGCCCTTCACTCAGGACAGCCCGGATCATTTCCATCTGACCCGTGAAGGTGGCCACAGCGCACGGCGCATCATTCACGCCGCCGATGCGACCGGCCATGCCATCTCCGATACGCTGCTGGCACGGGCGAAAGAAAAGCCCAACCTCAAACTGTTGCAGAACTACATCGCCATTGATCTGATCACCCGCGAAAAACTCGGCAGCGGCGGTCATGGCTGTATCGGCGCTTATTTTCTCAATAACGATACCGGCGATGTCGACGTCATTACCGCGCGCTCAGTGGTACTGGCCACCGGTGGTGCCAGCAAGGTGTATCTGTACACCAGCAACCCGGACGGCGCTTCCGGCGATGGCATTGCCATGGCCTGGCGTGCCGGTTGCCGCGTCGCCAATATGGAATTCAACCAGTTCCACCCTACCTGCCTGTATCACCCGCAGGCCAAATCCTTTCTGATTACCGAAGCGGTGCGCGGTGAAGGTGGCAAGCTGTTGCTGCCCAATGGCCAGCGCTTTATGCAGCGCTTCGATAAACGCGCCGAACTGGCACCACGGGATATCGTCGCCCGCGCCATCGACCATGAGATGAAACGCATCGGTGCCGACTGCCTGTTCCTCGATATCAGCCACAAACCGGCTGACTTTATCAAAGAGCACTTCCCCACTATTTATGAGCGCTGTCTGGAGCTGGGCATCGACATCACCCGCCAGCCGATTCCGGTGGTGCCGGCGGCGCACTACACCTGTGGTGGCGTGGTAACCGATATCCATGGCCGCACCGATATCGAAAACCTGTATGCCATCGGCGAAACCGCCAGCACCGGTCTGCACGGAGCCAACCGCCTGGCCAGCAATTCGCTGCTTGAGTGTCTGGTGTTTGCCCGCTCCGCCGCGGCTCATATTGCCGCCAATATCGACCGTAACGAACCGGCCCCCAAAGCGCCGGCCTGGGATGCCAGTCAGGTGACCGATTCCGATGAAGACGTGGTGATTGCCCATAACTGGGACGAATTACGGCGCTTTATGTGGGATTACGTTGGCATTGTGCGCACCACCAAACGACTGGTGCGTGCTCAGCACCGGGTGCAGATGCTGCGGCAGGAAATTCAGGAGTTTTACAGCAACTACCGGGTAAGTAATGACTTACTTGAGCTGCGTAATCTGGTGGATGTGGCCGACGTGATCATCCGCTCGGCACTGCTGCGCAAAGAAAGCCGCGGCCTGCATTTCAGCCGTGACTATCCGCAACCGCTGCCACGCGCCTTCGATACCGTTCTGACGCCTAAATATCTGAAAGAACTGGGTGAACTCTGAGCCGGCTTTGCCCGGATCTGAACCCGCTCAACCCCGGAGCATCAGTGCAGATCGTTATATAACGCCGCCGTCAGGCGGCGGTAATCCTCCGCACTGCTCAGGCTGTCAGGCCGGATCATCAGCCGCTGCCAGGGCCAGAACGACCACTCCAGTATCAGCACATCCGCCCGCCTTACACTGCCACTGCGCCAGCGCACCGGCAGCCTGCGACCACGACACTCAAACCACCAGCCACGGCTGTCATAACCGAGTTTACGCACCACAGGTTGGCGCCAGCCCCAGGCTGTCAGAACCAACAGGAAAAATGCCGCACATAACCACCACAAAAACGGCAGCAGCCAGACAAGAATCAGCAGGGAAAACAACAGAAAGACGCCATCGAGCCAGCGTTGCCGACGCGATGACTGCAGTACCCACTCAGCGGTTGCGGGCATGCTCCCGCACCAGTTCAATAATGCGAGCCAGATCGGCATTATCCGGAACCTGATGCTCCATAAACCAGGTAAACAGATCCGGATCTTCACATTCCAGCAGCTGACGGTAGCGGGCCTGATCGTCCGCGCTCAGACCGGTGAAGGCTTCTTCGGCAAAAGGAACCAGCAATACATCAAGCTCCAGCATGCCACGGCGGCTGTGCCAGCGGACGCGTTTTGCTTCAATTTCGTCAGACACTCGGAACTCCCAGATAAGCAATAAAAGTAAACAACAGAAGGTAAACGGCAGCAGTCGCAGGGTGCGGCCACGCCGGTGATAAAACCGCAGTATATCAAAGCTGGCAGCGGATACCGCTATCCCGACGGTGGTATAAGCCCGATAGCCACACAATCTGCAACGTTAAGAGTATGACCAATTTGCAGTAAACTGCGGCCATATTGTTATCACCGACACAAGACCCGTATTCATTATGTCTGAAGCATCCATCGTACTTCCCGGCCAAATTGACCCGCAGGGGTTCATCCCGGAGCAACCTGCCACACAGGGGCTGACCTGGCTTTCCGCCTTTGCCCTGCTGGAAATCAGCGGCCCGGACAGTGAACGCTTTCTGCAGGGACAATTAACCTGCGATATGACCAGCCTTAAAGCAGGCCGCTGGACTCTGGGCGCTTGCTGTACTGCCAAAGGCCGCATGGTGGCGAACTTTGTGATTGCCCGCCATGGCGACAGCGTCTGGCTGCGCCTGCCTCGGGCTCAGGTCAGCGCGCTACGCCAGCATTTGGCACGCTACGCGGTGTTTTTTAAGGTCACCATGACCGAGCATCTGGACGACTGGCTGGTCACTGCCGATGTGCCTGCCGAGCTGTCTGCGTACGACGACAACCCTGACAGCCTGAGCGATGGCCGCCTGCTGCTGCACGACAGCAGTGATAACAGCCTGACCCTGCACTGGCCGGATGGCCGCGTTGAATACTGGCTGCCAGCAGAAAAAGCCAACGCCCAACTCCAACAGGCCCCGGAACTTACTGCCGAGCAGCAATGGTGGCTGGGCGACATTGCCGAAGGCATTGTCTGGGTCGAAGAAGCCAGCCGCGAAGCCTGGGTGCCACAGTTTATCGACTGGCATATCCACGAGGGCATCAGCTTCCGCAAAGGTTGCTATACCGGTCAGGAGATCGTTGCGCGTCTGCAGTATCTGGGCAAAAGCAAAAAGAATCTGGTCGCCGTGAGCACTGTCGCGGATGCCAATATCGCCATTATGACCGCCCTGCAGGACAGTCAGGGTAAGACGCTGGGCGACATTGCCGCCTGGTGCGGCCGTCTTGGCCTGGCGGTGATGAACAGCGACTGGCCAGAGAGCGGCATAAAAGCCGGGGAAATTCCCGTCACTCTCGCCCGTCTTTCCTATACTGAAGGCACAACTGAGCAGAATAACAGCGACGCTGATCCTGCCATCACAGACAACTGATCCGGCCACAGGGCCGGAGCGCTTAAGAGGCCGGCCCATGAGCAACCTGGCACAACAGGTAAAAGACGATATCGTAGCCCAGATAAAGAAGGACGAACTGGTGCTGCCCACCCTGCCCGAGATTGCTTTACGTGTACGCGAAGTGGCAGAAGATGCCAACGCCACCATTCCCCAGCTGAGTCAGATCATCGCCCAGGACCCGGCGCTCAGTGCGCGTATTATTAAGGTCACTAACAGCCCATTAATCCGCGCCAACAGCCCAGTCACCGACCTTGGCACCGCCATTTCGCGCCTGGGTATCGATTTCACCAGTAATCTGGCCATCGGCCTGGCCATGGAGCAGATGTTTCAGGCCACCCACGACATTATTGATAAACGCATGCGCGAATGCTGGGCACGGGCCATGGAGATCGCCTCATCGGCTCAGGTGCTGGCACGGCATTTCACTAAACTGCAGCCGGATCAGGCCATGCTCGCCGGACTAGTACATCAGATCGGTATGCTGCCAATTCTGGCTTATGCCGAAAATCACAGCGACCTGCTCAACGACAGCTTCTCACTGGATCTCGTACTGGAAAAACTGCATCCGTCTCTGGGCAGCTATATTTTGCGCAGCTGGGAGTTTTCGCCGGATCTGGTCAATGTACCGAAGGAATATCTGAATCTGCAGCATCAGGCCGACAGTGCGGATTACTGCGACCTGATCCAGGTTGCCACGCTGCAAAGCTACGACGGCAGCGATCACCCGCTGGCACGGATTAAGCGCAGTGAGCTGGGTTCCTATCAGCGTCTGGGGCTGGACGCCGACGATGAAGTTACCCAATGGCAGGAACTGACTGAAGAAGCCGAAGCCACGCAAAACGCGCTGCGCTGAGCGCCAACTAAATACCGGCCAGCGGGTGCTTATCCTGCGGCCAGGGAGATTCCAGCAACGCCTCAATCCAGCTGGCCGGCACATCATCCACATGAGCGTGCTGCCAGCGCGGGCTGAAATCTTTATCCACCACCATGGCGCGAATGCCTTCGGCAAAGTCCGGATGCCGCACCGACTGATAGGCCAGCACCAGCTCCCACTGCACCACCTCTTTTAAACTCATCTGCTTGCCGCGGTGCAACTGCTCCATAATCAGGTGTGCCGTTGCCGGACAACCAGCTTTAAAGTTATTCAGTCCCTGCTGCAGCCAGGCGTTGTCTGTGCTGTGCGCCGCAAAACGCGCGGCTATTTTGCTCAGATCGTCGCAGGCAAAGAGCTCATCCAGTTCGGCCTGCACCGGCTGCAGCTGGCTGGCCGGCATCTCCGCCGCTGCTGAGCCTTCAAGCTGCTGCAACAGAGAGCGCACGCAATAATGGTTTTCGGCCTGGTTATCGCTCCAGTTTTGCTGACGCAGCTGCGCCAGCACCTCATCCAGCTGGGCGTGCTGCAGGCAATAGTGAGTCAGTTTCAGGTCTTTGCAATCAACGGCATTCATATGACTGCCGGACAACCCCATCCAGTGACCGGCCGGATACGGCAAACGTGACAGATACCAGGTGGCAGCAACATCCGGGAACAGACCGATGCGGACTTCCGGCCAGGCCAGCTTCAGTGTCTCAGTACCAACGCGGTGATTAGCGCCGATAAACAGCCCTAAGCCACCGCCCATGACAAAGCCATTTCCCCAGGCAATCAGCGGCTTGGAAAACAGGTGAACACGGTAGTTTTTGCCATATTCGCCGCTGAAAAAATTGTCAGCATAACGGCAATGCTCATCGCCTTCGGCCTGCATGCTGTCATACAGCTGGCGGATATCGCCACCGGCACAGAAGGCTTTATCACCGGCACCACGCATCACTACCGCCACCAGCTTGTCGCTCTTTTCCCAGCGCTTCAGCTGCTTGTCGATCAGATTCACCATGGTCAGATCGACAGCATTCATGGCTTTTGGGGCATTCAGGGTCAGAACACCAATCTTATGGCCAGAACGGGTCGTCAGGGTGTCAAACAAAACCGGGGATTCAACAGTCAAAACAGTCTCCTTGAATGTTCCCAGGGCCTGCTCATCTTTATTAAACAGGCTCTGATAATGCTCAGTCAGCGCAGAACCGGCAGACAATCCGGCTGCCGTACGCGCATCATACAGGAGTGTTACACTCACACGGAAAGCAACCGTACGCCAGAGTGAACACCCAGCATGACGCCGTTACTGAGTCTGATCATAATTGCCGCCATTATCGGCCTGTTACTGCTGCTGATGCTAGTCGACCGAGGTAGCAGAGGCAGTGAATTATCGGCTCTGGCTGATCAGCTGAAACTGGCTTACCGGCCTTATGCCTCACTCAGCCAGCGTATCCGCGACGCGCACTTTCAGCTGCTGGATATTGGCCAGTTCCGTCACTTCCGCCATTTACTTGAAGGGCAACTGGAGAACGATGACAGCCGCTACCTTAATCTGTTTGATTACAGCCTGATCGGGGCCGGCGGCGCGTCGACTCAGACCGTTATTCTGTTGCCCTGCCCGCTGCCCGAGGCCAGTGCCTTCAGCATCTGTCGCAAGCGCTGGTTGCAGGAAGATGTGTTTTCCGAAAGCCAGCACAAGAAGCTCGTCTCATTAACGGCACAGCAAAAACCCCTGCTGCTGCGCCAGTGGCAGCTGCACAGCCAGAATGGCGAACGCCTGTGGGCCTTACTGAAACCAGAGGTCTGCGACTGGCTTTTGGCGCATCCTCACCTTCACATTGAGTGGGCAGATGGCATCCTGCTGCTCTGCCGGCCTCACCATGTTCTGCCACCGGCCCAGATCGAAGACGCCCTGCAGCACGCCCTGCAACTGATCAAACGCCTGCAGGACAGTGCCAGAACGGTCTGAATCAGTGTCTCTCAATAATAAAATTACAGGTATTTTTTATGCGGCCTATCTCAGCCATGTTTCAGGCTTCCACCCGCTTGCTTATCGGCGCCACGACCTTCGCAGCATTAATGCTGAGCGGCTGCTCGGCCAGTCAGCAGGAAGTGATTTATGACAAAGCCATTAACCTGGCCCGCAGCAGCGCCGACCTGACCCTGAAACAGGTCGCCACCGGTGATGTGGAAATGCGTTATCTGGAACGTCAGGGCACAGGGCCAACCGTCTTATTACTGCATGGTTTTTCTGCCAACAAAGATACCTGGCTGAAATTTGCCGCTGAAATGCCACAGGATTATCACCTGATTATTCCCGACCTGGCCGGTCACGGTGACACCCCGGCACCATCGACCCAGGATTATAATTTAATCCGCCAGGCTGAACGCCTGCATAAGCTGATGGCTGCGACGGGCGCTGAACAATTCCATATTGCCGGCAATTCCATGGGCGGTGCCATCAGCGCCATTTATGCCACCCGCTATCCGCAACAGATTCTCAGCCTGACCTTAATTGATGCTGCCGGTGTTGATGCGCCAGAGCAAAGCGAATATATGCAGGCGCTGGCCGAAGGCAAAAATCCGTTAATCGCTACCGACGAAGAAAGTTTTGAATACCGCTGGAATTTCGTCATGAGTGAACCACCACTATTGCCATGGCCGCTGCGTCCGGTGGTTGTGCGTAAAACCATCGCCCGCGAAGGTATTAACCGCGAAATATTCAGCGATATGCTCGCTACCCGCGAAGAGCTGGCAGCCAGCCAGTTTGAGCAACAGCTGAGCGAAAAAGTCACCATGCCAACGCTGATTATCTGGGGAGAGGAAGACCGCGTACTGGATGTATCAGCCGCACAGGTATTCAAAGAAAAGCTGCCACAAGCACAGGTAAAAATTTATCCGGGAATCGGTCATTTACCGATGGTCGAAATTCCGGCTGAAACCGCAGAACTGTACAGCCGTTTTATTGCAACCGCTGAATAATTCTGAAAAAGAGAGAATGCAGGCCAAAAAGCCCCGTTATCCGGGGCTTTTTTATGTTGTTTAATAACGTTTAAACCGGTTGCAAACGCAACAGTGTGCGCGCCATATATTCTCCCTGATAAGCGGCCAGACTCAACTCCAGCTCTGACGGCTGACGACTACCATCAGCACCGGCTATACAGGCAGCGCCCAGCGGTGAGCCGCCTTTTACCGTACTGATATCCGTTAACCCCGGAGCGGTATAAGGCAGGCCGGCAATCAACATACCATGGTGCAGCAGCGTGGTATGAAACGACTGTATCGTGGTTTCATTACCACCGCCGGTGCCGGTTGAGGTAAACACACTGGCCAGTTTTCCCACCAGTGCATTCTGCATCCACAGGCCACCGGTCTGATCGAGGAAATTTCGCATCTGAGCTGCCATATTGCCGAAGCGGGTTGGCGTGCCAAAAATAATACCGTCATAGCCGGCTAATTCGGCAACGCTGGCTTCATCTCCGGCCTGTTGCATTTTAATACCGGCTTTTTCCGCTATCTCAGAACTCAGGGTTTCCGGTACACGCTTCAGGCTGACGTCGACCCCCTCAATTTTACCGGCACCTTCTGCTACGGCCTGTGCCATGGTTTCGATATGGCCATAACTTGAATAATATAAAACCAGTAATTTTTTCATGCCGCCTCCGCCAGTTGCTGTTCAATTAATTGTTCTAACTGTTCATTGGTTAACGTGCTGGAAACCAGCGTTTTACCATTAATCAGCAAGGTTGGAATCGAACGAACATTCAGCCGCCGTGCCAGCGCTATATCATCTTCCACCAGCAGGCGAAGTTCTTCCGTTTTTACCTGTTCCGCCAGAGCCTTACCGTCAAATCCCAGCGTATTGGCTGCGGCTATCAGAGTGTCTTCACTACCAATATTTTCATTCAGCAGCAGGTGACGACGCTGAATTTCATCGAACATATCCCAGTGGGCAGCAGTGCCGTAGGTTATTTCTGCGGCCTTGGCGAACAGTGCCGCCAGCCAACCGGACGGATAAGAAAAAGGCTTGGCGCGCATGCCCTCGGTATTAAAACGGGCCGGATCATCGGCAGCTGCCTGACACTGCTGCCAGTGGCGCAGGATTTCGGCTTTTGCCAGCGCCATTGAGCCAAAGCGCTCAATCATTTCCTGCTCATTGCGCTGCAATACAAAACAGCGCTGACGGATCTGAACCTGCGGATGATCCGCCCAGCGGCGTAAACGTGGGCTGAGCACATAGCACCAGCCGCAAACAGCATCGTGGAAAAAATCGATTGTGATCATTACTGCTCTCCTGTTGCAGATATTGGACGGAGAGCAGATTACGGCCAGGGGAAAATAAAAAATAATGAAAAGAACGGCTGAATATACGCCGTTTTTTGCATGCTTATGCGGCAGGCGGGGTCTGGGTCAGCAATTCATACAGGCGGGCAACGGCAGTCAGATGTGCAAACTCCGGGTTCAGACCGATATGCAAAGCCACTTCCCGCTCATTGCCGGCTGCCAGAGTAAGGCGCTGCATCCGCCCGGTAATCAGATATTCCGGCAGCCAGGCAAAGCCCACACCGGCTTCTACCGCCTGCTGAGCAAGTGCTGCAGAATCAAGGGTCAGACGCTGCTGTGCTGCCAGCCAGCCACTGTCGCGGTTGGCGCTGCCACTATCACGCAACACGATCTGGCAGTGTTGTTTAAGGTCGCTGTCAGTGAGTGGCCCGGCGCTCGCCAGCGGATGAGATAAACCGCAGACACAGTGTTTACGCACCGCCAGTAAAGGCTCACTCAGTATGTCATGAGGTAATTGACTGGCGATGGCGACAGCAACCAGCCCCTGTTCCAGCAGCTGCGAGGCACCCGATAACGCACTTTCATAAATCTGTACCGACACCTGTGGCATTTCTGCGCTGAACTGCGCCAGTCGCGGTAACCAATATGCCGGAGGTAACAGGACATCCACCGCCAGGGCGATTTCCTGACGCTGTGCCAAAGCACTATCGGTAGCTTTTATTTCCAGCGATTCGGCGCGGGCCAGTAAAGCCCGTGCCTGCACCAGCAATTGTTCCCCGGCCAGCGTCAGCTGCGACTGACGCCCCTGAACCTGAAATAAAGGCTGATTTAATAAAGATTCCATTTTTTTCAGACTGTGCACCACCGCCGACTGGCTTTTGCAGAGAAATTCTGCCGCTTTAATGGTGCTTCCCTGCTCAGCCGTAGCAACAAAAGTGCGCCACATTTCCAGAGTAATTTTCATACTGTTTAAACCGCATACCGACCTGGGGATACAACCGTATTTCCTGACGGAAACCGGCGATGTCAGAGCTTGCTTACAGCGGAGAGCGTGGCTCTGACAATATACTGAGCAGCTCTGACAACATACGATGACGAAGTTATTCGTCCGCCCAGGATAATACCTGTCCGGTCACGGCGCCGCCATCAATGACGAATTCACTGCCGGTTGAATAGGTGGCTTCGGTAAACATAAAGCGCGCCATGCGCGCGACCTCAAGCGCCTCACCAAACCGGGGAATGGGCTGCGCCTGAGCAATCGCATCGGGCAAGCCATCGGTCATGGCAGTGCGTATTGGCCCGGGGTGTAATGACAGCACGCGGATATTGTATGGCGCCAGATCCAGCGCCGCGGCCTTGGTCAGCCCGCGTACGCCCCATTTACTGGCAACATAACCGGCAAGACCGCCATAACCCTGTAAACCTGCCGTGGATGAGGTATTTACAATGGCCCCGCCGCCTGCTTTTTTCAGCGCCGGTGTGACGCAATGAATGCCGAGAAACACACCGTATAAATTGATATCGGTAATGCGCTTAAACTCTTCCGGCGAGCTGTTTTCTGCACCACTGAAACCCACGACTCCGGCATTATTGAATAGTGCGTTCAGGCCGCCGAATTCTGTTTCAGCAAAAGCGATTGCCTGCTCCCAGTCCTTAACACTGACCACATCCAGATGCCGGTAACGCACCCGTGAACCCAGCTCCTTAGCCAGAGCATTTCCTGCATCGTCCTGTACATCGGCAATCAATACCTGAGCACCTTCCGCTGCCAGCAGCCTGGCGGTAGCGGCACCAATACCACTGGCTCCGCCAGTGATCAGTATTTTCAGATCCTGCGTTGCGATTACGTTCATAACGGTTCTCCTTGCTGATTCTGCAGCCGGCATTTGCCGGACCATGATCAAAGCATAGGCAAAAAAAATCCGCTGCCACACGGGTGACAGCGGATTATGCGTTATTGCACTAACGCCCGGTTTATTGGCGGGTCAGGGTTTTATCAAAAGCACGGGTCACTTCACCGCTGACGCTGTCAACGGTATAAGAAGTTGCACGGAATTCATCGCCAGCGATTTCGATATAGAAAAAGCCCAGCGTTTTATCCTGTTGCCAGTAAGCTGCGTTGCGCTCGGTGTCTTTGAACTCACGGCTCTTGCCACCGGCACCGGAAACCATGTGCAGGGTTTTTCCGCATTTATCCACCGGCTGCAGGAACTGCAGTTCATGATCGTGACCGGCAATCATCACATCCACTTTGTTACAGACGTGGTCTTTCAGCATGTCGTAATACACCACGCCGGCGCCCGGGAAGCCGTCATACATACCGGCGTTACCGTGCTTACCGTTGGACAGAAACGGATGATGGGCAAAGGCGATTTTCCACGGTGCGGAAGCGTTATTCAGCTCGCGGTCGATCCATTCTGCCTGGGTCTTTTTGTACGGCAGCTGCCAGTATTCGGCATCGGCATCGCCCACTGCGGCCAGCGGGTTGGAATCGAGGGAGAAGAAGTTAATCAGTGGCTGCTCTTCGTTTAACGGCGCGGAGAACGTGTAGTAACGTGCCGGCATCTGCCACTTATTGCTTGGGCGGTTCTGCTGGTAGTGATAATCCACCTGAATATCGCCTTTATCGTTATCCAGACCATCACCACCGAATAACCATGAGTTATCGTGGTTGCCCAGCGTCATATAAAACGGGAAGTTGAGGTTTTTATACGGGTCTTCAAATTTGGTCTGAAACTGAATATCCGATACCGAATCTACGCCGGCTTCATAAATGTTATCGCCCAATCCGATGGCGAAATCACAACCACGTTCGGCACATACAGATTCCAGTGCAGCAGCCACTTTATACTGACCATCACCGCCAGTACCCATATCGCCGATAGCGATAAAGCGGACGGTCTTGTTAACAGTACCCACATCCGGCAGCGGCTCCGGGGTTTTCGACATGGCCAGCGCCTGAGCGGCAACCACACTGCTCAGCAGCACGGGAAGCATCATTTTATTCATAGGTATCTCCTTTATTCAGCGGTGAGAACAACATTGTGAAAGCCGCCGCAGCATAGTGGCACCATGTTACAGCTTTGTTTTTGTTTTATGGCAATGCGGATAACAGCACAAAGGTACCAATCTCAAAAGGACACTACCGGCCAGTGGTGAGGATATAACGCAACCCGGCTCAGGGCGGCATCAAAACAGCCTGATACACCGGCCGTTAAAACGTCATTTCGGCCATATTCAACACAGGCCAGCCACTCTACACTGCGCGCCTTTACAACCAAAACCGAAGAACCCAGCTATGGCAAACACAGATAAAGCAAACCGTCCTAACCGACTCAGCACCGTCGTCAGCAAAGTGAATAAACTGCCGGTAGCCTGGCGCGCCAAGGCACTGTCACTGGTAATGGGCCGGGTGATTCCTTTCGCCGGCACCGCCGGCACCCGCGTAGAAAAACTGACCCCGCAGGAATGCGTGATCGTTATGCGCAACAAGAAGAAAGTGCAGAACCATATCGGCAGTGTGCACGCCGCGGCGATGGGTCTGCTGGCCGAGTCGGCCACTGGCTTTATGACCGGCATGAGCGTACCCGATGACCGCATCATTGTTATCCGCTCCATGCAGCTGGAATACCTCAAGCGTGCCAGCGGTGATATGAAAGCGGTGGCAAGTTTCAGCGATGAGCAGCTCGACTATGTGAAGAACACCGAAAAAGGCGATATCGAAGTACCGGTTGTGATCACCGATGGCAGCGGTACCGAAACCGTCAAAGCCACCATGGTGTGGGCGTGGACGCCGAAGAAGAAGTAAGTATGTGATGCAGCGGCAAAGGAATTGCCGCAGCCATTACGCGGGAGCAAAACGCTACTGCCGTTCATGCTCCTTACAAATCAGCTCTGCATCTTCTGCTGACAGTGGCTGTTGCAGCAGATTGCAGAAATACCCGTCTTCTGTCTCACGGTTATGGCGACACGAACGGCATATACCAAATGATTTCATCTGATTAGCGCTTAAAAATCCTGTCAGCAATAATTTCAGAGCGGCGCTGACCTGTTGCTGCTCAGCAACCGATAAATGCGCACAGGCTTTAACAAACATCGGAGAGGGAATCAGCTGCTGCAACAGCTGCTGACCCGCCTCAGTCACGCGCAGATGCGTTACGCGCTTATCCGCGGTATCCGCAACCTTTTGCAGCAATGCCTTTTTTTCCAGCACTTTCAGCGTCTGCGACACCGTGCCTTTGGTCTGCCCCAGATACTCACTCACCGCCATTGGCGTATCCGAATAGCGATTGCAGATCGACAGGTAATGCAGCGCCTCCAGCTGAACCGGCAACAGGCCGAATTCTGCGCCGCACTGGCGTGCGTCAACCCGGAGTAATTCCCCAAGCCGCTCAACGTGGTTGTAAATCAGATCAGTCATCATTGGCACATAGTATCGACTAAAAACTTTATTGACAACAGGGCAATCCGTCCCTTAGGGTTTAAAAGGTGTCGAGTCGATACATAAATTTGGAGAGAGATAATGAACAACGCCATTTTTTATCACGCCGGTTGTCCGGTATGTGTCAGCGCAGAACAGGCTCTGCTGGCCGCACTGGATCAGCAGCGCCTGAATCTGAAAGTCGTCCATCTGGGTGAAGAGCCCGCCGAAATCACAGCTGCGGAATTAGCCGGCGTAAAATCGGTACCCGCATTGCTGCTCAACGGTCAGGTGCTCCATATCAATTTCGGAGCCTCATTAGACGATTTAAAAGGAGCGCAATAATGGCTAATCATTCACTGTTGCTGGCCTTTATAGCGGCGGGATTTTCTGCCGCAGCCTGTGCGGGCGGCCACCATCACGGCGGCATACAGGCAGAAAAGAAAAATATTGAGCTGGCTCCTTTCGATATTATTCATACCAAAATCACCACTGAAGGCAGCATCGCAACCTTCCATATGGCGGTATCCGGTAATGCCGGAGAAAATACTCCCGCGGCGAGCGGACAGCTTGCCGGCAGCCATGTATTTTCCTATGTCTGGCCAACAACCATTGACAGCTACGAGGTGGGTTTTGACAAACAAGCCGGTATTCTGGCTCTGGCGGTAACCAGCCATCCGGATTTTGACGACACACCGCTGTACGATGAAAACAATGATGGCGATACCGGCAACGACGGCAATCTCTGGCACAGTCATTGGGTGGTGTTACATCCCGATGAACGCTGTGGCAAAGGTGCACTGGGCGTTGCCGATATTCCGGAAGGTGTTAAGCCGCGTTTGCCGGCAACCTGGCCGGGCCTGCCAATTCTGCTCGACAGCCCGGGCTGGGACCCGGTGTTCTCCGCCGAGCATGTGGAGGTTCGTGTTCCCTTTGCAGATATTGCCGTTGTTGAACAGGCAAACTTTGATGGTGTAACCGCAGGTTTACGGGTTAATCAGAGTGTGCACTCGCCACTGCTGTGTGTGGTGAATGTAATGGATATAGCCTCGGGCGATCTGAGTTTACCGGGCAAGGTCAATCACTGAGCCATAGCCGGACAAGGATGTCTGCTTATTCAAAAAATCAGAGGATAAATACCTGAAAAGCTCCATAAAACAGCCCCGGCAGTATTAACCTGCCGGGGCTGTTTTATAGCCGATAAAAGAATCAGTTATTCGCAGCCATATACTCACGGCGCTTTTGTTCGCCATCGATATAACGCAACCACTGATCAGCCATTTTTTCTGCTTCGGCAAACTTCTGCGCTTCTTCAAAGCTGTCGCGTGCGTATGGCAGATCATCCAGATTAAACAGAATCAGACCTTTCAGGATATAGGCCGCCGAAGGCTGCTGCAGCTTACCCAGCTTCAGCGCTTTATCGACATTATTCAGTGCCAGCTTCCATTCCTGACGTTCGGTATGAATCTGCGCCAGCTTGTAGAAATCTTTACCGGCCTGAGAGGCTTCGGCCGCTTTGGCCATTACCACAATGGCTTTATCGTATTCTTTTGCCAGCATCCAGGCATCGCCCAGCAAAGACAGATTTTTAGCACTGGCTTCAATCTTTTTGTCTTTCATGCCGTCTTCAAGAATAGCAGCAGCCTTGTACGGAATTTCCTGTCCAAGTAATGCCTGTGCCAGATTCACCAGTTCGCTTTCTTTGCTCAGCAAACCCTGCTCGTGTGCGGTTTCCAACGCCGCCAGTTCTTTCAGCGGCTGGCCAAGCTCGCTGTAAACGGCCGCCAGTTGCACCCAGTATTGGGCTTTCGGATACAGGGTCGACAGATCCTGCAGACAGCGCGCCAGATTTTTGAAATCTTTGTTCTGGTAGTACACCGCACGCTCCAGCAGCAGCCAGTTTTCTTTTGGCTGGTTGCCCTGCTCTTTGGTCATGGCGATGGCTTTTTTCACATCCGGCAGAGCCTGCTGATATTTCTCCAGCTGGAACTGCATCTGTGCCCGTAAAATAAAGGCTTCAGCATTCGGTTTTTCAACCATCGCGAACCATTTATTCAGCTCGGCCAGTGCATTTTTATAATCTTCCTGAATCAGGTAGAGCTTAGCCAGACTGTACAGTGTGGTTTGCTCCAGACTTTCCGGAATATTTTTGGTGGCAACGACGTTTTTATAAGCGCCGATAGCCTTCTTGTAATCTTCCTGATTGAAATACACATAGGCGAACATATTGTGTGTCATCGCCTGTTCGTAACTGTTGCGTTTGATTTTCTCAACCGCGTTCAGTGCCTCGATGGCTTCGGCGTATTTCTTTTCATCAGACAACGCCCGGGCAGCATCCAGCTTTTTATAGATATGAGGTCGTAAAGTCTGGGCACGGCGTACACGTTTTTTTTCTGCAGAAGAAGATTGCTCTTCTGCCTGCTGATCCTTGCTCTGCGACCAGGCTGCCGCCGGCGCAAGCATGCTTGCGCCATAGGCCAGTACCGCAGTCATCAGCACAGCAACGGGTTGTTTCATAGCATTCGTCATAAAGGACTCCTGTTATCTGCCACTCTTATCCAGTTCAAAACGGATAATGTTGCGTACGCCTTTTACCTCAACGGCTTTACCGTTTTCGATTTTCGGCTTGTATTTGAATTTGGTAACCGCCGCCATCGCTTCACGGTCAAAAATGCCCGGAGGATCGGCTTCAATAACATGCGGCTCGGTCACCGTACCCAGCGTGGTTACGGTGAATTCCACCACCACATAACCTTCAATACCTTTCTGCGCAGCACGGCGCGGATAATTCGGTGCAACTTTTACGATCGGTAAAAATTCACCATCTCCACTGCCGCCACCGAGTCCGGCATCAACGTTAAGATCGGCGCCAAGATCAAATCCACCGATATCAAAACCATCGGTATTTGCCTGTGCCATATCAGGGCGGGGCATATCCGGTTTTGGTGGTTCGGCCGGCGGCGTTGGTGGCTTCTGTGGCTTGCGCTCTTTGGTGCGGACTTCGTCGTCTGGCTTATCCATCACGAAGCTCTGAATGCGGCCAAAGTCCTGTTCGTTCAGCACCGATCCTCCGGTGCTGATCAGGCTCTGCATCATCCAGAACACCGCAAAGGTAGCGACGGCTGCAACCGCCAGCGCAGCGCCGAAGCGTAGCAAGCTGGATTGCATGATCAGCGCTCCTCAGTCGCCAGTGATACATCATAAACACCGGCCTGACGGGCAGCGTCCATTACCGCTACCAGCTGACGGGTTTTGGCTTCCTCATCGGCCTGAATAACGACAGTACCCTGCGGATTCTCAGCGTGCATGCGTTCGATATTGGCGCGTACCTGGCTTTCATCAACTTTGCGTTTGTTAATCCAGATTTCACCCATGTCGTTAATGGCAATCAGGATATTGGCACGCGGTTTGGACTGCGCTGTGCTGGCATCCGGACGGTTGACTTCGATACCGGATTCTTTAACGAACGAGGCCGTTACGATAAAGAAAATCAGCATAATAAATACCACGTCCAGCATTGGCGTAATGTCGATTTCGCCTTCTTCTGCCTGCGGGGTTAAATTCGAAAAACCACGTCTCATACTATTAATTCCAATTAGTGGTCAAAAGTTAACTGGTCTTCAAGGCGAATTTTTTCGCGCTTGATAAAACGTTCGAGCAGTGACTGGGCAAATACCCCGGTCAGTGCACCGACCATCCCGGCCATGGTTGGAATGGTGGCTTTGGAAATACCGGAGGCCATGGCTTTCGGACTGCCGTTCCCCAGAAATGCCATCACATCAAATACTTCAATCATGCCCGTTACCGTTCCCAGTAAGCCGAACAGTGGCGCCAGTCCAATCACCATTTTGATGGTGCTCATATTGGCGCTTAAATTAATGTTCAGCTGGCTGATCAGATCCTGGCGGATCTGATGCGCATGCCAGGAGCGGCGCTCACTGCGCGCTTCCCATTCCTGTACCGCGGCGGCCAGAGCCGGGCGGTACGAGAACATAAAATAAGCGGCGCGTTCGAGTACCAGTAACCAGAGGATAAAAATCAGTCCGAAGATGGCGTAGAGGACATCGCCTCCACGTTCCATAAACAGATATACCGGTTCGTACAATTCACCGAACATCATGGTTACGCCGCTGTTGCCTGAGGTTTGGTCTGCTGTTCGGACTGACGCGCCAGAATACCGGTGGCGCGTTCTTCCAGAATCATCATCAGTTCACGTGAACGGTTGTTGGTTAAGGTATGCAGGAACACACAAGGAATTGCCGCTACCAGACCCAGAACCGTTGTTACCAGTGCCTGAGAAATACCACCTGCCATCAGTTTCGGATCACCGGTACCGAACAGCGACATGGTTTCGAATACGTCGATCATACCGGTCACCGTACCCAGCAGACCCAGTAATGGGGCAACCACGGAGATAATTTTGATCCAGCCGATTGCGCGGGTTAAACGTGGAATTTCAGCGGCGATTGCTTCGCCCAGATGCAGTTCCAGGGTTTCGGTATCGGCATTTTTATTGGCATTAAATACTGCCATTACACGACCCAGAGCGTTATTTTCGTTTGGCGTGTCGTTATCCATCTGAGCACGGATTTTTCCGGCTTCGCTGTACAGTACAACCATGCGCCACAGAGCCAGGGCAATACCAATAGCACCCAGTACAATAATGATGTAACCAACCACACCACCCTGATCAACACGGTCACCCAGCTCTGGTGACTGCCCCATGATTTTCAGCAGCTGACCACGGGAAGGATCGATCCAGAAACCGGTCAGTTCAGCGCCGGTAACAGAAGCCAGTTCCGCGGCAGGATCGGTGTAACGGCTGCCAGGCTGCTTATCCAGCTCGACCAGACGACCGGCTTCCAGATCCCAGTTCAGGTATTTATCTGCGGAGACAACGTTAAAGCCGCCAACACGAATAACCTGCTCTTCCGTTGTATTACCGCTTGGCAGTACCACTTGCGCGTTGTAAGTCGATACACGGCCGCTGTAGGTCATTTCACGCTGCATTTCGAACCACAGACGTTCCAGTTCTTCAATGGATGGCAGCTTGGAAGAAGAACCTGCGGTTTTAATCAGATCGGTCAGGAACTGTTCACGACCCGGTAATTCAGAACTGATAACAGAACCTTCAAATACCGCTTTGGTATCGCCGGCCACCTGCTGCAGTACACCGAATAATTCTTTCAGACTGCCCAGACGGTTATTCAGGCGTTCCTGAGCTTCCGCCACTGCGGTTTCGTTCTGCTGAAATTCTTTTTCTTTCTGTGCGCTCAGCTGCTCGAGACGGGTGCGCTCATTCTGCGCATCCGCAACCATTTTTTCCTGCTCAGCTTTTGACTGATTGAAACGTGCCAGACGCTGTTTGAATTCTTTATCATCACGGGCCTGACCCTGTTTAACCAGATTCAGCAGAGAATCAACACTGACCGGCTCCGCCGCCTGAACATGAGTATTCAGACCCAGCACCAGAGCGGCACTTAAAAACAAAGATTGCAGTTTCATTATTTAGTCTCCTGCTGTGCTGAAGTGGGTGCGGCGACAGGCACTTTAATCAGGTCTGGTGCAGCCTGTTCACGGGCGATACGGATACCAGCCATCAACTTGCTTTTAAAGGATGCGTCCAGTGGCTCCCACTGATTAGCCGCGGTGTTCCATACACCCAGCTCCTGACCGTCCAGTGACTGATACATCAGGGAAATACGGCCCACGCGCAGGAAATCCACTTCACGGCTCTGGCCATTGGTCGCCAGCGTGCCACGGTACGATTCAATGGTGCGGCCGTAATCGACTTCGGCCTGATAGGCTTCTGTTACTTTGCGGTATTTCTCGGCAACGGTTACGTCCGAACGGCCCATCATATTTTTCAGATTGGCTACGCGCTTGCTACGCTCTTCGGCCAGAAACGGCACATCAGCGGCCACAAACTGGTCGATGGCATCAATCATGCGCAGCATCAGCGGTGTGATCTGACGTTCAACCAGCGTGACGTTTTTAATGCTGGCTTCAATACTGGCCAGCTCATCCTGCTGGGCTTTCAGCTGCTTATTCAGCTGTGTTACGTAAACATTCAGGCCGTCAATTTCTTTGACCAGGCCACGGTATTCACGCTCCTGAGCGCGGATACTGTTATCAACAGAATCAATTTTCTGCTGCGATTGCTGTGCTTTATTGGCGCGGTTAACGCCCTGATCCAGAGCACCGTCTACCGTGGCGGCAGAAGCACCCATTACCACGCCTGCGCTGAGCATGGCGGCCGCCAGAAGGTTGCGAGTTCGCAGTTGCATCGGCATATGTGTATTACCCGTTTTGTTCTCAATTCGTCTGCGTGACGCAGACTCCCCAAATTCAGAGCGCAAGATACTGCAGTTCTGTGACAGTTCTATTACATGACAGAAAGGCTGCATTTTTATGACAGGGTGTCATTTATTGCCGGAGAATCTGCACAACAGAACCCGGAGGGATGAGCAGAAGAAGAGTGCCGGGATAAGCAGGGGAGAAATAAAAACGGCGCCCTAAGGCGCCGCTTTATACTTCCAGAAAAACTTACAGTGGAGCGTTTACTGCTGTTGCACCATCCAGTGAACCTGGAATCGTCCAACCAGCCCACCATGCAGTAGTAGCCGCAGGATCTACAGCACCAGCGTAGGTAGTTGCATCAAATGCGAAGCTTGAACCATTATTAACCGCAGTGAAGTCAGTAGTAATAGTATTTGCAGTGGCTTCAGCGTTCTGCACAGCCCACTTATCATTGAAAGTCATAGATGAACTAGTTTCGATAATAGAGCCTGTCGCCGGAGCATCGTTCTTCAGAGCAGTACCACCGCAGATAACATCCTGAACAGACACATCAGTCGCTTGTGAAGTTTTAACTTCCAGACAGCCTGAAGCAAAACCAGTTACTGCAACTTTAGCCAGTGAAGTATTCACTTTACCACGCAGTTTGATGCCTGGCTGACCATCATTGATTGCTCCACCAACGATCGTTACGTTAGCAATGGCAGCCTGAGTAGCACTGGTTTCTTTTGGAATGTCGCTGTTACCTTCGATACCGCGCGGATCGTTGCTACCTGATGGGTTTGCTTCAGGATCCTGATTCTTAACGATCAGTGCATACTGAACGTTACCTTTGTAGCCTTCATCGAAGTCAATATCGTCATCATCGTTGTTGGTCAGAACAGCGTGAGTCACATTTACAGTACCACCGAACCACTCAATACCGTCATCCAGGTTATTGTGGACCTGAATGTAATCAATCACGGTACCGTGGCCAACACCTTGCAGAGTCAGACCGTTGATTTCGTTATTAGGGCCGGCCACACGACCAGCTTCAGCAATACGGACATACTTGATCACACCACTGTTATCAGCAGCATCATTACCACCGAATTTGCCAATGCCATCACCGCCTTCACCATCGACGTTACAAACAGTTCCGGTACCAAAACATGCGCCAGTATCCCCCTGACCATATTGAGGTGCGAAGCCCTGAATAACAACACCGCCCCACTCACCCAGACCATCAAAGTCAGCATCCTGATAAGAACTGAAAGTAATCGGATTGGCAGCGGTACCTTCTGCCATCAACTTAGAGCCACGGGTCACCAAAAGAACCCCAGTATTCAGTGCCTGAACATGAACGCCTGGTTGAATAGTCAGAGTTACACCGGCAGCCTTAGCAGCCGCAACGGCAGCAGCATCAGCCAAATCAACGTTACCAGCACCGATGGTTACGAAACCATCCAGGCGCCATTCTTTGTCTGCTGTCAGGGTTACGTCTTCGGTGATCTGACCTTTCAGAGTACAAACGTTATCCAAACAAGAAACGCCAGCGATATTCTTTTTACTGTTGTTGTCATCACCACCACAACCAACCAGTGCAGCGGAAATTACGGCCAGAGCCAGGTAGTTCTTTTTCAGTTCCATTTAATCTTTCCTCAGAGAGTTCATCAAAAGCCGACTCGTATTCTGATCCGGCTTTATGACACTTAAATGACAATTAATAAGTAATTTTTATGATTCAATTAAAAACTGTATTCAACGCTGGCGCTGATATTTGCACCATCGAAATAGCTTTCTATTTCTTTACCATCACGGCTGAAAACCACTTTTTCATCGGTAATGTTATTCGCCTTGGCTTTTACTATAAGATTTTCCGCTGCATCATACTGATAAACAACATCGAAACTATAACGACCATTTTCAACTTCCGGAGCCAGAGCACGGGATGTTTTATAGATACGATCATCGAAGTAATTCACCAGAAAAGTAATATTTTGACCTGTCGGAAGATGATCAAAACCAAGCTGAAGGTTGGCCAATAATTCCGACTGCCCCTGTAGCTTACGACTGTTTTTTCCTTCGAATCGGGCTGTATCATCGCTCAGATTAACGGTCGCATCCAGAAAGGTCAGATTACCGGAGACAAAACCCGACCAGGCATCACCATCCAGAGTGTTTTTCCGGAAATCAAACTCAACACCCTGAACTGTCGCTGAATCTTCATTACGGAAGGTTGAACCATCAGAAGCAGAACCTGAGCCATCCGGAATACTGCGTTCAATCGGATCTGCAATGTCTTTATTGAATAACGCGACAGAAATACTCTCTTCTTCACTGAAGTAATATTCACCACGAAGGTCAATATTGGTGATTTTTGAGATCTGAAGATTTGGATTACCGAAAATCTGCTCATCGGTTTCCGGATCATACTGTACAGAACGCGAGCGCTCTGTCAGACCTGGACGAGAGAGCGTCTGACTGACTCCCAGTCGAACCTGCATTTCCTCATTAGCCTGCCAGCTGACAGAAACTGCCGGAAGGACCTCATTTGCACTCAGTGTATCATCAGCAATACTGCTATTTGGATAGCTCAGGGTCTGTTCAGAATCTTCCAGACGGGCACCGGCCAGAATTTTCACATTCGTCAGGTCCAGCTCAGCCGAGCCATAATAAGCAAACATATCATCGCTCGCTTCATAGCTATCCGTCGGTGAAGTACGAACCTGAATACGAACATCCCCATTATCAAAATTTGCTGGACTAAGAATAGTCTCAATGTCTTGTGTAACATCAACAGTCGCAGAAGAAGTTAGATTGAAACCTATACGAGTAAGGTCTACGGTACGTTCTTTCTGAGATATAAGCATTCCTGCTTTCAATTTAATCGACATAGCATCAGTCAGCATCTCTTCGAAACTGTAATCCACCCCACCTTCAAATGCGTCCTCAGTAAGCTCGGAAAAGCGGCGTTCAACAGTAGAAGGAATCATAACATTATTAATGTATTGATAGGTTCGACGGTCAGGCTCATCACGACGAGTCTGGGCATACCCAAGACGCCAATTAACTTGATGAGACCCATCTGCAAAGAAATGCTCACCAGAAAATTGCTGAGACAAAAATTGACGCTCGACCCATTGAAGCGTAGCCGTTTCCAGACGCTGATCGTTATTCGCATCATAAACATCTGACGTGCGGACAGTATTATCCGTTTTACGCAGTAAAATAGACTTACTTGTCAGTTTAGTGTCAGAATTTTCAAAGCCGGCAACAAAATAACCTGTAGCATCAATTTTTCGCTTACTACGCTCATAGGTACCAGAAATATTCTGATCGTCGGTTTTCGCATCATGACGGGCTTCTGTTTTATCGTTGTACTGAACAGCACCGTAAAAACCAACATCGCCGGCATCTTTACTGATTAAATCACCAAATGCGTAAGAAAACCCACGCTCGGGTTTTGCCTGAATCTGATCTACACGGTAATTATTATCGAATGATTTACCCAGAGCCGCAGCTTCTGACGGCAGAGTACAACCAGAAAAATTACAGTAATTAATAGCGTCATTACCGCCATTGGTTGCACTGTCCACCAGTGATGGCAGGTCACGGCTACCATCATCCATACCGGTAAAATCGGTACTGCTGCCTTCATAACCATTAACATTACTGAAGGTGGTACGGGTATTCAGACCACCGTTAACTTTGATTTTATTGACAGGGCCATCAGGTAAGCCTTTGGTCGTCATCATGATCGCGCCACCGGTCGTATCACCCGGCAGGTCTGGCGTATAACTTTTCTGAATATTGATCCCACCTAATACACTGGCAGGAAACAGATCCAGAGGGACATCACGACGCATTGGGTCGGTACTTGGCATCAGACTGCCATTCAGTGTGGAGGAAATATAACGTCCCTGCAGACCACGCACGACCGCGAACTGACCACCAACCAACGATACACCCGCAACCCTTTTCAGTGCAGAAGCTGCAGAGGAATCACCAAACCGGGCCATCTGCTCAGAACCAATGGCATCCAGTACGGCTGATGAGTCACGTTCCTGTGCAGTTGCAGTAGACGGAATATAAGAACCAACCGCTACCACTTCTTCAATCACGCCATCACCGGACATGCTCATGGTCATGTTGACGCCGGTATTAACGTTGGACATAACGCGTACAGAAGAAACATCGCGCTTACCATAATTCGGGTGCGCGATATTCAGGGCATATTCACCGCGGGGTAATTCGAAGCTGAAGAAACCATCGGCATCAGTCATCATTGCCATTTCGGTGCCGGCAACAGAAATGCGTGCTCCGCTTACCGGGCCGCCGGTTTCATCAGATTGCAGATAACCTGAAATCTGACCAACAGCAGGAGCTTCTTCCTGACCCGGGGTGTAGATATTAATTTCCGGCATCGGCTCACCGCCGACCAGTTCAACCTGAACTTCGGCATTCTGGGTGCTGCCTGCGGTAGCAAAATCAAATTCGCCTAACCACTCACCGTATTTGGAAAGCTCAACTTTGTGATCGCCCTTTTTAATATCAAAAACGACAAAGCCCGATGCACCGACCAGTTTTTTCTGGCCATCAACGCTGACAGCAAGATCACGTACCGCGCTGCCATCTTCGGTGATATACAAAACGGCTTCGCCAGCCATCAGCTGAGACACGAATAAAGACGATGCTGCGGCAAGCAGCACACGAGTTGGTTTCATTACGCCCCCTACGAGGAATACAGGAATTAACAGGCGGCGCCGTAAACGAGTGACAGAATGGCAGTCAATTAACTGTTGTCGTCCGTGATATTCTTCTGACTCAAGCTGGAATCAGCAGCCGCACCTTAAGTGCGGTGCAGTATGTTGCGGTTATATGACATTTCGATTACAAAGCGCCGAAAGCCGGCAGGGGCAGGAATCAGATGGATTTAAGGCCGGGTAATATCTGCAGCAATGGCAGACGGCTGAACAGGCGCACCAGTGATGCATCAATTTTATGGTTTCCGGCATCGGCATGCAGAATATCAAGCGCCCGCCCGACCGGCATCGCGGCTTTGTAAGGGCGATCGGAGGCGGTTAAGGCATCAAAAATATCGCACACGGCCATCATTTTTGCGCCGACCGGAATATCAGCGGAAATCAGCCCATGGGGATAACCTGTGCCATCCAGTTTTTCGTGGTGTGCTCCGGCAATTTGCGGGATACGTTCAAGCTCCGGCGTCCAGGGAATGGTGGCCAGAAAGCGGATGGTATGGCTGACATGGCTTTCTATTTCACGCCGTTCTTCTTCGGTCAGGCTGCCACGACGTACGGCCAGTGCCAGAAAGTCCTGATCTTCCAGCAAGGGCCGCTCACAACCATCAATATCGGGGTAAACCTCACCACGCAATAATTGCAGATGCCCGAATGTACCTTCATCAAGGATGCTGGGTTCGTTGGCCAGTTCTACGGCCTGCTGCATCGCATCCAGTTTTTGCAGAGCCTGCTCTTCAGCCTGCTGCAGTTGCTGTTCATATTCAGTGTTCAGCCGCCGCTCTCGTGCAGCGGTTAATTTTTGCTGCAGAAAATGATTACGCACCCGCTCTTTCTGCAGGGCAATACGGTAATGAAAACGTACCCAGGCTTCCGGGCTGAGTTTTTTGGCTTTTACCAGCACATGTTCACGCACCCCGACTTTGCCGAAATCGTGCAGCAGTGCGGCATAACGTAATTCACGCAACTCTTCGCTGCGAAAACGGATGGCCTGATATTCGCGGCCGGTTTCACTGTGCGCCGCCTCGGCCAGTGCAATGGTAAGTTCGGCAACCCGGAATGAATGACCGGAAGTGGTTGGGTCACGTTGTTCAATAGCGTGTACAGACGCACTGACAAAACCTTCAAACAAAGTATTGATACGTTCAATCAGCAGGTTATTTTCAATCGCAATCCCGGCCTGGCTGGCCATGGTTTCGAGCAGTGTTACCAGCCGCTCGTCAAACGGCAGGGTTTCACGTTCGACGACCTCAGGGCTGCTCAGTTGCACCTGTGGACTGCGTTTACGGTTAATAAACTGGATAACACCGACAATTTTTCCATCGTGCGTGCGCATCGGAATAACCAGCATTGAGCGGGTACGGTAACCCAGCTGCTGGTCATAGGCTTTATTAAATGCAAAGCCGGAGCCTGCTGGCAGGTGGTAGACATCATCAAAATTCAGGATCTCGCCGGACAGCGCGGCAAAGCCGGCCAGTGATGAACTGTCGAGCGTAAAATGCTGCTCTTCCGAATGAAATTCCACCGAGTCATTCTGACTGAGTTTAAACACCAGCTGCCGCTCGCCGTTGTCGCCGGGTTCAATCAGAAAAATCGACGCAGCATCACAGTTAGCAAAACGCCTTGCCTCTTGCAGAATACGCACCAGTAAGCGGGCATGATCCTGTTCAGCTGACAGCGCCAGGCCGATATCCATCAGGCGTTCAAACTGGTTTTCCTGATGGGCTAGCTGGCGGGAAAGGTATTGCGATTGCTGCTGTTGCTGGTAGAGGCGCAGGGCCTGTTTTAGGGCATTGTTTAAAAAGGGTACCGGTAAAGAAACCGGCAGAAGAATGTCAGCCCCTAAGGTGCTGTGATCCAGGCCACTGTGCTGATCATACTCCAGCAGGCGGATCTGGCCTTGCGGCGCCTGCTGGCAGGCTAATGCTGATGAATATAAACCAATGTCCGCAGTCGCGGAGTCCGCCACAGCCATATAGCCGCCATCCAGCAGCGCCTGTACAACGCGGGCTGCTTCCTGCGACAAGGATTCAGGGAAAAAAAGCGTAGGTACCGTGCTCATTCGGGTATCCATCCACACATGCCGTTACCGTGTCAGCTTCCAGAATAGACCCTGACGAGGAAACATGTGCTGCGGCCCCCACGCCTCGGCCAGGGCCTGTTAACACTAATTAAACAGGCCCTAGGATTTACGCTCTTCGTTACGCAGCAATCTGGCGAAAGCCGTTATCTGCTCTTCAGTGGTTGGCAAGGCATCAAGAACCTTTTCCAGGCGCTCTGCTTCGGCCACCATAAAATCAATAAACACCCGGACTTTGCGTGGCAGGTACTGACGTGACGGATAGGCCAGAGATATTGGCTGCGGCCGCAGGCTCCAGTCGGTAAACAGCGGCACCAGCTGACCATTAAGAAACTGCTCTCCAGCCAGCAGGTAATGCACATCACCAATGCCAGCGCCCTGCACAAGACTCCCCAGACCAGCAACCACCGAGTTTGTTGAGATTGTCGGCTCAACTTTAACTTCCACAACCTCACCGGTTTCATTATGCGTCAGTTCATAGCTTTGCGGCTGACTGCCCTCGCCGATTTTGACACAACGCATCTGCGTCAGATCATTGGGATGTAAAGGCCGCCCGACACGTGCCAGGTACGAAGGCGCGGCACAGAGTACAGAATCGGATTCTGCCAGCGTACGGGCAATCAGCGACGAATCGGGCAGATCGCCCAGATATACCCCCAGATCAAAGCCTTCCTGAATCAGATTGACCGGACGGTCGGTATGAATCACTTCCAGCCGGACATCCGGATACTGAGCCTGATAACGGGCAAAGTAATGACCCATAACGCCACTGCCGGCCATCATTGGCACAGCAATACGCAATAAACCCTGTGGGTTCCCCTCGCGGTCAGAAATCATCTCATGAGCTTCGATGATTTCATGTACCAGATGCCGGCAACGACTGTAATAGGCGCTACCGACTTCCGTCATACTAAGCTGACGCGTAGTACGCTGCAGTAAGCGTGCGCCAAGGTTTGCCTCAAGGTCGGCAACCATACGGCTGACGCGTGATTTGGGCATTCCCAGCGCCTTACCGGCGGCAGTAAAGCTGCCTTCATCCACCACACGGATAAACACAGTCAGTTGATTCAGATCCAGCATGTGGATATTACGCTCCCTTTACATCGAATACCGGCTCAGGTGTCGCCAGAGCGGATAATTTTACTTATAAATCAATGAGCTACAAAATCGGCCGTTTTTCATACGAATCTAGAGTGTCTCTGGTCACTGTGGTACGATGGTATCCATTAAAAAAATAATAAAACAGGCTTACCATGAATACGTCCTGGACCCGATCAGCACTGGCTGCAGCACTCAGCACCCTACTCGCCGCATGTAATGGCGGGGGTGGTAGTGGCAGCAGCTACAGCGGCACTGATTCAAACACACCTGACACAAATAAGCAGCCGCCCGCTGTTGCCCTGACTCCGGTAGATTTTAATCGTCTGGCTGACAGTGCCCTGCATAGCTGTATTGCAGATACAAGAATTGAATATCAGGAACAGCTGCAAATGCTGGAGTGTGCGCATCTGGACATCAGCTCACTAGCAGGACTTGAGCAGTTCACAGAACTGCGGGTATTGAACCTGACAAATAATCAGCTGCAATCAATCGCAGAACTGCAAAAACTGGATAAACTGGCTTGGCTGGATATTAGCCATAACCGGTTAAGTAGCATTAACTCTCTGAGCAATCTGACGCAACTTACCAGTCTGAAAGCGAGTCATAATCAATTGAATTCTTTTGATACGTTACAGCTCACAAAGCTGAACAAGCTGTACATCAACGACAATCGGCTAAGCAGTCTGGACTTTATCGCCACACTTCCCGCTCTCAAACATCTGACTGCCGATAATAATCCTTCCGCTGTACCGGGATCGATGCCCGAGACATTAGAAACCTTCAGCATCTGATATATCGTTGTAAATAAAAAAACCTGCTAACGCAGGTTTTTTTATATGAGGAACAAACTGCCGAAGCAGCTCAATTATTGTTGTAAGTCTGAGACCAGCTAGGCAGATTAGCGACATTGCCATAGTTGGTGTTGCCACCATATATAGGATTGTTCGGATGCCCGGGGAAGTAGTTATTCGGATGATCCCCCTCCTGAGTCTTAGCAATCAAACCACCGTCACCGCCCATATTGATCCAGAAACCAGGCGATGTGACTTCAGGAGAGAACCCCTGAACAGAGCTCCACTGTATAGACCGTGTACCTACACTGAAAAAGAATGCGTTAGAGTGTTCTAAATAGTTAGATTGCACAGGAAATAACTGAGCATGAGGAGACTGGCTGATTAACGCGTCGGTGTCAGGAACAATGAGATCCAGAATAGCTCCACCAAATCCGCCACTGGTTCCTAAAAAATTCGTTGTTCGTTTATCCAACCAACCAATGGTTCTGACGCCCCCGAGCTGCGCCTCCAAATACAAATCTCCTACAGTAATACTTCCTAATTTAGCAGTAGCTGTAATGCTTGGACGGATATAACCACTGATAACATCAATAATATTTCCCTGATAACCAAAAGACTCTTCAGCTCCCAGACGGAAACCAACCAGTTTTCTTACTCCGGACGTCTCATCAAAGGCAAACTCAAAATAAGGGTTTTCCTGAATAAAGGGTAACAACTCATACTGTCCATTGCCTTTATCGCGCACCTGTCCCATCGTCACGTCACGAAGCTTAATATCGACACCGCCATCGGGCTGAAAACCGCCAGGGAAATCGAAGAAGCTCTTCTCACCACCGGTATTATGAGTCAGAGAAGACGATAAGTAGTTTTCATCAGCCAAACCTACAGAACCGCAAGGCTTAGCTGTACATGCCCAATTAATATTATCGTTATAAGTCACCGGTAATACATTGTTATAACAAACCTTATCGCCACCTGCACCACCAGTACAATTGGTTCCTTCCGGACGCCAGTAGCGGCCTAAAGAGAGCTCTGCCACGTTGGCGTTAATTTCGATGCGAGCACCTATAGTCAAACGCAACATACTAAGATCAGCACCTCCTGGTTGCGAGACCACCTGATCGGTCACCTCAAAAATAGCCTGACCATAAGTCGAAGACATTTCTGACTCATCCATTGCTTGCATGCCAGCCCACACGGAAGGGCAAATCATAACGATTAATGCCGGCAGTTTTTTTATTATTTTCATAAGCTGGCCTACTTTATGGCAAAAATATTCATGCGGGTTGCCGCCGGAAACTGCAGTGATCCGTCAACATCTACCCCCATAATAAACCGATGATTGGCACCGACTTCGCGATCAGGACCAACATAGATACCGTCCGTCGACAGTTCGTCGTAAATAATCTCGTCCGGTAATGTGACCTGAACAGCACCAACGCTGCCTGAAGGGCCAAAATCATTGATCAGATCAATTTTCATGCCCTTCATCTCAATTGCGCCGGTCAAATTATCAATCACCAACCAGTATTCCTGAGGATCTTTATAATCGGCATCAGCATTGTTGTAACTGATGCGAGTATCATCGCCAAACTCAAAACGCGCACTCAATGTAATACCGGCCTGAGCCGTTGTTTCCTGAAGCTCATTTTCGGCCAACTCACTCATTTCCGCAGAAACCAACGACGACATGAACGCAGTCAATAAAATTGCATATTTCATCGATTAAGATCCTGTGTGGTAATAACCAGACGTTGTATTTCCAACCCACGAACTTCCACAACATTTTGATTGGGAATGAAAGGTAATTGTGTTGACGGATTATCCTGATTATAAATTGCTACCTGTTCGTTATAGATAACTGTTTTCGGCACAAAGGCACGGTGCTTTACATCGTTCACCGTTGTCACGATGTTCCCGGTTTCGTCACGCAGATAAATATCTTCGGTGCCAGTGATAATTTCGGGGTCATCCGGATCACCAAAGGCCAATGACTGAATAAAAATATTCCCCTGCGGAGCTTGTCCTACATCCTGAGGAAGCGCTGCAATCTCCAGACGTAACTGTGTAGACGGAGCAACCATCACCGGGTTTTTCCAGGTACCACGTGAAATTTGTGAGAACTGTACGGTGCTTATGGTCATCGGCTGATCAACACTTCCCATTGGCAAATACATATCAACCCCCCGTAGCTCCAGTACGCTGGCTGCAGCACCGGAAGGATCTGCAGTAATACGAATAGCATCAGCACGCAAACCGGTAGTCATAGCCATCGCCAGTCCACGATCGGCGTATACCGGTGCTCCGCCATTCTGGTAGCGGGCCAGATCTGCAGCGGACAAGCGTTCCCCCTGGTTGCTGTGTGCCCAGATCATGGTACTGGTACCATACAATCGGGCACCTTCTACATCGACATAGCCCAGAAATTGCTCATCCGTCGATTTATCCCGATTCTGATCGGTAATAGCATCGAGACGAAAATGAAGATCAAACTTATCAGTAGCAAGATTCAGTCGGTCTTCCTGTTCCTGTAAGTAGGTTTGATATTCACTGGTCAGGCTGAATAAATTACCAACATTTACCGATGCATTACCGCTGAAGAAATCATTTGGCAAACCACGGTAGTAAGAGGTGCTCTGATTCGCATAGCGCGGCGTGGTATTACCAACGCCCATCCGGTTACCTGTCCACTGGAAAAAACCACGCTCTTTCTGAGTCAGATCTGCAGCCGGAAAACCAGTATAAAAAGCAACATGGGTCCGGCTTCCGGACTCATAAGTGCCATCGCCATCAGGATCAATAGAGCCTACGTGCTTTTCGGTAATTTCACGAAGTTCGCCAACCACAAAGGGGTCATCATAAGTACCGAAAAAACCACCACTATTTGCGGTGCCGGGCTCTGCTCCGGAGCGATAGAAACGCAGCTCGCTCATAATTAGCATTTCCGAATCCGGATCATCAGATAAGCGCAAACGCAGCTTAAAATCGTCAGGCTGACCATAGTTACCGGAATGAATGACCACATCATCGAAGGTGGCGCCGATGCCTTCGCCAGTGACTTCACCAAGCTGTGATTCATTCAACGGTTGCATAGCAACACTGATCGCCGGGAAGGCCAAAACTAAAGCCAGTGTACAAATATTATATTTCATAAGGCTCACCTTAATTTGACCACCATTCCCAATTCCCATACGAACAAGGTCTACGCAAAACAACATCCGGATTGTTAGCAAAACCTGTTTCTCCGCACAGTAGTTCTTCAGTATTGGCCCTGTTAATCACCCGGAATCCGGATTCCATGTAGAACCTTTGCGTATTTCGCACACTGCCCGCAGCATCACAATTTCGTACCCAAAGCTGGGCCCATTCATTACTGCTTTCAGCTTCTAGACATTGCCCAGGGCGGCCACGACTCTCTATTTGCTCGGTGAATGCGTTATATGTAAAGGTCTGATTATTCACCCCAACCGCTTTACAAGTACCGCCATCATAGCCCGAATATTGCCAACGTACTCGCCCATCCGACTCGTAATATAAACATTCATTGTTGTCATTATATTCCATACGTCTCCACACAACTTGCGGACGGAAACGGTAAGTTTGCTCCTTCACATCACCGGTAACATTACCGACAAATCGTACTTTCATTTCGACGTCAGCAGAATTTCCATCAGTTACATATGGTATAAGCAAGCGCGGGTTAAATACCGCTCCAGTGTCTTTATCCAGTGGAATTGAGCCTGTTGCATTAAAGGCTTGTTCAGGATCGCTACTTTTGCGTAATAGCGATGCCATATTCTGGCCATTAATAACCGAATTAACTGTACCATTCTGATAGAAAGTTACCGAATACAGCAAAGCTGTATCCTGAATATCGTAAATCCCATCAAAACCATTAAAGGCTGCATTCAGATTGATATAGCCATGAACCGGCTGAATATCACGGGTAATATGTTCAACATTGGTAAAGGCTGAGCTATTTAGCGCAGCGCTGCCAACTGAGTCAAACTTGGTCGCCGATGCACTCAGGAAAATATTATCCAGATAATCCCGTGTATTCTTAATACGGAACGCAACCTCGGTGAAATTCTGGGTATCTTTATTCGCATTGGCCCGATCCCCCAGACCAGCAATCCGGTCCGGATTAACCTGATCCAGACGAACTTTTACCACCCGGTCATCACCCGGCTCTACGGTGTCAATAGTATTAATCGTAAATGTACGGCTACTACCAGCATTACGGGTAAATGCCAGTGCCCCACTCACTGGAGCATTAGCTCCATCCAACTGCAGCGACAGAATATCGGTAAGATTCTGACTGCCCAGTGAGGTTGCGGATAACTCATAGGCCGTTGTGAATTCAGTGTTTTCATTCAGCGTTCTGGCCAGATTGATGGTAACGGCTGTTCCTTCATCAACGTCAAGAATATTACCAGCCGGTGCACCTGCAACGCTGGCAGTTACCAATGCTGGTTCAGTTACATCGACCATCGTCAACTGCAGATCAGCCTGGTTGATTACTTCATTATGGCCATCTCCATTTGTAGCCTGTAACTGCACAGCCACAACTTCATCAGACTCCTGTTCGCCGTCATTCTGCAGAGTAAATACAACCGTCTGCACATCCTCAGCTGCGGAACCAGAGGCTTTAGCATCCCAGTTCAGTACCGGGGTAAAACTCAGATCATTCTGAGGGGCATCGTCCGGGGTATGAGCAATTTGCACAACATTCAACTGTGCCACTGGTGCGTAAAGACCAGTGTTCGTCCGGACAACACTCACTTCACAGATCAGCTCTGCCGCTGTCGGCTTAAGCTCATCCGGGACCGCGGTAGCTGTATTGGGTTCTTTGCAAGTCAGGGTCGAACTTACGAAGCCAAATTCACCCGGTGCATAATCGCGGATTACCAGCTGCGCCTGATTCTGCGCAGTCAGTAGCGGATCCAGACCCGCATCGTGGTTCAGGCCGGTAATGGTGACCTGAAGATTAATATCCGGAGTGCCAATAGCCGGATTATTGACCACGGCAATATCAAAACACTTATCCGTACTGTCACCATCGGCAAAAGTTACCGAACCGCTGGCTGCAACCGGTTCAATACCGGATGGCAGATAATTGAAATCTGTTCCCGCAACAGCCGTACCACTGATGCTGTAATTAACCGTAACCTCTCCCTGCGCGCCGGACTCACGCACAATGCAGATGGGTTGAGTGGCAGGGTTATTTTCCAATACGACCATCGGGTCAGGACCGGTTACTGAGAAGTTACCGAACGGATTCGGTGTTACATCATTCAGACGCAGTGCATAAGTCGAATTCAGCCCCGTTCCGGCTCCTGCCGTATCGGCCAGCAACAAACGGGCAATTTCGGTACCTTCACGCAGATTGTCGTCGGCGTTATCGAGTGTAATGGTCAGACTCTGCTGACCACGGGTGTCCGCCGGCCAGCTAACCGGTACCCCGGTGCCTGATACATAAGCAGCGCCCAACGCCAGATCAGCCGGATGCAGCGGATCGGTCATATCAGCCTGGTTACCCAGGGTCGCCGTGCTGGCTGCAGCATTAATATCCACATACACCGTCAGCGGTGCCTTGCTGCCACGACTGCGCTCCAGCAACAGGGTAACGCTGCCAGCATCTTCATCCAGCTGACTACCTGCCTGAACAAACTGCACATCGCCCAAAGGAGGCGTTGGCAGAACCTGCAGGCGCTCTGCGCCCGTCAGAACACGGTTGAAAACCTGAATATCATCAATCAGACCGGTGAAAGACTCTGCCGCTCCTGGAATATTACCGACGTAAAGATTACCAGTGTTGATGAGCGATTGTTCACCGCTAGCAAAGGGGTAGCTACCCGCCAGTTCGCCATCCAGATAAATATCCAGCCCATCCGCGCGTTTGCTGTACACCACATTCAACCACTGGCGGAACGGGATATCGACAACATTGACGCTGCGGTTATCGCTCTGATTGGTGCTATTGGTCGCGTGCAGGCTCTCGGCATCCGGATACAGGAATATGCCCGGCTGACGTTCCAGACCGCCATCGCCTTTTTGCAGGATTCCACGCCATGCACCGCTGGCCGCTTCTTCGATACTGATACGGAAGGCCACCGTGTACTCCGCGACCGGTACGTCCAGACCACCATCTGGCTGAGCCGCCAGACCCGGAACTACCATAACATCCGCCGCCGACAGGGCCAGCGCACCACCCACAACCGGTGGTAACGGAGTCACACCATTATTCAGTGCGTTATGGCCATTACCGGTCACATCCCGCTGCGGAGAAGCTGAGTCATTAAAATTCCAGGCTGCCAGTAACGGAGATTTCACCCGTACGGTAATAAAGGTTTCAGACGTTGCCGCCAGGGCTGTACCCGGCGGGATGTCTGTTGCAGAAATTTTGAAGACCAGCACAGCATCCTGATTCAGCAACACCGGACTGGTGTACGACGCAGTCAGAACGGCACTACCTGCCGCACCGGCCACCAGAGAGCCAGAGCTGACAACCACATCTGAATCAGCCACATTACTGAAACGGCTATCAGACACCAGGCTCCAGCTGGCACTGGCAATTCCCACTTCTTCATCATCTTCCAGCAATGCATGCAGCTGAATATTGCTGGTGTTTTCTGCCACCACCAACGCCGTCAGGCTGGTATCAGCCACCGGTGCAAAGTTGGTTTCCGGGCCGTTTATTTGCCAGTTACCTTCATCTGTGCGGTCCTGGGCGTTGATCCATATCTGACTGATACCGGAGAGCTCCATCGCCAGACGCAGCTTGGCATTCTGTACAGCATCAGTCGGAGCCGCATAACGCCAGTCACTACCAAGTGTCTGACAGGCAGTAAAACCTTCCGACCAGCGCACACTGGTATCAGCGGTGGTATTTACCAGACGCCATTCATAACCATTGGTACAGGCGTAGCCACGGGAAACCGGCGTACCACTGGTGTATTTGCAACTATCTGCATACCAGGTGCCGGAACCCGCCACCACACGATCCAGATAGGCACAGTCATTATTCTGGTCGAGCAGACTGGCAACGCCCCAGTCACTGTAGGCCTGATACGCACGCCAGTGACCTTCCACATCCTGATCACTCAGGTTAATCCAGGCATCCCGTCCGGCCGCAGCAATAACGGCTGCCAGCGTGTTCTGATCCATGCTGGCCGAATGAGTGCCATAACCCTGAGGTACAAAAAATTCACTACCCGGATATTCCCGGGCACAGGCAGAAAAGCCTTCCGACCAGATGCCAGCAGCGTTAGTGATATTCCAGCTGATGGTACTTCCGGTGACAGTACGGCAGGCAAAAGCAGCATGCTCCACGGAGCATTTTCCGGCATACCATTCGCCATTTTCAGCAATGCGGCCACAATCACGGTTACCGGAGTTAGACGGTTCTCCACTGCGCCACCAGGAGAAGCGTAAACGGTTGGCAATCCACTGTGACTCCAGCGCCGTATCCGTCAGATTTATCCATGCCGGCTGTCCCCCCATCTGAGCAAGCAACTCTGCCATTTCATCCGGTGAGCGCGGTACGGCAAACAGACTGGCATTCTGGTTATCACAGGCTGCAAAGCCTTCATCCCAGCGTCCATTAAGACCGGTAATACTCCAGCTGCCATCGAAGCAGGCGTAACTATAAGAAGCGTTACAGGAAACATCTGTCCAGGAACCATCCGGATGCAGTACCGAGCAATCGGCATTATTCAGATTGCGGAATACCGGTTTTTGCCAGATACCCAGCTTCAGGCGATCAGCAAACCAGCGGCTGTTGGCCGAGGTAATGGCATTAACGTAGTAATAATTAATCCAGGTATTTTTCACCTGCGCATTGGTATTGCGAATAGCGGCATCCAGTGCGAATTCTTCCGCAGCAGTCACCGGCGCGGAAAAATAATACTGCTCGCCAAATTGCTCTTTGCAACGGCTGTTGCCCAGATCATAAGACCAGTAATCCTCGCCAACCTGAGGAACAACCTGCAGCGAACCATTTACCAATGCGCCTTTTGAAGTCGCTACATTCCAGGCCGCACCATCGGTACAGGCATAATGAGCAGCAAAACTCGTGCAGCTGGCAGTACGCCACGGATTGTTCTGACCTGCGGCAGTCGTGGATTTGTACGCACAGCTGCTCAGCGGCTCCTGCCCCGGATAGGCTGAGATCCAGTTAGTAAACGGCTGATTCTTACGGAAGTGACGGCCATCGGCAGCACCAGAACGATTATCTTCATAACCGCCATCGTTCATATTCAGCCAGACACGGGAAATACTGTTGCCGCGTTCAGCAGAGGCCAGCAAGCGGGCGAAATCGATCTGAATAGAATCATTTATGTTAAGCGGTGCAGCAAAGACAAAATTAGAACCATACTCATTAAAACAGGCTTTATGACCATCCGCAGGATTCGCCGCCGTACCTTGTGAGCGGGTAACTTTCCAGACATAACCATCATTACAGGCCCATGAATATTCAGCAGCACTGGTACAGGCGGTATCCGACCAGAGGCCACTGCCATCCTGATATACGCAATCTTCGCCATACAGTAATGCAGTTTCATCTGCGGCAGCCAGTCCGCCATTATCCGGCTGACCAGCAGCCCAGTTAGGATACTGATTGATCGGCGCAGCATTCAGAGTCCAGGCACCTTCTTTCATGGCATCAGTCGCATTAACCCAAACCTGTGCAACCGCCCCCATCGCATTTTTCGCCGCCAGATTTTCGTTATAGGTTGCCGGAGCTGCGAAGACCCAGCCGCTTCCCAGAGCTGCACAAGCAGCAACAGCCTGGGAGAAGTCTTCGAGCGCACCCTGTAAAACGGAAATTTGCCAGTTACTGCCGTTACGGCATAAATAGGCACGATCGGTCCCCGAGTCACAACGTTCGTCAGCCCAGCTGGCGTCAGCATCATTATTCAACAGTGCACAGTTTTCGCGGATACCGCCATTGGGTTCAACGGATGACCACAGCGGAGTTTTCAGACTGCGCTGATTCCACTCCCACACGGCCATATCTTCCAGCCGGTTGCCGTTGATCCAGAAATTACCGCCGACTCCGGCCAACAAGGCAAAGTACTGCATTTGCTGTGCATCATCGAGGGAACGGGGGGCATTAAACAAATAGCCACTGCCCAAAGTATTACAGGCTTGCTGTCCGGCTGAGAAATCCGTCAGATTGATAGTATTTTCCGTGAAATACCAACGCCCACCGGTTGTACAAGCCACCGGTAATGCATCAGCACAATTACGCGTCCGCCACTGTGAGTCGGTAACATCCGCCGCCACACAGCGCTCAGTACTGTTGGCAGATGGCTGCCCTGTTGCCCAGTTATTAATATCAACATTCAGCCGCCAGGTACCTTCCGACTCCTGGTCATTAACATTGATGTAAACGTTATCGACAGCAGCCGCTGTCATTGCCGCAACCAGATCATTACGCTGACTTAGTGTGACCGGTGCATAAAATTTAAACTGGCCACCAAAAGATTGCTCACAGACAAGCGACAGTGCCGTTGGTGTCGTAAAGCTATAGCCGGTTGAGGTAATGCTCCAGATTCCGTTTGCACCTACATAAGGGTTGTAGCAGGCCAGGGGCACAGAACTGGCGCACGGCAGATCATTCCATAACCCTGTGGTACGTTGCTGAACAGCACAGTCTTCATTACCACCGGCGTCATTCGGTTCACCAGCATTCCAGAATGGAGCAATAACATCAGCACCCAGATTGTAAACAAAGGTTCTGTTATAACGCTTGTCATTTATATTGATCCAAACATTACCCGTAACACCACTATCCTGAGCAACACTCAGAAGGTTCATGCTTTGTCTAAAAGTAATAGGAGCCGCAAAACGGAAATTACCGGATACCCCTTGCTTGGAAATTGCAGCACAAGCATTCTGGGCATTACTAAGGTTTTCATTGGTCTCGCTGTCAGCTCCAATACCTACCGCTGCTGAGGATATTGCCCAATCAAAACCATCGAAGCACGCAACCCGGCTACTGACTGAGCAACCTGTGTCATCCCATAATCCAGCATTTCCTCCGCTGGTATACATCTGCACACAACCGCCACTGTCGTTGGGCTCTTTCCAATCAAAATTTGAGTAAATAAGTTTGTTTGCCGCACGGGCCTGAGCAATATTAATATCAACGCCATCACTATAGCGTTTCCAGGGGCCTGATAAATCTTCATTATCATTATTAAGAGTGTCGTACCAGACGCCTCCCGCTAAATTCGATCCGCCAACATCTGGTTGCTCATACCCCTGATTCCACAACCACAAACCTGTATCCTGCACCCGTTTAAGATTCAGCCAGACTTTAGTGTCGTTGCCCTGAGCCCGGATCAGCTGACTCACCCGTATACGTTCCGGCTCAGTTACCGGGGTTTTCAGCCGATAATTGGCAAATGTGTTTGTTCCTGTAGCAGAGTTTGGACGGCTACAGGCATCCAAAGCCTGATTGCTGAACTGATGTACGACATCACGGAAAATCCAGTTTGTCCCGTCGCTGCACAACAGCTTGGCACGGCTATCGCAGTCCGCAGCCAACCAGCGCCCATCACTCTGACGCGCAACAGCACATAAACCACGATTCACATCCGGCTCACCAGTAGCCCAATCAAACAATCCGTGATTCAGCATCCAATAGCCTTCAATGCTGTTATCACGCGCATTAATCCAGGCAGCAGAAACTCCGGCAGAAGACAGTGCGTTGCTCAAAGCCGTGTTTTGAGAAGAGGTACGAGGTGCAGCAAACTGATAAAAAACACCGAAGCTTTGCTGACACACCTGAGTTAATTTTTCGATAGCAGTAAATGCTACTGGAGAGTTTACGATTTGCCAGTTGTCGAGCGTACCGTTAGCACAGGCAACCGCATATGAAGCTGAACAATCGGAAGCACTCCAGTTTCCTGCGCCATCAATAACAGCACAATCGCCGGCAGTGCCCGAAGGCTCTCCAGCCCCCCAAAAAGGGGCAATGGCTGAAGAGTTTTTATTAATTGCCCAGACATTTTCAATTTTCATGTCCTGAGCATTGATCCAGACACCATTAGTTACATTGGCGGCACTGATGGCAGAAGACAGAGCATTACGTTGCGCAAGCGTAACCGGTGCTGAAAAAGAGGTATTAGCAGGACAGGCGTTCTGAGCGCTGCTGATATTTTCGGCTGCATTATTGTCTGCCCCCATGGCAACACTGGCAGAGCTGATCGTCCAGGTCGTGCCGTTAAAACATGCAACCCGTCGGCTCTGTTCACAACCAAGATCGTTCCAGGTACCATCCGCAGCCTGAGTGGCACAATCTTCGCTGCTGGAATCATTCGGCTCATTATCCTTCCAGAAAACAACGGTATCGAGATTAATTTCAGCCGCCTGCGCACGGGTAATACTGCCACCGTTATAGTCGACAGGTGTTCCTGTATTACGTACCAGGTCATACCAGACAGATGCCTTCGACGAAACGCTTGCTCCCTGAGCAGCAACAGCAGTCAGAGCAAACGTCAGTGTGAGAAATATTTTTTTATAATTGTTATTCATATACTACAGGCCCTTACTGGAGCGGTTCTATCCGGAAGTAACTACCCGGTTGCAGCGAAAGATTATTCATAACCAAACGGCCACTTTGCCCTTGCTGAATTAAACCATCACCGACACGAATGGCATTGATATTGGCATCCATACTCTGATTAAGAATACCGATATGCAGACCTTTACTGGTCTGGTCGATCGTTTGCGACACAGAGACATTATTCAGAACAACTTCGGCGGTCAGTACAGGATCAGGATCACCATTATTTACCGCAGGGTCGTCTTTAATGGTGAGGTCAAAGCTGGTTGTTCCTGCGATGGTAAGATCCATCTGCATGCCCTGAGCGCCAGAACCCGGCAAGGTATAGATCTGCTGCTCTATACTGCCACCATTCAGATTAAGATTTTCGATTGCATATGATCCCATGCTCAGAGATTCATTACTGCCGTCTCCGGAGCTCAAGGTCAGCGCACCAATAATCAGATCCAGATCACTGACACCATAAATGGTAGCATCGATACCTGTTGAATAACCGTTATCGGTAAAATCCGTCTGATAGTTAATTTCACCATTAGTGCGCAGCTGGACATTGCGCATATTCAGGCGCTGATCTCCTGTGCGGTAAAACGCACTACCAATATTAAGATCTGCGTTAATAACACCTTTCAAACCATCGACACCAGGCGTGTCATTCGCGGCAATCGTGATATAACCGGTATTAATAGTAATATCGGAATAGCCCACATCGCCAAAATTATTGGCACCAAAAATGTTATTTCCGGCAGGGTCCAGCAGCGAAATATTTTTGATTTCAAAGCTGCCACTGGTTTCACCAAGTTCCAGTTTTAATTTGTCACTATCGCCTGTCAGGAACAACTCACTACGAAATTCCGATTGTCCGGTTGCAGGCAAAAATACAACATCCGAAGAAAAAGTCAGGCCATCCTCATCAAACTGATAGGTCAGACCACTACCCGCTTCCATCACGGTACGGAAAGCAATTTTAGAGCCGGCAACATCATTGAGGAGTACCGTCTCCAGGTAACTGTTACCAACAAATTCCCAGACCGAAAAACGCATAGCTCCGAACAGAGTCCGCCCACTAAGGGATATCTCACCCAACTCCAGATCCAGTGTATTAATATCGCTGCTGCGGATGCTGACGTTACCGCCACTGTCGACATCAATATCTGTACGGATCGTATCGACACCAATCATATTGCCCGCGCCATCGGTTTCGATGGTGCGTAATTTCAGACTGCCGATTTCCAGATAATCTTTACCTTTACCGTCTTTATCGTTTTCAGTAAACCGGATGGCCCCTGTTGTCAGAAAATCACCATTCGGATCCTGCGTAGTCATTTCAATAGTAATACCCGATTGCCCCGATACGGCAGCCATAAACTCATCACCGAGAGGCTGCATCGCCATAAGAGGCGAACTTCCTGCGATCACAAAAGAGAACGTAACCAGGTTGCGTAAAGTCATATCAATGTCCCTCAACCTGTAAATAACTGTTATTGGTCAGGTTCATCTGAATATCCATCGTGCCGATACTCACCGGATTTACAGCGGTGGCCACCTTATCACTGCGCTGCAGGGTAACATCCTGCATCAGCATATTTGCCGTTACGCCACTGGCTGCATCAGTATTATCAAAATCAAAAACCAGCCCACGCTGACCATCAACATTCATACGCATGCCTTTGACGCTGAAGTCGCTTAACAGGCTGATATTTGCTGACATTTCAAATACATTCGGGTTGGGATAAGAGCCATCCACCTCACCGGCGATATACACGTAATCAAAGTGAGAACCTTGTTTCAGCACAGCATCAAATTCGAGGCCATATTCACTGGCACCCCGGGCATTTTTAATCAACAGATAACCACCGGGAGTCAACACGATATTCCGTAACGCAGCACTATTAAGAACATCATCACCAACCCGGGCGTTATAGAAATTGATATTGCCACCGGTCGTAGTAGGAAGGCCCATACGTAAACCTTCGCCAACTAAGTCGAAGGTAATATCTTTAAGGAAAAGACCCCCACCATTAGGGTCGCGAGGGTCGCTAAAATCGACGGTAGTAGTAAAACGGGCGCCGTCATCTTCGATATATGTTTCATAAGACATCGAATTAGGAATATCCAGATCCAGCGTCAGGCCATTACCATCAAAGCCGCCGGCATACAGGTAAGTAACCATAGAGTCGCCAGCGCCTATCTGGAAATTGCCCTGTCCAAAACCACCAAGGGAATATTCATTGATGGCAATGGATCCTATTTCCACCTCAACCGGCAGGTCACGATTGGTGAACACCAGCGCCTTACGGCCACCAACATCTTTTACTTCAAGATCAACCTGAACCGGCCGGTTGGTTTGGGTGTAAACGCGGATTGGCGACATAGAAATACTGCCCACGGTGCCATCTGCACCCAGGCCGTCGTCGTCGATATAAGAAATGGAATCAATACGCGCGTCGTATTCCGACGTATAACGCAACCCCTGAGCCTGACCTGTCACTTCCGACAGCGAGCTTTCATCCAGCGCTTCAAGCGCAAGAGCAGGTGAACCGGCCATCATTGTGGCCAGGATGAGACAGCACTTTGATGCCATCTGACTCTCCCTAATTTTTTATTGTTGTTATACGTACGGACTAGCGGTGATACGAACGTGCAAGATACCAGAACCAAAACAGCCGTTCCACTTATATGCTGGACGATTGTTTTACTTCAAACACGAAAAAATAAGAAAAAAACATTAATATTCAACCACTTAGATAGCAGCTAAACATTATGTAAAGTTCGCAGAAATTGGCCAGATTGCGTCAATCGGAAGCAGCAAGCTCAGGCGTCAGGCAGGCAGAAAAAAGCATGGGTTACATGGCGCCAGAAAGTGGCCCGAGGCAACAAATCAGGAGGGGGTTCCGGGCGGATCTGGCCACCCGGAGATCAATAGAATCAGCCCTGCGACAACAGCTCGCGCAAATCCAGAATGGCGGCGTTGGCACGGGAGATATAAGACGCCATTACCAGAGAGTGGTTGGCAAACAGACCGAAGCCACTGCCATTAAGAATCATCGGTGCCCACAGCGGCTCCTGGGTTGCTTCCAGCTCACGGATAATCTGCCGCAGGCTGACCAGCGCATTCTTCTTATCCAGCACGTCACGGAAATCCACTTCAATCGCACGCAGGATATGCGACAGCGCCCAGGCCGTACCGCGCGCTTCATAAAACACATCATCCAGCTGCGTCCATGGGGTTTTCACTTCCTGATCGTAATCCGCCGGCGTTGACTGACTGGCGGCACTGTCGCCGGCCAGATCGGTGTTCAGACGGCGCTTGCCCACAGAAGCACTCAGGCGCTGCGACAGGCTGCCCAGGCGGGTTTCCACATCAAACAGCCACTGGCGCAGGTTATCGGCGCGGGCATAAAACTGTGCCGTCGGTTCTTTCGGATCAGCCAGACGGTGCAGGTAGTTATCCAGTGCTTTCAGGCCGCGCTCGTATTCCGCTTCAGAAGAAGGAACTGCCCAGCTGTTGTTATCAAAGTGCAGCTGTGGCTCCGCCACCGACAGATCCTTATCTTCGGTGGACTGACTTTGCGAGCGGCTGAAGTCTTTACGCAGGGCACGGGTAAAGTCACGCACCTGAATCAGCACGCCGTATTCCCAGTTAGGGATATTGTCGAGCCACAAGCCCGGTGGGAAAACATCATTGCTCAGATAGCCTCCCTGCTTGTTCAGCAGAGCCGCCGTAACTTCCATCAGCGTTGCGGTGGTCGTAAAACCAACCACCGGCTCAACGCCCATCGCCTCAGCACGCTGCATAGCGCGCTCGCGCACCGGGAACATATCCGGCTCAGAGCTCCACAGAAATCCCAGAACAATGCATACCAGCAGATACACCACCAGCCCCAGCAGTACCGCGCTGCGTACCACACCACCATCAGTCCACCAGTCCTGCAGACGCTCACGCATATCCAGAATTTTGTTCTGCAACTGCCCCTTCATATCTTCCTTTCCTTTGTCTGTATCGCAAAAAACAGCAGCAAGCCTACCCGCCACCGCCCGTTCGGACAAGCTGCACACAGCTGATATACTGCGGCAACTCAATTAGTCTGTACCGCTTTGGCGGTTAACCCTGTCAGCCGAGGCCAGGCCATGTCCGCCAGTCAGAATTCCCCAGCCCAGAGCCACAGCGCACTCAGCCACAGCGAACTGAGCCATCGCTATCAGCGTATTCTTGAGGCGATGTCTGAAGGTGTCTACGGCCTTAACGCTGCAGGCCACGCGACTTTTGTAAACCCGGCGGCCGAACGTCTGACCGGCTGGAGCCAGGCCGAAATCGAAGGCCAGAGTATCCACCGCTTTCATCATCACAGCCATGTGGATGGCCGCCATTATCCGCAGGAAGATTGCCCGATTTACCAGACCCTGCAGACCGGCATCACCGCCTACAGCGATCAGGAAGTCTTCTGGCGCAAAGATGGCAGCTGGTTTCCGGTGGAATATTCCAGCACAGCCATCATCGACAATGGGGTTATCACCGGCGCCGTGGTGGTGTTCAAAGACATCAGTGAACGCCTGCAACATCAGCGCTCACTGCAGGCTGCCCTTGATCAGGTAGGTCAGCTGCAGCGCCAGCTGCAGGCCGAAAACCAGTACCTGCAACAGGAGCTGCGTGATCAGCAGGGCGAATCGGAACTGCTCGGCCAGAGCGATGGTATGCTGCAGCTGCAGCACAGCATTCGTCAGGTCGCGCCTACCCCCAGCTGCGTGCTGATTCTGGGCGAAAGCGGCAGTGGTAAAGAACTCGTCGCACGCAGTCTGCATCAGCAAAGCCCGCGTGCAGCCAAACCCATGGTGCGGGTGAACTGCGGTGCCATGGCCGAAAACCTGCTCGAGAGTGAACTGTTCGGCCACGAACGCGGTGCCTTTACCGGCGCCCACCAGCGCCGTATCGGCCGCTTTGAACAGGCCGACGGCAGCACTCTGTTTCTCGATGAAATCGGTGAATTATCCGCCGCCGCTCAGGTAAAACTCCTGCGCGTGCTGCAGGAGGGTGAAATCCAGCGTCTGGGCAGCCAGCACACCATTAAGGTAGATGTCCGTATCATTGCCGCCACCCACCGCGATCTGGCTGCCATGGTACAGAGTGGTCAGTTCCGCTCCGACCTGTATTTCCGCCTCAATGTCTTCCCTTTGCACGTACCGCCTCTGCGTGAACGCCAGGCTGATATCCCGCTGCTGGCCACCCACCTGCTGCAGCGGCTGGCCAGCCGTCTGAACCGCAAGGCGCCGGCCCTGCAACCGGCACAACTGCGCCAGCTGATGAACCATCCCTGGCCGGGTAACGTGCGCGAGCTGGCCAACGTGCTCGAGCACGGCCTGATTCTCAGCAGCGACCAGCTGCAACTGCCGCTGTTACAGAGCATGACCAGCCTGCAGGACCACAACGGGCAGGAGACAAAGCCACTCCCTCTGCAGGAAGCCGAGAAGCAGCATATCCTGCGCGCCCTGAACTATTGTGGCGGTATGATCGGTGGCGATAAGGGCACCGCGAGACTGCTGGGCCTGCCGGTTTCCACCCTGCGCTCACGCATGAAAAAGCTGGGCTTACTGTAACAAGAAGCGACATATCGCACAAAACCATATATCGACTCCGGATATCGTTTTCGTATCTGAGGTAATGACCAGAACCCCAGTATTTATGCGCCCTGAATAACTGGTACGCCGGTTGCCATAGGAGCCTGTCAAAGATTTTCACAGGTTCTGATGGTTATGATCCCCCGCATTCCCCTGCTCTCCGCCTTGTTCACCGCCGCCCGCCGCCGCCACGACAACCGTATCCCCCTCCATATGATTGACGAGCCGCCACACCGGGTGCGTCTGGCCAGCGGCCTGTTCCGCAACTGGCGCCGTGCTGTTGGCTGGCCGCTGCTGGCAGTGTTCTTTATCACCCCATGGCTCAGCTGGCAGGGCAAACCTGCGGTGTTTTTTGACCTCAATGCTCAGCAGTTTCATATCGGCGGCTGGCTCCTGTGGTCGGAAGATCTGTTGCTGCTCAGTGGTCTGCTGATCGGCAGTGCCTTCGCCCTGTTTTTTGTTGCCATGTACGCCGGCCGCCTGTGGTGTGGCTTCAGCTGTCCGCAGACGGTGTGGACCTTTATGTTTATCTGGCTGGAAGAGAAAATCGAAGGCTCACGCCAGATGCGCCGCAAGCTGGATCAGGGTAAAGGGACCCGCCAGCAGAAGGTTCGCAGGGCACTGAAGTTTGTTGCCTGGGGATTGCTCAGTCTGGCGACCGCCATAACCATCATTGCCTACTTCTACCCGCTGGCGCAGTGGTGGAGTGATGTTATCCAGGGAGATATCAGCAGCGTTGCTATGTTCTGGCTGATCCTGATCAGCACCCTCACCTTTCTCAACGCCGGCTGGCTGCGTGAATCGGTCTGCACCCATATGTGCCCCTATTCCCGCTTTCAGTCGGTGATGTTCGATAACCAGACCCGCACCGTACGCTACGACAGCGCGCGTGGCGAACCCCGGGGTAAGCACAACCCTGACAATACCAACAGCGGCGGCGATTGCATCGACTGCGGTCTGTGTGTGCAGGTCTGCCCGACCAATATTGATATCCGTGACGGTCTGCAGATTGCCTGTATCGACTGCGGTGCCTGCATCGATGCCTGTGACAAAGTAATGCTGCAAACCGGTCGTGCCACCGGCCTGATCACCTATCAGCCAGAGCAACAGCTGAGCCCGCTGCAACGCTGGCGTCTGTGGGGTTATGGCGCACTGGCACTCAGTGCCTTTGCCGTCATTCTGGTCACAACCTTGCAGCAACCTCCACTGAGTGCCAGCCTGGAGCGCGACCGCCTGGCTCTGTACCAGCTGACACCGGACGACACCCTTATCAACCGCTACACCCTGAAGCTGCACAACCGCAGCCAAGACGCTATGCAGCTGACGGTTTACGATCAGCAGCAGATCCTGTTGCACACCACCCTCAGCGCCGGTCAGCGCGCCGCCCACAGTCTGGATATCGAACGCACCACCGACACCCCAAGCCAGGCGCTGGAGTTACGTATTGAAGACCAGCGCAGCGGCTATCAGCAGGAACTGCCAGCGCGCTTTACCAACCCCAGAGTGCGTACCACCAGCCTCGCGGCAAACAATTAAGGGCCCGATCAACGCCCACAAAAAAGCCCGTATGGAGTTCCATACGGGCTTTTTTTAAGACCGGTTAAAAGCGTCTGTTACATACGATAGTTCGCCTGGAAAGACAGACCCAGTGCATTCACGTCGAATTCACCTTTCAGGTTGTCGGCGCCTTTCTGCTCATCGTCCAGATCGTAGTTGTACTCGTCGATCTTGGATTTATCGATAAACAGGTACGCCACGGCCGCATCAAAGCTCCAGCTGTCGTTCAGGTTGTAGGTGGCACCTGCAGTCAGCCACTGACGGTCGTTATCCGGTACACGCGCAGTACGGTGCTCGTCCTTAACCGGTGAAGCGTCAAAGGCGTAACCGGTACGCAGCGTCCAGTCCTGATTCAGGCTGTACTCAGCACCCACAGAGTAAGACCAGGTGTCATGCCATTTTTCAACGATATGGCCAACGTAGTTCTCACCCAGACCACTCAGGTCATCGATGATGCCGGACTTGGTCGCGATCACATCGAAGTATTTGAACGAAGACCAGTCAGTCCAGGTGGCACCGGCCAGCAACTGCAGACGGTCATCCAGCTTATGCGCGATGCTGAAGGTCGCAGAACGCGGGCCGGTCAGAGGTACACGGGAGTCCTGCTTATCGACTTTACCGGTGTATGTGTTGGCCGGATTGTAACTGCCAGTTGCTGCGGCAATAGCTGCATCCGCCAGAACAATACCGTTGTCATCCGGATCCAGTAGTGGATGACCTTTCAGGTCTGCATTGTAAACTTCAACGCCATTAGACTGCTTAAACTCAGACTTACCTTCCAGATCAAAGTCGATCTCAGAGCGGTAAGCAAAGCCCAGTGTGGTCGACTGGCTGGCATCCCACATGACACCGAAGTTCCAGCCATAACCGATATCATCGCCTTTGACTTCAAACTTGTTTTCGTAACCTTTGTACTGAGGATCGGTAGCACCAGGAGCGCCATAAGGAATTAGATCCAGTTCTTTGCTCAGCAGACCCTGAGCGTAAACAATATCAATACCCACACCGAATGACAGGGTATCGCTCAGCTGATAAGAGAAGGTTGGCTGAATATCAATGGCAGACAGCTGAGTCTCATCGGCAAAACCGCCGGCCAGAGAGCCGCTTTTGTAATCCGTTGCGGTACCGAACGGCGCGAAAATGCCCAGGCCCACGGCCGCTTTGTCATCCAGCTTGTGCACGATATAGCCAAACGGAATGACTTTATCCGGCATAAAATCGCCACCGTCGTTATACACACCGGCTTCAGCAGTATCGCTGGTCACCAAACCAGTCGGGTTGGTGCGTACACCTTCAAAGCTGCCTTCCAGCTGCAGATAAGTAAAACCAAAGCTGGCCTGGGAGCGCTCAAGACGGCTCATACCGGCCGGGTTAAAGAACACCACAGAAGCATCGTTGGCAACCGCTGCGCTACCGGCAAAGGCACGGCCGGCGCCACTGGCGCTTTGCTCATTAATTTTAAAACCGGAAGCCTGAACACCGGCGCTGAACAGGGAAGCTGCCGCTACGGCAACCGCCAGAACGGATGGTTTATTGAACATCTGAACACCTTGCTGAAACGCTATGTGAACCGCCCGGTCAGGAGGACCCCACAGGCGGAATAACCGACGGATTTATTACTGTTCGTCGAATGCGGCGGCAGTATGCCAGCACAAAAACGGCCAATTTGTATCAGTTAGTAATCATTGGGTAACTTATTGAAACAAATTAGGCTTCAAATGACTTTTTTGAACATCCATGTTCAGTATTGAAAAAAACACCACGGAACCTGTGCGCCATTGCAGGGTCGGCGCAACGCCAACACAAGCTCTGCACAAAATCATGGCGGGGTCGTATGCGCGAACCGACCACAGGTATACTGCCGCTTTTGCCGGAATAATCAGTCATGAGCTCAGCAGCTATACATTCTGCAATCGGCCCCACCAGCGTGCAGCCCGTCGCCATTGCACGTACACCGTTTGCCGAAAAATTTGCCATACCGCGCCAGCCACAACTGGCATCGGCTGCACGGGCGGTGATTGAACTGCTGCCTCCTTACAATCAGCCGGAGGCCCTGTTTGGGCTGGAGCAGGTCAGCCATATCTGGCTGCTGTTTCAGTTCCATCAGGCACCGGCCGATGATCCTGCAGCACCGCGGCTGCGGGTACGGCCACCGCGTCTGGGCGGCAACGAGAAACTGGGCGTATTCGCCACGCGCAGCACCCACCGCCCCAACGGTATTGGCCAGTCAGTGGTCAGGCTGGAAAAAGTGGAAGGCACGCGATTGTGGGTATCCGGTGTCGATCTGCTCGACGGCACGCCAATCATCGATATCAAACCCTATGTGCCCTACGCCGACAGCATCGCAGACGCCGACAATGGCATCGCCAGTGAGGCACCGGCCACCATCAGCGTCAGCTGGCAGCCAGAGGCTTTAGCGGCAGCACAGCAACAGGCACAAAGACTGGGGGAAGACGTGGCAGCACTGATTGAACAGTGCCTGGCTCAGGACCCCAAACCGGCCTATCAGCAGCCCGATCCGGAGCGTCGTTATGGTGTGCGGTTCTGGGATATTAATGTGGTCTGGCATTACCCGCAAAGCGGCGGGATTTGTGTTCTGTCGGTTGAGACTGACGGAGCCGTATAAGCACCGCCACAGCGCCGACATCCGCACTCAGCGTAAAAAATACAGCCGCTGTTTAAAAGATGTCAGGCCACGGGCCTTAAAACGTGGCTCCTGTTCAATCAGTTCACGCTCATCGGCCAGGTTCAGCGTATACAACGCATCGTAGTGAGCATGTACTTCGGCGTCACTGAGGGCAAACGGCGGGCCGTCCATCTGACTCTGATCATAATCGAGGGTCACCAGCATCTGCGGTGCGCCATTACTGATGCTGTGCAGGTGCTGGCTGTATTGCCGGCGCATGCTTTCCGGTAACGCCACCAGCGCCGCACGGTCATACACCGCATCAATATCGCCACCCAGTTCGCGCTGCAGTAATTCCCGGCTGACGTTAAAGAAATCACCGGCAATCAGTAAGACGCCGTCGCCACGATAAAACACCTGCTCACCTTCACGGCTTTTATTAATGGCGATCTTCAGCTCCGCAGTCAGCTGAGCGGCCAGTTCGTCCAGCGCAATTTCACTCAGCTCAATGCCAACCACGCTGTAACCGGCTTCACGCAACCAGAACAGATCCAGAGTTTTTCCACACAGCGGCAACAGCACTTTGCTGCCTGCGGCCAGATGCATATCCGGCCAGTATTTCAGCAGCACTTTATTCACCTCGTCGAGATGAAAACCAATCTCTTTTTTTGACCATTTGTCGTGCCAGAATTCGCTGTGCATAAATACCCCATCTGCCAATCTCAACACGCCGACAATGCGACGCAAAGGTTGTTTATAACCGATCAGACATACTTATTCCAATCCGACTCTGGTCGCCTCTGCCGGTCTGCCTATTCCGCAGCTTTATCCGACCAGACCGCCAGCTCATTGCCACCGGGCTCAGAAAAATGGAAACGCCGGCCACCGGGAAAGCTGAATACCGCCTTTGTTATTTGCCCGCCAGCCGCTTCCACCCGTGCCAGACAGTTTTCCAGCTCCGCAGAATAAAACACCAATAATGCACCGGCCGCCGGAGTTTTATCCCGGTCCAGATAAAAACCGCCGTCGAGCCCGGCTTCGCCAGCAAAGAACGCACTGTACTCCGGGCCATAGTCCTGAAATGTCCAGCCAAAAACCTGCTGAAAAAAGGTTTTACTGGCCGCCAGATCGCAGCTGGAAAACTCAACGTAATTTAATTTTTCCTGCATATATACTCCCTGTATCAGATACTGTCTGACTGTGAATAAAGTCCATCAACATAGCCTGAATAACGGCCACAAAAAAGCCGGAATAAATCCGGCTTTTGAAACGATCCATTTCCTGACTCAGGCTTTTTTGGTGTAAGCACTGATAATCACAATACGCGTACCGTTGACCCGACCTTCAATATGCTCCGGGTTATCAGTCAGGCCAATACCACGCACCATGGTGCCGCGCTTGGCAGTAAAGTTGGCGCCTTTTACATCCAGGTCTTTGATCAGGGTAACGTTATCACCGGCCTGCAATACAGCACCGTTGCTGTCGCGGGTTGGCTCACGGTCATCATCGGCTGCTGCGGCACTGGTTTCTGCCCATTTGCGGGTGTCGTCTTCCATATACATCACGTCAAGCAGATCCTGCGCCCATGGCTCAGCCGACAGACGCTTCAGCATACGGTAAGCCAGCACCTGTACCGCAGGAACCTGGCTCCACATGCTGTCATTCAGGCAACGCCAGTGGTTAGCATCCGGCTCAGCCCCTTCAACCTGGGCTTTACAGGTCGCGCAGAGAACAACACCGCTGTCGACGGTCAGCTGGCTGTGTGGCGGCACCAGAAAAGGGGAAAGATCGTTGGCAGAAGTACACAGCTCACACTGATTAGCCGCGCGCTGCAGCAGACTTTGTTCGATGGACATAAGCATTACCCTTAAATTAAGGCGGGCTATTATGCACAAAAACACCCTTTTTGTCGCCTGTGTCAAAAACTGTAAAGCCCCATCAGGGCGTAATGCTGTTAACTTAAAGTTTTAAATCATTTTGAAACGCCCAATGCCTCACAGGGGAACTTATCCCCTTGCCGGCGGGCCGACCCCAGCTTCGCGCTGTGCAGGCCTTTCTCCTCCATTCAGACCACCTCGGTCACGGCAACGCGGATAATGGGCCATCCATGGCCCTATCCGCTCGCTCTGCATCCCTGCAGAGACGCACCGGCTCGGTGTTCTTCATTCCGGCGTCCTGCAGGCGCATTCATTATTCCGCTCAGCGGCTTTTCAAAACGGACATTTTCAGCTGGAAGAAATGACGTTGCGGCTGAGATAAACCGCGCCTCTGGGCCCGCCGCCATGAACGATGATTTTTACGATCTGACTGGCATGGATGCCAGACAAGCGTATGTGGCCATGGATGGCCAATATACGCGTGGTCAGTAAAAAACGAGTGAATAAGGATTACGGGCCAGAAAGCGCAAAGCAGGGGCCCGGGGAGAAGTTCCCCGGATTGGGGCGCAGGGGCTTGCCCCGCAAAGGCTGTTCAAATGCAGTCAGCGCTGGCTGGTTGCTTAATTGAACAGCATTACCGCGCGAGCGGGGTTTTGTTTGCATCCTTTAATCTGGATTCAGTTCATCTGCAGAGCAGCAATATCGGGGAAGCGTTCCTGCCAGCCGTCGATCAGGTCATGTTGGTCGATATCCCACGGATGGAAGCCATCCTGGAAGAACAGACGCATCGACTTCAGGTTGTCACGCAGAATGCCTTTTTTACCCCAGAAGAATCTTGTCGCTTCAACCCACTCTCGCAGACTGGGAAAATGTCGGTCAGCTTTCAGCATCAGGAACTGATAGTACGCCAGACGAGAGAACAGGCCGATAATGGAAATAAACATCACGCGTTTGCGCAGTTTTTCGTTATTCACTTTCAGACGGTAAATATCGAAGGCCACCGCCTTGTGCTCGATTTCTTCCACCGCGTGCCAGATCAGCATCTGGCGGATGGTCGGATCAACGTCATCAAGAATTTCCGGATTTTTCAGCAGAAACTCGGCCATGGAGGCGGTGAAATGCTCCATCGCTACCGTGAGTGCCAGCTGACGGCCACGACCCAGCGTGCGCTTAAGCATGGCTACCCGTTTCTGTAGCCGGGCCGTAATTTCGTGCATCGGAAAGCCCATCTGGTCGATGGTATTGTTCAGCCCTTCATGGGAGTGGCCGTGGTGTGCTTCCTGACCGATAAAACCGCGGATCTGCGCCAGCAATACCGGGTCTTTGATTTCGTTCTGATAGTTACGCACCGAGTGAATAAAGAAGCGCTCGCCATCCGGGAACAGTGCCGACAGCGCATAAAAAAACGTGCTGACCAGCGAGTTATCTTTAAAGGTGTACTTACGCATCGGCGCGGCGGTATCGAACGCCATGCGCCGTGGTTTGATTTCTACCGACTGTGATTTATTGTTGTGCTCAGTCATGGTGTTACTCCAGAGATAGAACAGGGTCTGCCGGCAACCTGAGCCTTATAACGCGACGGATCGAGGGAGGCTGCAGACAGGTTATTGCTGTAACCGGGTACAGCGTCGTTGTCATTTAACATTAGCCGGATAAAAGTGCCGGATAACAGTGGCCAGATAAGACATCCTGACATGCTCAGCACTATGACATACTCGGGCAACTGTCCCCCGGTGATAAGCTTGCAGTCTCCAGTGCAAAAAGCGCAAACGCAGTCGTCGGAGCAGATCCCCGACGGATACAGCAATACCGGCACAAAAAAGCAAAAACAATAACCGCAGAAACAGGCATAACATCAGGCATGAAGACCATCGGCACCGGCGCCTACAGCATCTCCTCCGACTATCTGATTCTGCTGACCGAACTGGCGTTCGAGCGCGGCATATCGGCCGCCGATCTGTTGATTGATTCAGGCCTGCCAGAACAGATTCTGTTCCAGCCCGGCGTGCCCGTTGGCCATGAATCCTGCCTGAAGGTTATTGAACGCTTCTGCCGCCTGACCAATGACCTCGGTATCGCGCTGGAATACGGCAAGCGCATGACCCTGTCCAAGCATGGCGCCCTGGGCTACGCCGCGCAGTACAGTGCCACCATGGGCGATGCGGCATTAAAGGTGATGCGCTATGTTGAAACCCGCGCCCAGATTTTCGAAATCGCCCGCGCCAGCAGCGAACATCACCGCCACCTGACCATTACCCCGCGTTTTGATAATCCGGTTGCCGGCCCCTTTATTACCCTGGCCTTTCTCAGCAGCGTTGAAACCATCTGCCGCACTCTGGTCGGCAGCTATGGCCTGACGGCTGAAAGCTGCATCCGCATGGTCTGCCCGACCGATCTAGCACAGCAAAACACCCTGCCGCATTGCAGCGTAATCGGAGAACAGCGCGACAACAGCCTGACCTGGCCAGCCGATGCACTGGAACATCCACTGCCCTTTTTTAACCCGGAGCTGGAAACCCTCGCCGAGCAGCAACTGCAGAACGCACTCACCAGCCTGACCCAGAGCGGCTCTGTCAGCGGCAAAGTACGGGAAATCCTCAACGACCGGCTGCAGGATATGCCCACCGTTGAGCATGTGGCCTCCATGCTCTGCATGTCGGCCGCCACCCTTAACCGCAAACTCAAAGCCGACAGCAGTAGTTTTCAGCAGCTGAAAGACGATGTCCGCTACCGCCACGCCCAGCGTCTGCTGAAGCAGGAAGATCTGGCCATCGACCTGATCGCCGAGCAGCTGGGCTACAGCGACGCCAGTAACTTCGCCAAGGCCTTCAAAGCCTGGTCCGGCGTATCACCCTCGCAATACCGGCAAAGCGCCTGAATCCGGGCGGTTACAGCAACCGATAGCTAAAAAGAATTAAGATCCCCCTACCTATAAACTCTTTTAACTGGTCACATTCCCGGCTTTTCCGTATCTAAGGCCCCTTTCGCTCCGCAACGGCAGATACTCTCTATGCGCAAATCTCATGGCCCGGCCAAAAATTCCGGCTCCACCTTCGGAAAAAGCAAACAACGCCCGGCCAAAAGCCAGAGTTCGCGCCCGCCGCAGAAACAACGCCAGAGCCGTGCCGCTTCAGGTTCAGCTAACGGCCGCCGCGGCAGCGGTGATGAAGCGCGTATTATCCAGCTCTGGTCACAATGGCAGTCACAGGCGGTAAAACCGCCGCTTGATCGCTGGCTGCGTGGCCAGCTGCGCGCACCGCGTCAGGCCGACAGCGCCGACAACAGCCGCGCCCTGAGCGAAGCCATGTTCAGCGCCCTGCGCTTTCAGCAACTGGCCTGTGCACTGGAAGATATGCTGAACGAACGCAACGGCGTCAGCGCCAGCCATGCCGCAGAGCACGACTGGCAGAGCTGGGATGAGCAATGGCAACCCGCCGCCGCCGATACCATGCACCCCAGTGCGTTCTGGTACTGGATTCAGCTGCGCAGCCTGCAGCCCTGGAATTTCGTGCGCATGGTGCGCCAGGACGAACAACGTGCCCACCTGTTTGCCAGCATTGAACATCAGGTAAAAGCCAAACCTTTATCCCCGCTTGCCCTGCTCTGGCACGGCGTGCGTCCGACCTTTCTGCCGCTGCTGCAACAGCGCGCCAAACGCAGCCAGTGGTCAGACAGCGACCTGCAGCGTTTCCTGCAAATGCAGAATGGCTTCCCGCCGCTGTGGTTACGCATCAACGACCTGCGCCTGAACGAATTACCGACCGACGCACGGGAGCTGAAAGCCCTGCAACTGCGCCTGCAGGAAGAAGGCGTCAGCGCCCAGCTGCGTGACGACCACCTCTGCGCCAGCGGTGGCCGCGGCGTGAACAGCAGCGAGCTGTACCGTAACGGCGTGATCGAAATTCAGGATCTGGCCAGCCAGCAGATTGCCGCCGCACTCGATGCCCGCCCCGGCGATAAAATCTGGGATGCCTGCGCCGGTGCCGGCGGCAAAACCCTCGCTCTGGCAGCGAAGATGAACAACAAAGGCGCCGTAGTCGCCACCGACCTGCATCAGCACAAACTGGATGAATTAAAACGCCGCGCCAGCCGCGCCGGTGCGCGTAATGTGCGGACTTTTTTGTGGGATGCCACTGCACCACTGCGCCTGCCACAGGAAATTGCCCGCCAGCAGGGCTTCGACAAAGTTTTGGTCGATGCTCCCTGCAGCTCCGCCGGTACCTGGCGCCGCAATCCCGATGCACGCTGGCGCTTTAACAGCGCCGACAGCAGCGAACTGCAACAGATTCAGCGCAATATTCTGACCCAGGCCGCACCGGCCGTGCGCCCCGACGGCATACTGGTGTACGCCACCTGCAGCTGGCAGGTAAGCGAAAATGAAGACATCGTCAGCGCCTTCCTGCAGGCCAACCCGGCCTTCAGCCTGCAAAGCCAGCAAATGTTAGGTGCACCGGAAGATGACTGCGACTGTATGTTTGTAGCGGTGATGAAGAAGGCAGGCAGCTGAGCGGTTTTATAGCCGGAGTGACAGAGTGTCACTCCGGGCTGCAGCTTAATTGGTTAGTGTTTTAAGCTGTAATGTTGTAGCGATTGGGGCAGAGGGCTTAATGCCGCCAGCAGTGGCCGAGCATAGCGAGGTCCAGCGCACGTAGTGCGCGTAGCTGCCAGTCCTTGTTCATTGCTGCATGTAGCCTTTAAATTCTTGCAGACTATTAGCAATTTTAATTGCCGTATCTGGTGACAGGCCAATACACGGCATGTAAAACACCTCTTCGGATTCGTTTACTACCAAGAACTCACCGCCACCGTTGCCGCCAAATGTTAAGAAGCCAGGAGCATATTCGGTTATCTGATAATCACGATTAAATTCTTCCAGTTCTTCCGGCCGCCACAAGATATACCATTCTGGTTCTATTGCGAGCTCACCTTCGAGGTAGCCTTCTTCTAACCAACACTTCAGAACTTGTTTGATAGCTTCGATATTCATGATTGCCATTTAACGCCGCGCTCTGCGGCAAATTTGTAGCGCAGCGGAAAATTTGTCCGACAGCAGCGCTTTGTTATGCTTAGAACTCAAGTTTTTTACCCATGGCGGGTAATATTACACCCACCAACCGCCTCGAAAAGCCCTTATTTTCGTAGAAACACTTTAGTTTTAGCAGACATAGCAGCATATAAATATATCGTATCTCTTGGCACGATTCCTGCGAAAAGCTAGAGAGTTCATTTAATTTTAACTATTTGAGGATTACCCCATGCGAGATGTTTTTGATTCCACGAAACGAAGAGCGACGTCTGCGGCACAACATAACACTACTACAGCAAACCCTCACACTCTAGAGACAACGCAGAGAGCTATTAGGGATCGAGATCAAAATGTTGGTGGAAACAATCCGCACCGTCAATCTGTTGCGGCAGAACAACGAGCTGCTGTTTCGGGCGCGCAGTTCGAAGCACGGGTAGCTGCTTCTGCAGCTGTCGTCAATGCTGGCGGAACATTTGATGCTGGCCATCAGACAGCAATATTACAAGCCAAAACTGCAATGAAAAATGAATTCGAAGCGTCACTTAGCGAGCTTCGTAAAACAGCCCCACCCTTTATGCAAGACCAAATGAGAAATACCAGGTTGCAACGAGTAGGACGAGCAACGATGCCAGAAAGAGGTAGCATTGAGGATATAGACTGATATATTTACTGCATAACGTCGCAATAAAAGGCGAGCGTAAGCGAGTCCAGCCCACGCTTTTTGTGGGCGATTTTTCATTGCCTTGTTATGCATTAGCACGGCTCTGAGCTATAGACTTTGCCCTCTTTGGTGCTTACACCAAAGTTGCAACTATATGTTTTATCTTTTCTAAAGTCACACTCGAACACATCCTGACTCTTTGTCATTGTTCCGTCATTTATACATTCGTTGTATCCGGGTTCAGATTTCATTTTTTATATATTCCTTCAGCAGCATCGCCAGTAACAAAAAACGATATTCCTTATATATCATGTTTTTCACTTTCAGGAAGATGCCCCAAAAAAAACAAACAGATGTCCATCGATGGAATGCAGGACCAGATTTTTCACTTGAATCGCAGAAGAAAATAAGAAAATTATTAGAAGGATAGTTTTCATAGCTTTATGCACAACGCCTTTGTAATAGGCATTTTTGTGTAGTGTAGTTTGCGGTAAAGTGCGAAGCCACCGAAAAACTAAGCGAAGCAAAAAAAGCATATTGACAAAATTGTTATGAATTAGCATTCACCGGCTCGCTGTGACATACATAGGCCTTGATTGGGCTGCCAAAGCCCCCTGGGCATATTGGAAACTCCAACTCCATTATCAATAGGTTTTATGGTAATACCGTTAAGTAAACAAAATGTTAAAATTGACGCACCAAACAAAGCAAAGAAAACTCCTGGAGCAACATCCCTCAGGTTTAACTCCTGATGCTCCCCCGTTTTGATGCTGAGTTCTCCCTGCTTAGTTTGAACGACAAAAAATAATCGATAACCTAAATAAATGCAGAGAATTCCACCTAAAACAATAAGAATTCTGTAAATCATAAAAAGGTGTACATGGTCCATCTTATTCTCCAGTTGCCCTAACGCCTCAAACACCGGCTTGGTGAAGTTGGCGGCTTTTTTGCGCAAGCGAAAAAGGTGACAGCTTTACCAAGTCCGCGTACTTTGACTTGTTAGGCCGTGACTTTCGCACTGGCACTCTCCGCCTGGACAGCTAAAACTGCACCAGACATAAAATCTATTGCTGTAAGCCAGTGAGGCTCAGCCGTTTGACTTGGCTCGAGCATAATGACACCTTCAGCCCAATCTTCATCTACCCAGTAGCCAAGCGAGTTAATACAGTCATCTTCGGTAAAGGGCATTTCTGAATCCCGAGGCATGAAACGGAACTCACTTACTTCTTTGAACTCAATGACCAATGCCTTTGGAGTGTCTGAGCTGACCCAATCTCCATTTGAGCGTTGCCAATTTAATACTAACCTTCGGTGCTCAACAGAATAATCCAGATTCGTGAAATCGAAGTTATTATGCAAATCAAGTTCGTACCCTTCCAGCACAAGATATATTCCATCAACGATTTTAAAGTTTCGATTCATAGATTACTCGTAGGCCTAACGTTTGTGGCACAGGCGAGGAACGAATCCCGTGCCCGCACTTGCTACATTGCGGGTTCTACTCATCGCGAAGCCTATTTCTAGCGGCCTCTATAATTCGAAGCCAATTCTTGTCGAAGGGTTCAGCTAGTTGCTTCTCAAAGACACAAGTTAGATTCCAAAGGGCTCTTTCCTCTGCTTGGTCCTGAATAGAAAGCTTATCTTCATTTGAAAATCTAGAAAGGAAATCAAACAATACTAGAGCTTCATCCTTGGTAACTTTAAGAGTAACTTCGTCCATACATCCTTCATGCAATTAACGCCCGCCATCACCGGTGGCAAAACCGGAGCAGCGCGGAGATTTTGGCATCCGGTGCATGGGCTGGTTATGCATTTGGCACATCAAGCCTCAGCATCATTCCGCCTGGGCCCTCTTCCCGGTCAAGCCCAGGTAGCTTTTTCAATTCGCCGATTATTGCCAGGGCCTCATCATAAAGGAGTCCGATGTTAACGTTCCATTTCAGGTTATAGAACATTCTCTCCGACGAAATGTAGACGCGCACTGGATATACTGGTGGATCAGTCACTTCCCAGTGGGAAAGGATCATATTGTATGCAGCCATTGGGCTGGGAGGAATTTTGGCTTTAGAAAGCTTCACGTTGGCTTCATCTAGATATTCGTCAAAGTGTTCAAGAGTGTTGCGTACTTTGTGATTCAGTATTTCTTCCAGCTCTATATCGCCGATTAAGTCCTTTAACCTTTTCGCCCTTTCTTTCCTAAGACGGCTTTGCCCGCCCGACTCACCGTTCAACTTCGCAGATGGAGTTACAATCATCTTCTTGATGTTCGCCGCATCCGCAAGGATAGAGGCAATCACCGAGTGTAATTCAGGGCTAACCTGTAACAGGTAACCGCTTTCTGGGATCCTTGCTTCCTCAAAAAGATGCTCTGCTTTACGTATCAATGAGCTCGAAAGCCACCAAAGTTCATGGACGTACAGTGCTGAAAGCTTTCCATTATCGAAGGTTACGTCCGTCATTTGATTCCTTGGGCTCGATTGCTAATAAGTGCATAACAGTGTATTAGTGTGCGTGCGCATTTATCCTGAGCGACTCTTTCGAGAAAGCCTGCGTAATTCATTGACTCTTCTAAGAAATCTTTCATAACTTGAAAATCCCTTCCAGAAAAACGCGCACGCCTGTTAATTCCGGCTTTCTGTGCAGCTAACTTTACACCCGGCTTGTAAAGCCCTCCTGTAACCCTGAGGGAAAGCTATTGATTCATTTGACGTTTAAGTTACTACCCTCTGACAAAACGGGCAAGCGCGAATGCAAAGCGTGCCTGTTTTCAAAAGAATTCAAAAATATACTGTATATACATCAGTATCTCTTTACATTCAAAGTTACGAGATCGCCCACAGGAAAGCCGCCACTCATTGCTGAGCAGCGGCTTTCTTTACAGGCCATTTGGTGGGCAGTGCCCACCCTGCAATGCTAACGGGACAGCCACCCTCGGTGTGAAAAGCGGAATCGCGGAGAGGGTTTTCTGCGCCTCTGGGGCCGCCGCAGAAACCGCTGATATGTCTGGTCTGTCCGCAGGGATGCGGACAAGTGGCTCCGGCCATGGATGGCCGATGAGGCACGCGACCAGTAAATATCAAGGTTTCAAGGGTGACGGCCCAGAAAGCGCGAAGCTGGGGTCGGCCCGCCGGCAAGGGGATAAGTTCCCCTGGGAGGCAACAGGCCTGGATGTTAAAAACACTGTTTTTTGGTTATCGCCGGTGGGCAGTGCCCACCCTACCCGCTGATTAAAAAACCGTTAAGCCGTGAACGCTTTTCAGTAACCCGCCAGCGGCTCCAACCCCGCCACAGAACGGTTATGAACGCTTTTCAGTAACCCGCCAGCGGCTCCAACCCCGCCACAGAACGGTTATAGCGATACACCCAGGCGCGTCTCGTCAGCGTCCGCTGACCATTCTCTGCCATAACCTGCACTTGGCAGCGCACGCGCTGATACTCATGCGGTTGCGGAAACGCCGGACTGCATTCTTCATAGGCATCCAGCAATGGCAACAGAGTCTGCGGCTGGCGTAAGGCGTACAGGTCGCCATTGATCCAGTCACCGCGCGGATCACAGATCAGCCCCGGATAATGAGCCACACGATACAGACGGCCGCGGATCTGTGCCGGCCCGCACCAGCGCGCCTGTTGCTGCAATGCGCGGCGCAATTGCCGTAATGCCTGTTTATCGGCTGCGGCAGGCCACTTCGATTCATCCGCCAGCCAGTGCTGTTGCAGAGTACCGTAGACAAACAACCAGTCGTTCATGGCTGACTCTCAGAATTTTGCCTGCAGTGTAAAACGCCAAACTTAAAAAGAAAAATCGCAGAAAAAAAA
>NZ_JAJAEL010000011.1:231297-265652 GCF_020447205.1 Thalassolituus alkanivorans
CAATTATGCATTCCTGTTTTTTATATGCGGCTATTATGCACGCTCTTATAAACAATTATTCATGCGCAATCAGGGCATTCTCAGCGCCGAGAATTTCCGCTTTAAAGGTTTCGCTGAACGGCTTGGCGCCAATCCAGATTCCCAGAAACGCATCAAATAAACGTTTGCTGGCAATCACACCGCGCACTTCATTTTTAACGATAATGCGGGTGCCAACACCGGGAACATATTCGACGTGGGTTTCGTCACCGCTTTTCATGCTGACATCGAACATCTCAATGACTTCGTCAATCGGCGCACCTAATGCCTCGGCTTCTTCGTTGCTGAGGTTTAATGCATCGTATAAGGCTTTAGCAACACGACGCCCGCTGGCACGCGGCAGCAGCGTGTGGAATACCATGCGTTTGTAGCCCTCATCATTAATCACGGCCTGTTCAGAGCGTCCCGGGTTCTGCATATACAGCAGGCCCACATACATATCGACTACATAATAATATTTACGCACCGAGGCGCCATTCAGTGTCATCTGTGGAAACTCACCGGTCGCTTCCAGCACATCGGGGAATTCGGTATCGGCAATGGTCCGCGCCTGAGTCTGTACTGACAGCATTAATATCAGCACCGAAAAACAGGCCGCAACAGCAATGCGGGGTTGGAAATTAAAAAGGCGGGAAAAAGCAGCTGAGAATATTTTCATACGACACTCCTTATCATTATTAGCGCCCGATTATGTCCTGTAAGGAAAACCCACAGATCACAACAGGCAACACTGGCAACATCCTTTACCAGCATTTCAGCCCTGCACTCTAACCACTCCGGAGAACGACCGCAAGACCGCACTTGTAAGCCTTTAGCCTGACGGGTATTGGGAGGTTTCCCTTAAATTCTCCTTCTTATTCCTGATAAAAACCGCATTAACTACCAGAAATACGGATTAGCGTGAGCCAAACAGACCCCCACTGTCATCCATTCTCTGCATTACCCATGCTACAACAGCGGGCAATTGCCTTAACCGGAGAATGAAATGACACTGCGACTGCAATACGGCCATAAGAAACTGCGCACTTTTTTACTGGTATCCACTGTTTCTGCACTGCTGGCGGCCTGTCAGAACAAGCCGATGACAACCACCAATGTGCAGCAAAATCAGCCATTCAACAAAGTACCACTGGCTGATACGCAGCAACCCGTTGCTTTTATTGCCTTTGGTGACAGCGGTTACCATTACGATTATCCAAAACAGGCGAGCTTAAATAACCCGCAAACCCGCCAGCAATTCCTGCTCAGTGAACGCGCTGCCTGGGTAAAGAAGGGTCTGCCACCCGCGGATTTTGTTGCACCGCCAATGCATCGTCTCAGTGGCACAGATTATGTCGTCGAGCACACCGGGCTGAATGCCGTGGCTGGCGCCATGACACAGTATTGTCAGAGCAATCGCTGTGATTTCTCACTGATGCTCGGCGACAATATTTATCCGGCCGGTGGCGATGGCAGTGAGCGTGATGAGCAGCGTTTCCTCGATATTCTCGATCTGCCTTTCCGCCAACTGGTCAGCAGCCATGATGATTTCCGTATTTACGGCGTATTGGGCAATCATGACTGGCAAACCTCCCGCGCCGGTCGTGATGCACAGATTGCCTGGGCCAGCCGTAACGACAATAAAATGGTCTTACCACAGCCCGGGTTTTATTCTTTTAATCGCGGTGACGCCGAGTTCTTTGTTATTGATACCAATTTATTGCTGGCCGGAACAACGGTTTTAAAAGACAAGCTCAACCCTGACGGCAGCGAAAAAAAGCATAACAGCCTGGAACACTATAATGACTGGCAGAAACCACAGGGACAGGAAAAGCAGCAGTTAGACTGGCTGGAAAATGCCCTGAAGCAGTCTTCAGCACGCTGGAAAATTGTTGCCGGACATCATCCGCTCTGGTCATCCGGGGGCAGTAAATTTGAAGAGGCCCGCGCCCTGCGCCCGTTATTAATGCCTATGCTTTGCGAGTTTGCCGATCTTTATCTGGCCGGGCATGAGCATGATCTGGAAGCTCATCAGGATGACTGCCAGCAATATAACAGTGCAAACGGAAAAGAATTAAAACCACTGCCAATCATTGTTTCAGGTGCAGCGGCAAAACAGCGGCCAATTCATACTCCGTTTCAGGCATATCAGAAAAAAACCTATGCTGAATATCAGGAGCTGTGGTTGCAGGGCATGGTCTGGGGATTTGCGCATATCACGCTTGGTGATGATATTCAGGTAAGGATGATCACCACCCCCAGTGATGAAAGTGGTGCCACCACAGAACAGGTTATGCTGACCTTTCCACAACGCAGCCAGCAACATTAACGGTATTCAATCGGCCGGACTGCGTCTTAAAAACGCAGCTCGGCACCGATTAATGCGCTGGTTTTATCGTCGTAATTATGAATAAACAGATTGAGTGTGTCATAGCCAACATGCAGCTGGCTGGCAAAACCTTCGCTGCCACCGCCAACGGCAGCGCCAACGCGGTAACGGCTGAGCGACTGTACGGCAATGCTGCGGTATTCTCCGGATAACGTATCCAGTTTATCGGCCACTGAAATCAGATTCGTGTTCAGCGCCTGGCATTGTTTAACCTGATCCTGATACTGAGTACTCAGCTGGCTATAACGGTCGCCCAGCTGCGTCTGATCCGCCACCAGTATGCGGTATTTTTCCAGCTGCTGGGTCAGGTCAGCATTCTGCTGCTGTAGTGCAGCAATATCGGCACTGGCTTTACGGCTGTCGTCCTGATTTTTCTGCAACAACTCAGTGTAATTAACACAGCCGGTAATGTTCTGAGTTTGCTGTACCTTGTCGGCAGGCAGCAGATAAACAACCTGACCATTGATGGTCTGCTGACTGAGATTTGCCGGTGTGATCAGCATTTCACAGGTAGTCTCTTCTGCCTGTACACTTTGCCCGGCAAAAACAGCGAGAACGCTGCTCAGTAAAGCCATCCTTGTTAAAAGCATCCTTGTTAAAACCAGCATATAGCCTCCGTCAGAGTTGTGAGGTTGCTTCCAGTTGTTTCAGTTTGGCCAGCGCATCCAGCACGCGCTGGTTTTCGTCCTGCAATGCATTGCGCTGCTCAGCGTGGTTGTTAACCTGACGGTTAATGTCTTCCTGCTGTTGCTGCAATGCCGCATCGCCACTGGCAAGATCCTGCTGGCGCTGCAATAACGCCTGACGTTGCTGCTCAAGTTCAGCCGATTGTTTTTCCAGCTCCTGATTACGCTGCTTCAGTTGCTCGCTGGCGTCTTTTAATCCGCTCAGCTGCTCCTGCAGGGCAGAACGTTCACTATCCAGTTTTTTTAATTTTTCCCGTGCTCGCGCTACCTGCCAAAGGTTCATCAGCAGCAAAGCAGCGCCACCGGTAAAAACATACCAACGCACACTTTTCGGCAGCATCAGGCAAGCGCCGAGCAATAATACAAAGCCAATTACGGTATCCAGATGTTCGGCGAGCCATAAACCAATATGCAGCTTGTCCATGTTCAGGCTCCTTTATCCGTGCGGTTTTTACGGGATTTTTCCAGTGCTTCAATAATTTTATGCAGCGGACCACTGCCCAGACCAATAGCAATACCGGTCAGACATTCTCCCAGCCAGCCGGGGATATAACGGCTGGAAAAATAGCCGTCATAGGCCGCACCGCCGATCTGGCTGTTCAGCTGTTCGATTAAGGCAAATAAATTAATGCCCAACAGCAGCGCCAGTAATATACCGATAATAATGGCCAGAATTTTACTGACGGCTTTAATCGTCAGCGAGCGCAGCGTCGCCGCCGATAAAGCTTCCACACCTTCCAGCCCCGGATAATCGGTGCGTAAGTAATCGTTGACCGCTTTGCTCACTTCCGCCTGAACACGTCCCGCCTGACGCAGACCATCCAGTTGTTCACTGAGACGTTGCGCCGTGCGGTTCCAGTAACTCTGATAGCCCAGCCGTACTTCAAAAAAATCGTACAGGGCTTTCAGAATTTCCAGCAGGCGCTCCAGTAATAAGGAGAAAAATAACGCACTGCAAAGCATAATTAATGCGGAATCAAAGCTGTCCATGCTGACCTCCTGCGCTGGTTGTGCTCAGGGCATAAATATAGGGTTTCTGGCGGAATGCCTGCAGCCCGGCCTGAGCTGTGGCGGATGTTTGCCAGGCGCTGCAATAGGCATCGGTACGGCTGAGTAATTCGGCAAAAGGAAACTGATTTCCCGGACACACGGTGTCAGCGCCTGCCAGTGCACGGTGCGGTACTACTGCCTGTGTCAGCACGTCGGACATCTGCGGATACAGATTCAGCCACAGGGCTATCACCCGGGCTCCGGCATCCAGCTGCGCAGCAGTCGGTTTCAGCGCTCCATAGCGGCCATCGCTGTTGGCAAAGCGGTCATGTTCCTGATTATGAAAATTGCCATGAAAGGCAATGCCCAGCGTGCGGTCATTGTGACCCTTCGCATGATTACCCATACGGTCCCAGCGACAGAACGGGCGGATACTGCCATCAGGCATAATCACGCAGTGATAACCGGTAAGCCATTTTTTCTGCCCGATAAATTCATCCACAATGGCATTAAAACCCAACGCCGAATTCATTGCCGTGTGGTGCACAACAATCTGCTCCGGATCACCACTGCGGCGGTGAACCTGTTCCAGACTCTGCGGATTAACGCCGCCGGCATAGTGAATATCCGGGCCGGCTAAAAGGCTGCCGCCACGATCATCGTTAGTCGCTGCGGCAACTTCCGGCGCCTGCGGTACAGGCTGGCAGTGTGCTTCTTCACCCGGATCAACCACCTGTTGCAGCGCCTGCTTCTCACTGTCGGTTAAGCGGCGGGTGGTTAAAAACAGCAGCAGCACATGCACCGGCTGACTGCCACCACCAATCAATAAACCCGACAACAGAGTGTCCAGCGATTGCAGCATAATTGCGTGCCAATTGCCCTGCCCCCACAGCGTTGGAATATCTGTTACGGTTTGTCCGGTAAACATCGCTAATAAATGCAGATCAAAAATACCGGCGAGAATAATGCCCAACCCCAAAGGGGCCAGGCGCATAAATAAATTAAGCGCAGCACTTTCTGTGGAGATAGCAGGAATAGGAACGACGCTGATGGCCGTATGCTGTTCAAAAGAAGCGGTGTCGTTGTCTGTTCCGGCAGCGGAACTTTCTGCAGAGGCGGCAGCCGCTTTCAAGACCGCAACGTCGGGCGCATGGCCGGCCTGTAAATGCTGCTGAATGGCTGCGGCCTGTTGCTGCGCTGTTTTCAGCGCTGCCAGTCTGGCCGCTTCAGCATCACGTTCAAGAAAGAATTTGTTGGCGCGCTCTTTTACGTGCTTGAGAATTTCGGTAAACCGTTCGACCAGTAAGGCAGCACCGGCGGCTACCGTCAGGCCATTGATGAGCAATTCCAGAGGTACGGCTTGCATACATCCTCCCTGTGTATGAGATCGTTGCCGACAAGATACCCTTTTCGCGCCTGTTGACCAACCGCCACCACGCGAAGAGCATAAAAAAACCGCCGGCAGGTTACCCCGCAGACGGTTTATATAGCAGACCGGAGCCTGCTCAGATGCAGAAAGAAGCCAGCGGTGGGAAGCCGTTGAATTCCACAGCACTGTATGTAGTGGTGTAAGCACCGGTTGAGAACCAGTACAGACGATCACCGGATGCCAGATTCAATGGCAGCTCATATTTGTAGTCTTCGTACAGAATATCGGCGCTGTCACAGGTCGGGCCAGCCAGAACCACTTCTTCGAGTTCGCCTTTTTTCTCCACAAACAGCGGATACTTGATGGACTCGTCCATGGTTTCGATCAGGCCACCGAATTTACCCACATCGGTAAATACCCAGCGGTGCAGACCGTAACGGTCTTTACGGCTGACCAGCACCACTTCGCTGACCAGAATACCGGCGTTGGCGACCAGCGAGCGACCTGGTTCCAGAATGATTTCCGGCAGTTCGTCACCGAAATCCTCATGCAGGAAACGGGTAATTTCTTCTGCATAGGTTTTCAGATCGTTGGTACGGCTGATGTAGTTAGCCGGGAAGCCACCACCCAGGTTAATCATTTTCAGTTCGATGCCGTCTTCTTCTTTCAGACGCTCGAAAATTACCTTCACTTTGGCAATCGCCGAGTCCCAGGCACCGATATCACGCTGCTGAGAACCTACGTGGAAAGAAATACCGTAAGGCACCAGACCCAGATCACGCGCCAGCAGGCACAGGTCCATCGCCATATCGGTCTGACAACCGAATTTACGCGACAGTGGCCAGTCGGCAGTTTGCGAACCTTCAGTCAGAATACGCACAAATACACGCGCACCCGGCGCCGCTTTGGCGATATTGCGCAGGTCGGCTTCTGAGTCGGTAGCAAACAGGTTCACACCCTTCTCATAGAAGTAGCGGATATCCCGGGCTTTCTTGATCGTGTTGCCATAGCTTACACGGTCACCTGTCACACCCTGTGCCAGAACTTTATCCAGCTCGTAGCGTGAAGCTACGTCAAAACAACAGCCACGGTCACGCAGAATGCCCAGCAGTTCAGGCATCGGGTTGGCTTTAATGGCGTAGTAAGTTTTCGCATAAGGAAAACTGCTGATCAGTTCATCAAGCTGACGCTCAAAAATACGTTTATCGACAACAAGACAAGGAGTTTCCTGTTTGTCGGCAAATTCTTTCAGGCGAGCAAAGCTCTCGGCATCGTAGTAGTCTTCAGGTTGAACAACCATTGGGCTCGCTACCTCCTTATCCGGGTAGTGATGTGAATGAAAAAAAGTCGCGCAAAGATAGGCTTATCTGCGCGGTAGTACAGTGATTTTTCTTTGTCCTAACGATCACATTCTCAAATCGTAACACGTCTGGCGATCAGAATCTTTGCTCAAAGGGATGCAAATTCACAGCAATCCGCCAGCAATGCGCCTGAATCGTCCTGACAAAGCGCTACAGCCGCGTTAGCACTCCGGCAGAGTAAAACACCGGGTTTACACCAGCAACCTCTCTCAGCGCGTTATTCCGTCGCCCGAACAGTGAAATCAATTTTCAGCGCTTACATTCATAAGCCTGCTCCGCTAAGGTGTCGGGCTGTTTCACTCCTGCCTTTATATGACCAGTATGCTCAGACTCTTTGAACGTTTTGTGAATCCCTTTCCTCCGGAACACCCGCAGCAGCCACCTGCCGGAATTTTTGCTTTCTGCCGCCATTACACCCGTGGTCTGGAAGTACCGCTGGTGTTTATGTCGCTGCTGACGGCTCTGCTGGCGGTGCTGGAAGTCATGATGTTCGGCTTTATGGGCAATCTGGTTGACTGGCTGAGTCAGCGCACACCCGACACCCTGCTCGCTGAAGAAGGCGGCCGCCTGCTGCTGATGTCACTGATGGTCGTACTGGTGATGCCTTTAGTGGTCTTTTTCCACACCCTGCTGGTGCATCAGACGTTATTGGGTAATTACCCGATGAAAATCCGCTGGCTGACCCATCGCTACCTGTTAAAGCAAAGCCTCGGTTTTTATCAGGATGAATTTGCCGGCCGCCTCGCCACCAAGGTGATGCAAACCGCTCTGGCGGTGCGCGAAACCGTTATGAAGCTGATGGATCTGGCGGTTTATATTCTGGTGTATTTCACCTCGGTACTGATCATGGTGGCACTGGCCGACTGGCGCCTGATGCTGCCAATGCTTGCCTGGCTGGCGCTGTACATTCTTGCCCAGCTGTATTTTGTACCCAAGCTGAAACGCATCGCCACCGAACAGGCCGACGCCCGCTCCACCATGACCGGACGCGTAGTCGACAGCTACACCAATATTCAGACAGTAAAGCTGTTCTCACATACCGATCGTGAAACAGATTATGCACGCGACTCTATGGAAGGCTTTATGGATACCGTGTACCGCCAGATGCGTCTGGTCACGGGTCTGAATGTGACCGTTAACGTCATTAATTACCTGCTGGCTTTTACCATTGCCGCCATCGCCGTCTGGCTGTGGATGGATAGCGCCATCAGTATTGGCGCCATTGCCATTGCGATCTCACTGGCCCTGCGCATCAACGGTATGGCGCAGTGGATTATGTGGGAAGTCAGCGCCCTGTTTGAAAATATCGGCACCGTTGCCGACGGCATGAAAACGCTGTCCAAAACCCCGCAGGTGCAGGATAGCGCTGACGCCAAAGCACTGAACGTAAATCAGGGCGAAATCCGCCTGGAGCAGGCCTCATTCCATTATCAGGGACATGAAGACAACCAGAATAAAGAGGTATTCGAGGCACTGAATATTCATATCAAAGCCGGCGAGAAAGTAGGATTGGTCGGACGCTCCGGTGCCGGCAAATCGACACTGGTTAATCTGCTGCTGCGTTTTTACGACCTGAATTCCGGCCGTATTCTGATTGACGGTCAGGATATTAAAGACGTAACTCAGGACTCACTGCGCAAACATATCGGCATGGTGACTCAGGATACCTCGCTGCTGCACCGCAGCGTACGTGACAATATTCTCTACGGACGCCCGGATGCCAGCGAAGCCGAACTGCTGGAAGCGTCGCGCAAGGCCGAGGCGCACGAATTTATTCAGGAACTGCACGATCCGGAAGGCAACACGGGCTACGACGCTCAGGTCGGTGAACGTGGGGTAAAACTGTCCGGTGGTCAGCGCCAGCGTATCGCCATTGCCCGGGTATTATTAAAAGACGCGCCCATTCTGATTCTGGACGAAGCCACCTCAGCGCTGGACTCGGAAGTCGAAGCCGCCATTCAGGAAAGCCTGTACCGGTTAATGGAAAATAAAACCGTGATTGCTATTGCTCACCGGTTATCGACCATTGCCGCGATGGATCGCCTGATCGTACTCGATCAGGGCCGTATTGCTGAGCAGGGCACGCATCAGGAACTGATTGCCAAAGGTGGAATTTACGCGCAATTGTGGGCGCACCAGACCGGCGGCTTTATCGGCGAAGACTAAAACTCTTATTAAGCCCACTACTGTCCCATAGTTTGGAGTGACATCGTGTCACTCCAAACTGCAGCATTCATCGACTACTGCTTTTCAACTTTAAATGCCTTTCCGGGGCAAGCCCCTGACCCCCTGCAAGGAGAGGTATCTCCTTACGATCCTCTCTTTTCGGCGCGTCCGGCTTCATCCAGCCAACTGCAATGATTATGCGGCACGCAAAACAATTCGCCCCGGAACGACTCTTTAAAACAACAGCAATTTGTATCGTTCCGGGGCAGGGTTTTGCTCTGAAGGCCGCAGAATCATCTGGTTGACTGGCGCCGCACGATCGCCGGTTTAAGCAATCCGCTCAGCCGTATTTCAACGGAAACCGTGTTTGAAACATGAGATTTAAAAGGATACGTTTGATCTGAAAAGCGGAATCGCGGTGATGGTTTTCTGCGCCTCTGGGGCCGCCGCAGAAACCGCAGATATGTCTGGTCTGTCCGCAGGGATGCGGACAAGTGGCTCCGGCCATGGATGGCCGATGAGGCGCGCGGCCAGTAAATATCAAGGTTTCAAGGGTGACGACCCAGAAAGCGCGAAGCTGGGGTCGGCCCGCCGGCAAGGGGATAAGTTCCCCTGCGAGGCATTGGGCCTTGATGTTAAAACATGCTGTTTTTGTCAGCTATGCTGCGGATTAAAAACTGCGGGACAGTAGTGTTTATTAAGCCGGTCTTTGCGCCCACTCTGGGCTCATTTCAGAAAAACCGGACCAGTAGTTTTATTGGCAGAAAGTAAGACAAAACATAAGCACCGCGGCATTCATACCATGGCCGTTTATGACCCCTTGCTTTATTATTAACACAATTGTAACTTAATCTTTATTCCCGTAATCCCTTATTCGCTCCGCAGCTCTGCTGCGGGGCGTTTTTTTCATGCGGGCCTTACCTACAAACAGGTCAGTTTTATGAGCAGCAAGCCGAACATTATTATTTCCAGTCTTGATCTGGAGCGCCTGGAACGTTTATTGGATTCCCTGCCCGGCAAAGCCTTCCCGGGAATGAATGAGCTGGAAGAAGAGCTGGAACGGGCTCAGATTGTCGCACCGCGCGATGTTCCGGCAACTGTTGTTACCATGAATTCTACCGTGCGTTTTCAGGTAAAAAATACGCAGGAGGAATTCTGTCTGACGCTGGTGTATCCAAAAGACATGGACACCACGGGCGGTACAATTTCTATTCTGGCGCCGGTCGGCAGTGCTCTGCTTGGTCTGTCGGTTGGCGATGAAATTGAGTGGCCAGGTCCCAGCGGCAAGCCGATGCAGGTCTCTATCGGAGAGATTCTGTATCAACCGGAAAGTGCCGGTGAATTCCACCGCTGATTTTCCTCGCGGGGCGCCTGTAGTTAATGGCGCCCTGCGTCTGTGAACCACGTCTCTTTTCAGATAAATAATGCCGATAAAATGCGTCGATAATCCACGTGTCTGGCATCTTTATCCAGACTCCTCGCACCTAAGCATTAATATATTTGTTATTTTCATGTCAGCGCTGTATGGCAGCTGCGTTTCAGTCGCTATAATGCCGCCCTGAATTCATACAGGGAGGCAGCATGCCAATGAAAGTATTATCCGTACTCAGCCGGCCGGTGAAAGAAAAACTGGCACATGCGGACCACAGGGATCTGACCAGCTCTGGTTTCTGGATCGGCCATTTATTAATGATTGCAGCCACCATTGCCGGTGTGTACCTGGCCGCCCAGGCCGGTTTACAGCAAGCCATCCTGTTTGATGATATCACCAGTAAAGAAACCAACTATTATCTGCGTCAGTCACTGTATGACGAAGTCAACACGAACGTAAAAATTCTGCGTAAATACAACGAAGAATATTTCGCCCGTGGCATTTCGGTACAGGAACTGAAGCAGAACAATCCGAAAATCGGCCGTTATGTCTGGGAGACCATGAAGTACTCTCCTAACACACTGGAAACTCCGAGCTATTTCCTGACCGAAATTCAGAACTTCTACCGCACCGTGGATGATCTGATTGAGAAGCGTGAGAAGTTCACTTATGGCCCGTCATACGCAACCAAGCTGCTGACAGAGCAACTCGACAATATGGAAAAGAACGTATTACCAAAACTGGCCGAAAACGGTAACAGGCTGGCGGCTGAGCTGCTGGTATACAACGTTGATGTCCATGAAGATAAGGAAGTAGCCGGTGAGTAATAAATATTGTCCGCGCTGCAGTAATTCCCTGCTGACGCCAATGGCCTATGAGGGCGAAGAACTGGATGTCTGCCGCAAATGCGGCGGCATGTGGTTTGAAAAGAACGAGCTGAATTCTCTGCTGTCCGCCTTCGATAATGGTGACGATGCCGTTCAGTTTGAAGAACAGCTGGGCAAGCGTCTGGGACAAACCGATGCCGACTGTCCGCAGTGCAACGCCAAACTGTACAACTACCATCTGCTCGAATCTTTTCAGGTGGAGGTCGATATCTGTCATAAGTGTGACGGCACCTGGATTGACCACGACGAACTGGAAGAAGTTAAACACTCGCCACGCCTGCGTGATGTATTAAACAACATCAACCAGAAAACCAGCTGGAAAACCTGGCTGTTCCAGTTTCTGTCGCAAATGCCGGTGGAATATAACGTTAAACCGCATCGCACTCCGGTGGTGACCTGGGCGCTGATTATTATCAACTGCCTGATTTATTTTACTTACGCCACCAGCGATGAAATGACCAATCAGGTTTTTGAGCTGTTTGCCAGCACACCATCCGATTTTGCCCATGGCGAACATCTGTGGACGCCATTAACGGCAACCTTCCTGCACGGCAGCCTGATGCACCTGCTCGGCAATATGTACTTCCTCTGGCTGACCGGTGATAACCTCGAAGATGCTCTTGGCCGCTGGCGTTTCCTTGGTCTGTATCTGATTTGTGGTCTGGGTGCCAGTGCCTTCAGTATCGGCATGAACTGGAACAGCACCATTCCAAGCGTAGGGGCCAGCGGTGCAATTGCCGGTCTGTTTGGTATGTATATGATCTGGTTCCGCCATGCCAGCCTGACCTTTATGATTGTTGTCTGGCAGAAAAAACTGTCAGCAGTCTGGTACTTCCTGATCTGGTTAGGCATTAACCTGTTTGGTATGGCCGTTGGCGGCGGTGGTATCGATTACTGGGCACACATCGGTGGTTTTATTATCGGCGTCGTTATTGCGCTGCTGCTGAAAAACTTCGTGATGGAGCGCAATCCGGTCATTGCTATGCTGGCCAAGCCGCACGCTCAGCTACTGCGCTGAATAGTATCCGGCATAAAAAAACGGGCGCTTACAGCGCCCGTTTTTCGTCCGGAACTTTTATTATTTAAAAGAGGTACGGTCTTTAAAGGGTTTTGGCTCTTTATCTTTACCGGCCAGACCATTGGCCATGGCAATACGCTGGTTTTTACGGCCCAGCAAACGTGCCTGCACCCAACGCTCCCAGCGCAGCGCTTTCCAGGTATCGGCTTTCCAGGATTTTTTGAATAAATATTTGGTGGCGGCAATGGCATCCGGCGATTTACTGGCAATCACTTCTGCCAGTGCCTGAGCATCAGCCAGCGGATCGGCCGACAGCTTGCTGAGCAGACCATATTCATAGCCTTCCTGCGCACTGAACTGACGGCCGGTCATGGTCAGTTCCTGGGCGATATCCACGCGGGTTAAACGTGACAACGTCACCATACCGCTCATATCAGGAATCAGGCCCCACTTCATTTCCATAATGGATAAATTGGCATCCGGCGTGGCGATACGGTAATCGCAGGCCAGCGCAATCTGCATACCGCCACCGAAGCAGTTACCGTGAATCGCACAGATAACCGGCACCGGCAGGTCACGCCAGCAATGGGCAATCTGCTGGGCGATATTCTGTTTGGTCCAGGGCCATTTTAAAAAGACTTTAGGCACCATCATCGGATCTTTGCTCAGCGCTTTAAAATCCAGACCGGCACAGAAAGAGTCGCCTTTGGCAGCTAGAATCACGGCGCGCACACTGCGGTTTTTACGCAGTTTTTTCGCACAGGCGATCATCTCTTTAAACATCGGCATATCCAGCCCGTTGAGTTTTTCCGGGCGGTTCATATACACGTAAGCAATATGATCTTTGATTTCACAGAGAATACGGTCGGTGCTGCTCATAAGGTTGTCCATAGCATTCGGGGGTATCCGGCTGGTTTGGCCTGTAGTTCAGGCTCAGCCTCGTATGATTCTGCAGGCGATGATTTCACAGATTACGGCCGTCAGCCATGATCAATCTGAACAGATCAGAAACCCAAAAGCGCAGCGCTCAGCAAATAAGGCACAACTGGCTGCTAAAAACCCGGCTCAGACAGCCGGGTTAAAACAACAAGGCTCAGCGCCGCAGCAACAGCGACTCATCGATGGCAATAAAGCGGTCAGCGGCTTTAATCAGCGCCTGGGCGGTTAACGCCTCAACACCAAAAGCCCAGGCCTGGGCACCGCTGCGTTTAACCCGCTCCAGTGCCAGATCAAAATCACCATCACCGGAGGCCAGCACCACAATATCGGCTTCAGGCGCGGCATCCAGTAAATCAATGGTGATGCCCACATCCCAGTCGCCTTTGGCCGAGCCATCGCGGCGCTGAATAAAAGGCTTAAGCCGCACTTCAAAACCGATATTGTGCAGAATGCGCTGAAAATTCATCTGCGCCGCATCACCACGGTCGATGGCATAGGCCACCGCGCGCACTACTTCCCGCCCGGCGGTCAGCTGATCCCAGAAGGCCTGATAATTAAAATGGCAGCCGAAGGTCTGGCGCGTGGTGTAATAAATATTCTGCACATCGACAAACAGGGCAATGCGTTCTGTCATAAATCCGCCGGAAAATTAACCATAAAAAGGGCTGCCAGGGCCTGTGAACACGAATCTGGCTACCAGCCCTGAGTATTGTCCTTCACCAGCTGCGCCATCATACCGATATGATCGGCCCGGTCATTCAGACAGGGAATATAGTGATACTCGCGGCCGCCGTTATGCAGGAAGGTTTCGCGGTTTTCCACATCCAGTTCTTCCAGGGTTTCCAGACAGTCGGCAGCAAAGGCAGGGCTGATCACATCCACCCGGCCAACACCGGCTTTACCCCAGTCGGTGAGGGTAAAATCGGTATAAGGCTTCACCCACTCTTCACGGCCAAAGCGTGACTGAAACGAGCACAGCCACTGTTCTTCACTTAACCCAAGCTCGGCTGCCAGCGCCGCAGCGGTTGCCCGGCACTGTGACGGATACGGATCACCACGGTCTTCATAGCGCTGCGGAATACCATGAAACGACATCAGCAAACGGTCGCCCTGACCGTGCTCTGCCCAGTATTCACGCACCGAATCAGCCAGTGCTTTGATATACGCCGGGTGCTGATGGTATTCATTCACCCAGCGGGTTTCCGGCAGATGCGGGCAAGGCTTCAGCGCCTTAGCCAGACGATCAAACACCGCCGCTGTGGTGCTGGAAGAAAACTGCGGATACAGCGGCAGCACCAGCATTTTATCGACGCCGGCGGCGCGCAATTCGCGCCCGGCCTGCTCCATCGACGGCTGGCCGTAGGTCATCGCCAGTACCACCGGAATATCGCAACCATACTGTGCCTTTAAGGCCTCTTTAAGAGCCTGCTGCTGGGCACGGGAAATGGTCATCAGCGGTGAACCATGCTCGCCCCAGACCGAGGCATAAGCCTTGGCTACCCGGCCCGGACGGATGCGCAGAATCACACCATGCAGAATCAGCCACCACAGCGGCCGCGGCACATCGACCACGCGCTTATCCCAGAGAAATTCAGCCAGATATTCGCGCACGGCCTTCGGTGTCGGCGCTTCGGGAGTACCAAGGTTGGCGAGCAGCACGCCAAAAGGCGGGCGTTGAGGCAAATTCACGGGCGTAATCTCCTGCCTTGTATAAGTTTTGCCTAAGTTTATCGGAACCGTGGCAGAGGGTCATCCGTGATTATCTGATCCGGCTGATGAAGGCCGATAAGGCAAGCCGGTATTGGGTGAAATTCAGGTCTGTATACAGGGGGAATAACTCTGTCATGATGCCAGTGTCTGCCGATTGCGCGCAGCAACCCCATGATGGAGTACAGCGATGAAATATCTGCAGTTAAAAATACCGCCACTGCTGCTGGCTGGCCTTACCGCCTTGCTGATGTTATTGCCGGTGATGTTGCGTACCGGTCATATCAGCGGCTGGCATGGCCTGCGCTCTCCGCTATTGGTTATAACGCTTGCCCTGTTTTTCGCCGGCGCCGTCTTCTGCCTGGCCGGAGTTACCAGCTTCCGCCGTGCCCGCACCACCGTTAATCCGATGCGCCCGCAACAGGCCAGCACACTGGTACAGACCGGGGTTTATCGCCTGAGTCGTAACCCCATGTATACAGGCTTCGTACTGCTGCTTGGCGCGCTGGCGATGGTGCTGGGTAATTACCTGAGCGCGCTGTGCATTCCGCTGTTTATGTCTTATATGAATCACTTTCAGATTGAGGCCGAAGAAAAAGCCCTGAGCGAATTATTCGGCGACGAATACCGCGCTTACTGTCAGCGGGTAAGACGCTGGCTGTAAGGCCGTATTCAGAACACCATCAGCGGAGCGGCATTTACACACCCAGTGTCAGGCGGCGCGTAAAACACCGCGGCTTCGGGCCCGGTGTAATCTTCATCACGCAAAGAAATACGTAATAACAGGCGGTCATCAAACAGCAGTTCCAGATCATCCTCGCTGATGCTGACCGAGGTAATGCGACAGCCAATCAAAGCCTGCAGACTCAGGGCGACGCCACTGTCGCACAACAACCGCAGCGGATTAAAAACCGCCAGATGGCCACGATCAAACTGCAGATTAAGGCCTGCAATATCCAGATAACCTGCACGCTCTGTGGCCTGCATTATTTTGTCAGCCGGACTGGCCTGTTGTAAGCAGGCGCCCTTCAACAGGGCCTGCGCTGCTGCTGCATCCATCCTGTATCTCCTCAGCCGCTGAGTGGCTTCTGATATTTTCCGTCGGCTCTGGCCATCAGAGCTGACGGCGCCCGGCAACCAACAATCGCCGGCGCCTGCTGAATCAGACTGTCATCTTCCACAGCATGCACCATAAACAGGGCAAAGTCGGTACGCCGGGTCAGATTACTGGCCAGAACGGCATCGCCCACATGCCCGCTCCAGCGCGGCAGACCTTCCGCTTCACCCTCTTCCAGATCGCTGCCACGCACCACTGTCCAGCGTCTTTTACTGTTAAACACCCGGCGGCAGGCCTCTTCCTGATCACTCAGATCCGCCAGCCGTAACCAGCGTGCCAGCCGCCCGAACAGCGCGACGAATAAACGCAGCTGCCAGGAATAACGGTCTTTACCGTCGCGCGAAATATGCCAGCCGCAGGAAAACACCAGACGTGCCTCCGCCGGAGCAAAATCCAGCACCGCCTGCGCCGTGTTGGTGGCGTAGCCCTGCACGCCCCAGGGCACCAGCACCGTCAGCACCGCATCACAATCGGCGACCGCCGCACGGATAACCTCGCGCTCATCCGTACGCCCGGGAAAAATACGGATCTGTCCGGCAAAGCGGCTGAGCTTAGCGACACTTTGCGGGCGGCAAACGCCCACCACTTCATAACCCCGTGCCAGCGCGTGTTCGGTCATATACTGGCCAAGTTTGCCCGAGATACCAACGATGCAGATTTTCTTCATAGCCTGAGCCCTCATTTCAGTCTGCCCAGCTTATCCATACACAAAACGCATAGAAATCCGCTAAAGTTGCATCATTCATATACATATCTGCATAAGAACAATGAATTTAAGGAGGGAAGGATATGGACTGGAGCTCGGTAAACTTCGACTGGAACCACGCCCGCGCGTTTTTAGTCAGCGCTGAGCAAGGCTCGCTGTCGGCCGCCGCACGTCTGCTCAATACCAGCCAGCCCACCCTCAGCCGTCAGGTCGCGGCACTGGAACAGGAACTCGGCATCACCCTGTTTGAGCGGGTCGGTAAAGGACTGCAGCTGACCGACAGCGGCGCTGCCCTGCTTGAGCACCTGCGCCCCATGGGTGAAGCCGCCAACCGCTTTGCTTTAACGGCCGCCGGGCAATCACAACTGACCGAAGGCCCGGTCTGTATTGCCGCCAGTGAAATTGACGCCATATTCCGCCTGCCCGCCGTAATCGACGCTATCCGCCAGCGCGAACCCGGCATCCAGCTGGAAATTGTGGTCTCCAACAACATCAGCGATTTACAGCGGCGTGAAGCCGATATTGCTATCCGCAGCCTCCGCCCCGAACAGCCCGATTTAATCGTCAGAAAACTCGCCGATGAACCTATCTGGCTGTACGGCAGCCACGACTATCTTAACAATCTGGATGCGGTTAATAAGACTGCCGGCAAGAGCAAAACAAGCATTGACCAACATATTCAGATTATCGGTTTTGAACGCAACGACAGACTGATGAATATTCTTAACCAGCATGGCTGGCAGCTGAGCCAGAAGAATTTTTCCATCGTCACCACCTTTCAGATGCTGCAATGGCAACTCGTCAAACAAGGCAATGGCCTTGGCTTTTTTCCGCAACAGATTGGCGATGCCGAACCCGCATTCCGCCGCGCCTTCAGCGAACGCGGCGCACCGGTAACCGTGCCGCTGTGGCTGGTCTGCCACCGGGAATTACGCACCAATCCGCGGGTTAAGCGGGTATTTGATTTGTTGGCGGAGATGCTGACGGAGGAGAATTAATAAAGGCTTTTAACCAGCAGCGTTTCAGGGCGGTTAACGCTGGAAAATACCAATTCTCCACTGAACCAATGACAGAATCAGTGACTGATACGGTGAAAGACAAATAAAAAAATGGCGTGCCGCAGCACGCCATTTTCTATCAGACCGAAGCCTGATAATTACTGCACGTAGCGCAGTTTTGACGTCCAGTCCTGCTTCTGACCCACACCCATTTCAACAGTGAAGGTTTCGTTAGCGCCCACCGAACCTGACCACATATACAGATGATCGGTCCAGGAACCTGACGGCCAGCGCTGCAGATAATAATCTTTTCCGCTCACCGTATCACGGTCAACAAATACCACCTGATCGCCCTTTTTCAGACAGTCGCCATCGTCATTCAGAATACGGATGCGTAATTTATTGGAGGCATTATCCTGTTTGGTAAAATAGGCATAATTACCGCCACCACCGCCAAGCCACCAGTTCCAGTAGGAACCGGCACGCAGATTACCCTGTACCTGCACAAAGTCGTTACTGCGAATACAGAAAGCGCGGTTTTTCGGATACCAGTTATCCAGATTAAAACTGGCTGCCGCATCGCTGGCACTGCCATTCACCTTAATCCAGCCGTCGTTATCGCTGGCGTTAATTTTGATATAAGCGCCACTGGCCTGGTTACGGAACTTCACTGCGGAATAAGGCTGATTCACAAAGCGGTAGCTTTCGGTGCGGGTGTTGTCATCGGCATAGGAGAAACCGGCAATCGGATAATGATCAGACAGCTCCTGATACTGATAATTTTTGTTTTCCCAGCGTAGTGAGGTCACGTCCAGCGACTGGTTATGCCAGTAGGTTGGCTGCGCATGATCACGGGAAACAAAAATATAATCGAGGTATTCGCTGGGCAGATCCGGATAATTATAGGCGGCAATACCGTTGGACTCCGGGTCCCAGGAGGTATCAAAACCGGCAAACGCATCCGGTGCATTCACATGCAGGGTTTCCAGCATATCCGGGTATTCGGTGCTGTTTTTAATTACATTAAAGTCGCCACCAATAAACACAACCTGATCAGCCGGAATATTTTTGCTGGCAATAAACTGCTGCATTTCGGTGAACTGACTTTTGCGCACGGCAGCCGGGTCGGAACAGGCGCCATCTTCGGCCTGGGCATGGGTACCAATCACATGATAGTCATGACCATTTTTATCCAGGCGAATATAAACAAAGCCTTTATTGGCTAACCAGTCTGCACCGCAGCCGTCCTTGTAGACGTACTGAATTTTTTCCTCAATCGGCCAGCGGCTGACAACAGCTACCCCGCCATCTTCCGGAGCGGTATTACTGTATGCACCCAGAGTCTGATTCCAGCCGCTTTGGGTGCGGCCCAGTACCGGAGTCTGATACGGATACTGACCTTTCAGGCCATCCAGCAGGGTTTGCCCCGGCCCGTTATCAAAAAGCTCGTTAAGAATAATGGCGTCGTGCCCATGAATAACGTCCGATTGCAGAATCAGTTCCGCACGGGTTTGTTGTGACCAGTCAGAAATAGCACCGGTCAACATGTACACGTTATAGGCCAGCAGCTTTAAATCGTCCGCATACGCCAGATTGCTGGCAGGGGTTTCGGGTGCAGGAGTGGGCGCCGTGGCTTCCTGAGTGACGGTTGGCGTGTCAGACATGGCCTGACTGCTCATAGCGGCCAGCAATAAAGAAGCGGCCATCAGCGGTTTGAATGCAGCGTTTTTCAGAGTCATGTTAATCCCGGATTTATTATGTTTATCAGATTGGGATTCCTTTCCCCGACCTGTCATTCTAAAGAGCAACGGAGCCAGTAAAAATGGTCCCATCGTGCCAATTCATATGAGCATCTCAGGTAACCATGAAATCTGGGGCTGCGACCTGCTATCCGGGCGCAGCCAGCCCCGGCTCAGGGCAAAGAAAAAGCCCATACAAACTTACATTGGTATGGGCTTTCTGATTTTTTGAAAGCGCAACGGAACTGAGTCTGTCAGGCTCCCAGCAATGGCAAATGCCTGCGCTTCTTATAGGTCAGGGCAAGCTCAATACAATGGCGAAGCGCAAATTCAGGCAGCGCAGCGGAGAGGTTTAATACAATGGCCCTGTTGCCCTGAAACGCCAGTACATCGCCATACAAAACCCGGAAGGTATCAACGAGTTTGGTGTTGCAGTTAAAAAACAGATAATAGTTATGCGGAGTATCAGGCTTCCAGCCGATCCGGATCGGACTGCCGGTTTTAGCACTGTAGCTGGGCTCACCCCATTTCAGAGATTCTTCAACGGCACCTGACTGCAGATGTTCAGCGGTCTGAAAAATCAGGTTCCGCAACGAGGCAAGCTGATGACGGGCAGAGTCCGGGTACTGTTCGAAACGGGTTTTTACGTTCTTATCCATTCAAAATCTCTGCTGTCATCTGGTGTCCAATCTGCTCTTTTTTATAAGAGCCGAAGCCCCTACTCAGTTACCAGCCCGATGTGCTCACAGGGTAAACCGCATTTTCGTATCACCATAAAAATCGTATCAATATCAGGCTCAATGGTCTGAATAAGTGTTTTATCTTTGAGGATAATATTTACCTGTAAAGAGTGCCCCTGAGCTACCAGGTCAACGCTGTCCGGATTCTCAATCAGGGTATCAACGGCTTGATTCCAGGTTACGTAGTGTGGAAGTTGATCTGGTGTCACTCCAGGCTCCCACCCTGCCTTGGAATTCAGGCGGTAATAATCTGAATTTGAACCAGGGCCCGCACAACCCAATAAAAATGACATTAGCAATATCGGAAGCGCTTTCATGATCAATCCCTATATAAAAGCAATCTATCAGCTATGAACAAACCAAAACATGGTTCTCAGCATTTTATCAAACCAGACTCGCGTGAAATAAAACATTCAGTTCATCCATTACAGACTGCTCTTTCCCTGTACTGTCAGCAAAGGATTCCAGACGTTCTAATTCAGATTCGATAAACTGATTCAGCTCCGGAATCGGCGGAGCAAGTTCCTTTTCCAGGCTTATCTTCTTGCGTTCCAATAATGCTGATATTTGTTCATTCAGTTTGCTGTCGCCGGCAATCAGCTGACGCAGAGTTTCAAACTCAATGGGTGCAGGCTCGCGATATCTCTCCAGCCACATAATGGACAGCAACGGGCGTAACACATAAAAGTATTTCTTAATTGGCACCAGATCATCACGCAGATAACCCCGGTAGTTCGTTTTTGCCATGCTGCGGTAATGGTATATCCCTTTTTCAACGTAATAGACCGTGCTCAGCAGCTCACGCGACCTGCGCGCAAAATCACCGCGATCAAGGTAAACAATGGGCGACTGCAGCCACTCGACAAAGGCCGGATTCGAACGCGAGAACAGCTTTAAGGCTTTGCGGATGTCCCAGCCGTTGATGTCGATCTCATCCACAATCGGATACTCGATAACATCGCGCTTATCTTCCAGATCCACCGCCACATACCAGTCTTTAGGATGTGCATAGATAAACCGCACATCGTAATCACTGTTAGGTGACTCGAATCCCCAGGCACGGCTACCCGATTCAACCGCGTAAAGAACACGGACGCCGTGCTCTTTTTCGGCGTTTTCAATGCGGGTAAGGATCTCTTTTTTAACAGCGGGTTCAATCATAGCGATGTCTGGTTAACCTGGTAATCACCGTCACTACAGGGTTTATAGCCCATGACGCTGTAAATACATAACACCTTATCACAGGGTATTTTTTAATTTCTTAAACTCTTCGACACTGAGTATAACGGGTGACACAACAGGTTCACCAGACTCAGTAAAAAGCGGAGAATTACGATACTTACCACCGATACGCATGGATAAAATAATCCACAAAAATCTTACAATCATACCGGGGAGTCCTTTTTGCTTCGGCTTCGGTTCTCCTATAGCAGAATCCACATTGACTATTGCGATATTCTTGCCAAAATCTTCAGCCATCTTTGCACGATTCAGCACCGAATGAATAAGGCCGATAAATGAAACCTTAGGATCAGGCAGCGTATTACCAAGGGGAGTGTTACAGCAGGCGGCATACCAGCGGATCATCCCCTGATCGCTAAGCCGCACAGCCGCGAGATGCTCCTTACCTTGTGAAAAAACCATACGGGGCTGTGCCAACTGCACAATTTCAGTCCCTCCCTGTGCATCCAGAACATCACCTGCCCGGCCTAAAAATTTCGCAAAAGCCTGACAGTCGGCACAGTAACATACCACCCGACTACAGGTTCCGGCCCCCCGAACATGACCACTAAGAGCCCCGCATTGACACTGAATTTTGTGCATATTTTTACTCGTTACTGAACAATGCTATCTGGATAGCTTTTATGATGCATGTTTAGGGCTTGTTAACACTAATTAAAGTTAAATCTTATTTCTGGTGATCATTCTGATACTCAGGCATTCAGTGCCTGTCGGTTTTACTTTAGGGTGCGTTAAAACGGAGAAAAGTCACAGGTCATTTTCATGCATTACAGGACGATCCGGTAATATCCGCCATACTCCCCATCCTTAGTCCCATTGTGTGTGACCTGCCAGCCCAATTTCTGGGCCACTCTCTTGCTTGCCACATTATCGTCAGCAATAAAAACCTGAACGGACTCTGTGTCGATCTCAGCCGACAACCTTTCAAGCGCCAGTCTGGAGGCCCTTACCACTATGCCATTACCCCAGAACTCCGATCTGATGAAATAGCCGAAGTCCAAAACACCTTCGATCTCTTTAATACCGCAGAATCCGATGAACTCATCAGTATCAGATTGTGCAATAGCAAAACGTGACGGGTTATCAAGCGCATTCTCAAACCACGAATCCGCCTCATCTTCTGTTAAAGCCCGGCGGGGCCCAAGAAACCTCATAACCCGGGAATCCTGAAGCATGGCCATAACCGCTGTTTTATCCTGACGTTGAAGATCTCTTAGTTTTACCGGAATCATAATGCTGGTTTCACCATGCCGCGACAAGCTAAGCGGCTTAGTTAGTGTGCCTATAGGTTTATGAGAATTTCGATGCTAATTAACAAGTAAATCTATAATATTTGAGAGCTCGCCAACAGAGCCTTTATACATTTCAACAAACTTACCGTTTTTACAGGTGATATTTATATACTTTTTACTATCGACATTGAAAATTTTCGCGTTCCTCGTTGTTCGGGGTGAACGGATGATGTTAACCAGCTGCCTATTCTACTTCGATCGCGGATAACATCCGCTCCCACAACACCGACAGGGTCCGGCTTGCCACAAAAAGAAAAGCCCATACAAACTCGCGTTTGTATGGGCTTTAAAATAAAAGGAGTCAGCCGATAAGCCCTGAGTTTCTGAATCGTCGTCGTGGACAGTCACTGTCCCCGCCGAAGCCGGCGAAACGCTGGTAAAGAAAAACCCCGCTCAGTTTCCTGAGCGGGGTTTTCATAATAAAAGGAGTCAGCCGATAAGCCGGGTTCTGTCGTGGACAGTCATTCGTCTAGGCCTGCAATCACTCACAGGCTCAAGCAACCTACCCGTTCCCAGCGCGGGCCGCGCCTATAGGGAACCTATTTGGTCTTGCTTCGGGTGGAGTTTACCGTGCCACGAACTGTTACCAGTCGCGCGGTGCGCTCTTACCGCACCCTTTCACCCTTACCTGATCCCGCTTGCGCGGGCCATCGGCGGTTTGCTCTCTGTTGCACTGGTCGTAGGCTCGCGCCCCCCAGGCGTTACCTGGCACCCTGCCCTGTGAAGCCCGGACTTTCCTCCCCCCACACTGTTGCCAGCGCGGGCGACGACTGTCTGGCCGACTCCGGGCGCGGATTCTACAGGAAAGGAAAACAATAGCCAGAACGCAGGTCGGATTTACAGGAACAAATAAGAGTAACCAGACCGTCTGGCGCTAGACCAGTATTCGGGCGCGGGTTCCACAGGAATGAGCAGTAATAGCCAGACCGTCCGGCTCTAGACCGGTATTCGGGCGCCGGTTCTACAGGAATACGGAGTAAGTGCTATAAAAACTGAACCCGCCAGCCAGACCATCTAGCGCTAAGCCGGTATTCGGGCGCGGAATCTACAGGAAAGGAAAACAATAGCCAGACCGGTATTCGGGCACCGGTTCTGCAGGAAAGGGAAATAACCAAACCAGTGGGAGCGGCATTTCTGCCGCGCTGATAATCGTGACTGAAAGTCACTCCCACTACTGAAAGTCACTCCCACTGAATCAACCATCGTATTCAGTCAATTGTCTGCGGCGGGTGGAATACCCGCAGACACCTGTGTTTAAGCTTTTCCCTGCATTTCCAGCGCTTTCTGGTACAGCTCTTTTTTATTCTCGCCGGTCAGGTCGGCGATAATGGCCGCGGCTTTTTTCGGCGGCAGTTCGGCCAGCAGCAGGCGGAATAATTTGTTGCTGTCGACTTCGCTGGCCGGGGCCGGATCGGGGTTGCCGGCAATCATCACCACGAATTCACCCTTCTGCTGGTCGGCATCCGCCTGCAGCTGGCTGAGAATGTCTGGCAGTGTGCCGTGATAAAAAGTCTCGAAGGTCTTGGTTAATTCACGTGCAACACAGGCTTGACGTTCTGCGCCAAAAACCTCGGCCATGACTTCCAGGGTATCGAGAATCCGGTGTTTGGATTCGTAGTACACGAGGGTGCGTGCTTCCTGTTCCTGAGCCAGTAATTTTTCGCGTTTGGCACCACTTTTATGCGGCAGGAAACCTTCAAAGGTAAAACGGTCGGTCGGCAGGCCCGCGGCACTCAGGGCAGTAATAATGGCGCTGACGCCGGGAATCGGGCTGACATTCAGGCCGCGCGCACGCAGCGCCTGCACCAAAGGATATCCCGGATCGGAAATTAACGGGGTGCCGGCATCGGATACCAGCGCCATGCTCTGGCCCTGTTCCAGATGGCGGGCAATCTGTTCTACGCGCTCGCGTTCGTTGTGTTCGTGCACCGATAACAGCGGCTTTCGCAGGCCCAGGTGCTGGAGTAATTTTGCGGTATGTCTGGTATCCTCGCAGGCAATTACATCAACGCTGGTCAGCACCTGCTTTGCACGCTCGGTGAGGTCAGCCAAATTACCAATGGGTGTCGCCACGACGTAAAACGTGCCGACCTGCATTCTGGGATCTGAAGTCATGCGGGGAAACTTACCTGATCGTTGGTTACGCGGATTATCGCTGCTGGTTGTCAGCGCGGGTCTGGGTTTAAGCGGTTGTTCTACCACACCGGGACAAACCGGGCTGGGCAACAACAGCCTTACCGAAAGCAGTAGTCAGAGTAATTCAGTATTAATGCAGCAGATTCGCGGCGAACTCGACGACGGCGAGTTTGGCAATGCTGCGCTGCAATTGCAACTGTTGCACGAGCGTGTGCTCACGCCGCAGGAGCAGGTGGAATTTATGCTGCTGTCGGCGCAGATGCATCTGGGCAGCAACGAGCCGGAAATTGCCGGCGAATATCTCAGCCAGCTTGCCCAGCGTATGGATTACGCCACGCCGGAGCAGGAACTGCGTGCCAGCCTGTTAAAAGCCCGCTGGTACGAAAGCAATGGCGAATATCTGGCCGCCGCGCGCGAGCGTGATTTTTTATCCGGCGCATTAAATCCGGAGCAGCGCGAGCAGAATCATGAGCAAATCTGGCAGGATTTAATGGCCATGCCAGAAGTCGAACTGCTGGAATGGGCAGAAAAAACCCCGGCCACCCAGTTTGGTGACTGGCTGCGGCTGGCGGCGATTTCCCGTAACTCACGCCTGACACTGGACGAACATCTGGCAGCGGTCACTACGTGGCGCGAACAGAATCCGGCTCACCCGGCAGCGATACAATTACCCGGCGGCCTGGCGCTGCTGGCTGATCTGGCGGCCAACCGCCCGCACAGCGTCGCCCTGATGCTGCCGTTATCCGGCCCGCTGGAGAAAACCGGTGGCGCCATCCGCGATGGTTTTATGGCCGCTTACTACGAGTCTCTGGATAAAGGCTACGCCATTCCGCAGGTGCATCTGTACGACAGCCAGAAATACAGCGATATCGATATTGCCTACGCTCAGGCGCAGCTCGACGGTGCGCAGTGGGTGATCGGGCCGATCAACAAAATGCAGGTGCAGGCGCTACAGCAACGCGAAACCCTGCCGCTGCCAACCCTGGCCCTGAACTATGGTGACCGCAGCGAAGCCGAAACCCTGCCCGCCAACCTCTATCAGTTCGGCCTGGCCGCTGAAGACGAAGCCGTACAGATTGCCGAAAAAGCCTGGACCGATGGCCTGCGCCGCGCACTGGTGCTGGTACCACAGGGCAACTGGGGCGAGCGTATTTATGCCGCCTTTGAACAGCGCTGGCTGGAGCTGGGTGGTGAAATCGGCGAACAGCGTTTTTATCCGAACCGCCAGGACTACAACCCGGAAATCAAAGCGCTGCTGAACGTCGACGACAGCCAGAAGCGTTATCAGACCATGCGCCGTCTGTTGCGTCAGAGCACCGAATTTGAGCCGCGCCGTCGTCAGGATGTCGACTGGGTGTTTATGGTCGCCCTGCCGCAGCAGGCCCGCCAGATCAAGCCGACGCTGGCATTTAACTTTGCCGGTGATCTGCCGGTATACGCCACCTCGCATGTGTATTCCGGCGAACCGAATCCAACCAAAGACCGCGACCTGAACGGCGTGCAGTTCTGTGATGTGCCCTGGTTGCTGGAAAGCAGCGAGCTGTACCGCACCGTAGAAAAAGTGATGCCGAATGGTCAGGGCGGCTATGCCCGCTTATACGCCATGGGCGTGGATGCCTTCCGCCTGCTGCCACGGTTAAAACAGCTGGAAGTATTCCCGCACAGCCAGATGTTTGGCAGCACCGGCGCGCTGGCGCTGGATCACGAGCGCCGCATTCACCGCCGTACCGAATGTACCCAGTTCCGTTCTGGCCGGCCGCAGCGTTTAGCCAGACGCTGAGTACTCACACCGCATAACTCACGAGGCAAGGATGCCATGTGGTTTACCCGCAAAGACAAAAACCCGCAGGATTCAGAACAAACGGCAGAGAATTCCTCTGCCGCTGAAACCTGTACTGCAGAAAAGCCTGCAACCCGTAAACCTGCAACCCGTAAAAAAGGCGCCGAGATTGAACAGGCCGCCGAACACTTCCTTAAGCGTCAGGGGCTGAAAGCCGTTACCCGCAATTACACCATCCGCGGCGGTGAAATCGACCTGATTATGCGTCACGGCAAAGTGCTGGTCTTTGTTGAGGTGCGGTACCGCGCCAGCCAAAGCCACGGCAGCGGCGCCGAAAGCATCACCCACCACAAGCAACAGCGCTTACTCAAAACCGCCCGGCACTATCTGCAGCAACACTATGGCGCAAACCCGCCGGACTGCCGCTTTGACGTGATGTCGGGCAGTGGTCAGCCGGTGCAGTTTGAGTGGCTGCAGAATGTGTTTGGCTGACCCCGTATAGCAACAGACAGCACCCGCCTCAGAACTGATAGGCCGCCGCCAGACGCACAGTGCGCGGTTCGATCACATGGTAATGAATATCCTCCTGCTCGCTGCTTTCACCCGCCAGACGCGAGGCGTACCAGTAATCAATATCGTGATCGCGGCTGTCGAACAGGTTGAGTACATCGGCACTGAACACCCAGCTGTCCAGGCTGTAGCCGCTGCGCAGATTCACCACCGTGGTCGGGTCAGACATCACCGAACCATCTTCCACCAGCGGCCGTTCACCAAAGTAGCGCAGGCGCAGACTGCCGAACCAGCCCGCGCCGCGCTGGCTGCTGATGCCCGCCTGCAGCACATTACGCACCGCCCCGGGAATCTCGTTACCCCCGGCCGCATTGCCGCGTAATTCTGCTTTGGTCCAGGCGTATTCCAGATCCATATTCCAGCGCTCGTTCAGCTGATAATAGAGCGTCATTTCCAGCCCTTTGCGCCGTGAAGCACGGCTGGCTTCGGTGTTACCGGCATCGCCGACAAACAACAATTCACTGTCGAGATCCAGCTGCCACAGCGCCAGCGAGGTACTCAGACGCCCGGCCATAACACCGCGCACACCGACCTCATAGCCCATTGAATCCACCAGCGGATCAACCGCCGCAACCGCACTGCCATCGGCCGGATCAACCTGAATGGTGGTGCCACGGGCGTCGTTGGAGTGCAGTCCCTGCCCCGCCGCCAGATAGCTTTCCCAGTCGCGGTTGAGGGCCACGATCAGGCTGCCTTTTAAGGCGATATTGTCATCGCTGGCTTTGCCGCTGTTGGCGCGCAGATCGACGCCGTTGATATTGCTGCCAACCCGGCTTTGCACGTCAAAACGGTAGTGGTCGTAGCGCAGGCCGAGCACGGTGCGCACGCGTTCATTCCAGTACAGGGTGTTTTCGCCATAGAAGCCGCTGCTGAGTTCGCCTACACGGTCGCTGCGTACGGTTCCGATACGCTGGCGCTGCTTGCTGCGGTACAGACCGACTTCGCCGATATCGTCATAGCGCAGGTCAGCGCCGATACGGTTGCTCATCGCCAGTCCGGCCATCTCTGAGTGCCAGAGGTAGCTGACCTGACCGCCGTAGATCCAGCGTTTATCGACCTGCTCAAACTGATCGCCGTTGACGGTATCGTCGAGAAAATAGGTGAAGTCCGACCACAGGTTCATGTCGTAACGGATGGCATAGACCGAAGCCTGAACACCCTCACGCTGCCAGATGGCATTGAGGCTGTAGCGGCTGGATTCGCCGCCCACGCTGTCATTCAGCGAACCCAGCTCGTCGATCAGGCCGCTGTCGACCGCGCGCTGCGGAATCTGGTCGGCGCTGTTCCATTGATTGTCGTAGCCCATAAAGGACAGGCTCAGCTTGCCGCCGGCCAGTGTGCGGCGATGTTTGAGCAGCAGGCTGGTTTTATCCAGATCTTCGCGGATATCACTCCAGGGGCCATCGTAGGTATTGCGCTCCAGTGCATACAGCCAGTCGCCCTGAGCATTGCTCAGACTGTCGAGCAACAGCGCCCGGCGATACTGATCTTCGCCCAGACTCAGCTGCGCCAGACCCTGCGCAAAGGCATCGGCGGTCTGCAGGGCGGCACTGCCGGCACCGCTGAAATCACCGACATCGGCGTAGTAACTGCCTTTCTGATAACTCAGCGCGCTGATGCTTTCCGGGATAATAAAATTCAGGTCGGTATAACCCTGCCCATGGCCATGGGTGCGCATATTGACCGGCATACCATCAACAAAGGTGGCGAAGTCGGTACCATGATCGAGATTAAAGCCACGCAGAAAATACTGGTTCGCCTTGCCGCTGCCACTGTGCTGGGTGACGACTAAGCCGGGCACCAGCTCCAGCACTTCGCCGGTGCGTAATAACGGCCGGCTATTAATTTCTTCACCTGTGACATACCCCTGCGAAGCCGACATCGCTTCGCCCGGCAGTTGATTTCTGGCTGTGACCTGCTGGGTATCCAGAGATGCACTATTTGTTGCCGGGTTATCGTTAAGCGGTGCCTGTTGCGCCAGTGCCAACACAGGCAACCCCAATAACAAAAAACCGGCTGGCTGAATTTTCATCTTTATCCTCATTGTCCACTTAAGCGGCGTAAGGCGGCTCTCAACAATTGCCGCCACCGGCCCTGTTAACGAAAATATCATCATCTGCTGACGAACTTATCAGCCCGAATGAATACCGATAACGGCTCGGTGTTCGCCCTGTATGGCAGGTATAAAGATGGAAACAACGGACGCGCAATCCGCGCCGGAACCTGTGCCCCCAAAAGAAAGAAACGGCCAAACGACTCATGAACCGCAGCACCGATTTAACCCGCTGGCTGAAACTGCCGGCCGCCCGCTCACGCACCCCCGCACTGGGAAAGCGTGAACTGGCCATTCTGGAAGTGCTCTGGCAACAGGGGGCACTGTCGGTGCAGCAGGTGCATGCCAGCCTGCAGGAAGACATTTCGCTGAATACCGTGCAAAGCACACTGGAGCGTTTGCACCGCAAAGACCTGCTGCAGCGCCGTAAAGAAAGCCGGGCGTTTTTTTACAGTGCTGTGCTGCAGAAGCAGGCGCTGATCAGCAATCTGCTGCACGATATTGCCGCCGACCTCAGTGGCGGCGATATGGCGCCGATGCTGTCGGGCTTTATCGATTATTTAGCGGATGTGGCACCGGCCATGGGAGATCGTCTGCATCAGGCTCTGAATGACGAGCCTGACAGCTGCGGCACAGGCCACAACAGCCGCAGCGCAAACAATGACTCCTGCATTGACCATGATTCCTGAGCTGGCCGATATTCTTCTGGCCAGTGCGTTTAGCCTGACGGCGTCATCGGTGTTGGTGGCCCTGTTGTTGCCGCTGCTGCAAAAAACACTGCGCAACAGCCGCCCACAGCAGCAGTCCCGCCTGCTGATGCTGTACGCCCTGCTGCCCTGGGTCGTGACTTTCTGGGTGGTGTTTCTGCTGATGAATCCGGGACTGACCGGCGCCCTGCACAGCGCCCATTGCCATGGGCAGCTGTGTGGCCCCCATGTGCCGGATGTCAGTTCCTCATCGCTGACCGGAGCCGTACTGGCAGGCGTTGTCAGCGCTCTGCTGCTGTTTGCATTATTGCTGTTCAATCATCAGTTGCGGCGCGGACGTCAGCGTCTGGCCAGTGTGGATCTGCTCAGCACAGCAGGTAACCCGTCCGGTAACAGCAGCGCAGCTCCAGACTTCCGCCTGATTCATTCGCAGTTACCTCTGGCCTGGTGTGCAGGGCTCTGGCGCCCACGGATCTATCTGTCCAGTGCGCTACAACAACAGCTGACGCCACAGCAGTCGGCCATGGTGCTGTTGCATGAACATTGCCACCTTCTGCGGCGCGATAACCTGCGTAAGTTCCTGCTGCACTGGGCCTGCCTGCTGTGGCTGCCAAAGGCACGCAAAGCCCTGCAAGAACAGTTTGCGCTGAACTGTGAATTACAGTGCGACTCCTATGTCACCCGCCAGGGTTACGCACCTGAGGAACTGGCCACCCTGCTGCTGCAACTGCGGCCGCAGACCGATATGGCGACCCAGGCCAGTGGCGTGCGTATACAGGCGCTGCTGCCGGAGAAACAGATAACCACTTGCAGCAGTGCCGATGGCTGGTTGCTGCTGGTGTTGCTGCTTTGCGCTCAGGTGGCGCTTTTCAGCCACTGGCTGCATCCGCTTCTGGATACATTATTTCTCTGAGAATCACTGTTATTTGGTTTTGTCTCATGGCTCATTTATGATGGCCCATCTGTTACTCCCGGAGCGTTATTGTGCAGGATAGGATCATCGGCCATTTTGGCGCCAGTATCGAAACCAAAACCCACGCAGCAGAAGAGCTGCCACCTTATATTGAGCGCGCGGCGCAGATTATGGTGAATGCCCTGCTCAGCGGCGGAAAAATTCTTACCTGTGGTAACGGCGGCTCCGCCGGCGATGCCCAACACTTTTCTTCCGAACTGCTGAACCGCTTTGAGCGTGAGCGTCCGAGCCTGCCGGCCATCGCGCTGACCACCGACTCATCAACCGTGACCTCAATCGCCAACGATTACAGCTATAACGAGATTTTCTCTAAGCAGATCCGTGCTTTGGGCAATGCCGGCGACGTATTGCTGGCCATTTCCACCAGCGGTAACTCCGCCAACGTGGTGCAGGCCATTCAGGCCGCCCACGAGCGCGATATGACGGTAGTTGCCTTAACCGGTAAAGACGGTGGCCATATGGCGTCACTCCTTACCCGTGACGATGTTGAGGTGCGGGTACCGTCCAATATAACGGCGCGGATTCAGGAAGTTCACCTGCTGGTGATTCACTGCCTGTGCGACCTGATTGACTGCTCACTGTTCGGCGAAGAATAACCCTACACAGCATTCTGGCCGCGACAAACGCGGCGCATAAAAAAACGGCCCGGACATTCACATGCCCGGGCCGTTTTTTATTGCTTACACCTGTGCCGCTATCAGGGAATCAGATGGCTGAAGTCCAGCATCAGGGTCTGCACATCACCCGAATAGCGGGTTGCCTGTAAAGCAATGCTGATATTGTTGGGCAGCTGATAACTGGCACCGGCCTGCAGGCTCAGCTGGATCTCGCTATCCAGATCCGCGTTAAAGCCCGCTGCCACATCAACGTCAATCTGCGAGGCTCCCGCTCCCAGCATCCAGCGCCACTGCCCCTGCAGTGGCTGGCTGTATTGCGCCAGCAGGCTGTGCACTGTGTATTCGATAGCGGCGCTGTTAACCTCGGCAGAACCCGGAATATTGTACTGATAGCGAACCTGCCAGGCATCGTTCAGCTGCAGGCCGGCGGCAAAATGCCCGGCCAGCCCGCCGTCGTCGGTGACTTTATTATTGCCGTGTACTTCCGGGCTAAGCCAGCTATAGCCCACGCCCCAGGCCAGCAGCCAGTGCATATCATCGACCGCCAATTCACTGGCCGGCTGCGTGCTGTTGGCCTGTGATAGCGGCGCCCAGAGCATGCCGACCAGCAACAATGTCGGCACTGATGCCGGCACAGGCACCCGCGCAGCCATTCGTCCGGCCATCGCCAGTGCCGCGGCAATCAGCAGCATTAATGGACTGAATGCACCGGTAGCGGTCGTTACATCATCGCCGGTATTGATTGATGGATCTTCTCCGTCGGTGACATTGTCGTTATCGGAGTCCGGATCCAGATGGTCAGCGATACCGTCGTTGTCGTGATCCGGCATCTCACGGTCATCACGTACGCCATTCGCATTGGTGTCAGTGCCGCTGATCAGGCCGTTCACATCGTAATCAACGCCATCATCAATACCATCGGCATCAACATCCAGACCGGTAAAGAAGCCCAGCTGCGGATTTTCGTCCGCATCCGGAATGCCGTCACCGTCATCATCATCATCCAGATGGTTCGGGATACCATCACCATCAATATCGGGCAGAGAACCGAAGGCCCCGACCGCGTTATCCACAGCGTCAATCAGGCCATCACGGTCCACATCCCCAGTGCTGTCGAGACGTCCATCGTTATCGGCATCCAGCAGCTTCGGCAAACCAGTGCGCGAGAAATCCGTCTGAATACCATCACTGCTCAGCTGCAGGAAGTTAAAGATGCCATCGTTGTTATCGTCGATCAGATCGTTACTGTCATCGATTTCAATGCGGTCATCATCCACCATCAGATTGCCATCAACATCGGCCAGACGATTCTCCACGATGTCGCCAATGCTATCGTTATCGGAATCCAGATCCTGACTGTTCAGCAGGCCATCACTGTCAGCATCCGCCAGAGCATTGGCTGCACGATAACCTTCAACGGTCATCAGACTGTCTTCCGCACCATCAAGGTTGTCGTCGGTACGGCCATCATCGACATTGCCATCGTTATCGATATCGGCATCGAAGAAATCGATAATGCCGTCACTGTCGGTGTCGGTCAGCACCAGACCCTGCTCAACCCGGTCAGACAGACCATCCTGATCGCTGTCGGTGTCTTTACGGTCAACAATGCCGTCACCATCGCGATCGGTCGTCGCTGTGCCTTCAAGGCTGTTCGGCAGGCCATCACCGTCATCGTCCTGGGCTTCCATAATCAGGGCAACCAGGGCTTCCAGCTCTGACAACTCATTGACATCATCAGACTGAGAACGGGCAACTGCGCTGTTCAGAATCGGCAGGATACGGGTAAAGCCAACGTTATCCGGCCAATCCAGTCCGGCCTGACGGTACTGAACAACCGTCAGAAGTGCGGCATTAACGTCGCTTCCGGCAGCAGCTGAAATGGTATCCAGAGCGTACTGCTGAATACTGATCACAGTACCGGTTGCGGCGGATGTCCATTGCTCATCACGGCCAAGATCATCCGTGTAACTGACCTGCAGACTGATGCTGTGACCAACATCACCCGCAACAATGGTGTAAGTTGCTGCACTTCCAACCGGGTTACCATCCGACAGCCACTGATAAACCTGAGTAGCATCATCAATACCGTCAGCATCATTCACCTGCGCTGACAGAACCTGGCCCTCTACGGCGAGACCAGAAATACCAACAGAACCATTATTGTTGGTAAACACCATCAGCATTGCAGCCTGATTATCCTGACCACTCAGATCTTTCACGGCGCCTGCTGCAACACTAATGCTGACTACAGACCCCAAGGTTGCCGGAAGAATTTCTGCACTGTACAGAGCACCACTGCCGGTCAGCTGCTGAACACTGCCATTAGCAACGGTGATATCCGTTTCCTCTAGACCTGTAACGGTTTCGCTGAACTCAAGCGTGAGGGTAAAGCTTCCGGTCGCCAGGGCCGGTCCCTGCAGGCTGAGCGTAGGTACCGAATCCTGATAATTGACTGACAGAGTACTTTGGGGATTACCGTTAGTCGCAGCATCATGCGCACTGTTGGCAGCAACCGTTACCGTTACCTGACCAAGCGCTGCCGGAGTTACCTCAAGACGGTACTCAGTCTGGCTGACTGTGACAAAAGCACCGGGAGTGGCATTGGTCAGCGTGACATCTGCCGCCACAAAATCACCGACCACTTCGCTGAACGTAAAGGTTGCGGTAAAGGGCCCATTAACCACACCACTGGCGCCACTGATAGCCACCGTCGGTGCCGTCGCATCGTAAGTAACCGCCAGCTGAGTTGCCGCCGTGTTGTTATTACCCGCAGCATCCTG
>NZ_JAJAEL010000012.1:0-151777 GCF_020447205.1 Thalassolituus alkanivorans
GGAATCTGACACTGTCTCAGCTGTCGATTCATTTTGCCGGGCGGTTAGACGCTCATATTGATCTGTAATTCGCTGACACAGAATTTTGAACACCCTCGTCATTACTCGTCATCATAGTTACGATGCTGCTGGTCATCCGGTATCGGTTGAGACCATAAATGATTATGACGCAGATGGCACTCCGGATTCTGTTGATAAAGTATTACGGGAGTTCGCTGCTGATGGTGCAGTTCTTAGCGAGGTGACGTTGCGCGATTATGATGGCGACGGCGTATTTAATGGGTCCCCTTACGATGATTACGAGCGCCAGCACACTACTGATGCTTTAGCTTATTTGATCGAATTCAACACGCCCTGGGTCATATTGTCACGCATACCGGGAGATAATGAACCGAATGATTTTTGGTTGGCTCAGCTACCATTCGGTTTCGGGCTGGCGGTAATGATATCCAATATGCCAAGTAACTAGCAGTGACGTCTTAGCAGTTTGTTTCTGAACTCCGCCGGATCTTTCTGCAGCGCCATTTCCCCCGCCTGTTGCTGCTGAATGCGGCGGGTTAATAAGCGGCTCAGCCAGAAGCGCAGGGCTGCGCCTCTTAACACTAAATTCCAGTTGTTTTTTTCTGCATCGTTTAATGGCCGTACGCTTTCGTAGCCGTTTAATAAGGCTTCCGTACAACCGGCTTTCCAGTCGCCGTTAATATCGCAGCACCAGTCGTTGGCGATAATCGCCAGATCGTAGAGCAGCGCGCCATCGCAGGCGTTGTATAAATCAAGAATGGCGCCAACCTGGCCATCAGCGGTGAAGAGGGCGTTATCGTGAAACAGGTCGCCATGAATCCAGCCCTGCGGCAGACTCAGCCACTGGCTGCGCTGTTGTGTCTGAAAGCGCAGTTCGTCTTCAAGCAGCCTCTGTTCTTCGCGGGTTAAATCGCTGCTCAGCTCCGGGCTGATCGCAAGCCACCAGTCAAAACCACGGCTGTCACTGCGGCGGTTATGCAGCGGCAGGGCGGCCAGATGCAGTTCCGCCAGTGCGCGGCCAATGGCTGCGCAGTGTTGCGGTTGCGGATCATGGATATGTTCGCCGGGCAGGCGCGGACAGATAATCGCCGGTTTGTCTTTCAGGCTGTGCAGCCATTCGCCATCACGTGCGGCCAGTGGTGCCGGAACCTGCAGCCCCTGTTGCCCCAGATGATGCGCCAGACGCACAAACTCACGCACCTCACTGCTGTTATGGTGCTCAAACAGGGTGAGCACATACTCACTCTGTCGGCCTTGCTGCTGGCAGGTAACGAAGTAGTTGGTGTTCTCGATACCGGCGGCGATGCCTTTATATGAAACTAACGTACCCAATTCAAATCGGGCAAGAAAGGCTTCGGTGTCGCTCTGGCTCAGCGAGGTATAAACAGACATGGGAAGTATCCGGAGGTCAGCAGGCTGGTTGATTTTGGTCGTGTTGCGGGCCTGATTGCCGCTGGCGCCACAGGCGGGGCCATACTGGCATTCATGCCCGTCAGGGGTAATCGCCCGACAGGCTTAAAATATGGGCTTATTACCAGCGGAAGATAACCCATTTCGGTACGCGCATCTGCGGGTTATCTTTGCGTACAAACTCGTTGGTTTCCTGCTCGGAAGGAATCAGGTAGTAGGCCGGGCCGACTTTAGGCACAACTTTGATCTCGCTGATTTCGCCGTTAATGCGGAATTCGTAATAGGTATTATCGCCATCGTTGCGGATGGTGACGGTCTCGCCGACAGGCTCGGCCGCAAGGGCGCTGCCGCTGGCCAGCAGAGCCGGAACAAACAGGATTGTCGCCAGAAGTTGCTGAATCTTCATGGTAAACTGCGCCTCAATAATGAATCTTCTGGTGGCATTGTACGCCGCCCGCCACCGAAACCCCAGCCAAGGATTTGACCAATATCATGTCTAAGCCAGTGATTCTCGTCGATGGTTCGTCCTATCTGTTCCGCGCCTTCCATGCGATTCCGCTGCTGACCAATTCCAAAGGTCTGCACACCAATGCCATCAAGGGCGTGATCAGCATGATCAAACGTCTGCAGAAAGACTACACTGGCTCACAGTTGGTGGTGGTGTTTGATGCCAAAGGCAAAACCTTCCGCAACGATATTTATGCTGACTACAAAGCCCATCGTCCGCCGATGCCGGATGAGCTGCGTGAACAGATTGAGCCTATTCATAACATTATCCGCGCGATGGGTTTACCGCTGCTGATTATCGAAGGAGTAGAAGCGGATGACGTGATCGGTACGCTGGCATCCCAGGCCATTGAGCACAATCAGGATGTGGTGATTTCCACCGGCGATAAAGATATGGCGCAGCTGGTCAACAGCCATGTGTCATTGATTAATACCATGACCGATACCTTCCTCGATGTGGATGGCGTTAAAGAAAAATTCGGCGTACCGCCCGAGCATATCATCGACTACCTCGCCTTAATGGGCGACAAGGTTGATAACATTCCCGGCGTGCCTAAAGTCGGTGAAAAAACGGCTGTCGGATTAGTCGCTGGTTTAGGCAGTCTGGAAACGATTTACGACAACCTCGATAAAGTCGCTACGCTGGAATTCCGCGGTGCAAAAACCATGGCCGCCCGTCTGGAAGAACATAAAGAGCAGGCGCTGTTATCGAAAGTGCTGGCCACCATTAAATGTGATGTCGATCTGGAATTCAGCCTGCCTGAAATTAAAAGCAGCGAGGCCGATAATGCTCAGCTGCTGGATTTATTCCGCGAGATGGAATTTAAAGCCTGGATTGCCGAACTGAGTCATTCGGCCGATGCTGTTCCGGCGTTTGAATTAACCGCCTCGGCCGGTTCTGTTTCCGGTCAGCAGCAGGCCGCCGAACAGGCCATGGCCGCAGCATTCAGTGGTGAAACTCAGTACGATATTATTTTTACCCAGACAGAACTGGATGCCTGGCTGGAGAAGCTTAAAAAAGCAGAGCTCTTTGCCTTCGATACTGAAACCACCTCGCTTAATTATAAAGAAGCCCGCATTGTCGGTGTCTCCTTTGCGGTGGAAGCCGGCAAGGCCGCCTATGTGCCGCTGGCACATGACGCGGAATGTATTCCGGAAGGTAAAACCCAGCTTAATCGCGAAGAAGTTTTAGCGCAGCTGCAGCCAATTCTGGAAAGCGAGACGCACAAAAAAGTCGGCCAGCATATGAAATACGATATGCACGTACTGGCGAACCACGGTATTCAGCTGCGCGGTGTGCAGTTCGATACCATGCTGGAATCCTATATTCTCGATTCGGTTGCTACCCGTCACGATATGGACAGCCTGGCGCTGAAATATCTTGGCCATAAAAATATCAGCTTTGAAGAGATTGCTGGTAAGGGCACCAAGCAGCTGACCTTTAATCAGATTCATACCGATAAGGCCGGGCCTTATGCCGCCGAAGACGCCGATATTACCCTGCGTCTGCACCAGCGCTTATGGCCGGAATTACAGGCCGTACCAAGCCTGCAAAAAGTCTTTGAAGACATTGAAATGCCGGTTATGCCGGTACTGTGTGCTATGGAAGAAACCGGCGCATTAATTGATGCCGATTTACTGCACGAACAGAGCCAGCAGATAGAGCAGCGCCTGCAACAGCTGGAGCAGGAAGCCCATAACGCCGCCGGTCAGGTATTTAATTTAAGCTCGCCAAAACAGCTGGGCGAAATCCTGTTTGAGAAACAACAGCTGCCGGTGAAAAAGAAAACGCCCAAAGGTGCGCCCTCCACCGCCGAAGAAGTGCTGCAGGAACTGGCCGACGACGGTTACGAGCTGCCAAAACTACTGATGGAACATCGTGGTCTGGCGAAATTAAAAAGCACTTATACCGATAAGCTGCCATTAATGATTGCGCCGGAATCCGGCCGCGTACATACCTCTTACCATCAGGCGGTGGCAGCGACCGGACGTTTATCCTCTACAGACCCTAACCTGCAGAATATTCCGATCCGCTCGGAAGAAGGCCGGAAAATCCGTCAGGCTTTTATTGCGCCAGCCGGTTATAAACTGGTCGCGGCGGATTACAGTCAGATTGAACTGCGCATTATGGCGCATCTTTCTGATGATCCGAGTCTGCTGAAGGCCTTTGCCGATGGCCGCGATATTCACCGTGCAACCGCAGCGGAAGTGTTTGGTGAAACGGAAGAAAACGTCAGCGATAACCAGCGCCGTGCCGCCAAAGCCATTAACTTTGGTTTGATTTACGGCATGTCGGCTTTTGGTCTGGCGAAACAGATTGGCGTTGGCCGTGGCGAAGCACAGGATTACGTGAACCTGTATTTCCAGCGTTATCCGGGCGTGCGCGACTATATGGATAACACCCGCGAACATGCGAAAGAACAGGGCTTTGTTGAAACCATTTTTGGTCGCCGTTTATACCTGCCGGAAATCCGCGCGAAAAATGCACCACGTCGCCAGCATGCCGAGCGTACCGCGATTAACGCGCCGATGCAGGGTTCCGCCGCCGACATTATCAAACGCGCCATGATTCGCGTTGCCGGCTGGTTACCTGACAGCGGTTTTGATGCACGTATGCTGATGCAGGTGCACGATGAACTGATTCTGGAGGTGAAGGAAGATCAGGCGAAAGCCTTTGCGGCAGAACTTAAACAGCAAATGGAACAGGCAGCAGAATTAAAAGTGCCGTTAGTGGTAGAAGCCGGAATTGGTGATAACTGGGAGCAGGCACACTGATTTTTTGGGTGGTGACCACCCTGCGGAACTGGCTGGTATATCTGGTGGGTATTTCCCCACCAGATACAGCAATCTTCAGAAAGCCCACTTACCAATCCGGTCCATATGCAATGTACCCAGATACAGCCCATCCTCTTCCGGCTGAACTGAGGTCACTTCTCCAATAGCAACCGCTGCCTGGTCGTGCAGACTCTGCAATATTTCACCTTGGGCATTAATCTGCAGAATCAGACCATAAGGCTTGGGTACCGGTGCTAATGATTTTGGCAATTTAGCCAGCTGATTTTTTACCCATGGGTTAGCGTGGAATTTATCCACCAGTTTCGGCCGCAGGCCGTACATCGCAACCCAGTAAGTGCCATCGGCGGCGCGGGCAATACCATCCGGCAGGCCGGGCAATTTATCCAGCAGGATTTCTTTCTGTCCGGCTTTTTCTCCGCTCAACCAGACCTTGCTGATCTGATAGGTAAAGGTTTCGTTAATCAGCACATAACTCTGATCGGCCGATACCGCCACGCCATTGGCAAAGGCAAAACCATCAGCCAGTAAGGTCAGCTGGTTATTCTCCGGATTAAGAGCAAATAAGCGTCCGGACGGGCGGCCATCAAGAATATCGAGCACGATATCTTTCAGTGCATAACGGTTACTGGCATCGGAGAAATAAATGGTGCCGTCGGCGCCGATATCCACATCATCGACAACGCCCAGTTTTTCATTGTTATAGCGGTCGGCCAGCACGCTGATTTTGGCGGTCGGGCTCATGCTCAGCAGGCCTTTTTCTGCGTCGGCGATAATCAGGTTCTGCTCGCTGTCAAAATGCAGCCCCAGTGGCCGGCCGCCGGTATTGGTCAGCGTTTCCCAGTTGTTGTACGGGCATTTGCGCAGAATGCTGCCGTCGAGTGTGCCTGTGTATAAGCAGCCGAGTTTATCTTTGGCAATATCTTCGCCGCCAGCTTTGCCAGCCGGAAGTTTGGTTATCTGCGTGCTTTGCAGCATATCGTTAGGCGCGAGTATGCCGGCAAAATCCAGCGGACGGGATGCGTTAACCGCAACAGAGTCTATGGGTGAAGGCCAGAAAACAGCGCCGGCAAGTGCCAGTCCTGTAATCAACAGCAGTTTTTTCAGCATCGGAATGTCCTTTTTTATTTGATTATGTTGGCCACTAAGCAGGTTGCACAGGGGCAATATTGCCACAGCCGGCACAAGGGGGCTCAGGGCTGGACGGGTTGTAAGCACATTAATGTTAAAAATATTAAGAAAGCGGATGCTTTTTAAGCCATGTTTGGCAAAAATAGTGTCTTTGCACCATAGCAGGGCGTCATACGCGTTGATGGTGTGCCATTCAATGCGCGATGTGAGGCCTGTTATGCGTTATGAGTCAGTAAAAGAATTTCTCCATTTTGTTGCTCAGCGAAACCCTGGTCAGCCTGAATATCTGCAGGCCGTAGCTGAGGTGATGGAGAGTCTGTGGCCTTTTATTACCAGCCATCCGCATTACGCTGAACAGGGGCTGCTGGAGCGGCTGATTGAGGCTGAGCGCATTATCCAGTTCCGTGTGTCCTGGGTGGACGACAATGGCGATGTGCAGGTTAACCGTGGCTATCGCGTGCAGCACAGTGCTGCCATCGGGCCTTATAAAGGTGGTTTGCGTTTTCATTCGTCGGTGAACCAGTCGGTGCTGAAATTCCTGGCCTTTGAGCAGATGTTCAAAAATGCCCTCACAACCCTGCCAATGGGCGCCGGTAAAGGCGGCTCTGACTTTAATCCAAAGGGTAAAAGCCAGGGCGAGATCATGCGTTTCTGTCAGGCCTTTATCAGCGAACTATACCGCCATATCGGTTCTGATACCGATGTGCCGGCCGGGGATATTGGTGTTGGTGCGCGTGAGATCGGCTACATGGCTGGTATGCTGCGTAAGCTGACTAACCGTTCCGACTGTGTATTTACCGGCAAAGGCCTGAGTTTTGGCGGCTCCTTAATCCGTCCGCAGGCAACAGGTTATGGCACCGTTTATTTTGCTCAGGAAATGCTGCTGCATGCCGGACGTTCACTGGAAGGAATGCGTGTTGGTATTTCCGGTTCCGGCAATGTTGCGCAGTACGCCGTTGAAAAAGCCATGCAGCTGGGCGCGATCGTTGTCTGTGTATCCGACAGCAGCGGTACGGTCTACGACGAAGAAGGCTTTGACGCAGAAAAACTGGCACTGCTGATGAGCATTAAAAATGAGCGCTATGGCCGGGTGGAAGACTATGCCAAAGCCGCGGGTCTGCCTTATATGGCCGGCCGTACGCCATGGCATATTCCGGTGGATGTGGCGCTGCCATGCGCAACCCAGAATGAACTGAATGAAGACGATGCGCAGGCACTGGTTAAAAACGGCGTGCAGTGCATTGCCGAAGGCGCCAACATGCCCTGTACCGCCGAAGCCATCAGTGTGTTTGAACAGAATTCCGTGCTCTTTGCGCCGGGTAAGGCGAGTAACGCCGGTGGTGTGGCAACCTCAGGTCTGGAAATGAGCCAAAACGCCATGCGCCTGTGCTGGACCAGCGAGGAAGTGGATGCCCGCTTGCTGGAAATTATGCAGGGTATTCACCGCGCCTGTCTGAAATACGGCTGCCGTGATGACGGTAGCGTAAGCTATGTCGATGGTGCGAACATCGCCGGTTTTGTGAAAGTGGCCGATGCCATGCTGGCGCAGGGCGTTATCTGATATGAAAAATGACGGCGTTCTGTAACAGGGCGCCGTTATCGCCGTATTTTATCACCTCGTGCCCACGCTCCTAACACCTCGTTCCAACGCTCCTGCGTTGGAATGCGTACCCGGTTACTGATCGTCTTCTGATCATTTCTGTCGTCTGCTCCGTTGCCGCAAAGCATTAAAAATTTGCTCAGGCAACATCAGCAACAACAAAAGCGGATAACCCAGCGCCGGAAAGAACAACAGCAGCAGTGGCAGGCCAAGAGCGAGAATAAGTACCCACAGCAGCGCCGAGATGAACAGGTAGGTAATGCCGATTTTCACGTCCAGCGTGATCAGCAGGCCTGCCAGCAGCAAAACAAACAATGCTGATGCGGCGGCGCTGACTATCCGCTGGCGGAATGATCGGGGCGGCGGTAACGGTTTCTTCTCTCTGGTCATGTTCACATCCTTGTGTTGTTTGCCCTGTGTTTCGGTCAGCCTTTCAGGCTGTACATGCCGTCGTGCTCCGACACTATGCCAAGTTCCAGCAGTGCTCCCAATACTGACTCTACCTGTTTCCCTGGTTTGCCTTTAAATTGCTGGGTGATGGCGGCAGCAGACAGGTCGCCAATCGCCAGAGCCGCACGCACGGCCGCTACCTGCTCGCGCATATTTTTGGGCCATGCAGCTTTCTTTGCGGCTTTGGGTTTTTCGGCCGGAGTCTCGCTGTCGTCCATCGCCAGATCGGCTTCGGTTTGCTGCGGTGCTGCGCAGCTGGTTTGCTGATCCTGATTTGGGTTCTGATATTCCGGGCGCAGCCAGCGGATATGGCCGTTGGCTTCTTCGGCGGCGCGCTGGGCATTCAGTGCCACTAAACGCTGCAATAACTCTTCTTCGGCGGCGGCCTGTGCGTCTGATTTATCCGGCAGCGGCGTGGTGGCACCGGGCAGGCCAACTAGCTGATCGGCTAAATCATCCCAGCCATAGGCGGCGAATACCGCGCGGTCGAGTTCATCGTGAATTTCGCGCAGTACCGATACCAGGCCTTGTTGGTGAATCACTTTTTCTTTATCGCTGAGCACGTCGCCCGCGCGGATTTTTTCCAGCACGTTGTACATGCCGGTTAAGGTTAATTCCGGAAATTGCGCCTGCTGTTGTTTGCGGTGGGCGTCTAGCCGTTCTGAGAGCATTCGTATCTCATCTTTTTGGTGAGGCGTAAGCTCTGGCAGAGGATATGGCTCGAAGCAAAGAGTGTTGTTATATCGAGGGGTTGGCCCCAAATCAGCTCCTGCGCTTAGCGCCCATAATGTATGTGCTCTGCTAGATAAGATACCAAGCAATAGAGCGTCTTCCGAAGCAATTCCAAAGAGCGATCCATCCCAGAGACAATCAGCAGATATAAAGGTAAATACACGATGTTTGGATGTTTCTAGTGTTGCTATATAACGGGATAGGCCTTTGAGTCCATTTCGAATGACTGGACGATCCCAAGCAAACTTCCACCATTGCTCTCGGATTGATTTGCGAGGATTTTTATCTCTCAGAGGTTTAACTTCAGTTAAAACTTTTTGATAAGCAATAGGAGATATACTTTTAGCTTCCTGTTCACTGAGTCCAAAAAAATCGATAGCTATACGACCTTTGGTTCCGTTAAGTATATCCTTAGGCCCCATAATGACTCTTTTGATTGGCATTTTCGTAACAGGGTTTTGCTCACTGATACTTTCTCCCTTCGTAATATAGAATCCATCACCAACCAATTTTATTCCTTGCCCTGATAGTCCTCGATTTGATATGAGTCGAGTCGTAGAGGATATGTTCACTCCGAGACTTAAATCAGGATTAATTTTTCCCATTTTGGAATCAAATTCAACACGATATTCGTCCGAACCCGTAGATGACTCACTTCGAACAGACAAGTAGTTCCCTGAATGGTTTCCTAGTGTGGCTACGTTAATGGATATTCTAACTGCGGCCCCGTCTCCAGAATCCACCCAAGGGTGATCTGGTATAGTGAAGACGAGTGATATTGGATGGTTTTTATCTGTAATGTAGGTTTCAAGAAGTCTTCTATTGAAACTTTGTTTGATACTGTTTGTAGTGATAAAGCCAAACTTTCGAACTTCTTCATTTCTAACTTTTTGTGCTGCGATATTCCACCAATACATAACAAAATCGATTGATTCGGGCACTTCATTCCAGGTGTTACGTACGGCATCAACATACCCATCACCCAAGGCAGTGCGCATGCGTTTGTTTCCAATAAACGGCGGGTTGCCGACAATATAATCGGCTTTGGGCCACTCGGCCTTGCGCGGGTTGATATAGCGGTATTGCTCCACCTGTGCGCGTTCGTCCGGAATGGGTTCGCCGGTAATGGGGCTGGGTTTGTAGGTAATACCATCCCAGCGGGTTTGCGGAATGCCGGCGTCGTTGGTAATCACTTCCTGCTTTTCGTAAGTAATTAACGCATCGCGGTTTTCGATATTGTGGAAGTCGCGCAGCACGGGTTCGGGCGGGTTTACCTTGCCATGGGTGCGGAAGTGCCATTGCAGGTAACCAATCCACAGCACCATTTCGGCAATGCGGGAGGCGCGCGGGTTAATTTCCAGGCCTAAAAACTGGTGCGGGTCGACCGTTACACCTTCCAGTTCCAGCAGGCCTTGTGACTCACCTAAATCGTGCAGCAGGTTGAGCACTTCACCTTCGAGACGTTTCATATGCTCCAGCGTGACGTACAAAAAGTTGCCGCTGCCACAGGCCGGGTCGAGCACGCGGATATCGCACAGGTGTTTATGAAAGGCGCGCACTTCGGCGACGGCTTCTTTGTGTTTGCCTTGCTGTTCGTAGGTTAAGGCGGCGGTCTGGGTTTCCTGCCATTCGTCGCGTAAGGGCTCAATAATGGTGGGCAGTACCAGCCGTTCGACATAGGCGCGAGGCGTATAGTGCGCGCCTAATTTGTGGCGCTCGCGTGGGTTTAACGCGCGCTCCAGCAGGGTGCCGAAAATGGCCGGTTCTACATAACGCCAGTCGGCTTTGGCGGCGTTTAATAACAGTTCCATCTGGTCGCGGTTTAATGGAATGGCGTGGGCGCTGGCAAACAGGCCGCCGTTAAATTTCAGTACGGTGCTTTCCAGAATGGGTGAGAAGCCGCCGCTGTTCATGGTTTGCCACAGCTGCTCGAGCATGGGGGCAAAAATATCGGGCTTATTCTGCAGGCGTGTGAGTAATTCGGTAAAGCTGCGCTCGGGCAGCAGGCCCACGTCTTCCGAGAACATGGTAAACAGGGCGCGCATTAAAAAATCTGCGACCATTTGCGGCCCGTTGCCATCGGCTTCTAATGATTTAGCCAGCTTAGCCAGTTGGTCGGCAATGTCGCGGGTAACTTTGGCCGAATGGCGGCTGGGGTCGAGGCTGAGCGGGTTTAACCAGACGGTGCGCAGGCGTTGTTGTATTTCGGGTTTGTGTAAATCGGTAAGGCCTATGCGGTGGCTGCGGGCGTCGGGGTAAGGCGTGTAGGTGGCGCCCGAGCGGCTGAACTCGGAGTACATCTCAATGCTGCGGCCAACGTCGGTGACAATAATAAACGGTGGGCGGCCTTCGTCGGCGGGCAGGGCGCGGGCGTATTGGTCGGCCTGATTGTGGGCGCGCAGCATGGCTTTGTCCCAGCCGCTCGATTCCAGATTCAGCCCGCTTTGTTTGGCTTCCAGTACAAAGCAGCCACGCTTGTACAGGTCGATAAAACCGTTGCTGTCGGTGCCGTCGGCTTTGCGGATAATGACGCGCCGTTCAAATACATAAGCGTTATCGCGCGTATCGTCGCCGGCGGGGTCGGCTTTGGGCAACTCCAGCAGCTCACACAGTTCCAGTAAAAACAGCTGGTAGTTTGCCCGCTCTGTGCCACCGCCTTCCTTCCAGCGGCTAATAAAAGCTTCTGTTTTTTCGTGGTCGATGGGCCTTACATCCATGCGGGTACTGCTCCTGAGCGTTTTATTAATCGGCGAAGCCTAACGGCAGATAACCGGTCTGGCAACCGAAACAAAAACGCCCCGCTCAGGGGCTACCTGGCGGGGCGATTATTCGCGGGCATGGCCCGCTCCTACGGTGGTTACACCAGCAGATAACCGCCATCGACGTTAATGGCAGCACCGGTGGTGTAGCTGGAAGCATCAGAGGCCAGATACAGCACAGTACCTGCCATCTCTTCCGGCATCGCAACACGCTTCATCGGAATATGCATCATCGCCATTTTCAGGATGGCGTCGTTGCTGGTCAGGGTGCTGGCGAATTTGGTATCGGTCAGACCTGGCAGCAGGGCATTTACACGGATGCCCAGTTGCGCACATTCTTTGGCGAAGGTTTTGGTCATGGCAATAACGGATGCTTTGGTGATGGAGTAAATACCCTGCATATCACCCGGAATCACGCCGTTAACAGAAGCAACGTTAACGATGGAGCCACCGCCGTTTTTCTTCATTAATTTTGCGCCCATCGACGACATAAAGAAGTAACCACGGATATTCACATCAACGGTTTTCTGGAACGCGTCCAGACCGGTATCCAGCACGTGGCCGAAGTATGGGTTGGCGGCCGCGTTATTAATCAGAATATTCAGCTTGCCGTGTTTTTCTTCAATAGCTTTGAAGCAGGCTTCAATCTGATCCATTTCACCGATATGGCAAGCCAGTGCTTCAGCGCTGCCGCCGGCTTCTTTAATTTCGTCAGCAACACGCTGGCAACCGTCGATTTTACGGCTGGAAACAATAACGTGTGCGCCGCTTGCGGCCAGCAGTTTGGCAATGCTTTCGCCGATACCACGGCTGGCGCCGGTAACCAGAGCAACACGGCCAGACAGGTTAAACAGTTCTTGTGGGTTCATTATGGACTCCCTTTTTATGCTTCTCAGCGATACGTCAGAAAATGTTTTCCGGCCTGAGCCAGATGTTGTTGTTCGTTAAACGATGCCAGGCTGACTTTACCCTTACTGTTATACAGCAATTGGGTAATGCCACCATTCAGCAGCGTCCAGTTCATATCAAAAGCTTTATCGTGGGTTAAACCGAGGCACTGCTGGGCAATGGCGGTAATAGGGCCGCCGGAGGTAAATACCACCACATGCTTGCCCTCAGCCCTGATCAGTAATTCCTCTAAGGCGGCTGTTACCCGTCCGGTAAATGCCGCCCAGGACTCCAGATAATCGCTGTCGTGATTGCCGCTGGTCCAGCGCTCAACCGCGTTGGCAAATAATTCCTGAAAGGCTTTACGTTTGTTGGGCTGAGCCAGAATCCAGGCGCCCAGCACCGCTTTATTTTTAAATTGCGGGTAAGCACAGGCGATCACATCGTCGGAGTCAAATTCATTGAATCCGGCCATCTCGCTGACCGGGCCAAAGGTATGCCAGTGCTTCTGCGCACCCTGCATGGTTTCGCGATGGCGCTGCATCGCGCCATGCACAACCATGCCGGCCTCAATACCGCGCAGCGCCAGCGATTTACCGACTAATTCGCCCTGCAGGTGACCGGTATCGGACAGCTGATCGTAATTCAGCTTACCGAAGCCGGCCTGACCGTGACGTACCAGATAAATACCGGCCATTATTTAAAACCAGCCTTACGGGCTTTTTTCATAATGCGGTTACAGCGCCAGTTCAGGTAATGGACAAATAACCAGAAATTTTTAAAGGCCGGGTTATCGGTTTGCTTATGGTGATAGCGGTAATAAATCTGCTGCACGATGACGGCAAGACGGAATAATCCGAACACTTCGTAAAATGGCCAGAGCTTCGCATCCAGTCCCATTTTTTCGCAGTAATAATCGACAATTTCCTGCCGTGTCAGCATGCCGGGTAAATGGCTTGGCTGACGGCGGATCGCACGCATTAAAAAGTCGTCGTCGGCCTGAACCCAATACGCCAGAGCGCCGCCGAGATCCATTAACGGATCACCGAGGGTGGCCATTTCCCAGTCCAGCACGCCGATAATTTCGCCGGGGTTATCCGGATTAAGCACGACGTTATCCATACGGTAATCGTTATGAATAATGCAGGTTTTTACATCCGCCGGCATATTGGCCTTCAGCCATTGCATGGTTTTGTTAAAGCTGGGGACATTCCAGGTTTTGGATTTAACAAAACGGCTGCTCCAGCCTTCAACCTGGCGCTGCACATAGCCTGCGCCTTTGCCCAGATCGTCCAGGCCATTGGCCTGATAATCGACCTGGTGCAGATCGATCAGTTTGTCGAATACCGAAATACAGAGTGCGCGCGCCTGTTCTTTGCTGAGGCTCATGCCGCGTGGCAGATTGCCGCGCGGAATAATGCCGCGCATGCGTTCCATTACGTAGAAATCACTGTCCAGTACGCTGTCGTCTTCGCAGAAGGCGATCATTTTCGGCACGAAGGGGTACACAGGTTTAAGGCGATCCATCACGCTGTATTCGCGTTTCATATCGTGCGCCCCGGCGGCTTTGTGGCCAGCCGGTGGGCGACGCAGAATCAGATCGTTATTGCTGTACTGATCGGCGTATTTGAGGTGGTAGGTCAGGTTCGATGCGCCACCGGAAAACTGCTTAACGGCAGGTAGTTCGTCACCATAGTCATGGCCCTGCGCTTTCAGCCAGTTGTGCACGGCCTGAATATCAAAGGCATCGCTGTCACGCAGTGCCCTGGCTTCATCGATAAACTGTTCACTCATATCAGGCGTCCTTTCCCTCTTTAAAGGCTTTGCGCTGATCTTCGCGCTTCTTCAGGCCCAGCGCCATTTTGTCCATCTCGCGACGGTAGAGGAATGGCAGGTATTGCTTGATGAAATAGGCGCGACGGCCAACCGGATGCGGATTGCAGATCATCTGCTTTTTCACCATCGCCTGGTAAGCCGCGTCGGCAATGTCTTCGGCATCCAGTGCGGAAGCGGCGAACACTTTATCGACAAACTTCAGCATATCCGGGTCAGAGGTTTTCATGCCGTGATTGAGATTGGTGCGGAAGAAGCCCGGACACAGGGCGGTGGTACCGATGCCGTATGGCTTAAGCTCGAAATGCATGGTTTCGGAGATGGCAACCACGGCCGCTTTGGTGGCGTTGTAAGAGGCCATCGACGGCGCTTTCATCAGGCCGGCCAGTGAGGCAACGTTAATAAAATAACCGCTGCCCTGTTCTTTCATCATCGGCGTGAAGGTACGGCAGCCAAGGGCGACGCCTTTCAGGTTGATGTCGATCACCCAATCCCACCAGGCCCATTCACCGGCTTCGATACGGTCACCGGTCGCTACCCCGGCGTTGTTAATCACAACGTCGATTCCGCCCCAGCGTTTTTTCACTTCCTGTTCGAGCAGGGCCCACTGTTCCGGGACGGTGACGTTCAGTTCGTAGATCCAGCCTTTACCGCCGGCCTGTTCGACCATGTTCAGGGTTTCGGCTGCACCGCCCATATTGATATCTGCGATGCAGATGTCTGCGCCTGTTTTAGCAAACCGCAGAGCCAGTGCCCGGCCCAGTCCGCTGGCGGCGCCGGTGATCAGTACCTTTTTCATCCCGTATCCTCAAATGCAACAGCGGCTGAAGACGCCGCTGGAATGATTCTGATTGTGTTGTGTGCTTAATGGCCTGTTAAGGGGCGTTTGTGACATAAGTCTGGGAGTGCCGGCTGCTTACCGGCACTCCGGCAACGCCTCAGGCTTCTTTCATATATTTTTTGTATTTCATCATTTCGATCTTGGCGATCAGACCGCGGTGCACTTCGTCCGGACCATCGGCCAGACGCAGGGCGCGGGCGGCGGTATACAGGCCAGCCAGCGGCAGATCTTCAGACAGACCACCACCACCATGCATCTGCATGGCCGCATCGATGATCTGCTGCGCCATATTCGGAGCGATCACTTTGATCTGGGAGATTTCACTCATCGCCCCCATGGCACCGACTTTGTCGATCATCCAGGCGGCTTTCATGACCAGCAGACGGGCCTGCTCAATGTTCATACGGGCGTTGGCGATAATGTCGCGGTTACCACCCAGGTTCATCAGCGGCTTGTGGAAAGCGGTACGGCTGGCGGCGCGGATACACATCAGTTCCAGCGCTTTTTCCGCCATGCCGATCAGACGCATGCAGTGGTGGATACGGCCAGGTCCAAGGCGGCCCTGAGCAATTTCGAAACCACGGCCGGGGCCGGCGATCATATTGCTCAGTGGTACGCGCACGTTATCGAAGCTGACTTCGCCGTGGCCGTAGGGCTCATCGTAGAAACCGAATACCGGCAGCATACGCTCGATTTTTACGCCCGGCGCATCGAACGGAAACAGCACCATGGAGTGTTGCTGATGGCGCGGTGCATCGGGGTTGGTCAGGCCCATAAAAATACCGACTTTACAGTTCGGGTGGCCAATACCGGTGCTCCACCATTTGCGGCCGTTGAGCACAACTTCGTCACCTTCCACGGTGGCCGTGGCTTCCATATTGGTGGCATCAGAGGAGGCGACCCCGGGCTCTGTCATACAGAATGCGGAGCGGATTTCACCGGCCAGCAGCGGCTTCAGCCATTGTTCCTGCTGTTCCGGGCTGCCGTATTTTTCCAGCACTTCCATATTGCCGGTGTCGGGCGCGTTGCAGTTAAAAATTTCCGGAGCGATAAAAGAACGGCCGGTCAGCTCGGCCACAGCGGCGTATTCCTGAGTGCTCAGACCGGCACCATAGTGTTCGTCCGGCAGGAACATATTCCACAGGCCGGCTGCTTTAGCTTTGGCTTTCAGTTCTTCGATGATGGGCAGTACCACCCACTTGTTATCCAGGCTGTGCAGCTCGCGCAGGTAGTCTTCTTCAACCGGTTCGATTTCATTTTTTATGAAAGCTTTAACGCGTTTGATGTAGTCCTGTGCTTTGGCTGAATGTTCAAAATCCATAGGAATGCTCCGTAGAGTGGATGGTTAATACAGCCAGTCTACGGAGGCTTTTGATATGTATGAACTGAATAATCTGAATTGCTTGGTATTTATGGTGCTTATGTATTAGCCAGGCGGAATGCCCTGTTATGTCGCGCTGCGATGATGGTTACGGCCATTCTGTTTGGCCTGATACAGCGCCTGATCGGCAGCTGAAAGGATGCTTTCCAGGCTGTTGTGATTGCGTGCCAGATAACTGCCGGCGCTGAGGGTAAGGGCGATGGGCTGCTGCTGGTCGTCGAGTACCTCCTGCTGTGCAGCAACAGCCTGGCACAGCCGCTCTCCCAGCTGATCAAGCAGTTGCTGGTCATCGGTGCGGATCAGGATCAGGAATTCATCGCCCCCCCAGCGCGCGGCATGGTCATAAGGGCGCAGCAGATCGGTAATGATACTGGCGGTGGTCATCAGCGCCTGGTCACCACAGGCATGACCGTAACGATCATTAATGCTTTTGAAATGATCGAGATCCAGCCAGATCAGGCCAAAGGGTTCTCCTTCCCGTTGCAGGCGCTGGTATTCAAGGCTGAGTTGCTGGGTCATGCCACGACGGTTAAGCAGGCCGGTAAGGGTATCGGTCTGGGTCAGGCGCTCCAGCGCTTCGGTTCTTTCCCGTACTTTCTGCTCCAGTTCACTGCGCGCCAGCAGAGTACTGGCTGCCATTTCCTGAAAATGACGCAGCAGCCGGCCGACTTCACCGGCGCGGTGGCGTGGCAGCAGCGGCACGGTGTGCTGCCCGGAGCGCAGCTGGCCGATGGCATCTTCGAGCAGGGAAAGTGGCTTGAGGACGTAACGGTTAAGAGCAATATGAAACAGCAGCAGCGCCAGCAGCAGGCTCAGGCCGGCGGCAATAAATATGCTGTTAAAGGTGCTGAGTGGCAGCAGGGTATTGAGATCGAGCAGGGTAATTTCATACCAGTCGATCTCGGGCAGGTAGATCACTCCGGCCAGATAACGCTGCTGCTCTATGGTGAGATACATGCTGCCGACCTGCCCGGGGTTGTGCATAACCTGCGGCAGTAATGCCTGCAGCTGCGCGCGTTCCCGCGGATCACTCAGCAGCTGCTGGATGGTTTTCTTGTCGCTTGCCTGCTTGGTGATGCTGGCAAAATCAATCTGGCTGGGGTCACGGGATACCTGTATCGCGCCTTCATGGTCAAAAAACAGATTACTGATACCGGGCTCGGTCTGGCTCACAACCTGCTCGATAAAAGTGGTGAGATCGAGCCCAGTGCCGACCACGCCCAGCACGTGTTCACCATCGCGCAGCAATACATCGATCCACAGCTTGGTGACGCCCAGCGGAATATCCGGATTCACATTCAGGTGAATATCGCGGTTTTGCCCGATGATGCTGTAAAACCAGCGGTCGTTGGGATTATCGGCGCGCAGGGTGTAGCGGTATTCGGCCCCGGCAAACTCGTTGGCGGCATTGTTATGGTAATAATCGCCGGATTCGCGCAGGGCGACAAAATAGCTCTGGTCGGCAAAGTTATGGCGGAAGGTCTCCATCTCGGCCAGTGCCTGTGCCTTTAATTGCGGGTCGTCAGGCTGGCGGGCCCAGGCACGTAATATCTGGGAATCGGCCAACTGCCGGGCAAGGGTAACTTCGCGGATGATTGGCTGCAGGGTGCGGGTTTTCTCCAGTTTTACCTGGGTTTCAAAGTGACGCAGCGCCCATTCCTGCATAATCCCCAAAGCAATCTGCTGGGTGAGCAGCCACAGGCCTGCACCGCTCAGCGCGATCAGAACGGTGGTCAGCAGCAAAAACCGGGGGCGAAGATTCATGTTATATCCTGATTCATTAATGCATAAAGAATAGGCGTTTACGGCCACATCGTGCGGTTAAGGATATAACTGGTTACAAATTTCCGGCAGACGGAAACAGCGTAACCCATGCCAGCGGCTAAAGTGATAGACAGACAACATTATGGGGATGCCGCTATTTCTCCGGATCAGAACAAGGTCCCGCTGCTGGGCCATGATGCCAGTGTTCTGCGCTCAAAGCGTTTGTTGCAGATCACCAGTCTGACGCTGATGGGTCTGCTGCTGGCGGCATTTGTGGCTACAGGGCATACGCAGCTGACAGTACTGGCTGGCTGTGCCGTGTTGGTGTTGGCCGGTTGGTTTGCTCATCAGCAGCAGCCTGGTATTGCCGCCAATATTCTTCTTTGGGCACTGACGGCTATGCTGTCGGTGCTGGCCTGGCACTCCGGAGGCGTGCGCGATATGGCGGTGCTGGGTTATCCCGGCGTACTGATCTTTGCCGCCATTCTGGGCAATGTGCGGCTGTTTTCGGGGTTGTTGTTTTTTATTGTCAGCTATTGCTCGCTGATGGCCGGGCTGACGATTACTGGTTACTTTCATCCTTTTCTGCCGGAAGTCGAATTCAAACATCTGATTTTTACCGATGTGATCCTGCTTATTACTGGTTTCAGCGCTTACCTGTTATTACGTGATCAGCGCCGGCTGATGGATGGACTCAGGGAGGAAAATCAGCGGGTACGGAACAGCCAGAAGACCATTGCCCGGCTGGCCAGCCAGGATCAGCTGACCGGTTTATCTAACCGCCGCTTTGCTGAAGAATCTTATACCCGGTTATATCAGCAATGTTTGCGTGACGAGCATCCACTGGCGGTGCTTTTTCTGGATCTGGATAGTTTTAAACCGGTGAATGATTCACTTGGGCATGCCGCCGGCGATTTACTGCTGCAGCAGCTCGCCGGACGTTTGCAGGCACTCAGTCGTCCCGATGATGTGCTGTGCCGTTTTGGCGGTGATGAATTTCTGCTGATGGCGGCACTGGATGGTGATGAGGATCAGCTGACCCGGCTGGCGCAAAGTATGACTGCAGCAGCAACCACTCCCTTTTTTATTATGCAGACCCAGATCGAAATCTCCGGATCGGTAGGGGTTGCTCTGGCTCCAGAGCACGGTACGGAATTCAATACCCTGTGTAAGTATGCGGATCTGGCGATGTATCAGGCCAAGCATGAAGGGCGCAATGTTTTCCGCATATACAATGATGATATGGGCCGCGCCAATATCGATAAATTCAATCTGATGACGCAAATCCGTCAGGCATTAAAAGACAAACAATTCCGCCTGTTTTATCAGCCCAAAATTGATATCAGCAATGGCCGGGTCTGTGGTGTTGAGGCGTTGATCCGCTGGCCACAGGCGGATGGTTCTTACATTACACCGGATGAATTTATTCCGCTGGCCGAGAGCAGTGGTGTTATTGCGGATATCGGCCACTGGGTATTACAGGAAGCCTGCGCGGCCTGTACGCGCTGGCGCCGGGAGGGACATTACGGGGTAGGGGTTGCGGTTAATTTATCTTATGTGCAGTTCCGTGATGGCTCACTGGAGCGCAATGTACAGCAAGTATTGCAGCAGTCCGGCTTGCCATCGTCGGCGCTGGAGCTGGAGTTAACTGAATCGATGTTAATCGGTGAAGGCGATGATATCAGCCGTCAGCTAAGTACGATTCATAGTATGGGAGTGTCTTTTGCCATCGATGATTTTGGCACCGGTTACTCCAACCTGGGTTACCTGCGCCGCTTTAATGCCTCGCGGCTGAAAATTGATAAATCCTTTATTACAGCTCTGAGTGTCTCACAACGGGATGAGCCTCTGGTGCGTGCCATTATCCAGATGGCCGCCAGTCTGGGGTTACAGTCGGTTGCCGAAGGGGTGGAAGACGAAGCAACGCTGAACCTGTTAAAACAACTGGGGTGTGATGAAGCTCAGGGCTATTTCTGGTCGCAGGCACTTCCCGAGCATGAATTAATAGAATGGCTGAATGCTCATAACAGCCATCAGGAGTTACCGCATTCATCGGAATTGTGACAGACTCAAAGCCTTTCAATAATCAGTGGGAGTCTGTGTGAAACGACGTACTTTGCTTAAAACAGCAGTTGCTGTTCCTCTGGTTCTGGCAGGTGGTGCCGCAGGCGTTAGTGCTGTTGCCCGGAGTAAGGAATATGATCTGTCAGGGTTACTGCAGGAATTGCAGGCACTTAATGGTCAGCGTTTACGCAGTGGTACGGCCTGGTCGGTGAGTGAGGTTTTTCAGCACTGCGCACAAAGTATCCGCGGTTCAATGGATGGCTATCCTCAGCATTATTCTTCCCTGTTTAAACACACCGCCGGCAGTGCGGCGCTGGCGGTATTCCGTGCCGCGGGTTCCATGCGTCACAATCTGACCGAAGGTCTGCCGGGGATGGTGGCAGCCGATCCGGCGCTGGAACAGGAGCTGGCATTGCAGATGTTGCTGGTGGCTCTGCAGGATTTTATGGCTTACAGCGCAGAGCTGGCGCCCCATTTTGCGTATGGTGAACTGGATAAAACAGCCTATGCTGCTGCGCATGAACTGCATATCCGCAATCACCTGCAGCAGATATTTCCCGCCTGATTTTCTGCACCAGAATGTACGGGGCTTAATAATATGCCCCGTTCTGATGCACGATATTTTCTTTTTTGCGCTTAAACCGCGCGCATATTTTCTGAGTTATTTCTGATTTTTTCAGCGACTGATTACAGGAAGCCCGCCAATACCGTGGTTTTGACTCACATTACGCCGACATAGTAAAAACTGGCACGACTGTCGCTCTGTAGCTTGTATACAAGGTTGAACACACTGGCAGTGCTATGAGCGACATCACATCAGAAAAATCGGGAAAATCATTACTGGGCTGGAGTCTTGGTGACTGGAATCAGGCCTATCGTAACGGCGCTAATGCCAGCGAATTGCTGAATGCATTACGGGCAGAAGTGCATCAGCAGGAAAGCTGCAACGGCGTGCTGAAAGAAGGCAGCGTCTGGATTGAACTGGCCAGCGAGCAGCAACTGGGAGCGCAGTTAATTCAGTTGCAGCAATTACTGGATGCCGCCGATGGCGATATGCAGGCGCTGTCGTTATACGGCGTTCCTTTTGCGGTAAAAGACAATATCGACGTTGCCGGTTTTGCGACAACCGCAGCCTGTCCGGAGTTTGCTTATGAGCCACCGGCGGATGCCACGGTGGTGCGTTTGCTGCGTAATGCCGGTGCCATTGTATTGGGCAAAACCAATCTCGATCAGTTTGCCACCGGGCTGGTGGGCAGCCGTTCGCCCTATGGCGCGGTGGCTAATCCATTTAATGAAGACTATATCAGTGGTGGTTCCAGCTCAGGTTCTGCGGTTGCGGTTGCGCGCGGTTATGTGCCTTTTTCATTGGGTACCGACACGGCGGGCTCTGGTCGTATTCCGGCAGGCTTTAATCATATCGTCGGGTTGAAAGCCAGTAAGGGGGCGCTCAGTACTCAGGGGGTCGTACCGGCATGCCGCAGCCTGGATTGTGTTTCTGTTTTTGCGTTAAACACCCTCGATGCCGAGCGCATTTTTGCATTGGCCGCGCAATTTGATGCGCAGGATGCGTATTCCCGCCCAGTGGGCAATCCGCCATTAAAAACCATCCGCCGGCTGGCGGTACCAGCCGATATGCCATGGTTTGGTGATGACGTACAGCAGGCTGCATTCACAGCGGCTTTGGCAAAAGCTGAAAGTCTTGGCTTTGAATTAATCACCACCGATTTTTCGCCGTTATTTGAACTGGCTGCGCTGCTCTATCAGGGCCCCTGGGTGGCTGAGCGTTATGCCGCTGTGGGTGAATTTATCCGGCAGGATTTACCCGGCATTAATCCGGTGGTGAAAAGTATTATTGCCGGTGGTAACAGCGGAACAGCGGTTCAGGCCTTTAATGCCGAGTACCGGCGTATGGAACTGCTGCGGGAAATTCAGCAGTTATTTCAGAGCTTCGATGCACTGCTTGTTCCTACCGCACCCTGCTTTCCAACTCTTGCAGAGGTCGAAGCCGAGCCGGTTAAGGTCAACAGCCAACTGGGTACTTATACCAATTTTGTTAATCTGGCCGATTTATGTGCCATCGCTTTACCGGCCAATTTACGCAGCGATGGGCTGCCTTTCGGTATCACGGTTATTGCACCAGCCTTCAGTGAAAATGCATTACTGACTTTTGCTGCGCACTGGCAGGCGGCGCTGCGTTTACCACAGGCGCCGGTATTACTTGGCGCACGCGATGACGAATCGGTGGTGGTGGCGGTGGTCGGCGCCCATTTAACCGGTATGCCGCTGAATCATCAGCTGACCAGCCGTGATGCATTATTGCTGGAGCAAACGCTGAGTGCAAAAAAATACCAGCTTTATGCCCTGGCCAATACAGTGCCGCCAAAGCCAGGCCTGGTGCGCATTAATGATGCATTACTGAATAGTGGCTCTGAAACAGGGCATGAAATCATTGTCGAATTGTGGCGAATGGACGTTGCCGCTTTCGGCAGTTTTGTTGCGGAAATTCCACAGCCCTTGGGAATCGGCACGCTGGAGTTAGCCGATGGCCGCCTGGTAAAAGGCTTTATCTGTGAACCGGAAGCGGTGGCCAGCGCAACCCATATCAGCGGGTTCGGTGGCTGGCGTGCGTATATCGCTCATCTGCAATCCCAGAGTGGAAATTAAGCATGTATCCAACGGATACTGAAGAAAAAAAGCGCCCGCTGAATCTGGCCGAACGGATTTATCAGCAACTGAAAAACGATATCTTCGATTTCCAGTTGCTGCCCGGTGATCGCTTCAGTGAGAACGAAATTGCCAGGCGTATGCAGGCCAGTCGTACTCCGGTACGTGAAGCACTGTACCGGCTGGAGCGCGATGGTTTTGTGCAGGTGCATTTCCGCAGTGGCTGGCAGGTCCGGCCCTTTGATTTCCGTTATTTTGAAGACTTATACGACGTTCGCACCCTGCTCGAAGTGGCTGCGGTAAAACGTCTATGTGGGCGCGCCGGTCTTAAAGAGCAGCTGGCCGGTTTGCTGACGCTTTGGTGCTGCCATGAAGGCCAGCGGCTGAACGACAGTTCGCTGCTGGCAGAGATGGATGAAGACTTTCATTTTGCTCTGCTGGAGCTCAGCGGCAATCAGGAAATGGCGGCGATTCACCGTATGGTGTGTGAACGTCTGCGCATTATCCGCCGGCTGGATTTCACTCAGCAGGGGCGTATTAAAGCGACCTATGATGAGCACTCTCATATTCTGAATTTAATGCTGAATGGCAACGCAGAAGAAGCGGCCGGTTTTCTCAGCCAGCATATCGATGTCAGTAAAAATACCGTGCGCCATATTACCCTGCACCGCATTCAGGCAGCGAAGAGCCGCTACAACATTAATATCAGAGCAGATTAATGATTTATCTGGCCTGCACCAATGCGGTGAATATTTAAAAGCAGCTGAGCAATAACGGTGCGTGAATTTTCAGTAATGCGGGTTTATTCCTGTATATGGCACCTTGCTGGCTGAAAACTCTTAAAAAACAATTGGTTATAAGTTGGTACAGGCTTTGCTCTACAGGGAATGCTAACTCATAAATGGAGCTGATCAGCAGTAATCGGACTCCGGATAAAATCAAAGTACATTAAGGACGGACTCAAGATGAAAAAACTGGGATTAAACACGCTGTCAAAAGCGACCAAAGTTCTGGCGATGACCACTCTGGCTGCTGGTATCAGTCTTGCCAATGCCGCCGATACCATTAAGGTCGGTGTGCTGCATTCATTGTCCGGCACCATGGCGATTTCTGAAACCACGCTGAAAGATACCGTGCTGATGATGGTGGAAGAGCAGAATAAAAAAGGCGGTCTGCTGGGCAAGCAACTGGAAGCTGTGGTGGTCGATCCTGCCTCTAACTGGCCTTTATTTGCGGAAAAAACCCGTGAGCTGCTGGAGAAAGATAAGGTCGATGTGATTTTCGGCTGCTGGACTTCGGTTTCCCGTAAGTCTGTTTTACCTGTTGTAGAAGAGCTGAACGGTCTGCTGTTTTATCCGGTGCAGTATGAAGGTGAAGAGTCTTCAAAAAATGTTTTCTATACCGGTGCGGCTCCTAACCAGCAGGCTATTCCGGCCGTTGATTATCTGATGAATGACGTTGGCGTTAAGCGCTGGGTTCTGGCCGGTACCGACTACGTTTATCCACGTACCACCAATAAAATTCTGGAAAGCTATCTGAAGTCGAAAGGCGTTGCTGCTAAAGACATCATGATTAACTACACACCGTTCGGTCATTCTGACTGGCAGACCATTGTCTCTGACATTAAAAAATTCGGCAGCGCCGGTGTTAAAACCGCAGTGGTTTCCACCATTAATGGTGATGCCAACGTTCCTTTCTATAAAGAACTGGCGAACCAGGGTGTAAGCGCGGAAGACATTCCGGTGGTTGCCTTCTCGGTAGGTGAAGAAGAACTGTCTGGTTTCGATACCAAGCCTCTGGTTGGTCACCTGGCCGCCTGGAACTACTTTATGAGCGCTGATGGTAAAGAGAACGATGCCTTTATCAAACAATGGCACAGCTTCACCAAAGACGATAAACGCGTAACCAACGATCCGATGGAAGCAACCTATATCGGTTTCAATATGTGGACCAAAGCGGTGGAAAAAGCCGGTACTGCTGACGTCAGTAAAGTACAGGATGCCATGATCGGTATTTCTGTTCCTAACCTGACCGGTGGCATGGCGGTGATGAATAAAAACCACCATCTGTCCAAGCCGGTACTGATTGGCGAAATTCAGGAAGATGGCCAGTTCGATATCGTCTGGCAGACTGAAGGTGTGGTACCGGGTGATGCCTGGACTGACTACCTGCCTGAAAGCAAAAACCTGATCTCTGACTGGACTGCACCAATCAACTGCGGCAACTACAACACAGCAACCAAAACCTGTGGTGGCGCCGTAGCGGCCGAGTAAGCCCGACCCGCTGCACGTTTGCCGGCGTTAATATAACGCTGCGCAGGCGTGCAGTTCCTTTCCAACAGGATGTTCCCATGTTCACATTATTCAGACGTGTTTTTTTCGCCGTCTTATTACTTTCTGCCAGCCATAATCTACTGGCAAACAATGCTGATACTCAGCCTTCTCTGGCAGAACTCAGTCAGCAATTAATCAGTGCAAACTATAAAGAAAAAGCGGCGCTGGCCGAGCAGATTGCACTGGCTGAAGATGATCAGGCCATTGTTATTTTGCAGGCATTACTCGACAGCCGCCTGTATTACGTTAAAAGCAACGGGCAATTGTTACTGGTCGACAGTTCCGGTGAGCCGGACAGTGCGCAGGACGCCTTTACCCTGCAAGCCGTCACCGGGCTGGGTAAGCGCGATATTAAAAAAATTGGTGTTAATAATTCATTGCGGGTTGCATTACGCAGCCTGATTTCCCGCGCACAGATTTCATCGAAGCATAAATCACAGCGCATGGCGGCTGCACAGAATCTGCTGAAAAGCAGTGATGATATCGACCGGGCCTTTATTGATCAGGCACTGCAGCGGGAAGCTGACAATTCTGTGGCTGAGGTTCTGCACCTGGTACGCGCGTTGATGCAACTGAAAGCCGATCAGACTGAAGAGCGGATTGAGGGGCTTACCGCATTGGATGGTGCACTGTATCCGGAAGTACGTGCCGGACTGAGTGAATTTATCCGCAGTTTCAGTGATGAAGAAAAACTGTCACGTAAAAATGAATACCAGCTGGCGCAAACCACGCTGACCGATATCGAAAAACTGGTCAGCATTAATGGCTATATCGAGAATCTGTATTTTGGTCTGGCGTTGGGCGCGGTCTTGCTGCTGGCGGCTATTGGTCTGGCCATCACGTTCGGCGTGATGGGCGTTATTAATATGGCCCACGGCGAAATGATTATGCTCGGTGCCTATACCACCTATGTGGTGCAGTTGCTGATGCCGGAGCATATCGGTTTATCGCTGGTCGTGGCCGTGCCTGCAGCATTTCTGGTCAGTGGTTTAGTTGGCGTGCTGATTGAACGCAGCGTGATCCGCCATTTATATGGCCGTCCGCTGGAAACCTTATTGGCGACCTTTGGTATCAGTCTGATTCTGCAGCAGGCTGTGCGCTCGATTTTCAGTCCGTTAAACCGTGAAGTGGCCACGCCAGACTGGATGGCCGGTACCTTTATGATTAACCCGGCGCTGGAGCTGACCTGGAACCGGTTGTACATCATTATTTTCAGCCTGATGGTGCTGGCTGTATTGGCACTGGTATTAAAGCGCACCTTGTTTGGTCTGCAGATGCGCGCGGTCACCATGAACCGGCCAATGGCCAGTTCCATGGGGATTAAAACCGGCTGGGTTGATGCGCTGACTTTTGGTCTGGGATCCGGCATTGCCGGGATTGCCGGCGTGGCCTTATCGCAGCTGACCAACGTCGGCCCGAATCTGGGGCAGGCGTATATTATCGATTCCTTTATGGTTGTGGTCTTCGGTGGTGTTGGCAATTTATGGGGCACGCTGGTCGGCGCTATGACGCTGGGTGTGGCCAATAAAATCTTCGAACCATTAGCCGGTGCTGTTCTGGCAAAAATTATGGTGCTGGTATTTATCATTCTGTTTATCCAGAAACGGCCACGCGGATTATTCGCGCTCAAAGGCCGTGCTGTGGATAACGGTTAAGGGGCAGGGATATGACACAGACAAAACAATTCGGCCCTTTAACCCGTTTGCTGATGAACGATGCCGCAGGACGAAAATTACTGCTGATACTGGTGCTGATGGCGGTGTTTATTCCGCTCAGTAATCTGTTATTACCGGAAGGATCATTCTTCCACGTATCGACTTACACCATGACATTGCTGGGCAAATACCTGTGTTATGCCCTGCTGGCGATTGCGGTGGATTTAATCTGGGGCTACTGCGGTATTTTAAGTCTGGGCCATGGTGCATTTTTTGCGCTGGGTGGTTATGCGATGGGCATGTATCTGATGCGTCAGATTGGCGACCGCGGTGTGTACGGTAATCCGGAACTGCCTGACTTTATGGTGTTCCTTAACTGGACGGAGCTGCCATGGTACTGGCTTGGTTTTGATCAGTTCTGGTTTGCCATGCTGATGGTGCTGCTGGCGCCGGGCATTCTTGCTTTTGTATTCGGCGCGCTGGCATTCCGTTCGCGGGTAACCGGGGTGTATCTGTCGATTATTACCCAGGCGCTGACTTATGCCTTGTTACTGGCCTTTTTCCGCAACGATATGGGCTTTGGTGGCAATAATGGGTTAACCGACTTTAAAGATATTCTCGGTTACAGCCTGCAGTCGGATAATACCCGTGCAGTGCTCTTTGTGGCCTCGGTGCTGGCTTTAATACTGGGTTATTTAATCAGCCGCTTTATTGTCACCTCAAAACTCGGAAGGGTGCTGGTGGCTATCCGTGATTCGGAATCCCGTGCTCGCTTCCTCGGTTACCGGGTTGAGCATTACAAGCTGTTTGTCTTTGTGGTGTCGTCGATGCTGGCCGGTGTGGCCGGAGCCTTATACGTACCTCAGGTCGGCATTATTAATCCGGGTGAATTTGCGCCGATTAATTCCATTGAAATTATTATCTGGGTGGCGGTGGGTGGCCGCGGCACGCTGTTTGGTGCGGTGATTGGTGCCATGCTGGTGAATTATGCCAAGACCTATTTCACAGGTGCCTTTGCTGAACTCTGGCTGTTTATGCTGGGTGGCTTGTTTGTGCTGACCACACTGTATCTGCCGAAAGGTGTGGTGGGCTTATGGGCACAGCTGAAAGAAAAATATCAGGCAGAAGCTGAAGACAATCCGCCGGCGTTGAATACTGAAACGCAAAGCAAGGCTGCACCTGAGCAGCAGGATAAACTGAACTTTGTGCAGGGAGAAAAAGTATGAGCCTGCAAACGCCAAAGCATATTGATAACCCGGCGGTGCTGTATATGGATGGTGTCAGCGTCAGCTTCGATGGTTTTAAAGCGCTGAATTCGTTATCCATGGTCATCGCTCCGGGTGAAATGCGCGCCATTATCGGCCCGAACGGCGCCGGTAAAACCACCATGATGGATGTTATTACCGGTAAAACCCGCCCGGATACCGGCACCATTATCTTTACCGATAATGCCAACAGTCAGCACGACCTGACCCGCTTTGATGAAGCGGATGTCGCCAACCTCGGCGTCGGCCGTAAATTTCAGAAGCCCAGCGTGATCGAAAGCCTGACGGTATTTGAGAATCTGGAAATGTCGCTGAAAGGCGGACGCAGTATCTGGCAGGCGTTGCTGCATAAGCTGACCGCCGAAAAAGCACAGAAACTGGATGAGATTCTGGACATGATCGATCTGGCGGATAAACGCGATGAACTGGCCGGTAATTTATCCCATGGTCAGAAGCAGTGGCTGGAAATCGGCATGCTGCTCGGACAGGAGCCACAGCTGTTGCTGATTGATGAACCGGCTGCCGGTATGACCGATGAAGAAACCATGAAAACCGCCGAACTGTTTAAGCGCCTGGCGCAGAAACATTCATTAATGGTGGTAGAACACGATATGGATTTTATCGAAGCACTCGACTGCAAGGTCACTGTGCTGCACGAAGGTCATGTGCTGGCGGAAGGTTCGCTGGCAACGGTGAAAGCCAATCCACAGGTGATCGAAGTCTATCTGGGACGCTGATCCGGTACGGAGGATGATGGGATGTTAAATGTAAACCAACTGGATGTTTCTTATGGTGCGAGTCAGGCGCTGTATAACGTCTGCATGAGTGCCTCTGTCGGTAAGGTCACCTGTGTGCTGGGGCGCAACGGTGTGGGTAAAACCACGTTAATGAAAGCGCTGTCGGGCCACCTGAGTGCCGGTAAAGGGGATATTCAGTGGCAGGGAAAATCGCTGAACGGCATCGCTCCTTTTGATCGTGCACGTCAGGGCATTGCCTATGTACCGCAGGGCCGGGATATTTTTTCTCAGCTGACGGTGGAAGAAAATCTGCAGACGGCATTTTCAGCGCTGCCGAAAAGTCAGCGCCGTATCGACCCGGAAATCTATTCGCTGTTTCCGGTGCTGCAGCAAATGCTGAAACGCCGTGGCGGTGATTTATCCGGCGGACAGCAGCAACAACTGGCGATTGCCCGGGCGTTATTGCTGAAACCCAAACTGCTGATTCTGGATGAACCGACCGAAGGGATTCAGCCCTCCATTATTAAAGACATCGGCAGTGTGATTAAGCTGCTGCGTGATCGCGGCGAAATGGCCATTGTGCTGGTTGAGCAGTATCTTGATTTTGCCGCCGAACTGGCGGATGAATTTATTATTCTGGAGCGGGGGCGGGTGGTGGCATCCGGCGCTGGCAGCGAGTTAGCCAGCTCGCAGCAGGCGAAAGAGCTGCTGGCGATTTAGCGCGGATGCAGATGCACTAATAGAAAAAGCCGGAGCATGCTCCGGCTTTTTTATGCGCTGCTATTACTGCGTCTGATTCTGCTGCTGTTCCAGCTGGCTGAGTTTGCTTTCCAGCTCCGCCAGTTTCGCCTGGGTGCGGCGCAGCGCTTCCGCCTGTACTTCAAATTCTTCACGGCTGATCAGATTGGCGCTGCTCAGCAGGCTCTGTAACTGGCTTTGCAGCATTAAGCGTACATCGGCTGACAGACCGGCCAGTGGGCTTTGTTGCAACAGTTGTTCGACACGGTTACGGATTTGTTCGCTGTTCATCATAGGGCTTCCTTATATACCGGCGGGAGTTTACCACGCCAGGCAATATGGCCCCAGTACCGGGCGTGACCTGCGATGCCGCCATGCTTTTGCTTTATGTCAATCCGGGCCTTTGCCCCGTTTTATTTCCCCCGACCTGCTCGTGCATCAATTTAGTGCCTATGCTGATTTGCAGGTGCACCAAAAGGGGCTGAAAAACAGCCCGATGCACCGCCGTTGAACTGCTATGAGGGCTTTTTAGCGGATGGTTGTTGCTAACTCCCTGAAAAACCGCATTTTTTAAAAGTTGGCACAGCCGCTGCTATAGGACATGTACAAGGTAAGTACAGAAAGAAAACGGTGCGCTCACCGGTTTACTTAATAAAAGCTTTGAATAACTGATGAAGGAAAAGAACCATGAAAAAACTGTCTCAAGCAATCGCTCTGGCTGGTGTGATGACTGCAGGTCTGGCCGCTGTTTCTACTGCGCAGGCTGAAGTTGAAGTTTCTGCATCGGCAACTGTTGCCAGCATGTATTTGTGGCGTGGTAAGGATCTGGGGAATGGCGCTGCTGCTGTTTCTGGTGATCTGACAGTTAGTGCTTCCGGCGCTTATGCAGGCGTATGGACTTCAAGCGGTGATACCTCTTGGGGTAATGAATACGATCTGTACCTGGGCTATGGCGCTGAAATGGGTGACTTCAGTTATGACGTAAGCCTGTTGAACTACGTATATCCAAAGGGTGATGGTGCAGCTGGTAATCCGGATGATCGTGGCAATACCTTTGACTATGCCGATGCAATTATCTCTTTGGGTTATGCCGGTGCTTCTTTCACTTACTACAAGCCTATTGGTGCTGAGAGTGACGATAACTCCAGCTACTTCACCCTGGGTTATGGCTTGGATGCCTACTCTTTCACGCTGGGTAAAGCCGATGATGGCGATGACAGCGATTACACCCACCTGGATGTAGGTTATGCCTATAACGATAACCTGGCGTTCACTCTGTCCAAAGTAATCGACCAGAGTGCTGATCTGGACAAAGGCGAAGCCGGTGTTGATGAGGACCTGAAAGTGGTTGTTTCTTACAGCCTGCCTATCTCCATGTAAAAAGCATACAATGGCCCGTGCCCCCGCATGGGCCATTAATAAAACCTAAACTCGTAGCGTTTAACAAAGGGGTTTTCTATGAAACTCATTACAGCTGTGGTTAAGCCATTCAAACTCGACGATGTGCGTGAAGCACTGTCAGAGATTGGCGTTCAGGGCATCACAGTGACCGAAGTAAAAGGTTTCGGCCGTCAGAAAGGTCACACTGAACTGTATCGTGGTGCTGAATACGTGGTGGATTTTCTGCCTAAGGTAAAAATTGACGTAGCGGTAGCTGACGACCTGACCGAAAAAGTCATCGAAGCCATCACCAAAGCGGCGAACACCGGCAAGATTGGCGACGGAAAAATCTTCGTTACCAACCTGGAACAAGTCATTCGTATCCGTACCGGTGAAACCGGCGCAGACGCGATCTGATCCTTCCTCATTAAATGAATCAGAGCCTTATGCGGGGGGCTTAGAATGGAAAATAATATTTTCGAACTCCAGTACGCGTTGGATACCTTTTATTTTCTGGTATGCGGTGCGTTAGTAATGTGGATGGCGGCAGGTTTCGCCATGCTGGAAGCGGGTCTGGTCCGCTCTAAAAATACCACTGAAATTCTGACTAAAAACGTCGCTCTGTTTGCGATTGCCTGCACCATGTACCTGGTGTGTGGTTATCAGATTATGTACGGCGGCGGTTACTTCCTGTCTGGTATCACTGAAGTGGATTCTGCTGCAGTACTGGCTGATTTCGCGGCACGTGAAGATGGTTTCCAGGGTGGTTCTATCTACTCCGGCGCTTCAGACTTCTTCTTCCAGGTTGTGTTCGTAGCGACTGCAATGTCCATCGTATCCGGTGCTGTTGCTGAGCGTATGAAGCTGTGGGCTTTCCTGGCTTTTGCGGTAGTTATGACTGCGGTTATCTACCCGATGGAAGGTGCCTGGACCTGGGGCGGTGCTTCTGTATTCGGCATGTTCAGCCTGGGCGATGACTTTGGTTTCAAAGACTTCGCAGGTTCCGGCATCGTACACATGGCAGGTGCTGCTGCAGCACTGGCTGGTGTGATCCTGCTGGGTGCCCGTAAAGGCAAGTACGGTCCTAACGGTGAAATCCGTGCGATTCCTGGCGCTAACCTGCCACTGGCTACCCTGGGTACTTTCATCCTGTGGATGGGCTGGTTCGGCTTCAACGGTGGTTCTGTACTGAAACTGGGCGACATCGGTAATGCACACGCAGTAGCTGTTGTGTTCATGAACACTAACGCTGCCGCTGCTGGTGGTCTGATCGGTGCTCTGGTTCTGGCTTACATCCTGTTCCGCAAAGCGGACCTGACTATGGCTCTGAACGGTGCTCTGGCTGGTCTGGTTGCTATCACTGCAAGCCCTGATACTCCAACCCCTTTCGCTGCGACCATTATTGGTCTGGTGGGTGGTCTGATCGTGGTACTGTCTATCCTGACGCTGGATAAAATGAAAATCGACGACCCGGTTGGTGCTATCTCTGTACACGGTGTGGTTGGTCTGTACGGTCTGCTGGTTGTACCGGTAACTGCAGACGGCACTACCTTCGGCGGTCAGCTGATGGGTGCAGCAACGATCTTTGTATGGGTATTCGCGGCTTCTTTCATTACCTGGATGCTGCTGAAAGTCATCATGGGTCTGCGTGTGACTGAAGAAGAAGAGTACGAAGGCGTTGATCTGTCTGAGTGCGGTATGGAAGCTTACCCTGAGTTCACCAATAAATAATTGGTCACTCAGCAAGAGCTGAAATAAAAAAGCCGGTCAGGAAACTGACCGGCTTTTTTTGTTGGAGCAATAAACCCGGACGAAAACAGAGTGTGAACTACATCAGACATTCTGTGACACGTACTAATGCTAAAGTGCTGTATTTGGCATTTGGTATGTCGTAATCGTGACAGTCATTTGCAAGAATGCCCGCTCTTGAGAACAGGGATGGTCTCTTTTGCTGCGCAATGGAATCTGCGCATCTGCGTACTCCAGCGTCCTTCCCTGATTTCATTCTGATTCGCCATACCCCATGGCTTACTCTCTGCTTAGGAAGGAACCGATGGAACATTCGATTTTTAAAAAAGCCAAGCTGGCTGCTGCTATTGCTCTTGTCTCCTCTACAACGCTGATGACAGGCTGTTTGTTTGAGGGTGATGAAGCCAAATCCGTAACAACTGCTGAAGTTGGTAATAACTCCGAGCACGTTCAGACTCCAGTCGGTACCGTAATGGGTACTGTAGTCGACACCAATGGTAATCCTGTTAAAGGGGCTAAGATCTATGTGGGTGGTCGTGCAGTCACAACAGGCGCTGGCGGTAACTATGAACTGCGTAACGTTCCGGTCAGCAACCTGACCGTTACCGATAAAGGTAACTTCGTTGGTGGTGATATCCGCTTAACAATCGTTCCGCCAGCTGGTTTCCTCGGTGCGATTGTGACTGTTGAGCCGACAGCTGTTATTGATAATGGCCGCAGTGATCAGGGTACCACTGACGAAACCAATACTGGTTCAACCAACTACTTTATTGATGGCTTTACTGCAGTTGCTGGTGATGCAGTGTTACCAGCAATTGGTACCGGTGGTGCCACTGTAACTGGTGTGCTGCGCGATGCGGATACTGAAGCTCCTATCGCTAACCAGACTATTAATCTGGAACTGCAGGACGTTAACGGCAGTCCGCACACGAATGGTGGCGGTAATGCTATCTCTTACACCAGCGTATCCTACCCTGCAACTACTGATGCCAATGGTGCTTTCTCCATCGCTGGTGTACCAAATGACTCCGACCTGAACTTTATTGTTGGTGGTTATGCTGTTACTGGTGTTGATGCCAATAACTTTGGTGCAACCGGTGTTACTACTGATGATGAAGTAGAAACCGTACACGTAGGTAACGTCTATGCCAGCGTTATTACAAATGCGGACGATGCACGTCCATATGTAACCTCTATTGAAGAAGTTGCCACTAATGGCTCTCGTGCAAAACTGCATGACGACACCACTAATGTGCTGACTGTGCACTTCAGCGAGCAGCTGCAGGCCGCGATGATTGATGCAAACTCTGTCATCGTACGTGATCTGGATGCTGGTGCTTATCTGAATGTAACTACTGCGGTTGCAGCTGATGCGCGCTCAATGACACTGACCGCGGACAGCAATTTTGTTGCCGGTAACCGTCTCGATATTTACCTGCTGAAAGTAGACTTCCGCGATACTTCTTCTAACTTGCTGGATGAAGACAGCAACGTTGCAGCTAACGACATTTCTTACGACTTTGATAATGTTAACGGTAATAGCGACTACGTTAAGCTTCAGGTTGAAGTTTACCGTGAGCTGAATATCAATGCGGCGGTTGTTACCAACCTGACTCAGCTGACCACCGATGACAGCCCATTACGTCTGGCTAATGATCTGGATAACGCCAGCTCAGCATTCGCAGACGTTGACATGGCACTGGCTCTGAATGGCGTACAGCAGCTGAACAGTGCTGATGATGACGATTCAGCTTCCGGTATTGATACCAAAGAGCGCCTGGCGAATCTGGTCGTTGCACTGGATAAAGCGGGTATCGTTGATGCCTCATCCATCATTCAGTTAAATGAAGATGGTACTCCGGATACTTCTAACCTGGGCCTGAACAGTAACTTCTTTGTTGATGTGGCTCGTGTTAGCTTTACTCCAAGCAATGCTTCCACTTACCGCTACTGGATCCAGCGCAATGGTGCTGCTGTAACAACCAACATCGATATCGATGAGCAGAGCAGCCCGGATGCAAAAACCACCAACACTGCTTCGAACTTTACGACTATTGCCAACAACCAGGGCTACGGCACAATTGAGCCTGCGACTGGTAGTGAATATGCCGATTTCGTTGCAACAGATATTGCGTTCCTGATTTCTGCAGTTCAGCCAGGTGACATGCTGTATATCCAGTCAATGGATGACTTCGGTAATGAAGGCTCTACAACTTCCATTGCTCTGGCAGATAACGTTCCGGTAACAACTGGCCTGCAAGACTCTTATGGTGAGCAGGATCTGACTTCCACCTCAACTGTATTTGGTGAGCAGTATGGTAATGGTGGTGAGCTGGCGAACCCGGATGCGCAGTCGCTGATCGGTACCCCGCTGCTGAACATCAATGCGGGCATGCTGGCCGATCAGGATATCTATACAGATGCAACACCATCTCTGGATGACCTGTACGAGTCCAATGAGACAAACACCACAACCGGTGATTTCTACATTGATCCAGCACTGGAAATCTACGATGCGACCGCTTATGTAGCCTGGAGTGCTGATATGAGCCGTACCATTGCTGTTTCCTTTACTGAGGATCTGGCTTGGGTTGCGCCTCTGGCTGCAGATTCCAGCAAGCCTGCCGTTGGTAGCGAGCCTGTTGATACTGCCAGCGCCGCGCTGACTAACTGGACGATCATGAACGATATCACTATCGCTTCTGATACTGATGTTGTGAATGCCGACCTTGCAGCATTCAGTGTTAACAACATTTTCACTTTGGGTAATACCGATGGTCAAACCGCTAAGGTGATCGACTTTAGTGATTTGGTTGCTGATAGCGCTGGTAATGTATCAACTGCAGCTGCAAATGCTAAAGTTGTGATTAATGATGCTCTGCCACCAGTAATGACCCGTGCGGTTTATACCGGTAATGCATTGACTCTGACCTTTAACGAACCAGTTAAAGTCAGCACCGACACTGCCATTCCGGTTGTGACGCTGGGTGGTGTAAACATCTTCCTGGATGAAGACACTATCGCAGCTCATAATGCTCTGGCTGCAGCCTCTCGTACCACGCTGACCATTCCGTTCACCACGGATAATGCTGATGACATGCTGCCTCTTAACCGTGCAGCTCTCTTTGGCCTTGCTCAGTATGACGAGCCAGATGTTAGCCTTGCTGGTGCAACTGTTGGTTTCCACGGTTCTCTGAACTTCGTCAATGTACAGGATGACTTCGGTAATACCTGGGCTAATGACGCTGCCAACCTGACGGCACCGACCTTCGCTGCTTTCGATAACCTGGGTGCCATGCAGATCACTGCACAGCCAGTAGCAACTGCGATTGCGAATGGTGTCAATACCATCACGCTGACGTATACCTTCAGTCACGCAATTGATCTGGACGCTATGCTGGGTAATGCCTTTGGTACTAACCAGACTGCTCTGAATGCTGCTGATGTGTTGACCATCATGACCTATACCGGTGCTGCAACTGTGGATAATGGTGCTGCAACTAACGGAACGCTGTCTAACAATGGCAAAACTCTGACCGTTACTGTCGCTATGTCTGCTGGTACTTTTGCTACCACCGAGACCTTAGGTTTCAGCGCTGCAGTCCCAAGCTTGTGGGATAGTGTTGATGCCGTTGCTGTTCCTGTACTGACCGTACAGTAAGCAAATTGGGAGGGACTCCGGTCCCTCCCATCTTTTAATGCAGAATTATTTTGAATACCGGTGTATTCAAAATAACTTTGCCTATCTTCGATAAAGGACTGGGTTTTCATGAAACGGATTGTGCTGGGTTTTTTCTTAAGCATGTCGCTGGCAAATGTCTCTGCTTACCAGAGTGGCATTGATGCTGGTGGTTATCGTTATATAGATTCTGCAGAGGCAGAAGTTTCCTATGATTTTGACGATATCAGCACCAACCCTGATAGTGGCGTTATCTCTTTGGGAGACGATCAGAGTAAGATAATCAGCATTGGATTTACTTATAAATTCTATGGTGTTGATTACACACAGCTTTATGTAAGCTCTAATGGATTTATCTCTTTCACAAGTTCTAATCAGGGGTGCTGCACCGGTTATGTGATTCCTAGCAGCAATGCCTTTTCACGACTTGGTGTTGGTATTGCTGCCTGGTGGGAGGATCTTAATCCAGGTAATGGTGGCACGGTTCACTATCTGCTCAGTGGCACAGCTCCGGAGCGTGTATTAACTATTCAGTTTAAAAACGTCCCTGCCTATAGCAACAGTGGTCGCAACACTTTCCAGTACAAATTGTATGAAGGCAAAGAGGTTGCTGAAGTTCACTATCAGGAGCTTTACGGTGACAATGGCAATTATTCTGCGGGGATTTCCGGCAGCTCCACTGTAGGTACATCGCTATACTATGGTGTGGGTGGTAATAGTCAGAATGCTGTTCCTGGTATTACTCTGCCTTATGCTGTTCGTTATGAGCGGGCTGAAATTGGTTTTAGCTATAACGGTGGTAAACCGGTGGAATTGATTGCCCCCGGAAGTCAGCGGACAATGAATATTGATCTGAAGAGCTTTATGCCTACGGATCAGGATATGCAGTTCAGCTATCACAGTGGAAATACCGCAGTATCAGTTTCTGGCCCGGGTTATCTCTCAATTAATGCCGGGGCGACCATCGTATTGCCACTTGAACTGACTTCAGCTCCGAACGCAGAAGGTTTCTATGATGTGACCGTCAGTGTATCCAGCCCGGATAATACTTTCTCTGCATTCACCATTACGTTGCGCTTGTACACCTACGAGTTGGAGCAGATTACACCTTCCAGTTCTGATATTTCCCGTACGCCATCTCTCAGCTCAGATGGGCAGAGTGCTGCGCTACTTTCCAAAAGAGATCTTGCCAGTACCGGTAAATCAAACCTGGTTTATGATGCTTTCCTGTATAACCGGGCCCTCGACAGTTACCAGCAACTGACGGTTAACCCGGCAGGCAGAAATTGTAATAACGTGGTTATTTCAGGAGATGCCAGTACGGTTGCAATGCTGTGTAACAGCAGCCTTGATCCTACATTTCCTAATACAGGCGTAACCGACGAGCTGTACATTTATGATGTCGATTCGGGAACCCTGAGCAGGGCCCCTTACAATGTTATTGCAGACACGACAGCGGGCCGCTTAAGCATTAATTATGATGGCCAGGTTATCGCTTTTGTCAGCAGCATTAATCCGCTGGGAAGCAACACCGATGGCAGCAAAGAAGTATTTGCTTATCACCGCGGGCGGGAAAAGCTGATCCAGTTAACCGACTTCAATATCAATGGCATTGATAGTGTTGATCTTGATTATAACGGTGAGCGCTTTGTTGTTTCGGCTAACGGTAATCCGCTGGGTGCGAATGCAACGAACAGATATCAGGTATTTACAGGCACGATTAATAATGGCATTCAGCGTCAGATTACCATTGCCACTGCCCGTGATTCGAAGCAGGTAACTATCTCTGCAGATGGTGAGAAAGTAGCGTTCAGCAGTAATGCCAGCCTTCTGGGTACGAATAATCGCTACAATATTTTCGTGGCTTCATTCCGTGGCGAAGTTGAAAAGCAGATTACAGACTCCGCGTTGTTTGATTCTGTATTACCTTCGTTGTCGGGTGATGCTTCCCGGGTTGCTTTTGTTTCCTCCGCCAGCCTCGATGACCGCGGATTGAGCAATAATTCAAATAATCAGGAAGCTTATGTTTATGATCTGAAGCGTGAGCGCGGTTATCAGGTAAGTGAAGTCAATGAAAGCCGTAACGTTGAAGATCTGACTCTTGCAGATAACGGCAATGCATTACTTTTCTCCGGTACAGCTGACTGGGATACCGGCAGCAACCCGAGCGGTACCCGACAGATGTTTATCATTGAAGGCTTTGGAGATAACAGTGTTTCCGGTTATGAGGAAGAAATGACACCATGGCCTGTTGTGAAGTCGGATAACGGGGAGTTTGCAGAGAAATTCATTTCTAACGGCGGTCATACCTCGTTGTTGTGGATTGCCGGATTGGCATTACTCGGTCTGCGACGTCGCAGGAATAAGTAAATAAAAAAGCCCGCTGAATGCGGGCTTTTTTATTGGATTTTTTTTAGTCAGATTTCTTCGGCGTAGAAATCTTCCAGATCGCGTTCCAGTCGCTTACGTTCCAGGTGGGCTTCAATAGCACGGCGTGCCATCAGTTTCTTTGACATCTGGGAGTCTTTATTAACAACGACTTTGCCTTCCTGATCAAAGGAGACAACTTCTTCGTGGGCTTCGAATTTCATTGCTGCTTCCATTATCTTTCCCTCTGGTTGATCACAGTAAATCCTGCTGTGATTTTTCTTTTTATTGGTTGCAAAAGAATGACAGTAAACGCTGTTCAGGCCAAATTCTGTTCAGTGGCACTCAGGCGGTACAAAAGTACCCCCTATGGCGCTCAGCCCGCAGAAATAGTGGCATAGCATCCGCAGCTGTTTATTGAGGGATATTCGAAAGGAAGTGTACTGAGCAAAAAGTCATCGGCATTTTGGAATCATGTCGCAAAATGTCTGACCGTAAAATCTGGAACCTGACTGGTTAGTCAGATTCCAGCCGTAAAGACTTGATACTGCGCTTAATTGCATTTAGGTGTGCCGCAAACTCGGGTCCACGGCGCTGGGTTACGGCAACGGCCAGCATATCGATCACCATCAGATGGGCGATGCGCGAGGTCATTGGTGTGAATTGTTCGGTGTCTTCTTCAATATTGATATTGATTGGCAGATCGGCGGCCGCACTCAGAGCGGTGTTGGCGGGCGCCAGACTGACCACCATAGCGCCATGTTGCTGGGCCAGCTGTACCGAGTGCAGCAGATCTTTGGTGCGGCCACTCTGGGAAATCGCCACCACCACATCCTGTTCGCTCAGCGTAACTGCCGACATCGACTGCATATGCGGATCACTGTAGGCAGCCGTGGCCACCTGCAGGCGGAAGAACTTGTGCTGGGCATCAATGGCTACCGCCCCGGAAGCGCCAAAACCGTAAAACTCTACCCGTCGGGCATTACTGATGGCATTGGCCGCGGCGGCCACCTGAGTGCTTTGCAGCTGGGTCTTCACCTGATGCAGACGCTGAATGGTGGTGTCGGCAATCTTGTCGCAGATATCTTCGATACTGTCGTCTTCGATGATGGCGAACTGGCCGATATTATTGGTGATCGCCATTTCCTGCGCGATACGAACCTTAAACTCCTGAAAGCCGTTGCAGCCAATACCACGGCAGAAACGCACGATGGTCGGTTCGCTGACCTGTGCTTCCTGCGCCAGATCGACGATGCGCATATGCATCACCTGTTGCGGGGCACGCAGCACGTACTCGGCAACCTTTACCTCAGACTTGCGCAGGCTGGGGATGGCGGCGGCGATTTCGGCCAGAATCGGGCTGTTTCTCACAACAGGATTTCCTGGTGTCGGCTGGTAAGTAGGGAATTATAAAGGGCTTTTTGCAGTGAAGCCTATGGAATACTGGCCGCAGACAGAATCTGGCCGCAGTGGTGGCGTAATAGCGGCGGCGAATACGGCAGGATACTGTATAAAACAGCAGCATTTTTACCCCGGCATCTGATAGACTCGCACGCCATGGATATTTCATTACTTCTCGATCAGTTAAACGATGGCCAGCGCAATGCGGTGGCTGCAAGTTCACGCCATCAGCTGGTACTGGCCGGCGCCGGCTCGGGTAAAACCCGCGTGCTGGTGCATCGTATTGCCTGGCTGCTGCAGGTGGAAAATGTCTCGCCGTTTTCAGTGATGGCGGTGACCTTTACCAACAAGGCCGCCAAAGAGATGAAAGGCCGTCTGGAGCAGTTGCTGCAGATACCGGCGAATGGCCTGTGGGTAGGAACCTTCCACGGTCTGGCGCACCGCCTGCTGAAGTTGCACTGGCGTGAAGCGCGATTGCCGCAGCATTTCCAGATTCTCGACAGCGACGATCAGCAGCGGCTGATCAAGCGGCTGATGAAAGCCAACAATATTGATGACAGCCGCTATCCGCCGAAGCAGATTCAGTGGTTTATCAACGAACAGAAAGATGAAGGTCGCCGTGCAGCGCATGTGATGCCGTCAGCCGATCCGTTTTCGCGCACCATGCAGCAGGTCTATCAGCTGTATGAAGACAACTGTCAGCTGAACGGACTGGTGGACTTCGGTGAAATTCTGCTGCGTGCGCACGAACTGTGGTTACAGCACCCGGACTTACTGGAGCATTATCAGCAGCGCTTCCGCAATATTCTGGTTGACGAGTTTCAGGATACCAACAACATCCAGTACGCCTGGATCCGCATGCTGGCCGGGGATCGTGTGTCGGTGATGGCGGTGGGCGATGACGATCAGTCTATTTACGGCTGGCGCGGTGCCAATATCGATAATATCCGTAACTTCCAGCACGATTTCCCCGGTGCCGAACTCATTAAGCTGGAACAGAATTACCGCTCGACCAAAACCATTCTGGAAGCTGCCAACGCGGTGATCGCCAACAACACCGGACGTCTGGGCAAGAGCCTGCACACCGAAGGTGAAGAGGGCGAAACCATCCAGCTGTACAGCGCGTTTAACGAGCAGGATGAAGCGCGTTATATCGCCGATCAGGTCGATGAGTGGGCGCGCAGTGGCCGTCGGCGTGCCGAAATGGCCGTGCTGTACCGTTCCAATGCGCAGTCGCGTACGCTGGAAGAAGCCTTGTTGCGTGCCGGTATTCCTTACCGCATTTATGGCGGCCAGCGTTTCTACGAGCGGCTGGAAATTAAAAATGCCCTGGCTTATCTGCGTTTATTACTGAACCGTCAGGATGACGCATCGGTTGAGCGTGTTATTAATGTTCCGGCGCGCGCAATTGGCGAAAAAACCGTGGATATTCTGCGCAGCTATGCCCGCGATCAGGGCAGCTCGTTATGGGCGGCGGCTGAGGCGGCGGTACAGCATGGCATGCTGCCGAAACGTGCCAGTGCGGCGGTGCAGAGTTTTCTCGATCTGGTCGAAGAAATGAGCGTCGGTATCGACGAGCTGGAGCTGCATGAAATTGTCGATCAGGTCATTAATCAGAGCGGTCTGATTGAGCACCATAAAAAAGAAAAAGGTGAAAAGGGCCAGGCGCGCCTCGATAACCTTGAAGAATTAATTAATGCCGCACGCCAGTTTGAAAGCGACGATGGTTTTAATGCCGATGACAACGATGATGCCGAAGCGAATGAGCTGGCATTATTCCTCGACCGCGCGGCGCTGGATGCCGGTGACGGTCAGGCCGACGAATACGAAGATGCTGTGCAGTTAATGACGCTGCACTCGGCTAAAGGTCTGGAATTTCCGCAGGTGGTTCTGGCCGGCCTGGAAGAAGGCTTATTTCCGCACAAAATGTCGATGGACGAAGCCGAAGGCCTCGAAGAAGAGCGGCGGCTGGCTTATGTCGGCATTACCCGGGCAATGGAAAAACTGATTATTACCCATGCTGAAAGCCGGCGTTTACACGGCCAGGAAAATTACAGTACGCCATCGCGTTTTATCCGCGAAATTCCATCCGAACTGATTGCCGAAGTGCGGCTGAAAAACAGCGTCAGCCGGCCACTGACGGCCCGTGATCCTTCAGCAAGAATGAAGCAGCCTTCTTTTGTGCACGGTAATCTGCCCTACACCTTAGGACAGCGCGTGTACCACGAAATGTTCGGTGAAGGCACGGTGCTGCAATTTGAAGGGCAGGGCAGCGGTCTGCGGGTACAGGTTAATTTTGATGACGCCGGCAGCAAATGGCTGGTGGCCAGCTTTGCCAAACTGGATGCACTTTAATTCAGAACACAATACGGTTGAAACAATAACAAGGAGCAAACGGAATATGAAACGCCTGACGACCCTGCTGCTGTCCGTAGTGGCTATCGCCGGACTCAGTGGCTGCCAGAAAGATGCAGAACAAGCCGCTGTAGCCGCACCGCAGCAAACCTTTAAATGGAAGCTGGTAACGTCCTGGCCAAAAAATTTCCCGGGTCTTGGCACGGCGCCAGAGCGTTTCGCGACGATGGTGAACGATATGTCCGCCGGCCGTTTGCAGATCAAAGTCTATGGTGCCGGCGAACTGGTTCCGGCATTGCAGGTGTTCGATGCGGTATCTCAGGGCACCGCCGAAATGGGTCATAGTGGCGCGTATTACTGGAAGGGCAAAGCCGCCGCCGCACAGTTTTTTACCTCGGTCCCTTTTGGTCTGACGGCGCAGGAAATGAACGGCTGGATTCAGTACGGTGGTGGTCAGCAATTATGGGAAGAGGTTTACGCGCCGTTTAATTTATTACCGCTGCCGGGTGGTAATACCGGTGTGCAGATGGGCGGCTGGTTTAATAAAGAAATTAACAGCGTCTCCGATCTCGAAGGTCTGAAAATGCGTATTCCGGGTCTGGGCGGCGAAGTACTGGCCCGTGCCGGTGGTACGCCGGTGACCTTGCCGGGCGGTGAAATTTTCACCTCGCTGCAGACCGGTGCCATCGATGCAACCGAGTGGGTTGGCCCGTATAACGATCTGGCGTTTGGCTTATATAAAGTCGCCAAACACTACTATTACCCGGGCTGGCACGAGCCGGGTTCGATGATGGAATTTGTGATTAATAAAACCGCCTTCGAAAAACTGCCAAAGGATCTGCAGGCCATTGTGCGGGTGGCAACCAAAGCGGTTAACGAAGACATGCTGGCGGAGTACACCACGCGCAATCAGGCAGCGCTGACTGAACTGAAAGAAAAACACGGCGTGGATGTGCGTGCATTTCCGGATGATGTGCTGAGCAAACTGCAGGTGTTGTCGGAGCAGGTAGTGGCTGAAGTGTCGGCGGCTGATCCGCTGGCACAGAAGGTTTATAACTCGTACAAAAATTACCGTGATCAGGTGAAGGCTTACCATGCGGTGAGCGAGCAGGCCTATATCAACGCGCGGGATTAAATAACAGGGATTGGTTGCGGTACAGGCCGGGCGTCAGATGCCCGGTCTAATATTTATAATTACGGTAGCCAATTCCCAGCTCTTCAAAATTAGCCTCCATCTGCTCGATATCGTATTCCCCCAAACCCAGATAGGTTAATACCTCACTGCCGATATTCTGCCATTCCAGATCTTCTGACTGACGGCCAAGAATGCGGTAATTTCCGCAGATATGCTCCGCCAGCTTGAGAATAGCGAGCAGCGTTTTTGCTTCCGAATCTTTGTAATTGTCGCTGGCGAAATAGCGTGATGCGCTGTGGTGCTCAGCAATGACATCGCACAGCAGTCTGGGCAAATTCCACGACTTGGCGGTGTAATAACCGACGACCGCGTGGTTGGTATTCAGCTGCAGGTTTTCCACATCTACCACCCGCAGTTCCGGGTGGGCGTAAGACTCTTCCATTACCTGCAGATAATTATCGAAGCGTGCCATCAGTAACGGGATGCCACAGTTATGAAACAAGCCCAGCAGGTAAGCCATATCCGGATTGGGATAGCCGACCTGTTTGGCAATGGCAGTTGCTACCTGGGATATATCATTTGCGGTATCCCAGAAGCGGTTCATATTCACGATGGTTTCGTCACTCATCTGACTTTTAATGGATAAGCCATTGATGATGTTCACCACACTGTTCAGACCAATCAGGCTGACTGCCTGTGCGACGGAAGTAATACGGTTTTTAAGGCCATAAAACGGAGAGTTCACCACTTTAAGTACCGTACCGGCCAGCCCGACATCCTGGCTGATCAGTTTGGAAATACGCCCAAGATCCGGGTCGGGCATAAACTGTTCCATTTGCAGATCGACCAGAATCTGCGGCTGTGGCGGGATTTTAATCCCCTGCATGATGTGCTGTATCTGCTCTTCCGACAGTTGCTGAGGCATGACAAGTCCGGAGAAGGGAAACGAATGTCATCAAGAATAGCACCGCTTTCTGGGGAAGTTTGTCAGAGCATGCGTATAATGCGCTCCTTTTTGTAACCGGCCCCAGAGGTGAATCATGCTCCCGACACTGCGACTCAAAGCCAAGGCTGAACGCCGTCTGAAAGGCGGTCACCTGTGGGTATACAGCAATGAAGTGGATATCGCTGTTACGCCACTGAAAAACATGACCGCCGGTACTGAGGTAGTGGTCGAAGCCGCCAATGGTAAAGCGCTGGGAGTCTCCGTGGTCAGTCCGGAGCAGCTGATCTGTGCGCGCCTGTTCAGTCGTGACAGTAAACAGACGCTGGATACCTCTCTGATTGTGCATCGTTTGCAGGTAGCACAGAGTGGCCGTGAATTGTGGTATCCGCAGTCCTGTTACCGCTGGGTGTTTGGTGACAGCGATGGTCTGCCGGGACTGGTGATTGACCGTTTTGGCGATGTGGTGGTGATCCAGATTTCCAGTGTGGCAATGGAGCTGCGTCGTCAGGCCATTATTGATGCCGTCAATAAAGTCGCCAAACCACAGTGCATCGTGCTGAAAAACGATGGCAAGCTGCGCGCGGTCGAAGGTTTGCCAGAGTACGTGGAAGTGATTCAGGGCGCGCTGGAAGACGATTGTGCCCCGTTGGTAGAAAACGATACCCGTTTTATGGCGCCGGTGATTCACGGTCAGAAAACCGGCTGGTTCTACGATCACCGTGAAAACCGTGCACAGCTGAACCGTCTGGTTAAAGGCAAGCGCGTGCTGGATGTATTCAGCTACGTTGGCGGCTGGGGTGTGCAGGCGGCCAATCATGGTGCGGCGGAAGTGCACTGTGTTGACGCCTCTGCTCAGGCGCTCGACTGGGTAGAGCAGAACGCAGCGCTGAATGGTGTGGCAGAAAAAGTACATTGCTGGGAAGGCGATGCCTTTGCAGCGCTGCGCCAGCTGAAGGATAACGGTGAGCGTTTTGATGTGGTGGTGATGGACCCGCCGGCGCTGATTCCGCGTCGTAAAGATATCAAAGCCGGTGAGCAGGCTTATCACCGCCTGAACCAGCTGGCGATGCGTCTGCTGAGTAAAGACGGTTTGCTGGTGGCGGCATCCTGTTCCATGCATCTGGCGGAAGATCGTCTGCCGGATATGCTGCGTGTTATGGGGCGTGAGCTGGATCGTGAAGTGATGATTCAGCATGTCGGCAGTCAGGGCGCTGACCATCCGGTATTACCGGCCATCGCCGAAACCCGTTATCTGAAAGCGGTGTTTGCCCGCGTGTTACCGACCCGCTGAACGGCAGCCGACCGGCGGTGGTATAAAAACTGGTGGTATAAAAAAAGGGAGCTCAGGCTCCCTTTTTATTATGTGATCGTTCGCTTCAGTTGGCGCTGGCGAGTGGCACTTTAAGGGCGCTGGCGGTGCGTTGCAGCAGCGACATCAGCTCAATAAGACGCTGGCGGCATTGCTGACGCGCTTCGGCATCGGCGACGCCCTGCTGTTTCCAGTTTTCCACACTGTCATCGAGCAGCTGTAACTGCTGCTGCCATTCCAGACTCAGGTCCTCGTGGCGCTGGCCAAGCAGAGCCGGTAATCCGGTGCCGGCTTCGGTTTCACTCAGCGGAAAGTACAGGTTGCGAATACCCGCTACGATAGCACCGGTATCAGCCCAGGTGGTCTGGCTGAACTCACTGCTGGTGCCACTCAGGCGTTTGGCCAGCAATTCATCTGACAGCAATTTCTGCGTAGCGCTGAAAGCCGCTTTTAATACCTGATCCGGCTCTGAGCGCTGCAGCAGGTTGGCATAGTAACCGTTGCTTGGCTCCCAGCGGCGTTGCAACCGGTGCAAATGTTTCTGCAGCTGTTCGCTCAGCAGCTGCACGTACTGGCGACGGCGGTTATGGTTCTGAACATCAATATCGGCCGGTTCTTCATCGGCGCTGCTGGCGGCATCTTCGTGATGAACCACGTCACCGGTTTCCGCTTCGCTGTTGCTGCCACCTTCGCTGGCTACCACAACGGGAGCAGTGTTTTCCTGTGGAAAGAAGTCGCGCGGCGAACGCTGGCCCTCGGCGCCCCACAGCATAAATTCGAACGCGTGGTAGCCCAGACTGGCGTAACTCGGGTCAGAGAAACCGTGCTGTGCCAGCAGGCTGTCTTCATTCAGTTCCAGCGTCAGATCGTTAACGATGCCGCTGAATGGATAGCCGGGCACATGGTCGATATAGCCGCCCTCAATCGGCCAGCTGTCGAGCAGGCTCAGGGTATGCTGATAGTCGATGCCTTTCTTGTGCCAGTCCGGTGGATCATTGATCGGCAGCTTGGCGTAAATCAGTGTCTGCAGATACGCGCTGTAAGCATTACGCCAGGCCTGACGCACCTCGCCGAGGCTCATGGGGTTGGGATGATATAAAAAGGAGGCCAGGCGGCTGTCGAGTTCCTGCGCGGTCTGCGCAGCCATCGACACCTCTGTGTAGGCGCTCAGACCCAGGTGAGCGGCGAATGCACTGCTGTCCGGAATACTGTCCTGTTCGTTTCCAGTATCTGCGGTCTGTTCTGCAGGGCTGTCCTGTTGCAGGGCTGGCTGATCACAGCCGGCCAGTAATCCGCTTAACAACAGGGCGCTGACCAGCACCGGCTTTGCGTACTTCACAGGCTTACTCCTGATCCCTGAGGCTGATAATTGGCCAGCCTTTCTGTGCGGCGATGGCGGCCAGACGGTCATCCGGATCAACCGCTACCGGGTTATCCACAATTTCCAGCAGCGGCAGGTCATTATGGGAATCACTGTAAAAGTAGCTGCCGGCCAGTTCAAACCCCTGTTGCTGCAACCAATCCTGCAGGCGGACCACTTTACCCTGCTGGAAACTTGGTATACCGACAATATTGCCGGTATAGCGCTCATCCTGCATCTCCGGATGCGGGGCGATAATATGCTCAATGCCCAGCAGCTCGGCTATCGGGTAGGTCACAAAACCATTGGTTGCGGTGATAATCAGCAGGGTATCACCCAGACGCTTATGGTGGGCAATAAGGTCACGGCTTTTTTGTGAGATCAGCGGCATGATGCGCGCTTTGAGAAACGCGGCGCGGGTATCCAGCATATGTTGCAACGGATACTGGGTCAGAGGCTTAAGCGCAAATGCCAGATATTCGTTAATATCCAGAGTGCCGGCCTTATATTGCTCGTAAAAATAATCGTTACGGAGCTTGTGTTGTTCAGGGTCTGCAAGCCCCTGATCGACCAGATATTGTCCCCAAGCATGGTCGCTGTCGCCATCCAGCAGGGTGTGGTCGAGATCGAAAATAGCCAGTGCCACGAGAGTCAGCCTTTTTCCGGTGCCGGTTAGAAAATTAGTCGCTATTCTAAGGGCAACAGCGCATACTTTCCTTATAATTCTGAGTTTCAAACGAAGAAATAATCGAACATATTGGTTCTAAACAATGCCGGCTGCCAGGGGGCGGATTGTGGCAATTTCCGGACAATTCAGCCTGTCTCCCAGAGTCTGAATTAAGGTGAGTCCGCCACCGGATTCCTGTATGCCTTGCCCCCGTTATTGCCTGCCTTATCTTCAACTGCTTGACCTTTGTGGTGAAATCGGCAAGTTTTGAACCATCAGACTGTACTGGACGGCATTGTGATTGACGAACATGGTTACCGCCCTAATGTCGGTATTATCCTTTGCAACGACAAAGGACAGGTCCTCTGGGCCAGACGCATAGGCCAGGATGCCTGGCAGTTTCCCCAAGGGGGGATCAAAGAAGGTGAATCGCCGGAGAAGGCGCTCTATCGCGAGTTGATGGAGGAAGTTGGCCTGAGTGCGCAGGATGTGCAGATACTGGGCTGCACCCGTGGCTGGTTACGTTACCGCTTACCACGGCGTATGGTGCGCCATGACAGCCGGCCTGTTTGTGTCGGGCAAAAACAGAAATGGTTTCTGCTTAAGCTGGTGGGTGACGATTCGCGGATCAACGTCAGCGCTACCGATAAGCCGGAATTTGATGGCTGGAGCTGGGTCAGTTACTGGTTCCCGCTGGGAGGGGTGGTTGCATTCAAACGCGATGTGTATCGTCGTGCCATGACGGAACTGGCACCGCGCATTGCCAAGCTGCAACGGAAAACCAGCTGAGGGTTTATGCTTGATATTCTGAGACGCATTGTACAGGAAGTCAGTTCTGCAACCGACCTGAGCGATGCTCTGAAAGTGGTTGTGGCACGTATCCGTGCGGCCATGAATACCGAAGTGTGCTCAGTCTATCTGTTTGATCCGGAAAGTAAGCGTTATGTGCTGATGGCTACTGAAGGCCTGAAGCAGGAAGCGGTTGGCCGGGTCAGCCTCAGCTCTTCGCAGGGTCTTGTCGGCCTGGTTGGTTCGCGCGAAGAGCCGATCAACGTCGATAACGCGCCGACTCACCCACGTTTTCACTTTTTATCCGAGACCGGTGAAGACCCCTTTCTGTCTTTTCTCGGGGTGCCGATTATTCACCATAAACGCCTGATGGGCGTGATGGTGGTGCAACAGCGCGACAGCCGTCAGTTTGACGAAAGCGAAGAAGCCTTTCTGGTTACTATGTCGGCGCAGCTGGCTGGTGTTATTGCCCATGCCGAGGCCACCGGCAATATTCTCGATATCCCTTCCGCAACCAGCGAACGCAAGAAAAGCACCCGTTTTAACGGCGCGCCCGGAGCTCCCGGGGTTGGGCTCGGCCAGGCTTTTGTGTTGTCTCCCGCGGCCGACCTCAGTGGTGTGGTGGATAAAGAGGCGGAGTCGATTGATGACGAGATTGTGCGCTTTGATCTCGCCCTGGAAGCGGCCCGTGAAGAAATCCGTATATTAGGCGAGAAACTCAGCAGCGAACTGCGCCCGGAAGAGATGGCGTTGTTTGATGTATATCTGAATATGCTGGATGACCATGCGCTTGGCGCAGAGGTTAAAGCACGTATCCGTGACGGCAACTGGGCGCAGGGCGCATTACGCCAGGTGGTCATGCAATACGTTGGTCACTTCCAGCTGATGGAAGATGTGTACCTGCGCGAGCGCGCCACCGATATCATTGATCTGGGAACCCGTATTCTCGCTCATCTGCAGGGCAGTGATGCGCACGCGCAGGAGTACGATTTTCCTGCCAATACAATTCTGGTCAGTGAAGAGCTGACACCGGCGATGCTGGGTGAGGTTCCGCCGGGCAAGCTGCGTGGTCTGGTATCGGTTAAAGGCTCATCCAACTCGCATGTGGCGATTCTGGCCCGGGCGATGGGGATTCCTACGGTTATGGGGGTTGTGGATGTTCCCTACGCCCAGCTGCATGGTCTGGAGCTGATCGTTGACGGTTACCGCGGACAGATATTTTCCAGTCCTAACGATGAACTGCGTGAGCAGTATCAGGCGATCTTTGATGAAGAGCAGGCGCTGCAGAAAGACCTGCAGGTGCTGCGCGATGAACCGGCCGAAACCCTCGATGGTCACCGTATTCCGCTGTGGGTGAATACCGGCCTGATTACCGATGCAGTACGCAGTCTCGAACGTGGTGCAGAAGGTGTTGGCCTGTACCGCACCGAAGTGCCGTTTATGATGAAAGACCGCTTTCCCAGCGAGAGCGAGCAGCAGAAGATTTACCGTCAGCAGCTGGAAACCTTTGCCCCGAATCCGGTAACGATGCGAACCCTGGATATTGGTGGTGACAAAGCTCTGACCTACTTCCCGATCAGTGAGGCTAATCCGTTTCTGGGCTGGCGTGGCATTCGCGTAACGCTCGACCACCCGGAAATCTTTCTGGTACAGATCCGCGCCATGCTGAAGGCCAGTGAAGGGCTGAACAATCTGCGCATTATGCTGCCGATGATTACCAGCGTCAGCGAAGTCGACGAAGCATTACACCTGATCTACCGCGCCCATGCTGAAGTTCTGGAAGAAGGCTTTGACGTCGAAATGCCCCAGGTCGGAGTGATGATTGAAGTCCCGGCAGCGGTTTATCAGATCCGTGAACTGGGCCAGCGGGTGGATTTTCTCTCTGTCGGCAGCAACGATCTGACCCAGTATCTGCTGGCCGTGGACCGTAATAATCCACGGGTGGCTGATCTTTATCAGGCCTTTCACCCGGCGGTGCTGAATGCACTGAAGATGATTGCCGATATGGCGCACGAAATTGGCAAGCCGGTGAGTGTCTGTGGTGAGCTGGCCGGTAACCCACTGGGCGCTGTATTGTTGATGGCAATGGGCTATGACATGTTGTCGATGAACGCCACTAACCTGCCCAAGGTTAAATCGGTAATTCGCGGCATCAGTCGTGAATGGGCTGATCAGTTGCTGGCAGAGGTGCTGCAGATAGAAAGTGCGCCGGTTATTACCGCCACCCTGCAGTTATCGCTGGAGAAGGCTGGTTTCGGCCGTATTATCGGACCAGGGCGTAACTGATACGCCCTTTCTTTTAAAGCCTGATCAGGCTGTCCAGTGCCGGGTGCGTCCGGTATCAATATGAACGAAACCACTCTTCGGGTAATACCCAACACCACCGTTGCCCATGGCCAGTGCGGCGCGGTGCAGATGGCGGTGTGAAACACCGGGAATACGGATATCAATGGCACGTCCCTGCATATGCAGACTGTGCTCGGCGACGCCTGAGCTTGTATAGCGCAGGCTGGCGTTGGATTCGGGGGCACGATAACCGGAAATCACATACAGCGGTTCATGGCTGGCGAACAACTGCTGCAGTTGGTACATGTTCTGATACAGCTCTCGCTGCATGGCCATCACCTGATCGCGACGGTGATCGCGTACCAGAATATCCAGAGATTCCACACCCTCGTCGATATAACGGCCATTCGCCCAGAAAGTACTGGTGGTGAATTCACCGGTATGAATGTTGTACAGGCGCAGAGTACGTTCTTCCTGTTGCCCGGCGAATGCGCGGGTACTACTCAGGCCGGTAATACCTGCCGCACCAAGGCAGGCTGCCTGCTTCAGAAAGTGACGTCGTTGCAACATGGTGAATAGTCTCCGCTACATCTGGTTATTCAGTGTTGTATGGCTATGGGCGGAGTATGCCAAACACCTGCCAAAAGAAACGGGCATCCTTAGACAAAAACACATAACGCTACATTTGTCATACTGAATAATGTAACTGGCTGACGTTTGGACGCCACTTGCGAGCGAAGGTTACAGGCTGACAGCAGGATTGGTAGGCGGCAGGCCGGCGATCAGATCGCGGTTGTAGACATCGTCGCGCACCTGCAGATTACCGTCCTGATCAACCCAGGTAGTCCAGTACATCAGATAGACCGGTACATCATCCTGCAGGCGGATGCGGGTAGTGCGGTTCTGGTCGATGGCAGCATCGATATTGTGGCGGTTCCAGCCCTGCTGTCCGCGCAGCAGTTTTTCGGCCAGTAATCTTGGTTTTTCCACCCGCACACAACCTGAGCTTAAGGCGCGGTTGTCTAGGTTAAACAGCTGCGGCTGTGAGGTATCGTGCAGGTAGATGTCTTTATCGTTGGGGAACAGGAATTTGATAGAACCCAGCGCATTGTCATCGCCGGCTTTCTGCACCAGACGGTAAGGAAAGTTACTGGCGCTGACTTTATTCCAGTTAATGGCATACGGCGAAATAAACTGGTCAACACCATCGACCCGGCCGATCACCTGATAGCCTTTCTCTTCCAGATAACCCGGATTGCGGCGAATTTTCGGCAGCAGGCTGTTTACCGCAATACGTTTGGGTACCGACCAGGTCGGAGCCAGTTCCAGTGTGCTGATTTTCTGTGCCATAACCGGAGTCCGGCGCTGCAGGTTACCGATAATGACTTTCATATCCAGCTCAACTGAGCCACCGTTTATCAGCTGCAGGCTGTAGTCAGCCATATTCACCATGACATGGCGCTGGCCAAGATCCCGTGGCAGGTGGCGCCAGCGTTTCATATTCAGGGCGACTTTCTGTGCCATCTGGTAAGGCGGAATATTCAGCCATTTCAGCGTATTGGCATCCAGTTCACCGCTTTCGGGTAAATGATGACGTTTCTGGAAGTGGCGCAAGGCGTCAGCCAGAGCACTGTCAAACAGGAACTCCGGACGGCTCAGATCATGTGGCTCATCTTCGGCGGGTGCGCGGGTGCGTTCTTCGGCATCTTTAAACAGCCAGGACAGGGCACCTTTCTGCAGGTCGCCATACTGCCCCAGCATCCAGCGCAGATGTGGCACCAGACGGTGACGTTCATTATTTTTCAGCTGCAGGTTATCCGGCAGCGGATACCAGCCACCGGAGTTGGCAATGGCTAAGTAACGGTTCAGTTCTTTGCGCAGACGCAGGTAGCCGGGATGAGATGGTGTAAGAGTTTCAACCAGAGCGTCCAGCTCGTTGCGGCGGATGGAGTCATTCAGCAGGTCGATGATCTGTTCTTCACTGAATTGTCCGGGCTTGCTGGCAGCCGACACTTTGCGGATCGATGGGTGGTCGCCCTCACCGGTATCCGGTAGCAGCTCAGCGTTCAGAGCCTGCTGGGCGTAAGTAATGAAAGCGTCGGTCAGCAGTACTTCAACCGCAGTGGCTTGTTTGGGAATATTCGACAGACGGCTGGTTTCGCGTTCGAGGGTGGCCAGTTCGTAGCCGTAGTTGCGCCAGTCGTCGGCGGCGGTTTCGCGCAGTACCTGCAGCAGTTCGCGCCCGGCTTCGGTCAGTTCAAAACTGTTCATCCATACCGGCTGATAATCGCGGCGCAGGTAAAAAGGTTCGATGCTCTGCACATGTTTCAGCCGCACTTCTCCCGCCACATTGCGCGCGGATTCGATTAACCAGTGCTCCATATACTTCTGCGCCACCTTCGGCGGCATATAGGGCTTGGTATTAATGCTGGCTGCCAGAGCCGCAAACAACAGACCGATACACAGCAGGGCGATAAGGCCTGTCAGTGCGACGACGCGTTGCGGTTTCCGGGGTGTATTCATGCTGTTCATGCACGAAGTATGGACGCCAGATAAGCAAAATGTGACGGGAATCGCGCTACCGTTCGCAGAATTTTGTAAGCGACTGCAAACGGTCGTTCGATTGGTTTGCTGGGTGTCAAAAGAAACAACAACTTAGGTTTTTCTTTTGTAACAGGAAGACTGTTTAACGGATTTCTGGCGGCTAATTCTTTGTTCTTAAAGTGAGCAATTGTCTGCTCATTCAAGATCGACCGGCCAGGTAACCCGGCCGGCAATTCTGCCGTTACTGTCCCAGCTGAGCTCGGTTATTTCAACCCGTTCCTGCTGCGCCAGAATGCCACTGGAGCAGCGGGTGCCGTAACCCGGAGCATGGATAAACTGAGCAGAGAGTAAGCGCTCCCACTCCAGTGGAACCCCGGTTTGTGGCAGCTGATCGTCGGGGAAGGGGGAGTAATGATCAAGCAGTGCCGCCAGACTGGCGCTGCCACCCGGCTGTTGCAGCCAGCGCTGTAGTTGCGTCCGTGCCAGTTCGGTTTTCGGCCAGGGAGTATTCAGCCAGGCATTGCTCAGCGCGTGAATACCGGGCTCCAGCCGTTCCAGCCGCGGTTCGGGATAGTTGCTGGCATACCAGAGCTGGCTGCGGTTGCCGCACAGCAGATTAAACGGCGCGTAGGCATCGCCTTTCTCCAGTACGGCGCGCAGATATTTTTCCGGGTTGCGTGGCTCGCGCAGGTAGTTCAGCACCAGATGACCGCGTGACTGCGGCTCGGCTGGTCCGGCGCCGGGAGCGCGGATATTGGTCAGTGCGGCAAAGCGACCTTCTTTGGTGATACCAAGCCAGGTGCCGCCCTGCTGCAGATCGCGTCCGGCATACAGGCCCGGATACTCTTCCCACTCTTCCAGTGCGCTGGCCGGGCGGGGGTAGAATTCATCACGGTTGGCACTCAGGGTCAGCCACTGACTGTCCTGTGGTTGCCAGTTCAGTACGATCAGACACATAGGTATTTCCTGATAATGGTTACCGCAGGCACGCTCTGTTGCGCAGGCGCTGCCGACTTTGCCCGCACTTTAGGTCATAATGCCGCCCCCTTAAACCGGAATTTTCATAGCTATGATGACTTTTCTGCTGTTCCTGGCGGTTGGCTCCGTTGCCGGCCTGTTGGCGGGTTTGTTTGGCATTGGCGGCGGCATGGTGATTGTGCCGGTGCTGGTCATTACTTTTGCCGCGCAGGGGGTGAGCGAAACGGTGCTCACTCATATGGCTGTGGCTACGTCACTGGCGACCATCGTTTTTACCTCGCTCAGTTCTGTGCGTGAGCATCATCGTCAGGGAGCTGTGGACTGGACGCTGGTGGGTGTTATGAGTATCGGCATTGTGCTGGGCACTATGCTGGGCGTGTCTTTAATTACCGCTGTGCCGGGCCCGCTGCTGCAGAAAATTATCGGTGTCTTTGCCCTGTTACTGGCGGCGAAAATGTTTTTCGGGCTGGAACCAAAAGGCGCTGGTAAACGTCCAGGTAACCGGGGGCTGATTATGGCCGGTTCGGTGGTGGGTTTTGGTTCGTCCTGGTTTGGCATTGGCGGCGGTACTTTCACGGTGCCTTATCTGAGCTGGATGAAAATTCCCATGCGCCAGGCGGTGGCTACTTCGGCGGCCTGTGGCCTGCCAATTGCGCTGACCGGTGCCATCAGTAATGTTGCGGCGGGCTGGAATCATGCGGATTTGCCGGTATGGAGTACCGGGTTCCTGTACTGGCCGGCCATTATCGGCATCGTGCTGACCAGCGTGCCCTTTGCCAAAGTAGGGGCGCAACTGGCCCACCGTCTGGATCAGGCATTGCTGAAGAAGGGCTTTGCCCTGTTGTTGTGTGTGGTTGGTATTAAATTTCTGTTGTTTTAAGCGCATTTCATAAGGAGTTAAAAATAGGATGTTTTGCTTGAGCCTGACTGTTGTTGCAAGGAAGTCCGTATGCTGACGTATCCTGATATTGATCCTGTTGCGGTTGCGATTGGCCCGCTGAAAATTCACTGGTATGGCCTGATGTATCTGCTGGCGTTTGCTTCGGCCTGGGGCCTGGCTAATTACCGTGCCCGCCGTCCCGGATCAGGCTGGACGCCGGAGCAGGTGTCGGATCTGATTTTTTATGGCGCCATGGGGGTTATCCTCGGTGGCCGCTGCGGTTATGTGCTGCTGTATAATTTTCCGCAATTTCTGCAGGACCCTTTGTGGCTGTTGCGGGTATGGGAAGGCGGAATGTCGTTCCACGGTGGTCTGCTGGGTGTAATGGCCGCACTGGCGTGGTTTGGGCATAAGTATCAGAAGAACTTCTTCGACGTTGCCGATTTTGTCGCGCCACTGGTTCCGGTTGGTCTGATGTTTGGCCGTTTCGGTAATTTTATTGGCGGTGAACTCTGGGGCCGGGTGGCTGATCCGGCGCATGTGCCTTGGGCGATGGTGTTTCCACGTGCCGGCGAGCTGCCACGCCACCCATCACAGTTGTATCAGGCAGCATTGGAGGGTTTCCTGCTGTTTGTTATCCTCTGGTTTTATTCGTCCCGGCCACGGCCACAGAAAGCCGTCAGCGCCATGTTCCTGATTGGTTATGGCCTGTTCCGCACGATTGCCGAATTCTTCCGCGAGCCGGATGCACATATCGGTTTTGATTTATTTGGCTGGATGAGCCGCGGCCAGCTGCTCAGTCTGCCGATGATTGTTATAGGGATCATCCTGCTGGTTATCGCTTACCGCAGCCCGAAATCCGGAGAACAGAAAGTATGAAGCAATACCTCGATCTGATGCGCCATGTACGCCAAAACGGCACCTTTAAAGAAGACCGTACCGGCACTGGCACGTACAGCTGTTTTGGCTATCAGATGCGCTTCGATCTGAGTGAAGGCTTCCCGCTGGTAACCACTAAAAAGCTGCACCTGCGCTCTATTATTCATGAGCTGCTGTGGTTTTTGAGTGGTGATACCAATATCCGCTATCTGAAAGAAAACGGCGTCTCTATCTGGGATGAGTGGGCCGATGAAGACGGCAATCTGGGGCCGGTGTACGGCTCGCAGTGGCGCAGCTGGCCAACCGCCGATGGCCGTCATATTGATCAGATCACCCAGGTGGTGAACCAGATCAAAAACAATCCTGACTCGCGCCGCCTGATCGTCAGCGCCTGGAACGTCGGCGAAATTGAGAATATGGCGTTACCGCCATGCCATGCGTTTTTCCAGTTCTATGTGGCTGACGGCAAATTATCCTGCCAGCTGTATCAGCGCAGCGCCGATATTTTCCTCGGCGTACCGTTCAACATCGCCAGCTATGCATTGCTGGTGTATATGGTGGCGCAGCAGTGTGATCTGCAGGTGGGTGATTTTGTCTGGACCGGTGGTGACGTGCATCTGTACGCCAATCATCTTGAGCAGACTGACCTGCAACTGTCGCGTGAGCCTATGGCGCTGCCAAAACTGGTGATTCAGCGTAAACCTGACAGCCTGTTTGATTATAAATTTGAAGACTTCGTGATCGAAGGCTACGAATCGCATCCTCATATCAAAGCGCCGGTCGCCATCTGATCGGCCGTTGATCGGCTATCGCTCCGTTCCTGCCCTGGGCAGAGGCGGAGCAGACAGCCACCTCCGCTGTAACAATTCTTTTTTGTAATTCTCGTTGTCCGGCCGGACGCCGCAGCATGCTTGTCTATACTGAAGGCATCTTTGACTGCCGGTGCTGCTGGTGAACCCATTACTTGATAGCGAATTGCCGACACTGCTGCTGTTCAGTGCGGATGAGACACTGTCGTTACCGCCGTTGCCAGATGTCAGCCTGCAACAGATGTTATCCCTTGATGACATCTGTGCAGCCTGGCTGGAAGCGCAGCAGGGAGTGGTTTGTCTGTCCAGTAAGCGTTTTGACCGGCATCTGGAAGCTGCGATAGCGCGTGTGCGGCTGATGCTGCCAGAAGCGCCGCTGGTGGTTCTGCTTGAGCACCTTAGTGATGAAACCAGACTGATTGCCGCCGGTGTGCAGGAAGTACTGAGTTCGCATCAGGCACAGTCCGGCCTGCTGTTGCATGTGATGCAGATGGCGATGGCTCGCCGTCAGTACGACATTGATCAGAAACATGCCGCCCATCATGACCCCCTCACCGGGCTGGCGAACCGGGGATTGTTTCAGGACCGGCTGGATCATTGTCTGGTTCAGAGCCAGCGCCGTGGTCAGGATGTCAGTCTGCTGTTTGTGGATATCGACCGCTTCCGGGTAGTGAACGAACTGCATGGTCATCAGTTTGGTGATCTGCTGCTGATTGCCTGTGCGCAGCGCCTGCAGCAGACGCTGCGCCGTTCCGATACCGTTGCACGTCTGGGTGGCAACAGTTTCGCCGTGATTCTTGAAGCCAGTGGTGATCTGGAAAACGAGTCTATGAGTGCTGCCGTTGCCCATAAAATCAGTGCTGCTTTTCAGAAGCCTTTCAGCATTGGCGATGAAGAAATTTTCTCCACCGTCAGTATTGGTATCGAGCTGGCCAGCCGGGTCAGTTACGACGCCGGGCAGCTGGTGCGCCATGCTGAACTGGCCCTGCATCAGGCCAAGCGCGAAGGACGTAACGTCAGCTATGTGTTCTGCCACCGCAGTTCACCGGCAGACAAGATCCGCGTGGGTCTGGAGAGTGCGCTGCATCATGCGCTGGAGCGTGAAGAACTGCGCCTGGCGTATCAGCCTCAGGTCAGTGTCAGTGAACAGCGCTTTACCGGTGTTGAAGTGCTGCTGCGCTGGGAGCATCCGGTACTGGGTGATGTGTCGCCATCTATCTTTATTCCGGTGCTGGAAGAGACCGGACTGATCGAGCGTTTCGGTGAATGGGTATTACGCAATGCCTGCTGCCAATATGCTGATTGGCTGAGTCAGGGACTGGTGCCGGCAGACACTAAACTGTCGGTCAACCTGTCGCCACGCCAGTTCCGCCAGCGGGATCTGGCAGACAGCATTCAGCAGCTGCTGGCCGATGCCGGCCTGCCACCACAGAATCTGACGCTGGAGATTACCGAGAGCACGCTGATGTACAACCTGGACCATGGCGTACAGGTACTTAACCGCCTGCGCACATTGGGCGTATCGGTGGCGATTGACGATTTTGGTACCGGCTATTCATCTCTGGCCTATCTTAAAGACCTGCCCATCGACTACCTGAAAATCGACCGGATGTTTGTTAAAGACATCGTCACCGATAGCCACGATGCCGCCATTGCCAGCTCAATTATCAATCTGGCCCACAATCTGGGCCTGAAAGTGATTGCTGAAGGTGTTGAAGACAGTGAAATGCTCGATGTCCTGGCGGTTTTTGGCTGCGACCAATATCAGGGCTTTTTCTTTGCCCGGCCTTTGCCGGCTGATGATATCCCGCCGATGGTCGCGCGCTGCGCCTGACCATATCTGAAGCCAGCCGTGTCTGGAGGCCGACGTCGCCTGAGACCAGACGGAGCATAAGCGCAGTGGTATGATGGCGCTTTTGCACAACGGAAGCTGGCTGTGAAATTTTCCCTGATCGTCGCCCTCGCCGAAAACCGTGTTATCGGTATCGATAATAAGCTGCCCTGGTATCTGCCTAACGACCTGAAATACTTCAAACAGGTCACCATGGGTAAAACCATTGTGATGGGCCGCAAAACCTATGAAAGCATCGGCAAGCCACTGCCGGGCCGTACCAACATCATCATTACCCGTCAGGCCGGTTATCAGGCACCCAATGCGAACGACAGTGTAAAAGTGGTCGACTCGCTGCAGGCTGCCCGCGAACTGGCAGAGAGCATCGCGCTGATTAACGGTCAGGATGAAGCCATGATTATTGGCGGCGCCGAAATCTACAGCCAGGCGCTGACGCTGGTCGACCGTATGTATCTGACCGAAGTTCACGCCGAAGTCGAAGGCGATGCTTTCTTCCCCGAGTTTGAACGCAGTGCCTGGCAGGAAGTGGCACGCGAAGACTTCGCCGCCGAAGGCCCGAATCCTTATAACTACAGCTTTGTGGTGTATGAACGCGCCTGACCGGGTTTGAGCTGGGCTTGACCGGCTTCTGAATAGGCGCGCTGATTTGCTGCGCTGAACCTGATATCAATAGTTGCGTCTAATCCCCGCCGCCGGAGCCTGTTCCGGCGAAGGACGGGACGCCACTCATTTGTTTTATCTGCTGCACAATCCCCTGATTCTGGCTTTAGGTGTATCGCTACTGCTGCACCTGTTGCTGTTGGCTGCGCCGCTGCAGCGGGCAGTACAGCCAACAAAGCTTATGCCAGTGCTTAGTTTGCAACTGCGGTCTGCTTTGCCTGTGCCGACAGTCCCCGACAATGAGCCTCTTCAACGCGTGCCTGAACAACCCGCTACTCCTGCAGCAGAAAACCCCGCAGCTCCGGCACCTGCCGTACTGAATAACGCGCAGGAAACCTCAGAAAGCGCTGAACCTTTATTTATCTCGCCGCCGTTACTGCGTCTGCCGGCTGGCAATATGGATGCGGACTGGGGTGCGGAATTAAAAACTGTGCCTTTCGATCCGCGTCTGCGCCATCAGCTGGATGCAGTGCGCAGTGAACGGCCAGAGCCGCAACGTGATTTTATTGAAACCGGTGAGGCTGGCAGCCTTGCGCCACAGCAACGGCGTGTAGGTGACCATTGTTTTCTCTACAGCGAAAAAGATGCGCTGGATGAAGACAGCTTTGATGTCTGGTCGCCGGTAACATGCGCGCAGTAGTGTGATATTTCCGCAATAAAAAACGGGCCTCAGCTGAGGCCCGTTTTTATACGCTCGCGGTTAAATCCCGGGTATCAGGATTCTTTAGCCTGAGCGCGCAGAATAAACTTCTGGATCTTACCGGTAGAGGTTTTCGGCAGCTCGCCAAACACCACGTGACGCGGGATTTTAAAGTGCGCCATATTGGCACGGCAGAAATCCATAATCGCCGCAGCGTCTTCTTCGGCTCCCGGCTTCAGTTTAACGAAAGCACAAGGCGTTTCGCCCCATTTTTCATCCGGCTTGGCAACCACGGCGGCCTCTTCCACATCCGGGTGACGGTAAAGAATATCTTCCACTTCGATGGAGGAAATATTCTCACCACCGGAGATGATGATGTCTTTCGATCGGTCTTTGATTTCGATGTAACCATCTTCGTGCCATACCGCCAGATCGCCGGTGTGGAACCAGTCACCGGCAAAGGCTTCTTCGCTGGCGCGCGGGTTTTTCAGGTAGCCTTTCATCACGATATTACCGCGGATGAAAATCTCACCAATGGTTTCGCCATCGCGGGCAACCGGCTGCAGGTTATCCGGATCGGCAACCATCAGATCCTGCTGCATCGGGCTCTTCACACCTTGGCGGGCTTTCAGCGCGGCGCGTTCACCCGGCGTGCGCTCATTCCAGGCGTCGTCCCACTCACACACCACACAAGGACCGTAGGTTTCGGTCAGACCATACACGTGGGTTACTTTAAAGCCCATGGCTTCCATACCTTCGATCACGGCAGCCGGAGGCGCTGCACCGGCCACCATGGCGTTAACCTGATGTTCGATGCCTTCTTTCATCTCGGCTGGCGCATTGTTCAGCATGTTCAGCACAATAGGCGCGCCGCAGAAGTGCGAGACTTTGTGATCTTTAATGGCGCCATAAATGGCGTCGGCGCGTACATGGCGCAGGGAGACGCTGACACCGGCTGCAGCGGCGATGGTCCACGGGAAACACCAGCCATTGCAGTGGAACAGCGGCAGAATCCACAGGTATACCGGGTGCTTGCCCATGTCCCAGGAAATAATGTTGTTAGCGGCGTTAAGGTACGCGCCGCGGTGGTGATAGACCACGCCTTTCGGATTACCGGTGGTGCCTGAGGTGTAGTTCAGGGTGATGGCCTGCCATTCGTCCTGTGGCAGATCCCAGGCGAAATCTGCATCGGCTTTTTCCAGCAGCTGCTCGTAGGTCTGTTCGCCCAGCAGTTCACCGCCGTCAAAGTACGGGTCATCAACGGCGAGCACCATTGGCTTAACCGCCAGCAGTTTCAGGGCTTTGCTGGCCACGTCGCTGAATTCGCGGTCGACAAACAGAATGCGGGTTTCGGCGTGTTGCAGAATAAAGGCTACGGCCTCTGCATCCAGACGGGTGTTGATGGCATTCAGTACCGCGCCACACATCGGCACACCAAAGTGCGCTTCAAACATCGGGGGAATATTGGCGCACAGGAAAGAAACGGTTTCGCCGTGCTGGATACCCAGCGACTTCAGGCCAGAGGCCAGACGCACACAGCGCTCGTAGGTTTCGCCCCAGGTGTAGGTGGTGTCCTGATGAATCTGGGCGATGCGGTGCGGGTAAACAAAGGCCGCGCGCTGCAGATAGCTGATCGGCGATAAGGCGGTGTAGTTGGCCTGATTGGCATCCAGACCCATTTCATAAATGTTGTAGTGCTGCATACAGCCCCCGGATAAGCAATGAATACCGGCGCCTGACACACCCTTGTGCGTTGCGCACGCGATACATGCGGCGCCGGAGAAAGGCAGGCATTAAAAGCCCGCACCTTCTGGGTGTGAATGCGACATAGGTATAAATGGCTAGGTAGTTCTACGGATCGGGGGCTGGTGGCAGGAGGTGCCAGCGCGCCCCGGATTCAGGGCGCGACAGGAGAGGCAGTGGCTTACTTCTGCGGCATTTTCTGCTTGATGCGGCCGGTGAGGAAGTCTTTGATCATCACCCAGTCACCCATAAAGCTCCACAGCGGATACTTGAAGGTCGCTGGCTTGTTGTGCTCAAAAAAGAAGTGACCAATCCAGGCCTGACCGTAGGCGGCAACAAAGGCCAGCGGGATCAGTGAGTACTGACTGCTCCAGATGGCATAGCTGATGATGCTGATGGCACTCAGGGTGCCGGTATAGTGCAGCACCCGGCAGGTGCGGTTGGAATGCTCACCGAGATAAAACGGATAGAACTCCGCGAAGCTGCTGAACTCTTTGGCTGCCGGAGTGTATGCGGACTGCTTGCTCATGTTTACCTGCCTTGCCTGATGGCTTGTTATTAGTCGTTGTTGTTATGAGTTGTCTGATCTGTATTCAACATACGACAGCGTGATGAATGCAGATTGGCTTTTCGGGTCAAGTTGTTATCATAATGAGTCATTTATACCCGGAAGATTGTTATGTCACCGCCGCTACAGATCGGTCAGCCACCTCTGGCGACGACCTCCAGCGCCTGGGTGCGTTTGCTGTTGCAGGGCGCGGAAGGCTTTGGCCTTAACAGTGCGCTGCTGTGTGAACAGTCCGGAATCGACGCTGCACTGTTGCAGGAGCCGCAGGGTCGGATTCCCCAGACCCGGGTGACGGCGTTGTGGAATGCCATCACCGCGGCCTGCCCGGATGATGATCTGGCTCTGGCCATTGGCCGTGATATCCGCCTCGAGCATGCGCCGGTAATCAGCTTCGCCATGCAGTCCAGCCGTAACCTGCGTGAAGCACTGGAGCGGTTGCTGCGTTTTCACCGCCTGATCGGTGAAGCCATTGATTTACCACTGCAGGAAACCGCACAGGGCGTACGCATCAGCTTTCATGCCCGCCAGCCGGTGCCGTTGTTGTCACTGCATACCGCCATGGTGGCGCTGGTGGCCATGGCACGCTGGCTGACCCATCAGCCGGTCAGGCCTCTGAACGTCACCCTGCGCAGCCAGCCGCCTAAACACCCGGAGCGCTGGCAGCATTATTTTGGCTGCCCGGTGCAGTTCGCCGCGCCACAGAACAGTATCGAATTCAGCCATGAGCTGCTGACGACAGCCGTTGCCGGCGCCAACCCACAACAGGCTGCGGCGCAGGATCTGGCCGCGCGTCATGCGCTGCAACAGCTGAACGAGCAACAGGCGCTGGCCCATGTGCGCTACTGGATCGAGCAGTCGCTGGTACTGGGGGAGCCTGACCGCGCCTGGGTGGCTGGTTGTCTGGGATTAAGCATCAGCACCCTGCAGCGGCGCTTGCGTGCCCGTGGTGTGACCTTCAAGCAATTGCTGGAAGAGGTCCGGCGTGAGCAGGCAAAGCGCTTATTGCAGCAGGGCGTGGCGCTGCCGGAAATCGCCCTGCGGCTGGGGTATCAGGAGCAAAGCAACTTTCAGCGGGCATTCAAGCGCTGGTTTGGAAAAACGCCGGGGCAGGCGAGAGGAGGAGGTCTGGGTGGCTTATAATAATAAAATTCTTATTTGCGAATAATTATCGTTAGATGTATTGTTCGCCGCCTTTGATATTGGTTCTCATTAACGGGTGGCTGCAATGCAACGTTTATTCCTGCCGGTTTTACCGGTTCTGTTTCTGTTGGGCTGTGGTGCGGACAGTGATAACAGCAATGCTCCGGACATAACAGCACCACAACTCAGTGGTCAATTCCCCGCCGATTCGGCGATCTCGCAAAGCCGTCTGCTGACATTGACGGGCATCGTCAGCGACGACAACAAGCTGGGTAGCGTAGAAATTGTTAGCGGCGGGCAAAGCTTTCCCGCTGACTTGCAGCTGGACGACAATGGCCGTAGTGGGCAATTCAGTGCTGCACTCCGCTTGAGCGGTGGTCTCAATACGTATCAGATTGTGGTGAGAGATGCGGCTGGTAACCAGATCCGTGCAAGCCATCAGGCTTATTTCGGTAAGCGGGTAACGGCTGGTGGTGCGCACTCCGGCGCGATTGTTGAAGGCAAAACCTATGTCTGGGGTCGTAATAACAAAGGCCAGTTGGGACTGGGCATGACCAGCAAGCTGGCCAGTGACGAATCCCATCCGCTGACGCCGGTGTTACTGCCAATCAGCAAGACGTTTGTGTCGCTGGCGTTCAATCAGAATGCCTCACTGGCGCTGGCCGATGATGGCACGGTCTGGAGCTGGGGAGATGGCGCCAATGGTCAGCTCGGACTGGGCAGTGCAGCAGCAGAAACGGCAGATACAAGCACCCGGCTGACGCCGGTACAGGTGCCTGGCATCACTGATGCGGTGTCTGTTGTACGTGGTTACGGTCATTCGCTGGTGCTGCATAACGACGGCACAGTCTCTGCTTTTGGCAGCAATAATCTTGGCCAGTTAGGCGATGGCTCTGCCCTTAACCGTGATTATCCGGTGCGCTTAACTCTGACAGATATTGTGCAGGTAGCTGCATCGTCCGGCAGTTCTTATGCGCTGGATGAGCAGGGCGTTCTCTGGGGCTGGGGCGCCAATGACTACGCCAACCTGGGATTAGCCAGCGAAGATACCGAGGTTCACAGCACGCCTGTGCAGATTCCGCTGCCGCAAGCGATTACTGCTGTAGCTGCCGGTCGTGATCATGTACTGGCGCTGGGTAAAAGCGGTCAGGTGTATGCGTGGGGTCTGAACTTCAGCAGTCAGGTGGGTTTATTTGTCAGCGAGCAATGGCCGGAAGTGGTCACAAGCCCGCAGCTGCTGCCGTGGTTCAGCGATGTGCAGGCGGTCTGGGCTAATGGTAATCAGAGTTTTGTGAAGCGCGCCGATGGCAAGGTCTATCCCTGGGGACAGAACATGCTTGGTACGCTGGGTATTGAGCAGGACGATGATGTAGAAGCACCACTGAGCCCGATTCTGCAATTTGATAATGCGCTGGATTTAGGTAACGGGGCGCTGCATACCCTTGGCCTGCGCGGCGATGGTCAGTTGTTCTCCTGGGGCTGGAGCTTTGAGGGATCGCTGGGCGGCAGTGATCTTATTAATCTGTGGGGCTACCGCGTACCGGTATTGGTATCCGTACCCGAAGCTGCAGCGGAAGCGGCAACATCTGCGGCGATGGTGACGTCAGCGCCATGATCCGCACAGGTTATTTACTGCTAATCGCGCTGCTGCTGACCGGCTGTGGTGCCTCCGATAACTCCGGCTCCGGCGCTGGCCAACAAACGCAGGTTTGGCTGCCGGTGGGTGGCGCCGCCACGGTTGAATGGCAGGCCTCATTAGGTTTTCTGCAGTTTATTCCGGGCCTGCCGCTGGAGGAACTGGCGCAGGTCTCGCGCGGTCGTGAGCTGTTTGTTGCTGACTGGGAAATGGCGCCCGGCGCGCGTCCGCAACTCGATGGACTGGGACCGCTGTTTGTCGCCAGTGCCTGCGATCTGTGCCACACCGCCAACGGCCGTGCCGCCAGCTTACTGGCTGACGGCCAGATAGGCAGCGGTTTGCTGTTCCGTCTGGGCGACGCAAATGGTCGGCCTGACCCGCATCTGGGTGGTCAGTTGCAGCCGTTTGCCACTGTCGGGCGTGGCGAAGGCGATGTCAGCTGGCAGGATGATGGCTCTGGTAAGCCACAGTTTGTGCTGAGCAATCCGAGCCATGCACTGGCTGCCGGCATTCACCTTGGGCCGCGTTTATCGCCGCAGCTTACCGGGGTCGGTTTGCTGAATCTGGTGCCGGAGGAACAGATTCTGGCTTATGAAGATGAATCGGACAGTAACGCTGATGGTATTTCCGGCCGCGCCCATCGCCTGCAGCGCGAAGGACAGGACTGCATTGGCCGCTTTGGCTGGAAGGCGATGCAGTGTTCGCTGCGCGGACAAAGTGCCGGTGCTTTGCAACAGGATATGGGATTAACCAGTGTGGTTAATCCGCAGGAGCCCTGCACGGAACATCAGGATATCTGTACCAGCCAACCGTCCGGCGGTAATCCTGAGGTCAGCGAGGAAGCGCTGGGCCAGATCAATGAGTTCCTTACTGTGTTAGCGGTGTACGGACGACGTGTCAGCGATAACGCGGCCTTTGAACGTGGGGCGCAATTGTTTGCCCAAACCGGCTGTGCGGCCTGTCACCGGCCGACATTAACAACCGCTACCGACGCCGTGCTGGCGCCGCTGCGCGGGCAGACAATCTATGCCTATACCGATTTGCTGCTGCACGACATGGGTGCAGATCTCAGCGACGGTGTCGGCGAGGGACATGCGCAGCCTCAGGAATGGCGTACACCGCCACTGTGGGGGTTGGGTTTGCTGGAAGGTGATGGTGTCAGCCGCTTCCTGCACGATGGCCGGGCGCAAACCTTACCGCAGGCGATTCTCTGGCATGGTGGCGAAGGTCTGGCAGCAAAGCAGGCATTTGAGCAGCTGAGTCAGCAACAACGGGACGATTTACTCAGCTTCTTACGCGCTATCTGAGGTTTTATCTGCGAGACATGGAGCGGACATTATGGATGATGTCCGCTTTGCCCTCCGGCCCTGGCTGTCTGTCGGGCTTTGCTCCTTTCTGTTGATCTGGTGACGGCTTTTTTCGCTGAATTTCTCATGCTAATGGGTGATTTTTACCGCCAGTCATTCGTTGCCATACAGTTTTAACGGGCCTCATATATAGCTGTCAGCGCGGCTTTTAATAGGGTCTTTGGCGTAAAAACCAGTACAGGTTGCACAAATGACCTGTGGATTTGTCTGTGCTCTTGTTTACAGAGGACAGAAATAGCTCTGATGCGTCTTCCCAAGCGGACAAAAGCTGATCTGCATTGCAGCAAAACCGCTAAGGTTTTCTGATAGGCTAGGGTTATAACAACCAGAATGTTCTCACTGTCACCCGCCGGTGGCAGTCACGGAGGAACGATCATGCTCTACAAAATGAATGCCCAGATTATGGATGCCATGCGCCCGGTGCATGTGCTCGCACGCCATACGCGCAATATGTTTTATCAGCCGTGGAATCCACTGAATTACGGCATCTTTTTTCGTACCGTACGTGCCACGATGGAGCTGACCGAACGACTGACCGATTATTACGAGCAGCCGGACTGGGATCTGGATACCACGGAAATTGATGGCCGTACGATCGGTATTGAATATAAAACCGTGATTGAAAAACCCTACTGCAATCTGCTGCATTTCCGCCGTCGTACCCGCGGTCTGGATCAGCCTAAGGTGCTGCTGCTGGCGCCGTTATCCGGTCACTTTGCTACTTTGCTGCGTGGCACTGTGCGTGAATTTTTACCGGACCATGAGGTGTATATCACCGATTGGCGCAATGCCCGTGATGTGCCCATGAGTGATGGCGGTTTCCGTTTCGATGATTACGTTGAGTACTTAATCGAATTTATGGAAAAGCTGGGCCCGGATACCCACGTACTGGCGGTGTGTCAGCCCTGCGTACCAGCGCTGGTAGCGGCTGGCTATATGGCGATGCATAACAACCCGAATCTGCCGAAAAGCATGAGTCTGATGGGTGGCCCGGTGGATGTACGTATTAATCCGACCGATGTGAATGACTATGCTTCCGGCCGTGATCTGGAATGGTTTGAGGATAATGTTATCTGCCGCGTGCCGCCGGGTTTTAAAGGCCGTGGTCAGCTGGTTTATCCGGGGTTTATTCAGCTGACTGGTTTTATGTCGATGAATATGGACTCGCACATCAGTAAGCACTTCAAGTTTTTCAGTGATCTGGTGAAAGGCGACGGTGAAAGCGCTGAAGCCCATCGGCAGTTTTATAACGAGTATCTGGCGGTTATGGATATGCCGGCGCAATATTATCTCGACACTATCCGCCGGGTATTTCTGGAGCACCAGTTGCCTAAGGGTGAGCTGGAATTCCGTGGTGAAAAAGTTGATCTTAAGGCGATTAAAACGATGGCCCTGATGACCATCGAAGGTGAGCTTGACGATATTACCGGACGAGGCCAAACCGCCTGCGCCCTGGATTTATGCGCCGGTATTGCCAAGAGTAAAAAACAACATCTGGAAGAAGAGGGGGTTGGCCATTACGGTATCTTTAATGGCCGTAAATTCCGCGAAAGCATTGCCCCTAAAGTAAAAGCCTTTATGCAGAAACACGCCTGAGGCTTTATCAGGGCCGGGCCAATAAAAAAGCTGCCACTGTTATTAACAGAGGCAGCTTTTTTATGCGCGTCATTTCAGGGCGCTTTTTGCGCCGCCGGTGCTTCCCGGCCGGTGTGCAAGCGGGCGATACAGCGCAGCAGTTTTTCTCCGCTCAGTGGTTTTAATACCACATCATCCATGCCAGCGTTCAGACAGGTCTGGCGATCCTGCTCCATGGCGTTGGCGGTAAGGCCAACAATAGGAATACGGCGATGATAGTCATCCATTTCACGCAGCAATTGCGTGGCACGCAGCCCATCCATTACCGGCATATGCCAATCCATTAAAATCAGATCAAAACGTTGCTGCTGACAGAAGTCGAGGGCCTCCTGACCGTGTTCGGCAACGGTTACCTTAATACCGGCATGGGACAGAATTTTTTTGGTCACTAATTGATTGGTGCGGTTATCCTCAACCAGCAGGATTTTCAGATTGGGTATCCTGGGCAACGGATCAAGCTGGTGCGGCGCCGGAATATCCTGCATTAATGCCGGATAACTGAGATTAAATTCAAACACAGAGCCTTTGCCGGGCACGCTGCTGACTTCGATATTCCCGCCTTTGGCATTCACCAGATCTTTGCAGATGGTCAGCCCCAGGCCACTGCCTTCATAACGGCGGGTGGTTGACTGATCAACCTGGCTGAAAGGACGGAATAATTTATTCATATCGTCGGCATGAATACCGATACCGGTATCGACAATCCGGAAGCGCAGCTGGTGTTCCTGGCCAAGGCGCTTACTCAGATCAATGGTCAGAGAGACGCTGCCTTCGTGGGTAAACTTAACCGCATTACTGACCAGATTCAGCAGAATTTGTTTTAGCCTGCCGCCATCACCATGCAGCTGATCGGGAATGCGGCTGTCGATATTTACGCTGAAGCGGATGTTCTTTTCCTGTATCGCATGCTGTACCAGACTCTGCACATCTTTCACTGCTTCGCGCAGAGAGAATGGCGCATTTTCCAGCCGGATATTACCACTGTCGATACGGGCATATTCAAGAATATCGGAGGTTTGGCGGGTCAGAGCTTCGGTGGCGTTGAGAATCAGCCGGCACAGCTCTTCTTTCTCCTGCGGATCATCACACTTGAGTAATAACTCGGCAGCGCCACGGATTCCATTTAACGGGGTACGCATTTCGTGGCTCATATTAGCCAGAAATGAGGTCTTTACTTCGTTGGCGGCTTCGGCAGCTTTCTGCGCCTGTTTCAGGCGGGTGATGTTGCGCGAAATACCAAAGATATACTGCACCTCACCGGCGGAGCCAAAAATAGGAGAAAGTGTTGTGCTCCAATATTGTGGGCTGCCATCGTGACTGGTCAGCTCCTCAACTTCTTCGTACTGAATGGGCTCTTTACGTTCCATACAGCGTTTGTAGTTGGCGCTGACCTGTTCGTACAAATCAGGAGGCATCAGTTCTCTGATGCCCATATCTTTGGGGGCGGCGGACACCAGTTCGAGGCTCAGCTGCTGCGACAGATTGGTTTTTACAAAATAAAAATCATCTTCGCCAACCCGCAGGATAAACATGTTATCGGGAGAGTTACGCCAGATCTCGTAAAACAGGTGGGTCTCAAGATCGAGGCCGCTGTCAGGACGTTTCTCTGCGCTCATTTTTCCGCCTGTTCCGTGGTGCAGAGCGTGAGATTCAGGTCTTCAATCGGAATATAGGCAGACACCGCTACGTGGTCTTCCGGGAAGGCACTGAGAATATCGTTCAGGTCATCCATAAACTGGCTGATCACCGGCGTGATGCGGATGGCTTCCGGACAGGCGGTTCCCCACAGAGTACAACTCTGACCTTCGCGGATATCGGCGGTCGACAGTGGCGTACCGGCCGGTGTTGTACCATCGGCTGCCGCCAGCATGATATTGATGCAATCCGGTGCGATGGCATGTGGCCGTCCTTGTTTTACATCCCAGGCCAGCAGGCTTTCGTTTTTGTAATACACCCAGTAATCACCCGCAGGTGCACTGAAAATAATTTTGCCGACATCAAAACCACCGTGGGTACGGTTAATGATTTTGCTGATTTTACCTTCGGTAAATATGTAGTTATGGATATGCAGCAGATCGAGCAGCATTGATAACGCCGGGACGGATGAGGAGCTGAGAATCTGCCGGCCGATATTCAGTGCCCGGCCGACGGAGTTATAGACCAGCGAGTTTTTCGCGGCCGGACTCTGCAAAAAGTTGGTGTCCAGCGGATAGCAGGCCATACCACCGACCTGATGATACTCCGGCTGACTGACGGTTTCGCGGGCCTTTTCTTCCAGTTCGGCGGCGCTCAGGTCGAGGAACAGGGTTGAGGCAAAAGGTTCGGCCGTCCAGTCGCAGCGCAGGCCCGCGCCGGTCTGTGTGTCGGAGGCAATCATGGCCGGACAGCTCGGTGCGTTGGTTGCGGCCAGCAGGGTTTCGGTCAGGCGCGGGTCGGCACGGCCGGAGGGGTCGGCGTCGATCACGGCAATTTTGCCATCCATCATGGAGGCGATATAAAACGGGATCAGGGTATTTACCGCACCAATTTCACCGGGCAGCAGGTAAGCAATGGTTTTCTGTTCTTTTTCTTTCAGGTAAGCGCTGAGGCTTTTGAAAGCATTGACCGGAGCAGTGAAGCCGTGCCCCTCGGCGGCGGCATCGGGAGAGCCCAGATCAACCACCATCAGCGCTGTTTTATCCCGTTCCAGTTGCGTGACCGGCAGCAGGCTGACGGTACCACTCATGCGTTGCAGAAAATCGAGCGCCATACTGATCGGGCCACCGCCGCCTGAGGCAAGAAAACAGGCGCCATAAACCATGGCTTTCAGATCATCGGTATTGAGCGTGGCAGGTGTGGCAATGGGCTGCATAGCGGACTTCCTTTTCCTGAGATCTTTCAACTTTAGACCAAAGGTGAAACCACTGTATAGCGCGAAATGCCCCGTTCGCTCTGAGAATAACGACACAGAAAGCGTCAACAAAGCGAAAACGCAGCAGGAAAAGACAGTCATAATCTTGTCAGCAATGCCGCTTTTTCTTAACCTGCACTTCTGAATTCTTCTGCGGAGTCCGCACCGACATGATTTAAACGCCCTGCTTCCGTCATTAACCCTTTTCTTTTGGTTTTAATCGGCGGGCAGGACTGCGTATGTCGGGTCTGGCAGTACCTCTTTTTCACTCTCCTCTGTGTACCCGCTATGCGCCTGCTGCCGCAGGAGTCGCTTATGTCCCAATCCGTTCTTCTTGAGTGCGCACATCTGTGTGCACAAAGTGCTGCAGGTGAGCATATCCTGCAGGATATTCAGCTATCGCTGACGGCCGGCCGTTACGGTTTGTGCGGCCGTAATGGCAGTGGCAAATCATGGTTGCTGGAACTGCTGGCCGGGCAGCGCCAGGCGCAGCAGGGCCATATCCGCTGCCGCGGGCGCTGCGTCTGGTTACCGCAACAGCAGGCTGATGGCCCCCGTAACGCTCAGAGCCTGGCGGACTACTTAAATCTCAGTCAGCGGTTACAGGCCTTGCAGCGGGTGGAAGAAGGCATAGCCACCGCCGCCGATTTTGAGCTGATCGGTGATGACTGGAGTCTGCCGCAGCGTTTGCAGCAGATTCTGCAGCCTTATGGTCTGGCGTATGAGTCAGATACTTCGGCAGCGCAGTTAGTGCAGCGTTTACAACGCCCGGCGCAGGCGCTGAGTGGTGGTCAGCGTATGCGCCTGCAACTGGCGCTGCTGTTTGCATCAGAGCCCGCAGTCCTGTTACTCGACGAACCGGGCAATCATCTGGATGACAGTGGCCGGCAGTGGCTGATCGGGCAGATGGCGGCTTTTCGCGGCGTGCTGATTCTGGTCAGTCATGATGTGCAGCTGCTGCAGGCAATGGAGCATATTCTGGAGCTGCGCAGCGGCCATCTGTATCAGTACGGTGGCAACTATGATCAGTTTTTGCTGCAGCGTCAGCAGGAGCAGCAGGCATTGCTGCAGCAACTGGAAGGCAGCCGCCAGCGTCTGCAACAGGTGGAGCGCGCCACCCAGCGCAGCCAGGAAAAAGCAGCCCGCCGGGCGCAAAGCGGTAAGCGTGAGCGCCGTGACGGCAGCCAGAGCAAACTGCTGCTGGATAACAAACAACAAAGTGCGGAGCAGCAGCAGGGGCGGCAGAGCCGGGCACGCAGCCGTCAGCATGAGCAGGCTGCCCGTCAGCTGAAAGAGCGTCAGCAGCAATGGTTGCAGGAAGACAGTCCGCTCGCCCAGTGGTATCTGCCCGCGACCGGAAAACTGCGCAGTGGTCTGATTCTGCAGGTAACGGATCAGCCACTGCCGTACCGCCCTGAGCAGCGCCTGACCTTTGCCTTACAGCAGGGCGAGCATCTGTGGTTGCGCGGTGCTAACGGCTCCGGCAAAAGCAGCCTGCTGCAGTTGCTTGCGACAGCGGATCAGCAGCCAACGATTCTGCGCCGCAGCGAAATACGTCTGCTCGATCAGCACTGCAGTCTGCTGCATAACCATCTCAGTGCGCTGGATAACCTGCTGCAGGCAACATCACTGGATATGACCAGTGCGCGCACCTTGCTTGCCGGGGTTGGGTTAAATGCAGATGCCTGTCTGCGCCCGGCCGGCATCCTGAGCGGCGGTGAGCGTATGAAGCTGGCGTTGTTACTGGTGACCCAGCAAACTCCCGGAGCGTTGCTGCTGCTCGACGAGCCGGACAATCATCTGGACAGGCACAGCCGTGAACAACTGGCGCAGGCCTTACGGGCTTATCCGGGGGCGCTGATTCTGGTCAGCCATGACGGGCACTTTGCTGCGGGCTGCGGGATCAGCCAGACGCTGGTGCTGTAACAGCAACGGCGTGTTCAGGCTTGCTGCCGCTGCTGTCTTCTGGCGGCAAGCCTGATAAACTCCGCGCCTTAATTGTCAGCTTTCACCAACGCGGGAAACGAACGCTCATGCCGGATGTTATTCCCGACGACTCCGTCGGTCTGGTCACTCCCCAGTTACAGCATTTTGATCAGCCACTGACTCTGCGCAGTGGCCGGGTTCTGCCGCAGTACGATCTGATGTACGAAACCTATGGCAGCCTGAACGCCGATAAATCCAACGCGGTGCTGATCTGTCACGCCCTGAGCGGCGATCATCACGCCGCCGGTTACCACAGCATGGACGATAAAAAGCCCGGCTGGTGGGATACCGCCATCGGTCCCGGCAAAGCCATCGATACCAACCACTTTTTTGTGGTGGCGCTGAATAATTTAGGCGGCTGCTCAGGTTCGACCGGCCCGACCAGCATTAATCCGGAAAGCGGTGAAGTATACGGTCCGGATTTTCCGATTATGGCTGTGCGTGACTGGGTCAACAGTCAGGCGCGGCTGGCCGATGTGCTGGGCATTCAGCAATGGGCCGCCGTGGTCGGTGGTTCATTGGGTGGCATGCAGGTATTGCGCTGGTCGATTCAGTTTCCTGAGCGCGTACGCCATGCGGTGGTGATTGCTTCGGCACCGAAATTATCGGCGCAGAATATTGCCTTTAACGAAGTTGCGCGTCAGGCGATTGCCAAAGATCCGGATTTCCATGACGGCTGGTATCACAAATTCGGCACCATTCCGAAATCCGGTCTGATGCAGGCGCGCATGCTGGGGCATTTAACCTATCTGTCAGATGATGCCATGCGGCAGAAATTCGGCCGTGAGCTGAAAGAAGGCAAACTGAATTACAGCTTTGCGCCGGAGTTTGAGGTGGAAAGCTACCTGCATTATCAGGGCGAAAAATTCAGTACGCGCTTTGATGCCAACACCTACATGCTGATGACCAAAGCACTGGATTATTTTGATCCGGCCGCTGACTTTGATAACGATCTGGTGAAATGTCTGAGCCGCTCGCAGTGCGACTATCTGGTGGTTTCTTTTACCACCGACTGGCGTTTCTCTCCGGCGCGTTCGGAAGAAATTGTGAATGCCCTGATGCACGCCGATAAAAACGTCAGCTATGCCTGTATTGAATCCGACAACGGCCACGATGCTTTCCTGCTGCCGATTCCGCGTTATATGGATATTTTCAAAGCCTATATGCAACGTGTGGCTGACGGTCTTGGCGTGGAGGGGAAAGTATGACGGTATTACGCGATGATCTGGCCATTATCCAGCAGTGGGTTAAGCCCGACAGTCAGGTACTCGATCTTGGTTGCGGTGAAGGCTCGCTGCTGAGTTATCTGAAGCGGCATAAAAATGTGCGCGGATATGGTCTGGAAATTAATCCGGAAAAAATCACCGCCTGTATTGCCAATGGCGTCAATGTTATCGAACAGGATCTGGATAAAGGTCTGAGTAATTTTGAAGATAACAGCATTGATACCGTCATCATGACCCAGGCACTGCAAGCGGTGCAGCGCCCGGATTTATTGCTCGATGAAATGCTGCGCATCGGTGACGAAGCCATTGTCACTTTCCCGAACTTTGGTTACTGGCGTACGCGTTTTTATCTGTTGCTGAAAGGCCGTATGCCAATGTCGGAAACGCTGCCGTATAACTGGTACGACACGCCCAACATTCATATGTGTACCTTCCGCGATTTTGAGATGCTGTGCCGTGAAAAAGGCATCCGCATCCTCAATAAAACCGTGGTCGATGACCAGCATAAAGAACACTGGACGATTCGCCTGTGGCCGTCCATGCTGGGTGAAATAGCCGTTTATCACATCACAAGGAAATGATCATGAAAGCACTGACTCAGGTTTTTACCGCATGTTTATTCACCCTGTGTGCCGCCTTCAGCCCACTGCTGCTGGCCGCCGACCGTGGTGAGCAGAAACAGGTATTTGGTGACTACGAAGTTCACTATATCGGCCTTAACTCCAGCTTCCTGCCACCGGAAGCGGCTGAAGCCTATGGCATCACCCGTTCACGGGCGCTGGGCTATATCAGCGTGTCGATTCTGCATAACGAAGAAGGCAGCGATGTGCCGGCTGCGGTCAGCGGTAAAGTGACCGGCACTATCCGCAACCTGCTCGGTCAGAGCCGCGAACTGGAATTTCAGGAAATCAAAGAAACCAATGCGGTGTATTACATCACCACTTTCCGTTTCGATGATGAAGACATGTATAACGTTAACCTGAAAGCAACTCCGGAAGGCCAGAGCCGCACCTTTGATGTGAAATTCAGCCAGCGATTTTACGAAGAATGAACAAAATAGTACTCGCCAGCGGTAACGCCGGAAAACTGCGGGAATTTTCCGCACTGTTCGACACCCATTTTGCCGGGCTGAATATTGAGCTGATTCCGCAGACCCAGCTTAATGTGACAGAAGCCGAAGAAACCGGTCTCAGCTTTGTTGAAAATGCCATTCTTAAGGCACGCAATGCCTGCGCCGCTACCGGCCTGCCGGCACTGGCCGATGACTCCGGTCTTGAAGTCGATGCCCTGCAGGGCGCACCGGGTATTTACAGTGCCCGTTATGCCGCAGCCGACGATGGTTTCGGCCAGGGCGACAGTGCCAACAATGCCAAGCTGCTGGCGGCGCTTAAAGACGTTCCAGAGGCGCAGCGTACTGCCCGTTTCCAGTGCGTACTGGTGTATATGCGTCATGCCGCCGACCCGACGCCACAGGTGTTTCAGGGCTGCTGGGAAGGACGTATTTTAACCGCGCCGGAAGGCAGCGATGGCTTTGGCTATGATCCGCTGTTCTTTGTGCCGGGTGAAGGTTGTGCAGCAGCCAGTCTGAATAAAGAGCGTAAGAATCAGCTCTCTCACCGTGGTCAGGCAATTCAGCAACTTCTGGCGCGCTGGCACGTCTGATATTTCCCCGCTCAGGGATAGCAAGTCTGGCCCGCGCTTATGGTGCGGGCTTTTTTATTATTTTTTAAAAAGAGTAATGTGTGGATATTTTTGATCAGTTAGAACAGAAAGTGTTACGTACCATCAGCAGCATCGAAACCCTGCAGCTGGATAATATGCAATTGCAGGAAGATGTGCAGAAACTGAACAACGAACAGCAACAGACCCGCCAGCAGCTGGCTGAAGCTGCTGCGCAACTGGTTGAACGCGATGCTGCAGCTCTGGCTCAGCAACAGCAGATTGAGCAACTGAATGCGCAAATACTACAAATGCAGCAAGACAACGAGCGTCTGAAAAAAGACAATACCCGACTGTCACACGAAAATAATGAATGGGCCGCGAAGGCGGAAGCTTTGTTGCAGGCCCTGGATCTGGCTGAAGTCTGAGCCGGAATTTGAGGAAGTAGTCATGCTGCATCTGCCGCCGCTGAGCCTGTATATCCACGTTCCCTGGTGTATCCGTAAGTGTCCGTATTGCGATTTTAACTCGCATCAGGCTGAAGGTGATCTGCCGGAACGGGAATATATCCGCGCATTGCTGGCCGATCTGGACGAAGACCTGCGCTGGGTGCAGGGGCGTGAGATTCACAGCATCTTCTTTGGCGGCGGCACGCCGAGCCTGTTGTCGGCCAGGGCTTACGAAGCGCTGTTTAAAGGACTGAAGCAGCGCCTGACCTTTGCCAAAGATATTGAAATTACCCTCGAAGCCAACCCGGGTACGTTCGAAGCTGAAAAATTCGCAGCGTACCGCAAGCTGGGAATTAACCGTTTATCCATCGGCATACAGAGCTTTCAGCCAGAGCATCTGCAGAAGCTTGGCCGGGTACATGATCGCGAGCAGGCACTGCGGGCGATTAAACTGGCGAAAAAAGCCGGTTTCGATAATTTTAATCTCGATTTAATGCATGGTCTGCCGGGGCAAACGGTTGAACAGGCGCTGGACGATCTGCAACAGGCACTGGCGTTTAAGCCCACGCATTTATCCTGGTACCAGCTGACCATCGAACCCAATACCGAATTTTATAAACGTCCGCCGCAGTTACCGGAAGACGACGCATTATGGGATATTCAGGAGGCCGGGCTGGCATTACTGGCGGAGCACGGTTTTGACCACTACGAAATATCGGCGCATTGCCAGCCGGGCAAAGCCTCGAAACATAATCTGAATTACTGGCAGTTTGGTGATTACCTTGGCATTGGCGCCGGAGCGCACGGCAAAATCACCCTGGCCGATGCCAACGTCATCTACCGCACACAGAAAACCCGTCTGCCGCGGGATTATCTCAATCCGGATAAAACCTTCCTGACCGGTAAGCAAACCATTGAGCCGGAAGATATTGGTCTTGAGTGTTTAATGAATGGCCTGCGCCTGCGTGAAGGTATGCTGGTTGATGATTTTGAATACCGTACCGGCCTGACACTGGAGGCTGTGGCAGAACCTGTGGCAAAAGCTCAGCAGCTGGGTTTATTGAATGTGGATAAACGTATTTATCCAACGGAAAAAGGCCAGCAATATCTGAATGAACTGCTGGCGCTTTTTTTAACGGAATAAAATTCAGACCGTCCGGTCTGAATTTTTCCGGTTTTTGCTACGGTCTTTTTCTCCGCTTGCTCAGCTGTTTTCTTCACCGTCTTCATCCGGTGGCAATACCACCATTTCCAGAAAACGCTCATTCTGCAGCAGGCTTTCAAAGCTGATATCGCGGCCAGCCTGTAAGCGCAGTGAGTCGGCTTTATCGATGGCGTTCTGCAGATCGCGCAGGGCTTCTTCGGTTGCACCGCTTTCGGCATGGGCACAGGCACGCTGATAGAGCGCGTGGCTGTTTTCCGGGTCGACTTCCAGTGCGCGGTTGGCAAGGCTGGTTGCCCATTGTGCCTGACCCAGTAATAACGCTGCATCGGCTTTGTAAGTCAGGGCTTCAACGTCGTCCGGACGCAGTTGCAGAATCTGATCGTAAATGGCGATTTTGCTCTGTGGCGTATTTTCCTGTGAGGCTTTCAGCCACAGCGAATGAATTTCGTTGGTGAGTTCAATTTCTTCCTGCGCCTGGGCAATATGCCGTGATTTGCGGTGCAGTTCGTCTTCGAGTTTATCCAGACGTTTTTCATAGCTGGCGGTGATGCGGCGGATTTCGTCGTTGGCAAAAGCGCCAACCCGTTCTTTGATATCACGTAATGAATTCCAGCCAATTAATACCAGCAGCGTGGAAGCACCGGCAATCAGATAGAAAAAATAGGTGACGGTATCGGTGGCATAGGTCAGAGCCTTGCTGGATACATCAATTTCTTTATCGACAATTTTTTCGGTCAGTTCAACCCGCGCATCAGCAATCTGCTGACGCAGATTTTTAACCTCATCGAGCAGATAGCGTTCGGTAAAAGCGCTGTACAGCGGCGCCTGTAATTCTTCGATCGTCTGCTCTGCCTGCTGGTCATTCTGTTGCTGTTTTTTATCGTCGCTGTCAACGGACTGTGCAGCCGCTGGCATGGCCAGGGCTGCACAGAAGGCGCTGATGCTCAGCAATAAAGTCAGGGTCAGGCGGTTTTTTGGTCTGGCCATGTATCGGATTGCTCAATCAGTTTTGAATGAAGTGCTTTTACAGCACTGGCGTAGTCGCTGTCGCTGACCAGGAACATGATGTCCACCTGACGCATGGCCTGGTGTACCGAGTGAATATTCACCCCGGCATCGGACAGTGCTCCGGCGGCCTTTTGCAACAGACCGGTAATTTTCATGTCGCTGCCGATGGCGCTGACCATGGCCAGTTTTTCGACGCGGATATCGGCCTGCTGATAGGCTTGCTGTACGCGTTCCATCAGCCAGTTAATCCGGCGTTTATTACCTTTTAAATAAAAGGTAACGGTGTTGGCGTTAAAATCTTTGGTCAGTACCCGTACCCCGGATTCCAGTACCAGATCATTCATGCGCTGGCTGTAGGACGGATCGCCGACCATATCCTGATCGAAAATCTCCAGAGCCCAGACATTGCGTGTTCCGGCAATAATTTCCACTTTAGGAGTACTACTACAGTAGTCGCTGTGAATCACAGTGCCACTGTGTTCCGGCTCAAAGGTGTTTTTAATGCGCAGCAGAATATTCTGTTTGCGCAGCCCGGCGGCGGCACGCGGGTGAATGGCTTCCATCCCGAGGTTGGCCAGCTGGTCGGCCACGTCGTAGTTGGTCTGGCCGATCGGGTGCACTTTGCCATCACCAACCAGCACAGGGTCGGCGGTGCTTAAGTGGTATTCCTTGTGAATAACGGCTTCGCGCGCGCCGGTAATGGTGGCGATTTTGCTGAAGGTCATTTCGCTGTAGCCACGGTCAAAGGTGCGCATCAGCCCTTCGCGGCACTGGGTGTAACCGGTGACGATGGGCATTTCTGTGCTCATATCGACATCGCTGAAGGCCTGGGCAATATGGTCGTCCAGATTCAGCTGCTCGTCGGAGCGCCAGTTGGTGAGGTCGATAAAGCGTGCGTTCACATCGTGGCTGCGCAGCAGTTGCACGGAGTTAAAGGCACTGTGTGCTTCACCCAGTGCACTGAGCATTTCGCGTACACGATGCAGGTGATCATCCAGCTGGAAGTGGCCGAAGCTGCACACCACTTCCAGATGCTCGAGGCATTCCTGCACATCACGCATACGCTCCTGAATAAACTGGTCCGCGCGTTTATGCATCATGCTGTCCGGGGCAAACATTTCAGCATTGACCGCCAGCATGTTGTTCAGTACTTCATGCAGTTTGTCCTGCCATGGGCGCTTTTCATCCATTTCGGCAAACAGGGCATACACACCCGGTTCACCGCTTTTTTTATGCTCGAGCAGACCATTGGTCATACCGGCGTAAGCAGAAACGACAAATACGCGCTGGTACAGGGTTTCGCCCTGCGTCTGGTGCTGGTACGGACGCAGCCAGATATTGTGCAGAACATCCTGGTACTGACTCATCGACGTGCCGCCGATTTTTTCTACCGTATGCAGAGTCATGGGGTCTCCTTTCAGGCTTTCAGAGGGTCGGCATCCAATGCATAAACGCCGTCTTTGTCGTGTACTTCGTTGCCGATTAATGGCGGATTAAAGACACAGGCCATCTGCATATCGCTGAAACCGCGCAGCAGGTGCTGATCGTGTTTGTCGAGCACGTACAGGGTGCCGGGCTTGATCGGATAAACCTTGCCGTCGGCGGTGGTTTCGATTTCGCCTTCGCCGCTGATGCAGTACACCGATTCAAGGTGGTTCTGATACCAGATAGGGGTTTCGGTTCCGGCAAAAATGGTGGTGATGTGGAAGGAGAAGCCCATGTTGTCTTCTTTCAGCAGCATACGCACACTTTTCCAGTTGCCGCCGTTGATATTACGTGGGGAGTTTTCGCATTCTTCCAGAGTTCTTACGATCATAGTGATTACTCGTTATCGGTTGGATAAACCGCCAGCCGGGTTTCCCGGCGGCTGGCGGTTTTCTGATAGGCAATTAGGAGGGAGATGCTCAGGAGGCTTTGGAAATCTGCTCCGCCATCACATCGCCGATGCACTCGGCAAGAATGCCAAGGCCGGCTTTCAGGGTGTCTTCTTCGATGGTCAGTGGCGTCAGGATTTTTACCACCTGGCCGTCGGAACCGCTGGTTTCAATAACCAGGCCGCGCTTGAACGCCAGCTCGGTGATGCGGCTGGCAACCTGACCGTTCACACATTCCAGACCCTGCATAATGCCGCGCCCTTTGTGCTTCATCTGGCCGCCGTGCTCGGCCTGAATTTCTTTCAGGCGGCTGCGGATCAGCTGCGCTTTTTTCTTCACGCTCTGGCTGAAGCTGTCATCTGCCCAGTAGGTTTCCAGCGCCATGCGGGCGGTAATAAAGGCATGGTTATTACCGCGGAAGGTACCGTTGTGCTCGCCTGGCTTCCAGGTATCGAGTTTTTCTTTCAAAAGCACAATGGCCATTGGCAGACCGTAGCCGCTGAGGGATTTAGACAGGGTGATAACGTCCGGCTCGATACCGAATTCTTCAAAGCTGAAGAAGGTACCGCTGCGGCCACAACCTGCCTGAATATCGTCGACAATCAGCAGCATGTTGTAACGCTTACACAGCGCCTGCAGGCCCAGCATCCAGGCGGCAGAAGCGCTGTTCAGGCCACCTTCGCCCTGAATACATTCAACGATCACGGCGGCCGGGTGTCCCAGACCTGAAGAGCCGTCCTGCAACGCTTTTTCAAAATAATGCAGCGTATTGAAATCGCCGAGATAACCGTCGTACGGCATAAACTGCACACCCGGCAGCGGCATGCCGATGGCGTTTTTGTAGTAGTTATTGGCAGTCACTGCGGCGGCGCCCTGAGTCACGCCGTGGAAACCATTGGTGAACGACACAATGGTCTGACGGCCGGTATTTTTGCGCGCAATCTTCAGTGCCGCTTCCACCGCATTGGTACCGGTCGGGCCGGTAAACTGCACTTTGTACTTCATTTTACGCGGCTTGAGGATGCGCTCGTTGAAGCTTTGCAGGAACGCTGTTTTAGCCTCGGTATGCATGTCCAGGCCATGGGTGATGCTGTCCGACTCGATGTATTCCAGCAGGGCTTTCTTAAACACCGGGTTGTTGTGCCCGTAGTTCAGCGTGCCGGCGCCACCGAGGAAGTCGATGTATTCATTGCCTTCGTTGTCAGTGAGGATGGCGTTCTGTGCCTTGGTGAAAGTCACCGGAAAAGAGCGGCAGTAGCCACGCACGTTGGATTCGAGTTCGTGATAGATATCCATGGTGTTTTTTACTCCTGTGCAAAAAGCATGAAGGGACCAATATGAACCAGCGTTTCGCTGTCGTGAGCGCCGCCAAAGTGTTGTTCGCGGTCAAACAGTTCGCTGGTCTGGAGAGGGGCGCCAAGGCTGTGAGCCAGGCGACGGAAGGTATTCCACGAGGCATCGTTGCCCGGTGTGATACTGGTGTGCAGGTGATGCACAACGTGTTGATGGCGCTTAAGCAGCGCGTGCAGCATGCGACTGGCAAGACCCTGACCGCGGGCTTTGCTGTCGACCGCAACCTGCCAGACGAACAGCGTGTCGGGCTGGTGCGGCAGGCGATAGCCGGAGATAAAGCCGACCATCTCGCCGTTCTGTTCTGCCACGATGGCAGTGTCGGCAAAGTGCGAACACTGCAGCAGGTTGCAGTACATTGAATTGACATCTAAAGGCTTGCAGCGCTCAACCAGAGAGAAAGCGGCATGGCCGTCGGTTGCTGCAGGCTTCCGGAAGGTAATATTGTTTTGATCTGTAATGTTTTTTTCTGACGTTTCTGTCGAAAAAGTATCCATTTCTCGCTTTCAGTTGCCACGTACCGATTAATCAGCCTGAATTTTATTCAGTTTGGCTAAGAATTAATCATTACGGCAACTGCCATTTACTTAGAACCCTAAACAATTTAGCATCGTGGTAATTTATTTACAACTCTAAATAAAACGAGGTGAGCTGATGAATGCTCAGAAATGGCTCACATTCCGCCTGGATGAAACCTGTTACTGCCTGCCGGTGCGTCAGGTGCGTGAAGTTGCGCACTTTCAGCCGCCGGAGCCTGTTCCCGGTGCGCCGGCGGTGGTGTCGGGCATCATTAATCAGCGCGGTGATGTGGTCACTGTACTGGATGGCAGGGCGCTGCTGGGGCTGGCTGCTCAGGAAGCCACGGATGACAGCCGTATCATGACGCTGGAACTGGAGCATGAAGTGGTCGGCATGGTGATTGATCAGGTGCAGGAAATCATAGAGCTCAATGAATCGGATATTGAGCCGCCAGCGCAGACGCAGGCACTGATTCTGGGGACTTATCAGCAGGGTGATGAGTTGCTGGTTGCTCTTAATGCCGATCAGCTGGGAAAACTGCCGGAGGCCGATGGATAATGAATGTTTTGAACCCTAACGATGTTAGAATCGGCTCTTATCAGAATGATCCGGACAACGACATGAACCGCTATGATGAGGTGCTGGTAGCCCTGCGCCGTATTATCCGCGCCACCGATCTGCACTCGCGCCAGCTGAGTAAAATTGCTGGTCTGACCGCGCCGCAGTTATTGATTCTGCAATTGCTGCGCCAGCACACCGAATTAACGGTGGGTGAGGTTGCCCAGCGCGTGAGCCTGTCGCAGGCGACGGTGACCACCATTATCGACCGTTTGGAAAAACGCGGTTTTGTTAAGCGTGAGCGCGGCAGTGCCGATAAGCGCAAAGTCTACGTGTATCTGACGCCGGAGGCGGATGCGGTGTTGCTGAATGCCCCGAAACCGCTGCAGGAAAGCTTTGTGCAGCAGTATCAGGATCTGCACGACTGGGAGCAGACGATGATTCTCAGCTCGCTCGAGCGGGTCGCCTATATGATGGATGCCCAGCATATCGACGCTTCGCCGGTACTGGATGTGGGCGCTCTCGACCGCGTAGACCGCGACGCCTGAGTCGTGACGCCTTATCCGAATCCCCGACCTTTACCCCTGCCAAACGTGCCACTTATGGCCTGATAAGCACAAAGCCTGTTCCTGACCTGCACCAATGGCGGACGGCATCAGGCCGTCTTTCGGGTATAATGGCGCGCCTGCACCTGCCCGGCGTCCGGTTTTCACTGCGCCCGACAAAGAGGACAAGCGCCAGCCGTTGGACTGAATTAGCGGCTGAGGTTCATGAATTCGTCATCCTCGCTGTGCTACTCAATGCAGGCCCTCATATTCTGGAGAATTTCTATGACTGACGTAGTAATCGTTGCCGCTACCCGTACCGCTATTGGCTCATTTGCCGGCTCACTGGCCAGTGTTCAGGCGGTGGATCTGGGTGCGACGGTAATCCGTTCATTGCTGGAAAAAACCGGCATCAATCCGGCCGAAGTCGATGAAGTGCTGATGGGCCAGGTATTAACCGCCGCAGCGGGCCAGAACCCGGCACGTCAGGCGGCGATCAAAGGCGGTCTGGCCGATACCACGCCGGCGATGACCATTAACAAGGTGTGTGGCTCCGGTCTGAAAGCACTGCATCTGGCGGCTCAGGCGATTAAAGCCGGTGATGCAGACCTGATTATTGCCGGTGGTCAGGAATCTATGTCCAATGCGCCCCACGCTCTGCCAAATTCACGCAATGGTCAGCGTATGGGACCGTGGAACATGGTCGACACCATGATTGTGGATGGCCTGTGGGATGCGTTTAACGATTACCACATGGGTATCACTGCCGAAAATATCGCTGATGAGTATCAGATTTCCCGTGAAGAGCAGGACGCATTTGCCGCCGCTTCACAGGAAAAAGCGCTGGCTGCGATTGCTGCCGGTAAGTTCAAAGATGAAATCACTCCGGTGGTAATTCCACAGCGCAAAGGCGACCCTAAGGTATTCGATACCGACGAAAACCCACGCGCTGGCACCACGGCTGCCAAGCTGGCTGAAATGCGTCCGGCCTTTAAGAAAGACGGCAGCGTTACCGCGGGTAATGCCTCTTCACTGAATGACGGTGCCGCCGCAGTGATGCTGGCCAGCCGTGAAAAAGCCGAAGCGCTGGGCCTGCCGATTCTGGCCACCATCAAAGCCTATGCGAATGCCGGTGTTGACCCGAAAATCATGGGTACCGGCCCGATTCCGGCGACGAAAAAGTGTCTGGAAAAAGCCGGCTGGACTCTGGCCGATCTGGATCTGGTCGAAGCCAACGAAGCCTTTGCCGTGCAGGCGCTGTCGGTTAATAAAGGTCTGGGCTGGGATGCAGACAAGATCAACGTTAATGGCGGTGCTATCGCTCTGGGTCACCCGATTGGTGCATCAGGCTGCCGTATTTTTGTATCGCTGCTGCATGAAATGATGCGCCGTGATGCGAAAAAAGGTCTGGCAACCCTGTGTATCGGTGGTGGTATGGGTGTTGCTCTGGCGGTAGAGCGTGCTTAAGCACGGCTTTTGCCGGGTAGAATCCGGGGACTGAAATTCGGAGATTGAAATCCGGGGACTGAAATCCGGGGACTGAAATCCGGGTTCTGAAACCGGGAAAATAAAAAGGGCAGCTAAGGCTGCCCTTTTTTATTCAGCGCATTATTGCGCGGCTTTTTCGGCGAGTTGTTTTACAACCTTGCCGTTCATATACAACGCATAGCGGTCACGGGCTTCGGACTGAGTTTCGTCATCCCAGTCGGTGACCACAAAGCTGTCGTAATCGACATCGTGCAGTATCTGCGTCGGCTCGTAGCTCTCGCGGTGATAAATATGTCTGGCGTCTTTCAGATAGCCGCGATTCAGAACTTCCATGGTTTGCGGATCGGCTCCGGCAATCGGTGCTGAACGCTCACCGATCAGGTCGTAGACGGCGGCACGGTCACGGGCGTAGCCATCGGTATCGGGTAACAGCACAAAGCTTGGCGCATCGGCCATCGGCAAAATAATTTTTTCCAGGTAGTAAATGTGCTGGCGGTCTTTGGCCAGAAACGGCGTAATAATACTGATTTCATCCGGGTTCACTTCGCCAATGCGCTCAGCATCGTAATACAGCGTGGTGCCGGAAAGGGCATAGGCGGACGGGCTGCCCCAGGCATCCGGCACCCGTTTGAACTGTGCCGGGTCAGCACCGGGAATGGCCTTGCCGCCGAGGTAAATCTTTTGGTTATCGACCCAGTATTCCTCGTCACTGTCCAGCGCCCGGAAAGATGCAGCGTCGGCATCCGCCAGCAGTTCTCCGCGGAAATACACCTGCTTATTATCGCGGGCATAACCTTGGGAATAATAATTGTTGCCCAGCACCTCAAAGGTTTCGCTGTCGGCTGCGGCGACAGGACGGGCGTTGTAATACACCTGATTATTGACGTTGGAATAACCACTGCTGGCGATGCCGTTTAAGGCATTTTTCAGCAGCGAGCCATAGCCGAACACACTCAGTGCCAGCACGATAATGACGGTGGCGCCCAGGGTCAGGGTACGGCCGGAAATACCGAACAGCTCTGCACCGAATATCCAGTACAGCGCGCACAACGGAATGGGGTAACAAAGGAAGATCATCATGCCGATGATATGTTCGCGGTTATTTTCTGAACCCGGTGCATCAAATGCCATCGGCGACATCATCATGACCATTGGCCAGAACAGCAGCATCATGGTGGTTATGATCTGAAAGATTAAAAGCATCGGAATATCCTTTCCGTAAGAGTGGCAAGGTTGTCAGCCGGCCGCATGCCGGAGCAAAAAAGCATCATACAAAAAACGGCCAGCAACGGCTTTCCATTTTTATTGATAGTTTGCCTGATATAAAAAAGGGCAGCGGATGCTGCCCTTTTTTATTCCCTGCTTTGTTCTATGGCTGTCAGAGATCGACAGACAACTCTGCCGGAATGTCATTCACAACCGGGTAATACAGATCGTATCGCAGCTCTGTACTGGTCTGATCGTCAATGGATACCTGAAAGGCGAGCAGCACAAAACCGCTATCTGGTGCAGTAATACTTGCTGCCAGTTCGATAGCGTCATTCTGTTCTACCTGCTGAGTAGCAAGAACAGTCTGACTGCCATCACTGTTTACCTGAATCAGTTTCAGGGTGGCCGCCGTGCCGTAGGTGTATTCTCCACCAATATTGATTTCCTGAACCTCGCCGGCGATAACCGGTGTCTGACTCATTGGTGAAAATGTCGGCTGCAGATACGTTTCGCGTTCAAGATAGCGCGGGAAGGTACCTGCTTCGCGTTTGATGCTGATGTCATCAACCAGCCAGCCGCGGAAGCCGTTATACAGTTCGTCCTGGGTGTTAAAGCGGAAGCGCAGTTTGATTTGCTCGCCGGCCAGATCTGAGATATCAATCGGCTCCTGCCATAACCACGCTGGCGCCTTGTTATAGCCGCGGTTGGAGTAGGGCAGCGGTGCACGGTCCTGATCATCCAGACCCACCGGATCTGACAACGGATTCAGACGGGCAATGGGTGTCCATTGAATATCATCGATGCTGTATTCAATGGTCATCAGATCAAAGCCATTTTCATTCGGGTTAACCGCTTCAATTTCCCACCAGGTACGGAAGGTAAGAGACAGTGGGCCGGTTTCAGCGCTCAGATCAATATCGGGTGAAACAATTGCACCACCGTTCGGCGTTAACGATGTCCCTCCGTCGAGTTCCTCTTGTGGTTCCTCCGGCTCACCGAGGAAATTCCCCTGAGTGACACCTCCGGATGCGGCCTGGCCATACCAGCAGGCGCGGTTGCTCAGCGGGTCTGGGACTTTACCGGCAGAAGTATCATCCGGAGCAAGGAGCACCAGATCACTGACCAGTGCCTGGTTTATGATGTTAAGACCGGCATTGTGGCTGTGCCAGAGATTCTGCAGTTCTTCATCTGCTTCTTCTGCCGGGGTTTCTTCTGCATTCAGTGTAGCCAGTGGCCCCGGCCCTTCTCCAGCACCGGTATAAGATTGCGAAACGCTGACGGTCATCCAGCTACCACAGGCCGCTTCGCTGACGGGCTGCTCAAAATTTTCACTGTAAAGAGCATCACTGTTGCCAGTGGCTGCCTGCAATGAAAAATTCAGACCGCTGAGGGCAGATATCTGGGTCAGATCCAGAGGAATTACCCGTGTGCCATAGCCATCGCGGCTGATACGGATGGTGGCCGTTTTTATAGCTAATAATTTGCTTAGCGATACGTTAACGATCAGTACGAAGTGGCCGTCGTTATCGGTGGTCGCTGTGGCAATGGCACCGTTGGTCGCCGCGCCGCCGGAAATCTCAATCTGAGCATTATTCAGCGGACCATCGGCATCAAAAATAATACCGCTAAGAGAAGCGAAGAATCCCTGGCCTTCGAGGCTTTCGGCGCCGTTGTCAGTGATGACCAGAGGGGCCGCTACAGTGCTGCTGCCGGAGGCATTTTCTGCACGGATTTCCAGTGTCGTGGTTACGGTGACACCGGAGATGGTAATGGTCAGGGTATAACTTCCCGGAGCGAGATCAGGGAAGGTGATATGGCCGTTGCTGTCTGCCGTCAGTTGTACACTGTTGCTGGCGAGAACTGCGGCTACCGCGATGCCTGCAGTGTTTTTCGGGCTGATGGTTACCTGGGCCTCTGAAAGAGGCTTGCCGCTGGCATCCAGCAGAGACAATTGGCTCAGATTCTGGGTGACAGGAGTGTAATTGCCCGGTGGAGTACTGTTGTCACCACCTCCTGAATTGCCTGAACTACCCGAACCGCCGCCGCAAGCTGCCAGAAGGCCAGCCAGTATAAGAATGGAATAAGCTTTCATAGGGTAACCCTCCTTTGGTTAACGCGCTGAATCCTATCAGGCAGGAGGGAAAAATTCACAGACACGAAGGTTTGTCTTACCAGACGTTTACTGTTTTTTTATCGCAGGTTTATGTCGCCGGCCACGGATAAAAACAAATGGCTCAATTTGCCCGGAGCGGTGAAAAGTGCCTAGGGCCTGTTAACACTAATTAAACAGGGCTGTTATCGGCTAAAAAATTCCTCAGGCAAGGCGTTGGGAGTGTGGGATGTTCAGCACATCCCTGTGCTTCCCCCCTTCGGGGCTGGCACGCCAATCTGTTCCAGACAGATTGGTAACGGGTTAAGCGAGCGAACAGCAACGCAGGATGAGGGATTTTTAGCCATAACCCTTCGGGCTGAGGCCAGTTTTCCCCATTAACGTCGTCGTTCGTTATTCATTTAACCCGTTAATATCCCTCCTCACTCCTTGTTCTGAGAAAAACTGGCTCTCAGCAGGCCCGATTCAATTAGTGTTAACAGACCCTGGCATCTCATTCTATGGGAGGAGACACGCTAACAAAGCGGCCTTTGCCTCTGGCTAACAGGCGCTAAGGCTTTTAAGCTGGAGCAAACAACTCGCCATGGAACGCATTATGACACTCACTGCTTCTTCTGCTTTGGCCCATGCCGGCCAGATGATGACTCAGCCACTGATTATTTCAGACCTGCTGGAATACGCTGCTGCGCATCATGGTACGCGTGAAATTATCAGCCGCCGGCTGGAAGGTGATATCCACCGCTATACCTACCGCGATGCGTTAAAACGCAGCAAGCAGCTGGCCAATGCCTTGCTGGCTTTGGGAGTTCAGCCCGGTGACCGGGTGGCGACACTGGCCTGGAACGGCTACCGCCATTTTGAATGTTATTACGCGATCTCCGGTATCGGTGCCATCTGTCATACCGTTAATCCACGGCTTTATACCGAGCAGGTGGAATACATTATTAATCATGCCGAAGACTGCTATGTCTTTCTGGATGCCTGCTTCGCAAAATTACTGGAACCGGTGGCGGATAAATTAACCTCGGTCAAAGGCTTTATCTTTATGATCGACGCCGACCAGATGCCGCAAACCAGACTGCCAAATGCCATTAATTATGAAGATTTAATGACAACATACAGCAGCGAACTGGTATGGCCGCGGTTTCCGCAGGATACCGCCTCCGGCCTGTGTTACACCTCGGGCACTACCGGCAACCCTAAAGGCGTGTTGTATTCCCATGCCTCCACTGTACTGCATGCCTATGCCAGCCGTAATCCGGATGCACTGAATGTTTCTGCCGATTCGGTGGTGATGCCGGTTGTTCCTATGTACCACGTCTGCGCCTGGGGTATGCCTTATATTGCTCCGATGAGTGGTGCGACGCTGGTGCTGCCCGGTGATGGTATGGATGGCCAGAGTCTGCATGAATTAATCGAGCTGGCCGAGGTAGATTTAATGCTGGGCGTACCAACGGTTTGGCTGGGTCTGATCGATTATTTAAAACGTAACAATAAACGCATGGATTCGGTTAAAACCGTCGGCGTTGGTGGCTCAGCCTCACCGAAATCCCTGGTGGAAACACTGGATAAAGAATACGGCGTGTATTTATTGCCAATCTGGGGCATGACCGAAACCTCACCGCTGGCGACACTCGGCTCACCAACCAAAGCGATGCAGAAAATGAGCGACGATGAACGCTATCGTCTGCAGACTACCGCCGGCCGGCCAATGTTTGGTATTGAGCTGGAAATCTTTGGTGAGGATGATCAGCCACTGCCACACGACGGAACGTCACGCGGCTATCTGCGTGTGCGTGGCCCCTGGGTATTAACGGCGTATTATAAAAATGAAAAACCGGATTCGTTCTTTATCGATGTGGATGGTAAGCAGTGGTTCGATACCGGTGATATTGCCGTGATTGATGAAAACAGTTATCTGCAGATTGTTGACCGCGCCAAAGATGTGGTGAAGTCCGGCGGTGAGTGGATTTCCAGTATCGATCTGGAAAACGCGGCAGTAGGGCACCCGGACGTAAAAGAAGCCTGTGTGATTGGCGTGCGTCATCAGAAGTGGGATGAGCGGCCGTTGCTGTTTATTGTAAAAAGTGAAGAAAGCGATATCAATAAACAGGATATCTATAACTATCTGGAAAGCCGTGTTGCCAAGTGGTGGCTACCGGATGACATTCTGTTTGTTGAGGAGCTGCCGCACACTGCCACGGGCAAGCTGCAGAAACGTACGCTGCGTGATGAGTATATTGATTATCTGGTGGAGAAGGCCTGAGGATATTCTCTCACTCTGAATGATTAAAAAGCCCGGCAGTTGCCGGGCTTTTTTATATTGCAGGACGTTTTACTTTCTGACGCCAATACATAAAGAATACGATGTTGATCAACAGCAGAAATGCAAAAACTCCGCCGAGAATATACATCAGATTATTATCTCTGCCAGAAGCAGAATAGTCGGGTATGGCCAGCGCGGGTATGGATACTTTGCCTGAAGTTGTTGCAGCGCTCCGAGCTGGTTCAACGAGTACAGGTTGCGGTAATTTTGCGCTGATCAGACGGCCTTCTTTGGTCCCAAACTCCAGTTGCTTAACCTGAACAATACCTGGCTTGGTATTCTTAAACGCAATTGTGGCAAGGATACCAGAGCCGCTGACTGCAGGTGCCGGATTAAGCAGGCTGAGAGCAAGGCGAATGCTGTGCTTTCGAGTATCAACGCTGTTGCTGACCTCAAAGGCGGACGTACCGAACAGATTCCCGCTTTGGATCTGTATCCCTGATTTTCCGGAATCCAGATCAACGACCTCAAGCGCGGCTGCATCGTAGTCGAGAATCAGGTCGACACCATAGATATCATCCAGTGCAGTTGCTTCCAGAATCAGCCAGCGAATGCCTTCCTTGTCCTGAGTTGAAAAACTCAGGACCGGAGTTCCGGCAGAGGATGTGCTGGCTATCAATGTGAAAATTAAAAGAAGAATTCGCATGAAATATTCCAGATAATTATGAAGCAGGCGGGGTTTCCCCCGCCTGAATTTTATTGCGGGTTACACTGAACAGAGCCGAAGTGGCTGGCAAGAATAGCCAGATCCTGAACATTGATTACACTGTCTTTATTCAGATCTGCTTTCTGATCGTACAACTCATCACCATTGGCAGAGCCATACTTTCCGGCAAGGTAGGTGAAATCCGCGATATTGATTTCACCATCATCGTTGATATCACCGGCAAAGAGAGTGATCTGGCCAACATCAATATTCGCACCTTCGGAAATACTGTGATTCATGCAGCTTTGAACATAGTTGTCAGCATTGAAAGCGATGGTAAAGTCGCCGTCGCGCAGTTCGTCAAAACTGAAGTTTCCTGCACTATCAACACCGGTGGTAATCGTCCGGCCATTGATGGTTACCGATACGGTAATGTCTTCAGGATTGACCCCAACCGGAATTTCAATGCTGCCACTGAATCCGCCATTACCACCGTGAATGCCATCATCGATAGTGATCGTCGCATTCTGGACTGTCACCGGAATCAGATTACCCGAAGCGTCTGATAAGGCTGCTGAACAAACAACATTCGCGGTTGTTGTTGTCGTGTCCGCAAACAGATCCGCGCTAAGCAGCGTTCCGTTTTCTTCCAGCTCTGCATTTCCGGTATGTGTAATAGCCCCGGACATGTTCTGGCTTCCCCAATTAAGAGGCAGAGTCAGACGATTCTCACCGCCCCAGTCACCATAGTTGCTACCAGTAATATTCAGAGCGGTGGTATCTACAGAGCAGGATACTTCGGTGGCGTAGGCCTGGCCCTGAATGCCGATGGTCAGTGAGGAATAGGCATTCAGATAAGGATCTATTGTTGAGCTTTCAGGGTTTACCGTAATGATGACTCCTTCAGCTTGAGTAAGACCTGTGGTGTATATGCCATTGAAAGAGGAAAACCCGCCAGTCGAGTCCGCGGTGAAACCAAGCAGTGGTTGCAGGAATATCCCTTGCTTCACCGGACCAAAGGGCAGGGTGTTGAGTATGATATTTGATGTCAGGCTCTGGAATTCAACCAGAGAAGTATCTTCAGGCAGACCTGCGCCAGCCAGATCCTGAGGCATATCAGGATAATTCAGAAATAATTCCGGATACAATGATTTGGCTCTTTCTGTTGATTCCAGAATGTAAGTTCTGTAGGCCGAATCCAACAGTGCATCAAGGATTAAACGGCTGACAGATTCAGCTATTTCACTATTATTCGATGTGCGGGTGATGACAATATATGATGCGCCAAATTTTTCATATTCAAAAGAACGGATCGCGTATTCATATGTTCCATTTGTTGACCTTGCTGGAAAGAAATTCTGCGTGCTGGTTATAAATGACTCTGTTCCTGATGCACAGGAAAGATAATGCGTGTTATCGCTGATAAAGTGTTCGTACTCAGGTGTTAACTGCGTAAGAATGAGATTCTGAAATTCAGCATCAGTAATTCCTGACGGAAACAGCTCCTGAACATTCATTTCAATAATCAGCTCTTCATATCTTGCAGGCTTATCCGGATAGCTTGACAGGAATTCACCAACAGAATCTGACTCCATGGAGTATCTTTGAAGAAACTCTTCAAATGTCATATCTGAGTTTCTGAAATCCTGCCGAGTGCATTTATAATGCCCATCAGACTTTTTCATATAGAGGACGTTATCTATAGATTCTATGATGTCACCGTCAATTGGTGTGCCATTCTCAGGAATATAAGAGGCGTCTAAGGCGATTTCTGATACAGCGCCGTTCTCATAAGAGAAATACCGTCTTCTATCATTTTTGTCATCAACAGCAATGATTGGACTTTCACCATCAGTAATCAACAGATTGCTGTAAGATGTATCAACCTCGTCTTTCAGTAGGGATATACTAGGTTTTCCTGGTGCGCTGACCATAAGCTCCATATGAGATCCATCGGTATCAGAATATCTTTTTCTGAGCAGTGCATATCCCGAACTGTTCATTGGAAACTTGTATGTGGGAGTTAGAACTCCACTTTCAATATCTTCTATATATTCTGAATTGCCAAGATCAGAGCAGAGCTGAAGATTTGCTTGGAAGGATAATTGGATATTCCATTTTGAAAAATCACAATGATATATATTCCCTGTACCGAAACGGTCGTGGTCAGCAATCAAGGCGTAGTTGCCAGCAACCCCTACCGCAGTATAGCCAGTGATATTCTTGTATAGGTATTGCCCCCTCTGGACTTCATCCGCAGCATTTCTATCAGAGAGTCTGCGATCCCGATAAACTCGCTCGTCGTTGTCTGAGTCGTTATTCCCAGGTGTTCAAAACGATCAGGGTTCTCCGGCATATTCGGATAATTTGCCAGAAGCCCTTCTTGATAACCATTGGGCCATGGCAGTATCTCTGCGAGAGTGCTTTCACTTGTAGCTATCAGAGAACCGGTGTCTGGATCGGTAATAGTATCGATAAGACTTAGGTAGATCGGATTGGAGCTGCCGAGCTGATTGGATACTATCGCAATGCCAGAGTCAGTCCGACCTACATATTGTGATGGTTGGCTTTCATAAGCAATCATGTCGAAGTTCGCAGCCTGAGTTATTGAACTCGCAGCAATGATTGATGTGGTGAGAAGTATTTTTTTCATTGTTATTATCCATATAAACAGGACTGGTGATGCTAATTATGTACTCCTGTACCAGTCAAATGCTTCCCCTTTACTTAGTGCATAAGTATGAGATTTGTTTATTTCATACAATAAAAAAGCCCGGCAGTTGCCGGGCTTTTTATGCTCGATAAAGTCAGGATAATCAGCTTTCCTGAATCTCTTCTTCGCTGTCTTCCAGTGGCTTTTTAATCAGCCTTGAGGCCAGTACACCGGCTTCAAACAGCAGCCACATCGGTACGGCCAGAATGGTCTGGGAGATAACATCCGGTGGCGTAACCAGCATGCCGACAACAAAGCAGCCAACAAAAATATAAGGGCGCTTTTCTGTCAGGGCAGCAACGGTGGTTATACCGCTGAGTACCATCAGAAAGGTCGCAATCGGAATTTCAAAGGCGATGCCAAAGGCAAAAAAGATTTTAAGAATAAAATCGAGAATATTGCTGATGTCCGGCATAAAGGAAATACCTTCCGGTCCGGCGGCGGTAAAGAAGCCGAAGGCCAGTGGCAGCACCACAAAGTAGGCAAAGGCGATTCCGGTATAAAACAGGACAACGCTGGATACCAGCAACGGAATACCGAATTTCTTTTCGTGTTGATACAAACCGGGAGAGATAAAACTCCATACCTGATGCAGCAGAAAAGGCACTGCCAGCAGGACCGCCAGAACCAATGTCAGTTTAAACGGCACCAGAAAAGGCGAGGCCACACCGGTGGCGATCATATTGCCGCTGTCGGGCAGCAATACTGACAGTGGTTTTACCAGAATCAGGTACAGGTCGTTGGCAAAGTAGAACATGCCAAGAAACAGCACCAATACCACCAGTACCGATTTCAGCAAACGGTTTCGCAGTTCGATCAGGTGGGCAATCAGAGGTTGTTCATGATCGGTCATGATGACGCATCGGTATTATCAGGTTTTGAATTGGCGGCAGGCTGCTGCGGGCCAGATTGTTGTGGACCTGGCTGTTGAGGACCAGCGACAGCTGCCGGTTTATTGTCCGGCTGCGTTTCTGCTTTAGGCTTGGGCTGAATGCTGTTAGCCGATGGCGAATCGTCATCGAGAAACGTGGCATAAGGGTCTTTCAGCTTTTCGCGTAATTCTTCGGTGCGGACCTGGCGCTCAAGATCATCCTGGATATTGCTCATGGTGCGGCGCATACGGCCAAGAAACAGACCCACTGTGCGGGCTGCTTTTGGCAGTCTTTCCGGGCCGAGCACCAGCAGGCCCAGAATTGCTACCACCATTAATTCCAGAAAACCGATATCGAACATCAGATTTTATCTTGGTCTTTGTTGGTGCTTTTGAATTCGGCGTCTTTGGCTGCGCCTTCTTTATGCTCCAGTGTTTTTGCCGGCTCTTTACTATCGTCTTCATCGGCTTTTGCACTGCTGTCGTCATTCACAGCTTTTTTAAAGCTCTTGATTGCTCCGCCCAGGTCGCCACCCAGGTTGCGCAGTTTTTTGGTGCCGAAAATCATAATGACGATGGCCAGAACGATTAATAATTGCCAGATACTGATTCCGCCGAGCATAGGAAAATCCTCTTATTCTTAATTTAAAAATTACATCAGAAACCGGGCAGCTGATCGCCGCCCAGTATATGAAAGTGCATATGGAAAACTTCCTGCCCACCTTCTTTACCGGTATTGGTAATGGTGCGGAAGCCAGTCAGGTTTTGTGTGCGGGCAATGGCCGGCAGGCTGAGCATTAAATGGCTCATCAGGCTGGCATCAGCGTCGCTCAGATCATTCAGGTTAACGATATGGCGCTTGGGAATGACCAGCAGGTGGGTGTCCGCTTTAGGCGCAATATCGTGAAACGCCAGCAGGTGCTCATCTTCATAAACGACATTGGCCGGAATCTTTCCGGCGACAATCTGGCAAAACAGACAGTCCGGCATACTCAATCTCTCAGTTCTCTGGTCTGTACCGGTTTACTTGGGCGTACGTGACGCCTTTTCTTCCAGGCCGGACATATTAAAACGCCGTGCCAGTTCGTTAACCACGGCTTCCGGGCGCTCACCCAGCTTGGCCAGTGCCACCAGGGTGTGGAACCACAGGTCGGCGGTCTCGTAGATAACATCGCTGTTATCGCCACTGGTCTCGGCGTCTTTGGCGGCCAGAATGGTTTCGGTGGCTTCTTCGCCAACCTTTTCCAGAATCTTGTTCAGGCCCTTGTGATACAGGCTGGCCACATAGGATGAATCGGCGGCCGCGCTCTTACGTTCTTCAAGGATATCGCCGAGGGCGGAAAGTATATCGCTCATAGCTGTTTCAGTTTCGTTAAGTAGCAATCAATAAATGTCTTTCGGATCTTTCAGCACCGGATCAACGCTGACCCATTCGCCATCCTGATAGACCCGGTAGAAGCAGCTTTCGCGGCCGGTATGACAGGCGATACCGCCAATCTGTTCCACCTGCAGGGTGATGACATCGGCGTCACAGTCGAGGCGCACTTCGTGCAACTGCTGCACATGGCCGGAAGACTCGCCTTTACGCCACAGTTGCTGGCGCGAGCGGGAATAGTAGATGGCGCGGTTTTCCTGCACCGTCAGCGCCAGTGCTTCCCGGTTCATCCATGCCATCATCAGGATACGGCCGGTCTTATAATCCTGCGCAATGGCCGGTACCAGACCATCGGCGTCCCACTTTACGGCATCAAGCCAGTTACTCATAACATCCCCCGCGTTCAGAGGTCGCAGGATACCCCATGCCCGGGGTTTCGGGTAGGGCTTCACTGCCTGTGGATACGGGTGACGAAGGCAGCAAACAATACGCACCAGAACAACGCCGGCGTTATTGTCCGGCGCGCCTTTATAGTGCTGACGGTTTTATCGTTAATAGCGGGCACTAACAGTACGTAACAATTCTGATCAAATTGTCAGTATTGGCCTCTTTAGGTACTCCATCAGAGGTAGGTTTGGCCTGTTAACTCAGGCATTGGCATGGGCGCTGCTCTTCACTCCTGCAGACTCACAACAAGAGCTGCAAACCATGACGTTAACCAAGCAAAAAAGTAAAACCAGAAACCTGTCCCGCCGCGTATTCACTCCGGCACCGCTGGCGGCCTGTATCGCAACCCTGCTGTTGTCGGCGGTGATGCCGGCGGCGCAGGCAGAGCCCTTTAAGCCGGAAGTTTTTACGGTCGAGAAAACCATTCAGCCCGGGCCGAATGTGTTTATGAACGAAGCCGCCTGGGGGGGCGCCAGCCAGATTCACGTCTTCGCTCAGGATGACCTGCACTATAAAGGCTCGATGCCGGCGGGTATTACTTCGCAGATGAAAGTCTCGAAAGACGGCAAAACCGTTTACGTGCTGTCCGACTTTGCCAAGCGCATTACCTATGGTCCGGTAGAAAGCGTGGTGCAGGTGTATGACGTAGAAACCCTGAGCCGTAAGAAAGAAATCATCGTGCCTAATAAAGCCGTAAAAGCCATCGGCATGACCCAGCTACTGGAATTAAGCGCCGATGAAAAACTGCTGTATGTGCAGAATGCCACACCGGCCACCTCAGTTTCGGTAATTGATATTGCCGCCGGCGAAGTGATTACTGAAGTGCCGACCCCGGGATGTTACGGAGTTTATCCGGCACTGGAAGGCTCTAGCTTCAGTACGCCCTGTGGTACCGGACAGCTGAAAACTTTCACCCTGAAAGGTAAGGAATACAGTGTTGAAGCATCGGGCAAATTATTCGATGTGGATGCCGACCCGATTTATATCCACAGCGAACGCCGTAAAAACGGTGAGCTGATCCTGACCACCTTCGGCGGAGCCCTGTACCTCGCCGATGACAGTGGCAAAACCGTAAAAATCAAAGAAAAACTGCAGGTGAATACCGGCATCGAAGGTGACTGGGCTCCGGGTGGTTATGCCATCACAGCTTACAGCAGCACGCTGGATATGGTGTTTATGCTGATGCATTCAGGCGCTTATGACGGCAGCCATAAAAACGGCTCTGAAGAAATCTGGGCTTACAGTCTGAAAAAGAAAAAACTCATCAGCCGTTCTCCGGCACCGCACATGGTGGCGCTGAGTGTGACTGAGGGCAAAACCCCGGTGCTGTTCGGCTCCAATGAAGAAGACGAAACCATCGATAAGTACGTACTGAGCGGCGATGGCGACTTTATGTTTGAGAAGGCGGCGGCCGACGAAAAAGCCGGTTGGACCACCTCGCTGGCGGTGTCTCATGACTGAATTACTGCCACTGGCGAGCCTCACGCTACTGGTCTTTACCCTGCTGGTATTCCTGCGCGCGGCACTGCACAAAGCACTGGATTTCCTCGAATTCCAGGGCTTTGTCGCCGACTACGAGTTGCTGCCGGAAGCTTTGGTTAAGCCCGCTGCTATTGCCTTGCTGGCCCTCGAAGGCGCGCTGGTGCTGATGCTGTTATTCAGCGCCAGCCGTGCTGCCGGACTGGTGCTGGCGGCGCTGTTGCTCGGGGGATATGCCATCGCTATGGGCATCAATATCCGTCGCGGTCATACCCGCATTGAATGTGGCTGTGGCGGTACTCCGCAACTGCTGAGCAAAACCCTGTTGCTGCGTAATGCGCTGCTGATGGTCTTCGCTCTGCTGCCATTGCTCGGTCTGCCGGAAGCACTGCAGAGCGCCGAAATCGTGGTGGCCATCGCTGCTGCTGTCTTTCTGTGGCTCGCCTTCCTGTTATTTGAGCAGGTGAACGCCAACCTGCTGGCCATCAGTGAAATGGCCAACTCACTGAAACGAATTTAAGAGGTCGTTATGACTGCTTTGTATTTTGCTGTCGCATTTTTATTTGTTGCCGTAATGGCGCTGGCCCTCGCATTTTTTGTGCTGGCCCGCCAGATCGGCGTGTTGTTTGAACGTATCGCGCCGATGGGTGCGTTGATGAATGACTCCGGGCCGAAAGTCGGTGATTTAACCCCGGCCTTTACCCTTAACAGCCTGACCGGTGGTGCCGTGCATATTGGTCGCGATAAAGAAAAAGCCATGCTGGTGTTTTTCCTGTCGCCGACCTGTCCGGTATGTAAAAAACTGCTGCCGATTCTGCGCTCGGTAAAAGCCAGTGAAAAAGACTGGCTGGATGTGGTGCTGGCTTCCGATGGCGAAGAAGAAAAACACCAGCGCTTTATTCAGCACGTTGGCCTGCAGGATTTTCCATACGTACTGTCGACCGAACTGGGGCTGGGTTACCGCGTATCGCGTCTGCCGTTTGCGGTGCTGATGGATAAGCAGGGCGTGATCCGCTCGAAAGGTCTGATCAACAGCCGCGAGCAGCTTGAGAGTCTGTTCAATGCCATGGAAATGGGTGTTGGCTCGGTACAGAGTTTTCTTGAACAGCATTCCTGAACAAGCCACTCCTGAGCAAACAACTCCTGAGCATCACTCAGTAGGCAACGATTTTTAGGCAACAAGAGATATCACTATGAAACGATTTTTCGACAGCGTATTAACCGGCCTGGATAAAGGCACCGAACATTTAACCCGCAAAGTCGCACAGCGCAGCAGCCGCCGCAGTTTTTTAAGCCGCGCCGGGATGCTGATGCTGGGCAGCGCCATGCTGCCGGTTCTGCCCTTTGACCGTAATGCCGGCAAAGCCTGGGCCGGAGAAGCGGAAGACGAAGCCCCGGCCGATCCGAATGATCCGACCGCCTGTGAATACTGGCGCTACTGCGCGCTCGACGGCAATCTGTGCAACGACTGTGGCGGCACATTAACCAGCTGTCCGCCGGGCTCGGAAGCGTCCAAAGTGTCCTGGGTTGGCACCTGCCGCAACCCGAATGACGATAAAGATTATTTGGTGTCGTACAACGACTGCTGCGGCAAAGTGGAGTGCAACGGCACCTTCTGCTTTACCAGCGAGCGGGAGCGTCCGGGTTACCGTATGGGTCTGCATAACGACATTAACTGGTGTATGGCCAACGCGTCGCAGGGTTATCACTGCACCGTTGCTGTGCTGGTTGGTATGGCAGACGCCTGAAGCGGGAGCTGAGATGATGGTTCTGAAAAAATTCACCTTATCTCTGCTCTCGCTGGCAGCACTGGGAGCCGCGCTGGCGGCTCCGGTGTCTGCTGCCGGAGCAACTGAGAATAATGGCGAAGCGCTGTTTAACCAGCGTTGTGCGGCCTGTCACCAGCCGGGTGGTATTGGTACGCCGGGGCTGGCACCGCCACTGGTGAACAGCATGCTGTGGCCGGCACTGGCCGAACAGGCTCCGGCGTATTTCTGGGGCGTATTAAATAACGGTTTGTCCGGCACTATCGAAGTGGATGGCATCGGTTATTACGGCCTGGTGATGCCAGCGCAGGCGGATTTAACGGCGGCACAAATGAAAGCGCTGGCCGCCTATGTGCTGGACGATCTTAACGGTCTGAATGCAGTGCTGGCTGATGAGGTGCTGGAGCACGCCCGCAACACGCCTCAGTCTCACAGCCAGCTGCGCGGAGTACGGAAAAATGCACAATAAACAAGACGGGAAAATGCACACAAAAATGGCTGCGGCCTGGTTGTTGCGCGGCAGTCTGCTGCTGGCACTGTCAGCAGGGTCGTGCGCTTATAGTCAGGCTGCCGATGATGTTGCGCAGATAAAGTCAGCTCCGGCCCCACAGGGTGAACTCAGCCCGCAGGCTAACTATGTGCTGCGTTGTCTGGGCTGTCATCGTCCGGATGGCGCAGGTTCTCCGGCGGGAGGTATTCCCGATTTTAATAATTACGTTGCCTCATTTGCCGAAACCGAACGCGGCCGTGAATATCTGATGCACGTACCCGGCGTGGTGGGGGCCAGTCTGAGTGATAATGAAATTGCCGAGGTGATGAATTACATCATGCAACGTTGGGGCGGGACTTCCCTGCGGGCAAATTTCCAGCCGTTCAGCGCGGAAGAAGTGGCAAGGCTGAGACAAACGGACGTCGGCGATGTGGTGAAATATCGCCGTATTGTGGTGGCGGAACTGCAGGCAATGGGATTGCCGGTCGCGGATTATCCCTGGCCTTAATTCCTGATCTTAATTTTGGGCTTAATTTTGGGCTTAATTTTGGGCTTAATTTCAGAGCAGCAGCACCATTGGCATTGTAAGACCTGCGGAAGATTGCACCGTCGTCTTACAATGCACTTTTGGCCGGAGTCTGCTGGTGTCTTCATCTCCTTTATTCAAAGCTTATCCTGTGCTGCAAAAGCTCATTCCGCTGGCGGATATTCCCGGCCAGCAGATTCCGACACCTGTTACCCATAGCCTCGATACGCCGCAACTCTGGCTTAAGCACGATGATTTAACCAATGCGGTTTATGGCGGTAATAAAAGCCGCAAGCTGGCGTTTATTTTCGGCAAAATGCAGGCAGAAGGAAAAACCCGCCTGCTGACCTTTGGCGGCACCGGCACCAATCACGGTGTGGCCTGCGCCGTGCACAGTAAAGCGCTGGGTTTTGACTGTGAGATTCTTCTGTTCGATCAGCCGCAGAGTCCGTCCGTCAGAAAAAACCTGCAGGTGATGCAGCGCTATGGTGCGACGCTGCGTTATTGCGGCAGCCTGCTGAATACCGTACTGCGTTTTTATACTCTGCAGATCCGTGACCGGTTATTGCGCCGCAAACAGACCGAATATTTATTTGCCGGAGGCTCGTCGCTGCAGGGCGTTATTGCCTTTATTGATGCTGCGTTTGAATTACGTGAGCAGATTGAACGGGGAGAATGCCCAGTGCCGGAAACCATTATTTGCCCGGTGGGCTCCAGTGCGACCTTAGCCGGTCTGACGTTGGGCGTGGCGCTTGCCGGTCTGCCGTCGCGGGTTATTGGTGTGCGCGTGGCACCTGCGCATCTTGGCCCTTTTCCTGCCTGCACCGTGGCGACGGTGAAACAATTAATGCAGCAGACGCAGCAATATTTACTGCGTTTGCAGGGCGGCATTCCGCCATTCAATATTCCGCAACCGGTACTGCTCGACCAGTATTATGGCGAGGGCTATGGCGTTGCCTCGGCGGCCGGTGAGCAGGCTGAGCAATGGTTCCGTAATCAGCGCTGGGCCGATGGTTTAACCGTACAGTCTGAATGCACCTACACCGCTAAAGCGCTGGCGGCCTTGCGTGATGAACTGGCAACAGCCAATGGTCCGGTGCTGTACTGGCATACGCTTAATTCGGTGCAGGGGATTTATCGTGGACCGGATGCCGTCTAATGCATGCGAACCCGCATAGCGATCATTCACCACACATAAAAAAGCCGCAGATTCTGCGGCTTTTTTATTATTCAGCGTTTGGGTTTGTTAACGATCAGCCAAACACTTTCCGGCCATCAATAAACACGGCGTTAACCGCGCCTTTTAAGGTCTTGCCGGCCACCGGGCTGTTCCGTCCTTTTGACAGCAGCGTCGAGCGGCGGAAGCTTTGCTCAGCATCCGGATTAATCAGCACCGCATTAAACCAGTTACCTTCGCTCAGTGACTGATTCTGGCCCAGAACCTGCGCCGGTAAGGCGCTGGTGGCGCGGATAAAGGCCGATAATTCCAGCTCGCCGCGTTCCACAAGTTGCAGTGCCAGCGGCAGGAAACCATCAAAAATACTCATGCCTGGTTCGGCATCGGCAAAAGGTGCTTTCTTGGCGGCCACTTCATGCGGACGGTGGTTGGAGCTGATGGCCAGTTCACCGGCGTTAACGGCGGCAAGCAGGGCCTGACGGTCGCTTTCACTGCGCAGTGGTGGCTGCACATTGAACTGGCTGTTGTAGCCGGTAACGGCTTCGTCGGTATAAATCAGGTTGGCCAGCGGGGTGTCGGCACTGACGCGGATACCCTGCTCACGTGCCTGTGCCAGCATGCGCACACTGCGCGCGCAGCTGATCTGGCTGATATGCGCACGTACGCCGGTCTGCTCAACCAGTAACAGCATCTGCGCCAGGGCGATGGTTTCGGCGGTTTGCGGAATACCGGTCAGGCCCAGACGGGTAGCGGTCGGGCCTTCGTGCATACAGCCGCCATCCGACAGCGCAGCGTCGTCGGGGTTAAGGAATACCGGAATGTCGTAAGTCGCGGCGTATTCCATTACCCGGCGCAGTACATAACTGTCTTTGAACGGCGCGCGGGCGTTGCTCAGTGCCACACAACCGGCTTCGCGCAGGCTGAACATAGAGGCCAGCTGCTCACCGGCCAGACCCTGGGTCAGGGCGCCCAGCGGCAGTACTTTGGCAAAGCCGGCTTTGGCGGCTTTTTCCTGAATTAACTGAATCACTGCCGGGCTGTCGGCCACCGGTTTGGTGTCCGGTAAGGCGCAAACGTGGGTAAAGCCACTGGCGCAGGCGGCGCGGGTTTCGCTGGCGATGGAGCCTTTATGGGTAAAACCCGGTTCGGCCAGGTGAGCACCAAGATCGATCAGGCCGGGCACCAGTAACAGGCCACTGGCGTCGATACTGTGCTCAATACCGCCGCTCGCTGGTTTGTGGCCAATGGCGTGGATGCGTCCTTCAGCGACGTAAACATCGGTGACCTGATCCAGATTCTGTGACGGGTCGATCAGGCGGGCGTTTTCAATATGCAGGTATCTCATGCTTATGCCTCCTCCTGATCCGGCTCGTTATTGTGTTCGTTGTTCTGCTCGATGTTTTGTTCGGCGAGTTCGTTACGCTCCTGCTGCTGACCACTCATGGCCATCGCCATGACCGCCATACGCACGGCGATACCGTAGCTGACCTGATTGAGGATCACCGATTGCGGGCCGTCGGCGACGTTGGATTCAATCTCGACGCCGCGGTTAATCGGCCCCGGATGCATAACGATGGCATCGGGTTTGGCGTAGGTCAGCTTCTCTTCGGTCAGGCCGTAGAGCTTGAAGAATTCGCCTTCGCTCGGCAGCAGAGCGTTTTGCATACGTTCTTTCTGCAGGCGCAGCATGATGATCACATCGCAGTCTTTCAGGCCGTCTTCCATACGGTAGTAAGCTTTACAGCCCAGCGCTTCGATATCGCGCGGCAGCAGGGTGCCGGGGCCGATCACGCGGATTTCGGCGGCACCTAAAGTACGCAGCGCATGAATCTGTGAACGGGCAACACGGGAATGCAGAATATCGCCGACGATGGCAACGATTTTACCTTCGATAGAACCCTGATGGCGGCGGATAGTGAGCATATCCAGCATCGCCTGAGTCGGATGCGCGTGGCGACCGTCGCCGGCGTTGATGATGGCAACGTTGGGGGTGACGTGTTCGGCAATAAAGTGGGCGGCACCGGAATCGGCATGACGCACGACGAACATATCGGAATACATGGCCTCGAGGTTCCACAGCGTATCCATCAGGGTTTCGCCCTTGGCGGTCGCGGATTTGGCGATATCGAGGTTAAGAATATCGGCCGACAGGCGCTTGGCCGCCAGCTCGAAGGTGGAACGGGTACGGGTACTGTTCTCGAAGAACAGGTTGACCACGGTCTTGCCGCGCAGCAGCGGGACTTTTTTCACGTCCCGCTCCTGAGTGCTGATAAAAGAATCGGCGGTGTCGAGAATCTCGGTCAGGAGTTCACGGCTCAGGCCCTCGGTGGTGAGGAAGTGCTTCAGACGCCCGTCGGCGGTCAGCTGCACCTGGCTTGGGTCAGTGGTCATTGTTGCTACTCACAATATGTTGGTCAGTCAGGTGGTGATCAGGACAGGGTCAGCTGCAGTGGCTGCGGGCCACTTAACTTAACCAGCTGGCCTTCTTCCAGTTCCAGCCGGACACCGCACAGGTCTGGCTGGATAGGGAGTTCGCGGCGGCCGATATCCAGCAAACAGACCAGGCTGATGCTGGCCGGGCGGCCATAATCGAACAGCTCGTTCATGGCGGCGCGGATGGTGCGGCCGCTCATCACGACGTCGTCGATCAGAATAATGTGGCGGTCTTCGATGCTGTCCGGCAGCTCGGAGCCCATGACCTGCGGGTGCAGGCCGTGACGGGTGAAATCGTCACGGTAGAAGCTGATGTCGAGGGTGCTGACGCCGTCTTCGGTCTGCAGTTGTTGTTGCAGGCGTTCGGCAATCCATACGCCACCGGTACGGATACCGACCAGCAGCGGTTGTTCAATATGGTTCTGTTGCAGATAAGCCGCCAGACGCTGGCCCAGCTCGGTACAGGTTTGTTCGATATCAGGCAGATGCATAGGTGTCCTTTATTCAGGCGGCGTGTCGGTTAATGGCCAGGCCGCCATCCAGCTTTCGAGAATTAATTGTGCGGCAATACCGTCCACCGAGTTGGCGCCAAAATCGCGGCTGCCACCCTGGGCGATTACCATGCCTTTGGCTTCGTAACTGCTCAGGCGCTCGTCATGGGTAAACGACGGGCGGTGAAAACGGCCTTCGAGACGCCCGGCAAACTTCTTCGCGCGGCGGCTCATATCGCTGGCTGTGCCATCCATATTCAGCGGCAGACCAACGACAAAGGCATCGGGCTGCCACTCATCAATAATGCGCTGCAGTACATCCCAGTCGGGTACGCCGTCGCGCGCTTTAACCGGATTCAGTGGGCGGGCGGTGGCGCTGATGCGCTGGCCGGTGGCGATGCCGATCCGCTGGGTGCCGAAATCAAAAGCCAGCAGGGTTTTAACCCGCGCCGACGGTGCCGGGCTGCTCATCAGGCATGCCCCGCATCGGAACTCAGAAATTCGGCACTGACGCCAAGCTGGCTGAGCGCGGCCTGATACAGCTCGTCGTGGGGCACTTCAAACAACAGATGTTCGGTGGCTTCAATGGTGAGCCAGGAGTTGGCCAGTATTTCTTCGTCCAGCTGCTGTGCATCCCAACCGGCGTAACCCAGAGTCAGGCGGTAATCCTGCGGGCCGGAACCGGCGGCGATGGCCTTGAGAATATCTTTTGACGAGGTCAGGTGTGCCTGTTCGGTGACATTCAGCGTCGCCCCCCAGTTGCCCTGCTGACGGTGCAATATAAAGCCATGTTCCTGGCTGACCGGGCCGCCGGCGTAAATCTCCGGATCGATACCGGCCAGGCGGGTGATTTCCAGCTGTTCACAGATCTCGTGAAAGGTAACCGGCAGCGGTTTGTTCAGCACGATGCCCATGGCGCCGTCGGCGTTGTGTTCACACAGATAGGTGACGGTGCCGGCAAACCAGGAGTCTTCCAGTTGTGGCATGGCAATCAACAGATGGTTTTTCAGGCTGTTAAGCTGTTGCATTAATTGGCGTCCGAAATGTAGCGGTTACCCTTGAACTGCCAGGTACGGATAATTTCCAGAATATCGGTCTGCTTGCGCATTTCTTCGGTAAAAGGAGCGAAAGGGGCAGACAGGCGCACAATGCGCAGCGCGGCATCATCGAGCACTTTTTTACCGGATGATTCGAGAATGCGCAGCTCGTTGATGGTGCCATCGGGGTTGATGGCAACCAGCAGACGCAGGCGGCAGTTGTCGAAGCAGCTTTCCGCTTCGCGTGGATAGTTCAGGGCACCCATCTGTTCAATCTTGTGCCGCCAGCTGTTCACGTAATAGGCATCGTTGGCCTTCATGGTGGATGAGGCTGTCAGGCGCTGAATACGTGGTTTTTTAGCATAAGCCTGCCGTTCAGAGTCGAGCTTGGCTTCAAGGCTGGCCATTTCCAGGCTGCGTTCCAGTAAGGTTTTTTCCGGACCGTCGGGCTTATCAGTCTGCACGCTGAAGCGCTCCTGCCTGCTGGGCGCTCTATTGCGGCTGCTGCCGCTGGTGGTCACCAGCTGGCGATCACCCTGTACCTGACGCGGCGCGCTGGCCTGTTGTTCCTGCGGTGAGGTTTCGTTGATTTCGTTGGCGTGGAAGGTGGCTTCGACATCGGTGGTCAGCATGCGCGCTTCATCTAAGGTGCCGCTGCCTTCCTGATTTTCCTGAGCGAGAAAATCGGCCTGTTCCGGCGCTTTGTCGCTTTTGTAGGTCGCCAGGGTGACTTCCAGCGTCTTGGACAGGTTATCGCGGTCGCTGGCGGTGAAGCTGATGCCGAGAATAAGAACGGCATGGATCAGCAGAGCCAGAAACAGGGCGAAGGACAAGCGATCGGAGCTGGTCACGGCGGTGGCTGACATGCGTGCGGAAGTACCTGTTTAAAGTCCGGAAAACGGGTGCAAGTCTGCGCTTTCAGGGCGGATTTGTCCATATTCGGACTGAGTGGCCGCCGCCCCGTGGTTTCCGGTGCGGCGGCTGTTGCCAGTGCTGCTGGCGGGCGTGTTGCCCTGTTGGTCTTTCAGCTTTATTGCGTAAGCTTAGCCAGCAGGCAGTCAATCAGCAGACCGGCTACGTCGATACCGGAATCACGGCTGATTTCACGCACGCAGGTCGGGCTGGTGACGTTAATTTCCGTCAGGTTGTTGCCGATGATATCGAGGCCAACAAAATACAGCCCTTTTTCTTTCAGGACAGGTCCGACTTTTTCGGCAATGGCGCGGTTTTCATCACTCAGAGGCTGGGTAACGCCCTGGCCACCGGCGGCCAGGTTGCCGCGGGTTTCGCCCTGCGCCGGAATGCGCGCCAGGCAAAAAGGCACAGGCTCGCCATCAATCATCAGGATACGTTTGTCGCCGGCGGTGATTTCCGGGATAAAACGCTGCGCCATGATTTGCTGGCTGCCATGGTTGGTCAGGGTCTCAATGATGACGCTGACGTTCGGGTCGTCGGCGCGCAGCCGGAATATAGAGGAGCCGCCCATACCATCGAGAGGTTTGAAGATGACGTCGCCATGCTCTTTGTGGAAAGCCTTCAGCAGATCGGCGCGGCGGGTAACGATGGTTGGGCTCATCAGTTCCGGGAATGCCGTGGCGAATACCTTCTCATTACAGTCGCGCAGGCTCTGTGGCTTATTGGCAACCAGAACGCCTTCCTGTTCGGCACGCTCAAGGATGTAGGTGCTGTAGATAAACTCGCTGTCGAACGGTGGATCTTTGCGCATCAGAATGATGTTCAGCTCAGCCAGCGGCTGCTCGCTGTAGTCACCCAGATCGAACCAGTGATCCGGATTCATGGCGACTTTTAACGGCGCCATGCGCCCCATGGCTTTGCCGTTCTGGATCGACAGGTCGCTCTGCTCCATATAAAAGAGTTCACAGCCACGTTCCTGAGCGGCGTGCAGCAGGGCCAGCGAGGTGTCCTTTTTAAAGGCGATGTCGGCGATGGGGTCCATCACCACACCCAGTTTAATGCTCATATAAAGGCTCCGTAAGATCAGGTGCTCAACGATGGCGCCAGTGTAACCTATGCATTGTCCCGGCGGCGTAACTTAATTGTGTGACGCAGCGCAGCGCGCCGGCCTAGCCTTTGTTGCATAATCTGTGATACAAACGTGCGCAATGGCGTCTCCTGCGATTGTTGAACACAACCGCTCACTAAAACATAAGAAATGGATGGTTAAAGGCCTCCCTATGGACGATAACTTTCAGAATATTAAAGTCATGGTCATCGACGACAGTAAAACCATTCGTCGTACGGCTGAGACTTTGCTTAAAAAGGTCGGCTGCGAAGTCATTACCGCCACAGACGGTTTTGATGCGCTGGCCAAGATTGCCGATACTCACCCGGATATCATCTTTGTCGATATCATGATGCCGCGTCTGGATGGTTATCAGACCTGCGCCCTGATCAAAAATAACTCCAAATTCAAATCGACACCGGTAATCATGTTGTCCAGTAAAGACGGTTTGTTCGATAAAGCTAAAGGGCGCATTGTTGGATCTGATGAATATTTGACCAAGCCTTTCAGTAAGGAAGAGCTGTTGGGTTCAATTCGTCAGTACGTAAAATCCTGAGCCAGCGACAGCTGAAAGAGTTTTAAGAGGTAACAGGCATGGCCCGTATTTTGGTAGTAGATGATTCTCCGACAGAAACTGAAGCGTTCCGCTCCATGCTGGAGAAAAATGGTCACGAAGTTCTGACCGCAGAAAACGGTGCTGATGGTGTGGCACTGGCGCGCAAGGAAAAGCCGGATGTAGTGCTGATGGATATCGTGATGCCGGGCCTTAATGGTTTTCAGGCAACGCGTCAGCTGACCAAAGATCCGGAAACTCAGCATATTCCGGTGATTATTGTCACCACCAAGGATCAGGAAACTGACCGTGTATGGGGTAAGCGTCAGGGCGCCAGTGGTTATCTGGTTAAGCCGGTTGCAGAAGCAACCCTGCTGTCCGAGATTGCTTCCGTAATGGCTGGCTGATATGCATCCGTACGCGCAGCTGCTGGACATCGCCGAACGTAGCCGACGCAATGCGTCGGCTTTGCCGCAACAGGTGGAAGCGGTTTCTTACTGGCGTGGCGTAGGCTTTATGCTTGCCGGTCAGACCTTTGCTGCAGACATGATTGATGTCGCGGAAATTCTGCAGCCGCCACGTCTGACCAAAGTGCCGGGTGTGCGCAGCTGGGTTCTGGGTGTGGCCAATGTGCGTGGGCGCATGGTGCCGGTTATGGATCTGGCGGGCCTTCTGGGTCTGCCATCCAAAGCCAACTGGCGTAGTCGCCGGGTTCTGGTCGTCGAACAGGACGACCACCTGACGGGCCTGTTGGTGGATGCTGTGTTGGGGATGCAGCAATTTGCAGTCGATCGCCGGGTGGATGTTTCCGAACTTGATCCGGCTTTCAGAAAATTTGTAGAACATGGTTTCGAGCGGGATGGGCGCGAGTGGCCGGTATTTCAGTTGCGTGAGCTGATCCGGGCGCCGGAGTTCCTGCAGATTGCGGTATAACAATGCCCGCGCAGCGGGTATGGTTAGGTAATCTGATCGAATCTGCCATCAGGCAGATAATAATTAAAATACATGCAGTGAGTGTGGAGAGAACGGCATGAGCGGAAATACAGGAAGCGTCTTGTCGACGGTCTTCAGAAACCGGATTAACGGTGTTCTGGCGGGTCTGTTGTTCGTGTTTCTGGCGGTGTTTATCGGTATTACGGTGTACGTAAACCTTTTGGCAAACCAGGATGAGCAATACATTGATCACGCCGGTGAGCTGCGCGTACTGTCGCAGGAACTGGCAAAGAACGCGGTAGAAGCCGCGGGTGGTAAACGGGAAGCATTCGGTCAGTTGAAAATTGCCCGTGATAACTTCGCGACCCGCTGGGGTTACCTGACCAAGGGTGATTCTGCTAACGGCCTGCCGCCAGCAGAAGTTGCTACCATGACCAACGTAGAAGGCGTCTGGAATAAAGTTCAGGGCAACGCTGACCAGATTATCCGTGCTCAGGATATTATTCTCTCCCTCCACGAAGTTGCCGCGACGCTGGCAGAAACCATTCCGCAGCTGCAGGTGGAATATGACGAGATTGTAGAAATTCTGCTGGATAACGGTGCGCCGGCCGATCAGGTTGCGGTAGCACAGCGTCAGTCCTGGCTGGCAGAACGTATCGTACGCTCCGTTAACAAAGTACTGGCCGGTGGTGAAGATGCGGTAATGGCCGCGGACGCCTTTGGCCGTGACGCCTCGCTGTTTGGCCGCGTACTGAACGGTATGATTCAGGGCAATGTGGCCATGAACATCTCTCAGGTAAAAGATGAAGAAGCAATTTACGCATTGGCGGAAGTTGCTGAACTGTTTGAATTCGTATCCGGCTCCGTTGACGAGATTCTGGAAACCTCTCCTGAACTGTTCCAGGTGCGTGAAGCATCGGACTCTATCTTTAACGACTCCCGTACGCTGCTGGAGCAGACATCCAAGCTGACCGAAACCATTCAGGCGGGTGCCGGTGAACGGGGAAATTTCCAGATCGTTGGTTATGTTTCTGCGATGCTGGCTCTGGTTATGATGGTGGCGTTTGGTGTGGTGTCTTACCGCGAAACCCGTCGTGACCTGGATGCAACGGCGAATAAGAACGAACAGAACCAGATGGCGATTCTACGTCTGCTGGACGAAATTGCTGACCTTGCGGACGGTGACTTAACAGCCTCTGCGACGGTAACCGAAGACTTTACCGGTGCGATTGCTGACTCCATCAACTACGCGATCGACCAGATGCGCTCTCTGGTATCGGCGATTAACGAAACAGCGGTACAGGTATCTTCGGCGGCCCAGGAAACTCAGGCCACGGCGATGCACCTGGCGGAAGCTTCTGAACACCAGGCGCAGGAAATTGCCGGTGCTTCTGCGGCGATCAACGAGATGGCGGTGTCCATTGACCAGGTATCGGCCAACGCCTCGGAATCATCTGCGGTTGCGGAGCGGTCGGTAGCGATCGCCAACAAAGGTGCGGAAGTGGTACAGGCAACCATTAACGGCATGGATAACATCCGTGAACAGATTCAGGAAACCTCCAAGCGTATTAAACGTCTGGGTGAATCCTCACAGGAGATTGGTGACATCATCTCCCTGATTACCGATATTGCTGACCAGACCAACATTCTGTCCCTGAACGCTGCGATTCAGGCATCCATGGCCGGTGACGCCGGCCGGGGCTTCGCGGTGGTTGCGGACGAGGTACAGCGTCTGGCAGAACGTTCAGCCGCTGCGACCAAGCAGATTGAAGCACTGGTTAAAACGATTCAGAACGATACCAACGAGGCAGTAATCTCGATGGAAACCACCACCTCCGAGGTGGTGCGCGGTGCACGTCTGGCGCAGGACGCGGGTGTGGCACTGGAAGAAATTGAAAACGTATCTAAAAACCTTGCGGAACTGATTCAGAACATTTCCAACGCGGCCCGTCAGCAGGCGTCGTCTGCGGGTCATATTTCCAACACGATGAACGTTATTCAGGAAATTACTTCGCAGACTTCTGCGGGTACTACTGCAACCGCGAAGTCGATTGGTAATCTGGCGGAAATGGCCAACAAGCTGCGTGAATCAGTAGCCGGCTTCAAACTGCCGGAAGCAGAGCTGGACCTTCATCAACGACAGGTGCTGTAACCTGACAGATGGTTGGATGACTTTTAATGAACCATCAGTTACGTACAGGTTTGAGCACCGTTCCGGAAATGGACGACGCTCAGTTCGTTCGCTGGCAGAGTTTGCTGGAAGAGCGCACCGGGATGTGCCTGGCGCCACAACGCCGCTCGTTTCTGCAGACCAGTCTTGGTCTGCGGATGCGCGAAGTCGGCTGTGACAACTATCAGGAATACTACGAGCGCATCGTTAATGGTGCCTCGGGTGCGATTGAATGGAGCACGCTGGTCGACCGTCTGACCGTTCAGGAAACCCGCTTCTTCCGTGATCCCGATGCTTTTGCTTTTGTTGAACAATTTGTGCAGCAAAAAGCAGCAGAAGCTGGCAGCGATGACACGCTGGAATTCTGGAGTGTCGGTTGCTCTTCCGGCGAAGAAGCCTACAGCCTGGCCATGGTGGCAGAGCGTTACCTGACTCCACAGGGTAAACGTTATGCCGTCACCGGCACTGATATATCCACCATCGTATTACGTAAAGCCCGTGCCGGCCGTTATCAGCCACGTGCCCTCGATTGGGTCGCGAATGAATACCGCCAGCTGGGGTTCAGGGATCTGCAGCCGGGCAGCCCGGTGCAGGTATCCGACACGCTGCGTCAGCGCTGTTGTTTCAGTCAGGTTAATATCCTGAATCTGGCCAACTGCCCGCTGCAGTCTCAGCATGTTATTTATTGCCAGAATGTACTGATTTATTTCCGTCGCTGGCGTCGCCGTGAAATTCTTAATGTCCTCGCCGAGCGTCTCGCTCCCGGTGGCATATTAGTGATTGGTCTTGGGGAAATGGTGGACTGGCAGCATCCGTTACTGGAACAGGTTCATAGCAGCCGGGTATCCGCGTTTGTGCGTAAGCAATCGAATTCGACAGGGGAGACCACAAGGCGATGAGCCAGGACTACATCGCCCTGGAATGGGTAAAAGGGGAAATCGAAGAGACTCTGCAACAGGCCCAGCAGGCGCTGGAAGCTTATGTGGAGAATCCCCAGGACAAAAGCCGGCTGAAATTCTGCCTGAGTTACCTGCATCAGATTCACGGTACTCTGCAGATGGTCGAATTCTATGGTGCCGCTCTGCTGGCTGAAGAGATGGAGGCTATCGCGTCAGCGCTGGCCGACTCTGCGCTGGGCAATGAGCGCGACGGTCTCGAAGTGCTGATGCAGGCCATTATTCAGCTGCCGCATTACCTTGAGCACGTCAAAGTCGGTCGCCGCGATCTGCCGGTGGTACTGCTGCCAATTCTTAACGAACTGCGTTCAGCGCGGGGCGAAAGTTTCCTGTCTGAAACGGCCCTGTTCGCCCCGAACATTCAGCAGAATGCTGCATTGACCGACGCTCAGGCGGCGACTTATGCCAGTGATGATTTCCGTAACTGGGCACGCAAAATCCGTCAGATGCTGCAGACTGCCACCCTGCAGTTGCTGCAGAACAAACAGCCGGATGTCGCCAAACAATACCTGAACAAAGCTTTCGCCCGACTGCACAAAGCGCTGGGTAAAACGCCACAGGGTCTGGTGTGGTTGCCGGCGCTGGCATTCAGCGAATGGCTGCTCAAGCAGCAACATTTGCCAAACAGTGCCAAACAACTGCTGCGTCAGCTGGATCATTTGCTGAAAACCGCCATTGAAGAAGGCGCGGCGGCTATTAATCAGCCGCCATCGGATGAGCTGCTGAAGAACCTGCTGTTTTATGTCGCCCGTACAGATGTCAGCGGTGAAGCTATCCGTCAGGCACAGGAACAGTTTGGTCTGCGTCAGGCGCTGCCGACAGAAGCAGAAATCCAGCAGGAACGTGATGCGTTATCCGGCCCCGACCGCGATACCGTCGGTCATGTGCTGGGCGCGCTGGTGGAAGAAATTGCGGCTATTAAAGATCGTCTTGATCTGCTGGTACGCAGTGACGATGACCGTAAAGATTCTCTGGCAGCGATTGCGCCAAACCTGAAACAGGTTGCCGATACCATGGGTATGCTCGGTCTGGGCATGCCGCGTAAGGTGATGCAGGAACAGCAGAGTCTGGTTGCCCGTCTGCTGGACAGTGGTGATATTGATGACAGTCATCTGCTCGATATGGCCGGAGCCTTGCTGTATATCGAAGCCACCCTCAGTGGTATGCAGCGTGAGGGCGACCTGAATGCCCATGCCGGTGAAAGCACCCTGTCTGATGCTCAGAAGGCTGTACTGCGCGAAGCGCGTAATGTGCTGGAGCAGGTAAAAGACGCCATCGTTGAATACATTGCCAAGCAATGGTCGGTTGACGAGCTGCAGGATGTTCCGGGCCTGCTGCACACCATTGAAGGTTCGCTGAACATGATCCCGCTGCCACGGGTGGCGGGTATCCTGTCGCGTGCTGCCGCTTTTGTGCAAACGCAGCTGATTGATGAACGTCTGAAGCCACAATGGTCGGTGCTGGATATTCTGGCCGACGTCCTGAGTGGTGTTGAATACTTTATTGAGCGTTACTCTGAGAACCCGCGCAGTGCCGGTGCTGAGTTGCTGGATAAAGCCGAAGTCTCACTGCAGGATTTACCGGCGACAGAATCATTGAGCGACTCGCTCGATGATATTTCCTTTGAAGGGGATGAAAACCTGCCGGAAGTAGATGTCACTTCGTTTGGCGAAGCGCTTGCTATTGATGACGACGAAGATGCAGAGATTGTTCATGCAGAACCCGAGCTGCATCAGGCTGTACAGCTGGAAGAAGCCGATCTTGATCTGAGCGCCGAGGATGTTGGCCCTGATGTCGTAACCGATATTGAATTACCAGAGCCTGAGACTGACCGCGACGATAATGTGGTCAGCCTGGATAGTGTGGCTGGTGAGGATATCAGTTTCGATTTTGACGAACTGCAGGCAGAAGATGATACGGCTGACTTGCATGAGCTGGTCGATCACCTGCGTGAAGAGCAGGCTGCAGAAGAACAGAGTGCTGCAGAATACGATATTACAGCTGCAGAGTCCGACAGTGCAGAGGTTGTTTCTGAGGCAGAAGTTGTTACTGCAAGCGCTACTGCAGCGGCGGATGACGATGACGACGACCTGATCGACGATGAGATTATCGAAATCTTCCTCGAAGAAGCTGAGGAAGTGACCGAAACCCTGAATGAATTCTGGCCACAACTGGTATCAGATCCCGCCGATAAGGAAGCGCTGACCACTGTGCGTCGTGCATTCCATACTCTGAAAGGCAGTGGCCGTATGGTCAGAGCCGAATTTATCGGTGAGCTGGCCTGGTCCATTGAGAACATGTTTAACCGTGTACTCGACAACACCATTGAGATTGATGCCAACCTGATTGCACTGGTTGACCATGTAATCACCCAGCTGCCATTGCTGATTGATGATTTCCGCCAGAAGCGTCCTGCATCCATCCCGACACAACCCCTGATGGATTACGCCACCGCTCTGGCCGCTGGTGAGAGTGTTGCTGCCTTTTCGCAGACACTGCAGCCGCAAGGCGGAGAAGAGCCGCTGGCCGTTGCCGATACTCAGACCGTCGCCGAGACGGAAGACAGCAGTGATGAAGATGAAGACGACGCTCTGCTGGAAGTGTTTGAAGGCGAAGCACGCTCGCATCTGGTGACGCTGGATGAGTTTGTTCAGGAGTCACGTACAGAAGACTTTATCAACGCTCTCAGCGATCAGCTGCAGCGTGCGCTGCATACGTTAAAAGGCAGTGCGCATATGGCCGGTATTACCGCCATCGCCAATGTGGCTTCGCCACTGGAGCGCCTTGTTAAAGAACTGCGTGCCTATCAGATTAACAACAGTGCAGAAGTCGTCGGGCTGATTGCCACAGGTTCGGCGCTGATCGCTTCAGCACTGGAAACCCGCGAGCTGCTGCTGGCCGAACATATTGAGGGTGCCGACGCTTATGTTGAGCGTCTGCAGCAACTGGAAAAACAGCTGCTGGAACCACTGCGTGTTGAGCATTCTTCCCGTCGTGGACCGAATCCTCAGGCGATTGCCCAGTTCCTGGCGCAGGGCATGGATTCACTGCTGGATGCCGACCGCCTGCTGAACCGCTGGCATAAAGATCATGATGACAGCGTACTGACTGCGCTGGGGCAGGATCTGCAGGAAGTTGCTGGCGGTGCTGCCGAAGCGGAAGTTCCGCATATTCAGGCGCTTGCTGATGCATTGAATAATCTCTACCTGCGCATTCAGAATGAGCAGGCTGAGCCAACCGAAGATTTACTGGCACTGGCAGCTGAAGCTCATGAAGCCGTGCTGGCTATGATGGATTGCCTGGCGGCTGGTCAGGAAACCCAGAGTCCGGATGAATTGCTGATGCGCATCCGCAGCTGGCAATTCCCGCTGCCGGAAGTCTCCGATGATGATTTGCCGGTACTGCAGCTGGATGACATCGTTGCCGATGAAACAGCTACCGATGACACCGAGGCTGATGACACCGACAGTACAGACCTGACGATTGATATCGACGAAGACGACATTACTCTGGCCGATATTGCTGGTGATGTTTTGGATGCCGGCGATGATACGGATGCCGGGGTTGAAGACGTTGCCGGTTCTGCCTTCGACCTGAGTGATGAAATCGACGAAGAGCTGCTGTCAGCTCTGCCAGAAGAGCAGGGCCTGCAGGATGAAGATTTGCCACGTGCGGAATCTGAATTGCAGCCTGCTGTCCCTCCTGTTGTTCAGCCAATAGCACAGACCGAAACGCGCAACGAAATGGAAATGCTGCCGCTGCCGGCGGTAGAGGATGGTGACGAAGACGAAATTCTGGAGATTTTCCTCGAAGAAGCGCAGGAAATCACCGAATCCGTCGAAACCGCTATCCAGCGCTGGCGCCAGCATCCGGATAACTTACTGCATGTTGCCCAGCTGCAGCGTGAACTGCACACCCTGAAGGGTGGCGCACGTATGGCTGAGTTGTCGGAAGTTGCTGACCTCTGCCATGAGCTGGAAACGCTGTACGAAAATATTAATGACGGCCGTCTGGCGGTTCAGGTGCAGATTTTCGATCTGTTGGACCGTGCCCATGATGAGCTGGGAAGCCAGCTGGATGCCGTGCGCGAAGGCGTACGCCCGCAGGCTGCGGATGAAATGATTGTGGCTATCCGCCAGTATCTGAAAGGTGAAGCCTATGGCGAGTTGCCGGAAGAGCTGGATGAGCTGACAGCTGAAGAAAATGACGCTGATGAATTAAGCGTACAGCCTCCTGTGCCGGTGGTGCAGTCGGAAACGCTGGATGAGTCAGACCGTGAAATTCTGGAGATCTTCCTCGAAGAAGCTCACGAGCTGCAGGAGTCTCTGGATCGTGCGCTGCACAGCTGGGAACAGGAACCGGCCAACACCGAAGGTGCCGAAGAAGCCCAGCGGGTGCTGCACACTCTGAAAGGCGGTGCGCGTCTGGCCGGTCTGACTGAGATCGGCGATCTGGCGCACAACTTTGAAGCCAATATCCTGAAGGCTCAGCAGGGGCAGATTGATCGCTCGCCAGCGTTCTTCCAGGCAGCTTATCAGCGTCAGGATGAGCTGATTAATAAGATTGATGCAGTCGAAGCCATGCTGGCCTCTGACGGTCTGGTGGTGCTGGGTGAAAAATCCCTGGTTATTGAACCGCTGACGATTGATGCCGAGCCTGACAGCAGTGCTGACGCTGAGATGCAGCCGCAGGAAAGTGCAGCTGAAGAGACTCTTACTGAAGTAGCCCCGGTTGAAAACACGGCTCCGGCAGCCGTCGATCCGGCTTCGAATGTTGTGCCATTGCGCCGTACAGCGCCGGAAGCACCAAAACAGGATAAAGCCGCCGCTCAGCAGGCTGCGCGTAAGGCGCCGCAGGAGCTGGTGAAAGTATCTGCCGATCTGCTCGATAACCTGGTTAACCTTGCCGGTGAAACCTCCATCGGCCGTGGTCGTCTGGAACAGCAGGTTACTGACTTCTCCCATACCCTCGAAGAGATGGATATGACGCTGGATCGTCTGCGCGATCAGCTGCGCCGTCTGGATATGGAAACCGAAGCTCAGGTGATTTTCCGGCAGGAACGCCAGGGACCGGATTATGAAGATTTCGACCCGCTGGAAATGGACCGCTATTCGGCCATGCAGCAGCTGTCGCGTGCGCTGGTGGAATCGGCTTCGGATTTGCTCGACCTGAAAGAGACGCTGAGTCACAAGACCCGCGATGCAGAAACCCTGTTGCTGCAGCAGAGCCGGGTTAACACGGAACTGCAGGAAGGTCTGATGAAGACCCGCATGGTACCGTTCCAGCGTCTGGTTCCGCGTCTGCGCCGTATTGTGCGTCAGGTCAGTCTGGAGCTGGACAAACAGGTCGAACTGCGTGTTCACAATGCTGACGGTGAGATGGACCGTACCATCCTCGAACGTATGATTTCGCCGCTCGAGCACATGGTGCGTAACGCGGTTGACCATGGTATCGAGAACCCGGCGCAGCGTGCTGCTGCCGGTAAACCGGATGTCGGTAATATCGAACTGGACATCAGCCGCGATGGCGGCGACGTGGTTCTGACCATGAGCGATGATGGCCGCGGTGTGAATCTCGAGGCGGTTAAACGCAAAGCGATCGAACGCGGACTGATGGATCCGGATGCTCACCTTTCTGATCAGGAAATTATGCAGTTTATTCTGCAAGCTGGTTTCTCTACCGCCGAAGCGGTGACCCAGATTTCCGGTCGTGGTGTGGGGATGGACGTTGTATCCAGCGAAATCAAACAGATGGGCGGCAGCGTTGAGATTCAGTCGGAAGCCGGAGCCGGTACCCGCTTTATTATCCGTCTGCCGTTCACTGTGTCGGTTAACCGTGCCCTGATGGTACGGGTTGGTGACGACCTGTACGCGGTACCGCTGAATAACATTCAGGGTATCGTACGGGCGCCGGTGGCGCAGTTGCAGTCACTGTACGAGCAGCCGCAGGCCGAACGCAAATATCACTATGCCGGTACCGACTATCGTATCGAATACCTGGGCGTGATGCTGGAAAACGAAGCACAACCGAAATTCAGCGCTCAGCATATGCCGTTGCCGGTACTGCTGATTCGTGGCGCGATACCTTTTGCTCTGCAGGTGGATTCGCTGCTCGGCTCGCGTGAGATCGTGGTAAAAACCCTCGGTCCGCAGTTTGCCAGCGTGATGGGTGTATCCGGCGGTACCATTCTGGGTGATGGTAGCGTGGTTATCATTCTTGATCTGCCGGCGATGATCCGTACTCAGGCGAGTCTGGAATATCAGCAGGCGAAACTGCTCGACAGCCAGGCGGCCGAACGTCGTCACGAACTGGAAAACCGCTTGCCGCGTATTCTGGTAGTGGATGACTCGGTGACGGTACGTAAGGTAACGACCCGCCTGCTGGAGCGTAATGGTATGGAAGTATTCACAGCCAAAGACGGTGTGGATGCGATGGCGACGCTGCAGGATCACAAACCGGATCTGATGCTGCTCGATATCGAAATGCCACGTATGGATGGTTTCGAGGTTGCCTCGCTGGTGCGCCACGATTCCCGCCTGAAAGATATTCCGATCATTATGATCACCTCGCGTACCGGTGATAAACACCGTGAGCGGGCGATGTCGATTGGTGTGAACGAATATCTGGGTAAACCTTTCCAGGAAGACTTGCTGCTCGGCACTATGAACCGTCTGCTGGGGCGCGAGGAACACTGACATGGCCTTGCCCAGGGTAGGCATCCTGGCCGACGACCGGCTGCAGCAACACCTGCTCAAATCCGCTTTGATTCATTTCGGGTTTGATGTGGTGATTAACACCGATCCGCAGCGTTTTGTGCTGCTGGATCACAGTGAGCTGCAACTGGACGCCTGGTTGGTGGATCTCCGTCAGGAAGACGACGAAGAAAATATGCAGTGGCTCGAACAGCTGCTGGATGGCGATGTGCCGGTCTTGCTGGGCCTGGAAAAAGCGCCGCAAAAAACCTGCACCACGTATCCGAAATGGGAAAAACGCCTGTACGGCAAGATGCGTGAAATCATCAAAGTGACGCCGGTGGTGGCCGAAGATGTTTCCGTGCTGGATCGTCTGAATACACCAACAACGTCCCCCCGTATTCCGCTCCCCGGTGTGTTTGCCAATCAGGATTTTACCGGTAAAGCCGCGGCTCAGGTCTGGGTGCTGGGAGCGTCATTAGGCGGGCCGGGAGCGGTCAAAGATTTTCTTGACGCCTTACCCGGTGGTTTACCAGTGGCGTTTATTTACGCTCAGCATATCGATCCGCGCTTTGAAGAATCGCTGTGCAAGACCATTGGTCGTCATGCGCAGTATCAATTGAAAAACTTTGTTGCCGGTGAAGTGCTGAACTGCGGTGAAGTGCTGGTAGCGCCCATCAGCGATGAATTCCGTTTCGACAGTAACGGGCTGCCACACAGTCTGGAACGTGCCTGGCCAGGCCCTTATGGACCATCCATTGATCAGGTGATTCTGAATGTGAATGACTACTTCGGCCAGCGGGCCGGGTATATTTTGTTCAGCGGCATGGGCAATGATGGCTCTGAAGCGGTAATGAGCCTGAATGACAGTAAAGTGCCGGTATGGGCGCAGGCACCGCAGAGCTGCGCTAATGCCTCTATGCCGGAAAGTGCGATTGAAACCAATCGCGTTAACTATATCGGCGACCCTTATCAGCTGGCACTGCAGCTGGTGAATTGCGTTAAACACAGCTGGATAAATATTCATGAGCCAATCCATCACTAAAACCAATACACCGGATCAGGTCGATTGCCTGTTGATTCCGCTGAAGGATAAAAACCTGCTGCTGCCTAACGTTTCGGTGGCGGAAATTATTCCTTTTTCCCATCTGTTAACTACAGCTTCCAGTGTTGACTGGATTCTTGGCCGTATCGACTGGCGTGGTACTCCGGTGCCGGTGTTATGTTATGAAATGCTTAACCGCCAGGCTGCTCCGGCTCCCAACCCCAATGCCCGCTTTGCCATCGTGAATGGTGTGGGTGCCCACCCGCAGATGCCTTTTTATGCGGTGCTGGTTCAGGGGATTCCAAGTCTGGTGCATATCCGCGAAAGCGAAATTCAGGAAGTAGAAGCCATGCATATGGGGGACTATGACCAGAGTGCAGTCAGCATTGGCCAGGATGCTGCCATGATTCCTAATCTGGAGCTGGTTGAACAGGCACTGTTACGGCATATCTGACACAGACAGTCATCATGCCTTTATTTTCGTAGCAGTTGCTTACGAATGCGCGGATCTATGAAACGAATTCTTATTATTAAGATGTCTGCTTTGGGGGATATCTTACATACGCTGCCGGCTGTAACTGACGCCTTAAAAGCTAATCCGGATATCTGTTTTGACTGGCTGTGTGAACAGCCCTTTATGGATGTTGCCCGTTTGCATCCGGCTGTCAGGCAGGTTATCGGACATCCGCGCTTACGCTGGAAAAAAAATCGCTGGTCGATGCAAACGCTGCGCGAGCAGTTGTCGTTTTATAAAGCGCTGCGGCACGAAAAATACGATCTGGTGATTGATGCCCAGGGCCGGATTAAATCGGCACGGGTCGGCTGGCTCAGCGGCAGTCCGGTGGTCGGACTCGACAAAGATTCAGCTACGGACTCTGAAACACGCTTATTTTACCGCCAAGGGTACAACGTACCACGCGATATGAATGCTGTGGAGCGGGTGCGTAAATTGTTCGCACAGGCGTTGGGTTACCAGTACCAGGGGGAACCTGATTTCGGTATTCAGGGTCACAGGCTGGATAATGCTTTTCCTGAATATACCGGTGCCTGGATTTGTTTTCATGGAACGACCTGGGCGTCCAAGCACTGGCCTGAAGCTAACTGGATTGACCTTCTGGCTCAGGCAAAACAGGAACAGCAAATGGTGTTGCTTCCCTGGGGGAGTGAACAGGAAAGACAAAGGGCGGAACGACTGACCACGGAGGCGCAGTGGGGTGTGGTGCTGCCGAAACTGTCGCTGTGGCAGTTATCCGGAATTATCAGTCGCTGCGCTGCTGCTGTTGGTGTTGATACCGGCCTGATGCATATTGCGGCTGCCTGTGGTGTGCCTACCGTTTCAGTATTCGGCAGCACCAGTGTTGCCTTAACGGCTGCCCATGGTGAGCGGGTGATTAATCTGGCGTCTTCGTATTCATGCTCTCCCTGTCTGAAAAAAGTATGTCCCCTGAATGAAGAATCACCGCCCTGTTATGCGGAATTAAATGCGACCAGAGTCAGGGATACAGTAAGAGAACTGTCAGGTAAACATTGTGAATAAACTGCTTGTGTGTGGTTTCTATACCGAGAGCTATCGCGACGACATTGAGCGTCTGGAAATATCTCTGAAACGTTTTTCGATGGACTATCAGTTCACTCCGGTTGAGCCACAAAGCTGCTGGGAAGCAACCACAGGTCTAAAGCCCAGGGTGCTGCGCCAGTGTTTACTGGATAACCCTGAGCGCGATGTTCTGTACATCGATGCCGATGCATTTGTGCGGCGCGAAATTACCGGCTTCGATGACTTTGACGGTGATATTGGTATTCACTTTAATGAGCAGGGTGGTAAGCGCGCGTCACACAGTATCCGCACCGGGACGATTTTCCTGCGTAATACGCCAGCTACGCTGGAGTTTCTTGATCAGTGGATTGCCAAACAGGCACTGAATGAACACTACTGTGATCAGGACAGTTTTCAGCTGGCCTACGACGAACCCCATACCGCGACCTTCTTTAACCTGCCGGTTGAGTACGTAAAAATTTTCGACAAGGATAATGTGAAATCCTATATCGAACATTTCCAGGCCAGTCGCCGCAATGAAGACAATAAAGCGGTCAGCCGTAAACGGCAGAAAAAAGTCCGTAATCTGATTCTGCTGCTGGTGAATTTTGCGCTTTATGCTCTGTTTTATTATCTTGGGGGACTGTAGAAATGGCGGCAAACAGAAAACTGGCCATCCTGATGTACCACCAGGTGGGTGATTTCAGAAACATAAAAACGCTGAAGGCAAACTATTGCTACTATAAGCGTTTTGCCCGACAGATGCTGATGCTGAAACTGACCGGGCAGCATGTTATTCCAATGAGTGAAGTGCCACGTTTTCTGAGTGGTGAGGGAGAATACCCTGAGCGCTGTGTCGCCATTACCTTTGATGATGGCTACGAGAATTTTTATCAGTATGCCTACCCTGTTCTGAAAAAATACCAGCTTCCTGCCATGGTTTATATCGTATCCGGTGAGCTGTCCGGGCGATCGGAATGGCTGAAAGAGGATGGCCATCAGCCGCAGCCGTTAATGAGCCGTGAGCAGATTCGTGAGGTGCATGCCAATGGGATTGAAATCGGCAGCCACAGTGTCACCCACCCAAGACTGGCTCAACTGGATGCAGATGTTTGTCTGCAGGAATTACAGCAGAGCAAACAGAATCTTGAAGAGCTTCTTGGTGATACGGTTGATCATATCTGTTACCCCTATGGCAGTTTCAGCGAAGAGGTCGGACAGCAGGCAGCCAAAGCCGGATATCGTGTAGGCACTACCACGGTGAAAGGTCTGGCACTGCCTGATCAGAATCTCCTCAGTTTACCGCGCAAAGCCGTGTCGTTTAATGATGGTGTACTGAAAACCTGGAAAAATATTCACAGATTATGAACTCTGATTCACGGACGAATGCCGAGCATGGTCAGGATATGACAGGGCATCTTTTTATCGTTGAGACTGAACTGCAACTGTTGGCAGCTATGGCGATAGAAGATCAGTATTTATCGGTGGACCGTGATGTTGCCCATTACTTCGTGACATCAGATAAGCTGCAGAATGCGGCGGCTGAACGGGGAAGAAATAATCTGACCTTGCTGGACCGTAATCACCACGGCGGTCTGCTGGGTAAGATCCGTTTTATTAAGGAAAATACCCGCACAGTGTTGAATGTTGCTGAATCTCTTTCAGTGGGTAGTGATTCCTGCGTTTTATATATCCCCCGTATAGACGATATTTATAACAATGTTCTGACTGCTCAGTTCAGGAGAAAGAAGCTCGGCAAGGTCGCACTGTTGCCGGATGGTGCATTAAATATCTTCAGCAGTAATATCACTGCCGCCTGCCGTAAGAATTTAAAAAAGTGGAGTCTGAAACTCAGGATTCTGGCGCCGGGCTACCGCGTTCTGCAATATGACGGCGACGAACTTGGGGCAGATTCTGAATGGATTGATGTTATTTATTCGTTCTATGGTCTGAATACTGGTTATTGTGCGGATAAAGAGCGTTATATAGCGTTCCCTGTACAATTTTCAAAGACAGGTGAATCTGATAACGCAATTATTATTGGACAAAATTTCCTTGCCTATCAGCAGACCAATCATGACTTTGTCGCCACAGTTACTGCTGAGATACATAGCCTGCTTGGTGTATTGAAGCCTGAACGTGTTTTTTATGCCCCTCATCCACGCGCTTTAACGGCAGAGTTCAGAACAGATGGGATGGAACCGGTTTCCGGTCCTTACCTCTGTATTGAGGAAATAATTGCTGTGCTTGGCTGCCGTTATGTTATTTCCTGCAACAGTACAGCTCTTTTTACTGCCCGTCTGATTGATCCATCCATCCGGTGTTATGCTGTTGGTGCAGAGAGCTCTCCCATTCAGAATCAATATCAGCGGGAGAGTCTTCTGAGTGCTATGCAGGATGCCGGGATTAACGTTGTAACGCTGCCTTCTGCTGTCCATGCAACATAATACCGAGCATTACTCCCAGTAACGTCAGATGTTTTTCAGCAATAAATCGTATAAAGAACCCATCGACGGTTAAGGAATAACCGGCGATTGTCAGCGTGATAATCACCACTGCATATTTATGCGGAAAGTCAGGCCGGACATTCAGGCTTTCCCGGCAAAGAGAAAATCCAAACGCCAGCAAACAGGCAAGGCCTGTCAGTCCCATGGTCGCCAGGGTATTAAAATACAAACTGTGGGCCTGAACGAAATAGCGTTTCCGGCCTTCTGAGTTGAAATCGCAGCCAAGATTCGGATTCTGGCTTGCGGGACGGAACTGGTGGGATCCAACACCGAAAACAGGCTTCTTTTTGGCCATGCATATCGCGGCTTCCCATTGCTTTAGTCGCAGGCCTGTCGAGCTCAGATTATTTCCGCTCCCCTGAACGTAACTGGTTAAATTTTTTACAGCGCGATCAATACCAGACTGTAACGGTGTCTGGTATATGATGACCGACAGAAGTGTTCCGATCGCGAGACTGGCAAAAATGACTTTCACACTTCTGAAATGGATAATGAAAAAAAGAAAAATTACTGGAACAGCCAGAAAGCTGCCACGAGTACCGGAGGCTATTGCAGCATATAGGTACAAAATAGCTGTAATCGCAGCTGTCATTGCAAAAATTTTGCTGCTTTTCCAGAATGACAGGCAGAAATAGGCAGAAATTGTAGTCAGGAGGAAAGCACCATTACCAAATCCGACGGAATTCTCATCCCCAAAGACTCTGCGTACAATTTTAAAGCCACCTAACTGGTCATGGGTGACCCAAGCATAACTGATACCACCGAGTAATAATGCAAAGATCAGCTGAGGAGCACGCAGGCCTGAGAAATAAATACCGGCGATTATCAGCGGCAGTAACAGCAGACGAAATTCAGGTTCCAGAGTTTGCAGGTCTGCCGGGTAGTCCGATAGCAGTAATGAAATCAATGCCACCAAGAAAAAAGCAAAACCTGCCAGGATGGTTTTGCGGTAGGGCACCAGAGCACGGATTTTTACTTTGCCGGATATCAGAACAATTAAGCCAAGAATCCAGAGTACAATGCTAACGTCGGTTGCTACTGATTTTTTGATGGGTTGTGCGATCAAAAAAATTGCGACAAACAATGTAATAATATAAGACAGAGGATTAGCAGAGATATCACGCCAGAGATTTTTAAATGGGCTGGTCGTATGGTTGGTAATGTATGTCATTCGGTTCCTGCAAATATGTAAGTTTTACTATAGCGGCGATGTTATATGAGAAGAGACGTCATGATAAAAAGAGCGCTAACACACCGTGTGTATCAGCGCTGATCAGGATGAGAGATGGCTTCCATTGTAGTAATGCCAATATTTTCAAACAGTTTGTAGAAATCAGGCTTCTCAGAAGTAAATGCTGTCACTTTTAAGGTCGGTCGGAGCCAGCGTGCCATGACCATTGTTGAAGATAAATCGCCCCACACTTCACATTGATCTGACAAATAGGGGAGCAAAGCCTCAAAACTGACCTGAGAAGGTAGCAGGCAAACACCTTCAGCAGCGAGTGACAATGGATCCGGCTGTTTATTACGGGGATGGTATTTGACGGCAACCCGCTTACCTTGTGTGCTCTGTTGCCGGATGATAGCGAGGATGCGTTTCTTATAGTCCGGGTCTCGCTCAAATAATGACTCATGAGGCAGTGTGACAAAAGTATCTATCTCTGCCAGAGCGGCTGGCTCAACTCCGTTATTCAGCATCATCATTTCTGACAGCTCCAGCATGGCCGGACTGTTGAAACGGGAAGCATCAAGCGGTGTTATATGCTTGCCGCGTAATAACGGATGTACCAGGTCGGGAAAGGCCGGATGTATATAACTTATCCAGTCGGAACCGCCGATGGTTGGAGGATTTTTCCACCACATACCATAACTGATTTTTTTAATAAAATTATCAATGATCATGTCCTTGAATGAACGGGAGGCTTTTCTGCCCACATAGGTGAATACTCCCTCGTCCATATAATGACCAACAGGATTGCAACCAAGAGTTGTGGCCGCGTGCATGGCAAACTGGAATTCAATACGGCGGTCATTGCCGACAAATATATGTTCCGGTAACAATTCGGCCAGTTTACTTTTCAGGGTGCTAAACAGCTGTCTGCGTCTTTTCAGTTTATTCAGCAGGCCGGGAAAACGGCCATAGTATAAATTGACAGAAGAAAAAGGGGAACCGGGCCAATTACTGACAATATCGTACAGCGCATACGGTTTTCCCTCGGGCTGATCGATGAATATCAGATGAGCATCCTCACCGGGACGTCCGGCAGCGATAGCTGCGGCGGTATAGAGGTGGAGAGTTGTTGATGCGAAGTAAACTGAGTTAGCCATACGGGGTCCATGTACAGTTAGCGCTGCAGTCTACCTGTCCGGGCTGGCGAGCGGCAAATGTTTCTCTGCAGATATTCAGAGTCTTACCTGACCTATACGTACGGAATCAGAATTAATTCGCTTTGTACGAATACGGAATGCTTCCGGATCTGTTGCTTTCCTGAACAAAGAGTGTAGGCAACGAAATTACCCGAGCATGGCTGTTTATGCTGCTGGTTTTATATCTGCCGAGGAAACAGCGGCGGTTAAGCCAGCGCGTCTTTCAGGCTGTGCTGCCGCTGAAAACCAGCTTTAAATATTGATTGGCAACGGACTCTACCGCATAGCGGCTGACATCCAGACTGGACAGTTCGGGATACTGGTTCAATGCCCGGGACATCGCCTGACTCAGTCCGGCGACATCACCCACCGGCACCAGATAGGGTTGCAGATCGCCGGTCAGAACCTCTTTAGGTCCGGAAGGGCAGTCGGTTGAAACAACCGGCGTGCCTATAATCAAGGATTCAACCAGAACCCGTGGCAGGCCTTCGGCTTCAGATGCCAGTAGTGACAGGCGGGCGTTGGCGATTAAACGATAGGGGTTCGCATCCCAGCCCCAGAACTGGACCTTATCCTGCAAGCCATTCTGTTCACAGAAAGACCGCAGCCGCTTCTCATCATTACCTTTGCCGACCAGTACCAGCTTCAGGTTTTGTGCATTCATCATCTGAAATGCGCGGATAAGATCCTGCTGGCGCTTTCGTTTGTTCAGTGATGCTACATAGACAATATAATCGCCATCCGGCAGCGGACCATCCTGACTTGCGAGTGAGCGGATTTCTTCGATCTGGTAAGGGTTGGGAATAACGGTAATGTTATCCGCCTGACAACCCAGATTATTCACCAGATCGTCTTTGATGCCCTGCGACAGTGCAATCAGTTGCTTGTTACGGAAGCGCCGGCGCAGGCGCAGGATTTTTGATGCGCGTTTCAGAAACTTCCATTTCGGATCTGTGATCCAGGCGGTCGGAGTTATATGCACCGAACAGACTTTCTTCTTTGCCTGAATGGCATCGTAAAATTCTGGTTTGGAAGTAACAAAAAAATCATAGTTACCTTCCTGAGTAATGCGTTCCAACTCAGGCCTGGCCTTCTTTTTATTTGAAGTGCTGAGGACTATCTGGTTCAGATTATTGGGCAGCGGGTAGTCTGCATGCGCTGTCAGGGTAACAAGATCAACTTTATGCCCCAGTTCTGCAAAGCGGGTACAAAGAGTCAGAATGGTTTTCTCAGCTCCGGCACCATTCAATGAGCCAAGCAGGGCACCAATCCGGTAAGTTTTGTTCTCTGTACTCATAGTGCCCCGCAGTCAGTGATTTGGTCAGATTATCGGCTATTTCTGAGCTGCGTATCATAACCGGTTTTATAAACCATGCGTACAGCGGGCGGCTGATACTGGTCCGAAATCAGCCCGGCTTCCGGATTTACATTGGCGGAATCTATAGCCATCACCTGAGATGCATAATGATAAAAGCTGTCCAGCATAAAAGGGCTGCTCTCATGCGTTCTGTAGCTGGTTATCCGCTGTTGATCGGATGACCAGAACACAAAAGGAATTTCAAACATGTTAGGTGTCAGGTTATCCGGGCTGTGTCCTTTCAGGTTTGCCTGCTGATAAACCTCTTCGCCATGGTCAGAGAAATAGGTGATGGTTGCCACCGCGTCATTCTGTTTTTCTTTAACCAGCGAGAATAATTGCTGCAGGAAAAAATCGGCAAACAGAATTGAGTTGTCATACTCATTAATAACGTCGATAACCCCCTGGTCCGGTTGTTCTGTATAGGCGCTGACCTGTGAATCTTTAAAGACCATAAAGTCATCCGGATAGCGGTTTTTATACTGAGCGTGACTGCCCATCATGTGAATAAAAATCGCTTTGTGTGGCGCCGGATCTGCCAGAGCTTCACCAATCCGGTTCAGCATGAAAGTGTCATAACGGTTTACTTCCACGCCATTAAAATCGTTGCTGATGTAATAAGGGTGGTCGGCCTGATGAGCGATAGAAGCAATGGTTGCTCGCAGCGGCTGCTGGTTGGAAATCCACCAGGTTTCATAGCCAGCCAGATTGGCAATATCGATGACACTCAGAGCGTCACGGTACTGGTCGCCCTGATCAGCACTTGCTGCCGTCAGGGCAGCACGCAGTGATGCCTGGGTCTGGGCATGACTGCTGATGACGTTATCGAATACGACCAGTTCATCTTTAATGCTGCTTAAGAATGGCGTTGTATTACGGTGGTAACCATAAATACCCATGTGGTTGCGGCTTGCGGATTCACCAACAATAAAGATATGAGTCTGTGGCTGAGTTTCTTTCAGCACAGCTTTGATGTCGGTTTCTCGCAGCATTGTCTGGCGTCGCTCGAATTCTTCCTGCAGGGATACACTGCCTCTCAGGTAAGAAGGCACGGTGCCGAGGACGCCGGGAATTGTATCGTGAAAACGTCCCATTACGGTCGTGCGGTAGGCAACGACGGCGATCAGAATAAAGCCAAGTACCATCGTGACACGGCGGGTTCTGCTGCCGGTTCCTTCTGCCGGGCGCATAAAGCGCAGGCCCAGAAAATAAATACTCCAGTGCAGCAGCAGCCAGGAGGTCAGGGTCATGGAGGAATAGGCAGCAACAAATTCAGAAACTTCACTGCTGTCGGTGTAAGCAACAGCCTCCAGAGTAGCAGTGGTAAATACCCCGCCGAACGATACTGCGTAACCAATATCCAGACTGCCGCTGATAGCAAAGGGCAGCAGCATCAAAGCAATGAAACGGCGCTTTTGCAGCAGGTAAGCCAGCGTCGCCAGAATAAACGACCAGCCAATGCGTGAGTTATATTCACCTTCGCGGACAAAGTCTGAATAAGTCAGTTCAAGGGCAAGAGGCAGCAGCAGCAGCAGGGCAATCCAGAATAATGGTGCCCGGGGTAGTTTCAGGTTAAGCATGGTTTCTCTGATGTTAGTCACTGACACTCCCTGCGTCATAAGCGTTACCCATCCATGGACGAATCCGGATAAAGCGCTATTTTAACGCGGTTCGTCGCAGCTGTGCGCGGTTACATCAGTATTTTATATAGGACAAAGCGTCCCATGCTCAGGCAGGACGGTTCAGGCTGCGTTCAAATGCGTTAACAATGGCGGGACATTTTTCTGTCAGACCGATGCGGTTGGTGGTTTCAATGTCACTGGCCGACAGAATAAACTTACCGAACTCCTGCTCCAGTAAACCCTGCTCATACAGTTTTACCCAGCGCCGGTAATGGTCGCCCATGCGGGCATTGGTGTCACGCAGCAGTCGCTGGCGGTTGATGATGTTGGCTTCAAACTGGGCGTAATTGCGGATCGGATAGTGGTAAACCACAATGCCGCTTTCTTCGCGGGCGTTGATCCAGCGCCAGCCATGCTTGGCGCGGTGGTTGCCGCCTTTAAGCTTAATCAGGCCGTGTGGATTAACGATGGTTTTCGGACTGATTTTTACCAGCAACATCGATACGGCAGTGTCATTAATCTGGGTGTCTGAACTGTACAGGATCGGGTTCTTTACCGCGTACTGCGCCTGACTGTAATGGTAACCGGGCTGCACGCACTCTTCGGTCAGCACCATATTGCGGCGCTTGAGCGTGACTACGGAATCATCGGCATGCAGATGATCTTTTAAGCTGGTGCCTTCGGCTGCGAGCCAGAATTCATCGGCATCGTTGGAAATGACCAGATCGGCTTTTAACGCTGTGCGTGCGTAGTCTGCCAGCTGTGTCATCCACAGTGCCTGCTGGTAGTTCTGTGCCGGCTGATCGATAACGTGCAGGTCAAACTCGTTTTTCAGTGTTTCCAGCAGCTCACGGGTACCATCGGTCGAACCGTTGTCCATTACCGCAAAACAATCAACACCCTGCGCCGCATGGAAACGGATATTGTCTTCAATAATATCGATTTCGTTACGCACCAGCAGTGTCATCGCCAAACGGATCGGGCCTTTGCGGGTCAGGCGGTGTGTCCAGTACTGCAGTGTTTTATGCAACATAATGGTCTTCGTATTAGCCGTTAATGGCGCTGCGTTGGCAGCGCGGTCACTCAGGTTGGGGAGGTTGTCAGCCGGATACCCAGCGTGGTCAGCAGTTGCTGCCAGCTGGCATCGGTATCTGCCCGCACCGCTGCGCTGACATCCAGCTCAGGTCTGAGCCATTTGGCGGTCAGCAGAGCGGTGGATACGTCGCCGCTGATTTTACAGTGTTGTGGCAGCAGAGGTAACAGCATTTCCATCGGAATAGCGGCAGGTACCGCCCATGCCCGCGCGGGCAATTGCCAGTGGCTGGTGGCCATTTCAGTACTCTGCAGTTCGCTGCTGGTGCGCGGATGGTGTTTGTAAGCGATGTCGGAACCACAATTATCGAGCCACTGTCCCAGCGCCTGTTGCTGGTCGGACATCACCGAACTGTGCGGCAGTAACAGTAAGCCATCGAGGGTGTTCAGTGACAGGGGCTGGTCGCCGAGGCAGATCTGCGCCAGTTGCGCGAACTCCACACGCTGCAGATTATTTGGCAGAGGCTTGCAGGCTTTGTTCTGCAGAATCGGCAGGGCGGAATCCGGGAATGCCAGTATCGAGTGATCAATCCAGGCTGAAGCGCCGATGGCCGGTGGCTGTTTCCACCACCAGCCGTAAGCCAGTTTCTTGGCCATATTGTCCAGCACCTGATCTTTCAGCCAGTGCGTTTTGCGTCCCAGATAACTGTAAGTGCCGTCATCCAGATACACGCCACGGGCGGTGCTGTGTGCCATTGCAAACTGAAATTCAATGCGGCGGTCGTTGCCGGTATAGATCCAGTCCGGTTGCAGTTCGCTTAATCGCTGCTGAATCTGCTGGAAGGCAGCCAAGCGCTGCTGGCGCTTGCCTTTGCCGGATGCTTTTTCCGACAGCACGCTTATGCGTGTGAAAGGGCTGTTTTGCCATTGCAATAAAGCATCGCGGAAGGCAGCGGTAGTCGTGGTCTGATCAATCAGGCCCAGCTCGGCCACATCGCCTTGTGGCAGCTCGAAGGCAACCATGGCTGCGGTCAGCACATTAAACGGAGTGGAGGCCAGAAACAGGTGTTTAGCCAAGGGCTTTTACCTCGCGCAACAGGTGCGCACAGGCGGCCTGAAGGTGCGCGTCGTCGGCTTCCTGCCAGCGTCCGGGAATCTGATAACTGTGCTGCAGGTAATGCAGAAATCCCTGACGCACTGTTGGGTTCGGGCTGAATTGCGCCAACTTGGGCAGTTGCTGTTCGAGCTCGTTCTGGCTTTGTGCGCTCAGCGTCAGACCGGGCAGATTATAAAATGCCTGACCCAGCACCAGAGTATTGATATTGGCGATGATCGCCTCGATACCCACAGTAGAGTTGATGGTTGCTACGGCATCGGCATGGGCAATCATGGCCTGAGTGTCACCAGTTAAGCGCAACTGAATTTTCTGCGATTGCGTACTCAGTTGCCGGGCGAGTTCAGTGTAATCCTGATCGCACGACGGGTGAGTTTTCAGCACCACATCCGGCATGTTTTCGCCCAGCACTTTTTCGGCAGCAAGCAGGGCCTCGGTCAGGGCAAACATATCCTGCAGCCAGGGGGAAAACAGCACCACCTGACTATCGGTATTCACCTGAAACGGAATGAAAATATAGTGTTCGGGCAGATCTTCCGGACGCTCAAACACGGGGCTGGGCTGCAGATTGCTGTTACCGGAGCGGGCAATAAAAAAGGCCGGATCGCGAGGCACCGAATTAAGGAAATTGACCCCCAGAGCGTCAAGTGTGGTCATTCCCGGCAGCAGGCCATTTTCCATGACCAGAACCTTAATGCCGAGTGACTGAGCGGCGGCAATCACAATACGCTGGCGGAACTTCAGGCCGTTCCACAGCACCATATGAGTTGCCTGGCTGGTTGCCAGTGCCTGGCGATAAACAGCAAACAGCAGATATGCTTCGGCCAGTTTCACACGGCGGAAATAACGCCAGTAATCAGCACTGCGGCTGCGGCCTTTACGGCTGTTCTTTTTTTCGCGCAGGTGGTCATCAACAATGGTTGCCAGTTCAGCACGTTGTCCCGGAATCTGGCCGAGCCAGCGCAGGTCGCACCACAGCAGTTTATGCCAGATAACGCAGGCGTCGATGTCCTGCTCCTGCAGGCAGCTGCTCAGGCGATTAAAATATTGCTGATGGACACGCCGGGCGGCGAAGAAGGCGATTTTCATGCTGACTCCTCGGATCAGCCGCAGAGTGTATCCTAACCGCACAGAAAAAGGGAAAGCTCAGCCGCATGCGGCTGAGCGGAAAGCATCAGACCAGATTTTTCCACACCGCCAGGCTGGGTTTAGCCTGATTCAGGGTGTAAAAATGCAGACCCGGTGCGCCACCATCAAGCAGACGACGGCACATGTCGGTAACCACTTCTTCACCGAATTTCACAATGCTGTCGCTGTCGTCACCGTAGGCTTCCAGCTGCTTGCGGATCCAGCGTGGAATCTCAGCACCACAGCTGTCAGAAAAACGTGCCAGCTTGCTGTAATTGGTGATCGGCATAATGCCCGGAATAATCGGGATATCGACGCCCATCGCACGTACACGATCAACAAAATGGAAGTAGCTGTCGGCGTTGAAAAAGTACTGGGTAATGGCACTGTCGGCGCCGGCTTTCACTTTGCGTACAAAGTTTTGCAGGTCTTTTTCAAAGCTGCTGGCCTGTGGGTGCATCTCCGGATACGCCGCCACTTCAAGGGTGAAATGGTCGCCGGTTTCCTTACGGATAAATTCCACCAGTTCGTTGGCGTAACGCAGCTCACTGCTGGCCAGACCGGAGCCGGATGGCAGATCACCACGCAGGGTCACTATGCGTTTAATGCCCAGTGCCTGGTAGCGTTGCAGCAGGTCGCGCAGATCGGCAGTGCTGTCACCGACACAGGACAGGTGCGGTGCAGCGGCGATACCACGTTGCTGGATGGCCTCAACCATGGCAAAGGTACGGTCACGGGTGGAGCCACCGGCGCCGTAAGTTACCGAGAAAAATTCCGGATCAAACGCTGCCAGCTCATCGCGCACTGCGAGCAGTTTGCTGGTGCCTTCGTCGGTCTGGGTCGGGAAAAATTCAAAACTTAAAGTGGTCATGCTGACCTCGTATTCTGCGGCTGTTGGCCGTCTGTTGAGCGGTTATTCAGGCCGGGGGCAAAGCCCCCGTTCTGTTATTAATACTTGTACGCTTCCGGCTTGAACGGGCCATCAACATGTACGTTGATGTATTTCGCCTGATCCGGAGTCAGCTGGGTGATAACACCACCGAAGCCTTCTACCATGTCACGGGCAACTTCTTCGTCCAGCTTCTTCGGCAGTACTTTCACATACACGCTTTCCGCTTTTTCCGCTTCCATCATGCTGGCGAACTTACGCTCGTACAGATAAATCTGTGCCAGAACCTGGTTGGCGAAAGAACCATCCATAATGCGTGACGGGTGACCGGTTGCGTTGCCCAGGTTAACCAGACGGCCTTCAGACAACAGCAGCAGGTGATCGTCGGAGGCTTTATCGCGGTAAACCTTATGCACCTGGGGTTTGATCTCTTCCCACTCCCAGTTTTTACGCATAAATGCGGTGTCGATTTCGTTATCGAAGTGACCGATATTACACACCACAGCACCGGACTTCAGTGCTGCCAGCATGTACTGATCACAGACGTTGACGTTACCGGTGGTGGTCACCAGCAGGTCGGTGTTGGCCAGCAGGGTTTTGTTGATGCCTTCTGCGCTGCCGGTGTTGATGCCGCCGACATAGGGGGATACAACTTCGTAACCGTCCATGCACGCCTGCATGGCACAGATCGGATCGATTTCTGTGACTTTAACGATCATGCCTTCCTGACGCAGGGACGCGGCAGAACCTTTACCCACATCGCCGTAACCGATAACCAGTGCTTTTTTACCGGACAGCAGGTGATCGGTACCACGTTTGATGGCGTCGTTCAGAGAATGACGGCAGCCGTACTTGTTGTCGTTCTTGGATTTGGTCACGGCATCGTTAACGTTGATGGCCGGTACTTTCAGCTCGCCTTTGGCCAGCATTTCCAGCAAACGGTGCACGCCGGTGGTGGTTTCTTCAGAAATACCGTGGATGCTGTTCAGCATGGCGGGATACTTGGAGTGAACCATCTCAGTCAGGTCACCACCGTCATCCAGAATCATATTGGCATCCCATGGGGTGCTGCCGTCTTTTTCCGACAGAATGGTCTGCTCAATACACCACAGGAATTCTTCTTCGGTTTCACCTTTCCAGGCGAATACCGGAATACCGGCTGCTGCAATCGCCGCAGCAGCGTGATCCTGAGTAGAGAAAATATTGCATGAAGACCAGCGTACTTCGGCACCCAGATCAACCAGAGTCTCAATCAGTACCGCGGTCTGAATGGTCATGTGAATACAACCCATGATCTTCGCGCCCGCTAATGGCTGAGACTCTTTGTATTTACGGCGCAGCGCCATCAGCGCCGGCATTTCGCTTTCAGCGATTTTGATTTCTTTACGGCCCCAGTCGGCCAGCGCCATATCGGCAACTTTATAATCGGTGAAGGTTGTCATAATAACGTCCTCAAAATGGTCGCCGGGGATGCCGGCGGCCTGAAAAATTAGTGTCTTATAAACCGGCGGCTGCTTTCAGGGCGTCGACTTTGTCAGTACGTTCCCAGGTGAAAGCGGTAAAGGTTTTGGTTTTTTCTTCGCCATTTTCTTTGTAGCTGTAGCTGGTTTCGAACGGCTCACGACCGAAGTGGCCGTAAGCAGCGGTCAGCTGATACATCGGGTTCAGCAGTTCCAGCTGGTTCTGAATGGCGTATGGACGCAGGTCGAAGACTGAGCGGATGATTTTCGCCAGCTCAATATCAGAGACTTTGCCGGTACCGAAAGTGTTTACCGAAATAGAGGTTGGCTCAGCCACGCCGATGGCATAAGACACCTGGATCTCGCAACGGTCAGCCAGACCTGCAGCAACCACGTTTTTGGCAACATAACGGCCCATATAGGCGGCTGAACGGTCAACCTTGGATGGGTCTTTACCAGAGAATGCACCACCACCGTGACGGGCCATACCGCCGTAGGTATCAACGATGATCTTGCGGCCGGTCAGACCACAATCGCCAACCGGACCACCGATTACGAAGTTGCCGGTCGGGTTGATGTGATACAGGGTGCCTTCGTGCAGCCACTCTTCCGGCAGTACATGCTTGATGATGTTTTCCAGAACCGCTGCGCGCAGGTCTTCAAGGCTGATGCTCGGATCGTGCTGGGTAGACAGAACGACGGCATCCACTTTTGGTGAGCCGCTTTCCCAGTTAATGGTGACCTGAGATTTGGCATCCGGACGCAGCCACGGCAGAGTGCCGTTACGGCGTAATTCGGACTGACGCTGTACCAGCAGGTGAGCGTAATACACCGGCGCAGGCATCAGGTTTGGCGTTTCGTTGGTGGCGTAGCCGAACATCAGGCCCTGGTCACCGGCGCCCTGATCTTCAGGCTTGGCACGGTCAACACCCTGGTTGATATCCACAGACTGCTTACCAATACCATTCAGAACGGCACAGGTCTGGCCATCAAAACCAACGTCAGAGCTGTTGTAGCCGATACCGGTGATGACTTCACGTACGATATCTTCGAGGTCAACGTAGCAGGAGGTGGTCACTTCACCGGCGACCACCGCCATACCGGTTTTTACCAGAGTCTCAACCGCAACGCGGGCGTATGGGTCGCGGGCAATAATCGCATCCAGTACGGCATCAGAAATCTGATCGGCAACTTTATCCGGGTGGCCTTCAGACACCGACTCGGAGGTGAAAATGGAATATTCGCTCATGGTAAGCCCTCTTGATAATGGTTAGCGCGCAGGCGTCCGGCTGTTATTTCTGGCCGTTCGCGGCTGCGCGGTAAAACAAACGGAACTGGATCTGAAACCCGTTCCTTAAACCTAAAAACTGACTCTGGCCTTCATTCAGACCAGCTTCCTGCGCCCAGGCGGATAAATCCGCCGGTTCGAATCCCAGCCACAGATCGCCGCAGGATTCTCTGGCCCAGACCTGATCGTGACGACACAGATCGGTGACCAGCAAAGTACCGCCATCGCGCAACAGCTGTGCGACATCGGTGAAAATAGTTTTCGGTGCCGGCACGTGGTGCAACACCATATTGGCGACGGCAAAATCAAACTGACCGTCCTGCTGTGCGCGCAATGTGCTGGTGTCGCCCAGCACACAGTGCACATTCTGCAGCGCTTCGCGGCTGATGGTCTGCTGCGCCTTGCTGAGCATGTCCGGCGAAATATCCAGTGCCGTTACGGCACTGAAACGGCGTGCCAGCTGGGGTAAAAATGCCCCCTCGCCGGGACCGATTTCCAGAGCGTAGCCAGTGCTCACCGCTTTTCCTGCTTGTCCGGTCAGGGAGGCAAGAATGGTCGTCAGGGCATCACCATACTGATCCCAGGACGCGATCAGATCCTGTTGCTCTTTAAACTCACCGGCATGGCGGGCAAAGAACTCAGCACAGGCTTCAGCGCGCTCGCTCAGTACCTGCTCAACCGCGCCGCTGTCCAGCTCGGACGTTGCCGCATCGATGGCGCTGAACAGCGACTTTAACCACAGGCTCCAGTGACCATTAGCGGTCAGCAGCGGACGGCGGTAAAAAATACTGTTGCCCTCACGCTGGCTGCTTACCAGTCCGGCCTGGGCCAGCACCTTTAAGTGATGGCTCATGGCGGACTGTTTGATGCCAAACACCTGACACAGCTCCAGTACACCAAACGCGCCCTGACCCAGTAATTGCAGAATTCCCATACGCAACGGGTCGCCGGCGGCTTTTGCAGCCTGTGCCAGTTGCTGCAGGCTCATTTCTGTCGCTGCGGGTAATTCAGATAAGGGGGTCGCGGTGTTCATGCTGCGCAGTTTAGACGCACAGGAAATCTATATCAATTTTTTTTGATATAGAATTTCCGGTCATCGTGGGTATCTGTACCGTGATGGTGGGTTTGATAGAAAAATATAATAAGAATCTTTTGAAAATACGATTTCGGCTATTTGTTGTGAGTGCGTACTCTCGAGGCTATTACAACAGGCTCTGGAGGGCCAGCCGCAATGAAACAGGTAAAAAATATGGTCAGCAAGGTTTTTGGCAGTCATCAGGATGGGCAAAAAGCGGCCCCTGCATCAGTGGCGCAGACCGCAAAGATTCAGATCTGTAACTACGCCGACAACTACTACGGTGACCGGGTATGTGTGCACCGTACGGCTGAACAGTGAGCAGGTTTATGGCGTGGTCCAGCTCAGCAGCAGCATTGCCTGACGGCTGACCGGCTGGCCGACCAGCGGGCTGTCCTGCAGGGTGTCGTCCAGCCACTCCTGCTGCCAGCGCAGGCGCAGCAGCCACTGCGGACTGATGGGCCACAGCGCCTGCAGCGTCAGTTGCGGATTAAACGCCTGCTGCGGCTGGTATTCGGGGCGCAGTGCGTTGCTTTGTTCCGGGCTGATGCCATACACATAGCGGCTGTAAGATTCGCTCAGCCAGCGTGTACCGGCAAGCAGCTGGGCGCGCGTACCGCCCTGCAGATAAAACAGGGGAAGGGTGATGCTGGCATCGGCGGTCAGTGCGCCGGAGTGCGAAGACATATCCTGCTCGACACCAGCATTCAGCCAGCCCCAGCCGCCGCGCAGCTGCAAGGTGGTATCGCCACCATCGCTGCGATAGCCATCAAATACCGGGTCATTGCTGTCGGCTTTGCCCCATAAGCGGCTGTCGTACACCTCATCCCGCAAACCGATGCCAGTACTCAGGCTGAGGCTGTTTTGCTGCCACTGATACTGCAGCAGGGCGCCATCGACGCCCAGGCGCCAGTTGCCACGCCGGGCTGACAGCAGCGGAAAATTAAAATGTTGGCTCTCCGCCTGCTGCCAGGGCGTTGAGCGCTGCAGCGTGCCGGCGCCATATTCCAGCTGCCAGTATTCAGCCGGAGCCGTTTCACTGGCATACAGCGCCGGGCTCAGTGGCGCCATGCACAGGCTGCAGCTGACTGAGGTGAATAAAAGATAGATAACCTGATTCATACGTCCGTCGCTCCGCCGGTCAGTGGTAACCGATGCTAGAGCGGCGGGGCAGCGCTGCCTTGTGGCAAATGTCACGACAGAGGTGCGGCGGCAAATGTCACGACAGAGGTGCGGCGGCACCGGGCCGACAGGCAGAAGATGACATTTGCCCTATTCAGCAACGGCAGCGCCTCTGGCACACTGCGGCCGTGAACAGAATCAAACCCAACCTCATTATTGCCGCCGATATTATTCTGGCGGCACTGACCATCGGCTTTTTGGCTGCGGCGCTGATCTTCCTCTGGCTGGGCCAGGTGGAGGCCGTTACCCGGGTGCCGGCGACCCCTGCCTGGATCGCGCTGACAAGCGGTCTGTTCCTGCTGAATCTGGTTGCGAATGTGCTGGCACGTCTGCCGCCCTGGCGTGAGGCCCGGCGCCCGCCAGTCTGGTTGTGGCTGGCAATGGTCAGCGCTCTGTTGCTGATGTTGCTGTTTGGCAGCGGCATCTGTGCGGTACTGTGGATTCTGGTGATCGCGCAGTTACCGCGTTATTTCAGCTGGCGCAGTTGCCTGCTGGCCGCGCTGCTGGTGCCGCTGCTGGTAGGCCTGTATCAGGGGCTGTTGTTTGATCAGGACTTTGTGCTGATCAACACCGTGCTCTATGCGCTGTTTAACCTCTTTGCGCTGTACATCTGTTTTACCCTGCAGGCGGAACAGCAGGCGCGGGAATATGCCTCGCAGCTGGTGCGTGAGCTGAAAGCCACGCAAAGCCTGCTGTCGTCGGCCAGCAAGCGCGATGAGCGTTTGCGTATTGCGCGCGAATTGCACGACCTGCTCGGGCACCATCTGGCGGCACTCAGTATTCAGCTGGAGATTGCCCGCCATACCGAAGCGCAACCGCGGGATCACGCCATTGACCGCGCCGGAACTATTGCTCATCTGTTGCTCAGTGATATGCGCGAGGCGGTGTCTGAATTCCGTGAACGGCGCGGGCTGGATTTGCGTCAGGCGCTGACCTCCCTGCTGGAAGCGGTGCCGCGTCCGCGGGTTTGGCTGCAGATTCAGCCGCGTCTGATAATTGATGATGTGCACTGCGCCGAAGTGATACTGCGCTGTGCGCAGGAAGCGCTGACCAATATTCTGCGTCACAGCCAGGCCAGTCGTGCGGCTATTGTATTGCGGCAACAGGGCGCCAACCTGCAGCTTACGGTAGAAGATAACGGCGGGCTGCGGCAGCTGCCGGTGCCCGGTAATGGCATGCGTGGTATGCAGGAGCGGGCGCAGGATATCGGTGGCCGCTGCGACTGGGAATGTGGCCTGCATGGTTTAAAACTTACACTGACCCTGCCCTGGGATAATGGACTGCTCGTATGATCAATGTGGTGTTGATTGAGGATCAGCAACTGGTGCGTGAAGGCATCCGCACTCTGTTGCATCTGCGCCCGCTGTGCCGGGTGGTGGCCGAAGCCAGTGACGGAGTGCAGGGACTGGCGGCCATTGAAGAGCATCAGCCGGACGTCATCCTGCTGGATATCCGTATGCCGAATATGAGCGGCACAGAATTACTGGCAGAACTGCACCAGCGGCGCTGCAATATACCGGTCCTGGTGCTGACCACCTTTGATGACCATGAACTGGTGCTGGAATGTATGCGCCGGGGGGCTCGTGGTTATCTGCGTAAAGACGTGGCGCTGGATGAGTTGCTGGCCGCGATCGAAACCCTGCATCAGGGCGGGCAATGGGTACAGCCGGCGGTGACGAGTAAGATCAGTGAGCACCGCCTTGAGCTGGAGTTTGACAGCAGCACCAGCCTGGCCGATGAGCCACTGACAGCGATAGAGCTGCAGGTTCTGCGGCTGGTGGCGGCAGGTTACACCAATCAGGAAATTGCCGGAGCCTTGCATAAATCGACAGGCACGGTGCGCAATCAGGTGTCCTTTATTCTGGCCAAACTGAATGTACGCGACCGCACCCGGGCGGTGCTGAAGGCCATTGATAATGGCCTGCTATAACGCTCAGACGCGGAAACGCGACAGGTTTGAGCTGATATCGTGACTCAGGGTATGCAGCTGGTGAGACTGCTGGGTTGCCTGCTCAACGTTAGCCGCCAGATCATCCGACGCTGCCTGAATGGCGGTGGCAATACGGCTGATTTCTTCGGTGGCGGCATGCTGCTCACGCGAGGCATTGGCGATGCTCTGTGAACGGCTGGAAATATCGTTCAGCGCATCGGCAATCGCGGTCAGGCTGTCGGTCACCTGAATGGCGCTGCCGGCGGTTTCGGCGGTCAGCTGTTTGCTGGTTTCCATAATACCCACGGCATTCTGGCTGTGGTGTTTCAGGCTGTCGATCATTTCCTGAATTTCGCCTGTGGCTTCGTGGGTACGCTGGGACAGGGTGCGAACCTCATCGGCAACCACGGCAAAACCACGGCCCTGCTCACCGGCACGGGCAGCCTCAATGGCGGCATTCAGCGCGAGTAAGTTGGTTTGTTCGGCAATGCCCTGAATCGTCGCGAGAATACCGGTAATCTGTTGCGCCTGACTGTCGAGCTGATTAATCACTTCGGTGGCACTGTCCATCTGTTGCGATAAGCCATCCATGCGGCGTTTATTTTCCTGCGCATTCTGAATGCCCTTATTACCTTCTGCGGTTGCGCTTTGTGCAGCATTGGCAGTATCGGAAGCATTGGTCGCGACTTCGGATGAGGTGGAAGACAGCTCGTTAACAGCTACCGCAACCTGACTGATTTCGTTCTGCTGCAATTGCACCGCCTGATTATTGTTTTCGGCATTTTCGCGTGCAGATTTGGCAATGCCATCCAGTTCGCGGGAAGAGTCGCGGCTCTGGGAAACCAGTTCATGGATGGATGAAACAAAGACATTGAAAGAGTTACTCAGTGCGCCAATTTCATCGTGCCGGGTCACCTGCAGGCGACGGGTTAAATCCGCTTCGCCCTGAGCAATGTCCGACATCGCACTGTTAAGCACGACCAGTGGTCGTAACAGGTAAGAGATAATCATGCCGGCAATCAGGGTTACCACTACGATAGTCAGAATGCCGATCAGCATGCTTGACCAGCGCAGGGTCGCCAGGCTGGCAAAGGCTTCGGCCTTATCCATCACCAGCAGCAGACGCCAGTCAGTACCGTCGATGGAGTAAAGCCCGACCAGGCTGTTGCGCTGATTAAAGCTGGCCTGCTGGATTTTATTCAGCTGCAGTTGTGTACCGTTGCCGAGAAGAGCAGAAACATTTTTACCCAGCAGCTTCTGATCCGGATGGACCATAAAATCGCCTTTGCTGTCGAGCAGGGCAGCATAGCCACTGTCTCCGAGCTCGATACCCAGTACTTCTTTTACGATGGCTTCGAGAGAAATATCCCCACCGATCACTCCGCCACGCAGCGGCTCGGCAAAGGTGACGATTAATTCGTTGGTGGTAACGTCAACATAAGGCGCTGTCAGAACCTGGCGTTTTTCTGCCATGGCCTGCTGATACCAGGGGCGGGTGCGCGGGTCGTAATCGGCTGGTAACTCATCATCCGGACGCATGATCATTTCGCCGCTGTCGGTGCCCAGATAGAGGAACATATAGTCACCGGATGTCAGCCCCTGTTCAATCACCGTTATACGGTCGCCATTAATTAATGCTTTGGCGGTGCCACTTAAGACCTGACCTTTATTATTGATCCAGCTGCTGACGTAGCGGCTGGCACGTTCACCGGTTACCTGAATGCGCTCACCGATGGCTTGCTCGAGACTGCTGCGGGCCTGCTCGTAAGTAAAAATGCCACTCAAAGCAAGAAGCACCAGAATGGTGCCACCGACGGCGAGCATCATCTGTTTACGGATACTGTTACGCATAGGATTTATCCTGAAAAACGGGCTGTTTTCAGCATAGATCAAATATTGTACTGAGCGTTTTGTTAAAAGAGCCCGGCAATACGCGCAGGCGCTGGCACGTGAACAGGGGCTCGGCTATGATGAGTGCTGTATAAAAATACAGTTATTTCCATGCGCCTGATTATTGCCGAAAAACCCAGCCTTGGCCGTGCCATCGCCGCCGTGCTGCCCAAGCCACACAGTAAGGGCGAGGGATTTATCCGTGCCGCCAACGGCGACGTGGTGAGCTGGTGTATTGGCCATCTGTTAGAGCAGGCAGAACCGGATGCCTACGATCCGGCTTTTAAACAGTGGCGGCTCGATCATCTGCCGATTGTACCTGCGCAGTGGCAACTGCAGGCCAAAGCGCAAACCCGTAAGCAGTTAACCGTGCTGCGCAAGCTGGTGAAAGAAGCCGGCAGTCTGGTACATGCCGGCGATCCCGACCGTGAAGGCCAGTTGCTGGTGGACGAGGTTATTGAATTTCTGAAAGTGCCCGCGGCCAAGCGTCAGGCAATGCAGCGACTGTTAATCAGTGATTTAAACCCGCAGGCGGTGAGCCGGGCATTGCAGCAACTGCGCTCTAATCAGGAGTTTATTCCGCTGTCGGTGTCGGCGCTGGCGCGCTCCCGTGCCGACTGGCTGTATGGCATCAACCTGACCCGCGCGTACACCATAAAAGGTCGTCAGGGCGGAGTTAACAGCGTGTTATCCGTTGGCCGGGTGCAGACGCCGGTACTGGGGCTGGTGGTGCGCCGTGATGAGGAAATAGCTGACTTCATCAGCAAGCCTTTTTACGAGGTGCAGGCGGCTGTTCATTTAACGGCAGAGTCCCCCCTGAGTTTCTACGCCAACTGGCAGCCGAGCGATGCCTGTGCCGCGCATCAGGATGAGGAAGGCCGGGTGCTGAATCCGAAGCTGGCCGCCAATGTGGCTGCCCGTATCCGTCAGCAACCGGCGCAGGTTGAACAGGTTGAGCGTAAAGAAAAAAAGCAGGCGCCGCCGCTGCCGTTTAATTTATCGGCGTTGCAGATTGATGCCGCCAAAGCGCTGGGCATGAGTGCGCAGCAGGTTCTGGACGGAGCACAGAGCCTGTATGAAAAGCATCAGTTAATTACCTACCCGCGCTCCGATTGCCGTTACTTACCACAGGAACATTTTGCCCAGCGCCAGCAGGTTCTGAGCGCTATCAGTGCGCACAGTGAAGCACTGGCTTCCGCCTGCGCTCAGGCCGACAGCTCAATCCGCAGTCAGGCCTGGAATGATGCCAAAGTGGGGGCACACCATGCGATTATTCCAACCGCCAAAGCACTGCCTGGCGGACGGCTGAGCAGCAGTGAACAAAAACTCTATGCGCTGATCGCCCGCCAGTATCTGCTGCAGTTTTTTCCGCATTATGAATACGCCGATACCAGAATCAGCCTGACCATCAGTGGTGGACATTTTACCGCCAGTGAGCGTGAAACCCTGAAGCCGGGCTGGAAAGTCTTACTGCCACAAAGGGAAAATCAGGCGACGGCTAAAGCACCATTGCCGCCGTTAACGGCAGGACAGATGCTGTGGAGCGGAGAACCTTTGCTGCAGGAAAAACACACCCAGCCACCGGCACATTTTACCGATGCCTCTTTGCTGGCAGCGATGACCGGTATCGGCCGCTTTGTGCAGGACAAGGCGCTGAAAAGCATTCTGAAAGAAACCGATGGATTAGGAACAGAAGCAACCCGCGCCGGTATTATTGAGCTGTTATTTAAACGCCGGTTTCTGCAGCGTGAGGGCAAAAGTATCCGCGCTACTGCTCTGGGAAAAGCGCTGATTAATGCGCTGCCGGAAGCAGCCACAAGGCCGGACATGACAGCGCAGTGGGAAAAGCAATTACAGGATATTGCCCATAAAAGTCTGAATTATACGGCCTTTATGCAGCCGCTTACTGAGCAGCTGCAGCACCTCATCAGCCTGGCGCTGACAGCCGATAGTGTGCAGTTTTCGGGGTTAGCGGGAAGTGCAGCGAATACTGCAGGCAGGCGCAAATACAGCACGGGGAAAAAGAGCGTCAGCAGGGCAGGCGCTGCGGGAAAAAGTAACAGCACAGCGGGCCGGCGCAGGAAAAAAGCACCGGCGGCAGGCCCTAATTAACCGCGTGTCTCTGAGCAGGCAGCATTTATGCCGGCTGATTTTCCTGCAGGCATTCCATCAGCGTATTGTAGCAAGGCGTCAGATGCTGACTGAGACTTTGCAGGCGGCTGTTATCCTGCTCACGGGCTGCCTGTTCCAGCAATGCGCTGAGTGCCATTAACTGCATACCACCAATATTTCCGGCCACGCCTTTCAGTGTGTGCGCCTGTGCCTGAATACTGCTGATATCCTGTGCCGCCAGCGCATCCTGCAATGCCTGCAGCGTTTCTCCGGATGTATTGATAAATAATTCCACGACCCGGATCAGAATACTTTCCCTGTTCATCAGACGCTGTAAGGCGCCGGCACGGTCCCATACTGTCTGGCTGCTGACCTCAGCCGGAAGCCTGTCGTCATTCTGCATAAGATTGTCTGCCTGTCTCATATTATCCTCCCTGGAGGGTGGCTGTTTTTCTTCACCGGGCGTCAGCCAGGCACTGAGAGCATGTTGAAAACTGTTTATATCGATAGGTTTACTCAGATAATCATTCATTCCGGACAACAGACAGCTCTCTTTGTCACCGGCCATTGCCCCTGCAGTCATGGCGATAATGGTGATTGACCGGTAGCGTTCACCGGCATTACCCGCGCGGATTTTTTTCGTTGCGGCAAAGCCATCAAGAACCGGCATCTGGCAGTCCATCAGAATCAGATCAAAAGGTTCGTCGTCGCTGCTTTGTTGCAGTTTTTCCAGAGCCGCCATGCCGTTGTCAGCACTGTCGACAGCAAATCCCATGCTTTCCAGCAGGCCACAGGCGACCTCCTGATTAATAGCATTGTCATCCACAACCAGAACATGATGACGGCGTCCGTCTGGAGTGCATAAAGGAAAACGGCTACTGCTGTCAGCGGTGCTCAGGTGCGCACTATGTTTCGGAGTCCGCCCACCGCAGACGGCGTCGAGATCAGCTGGCGCGACCGGGCGGGTCAGGCTGGTGGCCTGCAGTTCGGCTGGTAATTGGGGTAACTTATTGTCGTAGCCCGGAGGCACCAGCACGATCAGCCTGCCGCGAAAAATGCCTTGTTGCAGGGTGGTCAGCAGGGAACCGCGCAGCCAGTGGATATCGAGTAATAAATAATCCGCAGGTGGGGTATTACCGATCATCAGTCCGGCTTGCTCTGCGCTGTGTATCGCAAGAAATTCTCCGCCCCGATTATGGATAATATTTCCCAGCGCCTGTTGCAGTGCTTTGTTATCACAGGCAATCAGCCAGTGCTGGTCATGCAGGGAGACGTCCGGAGTATCCTGGTCATTTCCGGAACCGGCACGGAGCAATATATCGAAAGCGATGGTTGTGCCTTCTTCACTGCTGCCCTGCACGCTGATCTGCCCCTGCATTAACGTGCAAAGCTGTCTGCAGATAGACAAACCGAGGCCGGTGCCGCCGAATTTGCGGGTGGTGCTGTTATCGACCTGATTAAAGGCTTCAAACAGTTTTTCGTGATGATCAGGGGGAATTCCAATACCGGTATCCGTCAGCGAACAGAACAGGCGGATATCGCCATTGTCTTCTTCTGCAGTGGAAGCCTTGAGAATAATTTCGCCGGCGGGAGTGAACTTCACGGCATTGGATGTCAGGTTGGAAATAATCTGCTGCAGTCTGGCCGGGTCTCCTTGCACACGGTCATGCTCAATCGCGGCAATATCCAGTATAAACTCGATATTGGAATCAAATGCCGGAACCGATGCACTGGCGGCGACAGAACTGAGTAATGCCGTCAGACTGAAGTCGGTTTTCTCAAGCTGCAGTTTGCCTGCACCTATTTTTGAAAAGTCGAGAATGTCGTTGATCTGTGCGGTCAGAGCCGAGGCACTGCTTTCCGCTATGTGGATATAGTGCTGTTGTTTCTCGTTACTGCATTCCCGTTTTAATAATGACAGCATCCCCATGATGCCATTAATAGGGGTTCGGATTTCATGGCTGACATTCGCGATAAACAGGCTTTTGGCCTGCTGCGCTTCCTGTATTGCTTTTTCCAGCTCCTGGGTACGCTCTTTTACCTGATCCTCCAGACTGGTATTCATTCGTGCGATTTTTTCGTTCAGTAAATGCTGTTCGGTAATATTCCGGATACTGATTGCACAGCCAATAGTCTTTTGCTCAATAATAATGGGATAAATACTGGCCGAAATATGCAGTTTTTCACCCTTCTGAGTTCTTGCCCGGGTCTCACACTGGGTGAATACTTTGCCGGATAACACATCGGAAATCATATCCGGTGTGATCTGCTGATTATTACTGTCAAGAATCGTGTTAAATAGTGTTTTTCCTATCACTGTTTGTTCATGGTGGCCGAACATAACAGTGGCTCCACTGTTCCAGCTGTCGATTTTTCCATCCGGATTAATACCGATAATGGCATCGGTTGAATAATTAATAATGGCCCGGGCGGTTGATCTGGCCGTCAGCAGTGCCATACGTGCTTCTATACGGCGCTGGTAAAGCCAGGCGATTGATACTGCGAATAACAGCAGTACGGCAATCAGCAACAGAACTTTAAGACGTATGCTGTCTAACTGGCTTTCTATATCTTCGGCAGAAAAGGCGGTATGCAGGTCAAGGTAGTGTCCGGTACCCGGGCCGTCGAGGAAGATGCGACGGGAGTACGAATAAATAATATCATCCTTTGGACTGTTTTTACGTTTGAAGATGTTTTTGTGATTATCAACTGCAACAGGTTCTGAATCGGTTTTCCAGTTGCTTTGCGGATCATATTCGTAACGGAACTCTTCTTTAGTGTCGGGATTTATCAGATACCCGCCGGTATCATTCAGCAGAAATATCTGCATATTGTTCGGGGTGTCACTTTTAAGATTTCTGAGCAGTGTATCGGCATCAAAGTTAATGATTACAAAGCCAAAAAAACGGTTTTCTGAATCGAAAACGGACTTGGAGATCCGGTAGGTCGGCCAGGCCGGAGTCTCAATTTTATTGTGTTCACGGTTAAGGTTGATGGCCGAGATATAGATTTCATCTTTATTCAGTTTTTCGGTATCAGAAAAGTAACTGCGTTGTCCTTTTTCCTGCAGGTCTTCCTCTGCGGTAATGCGGATCATGCCATTTTTTCGTTCGACCCTAACCAGCTCCCGGCCATTATTGGCTTTACCGATAAAGCGGATCTGACGGATCTCCTCATTGGCAGCAATAAAACCGGTAAAAATAGTCTGCAGGCGTTGTTTCCATTGTTGCGTTGTGGTGTTGTCGAGCTGATCTTTACCATCGTTCTCCATTGCTCTGACAATGCCGCTGATGGGAGGGGTGCTATGAATAAAGCGGACTTTATCTTTATCGGTGTTCAGCGTTTTCAGAAAATAATTGGCGCGCAATGCAGCCTGCTCACTCAGCTCAGAAAAGGCTTTCTTGTAGGCTTCGTCACGGCTGTGGCTCTCGATCAATGCCATCAGTATGCCGCATAGCAATAAAGCAACCAGACCGGTGACAATAAAAAACCTGCGCATTGTGGGCAGGTTAGCGCTGCTGCTCATGTTGGATCCTTGCCACAGACCCGTGGCCTGCGAGTGGTGTTAGCCCCTGAAAAACGGAGCAATTCTCCTGGAATTTATGCTGGTCCGCTGCGCGGTACTGTCTGACATGATTTGTAGCGGCTACCTTCTGTAACACTGCATGATTACGGGTAACCGTGACAGGAGCAGCACCTCCGGGCATTGGATCCATCGACGTTTCCCAACGTATTAAACTTAGCTGCTATTCGTATCCGGTCAATGGCATAAGGCGGCATCTTCATCTTTCGTTCGTGCCTCTCTGCAGGTATCCTCTGCGCCCTCAGGTGCCCGGCTTATGCCGGGATAATCGGGAAACAGGTTCAATGCCTGTGCTGCCCCCGCAACGGTAATGACAGCCAGCCCAACGCTGTGCTGAACCACACACCACTGTCGCTGTAAGGCGTATGGGAAGGTTGTGGTGCTGCTGATGATCAGCAGAGTCTGAGCCCGGAGACCGGCCTGAATACAAACAGATAAACAGGCGGGGTGTCCTGGAAAGCTGGTTTCAGGTCGTCTCTGCTCTGCGCCCCGCGCAGTCTTCCCCTGTTGCTGTTTTCTGCTGCCCGCCGCGCCACTCTGGTGATTACTGACGGGTACCTGATGATGTCTTTGTTACGGCTGGCTTTGCTGGCACTCCTGTTTCTTCCGGCCCAGTTGCTGGCCGCTGCTGACCGGTACGCACTGGTACTGGTGTCAGACCGTTCGGCGGCAAGGATTGTGGCGGCAGCGCATCAGTACCTGCAGCAGGCGGCGGAGTTATCCATTCAGGTACGGACTTCCAGTCAGATCAATCAGCTGGATGATGATCAGTTGCAGCAACTGGTTGCAGGTGCCGGGCAGTTGCTGTTTCTGGGAATCTTTGCCGAGCCGGTAGAACGGCTGTTAGCACTTCCTTACCCCCCAACTCAGACCCGGATCATACTGAACAGCGACCGGCGTTTGCTGGCACTGCATCAGGATGATCTGGGGGGACGCTTTCCCGCGCTTTCATCCGCCGCCGCACAGCCCTTACTGCAGGCACTGAACCCTTCTGACGGAAACATGCAACAGCAATTGCAGGCCCTGCAGCAGCAGTGGCCTGCTCTGGCGCAGTGGTTACAGATGCGGGCTTACTGGCAAAACCGTGGGCAGCAGAATGATCAGGCCCTGCTGAATCTGCTGCTGCACAGCGGGCAGCCCTGGCAGCCAGTGCAGATCCAGCAGGACGAACGCTATTTTCTCTATCAGGCTGCTCAGTCGCAGGCGCTGAGTGCAGCGGCACTGGGTCAGCGTCTGGCGCAGGAGCCGGCACGTCCGCTGGTGATGATCATCGACCATGACAGTGGCGATCAGGCCGGTGAGTGGGATCTGCATCAGCAACTCTGCCGTTCTTTTACGTCGGCTTTGTGTGTATCTGCACTGGCTGCCTGGGGCGAGGCCAGTCGTCAGGCAAGCAGCCAGTTGCTGCAGTGGGCCACGGATCGCCCGGCACTGCTGATCAGTCTGCAGGACTTCGTGATTGGTGGCGGAGATGGCCGCGAAGCCGTTACCCGTGCTTTCAGTTCTGCCAGTATTCCGGTGCTGAAGGGCATCCGCCTGCTGGAGCAGAATGCGGCCAGCTATCCGTACAGCAGTGAGGGGATTCCCGCTGACAGCGTGCATTACCGGATAGCAATGCCCGAGCTGCAGGGAATCAGCCAGCCTCAGGTGCTGGCGCTGGCCAGTCCGGCGGTGCTGGACCGGCAGACCGGTGCGCGTCTGTTACAGAGTGCACCGCTGCCGGATGAAATCGCCCATTTTGCCCAGCGCGCACAGAACTGGCTGCACCTGCAGCAGAGCGCTAACTACGATAAACGCCTTGCCATCATTTACTACAACCACCCGCCGGGGCGGCACAATATCGGTGCCGACAACCTGAATGTGGTTGAGTCTCTGTGGCAGATACTGCAGCGCCTGCAGCGCGAAGGTTATGATCTGGGCGATCCACAGGCTTTGCCGGGCAGTACTGCCGAGCTGCTGGATCTGCTGCAACAGAAGGCCGTCAATCTGCCGCAGGATGCCAGTGCCCTGCAGACGATGAGCGCCCAGGTGCAGAGCATGAGTGCAGCGACTTACCGCCAGTGGCTGCAACGTCAGCCGCCGCAGGTTCAGGCTGAGCTGGAGGATGGGCCGCTGGCGGCCCTGCATCAGAGCCTGCGGGGGTATGCCGCGCAGGCCGCCGGGTTGGACGCACAGAGCCGGGTGACGCTGCAGACGCTGCTGCAGGATCAGCTGCACAGCCGTCTGCACGATATCCGTTACGTACTCGACGGTGTCCGCAGTCAGTACCGCGAACGGGCGCTGAATCTGCTCGGTCAGCTGCAGGCCCTGTATCCGTCACTGCTGCAGCAACCATTAACGGCCGAAGGCTGGACGCAGGCAGATGCTCTGGTGCAGGCGTTGCTGGAGTTACGTATCGAAGGATTACGGGGCTGGGGCAAAGCACCGGGCAAGGTGATGGTGTGGAATGAGCGGCTGCTGTTGCCGGGCGTACAGTTTGGCAAGGTATTTCTGGGGCCGCAGCCACCCCGTGGCTGGGAGCTGAACGAAGAACTGCTGCATGCCAATATGACCTTTCCGCCGACGCATCAGTATCTGGCGTTCTATCACTTTCTGGCGGATGAATTCCGTGCCGATGCACTGATTCACCTCGGACGCCACTCCACCTACGAGTTTTTGCCCGGCAAGCGAACAGGGCTGCTGGCCAGTGATTATCCACGGCTGGTCGCGGCCGATATTCCCGGTATTTACCCCTACATCGTTGATGGCGTGGGTGAAGGTATTCAGGCCAAACGCCGTGGCTTAGCGGTGATGGTTGATCATCTGACGCCACCGCTGGCGACTACCCAGCTGTACGACGGTCTGCTGGAGCTGCGGCAGCTGATTGAAAGTGCCGAAGCGGCCAGCGACCCGCTCAGCAGGCAGAAAGCGGTCAGTCAGTTGCGCGAGCGTATCGACGCGCTGAACCTGCGGGATGAACTGAGTGCCATCATGGATGAAGAATTACAGCTGCGGGGTATTGGTTTTAACGATATTGATGATGAATTCCTGTTGCATGAGACCGGCCACTATCTGACCCATCTGCAGGAAGAATTTATGCCCCTAGGACTGCATGTGTTTGGCCGCCGCTGGGATGACAGCGCGGTGGCAACCATGCTGACCTCAATGCAGCAGGACAATAACTGGAGCCCGGAGCGCCAGAGTCGCTACCGGCAGGCCC
>NZ_JAJAEL010000012.1:151952-183470 GCF_020447205.1 Thalassolituus alkanivorans
AGGCATTACCTACCGGGCGTAATTTTTACGCGCTGGATGCCAGCCTGTTGCCGAGTCCGACCGGCGCTGCGGTCGGCCGCGAGCTGGCGCAGAAGGCGCGTGCTAAGACGCTGGCCGCCGGTGAAAAAGACGCTGTGATTCTGTGGGCCTCGGATGCGGTACGGGATGAAGGCGCGATGATTGCCTTTGGTCTGGATCTGCTCGGGGTCGAGCCGGTCTGGAATGGCCGCGGCATTATCAAAGGGCTGAAGCGCCTGCCGTTAAGTGCTGCACGGCCGCAGCGTCGTGATGTGCTGTTCACCAGTTCCGGTTTGTTCCGCGATTTATACGGCAGCCAGCTGGCGCTGCTGGACGAAGCCGTGCTGCTGGCGCTGGCGGCCAGCCGCACCACCATTGAACGTGACTACCCGGCGCTGAGCTATGCCCTGCAGCAGACGTTGGCACCGGTCTCGGCGCAGCTGGCAACAGAGAATGCGGGCCCGGATACCGTGCTCACGGATGAACCGCTGGAGCAGAATCTGGTTGCGCGTAACTGGGTTGATGAACTGCGGCGCCAATTGCAGGCCCAGCCGTCGGCCGATGTGGCAGAGCTGGCACAGACGGCCAGTCTGCGCGTGTTTGCGGCAGCGCCGGGTTCTTATGGGGCCGGGATTAACCGTCTGGCTGAACGCTCATCTGCCTGGCAGGAACGCTCTGAACTGGCAGACGTTTTTATCCGCCGTATGGGACACGCCTACGGTCTGAAGGAGCGCTCGCTGAGTTCCGGCAGCGGCCGCCAGCAGGCTTATCAGCAACAACTGCAGGCGGTGGCCAACACCTACCTTGGCCGTGCCAGCAATCTCTACGGTCTGATGGATAACAATGACGCCTTTGATTATCTCGGTGGTCTGAACCTGGCGGTGGAAAGTCTGACCGGTAAAGCCCCGGCCAGTTTTGTGATTGATCACAGCAATAACGATCAGCTGCAGATTACGTCACTGCAACAGGCGTTACTGGGTGAGCTGCGCGGGCGTTTTCTTAACCGCCAGTGGATCAGTCCGTTAATGGCTGAAGGCTATGCCGGTGCGCGGACGATGGGCAGCGAGTTTATTGAGTACCTGTGGGGCTGGCAGGTAACCAGCCCCCAGCTCATTGATGACTGGGTGTGGGAAGACGTAAAAGCGGTTTATATCGACGACAGCCTGCAATTGGGGATGCAGGAGTTCTGGCAGGACGGCCACAACGTACAGGTACAGAGCAATATCCTCGCGGTGATGCTGGTGGCCGCCGATAAAGGTTTTTGGGATGCCGACCCGGCGACCCGGCAACAACTGGCGCAGATGCTGGCCGGTAATATTGTGCGCCATGGTTTGCCCGGCAGTGGTCATACCCATGCCAATCATCCGTTGTATGAGCAGGTAAAGCGTCTGATTGCGCCGGCGCTGGCTGCCGAACTGGAGCAGGTGCTGGCCGCCAGCCGCCTGCCTGATGATTCTGCCGCCGACACCAAAGCACCGCATCATATTCAGGAAATTATTCTGCCTGACGACAAACCGCAGGAGCCGGCAATGGCCACTGACGGGCAAAGCTCCGGCAGTGCGGAGAAACCCGCGGCAGAAGCATGGCAATACGGCTGGCTATTACTGCTGGCGCTGTTGTTGCCGGTCGCGGGTATGTTCCGCGCTCGCCGGTTGTAAATAATCCGGGCCTGCTTTAACCGTGAACAGACACCGTTCAGCAACATTATTTTCAGGAAAAAACGATGGCTTTTAATATCAGCGAACTGGGTCTGACCCTGCTGCATCAACTGACCGGGCTGCTGCTGCAGCCGGTTATCTGGGCATTATTATTTTTCGTTTTACTGGCGTTATACGAGGCAGGCATTGCCTGCAGTGAGCGTCTTGGTGTGATCCGTCGTCTGGTGGCCAGAGGCGACCGCGATTATTTACTCAGCGTGGGAAAACGCCGGATCGAGCGTGCCGATTTTATTACCCGCATTGCACCGATGCTGGGCTTAATGGGGACATTAATTCCGCTTGGTCCCGGGCTGGCGGCATTGGGGGATGGCGAAATCCGCATTCTGACAACCGCCATGACCGTTGCCTTTGATACCACGGTGATTGGTCTGCTGGCGGGGATTGCTGGCTTTGTCCTCGGACGCCTACGCCGGCGCTGGTACGATGCCGGTTTACTGGAGCTTGAACGGCAACAAACACAGGCGCATGCATTATGAGCGATCAGTGGCGCCGCAGTGCTTTTGACAGTGAAGAAAGTGAGCCCCTTGGCCCGCTGGCAAACCTTGTCGATATTATGCTGGTATTCGCCTGTGGCTTAATTGCGGCGCTGGTGGCGCTGAGCCCGGAATTACGCCAGCACTTTCAGTTGCCGGCGGCACAGCCGGTACAGGCCGGAAAAGAATTAACGCAGATGCCGGTACAGTTACAGCAACAGCTGCAGCAAAAAAGTGAAGGGCGCGAAGGGTATGAATCTCTGGGACAGGTTTATCGCGATCCGGAAAGCGGCCGCTTAATTCTGGTGAAGTAGCAATCTGTAAGTGGCGGCGTTTCATCCGCCAGACATATTTCCCGGTTATAACGTACCGATGAATATATCCACTGACTATCGTTACAGCGGTTTGCGCCGCAGCCTGCACTGGTTGTCAGCACTGGTAATTATCTGGGCTCTGATCAGCGGTACCTGTCTGGCATTTTTTCCTTTAACCGCAGATGTTCAGCAGTGGCTTGGCCGCTTTAATGTAGCGCTGACTCTGCTGTTTATTCCGTTCTTTTTATTGCGCTCGGTTCTGGCTGTGCTGCAGCCGAAACCGGTGACAACAGCGCTGACTGTGCGGCAGCAGCGTCTGGCAGCCACGGGTCACGGGCTGATTTATGTTGTTGTGCTGGCTGTATTATTCAGCGGGGTGTTTATGCTGGAGCGTCCGGCTCCGGTGTTTGGTTTGACGGAATTAATGCCACCGCTCCGGGCCGGGGCTGCCACCGCCTTCTTTGCAGCCTTGCACCATTATTCCTGCGCGTTGCTGGCTCTGTTGGTGCTTGGTCATATTGCTGCGGTTATTGTGCATCAGCGCCGGGGAATCCGGCTGATGCAGAAGATGCTTTAGTGCCGGTTATCTGGTGCCGGCCAATTTTTCAGTCGCCCAGTTTAGTCGGCCCGGTTCAGTCGGTTTTAATCAGCGCTTTCAGCTGATGCCCCAATTTTGCATGCTGGGTAAAACCCTGAAAATTCTGCAGTATCGGCTCTGGTCCGCTGATAACCACCGGCACCGGCGCCGCGGTATGAGTGCCGGTACTCCACACCACGCTCTGTGCGGAGGCCAGCTCACGAGCCAGTGCATTCAGATAGCGCTCTTCGCGGTATACGTAAAAATCACTGAAGTCTTCGATATGCGGCTGAGTTGCGCCTGCCGGGTCATCGGTCTGCGGATCAAAATGCGGATTGGGATCGCGGCGCAAGACCCGTTCGGCCTGTGTACGCGAAAACGGAAAATCCAGGGCCGCATTCACTTCAGCCATTAATGAATCCGCTGTGGGTAACCCCTTTTTACCATTAGAACTGGCATCGGCCCAGAGGCGGTAATAGCCTTTTTTCTGTGCGTATAAACGATCGAGCAGACTCAGTGGCGCAAAATTATAGTTGGGGGCAAAAGCCTGACCGCGCATACCATTACCGGGTAGCGTTCTGGCCGCCGGAACATCGTGCGCGCTGTAGGAAAAACCAAAGCCGCCGGTCTCATGGTCGGCGGTTAATACCACCAGAGTATCATCGCGGCCTGCTGCCCAGTTCACTACTTCCTGAATCGCAGCGTCAAAACGCAACAGTTCATGCAGCAGAGCGCCGGCATCGTTGTTATGCCCGGCCCAGTCGATCTGGCCACCTTCCACCATCAGAAAAAAGCCGTGTTCAGAAGCGCCCAGTAACTGCAGCGCTTTGCGCGTTAATTCGTTTAAATCCGGTTGTATTGAATCCGGATTCTGGCTGGCATAAATTGCATCATCCATGGCCGAGCTGGCAAATAAACCAAGCACAGGTAAATGCTGCTGTTGTGCTAATTGCTCGCGACTGAAGGCCAGTGCATAGCCCTGCTGTTGCGCTTCGCTGAGCAGGTTGCGCTGGTCTGTGCGTTTTGATTTTAAGGTTAATTGCGCTGCACTGATTTTTTTTTGCTGCTCTGTGCTGATGTTTGCAGCGTCCTGCGGCAGAAAATAACGCAGTCCGCCGGACAGCATTAAATCCGGGGCGGTGGTTAACAGGTCAGCGGCTATCTCATTTTCAAAGCGGCGGTGTGGTTGGTGTGCGGCAAAAGCAGCCGGGGTGGCGTGGGTAATACGGGTGTCGGAAACCAGACCGGTACGCATGCCGGCACGTTTGGCTTTTTGCAGTATGGTTTCAACGCTGTCGCCACGGGCATTTAAGCCAATCATTTCGCTGCCACTGGCTTCGCCAATAGCGAGCTGTGTGGCGGAGCAGGCTGAGTCGGTGACCAACACGTCATGCGGCCCGGTATCGGACAGCAGCACTTTCCCCTGTTGCATTAACTGGCTGACCGCTGTTGGCCGGCCCTGATAAATACTGTTGGGTGCGCGGCGGGCATAACTTTCCAGCAGACCGAACTGCGCCGGGCCCATGCCATCACCGATTAACAAAATAATATTGCGAACGCCCGCAGGTTTATCTTCCCCGTTTGATACAGCTGCACTGCAGCTCAGAACAGAAAACAGAGCAAGCAGCAGGGCAAAAAACAAGGCAGACAGCGAAGCTGAAAACAATACAGAAAGCGGAGCTGAAAAACGCAGGCGCATCAGTTGCTTTTCCATGCAGGAAGCGAGGTTAAACCTTCAGCAACCACTTCGCCCAGTTGCCATAATTTCCACTCACCGCGTTGGTAAATATGCCAGTCTTGCTCGGCGGTTAATGGCTCGGTGGCGATAATGCTGACCACATCGTTGGGTGTGGTTTCGGCGGCAAAGTCGACGGTAACATCGGCATCTTTTAATTGTGCCGGGCCAAAGGGTGCACGACGGGTGATGCAGGCCAGCTTGGTGCTGCAGTAGGTAAACAACCAGTCGCCATTGCTGAGCAGACAATTAAACACACCCTGCTGAGCGTATTCATGGGCAAAGCTGACGAGGCACCCGGCCAGCTGCTGTGGCATGGCATCGCGCGGTAATGTCTGACGCACACGGTTCATTAAATCGCAGAAAATATTTTCACTGTCGGTATCGCCTACCGGTTCATACATACCGACATGACGGACAAAATCCGGCACCTGTCCATTATGGGCAAACACCCAGTGGCGTCCCCATAACTCACGCACAAAAGGATGGGTATTGGCGAGGCAGATATCGCCGACATTGGCCTGGCGGATATGGCAGATCGCATTTTTGCTTTTGATCGGATAGTTCTGCAGCAAGCCGGCGATGGGTGATTCGCAGCTGGGTTGTGGGTCATGAAACTGGCGTACGCCCTTACCTTCATAAAAGGCCACGCCCCAGCCATCTTTATGCGGTCCGGTATTACCACCGCGCTGGGTCAGGCCGGTAAAACTGAAGCATAAATCGGTCGGGGTGTTGGCACTCATGCCAAGGAGTTCGCACATATAATCAGGCCTTTTTTGGTCAGAAAAAAAATTCTGATAACAGTAATCATTATGAGGTAGGGAATCCAATATAGGTATATCGATATTTGTCGCAGATTAACAGCTGCACTGGCTATTTAATAACGGTAGAATGTGGCCTCTTGGATATATACATATTAAGGACATTTCTTATGAAAGTTAAAGTAAGTGGAGCTTTATTCGCAGCGGCGTTGTTGACGGCCTGTGGTGGTGATGATAGCAGCAGTAATAATGGCTTGAATATCAGCATTAACGAAAGTGCTCTGCTGAGCGCCCCTAGCCAGCCATCACTGACCTCTGCAACGGTTAATGATGCAGACAGTATCATTTTACACAGCCGTAATACAGGCTCTATCGGTGATAGCGCAACTCTGGATTTCAATTACCTGGCTCAGGCAGACGTTGATAATGTTCTCGTGCGTCTGACCTCCGGAGCGGAAGATCTGGACCTTTCTGTACGCGCGAGCGATTACTCGGTGAATGAAGAAGCTGACACTTTTTCTTCCGAAGAATATATTATTTTTGATGCAGCAAATAACGTGAATTATAGTGTCAGCGTTGAAAGTATTGAAAGTTCAGGTAATTTTGAACTGATACTGACAACTCTTAACCGTGAAACGCTGAAGCTGGCCGGTGGTGAAAACCTGGTTAAACATTCAATAACCGGTAATGAAAACTGCGGTGATGGCCCTTACTCTATAGATTATGACGATTATTCTGTTATCAACTGGAAAAAGGGCTATATCCGTACATTGAATTCCGATTATAAAGAATCTTTTTCTGCTGCAGAAGGAAATACTTTTACTATTAAAAGCTCAGACAAGGAAACGGAAGACGGCTACAGTTATACCTCACAGGAAAGCTATACACTGACAGTCAATCCTGAAACTGCTGTGATCAGCGGAACAGGTTCAGGTAGCTCTACCGAGGTTGATGGTGAGACGATAACCTGTACCTGGAATCTGACCTTTAATGGACAGGTTCTTTTGTAAGCGCTGATAGTGATCAGATGACTCTGACAGGACGACAATGTTGTAACGACGTTTGTCAGATATAAAAAACCCCGGCAGGCCGGGGTTTTTTATTACTAACGCTTAAAGCACCGGCTTATTTAACCGGAGTAACCCACTCAGCGTTAAACGGATCTTTAGCGGTTACGGTATCGAAATACATGGTTTGCAGCATTTCGGTTACCGGGCCACGGCGGCCTTCACCAATGATACGGCCATCCAGTGAGCGGATTGGCAGTACTTCAGCGGCAGTACCGGTAAAGAAGGCTTCATCAGCGATATAAACTTCGTCGCGGGTGATGCGTTTTTCACGCACTTCGATACCACGGGCGCGCGCCATTTCCATAATGGTGCGGCGGGTAATACCGTCCAGGCAGGAAGTCAGTTCCGGAGTGTACATCACGCCGTTGGTCACCATAAAGAAGTTCTCGCCGGAACCTTCGGCTACGTAGCCTTCGTTATCCAGCAGCAGGGCTTCTTCACAGCCACTGTCCAGTGCTTCGCGCAGGGCGAGCATGGAGTTCATGTAGTTACCGTTGGCTTTGGCCTTACACATGGTGATGTTCACATGGTGGCGGGTAAAGCTTGAAGTACGGATTTTAATACCCTGGGTTTTGGCTTCTTCACCCATGTAGGCTGGCCATTCCCAGGCAGCAACCATCACGTGTACTTTCAGGTTTTCGGCGCGCAGGCCCATACCTTCAGAACCGTAGAATGCCATCGGGCGGATATAGGCGCTTTTCAGGTTGTTCTCACGCACAGCAGCACGCTGGGCTTCGTTAATCTCGGCTTTGCTGAAAGGCAGTTTCATGTTCAGGATGTGGGCCGAGTTGAACAGGCGGTCGGTGTGTTCCTGCAGGCGGAAAATCGCCGCGCCCTGTGCTGTTTCGTAAGCCCGCACCCCTTCAAAAACGCCCATGCCGTAGTGCAGGGTGTGAGTCAGTACGTGGACTTTCGCTTCGCGCCAGTCAACCAACTCTCCGTCTAGCCAGATCAGACCATCGCGGTCGGACATGGAAGGTAGCATAAGGACCTCACTCTAAATTCAGTAAAAAATATGTGTTCCGGGGATGATACGCGTAATCACGAGGCCGTATCAGTCTCCAACCAGAGTTTCCACAGTCGGGTCACATCGTTGCGCCGCGCATTGAAGCCAAGTTTGGACAGGGTGTCTGAATCCAGTAACAGCTTTTGTTTCTGCAATGCACGCCGGTGAGTTTCGGCTCGGTAGGACAGGTAGGTTTCCTGCAGGGTCTGACAATCTTGTGGATCCATCAGACCGGCTGTGTCGAACGCGTCCAGCAACCGCATGTTGTCGGTAACGTCTAACAGCTCTGGGTATTGGTGTGACCAGGCCAGAACCCCGTATTGAACCAGAAACTCGATGTCAACAATACCCCCGGCGTCCTGCTTCAGGTGAAATTGTTGGCCGCTTGTATCTTTGGAGCCGAGATTATCCACCATTTTCTGACGCATGGCTCGCACTTCTTCGCGCAGGCTACCAAGGTCGCGTGGCTGGCTGAGGGTGGCGTTGCGGATGGCCTGAAATTCATCCGCTGCCTGCTGGCTGCCACACAATACGCGGGCGCGTACCAGCGCCTGATGCTCCCAGGTCCAGGCGTGCTTCTGCTGATATTCCTCAAAGGCTTTCATCGAGGCGACGATCATGCCGGAGTTGCCGGACGGACGCAGACGCATATCGACTTCGTACAGATCGCCGGAGCGGGTCTGGGTGGTCAGAATATGAATCATGCGCTGACCCATGCGGGTATAGAACACGCCGTTATCCTGGCTGCGCTCGCCGTCGGTATAGCGGCCGCTGGCGCTGTTGTGCAGTAACACCAGATCAAGGTCGGAGCTGTAGCTCAGCTCCAGTCCGCCGACTTTGCCATAGCCTATAACGGCAAATTCCGGCTGGCTTACCGCTTCGCCGGCGGTATTGGTCGGGTAACCGTATTTGGCCACCATCTGACTCCACGACAGCTCCATCACTGTCTGCAGCGTCACTTCCGCCAGCCAGGTCAGGTAGTCGCTGATTTTCATCAGCGGCAGGGCATCCATTACTTCGCAGGCGGCGGCGCGCAGTTTGTGTGCGCGCACAAACTGACGCAGTTGTTCCATTTGCTGTTCCAGATCTTCCGGATCAACGCGCAGCAGGCGCAGGTGTAATTCTTCCGCCAGTTCTTTGCGCTCCGGCAAACGGTAGAGATTGGCCGGGCTTAATAATTCGTCCAGCAGCAGCGGCGTCTGGGTGATGTATTCCGCCACCCAGCTGGAAGCACCGCAGAGCTTAACCAGCTGGGTTAAGGCCTGCGGATTTTCTTTCAGCAATACCAGATAGGCGGTACGGCGTACCACGGCTTCGAGCAGCGGCACGATGCGCTCCAGCGTGGTGACCGGCTCAGGCTGTTGCCACAGTTGCTGCAGCAGCAGCGGCATTAAGGCATCGAGACGTTCGCGGCCAATCTGTTGCATTTTCAGCACGGTACGGGAATCGCGGAAATTGCTCAGCTGCTGTTGCACTTCCGTTGAGTTAGCGCAGGGATGCTGCTCAAGAAAGGCAGCGGCCTGTTGCTCGTCCAGCTCGCCGAGCCAGAGATCGCTCCACACCTGCTGCAGCTCGTCGGTTTCTTCGTTGTCGTCATCGCTGGCGACGATCTGGGCGAAATGATGGCGCACTTTGCTGCGGTGCTGCTCCAGCTCGTTCAGGTAGCTGTCCCAGTCGCTGAAGCCCAGCGCTAAAGCCACCCGGGCGCGCAGGCTGTCGTCTTCCGGCAGCAGCTGGGTCTGTTCGTCGTTTAATGCCTGCAGCGCGTGTTCGCTGTCACGCAGAAATAAATACGCCTGCTTCAGCTCGTCGCAGGCAGCGGCGGGCAGATAGCCTTCGGCCTGCAGAATGCCCAGCACTTTTACCAGCTCGCGGGTCTGTAAGCTCTTATCCTGACCGCCGCGGATCAGCTGGAAGGCCTGTACGATAAATTCCACTTCGCGGATGCCACCGGCGCCGAGTTTCACGTTCATTTCCAGACCACGGCGGCGCACTTCGGCGTTGATCATCGCCTTCATCGAACGCAGTGAGGCAAAGGCGCTGTAGTCGACGTACACGCGGTAGGTAAAGGGGCGCAGAATGCTCAGCAGCTCTTTCGCTTCTGCACTTTGCTCGCCGTTCATAATGCGCGCCTTAACCATGGCGTAGCGTTCCCAGTCGCGGCCCTGATCCTGGTAATACTCTTCTACCGAGGCAAAGTTCATCACCAGCGGACCGCTCTGGCCGTAAGGACGCAGACGCATATCGGTGCGGAAGACAAAGCCATCGGCGGTGTGTTTATCCAGTGCCTGAATCAGCTTCTGCCCGAGTTTTACAAAAAATTCCTGATTGGTAATCACCTTCGGCCCGCTGGTTTCGCCGCTTTCCGGGTAGGTAAAAATCAGGTCGATATCGGAGCTTAAATTCAGCTCATAAGCGCCAAGTTTGCCCATGCCCAGCACCAGCATCTGCTGCTCATTGCCGCTTGCTTTGCCGATGGGGTGGCCATGACGTTCAAACAATGAACGGCTTAAAAATTCCAGCGAACGCACCACACACTCATCGGCCAGATCGGACAGTGCGCGGGTGGTTTCCAGTGTTGGTGCCAGACGCAGCAGGTCGCGCCAGATAATCTGCACCATCGCCCGGCGGCGTAATACGCGCACCGCCTTGTGCCAGTCTTCGTCGCTTTCTGCGCCGGCGCTGAGTTCATCCAGCCACTGGCTGATGGTGGCACGTGGCAGCGGCTGCGACAGCCGGTCTTCTGCTAAAGCGGCGGTAAACCAGTGCGGCTCGCGCGGCAGGGCGTCGGCCACGTAGTCGCTGATGCTCAGCACCTTCTGCGCCCGTGCCTGTTGTTCGGTACTCAGGCTTTGCCACAGCGCGGGCCAGTCGAAACCGGTGCGTTCACCGTGATCGGTCAGGCCGGTGGTAACCTGTTGCCAGTGGTCGTGCAGTGCGGCGGACAGCATAAAAGGGCGGGCTCCGTTATTGATAAAAAACAGGAAGCCAATACTCTAGCGGGTTTTCGGGGATAAAAAACAGAGGCAGGGCAATTAATAAAGGATAAGGTGATGAGGTGTGGGAGCGGCATTGCTGCCGCGATAGGTATCGTGACTGAAAGTCACTCCTGCAAAGTCACTCCCACAGAGTTATCAGCTCTTACGCTGCGCCTTCAGCTCTTTGCGGTACATGGTGACACCGGCAATTAATACTGCAGTGGACACCACAGCGATAATAATGGTCGCCAGCGCGTTAATCTGCGGGCTGACGCCCAGACGCACGCTGGAATACACCACCATTGGCAGGGTCGTTGAACCCGGACCGGAGACAAAGCTGGCGATCACCAGATCATCCATCGACAGGGTAAAGGCCAGCAGCCAGCCGGCGGCCAGCGCCGGAGCGATCATCGGCAGGGTAATGGCAAAAAAGACTTTTACCGGCCGTGCGCCCAAATCGAGAGCCGCTTCTTCAATGGAAGTATCCATATGCGCGAGACGGCTCTGCACAATCACCGTGACATAGGCCATGGAGAAGGTAACGTGCGCCAGCAGAATGGTGGTCTGACCACGGCCAGCGGGCCAGCCGATTAAATCTTCCATCGCCACAAACAACAGCAGCAGCGATAAACCGATAATAATCTCCGGCATCACCAGCGGTGCCGTTACCATGACGCCAAGGCTTTTATGGCCACGGATACCGCGCAGACGCACCAGCGTCAGCGCCGCCAGCGTGCCCAGCACTACAGCAATCGATGCGTTTAGCGCCGCAATTTTAATACTCAGCCAGGCGGCATCGAGTAATGGCCCGTTGTTGATTAATTCACCGTACCATTTGGTGCTGAAACCACCCCACACGGTGACCAGCCGGCTTTCGTTAAACGAATAAATAATCAGGCTGAAAATCGGCAGATACAGGAAGGCGTAGCCGAGAAACAGCAGGGCAAACAGCAGTGGATAGCGTTTTAACATATGACCTTTCCCCTACTTCAGTTCTTCGGCGGCTTTCTGTTCGTAATGACGCATCAGTACGAACGGAATAATCAGCACCACCAGTAATACCGACGCCAGCGCTGAGGCTAACGGCCAGTCTTTGTTACTGAAGAACTCGGTCCACATCAGCTTACCTATCATCAGCGTGTCGGGGCCACCGAGCAGGTCAGGAATCACGAATTCGCCCATCACCGGAATAAACACCAGCATCGAGCCGGCCAGAATGCCGGGCACCGACTGTGGCAGGGTAATGGTTAAAAACTGTTTCCATGGTCGCGCACCGAGATCCGCCGCTGCTTCCAGCAGCGTGTTATCCAGCCGCACTAAGGTGGCGTATAACGGCAACACTAAAAACGGTAAATAGCTGTACACCACGCCGATATAAACCGCGGTGGGCGTATGCAGAATTTCCAGTGGCTGATCGATCAGGCCGATACTCATTAAAAAATGATTGAGCAGACCGTTATTTTTTAAAATACCAATCCAGGCGTAGACGCGGATCAGGAACGAGGTCCAGAACGGCAGAATCACCAGCATCAGCAGTGGCATGCGCCAGTGCGTCGGTGCCAGGGCAATGGCATAGGCCATCGGATAACCGATCAGCAGACAGAAAAAGGTCGAGATCGCGGCAATTTCAAACGAACCCCACAATGCATCGCGGTAGAGCTCGTCTTCCCACAGCATGGCGTAGTTGCCGAAATTCAGCTTAATGGTGATCAGGCCGTCTTCAATTTCGCGGATCCAGTCCTGATAGGGCGGTTGTGCCAGTTGTGGTTCGGCCAGGCTGATTTTCAGTACAAACAGAAAAGGCAGTACAAAAAACAGCGCCAGCCAGAACCAGGGCGCGCCAACAATCAGACCCTTACCCGGCAGCAGCGCACGGATACGGTTGTTTAATTGCAGCAGCCAGCCGTTCATTGAGTCAGCACCCCACAGCTGTAAGCATTCCAGTTGAGCGCGACTTCCTGTCCCCAGGTCAGTGGTTGCTCGGCCAGAGCCAGTACGTTTGACTGGGTAAACTGCACACGCTTACCGCTTGGCAGTTCAACGTGATAAATGGACACGTCACCGAGGTAAGCAATTTCCTGAATAATGCCGTGAATGCTGTTCGGGTCGTCGCCGTGATGATCACGTACGGCGATTTTTTCCGGACGGATAGCCACGGTCACTTCCATGCCCGGATTCAGCGGCTGACTGTGATGCACCAGCAGATCGCTGCCGGCTTCTTCCGAATGAATCAGCACCATGTCATTTTCATGGGACACCACATGGCCGTTAAACAGGTTAACCGAGCCGATAAAGCTGGCGGCATAACGGGTGGCCGGAAATTCGTACATACGTCGCGGCGCGTCGACCTGCTCAATGCGGCCATCGTGCATCAGGGCGATACGCGATGACATGGTCATGGCTTCTTCCTGATCGTGGGTCACGATAATAAAGGTAATGCCCAGACGTTCCTGAATATTCACCAGCTCGAACTGAGTGTGTTCGCGCAGTTTTTTATCCAGTGCGCCCAGCGGTTCGTCGAGCAGCAGAATTTTCGGCTGCTTGGCCAGTGCCCGTGCCAGCGCCACACGCTGACGCTGACCACCGGATAACTGATGCGGTTTACGCGTTGCCAGTTTTTCGATCTGTACCAGCGCCATTACCTCGGCGACGCGTTCGCGGATCAGGGCCGACGGCATACGTTCCTGCTTCAGACCAAAGGCAATGTTCTGCGCCACATTCATATGCGGGAACAGCGCATAACTCTGGAACATCATATTGATCGGACGCAGGTAAGGCGGCACATCGGTCACGTCCTGACCGTCGATATAAATGCGGCCGGAGGTCGGGGTTTCAAAACCACCGAGCATACGCAGCAGGGTGGTTTTGCCACAGCCTGAGGCACCCAGCAGCGAGAAGAATTCGCCACGGTGAATATTCAGACTGATTTCATCGACGGCGTAGGTAGAACCAAAGGTCTTGGTTACCTTGTCGATGCGGACAATAGGCTCTTCTTCAGGCGCAGCCCAGGGCTGCTCAGAGGATGCTGGACGAATCTGTGTCATCTCGTTCCGGACGCTCCAGTGAAACGGTTAATAGGTTTGCCGATAAATGAAAAAACCCCGCAACCAACGTTGCGAGGTTCTGGTCGGCGTAATCCGGTGAACAGCGAATTATTTACCGGTTTTCGCCCGCGTCCACATACGGGACATATTACGTGCTTCTTTATCGGTCGGCGTTTTCAGCACTACCAGTTTTTCCTGGGTAGCAGCCGGCGGATAAATGCCAGGGTTGTTACGCACTTCGGCATCAACCAGCGGAGTGGCTTTGGCGTTGGCGTTGGCATAAGCCACATAGTTGGAAATAGGTGCAATCACTTCCGGCTGCAGCAGGTAGTTGATGAACTTATGTGCTGCGGCCGGGTTTGGTGCGTCGGCCGGAATTACGGCAACGTCGGTCCATACCACAGCGCCTTCGCTTGGTACGATGTATTCAACGTTTACGCCGTTGGCTGCTTCGGCAGCGCGGGCCTGAGCCTGCAGCATATCGCCGGAGTAACCGTGAGCCACACAGATATCGCCGTTGGCCATATCGTTAATGGTCTGTGAGCTGTGGAAGTAACGGATGTTGGCGCGTACTCCGGCGATTACATCGGCCGCTTCCTGAATGGCTTTCTTGCTGAAGTCGTCGGTTGGTTTGCCCAGATAAGCGCGGGCTGCAACGAATACTTCCGTCGGGTCGTCCATCAGGGCAACACCACAGGCTGACAGCTTCTTGCTGATTTCCGGGTCGAATACCAGCTTCCAGCTGTCCAGTGGCATATCGTCGCCCAGGATCGCTTTTACTTTGTCGACGTTATAAGCAATACCGGTAGTACCCCACATATAAGGCACCAGATACTGGTTGCCCGGGTCGATATCGCTCAGGGATTTCAGGATAACTTTATCCAGATTGTCGTAGTTGCTCAGCTTGCTCTTGTCATAAGGCTGATACAGCTTGGCGCGGATCAGACGGTCAGCAAACGGGCGCGCGGTCGGGAAGGCCAGATCATAGCCGCTGCGGCCAGCCAGCAGTTTGGCTTCCAGAACTTCGTTGGAGTCGTATACGTCATAGGTCACCTTGATACCGGACGCCTTTTCAAAATTGGCGATGGTGTCTTCGGCGATATAATCAGACCAGTTATAAATATGCAGTTCTTCCTGAGCAGATGCAGTAACAGCAGTTGCCATCAGTGCGGCTGCCATGGAACCAATACCCAATAAACGCATTTTCATTAAGCCAGTTCTCCAGCTCCGTTCCCCGTGAGGGAAGCCAATAAAACAGATAAACCTTCAGCGGTTTATCCGGTCTCATAAGAAATTCAGGAGTATCTTAATGCCACCTGCAGACCGAAGCCCGAGGTAAGAGTACGCCATTTCTTAGTGCCAGTTTGCATAGACAGATCGCCATATTCGTCGCCCTGCTGCTGCGCGCCATAATGGCAATATTCCGCAAAAAATACAGATAATAGATTGGATTGTCACGATTAATATCTCTTGTTCAAATGACGGCCGCTTTATGCCTGCCAACGGCGGCGAAAACCCGCGCCGCAGCTGCAACCGCAGGCCTTACAGCAGCGTACGGCAGAGCGCCATAAATGCAGGCTCTGTGTCCGCGATTCGGCACTTAACTGTCCTCATTGTTATTTATGATGATGTCAGGGAACAGGCATATACCACGCGTAGCTGTCGTGCGGTCGTCATCTTTGCTGTTCAGAATGACAGGTTCGCAGACCGCTGGTTTCTGTCATCCGGCGCTCTGATATCCACCTGTTTGTAGTTATGGCTGTAGAGCGGGTTGCTGTTAGGCGGGTAAACAGTGGCCTGTTATGATGCCGCCAACGATAAAAAGTGAAGGTTCTGATGGTTTCCCGTAACGGTAAAAAGACGTCCCGTTCCCCCTCTGCCAAGCGTTCAGCTTCCCGCCGTCCGGCGGCCCGGAATCAAGCCAAAGCCTGGCCACGCTGGCTGGTGTGGCTATTACGACTGATGCTGGTGGGGCTGGTGCTGACACTGGCCGGGCTGGTGTATCTGGATGCTCAGGTGCGGGCCAAGTTCGATGGCAATAAATGGACGCTGCCGGCCAAGGTGTTTGCCCGGCCGCTGGCATTGTATCCGGGGCTGCTGCTCAGCCCGGAGCAATTAAAAGCCGAACTGGAATGGGCCGATTACCGTGAACAGGCCGGGGCGGTGCGTCCGGGCAGTTATTACCGCGATGGCGATGACTGGGTGGTTTATCGCCGTGCTTTTCCGTTCTGGGACGGTCAGGAACCGGCGCGCAAGTTGCGGCTGGAATTCGCTCGGGGACGGGTCAGCAACATTGTTGAAGACGGCGACGACCAGGCGCTGGTGCGGCTGGAACCCCAATATATCGGCGGTATTTTCCCGGCTCATAACGAAGACCGTGAACTGGTTAAACTGGAGCAGATTCCGCCGGCTTTAGTCGCCGCGCTGATCGTTACCGAAGACAAAGCCTTCTTCGATCATTGGGGCGTATCGCTGCGTGGTATTGCCCGCGCCATGCTGGCCAACGTCAAGGCCGGTGGTTTTGTGCAGGGGGGCTCTACCCTGACCCAGCAGCTGGTGAAGAATTTCTTTTTAACCAGCGAGCGCACACTGGCACGTAAGGTTCAGGAAGCCTTAATGGCACTGCTGCTGGAGCTGCATTACAGCAAAGAGCAGATTCTGCAGGCCTATTTAAATGAAGTGTATTTAGGGCAGGCCGGACGCCGGGCGATTCATGGCTTTGGTCTGGCCTCGCGTTTTTATTTCGGTAAACAGGTGCAGGAACTGAGTACCGCCGAAATCGCCACGCTGGTCGGGCTGGTCAAAGGCGCGTCTTATTATAATCCGCGCCGCAATCCGGAACGCTCGAAACAGCGCCGCGACCTGATACTGGGATTAATGGCCGAGAACGGCATTATTTCCGATGCCCAGCGCATTCTGGCGCAGGGTCAGCCACTGGTGACCGCCGATTCGCGCCGCGCCGGTCAGCGTGAATATCCGGCCTTCCTCGAACTGGCCAAAGCCCAGCTACAGCGTGATTACCGGCTGGAAGATCTGCAAAGCGAAGGTCTGCATATCTTCACCACCCTCGACCCCTGGGCACAGCATGCGGTAGAGCAGGCGGCCGAACGTCAGCTGGCACAGCTGGAAAGCCGCTCGGCCAAGCTCAAAGGCCAGCTCGAAACCGCAGCCGTAATTACCAGCGTCGATGGCGGCGAAGTGCGGGCGTTGCTGGGATCGCGTCAGGCCGAATTCTTTGGTTTTAACCGCGCCCTTGCCGCCAAGCGTGCCATCGGCTCGCTGGCCAAACCGGTGGTGTATTTAACTGCGCTGCAGAGTGGCCGTTACCACTGGGGCACGCCGCTGGAAGATAAACCAGTGTCGGTATCCGGCCCCGGCGGCCAGTTATGGCAGCCGCAGAATTACGATCACCGTTCCCACGGCGTGGTGCCGATGGTCGATGGTCTGGCGCTGTCGCTGAATCAGGCCACCGCCCGTCTGGGCATGAAAGTGGGGCTGAGCAATGTTGCCGCCACCTTCCATAAACTGGGCCTGCAGGCCGAAGTGCCGCCGTATCCGTCGATGCTGTTGGGGGCTATTTCGCTGTCGCCCTATGAGGTGGCAGGCATGTATCAGACCATCGCCTCGCAGGGCTTTGTGATGCCGTTGCGTTCCATTGAAGCGGTCACCACCGCACAGGGACAAACCCTGTCTTCCTATGCGCTGCGTGGCGAGCAGGCCTTCGACCCGGCGCTGATGCAGTGGCTGCGCTATGGCATGGAGCAGGTAGCTGAACGCGGTACCGCACGGCGTTTAACCCAGGTACTTAACGGCCCGCTGGCGGCGAAAACCGGTACCAGTGATGACCAGCGCGATGCCTGGTTTGCCGGTTTCGATAACCGCTATCTCGGCATTATCTGGGTTGGTCGTGACGATAACCAGCCGATGCCTTTCGCCGGCTCCAGCGCCGCTCTGCCTATCTGGCTCGATACCTTCCGCACCGTTGGCAGCGAACCATTGTTGCCAGCCTCGGCGTTACGTTCTGCGGCAGTCAATGAACGTGGCGAGCTGGTGGGCGGCGGTTGCCGTGGTACGCTTTATCCTTTTATCAGCAGCCGTTTACCGGCTTCGCTGCCTGACTGTCAGCCGCTTCAGCCTGAACCGGCGCCTGAGGAGAAAAAATCGTGGTTCGACTGGTTGTTCTGAGTGCTGTATCTCTTCTTATCTTACTGGGTGGGCTGAGCGGCTGTACGCCGCTGCCGCCAAAACCGGAACAGCAACAGGCAACGGCCGACGACCTGCCCCAGTGGCAGGACGGTATGCTGGCCTCACTCAGTCAGGGCGAACATCACCCGGCGGTTGCCAGTTTGTTTGCCAAAGCCGAACAGGCACGCCAGCAACAGCTGTGGCGCAAAGCCATGACCTACCTTGATCAGGCGCGCCAGATTCAGCCGCGTAACCCGGCGGTGTTTTATCGTCAGGCCTGGGTCAGCCTGCAGATGGGCGATGCTGTGCGTGCCGAACAGTTACTGCAGCGCGCGCTGGTATTTGCCGGTGGCGACAGGGAATTAACCCGGCGTTTGCGCTTATTAATGGCCGAAGCGCTGGATGCGCAGGGGCGTGGGGAAGAAGCCCGCCGTCTGCGTCAGCAGGCGGCTTTGGGGTAAGGCAGAAAGGCTGGTAAAAGCTCATATGCTGGGAAAAAGATAAATATTTTTATTTTCGGTTTATTGGCTGGTAAGGGAGCAGGTGATGAACAGGATTGCTATTTTTGATGATGTATTGAAGTCGGGTGCTTGGGGGGCTGAGCTGGTACACAATCAGCCAAGTACTAATTACTATAAAGATTATTACTATGGTTCGGATCTTGAGAAAGAAATTAAGATTATTGATTCAACGGATTTTGGTGCTATAGAGTATCAGGCGGGATTGTTGCCTGAGTTTTATATGGATGTGCAGATACAAACAAAAAAGAAGCGTGCAAAAATATACGACGTTAACGAGGTTAATGGCTTTCTTGTATTATCGCAAAAGGCACTGAGCGTATTAACATCTGTAGACTCTATGTCTCATCAGGTATTGCCGTTAAGTATTAAGAATTGGGAGATGAAGGAGCCTGATGAAAAATATTTTATTGTCAATATTATTCGGTATATTGAAGTAGAAAAAGATTTTTCTCCTTTCGACTTCCCTGGCGCTAAGAGTGAAGATTTGAAGGCTTATATTCACGGCTTAATTAATTCGGATCAGGTCAGAAACTACCTTTCGAATAAGTGTATTTGGCGGAAGCGACATGCTCATACAATTTTTTTCTTAACTGAAAATCTTGTACAGTTACTTTTAGCAGCTGGTTGTACAGGATTGGATGAAAAAACATTGAAAAAAGACAGCCGGCATGGGGCACCGATTCGTTATGTCTGATGTCCTCTTGTTTCTCTGAAGGGTGGAAAAATAGACGTATTACAACGGAAAAATCTCCGGCTTTTAATTGCCGGAGAGTTGTAAGTGAACCAGGTCAGCTTTACGTTCCGACTCGGATTATTTGATCCGCTCCGCCCATATAGGCATCACACTGATGCTGATCATACTTAACCAGAATAACAGCGGCTCCGGCTGATTCTGACTGGCTGATATCCAGGCCAGTGCGCCGCAGGCCATAATCAGTTGCGCGGCCAGCCAGATACGGATTTTTGCCAGTTTCCACAGCGCCAGCAGCAGGGCTATTACGGCTGCCGCAGCGATGGTAATCAGCAACGCATCGAGCTGGTTATTACGGCGGCAGAGTTCAAACACCACACATAATGCCAGCAGTACCCGTCCCCAGATCATTCGTGACCACTGATACCCCAGCGCCTGAGCGCCGAGCACAATAATCAATAACGGCAGGGCAGCGTACAGGCTCAGCTGTTGCAGTAATAATGTGGCCGTGGGCGGCAGCTGAAACAGTTCGGCGGCTGCCGCACCGAGCAGCAACAGGCCCGCAGCAAAACGCGCGGCCGATTCGCCGCGCCATTCTGCTTTTGTTCCGTCATTTGGCTGTTGCTGGTTCGGACGCTGTTGCAGGCACAGCCAGGCGCTGACCAGCAACAGCATTAATGCGGCAAATAACGGATCCATCACAGCGTTGCCATTACCCGATCGGCGGCGGCGATGGTTTCCAGAATATCCTGCTCGCTGTGGGCGATGGACATAAAACCGGCTTCAAAAGAACTTGGTGCCAGGTAAACGCCTTCTTTCAGCATGCCGTGGAAGAACTGATTAAAGCGCGCACCATCGCAGTGGTCGGCCACGTCGCGGAAGGTGTTTACTTCTTTCAGCTCGGTAAAGAAGAAACCAAACATAGAACCGGCGCTGTTGTGGGTAAACGGAATACCGTGCGCATCGGCGGCTGCCTGCAGGCCGTTCAGCAATAATTGCACGCGGGCGTTCAGCTGGTCGTAGAAACCTGGCTTCTGAATGGCTTTCAGCATGGCTAAACCTGCCGCCATCGCCAGCGGATTGCCCGACAGTGTACCGGCCTGATAGACAGGGCCCAGCGGCGCCAGATATTCCATAATTTCGCGCTTACCACCAAAGGCACCCACCGGCAGACCACCGCCAATGACTTTGCCCAGACAGGTCATGTCCGGCACGATGCCGTAATATTCCTGAGCGCCGCCCAGTGCGGCGCGGAAGCCACTCATGACTTCATCAAAAATCAGCACCACGCCGTGCACGGTGCACAGTTCACGCAGACCCTGCAGGAAGGATTTGCTTGGCGGAATGCAGTTCATATTGCCGGCTACCGGCTCGATGATCACACAGGCAATTTCGTCACCCATTTGCGCGAAGCATTCTTTGACGCTGTCGAGATTGTTGTAGTCGAGGGTGATGGTGTTGGCGGCCACGGCGGCCGGCACGCCCGGCGAGGTTGGCACACCCAAGGTCAGCATGCCGGAGCCGGCTTTTACCAGCAGTGAATCGGCGTGGCCGTGGTAGCAACCTTCAAATTTCACCAGCTTATCGCGGCCGGTAAAACCACGCGCCAGACGAATCGCACTCATGGTTGCTTCGGTGCCGGAGTTCACCATACGCACCATATCCATGGATGGAATCAGTTTGCATACTTCTTCGGCCATTTCGATTTCGATATGGGTCGGTGCGCCAAAGCTCAGGCCTTTATCCATACGGGCGCGTACGGCGTCGAGAATTTCATCGGCGCTGTGGCCCAGAATCATCGGCCCCCAGCTGCCCACGTAATCGATATAGCGGTTGCCGTCGGCGTCAAACACATAAGCGCCTTTGGCATGATCGAAGAAAATCGGGGTGCCGCCCACGCCTTTAAACGCACGCACCGGTGAATTAACTCCGCCGGGAATGTGTTTCTGTGCGGCGGCAAACAGGGCTTCGGACTGGGCGATGGAATAACTCATAGCACTCTCTTTTTACAAGAAGTTAAAACGGACGCACGACCACCAGAATAACAATGGCGATCAGCATGAAGACGGGGATTTCGTTAAACCAGCGGTAGAACACATGGCTGCGCTGGTTGTTATCGTCGCGGAATACTTTTAATAAGTGGCCGCAGTAAAAATGGTAAATCACCAGCAGGGCAACCAGCGTCAGCTTGGCGTGCATCCAGTGGCTGTCGATAAAGTAGTAGCGCGGATTAAACGTCAGCAGCCAGGCGCCCAGAGCCAGTACCACAATCATCGACGGCGTCATAATGCCGCGATACAGCTTGCGTTCCATGATTTTAAAACGCTCACGCGACACCTGATCTTCGGCGCTGGCGTGATAAACAAACAGACGTGGCAGATAAAAAATCGCGGCAAACCAGGTGACGACGGCAACAATGTGAAAGGCTTTTACCCAGAGCATCAACGGCCTCTTGGCTGGTAGTGATAGAAGTGTTCAATGTGTGTTCGCGAGACAATGCCAACACAGCGGCTGGACTGGTCATCGCGATAAACGGCCAGCCATTGTAAGTGATGCTGCTGCATCAGGTCTAAGGCATCCTGCAGATTGGCTTTAAGCGAAATACGCTCAACCTGCTGACGGTCGGCGGGGATGGCAATCAGATCAATATCGTCATCGTTGCGCTCACCGCTTTCTTCTTCCTGCTCTTTACGCAGGCTCAGTGCCTCGGCCACTGCGGCTGGCGGCAGAATAACGTTTTCTTCTTCCAGTAACAGCCACTCCGGTTCGCGTTGCAGGATAAATCCGGCGGCTTCCGGTGACAGCTGGCGTGAGGCGGAGACAAACGATTGTTCCATCGCTTCGGCCACCCAGGTATTGCGCAACATCTGCTGCACCGGGTCGGGCTGCTGATAATTGTGGCCGCCGCCGAGCTGCACCTCAAAGACTGATGGCAGACGGAAGATTTCACTCACCACCAGACTGGCAATCACGATGGTCAGCATGCCGGGCATAATAATGTTCGGGTTGGCGCTTAACTCCAGCAGCGCCACCAATGCCGCCAGCGGTGCGCGTAATACCGCGCCCATTAAGGCGGCCATACCCAATAATGCATAAAAACCGACGGACACCGGATACTGCGGCAGCCACCAGGCCGATAACTGGCCGAGCAGGCCACCCAGCGCGGCACCGATAAATAAGGTCGGGCCGATCAGTCCGGCGGGAAAACCCACTGCGGCGGCCCAGGCGGCCAGCACCAGTTTGGCCAGCAGTAAGCCAAACAGGGTTCCCATTACCACCTTGCCGGCCAGGGCATCGTTGACCGTGTCGTAGCCGATACCCATTACCTGCGGCAGGTACATGCTGATCGCCACGGTGACAGCGGTCAGCCCGCCCCATTTAAGCCACAGCGGCAGAGGATTCAGGCGCTGAAAAAACCGTACCAGCAGAATAAAACCGCTGGCGACGATGCCACCAATAATGCCGAGGGCAAGAATATAAGGAATTTCCAGCAGCGAATTCATATCAACGCCGGGCACGGCAAAGGCAGTCTGCGCACCAAATACCGCTTCGCTGACAATGGCACCGGCGACCGAGGCGAGAATAATCGGAATAAAACCACGGATGTTGTATTCCAGCAGCACCACTTCCATAGCGAAGATGACGCCCGCCATTGGTGTGTTAAATGACGCCGAAATCGCACTGGCGACACCGGCCCCGGCAATAATCCGCAGGCGGTGATGCGCCAGGCCAACGCTCTGGCCAATCTGGCTGGCGGTACCGGCACCAAGATGAATGGCCGGCCCTTCGCGCCCCACACTATGGCCGCTGATAATGGCGATCACCGCGGCAAACCACTGCAGCACAATATTCGACTGCGGCAGATAGCCCTGATGCGATTCCATCCGTTGCAGCACATGGGTTACGCCAACGCCGCGGCGCTCGGGTTTAACCAGATAAAAGATAACAATCAGCAGCAGGCTGCCACCACACAACAGAGCGATACGGGCAGTTTCGCTGAGGTTCTCGAAGTCGTCGGAGTTGGCAACCGGCAGCAGAGTGACAAAGGGAAATTCAATCGCCAGGCGGAACAGGGTGATCACCAGCGCACTGGCCAGGCCCGCCAGCAGGGAGAGTAACGCCAGACCGATCTGGTTATCTGACAAAGAAATCAGGCTGAGCCACTGTTGTCTGAGGCGCTTCACGGTAAACCGGCATCCTTATCCGGTAATGGGCTTACCGGCGTGGTGTCAACGGGGGACAAGAATCAGTATTATACCTGCCTTTCTGTATTTAACCGCTCCCCGTTTTTGCGGGGCGGTCTTCTGACATACGAGGTTTGGCGTGATTAAAGTCGGTATCGTTGGTGGCACCGGATACACCGGTGTAGAACTGCTCAGAATTCTGGTAAACCATCCGGACGTTGAGCTGAAGGTGATCACCTCGCGCAGTGAAGATGGCCTGCCGGTGGCTGATATGTTCCCCAACCTGCGTGGTCATACCGATCTGCGCTTCAGCGTACCCGATGTACAGACGCTGGGTGAGTGCGATGTGGTGTTTTTTGCCACGCCACACGGTGTTGCGCACTCGCTGGCGGAAGAAATTCTGAATACCGGCGCCCGCGTGATCGACCTGTCCGCTGACTTCCGTCTGCAGGACGCGGTTGAGTGGGAAAAATGGTACGGCCAGCCACATGGTGCCAAAGGCATTCTGCCGCAGGCGGTATATGGTCTGCCGGAAGTAAACCGCGCACAAATTAAAGAAGCGCGTCTGATTGCGGTGCCGGGCTGTTACCCAACCTCGGTACAGCTGGGTTTCCTGCCGCTGCTGGAAAATAACCTGTTACCTGAGCAGATGCTGATTGCCGACTGTAAATCCGGTGTCAGCGGTGCCGGTCGTGGTGCCAGCGTGGGCTCGCTGTTGTGCGAAGCCAGCGAATCGATGATGGCCTATGCGGTTAAAGGGCACCGTCATTTACCGGAAATCCGTCAGGGTATGGAACGCGCCGCGGGTAAAGCGGTCAACCTTACCTTTGTTCCGCATCTGACGCCGATGATCCGTGGAATTCATTCTACACTCTATGCTCAGGCTCCGGGGCTGGCAGAAGATCTGCAGGCGTTGTACGAAGCACGTTACGCTAACGAACCCTTCGTTGACGTTATGCCGGCTGGCAGTCACCCTGCAACACGCAGCGTGAAAGGCAGCAACGTCTGTCGTATTGCCGTTCATCATCACGCCCATACCGGTCAGGTGATCGTGTTGTCGGTCATCGACAACCTGGTTAAGGGCGCGTCGGGTCAGGCGGTACAGAACATGAACATCATGTTTGGTCTGGCCGAAGATGCCGGCCTGAAACAGGTTGCCCTGTTGCCCTGATACGTTTTAAACACATGGATCAATAAGGACACACGCATGGCGGTAGTAAAAGGTAGCCAACAGGATCAGCTGATTATTCGACAGTACCGGCCGTGGGAGCGCTTCCGTCGCACCCTCTATATGGTGCTGTTTGTTGTGGCAGTGGGTGTTGGTGGTTACTTTGGTGGTGTTTATGACAGCATGAGCAGCATTCAGCAGCTGACCACCGCCCGTGATACGTTACAGTCGGCGCTGCAGGATGCCGAGCGTACCATTACCAATCTGACCCAGCGTGTGGGTGTTCTGGAGAAAGGTGGCCAGGTTGACCGTAAGGCCACCGAAGGTATCCGCCAGACGGTTAAAGAGCTGAAAGCGCAGATATCCACCCTTGAAGAGGAAGTGGCTTTCTATAAAGGCATCATGGCACCGAGTGCCAATGATAAAGGCCTGCGCATCAGTAAAGTTGAGATTCAGCCGCAGGAAGGCGCCGAAACCTTCCGCTACTCCATCATGATGACTCAGGTTGCCGACAACAGCTCTTATATTTCCGGGCTGGCGGCGGTGAATTTTGTCGGTATGCAGGGCGCGGAAAAAGTTATCCTGCCGTTACGTGATCTCGACAGTAATGTGACCGACCTGGGCGTAAAGTTCAGGTTCCGTTATTTTCAGGAAGTAGCAGGTGATCTCAGATTACCGGCTGGTTTCGTGCCGCAGCAGGTGCAGGTAGTTCTGCAATCCACCGGCGGCAAAGCACAGCGCGTCGAACAAACCATCGACTGGCCCCAATAAGGAGAGGCTTAATGTTCAGCAGTAATAAAGACAAGGGCAGCAACACTCATTACGACACCCTGATTTCCGTTAAAACTGAAATTACCGGCGATGTGAAGTTCACCGGCGGCCTGCACATCGATGGTGTGATCAAAGGTAATCTGCTGGCTGAAGCTGGCAGCGGTGCTACGGTGCGCATCAGTGATAAAGGCCGTGTGGAAGGTCAGATCACAGCGCCGAAGATCATCATCAATGGCCGTGTGATCGGTGACGTGCACGCCAGTGAACACATTGAGCTGGCGAAGAAAGCTCAGGTAACCGGTGACGTTTACTACCCGGCCATGGAAATGGTGCTGGGTGCTGAGGTGAACGGCAAGCTGCACCATCAGGCGAAAGGCGACAGCCGCAAGAAGCCTGAACCGGTAGCCGTGGTTGCTACGCCTGAGGTTAAAGTTGACTAAATTAGTCGGAAAAACCGATAATTTGCCGATATTCAGCAAGCCGGAATCATTATGAGTGCAGTACAACAGGCCAGCCCGATCGAACTCAGCCAGGCAGCACAGGAGAAAATCCGTGAGTTGCTGCTGGAAGAGGCAGACGACGAACTCTGTTTAAGGGTTTTCGTTACCGGCGGTGGCTGCTCCGGCTTTCAGTATGGGTTTACCTTTGACGATGAACGCGCCGAAGACGATACGCTGATCAGTATGGACGGTGTACGTGTGCTGGTGGACCCGCTCAGTTACGGTTATCTGGTTGGCTCGGTACTGGATTACAAAGAAGGGCTGGAAGGTTCACGCTTTATGGTGAATAACCCCGGCGCTTCATCCACCTGTGGCTGTGGATCGTCGTTCTCCATCTGATAAGGATTGCCCGATGGCCCTTTCCCGCGTTGTTTTACTCTCTTCTCTGTTGCTGGTGCAGCCTGCTTTAGCGGCACTGGTGCCGCTGACGGAAGACGAACCAGCCAATGCGGTTTCTCCTGCTGTCGCCGATGCCGTGGTTTTACCTCAGGAAGGTATTGCTCCGTCCGGTGAGCAGGGCTTACAGCCCGGCAGTAAAATCCAGGCGGTGGTGAAGTTGCACACCGCAGAAGAATTGCAGGCCTTACTGACCCGCGCTGAAGAACTCTCCCGCAGTGTCGACTATCGCAATAACGAACCGGTCAGACTGGTACTGAGCGGCGATGAAATCGCCATCTTCGTGCGCAGCAGTTATCGCGGTAACAAAGCGCTGGTTGATCTGGCGGCCCGTCTTGATGCCTTTAACGTTGTCGAGCTGAAGGTGTGCCAGAACTGGATGGCGCGTAACAAAGTCGAAACCGCAGATCTGCCGGCTTTTCTTGATCCGGTGACCAACGGTGCAGAAGAAGTGACGCGTATGCAACTCGAAGGCTACGCCAGCTTCTGATGCTTCCCTGCGCGTATGCCACCGGTATGCGCGATCAGCTCCTTGATGCTATGTTGTGCTGACGGAATTGCCCCAGCTGCGTTCAGGAGCCAGTCATGAAATCCCTCTTTTTTGTTTTGTTAACCTTACTTTTTCTGCCTGCACAGGCCGAAAGTGTGGGCGTTATCAGCGTGAGTGTCGGCGAGGTCAGTTGGTATCGTGCAGGTAATGAGTTACGGCTGCAGCGCGGTGATGCGGTAGAGCAGGGGGATAAAGTATCCACTGGCCGCAATGCCCGTCTGGTGCTGAAAATGAATGAAGGCAGCGTGATTACCCTCGGAGCCGACACCAGCGTGCAGCTCAGCGAGTGGCAGTATGCGGCGGGCAGTGACAGCAATTCAGCGCGTCTGGAGTTTGTAGAAGGGGCCTTCCGTTTTATTACCGGATTAATTACCCGTCAGACTGATCCACAACTGACGGTCACCACGCCAGCAGCCACTATTGGCATCCGTGGCACCGATTTCTGGGGTGGTTATCTGCAGCCGGATGTACTGGATGTCATCATGCTGGAAGGTGAGCATAAACTGGAAATCCGCAATGACGCCGGGGTGGTGTTTATTAATGAACCGGGTTTTGGTGTGTCTGTAGTGGCCGGTGAGTCACCACGCCAACCCCTGAAGTGGGGCGAAGAGAAAGTACAGCGGGCGGTTCGCAGCGTCAGCCTGCCCTGAGCCGCCTGACGTATCAGGCGGGATAAATCCCGCCCAGAATACGTTCACCACTGGCGCCGGTAACTGCCGGCGCATTACCGCTTAAGCCTTCCAGCGTGCGTTGCGCCAGCCAGGCGAATGCCATGGCTTCCATCCAGTCAGGATCAATGCCGCGTTTGGCACTGCTCTGCACCTGCAGTTGTGGCAACACCTGTTGCAGGCGCTGCATCAGATAATGGTTATGTACACCGCCACCACATACCAGCAACTCACCTGTGGAATGACCAAATTGCCTGATCGCCAGTGCGATACTCTGCACGCTCAGTTCGGTCAGTGTGCTCAGCACATCCTGCGGATCTTCATGGCTCAGGTCGCCCAGATGCTCCAGGCGGAACAGTTCACGACCGGTACTTTTCGGCGGTGGTAGCTGAAAGTACGGCTGGCTCAGCCAGTCTTCCAGCAAGTAGTTAATGATGTTGCCGTTGGCCGCAAGCTGGCCACGGTCATCGCGCGGGCAACCAAAATATTGCTGGCACCATTCATCCAGCAGTGCATTACCCGGACCAGTGTCGAAGCCCATCATGCTGTCGGGCTGGCTGTCGGTTGGCAGTACGGAAATATTGGCAATACCGCCGATATTCAGCACCTGCACATTGCGGCCAAAACAATGCTGATGGAAAGCCGGCACCAGCGGAGCGCCCTGACCGCCAGCGGCGATGTCACGGCGGCGGAAGTCGGCAATGCAGCAAATGCCGGTATGCTCAGCAATCCAGCTCGGGTCATCCAGCTGCCAGCTGAAACCATCAGGCTGACTGCGGTGGCGCAGGGTATGGCCATGGGAGCCGATAGCCCGGATATCGGCAGCACTGAGGCTGTTACGCTGCAGTAATTGCATCACTGCTTCGGTTGATAAGGCCGCAATACGGCGTTCGAGCAGTGCAATACTGTTGATATCAGCTTCGCGGGCAACGGCGAGAGTGCGCAGCTGCTGGCGGAAAGCAGCATCATAAGGCAGGCAGAGCGCATCCAGTAAGCGCGGAGCGCCCTGGGCAAAATCGACCAGAGCGGCGTCCATTCCATCGGCACTGGTGCCGGACATCAGGCCGATATAAAGGGTCACTGAAACGCTCCGATACGGTTATCTTCGTTTTCGTTATAGCTGTTCAGCCAGCTAACCATGCTCTGAGACTTCTGGCGGAACGCGGCTTTTTCCTGAGACGGAATAGAGTCAGCCTTTGGCAACTTAACCCGTAATGAATCACGGTGCACACCGTCAACGCGGAATTCGTAGTGCAGGTGCGGGCCGGTTGCCAGGCCGGTGCTGCCGACATAACCGATCACCTGACCCTGCTTGATGCTGCGGCCAACCCGGGCGCTGCGGTTAAACTTACTCAGATGTGCATATAACGTTTGATAGCGCGATCCATGCTGGATAATCACACAGTTACCAAAACCACCTTTGCGCCCCGCGAACACAACTTTACCGTCGCCAGCCGCTTTAATCGGAGTGCCGGTTGGTGCCGCGTAGTCGGTCCCTTTGTGAGCGCGCAGGGTATTCAGTACCGGATGTTTACGGTTCAGGTTAAAGCGTGAGCTGATTCGGGCGAAATCAATCGGGTTACGCAAAAAGGCTTTGCGCATACTCTGACCTTCCGGCGTGTAGTAGTTGGCGTAGCCGTTTTTATCTTCATAGCGCACGGCCGTCAGTTCACGTCCCTGATTGGTAAAGCGCGCAATCAGAATATTGCCGTTGCCGATTTTTTCACCGTCGAGGAACACCTCGTCATAAATCAGACTGAAGCGGTCGCCCTGGCGGATATCCAGAGCGAAGTCGATATCCCAGCCAAAGATCGCGGCGAGTTCAATCAGAATCTGTTCGGGAATATCGGCACGGGAGCCATCAAGAAACAGTGAATTTTCAATGGCGGTACCGACAAAGCGTGGGCGGTAATCGGCATGACGCTCTGCCAGTTCGTATTTCAGACTGCCATCGGTGGTGCGCTCAAAGGTATGACGGGCAAGAGGAGATAATTCAATCTGGAATTGCTGTATATGGTTATCCTGCGAGCGCACCCAGTGCAGTGTCTGGCCGGGTTTAAGCTGGATAGCTTCCTTTGGCGCGACGGCGGCAATTTCAATCACATCGGCGGCGCTGAGGTTGTGGCGACTGAACAGAATGGACAGGTTATCGCCGGGGCGTACCGTGGTTTCTTCCCAGTTGAGTGCTGCTGCTTCAGCCTCTGGTTCAGGCGGCGTATCCGGCATTTCAATAATATAGCGGGTCTGTTGCAGATTCTTTTCTGGTGCCTGAGGCCAGAACAACAACATCAGCAACACAACCAGAGCGGTCAGAACACCGAGTAAGTGAGTCAGAGGGAAATACTGCAGGCGTCCCGACAAGGCCATAGCGATCTGGTCGTCCTTATTCTGTAAATGATTGAATGCTTCACAAGTGTAAACAATTCGCCGGCATTTTACCCAGCGAACTTGATTTTGCACATTGATCAGGTATGTTCACCAACCTTTCTAATACCGACACAATTCAGAGTGCTCCCATGACAGCTGCATTATTAGACGATTTAAAAGCACGCGGTCTGATTAATCAGGCGACGGCGGATGAGGAACTGACCAAACATCTGGAATCTGGTTCCATCACCCTGTATTGCGGCTTTGATCCGACGGCTGACAGTCTGCATCTTGGGCACCTGGTTCCGCTGCTGGTATTGACCCGCTTTCAGAATGCCGGACACAAGCCGATTGCACTGGTGGGCGGAGCAACGGGTCTGATTGGTGATCCGAGCTTTAAAGCCGCCGAGCGTCAGCTGAACACCGCCGATGTGGTTGCCGGTTGGGCCGATAAGATCCGCCAGCAGGTCAGTCAGTTCATTAAATTTGATGGCATCGACAACGCCGCTACCGTGGTCAATAACCTCGACTGGGCCGGGCAGATGAACGTGCTTGATTTCCTGCGCGATGTCGGTAAACACTTCTCTGTTAACGCCATGATTAACAAAGAATCGGTACAGCAGCGTCTGAACCGTGAAGGCGCCGGTATTTCCTTTACCGAGTTTTCCTACGCACTGCTGCAGGGGATGGACTTTGCAGAACTGAACCGTCGTCATGGCTGTACGCTGCAGATTGGTGGTTCGGATCAGTGGGGCAACATCGTTGGTGGTATTGATCTGGCGCGTCGTCAGAATGGTGCACAGACGTTTGGCCTGACCGTACCGCTGGTAACCAAATCCGACGGCACTAAATTCGGTAAAACCGAATCCGGCGCCGTATGGCTGGACCCGGCGAAGACCTCGCCATACAGCTTCTACCAGTTCTGGATGAATACCGCCGATGCCGACGTGTATAAGTTCATGCGCTACTTCACCTTTATGTCAGTAGAACGCATCGCTGAAATCGAAGCGCACGACGCCACCATCGAAGGCCGTAAAACAGCGCAGCCAATTCTGGCGGAAGAAGTGACCCGCCTGGTACATGGCGAAGAAGCCCTGCAGTCTGCACGCCGTATTACCGAAGCGCTGTTCTCCGGCGATATCGCCCAGCTGTCAGAAACTGAGCTGGAACAAATCAAACTGGATGGTCTGCCATCAAGCGATCTGCAGCTGGCTGGTCTGTCTGAGGTTCCGATGACCACGCTGTTTACCGACAGCGGTATGGTTAAAGCCGGCCGTGAAGTAAAAGATGCCCTGGGCCGCAATGCCATCTTCATTAATGGCGTTGCCCAGGGTGCGGAAGACAACATGAAAACCGCCGAAGCGTTCAGTGCGGAAAAGGCACTTTATGGCCGTTTCTTCCTGGTTAAACTCGGCAAGAAAAAGTACCACCTGTTCGAGATTGCAAAATAGTTTGAAGAAAGAGTTGACGGCGCATCCGGGATCTCTATAATGCGCCGCTCCTGAGTTGAGACGGATTCGAAAGAGTTCGAAAAACAAAGGAAAAACAAGGGGTTGACAGAAAGTTAAACGACTTTATAATGCGCCCCGCTCTGAACGACACGGCTTAGCCTGACGATCAGAAAGACGAAAAAAGTGGTTGACATTGAGAAGTGAATCTTTAAAATGCGCAGCCCGCTTCGAGAGAAACGAAGCGACGTTCTTTAACAATGTATTTAGACAATTACGTGTGGGTGCTTACTGAGACGCTCTGGAGACAAAGCATTATCAAGTAAGAACTCGTCGATAATTCATTTATGAAGCAAAGACAGTTTTATTCTTGAG
>NZ_JAJAEL010000013.1:0-41759 GCF_020447205.1 Thalassolituus alkanivorans
GCCAGCATCAGCGGCACCACCTTAACCATTGCTCCGCAAGTCGACTACAACGGTGCCGGCAGCATCACGGTACAGGTATCTGATGGCACGCTTACTGACAGCACCAGTGTTAACGTCACCGTAGATCCGGTTAACGATGCCCCGGTGTTTACCTCCACAGACAACGTTAATATCGCCAATGATGACATTCTGACCATCACACTGACCGCCACCGATATTGATACCGCTGCGGGCTCTCTGAATTTCAATCTGGTGAGTTTTGACAGCAGCAAGATCGACGGCAGCCTGAACGGCAGCACGCTGACACTGACGCCGGCTGCAGATACCAGCGGTGTCACCATGGTTGAAGTCGCTGTCAGTGATGGTGATATCACAACATCGCAGAGCATCAGCGTAAATGTGCTGTCAGCCAGCAATCAGGCGCCGGTGTTTAATCCTCCGGCGGCGCTGACCCTGCTGCAGGAAACCAACGCCGATATCACTCTCAGCGCTACCGATGCCGATAACAACAGTCTGACTTACAGCATCCTCAGCAGCGGCGCTGGCGTCTCAGCCAGCATCAGTGCTGACCAGCTCAGTATCAGTGCCGATAGCGGCTTTACCGGTACCGCCAGTCTCAGTCTCAGTGTCAGCGACGGTCTGCTGACCGACAGCGCAATCCTGGCGATTACCGTATTACCGAAGTTCGAACTGCAGCAGAATGAAACCACACTGGGTAATGGTGACACTCTCAGCGCCGGGCTGAATTCAATCGGCCTTGCCCTCACTGGCGGTGACGGCCAGCTGACAACCTCTGTGTTCTTCAATGGCAGCCAACAGGACAACCTGCTCAGCTACGACAGCAGCACTCAGCGTTATTCTCTGGCCATGCCAACCAGTGGCGCTTTCGCTGGCACCTATACCCTGACCGTCAGCGACGGTAATGGCTTCAGCGCAACCTATTACATTGAACGTCCACTGCGGGTCATCACCAATGTAACGCCGACACTGGCCCTGTCGGCCAGCCAGACAGTTACCGTCGAAGGTGCTCCTGCCGCTACCCTGCTGTCTCTGTCCAGCAGTTCAGCAGAAGTTGCTTTCAGCGATGCCAACGGCACGACCCTGAACACCATCAGCGCAACCGATGATGCCGCAAACTTCAATGCCGCCACGGCGGTACTGACCTTTAATGCGGTCAGTAGCAGCAGCCAGCCGGTAATCACCGCGTCTGGCAGCAATCTGCCGGATGGCGAATTGGAACTGGCACTGCAGCCCGGCAGAACGGTACTGATCAGCGTCAGCGATCAGAGTACGCAAGCCATCAGTACCGCGATTGCTGCTATTGCCGACAGCCGTTTTGAAATTTGGGGGCTGCCGTCTTCAGCCAGCGCAGACAACAATGGCAACATCAGCCTGCAATTGCCTCAGGAGAGCCTGCAGCTGAACATCAGTGCAGATGGTTATCTGAGTGCCGGGCTGAATCTGGACAGCGAACAAACCACTGCAACCGCGACGCTGACGGCACTGCAGTCGCCTTTCAGCCTTAACGGCATCGTTCAGGCCAGCGGTTTCGATTTCAGTACTGAATTGCCGCAGCTGACTCTGCTGTTTGATGATGACAGCCAGGAAGTACTTTCACTGAACAGCATCAGCAGCACCTCTGTCAGCTACAACTGGTTGGGTGACCTGAGTATAAAAACACCGCTGCAATTACAAATCCGGCATAGCAATATTGATCAGATAGCGACTACTATTAATACAACATTCAGCAGCCAGACCATCAATGTGACACTGGTTGCCAGTGCCCCACAGCCTGTAACGGAAGTGATTGTTGTCAGTTCCGGTGGTCCATCGGGCGGTGGTGCGCTCTGGTATTTATTATTGCTATACCCAATAATTGCCACGTTCAGGAACCGGTTTACACGGGCAGGTACCCTCTGATTGAACCTGTCCCCGGAAAAAATAATCGACCGCACAGCGGTTGCAGATAGCAAGGATGCTTACGCAGGCTGTCTGTAATCAGGGAAGCGGCATAAAAAAGATTCTCATATGCTGCGTACTGCTGTTCTTACTGTATTACTGGCAAGTCTCTCGGCACTGTTCTCGGTGGCTTTGCCGGTTGCTGCCGAAAACACAGCAGATTCCCCTGCTGAGGTACTGTATTTAACCGATGACACCAGCCAGATAAACAGCGCCGGTGCTCTGTATTATCTCGAAGATCCGCTGGCTCAGTTATCCCTGCCCTATATTCTTGAGCAGAACATCCCGTTCCGTCTTTACCCCAAAGCCGCCTTTAATGAAGGCTTCACGGAATCTGCTTACTGGCTGAAGCTGAATATTGATGCCAGCCGGAGTGTAAAAACACGCTGGTTGCTGGAAATTAATTACCCTCTTCTGGATGTGGTTAATGCCGTCACCCATCGTGCAGGCGGCGCTCAGCTCAGTCATTACGAGCTGGGGGACCTGAATATTTTTTCACAGCGACCGGTATCGCACCGCAATTTTGTTATTCCCCTCGATTTCAGCACGGATAAACAACAGACGGTTTATCTCAACGTGCAGACCACCAGCTCCATGCAGGTACCGATCAGCCTCTGGGAAATTACCCACTTTGTTGAAAAGCGCAGTAACGAGCAATATGGGCTGGGACTTTATTACGGCATGATGCTGGTGATGTTCCTCTACAATTTCTTTTTGTGGCTGAGCATCCGTGACAGTAATTACCTGCTGTATATTGGCTATATCGCCTCATTTTCTGCCTTGCAGCTGGCAACCAGTGGCCTCGGTTATCAATTTATCTGGCCACAGTGGATATGGCTTGAGCAAATGGCCGTTCCCTTAACCATCGGTCTTGTCGGTGTTTTTGGCAGTGCCTTCACCCGTGCTTTCCTGCAGACCAGAATCCACGATCGCGTGGCCGATATTGCATTGCGTATTTGCCTGATATTGTCAGCTCTTATCTGCCTGAGCTCACTGGTCTTTGATATCGCGACCGTTATGAGCAGCGGCAAATTTGTAGTGGTCATTTTTCTGGTCACCGTTTTCTATTCTTCTGTAATGTCGCTACTCAAAGGACAGCATCAGGCCCGTTATTTCCTGATTGCCTGGGTATCGCTGATTGTCGGCGGCATGATCACCATCTCCATGATGCTGGGGTATTTACCCAATAATTTGTGGACCACTCATGCCAGTAAAATCGGCAGTGCTCTGGAAATCGTATTACTGTCCTTTGCCCTTGCTGACCGTATCAAAATTCTGGAACGGGCCAAAAATCATGCGGAGGCTGTGGTCAAAAAAGAACTTGAAGAACGGGCCGTGCGGCTGGCTGAATCCAATCGCCTGAAAAATGATTTCCTTGCGACAATCAGCCATGAGTTCCGTACACCACTTAACGGCATACTGGGATCGCTGGAACTTGCGGCCGACGAACATGGCAAGCCTCTGCTCAGTTCTCTGCAGGACGCACGCAGCAGCGCCAGAGATATGCTGGATCTGGTCGATAACGTTCTGACCTATACCGAGCTGCAGGCCGGTAACCGTATTCTGTCACCGGAAACAATTGAACTGGCGCCGATGATCCGCACCGCCGCCGACTATGTCCGTCAGCAATGTCAGGATAAGCATCTGACCTTTGAGCTGGTGCTGCAGCCGGGGCTGCCTAATCATATCCGTGCCGATATTAAGTGCATCCGTCATGCACTTAAGGCGCTGCTGGAAAATGCCGTTAAATTTACTCAGGAAGGTCAGATCCGTGTTGAAGTCGGCGTCAGCCAACACGATCAAAACACCAGCCTCGATGTCCATATCAGTGACACCGGTATCGGTATGACCGAAGCCGAGCTGAGCCGCGTACAGGACTATTTCTGTCAGGGAGATGCTTCCGATCAACGTCGTTTTCAGGGACTGGGCATTGGCCTGTCACTGGTACGAGCCGTTTGTCATTGCATGAAAGGCAGTCTGAATATCAACAGTGCAAAACACCGTGGCACTCAGGTTCACCTGCACCTGCCGGTACAGGCGCTGGGCAGCAGTGAAGTCCGTCTGGTTAAAAACCGGGTAGAAGCCGTTGATACAACGCCTATCGAGAATATCCGCGGCCGTGCTCTGGTTGTTGAAGACAACACCATCAATCAGCGCGTTCTGAATTCAATGTTAAGCCGTCTGCAACTGAAAGTGGATGTTGCAGATAATGGCGAAAAGGCACTGGAGCTGCTGAAAGCAGAGCGTTCCTATCGTTACGATCTGATCTTTATGGATTGCCAGATGCCGGTCATGGATGGTTTTGAAGCAACCCGGATTCTGCGCGCCAGCCACCTCAGCGAGCGCCATTCTCCGGTTATCGCGGTCACGGCCAATGCCATGTCCGGCGATCAGCAACGCTGCCTTGATGCCGGAATGAACGATTACCTGAGTAAGCCAATCAGTCTTGATCAGATCCGTCTGGTTGTGCAGAAATGGTTACCCGCCGATGCTGGCCGGGATGAAACAACAGGGCTGAACACCACAACCAAAGCACAGAAACCCGGCTGATGATCAGAGTGGGCCAAGCAACAGCTTCAGTCCCACAATCAGGGTGACCAGTTCATAAAGGCGTTTAATGGTCAGGTTACCCGCCTGAATCGACGTGTGAGCACCCAGATATCCACCCACCAGTGAGCCGGCGACCAGTGCCGGTATCCAGCTCCACTGCACCTCGGCCATGGCACTCATAGTCAGAGCCCCGCTGCCGTTCCAGCCTAACCCGACCGCAACCAGTGTCTGCGCCACCGCGGTTTTGTAATCCAGTCCAAACCAGTACACCAGCCACAGGGTGACAAACAAACCACTGCCGGCCGATAACGCCCCATTGGCAAAACCGATCAGTAACAGCACCAGTGCACCAACCGCAAAACCGGCCGTACTGCGGTTACGCCCGTCTTTATGCAAACCCAGCTGCGGCTTAAACCAGGAGTACAGCGCCAGTGACAGAGTCAGTAAGCCCAGGGCAATCTCAGCCTGACGTGCTGGCACATCCAGAATAAACAAGGCCCCACCAATCACGCCGGGCACACCAGCCACGACGATCAGCAGCAAAATCCGGCGATCGAGATGATGCTCACGCAAATGGCGGGCGGTCGCACCAACGCCCAGCGCAACCGTCGCCACTTTGTGCGTTGCCAGCGCCAGCGGGAATGGCAGCCCCATAAAAATCAGTATTGGCAGCTGAATCAGTCCGGCACCACCACCAGCCAGCGCAGAAAACCAATTCGCTACAATTGCGATCAGAAAAAGTGCGGTTTGTTCGATATAATCCATGCAGAGTTCATCTGGGGAAACTTATGAAATACGCTTTGTACTACTACGACGCCTGTCCATTCTGCCAGCGTGTGCTGCGTGCACTGCCCGGCGTAAAGGTCGAGGTCGAAAAACGCAATGTGCTGACCAATCAGGAATTCCGTAAACAACAATATGCGGCAACCGGCCGGACCACCGTGCCCTGCCTACTGATTTCTGATAACGGCAAAGATACCTGGATGTTCGAATCGGCCGATATTATCCGCTTTTTACAAAGCCGCTGAGTCCACCTCAGCGATCAGCCAAACCGGCCGCTGACGATAACGACGCGGCCGGTTATTGTCACAGAACCACCCCCTTTAACGGGACAACAGAGCACTCATCTGCGGATCAGCCAACAGGCGACGTACGGTTTCCACCACCGCCTGAGTCTGGGCGTCCACCTCCACATTAATGCGGTCACCCACCTGTACCATGCCAAAGGTTGTTACATCACGGGTTTCAGGAATCAGGTGCACACAAAAACGATCGTCTGTTACTTCAGCAATGGTCAGGCTGCAGCCATTCAGCGCGACATAACCTTTATCCAGCAGGAAAGGCGAAAGATGCGCCGGGCGCGCCATCCATACCACCCGGTTATTGGCGGAATCATCGACTGCCAGCACGGTTACCTGATCCATGATATGGCCGGATAACACGTGGCCACCGATCTCGTCACCAAAGCGCGCTGCCCGCTCAATATTCACCACACTGCCCGGCTGCAGATCCCCCAGGTTGGTGACCTTAAGTGTCTGCCCTATGGCATCAAAACTGACCCTCCCCTGCTCCAGAGTACGTACAGTCAGACAGGTACCATTGATGGCAACGGATGCACCAATTTGCAGCCCGGTCATAAGTTTTTCCGGGAATTCAAAAGTGAATGTGGCAAAATCTTCTTTGCGCTCCAGTCCCGCCACAGGCAATCTGGTTTGCACAATACCGGTGAACATCAGTCTCTCCAGCCAACTCAGAAAAACGCATTATGCACTATACTCGCTGCAGAAGAAGGCATGAAATCACGGATAGAGCCGGTGATAACACTGCACGGCGGAAAGTCGCACGTCAGAGGCCGGTTTACCGGTGACTCTCGTCGGCAAAGCGTTTTCCGAAAGCTACGCACCAGAAAAACCCGGCGCAGACAAATAATTCAGAGACACCCAGAGACAGCAGGACACGGATTTGGACGTTAAAAAAACAGGATTAATTCTCTCCGGCGGCGGCGCCCGGGCGGCTTATCAGGTGGGCGTGTTAAAAGCGATTCACAAAATTCTGCCTAAAGGTCATTACAATCCCTTTGATATTATTTCCGGTACTTCAGCCGGTGCGATTAATGGTGTCGCCCTCGCAAGCTATGCCGAAAATTACCGCATGGGAATCAAACACCTTGAGCGTATCTGGATGCATTTCAGCTGCGACCAGATCTACCGCACCGACTTCTGGGGAGTATCGGCCTCACTTGCCCGCCTTACCCGCAGCCTGCTGATTGGCCGGGGCTATAAAAACGATACCGTCTCTCTGCTTAATAACCAGCCTCTGCGTGAACTGCTGACCGAAGTCGTGAAGTTCGACAATATTCAGGGGGCTATCGACAGCGGTGCACTGCACGCCATTGCCGTCAACTGCTCGGGCCTGGAAAGCGGCGAGTCCGTGAGTTTTTTTCAGGGCCACTACAGCATCAATAACTGGCAGCGTCAGCGCCGTGTTGGCATCCGCAGCCGCATCACCCTGGATCACCTGATGGCCTCTTCGGCCATTCCGATGATTTTCCCGTCGGTCAAAATTCACCGCGAATATTTTGCCGATGGCGCCGTACGTCAGCTGGCGCCACTCAGCCCGGCGCTGCATCTGGGGGCAGAAAAAATCATGGTGATCGGTGTCAGCGGTATCGCTCACAAACGCAAAGAGCGCCCGCAAAGCAGTTCTTATCCATCGCCGGCCAAAATTATGGGGCATATGCTCAATGCCGCCTTCCTTGACAGCATGGAAACCGATGTTGAACGCTTACGCCGTATAAACCGTACCGTCGAAAAAATTCCGGAATCGGTACGGAAAAAAGAAGGTATGGAGCTGAAGGCCATCGAGCTTCTGGAGATTAATCCCAGCCAATCGATTGATGAGATTGCCGGCCAGCACGCAAACGAAATACCGCGCGCATTAAAACTCGCCCTTGGCGGCAGTGGTAATGCCAGCCAGAACGGCTCCGGTATTCTCAGTTATCTGCTGTTTTCCCGTGGTTTCTGTAAGAGCCTGATTGACCTTGGCTTTCAGGATGCCTGTGCACGGGAAGACGAAATCCGTGCGTTTTTTGCCGACCACTTCCACGACTGACCATGAAGACATCCGAATTCCAGCGCATCGTTGTTCTGACCGGTGCCGGCATCTCCGCCGAGTCCGGTATCCGCACCTTCCGTGATGCTGACGGACTGTGGGAAAACCACCGTCTGGAGGACGTTGCCACACCCGAAGCCTTTGCCCGCAATCCACAGCTGGTGCAGCGTTTTTATAACGACCGCCGGCGTCAGCTGAGCGAGGTTCAGCCAAATCCTGCTCATCTGGCTCTGGCCGACTTCGAACAGCGCTTTACTGGCGAATTTTTGCTGGTTACTCAAAATGTTGACGATCTGCATGAGCGGGCCGGCAGCCGTAACCTGCGGCATATGCACGGCGAACTGAACAAAGCCCGCTGTCTGCTGAGCGGCAGGATCATCGAACATAAAGGCGATATCAGTGCCGATATTCTCTGTCCCTGCTGCCAGCGGCCTACTCTGCGACCGCATATTGTGTGGTTTGGTGAAATGCCACTGTATATGGATGAGATCTGCGCCACGCTGGAGCAGTGTGACCTGTTTCTGAGTATCGGAACCTCAGGCCATGTTTATCCGGCTGCCGGATTTGTCGACATCGCCCGCCGGGCCGGTGCCCACACCGTAGAGATCAATCTGGAGCCTTCGAATACCGAAGATGCCTTTGCCGAGCACCTGTACGGCCAGGCCGGCCGGACACTCCCCTCCTTCCTGCAGCGGCTGCTGTAGTGTCTGCCGGCAATTAATCCTCTTTTTAAAACAAAGAGGCCTAAAGGCGCTTATATTTATTGGCAAACAATGAAGATTGTCCTGAATTCAGGATTATCGGTTGCAGATTTCATATCTGCTGACAAAACAAAAACTAGCCTAAAATCCTCTCCAAGACTGGCCAAACCGTAATGAAAGGCCATGCTTATCAATAAGATATCCCGGCATTCATTCCGCCCGGCTCCCGCCAGCCCGCTAACAGGAATTGCGCATGATCCATGTATCCCGCCCTTTGTGGCTGCTGCCCGCTGCAGCATTAACACTACTGCTTACCAGTGGCTGCTCTGAGCAACAGGCCAGTGCAACTGCTACCGTGGTTCATCCGGCTAAAGTTTTCCAGATCAGCCCGGCCAGCCAGACAATGCTGCGACGCTTTCCCGCTCAGGTACAGGCCGCCGAACGTGCTGCACTGGCATTCCGCGTCAGTGGTGAACTGCTGACACTGCCGGCTCAGGCCGGTAAAGAAGTGCGCCAGGGAGACGTATTAGCGCGCCTTGACCCGGCCGATTACCAGCTGCGTGTTGATGACCGTAAAGCCCGCTATGAACTGGCGGAGTCACAGTTTCAGCGGGTGAAAGACCTGTTTGAATTGGGGCAGATTTCCCAGTCACAGTTTGATCAGGCCAAAGCCGAACTGGATATCAGTAAAGCGGCGCTGGCCAGCGCCCGCACAGACCTGTCTTACACCACCTTAAAAGCACCGTTTTCCGGCGTTATTGCCGAAGTCTATGCCGATAATCATCAGCCGGTGGCCGCCGGTAAAACCCTGGTTATGCTGCAAGCCAAGGATCAGCTTGAAGTTCGCTTACAGATTCCGGAAAACCTGATGGCGCATATCGCCAAAAAAGAAAACACCAACTATCAGCCGGATGTTGAGTTTGAGGCCCTGCCAGGCAAGCGTTTCCGCGCCAGCTATAAAGAGCATACGGCTCAGGCCGATCCGGCGACCGGCAGTTTTACCATCACGCTGACCCTGCCCCGTCCGCCTTCGCTGAATTTACTGCCAGGGATGAGTGCCAGCGTGCATGTGGATCTGAGTCAAGTACTGAGCCAGAGCAGCCAGAACCTGATTGTCCCACCCCAGGCAGTCTTTCAGGGCGAACAGCAGGCCGATGGCAGTTCGCAGGCGATGGTGTGGATAGTAACAGCTGATATGACCCTGCAAACACGCGCTGTAAAAATCGGCCAGCTGTCAACCGCAGGGCTGGAAATCACTCAGGGATTACAGCCAGGCGATACCATTCTCGCCGCTGGTGTTCATCAGGCCCATGAAGGGATGCGTATCCGCCCCTGGATTCAGGAACGGGGTCTTTAAGCATGAGTCAGCCACAGAACTCAGCCACCTACTTTATTAAGCACAGCACGACCAGCTGGATGATGCTGGCCATTTTGCTCGTCGGCGGAGCCATCAGCTATTTAGGGCTGGGCCGTCTTGAAGATCCGCAGTTCACCATTAAAGAAGCCATGGTGATTACCTACTACCCCGGCGCCAGCGCGCTACAGGTGGAGGAAGAAGTTACCGCACCACTGGAAAGCGCCATTCAGGCACTGCCCTATATCAAGCATGTTGATTCTATTTCCAAAGCTGGTTTTTCCCAGGTTCATCTGGTGATTAAACCCACCTATAAATCCCATCAGCTGGCGCAGATCTGGGATGAATTGCGCCGTAAAGTGCATGATAAAACCCCGTCCCTGCCACCCGGTGCCAATGCTCCGATTGTGATGGATGATTTTGGCGATGTGTACGGTGTGTTGCTGGCATTGTCGGGTAACGATTACAGCTACGAAGAACTGAATGATTATGCCGATTATCTCAAGCGTGAATTATCGACGCTTAATGGCATCGCCAAGGTCACCATATCCGGCACTCAGCAGGAACAGGTATTTATTGATATTTCCCGTGAGCGCATGACCAACCTAGGCATTCCGCTATCGCGTCTGTATCAGTTATTACAGACGCAGAATACCGTACAGGATGCCGGCCATATCCGTATCGGCGACGAATATATCCGCATTCACCCAACCGGAGAATTCCGCTCCGTTCAGGAACTCGGCGACTTACTGGTCAGCCAGGCAGGCTCCGATAAACTGATTTATTTACGCGATATTGCCAATATTTCTGAAGGCATTGCCGAAGTTCCTGACCACCTTACAAATTACAACCGTATGCCATCGCTGCGTATTGGTATCGCGTTTAACAGCGGTGTTAACGTTGTTGCTGTCGGTGAACAATTACGGCAGAAAATGGCAGTACTGGATGCTAACCGTCCATTAGGAATTGAGCTGCACACACTGTACGACCAGCCAGCCGAGGTGGATGCTTCCTCCACCGGCTTCGTACTTAACCTTCTGGCCTCCATCCTGATTGTGATTGTTGTACTGCTGCTGTTTATGGGCATGCGCGCCGGTATTATCATCGGCATTATTCTGTTGCTGACCATTCTCGGTACCTTTATCGCCATGAAGGTCATGGATATTCAGCTGCACCGGATTTCGCTGGGGGCGTTAATTATTGCTCTCGGTATGCTGGTCGATAATGCACTAGTCGTAACCGAAGGCATTATGGTGGGTATTAAAAAAGGCCTGTCACGAACCCGCGCCGCTTACGACATTGTGCAGCAAACCCAGTGGCCACTATTAGGTGCCACTGTCATTGCCGTTACCGCCTTTGCACCTATCGGTTTATCACCGGATTCAACCGGTGAGTTTGTTGGTTCATTATTTTATGTGCTGCTGATTTCCCTGCTGTTCAGCTGGATTACCGCCATTACCCTAACGCCTTTTCTCTGTCATCTGCTGTTTAACAAAGAAGAGCATCCGGATGCGGAAAGCGATCCTTACCACGGTTTTCTGTACGATATTTATCGTACAACCCTGAGCCTGATGTTAGCGCGCCGCGGAACGACCATGGGCGTGATGCTGGCTGCTATGTTTATTGCGATCTATGGCTACAGCTTTGTAAAACAAAGCTTCTTTCCGCCATCCAACACACCGATGTTCCTGATTGATATCTGGCTGCCCGAAGGCTCCGATATCCGCGCAACACAACAGCAGGCTCTGGCACTGGAAAATTATTTTCAGCAAAAAGAAGAAGTGGAATTTACCTCCTCCACGGTCGGTCAGGGTGAACTGCGTTTTATGCTGACCTACGCACCGGAGCGGCAGTACCGTGCCTATGCTCAGGTTATGGTACGTACTGCCGAGCGGGAACAGATTCCGGCATTAATTGATGATGCCCGCCGCTGGACGCAAAAAGAAATGCCGGATGCCTTTGTGAAATTCAAACGCCTGCAGATTGGCCCTGGCAGTGCCGCTAAAATTGAGGCCCGTTTTGCCGGGCCAGACCAGGAACAGCTGCGTATTCTGGCCGAGCAGGCCAAACAGATTATGCGTGCAGACCCTGACACCGATAATATCCGTCACGACTGGCGCGAACGCGAGAAAGTGATTCGCCCGGTATTTAATGAAGAAAATGCCCGCCGCGCCGGTATTTCCAAACAGGATATGGACGATCTGTTGCAGCTCAGTTTTTCCGGGAAAAGTATTGGTCTGTACCGTGAAGGCACCACCCTAAAACCGATTATTATGCGCCCACCTGCGTATGAGCGGCTTGATATCGATGGCCTCACCGACCTGCAGATCTGGAGCCCCGTATTCAGCCGTTATATTCCGATCGGTCAGGTGGTTGAGCACTTTGATGTGGTGTTTGAAGATCCGATCATTGCCCGCCGTGATCGCAAGCGTACCATCCGTGTCTTTGCCGATCCGGATCTGGACGCTGACATCACCGCCGATGGTTTATTTAAGCGCCTGAAGCCACAGATCGAAGCCATCCCCCTGCCACCCGGCTACGAGCTGAGCTGGGGTGGCGAATATGAATCGTCCAGCGAGGCTAAGCAAAGTCTGTTTGCCTCACTGCCGCTGGGCTATCTGCTGATGTTTATTATTACCGTGCTGCTGTTTAACGAAATGCGCAGTGCGCTGGTAATCTGGGCCTGTGTACCACTGGCGATTATTGGCGTTAGCGCCGGCATGCTGTTACTGGGCGCTGAATTCGGCTTTATGGCGCTGCTCGGTTTTCTCAGCTTGTCGGGTATGATTATTAAAAACGGTATCGTTCTGGTTGATCAGATCCGGCTCGAACTGAGCGAAGGCCGGGAACCATACGATGCGGTTTTTCATGCCTCGGTCAGCCGTCTGCGGCCGGTAACCATGGCAGCGCTGACCACCATCCTCGGCATGTTACCGCTGTTGTTTGATCCGTTCTTCAGCGCTATGGCCGTGGTTATCAGCTTTGGCCTTGGTTTTGCCACCGTACTGACGCTGGGTGTAGTACCGGTGTTGTACGCCATGAGTCATGGCATTAAGGCTCCAGTGAAAAGCTGATGAATCAACCGACATAAAAAAACCTCCGTATGGAGGTTTTTTTATGGGTACTACACCGTGAGATACGATGGAATCACTCACTGTCAGTCTGAAACATACGCTCCATTTCAGAGATTCCCTCCAATTCCATTAATAACTGTTCCCGCTCACTCTGGGCAACCGCCAGCCAGCTGCGATTACTCAGGCCACCGACCAGAGCATAAAGAAAATTCAGACTGGGCTTGGCCCGCCCCTCAGCGGCAGCCAACTGCTGTAAGCGGTAAAAAGCCATCACCGCGCCACAGCTACGTAATTGCTCAACATCGGTGATACCAACCAGTGCCAGTGACTGCTCACTTTTTTCACCCAGGCCGGGTAAATCCCTGATGCGTTTTGCCATATCAACCTCTCTGACTCCGGAGTCTGCCGGTATTTAAACAAAAAAGCCGCAGATTTCCCTGCGGCTTTTTTGTTGTGAGAAGCAATGAAAAGAAGTGATCAGTCTTCGCTGGTCGATACAATTTTGTGAATCGACAGGTCAGCACCATTAAACTCTTCTTCTTCATCCAGACGGATGCCGGAGATGGCTTTAACAATACCGTAGACCACAAAACCGCCAATCATTGCCACCAGGATGCCGGCAACCGTGCCCAGCAGCTGTGACATAAAGCTTACGCCACCCAAACCACCAAGCGCTTCTGCACCGAAAATACCGGCGGCAATACCGCCCCAGGCACCGCACAGACCATGCAGTGGCCATACACCCAATACGTCATCGAATTTAGGGAATTTATTCTGCGCCAGGGTGAATATGAAGACGAACAACGCACCGGCAACACCACCAACAATCAATGCACCAATCGGATGCATCAGGTCAGAACCGGCACACACCGCCACCAGGCCCGCCAGCGGACCGTTGTGAATAAAGCCCGGGTCTTTTTTGCCGACAATCATGGCAACCACAGTACCGCCAACCATCGCCATCAGGCTGTTAACCGCTACCAGACCGGAAATTCCATCCAGAGTTTGGGCAGACATCACGTTAAAGCCGAACCAGCCCACCGCCAGAATCCACGCACCCAGGGCCAGAAACGGAATGTTGGAAGGCGCAAAAGCCACCACACGGCCATCACGGTAGCGGCCACGACGGGAACCCAGCAACACAACTGCGGCAAAGGCTATCCAGCCACCGACGGCGTGAACCACCACGGAGCCGGCAAAGTCGTGAAACGGGGCACCAAAGCTGTTTTCCAGCCAGCCCTGGAAGCCGTAGTTACCGTTCCAGATCATGCCTTCAAAGAACGGATAGACAAACGCCACTGTCAGGGCAGAAGCAATCAGAATCGGGTAGAACTTTGCACGTTCGGCAATACCACCGGACACAATGGCCGGAATCGCCGCAGCAAAGGTCAGCAGGAAGAAGAACTTCACCAGGTCGTAACCATTATTCGCTACCAGTTCGCTGGCGCCGCTGAAGAAGTTCGCCCCATAGGCAATCTGATAACCGATGAAAAAGTACGCCAGTGTCGACACACCAAAATCGGTGATGATTTTTACCAGAGCATTGACCTGGTTTTTATGGCGTACGGTACCGACTTCCAAAAAGGCGAAGCCGGCGTGCATTGCCAGTACCATAATGGCACCGAGCAGAATAAACATGGTGTTGGCGCTTTGCATCAAAGTCTCAACGGCGCTGTTGATGCTGTTAACGTCAATAGTTTCCACGTTGTGTCCTCACTTTAATTCGCTGGGTTCTTGCTGATAAAAACGGCTCACTCAGATCAGTTGATCAACAACCGGAGTTGCGATGCTTCATGAGAGTGCCGGCTGGAAAAATGGACACCAGAGTGGTGCGCAACAATCCAATAAGTCAGGGTTTTAGCAGGTTCCGTACCAACTTTGTCAGGATTGCCTGACAAAGCCGGAACAAAGTGTGAGGATTGCGCACGCATTCAGCACTCACGCGCCCTGAATGCGTGCATACAACGTCAGGCAGGATGGGTGATGTGGAAACAATGGTGAATATTCGGACGACGCCCGTAATCAAACGGCACCGATTTTGCGCTCACATCTTTTATTGTGAACTCTTTTAGTGCATCCATATCCAGATCAAAGCGTCGCAGGTTATTGGAGAAAATCAGCAGTCCACCCGGATTCAGACAGCGCATGGCCTGTTCAACCAACATCACATGATCGCGCTGAATATCCAGCACCCCTTCCATCCGCTTGGAGTTAGAAAACGTCGGCGGGTCCATAAAGATCAGGTCATAGCGCTCATTACAATCGCGCAGCCACTGTATACAGTCGGCCTGAATAAATTCGTGCTGTTCCGGTTTAATGCCATTCAGCAGGAAGTTCTCTTTACCCCAGTTAAGGTAGGTGCGCGACATATCAACGCTGGTGCAATGCGCTCCGGCCACCGCCGCGTGCACACTGGCCGTGGCGGTATAACAGAACAAATTCAGGAAGCGCTTGCCAGAAGCCAGTCCGGCAATCTGCAGTCGGGTCGGACGGTGATCGAGGAACAGACCGGTATCCAGGTAATCTTTCAGATTCACCAGCACCTGCACATTACCTTCACGCACCGGCATAAAACGCTGTTCGGTGTTCTGCTTTTCGTACTGGCGCTTGCCGGCCTGACGTTCACGGCGCTTGAGGACGATCTGCTGCGCCGGAATACCGGTCACCTCAGGCAGAACGGCCAGCACATCCAGCAGACGGCGTTCTGCTTTGGCTTCGTCGATGGACTTCGGCGGCACATATTCCTGCACATGCAGCCAGTCGCCATACAGATCGACCGCCACTGCGTATTCCGGCAGATCGGCATCGTACAGGCGATAACATTCAACATTTTCGCGCCTGGCCCACTTCTGCAGTGGTTTCATATTCTTTTTCAGACGGTTGGCAAAGGCTTCAACCGGACCACGGATCATACTGCCCTGTGGCTGTGCTGAGCGCTCGTCGGCAGCACCGAATACCAGTAAGCGGGTAGCGATCTGCCCGTTCATCAGGCGGTATTGCTTATCCAGCGGACGACGGATGCTCTTGGCCAGATCGGTATTACCGGTAAACACCGCCAGCTGCCATTGTGGCAGGCGCATGGTGGCATCGTGGAATTGCTGATACAGCGGCGCCAGCTGTGGCAGTTCGCTCAGGCGCTCACCATAAGGCGGGTTACAGACCACCAGACCGCCCTCTTCAATCACTTCGTTCTGCACCCGCAGCTGCTCAATCGCACGGCGTTCCAGGTGAATCTTACCGGCCAGCGGAGAGCGGCTCAGGTTCTGATGGGCGGCCGCCAGCTGATCGGCATCAATATCAAAACCGTACAGGCGGCTGTGCATGGCATTAAGCCCCGCGGTACGGCGCAAACGCGCCTGTTCGACCTCGGCCAGCCACAGTGACCGGGTATGGCCCAGCCAACCTTCAAAGCCCCACTTCTGGCGGTTCAGACCCGGTGCAATGTCGGCGGCCATCATCCCCGCTTCAATCAGCAGGGTGCCGGAACCACACATTGGGTCAATAAGATGCTTACCTTCTGCCGCCAGTGCAGGCCAGCCGGCACGGATCAGAACCGCAGCCGCCAGGTTTTCTTTTAATGGCGCCTTACCAGGCTGCAGACGGTAACCACGACGGTGCAGACTGTCGCCACTGAAGTTGTAATACAGATTAAGTTTGCCTTTGCGCAGCTGCGCTTCAATACGGACATCGCCGTCTTTATCCACCGACGGGCGGGCGCCGGTGTCCTCACGGAAGCGGTCAACAATGGCGTCTTTGATCTTTTGCGCGCCAAACTGCGTATTGTTGAGGTAATCAGTACGGCCGTGAAAATCGATGCGGAAGGTCGCTCCCACGGCAAAGATCGCTGGCCATTCGACAGAACGGGCCGCTTCGTACATTTCGTCGACATTGTCTACCTGACTTTCATTCAAAGGCAGCAACAGGCGGCTCGCCAGACGGCTCCATAAACAAAAGCGATAGGCCAGCGTCAGGTCGCCGCGCCAGATCACACCAAGGTGTGTTTCACGTTCAACTTCACCGCCCAAGTGCCTGATTTCATCCGCCAACAGGGATTCGATACCTTTCGGGCAGGCCGCCAGCCAGGTCATGGTTGTTGCTGTTGTTTCATTTTGCATGATGAGAAAACCCGTTTCGTCAAATAGCCTGTGGCTGTAAGAATAGTGACGCTTAGAAGTAATAAATAATTAACATTCCTCACCAGCCTGAGGTACAACAGGGGTTCGGTCAGTGATTCAACCAGTTGTTCTGGCCGTCGAGCAAATAACTTTAGCGAGGAAGCTTTCTATGAAAAAACAGAAACGCGACATGCAGGAAAGAGCTTTTGCACGTGGTTATCGCGCTGGCGTTGAGCGCCGTTCAAAAGATCTTGCACCCATAGGACCACAACGAGACTCCTGGCTTGCAGGTTGGCGTTCCGGTCGTGCCGACCACTGGGATGGTTACACCGGCGTTTCTGGCATTCATAAAATGGCCGTATGACGTTCTCCAGGGCTTAATGCCCGTTGTGCACGCTTCCTCTTCAGGGAAGCAAAGCCCTGCTACAAGCAGGGCTTTTTTTTGCTTAAACGCCGTACCTGCCCGGGCAAACTCAGCCCTGTGTACGTAAATCGGCCAGTGCATCCACCGCTTCGCGGATCAGCTCCGGCCCACGGTAAATAAAACCAGAGTAAATCTGCACCAGCGACGCACCGGCTTTGATCTTTTCTGCAGCACCTTCACCGTCGAGAATACCGCCCACACCAATCACCGGCAGTTTACCGGCCAGCGCCTGACACAGGTGCTCAACGGTCTCGGTTGCCAGATCCTCCAGTGGCGCGCCACTCAGGCCACCGGCTTCATTGCCGTAGCGCAGGCCCTGCACACCTTCACGTGACAGCGTGGTATTAGTGGCGATCACACCATCGATACCGCTGTTAACAAAGGTTTCAGCCACCAGCGCCACGTCATCTTCTTCCATATCCGGTGCAATTTTGACGAACACCGGCTTGTAACCGAATTCTTTGGCCAGCTCCAGCTGACGGGCTTTAATCGGCTCCAGCAGCTGTTTCAGCGAATCGCCGAACTGCAGGGTACGCAGCCCCGGAGTATTCGGCGAGGAAATATTCACGGTGATATAGGTCGCATGCTGATACACCTTATCGAGGCAGATCAGGTAGTCAGAAGTCGCGTCTTCGACGGCTGTATCGAAGTTTTTACCGATATTAATCCCCAGCACACCACGGTATTTTGCCGCTTTTACCCGCTCAACCAGATGATCAACGCCTTTGTTGTTGAAGCCCATACGGTTGATGATGGCCTGACGTTCCGGTATGCGGAACAGGCGCGGCTTAGGATTACCCGGCTGCGGACGCGGAGTGACGGTACCGATTTCGATAAAACCAAAACCCAGACGGGCAAAAGCATCGATATAATCGCCGTTTTTATCCAGACCCGCGGCTAAACCGACCGGATTAGGGAATTCAATACCGGCAACGGTTGTTGGCAAAGATGCAACCTGAGGCGCCAGAAACTGCAAGAGTCCAAGGCGTTCGCTGGCCCCCATCATATCCAGTCCCAGTTCGTGGGAGGTTTCACCATTCAGACGAAACATCAGAGCGCGACTCAGAGCATACCAATCCATAACAGACCTCAGTTGACAAAGCGGGTGGCAAAACGGCCGGCATTATATGCCAGTCCGTCCGCGCTGTAGACGACTGAGCGCAAAAAAACGCGCTATACGGTGAAAGTCAGGCTCCCAGACGCACAATACGCTGAAACTTGCCCTGATCATCGAATTCAATGGCAAAACGGCCATAGATACCTTCATGCTGCACAACCTGCTGCAGCACGCTGGCAGGAAAACGGACATTGCGTCCGTCCAGCGCCCGTGCCACGACCTGTTTTACCTGGCCGCGATAAAAGCGCTGATATTCCTGAGCGGAGATGGCCAGATCCAGTACGATGCGCTGCATTATGGCTCCTGTCGCTGATTATCGTGGAAGGAGTCTGCCAATGGCGGCTGTGGCTGCTGCCGCCAGATATCAAGCTGCAGGCGTAATTCCCGGATACGCTCTACCACACCCTGTGGCAGACGGACTTCCTGCATAAAGGCACGTTGCGCCAGAATCACTTCCGGCTGCAGATAATCAGGCAATACCTGCAAACCGGCATGGTTCAGCACCCGATCCTGCCAGCGGCCATATTTATTCTGCGGTAACGATTGCGGGGTACAAAGCGGCTGATAATGCAGTACCTGCTCAAGCATGCTGAGGTTACGGAAAGCGGAGCAATTAACGCTTTCATTCCAGGCTGTGTCGATATAACCGCTGAAATGAAATGTATCAACCAGTCTCCAGCGCTGCTGTTCACAGCGGATATAAGGTGTAACCTCACGCCCGGATAACGGGTCAGGATGCTGCGCCAGAATACGGTTCCAGAAACGCAGGCCATTCAGATTGGCCGCCAGATCAGCAAAGGAAAACACCCCCGTGGTCTGAGCGCCAAAGTACAGAGATTCTGACCACTCGCCAAACAGCATGCCCTCTTCAACCGAATCCTGCAGCCGGTCGGTAACTTCAAAATAGCTGTAGCCTTCGGTAAAAAAGTGGCCAAGTTTATCGCTGCCAATTTCCACATCGCCAACACGGATAACGGCGGCAACCCGTTCACTCAGCACCAGTGATGGGGATTGCTGCCAGATAAAATTACGGTATACCGAATCGCGGAAAGCTACACGGCGCCGGCTGATCTGCGGGTGTTCTTCGGCAAAAGTTTCAAGCTGGCCAATCACCGGCCGCGCCAGCTCCCAGCTCAGCGCGTCGTACAGACGCTCCTCTTCACAGGCAGGATACTGCAACGCCGGACGGGAACGCAGCTGGGGTGGTTTGGTCACCGGCCGGTTGGCCATAGTTACGGCGAGTTGCAGGCGGCGGTTAACCTCAGCTTCAAGCAAGGGGGCGGCATCAGACAGCAGAACAGCAGAATGCCCGCTGAACTGGTCAACCTCAGCCGCCTGCAGAGGCAGCACTGAAAAAACGCTGCTAACGAAAAAAACAAAGCGCAGATAACGGACGCCTGACAACAGTTTCACCATAACCTGAAAATAACGGCAGAATCATAAAGCTTTCTGCCGCCACTCACTACTCACACTCAGGTACAGCTTCCTCACCGTCAATACAGGGGCGCTGGTGACGGCTGGCCTGTGCCAGGTCCAGCAACTCCCGCAGCGCAACCGATAACATGGTAAATTCCAGCGAATCAGCAGCTTTCAGCTCATTCAGCATGTTCGCCCAGCGAGCGACCAGAGAGGCATACTCCTCTTCCCATTGAGCAATCGATTCAGCAAGGGTTATACCATCTTCCTGTGTCCCGAGAATGCCAACGGTCAACGCTCTCTGCTGCCAGTCAAGATCGTCGCGCAGCGTTTCCCGTGCCAGTGCTTCCCAATGGCTGTTCGATGGCAACGCATTCACCTGCTGAATAAACCAGTTCAGGGATAAATGCTCGCCCATTTCAAAATAAGCTTCAGCAACCTGGCGGATATCGCGCCCGGTTTGAGCGGCGGCTTCAATAATACCCAGCGCCGAATACAGGTTTGCAGCTCCGGCGGTTAAGGCAGCCAGCGTTTCCGGCACTCCGGCTTCAACGCGGCGGTTATATACTTCCTGCCAGCGCTCCAGCGCAGAACCTTTAAGTGTACGGCCTAACTCAGCCGCAATGCTCTGCACGGTCGGTTGAAAACGCGCAACCTCTGCACCAATATCAATTTTTGCGCGGCGATTACGTAAAAACCAACGGCTGGCCCGACGTACCAGACGCATCAGGTCCGCCATCATATCTTCCTGTTCTTCAGTGCTGATGTGGTAATCCAGAGCAGTAATCGCCTGCCAGTGTTCAGGCAAAGCAAATATATCGCGGGCGGTAATATAAGAACGGGCAATATCACTCATACTGGCCCCGGTCGAGTCATGCAAACGGTTAACGAAAGTAATGCCCATATAATTGACCATATCGTTGGCCAGTTGCGTGGCAATAATTTCCCGGCGCAGGCGGTGATGACTCAGAGGCTCCGCAAAACGATCGCAGAAGGCCTGCGGAAATGCGGTATGTAAAATACTGGCGACGTATTCATCATCATGAATATCCGGATGATTAAGCTGCTCTTTAAGATCCGCTTTGGTATACGAAATCAGCACCGCTAACTCCGGACGGGTCAGCCCCTGGCTGGCCGCGCGACGCTCCATAAGGACATCTTCGTTAGGCAGAAATTCAAGTGCCCGGTTGAGTTTGCCGTGGGTTTCGTACTCCCTCATCAGACGCACATATTCATCCAGCCGGACTTTACAATCACGGTGTGCCAGCGCAATTGCCTGAGTCTGACGATAGTTATTATTCAGCACCAGACGGGCGACATCATCGGTCTGCTGCATAAATATTTCGTTACGTTGTTTGCGCGTCAGATCACCACTGTCGAGTACTTCATTCAGCATAATCTTGATATTCACTTCGTGGTCGGAGCAATCCACACCACCAGCGTTATCAATAAAATCGGTGTATGAGGCACCACCTTTAAGGCCGTATTCCACCCGGCCAAGCTGAGTCATGCCCAGATTGCCGCCCTCACCGATCACTTTAGCCCGTACTTCCTTGCCGTTAATCCGCAGGCCATCATTGGTTTTATCCCCGACATGGGAGTGACGCTCTGCAGACGATTTAATGTAAGTTCCGATACCACCATTCCAGATAAGATCGACCGGTGCGCGCAGCAGCGCTTTGATTAAATCGTTCGGCGGCAGACGATCTTCCACAATGCCAAAACGCTGCTTCATTTCCAGAGACACGGGTACGCTTTTCGCTGAGCGTAAAAAGATACCGCCACCTTTGGAAATCAGCTCCTTGTTGTAATCTTCCCAACTGGAACGTGGCAGCTCAAATAAGCGTTTACGTTCAACAAAGCTGCGAGCAGAATCCGGATTCGGATCGATAAAGATATGCATGTGATTAAACGCCGCCACAAGACAAATATGCTCAGAAAGCAGCATGCCATTACCAAACACATCACCGGCCATATCACCGATACCAACCACGCTGAAATCCGTTTCCTGAATATTAATACTCTGCTCACGGAAGTGACGCTGTACCGAAACCCAGGCGCCGCGGGCTGTAATACCCATTTTTTTATGGTCGTAACCAATGGAGCCACCGGAGGCGAAAGCATCGCCCATCCAGAAACCTCGGGTTACTGCAATTTCGTTAGCGATATCAGAAAAGGTTGCCGTGCCTTTATCGGCAGCCACCACCAGATAGGGATCATCATCATCGTGACGAACCACATTATCCGGCGGTACAACCTGACCTTCGACCAGATTATCGGTAACATCCAGTAAGGCACTGATAAAGGTCTGATAGCTGGCAATACCTTCAGCCATAAAGGCATCCCGCCCGCCCTCTTTCGGCAGACATTTGGCAATAAAACCACCTTTGGCACCGACAGGAACAATCACCGCGTTTTTAACCTGCTGTGCTTTAACCAGTCCCAGCACTTCAGTGCGGAAATCATCACTGCGGTCTGACCAGCGCAGTCCACCACGGGCAACCCGGCCACCACGCAGGTGCACACCCTCCACACGGGGTGAATAAACAAAAATTTCAAACATAGGCCGCGGCAACGGCATATCGCTGATCGCCGCCGGATTCACTTTTAACGCCAGGTAAGATTTACTTTTTCCCTGCTCATCCTGCTGGAAAAAATTGGTGCGCAGTGTCGCTTTGATCAGTTCTATATAGCGGCGGATAGTACGGTCTTCGTTCAGCTGATCCACACCTTCGAGAGCATCAATCAGCTGCTGTTCACACTGGTTAACCTCTTCGTCGCGCTGCTCGGGGGGGCATTCTTTAAGGCCAAAACGCAGATGAAACAGATGAACCAGTCTGGCGCTGATATCAATGTAGCGACACAGAGTCTCAGCGATGTAGCTCTCCGAAATACCAAAACGGATTTGCTTCATATAGCGGGCGTATGCGCGCAGGGTAGAAATATCCTTCCAGCTTAATTGCCCGCCCAGTACCAGCCTGTTAAAGCCGTCATTCTCGGCCTGCCCTTCCCAGACAGCACGGAAAGAATCCTGAAACAGGCTTTTAACCGCAGCAATATTGATACTGTCAGACAGGGTATAGCGCAGCAGAAAATTATGAATCCAGATACGCTGTCCATCGGCGCAGATAATCTCGTAAGGATGCTCCCCCATCACCCGCAAACCCAGGTTCTCCAGTACCGGAATAACATCCGACAGCGGCAGAATAGTATCGCGGTTAAACAGTTTAAAACGCAGTTCGTTATCACCCTCTTCCAGTTCACGATAAAAACTCATCGCCAACTGGCCCGCTTTCTGCCCGCACAAATGCTCCATATGCTGAACATCCACTACGGCCGTACGGGCGGTAAAGTTCTCACGGTAACCTGCAGGAAAAGCATCGCGATAGCGGTGAAACTGATGATTTCCGCGTTCCTCCCCGGCCTGTTCTATCAGGGCATCGTGCAGATCATCCTGCCATGAACGGGCAACCTGACAGATTTTTTTCGCCACCGCCTGCTCATCAAACACCACAGGGTTATCAGGATTCAGTCGCAGTGTGTACTGAGTACGCGCCAGAATGGACTCAGAAAAGTAGGTATTAAATTCAATATCCAGCGGTGAAAATTCCGCCGCCAACACCCCTTCGATACGCTGACGCAGTTCAGTGTTATAAATATCACGCGGTACATAGGCCAGACAGGATATAAATTTACTGTAAGAATCTTTGCGCAGATACACCCGGGTCTGACGACGTTCCTGAATATTCAGAATGCTTAATGCTGTACGATGTAATTGCTCTGCCGTTGACTGGAATAATTCATCACGCGGATACACCTCCAGAATACGGTTCAGCTCTTTACCACTGTGACTGGCCGGATTGAAATCAGCCATTTTCCGCACATCGTTGAGTTTTTCCCGTACCAGTGGAATATTGTTTGGCGTTTCGATATACACAATGGAGGTATAAAGCCCCATAAAGCGGATGCCGCCGGTGACTTCGCCGTCTTTATTAAAGAACTTAACCACCACATAATCCGGATACGCCGGACGATGAACCCGGCTGCGGCTACCGGATTTCATAAAACTTACGACCTGCTGATTGGTGATAAAATCGCGCACTTCATCTTCAAGGTCGCGCAACAATAAGCGGTTACGGCTCGCCTTATTGTAATTAAAAAGGCCCAAATCCTGCTCACTGTCACGTACAACATACTGCTCTTTACCTTCATTCTCGATATGGAAAACATCACAGGCCAGAAAGGTAAAGTGGTTATGAATCAGCCAGCGCAAAAACTCCTGTGCTTCTTTGTAATGTGCAGCGCGGTCTTTATGGTGTGGTTTGTTCAGGCGGGTAATGGTGGCTTCGGCTTTTTCAATAATCGCTGGAAAATCATTAACGCAGGCGGTGACTTCAGCAATCACATCCAACAGTTGTCCGGTCAGCGACTGCAGCAAATCGGTATCAGAGTGGTGGTCAAACTCAATATAAATAATCGCTTCTGCTGTTGATGCTTTTTCCTCTTTATACCAGTCATTTTCCGTTTTCAGTTGGTGCTTTTTATCACGCTGAGCATGCAATACGCAGTAATGAATCGAATGCAGTGATAACTGCCGTGCATTAAGCTGCATACGTACCGAATCGACCAGAAAAGGCATATCATCGCAAACGATTTCAACCACCGTATGAATGGACTGCCAGCCATGATTCTCATAGTCGGGGTTAAACACACGGACCTTAGGCTGATGCGGTTTACGTTGCTGAATAAACTGCCAGCAGGACAGCGTCGCGCCATACACATCCTCCACTGAACGGGCCATCAATTCATCGGCCGGTGCACCAGAAAAATACAGATCTGCAAAGCGTTGCAGGACCGCGGCCTGCTCGTTATGGTTACGTTCCTTAATAATGGTGTGCAAAGCAGTCAGCATAGTGTTATCCGTATTGAGCCCTGATAACTCCTAAGCTTAGATCATTTCGCCACCAGCGCGGTCTCCGTACCGGGGTAAGCAGCACAGTGAACTTTCGCTGCAGCAACCAATCAGAGCCATTGACCAAATGCTTTGGGTCTCTAAAATCCGAATTAAATCAACGCTCTGGGATAAAAGAAGATGACTGAACAACAGGGTTTTGCACGCTTGAAAGAAGCACTGCAACAACAGATTATTGGCCAGCCCCATCTTGTTGAACGCTTGTTAATTTGTTTATTAAGTGATGGTCATTTACTGGTTGAAGGGGCTCCCGGCCTGGCAAAAACCAAAGCCATCAACGCGCTGGCCGACCGTATAGAGGGGGATTTTAAACGTATTCAGTTCACCCCCGACCTGCTGCCGGGCGACATTACCGGTACCGAAATTTACCGCCCGCAACAGCAGACCTTCGATTTTCAGGCCGGGCCGATTTTCCATAACCTGATTCTGGCCGACGAAATTAACCGTGCACCGGCCAAAGTGCAGAGCGCCCTGCTCGAGGCCATGGCCGAACGTCAGGTGACCGTCGGCGGTATTACCCGCCCGCTGTCATCCCTGTTTATGGTGATGGCCACCCAGAACCCGATCGAGCAGGAAGGCACCTACCCGCTGCCGGAAGCCCAGCTCGACCGTTTTGTCATGCACGTGGTCATTGATTACCCGGACAGCGAAGCCGAGCAGAAAATCCTGCGTCTGGCGCGTGGTGAAGCCATGCAGCAACAAAACCGCGACGACACTAAACTGTCGCAGGAGATGGTGTTCTCCGCCCGCCAGCAGGTACTGAATCTGCACATGAGCGATGCCGTTGAGCAGTATCTGGTACAGCTGGTGATGGCCAGCCGCCGCCCGGAGCCTTACGGCAAAGACCTCGCCAGCTGGATTGAATACGGCGCCAGTCCGCGTGGCACCATCGCCCTCGACCGCTGCGCCCGCGCCCACGCCTGGCTGAACGGACGTGATTACGTCAGCCCGGATGATGTACAGGCCGTCGCCCACGATGTACTGCGCCACCGTCTGCTGCTCAGCTTTGAAGCCGAAGCCTCAGGCATGACGGTCAATAAAGTGATTAACGAACTGCTGCAACGGGTACCGGTTGTCTGATGCGCCAGGACGGACATTTCTCTGCAGGGGCCGAAATTCTGCCGGCCAATCTGGTGCAGCTGCGCACGCTGGCGCGCCAGCTACCGCTGCATAAACAGAAAAAAGTGCTGAACGATCTGGCTGGCAGCCATGCTTCTGCCATCCGCGGCCGCGGTCTGGATTACGCCGAAGTACGTGAATATCAGGCCGGTGACGATATCCGCGCGATGGACTGGCGGGTAACCGCGCGCACCGGTGATGCGCACATCAAAGTCTTCCGTGAAGAAAAAGAACGGCCGGTATTATTGGTCTGTGATCTGCGTGCCGCTATGCGTTTTGGCAGCCGCCGCGCACTGAAGCAGGTACTGGCCGCCGACCTCACCGCGTTATTTGCCTGGGCTGCTCTGGAACACGGTGACCGTATCGGAGCCCTGCTGTTTAACGACGAGCTGGAAACCGATCTGCGGCCCAAAACCGGCCGCAAACAGGTGCTGCAGTTACTGAATGAACTGACCACGATGCCGCCATCAGCCAGTGCCGATCCGCAGCAGCGTATGCAGCAGATCTGCCGTCACCTGCGCCGCATTGCCCGCCCCGGCAGCGCCATTTATTTTATCAGTGACTGGACCGGCTTTGATGCCGACTGCGAGCAGCAGCTGCACGCGGTGACCCGCCATTGCGATCTGGTTGCTGTTCATATTTCCGATCCGCTGGAAGCCGAGCTGCCGCCGCCGGGCCTTTACAGCCTCAGCGATGGCCAGCAACGTTTGTCCCTCGACAGCACCACCAGCCGTCAGCGCGAGGAATATCAGCAGGCATTCAGCCTGCGCATGAACAGCCTGCAACAGCAACTACAGCGTCTTAAAGTGCCGCTGATTGCCCTGAGCACCAGCAATGCCGATCCGCTGCCAGCCCTGCGTCAGGGACTCGGACTCGGTATGCTCAGCCGCGTACGGGCGGAGGAAAGCTGACCATGCAGCCCCAGAACGATACCCTGCAAATATACGATATTCATCTGCCCGACCCGGTCAGTGCCTGGCCGCTGGCACCGGGATGGTGGCTGCTGCTCATCGTTATTCTGCTGGCCGCGGTTGCCGCCTTTTTTGTCTGGCGCAAACTCCGGCAGCGCTGGCAGCGACGCCACGATTGCCTGCAGCAATTGCAGAACCTGCGCTCGCATTTCGATAAAACCGATGCCCAGGCCTGCGCCCAGATTAACGAAATTCTGAAACTCTATTGCCAGCAGTATTTTCCTCAGGCGGTCGCCCTGCACGGTCAGGCATGGGTGGATTTTCTTAATCAGAAGGGTCCGGTGCCATTATTCAATAATCAAAGCGCACGGGCTTTGGCGGAAGCGCCTTATGCACCGGCACGCGCCGACTGGCGCCAGCATTATGGTGAGCTGGATGATCTGCTCGCACTGGCACAGCGCTGGCTGAAAAGCGCTTCTACACAGCAACATAAAACAGAGCAACACAAAGCAGACGAGCATAAATCAGGCCGTCAGCCAGCCGCGCAATCGACCGCACAGCCACTCACAAAAACGGAGGCCAGATAATGGAGTTTCACTGGCCCTGGGCGTTTTTTCTGCTGCCACTGCCGTGGATTATCCGCGCTTTTTTACCGCCATTAAAAGTTGAGCAGGCGGCGCTTAAAGTTCCTTCACTCAGCCCCTGGCGGCTGCAGAACAGCAAAGGTGGCGAACGTCAGACACAACAAAATCTGAGTGGCTGGCTGATGCCACTGGCGTTATGGATTGCGCTGATCGGCGCCTTATCCCGCCCTTACCACAGCGGCGAAATAGTGCAGATGCCGGTGTCCGGCCGCGACCTGATGCTGGCGGTGGATATTTCCCAGAGCATGGAAATTGAAGACATGCGCCTGAATAACAAACCCGCCAACCGTCTCGCGGTAGTTAAGCAGGTTGTCAGCAACTTTATTGAACAGCGCAGCGGCGACCGCATGGGGCTGATTCTGTTTGGCAGCAATGCCTACCTGCAGGCGCCACTGACCTTTGATGCCCGTACCGTCAGCACTTTTCTGAACGAAGCGCAGATCGGCCTGGCCGGTAAAAAAACCGCCATCGGCGACGCTATCGGTTTAACCATTAAACGTCTGCAGGACAATCCGGAACAAAGCCGGGTGATGATTCTGCTCACCGACGGCGCCAATACCGCCGGCGAAATTGAGCCGCTGAAAGCCGCCGAGCTGGCTGCCAGCAATGGCGTAAAAATTTATACCATCGGCCTTGGGGCTGATGTGATGGAGGTATCCAGCTTCTTCGGCACCCGTAAGGTCAACCCGTCACGGGATCTGGACGAAAATGCCCTGCGGGAAATTGCCCGCCAGACCGGCGGTGCTTTTTTCCGCGCCCGTGACACCGAAGAGCTGCAAAAGATTTATCAGTTTATTGATGATCTGGAACCCACCGAAAAAGACCCGGAAATTTATCGTCCGCAGCAGAGTCTGTACCACTGGCCGCTGGCCATTGCCTTTATCATCAGCCTGCTGATTGCCCTGCAACAACGCTTTAACCGGATGCCCGGCGGAGGTCGCCACTGATGGAATGGCTCAGTCAGTTTCATTTTTTACGGCCGCTGTGGCTGCTCGCCGCACTGCCTGCCCTGCTGGCTTTTTCATTGCTGCTGCAACGCGCCTTAAGTGCCGGTCAGTGGGCCAGCGTAATCGATGCTCATCTGCAGCCTTATATGCTGGAACAACAACTCAGCAACCGCCGCAAAGCAGGTTTATGGTGGCTGCTCGCCGGCTGGCTGATCGCCTGCATTGCGCTGGCCGGTCCGAGCTTTGAAAAACTGCCGCAACCTTTGCAAAAAAATCAGGATGCGCTGGTTATTATGCTCGACATGTCGGCATCCATGGGCGCCCAGGATCTGAAACCCTCACGTGCGGTACGCGCCATTCAGAAAGTCACCGATATTGTCCGCAGCCGCGCCGACGGCCTGACCGCACTGGTCGCCTATGCCGGCGACGCCCATACCGTGACGCCTTTAACCGATGACCGCGACACCATCGAAAATCTGCTGCCGTCGTTATCCCCGTTTATTATGCCGAGCCCCGGCAGCCGTCCGGATAAAGCCATCAGCCTGGCGCAGCAGCTGGTCAGCGATGCCGGTATCCAGCAGGCCCGCCTGCTGTTACTGACCGACGGTATTATCAGCAAAGATATTGAGCGTATCCGCAACAGTCTCGACGGCCAGCGCTTTCAGCTTAAGGTACTCACCATCGGCACCGCCGAAGGTGCGCCGGTACCAATGCCCGGCGCCGGTTTTCTGCGTGACGGCAGCGGTACAATCGTACTGCCACAGCTGGATCTGGGGCCGATCCGCGATCTCAGCCGTGAGCTGAATGTCCCCTGGCAAACACTGAGTATTAACGACAGCGACTGGCAAAGCCTGTTACCCGAACAGCCGCAAAGCTTTGACCCGCAGGAAACCGACAACGGCTTTGCCCGTTTTGATCAGTGGCACGACGCCGGCTACTGGCTGATCTTTGCCTTGTTACCCGTTGCTCTGCTGCTGTTCCGCCGTGGCGTACTGTTCAGTGTGTTATTACTGCCACTGTGCTGGCCCGACAACAGCTATGCGCTGGAGTGGAAAGATTTATGGCAAACCCCGGATCAGCAAGGCTCAGAACTGTTTGAACAGGACCCGGCTGCTGCCGCACAGGCCTTCGAAGATCCCGCCTGGCGTGGCAGCGCCGCTTATCGTGCCGGCGATTATGAAAGCGCCGCCAAAGCCTTTGCCGAAGGCCCGCAAACCGCCATCAGCCATTACAACCGTGGTAATGCACTGCTGCAGGCCGGAAAGCCGGATGAAGCCATTGCCGCCTACGATGAAGCCCTGAAGCTGAACCCGGAGATGAAAGAAGCCGCGGCTAACCGTGAGACCGCCGAAAAACTCAAACAGCGACAAGAACAACAAAAAGAGCAGCAACAGAATGGTCAACAGCAGGACGGCCAGCAACAGGACGGCCAGCAACAGGACGGCCAGCAACAGGACGACCAGCAACAGGACGGACAGCAACAGGACGGACAGCAACAGGACGGTCAGCAGCAGGATGGTCAGCAGCAGGATGGTCAGCAGCAGGATGGTCAGCAGCAGGATGGTCAGCAGCAAGACGGCCAGCAGCAAGACGGCCAGCAACAGCAGAACGCTCAGCAGCAAGACGGCCAGCAACAGAACGCTCAGCCGCAGGATCAGAGTGAAGACGATGCCTTTGCCCGTCAGCAGGCTGATAAGCTGGCCGAACAGCAGCAGGCTGAATCAGCCTCTCAGGCGGCACAGAATCAGGAGCCTGAGACTGACGAAGAGAGACAGGGCATAGCAGCCGCTGAAGAAGATCAGGAAGCACAGGAAGAGCCGCAGGAAGAATCCGCGCAACAACTGCGCCGCCAGTCTGACCAACCGGAAACAGAAATCAACGGCCTCAGCCGTGAAGAACAGGCCGCCATGCAACAATGGCTGAACCGTGTCCCGGACAATCCCGGCAACCTGTTACAGCGCAAATTTTTATACCAGTACCGGCAACAGGCCGATCAGGAAAGTGAGGATGTTTTATGGTGATGCGTGATCTGCTGTTTAACCGCATTCACTGGCTGCAGGGGTTGCTGCTGGGGTTGCTGCTGGCCGCCACTCAGGTGCAGGCTGCTACCTTCAGTGCCAGCGTTGACCGCAAAGAAGTCGCCGAGCGCGACACCTTTAATCTGATGCTGCGCTACAGCGAACAGGTGGGTTTTGGCTCACCGGATCTGACTCCGCTGCAGCAGGACTTTCAGGTGCTGAACCAGCAGCGCTCCAACCAGTTCCGCTCCGTCAACGGCAAGACCGAGTCCTTTACCGAGTGGACCCTGACGCTCACGCCCAAACGCAACGGTAAACTGACCATTCCCCCGATCCGTTTTGAAAATCAGCAGACGCAACCCATTACCATCAACGTGCGCGAGTTGTCAGCGGATGTAAAAGCGCAGATCGCCAAAGAATTTTTCTTCGATACCGAGATCAGCCAGCAGGACAACTATTACGTTCAGGGGCAGATTCTTTACACCGAAAAGCTGTATTACAGCGTCAGCCATGAAGACGCCACCCTGTCGGAATTTAAAGTGACCGATGCTCTGGTACAGCCGCTGGGGGATGTGCGCCAGTATACGACCGTTGTTGATGGCCAGCGTCTGGGCGTGTACGAACGGCGCTTTGCGATTTTCCCCGAAGAAAGCGGCGAGCTGGTGATTCCCGGCCAGCGCTTCAGCGCCCGCATCAGCAATCCTTACGACCGCTGGAGCCGTGGCCGTCAGGGCTCTGCGGTCAGCAAGCCGATTACCCTGCAGGTAAAACCTATTCCACAGGATTATCCGCAGGCCCCCTGGATTCCGGCTGAAAACCTGAGCATCAGCGAAACCTTCAGCACACCGCCACAGCAATGGGTGGCCGGCGAACCGGTTACCCGTACCCTGATCCTGACCGCCAAAGGTCTGCCCGGCAGTCAGCTACCGGCCATTGCCCTGCCGGTGGTTGATAATCTGCGTTACTACCCGGATCAGACTCAGCAAAATGAACAAAGCAGCGACGACGGCCTGACCGGCACCTCGGAACAATCCATCGCCCTGGTACCGGGCAGCAGCGGCCGTATTCTGCTGCCGGAAATCCGCATCCCCTGGTGGAACACCAGAAGCGGTACTCTGGAATATGCCGTATTACCGGCCCACAGCATTCAGGTTAAGCCAGCCAAAGGGGCTGTGGCATCATCACAAACAGCCGAGCCTGTAACAAACAACAGCGACGCAGATGCCATGGAGCAGCCTGGCGACAGTGCTGGTACCAGCACCACCAACAACGGCAGCGCCGGCGAGCTGTTCTTCTGGCAACTTGCTGTGGCTGTTTTGGTGCTGAGTAATGGGCTGTTTTTACTGCTGTGGTGGCATGCACGACGCACGGCACTGACCCGGCCAGCCGTGCCAGACAGCACGCAACAGGATCATCCGCAAAAAACGCTGAAGCAGCACTGGCAGGCATTGAGTAAGGCCTGTCAGCAGGGAGATGCCGCAGCCATACGCTGCCACCTGCTGGCCTGGGTTAATGCCGGCGGATTAAACAGCAAAGGTTTAAGCATCCGCCTGCCACTGGCCAGCCTCAGCCAGCTGGCCGGATTACTGCCAGAGCCCAGATTGCAGGCTGCGCTGGCGGAACTTGATGCCCGGCTCTATTCGCCACAGCAGAATTCCGCCTATAACGGCCAGAACCTGCTGGCGTTATTAAAAGAGCAGCAACGTCAGAGTGGCAAAACAGAGACACAACGCGCCGTGCTTTATCCACACTGAAGTAACGGGGGATTACAGAAACAGGCCGGAGGATTCAGTACGGTGCGGCTATTCGCCCGGAAACTGATCCGGCCCGGCGCCAGGAGAGGCAGGCAACTTATTCGCCCCGGCATGGGCTGACTTATCCAGATACATCGCCTGATCAGCGACTTCAATCCAGCTGCTGGCATCGGCAACATCAGGATACCCCACATAAGCCAGGCCAATACTGAAATGCACCGGAAACTCTCCGGTCGGGGTCTGATGACGCAGCACGTTATTGCGCAGATTCCGCAATGCCAGCGAGGCATCGCGAACATTGCTCTGCGGCAATACCACCACAAACTCATCACCGGCATAGCGCGCCAGAATATCCGTGGCGCGGATATGCTGACGGATATGCTCAGCCAGCGCCTGTAATGCCTCGTCACCGGCAATATGACCGAAGGTATCGTTAATCTGTTTAAAGTCGTTCAGGTCGATAAACAGCAGCGAGCACGGTGTCTGATAGCGGCGATACAGTTCCAGCTGATGTTCCAGCTCTTCATACAGTGCCTGACGGTTCAGGCAACCGGTCAGCGGGTCGGTACGGATTAACAGATTAAGCCGTTCGGTCGCCTGATGTGCCTGCTCCAGGGCATGAGCCATATCCGCTTTGGCTTTAACCTGATCGCTGATGTCCGTCGCCAGACCAATCAGATACTCCAGTTTACCACTGCTGTTCAGCACCCCTGTCCCGGTGTCGAAGATATAACGCAGGCCCCGCTCCGGATGCTCGACCCGATATTCGATTTCCCAGCGCCCTTGCCGGTGGCGTTCTATTTCCGCGCGCACCCGCGCCCGGTCATCTTCGTAAATCCCTTGCAGAAAGCTGTGCGCATCATCGTACAGGCTGGCACAACTGCGCCCCCAAACCCGCTCATAAGCCGGGTTAACAAACAGCATCTGCTCTATTCCCGGCGTCGACATCCACACTACCGATTGAATGGTTTCGGCAATGGTGCGGAATTTAACCTCAGACTGCTGCAGCAATAATTCAGACTGCTTGCGGTCACTGATGTCTTCGATCACGGAAATAAAATAATCGGGGAAATTCTGCTCATCGCGAATCAGGGTCACCGTAAGGTTCGCCCAGAAATAGCGGCCATCTTCATGACGGTAGCGTTTCTCAATACTGTAAGAGCTATGACTGCTGCTCAGCAGGTCATTCACTTTGCTGACATCCAGTTCAAGATCATCCGGATGAGTAATGTCCTGAAAACAATGTTCCAGTAATTCTTCACTGCTGTAGCCCAGCAGATCGCACAGGCGGCGGTTCACTCTTAAAAAGCGCCCCCCAAGGCTGACACAACAGATCCCCACGGCAGAATGCTCAAACAGTTCGTCATACGCCTTGTGCTGTTCGCGCAGCTTACGTTCAGAAATCCACAGCGTACTGGTATCCAGAATGGTCGCGATTGCCATCTGCTCGCCGTCGTAATCCACCAGTGCCAGATGAATCTCGGCATTAATTTTCTGCCCCTGAGCATCGTTGATCCAGATACGGTTATTCATCCGCCGTTCGCCGATAGAGGAGAAAAACAAAGCAATCAGATGCTGATGCTGGCTGCGGATATCTTCAGGTACCAGAATATCCACCGGCTGCCCGACCATCAGTCCGGGGCTGTAACTCAGCAGATGGTGCGCAGCCCGGTTGGCCATACGGATGATGCCTCTGGAATCAACCAGAAGCACCGGGTCCGGACTCAGCTCAAACAGGGGGTCGGTAGGTAAAACGCGAAAACGCCGGTGCTGCAACACAATGGCGATAATGATAACAACGGCCAACAACAGCCATGGAAGTACTTCCATGCATACTCCGATACAGAAAACCTATCCTGCCAGGAAAATGCGTACAACCTTACCGCATGGCAACAGTCCGCTCCGGGACTGTCTTTAAGACTAGCAGGAAAGCGTCAGAGCGCCGTCTTTAACAAGCTTTTTATCAATCAGCCACGCTCAGCTCTGCCCTGAGCTGATTGTCCTAAATGAATAACCGGGCGACGGTTGATGGTTTCCTGTCCAAACAGCGTGCGCCAGAACCAGTTACTGTCGAGATCTTCCTGACAGCGCACCAGCTGCTGCTGATACTGTTTTGCCCGGCGCTCGACCTTTCTCGCCACCTGCATCAGCCAGGGCTTTTTCTTATAGGTACCACGCAGATAACCGCCGGCCCCGTCGTGATAGGCCAGGTACAGGCTGTAAGCATCATGCGGGCGAATGCCGGTGCGTTTAATGGTACGGGTGTTGTACCAGCCGATAAAATCGACCGCATCCTCAAAGTCATCACGGTCTGCGCCCCAGTTATTGGTGAGACGCATATACTCTTCCCAGGTCGGGTCGAGTGCCTGAGCATAGCCATAGGCCGTCGACGGGCGCGGGCCGGGAATGATCCACAGATACCATTTACGCGGCGGACGGTTATCGTCGATAAACTTCGATTCCTGGTGAATAAACGCCATGGTCACCGACTCCGGTATCCCGTACTTTTTCTTCACCGCCTTAGAAGCGTTATACCAGTCGTAATATTCGTCATAGATTTCGCAGACGTTATTAATATTTTTCGGCTGCGGGGTGGAGCAACCAGCCAGTACCAGCAATACAGCCAGAAGTGAAAAGCGGATACCTGTAAGGGTCATGCCTGTTCCTTATTTTCTGCTCCACAACCCCGCTTCAGGGCTGCATACCGTGTTCATTCAGCAGGGCCAGAAATGCATTCTCATCCAGCACCTCAACATTCAGCGCCTGCGCTTTCGTGAGTTTTGAGCCTGCTTTTTCACCGGCAACCAGAAAATCGGTTTTTGCCGACACACTGCCGGCCACTTTCACACCCAGCTGTTCCAGTAAGGCTTTGGCATCATCACGGCTCATACCACTCTGGACCAGAGTGCCGGTAATAACGGCGGTTTTACCGCTTAATGGTAAGTCGGCACTCTGTTGCGGTTCTTTTTCTTCCCAGTGCACACCGGCACGCTGCAACTGTTCAATGACCGTGCGGTTATGCTCTTCAGCAAAGAAATTATGCACATGGGCAGCAACCACGGTACCGACATCAGCAACCTCCAGCAAAGCCTCTGCATCAGCATCCATAATGCGCTGCAGAAAACCAAAATGTGAGGCCAGATTATTGGCCGTAACGGTGCCCACTTCGCGGATACCCAGTGCGTATAAAAAACGCCCCAGCGTGGTTTGCTTCGCCGTATTCAGCGCGTCCAGAATATTCTGTGCCGACTTTTCTGCCATACGCTCAAGGCCTGCCAGCTGCTCCAGGGTTAAATGAAATAAATCATCCACGGAGTCAATTAATCCGGCATCCACCAGCTGATCAATTAATTTATCGCCCAGACCTTCAATATCCAGTGCCTTACGTGAAGCAAAATGTTTAATCGCTTCTTTGCGCTGCGCCGAACACACAAGCCCGCCGGTACAACGGGCAACGGCCTCACCTTCGACTTTTTCGACCAGCGAATCACACACAGGGCAATTAGCCGGAATCTGAATATCACGGGCATCGGCCGGACGTTTTTCAGCAACCACAGAGACAATTTGCGGAATCACATCACCGGCGCGACGGATAATCACGGTATCGCCAATTTTTACGCCCAGACGGGCAATTTCATCCATATTGTGCAGCGTGGCATTAGAGACGGTGACACCGGCAACATGTACCGGTTTTAACCGCGCCACTGGTGTGACCGCACCGGTGCGGCCGACCTGAAAATCGACATCCAGCAGCTCGGTCATTTCTTCTACCGCCGGGAATTTATAGGCAATGGCCCAGCGCGGTGCACGGGCAACAAAACCCAGCTGTTCCTGCAGCGCCAGGTCATCGACCTTAAAAACCGTGCCATCAATTTCATACGCCAGACGGTGACGTTTTTCACCCAGCTGTTCAAAAAACGCCTGGGCTTCAGCCACGCCATTCACGACCCGCATTTCTTCATTAATGCGGATACCCCAGCGTTTTATTCTTTGCAGAATAGCGCTGTGCGTTGCCGGTAAAACCGCATCATCACTGACCACACCAATGCTGTAGGCACAGAATTCCAGCGGACGTTTTGCCGTAATATTCGGGTCGAGCTGACGCAGGGAACCGGCGGCGGCATTACGCGGATTAGCAAAGACTTTTTCATCGTTAGCGCGGGCTTTATCGTTATAGGCTTCAAAGCCCGCCTTCGGCATATACACTTCGCCACGCACTTCCAGGCGCGCAGGAAAATCATCGCCCTGTAAACGCAGAGGAACATTTTTAATGGTGCGCACATTCTGGGTGATATCTTCGCCGGTCTGGCCATCACCACGGGTAGCAGCACGCACCAGCAAGCCCTGCTCGTACAGGATGCTGACGGCCAGACCATCGAGTTTAGGTTCACAGGCCAGAGCAATACTGTCGCTGGTTTTTAAACGTTCCTGCAGACGCTGGTAAAAGGCAGAAAATTCTTCGGCATTCATCGCGTTATCCAGGGATAACATCGGCCGCTCATGGGTAACGCTGACAAATTGGCTGAGGGGTGTTGCACCGACACGCTGGGTCGGGGAATCTGCGCTGATTAATTGCGGATGCTCAGCTTCCAGCTGCTGTAATTCGCGCAATAAACGGTCGTATTCAGCATCCGGAATACTGGGTTCATCCAACACATAGTAGCGGTGATTATGCAGATTGATTTCGCTGCGCAGCTGCTCAATACGCTGGTTAACACCGGAGGGCACAATGGCGCTGTCAGAAGAAGCAGAGGAGCCCGTTGGCTCCTCTGCAAAAAGATCATTTTGTGTATTCATATTATTTAGCTTGTTTTTTCAGGGCCAGACGCTGACGCCGTTCAAAATCCATAATCTGCTGGCGGTCGTGTTCCATGGTCTGCGGGGTTAATGCACTGCGCGCACCGTCGTACACATCGGCACGTAATTTACGCGCAACGACCAGGGCCATTTCCGACATGGCTTCATAGGCTTCCAGCGGCTTTTTCGCCCCCGGCAGGCTCATAAAGAAGCTCAGGCCGCGGAAATGCTGCTGCGCCATGGCGGCCGGGACAAAAATGCCCGGTTCATAACTCTGCGCCACCGAGAACTGAATACAGCCTTCACCGTCAGCCTGCTCAAAACGGTGAAAAATATCTTTTTCGCCAAAGCGCAGATCGCAACTGTTAAACAGAAATAGAACATCTTTGCCGGAAAAACCAGCCGGATCACGGGCAATGGCGTGAATTTCCAGAACCAGCTCCGGAATACCGCGGCTGGCCAGAGATTCGGCATTGGCACCGGCAAAATTCACCGGCTGCAGTGGCAGCTCTGATGGCAGTTTTTCAAATTCCTGCTCAAGGTGCGGATCGTCAATATGCTCAGGGTCTTCAAGCTCTGGCAGATTGTCTTCCTGCGGGTCAGCGCTCACTTCTGCTTCATCGGACACCGGGGTATCTGCTACAGAGCTATTTACCACCGGTTCCACATCCACGCTGTCATCTTCGACCTGCGGCTTAATATCGTCATCGCCCAGCTCTTCGACATCCAGCAACACCGGAAACTGCTCATCCAGATTGACCGGACGGGCTTTGGGAATCAGTGGTGATGGCGGAATATCCAGATCTTCGACCGGATGTTCGCTTCTGGCCTGAGCCGCGCTGGCATGAATTTTCTGGTTATGGCCCAACTGCACGCCGGCATACCCCGGGCTTTTTTCTGCGCTCATATATTCTGCAGGATTAACTTCTGCTGAGTCCTCAGCAGCGGTATTGGCTTCAGCATCAGAATGTTCGGATAAAGACTCAGCCACCGGCGGTTTGGCAACCGGTTTAACAACCACGGCTGATTTCACCACGCGCGCTGGCCCCAGGTCGTCTTCCCAGGGAATAACCGGCTCTTCTTCGGTCGAGAAATTGCCTTCCAGCTCGGTAAATACCGGCTCCTGTGCAGGCTGGCGCGGACGCTCCTGCTCCGCCGCACGCTGCTGTGCCGGACGAAAACCGAGCAGTGCATCATCCTCATCAGCATCCTGCACGGTGCTCTGACCGGCCGCTTTATTAACAACACGAACACCACCGGGCAACTCCGGGTTATGGCCGTCGTCCGGAAAGCGGAAATCACTGCTGACATCCAGACGCAGAGCTTCAGCACGCGCACGGCGCATGCGGCGGAAGCCATCAATTAATATTGCCACCATCACTAACAATCCGATCAGGATCAGGACGGTTCGCCAACTCCATTCCATAGTTGCCTCAGACTTTCATTCACTGTTTTGCCGCTCCGGAAAAGCGCTCGATGGGACATCAGAACGGCAGGGTTTATTTGGGTTCAAAGTGTTACACAACGATTCACGCGAAAACAGACCCCGGACGGCGCTTTTGGCCTCTTTTTTGCCGTCCGCGATTCCGGGGTCTGACTTTCTGCCACAGCCCAGCCAAATAGCCGGGAGAAACGATCCGCCAGCCGGATAACCTCAGGCGTCGATCATTTCCGCGGCCTCTTCCACATCCACCGACACCAGACGGGAAACCCCCGGCTCGTGCATGGTGACGCCCATCAACTGAGACGCCATCTCCATGGCAATTTTGTTGTGGGTGATATAAATAAACTGCACCTTCTCCGACATAGCTTTTACCAGACGCGCATAGCGACCAACGTTGGCATCATCAAGCGGTGCATCCACCTCATCCAGCATACAGAACGGTGCCGGATTCAGCTGGAAGATGGAGAACACCAGCGCGATGGCGGTCAGTGCTTTTTCGCCACCGGACAGCAGATGAATGGTGCTGTTTTTCTTACCCGGCGGGCGCGCCATGATCGCCACCCCGGTGGTCAGCAGATCTTCGTCGGTCAGCTCCAGACAGGCGTGGCCGCCACCGAAGACTTTCGGGAACAGCTCGGCCAGGCCGGCATTCATTTTGTCGAACGTTTCCTGGAAGCGGGTGCGGGTTTCACGGTCGATTTTCTGAATCGCGCCTTCAAGCGTGTTCAGGGCTTTTTCCAGATCCTCGTTCTGCGCATCCAGATACACCTTACGCTCGGACTGAATACGGTATTCATCAATCGCCGCAAGGTTAATGGCACCCAACCGCTGGATACGTTCAGCGATGCGCGCCAGCTCTTCCTGCCAGCTGTCGGCATCCGCCTCTTCCGGCATATTGTCGAGCACATCTTTTAACGTGAGCTTTTCTTCCTGCAGGTTTTCCACCAGCGCCTGACGACGGATATCCAGCGCCTGACATTCCATGCGCACTTTTTCCAGTTCGTTACGCACATCCAGCGCTTTCTTTTCAGCATCGGCGCGGGCCTGTTCCAGCTCACGCAGGCGGGCATCCACCGCTTCAAGCGCATGCCGGGCAGCCGACATAATCTGCTCGGCGTTCAGACGACGCTCCAGCAGTTCTTCCATTTCCGCTTTCAGCTCGTCGAGATCGGCGCTGTGATCGCGGTTCTGGTTATCCAGAATCTGTTGCTTACGTTCGCGCAGGCGCTGCATCTGTGCGGCCAGGCGTTCGATCGCCTGCTGTAAGCCCTGCTCACGGCTCTTCAGGGTCTGCACTTTCAGCTGCAGCTGATGGGCCTTGTCCTGATGCTGACGAGATTCCATGCGCGCCCGCTCCAGCAGTTGCTGTACGCGGTTGCGCTCGGCCTGCAGACGTTCGCGCTCATCGGTATCATCGTCGATGGCGCTCATCGCTTCCTGCCAGGTCAGACGCAACTCTTCCAGAGCTTCGCGCTCCAGCGCCTGTAACTGTCTGGCTTCGCTGATATCCTGATTCAGTTTGTCGCTGCGCAGGGCAAACTGCTCGGCACGCGCCTGTTTGCCGGACAACTGGGATTTCAGGGTGATCAGCTTCTGGCTGACCTGCTGCTGTTCACGCTGAGCAGTTTCACGCTGCTGCTCCAGTGAGCGCAGCTTAAGCTGGTCAGCATCCAGATCGGCATCCCACTCTTCGACCTGAATATCCAGTTCTTCAATCTGATCTTCCAGAACCTCAAGTTCCTGCTGGCGGGCCAGTACGCCGCCCTCACCGTCAGCGGCGCGGGCAACACGCAACCAGTTAGGGCCAAGCCAGATACCATCGGCGGTAATAATGGATTCATGGGCGGCCAGATTGCCGCGCGCTGCCAGTGCAGAGGCCAGATCATCAGCCACTTTAATCCCGGCCAGCAGGCCGCTGACGTCCTGACGGCTCTGCACTTTGGCCGCCAGCGTACCGGCAGCACCCGTGTTAACCGCAGCAGCACCCTGTCCCTGTTGCCATAAACTGAGGTGTCCTTCTTTAAAACTGCCGAGCCAGTGCTGTGCCGGATCAAGCTGATCGATCATCACCGCCTGCAGGTAATCGCCCAATACGGTTTCAACCGCCCGCTCCCAGCCGCTTTCAACCTGCAGCTGTTCTGCAAGACGCGGCTTGCGCGCCAGCTGATGGCTTTCCAGCCAGTGGCTGACGGCTTCTGAGCCCTGCCCTAAGGCGGCTTTCTGCAAGGCATCGAGGGTGGCTTTACGGTTCAGCATCTGCTGTAACTGCGCCTTGCCTTCATCCAGCTGACGGCGTTGCTGCTCCAGCTGTTCACGACCGGCGGTTACCTGCTCCTGCAGACTGTCGAGGCGTTCCTGCTGGCTGTCGGCGGCCAGTTCCTGTTCGCTGACTTCTTCGGCCAGTAGCTGAATTTCTTCCAGCTCCGGGTTGTCTTTCAGCTGCTGCAGTTCCTCTTCCAGACGACGAATCTGCTGGTCGAGACGGGTAAGCTGCTGCTCACTGTTCTGAATGCGGGTCTGTGCCACTTCGGCCTGGCGGGTTGGCTCACTGGCGCGCTGGGTAAAGCTGTCCCAGGCGTCCTGCCAGCGGCTCTGGGCTTCTTCGGCCTCCAGCAGCATGGCGGCGGATTCTTCTTCACCGGCCAGCAGCATTTCCAGCTCCGGCTCCAGCAGCATCAGTTCTTCACCGACGGCTTCGCGCGCCAGCTGGTCTTCTTCCAGCGATTTTTCGGTTTCAAGGATGGCCTTTTCGGCTTCGGCCATATCCTGATCAAGCTGCAGCGCCATCTGCGCCTGATGCTCGAGCTTCTGCTCATGGCGGGCAATGTGAGCACCTACTTCGTAGTATTTGCTCTGCGCGCTGTTAAACAGATCACCTTTTTCCTGATGCTCCAGACGCAGGCCTTCGATTTCGGCATCGGCGGCACGCTGTTCAGCCATATGGGCTTCGAACTGGGTCTGATGCTCGGCGATTTTCAGCTCGCGAACGCGGTAATCGGCATCCAGCGCCTGCCACTTCAGGGCCTGCAACTGTGCCTTTTTCTCGCGTTCCTGGGTTTTTAATTCTTTGTATTTTTCTGCCGCCTGGGCCTGACGCTGAAGATGGGATAACTGCCGCTCCAGTTCCTGACGGATATCCTGCAGGCGCTCGAGGTTTTCATGGGTGCGGCGCATGCGGTTTTCGGTTTCGCGGCGGCGCTCTTTGTATTTGGAAATACCGGCCGCTTCTTCCACATACACCCGCAGCTCTTCCGGTTTGGCTTCGATCAGGCGCGAGATCATGCCCTGCTCGATAATGGCGTAGGAACGCGGACCAAGGCCGGTGCCGAGGA
>NZ_JAJAEL010000013.1:41870-49428 GCF_020447205.1 Thalassolituus alkanivorans
GCGGCATTTGGTTCCGTTCAGGAAATAGGTCGACTGACCATCGCGGGTCACCTGACGACGCAGACTGACTTCGGCATAACCGGCATATTCACCACGCAGGGTGCCGTCACTGTTATCGAATATCAGATCAACACTGGCCTTGCTGACCGGTTTACGCTCGGACGAGCCATTAAAAATAACGTCGGTCATGGCATCGCCACGCAGGTATTTGGCTGAGCTTTCGCCCATTACCCAGCGCACCGCATCGATGGTGTTGGATTTACCACAACCGTTAGGGCCAACGATGCCGGTCATATTGGTACTGAACGGCACGGTGGTCGGGTCAACAAAAGATTTAAAGCCGGCCAGTTTGATGGCTTTCAAGCGCATGTTCAGGCCTCCTCAGCCATCGCTGCCAGTACCAGTTCGCGCTGGTGCTGGCCATAGTTCTGTAGTAATCCCGGCAGGGCCCGCAGATTGCGTTTTAACACGGCATCCATCAAACCGGCAAAAAAGCGCGCGGCGTACTCCGTTTCCTGCGGCGAGCGGCGGATCGCCAGCGCATAGGTGCGATGCAGCGCTGGCTGCAGATCTTCCAACACTTCCGCCAGATACTGATTACCGGCGATAGCAAATGCCATGCGCATAAGAACAAAACCGGATTCAACAAAGGCGACTTTGTCTTCGCTTTGCTGCAGTTCCTGAATAATCTGCACTTGTGCCAGCAACGGCCGGATATTGTTATCGGTCCAGTTTTCCGCAACCCGCTGTGCCAGCATCGTCAGCAGGTCGATGTACAGATCGTACAGGCTGTTAACGCCCTGTTCGGTCAGCGTGGTCACCACGGCACCACGGCGCGGCAGAATATCAATCAGATGGCGGCTTTCGAGTATCAGCAGGGCTTCACGCACCGAGCCACGGCTGACTTCCAGCTCACTGACCACGCGGGTTTCCTGAATACGCTCACCGGATGTCAGCTGCCCCTGAATAATACGTTGCGCCAGATAGCGGGCAATCTGTTCGGAAAGGCTTTCAGGCGCAGAAAAACTCATCGGGGTCTGTTCCATACTGATAAAAAAACCGGCGGCGATATTAGCACAGAATGCTGCACAACCGGGCTATGCCATAGCGTCTGCAGCGCATTCCTGCGTCCGGTGATGCCCATCCTGCCAACATTGACAACGGATCACCCGAAATGACGCAATTGCCTGTACCACCAACTCCCGCTCCGCTGCAGGCTGACCGCAAATGACCAGAGAATAAGACGGATATAACTGAAAGATTGTCCGACAATCCTACAAACAATAACAACAACCCCATGAGGAGATGTCGATGTCTGAACAAGCACCAGGCTCACGTATGCTGACGTTTAAAAAATACGCCTACCTGCTGGTCGTGGTTCCGCCATTGCTGCTGCCACTGTCGCAATGGCTGTGGCAAAACATTGGTTACGCCAACCTGCTCGCCTTCTTTCCGTTGCTGTTTGTTTACGGCATTGTCCCCATCCTTGACCACATTATTGGCCAGGACCCGGTGAATCCGGATGAAACACGGGAAGTACCGAAGCTATCGGAAGAGCGTTTTTACCGCCTGCTGACGCTGCTGTGCCTGCCGATGCAGCTGGCGGTTCTGTTTTATGCCGGACACGTTTTTGTAAGCGCAGAGCTGAACTGGGTCGGACAACTCGGCTGGTTACTTTCTCTCGGCACCGTGGGCGCTATTGTCGCCATTAATGTCGGTCATGAACTGATTCATAAAGACCCCAGACTTGAGCAATGGACCGGTGGTCTGTTACTGGCCTGCGTTTCTTATGGTGGCTTTAAGGTTGAGCACGTACGCGGCCATCATGTGCATGTGTCCACACCGGCCGATGCATCTTCTTCACGCTACGGTCAGAGCCTGTATCAGTTTTTGCCCCATGCTTATCTGCACAACTTTCTCAATGCCTGGAAACTGGAAGCCAAACGTCTGCGTCATAAAGGCCACTCACCGTTCAGCTGGCGTAATGAACTGATCTGGTGGTATGGCTTCAGCCTTTTACTGGCAGCGGTATGTGGAGCTTTGTGGGGCTGGATGGGGGTGTTTTTCTTTGCTGCCCAGAGCTTCTTTGCCTTCAGCCTGCTGGAAGTGATCAACTACGTTGAACACTACGGCCTGCACCGCCGCAAGCTGGACAATGGCCGTTACGAGCGTCCGGATATCGAACACTCCTGGAACAGCAACTACCTGTTAACCAATCTGTTCCTGTTCCAGCTGCAGCGTCACTCCGATCACCACGCTTATCCGAAGCGTCGCTATCAGGTACTGCGCCATCACGATGTCAGCCCACAGCTGCCCAGTGGTTACGCCACCATGGTGGTGCTGGCCCTGATTCCGCCACTGTGGTTTAAGGTAATGAACCCTCGCGTTGAACGTTACTACAAAGGTGAAGAGCACCAGCTGCAAAGTGCTTAAACAGAACACCGGCTCAGAACAACGCCAGACCCGCCGTGGCAACAATGATCAGCAGCATCAGCAACAGTTGCCACGGCTTTACGTTCTCACCGAACAACCACACGCCCCAGCAGGCCGCACCGATAATGCCGACGCCACGCTTAACGGTTTCAACAATGCCCGGATGAATCTCCGTTACCGCCAGCCACTGGCCGCTGACCGCCAGCACAAACACCAGTAAAGCCAGCGCCATTAATCCCCATGGGCCGGAATAACGCGGCACAGACAAACGATCACGGCGGCGTAATGAATCAACGCTATAGGCCAGCAATAACACCAGACACATGCCGGCACTCTGAATCAGGCCGTGAAAAAAGACCGTGGCCGATGTCAATGCCATCTTGTCAAAGACAATGCCCGTGCCCCAGCACAGAGCGACGACCAGCATCAGCCCCAAACCCGCACCTGCTTCTTTTGGCCTGAGCAATAAATTCCAGCCCGAATGCAGCAGAAAAATCGCCAGCACAATGCTCAGCATCGCCAGCAACTGCACCCCGCTTAACCGCTCCCCCAGCAAACCCGCGCTGAGCACTGCTGCCACAACCGGCGTAAACGACAGCACCGGCACCAGCAAGGCAATACGGCCGACACTGAGTGCTTTGATATAGCAGACACTGGCCAATGCTGATACCAACAGCGATACCAGCCCCGGAAGCCAGTAACCCGCCTCCGGCAGTGACGCCCCCCGAGACAACCACAACAACAGATAAAGCGGAGTAACGCCGGCACTGAGCCAGATAGCCAGAGTCAGCGGCTGTGCATGAGCCGTCAGTTTTTTGCGCGCCAGATCGAACAGCGACCAGGCCAGCGCAGATAGCAACATAAACGACATAGCAGTCCCGGTGATGATAAATAAAGCCATCTTACGTGTTCACCGGACCGACGTCAGCGACCTGCTGAAAATGAATCAGGACGATGCACTCTGTTTTTTTATTGCGCAAAAAGGGGGCAACTGAAAAAGAGAACAACCCGGATGTACGATAAAAACCCGGATAAATGCCAGCGAGCAGCAAAAAAATAAAACTGGCACGTCTTCTGCTGAACATATTGCATTCCACATCAACGGCGATATGGAACACAACCTGAATTTCCGGATAACGGCGTCCACTCCGCTTGCATACTGCAGGTGGATGGGACGCCGTTTTTTATTTCCGGACAGCTGTTGAGAAATTTCTTAAACGTTAATGAGGTAATGCTATGTCTTATCTGATGCCTGCCGAGTTTGCCACCAAAATGGTAGATGCCGGTGAAGCAAAAATTTATATGTCGACCCGCGATACACTGGTACGCGCTTTTATGGCCGGTGCCATTCTCGCTTTGGCAGCGGTTTTTGCTGTCAGCGTTGCCGTTGCAACCGGTTCACATCTGATTGGTTCCATTCTGTTTCCCGTTGGTTTCTGCATGCTCTATCTGATGGGCTTTGATCTGCTCACCGGTGTATTTATGCTGACTCCGCTGGCCTGGCTGGATCGTCGCCCTGGTGTTACCTGGGGACAGATTCTGCGTAACTGGGGACTGGTTTTTCTCGGTAATTTTGGTGGCGCGTTAACCGTTGCTTTCCTGATGTCATTTATTTTCACCTACGGCTACAACACCGATGGCGGTGCTATTGCTGAAAAAGTTGCTCATATCGGTGAAGCCCGTACTCTGGGTTACGCTCAATACGGTGCAGCCGGCTGGTTTACCATTTTTATCCGCGGCATGCTGTGTAACTGGATGGTTTCTATGGGTGTTGTCGGCGCCATGATTTCCACCAATGTCAGCGGTAAAGTGATCGCCATGTGGATGCCGATTATGCTGTTCTTTTTTATGGGCTTTGAACATTCCGTTGTAAATATGTTTCTGTTTCCGTTCGGCCTGATTATGGGTGGTGAATTCTCGGTAATGGATTATTTTATCTGGAATGAAATTCCAACCGCACTGGGTAATCTGGTGGGTGGTCTGGCCTTTACCGGTTTGACCCTGTACGCCACCCACGTCCGTACTGCCAAAAAACGCGCGCTGATGTCAGCACAGACCCAGGCTCAGCCACAGATGTAAATTCTGGGCTTTATAAAGCTCAGGTCATAAACACCAGCCATAAACCCTGGCAATGCTTGCCGGGGTTTTATGGCTGACAGTCTGCAGCGATGATTTATGTCCTCTCTCCGTATTCAGCTTGGCCAGTATTCCTGCGCCGGACGCAAAGCCGTTAATCAGGATTTTCACGGCGCCTGTCTTGCCGATACCCTGCAGAAAGAACGCAAGGGTATTGCCATTGCTCTGGCCGATGGTATCAGCAGCAGTAATGTCAGCCAGATTGCCAGCGCCGCTGCTGTTAAAAGTTTCCTTGAAGATTATTACTGCACCCCTGATGTATGGAGTGTGCGTAAATCAGCGCAACGGGTTATTCAGGCCAGTAATTCCTGGCTTTACAGTCAGACGCGGCGCAGTCAGTACGCCTGGGAGCGGGATAAAGGCTATATCTGTACTTTTTCGGCGCTGATTCTGAAATCCACTCAGGCGCATATTTTTCATTGCGGTGACTGCCGCGTTTATCATCTGCAGGGACACTCGCTGGAGCAATTAACCCAGGATCACCGGGTACAGATTTCTGCCGAACAAAGCTATTTAGCCCGCGCGCTGGGCATGGACCAGCAGCTGGATATTGATTACCACAACATGCCACTGACTGCCGGCGATGTTTTTATTCTCGCCACCGATGGCCTGTATGAATTTGTCAGCCACGGACAAATCACAGAAGCCATTGCACAAGCACTGAAAATTAACAGCGAAAATAGTCTCGAACTCTGTGCACAGCAACTCGCTGAACTGGCATTGAACCAGGGCAGCGACGACAATATCAGCATTCAGCTGGTATATATTACCTCACTGCCCGATACCAACATTAATGAATGGCAGCAGCAATTACAGCAGCTGACGTTACCACCGGTACTGGATGAAGGCGCAGAATTCGATGGTTTTACCCTGCTGCGCCGTTTGCATATCAGTGGCCGCAGTCATGTGTATCTGGCCCGCGATCAGGACAGTAGTGAAAAAGTCGTTTTAAAATTTCCGGCCTCAGATATTCAGGCCGACAGCGCCAGCCTTGAACGTTTTCTGCTGGAAGACTGGATTGCCCGGCGCATCGACAGTCCCTGCGTATTGGCAGCGGCACAGAACAACCGGCCAAAGCAGTATTTATACAACGCCACGGAATGGATTGAAGGCCAGACACTGCGCCAGTGGATGCTGGATAACCCGCGGCCCGATTTAATTAAAGTACGGGATATCGTCGCCCAGATAGCAAAAGGCTTAAGAGCTTTTCACCGGCTGGAAATGCTGCATCAGGATTTAAAGCCCGACAATATTATGATTGATGCTAACGGTTGCATAAAAATCATTGATTTTGGTGCCGTGCAGGTTGCAGGTCTGGCAGAAACGCATCAGTCTCCGGCGGAAAATCCTTTTCCGGGCACCGTTCAATATATGGCGCCGGAGTATTTCTGCGACGGTTATACCGGCACGCATTCCGACCTGTTTTCTCTCGCCGTCATCACCTATCAAATGCTCAGCGGCGGCGAATTGCCTTATGGTCTGAACGTCGCGAAAGCGCGGACGGTGCATGCGCAGCGACGCCTGCAATACCGCCCGCTGGCCATACCTGGCCGTAACATACCGCCGTGGATCGACACCGCTCTGGCAAAAGCATTGCAGCCTCTGCCACATAAACGCAGTGCGGAGTTATCTGAATTTATTTTTAATCTGAACCAGCCCGCTGAGGATTATTTGCGTCAGCAGAAGCCACCGTTAATGGAGCGCGATCCTCTGCTGTTCTGGCAATCAACCACCGCCATACTGCTGCTGACGGTGGTCTGGCTGAGCTGGAAGCTGTTGCACTAACGCGGCGCTAGCAAGGCAATAACGCCAGCATGTTTCAGTTCTGCCAGCGCTCAGGGGCATAGGAAAATACCGGTAACGACCAGCGCCAGCGGATCGCTGCCAGACGCATGGCCAGACCAACGGAAAAAGCCGCCAGCATGGTGACGCTTTCGTTCACACCAAAATGCAGCAAGGTTAAATACAGCAGCGCGACCAGTAAAGAAACGCTGGCGTATAACTCGTGGCACAACACCTGTGGGGTCTGATTACAGAGAATATCGCGCAGAATACCGCCAAAAATACCGGTAATAATGCCCGCCATAACCACCACCGGCAGACTGTAATCCAGCTTCAGCGCAACATTGCAGCCGATAATGGTAAAGGCCACTAAGCCCATGGCATCAAGAATTAAAAACAAACGCTGTAAACGATGCATAAAACGCGCAACCACCATGGTCAGCAAACCGGCGGATACCGTGAGATAAATATAAGGGGGATGCTGAGTCCAGGTAACCGGGAAATTACCCAGTAGGACATCACGTACAGTGCCACCACCCAGCGCCGTTAAAAAGGCGATTAAGGCAACACCAAACATATCCATATTACGACGACCGGCGGCGAGCGCCCCGGACATGGCTTCAGCGGTAATAGCAATTAAATAGACAGTGGTCAGCACACAGAACTCCTGCGTAACCTGTGCCCCTCCCCCTGTCCTGTGTACCTGAGAGTTTAACCGTACGGAATGGTCCGCCGGCTTGCTCCTTCGGTGGACTGCATCAGGTGCAGCCTCTCTCCAGATGGCCTATCAATGAACCCGCAGTCCGGTAGCCTGAGCGTTTATGGGAGTTTGCGCCTTCGGCGGGTGTACGGCTGAATGCCAGCTTAGTGACAAATAACACACCACTCTCCTGCGGGGCCGCCATTGTAGACAATCGGGCCACAGAACACCAGACGCTGAACAAATGATCAGTTTTATATCCCCGCCAGCCTGAATCGCAGGCACAAAAAAAACGGCCGGAGCCCACTGCTGTCCCACAGTTTGGAGTGACTGGATGTCACTCCAAACTGCAGCATTCCTCAGCTGCTGTTTTTCAATCTGAAACGCCTTTCCGGGGCAAGCCCCTGGTCCCCTGCAAGGAGAGGTATCTCCTTACGATCCTCTCTTTTCGGCGCGTCCGGCTTCATCCAGCCAACTGCAATGATTATGCGGCACGCAAAACAATTC
>NZ_JAJAEL010000013.1:49614-61851 GCF_020447205.1 Thalassolituus alkanivorans
GCACGATCGCCGGTTTAAACAATCCGCTCAGCCGTATTTCAACGGAAACCGTGCTTGAGACATGATGTTTAAAAAATGCGCTGGATCTGAAACGCGGCAGTGCGGTGATGGTTTTCTGCGCCTCTGGGGCCGCCGCAGAAACCGCTGATATGTCTGGTCTGTCCGCAGGGTCGGTTAATGCTCCTGCCAAACCGACATTTCCGCCATCCATGGCGGTCATATTCCGAAACCCTGCAGGCACAAAAAAACCGGCCGAAGCCGGTTTTTTTGTATCTGGAAAGCAATGCTTTCTGGGCGTTGCGAGCGACGGTCAGCCGCGGCGGAAGTTTCTGAGAAAGCGCAATGTAGATGTCCTACCTGAGCATTTCAAAGAAACTTCCAACAAAGGCTGGCCGAGCGCAGCAGACCAGAATTACATACGTTCCCAAACGGTCGCGATACCCTGGCCTAAACCAATACACATGGTAGACACACCGTACTTACCACCTTCCTGCTCAAGCACGTTGATCAGAGTGGTAGAGATACGCGCACCGGAACAACCCAGTGGGTGACCCAGAGCGATGGCACCGCCATGAATATTTACACGGCTGTCAGCGATTTCGGTCAGTTTCAGATCCTTGATGCAAGGCAGAGACTGAGCACCGAAAGCTTCGTTCAGCTCCCAGTAATCGATATCGGTAACGTCCAGACCAGCGCGCTTCAGTGCTTTCTTGGTCGCAGGAACCGGGCCGTAACCCATGATCGCTGCATCAACACCGGCAACCGCCATACCAATGATACGGGCACGTGGCTTGAGGCCCAGTTCCATTGCTTTCTCGTAGCTCATCAGCAGCATGGCTGATGCACCATCGGTGATCTGAGAAGAAGTACCGGCAGTTACGGTACCGCTCTTAGGATCGAAAGCAGGACGCAGGTTACCCAGGCTTTCAACAGTAGTTTCCGGACGGATAGTTTCGTCTTCGGTTACCAGAATCTGTTTGCCTTCAGCATCGTGGCCGTACATCGGAACGATTTCGTTCTTGAACTTGCCTTCCAGGGTCGCTTTGTGAGCCAGACGGTGAGAACGCGCGGCGAACTCATCCTGCTGCTGACGGGTAATACCGTGCATTTTGCCCAGCATTTCCGCAGTCAGACCCATCATGTTGGATGCTTTAGCGAAGTGCTTTGAAGACTCAGGGTTGTGGTCAAAACCGTGCTGCATGTTCACGTGACCCATGTGTTCAACACCACCAACAACGAATACATCGCCGTTACCGGTCTGAATAGCCTGAGCCGCAGTGTGGATAGCAGACATTGCAGAACCACACAGACGGTTAACAGTCTGAGCACCCGCTTCTTTAGGCACAACAGTCAGCAGACCGATCTGACGTGCAACGTTGAAGCCCTGTTCCAGAGTCTGGTTTACACAGCCCCAGATAACGTCTTCAACCAGAGCAGGATTAACGCCCGGGTTACGTTCGAACAATGCGTTGATCAGATTTGCAGAAATGGTTTCCGCACGTACGTTGCGGAATACGCCACCTTTGGAACGACCCATAGGTGAGCGCACTGCATCAACAACAACAACGTCTTTTGGATTGTAAGACATGGTTTAAATCTCCTAGTGCGCCTATTAACCGAAGTAGCTTTCGCCGTTCGCAGCCATTTCACGCATACGAGCGGTTGGTTTGTACAGATTGCCCAGGTCGGCGTACTTGTCGCACAGAGCAACAAACTCAGCCATACCAACGGAATCCATGTAACGGCACGCACCACCACGGAATGGAGGGAAACCAATACCGAAGATCAGACCCATATCGGCTTCTGCCGGAGTATCAACGATACCTTCTTCCAGACAGCGGGCGATCTCAATGCACATTGGGATCATGCAGCGTGCGATGATGTCTTCAGCTTCGAAGTCTTTCGCTTCAGCAACCACTGGCTTGATCAGATCGTAAGTAGTCTGATCAACAACTTTCTTCGGCTTGCCTTTCTTATCGGTTTCGTAAACGTAGAAACCTTTACCGTTCTTCTGGCCGTAACGCTCGTTTTCGAACATCACTTCCATAGAGGTTTTGAAGTCAGCCTTCATACGATCCGGGAAGCCTTCCGCCATTACTTCGTTGGCGTGAACACCGGTATCGATACCAACAACGTCCAGCAGGTATGCAGGACCCATTGGGAAACCGAATTTCTCCATTACTTTGTCGACTTTCTGGAAGTCAGCACCGTCGCGGACCAGACCAGCGAAACCAGCGAAGTAAGGGAACAGTACACGGTTAACCAGGAAGCCCGGGCAATCGTTTACAACGATCGGGGTTTTACCCATTTTCTTGGCGTAAGCAACCACAGTGGCCACAGCTTCAGGAGAAGTCTTGGCACCACGGATAACTTCAACCAGTGGCATCATGTGCACAGGGTTAAAGAAGTGCATACCCAGGAAATTTTCAGGACGCTTCAGGTCAGCAGCCAGCAGGTCGATAGAAATGGTAGAAGTGTTAGACGTGATGATCGCATCTTCGCGAACTTTGTCTTCCAGCTCAGCCAGAACCATTTTCTTGACTTTAGGGTTTTCAACAACCGCTTCAACCACAGTGTCGACATCGCCGAATTCTGCATAAGACAGAGTAGGACGGATGCGGTTCAGGGTTTCACCCATCTGCAGAGGCTTCATTTTCTTACGCTCTACGCGCTTGGCCAGCAGCTTGTTCGCTTCGTTCAGGCCCAGCTCGATACCCGCTTCATTGATGTCTTTCATCATGATCGGGGTGCCTTTCAGCGCAGACTGGAAGGCAATACCGCCACCCATGATACCAGCGCCCAGCACAGCAGCTTTATTGGTTGGCTTAGCAGCCTTGTCGAATTCTTTTGCTTTCTTCTTCAGCAGCTGGTCGTTCATGAACAGACCGATCAGAGCGTTGCTTTCAGAAGTTTTTGCCAGTTGTGCAAAGCCTTTGGCTTCCACTTCCAGTGCTTTATCACGACCCATGTTGGCCGCTTTCTGCATGGATTTGATGGCAACGATTGGCGCTGGGTACTGACCTTTGGTCTGACCAGCAACGAAACCTTTAGCGGTTTCGAAAACCATCATCTGTTCCATCGTGTTCAGCTTCAGCTTGGAAGTTTTTTCTTCACGACGGGCCTGCCAGTTGATTTCGCCAGCAATGGCGGCTTTCAGCATGGCAACAGACTGTTCTTTCAGTTTGTCAGCAGCAACAACGGCATCAACTGCGCCGTCTTTCAGTGCTTTCTCAGGCTTGTTCTCAGCGCCCATGCAGATCCATTCGATCGCATTGTCAGCACCGATAACACGTGGCAGACGGACAGTACCGCCAAAACCAGGCATCAGACCCAGTTTAACTTCTGGCAGACCGATCTTGGCCTTGTCAGACATAACGCGCAGGTCGGTAGACAGACACATTTCGAAGCCGCCACCCAGAGCGATGCCGTTAATAGCAGTCAGGGTAGGAACGGACAGATCTTCGATAGCACAGAAGATTTTGTTGGCTTCGAGGCCCCAGGCCACGATTTCTTCTTCGCTTTGCTTGAAGGCTTCACCGAATTCGGTGATATCCGCGCCGACGATAAATACGTCTTTACCAGATGTAACTAAAACGCCTTTAACGTCGCTGTTGCCTTGAATCGCTTCAACTGCTGCCTTCAGGTCTTCCAAAGTAACGCGGTTAAACTTGTTAACAGAGTCGCCTTGCAGATCGAATTTCAATTCGGCGATGCCGTCTTCGATCAAATTTACCGTGATGGCTTTACCTTCGTAAATCATCAACTGATCTCCACATGGTGGTTAGCTATTGACTGATCTGCCCGGAAGCGGATCAGCATTCTGCCTGTTGGTGAAACAACGCCCGCTGATGTTCATAAAACGAACAATTCATACGAGCGTTTGAATCTGAGTGGCACACATTCGGGGAAAGCGGTTGGAAAGTCAATAGAGAAGCAGGAATTGACGGGCATGCTGCTTATTTTCTGCACAAACCACGATCCTGAACGGCGCTATTTTAGCAGGTAAAGGGTCATTCGTGTTGAAAGACGATCACCTGACAGGTGGAAGTTATTCTGCCGGGCAGGAACCCGGTCACGGGTACGAGACCACAGACAACCACCGCCCTATCCTGGCGCATTAAGCTACTTTTTGTTCATTTTTGTTACAGTTTGTAATGTCCTATAGGGATAAAATGGCCTATCTCATACACTCCTTGCGGAAAGGATGTAATTCTTTCACGACAACTATCTAAAACAAAAAGAAGAAAACATGATGCGTCTAGCCTTCAACACCGCACGACTGGTGGTTCTGTTGTTACTGAGCCAGGCCGCACTCGCGACCCCACAGCAATTACTGACCGATTTACAACATATGCGCCTTGCCGCAACCAACGCCGTCACCAACTTTTATATGTTTTCTGGTTTGGATGCCGACAGTAAATACGAGCGCCGTATTGATCAGAGCATGAAGAAATTCAATGACAGCCTGACCAGTGCCCGCCAGCTGGCTTCCATCAACGGCATGGGCGACAGTGTTGCCAGCATTGATGCCGACTGGAAGAAGCTGTCTGAGCTGATGATGATTAACCGCAACGACATGCTGAAGCAGGGCTATCCCAACGTCCGTCTGGTCGATGAAATGGGCCGTAAGAGCATGGAAATTGTGAATAAGGCATCGGATGCCTACAGCAAGCTGGAACAAAGCAGTGGCATTAAGCCCAGCCCAATCGTGCAGAAAGCCCGCGATCTTGCCTTACTGATGGAAGAAATCACCTCCCAGTATGCCGCCCGCGGTACGACCAACCTGGGCCAGGTATTTATGGGCAACTACTCCCGCACCCTGACCGAAATGGCCGAAGATTTTCAGCAACAGCTGACTGAGCTGGAAGGCATGATCAAATCACAGAAGACCGAAGTGCTGATGGGCAGTGTTAAAAGCAAATGGCGCTTTATGGAAGAGCGCATCAAGAATTACAACGAGAACACCGTACCGTTTCTGGTTGTCAGCTATAACGACCGTATCATTGAGCATCTGGAAGAGCTGGAGTCGATGTTCCAGTAAACGTTGCCTATAGCGGCTACACGCCATATAAAAAGCCCGCTCAGTGCGGGCTTTTTATTGTGCCGAATCGCTTAAAAAAGCGCTTAAAAAAACGCTTCCATAAAATGCTGATAGGCTGCAGCACTGGCCGTTTTGTTTTCAGCCGCCATCAGCGTCACGCGGTTGTCGTACACCTCCAGCATCAGCAGGTTATCCTGCAGCTGTGGCAACATACGGCTGATCAGTTCAGCATCGGCCGCACTGCCATGGTTATGCCAGCTCAGCCCTTCGGGCAAGCCTTCATTGTCCCAGCCCGCCTGACCCACAACACGGAATTTAAGATCCCCGCCCTGCTGCTTACCGCGCCGTAACAGCGTATAGCTGGTACCGGGGATGTCATCGCGGATACCGGTTTTGGCTGCGTCCGGTTTAAAGGTAAAGCTGCGTACCTGTAAACCACTGCGGATGGCTTCAAAACGCAAGGCCGCCAGACGGGTATCGCGTGGGCTGGGTTTCAGCCAGATGATGGAGCCAAACAGAGACAGCGCTACGGCCACCACAATCAGCCAGATCATAAGGTCATTTCCTCCAGCTCCAGCCAGCGTTCTTCCAGAGCTTCGAGCGCTGCTTCGGCATCTGCCAGCTGGGCCAGCACGGCCTGAACCTGTGCAGCGTCACCACTGTAAAAATTGGCATCAGCAGTCTGAGCGGCCAACGCATCACGCTTTGCTTCCGCTGCGGCAATCTGTTCAGGCAGCAGATCCAGTTCACGTTGCAGTTTGTACGACAGCTTTTTCTTTGGCTCTGCCGGCGCGATAGCTGAGGCAGGCTCGTCTTTTTTAACGGCTTTTTCACTGGCGCCAGCCGGTGCGCTGCTGGCCTGTGTGGCGCGGGCTTTCATCCGTTCCTGCCAGTCGGAGTAACCACCAACCTGCTCGTCGATCACGCCGTTTTCACCGAACACCCACAACTGCGTAACCACGTTATCGATAAAGGCCCGGTCGTGGCTGACCAGCAGCAGCGTGGCCTTATATTCCATTAGACGCTCTTCCAGCAATTCCAGAGTTTCCACGTCCAGATCGTTGGTCGGCTCATCCATCACCAGCAGGTTGCAGGGTTTCAGGAATAACTTGGCCAACAGCACACGGTTACGCTCACCACCGGACAAAGCTTTAACCGGCGTACGTGCCCGCGCCGGGGCAAACAGGAAGTCGCCCAGATAACCGATGATATGACGGCTCTGGCCATTCACTTCGACCTGGTCCTTACCATCGGCGACGTTATCGGCAATGGATTTTTCTTCGTCCAGCTGATGGCGGGCCTGATCAAAATAGGCAACTTCAAGTCTGGTACCACACTTAATGGTCCCGGACTGCGGCTCAAGCTTGCCCAGCAATAATTTCAGCAGCGTACTCTTACCCACGCCGTTGGGGCCGATCAGACCAATGCGGTCGCCACGCATCACTGTGGTGGAGAAATCGTTCACCTGCATCACGTCTTTCCAGGCGTAGGTCAGATGTTCGATTTCAAATACCTGCTTACCGGAAGATTCCGCAGCATTCATGCTGATATTGGCACTGCCCTGCACTTCACGGCGGGCCTTGCGCTCTTTGCGCATTTCTTTTAACCGCTCAACCCGGCCTTCATTACGGGTACGACGCGCTTTAACGCCCTGGCGAATCCACTTTTCTTCTTCGCTCAGGCGCTTATCGAATAAGGCGTTCTGGGTGGCTTCGTCTTCCAGGCGTTTCTCGCGGTATTCAACAAAGCTCAGGTAGTCGCCCTGCCACTGATACAGGTGGCCACGATCAAGTTCAACAATACGGGTCGCCAGATTCTGTACAAAAGCCCGGTCGTGACTGATAAAGACCAGTGCGCCGTTGAACTGCTTCAGCTGCTCTTCCAGCCATTCGATGGTGGCCACGTCCATATGGTTGGTTGGCTCGTCGAGGATCAGCAGATCCGGCTCGACAACTAAAGCCCGGGCCAGCATCACCCGGCGCTGCCAACCACCAGACAGTTCAGAAAACATCGACTCGCCGGGCAGATTCAGCTTCTGGATAATGGCTTCCACTTTCTGTTGCCAGCGCCAGCCATCGGCGGCTTCGATACGGGTTTGCAGCTGCTCCAGTTTTTTCAGGTCAGCATCCGCGCCTTTAGCGCTTTCATCATGGTACTGGGCTATTGCCAGACCAACATCCCCCAGCCCTTCGGCAATTACATCGTAGACCGGCGTATGTGTGGTCTGCGGCAGTTCCTGCTGCAGTGCGCTGACACGCAGCAGATCGCGGTATTCCACCCGGCCATCATCCGGCTGTACCTGACGGTTAAGAATTTTCAGCAGCGTCGATTTACCTTCGCCATTGCGGCCAACCACACACAGACGCTCGCCGCTCTGAATATCAAGATCGACCTTATCGAGCAGAACGTGATCGCCAAACGCCAGCTCAGCCTGTTTCAAACGCACTAATACCATGGAGCCTTAACCTTACCGCCGGAGAAAAGGCCGACAGTATACAGAGGAAGCGCCATCACCGCGCGGCCAGAACCCGGTCCAATGGAAAAGCAACGTTTGTCCCAGATAAAAGACAGTCTGTTTTAAATAGATTTGCAAAAAAGGCTATTGCATCTGCTATCGGCAACCGTTAAACAGCTCCGTTGCCCTTTGTGCATTTCGTTCTCATAACCGGTACATAATAATGACAATACATCTGAATCAGGGACATATTGCCGCTCTGATCATCGCCCTGGCTTTTTTCATCTGGATGGGAGCCGGCTCCTTGTCCGACGACGCCCCATTTGAAAACCCACGCCCACTGGTGATGGACAGTGGCCTGACACGGGTTCAGGTTGAGCGGATGAAAGGTGAGCTGGTTAATCGCGACATCACTATTTCTGCTCATACGGCTGCCAACCGCCGGGTTGAACTGAAATCAGAAATCCGCGGCAAAGTGATTGCTATCCATAAAGACAAAGGTGCCGCTGTTAAAGAAGGTGAGCTGCTGCTGGAACTGGATGCCCGCGACTGGCCGGCACGGGTAAAACAGGCGGAAGCCAATCTGCAACAACGCCAGCTGGAAGCCCGCAGCGCCCGCCAGCTGAGTGAACGCGGTCTGGCCAACGAATCACAACTGGCACAGGCTGCCACTGCGCTGGCCAATGCCGAAGCTGAGCTGACCAACGCCCGTATTCAGCTCAATGCCACCAAAATCCGCGCCCCTTTTACCGGTATTGTTGACCAGCGCATGGTTGAGATCGGCGATTTCGTCAAAGACAGCTCTCCTTTGCTGACCGTGCTCGATTTCACTCCATTTCTGGTAAAAGGCCAGGTGTCCGAACGCGACGCCGCCGACATTAATATCGGTGACGCCGGTTTTGCTGAGCTGATCAATGGCGACCGCGTCGATGGCCGTGTCCGCTTTATCGCGGCCGAAGCCGATGCCAAAACCCGCACTTTCCCGCTGGAGCTGGAAATCAGTAATCCGGGCGGCAGTATGACCAGCGGCCTGACCGCCAAGCTGCATATTCCGCAACCAGCGACCTACGCCTACTTTATCTCTCCGGCATTGCTGATTCTGGACGATGAAGGCCAGCTGGGGCTGAAAGGTATTGATGAGCAAAACCGCGTGGTATTCCGCGGCGTTAACCTTTTAAAAGCCGATAACAAAGGTATCTGGGTTTACGGTCTGGGCTCTGAGGCCAACATCATCACCGTTGGCCAGGGCTTTGTGGAATACGGTCAGCAGGTTGAGCCCGTCTATATGCAAGACACCGAAATCAGTGCCCAGCCGGAAGCGCCCAAAGACGACGCTGACGCCACTGCCTTAAGTGCGGGGTAAGGTATGAATTCGCTGATTGATGCATCCCTGCAGCGTTCACGCACGGTACTGATGCTGTTTTGCCTGATTGCGTTGGTGGGTATTGCCACGCTGATCACGATTCCGAAAGAAAGTAACCCGGATATTACCGTTCCTTTTGTTTATGTCTCGGTGGTGCACGATGGGATCGCACCGGAAGACGCCGACGCCCTGATTTACAAACCGCTGGAAAAGGAGCTGCGCTCCCTCGACGGGCTGAAAGAAATGGTGTCTACCGCCACCAGTGGTCATCTGTCGATCACGCTGGAGTTTTACACCGACGTAAATATCGATCAGGCCCTACTCGATGTCCGCCAGAAAGTGGATGACGCCAAAGGTGAGTTGCCCACCGACAGCAAAGAACCCAAGGTAAAAGAAATCAACGTCGCCCTGTTTCCGGTGATGGTGGTGACCCTGTCCGGCGAAGTGAATGAGTCTGCACTCTATGCCGTGGCCGAAGATCTGCAGGACCGTCTCGAAGCCCTGCCCGGCGTACTCGAAGCCACGATTCAGGGTAAGCGTGACGAAATCGCCGAGATCATCGTCGACCCGGCGCGCATGGATAACTACAACCTGTCGTTTAATGATCTGGCCCGGCTGGTTGGCAATAACAACCAGCTGGTCGCCAGCGAGGATCTGGACACCGGCGCCGGACGTTTTGGCGTCAAGGTGCCCGGCCTGATTGAAAATATTCCCGACATTCTCAAACTACCGGTCAAAGCCGATGGCGACACCGTGGTGCTGTTTCAGGATATTGCGGTGGGCCGTCTGGCTTACAAAGACCGTAAAAATGCTGCCCGCGTGAATGGTAAGCCCGCCGTCACGCTGGAGATCAAAAAGCGCATCGGCTCCAACATCATCGACACCCTTGATCAGGTAAAAGGCATCATTAATGAAGTGAAGCCCTACTGGCCGGCCGGTATTGATGTGGGTGTAACCCAGGACGAATCGGTACAGATCAAAGACATGCTCAACGATCTGTTCAATAACGTTCTGGTAGCAACATTACTGGTGATGATTCTGGTGCTCGGCAGTCTGGGTCTGCGCAGTTCGCTGATGGTCGGCATGGCCATTCCCGGTGCTTTTCTGATGGCATTGATTGTACTCAGCATGATGGGCTACACCCTGAATATGGTGGTGTTGTTCTCGCTGATTCTGTCCGTCGGCATGCTGGTTGACGGCGCCATCGTTGTGACCGAGTTTGCCGACCGGCGCCTGGCCGAAGGTGCGACCAAACTGCAGGCTTACAGCGAAGCGGCCAAGCGCATGGCCTGGCCAATTATCGCCTCGACAGCCACGACCCTGGCAGTCTTTCTGCCGCTGCTGTTCTGGCCCGGCACCACCGGCGAATTTATGAAATTCCTGCCGCTCACCCTGCTTTACACCCTGAGTGCTTCGCTGATTATGGCGTTGATTGTGGTGCCGACCATTGGCGCTGTTATGGGAAAGGATGGTCATCATAACAACGGTGCCCTGAGCGCCATCGAAGCCGCCGAACAAGGCCGCTTCGACGAGCTGAAAGGCTTTACCGGCGGTTATATTCGCCTGCTGTCGAAAGCTCTGAAGCACCCGCTGCAGGTGCTGGGTATGGCAATTGCGGCTCTGATTGGCTCTTTTGTGCTGTATGGCTCACTGGGACACGGCGTCGAGTTTTTCCCCGATGTGGATGCCGATATCGGCCTGGTCGATGTCCGTGCGCGCGGCAACCTGTCGCTGCTTGAGCGTGAAGAACTGGTACAGCAGGTGGAAAAACGCATTTTCGATATGGCCGAAATTCAGTCGCTGTATACCGCCACCTTTGTCAAAGCGCCTTCGGATTCCGCTGCCGACGTGATTGGCCGCATTCAGATCGAACTGGTGAACTGGGAGCATCGCCGCTCCGCCAACCAGATTCTGGCCGACATTGAACACCGCACCGCCGATATTGCCGGCATCATTATTGAAACGCAGAAGAAAGAAGGTGGCCCGGCTGCCGGCGCCGATATCCAGCTGCAGTTTACCGCCGCCAGCAATGAAGCCATGGTGCCTCTGCTGGAAGAAGTAAAAGCCATCTTTAATGCAGACCCGGAACTGAAAGACGTGCGCGACGACCGGCCACTGGAAGGCATTGAATGGCAACTGCAGATTGACCGCGAAGAGGCCACCCGCTACGGCACGGATATCGCCAGCACCGGCGCCATGATCCGCATGATTACCGGCGGCCAGAAAGTCGGCACCTTCCAGCCGGATTTCAGTGATGACGAAGTTGAGATTCTGCTGCGCTATCCGCTGCAGACCCGCAGCATTGATCAGTTTGAAGCCTTTAATATCAGCACGCCTTATGGTCTGGTGCCGGTCAGCAACTTTATGCAGCGTAACGCCGTGCCGAAATCGGGCGATATTGTGCGTATTGATGGTAAGCGCCGCTATCGCTTAACCGCCAACGTCACCGAAGGCGTGAACGCAACGGAAAAGATCCAGCAGCTCAGTGAAAAAATCAAAGACCTCGACTGGCGTGGTGCCGGTGTCGAGCCCCGCTTCCGTGGCGACTTTGAGCAAATGGGCGAAACCGGTGCCTTCCTCGGCAAGGCCTTCGGAATTGCCCTGTTCCTGATGGCTACCATTCTGGTGACTCAGTTCAACAGCTTCTATCAGGCCTGTCTGATTATGAGTGCCATCATTCTGTCCATTGTCGGTGTACTGATTGGTCTGATGATCCGCGGTGAGCCATTTGGCATTGTGATGAGCGGCGTCGGTGTAATTGCCCTGGCCGGTATTGTGGTGAACAACAATATCGTTCTGATCGACACCTACAACGTGCTTATACGTCAGGGACTCGACCCGGTTGATGCCGCTCTGCGTACCGGTGCCCAGCGCCTGCGTCCGGTATTACTGACGGCGGTTACCACCGTTATTGGTCTGCTGCCGATGGTGATGCAGTGGAATATCGACCTGCTCAACCAGCACTTTACGGTAGGCGCGCCGTCGTCACAGTGGTGGACACAGCTGTCGACGGCCATTGCCGGTGGCCTGACCTTTGCCACGGTACTGACGCTGATTCTGACGCCCTGTTTACTGGTTCTGGGGGAAAAACGTCATCTGCAGGCACGGCAAATGCCTGTCGTCAGTGAAAGCAGTACTCAACCCTCAGCCTGATCAGGCTTTATACAATCGGCTGGTGTCTTTCCGGACACCGGCCGATTTTTTGAAGAATTTCCGCAAGTTACTGAAAAAAATCAAAAAAATCTCAGAAATAGCGTTGACATAAAGATCCGCGTGAGTAGAATGCCCACTCACTTTGCAGGGGGTGATTAGCTCAGCTGGGAGAGCATCTGCCTTACAAGCAGAGGGTCGGCGGTTCGATCCCGTCATCACCCACCA
>NZ_JAJAEL010000015.1 GCF_020447205.1 Thalassolituus alkanivorans
CGCACACCAGAAATCAATTCATTGAAGCGCAGTTGGATCGGCTGGCTGATCTCATAGGCATTTCCCGGCAACAACGTCAGTTTCTCACCAATTTCTTCCAACAGCTGCGCTTTGGTTTTATCAGGATCGGGCCATTCACTGCGATCCTTGAGCATGACATAGCCATCGGAAATGTTGGGCCCCATGGGGTCACTGGCAACTTCGGCCGTGCCGACGCGCGCGAAGTAGGTTTTGACTTCAGGGATTTCCAGAACCGCTTTTTCCAGTTGAAACTGCATATCCAGGGATTGAGTGAGACTGGTGCCGGGTATTCGCAGTGCCTGGACGGCAATATCGCCCTCATCCAGATTAGGGATAAATTCCGTCCCCATCCGCGTGGCCAGTGCGCCGACCAAAACCACAAAGATCAGGGCCGCAGACAATACGAGAACGCGAAACTTTAGCGCCCACGCCAAAACCGGGGCGTAAAACCGTTTGGAGTGGCGAACAATAAAATTGTCCTTCTCCTCGATATGCCCCGTCATAAACAGCGCCACGGCGGCAGGGACGAAGGTGAGTGACAGCACCAACGCAGACAGCAAGGCCATGATCACCGCCATAGCCATGGGCGTAAACATTTTGCCTTCCACGCCCGTCAAAGCCAGGATGGGTAAGTTCACCAGAATCACCACTAACACGCTGATCAAACTCGGCGCAAAAACCTCGCGGGTGGCCGCAAACACCGTTTGAAAACGCTCATCCAGTTTTAAGGTGCGCCCAAGATGATGCTGTCGCCCAGCCAAGCGCATGATACAGTT
>NZ_JAJAEL010000001.1 GCF_020447205.1 Thalassolituus alkanivorans
CAGACATAAAAAAACCCGCGCTGTTTGCACAGAGCGGGATTCTTTTGCAGAAAACAGGGGAAGCTTAACGCTTGCCGAGTTTTTCGCGGATCTGCTGGATAGTACGCAGCTGAGCCGCAGCTTCTGCCAACTGAGTCAGTGCACGTGAGTAATCAAAGTCTGCACCCTGATTCTCAATCGCCTGCTCAGCGTGTTTCTTAGCTTCCAGAGCAGCTGCTTCGTCGATGTCGCTTGCGCGCACCGCCGTATCAGCCAGTACGGTTACTGTATTGGGCTGAACTTCCAGATAACCGCCAGAGACGTAAACAATCTCTTCTTCGCCGTTTTGCTTAACAATACGGACCGGACCTGGTTTCAGTGGGGTCAGCAGCGCTGCGTGGCCGGGTTCAATACCCAGATCACCCAGTACACCGGACGCCACAACACGCTCTACCAGGCCAGAGAACAGATTCTCTTCGGCGCTGACGATATCGCAGTGGACGGTAATCGCCATAATCTTTCCCTCAGACTGAGGAGGCCGGGGAGCGGACTACACTACTCGCTCCCTGACCCGCCCAAGTTACATTTTCTTGGCTTTCTCGATAGCTTCGTCGATGGTACCAACCATGTAGAACGCTTGTTCTGGCAGGTCATCGAATTCACCATTGAGGATGCCCTGGAAACCACGGATGGTTTCTTTCAGAGACACGTACTTACCAGGCGCACCAGTAAAGATCTCGGCCACGTGGAATGGCTGAGACAGGAAACGCTCGATCTTACGTGCACGGGCTACCAGCTGCTTATCTTCGTCGGACAGTTCGTCCATACCCAGAATCGCGATGATGTCTTTCAGCTCTTTGTAGCGCTGCAGAACACCCTGAACGCCACGAGCTACGTCGTAGTGTTCGTTACCGATTACCAGTGGATCCAGCTGACGGGAGGTGGAATCCAGTGGGTCGATCGCAGGGTAGATACCTTTAGAAGCGATATCACGTGACAGTACTACGGTTGAGTCCAAGTGGGCGAAAGTGGTCGCCGGGCTTGGGTCAGTCAAGTCATCCGCAGGTACGTATACGGCCTGTACCGAAGTAATGGAACCAGTCTTGGTAGAAGTAATACGTTCCTGCAGAACGCCCATCTCTTCTGCCAGAGTTGGCTGGTAACCTACCGCTGAAGGCATACGACCCAGCAGTGCAGATACCTCGGTTCCCGCGAGGGTGTAACGGTAGATGTTGTCTACGAACAACAGTACGTCTTTACCTTCGTCACGGAATTTTTCGGCCATGGTCAGACCAGTCAGAGCTACACGCAGACGGTTACCCGGTGGCTCGTTCATCTGACCGTAAACCATTGCTACTTTGGATTTGACTTTGTCGTCCAGGTTTACAACACCGGATTCAGCCATTTCGTAGTAGAAGTCGTTACCTTCACGGGTACGCTCACCAACACCGGCGAATACAGACAGACCGGAGTGTGCCTTGGCGATGTTGTTGATCAGTTCCATCATGTTAACGGTCTTACCAACACCGGCACCACCGAACAGACCAACTTTACCACCCTTAGCGAATGGACAAACCAGGTCGATTACTTTGATACCAGTTTCCAGCAAGTCGGTGCTTGCTGCTTGTTCGTCGAAGCTTGGTGCTGCACGGTGAATAGAAGCAACTTCTTTCTCACCGATAGGACCACATTCGTCGATTGGACGGCCGAGCACGTCCATGATGCGACCCAGAGTCTCGATACCAACAGGTACAGAGATTGGAGCGCCAGAGTTTGTTACAGGAAGGCCACGTTTCAGACCTTCTGTCGAGCCCATCGCAATAGTACGAACTACGCCGTCGCCCAGCTGTTGCTGAACTTCGAGGGTTGTCTCAGTACCATCTACGGTCAGGGCGTCGTAGACCTTAGGCACCACGTCGCGTGGGAATTCCACGTCGATAACGGCGCCGATGATCTGTACGATACGTCCGCTCATATTCGGTTCCTCTTAACCTTAAAACCTGTGTTCCCGGGCCTTAAACGGCCGCGGCACCGCTAACGATTTCTGAAATTTCCTGGGTGATTGCTGCCTGACGAGCTTTGTTATACAGCAAGTTCAGCTCTTTGATCATGCCGCCAGCGTTATCGGTGGCGTTTTTCATCGCCAGCATACGCGCGGCCTGCTCACAGGCGTTGTTTTCAATCACACCCTGATACACCTGAGATTCTACGTAGCGTACCAGCAGACCTTCGAGGATCTCTTTGGCATCAGGCTCGTAGATGTAGTCCCAATGGTGTTTCAGTGAATCGTCTTGTTGTGCCTTCAGGGGCAATAACTGCACCGCTTCTGGCGATTGGGTCATGGTGTTCACAAAACGGTTATGCATGATGTACAGACGATCGATCTGACCATTGTCAAATGCGTCCAGCATCACTTTTACCGCTCCGATCAGGCTCGCCAACTCAGGAGCATCTCCCAGATGAGACTGGGAGGCTACTACGTTGCCGCCAAAGCTGTTGAAGAACAGACCGGCTTTGGAGCCGATAGCGCAGAAGTCAACTTCCACACTTTTGTTCTTCCACTCTTTGGACTGCTGTGCAACACGCTTGAACAGGTTGTTGTTCAAGCCGCCACACAAGCCACGGTCGGAAGACACCACGATATAACCAACACGCTTGATTTCGCGGTCTTGCAGATAACGGTGACGATATTCAGATGTCGCATTTGCCAGATGACCAATCACATCACGGATTTTATCCGCGTATGGACGGCTCTCCTGCATGCGCAGCTGAGCGCGACGCATCTTACTTACAGCAACTTTTTCCATTGCTGAAGTAATTTTCTGCGTGCTTTTTACACTCGTAATCTGCTCTTTAATCTCTTTTCCGACTGCCATTTAGCTGCCCTACGTTGAGTGAATCCAGCTGGCGGCTACCGTTGCCGGGCCGCCAGCACCGGACTTACCAGGTCTGAGTGCTCTTGAATTTCTCAATACACTCTTTCAGACCGGCGGCGATTTCATCGTTGTAGTCGCCCTTCACATTGATCTTCGCCATCAGTTCAGCGTAAACGCTGTTGGCGTAGCTCAGCAGAGCAGCTTCAAACGCTTGAATCTTGTTCACGTCAACGTCTTTCAGGAAGCCTTCAGTCGCAGCGTAGATCACCAGACCCATCTCAGCGGTGGACATTGGCGCGTACTGCTTCTGCTTCATCAGCTCGGTAACGGCACGGCCGTGTTCCAACTGTTCGCGAGTCGCTTCGTCCAGGTCCGATGCAAACTGAGCGAAAGCCGCCAGTTCACGGTACTGAGCCAGAGCCAGACGGATACCACCGCCCAGTTTCTTGATGATCTTGGTCTGTGCAGCACCACCTACACGGGATACAGAGATACCCGCGTTCATCGCCGGACGGATACCGGAGTTGAACAGGTTGGTTTCCAGGAAGATCTGACCGTCAGTAATAGAGATCACGTTGGTCGGTACGAACGCCGAAACGTCACCGCCCTGAGTCTCAATGATTGGCAGAGCGGTCAAAGAACCGGTTTTGCCTGTCACTTCACCGTTAGTCATGCGCTCAACGTAAGTTGGGTTAACGCGACATGCGCGCTCCAGCAGACGGGAGTGCAGGTAGAATACGTCACCTGGGTAAGCTTCACGGCCTGGTGGGCGCTTCAGCAGCAGGGAGATCTGACGATATGCCCATGCTTGCTTGGTCAGATCGTCATAAACGATCAGAGCGTCTTCACCACGATCCAGGAAGTATTCACCCATCGCACAACCGGCGTAAGGAGCCAGGAACAGCATTGCTGCCGGGTCTGACGCGCCTGCCGCGACGATGATGGTGTGTTCCATCGCGCCGTGTTCTTCCAGTTTGCGTACTACGTTAGCGATAGAAGATTGCTTCTGACCGATAGCAACGTAGATACACTTAATACCAGAGCCTTTCTGGTTGATGATGGCGTCGATAGCCATCGCAGTTTTACCAGTCTGACGGTCACCAATGATCAGCTCACGCTGGCCACGGCCTACCGGCACCATGGAGTCAACCGCTTTGTAACCAGTTTCAACTGGCTGATCAACGGATTGACGTGCAATTACGCCAGGCGCAACACGTTCAATCGGAGCAGTCAGGTTGGTTTCGATCGGACCTTTACCGTCGATCGGGTTACCCAGAGTGTCGACTACGCGACCCAGCAGGGCTTCACCAACTGGTACTTCCAGAATACGGCCAGTACATTTGGCAGTCTGACCTTCAGCCAGACCTTTGTATTCGCCCAGAACAACGGCACCAACGGAGTCACGCTCCAGGTTCATTGCCAGGCCGTATACGCCGCCTTCAAATTCAATCATTTCACCGTACATGGCGTCAGCCAGACCGTGAATACGAACGATACCGTCAGATACAGATACGACGGTGCCCTCGTTCTGGGCTTGTGAAGTCACATCGAGATTTTCGATGCGTTTTTTGATGACTTCACTGATCTCAGATGGATTCAGTTGCTGCATGCATCGTCCCTCAAACTAGGATTTCATCGCTTCGGCTAATTTTGACAGCTTACCGGTTACGGAGCCGTCGATTACCAAGTCCCCGGCACGAATGATGGCGCCACCGATGAGAGACTCATCGACTTCGCTGGTCAAACGTACATCACACTGCAGTTTGGCTTTAAGGGCCTGTGCCAGTTTATCGGCCTGCTCATTGCTCAGTTCGAACGCGGAGGTGACGACTACGTCAACCGTGTTCTGCAACTGGGCTTTCAGCTCTTCATACAGAGCTGCGATTTCAGGCACCAGCATCAGGCGCTTGTTTTCCGCCAGAACGGCTACCAGGTTTTTGGCTGCTTCATTCAGCTTGTCGCCACATACGTCGGTTAAAGCCTGTGCCTGCTGTTGCGCAGTCAGAGACGGATGCACCAGTACTTTTGCCATATCGGCATCGGCAACACAGGCTGCCAGTAATGCCAGGTCCGCAGACCAGGCGTCCAATGCACCTTTCTCACTTGCTTCAGCAAACACCGCTTTGGCGTATGGCCGAGCGAGAGTTGTTAATTCAGCCATGGAAACCTCGCTTACAGCTCGTCAGCTAATTGGTTCAGCAGCTCAGAGTGAGCGGCCGCATCAACTGACTTACCAAGAATTTTGGCTGCACCGGCCACGGCCAGCTCAGACACCTGCTTGCGCAGAACTTCTTTAGCGCGGTTCACCTCTTGCTCAACTTCAGCTTGAGCAGCAGCTACCAGACGCTCACCTTCGGCGCGAGCAGCTTCTTTAGCTTCGTCGACGATTTGGTTAGCGCGTTTGTTAGCCTGTTCGATGATTTCAGCAGCTTTTTCTTTACTTTCACGCAGCTGGGAAGCGGCTTTTTCTTGAGCCAGTTCCAGGTCACGTTCGGCACGGTTAGCTGCGTCCAGACCATCGGCAATTTTCTTTTCGCGTTCTTGCATAGCACCCAGCAGGTGAGGCCATACAAACTTCATGCAGAACCACACGAAGATAGCGAAAGTGATGATCTGGCCGATCAGAGTCGCGTTAATGTTCACGCCAGAGCCCTCATGTTCATTGATTAAGGAAGTTCGTTGTTACATGAACCCTTAGGCAGCGAACATCAGGTACAGACCCAGACCAACACCGATCATTGGCACGGCGTCCAACAGACCAGCGATCAGGAACATTTTACCTTGCAGCATTGGACCCAGTTCAGGCTGACGAGCAGTACCTTCCAGCAGACGACCACCCAGCAGACCAAAACCGATTGCTGTGCCCAGAGCACCCAGACCGATCATCAGAGCCGCAGCCAGGAATACCAGACCTTGTTCCATAGTTATCTCCAAATATAGAAGTTAAGTTAGTGAGTTAAGGGTTAAAAAAATTAATGATCTTCGTGCGCCATGCTCAGATACACGATGGTCAACATCATGAAAATGAACGCTTGCAGTGTGATCACCAAAATGTGGAAAACAGCCCAGGCCCACTGCAGGACACCGCCCAGCAGACCGAGGAAAGCACCAGCAGAGAACATCAGCGCGATCAAGATGAAGATCATCTCACCGGCATACATGTTACCGAACAAACGCAGTGCCAGAGAGATCGGCTTAGCGATCAGTGCGATCGATTCCAGGAAGAAGTTAACCGGAATGAACAGCGCCTGGACAACAGGGTTTTTCGCATTGAATGGGTGCAGCGTCAGCTCGCCCACAAAACCGCCGATACCTTTAACCTTGATGGAGTAGAAAATCATCATGGCAAAAACAGTCAGAGCCATACCCAGGGTGATGTTCACGTCAGTAGAAGGAACAACCTTCATGTAGTGAACGCCCAAAGCACCAAAAATGGTTGGCAGCACGTCAACCGGGATCAAATCCATGAAGTTCATCATGAAGACCCAGGTAAAAATAGTCAGGGAAAGAGGAGCAACCAGTGCATTTTTGCCATGGAATGCTTCTTTAACGGTGTTGTCGATAAACTCGACGATCATTTCCACGAAGTTCTGGAAGCCGGTAGGCACCGCAGTGGTGGCCTTTTTGGCAGCACGCCAGAACAAAAACATCAGCATAGCGCCGAGACCAAAAGACCAGCCAAGGGAATCCACGTGTACCGCAGAAAAGCCCATATCTGCTGCTTCCTGGCCGCTGTGAGCCATAGTCCAGGTCGCTTCAGTCAGTTCAGTTTCAGTACCATCCGCATTATGACGAACATAACCAGCAGGCAGTTTGCCGTAGGTCAGATTGGTTAAATGGTGCGAGATATACTCTTGGGAGTTACCAGCCATTGTTCACTCTCAATTCCAAAGGTTTATAAATTAGCTATCTTTGCTGCGGCCAGATGGCCCAGCTGCACTGTTATGAACGCAGCAAACAGTGCCAGAACATTCAGAGGCTCGACGCGCTGAAAAATCACAGCAAAACTCAGCGCCGTCAGCACAAATTTCCAGGATTCCCCCTGGTAAAACGACTGTACGATCTGTACAGAAGACCGGGCTCCGCTATAACGGAACGCACGCCAGACAAAGTACGCATTAGGCAGGGCGCAGGTTAAGCCCCCCAACAATGCCGACTTGGCGGCTACATCGCTATGCAACCAGGCAACCAATGCGGCCAGAACCGTCAGGATCAGTTGTAAAATCACGATCCGGTAGGCCGGAGGACGCGGTATGCCTGTCATCCTTAGCCCCACAATTGGTCAAAAATCTGCAACAGCCTATTTTAAGGCGCGGTGATTATATTGGCTCGACCCTTCAGCTTCAACCGAAACCGGGGGGCAAAACGAGAATAATTCGACCAATAGGTATGATGCAGGTCAGGCAAAGGCTGAATCCCGCACCAGTTTGAGCTGCGCGAGTCCCAACGTCAGGATTTGTCAGGCTTACGTAAGAAAGTGATGACTTACTTAATGCTGCCTGAGCGCCACTCTCAGACGCCCCGTGGCATCCTGACGTTTATGCCTCCGAAGGGTACACAGAGTTCTATCAATAGCCATTTGCATTCGCCCTTCACATGCATAGGCTGCCCCTTTTGCTTTTGTCCGGAACAACCAATGAAGAAGGGAATCCTCTTACTGCTGCTATCGCTGCTCAGTGCCTGCGGCGGCGACAATAACTCATCCCAGAACCCTACGCCACAGCCAGAAAACCCCGACACGCCTGTCGCCGGCCTGACCATCCCGGTGGTGGTTCATGTCATGGAACATCCCGCGTCTGATGACAGCCGTATCAGCGTCGCTAAAGTTCACTCGCAAATAGCCGCACTGAACCGTGCATTCAACCGCCAGAATGATGACCTGAGCCAGGTGCCGGCAGAGTTTCAGCCATTTATCGCCGATATGCAGATCCGCTTTGAACTGGCCACAACCGACCCGCAGGGGCAACCAACCACCGGCATTACCCGCACCACGCAGAATATTGAGCTGGCACCGGAGGAATACCGCTGGGGTTATCGCTATCTGCATTACAGCGCCTTAGGCGGCAAAGATCCCTGGCCACGGGAGCGCTATCTCAATATCTGGGTCAGTGATATGCGCAACCACCATGGCAGAGTTGGGCTGGCCGGACGCGCCAGCCTGCCCGGCGACCCGGCGGAAGAAGATGGTGTGCTTATCGCCACTTTGGCTTTTGGCACAGAACCGCCACTGGAGCAGGGGCTGCATCTGGGCAAAACCACCGCCCACGAAGTCGGCCACTGGCTGGGGCTGAAACACATCGCCGGTGAGCAGGAGAGCTGTAACGTTGATGACGGCATCAGTGATACACCACTGAGCAGCAGTAATTACGGCGGCCTGAACCCCTCCCACCCGAGTTCAACCTGCGACAGCGCCGATATGTTTATGAACTATATGTCTCTAGCCCGTGACGAAAGCCTGCTGATGTTCAGCCAGGGTCAGAAAGCCGCGGTCTGGTCGGTGTTAGAAGAAGGGGGAGTGAGGCATTCGCTGCTGCTGAACAGCCGCAATGCCTACGCTCAGTAACTTACTTGATATGCGCCAGAATGCCGTCCAGCTCATCCAGATTGGTGTAGTTAATCACCAGCTGGCCTTTGCCTTTGGCACTGTGCTTGATGGCGACTTTGGCGCCCAGACGATCGCCCAGTAAACGCTCCAGACGCTGAATATCCGGGTTGGGTTTGCTGGCGGTTTTATCTGCGCTTTTGCCTTCCTGCAGATGACGCACCAGCGCTTCGGTCTGGCGTACAGTCAGCGTACGGCTGACAACCTGCGCCGCGGCTTCGCTCTGTTGGCCACCACTTAAGCCGAGCAAGGCGCGGGCATGGCCCATTTCGATATCGCCGTGCTCGAGCAGGCGCTTTACGTCTTCGTTCAGATTCATCAGACGCAGCAGGTTGGCAACGGTGGCACGGTTTTTACCCACGGCTTCGGCGACTTCCATCTGCGTCAGTTCAAACTCGTGCTGCAGGCGGTGCAGAGCCGCCGCTTCTTCCATCGGATTCAGGTTTTCACGCTGAATATTCTCAATCAGCGCCATGGCAATGGCAGCATCGTCGGCCACGTCACGAATCAAAGCCGGAACGGTATCGAGCTGCGCCAGCTGGCAGGCGCGCCAGCGGCGCTCACCGGCAATGATTTCAAAACGATCGTCGGCACTAGCCAGTGGCCGCACCACAATCGGCTGCATCAGACCCTGCGCCTTAATAGAAGCGGCCAGTTCTTCCAGCGCTTCCGGCTGAATGTCTTTGCGCGGCTGATACTGGCCCGGCTGAATCCACTCGACCGGCAGGTGACGCAACTCACCGGCCTCAGCCGGCACACTGCTTTCAATGTTCTCTGCGTTGTCCGGCTGAGTGGCGACGGCGGCCGCCCGCGAGCTGGTCAGCAGGGCGTCGAGGCCACGGCCAAGGCCGCGTTTTTTCTTTGTCATGCGTTCAGATAACCTTATTCAGCTTTCAGGCCGTCGCGGCCTGACGGGTGCGGCGGTTCATTTCTCCGGCCAGGGCCAGATAAGCAACCGCACCACGCGAGGATTTGTCATAACTCAGCACCGGCACGCCGTGGCTTGGCGCTTCGGCCAGACGCACATTGCGCGGAATCACAGTGCCATACACCCGGTCGCCGAAATGGCTGATCAACTGGGTGGAAACATCAACGGTGAGGCTGTTACGCGGATCGTACATGGTGCGCAGCAGGCCTTCGATTTCCAGTTTCGGATTAGAAGTTGCCTTGATCGACTCAATGGTCTGCATCAGAGCACTCAGACCTTCCAGCGCGTAGTACTCGCACTGCATCGGGATAAGTACTCCCTGAGCCGCCACCAGCGCGTTGACCGTCAGCATATTCAATGACGGCGGGCAGTCGATCAGGATGTAGTCGTAATCCGGGCGTATTTCAGCCAGCGACTCACGCAGGCGGCTTTCGCGCCGTGGCAGATCCATCAGCTCCACTTCGGCAGCGGTTAAGTCGCCATTGGCCGGCAGCAGATCAAAGCCAGCCGTCGCTTCGGTTTTCTGAATCGCGGCGGCGGTGCGGCATTTGCCGGTCAGCACATCGTATAAAGAGACATCCAGATCGTGCTTGTCGATACCACTGCCCATGGTGGCGTTGCCCTGCGGATCGAGGTCCACCAGCAGCACGCGGCGCTTGGTCGCCACCAGCGAGGCGGCCAGATTCACCGCGGTCGTGGTTTTGCCGACACCACCTTTCTGATTCGCAATTGCCAGAACTTTGCTCACAACTCAGCTTCCTTCAGTGCCTGACGGCGATCCGCCTTCAATCGTTGGTATTAACCGGCAGCAGGCGCAGCAGATGCCGTTCGCCTTCCACACCGGGAACGCTGATGGCATCGGAAGCCACCACGCGGAATTTGTCGGCGATGGCGGCAATTTCATCCTGTGGATATTGCCCTTTCATCGCCAGAAAGCAGCCCTGCTCAGCGCGCAGATGCTGACACCAGTGGGTCATATCGGCGAGCGAGGCAAAAGCGCGGCTGACAATCATATCGAAAGGCCGGGGGGGATGATATGCCTCGACCCGATCGTTCACTATGGTCACGTTATCCAGCCCGAGTGCGGTGCGCGCCTGAAACAGAAAACGGGTTTTCTTGCCGTTACTGTCGAGCAGGGTGAAGGTTTTATGCGGGTTCATAATCGCCAGCACAATGCCCGGCAACCCCGGCCCGGTGCCGACGTCGGCAATATTGTCCGCTTCCTGCACAAAGGGATGCACCGCCAGACTGTCGAGCAGATGCAGTGCAACCATACGCTCCGGTTCGCGGATGGCGGTCAGGTTGTAGGCTTTGTTCCACTTCTGCAGCAGATCCAGATAGGCACGTAACGCACTCAGCTGCTCTGCCGTCAGGGCAATCTGCATCTGTTCGGCGCCGTACGCCAGCTGGCGGGTTAAGGAATCTGTTTCAGCGTTCATGGTGCATCAAACCGGCTAGATAGAAGGCCGCGGATATTAGCATATGCCCGCAACAGACGGGAAACACACGCCTTAAGCGCCCATTAAGAGCCCCATTCACCAGACTTGTTCCGGACATAACCTAAGTCGGATTGGGCTTATAAGCACTTAGTCCTATCATGCACATACTCATTAATGGAGCCAGCGTATGAATTCCACTGCCAGTCATCAGCCATCCTCCCACTGGTGGCCCATTATCGCTGCGGCGGTATCGCTGATTGTGGTGCATGGCTTCGGCCGCTTTGTGTACACGCCGCTGCTGCCACTACTGGTTGATGACGGCCTGATCACACTGTCTCAGGCGGCATCCCTCGCCACCTGGAACTACGTCGGCTATTTAAGCGGTGCCATGCTGGCGCTGTTTCTCTATCAGCGTGGACATGGCCGTATTACGCTGGCGCTGATGCTGACCGGCAATGCACTGATTACTTTGCTGCAGGTATTCGTCAGCCAGTACGAAATCCTCGCCACCCTGCGCCTGCTGAACGGCATAGGTAACGGTGTGGTCTTTGTGCTGGCACCAGCACTGGTGCTGGAGTGGCTGGTTACGCAACAGAAGGCGCAACTCAGTGGCCTGATGTATCTGGGTGTGGGCATTGGCCTGCTCAGCTCCAGCGCACTGGTTGAACTCAGTGCCACCTGGCTGGCCGGCCCGCAACGCTGGCTGCCAGCGGCCATCGCCGCCATTCCGCTGGCGTTGTGGAGCAGCTGGTATCTGCATCGTTTACCCGGCCATGCACCGGCCGGGCAGGGTGACGATCATTCCGCACTCTGGGATCGCGCCAGTACGCCGCTATTTCTGGCCTATGCCGGTGCCGGATTAGGCTACATTCTGCCGATGACCTTTTTGCCGGCGGTCGCCGCCGACTGGCAACTGACGCTGGTGCCCAGCGCCTGGCTGTTGGTTGCCATCACCTCGCTGCCATCGACCTGGCTGTGGAACCACCTGGGTGCCGCTATCGGTGATAAAACCGCACTGCTGTGGAACTACGCCATTCAGGCGGCAGGGGTCGGAGCGCTGTTGCTATTACCGCAGCAGTCGGCGGGATTGTGGCTCTGTGCCATTCTGGTCGGTGGTACGTTCTTAGGCGCGGTGCTGCTGACCCAGCGTCTGGCGCGCAGCCTGCACCCGCATCAGGGACCAAGGTTAAGCGCTGCGCTTATTGCACTTTATGGCTTCACCCAGCTGCTCGGCCCCTGGCTGGCAAAACTCGGCATTGAAGGCGGGGCCAGTTTGTCATCCACCTTTATCTGGGGATTTGCAGCATTGGTATGGGCGTTTGTATTAATGTTGTGGGTACCCGCACGCCGCGATCACTGAGGTCACCGATATGTCAGCCAACCAACGCCAGCCGAGTCTCTATATTCCCCACGGCGGCGGCCCGTGCTTTTTTATGGAATGGCCGGGCAACCCGCAGCTGTGGGATAACATGGCCGCCATGCTGCGTTCAATTCCTGCGCGTCTGCCGCAACCACCCAGCGCCATTCTGCTGATTTCGGCCCACTGGGAAGCGCCGGTATTTACCTTTTGCGGTGGCTCACACCCGAAACTGGAATACGACTATTACGGTTTCCCGCCGCATACCTATGAGATCCGCTATCAGGCTTCGGGCGCTCCGGCACTGGCAGAACGGGCAGCGCAATTACTGCAGGATGCCGGTATCGGAGCGGCGGTGGATAACAACGCGCCCTGGGATCACGGTGTGTTTATTCCGCTGAAGGTCGCCTATCCGCAGGAAGAGATTCCGGTATTGGCGATGTCGCTAAAAAAAGGGCTGAACCCGGCCGAGCATCAGGCTGCCGGAAACGTGCTGGCACAGCTGCGCGATGAAAACGTACTGATCATCGGCAGCGGCCTGAGCTACCACAACCTGCGCGCATTTTTTGCCGACTCAGCCGCCGATGCTGCCGCCGCCAAAGCCTTTGATGACTGGCTGATTGACGCCGCAGCGCAGGACGAAACCCAGCGCACCGCTGCGCTCAATCACTGGAGCGATGCCCCCGGCGCACGCCAGGTACATCCGCGCGAGGAGCACCTGCTGCCAATGATGATGGTGGCCGGAGCCGCGGGCGCGGATCAGGGCAGCACTTTTTATCGCGAAGAAATCATGGGCAAAGCCGTCTCGGCGATTGGTTTCGGGCTTTAACCAGAACTCAGAAATACCAGCGCCAGTTAACGCTGGCGGCATGCTCATATTTGCCATCAACAGCAAGGCGGGATACTTCAGCAATTAAGGCTGATTCCTCCAGTGCAATACTGTGCGTCAGTGTCAGCTGTTGCTGTACTTTGCGGTCCGGGGCAAATCTGGGCTGGTAGCGCAGCCAGCTTTTCATACCAAAGACTTCGTACAGATAAGCTCCCACTTCCGGTTCGGCGTACAGAAAATCGGCATCGTTATTCCGGTACCAGCCACCATTCAGCAGTGCGTACACACGCAGGTCAGCTGACGCAGCCAGGGTGATACCGGCACCGCCATGAATATTGAAGGCTGTTTGTCGCTGCAGATTGTCATCCGCCAACGAATAAAAACCGACGCGGAAATCCCCCGAAACGCCACCGGTGAAACGATCCCACGGTGTCAGGGAGCGGGCTGAATACAATTGCAGATGATTAAGACGTAATGCTTCATGCTGTGGTGATACGCGCAAAGAGAGATCAAACAGTTTTAATTCGTTCTCAGCAAAATACTGTCGGTTGTCATCTTCAATGCCATGACCTACCGCCAACCACTGAAGGCTTAACCAGTCGCTTTTTTCTGTACGCTGATAGCCGAATGAGTAATGTGCATCCTCCGGTGTTTTCAGTGGCGAACGATAATTATCGAGTGTCAGTTCATAGTCAGAAAATTCTGGCGAATAGGGAATGCTCTGACGCAGCACTGCTGTTTTTTCCCTGCTCTTTTCCGTATCGTCAGTGCCGGTCTGCTCTCTGTAATCCAGCACAGCATTTGCCATTTCCCGCAGCAGAAATCCGCCTTTGCCACTGACATGAGGCAGCTTATTAATTTCACCCTGTTGCCACTGATAAACCACATCCTGCAATTCCTGCGGCACGGTATCCTCAAGCATGCGTACACGCCATTTGGCTGCCGGCGTTATCTCTATGTTTTTAATTTTTCCGCTGCGGTTTACCGCTTTGACCAGATCAATAGGAGTGACCCAGTCACTGTTTTCCAGTTGCGGAATAACCAGACGGATCAGGTCAGCGGATACTGTGGCGCAGTTCTGTGTATGGAAAAAATAATCCATATTAACGGAACGTAATTCCCACAGATGGGCCTGCAACAAGGCACGCTGCCCCTCATCCAGATCAAGTTCATAGCGCCAGACATTGCGCTGCTCTGCCAGATTATAAAATTCGAAATGTGCGCGCAGGGGTTTAACCAGAAAGAAGCCTTCTTTGCCTGTGACCAGTGTTTCCCAAAGCAATTTTATGGGGTTAATGCTGTCGAGTACGGTAAAAAATGACACCGAATGACGGGCATAGAAGCCATCATCCCGCAGTCCTTCAACAGCCAGCATGGCATGGCCAAGCATACTGCTTGGGCTGGTCAGATTCTCAGATGCATAAATAACGCTGATCTGATCAACCGGAACACGCTGCAGAAAAACCCGGTACTCCGGACAATCAGGAAACTCAGGCAGGCTGGCACCGCTTTGCTGTAACAGACTATAGCGGGCAGGAAAGCGACAGATTGCCTGCGGCTGCTGCGCGAATAGCCTGAGCGTTGCCTGCCACTCCCTCTCAGGAGAATAATCGTCCTGCGTCAAAATAAACGCAGGGTCGGTAATCGTGGGAGTTCCGTCTTTTGTATGCAGTAACGAAAGCCAGCGATCATTCAGCCAGCCCGGTACAGCATCTCTGGCGAACGCGGAGTTGCATGCGAATAAAAACCATACAAACAAAAAAAAGGAAGCCCGCAGGCTCCCCTTTATCGGCTCAGTCAACATCGGTTTACTGACAATCAATTACCGCGTTGTCATAGGTCCACATCGAGCCGGTAGCGGCATCAGTGGTGAAACCGGTGGTAGAGAAAACGTTGATGAAGGTTACCACTTCCAGCTTTTTCCGTACGGCAGTCGACGATGCGCAGCTGCTGTCCTGGGTTGCGATAACTTTGGTTGAACCATCTTTTTCCAGCTTCACAGTCGTCGGAGCTGTGTAGTTCTGACCGTCAACGGTAATATCAACCTTTTTACCATTAGAGGTAGAAACATTAATGGTTGCATAGTCTTCGGAAAACAGCGTGGCACAGCCGGCCAGAGAGGCTGCAAACATCATTACCGCAATTTTAATGGCTTTCATTCGGCTAAATCCTTGTTTTATTTAAACGTAAATCCTGAGTGCGGGCTCATTATATGAAGATCACTCCCTGCCGCAATTGAAATCATCCTGACCGACTCAGGCAACGTCATTATTACAACTTAAACCCCGGTGCATGATGCAGCTGTCCCTGAATCTGCGCGGCATCATCCAGCGCCTGTTCTAAGGTCTGGCTGCGGGCGGCATTAAACAGGCGCTTGGTTTCCCGCAGGCAGCGGGCGTCGTTAGTGGCCATCTGCCGCGCCAGACCGAGCGCACTGCCCAGCAGCTGGGTATGGGGTACCACACGACTGACCAGCCCCATGCGCAGTGCTTCGTCGGCCGAAAATGTGCGTCCGGTGAGCGCCATTTCCAGCGCGTGCTGCATACCGATACGGCGCGGTAATAACCAGGCGCCGCCATCGCCGGGAATAATCCCCAGTTTGATAAAGCTTTCGGCAAAGGTCGCCTGCTCGCTGGCGATGGCAATGTCGCACATGCACACCATATCGTTGCCGGCACCCACCGCCGGGCCATTGACCGCGGCGATAATGGGAATTTCCAGTTGCGCAAACGCCAGCGGAATACGCTGAATAAAGGCTTTGTAATTGGCGCTCAGCTGTTGCGCATCGCCGGCAAACATACCGCTGCGCTGCTGCATCGCCTTGATATTACCGCCACCGCTGAATACTTTACCGGCACCGGTAAAGACGGCGACTTTAATATCCTGACGGTCATTAACCTGAGCCAGCGTCTGTTCGATGGCGTCGATCACTTCGCCATCGGAAATGGCGTTTTTAATATCCGGCCGGTTCAGCGTCAGCAGGGCGATGCTTTCGGCACCGCTGTCGTCTTTGCATAATTCCAGAGTCAGGTGTGCGCTGTGATCAGTCATGTTGCAGTTCCTCCAGATCGCGGAAGTGTTGCAGCGCTTCCGGGTTTTTCAGGGCGTCGGTATTTTTAACAGGCAAACCCTGCACCACATTGCGCACCGCCAGCTCCACCAGCTTACCGCTGATGGTACGCGGCAGTTCTGCCACCTGAATAATCTTCGCCGGCACATGGCGCGGCGTGCAGTGACTGCGGATCTGGCTGCGGATTTTATCGCGCAGCGCATCATCCAGTGCCAGGCCATTATTCAGCACCACAAACAGCACCACGCGCACATCACCGGCCCAGGGCTGACCAATGGCCAGACTTTCCAGCACCTCGTCCAGCTGCTCTACCTGACGGTAAATTTCGGCGGTGCCTATGCGCACACCACCGGGGTTGAGTACCGCGTCGGAGCGGCCGTGAATAACCAGCCCGGCGGTTTCACCGCTGTCTTTGCCATGATGCGCGACACGCTCGGCATAATCGCCATGAGCCCAGACGCCATCAGGCTTTTGTGCGCTATAGCGGCTGAAATAAGCATCGTGATATTTCTGCCCGTCCTGATCATTCCAGAAGCCAACCGGCATCGACGGAAAGGCTCTGGTACACACCAGTTCGCCTTTTTCGCCCGGTGCCAGCGCACGGCCTTCGTCATCCCAGATTTCCACCGCCATGCCCAGACCTGCGCACTGCAGCTCACCGCGATAGACCGGCAGCAAGGGGTTACCCAGCGCAAAACAGGAGATGATGTCGGTGCCGCCGGAGATGGAACACAGCGCGATATCGGCGCCGATATCGCGGTACACATAATCAAAGCTTTCGTGTGCCAGCGGCGAACCGGTGGAGAGCAGGGTGCGCACTTTATGCGGCTTTCCTTGCTGATGTTGTTGCAGATGTTGCTGCAGATGCAACTGCGCCGGTTTTATGCCGGCTTTCTCCAGCGCCGACAGGTATTTGGCGCTGGTGCCGAAAATGGTGATGCCTTCTTCGGCGGCCATCTTCCACAAGACATCGGGCGCCGGGTGAAAAGGCGAGCCGTCGAACAGCACCAGCGTAGCACCGGTGGCCAGACCGGAAACCAGCCAGTTCCACATCATCCAGCCGCAGGTCGTAAAGTAAAACAGCACGTCATCGGCTCGTACATCAGTATGCAGACGCAGCTCTTTCTGGTGCTGCAAAAGCGTACCGCCAGCACCATGGACGATGCACTTGGGTACGCCGGTGGTGCCGGAGCTGTAGAGGATATACAGCGGCTGATCGAACGGCAGCTGGGCGAATTCAATGCCATCCTCAGACCACTGCTGCTGCGACGAGGTTATAAAATCCTGCCAGCTCACCGAGCCCTGAGGTTTGCTCAGCGTCAGTCCCGGATAAGGCACCGAAATCAGCTGCTGCGGCGGTAATTGCAGCGCATCGCGGATCGCAGACACGCGCTCACCACAGTCGATGGTTTTACCGGCGTATAAATATCCCTGAGTCGCGATCAGCAGCTTGGGCTGAATCTGGCCAAAACGATCAAGCACACCCTGCAAACCAAAGTCCGGCGAACAGGAGGAGAACAGCGCGCCAATCGACGCTGCCGCCAGCATGGTAATCACAGTTTCCGGCACATTGGGCATAAAGGCCGCCACGCGGTCACCGGCTTCAACACCCGCTGCGCGCATGGCTTGTGCCAGCTGCGCCACCTGAGCATAAAGTTCGGCATAGGTAAGGCTGCGGCGCTGGGCCGGATCTTCGTTGCGGAATACCAGTGCGGCTTTATTGCGGAACGCGGGGTTCTGCGCCGGAGCCAGCAGGTTTTCAGCGAAGTTCAGCCGCGCGCCCTCAAACCAGCGCGCGCCGGGCATCTTATCGCCATCGCTCAGCACCGCCGTTGCCTCATGGCTGGCGATCACATCGCAGTAATCCCAGATGGCCTGCCAGAAATCTTCGCGTTCGTGGGTACTCCATAAATGCAGGTCATCGTAGTCGCTGAACCGGTGACCACTGGTGCGCTCCAGCCAGTTAATAAAGCCCTGCATCTGCGAGGCGGTACGGCGTCCGGCGCAGGGCGTCCAGAGGGGTTGTTGGCTATCAGTCACTGACTACTCCTTGTTGTTCTGACGGGCATCATTATTATTTTTCCCGGCTTTCGCCACCAGCGCCCGTCCGCTTTTACTGCCATTCGGACGCTGCAGCTGATCGCTGATCCACTGCCCGGTTTCTGCCAGCAACTGCGCGTCGATACCGGTGTGCAGACCGAGGCCTTCGACCAGACGCAGCACATCTTCGCTGGCAACATTGCCCGACGCCCCGGCGGCATAAGGGCAGCCTCCCAGTCCGGCAACCGAGCTGTCGACGGTGCGGATGCCCAGCTCCAGCGCGGCGTAAATATTGGCCAGCGCCTGACCATAGGTATCGTGAAAGTGCACCGCCAGCTGCGACACCGGCATGTGCAGTGCCAGCGCGCGGATCAGATTCTGCGTCTGCGGCACAGTTCCGGTGCCGATGGTATCGCCCAGCGATATTTCGTAGCAGCCCATTTCCAGCAGGGCCTGCGCCACATCCAGCACCGCCGACACCGGCACCTCGCCCTGATAAGGACAGCCCATCACGGTGGAGACATAACCGCGCACCGGCAAACCAACCGTGCGCGCATGCTCCAGCACCGGGCGGATACGTTCCAGACTCTGCGCCACGCTGCAGTTAATGTTCTTCTGGGTGAAGGCATCGGAGGCGGCGGTAAACACCGCAACCTCCGAGGCGTTGGCCGCCAACGCCGCTTCCAGCCCCTGCAGATTGGGGGTGAGGGCGGCATAGCGCACGCCGGGCTGACGCTTAAGCTGCAGCAGTACGCGGTCGCTGTGCTGCATCTGCGGCACCCATTTGGGTGAGACAAAACTGCCGGCCTCGATGTGGCGCAGGCCGGCGGCGGCCAGCCGCTCAATCAGCTCGCAGCGCAGCTCAACACTGAGCGCCTGCGCTTCATTCTGTAAGCCATCGCGCGCGCCGACTTCGACAATGCGCACGCTGTCCGGATGTGCCCGCTGCATCATGCGTCGGCCTCCGCTGCTGCCTCTTCAGTTATCTCCAGCTGCAACAGCTCAGTGCCTTCGGCTACCTGATCACCGGCCTGATACAGCACCGCCTGCACCAGCGCGGCCTGCGGCGCGCGGATGCTGTGCTCCATTTTCATTGCTTCCATAATCATCAGCACCTGACCGGCCTCAACCTGTTCGCCCGGCTGCACTTTAACCTCCAGCACCTGACCGGCCATGGGTGCGGTCAGACCGCCATGATCATCCTGCGCCTGCTCGCCCAGCCAGCGGTTACGCGCAAAACGCTGACTGCCCTGTGGCAGAAACAGCAGCAGCTCGTGTTCGCTCAGCGCCAGCGGCAGTGATTGCTGCTGACCGTTTACCCGCGCATCCAGCTGCAGCAGGCGGATATCACCTGCCTGACTGTTAAGTTCTAAACGCCCCTGAAGCTGCACACTGTGATCGGCCAGCTGCAGCTGCCAGCTCTGGTTTCTGTCCAGACCGTTCGCCTGATCATTTGCCCGCGCCCGTGCCCGCAGCACATCACCGACGGCACTTTCCAGCCGCAGCACGCGCAGTACAGGCAGTGCCGACTGAAAACCATCGGCGTGCCACGGGTCATTCAGTTGCTGCTGAGATTGAGAGGCAAGCGTCGGCAACAACAGCTCGGTTAACGCCGCCAGTTCCCAGTGGGTCGGTAAGGGCTGCGTCAGTTCGTGCTGGTTACGTTCAATAAAGTCGGTGCTCAGCTCGGCATTGGCAAAGGCCTCCAGACTGAGCAGGCGCAGCAGAAAATCGCGGTTGGTTTTTACCCCGTCGACCTGCAGTGCGGCCAGTGCGGTGCGCAGGTTATGCAGTGCTTCGGTACGATCACGACCGTGGGCAATCAGCTTGGCCAGCATCGGATCGTAGTAAGGGCTGACTTCATCACCCTGCTGCACACCGCTGTCGAGACGAACAGAAGCACTCAGCTCTGGCGCCTGCCACAGTTTCAGGCGGCCAATAGCCGGCAGGAAATGGTTATCCGGATCTTCGGCGTACAGCCGCACCTCGATGGCGTGGCCATTAATCGGCAGGTTCTGCTGGCTGACCTCCTGCGGCAGACCTTTACCCGCCGCCACGCGTAACTGCCAGTACACCAGATCGACGCCAGTAATCATCTCGGTGACCGGGTGCTCGACCTGCAGGCGGGTGTTCATCTCCATAAAGAAGAATTCATGGTTGGCATCCAGCAGAAACTCCACCGTACCTGCGCCGCGATACTGAATACGCTGCGCCACCGCCAGCGCGGCTTCGCCCATACGCTGGCGCAGCGCGGCTGTCATACCCGGCGCCGGCGCTTCCTCGATCACTTTCTGATGGCGGCGCTGCACCGAGCAATCACGCTCGAACAGGTAAACACCGTTGCCGAAGCTGTCCATGAACACCTGCACTTCCACATGGCGCGGGCGGATCAGGTATTTCTCAATCAGCAGGCGATCATCACCAAAAGCCGAGCGCGCTTCACGCCGGGCGGCGGCGATATCGTCATGCAGCGTGGCAGCGGAGAGCACGATACGCATGCCTTTACCGCCACCGCCGGCACTGGCTTTCAGCAACAGCGGATAACCGATGCGTTCGGCCTCGGCGCTCAGGCGTTCGTCGCTCTGCTCATCGCCGTGATAGCCGGGCACCAGCGGCACACCGCTGTCAGCCAGCAGGGCTTTGGCGCTGGCCTTATCGCCCATGGCTTCAATCGCTGCCGCCGACGGCCCGATAAAGGCGATGCCGGCCTCTTCGCAGGCGCGGGCAAAGGCGGCGTTTTCGCTTAAAAAGCCGTAGCCCGGATGAATGGCTTCGGCGCCGGTGGCGCGCGCGGCGTCCAGCACCTTGTGCATATCCAGATAGCTTTCGGCGGCAGTCACACCACCGAGAGCGATGGCTTCGTCGGCCTGCTGTACATGCAGCGCACTGGCGTCGGCATCGGAATAAATGGCAACGGTGCGGATGCCCAGCGCTTTTGCTGTACGCATCACGCGCACGGCAATTTCGCCACGGTTGGCGATCAGAATCTTGTTAAACAGGTGCTCAGTCATGGGCTGCTTCCTGTGCATAAGTGGGGGCGCGTTTCTGCAGAAACGCACTTAATCCTTCCTGGCCTTCGGCGCTGACGCGCAGGCGGGCAATCAGTGCCGATGTTTGTTCTTTCAGCTGATCATTGACCGGGCTGCTCTGGCCGGCGATCAGGGCTTTGGTCGCCGCCAGCGCCTGCGGGCCGTTGGCCAGCAACGCCTGACACCAGCGCTGCACCTGCTCATCCAGCTGTTCCGCCGGCACCACTTCATGTACCAGCTGCAGTGCCTGCGCCGTTGGCGCGTCGATCAGTTCTGCGCTTAAAAAGTAACGCCGCGCCTGACGTGCGCCCATCGCTGCCAGCACATAAGGGCTGATGGTGGCCGGGCTTAAACCGAGCTTCACTTCGCTCAGGCAGAAGCGCGCGTTGTCCGCCGCCACCGCCATATCGCAACAGCAGATCAGCCCCAGCGCGCCGCCAAAGGCTGCGCCCTGCACGCGGGCGATGGTCGGTTTGGGGAAGTCATTCAGATCCTGCAGCAGACCGGCCAACTGCAGGGCATCGGCGTGATTCTCAGCCTCGGAGGCGTCTTTCTGGGCTTTCATCCAGTTGAGGTCAGCGCCGGTGCAGAAGTGTTTGCCCTGACCGGCGAGCACCAGCACCCGCACCGCAGGTTCAGTGGCCAGTACCGACAACTGCGCCCGCAGCTCGGCAATCAGCTCCGCATTAAAGGCATTACCCAGTTCGGGACGGTCGAGGCTCAGCGTGGCTACGCCCTGATGAATTGCGAGTTCCAGCATAAAAATCTCCTACATGCGGAACACGCCAAAGCGTGTGTCTTCAATGGGTTTATTCAGGCAGGCCGACAGCGCCAGCCCCAGCACGCGCCGGCTGTCGGCCGGGTCGATAATGCCGTCGTCCCACAGCCGCGCCGAGCTGTAGTACGGATGACCCTGCTGCTCGTACAGCTCACGGATTGGTTGTTTGAAAGCGTTCTCGTCGGCGTCGCTCCAGGGCTCGCCTTTCTTCGCCAGCTGCTCGCGCTTCACCTGCGCCAGCACGCCGGCCGCCTGCTCGCCGCCCATCACCGAGATGCGCGCGTTGGGCCACATAAAGAGGAAGTTCGGATCGTAGGCGCGGCCACACATGCCGTAGTTACCGGCACCGAAACTGCCGCCGATCACCAGTGTCAGCTTCGGCACTTTGGCACAGGCCACCGCCATCACCATCTTGGCGCCGTGGCGGGCGATGCCTTCGGCTTCGTATTTGGGGCCGACCATAAAGCCGGTGATGTTCTGCAGAAACAGCAGCGGAATTTTGCGCTGCGCACAGAGCTCGATGAAATGCGTGCCTTTCTGTGCCGACTCGGAAAACAGGATGCCGTTATTGGCAACGATGCCCACCGGCATGCCATACAGCTTGGCAAAACCGCACACCAGCGTGGTGCCGAAGCGCGCTTTGAATTCATCAAACTCCGAGCCGTCCACCAGCCGCGCAATGACCTCGCGCACATCGTAGGGCTGGCGGGTATCAGTCGGGATCAGGCCGTACAGTTCGCTGACCGGATAGGCCGGTTCTTCTACCTCTGCCGCCGTGCTTTGCGGCTTGTGGCGGTTCAGATTGGCGACGGCGTTACGCGCCAGCTGCAGCGCGTGTTCGTCGTTCTCGGCCAGATGGTCGGCCACGCCGGACTGACCGGTATGCAGCTCGCCACCGCCCAGCTCTTCGGCACCGATTTCTTCGCCGGTGGCCATCTTCACCAGCGGCGGGCCGGCAAGAAAAATGGTGGCCTGATTACGCACGATAATGGATTCATCGGCCATCGCCGGCACATAGGCGCCGCCGGCGGTGCAGGACCCCATCACCACCGCAATCTGGGCGATACCGGCGGCCGACATATTGGCCTGGTTAAAGAAGATTCGGCCGAAATGTTCGCGGTCGGGGAATACCTCATCCTGGCGCGGCAGGTTAGCACCGCCGGAATCCACCAGATAAACGCAGGGCAGGTTGCATTGCTGGGCGATGGTCTGCGCGCGCAGGTGTTTTTTCACCGTCAGCGGGTAGTAGCTGCCGCCTTTCACCGTGGCATCGTTGCCCACCACCATGCATTCCTGACCGTTGATACGGCCGATACCGGCAACCACACCGGCGGCGGGTACGTCTTCGCCGTACACCTCATGGGCCGCCAGCTGGCCGATTTCCAGAAACGGGCTGCCGGCATCGAGCAGCAGCTGAATGCGCTCGCGCACCGGCAATTTACCGCGCGCGGTATGGCGCTGCATCGCCACCTCACCACCACCTTCGGCGATGCGTGCGACTTTGGCTTTCAGGTCGGCCACCAGCGCCTGCATCTGTGCGCGGTTGGCGGCAAACTGCGGACTGCGGCTGTCGAGCCGGGACTGGATAAGCGGCATCAGCTCAGCTCCTGAAACAGTTCGCGGCCAATCAGCATGCGGCGGATTTCCGAGGTGCCGGCGCCGATTTCGTACAGCTTGGCGTCGCGCAGCAGACGGCCGGTAGGGAAGTCGTTGATATAGCCATTGCCGCCCAGCAGCTGGATCGCATCCAGCGCCATCTGCGTGGCTTTTTCGGCACAGTAGAGAATCACACCAGCGGCGTCTTTACGTGTGGTTTCGCCACGGTCGCAGGCGGCCGCCACGGCGTACAGATAGGCGCGGCTGGCGTTCATGCTGGTGTACATATCGGCCAGCTTGCCCTGCACCAGCTGGAACTCACCGATGCTCTGGCCAAACTGTTTGCGGTCAACGATATAGGGCTGCACCACATCCATACAGGCCAGCATGATGCCGGTCGGGCCGCCGGACAACACCACGCGCTCGTAGTCGAGGCCGCTCATCAGCACTTTCACGCCCATGTTCTCGCCGCCGAGGATGTTTTCTGCCGGTACTTCGACGTTATCGAACACCAGCTCACAGGTGTTGGAGCCGCGCATGCCGAGCTTGTCGAGTTTCGGGCTGCGTGAGAAACCGGCCCAGTCGCGTTCAACGATAAAGGCGGTCATGCCGTGCGGGCCTTTGCTCAGATCGGTTTTGGCGTAGATCACATAAACGTTGGCATCCGGGCCGTTGGTGATCCACATCTTGGTGCCGTTGAGCACATAGTGATCGCCTTTTTTATCAGCGCGCAGCTTCATCGACACCACATCGGAACCAGCATTGGGTTCGCTCATCGCCAGCGCGCCGATATGCTCGCCGGAGATCAGCTTCGGCAGGTATTTCGCCTTCTGCTCCGCCGTGCCGTTGCGGTAAATCTGGTTTACACAGAGATTGGAGTGGGCGCCGTAAGACAGCCCGACCGAAGCCGAGGCGCGGCTGATTTCTTCCATGGCGATCACATGCGCCAGATAGCCCATATCGGCACCGCCGTATTCTTCGCTGACGGTAATGCCAAGCAATCCCTGCTCGCCGAACTTGCGCCACATGGGCATGGGGAACTGGTTGTCACGGTCAACGTCCGCGGCCAGTGGCGCCAGCTCACGCTGGGCAAAACCGCGCACCTGATCGCGCAGCATATCGAGCGTTTCGCCCAGGCCAAAATTGAATCCGGTCATCGTATGGCTCCTTCCTGTTGTATTTTTATTCTTGGTAGCAGGGCCGGAGGCTGACGGGCGGCGTTAAGCGCCGGTCAGTGCCGCCAGTGCCTCACTGGCTTTCAGCTCGGCGTCGTCCAGGTCCTGCATCATGCGTTCAATATCGTGCAGTTGCTGGCGCAGGTGACTGCGCCGCTGTTCTATCACCGCCAGCAGTTTTTCCAGCTGCGGGCGGTTGGCCTCCGGCTCCAGTCCGGGGCGGTACATATCAATCAGCTCGCGGCTTTCGGCCAGCGATAAGCCCAGGCGCTTACCGCGCAGAATCAGCTTCAGCGTGATCCGGTCCTGCGGCGTATAGATACGGGTCTGACCTTCGCGCTGCGGATTGAGCATGCCCTCCGCCTCATAAAAGCGGATGGTGCGGGTGGTGATATCAAACTCGTCGGCGAGGTCACGGATGCTGTAAGTACGGCTCATGCGGGTTGGGCTGTCGGGCTGTTGAGTTACCTTTACGTTAACGTAAACCAATATCGCAAAACAAAGGGCAATTCGGGCCAGAAGAAGATGGACAATAAAAAGCCCGCATCGAGCGGGCGGCGTGCATTTGAACAACCGGCGTGTCAGTGCAGGTACTTATCCACAATTGCCTGATATTCCCCACTGGCCTTCAGTTCAGCCAGCGCCTGATCAAAGGCGGCAACAAACTCCGGAGAGGTGGAGGCTTTGCTGATAAGGAAATAGATGTCGTCGGAATAGACGGTCATATGGCTGATAAAGCGGCCGCCGAGACCTTCCTTTTTAAGCCCTGCCGCGGCGGAGAACGGGTCGGCCAGAAAGCCATCCAGCCGTTTTGCCGCCAGTTTTTTGTAGTTGGTAGCGTCATCACCGGCATCGGCCAGGCGGGCTTTGAAACCCGCATCATTTTCCAGTGCCGCATAGTCTTCGCCGTAGTAATAACCGCGGGTAACGCCAAGCGTAAAGTTTTTACCGATCAGATCCTTCAGCGAACTGATGCCGCCATAGCCTGACGCATCTTCTTTGCGCACCATCATCACCGCCGATTCCGTACGGTATGGCGTGCTGAAATAGCCAAATTCTTCACGCTCAGCGGTACGTGAGGCACCGCCGGTAAGGTGCAGATTACCGGAAGAAATTTCCGTCAACAGGCGCTTCCAGGGCCGGTTTACAAAGGTAAAAGGGCAGCCCATGCGGGTCAGGATGGCGGTCGCCATATCCAGATCCAGGCCGGTAAATTTTCCCTGCTCTTCGTAGGCGTAGGGCAGCCAGGGCTCCCAGCCTACCTTTACACCACCAGCCGGACAGGCCGGTGCGGAATGGGCCGGAAACGTCAGCAAAACGCTGATCAGTGAGGCCAGTATCATCGGAAATTTCAGTGTCATGGTGCCGTCCCTCTGCCTGTGCGGATATTGACCAGTGTAGGTAGTTTTTAACGCAGAGCCGTGCCAATTCAGGCCGCAGGCAGGTATGTCAGCTTTGCCGCATTCCAGCCCGCCGCTGAATAACTTTAAGGTTGGTTTAAGCATGGCCGCTCTACGCTGGGTGCAAATCCTGAGGAGAGGTCGTTATGACACACACAATCAAAGTCTGGGACCCGCTGGTGCGTATCTTCCACTGGTCGCTGGTGCTGTTTTTCTTTATCGCTTATCTGAGTGAAGACGAGTTTGAAACCCTGCATGTCTGGGCTGGTTACAGCGTAGCTGCGCTGGTTTCCTTTCGCCTGCTGTGGGGGCTGATCGGCACACGCCATGCGCGCTTCAGCGACTTTGTGCAATCGCCACGGGGAGTCTGGAATTATCTGGTCGCCATTCCGGCCGGTAAGGCGCGCCGCTATATCGGCCACAATCCGGCCGGTGGTGCCATGGTTATCGCCCTGCTGCTGGCGCTGACCGGCACTGTGGTATTCGGTATGGCAACGCTGGGCGCGGATGAAAACGCCGGGCCATTAGCAGACACCTGGCTGGCCTCTTTTAACGAACACACGCTGAAAGAAATCCACGAATTTTTCGCCAACAGCACACTGGCGCTGGTCTTCCTGCACGTTGCCGGGGTGCTGCTCAGCAGCCTGCATCATCGCGAAAACCTGGTGCGCTCGATGATTCACGGTCGCAAAGAAGCACGTGCTGACGACACCGATGGCCGGGGGAGATCAGCATGAATAACCTGACCCACCGCGCCTTGAGTGCGGCTCTTTTTACCTTAAGCCTGCTCGCCACCAGCCTCAGCTATGCCGGTGCCAGCGCCCAGCTACAGGCCCTGCAGGCTGGCGGAGCCGGGCCATTCTCAGCCGCCGCCGGCGAGGCCCTGTGGTTGCAGGACAACAACGGGCGCAGTTGCGCCAGCTGCCATGGACGCGATCCGTCTCAGCCCGGCAAACATCAGAAAACCGGCAAGCCCATTGAGCCGATGACAGTGCACGCCAACCCGGAGCGCTTTACCGATGCCGCCAAAACAGAGAAGTGGTTCCTGCGCAACTGCCGCTGGACGCTGGGACGCGAATGCAGCGCTCAGGAAAAAGGCGATGTCATTACCTGGCTCAGCCAGCCATAAAGAAGGAGAAAGATGATGAGTAACCTGAACGCCCTGCGTTTTGCCACCGGCACACTGCTGCTGGGCAGCGCCCTGACCCTTGGTATTTATGGCCTGAGCACTCTGAATAATCAATCCCTCGCGGATGACGACGATGATGAGCACAGTGAATACCGGCCGCGCCCTGAACAACCCGGCACAGATACCGCCGCAACACAGCAATACAAACAAGAATGTGGCAGCTGCCATCTGCCTTATCCGGCCAAGCTGCTGCCGGCACGCAGCTGGCAGGCGATGATGGCCAGCCTTGATAATCACTTCGGTGACGATGCCTCGCTGAGTGCCGCCACTCAGGCAGAGATTCTGGCTTACCTGAGTGCTCACAGCGCCGGCAATCACACGCGCTACCTGAAAGGCATCAGCGACAGCGATACTCCTCAGCGCATCACCGAACTGCCATACTTCAGACGTAAGCACCGGGAAGTACCGGAACGCATGGTCAGCGGCAATCCGCAGGTCGGTTCATTCAGTCAATGCGACAGCTGCCATAAAGATGCCGCACAGGGGAAATTCAATGAACATACGGTGGTTATTCCTGGCTTTGGCCGTTGGGACGATTAATCCGGCCTTTGCCGGAAAACATCCCGACCAGACCCAGATCAGGGCCTGGGTGGAGCAGGGTGAGATACTCTCTCTGGAAGCCATTCTGCAACGGCATCCGCTGGGTGGTGAGCTGCTGGATGCCGAAGTGGAATGGGAAGACGGTGTGCTGGTGTACGAACTCAAATGGCTCGATAGCCACGGACAGCGACATGAAACCTATATCGACGCCCGCAGCGGTGCATGGCTGGAGGATGAACGCGATGACGACTGAGGCCTGGCCGCTGTGAAGCTGCTGCTGATCGAAGATGACCAGCAACTGACCGATGCCCTGCAGCCGCTGCTGCGCGAAGCCGGTTACGCGGTAGAGGTCAGCCACGATGGCATTGATGGTGAGTTTCTCGGCAACGAGTTGCAGCCGGATCTGATCGTGCTTGATCTGGGCCTGCCGGGTAAAAACGGTCTGGACGTGCTGCGCAGCTGGCGCGCCGCCGGTAACCGCACGCCGGTACTGGTGCTGACCGCGCGCGACGCCTGGCATGAACGGGTCGACGGCCTCAAAGCCGGTGCTGATGATTACCTCGGCAAACCTTTTCACAGCCAGGAGTTACTCGCCCGGCTGGAAGCCATCGGCCGCCGGCAGGGCGGCCAGGCCAGTAACGCCCTGAGCTGGCGCGGTGTGACACTGGATACCGAACGCCAGCAAGCCAACAGCGCCGATGGCCGCACCATCGAGCTGACCGCGATTGAATTCCGCCTGCTGCGCTACCTGATGCAGCACCCGCAGGATGTGCATTCCAAAACCCGCCTCAGCGAACACGTCTACGAAGAAGAGCAGCAGAAAGACAGCAACGTGATTGAGGTCTACATCAACCGCCTGCGTCAGTACTTCGGCAAAGACTTTATCGAAACCCGCCGTGGGCAGGGCTATCAGCTGGCGGCGGACACACAAACATGATTTCACTGCAGCAACAGCTGCGCCGGCAATGGTTGCTGACCTTACTGCTGCTGCTGTTACCGCTGCTGTGGCTGGCCGACTATGGCGTGCGCCAGCTCACCACCCACACCGTGCTCAGCCGTCTGCAACACGATGCCGACGGCCTGATTGCCGCCCTGACACAGGATGCTCAGGGCGACTGGCAGGTGGATGACAGCCGTCTGGGCGCACTCTATCAGCGTGTCTACTCCGGCCATTATTTTGCCATCCGCGACCAACAGGGCACCGACCTGCGCAGCCGCTCGCTGTGGGATAAAGAGCCGCCTGCCATTCAGCTGGCCAGCGGCATTGTCCGGCACTGGCAGCAACCCGGCATTCAGGGTGACAGGCTGGATGAGCAATGGCTCAGTCAGGCGCAGGGCATCCGCGTACAGAATCACGACTTTACCCTGTGGGTGGCGGAAGACATTGCGCCCTTACAGAGCGAACTGAACCGCTACCGTCTGGCGGCACTGGCCTTGCTGGTCTTCGCCCTGCTGGCCCTGATGCTGATCCAGCGCCGCCAGCTGAGCCGGGCCTTTGCCCGTCTTGAGCCATTACAGCAGCAGCTGCGCGAACTGCGTTTTGGTGAGCGCGATGGCCTGAATGCCGCCGCCGGTCATTATCCGCAGGAAGTGCAGCCGCTGGCTGAAGAAATCGACCGCCTGCTCAGTCTGCTGCAGCAGCGGGTCAGCCGTTCGCGCAATGCGCTGGGTAATCTTGCCCACGAAATGAAACGCCCGCTGCAACAGCTGCAGCTGCTGGCGGAACAGCTCGATCCACAGCATCAGCAACAACAGCGCGAAGCCCTGCAGCGCCTGCGGCAGCTGGTCGAGCGCGAACTGAAGCGCGCCAGAATCGTTGGCATGTCATCCCCCGGCCGGCAAACCCGGCTGAGCGAAGACCTGCCGCCACTGTTGCAGGTGCTGCAGCAGCTGTACCCGCAGGCCAGCATCCGCGCACAGTTCGACCACAGCGCGGTGTTGCCGCAGGATCGTGACGATATGCTGGAGCTGCTCGGCAATCTGCTCGATAACGCCTGCAAATACGCCGCCGGTGAGATTCTGCTGAGCGTCCGCCATGACGATAAAGAGTGGCTGATCAGCGTCTGTGACCAGGGGCCGGGCATTGCCGCAGAAGCGCGTCAGCAACTGCTGCTGCGCGGTACGCGGCTGGATGAAGCCGGGGCCGGAGGCAGCGGCCTCGGGCTGGCGATGGTCAGCGATATTGTCAGCAGCTATGGCGGCAGCCTGCAGCTGCAGGCCAATCAGCCACAGGGGCTGTGCGTTATTGTGACGCTGCCCGCGACAGCCGGTCGTTAACCGCCAGCCAGTCTTCTGTACCCGGCGGTTGCTCCAGCCAGAGCTGGCGATAACCCAGCTGGTCGGCTTCATGCAATATCTGATACAGCGTCTGCGCAAAGGCGGGCGCATTATCAGGCAGAATCAGTGCCCGCTCACGGCCACAGGCCAGGCCGATCAGGCGCGGTGACCACAGCAGCAGAGCGGTGTCGTCGCCAACTCCGTCTTTTATCCGCTCAGCCAGTTCATCACTGCTGTACAGCTTAAGCGGTGTGCGCGGCTGATAATGCGCCTGCACGTTACCCGGCACCGCTTCGTTGTGTTGCTGCGGTACCTCAACCGGCTGCCCCAGCACCTGTTCTATGGCAATGCGGCTGATCGGCCCGGCGCGCAGGATACGGATGCCCTGCTCTGGCTGAGTGAGATCGACAATGGTCGATTCCAGTCCGAATTCACAGGCACCACCATCCAATACCGCGGCAATACGGCCATCCAGTCCGGCCATCACCTGCGCCGCCGAGGTCGGGCTTAATGCCTTGTAGGGGTTCGCCGAAGGGGCAGCCACACCGCTGCCGAGCTGGCGCAATAAGGTCTGCAACAGCGGATGCGCCGGGACGCGCAGGCCAATGCTGGGCAGACCACCGGTTACCTCTTCAGGTACATCCGCCGCTTTGGGCAGCAGTAAGGTCAGCGGGCCGGGCCAGAATGCCTGCGCCAGCTGCCAGGCTTGCGGCGGCACACTGGCCGCCCACTGCGGCAGTTGTTCCGCACTGGCCAGATGGACAATCAGCGGATGATTGGCCGGGCGGCCCTTGGCGGCAAAAATAGCGCGCACCGCCGCCGCATTGCGGGCATCGGCGGCCAGGCCGTAAACGGTTTCGGTCGGTACGGCCACGCATTCGCCAGCCTGTAATAACTGCACGGCGCGTTGCAGGCCGCTGTCGCTGAGGCCATCAAGCAACTCTGTTTTCATAGTCGGTCATCGTTTTCATAGTCGGTCATCGTCTTCAGGGGTTACAGCACGGGCAATCGAACGGATCGGCCTGTGCGCTAACCGGATATGTCTGGGTAAAACCGCAGGCACAGTGTGCCGTGCGGCGCTGAATTTTATGGGTCGTGCGGCGCTGAATTTTATGAATCGATGCACCACTTCGCAGAGCCCGAGGGTATCAGCCACAGGCTGGCTCCTGCCATGCTCCCTGATACAGACGTGCGGCCACACCGTTATCGTCCAGGCGGAACAGGTACAGCCAGTCGTTATCCACCAGCTGGCGCACGCTTTCGTGGCGGGCAACGATGGCGGCAATAGCCTCGGCAGGCGCCTGAATGTACACGCTCAACCGCAGTGGCTCATGCATCCACTGCTGGCCATCGTGCACTGACTGCAGCGGCAGGCCGATGCGCAGATCACCGCCGTTGCCTTCAAATACGCCCAGATTACCCCCCACCACGTTGTGCAGCACTTTGTTGCCACTGCCGTACTTCAGCGGGTCGGTGACCGAGGCGTTGTACTGCATATTGATCCAGTGGGTTACCACCATCGGTGCGGTCATAATCAGTTCCAGCACGCTGAAGCCGCTGTCGTCCTGCCAGACATAATCGTGCAGGAAGGTGCGGCCACCGAAGTTCAGGCCACGGCAGCGGCTGCGCGGCGCCACAATAAAGGCGCTGTTGCCAGCCAGACCCCATTCGGGCCGTACTTCGGACCAATCGAGGGCGCGCTGACGCAGGGCCGCATCCAGCTGCTGCGGCTGGTTAAGCAGTGCGCTGTCGGCCAGACCCAACGCCACAGCACGCTCCCGCTGAGCCAGAATGCCGGCATCAGCGAGCCACTGCGCAGCCATATCCGTCACCTTGCCGAAGCAATGGATATGATCGGTGGTGGTGTTATGCAGCGCCGCCACAAAACGGGTGCAGTGCGGAATGATGCGGCCACGTTCAGCCAGCACCTTGCGCACCGCTTCGTCGTTCAGCAGTTGTGCCAGCACCTGCACGTTCACCGCACCGGTCTGACCGCCACAGGCACCGCAATCCAGCCCGGCGGCATGGGGGTTGTTGGTGGTATGACTGCCATGGCCGACCAGCAGCACTTCGCCCGCCAGCCGTTTAAGGCTCATGGCCTGCAGAATGTTGCCGGCCAGATCGGCTTTTTCGCTCAGGGTCAGCGGCCGCTCGCCGTTCCACAGGGTCCACTGGCCGCTGACAGCCAGATCGTTGACCGGGTGCTCCTCAGCCTGTAGGCCAAAGGTTTTACGCAACAGCTTGGCGGCGTAGCTCAGGCCCGCCGCTTCAACCATGCTGAACGCGGAGGCCGCACCACGGCTGAAGTCATGCCAGGCGGCAGCTTTCTGCTGCTGCGCCCTTCTGGCAAAACCCAGCGCCTGGGCTTCATGTCCGCCTTCGCTGACGCGCAGACCGGCGGCCAGTAATCCCGGCAACTGTGGCCGCTTAAGATCGGTGCCCACCGGGGTATAAGCCAGCGGCAGACCAAAGAAACCGGCAAATCCCAATGTCTGGATATCTGGGCTCTGGGCCTCCAGGGCGCGACGCATCACTTCAGAACGCACATCAATACAGAAGACGGCCTGCAGTTTTGGCTGCGGCGAGGTGGCCAGCGGCTTCTGCGCCAGTATCTGCATCTCCTGCTGCTGGCGGGCAATTTCGGCAGCGCGCTGCCATACCCACAGCGGTTTCTGGGCCAGCCGCTGCTGCTCAACCAGCATGCTCAGTTGCGGTAACTGGCTGTACCACTGCTGCTGCAGTTGCTGTGCAGCCTGCTTGTGGCGCAGTTGCCAGTGACGCCACAGCGCCAGCTCCCAGCCGAGACGAATGGCGATCAGTTGCGGCAGGGCATCGTCGCCGGCGCCCTCCAGCCGCGACTGCCAGCGCTCATAGGCAAACCGGGAAGCCCAGCCGTTAATATCGAGCAGCAGGGCATGGCAGTAGGCTTCAATCTGCGCGACATGAGTGAGCCCAAGCTCATCCAGCGCGATCAGGGTCAGCGCCTGCGGGTTATCCGGCAGCTCACGGAAGGCTCTGGTCAGCCCGGGTTCGCCCATCAGAATGGCAATACCACGGTCGGCGCGGATCTGCTTGACCCAGCTCAGGTACAGGTTGTGTGCCGACTGATGGTCCGGCTGCTGACAAAAAGCAGCGCAGAACTGGCTGATCTGATGGCTGATTTCATCGCGCCAGGCCATCTGGTGCTGACGGTCACGGGTGCTGTCGAGCAGGTCTGACACATTGTGCCAGTGTGCTTCTGCTCCCGGCTGTTTCAGCGCCTGCAGCAGGCTGGCGCTGTCTTGTTCCACACCGAATTCAGCAGCGGCCAGTTGCAAATGAGCATCGGTGATACGGCTGCGCTGCCACTGCCGGACGTAATACTCTGCCGGCATCAGACAGTGCATCCGGCCCAGCGCTTCCAGGCGGGCGGCGGCAGCGGTAAATGGCTGATCGCGCAGCTCCCACAAAGGGTTTACCGCGATTAACTGATCCAGCGGCCAGGTCGGCGCCACGCGGTTTCCGGCGGTCTCAACCGCTGCCAGACGTGCAGAACATTGTGCTGATACAGTCAGTGTGCTCATAACAGTTGCTCCTTCCGGCCGCTGGCCAGTACGTGTTTTGCCCCCTGATGTGGCGCTAACTGCTTGGGGTTGGCCCGTACCGGCAGGCGGGCAGGCCACAGACGCAGGGTGATACGGGTAAACCATTCATCCAGATACAGGCCGGCAAACAGGGCCAGCGATAAGCGCTGCACCAGCGGCCAGTGGGCGCGGTAACGCAGCAGCCACCAGACAGAGAACAGCAGCAGAAACAGGGCGCTTACCCACAGATCTGCGGCACTGAACAGTCCGGGACGCAGCGCCGCCGACAGCTCACCGCTCAGCGGCTGCAGCAGGATTTTCAGCAGGCTGTAAGCCAGCGCCAGACCAGCTGCCAGCAGCAATGTCCATGCGCCTGACGCGCGCTGTACCAGCAAGGTGGTCAGCGCCAATGCCAGCAGTAACCAGCCGCTGACGGGCTGAATGCCGGTATGCAACTGAGCACTCAACTGAACACTGAACCACCAGGCCGCTGCCACCAGACCAGCCGCTGCTATCAGCGCCGGCAACCAGCGGCGCGCCGCCGCTGGCGGAGCAATCAGCAGTGACTGCTGCACATGCTGCTGTACCGCCGAGCCGGAGCTTAAGAACGCCCAGGCTTTGTAAGCCGAGTGCGCCAGCAGATGCAGCAATGCCAGCTCCACCATGCCCAGAGCACACTCGATCAGCATCAGACCCATCTGCGCACTGGTGGACCAGGCCAGCCGAACCTTGATGCTGATGCGGGTGGTCATAATCAGTGCCGCCAGTACCGTCGTCAGACCGGCCACCACCAGTACCAGCCACTGCGCTGCGGCCACCTGTAAAAACAGCGGGGCAAAGAGAATCAGCAGAAAGCCGCCAAGGTTGATCACCCCGGCATGCAGCAGTGCGGATACCGGCGTCGGCGCTTCCACCACCTGAATCAGCCAGCCGTGCACCGGCAGCTGCGCACATTTGATCAGCGCGGTCAGGGCAATCAGCACGGCGGCAATCTGCTCATTCAGGCTGAGCGCTGCTGACGCCTGATAAGCGCTGATAATGGTGTCGATATTGGCCGTGCCGTGCTGTTGCCAGAGCAGGTAAAAGGCAACCAGCAGAGAGGTTTCCGCCAGCCGTGCCAGCAGGAATTTTTTATGCGCCGCCAGCGCCGCGCGCGGACGTTCAGGGTAGAACATCAGCAACTGATGCAGCGCCAGACTGATGGCAATCCAGCCCAGGGCAAACAGCAGCAAATGATTGCTGATAAACACCAGCGCCACCGCCGCCAGGGTCAGCAACAGCCAGCGCAGATAACGGCCAAAACCCGGATCGGCGGCCAGATAACGGCGTGAGAATTTCACCGCCACCAGTGCCATCACGCTGAGCAGCAGTAACAGCGTCAGGCGCAACGGCTGGTCACTCAGCCAGTGCAAACCGGCGTCCGGCAGCAGCAGTGCCAGTGCGATTGCACTCAGGGTTAACAGGCTGATGATTTGCGCCGCACGCCAGGCAAAACGCCAGCGCTGATCGTCACTGAAGGTAAAACGCCGGGTCTGCAGACCGGCAGGAACAGCGGCCAGAATCAGTGTCAGCGGGATCGCCGCCAGCACGATGGCCATCAGCAGAGAGGAAATACTCATGGTACGCAACCTCTGTTATGGGTTCAGGTGCGCGCAGTATCTGCGCACTGGTTGCTATAGGTAAAATAGATATAAACTCACATTTCATTCACTTTTAGAGAACAATCAGATGAGCCGGCTCAATTATCATCATCTGCATTATTTCTGGCGCGTCGCCATACTGGGCAACCTGACCGAAGCGGCGCGTCAGCTGCATGTGTCGCAATCGGCGCTGTCGGCGCAGATCCGTGCGCTGGAAGAAAGCATGGATACCCAGCTGTTTGAGCGCAGCGGCCGCCGCCTGCGGCTGACCGCCACCGGCCAGCGGGTACTGGGTTATGCCAATGATATTTTCAGTCGTGGTGAAGAGCTGGAGTCACTGTTGCGCCATGGGATTGAGCCGGAATATCAGCAGCTGCGGATCGGCGTGTTATCGACCATGTCGCGTAACTTTATCGAGGGCTTTATTGCGCCGCTGATCAGCCAGCCGAAAGTGCGTTTCAGCCTGCATGCGCGCGGTATGGACAACCTGCTGAACGGTCTCGCCACCCATCAGTTCGACCTGATTCTGACCAATAGCAACGTCGCCGCAGAGGGGCAGGAAACCCTGTGGCAAAGCCAGTTACTGGCGCGCCAGCCACTGGCTGTGGTCGGGCCGCCAGAGCAAAAACCAGCGGCTGAATTCCCGCAGGGGTATGAAGGCCGGCGCTGGGTGTTACCGGCCAGCGGTACCGAGCTGCGCAGCGCCTTCGATGGCTTCTGCAGCCGCTGGAATTACGAACCGGACGTCCAGGCCGAGGCCGACGATATGGCGATGCTGCGTCTGCTGGCACGTGACACCGGCGCGCTGACCGTACTGCCAACCGTGGTAGTAAAAGATGAGATTGCGCAGGGCACACTGCAGGAGTTTATGACTCTGCCCAATGTGTTTGAGAGCTTTTATGCGGTGACGGTGAAACGCCAGTTTGTCTCACCGGTGCTCACCGGGTTGCTGGGGCAGCAAAACCTGCGCAGCTGATCTGTCCAGTTTGATCTGCCCAGCTGATCTCTTCAGGTTGATCCGTGCAGGCTGGCGGCTGCAGAACATCAGCAGCCGCGGGTAACGACAAACTCATCCTTACTGAGATTGCGCTGCTCAAAATTCAGGTGGTACTGCACCTGATGCAGAATGTCTTTTTCGGTGCGCCGTGCCGCCAGGCGGGTCAGCAGCTGAGTGAACAGAATATCTTCCAGATACGGGCCATTGATTTCATGATTCTGTACCGCTGCGTCATCCAGCAACTGCAGTAAAAAATCGATCACCTGTTGTTCGCCACTCATAACACGACTCCATTTATGTGTTTTAAGAAACCTCGGAATGGCCCAGTGTGGCAGCAGAAACAAAAACGGGCTTGATTCGTATCAAGCCCGTGCGGGTTAAAAGTGACGTTATGGGTACAAACGCGCTAACCCCAGTCTTAAACCAAATAATTTCAGTACCTGATTTACAGTCTGCAGAGTTGGATTACCTTCATCGGATTCCAGCGCTGCCAGAGTGCGGCGGGAAACACCGCAAAGCTCGGCAAAATCTGCCTGATTCAGACCCGCTACATACTTGCGCAGTATTTTAAGGGCGGCCCCCAAAGAGAGTTCACCTGCAAAAACGCCGCGTTCAACAAACGAGAGCAGCTCTGTTCTGCTCATCGCTTTCAATTGCTGTGCCGTTGGTATCATCATGGCAGCAGCCCCCAGTATGTCAGGCGTTGTTCTACTCCTTTGAGATTCAGCTTACCTGTGCGTTGCTGCAGAACCTGCGATGGCACCCGGTACTCTTCAGCCAGACGAGGCAAAGCCACTAACTGTTTCGCTAAGGCTGTTAATGTGCGCCAGAGGTCGTCGGCCGTAACGCCATAACCAACCTGGGACGCCTCTTCACAGATACCACGCCAGTTAAATTCGCCCCCCAGTTCGTTGGCCTGCGACCAGCGGCTGGTACGGGTAATGCCAGACTCATCCAGTACCATAGGTGCAAGGTCATAGACCGGGGCAAGCTGAAGATGATTATTCAGCCGGAGCACAGAAGTGTTGCGGCCATGATTGTCGCTATTACCCAGAACCACGTTTAACAGATCACGGCGCACATATTCCTCCACCAGTTCAGGAACTTCAGCCTGCTGACCATGACCAGTCCAGGCTGATACCAGACAGCGCAGATACTCCGTATGCGCAATGCTGGCTCCCGGTTCAACCGAGCCGACCAACGAATACAATGACTCAACCCCGATGCGGTCAACCGCAGACGTTGTGATTCCCCGGTCAAAACGCGGCAGCCACAGGCTTGGGCGGGTTATGGAATGTTCGGTAGAGACAGGGAAAAAAATCTGCTCTCCTTTACCGCCTGTTAAAGACCAGGGTGAGCGGTAAATCGTGTCAAATCCCAGGCGGCTGGCAATCCGGTAATACGCGGCCTCGGTTTCCAGAATCAGTAAATCACTGTCCAGCGGACGATGATTGTGGGAGCTTTGCCGGGGAAACTTAACCAGAAAGAACTCATCGGCCAGATCATCCGGCAGCGTGGCATCCGGATAGTACAAACCGTCTTTGCCCCTCGTCAGCAGAAACTTAGGCGCTTCTCCGCCGGCACCACTGGCCCCCCCCACTGTCGCACCGCACTCCCGGGCGTAATCAAGAAACCCGGTATCACGGCTGAGCACGTCAGCGATGGGGAAACCACGCGCAGGAGGTATATCAACCGGGCAGGATTCTTTTATACGCATATTGCCGACCGGCGCTCTGGCACCCTGTTGCAGCAGCATAAAATCATGGCTGGGGTGTTCCGGATTGACCAGATTCAGCCGTTGCCCCCAATAACGGCGCGCGGCCCCCATGGGCAGAATATCCAGCAAGAATGCTGGCCAGTGTTCGCACTCATGGGGAAAGAAATCCAGCGGATAGCGCAGGCTGACCAGCGCAGCCGGATTATTCTGGTAGCGGGCGACATAGGCCGCGTCATACTCCAGAGTAACCGGCCCGGAGCGACCGGCGGCCGGTTCGTGGAACCGGAGCGAGCAGGCTTTCTGCCACTGACCGGCGATACAGGTTTCCAGCGTTAATGTGTCTGCCATAAGCAGCCGACCTGATATGTGCAATTTAGTGCACCATTTTTACGCCGAAAGGCAATAAAATGCAATATTCTGCACAAAAACTAAGGTTCGACTATTTTTTGTGCAATTTAGTGCACAAAAGTATCGCAAACAATCGATCAACTCCGGGTCAGGAGGGCTAAGCGCCCCTATGCGGGTAAGGATGGTTACTTATCCTGCGGCTGTGAATTATCAGTGTTCTTGGCATCCGGCAAGACCCGCAGCAGTTCCTGCCAGGCGTTTAGTTCGGTTCTGTCGAGAACCGTTACCTCTATACCCGTTTTAATGATTTCTTTAATCATATCCAGCTTTTCGGGGTACCTTTGAGCAAACTCCGCAAGAATGCCCTCATCCTTTGTGAGCTTGATACCCATTACGATTAAAAAGGAGTGACAAGCCTCGCGTAAACTTTCTTTACCGATGATTTGTTCAGCTTTCTCCAAAGCTGGCAGCAGCGAAATGTACTCATACTGCAATTCATGAGTTCCGGCTTCATTTTTTTCAAATGCATCTGCCATGCTGTTAGAAAAATCGCGGGTAAACACACTTTTTGCCACAGTATTGATAACACGCAAAGCGAGGTCACTTGCTCTGCTGGATGCTATGAATAAAAGAGAGCGCAATATATAACTGTACTGCTTATGCTCAGCCAGATTTTTTAATGCTGCGATTAATTTTTCTTCAAGTTTATCGGCATGACTTTCACCGCCACTAGCGTCAAAATTCATCACCCTAAAGCAAAGCCGGATCAGTGGATTAAGAACACGATTCATAGTATCGGCATAACGCTGATCGGCCAGAACGATGGCGCGATTGGAAAACCGATATAATTCAGTAACTGAAGAAAAATACTTCTCCGTCATCGATATCAGCAGATTTTCAAAGATCACCAGATGATGGGATGACGATAAGGCGAAGTTCAGACAAGCTGCCAGTGCTTGTGGATCACCACTCTTAGATGAGGCTTTTATATAATTTCCCAGGAACTCCTGATCGCTACTGGCGTAGCCTTTAACAACGCCTATATCCACTACCTTACGGTATTTTTCAAATACGTCTTCCGACACTCCTTCCTTGTCGATAACAGGCTGACAAATAGACGATCTGCATGGATGGCCTGGAGCTAAATCCCCATTAAGGAGATAAAACGCTATCAAATCCGAATCGCCGTAGGAGGCATCCGCAGTGGTTTCAGCGTCTGAATCCACAGGCGTTTTCGGTTTCTTGCTGGTTCCTGCCAGAAAAGGATTATCACCTGAACCGTTTAAGTCCTTCTCGGTGAATTTATCCATCCCATCTCTTATCGATCCCTCGTCATTCGCTGTACAGTACAACAACAGATCAAACAGATTGACTTCACCTTTCAGTTCATCCAGCCAGCGTTGATACATATCACGCAATACATGCTTAAGCCGGCGTGGATTGGAAAGAATGTTTGTGAGTGCCATCAGCACTTTATTTTCGTTAGATTCCTTACTAAAGATTGCCGACTTACCATTACCTGACTGTATTCCGAATGCACTTTTAACCGCTTCAATTTTTCCTTGCGCATCACCTGGCAATAAAAAATCTTTACTCAGATAGGGAATAATCAATGACTCACCATTCCTTCGTCCGCTTAACGCACTGTCCAGACACAGGGCCATAAACCGGATGAGAAGCTCGGGAGAAATAAAAGTCGCCACTCGTTCTCTGTAATCAGCAATTCGGTACAGCAATTCTTTATCCAGACGTGCTTCATCGGCGCTGAAGATAAAATCAATATGGTTAAGGTTTTTGCTTTGCTGAAGTTTGTCCAATATCGCTGCAATAATATTAATGAAATGTTCACGCTCTTCATTGCGGTCCACATTCTCTATCACCAACAACAGTCTGCGGTTATTCACCTTAAGCAGACTATCCAGCTTACCTATGACCTGTTCCGGCGTATCCGGGCGCAGCCAGATATCCAGCAATTGCCACCAGTGACTGCTGCCATACAAGGCACTGGCGAAAGACTCTGGCAGGCTCGCCAGACTGGTCACTTCAATCTGCTGACCAACATCATGAAGAATCTGCTCAATAAGTTGAGCGGCAAGTTCTTGCGGCTTGCCCGACCGTTGCCAGCAGTCAAAGCGCGATACAATCCACTCCGGGCCTAATTTCTTTTCCAGTAAATTAACAATGGTTGTTTTACCTGAACCAAACTCCCCCAGCAGAATCTGGCCTTTGCTCCGCTGTGACTTCTTGCCTGTGGTCTGTTCGGTGCGTACCAGCATACGTTCGACATAAGGTTCTCGGTCAAAGAAATCCAGCGTCTTTTCGCCCTCTTCCTTTCGTAGCCATTGCTCAAACTGGCTATCACTGCATGTCAGTAAATTGAGTGCTTCTGTTGATCTGGATTTTTCTGTTTCAGCAGCCAAAGTTCTGACGTGGTATGCCGTCCGCACAGCAAGGATAAAAGCGTAAATCAGGAAGAAAATGCTCAGCCCATCACCGCCCAAAACAGGCAAATGACGCGTCTCTTTTTCTTCGATCAATACCGGAAGTTGCAGTGCATCACTGGAAATAACCAGCAGACTGCTACCGCCTGGAGCGGATGTCCCATCAAAGGTCGACAGCAATAGCAGAATGCCTGTAACCACGCTGACATGCAGCGTTGGGTAGCGCACAAAGGTTTGGATATCGATGCAATAAACGGATTGGCGTTTGCGCGGAAAACGGATAAAAAATTTGTCCTGCAATGCCAGCACCAGCAACACCGCCACCAGGCTCCAGGTAACCTGCAACAGCACATAGAGGGTTGGCTTATCAGTCAGTGAAAATAAACGCTCCGGGCGCAGGTACGACAGCCACGGCCACAGCAGATACACCACCACAGCGCCCAGCCAGCCGTAGAAAACGAGCGTTGTCCAACGCAGTACGCTGATATGCCATTCAGGCTCACTATTAAACGTAAATACCCGGGATTCTGTAAGGCGTGATACAGCGCGCTGCAGGCAGCTGAGGAGATGGCGTAGCATCGGCTATTCCTTTAGTCACGATATTGGCCAAGGCACTGATACTTAGCCGGATAAAATTGAGTCTTTGCACAATATACAGCAGCGACAGCCTGAGCAATGGCATCAGGTGCGGCATTGGGCGGATGAAGCCCTTAACAGGGCAAACCATATGCGGTCCGTATTTTCCTGTTCGGGCAGCATATGGTTCAGGGGTCAGCAGTAACTAAGCATCACGCACTCAGCTTATTTACCGCGTTTTTCTTTTTCAGGTGAATCAGAATCTGGCTGATAGCCGCCGGGGTAATACCGGAAATACGTGAAGCCACGCCAAGGGTTTCCGGGCGCAGGGTATTCAGCTTCTGCTTCACTTCGTTCGACAGGCCGCCCATGGCGTCGTAGTCGAGGTCGGCCGGCAGTTTGGTGTTTTCATAGCGGCGCAGCTGTTCGATTTCATCAAGCTGACGGGCGATGTAGCCGTCGTACTTGGCCTGAATCTCAACCTGTTCGGCGACCTGCGGATCAGCCACCGGCTCACCTTTCAGACCAGCAACATCGTTGTATTCCAGACCCGGACGTTTGAGCAGATCGTGCAGGCTGTATTCGCGCACAAACTTGCTTTCGCCTTTGGCTTCCAGCGCAGCGGCTTCGGCGCTGCCCGGCTGCACCCAGGTGGTTTTCAGGCGCTGCGCTTCCTGCTCGATGCTTTCGCGCTTGGTGCTGAACGCGGCCCAGCGCTCGTCATCGACCAGACCCAGCTCACGGCCGACTTCGGTCAGACGCAGATCGGCGTTGTCTTCACGCAGCACCAGGCGATATTCCGCGCGGCTGGTGAACATACGGTACGGCTCTTTGGTACCCATGGTGATCAGGTCGTCGACCAGCACGCCTATATACGACTGATCGCGGCGCGGTACCCAGGCGTCTTTTTCCAGCGCGCGCAGGGCGGCGTTGGTACCGGCCAGCAGGCCCTGGGCACCGGCTTCTTCGTAACCTGTGGTGCCGTTGATCTGACCAGCAAAGAACAGGTTGTTAACGAATTTGGTTTCGAGGCTGTGCTTCAGATCCTGTGGATTGAAGTAGTCGTACTCGATGGCGTAACCCGGGCGGGTGACGTGGGCATTTTCAAAACCACGGATGCTGTGGATAAGATCCAGCTGTACGTCGAACGGCAGACTGGTGGAGATACCGTTCGGGTAGAGTTCGTTGCTGTTCAGACCTTCCGGCTCAACAAACACCTGATGGCTGGTTTTATCAGCGAAGCGGGTGATCTTGTCTTCGATCGACGGGCAGTAACGTGGGCCGATCCCTTCGATCACACCGGCATACATCGGCGAGCGGTCAAGGTTATTACGGATAATCTCGTGGGTGCGCTCATTGGTGTGGGTGATGTAGCAGTTTACCTGCTCCGGGTGTTCGTCCACCGAACCCATAAAGGACATCACCGGCAGCGGCGCATCGCCCGGCTGCACCTGCATCACGGAGAAGTCGACACTGCGCGCATCGATACGCGCCGGCGTACCGGTTTTCAGGCGGCCAACGTTAAACGGCATTTCGCGCAGACGCTTGGACAGCGCAATCGACGGCGGGTCACCGGCACGGCCACCGCTGTGGTTTTCCATACCGATGTGGATAAGTCCGCCAAGGAAAGTACCGGCGGTGAGCACCACACTGGTGGCGTGAATGCGCATATTGGTGTTGGTGACTACGCCACAGACGGTGGAGCCAACGCCGTCGCCCTGTACGATCAGGTCGTCACAGGCGGCCTGGAAGATATCCAGATTTGGCTGGTTTTCCACAATATGACGAATCGCCGAGCGGTACAGCGCGCGGTCGGCCTGAGCGCGGGTAGCACGCACCGCCGGGCCTTTACGGCTGTTAAGAATGCGGAACTGGATACCGGCTTTGTCGGTGGCGCGCGCCATGGCGCCGCCCAGTGCGTCGATTTCTTTAACCAGATGGCTTTTGCCAATCCCGCCGATGGCCGGGTTGCATGACATCACACCGACAGTATCGGTGTTGTGGGTCAGCAGCAGGGTTTTGCAGCCGGTACGCGCCGCGGCCAGCGCCGCCTCGGTACCGGCATGGCCACCGCCAACCACAATGACGTCATAACGCACGGGATAATCCACAAGCCACCTCAGAATTGTTCGTTTAACAGGAATCGGGAAAAAAGGGCGCGCAGTATACCAGCCTTGTGCGGCCAGCGGCAGTAGGCTGAGTAAAATTTAACCAATGGTTTTATACACTTTATCCACATCGGTAAAAAGACTGTTAGCCATTTTTAGTCACTGCTGTGATTTTTTAATTTAATTCCTTAAAAAACAAAGTATTAGTAAGTGTATAAAGCTGTTGATAATTGTGGGTAACTTTATCCTCAGAATAAATAAGGAAAACTGTTCATGCTGAGATCCCAGCTTATGCGGATCTTTATTACGCGTTATCCAGAAGGTTATGCACAGGAAGGGGGAAAGAATAACGGCCACTGCAGGCAGCAGCAGCAGCCGTTAACCGCTCAGAGCGTGGTTGTATCCGTCGTTGTGTCTGTTGTATCGGTAGGGGTTTCCACAGGTGTGCTGCTGACCGGCGCGGTAAAGGTCATAAACAACAGGTCGGTATCTTTGCGCAGGTACAACTCCAGCGAGCCATCGCTGTTGATCACGGCATAGCCACTGGCGTTGGTTTCGTTAAATGCCGGGCAGTTTTTGCGCTCGCGCAGGGTAACGGCGTAGAGGGCATCGTTTTTATCCAACAGGGTGATGTCACCTTCGAAGGTGCAGCCACTGCTATCAGTGCTGATGCCTTTAAACGAAGCCTTGCTGCTTAATGGCTCTACATAGAATTCATAACCGGTGGCCGTCCACTTGCCCGCCAGCAGACTCAGGGCAGAGTTATTCGGCCAGGTGCCATCATCGGTCAGCACAAAACTGCCGGTGCCGGTGGCGTTTTCAAAGTCACCAACCAGCTGTGGTGAAGCTTCCACGGTGTACAGCAGGCCATTGAGGCTGTAATCCTGATTCAGACCGTCGGCCACATATTGTTTGGCGGCGGTATCATTCTGCGACAGGGTATAACCCGTCAGCGCCAGTGTGGCGGTGCGGTTATCGTTATTCAGCAATGCTGTGCCGTAGTAACCACGGCTTTCATCCAGACCGTAAACGTTGCCGTTATAAATAAGCACCCGCAGGCTGCCTGCCTGATCAAACTGGCCGTCCCATAAACCATTCAGGGCCAGAGTCGGATCACTGACGGTCACTCCCTGTTCGTTGGTGATCTTGTCTTTGTCTTCTTCTGCAATACATCCCACCAGTAAGGTGGCGGCTATCGCCAGAGTTGCTGCGCGCACGGAGTTCTCCCGCTTGAAAGTAATACCTGTAAAGATAGCAATCGGCGGCAAATCCGCTCTCTTTAACCCACGATCCGATAAAAATACGCATTGTCTGCCGCTTTACCGGATAGTCAGCCGGATTTGCTGCTTGGGCCGCCACGGCGGAGAGGAATACAATCGTCGGCTATCAGCCTGCAGCCCTGCTTTTTCATCAACGAAATACTGTCCGGAGATCCCATGAGCGCCCAGCCAACTTTTGAGCCCATCAATATGGATCGCAGCAAAGTGGTGGTTATCCGTCAGGGCGATCAGCCCTGGCTCAGCGCACCGCAGGCGCCGATAGAACGTTTCCCGCTGGAACGTGAAGCTCCGGAGCATGGTCAGGTAACCAGTCTGGTGCGCTACCTGCCCGGCGCACGTTTTCCGCAGCATACTCACCCGCTGGGCGAAGAAATTTATGTGCTCGAAGGCGTGTTCAGCGATGAATCCGGCGATTACCCGGCCGGCAGTTATCTGCGCAATCCACCGGGTTCTGCCCATGCACCGTTTTCCGAGCAGGGTTGTCTGATCTTTGTAAAACTTAATCAGTTTGCTGAAACCGACACTGAAACCGTGCGCATCCGCCCCGAAGATCAGCAATGGCGGCCGGGTATTGGCGGTCTGACCGTGTGCCCCCTGCATGAACATCTGGGAGCCAGTACGGCGTTGGTGCGCTGGCCTGCTGGAGAGGTATTCCAACCGCACCGCCACTGGGGTGGGGAGGAAATTCTGATAATTTCCGGCTGCTTTAAAGACGAGCACGGTGAATATCCGCAGCATACCTGGCTGCGCAGTCCGCACTTAAGCCAGCACCATCCTTTTGTTGATGAAGAGACGCTGATACTGGTGAAAGTCGGTCATCTCTGAGCAATTGCAACAATCCGCCTGCCCTGCCTGCAGGCGGTGATCGAAAGCCACCTGCAGTCACCACCGCACCCGATAATTGTCGTCCGATCACCTGTCAGCGCTGGCCTGATGCGCCTATCCTGTTACGCATAATGAGAATAACGTACCGGTTAATAGTTTGCGGTCTGCTACCGCACTTAACATTGGGCTAGGGCCTGTTAACACTAATTGAATCAGGCCTGCTGAGAGCCAGTTTTTCTCAGAACAAGGAGAGAGGAGTGATATTAGCGGGCTAAATGAATGACGAACGACGACGTTAATGGGGAAAACTGGCCTCAGCCCGAAGGGTTATGGCTAAAAATTCCTCATCCAGCGTTGCTGTTCGTTCGCTTAACCCGTTAGGCCACACTCTCAGCGCCTTGTCTGAGAAATTTTTAGCCGATAACAGGCTCGTTTAATTAGTGTTAACAGGCCCTAGGTACATCATCTGCGAGGCGTTTATGAACAGCAAACTGCAAAAAGCTCAGGCCATCAGTTCTTCTATGGAAATTCCCGGCCGTAAAATGGAATTTGAATTCGACCTCGATGACATTCCCAAATACTGGTACGGCGACGATGTTTTTAAATCGACGTTCATGAACGCGCTTTCCTGTCTGTTCCCTGAAGGTGAGCGCATGTTTATGGATGCCGTGCGTGATAATCAGCACAAAATCAGCGACCCGCAATTACTGCAGCAGATTAAAGGCTTTATTAAACAGGAAGCCATTCACGGCCATGAACATGCGCAGTACAACGACTATCTGAAAAAATGGAATTACCCGATCGACAAAATCATGGCCTTTGAAAAGAAAGAAAAGGTCTGGATGAAAAAATGGCTGCCGCGTAAACACCGCCTGGCAGTTACCTGTGCGCTGGAACATTTTACCGCCATCATGGCGCACCAGGTTCTGACCAACCCGGAATCAACCGAAGGCATGCACCCGCAATTTAAAGAAATGTGGCGCTGGCACGCGATTGAGGAAACCGAACATAAAGCCGTGGCTTACGATGTGTACCAACAGGCAGTTGGCAGTTACTGGCTGCGGGTTCTGACCATGATTAATGTCACCATTCTTTTCTGTCTGCGCACGTCCATTATTCAGGCGATTTTCCTGTGGAAAGACGGCCAGTTATTCAACCCGAAAGTCTGGTGGAAAGGGTTCCGGTTCTACTTCCTGAAGCCAGGATTGGTGCCAACCATCTGGCGTGATTATCTGGATTATTTCCGCCGCGATTTTCACCCATGGATGCACGATAACCGTGAGCTGCTGGGCGAATGGGAAGCGGAACAGCAGAAATATAAAACCGTTTAATCCGCTCATTTCAGGCTGTTTAACGGGCATAAAAAAACCGCGAATATCGCGGTTTTTTTATGCCTGAAAACGATTACCGGAGTGCTCAGAAACCTTGCTCACCCGGCTTGTCACCCATGGCTGATTATTTACCAATACAGAAGCTGCCAAAAATCTCGCCCAGCAGATCATCGGCGGTGAAAGCACCGGTAATTTCGTTCAGTGCATGCTGCGCCATACGCAGATCTTCGGCCAGCAGCTCACCGGCGGCCATGCCTTCCAGTTGCTGGCGGCCAAAATCGAGAGCCTGCTGCGCGCGGTTAAGAGCATCGATATGACGGCGGCGGGCAAGGAAACCACCTTCGGCTGCGGCATCAAACCCCATAATCTGTTTCAGGTGTTCGCGCAGCACATCAACACCCGCATTCTGTTTCGCTGATAAGGTAATTACCGGGAAACGGCCGTCGTTATTCAGACCAATGGTCTCTGTGGATAAATCTGCTTTGTTGCGGATAACGGTTAAGCGGCCGTTATTCAACAGATCGGTCGCGGCGTCCTGCAGACCACGCTCGTCGTACAGCGCGTGCAGTAATTTCTCTGCATCGGTTTCGTTGGTGGTGCTGTCGACCATCAATAATACGCGGTCGGCTTTGCTGATTTCGTCCCAGGCGCGCTGAATACCAATACGCTCCACTTCGTCCGGCGCATCACGCAGACCGGCGGTGTCGATTATGTGCAGCGGCATACCGTCGATGTGGATATGTTCTTTTAATACGTCACGCGTGGTGCCGGCAATATCGGTAACGATGGCACGCTCCTGACCGGCCAGTGCATTCAGCAGCGACGATTTACCGGCGTTCGGCCGGCCGGCAATCACCACGTTCATACCTTCACGCAGCAGCGCGCCTTGTCCGGCTTCACGCAGAACCGCTTTCAGCTCCGCATCCACGGCGTCGAGCATGGCAGCCACTTTACCGTCGGAGAGAAAATCGATTTCTTCTTCGGGAAAATCGATGGCGGCTTCGACATAAATGCGCAGCTGAATTAACTGGTCGAGCAGGCTGTGTACTTTGTTGGAGAACTCCCCCTGCAATGAACGCAGCGCACAGCGTGCGGCCTGCTCAGAGGCGGAGTCGATTAAATCGGCAATGGCTTCGGCCTGGGCCAGATCCATTTTGTCGTTTAAGAAAGCGCGCTCGGAAAATTCACCGGGGCGCGCCAGACGACAACCCAGCGCCACCACTTCTTTCAGCAACAAATCGAGCACCACCGGACCGCCGTGGCCCTGCAGTTCGAGGACATCTTCGCCGGTAAAAGAATTCGGGTTGGGGAAGAACAGGGCGATGCCTTCATCCAGCACAGTACCGTCTGCCGCTTTAAACGGCCCGTAGTGGGCATAACGGGGTTTGGGCTCTATGCCGAGTACGGCCTGAGCCACGGTTAACGCCAGCGCGCCAGATACGCGGATAATGCCAACCCCGCCACGCCCCGGTGCAGTGGCTACAGCAGCAATGGTGTCGTTGTGGATAAGGTTGCTCATCGCGGATTCCTGAAATCTGGGCGCCGTTTTAAATACAGCGGTTTGGCTTGCGCGAATTGTACCTGAGTTAACCCGGAGGATGCAGACAATCAAAAGCCGCCGCAGCTGTTTTGAATTTTGTACATTTGGATGGCAGGCAATAAAAAAGGCGCCGAAGCGCCTTTTTAAGATTCCTGCAGATCAGCTGTTTTCGATCTGTTTGGTAATCACATACTGCTGACTGATCGACAGGATGTTGTTCACTACCCAGTACAGTACCAGACCGGCCGGGAACCACAGGAAGAACACGGTAAAGATCACCGGCATAAACTGCATAACACGCGCCTGCATCGGGTCCGGCGGTGTTGGGTTCAGCTTCATCTGAATAAACATAGAAGCACCCATGATTAATGGCAGAATGAAGTAAGGGTCCATCACCGACATATCTTTAATCCACAGGAAGAACGGTGCCTGACGCAATTCCACAGATTCCATCAGTACCCAGTACAGCGCGATAAATACCGGCATCTGCACCAGAATCGGCAGACAGCCACCCAGCGGATTGATCTTCTCTTCTTTGTAGAGCTTCATCATTTCCTGGCCGAGCTTTTCACGGTTATCACCGTATTTTTCTTTAATTTCCTGCATCTTCGGCGCTACTTTGCGCATGTTCGCCATCGAGCGGTAAGAAGTGGCAGACAGCTTAAAGAATGCGGCTTTAATCAGTACAGTCAGCAGAATAATGGCCACACCCCAGTTGCCCACCAGACCGTGGAAGAAACTCAGCAACCAGAACAGCGGCTGGGCAATCCACCATAACCAGCCGTAATCGACAGTCAGATCCAGATGGTCTGCAATTTCGGCCAGACGATCCTGCACTTTAGGACCGACATACAGGCTGGCACCCACTTCAGCGGTTTCACCGGCGGCAACAACCGTAGGCGCATCGTAGAAACCAAAAATGTAGTTTCCTTTAACCGCACGGCCGTTGTAGGTGTGCTGCACATCTTTTGCAGGCACCCAGGCAGCGAGGAAGTAGTGCTGCAGGATTGCGGCCCAGCCACCTTGCTCGACTTTTTTGTACTGGCCATCTTCCAGATCGGAGAAAGTTACTTTTTCGTAGCGGTTTTCTTTAGTGGTCAGAGCTGCGCCTAAGTAAGCCGCCATGCCCATCTGTGAACCTTTTGACGGGTCAACCGAGTTATCACGCTTCAGCTGCGCGTAGAAAACACCCTGCCAGGCTTCCGCTGAGGTATTTTTGATGCGGAAATTAACATCCATCAGGTAATCACCACGACGGAAGGTGAATACTTTTTCTACCGTTGCTTTCTCAGTCTGAGTGGTCAGCACAACGCTCAGCTCATCCTGGCCATCCGCCAGCTTATACTGAGTGGCATCCGCGCTGTACAGCGCAGGACCCTGAGCATCCACACCGTCTTTACCCAGCAGACCACTCTGGGCCACATAGGTACGGCGCTGGTTGCGCTCCATTAATACAAAAGGAACGTCTTTCTGATCAACCGCTGCCGGATATTCAGGCAACAGTACTTCAACGATTTCACCACCACGTGGGTCAATCACCAGACGCAGTACGTCGGTATCTACGCGAATCAGCTCCGCCGATGGCTGCGCCTTGGCTTCTGTGCTGACAACCGGAGCATCAACCGCTGGTTGCTCAGCCAGCTCGTCGGCACTGGCGGTGGTTACCGGAGCGTCCTGGTTTTCAGCAACCGCGGTTGCTTCAATCGGCGCTGTTACCTGATTTTTCTGACCGTAGTCATCATTCCAGGCGAGGATAAGGAAGTAGCTACTGACAATCAGGCCAAGAAATATGACCGTACGGCGGATATCCATGATTAGGGTTTCCGTTGACAACAATTGGAGGAATGGTTGGGTAAATCGGGTACCGGATCCACACCGTGGGAACCCCAGGGGTGACACCGGAGCAACCGTTTGAGCGCAAGATAACCGCCGCGCACAGCACCATATCGACGAACAGCTTCATCGGCATAGGCAGAGCAGGTGGGGTAATAGCGACAACGACTGGGAATAAGGGGACTGAGAGCGTAACGATAGAAAGCAATCAGGGACAGCAACACCTTAGCGCCGGGATGCGCGGCGGTTTTTTCGGCTGCCGTTTGCTTGTCTGTCATTGGAAGGACGCTTTAATCTGAACCAAAGGCCGTCAATCATCTCACGAATTTGCTGGTTGTCCAGTTCGGCAAGACCAGAGCGGGCAAGTAAAACAAAATCCAGCGACGCCATCTCATGCTGATGATGCCGGAACGATTCGCGAACCAGACGTTTAATCCGGTTGCGGTCTACAGCCCGTTTGATCTGCTTTTTGGCCAGAACGAATCCGATCCTGGCCTGGTCCTGCTCATTCGGAGTTGCCAGCACCAACAGGTGAGGCGAACTACCGCGTAATTCTGTCTTGTCGAAAACCCGTTTGAACTCCACCGGCTTGAGTAAGCGGGCACGGCGGGGAAATCCGAATTCCGGCATCGACGGCAAACTACGCAGCGTCAGACGGTCGATTAAGCAGTCAGTACGTGACGGCCTTTAGCACGACGACGAGCCAGAACAGCACGGCCGTTTTTAGTAGCCATACGGGCACGGAAACCGTGAGTACGCTTACGTTTCAATACGCTTGGTTGGAAAGTACGTTTCATAACACTGTCACCCAGTTAAGTGAAAAGGGTCTAATTTTTAAGGGCGGCAATTGTATGAGAAAGAATCAGCAATAGCAATGGTGATTTTATGTGCAGTTTCAGAACTTACTCAAACCGGTTTTTCCTGTTCACACGAAAAGATTTTTATACCTGTTATGTTATGTGAAAGAAGAGAAGGAGTAGTTCGTTATTTTTATTCTTAGTCACGCCAATATCTGTGGGTAACCATAAAAAGTCCTTTAAAAACAAACACTTATGGCAAGCATAAGTGGTGTGTTTAACTGCGCTTAAGTTATGCACTAGCTGCCGGTAAGTGAGGTATGGAATGTGTGTGGAATCGACAGAAAAATTCCGGACAAGGTTATCCAGAAAACTATCCGCATGCTTTCGTCCTGTTTATCCACAGGGTTTAAGGAAGCGTGGAAAATTATCATAACTTCTGTGGATAACCATCGTCCCCTCAGTTAGAATGTGCGGCTCGCTAGAATTCAGATAACGGATATAAAGAAGTGGCACTGACAGCTCTGTGGCAAGATTGCCTGGGACACTTGCAGCACGAACTCCCCGCGCAGCAATACAACACATGGATCCGGCCTTTGGTGGCAAACGCCGACAGTGGACAGCTGGTTCTGAGTGCGCCTAACCGTTTTGTAAAAGACTGGGTGAAGGATAAGTACCTGCAACGCATTCAGGAAATCCTCTCCGATCTGAATGGCGGTCTGATAACCCGTGTGGAACTGGCCGTGGGTGAAGCCCAGCCGATGTTCCGGCCGCTGGCTGTCAGTCGTCCTGAGCCTGCTCCGGCTCCTGCCCAGAATGAAAACTTTGGTTTTGCCGCCCCCCGGGCGCAGGCCGAGTTTGATTACGGCAGCCAGCAGGAAGTCCCTTCTTTTAATAACACGCCGTCTTATGGCGAAGCTCCGGTTGCTGCACCGGCACCTGTTGTCAGCCGTCCTAAGCGTGAAGTTCAGGTTGAAGGGGGCATCCAGCACCAGAGTTTCCTTAACCCGACCTTTACCTTTAAAACCTTTGTTGAAGGTAAATCGAACCAGCTGGCCCATGCCGCAGCCCGCCAGGTTGCCGAAAATGCCGGCGGTTCCTACAACCCCCTCTTTATATATGGTGGCGTTGGTCTGGGTAAAACTCACCTGATGCATGCTGTGGGTAACTATCTGCAGAGCAAAAATCCGAATGCCAAAGTGTTGTATGTGCATTCTGAGCGTTTTGTGCAGGATATGGTGAAAGCGTTGCAGCTGAATGCCATTAACGAATTCAAACGCTTTTACCGCGGTCTGGATGCGTTGCTGATTGACGATATTCAGTTCTTTGCCGGTAAAGAGCGCTCACAGGAAGAGTTTTTCCACACCTTTAACGCCCTGCTTGAGGGCGGCCAGCAGATGATTCTGACCTGTGACCGTTATCCGAAAGAGATCAATGGTCTGGAAGAGCGCCTGAAAAGCCGCTTTGGCTGGGGCTTAACTGTAGCGGTTGAGCCGCCGGAGCTTGAGACCCGTGTGGCTATCTTAATGAAGAAGGCCGAGCAGACCGGTGTACACCTGCCCGATGATGCCGCTTTCTTTATTGCCCAGAAGATCCGCTCCAACGTGCGCGAGCTTGAAGGTGCACTGAAACGCGTGGTGGCCAACGCCCATTTTACCGGCAGTGAAATCACCCTGCCGTTTATCAAAGAATCCCTGAAAGACCTGCTTGCGCTGCAGGATAAACAGGTCAGTGTCGATAATATTCAGCGAATCGTGTCTGAGTATTACAAAATCAAGATGTCTGATTTATTATCTAAGCGCCGCACCCGCTCCATCGCCCGCCCGCGCCAGGTGGCCATGGCGCTGAGCAAAGAACTGACCAACCACAGCCTGCCGGAAATCGGCGATGCCTTTGGTGGCCGTGATCACACAACAGTTCTGCATGCGTGCCGCAAAATTAAAGAATTACAGGAAACCAGCGCAGATATTCGCGAAGACTATAAGAATCTGCTGCGCTCGCTGACAACGTAAATCAGCCGTCATTATGTGCTGATTTACTGTAAGACAGACTGTTTTCAAGCAATCACAGGCGCTGTTCAATCCGATGAACATGCCCAGGACCTGAGTGGAGAACCATGAAATTCGTTATCTCTAGGGAAGCCTTGCTTCGTCCTCTGCAATTGGTGGCCGGCGTAGTAGAAAAACGCCAGACTCTGCCAGTACTGTCAAACGTACTGCTGGAGGTTCAGGGTCAGCAGTTGTCACTGACAGGCACCGATCTGGAAGTCGAACTGGTTGGCCGCGTCACCCTTGATGAGGTTGGTCAGGAAGGTGAGATCACGGTTCCGGCTAAAAAGCTGATGGATATCTGCCGTTCGTTACCGGACGGTGCACAGATTGAAATCGAACAGGACGAGCAGCGCGTTAATGTCCGCTCCGGCCGTTCCCGCTTTACTCTGTCGACGCTGCCTGCCACCGAATTCCCCAATGTGGATAACATTGCCGGCGAAAAGACGTTCACCCTGGAGCAGGGCAGCCTGCGCCGTGTGATCGACCGTACCAGCTTCGCCATGGCCCAGCAGGACGTCCGCTACTACCTCAACGGTATGCTGTTTGAAGTGAGCGCCACTGGTCTGCGTACCGTTTCTACCGATGGTCACCGCCTGGCGACCTGCCACGTGGCGATGAACGGCCCGGATACTGCCCAGCAGATCATTCTGCCGCGCAAAGGTGTGCTGGAGATGGCCAAGCTGCTGACCGACCCTGAGTCGTCCGTTACGCTGTCGCTGAGCACCAACCACCTGCGTGCACGCACCGAAAACTTCACCTTCACCTCCAAACTGGTGGACGGTAAATTCCCGGATTACAGCCGTGTAATCCCGAAAAATGGCAGCAATGTAATGCTGGCCGACCGTACTGAACTGCGTCAGGTATTTAACCGTACCGCGATTCTGTCCAACGAGAAGTACCGTGGTGTACGTCTGGTGCTGGACACTGATCTGCTCAAAGTGTTTGCCAATAACCCTGAGCAGGAAGAAGCAGAAGAATCCGTGGCCGTGGAATACAAAGGTGATGCTCTGGAAATGGGCTTCAACGTTTCTTATCTGCAGGATGTTATGAGCGTGCTCGACACCCAGCAGGTAAAAATGACCCTGTCTGATGCCAACAGCAGTGCCTTGCTGGAAGAACCGGAAGGCGGCGACGCGATGTATGTTGTTATGCCGATGCGCCTCTAGTCGCCGGCCATATAGCGAACCTTCTTATGCCAATCCGGCAGCTTAAAATCAGCGGCGTGCGAAATCTGCAGCCGCTGGATCTTACACTCCAGTCCGGAGTGAATTTCATCTACGGCGATAACGGCTCGGGCAAAACGAGCATTCTCGAGGCCATCGTGCTGATGGCTGCGGGCAAGTCTTTCCGTACTTCACAGCTCAAACACGTACTGGCACACAATGCGGATCGTATTGAAATCCAGATGGATATCGACGACGAGAGCCTTGGCCAGTGTCAGCTCGACAGCCTGCGTCTGAAAGGCGGTGATCATCTGCTGAAACTGAATGGCTCGGTGTTGACGTCTCAGGCAGAAGCAGCCCATTGGCTGCCGGTTCAGGTGATTGATCCAACCACATTCAAACTGCTGTCTGGTTCGCCGGAAGAACGACGCCAGTTTATCGACTGGGGTGTGTTCCACGTGGAACACAGTTTTATGGAACAGTGGAAAACCTTCCGCAAGCAACTTAAGCAACGTAACTCGGTGCTTAAGCAAAAAGAAGCGGAATGGCTGCCTGTGTGGAATAAAGGCTTTGTCGAAAGTGCGCTGGTGATTGATCAGCACCGTCGCGCCTATCTGAAGCGCTTTAAACCCGAGTTTATGCGCATCCTCAAAGCGCTGGATGACAGCGTGGATGTCAGCCTGGCCTACTATCCGGGCTGGGATAAAGATTCCGAGCTGCAGGACGTGCTGGATAAGCAGCAGGAGCGTGATATGGTGCTGGGCTATACCCAGTCAGGCCCTCACCGTGCAGAGCTGCGTATAAAGGTCGACAAGCAGCCTGCCGCCGAAATATTAAGCCGCGGCCAGCAGAAAACCGTGGTCGCCGCACTGAAAATTGCCCAGGGCGCACTGTTCCAGCAAGAGAGTGGAAGACGCACCATTTATCTGGTCGATGATCTCGCATCAGAGCTGGATGAAAAGCACCGTTTCGCTTTATGTAAGCTGCTGGAAGACTTAAAATGTCAGGTCTTTATTACCAGTATCGATAAGGACAAGCTGACCGATATCTGGCAGCCCGTAGCCAGCAAGTTGTTCCACGTGGAACAGGGTGCTGTTCAGGATGTTGCAGCAGAAGTTGAAAATGCAGCATCACAGTAAGACAGACCTGCGGACTGATACAAAACAGCTTATTTCGCATTGCCCGACAACGCATAACAGCGGCAGTGCACCGAATTCATCAAGAGGAACCACCGAATGAGTGAGCAGACTTACGACTCGTCGAGTATTAAAGTCCTGAAAGGGCTGGATGCCGTGCGCAAACGGCCGGGCATGTACATTGGCGATACCGATGACGGTACCGGTTTGCATCACATGGTGTTCGAGGTGGTGGATAACTCCATTGACGAAGCCCTGGCCGGCCATTGCGACCAGGTCGATGTGATTATCCATACCGATAACTCCGTATCCGTATCGGATAACGGCCGTGGTATTCCAACCGAACTGCACCCTGAAGAAGGCGTATCAGCGGCTGAGGTTATCCTCACCGTACTGCACGCTGGCGGTAAGTTCGATGACAACTCCTATAAGGTTTCCGGTGGTCTGCACGGCGTGGGTGTTTCCGTTGTAAACGCGCTGTCAGAAAAACTGAAGCTGATCATCCGTCGTGGCGGCAAAGTCTACGAACAGGAATACAGCCACGGTGTACCGGACTACCCGCTGAAAGAAGTCGGCACCACCGAAGGCAAGGGCACCACCGTACGCTTCCTGCCATCGCTGCAGACCTTTACCAACAAGACTGAATTCAGCTACGACTACCTGGCCAAACGCCTGCGTGAACTGTCATTCCTGAACTCCGGTGTGCGTATTCACCTGAAAGACGAGCGCAGCGACCGTGAAGACATCTTCGCGTTTGAAGGCGGTCTGGGCTCATTCGTAACCTTCCTGAATGAAGGCAAAACTGCCCTGAACGACGTATTCCACTTCAATATCCAGCGCGATGACGGCATTGCCGTTGAAGTGGCGATGCAGTGGAATGACAGCTTCCAGGAAAACATCTACTGCTACACCAACAATATTCCACAGCGCGATGGTGGTACTCACCTCGCTGGTTTCCGTGCTGCGCTGACCCGTACCCTGAACAACTACATCGAAAAAGAAGGTCTGGCGAAAAAAGCCAAGGTGTCCACCACCGGTGATGACGCCCGTGAAGGCTTAACCGCCATTATTTCGGTTAAAGTGCCGGACCCTAAGTTCAGCTCCCAGACCAAAGACAAGCTGGTATCGAGCGAAGTGAAGCCTGCGGTAGAACAGGAAATGGGCCGTCTGTTTGCCGATTACCTGCTTGAATACCCACAGCAGGCCAAAGATCTGGTTGGCAAGATGATCGACGCAGCCCGTGCCCGTGAAGCGGCACGTAAAGCGCGTGAAATGACCCGCCGCAAAGGCGCTCTGGATATCGCCGGTTTGCCCGGCAAACTGGCCGACTGCCAGGAAAAAGACCCGGCACTGTCCGAAGTGTACCTGGTGGAAGGGGACTCGGCGGGTGGTTCTGCGAAGCAGGGCCGTGACCGCCGCACCCAGGCTATTCTGCCGCTGAAAGGTAAGATTCTGAACGTCGAGAAAGCCCGCTTTGACAAGATGCTGTCTTCTGCTGAAGTCGGCACCCTGATCACTGCACTGGGCTGTGGTATCGGCCGCGAAGAGTTCAACCCGGACAAACTGCGTTACCACAGCATCATCATCATGACCGATGCCGACGTCGACGGTGCGCACATCCGTACGCTGCTGTTGACCTTCTTCTTCCGTCAGATGCCGGAAATCATCGAGCGCGGCCACGTCTTTATTGCCCAGCCACCACTGTACAAAATCAAGCGTGGTAAGCAGGAGCAGTACATCAAAGACGAAGAAGCGATGGAAAGCTACCTGACCCATATCGCACTGGAAAAAGCCGCTCTGCACCCGTCTGCTGAGGCTCCGGCCATCTCCGATGAAGCCTTTGCACAGCTGGTTGCCGACTACCGTGCAGCGCAGGAAACCATCACCCGTATGTCCAACCTGGTACCGCACGAAGTGCTGCACCAGATGGTAACCCTGCCGCGTATGAACAGCGCCGATCTGGCCGATAAAGCCAGCGCCGAAGCCTGGGCTCAGCAGCTCAGCGACCGTCTGCCGGACGCCGGCCGCAGTGGCAGCCACTTTATTGTTGAAGTAGCCGCCGACAGCGAGCGCAACAGCCATAAGATCGTGATCAAAGTAATCACCCACGGTATTCCGAAAGAATTCCGTCTCGACCACGACTTCTTCGCCGGTTCCGGTTACAACAAACTGGCCACCATGAGCCAGAAGCTGAGCGACACCCTGGAAGAAGGCGCTTACATCCAGCGTGGCGAGCGCGTGCATCTGATCGAAGACTTCTGGGATTCTGTGCAATGGCTGCTGGCCGAAGCGAAAAAAGGCTTCAATATCCAGCGCTATAAAGGTCTGGGCGAGATGAACCCGGAACAGCTGTGGGAAACCACCATGGACCCGAATACCCGCCGCATGCTGCGGGTGACCATCGAAGACGCCATCGGCGCCGACAAGATGTTCACCACCCTGATGGGCGACGACGTAGAACCGCGCCGCGCCTTTATCGAAGCCAACGCGCTGAACGTAGCGAACCTGGATTTCTGATCCGGGTTTGCCATAAAGCGCGTTAGCATCAGCGTTAAATAAAAAGCCCCGGCTGTGCAGACAGCCGGGGCTTTTTCATTCTGGCATTAGTGGTATCTTCATCAGTAATTATATGAAAGGGAATTGAGCATGACGGTGGAGCTGGACTTTGATTGGACGAAGCCTGATGAGGAAAATCAGGTTGATCGTCTGGATCGTGGTAGATATGCAAAGTTTCTGACCAATTATCTCAGCGGCTACGCCGAAAGCAGCTATGTGATGAATCTGAATGCCGAATGGGGCGCCGGTAAAACATGGTTTCTTAAGCGCTGGCAGCAAACGATTCAGAGCCATCATCCCACCGCCTATATCGATGCCTGGCAGAATGATTTTTCTGATGACCCGTTGCTGACGGTTATTTCCGGTGTATTTGATGCGTTGGAAGGACTTTGCGTAAATGCTAAAGCTACTGAATATAAAAAGAATGCTTTACGGAAATCAGGGCAATTTTTCAAAGCCTTTGCCAAGGGGGTTGTTCAGCACCAGATGGACAAGCATCTGGGCGATAGTGCCGATCTTATCCGCAACGGTGTGGATGCTGTCAGTGATTCCGCTGTGACTCTGGTATTGCAGGATCACAAACAAAAACTGAAACTAATTGAAGAATTTAAAGAAGAAATTCAGAGCTGGCTTAATCTGGTTAGTGATGAAAGCGATCATAAAAAACCGATGTTTGTCTTTATCGACGAACTGGATCGCTGTCGTCCCACCTATGCAATCGAACTATTGGAAACGGTAAAGCATCTGTTCGATATCCCCGGCTTAGTGTTTGTGATTGCCACGAATACCGATCAGCTACAGCACTCCATCAAAGCCGTTTATGGGCAGGAGTTTGATGCGCAGCGGTATTTGTATCGGTTTTTTAATCGTAGCTTTACGCTGAAAAAGCCTGACCTGTTGGAATTTATTCAGGTTCAGCCAGTGTTTGATGATTACTTCTCACAAGCACTTTTAAGCACTTGTGATGGCAATGTGACGGTAGAAAACAGAGATATATTGGCCAGTAACTTTGCGGCGATTTCCGAAAGCTTCGACTTTGATTTAAGAACGACTCTGCAATGGATGGATCAACTGCACGCCTGCTATTCCGACGAAAAAAATCTGAACAAGTACTTTTGGCTTGCCACTGCAATTCTGCTGGCAATGAAAATCAGCTCACCTGATCTTTTCACCCAATTCACCTCCAAAAACAGTAGATTTGAATACCACAAAAGACCTGATTTAATAGATTTTGACCATCAGTTTTTTGATAAACAGCCTAGTTCGAGAGAGATTCTATTAAAAGTGAAGCCAATCCATCTGCATGGTGTCCGTGTCACAGGAAGGGATATGCAACAGAAATTTTTCAGAGATCAGGTGAATGCAGGGGCATATACCGCCAGATCTGCGGCAACGATTTTCGAAGAGCTTCATGGTGCTTTCAGACATCGATCAGATGAGGATTTAGCCATATATCGAACCCGCTTGGCGCAGCGTGCTTACGATGGGAATCCGGCTGCTCTGGAGATTGCGATTCATTATTGCGAACAGACTCATGATGCAAGATACCAAGGTTATATCGACTTAGTTGAGTTGGCTTCGGATCTGACCTGATTAGTGGCAACTCTCAATCCCCTTTACCAGCAAATTCGCCAGATAGAGTCTCTGAACCACCTGATAACTCTATTCGGCTCATCATTGTAAAAAATATGAGCCGAATACCAGACCTTATTCGGCTCACTTCAGATTCCACTGTTGAAAGAAACCGTAAAAAGACGCAGCGCCAGCCTGCCATTCCTGCGCTCTGTCACCCTCAACCGGCCACTTTGTGGTACTTTGCGCGCCTTCTTTGAGTATCTGACTGCCCGGTCAGTTTTATACCGGGCCTGAATGAGGAAAAACCATGAATGCGGTGGTGATTGCGGTGGTACTGATGCTGGTGCTCAGTCTGGCGCGTATGCACGTAATGCTGGCGATGATTGTTGCGGCCTTTGTTGGCGGCTGGGTTGGCGGCCTGGATCTGAAGACCACGCTGGACGCCTTCAATGCCGGTATCGGCGGTGGCGCGGGTATTGCGCTCAGCTACGCCTTGCTGGGCGGTTTTGCGGTGGCGATTTCGCTGTCGGGTCTGCCGCATCTGCTGGCCGATGCGATCCTGCGTAAGCTGGGTGCGGAAACCGGTGGTCGCGAGTCACGCTGGCTGAAGAACGGCCTGCTCGGTCTGCTGCTGCTGGTCGCGGTGTCGTCGCAGAACCTGATTCCGATCCATATCGCCTTTATCCCGATTCTGATCCCGCCGCTACTGTTAGTGATTGCCCGCTTACGTCTCGACCGCCGTCTTGTAGCCTGTGTGCTGACCTTTGGTCTGGTAACGCCTTATATGTTCCTGCCGGTGGGCTTCGGCAATATCTATCTGAATGAGATTCTGCTCGGACGTGTGGCTGAGGCCGGCCTGAACGTGGAAGGGGTGTCGGTGGTGCAGGCGATGGTGATTCCGGCGCTGGGGATGCTGACCGGCCTGATCATTGCGGCGCTGTTTACCTACCGCAAGCCGCGTGAATATAACCTCACCCGCATTGCGATTGCTGAACATACCGAACGCCGTTATGAGCCGAAGGCGCTGATGGTTGCAGCGCTGGCGATTGTGCTGGCCTTTGTGGTGCAGCTGTATACCGATTCGATGGTACTGGGGGCGATGGCGGGTTTTATGCTGTTTTCGGTTACCGGGGTGGTGCGCTGGAATGAGTCCGAAGGCGTGCTGGTCGACGGCATCAAGATGATGGCCTCTATCGGCTTTATTATGATCGCCGCTTCGGGCTTCTCGGAGGTGCTGGAGCGTACCGGCCATATTGCTGAGCTGGTGAATGGCTCGGCAGCCTGGCTGGATCATAACAAGGCGCTGGCAGCATTGTTGCTGCTGGTTGTCGGCCTGTTGCTGACCATGGGTATCGGCTCGTCGTTCTCGACCATTCCGATCATCGCCGCGATCTATGTGCCGTTATGTCTGCAGATGGGCTTCAGCCCGCTGGCTATTGTGGCGCTGGTCGGTACCGCCGGGGCGCTGGGGGATGCGGGTTCACCGGCGTCGGATTCGACGCTAGGGCCGACCGCGGGTCTGAATGCCGATGGCCAGCACCATCATATGCGCGACACCGTGGTGCCGACCTTTCTGCATTTTAACCTGCCGCTGTTAGTGGCTGGCTGGGTTGCAGCGATGGTGCTGTAAGCTGCTGATGAGAAGGTAAATGGCAGGCTGATTGTGAGTGTTTACTACGGCGGGTACTTACAGCCAGTCTGCCTTTTATTGTTCAGAAACGTTTACCACTGCTGTCGGCATCGACCATTTCACCGTCAAACGGCCGGGCTGAAATTTCATCCACCCGGTTGTTAATCCAGCTTTCACTCAGCTCGCTCAGTTGCGCAGTACTGAGATCGGTCGTTTCCATCACCGGGCTGATCACCACATTAATGGTGCCCGGGCGTTTTACCCAGTTGTCATTTGGCCAGTGTTCGCCGGAGTTGTGGGCAATGGCAATTACGGGTGCCTGGCTCTTGGTGGCGAGCATGGCACCGCCTTTGGAAAAGGCTTTGCGCTTACCCGGCGACACCCTTGTGCCTTCGGGGAAAACCAATACATGAATGCCGCTGTTCAGACGGTCGGCCCCCTGGTTCAGTACCTGCTTCAGCGCATTGGTTTTATGAGTACGGTCGATAAATATCGGATGAATCATCTTCAGCGCCCAGCCAAAAAACGGCAGATAGAGCAGCTCGCGTTTGACCACCTGTACATGAGGGGCGATCAGGGTTGGGATAAAAAACGTTTCCCAGGTGCTTTGGTGTTTGCTCAGCAGCACATAGCCGCGGCCATCGATGGGAATATTTTCCCGTCCTTCCACCCGCCATTTAACCCCGCAGATCAGCCGTGCCGACCAGACCACAATGTGGCAGTAAAACACCATGATGAAATAGTTACGCGCCTTCAGCGGCAGGAAGATGCCAATGACAAAACTGGGAATAAACCAGGCCAGGGTCAGCAGTGCCAGCCAGCAGTAAAAAATGATGCTGCGCAGCTGTGCCAACCACAGGCGATAGGGCGTTACGCTGGCATCCGTGCCAGTTACGTCAGGATGTGCTGCCATAGAGATACCGTGCTCTGCGCTTATTATAGTGGGCGTTATTTATACCACTTTAGCCGGGGATCTCTTGTTACCTGAATTCCTCGGACTTTTTCCCGGCTGTAATTTAGCTCAGCTCTGTTGCGCGGACTCAGACTTTCTCATTAACGGGGTCAGATTACTGTTTGGTACGACCGTATTGTATTGTTAATCTGCCGGAACCTGTTTACTAACAGTGCTCGTAATAACAATAAAAACACGGCAACAAAGGACGTCGTATGCATTCTTCCCCGTTTAAGTCTCTGGTGCTTGCCTGCGCCATTGCCACTCTGACCGCCTGTGGTGGTGCAGAAAATACTTCTCAGCAAACCTCTGACTCCACCAACCCCGCACCGGAAAATCCGCAGCTGGCCACGAAAGATGTGTCTTTCCGCCTGGATGTGAGCAAAGCCCTGAATGCCGGGGTCAGTGCTACCCGTGCAGAGGTACGGGTGTTTAATGATTCACTGGAGCGCTCATCATCGGCGGATATCGCAGATCAGGCAGCGAGTATCAGTTTTACGGCTTTGCCATTGGGTAGCTACAGCATTGAGGTTAAGGTTTTTGATGGTACGACCCTGATAGCCACTGGCACAGGGTCTGCTCAGGTGAACGCCAATGACACCACAGCCGTTAACCTGCTCGTAAATCCGGTAACGGGTAATCTGGATGTTGCCATCTGCATGCCCGATATTGCCACGCAGTATTTTACCGGTGCCGGTGATACTGCGATAACAGAGCTGAGCAGCGCAAACCGGCATGATACAGAACAGCCTGCATATTTGGCCTATCAGGCCGCGATGGCAGGAGTTACAGATTTCAGTTTTGAGTATCGTGTAGGGGATACGAATCTGGTTATTCCTGAGGAAGGCAGTCTGAGTCCGGTATTTGTAACGGATCATGGCGCTTCTCTGACAATCAATGTTGATGGCCAGCAACGTCTGAATATTTCTGGCTGTAATACTCAAATTGCTGCTTATCGTTCAGGTAATACGCTTGCTCTTTGGTACAGCATGGCAGAGGCCTATAGCGGAATTCATGAAATCGCCACTGGTGCTGTGGCTCTGGGCACTGTTGAATCACAGGCTTTAGCGCTGGTTATGGTCTTTTCGGATAGTGACGGTGATGCATTCCCTGTTGGCACTACGTCTTTATCTGATATCAATTTCGGTAATTTTGAGCAGAGGACATTTATATTGGGTGTACCCGTGGTCACCAATGTAACAGGACTTGTTGAATTACTGCTCTCCGACCCGGACAGTGTACTGGCGAATTATTGGCTGGCACGTTGAGACAGGTGTAAGTAAAAAGCCGGCATTTGCCGGCTTTTTATTACGGGTTTGCCAATACAAAATCGGCAAAAGCGGCGAGGTTATCAAACACCTGCGCCTGGCTTAGTCCGGAGTCGGCGAGTCTGGCGATGCTTTTCTCACCTTTACCGGTGCGTACCAATGCCGGACGGCAACCGGCGGCAACACCGGCTTCTAAATCGCGGATAGAGTCGCCAACCATCCAGCAACCTTCGGCCGATGTGTCTAACGCTTTTTCAATCTGATGAATCAGGCCGGGCAAGGGTTTGCGGCAATCACAATGGTCATCCGGGCCATGCGGACAGAAGGCAATATGGGCAAACCGGCCATTATGTTCTGCGGCCAGCGCGTTCATTTTGGCGTGCATCGCTTCCAGGTCGGCAAGGCTGAAATGCCCCCGTGCCAGGCCACTTTGATTGGTCGCAACGGCGATGGTGTAACCGGCGTTGCACAAACGGCCAACCGCTTCAGCACTGCCAGTAATTGGTAGCCATTCGTCGACGGACTTTACAAAGTCGTCGGAGTCTTCGTTCAGTACGCCGTCGCGATCAAGAATGATGAGTTTCATTGGGCAGTCTCTTCTGTAAAGCCGGTTTGTGCCGGAGGGGTGCGGGCGGGATAACCGTCCACGGGCTTAACCAGGTGCAGCGATGAATTAAAAATATGTCAGTCAGTGCCAAGTCATGCATCTGGGCTGATACCTCTGCCTGAGTCTGGCGGGCAATGATGCCTGCCGTTAATCACAAATGATACGCTCGGTTGGCCTGATCCCTCAGCAAAAACTGACTTCTCAGCAAAAGGAATATCACTATGGAAAGTTCTCTTTGCCGGCGCATCGCCGGAACCTCACTGCTTAGTTTCGGATTGTTGCTCAGCGCCTGCGGTGAAAAAGCACAAAATGATATGGTTGCGGCGCAAGCTCCTGAGACCACATCCAGCAGCACCTGCAGCGGCACTTATCCCAGCTACTGGCAGGACCCGGCAGCTAAATTCAGCAATATGTGGAAAGGTCAGGAAATCAGCAACGTGCCGCCTGCTGACTGGCAGGGCCCGGTGTTCCGCATATCTGATAAGTATCCGCGTCAGCCGGTGGATGACCGTGCGGCACAGCCGTGGCGTGATGCACGTTTTGATGCCCTGTTCAGAACAGACACTCCGGCAGCGCAGAAAAAACAGCTGGCATATGACTACAGCTGGCTGGTGATGAAGTACATTCAGGACGGCAACGTTAACCGTCCCGGAGTCGAAGACTGGGATGTGTGTAACAACAACGTGCGTCCGTGGTACAGCATTCCTTTCCAGACTTACGATGCCATGAGCGGGCGTGAGTTTACCCACGGTCTGACCCGCGAAGCACCGGTCACATTCTCTACACCTCAGGGTGCGATCAACACTACCATGTGGGCGGTAGGCTTCTTTAATGCAACGGCCGCTTACACTCTGGGAACGGTTTGGCAGGCAGACGGCACGGCGAAAATTCCGGCTAAAGATGTGAGCTTTGATGAGGGCGCCGTTGTTGGTAAGCCGCTGTTTAATACCTCAACTCCGGAACAGCTGCCGGTGCTGGCGAATCAGCCCGCCTGGAATGCCAATATCTCCGATCCGTCATTCTGTAAATGCACACCTGCGAAGGGCAATGAGTGCACGCTGATTGAAGAAAGCCAGCAGTGTCCGCGCAGCACGACAGAGTGGAACGACGTGCGCCTGCTGCAGTTTGATTTTGCGGTAAAAGACAGCCGTGCGCCGGGAACTCAATGGGTATTCGGTACCTTTGTTGCTGATGGTCAGCGCAAAGCTAAAGAAGCCGATCCGTGGCTGCGTATCAGTCTGCTGGGTGTGATGTGGGGCAACGACACTCCACCGGATGGCAAACTTGCGCACAACTATCCGCTGGATGTGAAAAAGAACGGTTTTATGGAAGAAGTTATTTTCTGGGATACCGTGAACGAACTGAATAAATACGGCGGCGCCAACCCGATGCAGCATATGGGACATTTAGGCTGTAATTATCGCCTGAACGGCCCGGCCGATAATGCCAACAGCTCGTGCATGTCCTGCCATGGCACGGCTTCGGTACCGGACAGCAATTTTGATACGCCGCCGCTGCTGTCACAGTTTTCAGGTATCACCAAAGAATGCGTAACCCCTGATCCTGAAAATCCGTTAGTCGGCGTCGATCGCAGTGGCAGCAAAGCAACGGTGAATAATGGTGTCAGCTTTGCCAATATCGACAGTATTTATTTTGCCAATGTCCCGGCAGCGGCGCCCTTTAATATGACCGTTGAAACCGATAATGGGCCGGTTAACGTGATGGGCAATGGTGTACCGGATTATGCCAGCGGCCGTAAGAGCTGGATTTCGCTCGATTATTCTTTGCAGCTGTCTATTTCATTAACCCAATGGATGCAGTGGCAGGAAAACAGTGATGATCCGGCGCTGGAGCGTATTAACTTTAAAGAACTGCGCCGTGGAGTGAAGGAAAATTAAACTGAATTAATTTCAGTAAATGACAATAAAAAGCCCGGCTGATTGAGCCGGGCTTTTTATTTATCTTGGACGGTTGCTTTCCTATCATGGGCTGCCTGATGTATCTCATAAAATCACCGAAGTGTTAGTCTAGGCAGTGTTTGTCCTGCTTATATTGGGGGTTTCACTTTTCGGGTGTTAGAATTCCCGCGTTAATAAACATGTAAGGATTACATATGTATAAAATGAGTGTAATTGTCTTAATTGCCACGCAGCTGATAGCGTGTGGGGGCGGAGGCGGCGGCAGTGGAAGTACTCCAGAGCCAAGAAAGCTAACAGAAAGTGAGCGATGGGGATGCGTTGACCCTATTGCAGATGTATCAGAGCAGGACCAATATGGAATTGCAGTTAAAAATGAAGAACTCTGGAATTATTCGGCAAAACTTACATCACCTGTGAAGCTTGTCGATGCTGTTAATGGTGAGCAATTAAGACAACGTGCAAGCACTGATAATGTTTTATCTCATAATACTTTTGACTTCCAGGGTTATACTTACTTTACAGCAAGTCAATATGGTATCGCTAGTGGCGGTGATCTTCTATATGTATTCAATGAAACAAGCGAAAAAGCTCACAGGGTTGCTACTATAAAAAACAGCAGCTTTAATTCAGATGAATACGAATCACAAATCACTATTCAAAGGTTTCCTATAATCTATAACAATGAACTTTATGCTGTTTCAGGTGGTGAGGAGCTTTATAAAATACAAGGCTGCAATGCTGAATTGATGGGCTCTTTCGAAGGCAATGGAAATGTCTCCGTATCGCTTACAAATGATGGTTTTTATTTAGACAAAGGAATAGATGAAGATAGTCGCGTAAGTTTTTTCTCTGATGGTGTGTTGAAAAAAGTAGGCTTTAACACTGATCTGAACCAAACTGGTCTGGAAATTTCGGGAAACATGGTTGCATTATATGAATATCTCGGATCAGAAATTGAAGTGTATCGAATCAATAATACAGTGGCAGAGTTAATATCCAGATTCAGTGTTGAGGGAGAAATTATTCGGGTTTCGGATATTGGAGTTTCAGATGCTTTCTCTGTCGTGATTTTAGTTGATGTTGAAGGACTTGGTTATGATTACTACGGATATAATAGCTTAAGTGGCCAGTTTGAAAAATTAGATGCGAAGCCTGTTGGCTATAAAAATCCTTATAATGAGACAGCAAATAGTTTCTTTGATGGTATGGACTACTATAGTTCAGAAATTCATTCTGAAGGCGGACTGTACTATCATTATTCGGGGCAAGACTCCAATAAATTCTTTGAGATAAAAGAGAATGAACTAGTTGATTTGACTTCTACTGAGTTGGAGTCTGCTTTAAATACAGGGTATAAAACTTTAACAATTAATAAAAACTATCTTGTTATATTTGATACAATCTCAGAGAAGAAGGGGGATGATCATTTCAATACCCCGGTTCAGTTACTGATAAAAAAATATCATATTAATTCTAAGGAATTATCTGAAGCAATCGAAGTAAATCTGGATCTGCCAGGTGGAACAGATTACCCTACATATAGCTACTCATCTTTTTTCCTTTCAGATAGTGAGATATATTTTACTATTAATACGAATTCTTGGAGAGAAAGCAAACCAGAAAACATAAATGCTTTTAAGATTAACTTGGATACTGGTATTTCCACCATTTGGAAAGAGGACTGAGATAGAGATTGAAATGTAGAGAGGGAGCTTTGGCTCCCTTTCTATTATTTCAAATTAACTCTGCTGCAACAGCAAAATATCGGTGATCTGACAGTTGTTAAGGTAACTGCTGAAGACTGGATTTAGGCATCGGGCTTTTTATTCTTGGGTTACTTCGCTTACAGCGCTGTTCAGCACCAGGGCAGTGAATAAAAAGGCAGCCTGAATCAGGCTGCCTTTTAATACCGTTACGCAGGTCAATTAATAATTAATTATCCCTGCAGCAATGAAATATCGGCGATACCGATAAACAATCCCTGCAGCTGCTTGAGCAGTGCGAGGCGGTTGTTTTTCACAGCTTCGTCGTCGGCCATTACCATCACGTTGTCGAAGAAGGCATCAACCGCCGCACGCAGACCGGCAAGTTCGGTCAGTGCGGCGCTGTAATCGCCCTGTGCCATCAATGGCTCAACGGCCTGCTGTTTGGCGGCAACCTGTTCGGCCAGTGTTTTTTCTTCGGCCTGGGCGAGCAGGGCAGAATCCACTTTGGCTTGCACTTTGTCGCCACCGTTTTTCGCCAGAATATTCGACACACGCTTGTTGGCAGCAGCCAGAGCTTCAGCAGCGTCCAGTTTATTGAACGCGTGAACGGCCTGTACGCGGCGGTTAATATCCAGCGCGTTGGTGATACCCAGCGCACGGACTGACTGGAATACGCCCGCCGGAATACCTTCGTCGGCATACCAGGCGCTGAAGCGATCAAGCAGGTATTCGGTCAGAGTGGCTTTGGTTTCGGCTTTCGGTGCTGTTGCCCAATCCGAGCCAATGGCCCAGTCGATCAGGTCACCCAGATCGATATTGATTTCTTTTTCAACCAGCAGACGCAACACACCCAGCGAGGCACGACGCAGGGCGAACGGATCTTTGGAACCGGTCGGAATCTGGCCGATACCAAACAGACCCACCAGGCTGTCGAGACGATCAGCCAGCGCAATCAGCGTACCGGTTTGGCTGGCCGGCAGTGCGTCACCGGCGAAGGCCGGCATATATTGCTCAACCATGGCGGCGGCAACATCGGCGTGTTCGCCATCGTGCTCGGCGTAGTACTTACCGGCCAGACCCTGCAGGTCGGTGAATTCGTACACCATGCTGGAAACCAGATCGTTTTTGCACAGCTGCGCGGCACGCTCCACCAGAGCACTGTCGGCACCGGTTACTGCGGCGATACGGCTGGCCAGCTTACCGATACGGCGGGCTTTATCGGCGATGGAACCCAGACCATTCACCCACACCACGTTTTCCAGTTTGGCGAAACGGCTTTCCAGTTTCTGTTTACGGTCGGTGTCCCAGAAGAAGGCCGCATCCGACAGACGCGGACGGATCACTTTTTCGTTACCGGAAATCACCTGCGCCGGATCTTTCGATTCGATATTGGCGATAGTGATGAAGTTGGGCATCAGCTTGCCGTCTTTCATCACGTGGAAATATTTCTGGTGTTCTTTCATCGAGGACACCAGCGCTTCCGGCGGTACGCGCAGGAAGTCTTCGTCAAACGAACCGGCAAGTGCCACCGGCCATTCGTTCAGCGCGGTCACTTCGTCGAGCAGGTCGGCGTCGATAACTGCTTCGCCACCCAGTTCTTTGCCTTTGGCGGCAACCTGTTCGTTGATCAGCGCAGCGCGCTCAGCAAAGTCGGCCATCACATAAGCGGCACGCAGCTTGTCCTGATATTCCGCCGGATTAGCGATGGTGATTTCACCCGGCGCGTGGAAGCGGTGACCACGGGACGTGTTGCCAGCCTTCAGGCCCAGCACTTCGCCGTCAACCACGTCAGAGCCGAACAGCATCACCAGCCACTGCACCGGACGCACGAACTCAACGCGCGAAGCACCCCAGCGCATACGCTTGGGAATCGGCAGTTTGTCGAGGCTGTTCTGCACGATAGCAGGCAGCAGCTCAACGGTGTTTTTGCCCTTAATGGTGCGCTGAATCATCAGCTTGCCATTGTCACCGGTCTGCAGATCGGCTGCGGTTGCACCGGCACGGGCAGCAAAGCCTTCGGCGGCTTTGGTTGGCTTACCATCGGCGTCAAAGGCGATATTGGCTGGCGGGCCGTAGAGGATTTCTTCCTGGTCTGCCTGCTGGGCTTCGAGTGCTTCGATACGCACCGCCAGACGGCGTGGTGCGGCGAAAGAGACAACGGCACCAAAATTCAGACCGGCCTCTTTCAGGCCTTGTTCGATGCCGGAGGTGAATGCGGCAGACAGGTTTTTCAGCGCCTTCGGTGGCAGCTCTTCGGTACCCAGTTCAACCAGAAAATCTTGCTTACTCATTACTTCTTCTCCTGGGCAGCGGCTTTTTCTTTATCGGCCAGATAGCGTGCGAGCACGTCGGCGCGGTTGGCTTCGTCCGCCAGCGGGAAGCCTTTTTCGGCGCGGCTGTTGAAGTACGCCTGAGCCACGGAACGGGCCAGGGTACGTACGCGCAGGATGTAACCCTGACGCTCGGTGACCGAGATAGCGCCACGGGCATCCAGCAGGTTAAAGGTGTGGGAGGCTTTCAGTACCTGCTCGTAGGCGGGCAGTGGCAGACCGGCTTCGATCAGGCGCGCACAGGTTTTTTCGTACTGGTCAAAGGCGATGAACAGGAAATCGACATCGGCGTGTTCAAAGTTGTAAGCCGACTGTTCCACTTCATTCTGGTGGAATACGTCGCCATAGGTCACGGCTTTGCCGTCTGGGCCGTAGGTCCACACCAGGTCGTAAACGGAGTCTACTTCCTGCAGGTACATGGCAATACGCTCCAGACCGTAGGTGATTTCACCGGTCACCGGGAAACACTCAAGGCCGCCGACCTGCTGGAAGTAGGTGAACTGAGTCACTTCCATACCGTTCAGCCACACTTCCCAGCCCAGACCCCAGGCGCCCAGGGTTGGCGATTCCCAGTTGTCTTCGACAAAACGGATATCATGCACCAGGGTGTCGATGCCCATGGCTTTCAGGGATTCGAGGTATTTTTCCTGAATATCCACCGGGTTTGGCTTCATCACTACCTGAAACTGGTAGTAGTGCTGCAGGCGGTTAGGGTTTTCGCCGTAACGGCCGTCGGTCGGACGGCGGCTTGGCTGCACGTAAGCAGAGCTCCAGTTCTCCGGGCCGATGGCGCGCAGGAAGGTCGCGGTGTGAAAGGTACCGGCGCCCACTTCCATATCCAGAGGTTGGTTAATCACACAGCCCTGTTCGGACCAGTATTCCTGCAGGGCGGCAATCAGGCCCTGGAAGGTTTTGACGTTGTGGCGACTCTGACTCACGGTGGAATTCCTGTGTTGGCAAGGCCAGAGCCTGTTCAGACTAAGTGAATCAGGCCCTGAATGCTGTTCGCAAAATAAAAAGACGCCGGATTATAGCAGCGATGCGCCCTGAGAACAGGGGCAGCGTGCCGGCCGAACCCTGCAGGGGTTGTAATCGCCGGAGGGGTTTGTCAGGGTTAAAAAGCATTGTCCTGCCACAGGCAGGGTGGATTTCCGGAGTTGCCCGGCGCGAATTTCGTGCGCTGGCGGGCAAAGAGCCTGAGCGCTCTGGCATAACACGGAGGCTTTATGACCACTTCAACGGACTCTGTCCGCAAGCAATCAACATCGCCGCTGGCCGAACATAAGGCCGTTCAGTCGACCGTGCTGCTGCCGGTATTTATTCCTACGGTACTTATCGCAGCGCTGCTGATCATCGGGACTATCGCCAATCCGGCACTTGCCGGTGAGGTATTCAGCAGTGCACTGAGCTGGATCACCAGCACCTTTGGCTGGTTTTATATGCTGGCGGTGGCCATTTTTCTGCTGTTTATCGTCGGGGTGGCGATGTCGGGCTGGGGCAATATCCGCCTCGGGCCTGACCATGCCGAACCCGAATACAGTTTTCCGGCCTGGTTTGCGATGCTGTTTTCGGCAGGCTACGGCATTGCCCTGTTGTTTTTCGGTGTGGCTGAACCTGTGCTGCATTATTCACAACCGCCGGCGGGCGCAGCCGAAACCATTCCGGCGGCGCGCCAGGCGATGCAGATTGCGTATTTCCACTGGGGCGTTCATATCTGGGGGATCTACGGTCTGGTCGGGCTGGTGCTGGCCTATTTTGCTTACCGTCATGGGCTGCCGTTGTCGATCCGCTCGGCGCTGTATCCGTTAATTGGCGAGCGCATTTACGGGCCGCTGGGGCATGCGGTGGATGTGTTTGCCATTCTTGGTACTTTGTTTGGTCTGGCGACCACGCTTGGCTTGTCGGTGGCGCAGATTAATGCCGGTATACATTACCTCTGGCCGGCGATACCGGTCAGTACCACGGTGCAGGTGATTGCGATCTTCACTATCACGCTGGCGGCGACAGCCTCGGTGGTGGCGGGGATGGATAAAGGCATTAAAAACCTGTCGATGCTGAATATGGCGCTGGCCATCTTCCTGCTGGTGGTGGTGTTTTTTATTGGCCCGAGCATCCACATTCTGGAAACCTTCCTGCAGAACACCGGCGATTATCTTAGCGGTCTGGTGGCGCGTACCTTTAATCTGCAGGCTTATTCGCGCAGTGACTGGATCGGTAACTGGACGCTGTTTATTTTTGGCTGGACCATCGCCTGGGCGCCGTTCGTTGGTTTGTTTATTGCCAAAATCAGCCGTGGCCGCACCATCCGTCAGTTTGTTTTTGGCGTACTGGCGGTGCCGACCCTGTTTACCTTCCTGTGGTTTTCGGTGTTCGGCGATACCGCGCTCTATCTGATTATGAATGAAGGCCTCAATACCCTGATTGCCGATGTGCAGGCCGATCATGCGGTGGCGCTGTTTCAGCTCTACGATCAGCTGCCCTGGTCGTCGTTTTTATCGCTGCTTACGGTGTGCCTGATCATTACCTTCTTTGTTACCTCATCGGACTCCGGCTCACTGGTGGTTGATTCTCTTGCCTCCGGCGGGGCGCTGGAAACTCCTCTGTGGCAGCGCATCTTCTGGGCTTTTCTGGAAGGCACCATCGCGGCTGTTCTGTTGCTGGCCGGTGGCCTGAGTGCGTTGCAAACCATGACCATCGCCAGTGCTCTGCCGTTTGCGGCCATTATGTTGGTGGCGGTTGCCGGGTTGTGGCGGGCGCTGGTGATTGAAGGGCACCGGACTTCGAGTCTGAACTCAGCCGCGTCGACCCGCCCGCATCAGCAGCAGGGACAGTGGCGCCGGCGTCTGGCGGGCCTGGTGGATTTTCCGGATGCCGCACGCGTTGATGGTTTTATTGCCACCACCGCAGTACCTGCGCTGGAGCAGGTTTGCAAAGAGCTGGTACAGCACGGCTGGCAGGCGCAGGTTGGGCACGATGCCGCGCAGGCCAGAGTCTGGTTGCAGGTGCAGGGTGGTGACGAAGTGGACTTTATTTACGATATCCGCCGCACATTACAGCCTTTACCGGCGTACAAAGAGCCGGCAGATGGTGAGCAGTTTGCCCGTGCTGAGGTGTATCTGCGCCGCGGCAGTCAGGGCTATGACCTGTATGGCTGTGATCAGCAGGAGGTTATCCGTGATCTGCTTGATCAGTTTGAGAATTATCTTAATTTCCTGCACATCACCCCTGGCCATCTGCCCTGGGAAACCGCCGGTTACGATGAACTCAGTACCCCAGCAGAAGGCCGCTCAGGGTAAGTGAACGCTGACTGATGCACCGCCTTCCTTACGGTTGGCGATGTGTACACTGCCGCGCTCCTCGCCCTGTTTGTGATGGCCGGCAATCAGCTCAACAAAGAACAGGCCCAGACCAGAGCCTTCGTTTTTGGTGGTGTCTTTTTCACCGGCGAGCACGGCCTCGTCGAAGCCGTGGCCGTTATCTTCAACGCAGACAGAGAGGCCATTGCTGTCATCGGCGGTCAGGCGGATTTGCGTAGCACCGGCCTGAGCGCTGTTGGTGATTAAGGTGATAAGAGCCAGATGAATCAGGGTTTCGTTGTAGAAGCCCTGACAGTCTTCACTGATGTCGTTGGAGAAACGGATACCCGGATATTGCAGGCTGGTGGCTTCAATCGCATCGGCGGCGGTGTCGCGTGGCCAGGCATCGTCCATCGGGAAGTGTGATTTCTGTTCGAGGCGGAACAGAGTCACCATTTGCATGGTGTCGTTTTTCAGCCGGTTGGTGCGCTGCAAAATGGGTTCAAGGTGTGTGTGATAACGTTTGGGAATGCGTGCCAGTGCTTCCTGTTCGTAGTCGAGCAGTGCCTGCAGCTGATTTTTCAGGTCGTGCACTACGGCGCCGACCAGATGTTCAAATTTCATGGAAACTTCCCGTGTCCTAAAGACCTGCGGCCCGCTTCAGGCGCATAAATGTGCCCTTCAGACGCTCGTATCGTTCATAACGTTCATCGTTATTGCCAATTTTGCCAATACGTTGAAAGTAGCGGTAGCAATCTTTTAACTGGCCGATGTCGATCTGGGTATTTTCGATCAGGCTGATTTTCGCCTGAATAGCATTCAGCAGTACGCTGACACCGGCCTCATCATAAGAGGCGGCCTCGTCAAAGGCGGTGATGGCGTCGGCAAATTCACCTTTTTCGTAGTGGCCCACACCACGGGCATTCAGGGCGGCGGTATGGTCACGGATGACCATCTGATTCAGGTTTTCTTCCAGCGATTGCAGCTGGGCCAGTTCGGCGGCGGCCAGTCCCTGTTTTTCCAGTGTGCGCATTAATTTTTTGGCTTTTACGTGTTGTCCGGTGTCGATATAGGCTTCCGTCATCTGCAGCTGCTGCTCGTGGCTGGGGTCTTTCATGCGCTGCAGAATTTCTTCAGCACGCTGGGCCGATGCACGGGCTTTATCTTCATCATTAAGGGATGTATGAGTCTTGCCTTCAACGATGCTGGTTTCAAACATTATGCTGTCCTGACCAGCGTAGTCCTGACGCAGCTCATCAATGGCTTTAAAAGCTTTTTCGACGCGGGTGCGTTGCTCGCGGCTCTGCTCGCCGGCTTTTAATTCGTGGTGCACGGTGCGGGCAAATTTCAGATAGTTGCCGGAATTTTTGTAGCAGGAATGGCGGCCAAGTTTGATGGCCTGTTCGAAGGCGGCTTCGGCGACCGGGAAATCGCCATTATTGTATGCCAGTTGTCCCAGCTCCATCTGCCGCAGTACGGCTTTGGGGGATATTTCCACCGCTTTTTCCAGCTGCTTCTGCGCGCCTTTGGCATCGCCCAGACTGCGCAGAATGGTGGCAGTCCAGTCGTAACACTGCACATACATCGGATGAACAATTAATGTCTGCTTGAGCAGGGCCAGTGCACTGCGTGAGTCGCCGAGAAAGTGCATACAGATAGCCTGACCAAGACGGGCCCAGGATACCGAGCGCTTGTTCAGCAGTTCTGAATAAATTTTGATGGCGTCGTTGTAACGCTTCTGGCGGATATAAAGTTTGCCGAGGATACGGGTCACCGGAATCATCAGTTTCGGATTGTTTTCCAGTACGGCTGCCGCCAGTTCTATAGCGCGGTCGGTATCGCCCTGATCAATGGCGCTATCGACTTCCGCTAATTCCAGTTTGGTGGTCAGGATGCGGGTCAGGCGTTCACGCAGCATGTTCAGGGTAAAGGGCTTGGTGATGTAGTTATCGGGTTCGTATTCGAGTGCCCCCATCACCATTTCGACGGCGTTCTCCCCGGTAACCAGAATAAACAGGGCGGTGGCGCGCAGGCGGTTGCAGTAACGCGCCTCTTCCAGAATCTGCTGGCCGTCTTTGCCTTTGCCGAGGTTGTAATCGGACAGCACGATGTCGTATTCACGCTCCATGATAAAGTCCATGGCTTCGCGGCCATCGGTAGCCGTATCTATCTGCGTGGCACCAAGGATGGTGATCATCTTTTTCAGTGCGCTGCGGGCTTCTACCAGATCATCAACGACAAGGATGCGTTTTTCTTTGAGGGCGAGTTCAAGATTAATCATATTCGCGGTCATCTACGTGGTGTTCTGAGTCTAGCAGAGCAACAGATGGATGCTGTTGCCGGGCTTATGTTTGTTGTCTCTGCGTCGTCTCAGTTGTGCCTGTTGCATAAGACAGGCTGCAGGTACACTTCAGGCTCTGCAGAGGAGTTGCATGTTGAAATCTCTTTTAGGCTACATACTGATCGGACTGATTAAGTTAGTAGGACTGACACCGTTAAAGACGGCGCAAAAACTGGGGCGGAGCATTGGCTGGCTTCTCTGGTCTTTCCGCAGTCGTGCCAGAGAGGTGGCGCGGGTAAACCTCGGACTTTGTTATCCGGATATGGCACCTGAGCAGTGTGATCGGCTGTTGCGTGACGCTTTGCTGCACAGTGGTATGACAGCGGCAGAGATGGGGCCTTTCTGGGGTTACAGTCAGCAGGAAGGCCTGAAACTGCTGAACAAGGTTCACGGTGGTGAGCTGCTGGACAGGGCGCTTGCGGATGAACGGGGTGTGTTGCTGCTGATTCCACACCAGGGGAATTGGGAGCTGACGAACAACTTCATCTCGGGCCAGAGCCCGGTAACCTTTATGTACCGGCCGCTGAAGAATCAGGTATTTAATGACTGGATGGTGAAGCGGCGGGAGATGCTGGGCTGCAATCTGGTTCCGACTACCGGTGCCGGAGTTAAAAGACTTTTTGAGGTATTGCAGTCTGGTGGGGTCGTGGGCTTTTTACCCGATCAGGAACCCAAACGCCGCAGCGGCGTGTTTGTGCCTTTTATGTCAGTGCCAGCACTGACGCCCAAATTACCCGGGGAGCTACTGAGAAAAACCGGCGCGATTGCCCTGATGGTATGCGTCGTCCGTCTGCCCGATGCGCAAGGCTTTGATATCCATATTTCTGAGCCCCCTTCAGATATTTACGCGGATGATCCCGAAGTCTCGGCAGCGGCCATGAACCTTGCAATTGAGCGCTGTATCGCGCTTTGCCCTGAGCAGTATCAGTGGGAATACAAGCGCTTTAAACATCGGCCCGAACATGCGCTGAGCCCTTACGCCAAAGCCGGGGTGCCCTGATTCCGCGGTGGTGGCCTGGCCTCAGCAAGCCATATTATTAATATTTAAGAACAGTTCTGATCCTGTGCCGGTCTGTTGCATGATATGTGGTAACCGGTACACTGCGACTCCCGCACAGGAGTCGTATTGTGAAATCGATCATTGGTTATCTGGCGATAGGGCTGATTAAGCTGCTGTCCCTTACTTCTCTCTCTCTGGCACAAAAAGTTGGTCGTGGTCTGGGCTGGCTGTTATTGCAACGCCGCACCCGCGCCCGTGAAGTGGCCCGTCTCAATCTGTCCCTCTGTTATCCACACCTGAGCGAAGCAGAGCGCGAAGATCTGCTGGCTGAAACACTGGCAGAAAACGGCATGATTCTCGCTGAAATGGGGCCGATGTGGGGCTACGCTCCCGAGCGGGCGGCGGGTCTGATCCGCAATGTTATCGGCGAAGATGTGCTTGATGAAGCGATCGCTGATCCCCGTGGCCTGATTCTGCTGGCGCCGCATCTGGGCAACTGGGAAATCATCAACAACTACATCTCCACTAAATGCCCGATCACCATCATGTATCGTCCGGCCAAAATACCGGTATTCAATAACTGGATGGTTGCCCGCCGTGAAGCGGTGGGTTGTAAGCTGGTGCCGACCACCCGGGCCGGTGTAAAAGGGTTATTTGATGTGCTCAATGACGGTGGAATGATCGGCTTTCTGCCGGATCAGGAGCCGCAAAAGAAAAGCGGCGTGTTCGCGCCTTTTATGGGCATAGAAACCCTGACGCCGAAATTACCGCATGACATGCTGAAAAAAACCGGTGCCATAGCCATTTACGGTTTTGCCAAGCGCCTGCCCAATGCCGAAGGTTTTGATATTTATTTCATCCGTGCCGATGACGATCTGTACGCTGACGATGTGCGTGTGTCGGCTACGTCAATGAACCGCAGTATCGAAGAGTGTGTTTCGCACTGTCCGGCACAATACCAGTGGACCTATAAGCGTTTTAACCGCTTCCCTGAAGGCGGGCCGACGCGCTACCGGATTGCGAATATCCCATAAGGTGTCTGAATTATGTGGCGGGCTCTGGTCTGAAGCGTACAGGCGCTATTGATTGCTGTCGTCTTTATCCTGTGGACGGGATGCTTTGGTGAATCGTCGCAGCAGATGCATCTGTTCACCAAAACGGCGGCAGCCAGAGCAGATAAGGGTGTGAACTTTCAGTTCGGCCTGCTCTTTAAGACTGAGCGGGCGCTCCTGAGCCTCAGACATCAGGCGTGTGGCCTGCTGACAATTCATCATGTGTTTTCTCCCGCCCCGAACCAGTGATCTTCCAGACATTCGCGCAGCCGCAGCCGCGCGCGGTACAGCAGAACATGCAGGTTACTGGTTGTCAGTTCCAGAGCCGCACAGATTTCCTGGCTGTCCAGTTCGATAAATTCCCGCATCATAAATACCCGTGCCTGTTCTGCCGGTAAGGCATCCAGGCAACGGTCAAACACGCGCCAGAAATGTTCATCGTGCACCAGTTGCTCCGGGGCGTCCCAGCGTTGCGGGCGATCGTCTTTGTGCCAGTGACCACGCTCATTAAACAATTGGTCGTCGGCCAGACTGCAATCCTTACAGTCATCGATATCTGTCATCTGCGGTTGGCGGTAACGGCCGCGCAGGGCGTCTGCAATTTTGTTCTTCAGAATGGCAAACATCCAGGTCTTAAGGCTGGCAGCGCGGTTAAAGGCCGCGGCATTTTTCAGTGCTCCGGCCAGTGCTTCCTGTACCACATCTTCGGCTTGTTGTTCGTCACTGAGTTGCAGCCGGGCGAAGCTGAGCATCTGCTGACGCAGTTCGTTCAGTTGTCCGTTATCAGCAAAAGGCCGGGAATCATTCATGTTCAGCTGCGCCAGAAGTTAGGGCTTAACAGCACCAGCAGAGTGAAAATCTCCAGACGGCCAAGCAGCATGGTCAGTGCCAGCAGCCATTTGGCGGTATCGGAAATATTGCCGTAATGGGCGGCAACATCACCCAGACCCGGACCGAGGTTATTGAGGCAGGAACCAACAGCAGAAAAGGCCGTAACCTGATCCAGCCCGGTGGCCATCAGCGCCAGCATCATCACCATAAAGGTAACGATGTAGACGGCGAAAAATCCCCATACGGCATCCAGAATGCGATCAGGTACGGCCCGGCGGCCGAGCTTGACCGGCATGACGGCATTGGGGTGAATCAGGCGGCGGATTTCACGCACACCCTGCTTGTAGATCAGCAGTACACGGATGACCTTCATACCACCACCGGTAGAGCCGGTGCAGCCACCGATAAAGGCCATCATAAACAGCAACACCGGCAGGAAAACCGGCCAGCCGGCAAAGTCGGCGGTGCCGAAGCCTGCGGTGGTGGCGACCGATACCAGTTCAAAAACTCCGAAGCGGATGGCTTCTGGCAGAGGGTAAGTATCGGTCAGCCAGAGTGCGGAAATGGTCAGCAGAATACCGCCGGCCATGACCAGCAGAAAGAAGCGTATTTCTGAATCCTGCAGATAGTGGCTCAGTGTACGGTTACGCCAGGCGAAGAAATGCAGCGAATAATTCATCGCCGCAATCAGCATAAAAAAGACGCAGATGCCTTCGATCAGAGCGCTGTTAAAGTGGCCGATGGAGGCATCATAGGTTGAGAAACCACCAATACCCACGGTCGCGAAGCTGTGGGTGACCGCATCAAAGCCGCTCATGCCGGCAAACCAGTAAGCCAGGGCGCAGCTGATGGTTAAGAAGGCGTACACATACCACAGGGCTTTGGCGGTTTCCGCGATGCGTGGCGTGAGTTTGGAGTCTTTCAGCGGGCCCGGCATTTCCGCGCGGTAAAGCTGCATACCACCAATGCCCAGCATCGGCAGAATGGCGACCGCCAGAACGATAATCCCCATGCCGCCGAGCCATTGCAGCTGCTGGCGATACCAGAGGATTGATTTCGGCAGGTACTCAAGGCCGGTCATTACCGTCGCGCCGGTGGTGGTCCAGCCGGACAACGATTCAAAGAAAGCATCGGCAAAACTCAGGCCGGGATGCTCGGCAATCATAAAGGGCAGTGTGCCGGCGAGACCGAGGGTCAGCCAGAACAGTGCGGCAATCAGGAAGCCGTCGCGGGTACGCAGCTCGTTATGGGCATTTTTTACCGGTAACCAGGACACAAAACCCAGGCCAAAGGTCAGTACCAGAGCAATAACAAAGGCTTCGGTGGCGCCATCGTTAAACCACATCGACACCAGAATCGGTGGCAGCATGGTCATGCTGAACAGCATGAGAAAGATACCAAGAATGCGCGCAATAACCGCAAAGTGCATGGACAGCTCCGCTCAGAAGAAACCGAGACCGACCTGGAACAGGCGCTCGACGTCCGGAATATGGCGTTTTTTCATCACGAACAGAATGACGTGATCGTTGGATTCCACCACCACATCAGAACTGGCCATAATCACATCTTCACCACGCACAATGGCACCGATGGTGGTACCTGGTGGCAGTTTGATTTCGCGGATTTTGCGCCCCACCACTTTTGATGAGTTTCTGTCGCCATGGGCAATGGCTTCGATGGCCTCTGCTGCGCCACGGCGCAGAGAGTGAACATTCACTACGTCACCACGACGCACGTGGGTCAGCAGGCTGCCGATGGTGGCCTGTTGCGGAGACAGCGCCACGTCGATCATACCGCCCTGCACCAGATCGACATACGCCGCTTTGTTAATCAGCGTCATGACCTTACGTGCACCAAGACGCTTGGCCAGCAGCGACGACATGATGTTCACCTCGTCATCGTTGGTCAGGGCACAGAATACATCGGTGTTTTCGATGTTTTCTTCTTCCAGCAGTGCTTTGTCGGTGGCACTGCCCAGCAGCACCACGGTTTTGCTCAGATTTTCACTGAGGAACTGAGCGCGTTGTTCGCCGTGTTCAATCAGTTTTATGCGGTAATCACGCTCCAGCGCTTTCGCCAGACGGTAACCAATGTTACCGCCGCCAACGATCATCACCCGCTTGTAAGAATCTTCTTCGCGGCGCAGTTCACTCATTACCTTGCGGATATGCTCTTTGGCAGCAACGAAGAACACTTCGTCGTCGGCCTCAATAATGGTATCACCGGTGGGTTCGATGGCTTTGTTGCGGCGGAATACCGCCGCCACGCGGGCATCAATATTGGGCAGGTGATCTTTCAGATGGTGAATCGCCTGACCGACCAGAGGGCCGCCGTAATAGGCGCGCACCGCAACCAGCTGTACGCGCTGATCGGCAAAATCCAGCACCTGTAACGCGCCGGGATACTGCAGCAGGCGGCTGATGTAGTTGGTCACCACCTGCTCAGGGGAAATCAGAACGTCGATCGGGAAAGCATCGTTGCGGAACAGCTCAGCCTGCTTCAGATACTGGCCGGAGCGGATACGGCTGATCTTGGTTGGCGTACGGAACAGGGTGTAAGCCACCTGACAGGCCACCATATTGGTTTCGTCAGAGTTGGTTACCGCAACCAGCATATCGGCATCATCGGCCCCGGCATCACGCAGGATGCTGGGGTATGAACCGCGGCCAAGAACCGTTTTGATATCGATACGGTCCTGCAGTTCGCGCAGGCGGTCGGCATCGGTGTCGACCACGGTAATGTCATTCTGCTCATTGGCCAGGTTTTCAGCCAGTGTGCCGCCGACCTGACCGGCGCCCAGGATAATAATCTTCATAGGCTCTCAATATTGGTTCTCAGTAGCCTGCGGACACACGGTTGGCGTGTCCCCCGTCGCGCTTACTGCGTTTTGTGCAGCAGGGCGTAGTAAAAACCGTCGTGGCCGTCGCGTTGTGGCAGCAGCTGACGCCCGGCATTACAGGCGCTTCCCCAGCAAAAGTCCAGTGTCTGCAGCTGTGCATCACTGTTGGCATCAACAAAGCGGCGGATTTGTTCGCTGTTTTCCTGCGGTAAGACCGAACAGGTGGCGTACAGCAAACGGCCGCCCGGCTTCAGCAGAGACCAGGCGGTATCCAGCAATTGCGCCTGAACCTGTGCCAGTTGCCCGATGTCTTCGCGGCGGCGCAGCAGCTTGATATCCGGGTGGCGACGAATCACACCGGTGGCCGAGCAGGGTGCGTCGAGCAGAATGGCATCAAATAATTCACCATCCCACCAGGCGTCCGGGGTGGCCATATCGGCACACACAACCTCGGCGCTGAGCTGCAGGCGGGCGAGGTTTTCATGCACCCGTGGCAGGCGGTTTTCTTCAATATCCAGCGCTACGACACGGGCGTCTGCGCTTTCCAGCAGATGACAGGTTTTACCACCGGGAGCGGCACAGGCATCGAGAATGCGTTCGCCGTCCTGCGGCGCCAGCAGCATGGCCGCCAGCTGCGCGGCTTCGTCCTGCACGCTGAAATCGCCATCGGCAAAACCGGGCAGCGCGGTGATATCACAGGATTCGGCCAGATAAATACCAACGGCGCTGTGTTCGGCAGGGCGGGCTTCGATACCGGCCTGCTGCAGGCGTTCGAGGTATTGCTCACGGTTGCCGTGGCGCTGGTTCACGCGCAGGCACAGCGGTGGGCGCTGGTTATTCTGTTCGAGAATGTCCTGAAACTGTTCCGGCCAGGCTTTGCTCAGCATTTTGACCAGCCATTTCGGGTGGCTACTGGCGGTTACCGGGTTTTCGTCCAGTGGTGGGGTCAGGCTTTCGTATTCGCGCGCGTAACGGCGCAGGCAGGCATTAATAACGGATTTTGCGTAACCCTTGCCCAGCTCTTCGCAGACTTCGACGGTGGCGTGCACGGCGGCATGCGGCGCTTTCTTCTGAATCTCCAGCTGGTACAGACCGATGATCAGCAGGGCAAATAAGTCCTGATCTTCTTCGCCAAAAGGCCGGCTAAGCAGCATCTTGGCCAGTGCGTTCAGGCGCTGAAAATGACGGCAGCTGCCCAGTGCCAGGTCGCGCAGAAAGCCGCGGTCAGCCAGGTCGACGCGCAGTTCCAGCGGTGGCAGGCATTGGTTAAGGGATTGTCCGGCGAGGACGGCACTGAGTGCCATGGCCGCCGCACGGCGGGCACTCAGGGTGGTGTCTTTGGCTTTACCCCAGGGCGAGGTCGCGGCGCTCAAGGTTGCGACGCCAGCATGTGGTGCGGCTGAAATAACTGTGGCTGACCATTAATCACATCGGCCACGTTCATGGCTTTTTTGCCGGCTAACTGTACCTGAGTGATACGTAATACTCCTTCGCCACAGGCGATTTCCAGACCATCGGCGCTGACTTTGGCGATAGTGCCTGGCAGCAGCTGGCTCGGTTGTTCAAGGGCTTCGGCCATGAGTACGCGGATGCGCTCATCGCCAAGCAGGGTGTAAGCCATCGGGAACGGGTTAAAGGCGCGCACGCGCAGCGCAATCTCTTCTGCCGGTTGTTGCCAGTTGATGAGAGCTTCTTCTTTCAGCAGCTTATGGGCGTAGTTGGCCTGTGCATCGTTTTGCTTTTCCGGATTCAGGGTTCCGGCTTCAAGCTGTGCCAGGGTATTCAGCAGCGCCGCCGGGCCCATCTCTGCCAGACGGTCATGCAGGGTGCCGCCGGTATCGTCAGCCAGAATACCGGTGGTGACTTTGCTCAGCATGTCGCCGGTATCCAGACCCTTATCCATCTGCATGATGGTGATGCCGGTCATTTTGTCACCGGCTTCAATGCAGCGCTGAATCGGCGCTGCACCGCGCCAGCGTGGCAGCAGTGAGGCGTGTACGTTCAGACAGCCGTGCTTTGGCGCGTCGAGTACGCTTTGCGGCAGGATCAGGCCATAGGCGACCACCACCATAACGTCGGCATTCAGGCTTTTCAGCTGTTCAACATCGGCCGGATCTTTGAAATTCAGTGGCTGAAAAACCGCCAGATTATGTTCGAGTGCAACCTGCTTTACCGGGCTTGGCTGCAGCTTCTTACCGCGTCCGGCGGGACGGTCGGGTTGGGTATAAACACCGATCATCTCATGCCCGCTGTTGATCAGCGCCTGCAGATGAATGGCAGCAAACTCCGGCGTACCGGCAAAAACGACGCGTAAGGCCATTACTTCTTACCCTGATTGCGGGCTTCGAGTTTGTGCTTCTTCTCGAGTTTGTCTTTGATGCGGTTACGCTTCAGTGGCGAGATATAGTCGACCATCAGTTTGCCTTCGAGGTGGTCAGCTTCGTGCTGAATACAGACCGCCAGCAGGCCGCGGCATTCCATTTCAAAGGGTTTGCCATCGCGGTCGAGGGCTTTGACCAGACAGTGCTCAATGCGGGTAACGTCTTCGTAGAAGCCGGGAACCGACAAGCAACCTTCCTGCATGGTTTCCATTTCGCCGTCGAGTACGGTGATTTCCGGATTGATAAATACCAGGGGCTCGTTTTTATCTTCCGACACGTCGATGGTCACGATGCGCTCGTGTACATTGACCTGAGTGGCCGCCAGACCAATGCCCGGTGCCTGATACATGGTTTCGAACATGTCATCGACGATGGCACGCACCCGGTCGTCCACCTCAGCCACAGGTGCGGCTTTGGTACGTAAACGGGGATCCGGGTATTCTAAAATTTCGAGTATGGACATAGAGTTGCTGTGCTTTTATAGAACTAAGTGGTCGTGACTTGCTAAGATGGCTGCCGAACAGTGATTTTCAATGCGCGATCGCAGATCCGCTAATAATAAAGGGAATACAGGATGAGCAAAACCATCAAGCGCATTCTCGTTGCTGGTTTGATGTGTCTTTCAACCGGTGCCATGGCGCTGGATCTGAAATCCGATGCGCCACAACGCTATGTGGTTAAAAAGGGCGATACCCTCTGGGATATCTCCGAACGCTTTACCAATGACCCCTGGCAGTGGCCGGAAATCTGGTATCAGAACGGTCAGATTAAAGATCCTCACCTGATTTTTCCGGGTGACGAGATCGGCCTGATCAGCATTGATGGTGAAACCCGCGTTACCGTCACCAAGCGTGGTGAAGGCAGCCGTACCGTGAAGTTATCTCCGGGTACGGTAAAAATGCAGCCAACCGCCCGTGTTGAACCGATTGAGTCTGCAATTCCTGCGATTCCACAGGATGCCATTCGTGGTTTCCTGCGTGAGCACCGTGTAGTGGCTCCGGAAGTGCTGGAAAAAGCACCACGTGTTTTGTCGGGCGCCGATGCCCGCATTCTGATGGGCGCTGGCGGTAAAGTGTATGCCCGCGGTGATTTTGGCCCTCAGGTTTCCAGTGCCTACGGCGTGTTCCGCAAAGGTCAGGTTTACCGTGATCCGGAAAGCGGCGAAGTGCTGGGGCTGGAAGCGCTGGATATCGGTATGGGCCGTGTACTGGCTCATGATGATGATATTGTGACGCTGGAACTGGAGCGTACCAATCAGCAGGTATCCGTTGGTGACATGCTGCTGCCGACCGAAGACCGCGATCTTATTGCCAACTTCTACCCGAAATCTCCGGAGCGTGCGGTTCAAGGCCAGATTCTGGCGGTATCCGGTGGCGTGACTCAGGTGGGTCAGTATGACGTGGTGGTACTTAACCGTGGCGAGCGCGATGGTCTGGTGCCCGGCTCTGTACTGCTGATCAAAAAAGCGGGTGCTGTGGTGTATGACCGCGTTGCTGCTGAACGGGTACGCTTACCGGAAGAACGTGCCGGCAGCCTGATGGTGTTCCGTACGTTCGAAAAACTGTCCTATGCACTGATTATGCGGGCGACCAAGCCGCTGCGTGTCGGCGACAAGGTGGAATCCCCGAACTAATAAGGACTGTTTATGCTCAGGGACGAGCTGTTACTCGCCTGGTGGCGTCTGGCAAAACTGCCGGGCGTCGGCAGCGTTACTCTTGGTGATATCCGCCAGAACCTTTCCCGTCCGCACGATCTCTTATCCTGCACCGTCGCGCAGCTGGAATCTTTTGGCCTGAAGGCCGATGCCGCTGCGCGCTGGCTGGATGATCCTTCCCTGAGTGATGGTTTTGATGTGTTGCAACGCTGGCGCAATCAAAGCCGTTGCGGTGTGTTGCTGGCGGGTGTGGCTCCGTATCCTGAAACGCTTGCCAGCCTGCGCGATGCCCCCACTTTTCTTTATTACCATGGTGATCTGGCCTGTTTCAGTCAGCCGATGATCGCCATGGTCGGCAGTCGTAACCCAACCCCTTATGGCGCGGAATGGGCGCAGCAAACAGCCAGTCAGCTGGCGGCGGCTGGTCTGACGGTCGTCAGTGGCATGGCGATTGGCATTGATGGCGCCGTGCATCAGGGAGCGCTTAGTTGTGGACGCACCATTGCGGTACTCGGCAGTGGCCCGGATGTGATTTATCCGCAGCGCCATCTGGGGCTGGCGCAGATGGTGATGCAAAAAGGACTGTTGTTGTCGGAATTTGCCCCGGGAACAGAGCCCCAGGCCAAACATTTTCCTTCCCGTAACCGCATTATCAGCGGCCTGAGCCTCGGTACTGTGGTGGTGGAAGCGGCGATTAAAAGTGGCTCGCTGATTACCGCGCGCCAGGCCGCAGAACAGGGGCGCGAAGTTTTTGCCTTACCCGGTGCGGTGACCAACCCGCTTAGCCATGGTTGCCATCAGCTGATCCGCGAAGGTGCCTGTCTGGTACAGAATGCGCAGGATATTCTGCAGGAGCTGAACCTGTTGCCGGAACAGGCTCAGACTCAACTGGAATTAACCGAACCGGTATCTGCCGCGGTGCCGGTATTGGTTACTCAGGTGGATTACAGTGCGACCAGCACCGATGTGATTGCCCTGCGCAGTGCCTTACCCATCTCGCAATTATTACCGCAACTCCTCGACCTTGAATTGCAGGGCTGGCTGGCACAGGTGCCAGGTGGTTATATGCGGCTGAAGTAACAGCCGCAATTGCCCCTACAAACTCTTTAGCAGCAGAAAAATAAACAGCGCAATCAGCAGCAGATAGCCGATCACGATCTGTACATACTGCGACTTGTTTCCCCCGGCTTTATACCAACGGCCAAAAGCAAAAATACGCTTATTCTTCAGGCCACTGATCAGTACACCGATCACAGCAACTAATGCGATGCTGATGAAATAAGGCAGCCATGCAGTATCGGCAGATGTTGGCATTGCTGTCTCCGGTATAAAAGATAAAGCTGTTGGTTACTGGCCTCTGTTCAATGGTCAGGAATTTTGACTGGCAATAACAATCAACAGACCAATAAACAGCCAGAGCAGAATTTCCAATACCAGAATGTTCTTTTTGCGCATAAAACCCTAGGGTCTGAATTTCGCTTATGGCGTGATGATCAGCGCTGCCACAGCAACGAAGCAACAAAATACAAAGGTAACGGCATAAATATCCAGCCCAGTGCCAGGTTGCGGATACGGCTGAGCTGACTCCGGCTGACCTGGCCTGAATCCGGAAAGCTTTTCAGATCGCCGAAGCGCTGCTGCCAGAACCAGCGCAGCTGGCCGGATGGCAGAAAAACAGCGCCGGTTGCCAATGACAGCAGCACAATCTCTGCACGGATATATTCAGCGCCACCGATAAAAATCAGCGGCGTGATAATGGCAATAACCGGTGCCAGCAGATGATTAATCAATGGCCGCCGGCGGCCATTGGTTTGCTCTTCCAGATAGCACCACCACTTAACCGACATCAGCGGCAGAATAGCAAGCAGAGTACTGCCTGCCACCATTCCCATTTTCTGCACAAATGAATCACTGATGCTGCTGATATTCAGCCAGTAAATCAGAGTGGTCAGAGCAAGCCAGAAGAGGGTTCTGCTCATATAAAGCCCAGCATAAAAATCCACGCGTCGACAAAAAGAATCATGGCTGCCACATCAAAAGTTACTCGGGGAAGAAACCCAAGAGAAAGCGCTAATGCTGCCATCGCATTATTAGTATTAAACTGCTGATGATTTTGCGCGTTCTCAATCCCTCTGACCCAAAAGTAGAAGTTAATAGCAATCCACGAGAGCGCAAGCAAAGCGAGAAAACCCGGAGCTGCAAGAAAGCTTAAGACAGCAACCGATGCAAAAAACATAAATAAGCCCAGTACGAGAGAAAAACCAAGAAGTTCGCCGCCATTATCCCCACCACCAATCAGGTAAGCGCCGGCTCCTGTTTCCGGATCAAGCACTGTGTAACCGATAGAGGATTTACCAAAAAAGCTGACCGGCTTTTCATGGGCTGTCACTTCTTTACCGGCGTATACCGAATTGCGGATATCCGTTTCAACAGATGCCGGCAACTGCAGACCATTTAATGCGATGTCGAGGTTAGTTCGTGTGATGGTCCAGATTTTCTGGCCTTCAGCCGCTGCCAGCTGTAAGGCTTTGACCGCGCTGATACCATTCGCTGGATGATCAGGCGTCCCGAACATTTGTTCCGGAACAAGATGTTCCATCGCACTCAGGCGCGCACCGGTTGTACGGTTGTAATTAATCCATTGCTGGGTGTCGTTATTTTTATGCGCCAGCAGATGCGTGATGTGATCAACGTCCATTACCAGGCCGTCCACCTTCACGTTACGTGGAATACCAAACCAGTACAGCGGCGTCACATTGGTTTTGAATAAACCGTAGCTGGGTGCTTTATAGCTCACCATATTGGCCTGACGGGCAGCGATATCATCCTGCACATTATTCAGGGCAAAGTAGCTGAGGATGGTGGCGTAGAGTAAATCACCAACCAGTTGTTGTTTGCCAAGGTCGGTGTAATCTTCGGCAGTGATTTTCTGTTGGGTGTTTTCCAGATCATTTTTCAGTGCATCGGCCTGTGCCGGGCTGACGCCATGCAGGTCGAGCGCCAGTGCCCGGTATTCGCCGGCAATCGGTTTGTTCTGCGATGTACGCCAGCCACGGCCGGGCTGCCAATAACCCATTTCTGATAACAGCTCAGTACCCATGGTCACGCTGCTGCTTGTTGCCGCTGCAATTTCACTGCCAATGGTAAATTCGCCGTTCAGATGAATCAGGTAGCCGGGCAGGGTGTCGGGTACAGCCGCCGGGTCGATGTCGCCATTGGCATCCGGCTCCGGCAAATAGCTGGTGAGGGTTTGCTCATCGGCTTCAGAAGCCGGGGCAAATGACAGCGCCAGTTTTTTACCGGCTAACAAGGCGGTTGGCTGATTAACGCTGAGCAGAATATTGCCCATCTGCCCGTACTGACTGCTGCCCAGCGTGTATTTGAATTTCCAGCGCTGGTTGTCGGTCAGGGCCGAAGCCACCAGTTTGCGGGTGCGCAGTTCGTACGGCAGCGAGGCCGCCAGTGATTCACGCACGACGGTCTTGATGGCAGCCGTACCCAGTACGTCGCCGACGGTGGCGTCCGGAGTCTGACTGTTGATATGTTCTTTCAATCGTGCCTGATAGTCGTCCAATGCCTGAGCAATATCCTGCTGTGGAATGCCTTGTGCCCAGCCCTCAGCTTCGTTGATTGTTGTTTGCTGGAGGATTGTGTCCGCAAGCGCCTGGGCATCAAAAGGTATGGCCTGATCAAGGCCCATACCGTCCTGATATTCATATTGCTTGTAGCTGGCATCCATCGGAATCCAGCTGTCACCGACGCTGTGCTTTGCCCCGCGGCTGGGTAAATAATCGATCCAGGCTTCAACCCAGACATGCTCCAGTTCGAAGTGCGTCACCTGACCACCGCTGACCAGCATCTTGCTGGGCACGCCGCCCTGGCCGAGCAGATTGCCGGCGGCTTCCGGTACCTGCACATTACCAACCCAGTTCATCACGCTGGCGGCGGGCATACGCACGGTACCAAAGGCGTAACGGGCCGGAACATTGGCGGCACGCAGCAGGGCAACCAGCAGGCTGGCGGTATCGAAGGCGTTACCTTTCTGATAAGTCAGGGTGTATTCAGCGCCCTGCACCGAACCGTAGCTGGGAATATATTCAACGTTATTACGAACCCACTGATAGATCGCGACCGGATCGTTATTCAGCTCACCGGCTTTGGCAATAATGGCCGGACTGAGCGGTGCGTCGAGGGTGGCATCCAGATCGGCCTGAACCGGGCCGCCGGGATTGCCCAGCATGTCCGGGGTGATGACGTTACTGGCCAGTTGTACGCCCTGCTCAAATAACGGCAGGTCGTAACGCTGACTCAGCAGTTTGGCATCCTGTGCCGGTTCCGGGGTCAGTTTCGGATCTGGTGTACCCCACGGCAGTTGTTCCGGATCGAACGGATCACGCGGGTTACCGATACTGAAACTGTTCAGCAGGTCGTTCAGGGCGTTGAGCTGTTGCTCCTGATCATCCAGCGATTGCTCTTGTGTGGCTGCCGTCAGTTGTTCCTGCAGTTGTTGGTAGCGGGCCAGAATCTGCGCCTGGAGCTGCTGCTGTCGCTCCAGCACAACGGCCGGCAGGCCATGCTCCTGCAGACGGGCGGCTTCCTGCGCGAGGGAATTTTCGGTGTCCTGGCGCAGCTCATTCAGACGCTGCTGAAACCGCTGGCTGGGATTATCCGGCAAGGCATCCTCGCCAAAGCCAACAAAACTCAGCGCACGGCTGACAAAGCCCTGCTCAGCATTCTGTTTGTTCAGCACCTGTTGCCGCTGCTGGCTGATATGGTCGCGCAGATTGGCCAGCACCTGATCAAGCTGCTGATTGTCCTGCAGCCAGCGTTGCTGTTCTTCCAGCTGCTGTTGCTGGTCAATTTCCACCGCAACCGCCCAGGACGGCCAGATCACCGCATTCAGAAAAACAACCAGCACCGCGCGCGCAATAAGACGCAGCGGGCGGGATGAGCGTGGAGCGCTGTCCAGCAGCAGCTCCTGTTGCAGCAGAGGCATAGAAGGGGTTCCTGAAGTCATAACTGAATTCCGTTTCATGATCATTGCGCCAGCTTCTCGCCGACAAACTGAATATGACGCTGTACCTGCTGACGGGCACTGGCGACATCGTCTTCATGGCCAACCAGCAACAGGTCGGCGGCCAGCAGCAACAGCGTCTGCGCCTGATACCAGTGCTCTTTGTTGATGGCTTCGCGGGCCAGCTTGAACTTCAGCCAGGCATGGCGGTAGTTCAGGCGATACCAGTAGTCCCAGGCCAGGCTGTCGAGCAGTGCCTGGGTTGCCGCGAGTTCCGGGGTGGCGCTGGCGCCGAATGCAAAGCTGGCCTGCGCCTGTTGCAGTTGCTGATTGCCGTCGACGGTGGTGGTCAGCAGGCCGATGCTCTGCTCACCGTCGCGGTCGGCCAGTTTGATGTACAGACGTGATGCCAGAGTCTGCTGCTCTGCCAGCGTCAGGGTTGCCAGCCAGTGTTCATCCTGCTGAGCAAAGATGCCGGGAACCAGCAGCTCAGCACCTTCCGGCAGCAGCAGTTCGCTGACTAAGCTGACGGCACCGCGGTTGTTCTGCCACTGTACGTTCAGCGGCAGTACGGCAGAGCCCAGGGCCGGCAGTTCATCCGGCTGGATCTGTTGCAGTGCCTGCAGAATCAGTTCGGCATAGCTGCTGTCAGCCCCGGCCTGAGTAGCCTGCAGCAACAGGTCGAAACCAAAGAACAGGCTGCGTCCTTTGCCATAGTCGTAGCCGGTAATGGCGCGGCGCTTAACGTCGAAAATGTCGTGCGCTTTATGCTCGCCTTTATCCAGCCAGTGCCAGTTATGCTGCTGGTCGTCTCCGGCCAGCGCGTATTCGGCAAGGGTTTCGGCGCCGGTCAGCCAGATACCCTGAACCTTATCGGCCAGCGGCAGCTGGGCATTCCAGGCGCTGCTCAGGTCAGAGTTGTGTACCTGTAATTCCCGCGCCCATGGATGACGGCCAATCACCGCCACACCCAGTGCCGATTCCAGCCACAGGTTACGTTTATCGAAACCACCGGCGACGATCAGGCCTTTACCGGCGAAGACCGCTTCGCGCAGCTCTTTCTGTACCTGCCAGTGCAGCTGCGGACGTTCGGCCAGCAACAGGTAGCTGCTGTAACCACCGAGACGGTGCTCGCGGGCAAAGTCATCGGCGCTGTGTACCAGCGTGTATTCCCAGCCAGCGTCCTGCAGCAGTTGTTCGATAAAGTCGTTCTGCTCATTCACATCCGGACCGTTGAGCGGGCCGAACGGATCGGCATTACGCAGATCGTCATCGCTGTGCCACGGATGCCAGGCCAGCAGGCTGACGTCTTCGTACAGTTCATTAAGTGTTAATGGGCGGTCGCAGCTGCAGTCGAAGGTCCAGGACTTCTCAACCTTACTCAGCCAGTTACGTTTAACCGACACTTCAACCCGGTACTCTTTGCCCAGTCCGGATGATGACTGCACCAGCACTTCGAACTGACCGCTGGCCTGAGCTTTCACACTGAGATCGGTGTTGGCCTTGCCGTGGCGATGGTTGATTTCGGTATCCAGCGCGCTGACGATCTCGGTATCCAACAGCTTGCCATCCGGGCCGTAGAGGCGGATTTCAATCTGCTGAGAGGTGTTCAGTTCGGCGCCGAAGTCGAAGCCAACGCGGATGTCCTCAAGAGCAGAACACTGACGCGGAGCATCGGTCAGCACCAGCACGCGGCCAGGGCCTTCACTGCTGAGGGCCGTGGATACTTCAGGCGCCTGCACTTCAAAGCTGTCACTGGCCAGAACCTGCCAGGTGCCGTTGATGTTGGCTTCCAGCACACAGGCATAACCACCGTAAGCCTGTCCTGCGGCGCTGAAGTCGGTGTGCCAGGTAAATTCATCATTGCGGCCGATATCGGCGCTGATTTCGGTGCGCTGCAGCAGGGTTTCGCTGTCCGCCTGAATCAGGCTGTAAGCCAGCTGAGTCCCCAAAGCCGCTTCCGGCGCCCGGTTGCGTACCGTGAAATCACAGCGGGTGCTGCCGGTATGATAGATACGGCTGTCTGCGGCCTGAACACTGCCCAGCAGTTCCTGCAGTGCCAGAGACTGCACGCGGAATCCGGCCTGCGAACGGCTGAGTTCCTGACCGCTGGTGGCATCCAGTGTTTTCCACACAGCCTGATACTGTCCCTGACTGGCGTCGTTCAGGGCCAGCAGGAAGCTGAAGTCTTCCATTGACGACGGTGCGAGGCTGCCCAGATCACGGCTCTGGCGGAAAACTTCTGTGCCATCCGGCGCATACACCAGCAGTTCGTTGCGGGTGGTCGTCAGCGGCGCATTGCTGGAAGTATTCTGCAGACGGGCACTGAGGTTAACGCTGTCCCAGCGGCCGTAAACCGGTTTGTCGGTATACAGGCTGGTGGCCAGACTCAGCGCGCCGCCACTGTTAGTCACAACGCTGAAGGGGGCTTCGGCCACTGCGGTTACACGGCCATCGGCGCGCAGCAGTTCGGCCCGCACGCGGTAGTTACCGGCAATCAGATTGCCGATGCTGAAGTCATAACCATTGATGGTTTTATCTTCCAGACTGGTGAAACTCAGGGTCTGTTCGTTCAGCTGGCTGACCAGTACGCCCTGTTCATCGACGATCTGCAGGCGGAAGCCGCTGCTGGTATCGCCTTCGTCCTGATTGCGGACCTGACTGCTGATAATGACCTGTTCCTGCGGCCGGTATTGAATGCGGTCGGTATTGGTCGACAGCGCCAGAACGGTTTCAGAAACCTGCACCGCGCGTGAGCCAAGGCCATCACGGATCAGGTTGCCGTTCATATCGCGGTAGGTCATTTCCAGTTCATGGATAACCAGACGTGTTTCGCCGGGTTGCAGGTTGTGCAGCTTCAGGTCGAAACGGATATCGGCAATCTGGCCGACATCAAAGGTCGGGTAGCGCCACTCCACTTCCGACACCGGAGTACCGAGGCGAACGTCGGCCGGGGTTTCACTGAAGGTGCTCTGTTCGATATCAATATCAGTGGCGGCAATGCGGTCGATAACCCGCACATCACTGATCATTGGCTGAATAACCCGGATCACCAGCGACAGCGGCAGCGCACTGGCAGCCTTCTGGTCGGTGGCGGTAAAGGTCAGCAGTTTGTCACCGAGGTCGGCCATGGACGGAGTCCAGCTGAAACGCACCGCGCTCGGGTTGCCCTGAGTCAGGCTGCTGACAGTGGCACCGGCAGGCAGGCCGAGGTTGTTGACGAACACTTCGTCGTTGAGGTCGCTGTCGCTCGCCTGAATATCCAGGGTCAGCGTCTGGCCAACTATGGCATTGATAATATCGCCGGTTGCCGGTGATGGTGGCTGATCAAATACCGGTGGCTGGTTATCGACGAAGTCGCGCAGGTTGATAATAAAATCGACCACCACGGCGCTGCGCGGCTGATCAAACTCATCCAGATCTTCGATGGTGACCGACAGGGCATAGAGTCCGAGAGGTTCGTTCTGGCTGCCGGCACTCCAGTCGACATAACCGGTGCTGGTATCCAGCGTTAAGCCGGTGGGATTACGTGAGATACCTGACTGGCCAAGTGGCGTCAGGCTCCAGCGCAGATGGTCATTGTCTTTATCAACGGCAGGGACAGAGAAACTGCAGTCACCACGGGCGCAGCTGACAATCGGTGGCAGGCTGCTGACCGGAGAGCGGTTGCCGCTGCTCAGATCAACATTGGTATGCACCCGGTAATTACTGTTGGCAGAGTTACGCAGCGAGCCGATGCGGCAACAGACCGATAACGATGCCACCCAGGGCTCGCCATTGCTGCGCACCTGTGACGGATATTCGTGGCGCACGGTGCCGGACTCCAGTCCGGCCTGACGGGCCTGACCGATAACCCAGTCTTCCTGAGTGTTAAGGGCGATGACCTCAAACTCATAGTTAGCGGATTTACCATCGCCGAAGCTGATACCTGCCGGACGGAAGACACTGCCCAGCTGCAGGTTGCCGAAATAGCTGCGGCGGAAGGCCACCACAATACGGAAGTCGACGGTTGTTTCACTGATCTCGGGACGAGGCTCCCAGCTGATATGACCATAGCGGGCATGGGAAGCCTGACTGGCAGGACTCAGCAGCACGGCGCACAGGCTCAGCAGAGCCAGGCACCAGATTTTAAAATGGGCCGGAAAAATCATTCGCCATCAACTCCTTTGATCAGAATGCGTACCTGTGAGCGGCGCTCGGCGCCCGGAATCAGTTGTTGCGGGGTGAGGTCCTGCTCCACCTGCAGGCGTACCGTTGGCGGCACGAACAGCTGTGCGGCCTCAGGGGTTCCCTGAGTGGCAGCCGTGTCGAGGGTCAGGGTCAGCGGGTAATTACCACTGCGGCTGATCTGTTGCTGCAGGTTTTCCAGCGTCAGCTGCAGATTGGTCTGCTCCGGCGTGATTTGCAGATCCTGACGACCACTGCTCAGGATCTGGTTGTCCGGGTCGGCCAGAGTCCAGCTGAGGCTGGCGTCGACCGGCACGTTGGAAGCATTACGCAGTAATGCCCCCAGCGTCAGATCGGCGTTGCTGTCGAGCAGGGCAAAGGCCGGAGTAATTTCTGCTGTCAGAGATGGCAGGGCCTGTGTCGGCTCGATCGGCAGAGGCGCTGCCGCTTCAGCCAGCACCTGGCTGGTGTCGGCGTCCAGAGCCTGAATGGTCACCCGGTATTGCCCGGGAGCCTGACGGCCGCTGTTCCAGCCCATGGCCAGCTCAACATGGCGGCTTTCATTCGGTGCCAGCACCTCAGTAGCGTCACTCAGATGCTGTTTGTAGTGTTCCCAGGCTTCGGCGTTATCGGTATCCGGTAACGCTGGCAGATCGGCCCCCGGGAAACGGTCAAGAATCTGGTTGTTGTTGTCGGTGATCAGCACATACAGCAGCAGGCGGCGCTCACGTACCGTGAGGTTGGTCAGCGTGGTGCTCAGTGCAACCCGCTGATAGGCGCCATAGGCTGGCTGGCCGGTGGTGACTTGGCTGACCTGAATGCCACCGGCGTTGGCTGGCATCAGGGCGATATCCATGGTCAGTGCGCGTGGCTGGCTGAGGCTGACCGGTGCGGAACCAAAGACGTAACCGGTGGCGTTGGCTCCGATCACAAACTCCAGACTGGTAATGCCGTCGAGCTGATAGAAGCCGTTACTGTCGGAGGTGGTGCTGCTGCCAAATACGCTGACCTGAGCACCCTCAATTGCGGCCCCGCTGTCGGCATCGGTAATTCGGCCGGTAATGCGGGTTGTGCTCACCGGCTCGCTGGCAGTCAGCAGGATATCTCCCAGTGCAGCGCGGCCGGTGGCCGGTACGACGACACTGAGCAGTACGCTGTCATAACCCGGGCGCGACAGCATAATCTGCTGCTCGCCTGCCAGCGGTGACGGGATGGTAAAGCGGCCATCGCTGCCGGACAGCACCGCTGAGGCATTACTCAGCTGCTCGGCCTGTACATCGGCCAGCGGTTGTCCGGTCGTGGCATCCAGCACCCGGCCAGACAGTTGCAGCGGCACGGTGGGTTCTGAATCCGGCTGCAGCTGCACAGAAAACTCTGCTGCGCTGCCGGCCACCAGATTGGCACTGGCGCTGACGCCATGGTAACCGCTGGCGCTGATCATCAGGCTGGCACTGCCAGCACCTGAGCTGAGCTGATAGGAACCATCGACCGCGGTCAGGGTATCGGTTGTGGTGCCAGCCAGAGTGACCTGCACCAGAGCCTGAGCGACCGGCAGGCCGGTATTGGCATCGCTGACCACACCACGCACCAGACTGGTGGTCGGCGCCAGATTCAGGCGGATATCGCCCAGATCAATCAGCTGCCCGGCTTTAACGTTCAGCGTCTGCGAGGCGGTCAGATAACCATCGGCTTCGTAGGTCAGGCGGTAGCTGCCTTCTTCCAGACCGTTAAGTACAAAGCTGCCTTGCGCATCGGATAACAGATCGGTAGCACTGAGCGGCGAGGTGGTAATACGTACATTAGCCAGCGGCTGTGCGCTGCCGGCATCGACCGTACGACCGCGAACCGTGGCCTTATCCGGTGCGGTTGGCAGGCTGATATTGGCACTCAGATACAGCGCCTGTACGGCCAGCGCGGTGGTAAAGGCATCATCCTGCCAGGAGCCATTGCCCTGCTGCTGCAGTTTCAGCCAGCTGAGGGTGTTGGCGTAGCGGGTAACATCGGTGGTCAAAGGGACAACCGCGAGCAGGAACAGCGCCGCCTGCCAGTCACTCTGCCAGCTGCCGTTGGCGGCGCTCAGGCTGTACAGATATTCCTGACCTTTATTCAGAGATTCACCGACGTTGTACACATAGAGATAAGGGGTAACAGCGCGCAGAGTCAGGGCGGTGATATAAGCGGAGGAGGCGGTGTCGCTATCGAGGGCAAAGCTGCCGTCACTGCGCTGCTGGGAGAGCAGGAAACCGATGGCTGCCGAGGTTGCCGGTGAGGCTCGGTTACCGGCATTGGCCAGTACCTGCAGAGCAAACAGGGTGTCGTAGACTGAGCTGTCGAAGCCGTTTTCGTCACCAAAGCCGCCATCACTGTTCTGCCGCAGCGCCAGTGTGGCCAGGTCGTCGGCGAACGGCTGGCTGAGGCGCAGGTTGGCGCTGATGCGCCGGCTCAGCAGCTCGGTCTCATGTGCATTGAGACCAGCCAGATAGGTTGCGAGCGTCTGGGTATTGAGATGATCCAGCTGCCCGGCACTGGCAAATGCCTGCAGAGCCTCGGTACTGGCCTGCCAGTCGGTGGCCGCCATGGTATTGCTGCGGAAGGATCCGTCCGCCTGCTGCTGGCTGCTGAGCCAGGCCAGTCCGCGGGTGATATCGTCAGACGTTGCGGAAGTGTGTGCGTGAAGCATGGCTGGCAGCAGTGCCAGCACAATATAGAAAACTCTGAACCAGACGTTCATCGGTTGCCCCTGAGTTGTTGAAGCAGGCCTGAAAACAGGCATGCATCGTCCCTGAAAAGTCGGCGAGGCTACTGACCTGAAATGACAGGTTCAATCTTGTCTTACGATAATCATTCTTAAGTCTTAGGCCTGAATTGTCCTAATACAGCAATGATGACGAAACAGCGTCAGCCGGGCCTCTACTTGCCGCTCCCGGCACCTTGTTGTAGGGTGCCGCCTTTCCCTTCATCTGCGGGTTTTCGTCCGTGAATAAATGGCATCTTGAACTGGCTGCTCACAGCATCCGCTCCGGCGGTGTGCTGGCCTATCCGACCGAGGCGGTTTGGGGCCTGGGTTGCGATCCGCGCAACGAGGCGGCCATCAGCCGTATTCTTGAACTTAAGAGTCGTCCGGCGCACAAAGGATTAGTGCTGGTGGCATCCTCATTGCAACAGCTGGATGAGTTGTTGTTGCCGCTGAGTGACAGCGATCTGGCAACCGTTAATGCCACCTGGCCGGGCCCGGTGACCTGGGTGTTACCCTGCCGCCGTGAGGTATCACCATTATTACGTGGTCGCCATGAATCGCTGGCGGTACGTGTTACCGATCATCCGCTGGTGCGTGCACTCTGTGATGAAGTTGGCCCGCTGGTCTCGACCTCGGCCAATCCGGCGGGGCGCGAACCGGCACGTTCAGCATTGCGGGTGCGGCAATATTTTACCGACCGTTTGGATTATGTTTTGCCGGGAGCACTGGGTGGCCGTGCTCAGCCGTCGGAAATCCGCACGCTGACAGGTCAGCGTTTGCGTTAACAGGCCCTGAAGGCCTCAGAGGAGAATATTTATGAGCCAGGCTCATTCGGGCTGCGATGTGGCAGCGGTTAAAGCGTTTCTGCTGGATCTGCAGGACCGCATTTGCAGTGCACTGGAAGCACAGGACGGTAAGGCGCAATTTCAGGAAGACTCCTGGGAGCGCCCGGCGGCTGAAGGTGATCTGGCATTAACCGGTGGTGGCCGTACCCGCGTGATCGCCGATGGTGGCGTGATTGAAAAAGGCGGCGTGAATTTTTCCCATGTGCGTGGCGCTCGCTTACCGGCGTCGGCAACGGCTAATCGTCCGGAACTGGCCGGACGCAGCTTTCAGGCGCTGGGTGTGTCGCTGGTGATTCATCCGCACAATCCTTATGTGCCGACTTCTCATGCCAACGTACGTTTATTTGTCGCCGAAAAAGAAGGCGAAGAGCCGGTGTGGTGGTTTGGTGGCGGTTTCGATTTAACGCCGTTTTATCCCTATGAAGAAGACGTGGTGCACTGGCATCAGATCGGCAAAGATCTGTGCGCACCTTTTGGTGAGGAAGTATTCGCCAAATACAAAAAATGGTGTGACGACTATTTCTACCTTAAACACCGTGACGAAAGCCGTGGTGTCGGCGGTCTGTTTTTCGACGACCTGAACGAGTGGGACGGCGAACTGAATTTTGAAAAATCCTTCGCCTTTATGCAGGCGGTGGGTAACGGCTATATCGATGCCTATGTTCCCATCGTGGCGAAGCGCAAAGACACGCCTTATGGCGAGCGCGAGCGTAAATTCCAGTGTTACCGCCGTGGCCGCTATGTGGAATTTAATCTGGTGTTTGACCGCGGCACGATCTTTGGTCTGCAGACCGGTGGCCGTACCGAGTCGATTCTGATGTCGCTGCCGCCGGTGGTGCACTGGGATTACGACTGGCAGCCGGAACCGGGCTCTGCTGAAGCGAAACTTTATACTGATTTCCTGCCCCATAAAGAATGGGTGTGAGGCTGTAGTTATGACTGATCTTTATGCCGTTGTGGGCAATCCCATTGGCCACAGTAAGTCGCCGCAGATTCATTCTGCATTTGCCGCGCAGACCCGTCAGGATCTGCTTTATACCGCGCAACTGGTACCGCTCGACAGCTTCGAGCTGGCACTGGATAAATTCTTTAAACACGGCGGCTGTGGTGTCAACGTGACCGTGCCGTTTAAAGAAAATGCCTGGCGTTACGCCGATGAATTTACCCCGCGTGCACAGCGCGCGCAGGCGGTAAACACGCTGAAGAAAATGTCCGATGGCAGCATCCTGGCCGATAACACCGATGGTGTGGGTCTGGTACGCGATCTGACGGTGAATCATGGTGTGACATTAACCGGCAAACGTATTTTGTTGCTGGGTGCCGGTGGTGCGGTGCGTGGTGTGCTGCAGCCCATTCTGGAACAGCAGCCGGCGGAGCTGATTATTGCCAACCGTACGCTGAGTAAAGCGCAAACGCTGGCTGCGGACTTTGCTGATTTAGGCAATATTAAAGCGGCAGCATTTGATGCACTACATGGCAGCTTCGATGTCATCATTAACGGTACATCGGCCAGTCTGAGCGGCGATTTACCACCATTGTCTCCGGCGGTATTAACAGCGGAAACCGTTTGCTACGACATGATGTACAGCACGCAAACCACAGTGTTTAACCAGTGGGCGCTGGATAATGGCGTGGGCAAAGTGATTGATGGTTTAGGCATGCTGGTAGAACAGGCGGCTGAAGCCTTTGCTCTGTGGCGTGAAGTTCGTCCGGAAACCGCAACGGTGATTACAGTACTGCGTGGTGAGCGCCGTCAGCGCCGTTAATGCGCGCTGACGGCATTTCTGATCCGCCTGATTTTTTATGGAAACCTTTAATGACCACCACCTCAAGCAGCAAGAAGAATCATAATTTTTTCAGTAATCTGCTGTTCAATATCGTTATCCCAACACTGATTCTCACCAAAGCCAGTGGTGACGATATGCTTGGCCCTACACTGGGAGTTATCGTGGCGCTGGCATTCCCGCTGGCCTTTGGTCTGTGGGATCTGAAAACCGCCGGTAAAGTAAACGCCTTTTCGATACTGGGTATCGTCAGTGTATTACTGACCGGTGGTATCAGTTTGCTGCAGTTGCCGCCGGAATATCTTGCGGTGAAAGAAGCATTAATTCCGGGTCTGATTGGCATTGCGGTATTGCTGACCCTGAATACCCGTTATTCGTTATTGCGCATGATTATTCTGAATGACGAAGTCATCGACACAGAAAAACTGCAGCAGGCAATTGCCGAACACGGTGAGGAAGAGAATTTTCAGCGTCACCTGACGATGGCCAATAAAATTATCGCCGCCTCGTTTTTTCTGTCATCAGCGCTGAATTATGGTCTGGCGCGCTATATGGTAACCGCCATGCCAGGCACCGAAGAATATAACGAACAGCTGGGTGCGATGACGGCGATGAGCTATCCGGTGATTGTGCTGCCGAGCATGATTATTCTGGTCCTGGCGATCTGGTATTTATTCCGCAATATCCACAAAGCAACTGGTCGCGGACTGGAAGATTTTATGCGGCAGTAAGCTTGGCGCAGAGACATAAGAGATATAAAAAAACCGCGCCGGAGCGCGGTTTTTTCACCAATGCAGCCGTTACAGTGCAGCACTGCTGAAATTCAGCTGATACACACTGGTTGTTCCACTCACTTCATTACCCACAGCAATAAAATGCTTACCGGCACGGCTGAAGTAGTCGATAGACTCCGGGCCTAAATCGCCGGCGGCGCTGTTGTAGGTATCGTTATCGCATTCGCCATCAGCATTCACTTGGGTGCATACCGCAGCGGTAAAATCGCGGTTATTCAGATAGCTCTGGAATACCGGTGCCTGCGGGTTGCTGATGTCATACACCATGATGCCGCCCTGACGTTCCAGACCCACGAACGCAAAAATACGGCCGTTAATGCTGGCCACTTCGATGGCTTCCGGCTCGGTGCCTTTATCATCGCTGCGGTTGTCGGCGGTTTCTGCGGTTAAATTCACTTCGTTGTCGGCATTAAAATTATCCGGCTCAACGGCAAACACACGCTTGGCAATATCGTCGCCACTGTCATATACCAGTTCCGCATTGCTGTTCCAGATGGAAAACGAACGCGCGCCGTAAGCGTACAGGGTGTCGCCTGCGCCGATACTCTCACGGTCGTTAATCAATTTAAGACGCTTCAGCTGGTCGTTATCATTGAGGGCGGCTTTTAACGGATGGGCATCATCGACGATATCAAACAGATCGCCACCGCGGGCTTCGTCGATATGAGAAATACAGTCGTCGCTTTCGTTGGCGTATTTCTGCGCGTCTTCGTCTTTGCCACCAACTGAATAGTCTTTGCCATCCCAGCTGTGATTGGCCGCATCACAAGCCTGCTGTGTGGTTTCGTAAATATACTCGCGTCCGTCGCCTTCGTTGGCAGAGACAATATAGGTTTCGTTATTCAGTTCAAAGCTGGCAATGGTGTCCGGCATATACAGACCAGCCAGTTGCTCGTAGCTGGCAAACTGACCTGCCATACCGTCTTTATTGGAAGGGTCCAGCTGGTTTCCGGATGCTGTATTCCACGATTTTTCTCCCAGCGCTTTAATACTCTCTACACGGGCGTTGGCCACATCAATAATGGCCATGGCGTTGTTTTCCTGCAGCGCGACCCAGGCTTTGCTGCCGTCGCTGTTCAGGGTCAGATATTCCGGCTCCAGATCCTGTGCCACGCTGGTACCCGCCGGGCCGGAAATACGCACGCCGGCGGGTAATTCAGCAGCCCGGCTGCCACCGTTATTAAAATCGGTAAACAGCACTTGCTGTACCACGGCTTTATCGGCACTGAAGCCTTTATTTAAATCGACAATGGTGATCGAACCCTGTGGGTCATTTTGATAATCACCGCTTGGTTCGCCTTCGTTGGCGCTCAGAATATAACGGCCATCGGCTGACAGGGTGACCATATCCGGCAGGCTGCCCGCTGGGTACGTTGCCAGCAGGCTCAGATCGTCAGAGCGGTACAGCGCAATCAGACCGGCATCCTGTTTTACTTTGGCTTCAATGGCGACGGCAACCAAACCATTTTTGGCTGAGACGCTGTTGGCGGCACCAATTTCAATACCTGCGGCAGTGGCTGCAGAGGCCAGATTGATACTGCCTTTTTTCGTCGGTGCGCTGTTGGTTTGCGCCAGTGATAAAACATCAATGGTGGCGTCTTTGGCGTTCACCACATAAAGCTGATCAGAACAGCTGTCATAGCTGACAATTTCTGCCGAGCTGGTGGCAAAGTCATTACCAGATTCATAGCTGTCGATCAGTGTCAGTTGCAGAGTCCCGGTTGCGCTGGACGCAGCGGCTTTTTCTACGCTGGCGCACTGAATACCCAGCTCAGCCAGTGGGCTTTTATTACTGCTTTTATTGTCGTCACCACCACAGGCGGCCAGCAGAGCCGTGCTTACTGCAACAGCCAGAAACTTCGGGTTCATAGTATCTCCGCTTAAAGTTAATTCATTTTATTGGCGCAGAGGATGGGACGGATTTATTACAGACATGTGACGATTTGATCAGAGAAATACATATCCGGGTAATCTGCTGCTGACAGGCCAGCGTAAAAAAATCAGGGCATTACAAGCCACAATCGTTCTGGCGTGGCTGGATCGTCTTAAAATGAGACGGTATATTCGCGGAAAAATCCGGGGACATTTTATGAAGCCACTTATACCAGTGTTCGCATGTCTGATATTGGCAGGCTGTGCCGATACTTATCCTGACATTACCAATAACAGCAGCGGTGTTCCTGACCCTGATCCCGCATCCAATGATACGTTTTTCAATGCGGATTATATGGACGATGGTGATACCGCAACCCTGGGGCCGGATGACCGGCAGGATTATTACCGCTTGGCCGGCAGTCGTTTTGAGTCCAGCTATAACGGTACGCTGACCATCAGCCTGACCAATATGAACGGTAATGCTGATCTGGAAGTATTTGACCATAACCTGAACCTGCTCAGTTGGTCGCGCACGGAAGGAACAGCTGATGAAGTGGTGACTCTCTGGTATGACGCCAGTCGTAATACCGATCCTGACAGCCGTGGTCTGCACATGGTTAAGGTCAGCTCGGTGGATGGTAATAATATGAATTACACCCTGCGTATCAGTTTTAATTAAGGAGTCGTCATGATCAGAATTTCTCTGGCAGTGGCGGCTCTGACCGCAACCGGTGCTGTTACGGCGCAAACGCAATACGGTGATTATCGCGATTTATCCTACACCTCTTATACTCTGCGTCAGACCGCATGGTCGCCGGATCAGTACGTGGGGGATCTGAAAGATCTGGTGGAATTCGGTGATGCATTAGCCCATGTGGTGGAATTCCGCTCGCCGCGTAACAACGCATTCAGCTTTGATCTGGCAGCCGCTGTACGCACCAATGCCGATGGTGAAACCGAGCTGGAATCTTTTGTCGGTGCGGTAGAAGCCGGCGGTGTATTTTTCCGTCTGGAAAACAGCAGCGCTGAAGGTTATATCCACCCGCAAGACAGCGATACCCGGTTTAATGGCCAGTACATTATTGGTGAGCGTAAATTCGATGCCGAATATACCCAGTTAAATATCGGTACCGAGGTAGAAGGTAATATGGGCGCGCGCTGGGGGCTTGGTTATATCGAAGTCAGTCAACCGGCGCAAATCAGCCTGTATACCGCCCGTTCTGGCGGCGGCTATACCGACCGGGCCAACTATCCGGATGCATTGGTTGACCCGGAATACACCACCCGTCTGATTGGCCTGTGGTTTGATGTCGATAACCTGCAGGCAGCGATGCACGACCAAAGCGGCTTTGCCCTCAGCCTGTCTGAAAGTGGTGGCTGGCGTTACGGCCCGGGTCTGACCATGGATGTGACCGTTGGTCTTATGACCGGCCAAAGCAGTGCCAACCTTGAACGGGTTGTAAAAGATAATTACGGCCTGAATCTGGAATACGAAGAGCCGGTCGGCATGGGCTGGTCGATCAGTTATAAGCTGGAATACATCGTCGCTTACCGCATGCCGGGCAGTAATATCGGGATGTCGTTCGGCGTTGAAGGCCGTGCACTGCAACAGTTCTTCACCACCGAAGATCTTACCGGGGCCGCCAACAGCGTGGATTCCAATTACGAAGCGGTTGGCCAGTTTGGTATCGGTGATAACACCGTATTCCACTACGGCCCCTTTGTACGACTGGCGTGGGAGATTTAAGTATGGCAACTCTGAAGCCCGTTATTTTACCGTTACTGGCCCTGACACTGGCTGGATGTATTGGCGAAAATGCCTCATTTGAACAGATTAAAGCAACGGCAACTGAACCGGCTAATCACAGCCAGAGCAGTGCTAACCGTTTTATAACTCCGGCGAGTGAAAACGGTACCGCCAGCAGTGGCGTGCTCGGGACGCTGGAAGCGGGAGAAGAAGATTACTACTACGTAGACGTAGATTACTTTGACAGTGGTGACCATGAGTTCCGTTTAACCGGGCTGACCGACGATCTGGATATGACCGTGATTGACTGGGACGGGCTGGAATATAGCTCTTCAGGTTCCGGTACCGGTGACGAAGTTGTCACCTCGGTCAGTACCAACGGATTAGGATTTTTCAGCGATAAAAAACGCATTGCTGTAAAAATCAGCGGCAAGACACCAACCTCTACCAGCCGTTTCCGTCTGGAGATGCGTACTACCGACTAAAACCTGAGCTGTAGCGCAGGCATAAAAAAAACGCCGCTGTGGTTTCCCGCAGCGGCGTTTTTTATTAGGGCCTGTCGACACTTAAGTAAATCCGGCCTGCTGAGAGCCAGTTTTTCTCAGAACAAGGAGAGAGGAGTGATATTAGAGGGCTAAATGAATGACGAACGACGACGTCAATGGGGGAAACTGGCCTCAGCCCGAAGGGTTATGGCTCAAAATTCCTCATCCAGCGTTGCTGTTCGCTCGCTTAACCCGTTAGGCCACACTCTCAGCGCCTTGTTTGAGATATTTTTAGCCAATAACAGGCCTGTTTAATTAGTGTCGACAGGCCCTAGCTTATTAAAAGCCTGAATCAGCCTTCAAACACACCGTTATGGTAGATGTGCGCAACATCTTCCAGATCGTTCAGCAGGCCAGCGAAACGCTCGAACTGAGCGATGTCATCGCCGGATACCGGATGCTCGGTCTGTGGCAGATAAGTGATCTCTTCCACCTCGAAATCGATTTCCGGGTTCATCTCGGTCAGCGCGGTTTTCGCCTTGAAGTAATCGGTTGGCGGCACCAGCACGGTGATCATGCCGTCTTCGCAGTCGATATCCGACACATCCACATCGGCCATCATCAGGGCTTCCAGTGCGGCTTCTTCGTCGTCACCGGCAAACACAAACATCGCGCGGTGATCGAACATATGCGACACCGAACCCTGGCTGCCCAGCTTGGCTTTGCACTTGGAGAAGATGCCACGGATATCACCGAAGGTACGGTTGCCGTTATCGGTCAGGGCGCTGATCAGCACCATGCAGCCGCCGGGGCCGATGCCTTCGTACAATGCAGGCTGGAAGTCTTCACCGGCGCCGCCTTTGGCTTTGTCGATGGCCTTCTCGATCACGTGGCTTGGCACCTGGTCTTTCTTGGCTTTATCGATCAGTCCGCGCAACGACAGGTTGGCAGACGGGTCGACACCACCGTTTTTGGCGCACATATAAATCTCGCGGCCATAACGGGAATACACTTTGGTTTTTGCTGCGGCCGTTTTGGCCATCGATTCTTTACGGTTCTGGTACGCGCGGCCCATAGGAATTGCTTCTTGTGGCTAATGAAAAAACGCACCGATTGTAACCGCTGGGCGCGATGCTGTCTTCTGTGGGGTGAGGGGGGCTGTGGATTCCTGCTTTAGCCATAAAGTGCAGGGACTGATAGGAGTGGCCGTGATCATCCGGATATGGCGCTGTTGCGCTGAGCTGAGAGGTGGGAGCGATAGTCGTGGCGTCTGTATACTCTGCTGTCTGTAGCTCCCGCTTTAAGGGGCGCGGAGAAAGGGGTTCTAGTATTACCCTGTGTACTCTTGGGGCCTGTTGTTTTGGTGGTGAGTCTGTCAGCGACAAGTCTGCAGCTGATGGATACGGATATTGGGCACGCTCCTATGAATGAGTATGTGAGCACGCAGTTGAAATGTTCGACGGGATCTTTCAGGTGACATGGCATACTTGAGGCGCCTGACAATTCATGATCGGTTGATGGAATGTGATAGATACCGATGGTTGTGATGTCTCCGAACAGACAGGTGTGGGCGCTGAACTAAAGCATGGATGTACTGCTAGAGCGGTGACTAAATGTCGTGGAGTCAGGTGGTTTATTTAACAGGGAGTTTATAATGAAGAAACGAATGCTGGTTGCTTTGATGCTTGTGATCCTGGCTGGATGCTGGGATGCCTCGTTAACGCCTGTTTTTGAGAATACGTCAGGGCAGGACGTTGTTCTCAACGTGGTTTACGATAACCAAGAGCGGGCTTATGTTATCAAAAATTCCAGAAATTTTGTTTTCCCCAATTTGATGGAGGAGCCTGGCTTTAAGCGACTAGAGCTTTTATCTGATAAAAAAATTATCGGCACATATTCGAAGAGCCAGCTTGCTGATTATCTTGAGAAATACAGCAGGGAAAAAATTGTTATTCAACCTGGATTAGTGGTGCTGCTACCGAATTGATTTTGGCGGCGGCTGGAAGTGTTATTGACTATGAATCGTACCAATATTTTTAGTGAGTGTAGTGTCTGTCAGAGTGATCTGTATACTTGTTTTAGTTTATATCAGAGGCAACAAATAGGACGCACATCGTAGCACTATGGCAGCAGAAGGCTATGCGGAGTTTGTACCAAGCAAATGGAGCGCGGCAAAAGCCCTTGGTAACGGCCCAGTGGCTCATGCGATGGAGGCGGCGTTGATTGGCGGGACATCGCAGGTGATTATGGGCGGGGGCACTCAAGGATTTATTAATGGCGCATCAAGTGCGGCGATGTCGAGGTTGTTTAATTACTGTGGTAAACATGGAAGCAAAGATAACTCTTGCGGTAGTCGAATGCCGGAGACTGCGGATGGAACCGCAATGGATTATGATAACGCTGCAGATCTTTCTGCTGGTCTTGTAGCCAACAATATCAGTCACTCCTGTGGAAGTTTTGAAGTAAGCGTATGTACTGGTGTGAGAACACTTTTTGGGGGCAGAGAGGTAGAGGCCTTTACTCCTGGTACCAGTATGGCTTCAGTTTATGCAGATACGCGATCAGCTGTTGGTCATATTGAAACTTACGCAGATTCGATAGGCTACAAGATCAAAGGGTTTACCAGAGAAGTATTTAAAATTATCGGGTTTGGGGGGCTTACTGTCGATACGATAGTAAATGCAGGAGCTAATTATAGAGGTGCTAGAGCATGGTGTACTGCATCCTGTGGCATGGATCGGTGGCACAGAGAGCTTCTATTGGAAAATCAGTTGAAGGCTAAAGGGGATTGGTAGTGTTAAAATACGCTAATAATGTGAATTAGTTCAGACCTGATCTGACACTTCTGATTGAAAAGAAGAGAGTTTCCCGTTTTGATAATGGTGTCGAATCAATATCTCAACAAAGGAAACTCTCTATGCTTGAGTCTAACAATCCCATCATAAAACACAAAGCCGGTTTGCTGAATCTGGCTCAGGAACTCGGTAACGTATCCAAAGCCTGCAAGGTTATGGGTGTGTCGCGAGGGTGTTCAAAATTCTGTGTCAGCGAATTACAGATCAATATGAGCGTCTAACCGCCCGGCAAAATGAATCGACAGCTGAGACAGTGTCAGATTCC
>NZ_JAJAEL010000016.1 GCF_020447205.1 Thalassolituus alkanivorans
CCATAAAGTTTTGTTCTTCATAGCTTGTAAGAACTGAAACGGTTTGGGGTTATATGGTCAAGTGACTAAGCGTGCACGGTGGATGCCTTGGCATCTGGAGGCGATGAAAGACGTAGTAGCCTGCGATAAGCTTCGGGGAGGTGGCAAACAACCTTTGATCCGGAGATCTCTGAATGGGGAAACCCACCCGTCATAAGGCGGGTATCACACACTGAATACATAGGTGTGTGAGGCGAACGCGGAGAACTGAAACATCTAAGTACCCGCAGGAAAAGAAATCAACCGAGATTCCCTAAGTAGTGGCGAGCGAACGGGGACCAGCCCTTAAGCTGTTTTGTGGTTAGTAGAACGCTCTGGAAAGTGCGGCCGTAGTGGGTGATAGCCCCGTATACGAAAACCTATAAGCAGTGAAAACGAGTAGGACGGGACACGTGATATCCTGTCTGAATATGGGGGGACCATCCTCCAAGGCTAAATACTCCCAGATGACCGATAGTGAACCAGTACCGTGAGGGAAAGGCGAAAAGAACCCCTGTGAGGGGAGTGAAATAGATCCTGAAACCGTGTACGTACAAGCAGTGGGAGCCGACTTAGTTCGGTGACTGCGTACCTTTTGTATAATGGGTCAGCGACTTAATGTTAGTGGCAAGGTTAAGCGAATAGCGGAGCCGTAGGGAAACCGAGTGTTAACTGCGCGTATAGTCGCTAGCATTAGACCCGAAACCGGGCGATCTATCCATGAGCAGGTTGAAGGTTGAGTAACATCAACTGGAGGACCGAACCCACTACCGTTGAAAAGTTAGGGGATGACTTGTGGATAGGAGTGAAAGGCTAATCAAGCCCGGAGATAGCTGGTTCTCCTCGAAAGCTATTTAGGTAGCGCCTCGTGTCTAACCATGGGGGGTAGAGCACTGTTAAGGCTAGGGGGTCATCTCGACTTACCAACCCTTTGCAAACTCCGAATACCCATGAGTTCAATCACGGGAGACACACGGCGGGTGCTAACGTCCGTCGTGAAAAGGGAAACAACCCAGACCGTCAGCTAAGGTCCCAAAGTTACAGTTAAGTGGGAAACGATGTGGGAAGGCTAAAACAGCTAGGAGGTTGGCTTAGAAGCAGCCACCCTTTAAAGAAAGCGTAATAGCTCACTAGTCGAGTCGGCCTGCGCGGAAGATATAACGGGGCTCAAACTGTACACCGAAGCTACGGATGCAATTTATTGCATGGTAGAGGAGCGTTCTGTAAGCCGTTGAAGGTCAAGGTGTGAACCAGGCTGGAGGTATCAGAAGTGCGAATGCTGACATAAGTAACGACAAGGGGAGTGAAAAACTCCCCCGCCGGAAACCCAAGGGTTCCTGTCCAACGTTAATCGGGGCAGGGTTAGTCGGCCCCTAAGGCGAGGCTGAGAAGCGTAGTCGATGGGAAGCGGTTTAATATTACCGCACCTCTTTATAGTGCGATGGGGGGACGGAGAAGGCTAGGCCAGCACGGCGTTGGTTGTCCGTGTTTAAGGTGGTAGGCAGAGGACTTAGGCAAATCCGGGTCCTTAATGCCGAGAACTGATGACGGTGACTCTACGGAGTCCGAAGTGGTCGATGCCATGCTTCCAGGAAAAGCCTCTAAGCTTCAGCTATAAAGAGACCGTACCCCAAACCGACACAGGTGGGTAGGTAGAGAATACCAAGGCGCTTGAGAGAACTCGGGTGAAGGAACTAGGCAAAATGGCACCGTAACTTCGGGAGAAGGTGCGCCGGTTTTGGTGAAGGACTTGCTCCGTAAGCTGAGACCGGTCGAAGATACCAGGTCGCTGCAACTGTTTATTAAAAACACAGCACTCTGCAAACACGAAAGTGGACGTATAGGGTGTGACGCCTGCCCGGTGCCGGAAGGTTAATTGATGGGGTTATCTTCGGAGAAGCTCTTGATCGAAGCCCCGGTAAACGGCGGCCGTAACTATAACGGTCCTAAGGTAGCGAAATTCCTTGTCGGGTAAGTTCCGACCTGCACGAATGGCGTAATGATGGCGACACTGTCTCCACCCGAGACTCAGTGAAATTGAATTCGCAGTTAAGATGCTGCGTTCCCGCGGCTAGACGGAAAGACCCCGTGAACCTTTACTATAGCTTCACAGTGAACTTTGAATTGGCTTGTGTAGGATAGCTGGGAGGCTTTGAAGCAGAGACGCCAGTCTTTGTGGAGCCAATCTTGAAATACCAGCCTGGTCAATTTGGGGTTCTAACTCTGGTCCGTTATCCGGATCGAGGACACTGTGTGGTGGGTAGTTTGACTGGGGCGGTCTCCTCCCAAAGAGTAACGGAGGAGCACGAAGGTCGGCTAATCCTGGTCGGACATCAGGAGGTTAGTGTAATGGCACAAGCCGGCTTAACTGCGAGACAGACACGTCGAGCAGGTACGAAAGTAGGTCATAGTGATCCGGTGGTTCTGTATGGAAGGGCCATCGCTCAACGGATAAAAGGTACTCCGGGGATAACAGGCTGATACCGCCCAAGAGTTCACATCGACGGCGGTGTTTGGCACCTCGATGTCGGCTCATCACATCCTGGGGCTGAAGCCGGTCCCAAGGGTATGGCTGTTCGCCATTTAAAGTGGTACGCGAGCTGGGTTTAGAACGTCGTGAGACAGTTCGGTCCCTATCTGCCGTGGGCGTTTGAGATTTGAGAAGAGCTGCTCCTAGTACGAGAGGACCGGAGTGGACGAACCTCTGGTGTTCCGGTTGTCACGCCCGTGGCATTGCCGGGTAGCTACGTTCGGACAGGATAACCGCTGAAAGCATCTAAGCGGGAAACCTCCTTCAAGATGAGATCTCACTGGAACTTCGAGTTCCCTGTAGGGCCCTGGAAGACTACCAGGTTGATAGGTCAGGTGTGTAAGTGCTGTGAGGCATTGAGCTAACTGATACTAATTGCCCGTGAGGCTTGACCATATAACACCCAAACCCGGTAAGGGTTGATTGAATACGACAAGCAACTGCTTGTTCGCTTGAGAATCTCTTCACTTAACAGTGACTCATGTATCCGCCCTAATTTGAAGTCATGTCGCAGAACGCGTAAGACGACCAGCTTCATAAAGGTTTGCTTGACGACAATAGAGCTGTGGAACCACCTGAATCCATTCCGAACTCAGAAGTGAAACGCAGCATCGCCGATGGTAGTGTGGGGCTTCCCCATGTGAGAGTAGGTCATCGTCAAGCTCTTATTC
>NZ_JAJAEL010000017.1 GCF_020447205.1 Thalassolituus alkanivorans
GAAGAAATTGGTGAGAAACTGACGTTGTTGCCGGGAAATGCCTATGAGATCAGCCAGCCGATCCAACTGCGCTTCAATGAATTGATTTCTGGTGTGCGATCAGACCTCGGGATCAAGGTGTTCGGCGATGATTTGGACCAGCTGCTTAAATCGGGCAGCGAAATCGCGGCGGTATTGACTGGCATCGAGGGCGCCGAAGGTGTCAAGGTCGAACAGGTATCCGGTTTGCCTATTCTGTCCATTAATGCTGATCGTTCAGCTATGTATCGTTATGGCTTGAATGTCGCCGATGTGCAGGACGTAGTCGCCGCCGCCACGGGCGGTGAGGAGGCTGGCCTGATCTTTGAGGGCGACCAGCGGTTTTCGATAGTGGTGCGAGTGGCCGAGGGCATAAGGGGCGACTTGCGCGCGTTGGAACGTTTGCCGATACCGCTGCCAGAGGGCGGCTACGTACCGCTGCGGGAAGTGGCCAGTCTCACGCTGGCCCCTGGACCTAATCAGATCTCTCGCGAAAACGGCAAGCGGCGACTGGTTGTCAGCGCGAACGTTCGCGGTCGTGATTTGGGTGGTTTTGTGGCTGAAGTTCAGGGCAAAGTTGCGCAACAGGTGAAATTGCCGCCCGGCTATTGGCTGGAGTATGGAGGCACCTTTGAGCAACTGCAATCGGCCTCGCAGCGGTTAAGCCTGCTTGTCCCCGTCACTTTGGTGATGATTTTTGCACTGTTGATGATGACCTTTGGTTCGGCAAAAGATGCGGCATTGGTCTTCAGTGGCGTACCGCTGGCGCTGACCGGTGGCGTTATCGCCTTGTGGTTAAGAGATATTCCCCTCTCGATCACAGCCGGCGTTGGGTTTATTACCTTATGCGGGGTTTCTGTACTGACGGGGGTCATGATGGTGTCGGCCTTTCGAGATGAGCTCAATCGGGGTGAATCCGTCGAGCAGGCGATTCAGGGCGGCGCCATGTTGAGATTGCGGCCGATTTTGATGGTCGCTCTGGTGGCTGCATTAGGCTTCTTGCCGATGGCACTCAACACCAGCACTGGAGCAGAAGTCCAAAGACCACTGGCCACGGTAGTCATCGGCGGCATTATCTCATCCACGTTACTCACTCTATTGGTACTTCCCGGCCTTTATCGACTGGCTTGGCGAAAGCCAAAAGAGATTGATGACAACGGCGATCCGATCGCTCAGTGACACCCTCAGGATCGCGGCACCCAACCGATTGTCGCGATCCATCCAACAGCAATGACGACACTTTTTTGGAGTATTCACATGAAACAAATTACCGCTTTTATACATCACGTTCGGTCCGCTGATGTCATCGACGCACTGCGTGACGCGGGTTACAAAAACCTATCGCTACTCGACATCAAGGGTACTTTGAAGCCCCTCGGGGAGCGGGAATTGGCCTATTCTGCCGAAGCTGGCGTGGTTATCTCAGAAGTACAATTATCTCTGGTCTGTGATGACAATCAGGTGGATGAGGTGACGGCTATCATACGCAAAACCGGGAAAATCGGACCCAACATATCCGGTTGGGTATACGTCACCCCTGTCGAGCAAGCGCTACCGATTGGAGGAAAAGAAAATTAACTTCATGGCGAACTCTAACCCGACAAACACCTTTTGTGGTTGGCTGTGTCTTTCCGGTTTGATATTACTGATGGACCAGGCGAGTAAGTATGCCGTTGAGCGTACGATAGAGTACGGTGAGCGCGTGGAGATTAACTCAATTCTTAATATCGTACACATGATGAATCCTGGGGCTGCATTCAGCTTGCTAGCTGATGCTGGTGGCTGGCAACGCTATTTCTTTATTGCATTAGCCTCTGGCGTATCGGTTTGGTTGGTTTGGACAATGCGGCGGCGTCCAACCCGGCTTGAAGCGGCGAGCTATTCGATGCTGCTTGGTGGTGCATTGGGCAACCTGGTTGATCGTGTATGGCGTGGATCGGTAGTGGACTTTCTTGATTTTCACTGGAGCTATTCTCATTGGCCAGCATTCAATCTGGCTGATACAGCGATATTCATAGGGGTATGTATTTTTATTGTGAGTACCATAGGTAGTAGGAATCATCAAGTTCATGATGAAGGCGATAACAGCGACCATGAAAACAACAAAGGAATGAGGTAAGTGGAGAACACGCTCCCGCTGTGGCATGTGGAGCGTGTTCTCGGATTTATCAATTACTAAATAACCTCATGTCTTGTCCCGTCGAAAAGGCTGCATCAACTGTTGCCAATAGTCAGCTGGATAATTCGGCGTTGAAGCGATACCAAGATCTTTAGTACCGATCGTTCGTTCAGAGTCAAAATAAGCCGTTCCCAACAAGCGATCCGTCAAGGTGGTAAAAAGCCCGAAGTTCACATCGCCTTCTTCTGCCGTATTTAAGTGGTGGAAACGATGCACCGCGTTGATTGCGAGAACCCTCCTCAGCGGTCCAGTAAAATACGCCACGTTCGAGTGCTGCAATAGTAACTGAAGCACTACTGCAACCACCAACAACATCAGGACATTTTGTGGCACTCCTACAAAGAGCAATGGTGTCGTTCCTGCGACGGTTTCTATCAATTGATGCAATGGATGTTTCATAAGACCATTAAAACCGTATAGCCGCTTTACGCTGTGATGAACGGCATGAAGGCGCCACAGTGAAGAGAGGCGATGACTGGCAAAATGCGCCAGGGTGATGCCAACATCAGAAATGAGGATCGCCAAAAGTAACTGGAAAGCCAGCGGCCACCCGGAAGGCCATATCGGTGCCAAGACCAGCAAGCCACCAAATAACGGGAGTACAGCAACGCCAATAACATTAAGTGACTCGTTCAT
>NZ_JAJAEL010000018.1 GCF_020447205.1 Thalassolituus alkanivorans
TGAATTAGTTCAGACCTGATCTGACACTTCTGATTGAAAAGAAGAGAGTTTCCCGTTTTGATAATGGTGTCGAATCAATATCTCAACAAAGGAAACTCTCTATGCTTGAGTCTAACAATCCCATCATAAAACACAAAGCCGGTTTGCTGAATCTGGCTCAGGAACTCGGTAACGTATCCAAAGCCTGCAAGGTTATGGGTGTGTCGCG
>NZ_JAJAEL010000019.1 GCF_020447205.1 Thalassolituus alkanivorans
CTAGGGCCTGTCGACACTAATTAAACAGGCCTGTTATTGGCTAAAAATATCTCAAACAAGGCGCTGAGAGTGTGGCCTAACGGGTTAAGCGAACGAACAGCAACGCAGGATGAGGGATTTTTAGCCATAACCCTTCGGGCTGAGGCCAGTTTTCCCCATTAACGTCGTCGTTCGTCATTCATTTAGCCCGCTAATATCACTCCTCTCTCCTTGT
>NZ_JAJAEL010000020.1:0-562 GCF_020447205.1 Thalassolituus alkanivorans
TCAATATAGCCAGCACCGATATTAGCGTTGTTTTTCTCCAGTGCCGCTACTAAATCATCAAAGCTGAGCTGGTAGGCCAGCAGTCTTGAAGGTTCCGGGGTGACGTGGAACTGCTTTTCAAAGCCGCCAATGGTATTGACTTCGGTAACACCTGGAACCAGGCGCAATTGCGGACGTATCACCCAATCCTGCAAGGTGCGTAAGGCCGTCGCATCATACGGCTCACCATTTTCCATCAAGGCGCCCGGTTTCGCATGCACCGCATAGTGAAAGATTTCACCGAGGCCTGTGGCAACGGGTCCCATCGCCGGATCGATTCCCGAAGGCATCTCGCTTTTCGCCTGCTGCAAGCGCTCGTTGATAAGATTGCGGGCAAAGTAAATGTCCGTGCCTTTTTCAAACACCACGGTCACCTGAGACAGGGCATAGCGTGATATCGAACGGGTACTCTCAACATAGGGCAACCCCGTGATCGCCAGTTCTACCAGGTAGGTAATGCGTTGCTCCACTTCCAGCGGTGAGTAGCCTGGGGCTTCTGTATTGATTTGCACCTGGACATTGG
>NZ_JAJAEL010000020.1:789-1880 GCF_020447205.1 Thalassolituus alkanivorans
CTCACCCCGAACAAAAACGACAGGGTTATCCTCGACGATTTGCAAGGCTTCGTTGCGGATCACCATTGGAGCGGCTATTTCGGCGCGGGTGATTTGCGCGTTGACAAAGAGACCGGGTTTCCAAATGCCATTCGGGTTGTCGATCAAAGCGCGCGCCATAATGGCCTGATTACCAGTTTGGCCAAGCGGCGCAATATAGATGATTTTTCCCTCTGCGATATGGGTCGAATCGAGACTGAGAATGCGAACCCGCTGGCCTAATTCAACCTGAGCAACATCCTTGGGAAAAACCGACAGCTCCACCCAAACCGTTGAGAAATCCTGTACTACCAACAACGGGATATCCGTAGTGTGCTCGCCAGCGTTTGCATTACGCTGGGTAACGGCACCATTGAGTGCGGATACTATCGAATAGGTTTTCAGACTTTCATTCGCTTCCACAGTCACCAGGGGTTCGCCTTTGCGAACCGGATCACCAACACTTTTTTTAACTTCCCGAATAACGCCGTCGAAGCGTGCCGTTACCGACTGTACACGTTCTGCATTGGTGGCGACGACGCCATATACTGGCAAAACATCGCGGATGGTGCCCGAGGTAACGGTTGCCAGCGTAATGCCGGCATGTTTTATCTGCTCCTGGGTCAGCTCGACGTGGCCTTCTTCACCGTGCTCTTCCTCTTCTCCGTGACCCGTCTCGGCGAAAGTTTGTCCAGAGAACAGGGTGATCGCAAAGCAACACGTAATTAGACGGATAAATGATTTTTTTAACTGGGTATTTGATTTCATTGTGGGGTTCCTGAAAATGTGTTGTCTTCGCCATACTGTGTCAAGGCCAAGGGCTCTGCTGTTAGCTGCTCAATTTCTGCACCATAGGTTAAGGCGGCTGCGGCCGCTTCGATCTGGGTGCGCCTGGCGCTCAATAATTCCTGCCGCGCGCTGACATAGTCGAGATACCCGTAGCGACCGCGTTGATAGGCCGCCTGAGTTTCTACCAGGGCCTGCTCAAGGGCGGGAATGATGGCGGTGCGCAGTGCCTCTACCGCGACAATGGCTTGTTTGCGGTTGTGAAAAGCCCGGAACAGTTGCGTGTG
>NZ_JAJAEL010000021.1 GCF_020447205.1 Thalassolituus alkanivorans
AACTGTATCATGCGCTTGGCTGGGCGACAGCATCATCTTGGGCGCACCTTAAAACTGGATGAGCGTTTTCAAACGGTGTTTGCGGCCACCCGCGAGGTATTTACACCAAGTCTGATCAGCGTGTTAGTGGTGATTCTGGTGAACTTACCCATCCTGGCTTTGACGGGCGTGGAAGGCAAAATGTTTACGCCCATGGCCATGGCGGTAATCATGGCCTTGCTGTCTGCGTTGGTGCTGTCACTCACCTTCGTCCCTGCCGCCGTGGCGCTGTTTATGACGGGGCATATCGAGGAGAAGGACAATTTTATTGTTCGCCACTCCAAACGGTTTTACGCCCCGGTTTTGGCGTGGGCACTCAAATTTCGCGTACTCGTATTGTCTGCGGCCCTGATCTTTGTGGTTTTGGTCGGCGCACTGGCAACGCGGATGGGTACGGAATTTATCCCGAATCTGGATGAGGGCGATATTGCCATCCAGGCGCTGCGAATACCGGGTACCAGTCTCACTCAATCTCTGGATATGCAGTTTCAATTGGAAAAAGCGGTGCTGGAAATCCGTGAAGTCAAAACCTACTTCGCACGCGTCGGCACGGCCGAAGTTGCCAGTGACCCCATGGGACCCAACATTTCCGATGGCTATATCATGCTCAAGGATCGCAGTGAATGGCCCGATTCTGATAAAACCAAAGCGCAGCTGTTAGAAGAAATTGGTGAGAAACTGACGTTGTTGCCGGGAAATGCCTATGAGATCAGCCAGCCGATCCAACTGCGCTTCAATGAATTGATTTCTGGTGTGCG
>NZ_JAJAEL010000022.1 GCF_020447205.1 Thalassolituus alkanivorans
GACTGGGGTGAAGTCGTAACAAGGTAGCCCTAGGGGAACCTGGGGCTGGATCACCTCCTTAAACGATACTTCAGTCGTCTCAGTTAAGTGCTCACACGAATTGCTTAAATGCTTTTACACGAACCCTCGTGGTTTTGTGTTGTTCTTTAAAAATTAGGATACATGAGAATTGAGATTCTCAAGCGAACTTGCAGTTGCTTGGCGATAGCAATTAACTCCACACCATAAAGTTTTGTTCTTCATAGCTTGTAAGAACTGAAACGGTTTGGGGTTATATGGTCAAGTGACTAAGCGTGCACGGTGGATGCCTTGGCATCTGG
>NZ_JAJAEL010000023.1 GCF_020447205.1 Thalassolituus alkanivorans
GTGTTCGGCCGCAGCACATTTTACCCTGATGGGTTCGTTCATTGTTGTAATATTCCAGCCACTCGTCCAGATCTTTCTGTAGCTCATCCAGAGACTGATACAGTTTTTTCCTGAAAGCGACCTGATAAAACTCCTGTAAAATCGTCTTGTGAAAACGCTCGCAGATACCATTCGTCTGCGGTGATTTAACTTTCGTTTTGGTGTGGTCAATATCGTTAATCGCCAGGTACAGCTGATAATCATGCTGCTCTGGTTTGCCGCAATATTCCGTGCCTCTGTCGGTTAAAATACGCAGCATCGGGAGCTCCTGAGCGGCGAAGAACGGCAGTACTTTATCATTCAGCGTATCGGCCGCTGTAATCGGCGTTTTCGTCGTATACAGCTTGGCAAACGCATATTTGCTGTAAGTATCCACGAAGGTCTGTTGATAGATACGGCCAACACCTTTCATATTGCCTACGTAGAAGGTGTCCTGCGAGCCCAGGTAGCCCGGATGGTGCGTTTCTATCTGACCACTGACCTCCTCATCCAGTTTCTTCCGCTCCAGCGCAGCAACCTGATCTTCAGTAAGAATGATTCCTTCCGCTGCGACTTTGGCCTCCAGAGCTTTCAGGCGTTTCCTGAAGTTCTCCAGATCATGACGGAGCCAGATTGATCGAACACCACTGGCCGATACAAATACACCGCGCTTTCTCAGTTCGTTACTGACCCGCACCTGACCATGGGCCGGGTGTTCAACGGCGTAAGCAATAACAGCATCTTCGATGGCAGGATCTACACGATTCTTGCGGTTTGGAACCCGGCGGTTTTGATTGATCAGAGCATCAACTCCACCCTGTTCAACGGATTGCTGGTAACGATAGAAGGTATCCCGCGACACA
>NZ_JAJAEL010000002.1 GCF_020447205.1 Thalassolituus alkanivorans
ACCGCAGGCATGGTTCCAATGGAATGCTGTCGCCGGTAAAGTATGAACAGCAATATTTTATGAAGCTTGAAAGTGTCTAGCGAACTGGTGGCGATTCAGAAGGTGAGAATTACCGGTGGGCGAAGCTGCACCTCAACAAAGGGCTATCCTTCCGGCGAAAGCTAGAGGATGTTGGCTTCAGAGAGAAGAATACGTCAAAAAGGATTAATGGCCGCCAGAGCCGGAAGAAGGGGTGGATTCTGACTAACCACGGCCAGCCTAATGAATATGACCTGATTGAACGAGAGGACTCCCGCATCCTGAGAGAGAGTGAAGAAGTCTTTCCGGAGGATGCACTGCCAGATGGTCAAGACTACACGGTGTAACCATCTATTAGGAAGGGAGGCTGCAACCCCGATCACCCCGATCACAGAAAAGGGCCGGAGATATTGCCAATCCGGCCTTTGGAAAAATGACTGAGGGTGATGGGCAGCACCGATCACTCACTGGATCACACCCATATCAAGGGGTATCACTTTCCTCTTAGGCCCGCGTTATAAGTACAACGGTAAGCATCCTGCCTACCGTCATTCTTTGAACCATGCCCTAGTGGGAGACTTCTCCCGACCTGAAATTATCTCCCAATAGAGTCCATTCCAGGCTTTTGAGAGACATCTCCCACTGGGCCTAGAGTCTATTGGGAGGCCACTATGGCAATCATCGGTTACGCCCGCGTATCAACTACCGGGCAATCACTCACCGCTCAGCTCGAAGCACTGTCATCCTGCGACAAAGTATTTCAGGAGAAGGTCAGCGGCAGCAAGACAGACCGGCCTGAGCTGGTCGCGGCACTGGACTATATGAGAGACGGAGACGAGTTCATCGTCACCAAGCTGGATCGACTGGCGCGCAACACCAGTCACCTGCTGGAGATCGTCGATAAGCTGAACGCGAAGGGTATCACCCTGAAGATCCTGAATATTGGCATTGATACCGGTACGCCAACCGGCAAGCTGATGCTCACTATGATCGGAGCCATCGCCACATTTGAGCGGGAAATGATGCTGGAACGACAGGCTGAAGGTATCGCTCAGGCCAAAGCGAAGGGGATGTATAAAGGGAGGAAGCCGACAGCTCGGAACAAGGCCGGAGAACTGAAGGCCCTACTGGCGACAGGCATGACCAAGCGAAATGCAGCAAGCGAGCTTGGAATCAGCGAGTCCAGCTTATACCGAATAGCATCCAAGTTTGAAAAAGTACTTGCATAAAATCAAAAGACAAGGGATAGTTAATTCGGACGCGGCATACGAGTGAAGGTATTAACCGTAGCGAAGATGGCGCTCCGCTTCCGAGACCCGGGCATTCTATGTTCCGGGTCTTCGCGTTTATGGGAACAAGGAATGCTCTACATAGTGTATCTGGATGAGTTTGGACATATCGGTCCATACTTGTCTCATGACCATCCTAAGCATAAGACTCACCCCGCTTTCGGGTTAGCAGGCATTGTACTTCCGTACTATGAAGTTAGGAACTTTACTACGTTCTTTTTTCAACTGAAGAACAATCTACTCGCGATGGACCTCAAAAAGGCCGGTATCCATCCTGCCAAGTGGGAAAAAAAGGGGGCCAATTTATACCGCACAGGAAACGTCAAGAAGTATAGAGAGCTACGGCAAGCCACCTTCCGTCTGATCAGCAAGATTGATGAAATTGGCGGCTACGTTATATACGTAGGCTCAGAAAAGCCGCGCACCGAAAAAATTGATAGCAAGGAACTCTATCACCGAACTCTGCGAGAGCTGATTAAACGGATAGATGATCAATGCAAGCCCAGTAACGATAGATTCATGGTCATCCTTGATGAGCAAGAAGAGAACGTGATGCGCGGGGAGATAGTTGAACGAACAGGTATCGAAATGTTCGGAAGCAAGAACCGGCGTCAATTAATTGAACCCCCGATGCAAGCTGAAAGCAACCTTTACCAGACTCTCCAGTGTGCAGATTGGTTCTGTGGGCTCTTAGGAAGAATGGCTCACCTTGAGTTTGAACCTGAGCACAAGAAAGAATTTGAATGGTACAACACGTACTTCAAAGCTCGCATGAAGAGTATCTGTAAAAGAAGTGGATTGCAGCGAAACGGCCACAAGCCGGCTTCGGCAAAGAGTCTTGAACGACTAGTCAAGAGCGTGAATTCACGACGATAGTAAAGTGATACGCTTTGGGCACACATGTCCATCAACCACGATGGTTTGAAGGGCTGCTAACCCATATGATACGTGGCTTCTGTGGCAGCTGTGCCCTGTTCAATAAATAAAGATTCGAATTGGACTGGGTACTGAGATCCAATCAGTTGAGCATTTCAACACCCTACAGGTTAATCATCGTCGTCATCATCATCTTCCCCATCCGATTGAAACAGCTCACTCTCAATGTCGGAAAGAGACAGCTCCCCTGAGCGCAGATCCCTTAACTCAGATCCAATCGCTCTTGCAACAGGTAGCGCAGGCGCTCCTTCAAGAACACTCGCATAAGTAAGGCCGAATCCTCCATTCTCAAGTTCAATCATGAGTACCCCCATATCATTAAGCTCTTCAATAACCGCTTGAACAAAAACGCTTCTAAGCTGCTTTCGCCCTGAAATTTTCTTAAGCCTAATGCCTGACAAGCGCACTCTAGTTCGCTCAAAGCGCTTCAAAGCCAGCGCCACAAGTACGGCCGTTTCATATGATGAACGTTGCATATCTACCTCTCAGTATCATTAAAGTCCGAACCACTATAATCCAGAATACGGATCTTTGAAATACTTTTTTAGAATTTGAAAGATAATAAAACCAAATCATTTTGAGTGTGAGACTAAAACGGTCCCGTTTGAGAGAAGATACCTCCTCTTGCCGGTGATACACTTTTGGCACACATTTCCATCAACCACGATGGTCTGAAGGGCTGCCAGCCCGCATGATGCGTGGGTTCTGTGATAGCTGTGCCCTGTCCGCCTCTGGGCACCACGAATATTAAAGAGCCCGCATAGCAATATGCGGGCTTTTTTATTGCCTGAAATCCGGCGTCATCTCAGGTTCGATTCATCAGAGCCATCTATGGCTCTACTCCTGCGGACAGTCTGCGGCTGTGTAAATCTGTTCCGGACAGATTTGTCCTCGCACTGGAATCTTCTCACCAATTCGCCCAGCCTTTCTCCCGACTTTGCGCCAAACCGCTTTCTTGTTCTGAGGAAGATTCCACAGTATCGACTGATCATTTTTTAAACAATTTAAACGGGTGTTACAAAGCGTGGGGGACAGGGGGATTTTTCTTCAACTTATACTCAAAGTTATCCACAGATTCTGTGGGTAAACCGTAACAGAATCGCCATATAAAGAGTTTTTCTGTTAAAAACAACTCTTAATTCTGCTGATTATTAAAAAAAATGACTTGCCAACGCATTACTCTGAAAAACCTGACGGCTGTGTAAAAAACACCATAAAATCCTTGATTTTCAAGGGTTTCCGGTAATCCGGCCGATGCCGGACTGACACCATGGTAAAGCGTTGCAGGCCTGTTGCGGGCTGCAGGCAGTTATCGCCAGCTTATCCCTTAGTTATACACAGAATTCTGTGCATAAATAAACAGGCTTTCACTGAACAACCTCTGCCAGGGTGAAATTCCGATCAGGTTATTCACACAAAGAACTGCTTTTTCAGCGACTTAGATCAACGTCTGCAGATACTGCTACAGCAATTTCCCTTGCTGAACAAAAGGCCATTGGGTTAACTGACAGCTCTGCCCGGAACTACAGGATTACCCCCGTTGGAATTGCTCAAGCGCATGCTCTTTCCGGTCATTATGCTGCTGCTGGCGTTCAGCCTGTGGAGCAGTCCCCAGCTGCAGCAGATTGCTGCCGGTGTCGCTATCTTCCTGTTCGGCATGCTGTCACTGGAACGTGGCTTCCAGAGTTTCAGTGGCGGCCTGATCGAACGTGTCCTGCAGCGCTCCACCAATACCACCGGCAAAGCCCTGCTCTTTGGTGTGGCCGCCACCACCCTGATGCAATCCAGCTCACTGGTATCGGTGCTGAGCATCTCCTTTCTGTCGGCCGGGCTGATCAACCTCGGTGCCGGACTGGGCGTTATTTTTGGTGCAAATCTGGGCACCACCACCGGCGCCTGGCTGATTGCCGGCTTTGGTCTCGATATCAACCTTTCCCAGCTGGCGATGCCAATGCTGGTGTTTGGCGTCATGCTGCTGTTTCAGCCCAATCAGAGCCGCGCCGGTATCGGCCATATTCTGGCCGGCATGGGTTTTCTGTTTCTCGGCATTGATTACATGAAGGATGGCTTTGCCACTCTGCAGGGCAGTCTGGATCTCAGCACCATCAGCCCACAGGGCATTGCCGGGCTGCTGCTGTTCACCCTGTTCGGCATTATTGCCACGGTTGTGATGCAATCCAGCCATGCCACCCTGGTATTAACCCTGACCGCGCTGGCGGCCGGTCATGTGCAGTATATGGATGCGCTGGCACTGGCTATCGGCGCCAACGTCGGCACCACGGTTACCGCCGTGCTGGGCAGCCTTGGCGCCAATACGGCAGGCAAGCGGCTTGCTCTCGGACATTTGCTGTTTAACCTGCTGACCGGTGTTGTGGCCTTGGTGTTAATGCCGGTGCTGTTGTGGCTGGTTGAACATCTCAGCGTGCTGCTGGGTATCGGCGCCGATAACTACACACTGAAGCTGGCCCTGTTCCACACCCTGTTTAACCTGCTGGGCGTCATGCTGATGGTGCCGCAGCTGCTACGCCTGCAAGGCTGGTTGTTACGTCTGGTGCCGGAACGGGCCACCAGCCGTATGCAGCCGCAATATCTGAATCAATCGGCGATGGAATCCCCTTCTGCTGCCGTTGCCGTAACCCGCAGCGAAAGCATCCGCCTGTACGCGTTATCCACCGACCTGGTACTGCAGGGGCTTGGCTGGCAGGCCGATGAATTTCACCGAGGGCAGCCGATTGCACTGTTAAGCGACCAGAGCCACTCTGCCATTCATACCAACCTGCAACAGCTGTACGAACAACAGGTGAAGGGAATTTACTCGGCCATCATCAGTTTCATCAGCAGCGCACGGGAAAAAGCCAGCGGCCGTCAGGACGAACAGCTGCGCGAGTTGCGTGCCGCCGATCACTATCTGATTGAGGCCATCAAGGGCGTCAAACATCTGCAGCGCAACCTGCTGTTTTATATTCACAGCGAAAACCCGGATATGGCGCAGGCCTATCAGCAATTACGGCAGCAGATCGGCGACGTGCTGCGCGCCATCCAGCAGGTACGCCAGATCGATGACGTGGTGGAAAGCCGCCTCGCCCTCGACCACCAGCTGCTGCTGACCGAACGCGAGCGCGAACAGTCCGACAGCCTGATCGAAGGTCTGATCCGCACCCGTAAAATCAGCGCCGAGATGGCCACCTCACTGATGACCGATAAAGGCTACTGCCAGGAAGTCTGCCGCGCGCTGATTCAGGCTGCGCGCTATCTGTTTATTGATGAGCAGAGCCCACAGGGCGACACACCGGAAAGCCTGCAGCTGGAGCACGCCGACCTGTCGGCCATTAACAAGCAACTGGAACAGCAACGCAGTGATGAAGACACTGCCACCCCGCCACCGGAGCAAGGCTTATGAAATTTTCCCGACTGGTGAAAAAGCTCAATGCGCTGTTTAACCAGCAGCAAAGACACCAGCAGCGCCAGCGCAAAGAACTGGCTGCCGCGCTGAATAAGCTCAAACACAAACAGCATGAACTGAAAGCTAAGTTACAGAATTGCGACAGCGAACTGGAACGGGCGGAACTGGAAGAAAAGATTTCCATTCTCGCCACACAACGGCGCAAAGGGCTGGAAATGCTGCGCGAACTGGACAATAACGAAGACGATAACCTTTAGCCGCGCCCCACCCTAAAGAGGTCCGCTGCGTCCTTTACCCGCAACGCAGAAACCGCTAGAGTCTTTGCCGCTTGCATGACTGCACGATTTATCTGGCACCAGAAAAGGAATTCACTATGTCGAACGTCGCCGGCAAAGCCTATGGTATGAATGTACTCACCCCGCTGCGGTGGTGGACTGCCCTCTGGCAAAAACTGATTTTCTGGGTGGTGGTAAAAACCTTCCCCTACTTCCTCAAGGGTTTACTGACCCTGTCGCTGATTCACTACGCACGCTGGACCATAATTAACCGCTGGTCATTTCCACGCTTAGACAAAAGCCAGCCGAAAGAAAAACTGACCTACAGCTATATGCTGTTTGAAAGTAATTTTAACGGCAGCTGGGATCAGTACATCGACTCCTTTTCTTTTGCGATTCCCTCCGGCCTCGACATGTTCTGGCGCTGGAATATCAAATATCCGAAATCCATTCCGCTGCACGATTTTTATAACTATATCCGTTTTAACCAGATAGAGAGCGGCCATTACTACAACGCCTATCCGCTGGCCGCGGCCAACGATGTAAAAACGGCGCAGAAATTATTCACCAATCTGAACAATTTCCAGAAAAATACCGCAAGCCTCAGCGATGAAGAATTCTTCCAGACTTACCAGCAGTTTCTTGCCAGCAACCAGCACAACCTTGGCAGCATGGGTGAAAGCCCGCTGATGAGCGCATCGCACGAACTGGTGCAGGAACACCAGCACGCCAATCTTATGATGGCCCGCGTGGCCGGCAAGCAGGAGGCCTGAGCATGGCAAACACTTTCGGAAATTCCTACGGCCTGACCACGCTCTGTCCGCTGATCAACGGCGTCCATGACAAACAGACCTCATTCGACAAAATTACCCGCCGCCGCATTCAGCGTCTGGAAGAAGATGCCGGCAGCCCTTTTGCCCGTATTCCCAATACCTATTTTGCCCGTCTGTTTATTCTTAACGACGTGTTTTTTCAGCAGGGTAACGACGTTGCCCGCGATCACCTGAAATCCAAGTACCTGGTATTTACCAGTAACTTCCACGGTGAGCTGGAACCCTATCTGAAAGGCATGTGGGATAACGCTGAAGCCGATGTGCGCAGCCTGTGGCAATATGCTGTCGCCTTTGACAAAGTGCAGAACGCCGATGATTTCATCGCCTATATCAAAAAGTGTCAGCTCACTACGACGCTGTTCTTTAACGGCTCGACCGATGTGTCATTAAAAGAGCAACTGAAAGCCCTGTATGTAAAACAGGTTTTCAGCGAATTTACTCTCGCTCATCAGGGGCAGGATGCCGCAGCACTGCGTACAGCTTTTAATAACTTTATGGCAGAAATCAAACTGGCCGACCTGGACCAGCCAAGCTGGGCGCCCGGTCAGACCCGTCTGCAAAACATGTACTGAATTTCCCAGGGATTTATTCAGCGCGTGCGCGGCACGCCTGGCGACAAGGACTGATTATGAACCGACCTCTCGATCTGTACGATATTCAGGGCAATATCTGTAAAGGCTATGGCCGCTTTGGTTTTCCCAAGGCACGTTACTTTTTTCTCGAATTTCACGACTACGCCGGTGGCCGCAATTTTCTGCAGCAGTTAATTCCGCTGATTACCACCGCCGAACCCTGGAGTGAGAAAAAGCACCCGGATCAATCCGATAAGCCAGCAGCCACCACCAATATTGCCTTTACCTATCACGGTCTGTGCGCACTGGGCTTACCACGCCGCTCCCTCGACGGTTTTCCGCAGGAATTTAAAATGGGTATGAAACCCCGTGCCGCCATTCTGGGTGACAACGGCCCAAGCAGCCCGCAGCACTGGGACCCGGTATGGCAGGGTGACACCGTACACGCCTGGGTTTCCATTAACGGTCAGACCCAGGAAGCGGTGGAACAACGCTTCTCTCAGATCGAAGATCTGATACAAAGCGTACAGGGCAGTGTCAGCATCCGCCCGGGCCATAAAGGCCCGAACGGCAGCCTGCTGCCTTATCAGGATGCCTCCGCCGTTTTTGAAAATGGTAAAGCCACGCCCAAAGAACACTTTGGTTTTGTCGATGGTATCGGCAATCCTTACTTTGAAGGCTGCGGCCATGACCCGGAGCGCCTGCCCGGACGCGGCAAGCTGAACCGTGATGGTAAGTGGGAACCACTGGCGACCGGTGAATTTATTCTTGGTCATGTCGACGAAGCCAAAGAATACCCGCTGGCACCTGAGCCGCACCTGCTGGCACGCAACGGAACCTTTATGGTGTACCGCAAGCTGCATGAAAACGTAAAAACCTTTAACGACTATGTCGATAATATGGCGAAGGATTTTAACGGCAGCCGTGAATTATTAATGGCCAAATTTTCCGGTCGCTGGCCGGATAACGGCGCTCCGCTGGTACTGGCACCGGACGATAAAGCCAAGGCCGAACTGGACCAGAAAATGGCAGAGCTGCAGAAAAAAGCCGCCGAAGGTGATGCCTGTGCTATTGGCCAGTTAAAAGCACTGGAAGAGCAGTGGATCGACTTTACCTATAACGACGATAAGCACGGGGCAAAATGTCCGATTGGTGCTCATATCCGCCGCACCAATACCCGTGGCTCGCTGGAAACCGAAAAAGGTGCCTTTGACCGTCCCGGTGCGCTGGTCGACCGCCGCCGTTTAATGCGCCGTGGTCTGCCTTATGGCGGCCATGACGAGCTGACCAATGACAGCAGCGAACAGGGCATTATCTTTATGTGCCTTGGCGCCAGCCTTGAGCGTCAGTTCGAGTTCGTGCAGCAGCAGTGGGTGAATTATTCCAACGATTTTCATCTTGGTAACGACCGCGATGTTTTAATCGGTGCCAACAACGGCAAGCTGACCGACAAGGCCATTCTGCAGGTGAATCCGAAAGACGGTAAAGCACCGTTTTTCTGCACCCACCTGCCACGTATGGTCGAAACCCGTGGCGGCGATTACTTCTTTATCCCGAGCATTACCGCGCTGGATATGATCGCGCAGGGGATTATTGATCCGACCTGATGTTTGCTTTTTTGCAGTCATAAAAATGCCGCTTTAACAGCGGCATTTTTTTATTCCGGATGCTTAGGGCCTGTTTTTTTAACAGCAGTTCCGGCAACGGAATATCAGAATCCAGCGGTAAACCCTTAAACCCAGCGGTTGCCGGCATTTCGGACAACACAGGCGACCAGCCATCGCTTCCACCGCCAGTGCGATTAAAAAGCCCACCGCCGCCCAGATCGCAGGCACAGGGATGTCAGGGTCAACAATCAGGCTGAGCAGCAAACAACAGGCAAGCCAGATCAACTCGGCACTTACCAGCAGCCACTTCAGCTGCCGGTAACGGGCTCTGACCTCATCCATAATATGTTCTCCGATCACTACGGTGCTGATAACTCAACTGCTTACGCAGACGGAGTATCAGATATTAATTAACCGCGTTATGGCCACTGTTTCCTTCTTCCTGTAATTCCCGCAGCGGCCGTATTTCCACACTGCCGTAACGGGCCGGCGGAATTTTCTGCGCCAGCTGAATGGCCTGATTCAGGTCATTGGCCTCCAGCAGATAATACCCTGCCAGCTGTTCTTTGGTTTCGGCAAAAGGGCCGTCGGTTACCAGCAGTTTATCGTCGCGCACACGGATGGTGGTGGCCGACGGCGACTGCTCCAGCGGCGCACCATCGAGGAAATTCCCGCTCTGCTGCAGAGACCCTACGCAGGCGATGCACTCACGGTTAAGTGCATCCCATTCCTGTTGCGACATCTGGTTCATTGCTGATTCCTGGTAATACACCAGAGCCAGATATTTCATATTCTCTCCTGTTCTTATTTCCGCTCTTATTGCGGTTTTTTTATTGCCACTGCTATTGCTGCGGTGCTTTAAAGCCGCTGTTAACCATCCACGGAATACCCCAGGCATCGACCAGCATACCAAAACCTTCCGCCCAGAACGTTTCGCCAAATGGCATATGCACGCTGCCGCCTTCGCTTAACGCATTAAATACCCTGATCGCCTGCTGCATATCATCAATCTGCAGTTGCTGATAAAACCCCTGCGGTTGCTGATACTGGCCCGGCATCGCATCAGAGCCCATCAGTGTGCCCTTACCGTACGTAAGACAGGCATGCATGATTTTATCGCGGTCAGCATCAGTGATAACGCCGGCACAGCCATGTTCATCGGCGTTATTTTCTTCCGGCGGTAATGCTGCAAAGGTCTGCATCACATTAATTTCGCCGCCCAGCAGCTCAGCATAAAACTCAAAGGCTTCGCGGCAACGACCATCAAAGGTCAGATAGGTCGCGCAGCTCTGCGGCTGACGGGTGATTTTCTCAAACACTTTATGGGTGTCGGCAATACCACTGCCCGGCTCAAAATCCGACAGCTCATATAACCGGCGCAGTTCCAGCTGAGCATTACCGCCGCCATCCAGTACCGGCCAGCGTTTCATCCACTCAATGGCTTCGGCTTTATCTTGCACCTCAATCATGGTGAAACCCGCAACCAGCTCTTTGGTTTCGGTAAAGGGGCCATCGGTAACCAGCGCCTGACCGTTGCTGAAACTGATGCGGGCGCCCTCTTTACTGGGTTGCAGACCCGTCCCATCGATAAGCACACCGGCATTGGCCAGTTCATTATTAAAGGCTGCCATCTGCGCAATCAGCTCATTGCTCGGCATACAGCCCTGCTCGGTTTCGGCATCCGCCTTTCTGATCACCATAAAACGCATAGTACTTTCTCCGTATAAGTTAACGCCTGTTGGCATTAACTAATCGAATGGTGAAAGACGAAATCGACAGACAGATGAAAATATTTTTAATTTTTTTTATCTGCCGCCTGACGGCACTCGTCGATACGCCGCTGCAGGAAACGCAGCTCACTGCCGGAACTGGTCAGACTCAGTGCTTTTTCGTAGGCAGGCAGGGCTTCCGCCGGGCGCTGCAGACGCCTTAAGAAGTCGGCGCGGGCCGCATGCAGGAGGTGATAATCGTCCAGCTGGCCATGGCTCAGCAGCTCATCCACCAGAGTCAGCGCCACCTCAGGACCGCCGCCTTCGGTCATCATCGACACCGCCACCGCATGGTTCAGCGCCACAACCGGACTGGGTTCCTGTGTATAAAGACGCTGGTACAGTGCGGCAATCTGGCGCCAGTCGGTTGCGGCAAAATCGCGGGCTTCAGCATGCACGGCAGCAATGGCAGCCTGCAGGCTGTAACTGCCCACCGGCCCCAGCTGCAGCGCCCGAGTAATCCATTCCAGCCCTTCGCGGATCTGTGCGCGGTTCCACAGATCACGGTTCTGGTCTTCCAGCAAAATCAGTTCACCCTGCTCATCTATACGCGCCGCCCGGCGGGCATCCTGCAACAGTAATAAGGCCAGCAGCCCCATACTTTCGCTGTGCTCTTGCGGCAGCAGGGCGCAGAGTAAACGCGCCAGCCGGATCGCCTCAGAGCTTAAATCGTTGCGCAGTGTTTCATCGCCACTGGCCGCCGAATAGCCTTCGTTAAACAGCAGGTAAATCACCTTCAGAACACCGTTTAAGCGCTCCGGCAACTGGTTCTGGGCGGGGATTTCGTAGGGAATATTGGCGTCACGGATTTTATTTTTTGCGCGCACAATGCGCTGGGCGATGGCCGGCGCCTTGCTGACAAAGGCTCGGGCGATGGCTTCGGTAGTCAGGCCACAGACTTCGCGCAGTGTTAATGCCAGCTGTGCTTCCTGTGCCAGTGCCGGATGGCAGCAGGTAAAGATAAGCCGCAGCTGGTCATCGTGAATACTCATCTCACGCTCAGGGTCAAAGTCGTAAAAGCCGCTTTCCAGATCGGTCAGTTGCGGCAACAGGTTGTCATTGAAATGGCTGCGGCGACGCAGCTGGTCGATGGCTTTAAAACGCCCGGCCGAGATCAGCCAGGCAGCGGGATTATGCGGAATGCCATCATGCGGCCATTGTTCCAGCGCGCTCAGATAGGCGTCCTGCAGGGCATCTTCTGCCAGATCAAAGTCTTTCAGCAGGCGCACCAGTGTGGCAAACACCTGACGCGCGACCTGCTGATATATCTGCTCAATCCCTGTCTGCATCACGCATGCATCCTGTCAGCGCCCTGTCACCATAGCCGGCGTCAGTCGCCCGCCAGCACCATGGCCTTAATTTTTACCGCTTTTTCAAAATGATCGAGGCAATGGGTTTTAATCCACCATTCGGCCGCTTCCATTAACAGCTCCGGATCATCGTTTTTATTGGCGAAAAACGCATAAAAGGATACGCCGACATTATCGCCCTTGGCGGCTATTTTCTTGTCGCAAACCTGCACGATCTTAGCGCGTAGACTGGCTCTCACTGTATTTCTCCGCTGTGTTTCACTGTTTTATCGCCAGGGTCAGCGCGTATTCGGCCAGTTCATCCAGCGTCATATCACCATCGGGTTTATACCAGTTGGTGGTCCAGCTCAGTGCGCCGGTTAAGAAGCGGCGCAGAATAAAAGGTTCAATCGCCACCATGCCGGCAGCACGGGCTTCGGCCAGCGCATCCAGCCACAGCTGTTCATAAATATCGCGCAACTTCAGGATGTGCTGCTGGCTGTCGGGTTTGAGTGAACGCCATTCATACACCAGCACACTCATGGCTTCGCCGGTTTCACCGAGAATGGATTGCAGCTCGCAACGGATCAGTGCCAGCACTTTGCCGCGCGGGTCCTGCGCCTGCTTCAGCGCAATGCGCATCAGCGCGGTATTCAGCTGAATGGTCTCTTCCATTACCGCACGCAGAATATCTTCCTTACTGCGGTAATGGTGAAACAGGCTGCCCGACTGTATGCCGATTTCAGCAGCCAGATCACGCACGGTGGTGCGTTCGTACCCCTGCTGTTTAAACAGGCGCGCGGCGGCAGCCAGCAGGCGGCCACGGGCACTGCCCGGGTCGGTAATAACCCCTTCGGCAATCAGTTGTTCTATCACGGGTTTTCCTTATCTGAAGACGTCTGTATGACGCATGAGCCTATTAGGATGCGCCTATTGTAGGGGCAATCCCGGTCAGGCCGCAAAACTAAAAACCAAGCGCTTGCTTGGTTGTTCGATGATTGATAGTCTTAGGCAAACGCTAACAACAGGATTTCACCATGCAGGATACCGTCCGCATCGGCTGCGCCTCCGCCTTCTGGGGCGATACCGGCACCGCCGCCCACCAGCTGGTACAGCAGGGTCAGCTCGATTATCTGGTGTTCGATTATCTGGCCGAAGTCACCATGTCGATCATGGCCGGTGCACGCCTGAAAAATCCCGAAGCCGGTTTTGCCCCGGATTTCGTCCAGACGCTTAAGCCACTGCTGCCGGCCATCGCCTCCCAGGGCATTAAGGTGGTCAGTAACGCCGGTGGTATCAATGTTGAAGGCTGCGCCGCGGCGTTGCGCGCGTTAATCGCCGAAGCCGGGCTGAACCTCAGCGTCGGCACCGTACAGGGCGATAACCTCAGCGCCCGTCAGGCTGATTTTGCCGGCGTAAAAGATATGTTCAGCGACGAGCCGCTGCCCGGCCGCTGCCTGAGTGTTAATGCCTACCTCGGCGCTCCGGCCATCCGCGATGTTCTGGCGGCCGGTGCCGATATAGTCATCACCGGACGCGTGGTCGACAGCGCTGTGGTGCTGGGCCCGCTGATGCATGAATTTAACTGGAGCGAATCCGATTACGATCAGCTCGCGCAGGGTTCTCTGGCCGGCCATATCATCGAATGTGGTGCGCAGTGTACCGGCGGTAATTTCACCGACTGGCAGCTGGTTGAAAGCGGCTACGCCAATATGGGCTTCCCCATTGTTGAATGCTCTGCCGACGGCAGCTTTGTGGTCAGCAAACCAGCAAAAACCGGCGGCCTGATTTCGCCTTTTACCGTGGGCGAACAGCTGCTGTATGAAATCGGCGATCCGGCCTGTTATTTATTGCCCGATGTCTGCTGCGATTTTACTCAGGTAAATATCGTCCAGAGCGGCGAGCAGCAGGTCCGCGTCAGCGGCGCCCGCGGTTATGCACCACCGGCCGACTATAAAGTCAGCGCCACCTGGATGGACGGCTTCCGCTGCACCGCGACCTTTATGATCGGCGGGCGCGATGCCGTGGCAAAAGGCCAGCGCGTGGCCGAGGCCATTCTGCAACGCGTCAGCGTGCTGCATTCGGTACTGGGCATGGAGGCTTTTACTGCACAGGATATTGAAATTCTCGGCTCTGAAACCACCTATGGCGCCAATGCCCGCGCTGCAGACAACCGCGAAGTGATTGTTAAAATCGCCGTACGTCACGCCGATAAAAAAGCGCTGGAAGTGTTCGCCCGCGAAATTGCTCAGGCCGCCACTGCCATGGCACCGGGCTTAACCGGTATTGTCGGTGGCCGGCCAAAACCCAGCCCGAATATCCGCTTATTTTCTTTCCTCTGGCCGAAAGCCGATGTGCCGGTACAGATTCAGCTGGATGACAATAAAACAGCCGTGGCTATCGACTGCGCTGACCATGCTCCGCACTGGCCCTCAGCCAAAATTAATGCCACCGCTGAAACGCCCGACTCTGATATCAGTGTGCCGTTAATCAAACTGGCGGTAGCGCGCAGTGGCGATAAAGGTAATCACAGCAATATTGGTGTCATGGCGCGCGATGCGGATTACCTGCCATTTATTCAGGCCGCACTGGCGCCGGAAAATATCGGCCAGTGGTTCGCCCACGTGCTGGCCGATAACAGCGATGTTGAGCTGTTCGCCCTGCCCGGCTTAAACGCTTTTAATCTTTTATTGCGCAATTCCCTCGGCGGCGGTGGCATGGCCAGCCTGCGCATTGATCCGCAGGGTAAAGCCTTTGCTCAGCAGTTACTGGATTTACCGGTTGCGGTAACACCGGACATTGCTGCCCGGGCCGATGCTGAATATCAGCAGCTGCTGAATCGTTAAGGACACATCATGACCATTCTCACCTCAGAACTCGACAGCAACAGCGAACAGTTCCGCAATAACCAGCAGGCTATGCTGGCAGCGCTGGAAGAATTCCGTGCGGTCGAAGAAAAAGTGCGCGCCAAAGAACAGGAAGCGCAGGAAAAATTTCATAAACGCGGCAAATTACTGCCACGCGAACGTTTAAGTCTGCTGCTGGATGCCAGTTCCGAATTTATCGAACTGGGCTCACTGGTTGGCCATAAAATGCACGACGATAAAGACGGCAGCGGTGCCGGTGGTGGCATTATTGCCGGTATCGGCCGGGTTGCCGGTATCCGTTGTTTAATCGTGCTGAATAACAGTGCGATTAAAGGCGGCACCATTTCTCCCGGCGGTCTGGATAAAATCCTGCGTATTCAGGAAATTGCCCGCGAGAATAAACTGCCGGTAGTGACTCTGGCGGAAAGTGGCGGCGCCAACCTCAATTACGCCACCGATGTATTTATTCCCGGCGCCAAAGCCTTTGCCAATCAGGCGCGTATGAGTGCTGCCGGTATTCCGCAGGTAACGGTGGTGCATGGTAACGCTACCGCCGGTGGCGCCTATCAGCCCGGTTTATCCGATGTGGTGATTGCTGTACGCGGTAAAGCGAAAATGTTTCTCGCCGGGCCACCACTATTAAAAGCCGCCACCGGTGAAATTGCCACCGACGAAGAACTGGGTGGTGCTGAACTGCACGCCTGCGATGCCGGCACCGCCGAGTATCTGGCCGAAGACGATGCCGATGGTATCCGTATTGCGCGTGATGTGATGGCTGCCCTGCCGTGGAACGCCCAGCTGCCCTATCAGCCAGCCGCCGAATTTAACGAGCCGCTGTACAGCGCTGACGAATTACTCGGTGTGGTTCCGGCCGAAGCCAAACAACCTTACGACGTGCGCGAAATTATTGCGCGTATCGCCGATGGTTCAGAATTTCAGGATTTTAAAAACGAATTTGACCAGCAAACCGTGTGTGGATTTTCCCGCATTGGTGGCTTCTCCTGCGGCATTATCGGCAATAACGGGCCGATAACTGCCAAAGGTGCAAACAAAGCGGCACAGTTTATTCAGCTGTGCGAGCAGAATAATATCGCCCTGCTGTTCCTGCATAACACCACCGGTTTTATGGTCGGTACTGAATCCGAGCGCAACGGCATTATTAAACACGGTTCAAAAATGCTGCAGGCCGTCGCCAACGCTACCGTACCTAAGCTGTCGATTGTGGTCGGCGGTTCTTATGGCGCCGGTAATTATGCGATGTGTGGCCGTGGCCTTGATCCGCGTTTTATTTTCGCCTGGCCAAACAGCAAAACCGCCGTTATGGGTGGTGCTCAGGCCGGTAAGGTATTACGCATTGTCACCGAAGAAAAACAACGCAAGATGGGTGTTGAGCCCGATGAAAAAATGCTCACGCAGTTAGAGCAGATGACCGCCGCCAAACTGGAAATGGGCTCAACCGCCCTGTTCGGTACTGCCCGTCTGTGGGATGACGGCCTGATTGACCCGCGTGACACCCGCACTCTGCTGATGCATCTGTTAAGCATCTGCCACGAAGCGCAGCAGCGGCCGTTACGACCTAACACCTTTGGCATCGCCCGTTTTTAAACAATAATTTCAGGAAATTTTCTCATGCGTCTGACTCAGGAACATAAAGAACTTAAGCGTACCGTTAAAAACTTCGTCGAAAACGAGATTAACCCGCATGTCGACGAATGGGAAAAAGAAGGTATTTTTCCCGCCCATGAACTGTTCAAGAAAATGGGTAACCTCGGCCTGCTGGGTATCAGCAAACCGGAAAGTGCCGGCGGTTTAGGTCTGGATTTTTCTTATGAAATGGCCGCCGCTGAAGAAATGGGCGGCATTGCCTGTGGCGGTGTGCCTATGGCCATTGGTGTTCAGACCTGTATGGCGACGCCGGCCATTGCCCGTTTCGGCAGTGATTATTTAAAAGAGAACTTCCTCGCCCCCGCCGTTGCCGGTGATATGGTTGCCAGTATCGGTGTCAGTGAGCCCGGTGCCGGCTCCGACGTTGCCGCAGTAAAAACCACGGCGAAAAAAGACGGTGACGATTACATTATTAACGGCACCAAAATGTGGATCACCAACTCCACCCAGGCCGATTTTATCTGCCTGCTGGCCAACACCTCAGACGACAAGCCACACTCGAATAAATCCCTGATTGTGGTGCCGATGAATTCTCCCGGTATTACCCTGTCTCCACGTCTGAATAAATTAGGTATGCGCTCATCCGATACCGCCCAGATTTTCTTCGACAACGTGCGCGTACCACAGCGCAACCGTATCGGTGCTGAAGGCGCGGGTTTTATGATGCAGATGCTGCAATTCCAGGAAGAGCGTATGTACGCCGCCGCCATGTCACTGGTCGGTATGGAAACCTGCATTAACCAGACCATCGATTACTGCCGTGAACGCCATACCTTTGGTCAGCCACTGATTGATAACCAGGTAATCCACTTCCGTATGGCCGAATTGCAGACCGAAGTCGAAGCCCTGCGCGCCATGGTATATCAGGCCTGTGAAGGTTATCTGAACGGCGAAGATATGACCCGTCTGGCGTCGATGGCGAAATTAAAATCCGGCCGCCTGACCCGTGAAGTTTCCGACAGCTGTCTGCAGTACTGGGGTGGTATGGGCTTTATGTGGGATAACCAGGTCGCCCGTTTCTACCGCGATAACCGTCTGGGTTCTATTGGCGGTGGCGCTGACGAAATTATGCTCGGCATTATCTGCAAGTACATGGGCATTCTGCCTAAGCGTAAAAAATCCTGAGCGGAGGCGGTATGGAATTTACAACCCTGCAACTTGAGCAGCAGCCCGCCGTCTGGCGTGTACGCCTTAACCGTCCGCAGCTCGCCAACGCCATGAGCCTGACCATGGTGGAAGAACTGCTGGCGCTGATGAACAGCGCCCAACAGGCCGACTGCCGTGTACTGGTGATTGAAGGTAATGGCGATCATTTCTGTGCCGGTGGCGATATTAAAGATATGCAGGCGGCCGGTGGCGACAGCGCCCGTCTGGCCGAATTTAATCGCGCCTTTGGTCATATGATTGAAACCGCCAACCGCTTACCGGCGGTGGTTATCTGCGCTTTAAAAGGCGCTGTGATGGGCGGTGGTTTTGGTCTGGCCTGCGTCAGCGATCTGGCCATCGCCAGCAGCACTGCCCGCTTTGCCTTGCCGGAAACCTCGCTGGGTATTTTACCGGCGCAGATTGCTCCTTTTGTGGTGCAACGCATTGGTCTGACTCAGGCGCGCCGTCTGGCATTATTCGGCAACCGTATAAATGCTGAAGAAGCGCTGCGTTTAGGGATTGTTCATCAGCTGTGTGCCGACAATGCCAGCCTCGAAGCCGAGGTTAATAACGCCATTCAGCAGGCATTAAAATGCGCACCAGCCGCCACTGCCAAAACCAAGGCACTGCTGCATGCGGTCGCCGATGCTGAACAACCGCTGGCGCAATTACTGGATCAGGCCGCACAGAATTTTGCCGCCGCCGTCATGGGCGAAGGACGGGAAGGCGCCATGGCCTTTATGCAGAAGCGTCCGGCCGCCTGGGCTCAGGCTGCTGTGCAGGAGGAAAAGGCATGAATAAAATTCTGGTCGCTAACCGTGGCGAAATTGCCGTACGCGTATTACGCAGCGCCAAAGCAGCCGGTTACGAAACCGTTGCCGTTTACTCAGAAGCCGACCGCAGCGCACCCCATGTACAACTGGCCGATCAGGCTGTGTGCATTGGTGCCGCCGCCGTTGGCGACAGCTATTTAAATGCCGCACGGATTATTGCCGCAGCACAGCAGACCGGTGCCGACGCCATTCATCCGGGTTACGGTTTTTTATCTGAAAATGCCACCTTTGCCCGCAGCTGCGAGCAGGCCGGTATTATTTTTATCGGCCCGTCCGCCAGCGCCATTGAATTAATGGGCAGCAAGCGTTTATCAAAAATCGCCATGATCGAAGCCGGTGTGCCCTGCATCCCCGGTTACGAAGGTGCAGATCAGAGTGACGAAGCCCTGCACTGCGCAGCGCTGGCCATTGGCTTGCCGGTAATGCTGAAAGCCTCTGCCGGTGGTGGTGGCCGGGGTATGCGTCTGGTGAGTGATGCCGCGACCTTAAATGAACATATCCGTTCGGCCCGCTCCGAAGCGCAGAATGCTTTTGGCAGTGGCGAATTAATTATTGAAAAAGCGGTGCTGCAACCACGCCATATCGAAATTCAGGTATTCGGCGATCAGCACGGCAATGTGGTGTATCTGGGCGAGCGCGACTGTTCGGTACAACGCCGTCACCAGAAGGTTGTGGAAGAAGCACCATCGCCGTTTGTGAATGACAACCTGCGCCGCGCAATGGGCGAAGCAGCCGTTGCTGCGGCAAAAAGCTGCGGTTATTACGGTGCCGGTACGGTGGAATTTCTGGTCGATGCTGAGCAGAATTTTTATTTTCTGGAAATGAATACCCGTCTGCAGGTCGAGCATCCGGTGACTGAACTGGTTACCGGACTGGATCTGGTTGCGCTGCAATTACAGGTTGCACAGGGTGAGACGCTGGGCTTCACGCAACAGGATATTACCCTGCGGGGCCACGCCATTGAGGTGCGTTTATACGCCGAAGATCCGGCCAATAATTTCACCCCGCAAACCGGAAAACTATTACTCTGGCAGGCCGCCGATCAGCACAGCATTAACGATGGTATCCGCATCGACTCCGGTATTCAGCAGGGCCAGAAGGTTACCCCGCATTATGACCCGATGCTGGCCAAACTGATTGCCTTTGGCCGCAACCGCGAAGAAGCACGGCGGCGTTTATTGCGCACCCTGCGTGAGTCGCACTTGCTGGGCATTGCCGATAACCGCGCCTTTTTAGCCGCGATTCTGGCTCATCCGGCCTTTATTAACGGCGAGGCAACCACCGCATTTATCAGCGAGCACCTGAGCGACCACGCCAGCATGCAACCGCTGCAGCCTGAGCTTAATGATCTGGCACTGGCGGCAGCATTAATCGCTGCGCCTCAGGGTTTTACCAGCAGCCACAGCACGGCACGGCCGCTAAAATTAAAACAGGGCGAAACGGTATTTACCCTCAGCATCCGCCGTGACGGCCAGCAATTGCTGGTTAACCATAACGGCGAAGAGTGCGCCCTGCGCCTGCTGGAAAAAACCTCAGACCTGCTGCGTTATGAAATTGATAATGTGCAGCAAAGCATCGCCTGGGCGGAAGATAACGGCCAGCTCTGGCTGGACACGCCGCGTGGTAACCTGTGCTTCAGCGATGTCACGCTGGTCAGCAGCCGCGCCCAGAGCGCCGGTTCCGATCAGGTGCGCGCGGCGATGGACGGTGCCATTGTTACCGTACTGGCTGAAGCCGGCGAGCGCGTAACGAAAGGCCAGACACTGGCGGTACTGGAAGCCATGAAAATGGAACATCCGTTAAAAGCCGGTGTGGATGGTGTGGTGCAGGACATTCTGGTGCAGGCCGGAGATCAGGTAAAAGGCCGCCAGTTGCTGATCCAACTGCAGGCAGATGAAAGCGCCGAATAATTCTTACATATTAATAAAAAACAGGAGCTGAGCATGGCCAGCCTCAACAATAAAACCATTATTATTACCGGTGCCAGCCGTGGCATCGGGCGCGAAATTGCACTGGCCTGTGCCCGTGACGGCGCCAATATTGTGATTGCCGCCAAGTCCGACGAGCCGAACCCGAAACTCGAAGGCACCATTCATTCCGTTGCCCGTGAAGTGGAAGAAGCCGGTGGCCAGGCGCTGGCGATTAAAGTGGATGTACGCAGCGAAGAAGACGTCGATAACCTGATAGCAAAAACCGTTGAGCGTTTTGGCGGCATCGATGCCATCATCAATAATGCCGGTGCCATCGCGCTGGCCGGTGTGGAAAGCACGCCGCTGAAAAAACTTGATCTGATGATGCAGGTAAATTTCCGCGCGGTGTTTCTGCTCAGCCAGAAAGCGTTGCCACATCTGAAAAAATCCGACAATCCGCATATTTTAAGCCTGTGTCCGCCGCTGGATATGGATCGCCGCTGGCTGCGTAACCATTCGCCTTACACCCTGACCAAATACGGCATGTCGATGCTGACGCTGGGCATGTCGGACGAATTCAAACGCTATGGCATCAGCGTTAATGCATTATGGCCACGTACCGTTATTCACACCGCGGCAACCTCGTTTGGCGGTAAGCAGTCTTTTGACCGCGCACGTAATCCGCTGATTATGGCCGACGCCGCTCACACGCTGCTGCAAACCAGCGCACGTGAAGTCACCGGCCAGTTGCTGATTGATGAAGATTTTCTGCGCAGCCGTGGCGAAACCAATTTCGATCAGTACCGTGCCAACCCGGACAGCGATAAAACCGATTTAATGCCGGATTTATTTGTCCAGGCGCCGGATGCCTATGTGTATGGCGCACAGCCACCGCTGGGCGGTTTAAGCGAAGAATAAGGCAGGATAAATATGAGTCTGATCAGTTTACGCAGCGATGACAGCGGTAAGGTTGCCATTATCTCCTTCGATAACGGCGCCAACACTCACAATCTGCAGTTTGCCCGGGAGTTTGAGCAACACCTGCAGGCGGTGGAAGATAATATCGATTTTAAAGCGCTGGTAATTACCTCATCCGATGAAAAAAGCTGGAGCCAGGGTCTGGATGTACCCTGGCTGATGGGCTCCATTCAGGGTGGCCAGCATGATGATGTGAAAGAATTTATGCACACCATGGATCGTTGTCATGCACGGCTGATGCAGCTTCCTGTGCCAGCGATTGCCGCCATTAACGGCCATACTTTTGGCAATGGCTGTGTGATTGCCTGTGCTTGTGATTTCCGCGTGATGCGCAGTGACCGTGGCTACTTCTGTTTTCCGGAAGTGGATATGAGCATTCCCTTTGTGCCGGGTTTAATTGATGTGGTGCTGAAGAGTCTGCCGGCGTATCGCTACAACGACATGCTGCTGACTGGCCGCCGGGTCGGCGCGGCGGGATTACTCGCCGATCATTTCCTTACCGCTATTTTTGAAGGTAAAGACGCAGTACTGGAAGGTGCGCTGACGTTTGCCCGTACCTTTAATAAAAAACGCACTATTTTTGCCGAGCATAAAAAGCGCTTTCACAAGCCGGTACTGGATGCTTTGCGCGAAAAAAACCCACCGTTTATTGATGCCATGAAACTGCTCTGAGCAGAGCGCTGAACCGCTGACGCGAACACCTGGCCAGCCGCTCTCTGCGGCTGGTTTCTTCTGACAATTTCATCAGTTTAAATTCCGCCAAAAAAACAAGACCATCGTCTCATATTGTCATACTCCCTTCACAACCACAGGTCTAAGATAGTTCCTGCATGGAAGCTTATCTCCGTTGAGTGATCTCACGCCGCCACCGGAGAGCAATAAAAATAACTCTCCACTCTCTCTGTGAGGTCGGTATGAAAAAACCTTCTGTGCGCGCGCTGACCGCCGCATTATTGCTGTCAGGCACTGCGCTGGCAGTCCAGGCCGAAGACAAAGTCTGTCTGTATGAACATGCAGAATATCAGGGCGCCGAATGGTGTTATGGCGTTGGTGATAACAGCTGGATCGGCTCTTCCCGCAACGACAAAGTGTCGTCCATTAAACTGTACGGCAACAGCTATATCGAAATTTTCGAGCACAGCAATTACGGCGGTAAACACAGCCGGGTGATGGCCAATACCTACAAAATGGGCAATATGAATGACGGCATCAGCTCGTTTAAAGTGCGTAACCGTAACAGCAATGATTTTGCCTGTTTATTCGAGCATCCGGGCTTTCGCGGTACACCACACTGCTTGCAGGCCGGTGAAGGTGAATCCGATCTGAATAATGTATTACTGGGCCGTAACAAAGCCTCTTCGCTGCTGGTTGCCGGTAAAGCCAATGTCGAGATTTTTAATTACCCCGGCTTTAACTACAGCAAAGAAAACCGCATCCTGACGCGCAGCACGTCCAATCTGGAAGAACGTCCGGCCGGTTGGGTTGAAGATAATATCGACTCTTTCCGCGTGACTTCACGCGCACCTACCGCTCAGGAAGCTGCGATCGATATTACCGAAGCCGCCGGTTACCGCAGCCCTATCCGCGAAACCAATGCTCTGGCAGCCCACAACGCGTTTAACAGCACCGCGTATTTTGGCGGCCAGCTGATTCCCGGACCAAACCATCGTCGTGCGCTGATCGAACAGTTACAGCTGGGCGTGCGTTTCTTTGAACTGGATGTCAGTAAAGGTGGCAGCTACACCAAGGTCTGTCACTCGGTTGATTGCGGCACCACCTTTACCACCACGCTGCGCCGCATGCTGGGTGAAGTGGACAGCTGGCTGAAAGGCGCCGACGCCAATGACGTGGTGTTCTTCTACCTGCAGGACGATATCAACGGTGACAGCAGTGGCTATCAACAGCTGCAGAACGACGTCGCCTGGCTGGGCGATATCGTCTACACCGCCGGCAGTTGTCAGACCCTTCCCTACGACCTGACCTTCGAGCAAATCCGCCAACAGGGAAAACGGGTCTTTATTTATAAAGATGACGGCAGCACCGGCTGTGATATTGCCAAAAGTGTTGCTGTTAACTTTGAGCAAAACAAAGGTGTCAGTGGCCTGAACGTTTATGAAAATCACTTTAACAGCAGCCGCTATGTTCGCTCACAGGAATGCATTAACTATTTCTGTAACGACAACGTCAGCGCTGCAGATGCATTAACCGGCCTGCAGAACGGTATCAACGCTTTTGGTCTGGATATGATTGATGAAGGCGATATGGATAACAGCGGTGACCGCCTGAACAACCAGCTTTGGGCAGTCGGACCGGAAGGTGCAGGCTCAGCCTACAGCAACGGCCGCATTGCCCGTTTCCACGCCAGTGGCAATCGTTTTATGAGCGTTGCTGCCGACAACAGCCTGAACTATGCCTGCCGTAACAACAGCGGCCAGTGGGCCATCACTCAGGCGATGGGTAATGCCGCCAACGGTACCGCTGCATGTGCCGCTGAATATCCGGGCTATAGCTATACAACCCCGGCCAGTGCCTATGAAGCCCGCCTGCTGCGTAATGCCATCACCTCCGGCAGCGACGTGCATGTGAACTTTGCGGTCAGCAATGGTCAGTGGTTGCCGGATCGCTGGTAACAGCGTCTGCCGCTCGGCTCTGACCTTAAAATCCCGCGCCTGCGCGGGATTTTTTATTTCCGCTACAGCACAGAAAACTCTGCAGGCATAATGCTGTTTCCAAAGACAGCAGCCAACATCCGATGCGCAAATCAGGCAAGCCGACCACCGCATTAACTGAGCGCAGTTTTTATCGCGCCGGCCCCGACCATCGCAGCGTACTGGGTGGCGTCATTCCGGATTTTCTTACCATCCGTCAGCTGTTTGATTTTCGCGGTGTCGAAATTGGTCGCTGGGTAACACAGGATGAGCAGGAACATGCCGCGGCCTGTTTCTACGATGCATTGTGTGATTTAGCCCAGATTCTTGCCGGCCAGCCATTACCTACAGCAAAAACCCTGCGCCTGCGGCGCGAGCTGATCTCGTTACGCGGCACGCTGGCATTGCAATATGGCCGTGGTGGCCGCCCTGGCGTATCGGCCCATTATTCGCCGCTGCAACGCAGTTTTGCTTTAGCCAAAAATGCCGGTCCCGGCAGCATTGCTCACGAATGGTTTCATGCCTTCGACCACTATATGGCCACCAAAGCTTTTACCGGCGCACCGGCTATGAGTTTTGCCTCGTCCCTCTGGCTACAGAATAAAAGCGCGACAGAGCATCCGCTGAATACCTTATTGGGCGACTGCTTTAAAGCCATTCTGCTCAGCGTTGATGGCAACGATCCCAGCCCGTTGTTTATTGCTTCAGCCGCGCAGGATAAAGCGCTGAATATCCACTACTACAGTCAGCCGGAAGAACTCTGCGCACGCGCTTTCGAGGCCTTTATTCAGGACGCCAGTATCAAAAATGTTTTTCTGGTAAAAGGCAGTAAAGCATCGGCGGAAGCGCAATCAGGCCTGTATCCACAAGATGAACAGCGCCGCACTATCAATCTGGCTTTCAGCCGCTACTTCTCCGCCCTGTGTCAGGCATTGCTGCGCCAGCCCACAGAATTCAACCGTTGACCTGAAGCATTTATAAAGCCATTTCTTGTAATCTGGCTGTTGTTGTCCGGTAAGATAAGCCTCAGGATATACGTCAGGCAGTGCACTGTCCGGCAATCCTCAAATGTAACGAGTTGAAAAATATTGTCTTTGGCGCTGGAACTTCTGCCAGAGCTGAGGCAAAGGTTACCCCATGTTATTCGATATCCGCACCCTGGTTGCCGTAATGGCAATCACCACCCTGGTCAGTGCCATCACCCTGTTTTTATTCTGGCGCCTGCTGCCGGAAGAGCGCGGCTTACGCCCTGCTGTATTTGGTGCTGCATGCCAGTCGCTGGCCACCATACTGATTCTGCTTCGTGGTCAGATTGCCGATGTTTTATCCATCTTTGCGTCGAATATATTATTACTGCTGTCATACGCATTGCTGTATCAGACGATGCGTATTTTTTGCGGTAAGACGACCGAGTGGCGCTTGCCTGCAATCATTATTATTGCTCTTGCTCCGGTTTTCTTATTTTTTCCCGGCAATGAATATCTCGGCATGCGGGTAATCGCCAGCGCGATTGGTATTGGCTCGCTGTGTTTTCTGATTGCACTTGTTCTCTACCGTGAACGACAGCAGCAACTACCAGCCCGCCGCGGTGTCGCCATTGCCTTTGCCGGAGCGTCAGTCTGCAGCCTGATCCGCATTGTTGTGACACTGAAGTACCCGCCCGGTGATATTCATTTTCTCGATAAAAGCGACGATTCCCTGATTTTTATCTGGGGCATTATCCTGGCATTTATTTATGCGTTTTCCATCATCATGATGACGTCAGAGAGACTGCGGGAATCACTGAAACAAAAGCTTAATGATGAGCAGAAAGCACACCAGGTTGCCGAGCGGGCTCTGCAGGAACAGCGGGCTTTTGTCACTATGCTGTCACACGAATTCCGCACACCACTGGCCATTATCCGCGCCAATACCGACGCTATAACCCTGCTCTCTGATCATCAGAACAATGATATTGATACCTCGGTGGAACGGATCAATCGTGCCAATTTACGCCTTACCACGCTGGTTAATGGTTGTCTGAACAACGACCGTGTACAGAATCTTCTGACCGACAGCCAGGAAACCTTCAGTGACGTCAACCTGACCTGTGTGTTGCAGGAAGTTGCCGATGAATATGACGTGCAGCTGCACGGTGATAACAGATCGCCGATCGTCGTACAGGGTGACCGTGATCTGTTATTTATTCTTTTTTCTAACCTTATCAATAACGCGATCAAGCATTCAACCGACCGCAGAAATATTGAATTTTCCTGGTACCTGGATGCTCACGCCGTACATATCGATGTCGCCGATGACGGCCCGGGCATTGCTGCAGAAGCCCGTGAAAAAATATTTGAAAAATACTTCCGCATTAACGCCGACAAGCGCACTCCCGGTACCGGTTTAGGATTGTATTTTGTGCGCGTTATCGCCGGACAACATCATGGAAAAGCAAGGCTGATCGACGGGGACAGCACCCGTTTCCGCATCAGCCTGCCGTTAAAGGAGAACACATAATGAGCGACATCCGCGTATTGCTTGTGGATGATGAAGACGACTTCCGTGCACCGATCGCCATGATTCTGGCCAGTCAGGGCATGGATGTGTGCCAGGCAGATTCTGCCGAAGCGATGGACTATGTACTGCAGAGTTATCAGCCTGATGTCATCGTACTGGACGTAAACCTGCCCGGAGAGAATGGCTTTGAAGCTGCCCGGCGCCTGAAACAAAAGAACAGCAGTAAAATTATTATGCTGACCGCTTACGGCGCGCTGGAAGATCGTCTGCAAGGTCTGAGCTCTGGTGTCGATTATTACCTGCCCAAACCGGTCGACAGCCGCGAATTGCTGTTAATTATCAGGAACCTGGCCGGCAGACAACAACAGAGTATTCAGCTGCCGCCAGAGGTTCCGGTTCTGCACCAGGAGGCTCCGCTGACAATCCCGGCCGGTGAACAGGTCTGGCTACTGAACCTGCCGGAATGGCAAATTATTATGCCGCAGAAAACCACGCAGAATCTGAATTTGTCGGAATTAAAATTATTGCTGAAGCTGGCCAAAACGCCGGGGACAGCAATCTCACGCAAAGAACTTTATGCCGCCCTCGGTTTTAAACAATATGCACCGGAAACCCGCAGTCTGGATGTGATGGTGTCGCGCCTGCGTCGTCGCTGCAAAGCTGATGGCCAGGAAATGCCGATTAAAACCGTGCACAGTATCGGCTATTCCTTTAACGGCGCGATTGAGATTATCGGCAGCTCTGCACTGGCCGAAGAGGTGGAGGCCATGTAGGCCTCAGCCGGCAACCGACAGTGCCAGCAGCTGGCTGATTTCATTCAGCGAGCGCCCACTGTCGGCACGCCACTGATCAAACGCCTGCTGCACTGTCGCCCGCGCTTTGGCAGAACCCGGCATGCTGTTGGTAACACCTTCAAGCTTCAGTGCGGCCAATACATCGTTGGAATAGATCGGCATATCCACCCCCATACGCCGCAGCCACAGCTGTCCGGTTTTGCCACCAAGACGGGCACCGGATTTTTGCAGGGTGGCGATATTGGCGCAGATATCTTCCGGCTGCCAGGCGGCAAAGAATGCGGCAACCGAGCCGTACTGTGCTTCCAGTCCGGCCAGATAATCGGCGTTACTCTGAATAGAACGGGTCTTGCTCCAGTGTTTGATCAGCCCGTCTTCCTTCATCATGGCTTCGAGCTGCTCGTCCGATAACTGACGGCAGTAGGCGAGATTAAATCCGCCGAATACCTGTTCAAAGCGCGGCCATTTATCGTCCACCACCTGCCAGCGGAAACCTGACTGAAACACCGCGCGCGAGGCTTCCGACAACCACTGTGGCGCCGGAATCTGCAACAGCTCTGCCGTGCTTTTGGGCTTCGTCAGGCGCGCTTTGACACTGGCTTCAGAATGGCGCGACAGCGCACGTTGTTCGATTTCACTGAAATGGCGGAAAGACATAGCACCCCTCGTAACTGCGGTCAGAAAACCCGTTCAGACTACCAGCATCCGCCACCGTGCGCGCACAAAAAAGCCCGCACAGTGGCGGGCTGAAGCAGATGCAGGAGGAATTCACATGCTCAGGTAGGCAATAGCAAACAGTAATACCGAGCTGACCAGGGTTGCCCACATATGGATATGCAGCATTTCATGTTCGCTGAGCTCATGCTCAAAGGTTTCAGTATCGTCCACGACAATAATCTCAATTGGCCGTCTATGACCATTATTCTAGATCAGCTATGAACGGACGTTCTGTTTATTGCCGGAATTTTCGTAACCATTCTGTGCTGTTTTGTAATCCGGCCACGGAAACGGCTCATTACACGCCCGGCACAGCCATTCAGCACCATAAATCACTTAATACTGTCTGGGGGCTGAAGTGATGTGCGATCTGCGCCTGTAACAGTTCAGCACAGGCGAGGGCATCGGTCTGCGCATGATGCGGGCGGTAAAACGGCAGATGGTAACGGCGGCGGCAATCGGCCAACCGTACCGAGTCGGGTTTGCGGCCACGCAAACGCTGCCAGAACCCCGGCTCACGGCGCACGCGGTATGCCAGAGCCATGGTATCAATCACCGGAAATTCGATGCTTTCACCAATCCTTGCCTGCAGTGCATTGCTGAGAAAACGCCGCTCGATACTGCGGTGATGCGCCACCACCACGCGCCCGGCCAGCTGGGCCAGCAGGTCGTCCAGCACCTTGCTGAGATCCGGAGCCGCGGCAATATCGCTGTGAGTAATACCGTGCACCACGATGGATTCACTGGATAAACGTGCCCGCGGCCGCACAATCCAGTGCACAGCACCGGCGCAGGAGATCCGTGCCAGTGTCATGGGCACCAGCCCGATGCTGACAATACCGCCCTGCTGCGGATCAAGACCGGTGGTTTCAAAGTCCATGGCCACCATAGGCACATCGGCAATGGCCGTGCTGCCGGCCGGTACGCCGGCCTGGTAATACTGCTGCAGGGCCGGGTGACGGGCACTGGCGGCCAGTTCGCGGAAACGGGCCGGCCAGTCGACCGCCGACAAATCTTCTCCGCTGAGACTGGATTCATTCTGCAACTGACTGCGGGGCAGATAAAACACGGCTTATACCGCCCGTCCGGGCTGATACCGAAACTTCAGAAACTTCTGCGCATTGCTGAGAATCTGGAAAGCGTCTTTCAGGTTTTTACGCTCAAAATCCGACAGATTTTCCGGCTCGATATTATTATCCGGCTCGGTTCCCGATTGCAGATCCAGCGCCTGATGCCGGATGCGCACCATGGCAATTAATTCCAGCGCGTCGCGCAAATCCGGGCCATTACCCGGCGGTAAAATACCGGCTTCGATGATATCTTCCAGGCGTTCAAACGAATTATGCGCAGCAGAGCCAACCGCCAGCGCATGCACACGGATCAGATCGGCCAGCGGCGCCGTGCCACGTCTTTTCATATTGATGGAATTGGTATGCTTACCATCGGTCTCCATCACAAAGCCTTTAAAAAATCCCAGTGGCGGCGTGCGCATTAATGCAGCGCGTGCCATACAGGCAAGAAAGCGCGAATTACTGCGTGCCTTACGCCGGATAAGGTCGTTCAGCATGTCGCTCCATTGGGTTTCGCCCCATACCCCTTCAAGATCAAAAAAGATGGCGCTGTTAAGCAGGAATTCCGGTGAGGGGCGTTCAATCCATTCGCTGAAATATTGTTCCCACACTTTTAATGGCTGGCGCCACTGGCGGTTGGTTGCCATCACCTTACCTTTGCAATAGGTATAACCACAAGCCGCCAGACCATCACACACAAAGGTCGCGAGATTGGAAAAATATTCATCGTGTAATTGCGGATCAAAGCGGTTATCCAGAATCAGGGCATTATCCTGATCGGTAACAATTAACTGCTCTTCCCGTGCCATGGAACCCAGCGCCAGAAAACAATAAGGCACCGGTGGCGGGCCGAATTTTTCTTCCGCCATTTCCAGCAGGCGCTGTTTAAAGCTGCGGCCAATCACCGCCATGGAGCCGCCAATCATGCGTGAATTAGCGTCCTCAGCCACCAGTCGGCTGAAGCAGGCGCGTACATCGCTGGCCAGTGCCGTCAGCTCTTCCACCGTTTGTGCATTAAAAATACTGCGCACCACAAACAGACTGTTCTGCGATTCATAACGGATAACATCCGCCAGCGCGATAACCCCCAGCGGTAAGCCCTGTTTAATGACCGGCAGGTGATGCACGTTATAACGCAGCATTAATAAAATGGCTTCGAACACAAACTGATTGTGCTCTACCTTGGTTAATTCGGCGGTCATGATATCGGTTACCGGCGTATCGAATGGCAACCCCGGCGTCACCAGCCGGTCGCGGATATCGCGGTCAGTCACAATGCCCACCAGACGTGACGCCGCCATCGGCTGATCATCCGAGGTGGTCACCACCAATAACGAAGAAACACCTTCTTCGGTCATACGGATAGCCGCATCACGCGCCGTCGCAGCGGCCGGTAAGAGTACCGGTTCGCGGCTGACCAGGGTTTCGATACGGGCTGTCATCAGCTCGTTGGCGTCTTCGCGCCGGGCAACAGCCTGACGCAGACGCGTGCGGTCCTCCACCTCAACCTGATCAGCAAATTCTTCGTTATTATCAAATAATTCGGTAAATAAAGGCTCCGGAATCATATACACCAGCGTGTCTTCCAGCGCATAAACCGGAAAGCGCACACGCTTATTACGCAGCAAACCGAACTCGGCAAAAAAGCCGCCTTCGCTTAAGCGGTTATAAAGTTCGCCATTACGCCGGAACACTTCGACGGCGCCACTGCGGATCACATACCAGTCATTAATTTCGGCGCCGAATTCCAGAATCTGCTGTCCGGCTTTGAAATAGGCAATGCTGATCTGTACAGCGACCTGCTGCAAAACCTCATCACTCAGGCCGGTAAAGGGCTGGTGCTGACGCAGGAAATCAACAATTTCGATATGTTCTGCTTGCATGGCAATTCCGTAAAAAAACAACAGCACAGGAAACCCTGTGCTGTTGTTACTTATAGCCGTTTCAGGCCGCTTTAAGCCGGTTTAGGCTCAGAAGACAAACCTTTAATAATGGAAAAGGTCGCTACCAGTAAAACGATGGTAAAGGGTAATCCGCTCGACACCGCCATCGCCTGCAAAGCCACCAGCCCACCGCCGAGAATCAGGGCAATGGCCACCAGCCCTTCAAAGGTACACCAGAATACCCGTTGCGGGGTTGGCGCATCGACCTTGCCACCGGCAGAAATCACATCAATAACCAGTGAGCCGGAATCCGATGAGGTAACAAAAAACACGATTACCAGAATAATACCGATAAAGGACGTGATCTGCGCTAACGGCAATGCATCCAGCATGGCAAATAACTGCAGCGGCAGTGCCGATTCTGCGGCGGTTTTGTAGCCGTCCTGAACGTACTGTTCAATTGCGGTGCCGCCAAATACCGTCATCCATAAAACACAGGCGGCCGATGGCACCAGCAATACCGACACCATAAATTCACGCACCGAACGGCCACGGGAAACACGGGCGATAAACATACCGACAAATGGCGACCAGGAAATCCACCAGGCCCAGTAAAAGGCTGTCCAGCCGGAGGTGAAATTCGCATCCTCCCGCCCAACCGGATTGGAAAGCGCCGGCAGGTTCTGGAAATAGGCCAGCATATTGTCAAAAAAGCCGGTCACAATCGCCAGTGTCGGGCCAACGATAATGACAAACAGCAGCAACAGAATGGCCAGTATCATATTGATTTCAGACAGACGCTTAACCCCGGCGTCCAGACCGGCAACCACCGACATCATGGCAATAGCGGTAATACCAATCACCAGTACAACCTGCGTGGTATTGCCTTCCGGCAGGCCAAATAAATAATGCAGACCGGAGGCTGCCTGAGAAGCACCCAGACCCAGCGATGTGGCCAGACCAAACAATGTCGCCAGCACGGCGATAATATCAATGATATGCCCCGGCCAGCCCCACACGCGCTCACCCAGCACCGGGTAAAACACCGAGCGGATGGTCAGTGGTAAACCTTTATTGAACGAAAATAACGCCAGCCCCAGCGCCATAATTGCGTAAATAGCCCAGGGGTGAAGTGCCCAGTGATAAATGGTTGCCGCCATACCGAGACGGGCCGCCGCTTCGGCGTCACCCGCCGCAGCTCCCAGCGGAGCCCAGTCGGTGCGTACGCCATTTTCGGTGCTGATACCGGCAAAGGAACTGCCGAAGTGTGAAAGCGGCTCAGATACGCCGTAGAACATCAGGCCAATCCCCATACCAGCGGCAAACAGCATGGAGAACCAGGCGGTATAGCTGTAATCGGGGGTGGCTTCGGTGCCGCCTAAGCGAATGCGCCCCAGAGGCGAAACAATCAAACCAAGACAGACAATCACAAAAATATTACCGGCACTGAGGAAGAACCAGCTAAGGTTGGTGGTCAGCCAGCTGCGGATGCTGCCGAACAGTGGTTCAACCTGATTGTGAAACAGCAGAGTCAGCAGCACAAAAGCGATAACTGCCAGACCCGACACCGCAAACACGCGGTTGTGGATATCGAGCCCAAAAGGGCCAACATTGACAATGATGTTGTCCTGACCGACCTGATAATCAGTGTCGATCGGATTCACATCGCCATCGGGGATCATAGGATCATTTTTTTCAGCCATTGCGGCCAGCCTCCCGTGGTTTATTCAGACCTGCTTATTGCTTACGCGCAGGCTCGGATTTCAGGCGCCGATACAGGATCGGGCAAGTGCATACCAGACTGCTTCACCGGGAAGAAATGCCTGCCAGGGCATCAGTCTGATACAGAAAATGGCCTGAACAGCCTAGCAAAAAGGACGGTGTTGGGCAAAAAACGCCCCTGAACTTTCAATAACCACGGCCATTCCAGCCGAAGTGAGGGCTAACAAATACGGGAGAGAGAGCAACAGCAGACAGTCAGGAAGGCAACCTCAGCGCGTCAGAAAATTCTGCACGGCGGTGATCTGATCACGCGCCATCAGCATCGGTGCATGACCGATTCCGGGAAACTCAACCAGCTGGGTATCGTTATGCTGCAGCATGCTGCGCGCCGTTTCGGCCAGCAGTAAATCGGATTCGGCACCACGGATCACCAGCACCGGGCAGTGCACCGCACTCCAGACTGCCGATAAATCGACATCCCCGGTCACCGCGGCAAAGCCATCGGCAATGGCCGGGTCGTAACGCAGGCATAATCCATCGTCACAGCTCTCAGTGCCATGCAGCGCCAGATGCGCCCATTGCTCATCGGTCAGCGGGCCGAAAGGCTGTGCTACCTGACGTAAATACTGTTCAGCTTCGCCGACGTGAGCAAAATGCGGCGCTTTGCCCACATACTGCCCCAGCCGTGCCAGCGCACTGTAAGGAATAAAAGGCCCGACATCATTCAGCACCAGCTTGCCGATGGTGTCGCCGGGAGCGGCAGCCAGCATCATGCCGATCAGTCCGCCCATCGAGGTGCCTACCCAGTCACAACGGCTGACAGCAAACTCGCTGAACAGATGCGCCAGCAATTGCTGCATCTGTGCGATATACAGCGGATAACCGTACAGCGCCGGCTGTTGCAGCCAGTCGCTGTCACCACGCCCTAATACATCGGGGCAGATTACGCGGTAATGTTCAGCCAGTTTTTCTGCCAGCGAATCGAAGTCGCGGCTGTTACGGGTCAGGCCATGAACACAGAGCAGCAAGGGCTGTTGTTCGTGCAGGCTGTTATGCCACTGCATATAGGCCATGCTGCGCGTCCCTTCCGGGGTCTGAATGTCCAGCCGGTGTTGGCTGTGCAGAATGCTCATAATCTCTCCCTGCCTGAAATAGCGGCAAATACCGCAAGCGCTGTCTGTGTCAGCTCAGGTTTTGTGTTAACCACTGCTGTACCTGGGCGTAGGGCTGTTGTTCGAGCCTGCCCATGGCTCCCAGCGAGCGGGCTTTTATCTTGCTCAGCCAGGGCACATAAATACCACATAAATAGCGGGTTAACAGCTCGATGGAGGCCGACTGGCCGAATTGCGCCTGAATAGCCTGCTGCACCGGAGCACAGAGCGCACGCGCATCCAGCCCGCTGAAATTGCCCTGCGTATTACGTACCGGCCACGGCTGATGTTCACCACGACATACCGAGCAGCGACCGCAATCTTCACTCAGGTTATCGCTGAAATAACCGGCCAGCGTACGGCTGATACAACGCGGCTGACGGAACAGCTCCAGCATATGCTGTATACGCTGAATTTCGCTCTGCTGTTTGGCGGCAAAATGCTGATATAAATCATTGGCCAATGCCGGCTGCAATAATGCGGTATTTACCCGGTAAACATCAGTCATCTGTTTGCTTTCCAGCTGCAGCCAGCCTTTTTCCTGACAGTATTCCAGCGCCCGCAGTGCGCGCAGCCGTGGTGGTACATCGCTGCCTGTCTGAGTCTGAGCTTGCTCCAGTGCCGGAATATTCAGTGTGTACCAGCTGCGGCCTTTATCGCTGCTGTTGAATACCGTACGCAGAAACTGCTGCGGCTCCGGCTGAAAATGCGCCAGTAATTCTTCTTCGTTACTGTTAAGGCGGTATTTATATTCGGCAAAATAGCTGTATTGCGAGGTTAATACGCCACGCATTTCCAGATTAACCAGTAGGGTTTTTAACGGTAATAAACGGATATTGCTGGCCGCCGACAGCGGTGTCATCAGCACTTCCCACTGACCATTCTGGGTTTGTGTACTGATCGTCTGCAGCACCTGCTGAATACTGCTCAGCTCCGGCGTATCACCGTAGACAAAGTTTTCCAGCACCGTCAGGCCCGATTCATCACCGAGCATGATGCAGTCTGAGGCTTTGCCGTCGCGTCCGGCACGGCCGATTTCCTGACTGTAATTTTCGATGGATTTGGGCAGGTCGTAATGAATCACCTGGCGGATATTGCTTTTATCCACACCCATACCAAAGGCAATGGTGGCAACAATCACCGGCGTGTTGCCGCGCATAAAGCGCTGCTGAATGGCATCACGTTCTTCGTGACCAATACCGGCATGATAGGCTTCAACGGTAAAAGGCAACTGAGCGTTCAAGGCGGCGGCGACTTCCTCGGCGGTATTCTGCAGGGTGACATAAATAACCGCGGCAAAATCCTCGTGTTTTTCCGCACTCTTTTTCGCCAGATAATTCAGCCAGGTGGCGCATTTGGTAACGCGCTCATGCTCTGCCGTCGGTTGGGCCAGCAAGCGTAAATTAGGCCGGTAAAAGCCGGTGCAGACCACATGCTCAGGTTTAATAGCAAAATGCTTTTGCATATCGGCAATCACTGCGGTGGTTGCCGTAGCCGTTAACAGCAACACCTGTGGAATAGCAAATTCACGGCAGTAATCGGGTAGTTTTAAATAATCCGGGCGGAAATTATGCCCCCACTCAGAAATACAGTGCGCCTCATCGACCACCAGCAACGAGATGGGAATCTGCTGAATAAACTGGCGGAAGCGTTCATTTTTAAGGCGCTCAACCGACACCATTAAAATTTTAATGCTGCCGCTGCGCACGCCGTTCATCACTTCCTGTGCTTCGTCGCGGCTCTGGGTAGAATCAATGGTCGCTGCGGCAATACCCTTACTGCGTAAAAACTGCACCTGATCCTGCATTAATGCCAGCAGAGGCGAAATAACCAGCGTTAAATTTGGCAGTAATAAGGCCGGCAGCTGATAGCAGAGCGATTTACCTGAGCCGGTCGGAAAAATAGCCGCGGCCGAATGCCCGGCCAGTAACGCCTCAACCACCGGCTGCTGACCGGGACGCAACGCTGCAAAGCCAAAGTGGTGCTGCAGTGCGGCCTGCCAGTTCATATTCGTCATCGTTAATTAATCCTTATAATCAGACGCATTTTTATGCGTTTGATGTTTGCGGTAAGTCAGCGGGCTGCAGTTTTGCCAGCGTTTAAAAGCCCGTGAAAAAGTGCCCTGATTGCGGTAGCCCAGCAGCATGGACACTTCCAGCAGACTGAGGCTGTTATCGGCCAGATACTGGCAGGCTAATTGTTCACGGGTACGATCCAGTAACGCTTTCCAGCTCAGATTTTTTTCATCCAGCCGCCGCTGTAAGGTTCTTACTGAACAGTACAGGCGCGGCGCCAGCGATTCGATGGTCGCTTCTCCTTCCGGCAGCAGACGCACCATTTCCGCCTGCAGCTGGCGCAGAAATTCATCCGGCTCCGGCACCGCACGCAACATCGACAGCGCCTGCTCTTCCAGAAGATGCCGTAACCCCGGCTCACCGCGCATTAATGGCAGGCTCAGAACCTCAACACTGAATACCAGGCGGATGCGGTCGCTTTCCATCAGCACCGGACAGGCAAAAAAATCTTCCAGCGCCTGCAGCTGCTGCGGGTTACAGCGATGACTGAAGTGCACCTGCTGCAGGGCAACATCACGCACCAGATTCTGCCGGGTAATATGCACCAGCGCGGCAATGGCTGTTTCGTCCACCAGCGCCATCCCCGGTAACGGCTGCCAGGCGATTTCCACACACTGAGTGCTATCCACGCTGCGGCTGTGAATCTGCGCCACCGAAGCACCATAAAATAAACGCTCAAAGCGCTGATAACTCAGCAGCGCCTGACCGAGATTGTCGCAGGCCGCCGCGAGATAACCCAATACGCCGGTATGCTGAAGCGTCACCAGGCGTGCTAACGCCAGCGAGGCGGCCTGATCCTGCGGACGCAGGGCAAAAGCCGCTGCCAGCATCTGCGCCCAGTCGTTAATCGGCACATTGTCGGTCGGCCCGTAGGCTGCAACCGCTGCGCGCAATGCCGGGGCATCCAGCCCGTTCTGATCAAGCCAGTCGGTAAGCAGCCGGATCCAGCTGCCGGTGACACGGACAATACCTGCATTCTGTGGAGTTGGCATGAAATGCTAAAAACCTGGCACGAGAAAGTCATTTTGCTTTTCAGTTTCCCGGTAGATTGGCCAGCATGTCAAACCCAGCGGAGAAAAAGATGGAAGACTTCTTACACGCCCTTGTGTTTATCGTTCTGGCCGGCCCGGTATTTTTTGCCGTGATGTTTGCCGAACGCGCCTGGCTGATACGTCAGGGAAAAACCGATGCCTACGACCTGAAAGAATCGGCGGCCAATATCGGCACCGGCCTGATTTATAAAGTGCTTGATGCGCTGTCGATTATTTTTATTGGTTCCGTGATTTATCTGGCCGTACAGAGCTATGGCTTTCAGTGGCAGTCATCATCACCGCTGCTGAATTTTATTCTGCTGATGGTGCTGGTCGATTTTAATTTCTACTGGGTGCACCGCTTTATGCACAAAGTGCGCTACGGCTGGGCCGGGCACTGGGTACACCACAGCTCTGAGCGTTTTAATTTTTCCACCGCACTGCGGCAGACCCCGGTTGTGTCCTTTAACGGTATTATGCTGATTGCCATGCTGCCTGCGGCAGTAATTGGTTTCAGTCTTGAACAGGCGGTGATTGCTCTCGAACTTAACCTGTTTTTCCAGTTTTTTGTCCACACCGAAGTCGTGCGCAAACTGCCGCGCTGGTTTGAATATGTATTTAATACACCGTCACACCACCGCGTGCATCATGGCAGTAACCCAAAACAGATCGATACTAATTTTGCCGGTGTGCTGATTATCTGGGATCGTTTATTCGGCACCTTTGTCGATGAAAAAGATGCCGGCGAAATCCGTTATGGCGTCGACTTCCGACCGGCTAACAGTCTGAATCCGTTTCGATTAGTGATCGCCGAGTTTGTCAGCATGTGGCGGGATATTCTGCACTATCGTGATATCCGCATTCTGTGGAAGCACCCATCCTGGGTAGAAGAGCATTACGGCCGAAAATAAGGCATTTAAGAGAAGGACTTGAAGAGAAGGACTTGAAGAGAAGGACTTGAAGATAATTATTCAAGACTCCGGGTTCAATACGCTGGCTTACAGCGTATTGAACAACGCCGGGATAACTCCGCGGGCTATTGCGCCGAAGTCATCCCTTTCACCATAGACAACAGGCTTTCAGGATGAGCGTTGGATACTAATGTGTAACTGGTGCCCTTATGGTCAAAGGCTAAATGCGCAAAGAGCGGAAACTGGCTGAGCAGCACCGGTGTATTGCCAATGGTCAGCGGCACGGCGGGTACGGTTACCGGCTGGCTTCCCTCTGGGGTGGCAATAGCAAGCAGAAAGAATTTATCGCCATAGTAATAAGCCGCACTGCTATTGCTTTGCTGATAAAACTTACGCTGAGAGAAACCCCAGGTATTATTTTTATCCTCCGGCCAGACAATGTTGTTAGCAGTCTTTTTACTCAGCTCTTTCTGCGACAGGGCTTTCTTACTTAAATCCAAAACCCTTACCTGAGTATTCTGCGGTAAGTTAATCTCCGGCAGCGTCAGGCCTTCTTTATTGAATTCGATGCTGTTGTTTCTGATGGTCGATTCAACACCATTATTAAATATAAACCGGGCCTGCATAAACAGGGAGTGATGATAATCGACAAAGGCTTCTATCTTTCTGATTTCATCGCTTTCATCTCTGGCGACAAAATCGATACCAACCGCCAGACGGTCAGCAACGTGAATAGACGGCGTAAAGGTCTGCTCGTAATGCTCTTTGTTGAACAGATAGACGTCTTTGATTGTCTCCAGAGAACCGCCCGCCTGATAAGCCTCAAGCCCTCTGACGATGAATGCCCGCTGGTTCGGTTTATCATGCAGGGTGATCACCCCTGCATGCTGGCTGACTTCAATACCGCTGAGAGAATCCGGCTGCAGCACCGTCTGATAAAAGCCATCCGGTTTTTTGAACAGCACATCACTGATAACCGCAGCACCAGCGCCCGCCTGCGCCTGCTTTGTTTGCGTCTGCTCTGTTTGCGCCCGATAGTTATCAAACTTGGCCAGATTATCGTGGGTGCGGTTGATCCAGAAGCGGTCTTCACTGTTTGTACCGGCATTAATATCCGCCAGACTGGCAGGGCTTAAGACAGCAGCACCAAGACAGAACGCCAGCCCGCTGTTGGTAACAAAGCGAGTAATAAAACGAGAGATCAAAGAACGAACATCCATATTCCAGCCCTTAAGTGATTATCCGGATGCTCACCCTAGCATGATATGTGGAGCGGAGAACACAGCAACGTAATCAGGTTTTTACCTCAGTCTCAATACGGCGATGGACTGCTTATACTAGCGAAAATGCATTATCAGAGAGCGCCTTAATCCAGCATTCTGCCTGTATATCGGCCGTAGCCAGCAAGCATCTTCGTTATCATCAAGCATCGCCTGCTGCCATTTGGGTGTAGCGTTTTAGAGTGGGTGTCCTGCTAATTTCTCTGAAGTTTTCGCCATTTATGCGCCTTATCTGATTTTTTATTACATAATGCCTGCGTATTTTGGTGGTGGAAGATCATTCTACGTTAACGTTAATCACGCGATTTATATTATCGCCAATCGTCTCTTTCAAATCGCTCAAGCACCTCAGCCGGACAGAGTTTGCTGGCCGTTATTTGCAAACCAGTAATTTCAGACAAATCATCCATGGCATCAAAGAACTCCCTTCTGCTGGAAAATTCATCCAGGCCCAGATTACCTGACAGCGAATAATAATTGTCGCCATAACGGGCAATGCCCTGACGATTCAGAACCAACACTGGGTAAACCATAAAGGTGGTTTGGTTACCGGCACTGGTTGCGGTTGCTATTCTGAACATCAGACAGATTTTATTCACATCATCAAAACGGATTTCAGTGATGCTTTCTTTATAAAGACGGACCTTATGCTCCACCAGACGGTCTTTCTCAATAAGAATATGAAGCCTGTAACGTAACATCAGAAAACCCGGTATAAGAAAAATTACAACCGCAATAAAAATCATCACCCACATCGCCGGAGACAGTACCGGTTCTAATACACTCGCCAGCAAGAATGCCAGCCCAATACCGATGAATACCTTACCCCAGAGATGAACACTCTTGGCAAATGGTGAGTCTATATCAATGAATCCCTGATCTTTATTTATGCTGATCATAAATACCTTCCCTATACTTAAATCCTAAGAGCTATTCACAGCCAAAGATACTTACCAGATCCCCCTATCACGTCAGCAGGGCAATCTTTTGAGAATATATCCAGGCCTGCTAATCGCAACGAGACGGACATAAAATCGCACACCTAAAAGCTCGCCAGCAGAAAACAGCTGCGACAATCACTATGATTTACCGATCTGACGTGCATCGTAAATAAGTAACGGCAACCCTAATCTGTGGAAATACTCTTCGATGTCGGTATCTCAATCCTGTTAATTAACGACACCAGCACAAAGCTCAGCAGCATCAGTAAATACCAGGAGGACAGCTTGGCCAGCGGTACCATTTGCCAGCCATTCTGCTGATTGGGGTAAACCCAGATATTGGTGTAGGTGGCGATATTTTCTGCCAGCCAGATGAACAGGGCCACCAGCAGCCAGCCAACCAGTAACGGCATATGGCGGTGCTCGCGGTGCATACGGAAATAAATATGGGTGCGGGCAAATAAAACGATGGTTGCGCCCAGCAGCAGCCAGCGCAGATCCCAGATAAAATGATGACTGAAGAAATTCAGGTAAATCAGAACCACCAGAATAATGGTCCAGTGGCGGCGCGGGTAATACGAATAACGGAAATCGAATATCCGCCATACGCGGGCAATATAGCTGCCCACGGCGCTGTACATAAAGCCGGTAAACAGCGGCACATTGCCAATGCCAAATACATAATCTTCGGGGTAAACCCAGGAGCCGATGGCGTCTGAGGTTTTGAATAATTCCATCACGGTGGCCACCAGATGGAATACAACAATCACCCAGGCTTCGCGCAGGGTTTCCAGCTTAAAGGCCAGTAACAGCAGCTGAAAGGCGATAGCGGCGAGAAAGATAAAATCGTAACGATGCAGAAATTCGAGCGGATACCAGTAACGGGTAACGATCATTACCAGCAAAAGAAATCCGCCGAACAGGCAGGCGTAAGCCTGCTTCAGACCAAATAACCAGAATTCGTGCAGCCAGTCCCTGGCGCGATGATAGTGCACGGTTTATTTCTTAACCGGTTCTTTCAGCGCTAACGGACTGATATTACGGCTGACCAGCAAGTCCTGTGCTTTGTTCATCTTTGAGCGGTCAGTAAAGGGGCCGACAAATACACGGTGCCAGGTGCTGCCATTAACGGTCGATTCCTGACGGTAGGCATTCAGGCCTTCGAGCAGCAGGCTGGCGCGCAGGCGCTCGGCATCGTCAGCAGAGCGGAAAGAACCGGCCTGTAAACGATAGGTGTAGCTGACTTCGGCATCTTTGGGCGTCGATTTATACACATCGACTTTAGGTACTTCGACGGTCTGTTTTTCCAGCAACTGGTAAAATTCATAGCTGGGTTTGGCGACTTCTTTTGCCGCTTCTTCTTTGGCTTTTTCCACCCCCAGCTTCAGCGCTTTTTTGGCATCGCCTTTTACGGCTTCCAGTTCATCGCCGGCGGGAATAGTCGCCAGATACAGAATAAATCCGATAAAGGCGACTGCCAGTGTTGGCGTGGTTACCCACACCCACTTGGGAATACGACTTGCGCTGTCCGACATTTCGTTGTCCTGTTATGTAGTGCCCATTAACACTGATTAAAGGCGCTGATTTCTGGTGTAGCGTACGCCGTTAAGACAAGGCGAAGTCGGGCGAGAAAGCGGAGCCTACATATTCGTAAGTGAGCATTTCGAGCACGACTTCAACGCCGTATTAACAAGTACGGTAGCCAGAGCAGTTACATTTCCTGCGGCGCAGAAACACCTAATAACCCCAAACCATTGCTGATCACCTGACGCACGGCTTCCGCCAGTGCCAGACGGGCGTTACGCACATCGGCATCGTCCACCAGGGTTTTTTCTGAGTTGTAGTAGGTGTGGAAATCACCGGCCAGATCGCGCAGGTAATTCGCCACGCTGTGCGGCTCGTGATTATTGGCAGCCACTTTAACGATTTCCGGGAAACGGCCCAGTTTTACAATCAGGTCTTTTTCGCTTTCCAGTTCCAGTTTTGGCAGTGCCGCCAAACCTTCGGCCAGCGTCCAGCTCTGACCCGCTTCCGCCAGTTTACGGAAAATAGAGCATACACGGGCATGGGCGTACTGGATGTAGTAAACCGGGTTATCGGACGACTGTGAACGCGCCAGGTCGATATCGAAGGTTAACTGGCTGTCGGCTTTACGCGCGGCCAGGAAGTAACGGGTCGCATCGCGGCCCACTTCGTCGATCAGATCACGCAGGGTCACATAGCTGCCGGCACGCTTGGAAATTTTCACTTCTTCGCCGCCGCGCATAACCGTCACCATCTGGTGCAGCACGTAGTCTGGCCAGCCTTTTGGAATGCCGGCATTCAGCGCCTGCAGACCGGCGCGCACACGGGTGATGGTGCTGTGGTGGTCGGCGCCCTGCTCGTTCACCACGCGCTCAAAACCACGCTGCCATTTGTCGAGGTGGTAGGCTACGTCCGGAACAAAGTAGGTGTAACCGCCGTCTTTTTTGCGCATTACGCGGTCTTTGTCATCACCGAAATCGGTGGTGCGCAGCCACAGTGCGCCGCCGTCTTCGTAGGTGTAGCCATTATCGATCAGGGTTTTTACGGCGGCTTCCACTTTGCCTTCGCTGTACAGGGAAGACTCAAGGAAATACACATCGAAATCGACGGCAAAGGCTTTTAAATCCAGATCCTGTTCGCGACGCAGATAAGCCACGGCAAAGTGACGGATGGCTTCGAGGTCGTCGGCGTCTTTGGCTCCGGTAAAGCTCTGGTCGGCAGATTCAACGGTATCGCCGTTCATATAGCTGTTGGCCAGCTCGACGATGTAATCGCCACGGTAGCCGTCTTCCGGCCAGCTGGCATCGTCCGGGGTCAGGCCTTTGCAGCGCGCCTGTACCGACAGCGCCAGATTGTTAATCTGCGCACCGGCATCGTTGTAATAAAATTCGCGGGTTACATCCCAGCCGGAAGCATCGAGCAGACGGCAGATACAGTCACCAACGGCAGCACCACGGCCGTGGCCGATATGCAGCGGTCCGGTCGGGTTGGCCGACACAAATTCCACCTGCACTTTGCGCCCGGCGCCATCGTTGTTGCGGCCGTAGGCTTCTTTCTGCTCCAGCACGGCTTTTACCAGACTGGCGGTCGAGGCATCGCTCAGATAGAAGTTAATAAAACCCGGACCGGCAATTTCGACCTTTTCCACCAGCGTGTTGGCCGGCAGGGCATCCACCAGCAGCTGCGCCAGTTCGCGCGGATTTTTATCGGCAGGCTTGGCCAGCATCATCGCCAGATTAGTGGCCAGATCGCCGTGGGCTTTGTCGCGGGTGTTGTCGATCTGGATGCGCGGTTCGAGATCAGCGGGAAGGGTTCCCTGGGCCTTAAGAGAGGCGACGGCAGCGGACAAAAGCTCAGCAATTTGCGGTTTCATAGAGGAAATCTGGCCTGATTAATTTGTGTTCAGAAGATGTTTTCAGAAAAGGGCGCGATTATCGCAAAAATGCCGGTTTGGGTGAAGGGCGCCGGGGAGATTTAAGAAGCAACCTTAAATGTCTGTTTTTACAGCAAAAATGCTGTTTGGCCCCAGCTTATACGCAACTTTCCCGCAGTTAACCCACAAAGTTATCCACATTTTATTTTTTGTAAACACCTGTGCAAACGCCGCGCCATAACACAGCAGCAGCGCTCATCCTACTGATTTTTATTACAAAATTTCCTTGCCAGAGCCTGCTATCCGTGGCCTGCGGCTGAATTCGTACAGGCGTTTAAAATTCGCACGATCTGACAACAACGCCCGCATAAAGTGCCCTGCAGCCCCTTACCCCAAACTTTTCCACGATTTTATCCACAGAAACTCTGGATAACATTCACATCAGGCGCAGCAGGCTGATCGTTGTGGATACGGACCCTGAACAACAGGCATAAAAAAGCGGAAGCTGCTTTCGCACCTTCCGCTTTCGCTGTCGCACCAGCAGAGCCGGGAATTACGCCAGTGCGGCGATTTCCTGACCGGCAGCTTCCAGAGCGGCATTCTTGCTGTCGTCGCCCAGGTTCAGGCCTTCGGCATAAACAAAGCGCACATCGCTCAGGCCGATAAAGGAGAAGATGGTGGTCAGGAACGGCGTCTGTGTATCGGCCGGTGTGCCCTTATACAGGCCACCGCGGGTAGCCAGAATATGCACCGGTTTGTTGTCGAGCAGACCAACGGCACCCGCTTCGGTGTACTTAAAGGTGATCCCGGCACGGCACAGGAAATCGAGGTAAGACTTCATCTGCGCCGGAATGGTGAAGTTGTACATAGGCACGCCCACCACCACTTCATCGGCTGCTTTGATTTCGGCGATCAGGGCATCGGAGTAAGCCACAATGCTTTGCTGCTCTGTTGTGCGCTGTTCAGCCGGGGTCATAAAGGCACCAACGCTGTTGGCATCCAGATAAGGCGGAACGTCTGTGGCCAGATCGCGAATCACAACCTCGCCGTTCTGGTTAGCGGCTTTCCAGCCAGCGATGAATTTTTCGGCCAGCTGACTGGACTGACCGTGGTCGCCGAAGATGCTGCCTTTGATGTACAGAAGTGTTGCCATGTTTGTGCTCCTCAATGTGCTGTTCGCAGGAATTGAGGGCATTTTGCTCCGGACGATTTCGATTAAAAATCGCAAAAATCCGTGGCTATCTTTCTAAAAAGTTGTTCTTTTGCTGAAAACAGCAGGCCCACGGGTGATTTTTTCTCGTTCCTACGCTCTGCGTGGGAATGCAACTGTACCAGCAAGGGCTACCACGCAGAGCGTGGGAGCTAGGTGAAAAGCTGAATCGCGGAGAGGTTTTCTGCGCCTCTGGGGCCGCCGCAGAAACCGCTGATATGTCTGGCCTGTCCGCAGGGATGCGGACAAGTGGCTCCGGCCATGGATGGCCGATGAGACGCGCGGCCAGTAAATATCAAGGTTTCAAGGAATACGGCCCAGAAAGCGCGAAGCTGGGGTCGGCCCGCCGGCAAGGGGATAAGTTCCCCTGGGAGGCAGCAGGCCTTGATGTTAAAAAATGCTGTTTTTGCCAGCTACGGTGCTGATTAAAACTGTGGCCCCCATCGGCTGATTTTTGCATTCAGACCACCCGCACCAGCGCGCCTTTTTCCCAGCCCAGCCGTCCGGTACGCACTTTCTGGCGCTGAATACCGGGTACCGGCGCCAGCATAAACAGGTCGCCGTTGCGCCCCGTCAGAGTGCGCGGTACGCCGCAGCCTTTGGCCAGTGCGGCGTGAGCTTTCATATGCACTTCTTCACCATGCACGGGAATGGCAATTTCCGGCTGCACCCAACGGTACAGGGTTTCCAGCTCTTCCTGTGCCGGATGGCCGGAGGCGTGAATCGGCAGTTCGGCATCGTCGGCGGTAATCACCTCCACACCGATGCTGTGCAGCTGGTCGATAATGCCCTGAATGGCTTCTTCGTTTCCGGGAATGGCACGGGCGCTGAAGATGACCCGGTCGCCGGGTTCCAGCTCAAAATCCGGATGGGTGCCAGCAGCAAGACGGCGCAGCGCGGTATGAGGTTCGCCCTGGCTGCCGGTCGCCACCGCCAGCACTTCGTGGCGCGGTAAATAGCCCAGATGCCCGGTATCCACCGAGCCGGCACTGAACGGCCAGACACCCGCCCGCTTGGCGCACTGGTGCATATTAATCATCGAGCGGCCATAAAGGCCCATATAACGACCGGTATCGTCCGCCACATGAGACAGCGTTAACAGGCGCGCAATATTACTGCCGAAACAGGTAACGATAACCCGACCTTTAGCGCTTTCGATGTAATGGCGCAGGCCATCGTACAGATCGCCTTCCGAGGCGGAATGCCCGGCCACGGTGGCATTGGTGGAATCGCACACCATCGCCAGCACACCTTCCTGCGCCAGGCGGGTAAAGGTTTCCTGTTTATAGCCGTGGCCCACCACCGGCTCGGGGTCGAGCTTCCAGTCGCCGGTATGAAACACATTGCCGGCGGCGGTGCGGATCATCAGCGCATTCGGGTCGGGCACCGAATGCGTTAAGGCTAAAAACTCCACCTCAAACGGGCCGATGGCTACACGCTCGCCGGTTTCCGGCACGATGATTTTTACCTGATGCAGCAGGCCATGTTCGGCCAGTTTCTTTTTCAGCACTTCGGCGGTAAAGCGCGTGCAATACACCGGGCAGCGCAGCTTGTGCCACAGATAAGGCACCGCACCGATATGGTCTTCGTGGGCGTGGGTGATGATTAAACCGGCCAGCTGATCTTTACGCGCGGCAATAAATTCCGGATCGGGCATTTGCGTATCCGGCTCGCCCGAATGGTGGCGGGTGCCATCGGCGCTGACCCGCCCCGGCTTGGGGAAGGTCACGCCGCAATCGACCATCAGCCACTGATCGTCGTGGCCGTAGAGGTTCATGTTCATGCCGATCTCACCGGTACCGCCAAGGGGCAGGAAGAAGAGATCGTGTTCGCTGGGGCTCATGGTTATTCCGCTTTTGTGGCGAGTGATTGTAAATACAGCAAAGAACTGTTGCGGCGTTCGTGCCACTTACTGCGGCAGGCTGAACTCCACCGCACCGTTAAGCTCAACCGATTCCTCACCGCTAACGGCCAGTTCGAGCCGGATGTTGCCATTTTCCAGATGGGCCACCCGGTAGCTGCCACTGCGCAGATTCAGGCTCTGCATATTGGGGTAGGCAATATTCACGTATTCGCGATTGCCCAGATTACCACCGCTGCCGCTCAGGTCGAGGCTGCTGACGCCGACCACAAAGCCTGAACCGTCCGGCTCATCAATATATTTGCAGTCGGGGTAAGCACTGCAGTCGCGGCTGACAATATCAATGCTTCTGCGCGGACCACTGGCAAACTGCATGCTGGATATTTCAACCCGGTCAGCCTGCCACGGCGTCCCCATAATGCTGCCTTGCAGTGGCTGGTTTTTAAACTCATAGCAATGCTGGCGCAGGGGCTGTGGCGGCTGTAACGCTGATTTACGGATGTCTTCGCGCAGGGTGCGACCGAATTCCACGTAATAACGCTGACCACGGGCAACCATATAAACCTGAACGTCGCGCTCCGGATAACAGAACGCCGAAAAACCCATCACCACGCCCTCATCATTCACAGCCTTCACCCGGAAACTGTCCGCCTTTAAGCTCCAGCCGTCTTTCAGGGCCAATACAGCATCCGGATCACTGACGTAATGTTTGGCGGCGTAATCAAAATTATATTTGGCCAGGGTCTGATACAGGTACATGGCGGTATCGGCTTTCCATTTTTCCTGCTGATCAGCCGGGCTGAATTCGGCTTCAGTTGCAGGCGCAGTATCAGTTGTTTTGGCACCTGCCGCACCGGCGGTCTGATCCTGACCACAGGCAACCAATAGCGCCAGCAAACACATGGTTATGAATCTCATTTTTTCTTCCTTAAAAGTCATCAGTGCTGCTCAGCGACAGCCCGGCGGCGATTCTAACGCCGCTCTCTGTTCTCCACCATCCGCCGTGCAGCATAACGGCGGCGCCACTGTACTTGTGGCCCATCATCACAATGCTTACACTGCCGCCCTGCTTATCTGACCCCTGTTCTGTTTATGTCCCTCTCTCCACTGAATGCACTGGTACTGCGCACCTCGCTGCCGGTGATGTTTGGCTATTTACCCTTAGGTGCGGCCTTCGGCGTGCTGTTCAGCGAGCTGGATTACCACTGGCTGTATGCCACGGCGATGGGGCTGTTTATTTACGCTGGTGCCGGACAATTTCTGGCGGTGGGATTACTGGCTAATCAGGCAACGCTGACCGAAATGGCGGTGGCCACCCTGCTGCTGAATTCTCGCCATATTTTTTACGGCCTGTCATTAATCAGCCGTATGCCCAACCGTGGCTGGCGCCGCCTGTATCAGATTTTTGGCCTCACCGATGAAACCTACTCGCTGATTACCGCCACACCGCTGCCGGCGGATATCGACCGCGGCCAGTTCCAGCTGCGCATCACCGCCGTGAACCAGCTGTACTGGGTGATAGGCTGCACCCTTGGCGCCTGGCTTGGCAGCCAGCTGGAATTCAACACCGCCGGCATCGCCTTTGTATTACCGGCGCTGTTTATGGTGCTGACCATCGAGCAATACAAACACCTGCGCGATATCCGCCCTTTTATTGCCGCCCTGCTGATTGGCTTCGGCACATTGCTGCTGATCAGCCGCGAACAGATGCTGCTGATTGCCATCCTGCTCAGCCTCAGCGTACTGATGATGCAATACGCCGCGCGCCGCACACATAAGAGGCCTGAAGCATGAACGAATTCTGGTATCTGAGCAGTGTGATTGCGCTGCTGGCGGGCGTTACCTTCCTGACCCGCGCCCTGCCTTTTATGGTACTCGGACGGGTGGCCGACCACCCACTGCTGGAACACCTCGGCCGTTTTCTGCCGCCCATCGTCATGGTGCTGCTGGTGATTTATTCGTTTAAAAACGACGTGGCATTCTCGCTGGATTTTCTGCCCGAACTGGGCTGCCTGCTGCTGGTAACGGCGCTGCACCTGGCGTTCCGCCAGGCGCTGATCAGTATTGTCGGAGGGACGGCGATGTATATGCTGCTGGTGCAGATGGGGGTGGGTTAATTAAAAATAAAATGTGACTCATAGTCCGTAGACCGTGAAAGCAGTGTGTTCCAGACTTCTCAAAAACGGGAGAACACGATGGACACATACAGCACACAGCAAATCTGTGAAGAAGGGCGTAACGGTCTGATGATATATGCAGAAGCGAATCCCGATCACTGGCGCGGCGGTTTTATCTGGACCCTGGTTGACGAAAAGAACGCCGAAATAACAGACGAAGGCCTTGCCTTCACAATGGAAGATGCTCTGAAAGAGGCCAGACACGCGGCCAATCAGAAACTGCCACATATCTCAGACTTAGATGTATCTGACAGCAGCCAGCCTTCAATCTGCTCAAACAGATCTTCAGGCTGAAGCCTGAGCTTTCCTTTCAGCGCGCACTCCCACACAACCAGAGTGCGCCAGCCCAGCTCCTGAAGCTCCGATAACTGCCTCTGATCCCGCCCCCGGTTTCCTTCCAGCTTTTCCTTCCACCATTCAGCCCGTGTGGACGGCCACTTGAACTGAGGGCAGTTATGCCGGTGCCAGAAGCAACCGTGAACAAAAATGACCGCCCGGTATTTCTTTAATACCAGATCGGGCTTACCGGGCAGGCGTTTATCATTCAGCCGGTAACGGTAGCCACGGGCAAACAATTCCTTGCGGATAAGGAGCTCGGGTCTGGTGTTTGTACCGCAGATAGCCGACATATTGCGGCTGCGGGTAATCTCATCGTGGACATCTGTCACCAATCAAAGCCCTCAGCTAACATCCTGACTATTTCACAGATGGCTGGCCAAAACTCAAAATACTGTATATATAAACAGACAAATATATTCATGCTCTATGTGTCGGCAGAGTGATACAATGTCACACAATTGACCCAGAGGCCACATATGAACACCGCCCAGCTTTCGTTCAACATTGACGGATATGAAGATTTCTCTGATACAGATCTGCTCAACAAAGTACTGGAAATCTATGACCAGAAATTCGTTGCTGAATATCTGAACGACTTCTCGCCGGGTCACTGGTGCCGGGAAACCATCAACCGCTGGGTTAAAGGCAAAGCCACACCGAACCTGAGCCATGCCGAGTTCCTGCATCTGCATAAGCTGATTCCGGAGCCCCGGGTAACAGCCGATGACTGTGACTTCCGCTTTATTGACCTGTTTGCCGGTATCGGTGGCATACGTAAAGGCTTCGAAGAACAGAAAGGCCTTTGTGTATTTACCAGCGAGTGGAACCCCTTCGCCCAGAAAACCTACAAAGCGAACTATGGGTCCGTTGACGAGCATATTTTTAATTCGGATATCCGCGATGTAACTCTTTCTGCTGATGAGTCCGTATCAGAATCAGAGGCATACAGACATATCGATAAAACCATTCCTGATCATGATGTACTGCTTGCAGGCTTCCCATGCCAGCCGTTCTCCATTGCCGGGGTATCCAAAAAGAACTCTCTGGGAAGAGCTCACGGCTTTGAATGCAATACCCAGGGTACACTCTTCTTTGATGTGGCGCGAATTATTGCGGCTAAAAAGCCCAAAGCATTTGTACTCGAAAATGTGAAAAACCTTAAAAGCCACGATAAAGGAAAAACCTTTAAGGTCATCATGAATACTCTTGATGAACTCGGCTACTGGGTTTCTGACAGCGAACATGAGGGGCCGAATGATCCGAAAATTGTCGATGCGCGGCACTGGCTCCCCCAGCATCGTGAACGGATTATTCTTGTTGGCTTCAGAAAAGATTTAAATATCCACGAGGGGTTTACTCTCAGAAATCTGAAAAAATACTACCCTAAAAAGGAAATCAGTCTGGGAGATATTCTGGATCCAGAAGTCGATCCTAAATACATACTCACACCGAAACTCTGGCAATACCTGTATCAGTATGCTGCAAAGCACAAAGCCAAAGGTAATGGCTTTGGCTTTGGCCTGGTAAATGAAAACAGCGTGGCAAGAACACTGTCTGCCCGGTATTACAAAGATGGCTCAGAGATTCTGGTTGATCGCGGCTGGGACTTCTCAAAAGGGTTCGAAAATAAGAAAAACCTTGAAAAAAGACCACGCAGACTGACGCCGGAAGAATGTGCCCGCCTGATGGGATTCAGCAAACCAGGAAAAAATAGTTTCAAAATCCCGGTTTCTGATACGCAGGCATATAAGCAGTTTGGCAATTCCGTTGTCGTTCCTGTATTTGAAGCTGTAGCGAAACTTATCCGGAAAAGAATCTGTCAATAATTCAGGAATACATCCTGACAATCAATAATGGCGCAAGGGAACTATGCACGAGAAAATATCTGACATTTTTAAAGCAGTAGCCATAAAAACGCTGAGATCTACTGACATTCCAAAAATAAACGTTACCAACGAAGAAAGAAAAGGGTCGAATCAACACGAGATTGGTGGTTTAGTAAAGGCTGGGTTCTCAAAATACCTAGGAACGGTATCTGATGGAAAACCAATTAACTTCAACGCAACGTTAGCGTATTTTGACGATGATAATTCCGAATCAATCGTATGCGAAGATGTCCTCTCTTGGTATGACACACGATTTAACGATGATTCCAGATCGCCTGAATACAGGCTTTATTACAAAGCAAACGATGTTACACGCCTTTTCGGCGAAGGTGATTTCTTTCTAATATCACTAACCAAAGAAAATAAGCTATTTATAATAGCGACCCCAAGAGGAAGTAACGCTGAAAGGCAGATGCGCTACCTATTTGGCGGAGAGAAAATCGAAGTAAGCCCGTCATTAAAAAAAGTCCCATTTGAAGAAAAAGACATTATCCTTCCGATCCGCTCGCTTCTATCAGAACACGGTATAATTCTGGATAGTTCGCGAGCAGAAGACGAGAATAACTTAACTCGAATGCTGGATATTTTTGGTAACGACTTCCCATCAACCAAAGAATTTTCCTTATTCGCCAGAAGTAATATATCTGACGCTATAGATCCCAAAGAAGATCCTGACAGCTCCTTGCTGGAGCGCATGGAGGAGGAAGAAAGTCTGTTCCGAATTCTGGAGAGACATATTGTCGCCAAAAGACTCAAAAGTGGTTTTGGCAGCAACGGTGAAGATGTAGATGAGTTCATCAGGTTTTCACTGAGCGTCCAGAACAGACGAAAATCCAGAAGTGGTCACGCCTTTGAAAACCATATTGAAGAAATCCTGAGAATTAATGACGTGAAGTTTCATCGTGGAGCCAAGACAGAAGGAAAGAAAACCCCAGATTTCCTGTTCCCTGGACCTCAGGAATACAAACTTGGGTCTTATCCTGAATCTAAAATCAGGATGCTTGGGGCAAAAACAACATGCAAAGACCGGTGGCGCCAGATACTAAGCGAAGCAAGCCGGATTAAGCGTAAGCACCTCATTACGATTCAGCCAGCGATATCCGAAGATCAAACGAATGAAATGCAACATGAGAACGTTCAGCTGATTATTCCAACGCCCATTCAGACTACCTATTCACCCGCACAACAGAGACAGCTGATTTCCTTCAAAGACTTTATTGATGAAGTTAAAGCGCTTTGATAGCACCAGATGAAAGGGAGCGTAAATGTAGGTATCAACGCTCCCTCCCCAACTTACCCCCAACCTTATCCACAAAACCACCAATCAATAACTTACCTAATCCCCTTGACACCCTGTCTTATCTTTTTCAACTAACCCCCTGAATCTGTTACAAAAAAATTGCACAAAAGCCTTGCTGCATCAGGCTTTTTCTGAGTTTCCGGCTTTTCTGCCTGAACGTTCAAACTTTCATCAATCTGTTACGCTGGCCCGGTTTGTCTTACCTGTAGCCATTCATCCCAAAGTTAGTCACAAAGTTATCCACTGAAGATGGGGGTAACTTATGGCTCTGTCAGCTGAAAATAGGCAGATGAGCTATTGCGCCGCGGCTGATACAATATGTGCCTTTATTTTTCAGCCGTTGATCAGACGAGGGACACCATGCCTGAATACCGTTCCAAGACCTCCACTGCAGGTCGCAATATGGCCGGAGCCCGTGCGCTGTGGCGCGCTACCGGGATGAAAGATGACGATTTCCAGAAGCCGATCATTGCTGTGGCGAACTCCTTTACCCAGTTCGTACCTGGCCACGTGCACCTGAAAGACCTGGGTCAGCTGGTTGCGCGCGAGATCGAGAAAGCCGGTGGTGTGGCAAAAGAGTTCAACACCATTGCTGTGGATGACGGTATCGCCATGGGTCACGACGGTATGCTGTACAGCCTGCCATCGCGTGAAGTGATCGCCGATTCGGTTGAATACATGGTGAACGCGCACTGCGCCGATGCCATCGTCTGTATTTCCAACTGCGACAAGATCACTCCGGGAATGCTGCTGGCGTCGCTGCGTCTGAACATTCCGGTGATCTTTGTTTCCGGTGGCCCGATGGAAGCCGGTAAAACCAAGCTGTCTGAGCACAAGCTGGATCTGGTTGATGCGATGGTTATCGCCGCCGACGATTCTGCCAGCGATGAGAAAGTGGCCGAATACGAGCGCAGCGCCTGCCCGACCTGTGGTTCCTGCTCCGGTATGTTTACCGCGAACTCAATGAACTGCTTAACCGAAGCGCTGGGTCTGGCGCTGCCGGGTAACGGCTCGCTGCTGGCGACGCACGCCGACCGTGAACAGCTGTTCCTTGAAGCCGGTCGCCGCATCGTGGAAATCACCAAGCGTTATTACGAAGAGAACGATGAGTCAGTTCTGCCACGTTCTATCGCCAGCTTTAAAGCGTTCGAAAACGCGATGACGCTGGATATCGTGATGGGGGGTTCAACCAACACCATTCTGCACTTGCTGGCTGCCGCTCAGGAAGCCGAGTGCGACTTCGACCTGAAGGACATCGACCGTCTGTCACGTGTGGTTCCGCAGCTGTGTAAAGTGGCGCCAAACTCGCCGCTGTACCATATGGAAGACGTACACCGTGCCGGTGGCATCATGGGTATTCTGGGTGAAATCGACCGCGCAGGTCTGCTGCACAGCGACCTGCCGACCGTACACAGCAAGACCATGAAAGAAGCGCTGGATAAGTGGGACATCATGCGCAGTCCAAGCGAAGAGGTGGTGAAGTTCTACAAAGCCGGTCCGGCCGGTATCCCGACCCAGACTGCATTCAGCCAGAGCACCCGCTGGCCAACACTGGACGGCGACCGTGAAAACGGCTGTATCCGTAATCTGGAACACGCCTATTCGAAAGAAGGCGGCCTGGCGGTTCTGTACGGCAACATCGCCCTCGATGGCTGTGTGGTAAAAACCGCCGGTGTGGATGAATCCATTCTGGTATTCCAGGGCAAAGCGAAAATCTTCGAAAGCCAGGACGATGCGGTAAAAGGCATTCTGGCCGATGAAGTGGTTGCCGGTGATATCGTGATTATCCGCTACGAAGGCCCGAAAGGCGGCCCGGGTATGCAGGAAATGCTGTACCCGACCTCTTACCTGAAGTCCAAGGGTCTTGGCAAAGCCTGTGCACTGCTGACCGATGGCCGCTTCTCCGGCGGTACTTCTGGTCTGTCGATTGGTCACTGCTCTCCGGAAGCTGCAGCCGGCGGTGCCATTGGCCTGCTGCAGGACGGCGATATCATCAATATTGATATCCCGAACCGTTCTATTAATGTCGATCTGAGTGCTGAAGAACTCGCACATCGTCGTCATGAGCAGGACAAAAAAGGCTGGAAACCAGCGGCCGAGCGCCCACGTAAAGTGAGCACTGCGCTGAAGGTTTACGCTAAGTTCGCCACCAGCGCCGATAAAGGTGCGGTACGCGATAAGAGCCTGCTCGACTGAGCCTGTTCTGACTCCGGCCGGAAATTGACCTGCGAGACGATCTTCGGCCAGTTATAATGCCTGCACTCATTATTGTTATGGTGCGGGCATTTTTATATACGCCAGCCGCGATTCAGGAATTATTCATGCTGCGTTTTGCTTTTAACCCTTTTTCTTTTTCCACCCCACTGCTCACCGGTTTACTCAGCCTGTCACTGTTGAGTGGCTGCGCCGCTCAGCGCATTGCCAACGAAGACAGCGTGTCGCAGGCCACCACCGAAAAGGTCAGTGAGTTAGGCAACGATTCCGAGCGTGCGCTGAGCCAGGCCGAAGCCGCTTATGCAACAGCCAGCAGCGAAGATCTGAGTTTTTATGCGCCACTGCATATGGAGCAGATTCAGCAGGCATTAAAGCAGGCGCGCAGCCATGAACTGGCCGGTGATGCGCAAGCCAGTATTGAATCTTCTGCGCGGGTGCTGAGCCTGCTCGACAGTGCTCTTAAGAATAAAGCGCGGGCGCAATCAGCGTTATCTCCGCTGTTTGCTCAGAAGGCGGTATTGGATGAAATCAAAGCCGGCAGCGTAATGAGTGCGCGCTATCAGCGTGAAATGAAAGAGCTGCGCAGTCTGATCAGCATGATCGAAGCCGGGGAGAGCGACAAAGTCATCGATAAATCCGCAGGCGTTCTGAAATCCCTGCAGCAGCTGGAGCTGGATACCATGCTGCGCCTGCACTGGCAGCCAGCCAACGAAACGCTGGAAAAAGCCGATGACGAGGATGCCGATACTCATGCGCCTGCGACCTTCAGCGATGCCGAATTACAGGTAGAAAAAGCGGCGCAAACCATTCGCCGTCATTATCAGGATCGTGCCCTGACGGAAAGCACGGGTAAAGAAGCTTTGCGCGCCGCACAACATGCCCTGTATATCGCCCGTGAAGCCAAAAATATTACCCGGCTGGACTCCGCTCAGGCAGAACAGGCGGCTCTGGAATTTGAAGGTTATCTGCACCAGTTAAGCATGACCTTAGGAGCCGGGGATATGCGTCATATGGCCCTGAAAGATCAGACGCTGGCCATCGTTCAGTATGCTGAAGAGCAGGCGCGTCGTAACGCGGCACAGCAAGCCACGTCACCAAACAACAGCGCAACGGCTATACCGGAGACGGCTTCTCCTGTTGTTGTTGAGCAACCGGACGCAGAAGCAGCACCGGCAGATGAGCAGCAACAGAACCCTGCCGAAGACACGACAGCTCCTGAAGAAGCTGCGCCTGAAAAGGAGAGCAGCGCGGAGCCTGCGGCAACGGAAACCAGCGCGGTAACAACAGAGAGTGCTGAAGAGGGTGTTGAAGAGAGCGCTGAAAAAGAAGAAATAAAGCCTGCAGAAAAACCGCAGGCCGAAGATTAATAACCACAGCTAAACCCGCCGCAGAAATCTTCTGCGCGGGTTTATCAATCTCCCGTCATCGCATATTCAAAACCCTTAATCCGCAAACCGCGATTAATGTAATCACTCACATGCACACCAAAACAACCGCTGCGGAATACGCCCTGGGGTTGATACGGAACACCGAAATCATCGGCCGGTGCCATGGATAAGTTCACAATGCGCTCCGGTTGTGGCTGCTTATCGGGGCCGAGAATCATAATAACTTTAGGCTTCAGCTGGTAACCGGGATCAGCGGATAAAATAATACCCACCTCACCGTTACTCATTTCCAGCAAATACCCCGGCGGGTAAAGCCCAATCATGGAAATAAATTTTCTTACCAGCTCTTCATCAAACTGGGTACCGCGGTTACGGTTCAGTATCCGCATCGCATCCAGCGATGACATGCCCGGCTTATAACAACGGTCACTGGTCATGGCATCATAAGCATCAGCAACGGTAACAATGCGGGTAAACAGCGATAATTTAGTGCTGTCGATACCACGCGGATAGCCTTTGCCGTCCAGCCGCTCATGATGGCTGTATGCCACATCCACAGCACCCGGATAAATATCCGAACGGCCCATTAATAATTGTTTGGCGTAAAGCGTATGCCGTGCCATCTCAGCAAATTCTTCCGGATCAAGCGGACCGGGTTTATTCAGAATTTCTGTTGGCACTTTCATCTTGCCGATATCGTGCATTAATCCGCAGATACCGAGATTTTCCAGCTCATAAGGGGCCAGATCCATTTGTTTACCTAACGCAATGGATAGCAGGCAAACGTTAACAGAATGCTCGGCGGTATATTCGTCCTGGTGTTTTAAACGGGTCAGCCAGAGAATCGCGTTAGGATTATTTACAACGCGTTCGACGCAATCTTTAACCGCTCTCTGTGCTTCCTGAAGATTAAATGCCTGCCCCAGCTGAGCACTGGCCAGCAGACGTTTAATCTGCAGTTTGGTCGCCTGGTAAGTGCGGTTGGCAGCACTCAGCTGCTGCGCCATTTCCTGTTTTTCAACATAGCGGGTGCGTTTTTGCGGCGCACTTTTTCCCTTCTCATCCAGCTCATTCCATTCTTCCTCGACAACATCGACGAATACCCACTTGCATAGGGTTTGAATAAGCAATAAATCATCATCGTTTTCCAGCAGGAATCCCTGAAAAAGAAAAGGTGACTCCGTCCATGGCCGGTCCAGTTCAACAATGTACATCCCGGCTGTAAGTTCCGACACGTCCATTCGCTTGCGCGTGTGTCGTTTATTGATCTGAAACTTGCGGCCATTACGCGTTGTTGTAATGGATCCGATCATTGATAAATACCTTTGTTATTATTGTTATTTTAAAGGCAGTGGCTCTGTCTGGCACTTTATTCTCTGCAGGAGATTTGTAGCTGGTTTTTGCCGTCTTTTGTTTCAAACTGCAACCGGTTAACAATGGCGTCCGGGATTTCTGTAGGGTGATGGGTCACATACAGCAAGGTAGTGTCATGCTGTTCTGCCAGACGATTAATAAAGGCCAGAACCAGCATACGGCTGGGGTCATCCAATCCCTGACAAGGCTCATCCAGAATCAGTAATGGCGGCTGTTTGATTAATGCCCGGGCAATCAGCACCAGGCGCTGTTCACCATAGGAGAGATGCTGCAGGCTCTGGTTGGCTTTATGACGCAGGCCGATAATATCCAGCCACTGCAGCGCCAGCTGCTTATCGTCATCACCGGTTGCCTGATACAGGCCGATGCTGTCATACAGGCCTGAAATAACGGTACTCAGCACATTGGTGGTCGCGCGGTATTCCCACTGCAGCGAAGCCGACACCAGACCTATGTGTTTTTTAATATCCCAGATGCTTTCACCGCGTCCGCGCTGCATACCGAACAGGCGCAGGTCGTTGCGGTAACACTGTGGATTATCGCCGGTGATCAGTTGCAGCAGACTGGTTTTGCCACTGCCGTTCGGTCCCTGAATGGCCCAGTGCTCCCCGGCTTCAACGCGCCAGTTAAGGCCACTGAACAGTTCACGTTCGTCATAGCGGATGGCAACGTCTTTCATACCGACCAGAGGTTCACCTTCAGCCAGCTGCAGTGCTGAACGTCCGGCTGCAGGGAAATCCGGCAGCGGCCGGTCAAAATGCATCAGGCCACGCAGTTCCGGCTGCGCCAGTACATCGTCTTTTGTACCCTGATACAGCAGGCGGGCATCGTGCATAAAAGCAACGTGCGTGATCCAGCCGGGTAATTCATCCAGACGGTTGGCAACCCACAACATGGCCTGCCCCTTCTGCTGCAATTCATTCAGCGCGTCACTGACGGCTTCACGGCTGATCTGATCCAGCCCCTCCAGCGGTTCATCCAGCACCAGCAGGTTGGGTTTATGGCGCAGAGCGTTAATCAGCAGCACTTTGCGGCTTTCGCCGGTCGATAACGAGCGGAAGCCCTGATTCAGCAGGTGGCGGATGCTCAGGCGATCAACCCAGCTTTCCACTTCAGCCAGAGGGGCAAGAAAATCACAGATTAATGTGCCTTTGTCCGGCGCATCATTCAGATCACTCTCGTCGTCATGGCGCTCCTGCTCAATCTGCGCGGCCTGTGCCTCCAGCGAGACGTAGGCCACCGACTCTGGCAAATCGCAGGCTTCGCCATGACTGAGCACCACCTGATCACCGGCCAGCGCCGACAGCACGGTTTTGCCGCTGCCGTTGGTGCCGGTAATCGCCCAGTATTCACCCGGGTTCAGCTGCCACTGATCAACTTCTAAATGACGGCCATCGTGCAGACGTGCCTGAATTGCAGAAAAACGCATGAAAACCTCAGCCCGGAGGCCAGCTCAGCGAGCGACCACCAATAATGTGCAGGTGCAGATGAAAAACCGATTGGCCGGCTCCGGCACCGTTGTTTACAACCAGACGATAGGCATCACCCAGCCCTTCCTGAGCAGCAATTTTACTGGCAGTCAGCATCAGGTGGCCGAGCAGCGCCTGATCTTCCGGCTCCGAATCACACAGACGCGGAATCGGCTTACGCGGAATCAGCAGGATGTGCATAGGTGCAGCCGGATAAAGATCGCGGAAGGCCAGACAATGCTCATCTTCATAAACCATGGTTGCCGGTAACTCACCACGGGCGATCTTGCCGAAAATCGTATCCTCAGACATGGGTAACTCCTTTACTGGAAAGCAGCAACCATAGGAAAAATTGATGAATATGACAATGACCAGACATTCAGTTAACGCGTCCTTTGGTTTCAGATCCGGTTGGTTTCAGATTCAGCCCGGCCTCTTATGACCATGACAGCATGGCGGGGCTTGGGTACGATGGTATCAATAAAATAAAAATCACCACAGGAACCTAACATGACCCCGATACTGCGCATCTTTGCTGCCGGGCTGCTGGCTTTGTCTGCGCTGTGCCAGGCTGACACCAGCGATAACCCGGTAACCGCCTTTGAGTGGCAGGCTTTTCCCTACGAACAAGCGCCTTATGACTATGCCGGCGAGCGGCTGAACGAATACTGGTTTCAGCTTAACCGCGCAACGGATTACCCCTTCCCAAATGCGGATTATTTATCAGCCGTACTGAGCAGTAATCCAGAGCTGAGACTGGCGACCCCGGAATTTGAATCGGTGGAACAACTGGCGGGAAAACTTCAGCAAGCCTGGCGTGAATTTTATAAAGGCAATTTTCAGGCGGCCGCCAGACAGGGGTACGCGATAGGACCGCTGGGACACGGCGTGGCATTTTATTCTCAGGCAACTTACGGCCTGCGTCTGGAAAATGATAAAGACAAACGTCATGCGCTATGGGAAGACATTATTGCCCGCCATGAAAAGACTGCGGCATTAACGCAGCATGACATTATGGCCCGCTATTTTGCCTTTTATGCCATGGCCCGTCTGAGTGAAGAAATTTCCTCCCCTACCGTGCTCAGCCGCGGTTATATGGACACCATGACCAGCGAGCTGAACACGATGGCAGAAGCCGAACCCTACAATGTGTTTGTGCTGGCTGCCAAAGGCTCAATGGATGCCGGCATCGTGCGTAAAATGGGGCATTTTATGGGGCGCATGGCCTACGGTGCAGATGATCAGGTAGTAGAGAACTATTACAACGCCGCACTCGCCCAGAACCGTTTAATTGCCAATGTTCATCTGGAAGCTGCGCAGAGCCTGCTTTATATCTACAAACAGAAAGCGCTCGACCGCGCCCTTGAACAGATGCGTATAGCCGCAGGTATTGCCCCCATTTCGGCGATGGAAGCACTGGACAGCTTCCATGCGAAAAAGCTGCTGAAAGAGCTGGAAGAAATAAAACAGGATAACGGCATCGGACTGCGTGATTATATTAAACGCGGTACGGAGTCGGGCAAAAACTACTACCTGTGATAAAACAGCTTGTGCTGTGATGATAAAAAGCCTGCAAATGCAGGCTTTTTATTTATCTCCGCGTTACAGCGACAAAGGCAACTCCAGATAGCTCTGGTAGATAAAGTCGCGATGCTCAAGCAGCCTTTCATCCAGTGCAGCGAGAATACGCTCATCAAGAGCAGAAAAGGCACTGCGGATTGGCGCAGGCATCGGGCACACCTCTTCCGCTAACGGACGGAACAGCGCCATAAAACAGGCCGCATAAATATCCACTGCACTGAGCTGCTCACCATAATAAAACCGGCTGCCCTGTTGCTGCTGTTCCTGCAGGCGCTTACTCAGTTTATTCAGCAACCTGACAATCTCCGGCACATACTGCCCGGCATTAGCGGCATCATAACCGTATTTTTTACCAAGATAGCCGGCTACCGGTGGTGGAAATCCCTCAAATCCCTGCAGGCCACGGTGCACGGCATCAAGACGGCGGAACCAGCCCAGACCATTCACTCCACAGATTTCCGCACACAGCGTCAGCACTTCCGTTCTGTGCGGATCTTCTGCAGGTAATAATGCCGGCTCCGGGCTCAGACGCTCTGCCAGCAGCAGAATTTCCTGCCAGTCGCTGCGTGGTGCTTCGTCATTCAGCATAAGCACCGGCGCATTTCTGCAACCGGTCCAGGCAGCCATCGCATCATCGCGCTGATCCAGACGAACCGCGAACCAATTGAGACCTTTAATCTTCAGAATGCCCTCCGCAGCTTCACCCCAGGGACTGGGAATGCCGCCAACCACAACCATGCGCAGCCCATCAGCCTGACGTGCCTGCTCTAATCCAACATAATTTACCGGCATCAGAAATCCTTATGTATTTTATATTTAAAGGAATAATGTTTTACGCAGCACGGTATTTCAAACGACAATCTCTGAAGTCAGATTCAGAATTTCTTAACTATGAAACCATATCGTAAAGCACCACCACTGCAGTATCTGCCGGCTTTTGTTAAATCGGCACAGTTGCGCAGCTTCAAGCATGCCGCCATGCAGCTGAATATCACGCCGTCAGCAATCAGCCAGCAAATCAAAGCACTGGAGGAAAATATTGGCCTGAGTCTGTTTAAACGCAGCCAGCGGGAGCTGCAACTCACACAGGCCGGTGCGAGTTTTTACGAAACCGCAGCCAGAGCACTCAGCGCGTACGAGAGTGGCTGGGAGGAGTTCTGCGGCCAATATATTTCAGCGACCATCCACCTGAGCATGATCTCCTATGTCGCCAATGAGATTGTTATTCCCCGTCTCGCAGAATTCCGCCAGGCATATCCGCAGATTGATCTGATTATTCACACCAGCATGGCCACAGAAAACCTGCAGGATAAAACCCTGGATGCGGCGATACGCTTCGGCACACCGCCCTGGGCCGGCCACGATGCGCAGCTGATCTGTCCGGCCTACGCCGTGCCTGTTGCCAGCAGCGAATATGTGCAACAGAACAAAGAGAAAGATAAAAACTGGCAGCAGCACAGCCTGATTCACGGCCGTAACGGCTTTGACGACTGGCAGGCGTTTGGCGGGGTCAGCGGCAAGCCGGCGGATAGCAATCCGCCGTTATATTTCGACAGCTACGACGCCGGTCTGTGCGCCGCAAAAGCGGGCCTTGGGGTTGCGCTTGCCATCTTACCGATCTCAGCGCATGAACTGCGTTCAGGACGCTTACAGGCGTTTGCCGATCAACCGCTGGAGTGCAGGGCAGGATTTTATTTCGTCAGTAAACCGAACGACCATAAACAGAAGGACTATGAGCGTGTGAATAGGTGGTTGTGCGGAGTCTTTGCTGCGCTGTAAGTTTATCTGGCGCGTTATTTTTCTATTTTTCAGACAAAGACTGAATGGCAGGATGTTGCTCAGCACAGCTTTCTTACGGGCAAAGAAAAAGCCCCAGTAACTTTCGTTACTGGGGCTTTGAATAAGAGCTTGACGATGACCTACTCTCACATGGGGAAGCCCCACACTACCATCGGCGATGCTGCGTTTCACTTCTGAGTTC
>NZ_JAJAEL010000024.1:0-1468 GCF_020447205.1 Thalassolituus alkanivorans
CTGCAGCGCGGCTTCCATGTCGAAGGTTGGTTTGGTCATGTGTCATCTCTGTTTTGTATAGGATAAAGAAATGACACAGAATTCTGAACACTACCGTGCTATAGGTACAACATTGCGCCGATAACCACCGCGAAAAGAATAACAACCCAAATAACCCGAACAAGAAAATGAAGGCGCTTATTTATCGTGTTTTCTTTTGTAGCATGCTCCGTACCACCTTCAGAATCGAAATTTTCGTCCCGATACTCACGGAAGGCTAAAAACAGCGCAGCTCCAAAAACAGGAAGCAGCAGAGCAATGTCTGCGAGCCGGGAAATAGTAGCAGTAATAAATAACGCCGATAATATGTAAGCGAAGATCAGTATGGCGGATATAAATTCTTTTAGTGGCATGGCATAGCTGGCGGAAGAGATTAATTGATTCAGGCTTGTATTGGTCTTTTCTTTTCAGTTGCTGGGCATTGTTCTGGTTCTTAGTTAGTGTTTTTCAGAGCGGAAGGATAATACTAAAGTTTCTGAATGTAATGGTGCTCTAAAGCTTGAGTGAGTTGCCAGAATTTGGTCTTAGCATTTAAAGAAAAAATTTACAAACGCCAGGGCAAATCCGCCGACCCACACAAGTATCATTCCAGAAAATCCGGCGATGATAACGATAGTGCGCGAGAGCCAGCCTGTGCTGCGTGAGCGTCGGATGATGTAAGTGAAAAGCAGTGCGCCAACGATGATACCTGCGGCAACAATAAACCAGCCAAGCGTATCGATAAGCGGATCTTTCTGGCCGAATTCTGGCGGACACTGACTCGTTGCGTGTACAGATGAAGAACACATCATCAGTGCTGTAAGGAGTTTAACTTCTTTTGAGCGAATACCGGAAATACCCATGTGTGTTAACGCTAGTGGTGAGGGGCTTGCCGTAGCGGGTGAGGCTTGTGCTAGCTTAGCGTAAAGCACAAACGAACACCGCGGAAAGCAAGTCCCTCTCAATCGCTATTGTTATGTTTCGTTTACTACAACAGAAATCCTTTCTATATCAATTAATGGGTAGTTTTTATCATTAACTGGACCCAGGTTATTTTCGAAGTCTTTGATACCATCTTCAATGTAGCTAGTATCAATACCCTCTGAATATACCTCTCTCTCCGGGTAATAGTCATAATAGTAAACACCACTATCCCGATCACGATATATTGTATTTACATACAATTGAGTTCCATTACTAATAGAAGATATACCTTCATGCTTCCATGAATTCGCAATAAACGTAAAAGATGTGTCTGTAGATAAATACTCAATCTCTACGTCTCGGATTGACACGTAAGAAACGCCATCCCCATACACCCATATATATGCGGCCAAGTTGTCTCGACTTATAGTAGTTTGCTCAGCATTATCCGATGCAGTTAGGTCAATTCGAAAAGATATATCACCTTCACTTATAGCACCGTCGTTATTTATATCAAACAGTATTT
>NZ_JAJAEL010000024.1:1645-158231 GCF_020447205.1 Thalassolituus alkanivorans
CCATGTTCTCACTATTCTGTTTCCCCTCATTCTGACAAGCTTGTAGCAGAATAATAAGAATGACTAATGTTACTTTATTCATTTTCTCTCCCAGATCCATCAAGAAGCATAACGCTTTGCCAAGGGGAAAATGCGAACGTTGTTGGGCAAAGCCCAGTGAGTATTTGTCCCAGTCGCGCCTTTTGCGGCGAACTTAGGCAACTTGTTATATGCAAACATCTCGCCCCATTCCTTCGTGATAATAATAAACCTCAACGTTTACAAGCACAGATTTGAGTTCTTGAGCCAACTTGAGGCCTTTCTCAATAAAATCGGCTTCTGCCAAAGATGACAAGAAACCTGAGCTAGCGGGATCATCTTCATTTAAAGTTGCATCATATTCTGCCGCCCACTCCATCAGCGACGAAGATAGCTCTTTTGAAATTGGCAATGATGTTGGGTCAATCTCACCTACTTCATCAGCTCCATAGTGCCACAAAGGAAAGCAATGGTAATCGGTCATCACTTTAATCGAAGTCATACTCACGGCATATAACGCCCAAAGCAGCGGCGCGCGTTAGCGCGTCCAGACCGCAGAACGATGCTGCCTTTGCTTGTTATGTGTTTACTCACAATTATTTAGCCCACATATTGGTGTGCCATTATCATGGTGTTTACCGACCAGACTAATACACTTAAATGTCTCACCACCGTCAGTAGACACCTTAACTTCGAGATCTTGGTTCTCGAATGTTTGCAGCTCTTTAATTAGCTGCTTGATTGTCTTTCCACGAGTAACCCACTCAGGGTTTTCATTTACTTTATCGTTCACTGTACTCACTTATTAGACTGACACATAACGCTTCAAGAATGGGCTGGCGTAGCCAGTCCCGCAGAGGCCGTGCTTTCCAACGGCCTGAACGCAATTGCTTGACTTGTTATATTGCCTCACTCAGCACCACCATAATGCTGGCCCGCGAGAATTTTTCAAAAAGGCCGTTGAGACAAATTAATTGCCCATACTCATCCATATTGTTGTCTCTGCCTGTTTGCGCTAACCATTGCTCATAGAAGGCATCGAAGTCTGCGATGTCCTTTGGCTGTGGCACGCCAACCAATAGCCAACTGCAATCCACCTCATCCACCTTTGGCATGACATTATCGGAAACGCTGACAGAGAAAAAATCGAGCAGTTTCGATAACTCATCAAAGCTATTAAGAGTAACAGTTTCCTGGTGTCCGAAACGCTGTTCTAGATCGTTCAGAAAGATAACATCAAAACAATACATGGCAACGAATGAGTAATGGTTCAAATCGCTGAATTCCCTTTGGCAATATAACGCCCGTATTTGCGGCTGGTTTGGAGCGCAGCGGAAAACCAGTCCGACAACATACGCTTGTTATGCCATAAACTTGCGACCAACATAGCGCTCCATAAATAAATTAAGTGACTTGCCTAGCTTAAATTTATTTAGCTTTAAATTATACAAATCAAAGTCACATAGAACCTCGTCCAAAAGTGGTGGCTGGATTTGGATAAGGCGCTCATATTCAATCTCTGATTCAGCCCACAGAGTCCCAAGGGAGCCAGCAGCTTCTTCTCGCATATAATCTGGTTCAGAGTCATCCATTAGAACTTTAAAAAGGGCATCTTTTGGAGCTTGTCCAATGCAGTACATTAGGCTTTCGGCTGCAGCAACTCGAGTATTTGCATCTTCAGATTTATCCAAAAGATAACCGATACACTTTTTACAGTCTTCTGCGCTTAATTCTTTAATCATAGGGCATAACGCCCCGCTAAACGGCGAGCGTTAGCGAGTCCAGTGGAGGCCGCGCATTTTGCGGCAGGAACGTGTTTCAGCGGCTTGTTATGTGTTTGACGAGCGTTGATAACTAACATTTGCTATTACATCATCCGCTTCGAGATCGTAGCCTGTAGCATTGGCCCCGCTCCAGTTTATCCCGATTAATATCTCGTCCTTATTCAAACCTGGAGCCCAGTCGGACACAAACTCATCCCACGTCAACTCCAGTGGAGTAAAGATCGAATAAGCGGGAACCATCTTTATGATCTTTTCGACACGGCTCCTGGTAGACCAGAAAGGCATCGCTCTACGACCATCTGACTTCAATGGAGCTGGCGCGCCCTGATCATCCCTGCAGGTCCAAAGGGTGCCGCTTCGTGCAACATCTTTATAAAACGCTGCAGCTTGTGATGCTGATTGACCCACGCAAACTCCTTTTCACATAACGCCCGCATAATTGGCGGATAAAGCTTGGCTAATATTAGCGAAGAATGAGCGCCAGCCAAGCTTTAGACGTCCATTTTTGATGCGCTTGTTATAGCGCATTAGCTCCAAACCACACTGCAATTTATATTTGGGTACTCAATTTTTAAGTCGGTGAAGCAGGTTTGAAGTTGCTGGTATGAACCTGGTAGAGCTAACCGAAACTTTTGAGAACCCGTAAATTCTATATTTGCTGGCAACTCAATTAAACCCGTAATTGAATCCCAAAACGCATCCCAATTGTGACCATAAAAATCAGGGAAAGATAATGCTGACGACAAAAGAACATGTAGCTGTTCTTCCGTTTTAATTGTACTCAAATCTATCTGCATAATTCCCTTGCGCTATAACAGTTTATTCGTAGGCATGCTCATTAACACACCTAAGCCATTATTCAGATTTCCAACCTAACCCATTGTCCGGGCTGTAAAAATCATCGTTATTTTATTTCTTGTCAGGATATAAACGCGCAGGCACGCTTTTACCCTGAAGCGTTCTTTACATTTTGCGCGTTATCACTTTTCGCAGAATCTTAAGTGATTGATTTTCTTCCATTCTTTCTGGTCCGAAGGTGTCAATCTGCGCATGCGCGTTTTGCTACCTGAGCGTAAACGCGCATCAGATTCCGCAAACAGCAAAATATACTGGTTGTTTGTACATTATTTTTTTCTGGTAATTTTCAATGCTTTTCCGGCAGTGAAAATCGCTCAGGTGATGCTTGTATTCCAGACACGCTGCCGCCCGTCCTTATAAACGCAGGTCAGGAATCGCGTGGTTTTATCATTCGGGATTGTAAGCGGGGAGGGCGTGTGTCCGGACGGTGTGTTCGTACGATATGGTGGCATCCCTGCGTTGGTTCGAGAGTACTGAAGTTCGGGGTTGGGTTCAATAATTGATAAAAATGGTTACAAGTGGCAAATGACGACAATTGTTCACTATCGTGGTCTTGTCATTACTGTTGAGTAGCCGCTGCGCGAGCTGGCTTTTTGGGCTGCCGCCCGGCCCTATAACCTCTTTGAGGGGGCTTATCCCTCACGCCGGTCGGGCAAACTCCCCGCTTCGCGCTGTGCAGGACTTTATCCGCTCGGAATAATCCTGCGGTCTCGGTAACGCGAATAATGGGCCATCCATGGCCCTATTCGCTCGCCCGGCATCCTGCCGGGACGTACCGGCGCAGCATTATTCAAACCGGCGTCCTGCAGGCGCATAAAACCATAACGCGAAACCGCACTTCAAAATGAACAACACGCAGCTTTCCAAGCCCATAAAAACATGGAATGAAAACAGGCTTCGCGTAACGATTAATGCGCACGTGGCCCGCCGCAACGAACGATGATTTTTCTGATCCGTCGGGCATGGATGCACGGCGAGCGCGCAGATCCCCAAGTTGGGGCGCAGGGGGCTTGCCCCGCAAAGGCCTCAAAGAGACTAAAAAAGCCAGCCCGCGAGTGGCCACAAAAACCGGATATTGCGACTGAACGTCGCAACTACAGCCGTCGACCCCACAGCCGTCAACATTGCAGCCGTCGACTCTACAGCCGCCGTACTCTCCATCAACATAAACAGCCATAAAAAAACTCCGGGCATAACCCGGAGTTTTTTTATTATTGCCAGCAGCTGACTGAACCAGATTTCAACACCACCTGACTTCAGTTAGAAGCTGCCAGCAAAGGCAGCAGCCATTATTTCAGATCATAACGATCTGCATTCATGACCTTCACCCAGGCTTTAACAAAGTCTTTTACAAACTTCTCTTTGTTATCGTCCTGTGCGTACACCTCGGCGTAGGAGCGCAGGATGGAGTTAGAACCAAACACCAGATCAACACGGGTTGCAGTCCATTTTACATCGCCGCTTTTACGCTCAACGATGTTGTAGGAGTTTTTACCCGTTGGCTTCCAGCTGTAGGCCATGTCGGTGAGGTTCACAAAGAAGTCGTTGCTTAATACGCCTTCTTTAGCGGTGAACACACCATGCTTGCTGCCGCCGTGGTTGGTGCCGAGTACGCGCATACCGCCGACCAGTGCGGTCATTTCTACGGCGGTAAGCCCCATCAGTTGTGCACGGTCGAGCAGCAGTTCTTCCGGCATAACCGTGTAGTCTTTTTTCACCCAGTTGCGGAAACCATCGTGGATCGGTTCCAGCGGTTCGAAGGATGCCGCGTCGGTCATCTCGTCGGTGGCATCACCACGGCCCGGTGCGAACGGCACAACGATATTCACGCCACCGTCTTTGGCGGCTTTTTCAACCGCGGCGCTGCCGCCCAGTACAATCAGGTCGGCCATGCTGACGGGTTTGCTTAAACCGGCCTGAATGCCTTCCAGCACTTTGAGTACTTTCTGCAGGCGCGCAGGTTCGTTGCCTTCCCAGTCTTTTTGCGGCGCCAGGCGGATGCGGCCGCCGTTAGCCCCACCACGGTAATCGGAACCACGGAAGGTGCGGGCGCTGTCCCAGGCGCTGGCAACCAGCTCGGATACGCTCAGACCAGAGGCCAGAATTTTGGCTTTAATGTCGGCCACTTCGGCATCGCTCAGGGTGTAGTTCACCGCCGGAACCGGGTCTTGCCAGATCAGGTCTTCGGCCGGTACGTCGGCGCCGAGGTAGCGGCTTTTCGGGCCTAAATCGCGGTGGGTCAGTTTGAACCAGGCGCGGGCAAACACGTCTTCGAAGTAGGCCTGATCGTTACGGAAACGCTCGGCTATTTTGCGGTATTCCGGGTCGACCTTCAGCGCCATATCGGCGTCAGTCATCATCGGCATACGGCGGATAGACGGATCTTCGACATCCACGGGCATATCTTCTTCGGCAATGTTCACCGGCTGATACTGGTGCGCACCGGCCGGGCTTTTGGTCAGCTCCCAGTCGTATTTAAACAGCAGGTCGAAGTAGCCGTTATCCCATTGGGTTGGCTTGCTGGTCCAGGCACCTTCGATACCGCTGGTGACGGTATCGCGGCCAATACCGCGGCCTTTGTGGTTGTTCCAGCCGAGGCCCTGTTCGTCAACGTCGGCGCCTTCCGGGGCAGGCCCAAGGTTGGCGGCATCGCCATTGCCGTGTGCTTTACCCACGGTGTGGCCACCGGCGGTTAAGGCAACGGTTTCTTCATCGTTCATGGCCATACGCTCGAAGGTGACGCGCATATCCTGAGCGGTTTTCAGCGGATCGGGGTTACCATCCACGCCTTCCGGGTTTACATAGATCAGGCCCATCATCACGGCGGCGAGTGGGTTCTCTAAATCGCGCTGACCGCTGTACCTTGTTCCTTCGCTGCCGCTTGGTGCCAGCCATTCTTTTTCTGAACCCCAGTAGGTGTCTTTTTCCGGATGCCAGATGTCTTCACGGCCACCGGCAAAACCGAAGGTTTTAAAGCCCATGGATTCATAGGCCATATTACCGGCAAGAATCATCAGGTCGGCCCAGGAAATCTTGTTGCCGTATTTCTTTTTCAGTGGCCATAACAGGCGACGGGCTTTGTCGAGGTTGCCGTTATCCGGCCAGCTGTTTAGCGGTGCAAAACGCTGGTTACCGGTGTTGGAACCACCGCGGCCATCGGTTGTGCGGTAAGAGCCGGCGCTGTGCCAGGCCATGCGGATCATCAGACCGCCGTAATGGCCCCAGTCGGCTGGCCACCAGTCCTGGCTGTCGGTCATCAGGGCTTTCAGGTCGCTCTTCAGTGCTTCGAGATCGAGTTTCTTGAATTCTTCGGCGTAGTTGAAATCGTCGCCCAGAGGATTGGTCTTGCTGTCGTGCTGATGGAGGATGTCCAGATTCAGTGCGTTGGGCCACCAGGCCATATTGTCGTTGCCGGACGTGGTGTTACCACCATGCATGACCGGGCAGGTGCCTGCTGGCTTTCCCTGATTACTGTTACTCATAAGTATCTCCTTGATTGACCGGTTGGCCGGCGCTCCCATTGTGGAAGGTTGTGGAAGTCTGTGCCGGTAGTGACTGTACAGATACAGACTAGGGGAGAAGCGCACGCTTGCCGAATTAGTTGTGGCAATACGTTTCTTAGTCAAAAGCTATCGAATTTTTTAAAAGCAAGGATTACTGACTATCGTTAAGCCGTCGAAGGAGATTGAGGGCTGCAGGTTGAGGGAGTCAGGCTGGTTTGTCGGTAGGGGGGGGCTGAAATCTGTTACGCGGTTGGTAATGTGCCGGGTCAGGTAAACACAACAGCGACAGCCGCAGATAAAACACCTGCCCCGGATGGGGCAGGCCGATAACGCTCAGTCGAGCAGGAACTCCTGCCATTCGCTGAGCAGTTCTTTAAAGTCGTCGAGGCCACAGGCAGCAAAGGATTCGGCGTCGTAAAACTCCAGATCTTCGCCTTCCAGCTCCTCCAGTGAATGATCCTGCAGCAGTACCAGGGCAATCACCTCGGCGTCGTCACGGGTCAGACGCAGTAAGAAATCGCGCCCCTGCCACTGAAATTCACTCTGTTGGCCCTGTTCCAGGCTGCTAATGGCCTGCAACAGACGGCTCAGCTGCTCGGTATCGGCACCCAGTTCGTCGGTGAGCCAGAGGCCAAAGGCTTCGTGGTCCATCGACAGGCGTGCGCAGGGCAGCTGGCGTTCATTGTAGAAAAAACGGTAATCCATAAAGGGTCTTCGTGTGGTCAGTCGTTGTCGTCACTCAGGTCGGCGCCAGCCAATGGCCAGCCGCCCAGATCTTTGTAGCGATTGATAATAAAGCAGAACAGTTCGGCGGTTTTGTAAGTGTCGTAAGCGGCACTGTGCGCAGCGCTGTTGTCAAAATCGATGCCGGCCATTTTGCACGACTTGGCCAACACGGTATGACCGAGGGCGAGTGCGGCAATGGAGGCGGTATCGAAGGACGAAAACGGGTGGAACGGATCGCGCTTGATATCGTTGCGGGCGACGGCGGCACGCAGGAAACCATGATCGAAGTGGGCGTTATGGCCGACCAGTACGGCGCGGTTACAGCCGTTGGCTTTGATCTCGCGGCGTACGGTCTGGAACATGGCGGTCAGGGCGTCGATCTCAAATTCGGCATCGCGTTCGGGGTCGAACGGATCGATGCCGGTAAAATCGAGGGCTTCCTGCTGCAGGTTGGCACCATCAAAGGGATGAATATTGGCGCTCAGGGTTTCATTCGGATGCAGATAGCCATCCTCATCCATGCGCAGTGTGACCATGGCGATTTCCAGCAGGGCGTCGGTTTCGGCATCGAAGCCGCCGGTTTCAACATCGACAACCACGGGTAAAAATCCGCGGAAGCGCTGTGCCATCATGGTTTTTTCCTGTTTCTCTTCACTCACCCTCAGTACTCCAGTTTCCAGCGCAGGGTTTCGCCGGCACGCAGCGGCACAATAACATCACTGCCAAATGGCAGCTCGACCGGCGCCTGCCAGTCTTGTTTGATCAGGGTAATTTCGTCGCTGTTACGCGCCAGGCCGTAGAAGTCCGGGCCGTAATGGCTGGCAAAGCCTTCCAGTTTATCCAGCGCACCGAGGTCTTCGAAGATTTCGGCATACAGCTCAATGGCGGCGTAGGCGGTGAAGCAACCGGCACAACCACAGGCATTTTCTTTGGTGCCCTTGGCGTGTGGCGCACTGTCGGTGCCGAGGAAGAATTTGCTGTTGCCGCTGGCGACCACATCCTGCAGCGCCTGCTGGTGAATATTGCGCTTCAGAATCGGCAGGCAGTAGAAGTGCGGCTTAATTCCGCCAACCAGCATGTGATTACGGTTGTAGGCCAGATGCTGCACGGTGATGGTGGCGGCAACGTTGCTGCCCTGGCTCTGTACGAATTCAGCGGCGTCTTTGGTGGTGATGTGTTCGACCACCACCTTTAAGGTTGGATGACGGCTGACCAGCGGTGCCAGAATGGTGTCGAGGAATTCTTTTTCGCGGTCAAAGATGTCGATGTGGTTCTGGGTGACTTCACCGTGCACCAGCAGCGGCATGCCGTTTTCGGCCAGCGCAGCGGCGATATCATCGAGCTTGCCGAGATCGGTAACACCGGAAGCGGAGTTAGTGGTCGCTCCGGCCGGATACAGCTTAACGGCTACAATGTTACCGGCTGCCTTGGCTTCAGCAATCATTTCCGGGGTGGTATTGTCGGTTAAGTACAGCACCATAAGAGGGTTAAATGTCAGACCCTGCGGTACGCGTGACAGGATGCGGTCGCGGTATTCCAGTGCCTGTTCGGCATTCATCACCGGTGGCTGCAGGTTTGGCATGATGATGGCGCGGCCCATCACCCGGGCGGTGGCAGGCACGGTATGTTGCAGCACGGCGCCATCGCGTACGTGCAGGTGCCAGTCGTCGGGGCGGGTAATGGTCAAACGGTCAGTCATGCTCTTCAACCTTCAGCTAAAATTGATGGGGCATTGTACCGAAAGCAGCCTTTAACCGCTTAATTTTTCTCGGAATTGGCCGATAACTCAGGAACAGCCCCGAATTTAACAGCCTCAACCGGATGTCTATGCACAAACTAATTGCCTTAAGCTGCATGTTGCTCAGCGCTTTCTGCCAGGCGGATGCGGCGCTGGACTACGGCGGTGACATTGAAACCACCGATTGGTCGGTCAGTGGTTCGGTATTTGAGTGCCGTTTTGAGCAGACGCTGGCCGGGTATGGCCGCGCGGTGTTCTATCACGAGGCCGGCGAGGACGTTACTTTTCAGCTCGAAACCCTGAAGAACCTGATGTCGTACAGCCAGGCACGGGTCAGTATTCTGCCGCCGCCCTGGCAGCCGGGAGTAAAAAGCGAAGATCTGGGTGTGGCGCGGATTGTAAAAGACACGCCGAATCTGAGTCTGGACGCCACCCGCACCAATCAGTTTCTGCATGCCTTGCTGGAAGGCAAATGGCCTGCCATCAGCCACAAAACCTATTACGATCAGAACCGCTTTGTAAAAGTGCACCTGTCGGCGGTGTCGTTTCCGCAGTTTTATCTGGATTATCTGGAGTGTGTAAAACAGCTGTTACCGGTTAATTACCGGCAGGTGGCGCGCTCGAAGGTGCTGTTTGCCAGTGGTGAAGAGCAGATCGATGCCCCCGATATGAAAATTCTCGACCGCATTATTTTTTACATAAAGCATGATCCGCGCATTTTTGCCGTGTATCTGGATGGTCATTCTGACAACGTTGGCCGCCGTTACGATAACCGCCAGACGTCCAAGGCGCGGGTTGAGGATGTGGAACGTTACTTTATCAAGCAGGGCATCGATCCGGAGATGGTGACTACCCGTTTTCATGGTGACCGTTACCCGGTTGCCAGCAATAAAACCGCTGCAGGACGCGCCGAGAACCGCCGTGTGACCATCCGCATCGAGCAGCGGGAGGATATGCCTATCCCGGATAATCTGCTGTTTAAACCGAAAGTCCGCACCCAGACCACCGCCAGCGGCGACTGATACTCGCCGCGCTTTCTTTGCAGCTCTTTCTTCACCTTCTTTCTTAGTCCTCTTTGGGGCGCCTGTTGGCTATCCCGTGCACAATCAGTACAATACCGCCCCTTTCATTATTGCTATCCGCCGGTACGGGCTGTTTGCCCCCTGTGCGGCCAATCATCATCCTGGAGAATACCCATGTCAGACATCAAGAAAGTGGTGCTGGCCTATTCCGGTGGTCTGGATACGTCCGTGATCGCCAAATGGCTGCAAGAAGAATACAAATGTGAAGTCGTAACCTTTACTGCTGACCTGGGCCAGGGCGAAGAAGTTGAACCGGCACGCGCCAAGGCTGAAGCTCTGGGTATCAAAGAAATCTTCATCGACGACCTGCGTGAAGAGTTTGCCCGTGACTTCGTATTCCCGATGTTCCGCGCCAACACCATTTACGAAGGCGAATACCTGCTGGGTACCTCGATTGCCCGTCCGCTGATCGCCAAGCGTCTGATCGAAATTGCCAACGCCACCGGCGCTGATGCCATTGCCCACGGTGCAACCGGTAAAGGTAACGACCAGGTGCGTTTCGAACTGGGCGCCTACGCCCTGAAACCAGGCGTAAAAGTGATTGCTCCATGGCGTGAATGGGATCTGACTTCCCGTGAAACCCTGATGGCGTACTGCGACAAGCACGACATTAAAGTTGAGAAAAAAGCCGGTAAGAAATCTCCGTATTCTATGGACGCTAACCTGCTGCACATCTCTTACGAAGGTGACATCCTGGAAGATCCATGGAACGAGCCGGAAGAAGATATGTGGCTGTGGTCTGTGTCTCCGGAAAATGCTCCGGACGAAGCGGCTTACCTCACCATCAGCTTCAAAAACGGTGACCCGGTTGCCATCGATGGCGTGGAAAAATCACCGGCCACCATTATGGAAGAGCTGAACAAGCTGGCCGGTGCTCACGGTGTGGGTCGTGTGGATATCGTAGAAAACCGTTACGTGGGCATGAAAGCCCGTGGTTGCTACGAAACTCCGGCCGGTACCGTACTGCTGAAAGCACACCGTGCGATCGAATCCATCACTCTGGATCGTGAAGCGGCGCACCTGAAAGACGAACTGATGCCACGTTACGCCAAGCTGATCTACAACGGTTACTGGTGGAGCCCTGAGCGTAAAATGCTGCAGGCGGCTATCGACGAAACCCAGAAAGTTGTGAACGGTGATGTGCGCGTAAAACTGTATAAAGGCAACGTGATTGTGGTTGGCCGTCGTTCAGAAGACACTCTGTTCGATGAAAAAATCGCCACTTTCGAAGACGATGCCGGTGCTTACGACCAGAAAGATGCGGCCGGCTTTATTAAGCTGAACGCTCTGCGTCTGCGCACGGCTGCGAAAAAAGGCCGCAGCTTCCTGGATTAATTCCGGCGCTGTTGCTTTTCGCAAAAAAAGAACCCGCTACGGCGGGTTTTTTTATGGGCTTTTTTGAAGCTGTTTTCAGAACACTTCTGCATGCTGCTGGCGATTTTATGTCGCAATAAATCCCTTGTTTGCTGATGGTCAGACTGATACGTTTATTTTTAGCGTAGCGCCTTATTGATGATGGCCTGCATATCATGAAATGACTGCTTGTTAGGGATAACGATGCCGGTATTTTTCAGCGGAATAGCACAGTTACGGACGTATTTTTCTCAACCTGTTATTTATAATTTTCAGCGGCGGATATTTCTGGCGGTCATGCTGGGGTGGCTGAGCGGCTGCACGGCGAATGTGTATTTTCACCCTCCGGAAGAAATGTACTTAGTTCAACCGGAAATGGCGGTGAAAAAGGATCATCAATCCTGATTATGCTGTGCGCTGATACGACCCAGATAACGTGGGTGGTGAATCAGCCAGCCACCAATAAGACCAATCAGACTACCCAGTAAGATATCGCTGAAACGCGCCAGCATAAGGGTATCCAGCGGACTTTGCAGCGCCGTTACTTCGGCAAAAAGCAGTGTTAATGGCGTAATAAAGAGCATGGCAATGCCGTAATTACGCACCACCAGAACTTCAATCGAAAAACTCAGCAAACCAATAATCAGCACCAGCATCCAGCCGTTGGGCTGCAAGGCAAAAATCAGCCATGCGATGCCCAATCCCAGTGCGGTGCCGACGACGCGGTGTATTTTCCGTTGCCATACCAAACGAAAGTTGGCGCCCTGAATAATCGCGGCGCAGGAAATGGGGACCCAGTACGGATTATGCAGCTGTAGCGCGTTGGCTAATAACGATGACGCTGCAACAAAGACGGCGATAACCGTGGCTTCGGCCAGTATCCGGCGTGCCGGGGCAACGGTGCTGACTGGTGGTGTTGTTTCTGCTGGCAACAGCAGACTGTACAGCAGGGCAAGAATACAGGCTCCCGCGCTGCCGAGGCCAACCAGCAACAGTCTATGTGAAATCTGTTCCGTTTCATGAGGCAGAACGCTTGCCAGCGCGGCAACCAGAATAAAAAAGAAACTTCCTGGTGGTGGCATGCTTAGCCAGCGTGTCAGAAAGGTACTGACCATGGTTATCAACAGCAGCATCAGGGCAGCACTCAGAGGACCTGAGCTGATGCTGGCGAGTAAAAAACTGAGCTGAAAACCAAGGCTGCAGGCCAGCAGTGTCAGCAGACGGCGACGCAATCCGGCGGCGGGCAGATACAGAATCACCAGCGCACCAACACAGCCGAGAATGCCGGATTTTATATCGCCATACAGTACACCCGCTAATGCAGGCAGTGCCGAACAACACGCGACCAGCAAGGGTAAATGCCACGGACGGGTGGTCGGATTAAGGTGCAGCAGGGCATGTATTTCCTGTTTTATGATGGACCAGCGTGAGGAACGCTGTGGCGAGGGCGGCATAGATTCAACCTGAGCATGCAAAGGACTATGATACGGCGATGAGGTATTGGCTTACAGAGGTTTTATGTCGTCTTCAGGGGACAATCATACCAGCGTTCAGCAGGCGGAAAACTGTTCAGAGGGTGCAGATGAGCAGCGTTGTCCGCTCTGCGGCGGGCTTAACCAGTGTGCGGTTGCAGCACAAACAGAGCCATCGGCTTGCTGGTGTTTTCAGACGGAAGTCAGTCTCAGTAAATTGCTGCACCAGCAGGCTGATCTGCCAGAAAATTATTCCAGGCAGACGTCCTGCATTTGTCCGGGTTGTGCATCGAGACTGATTTCAGAACACTCGCGGATACCATAAGGGCGGAATAATTCCAGCAGCTTACCGTTGCTTTTCAGTTCATCCATCAGTTGGTTGATTTCTTTTGCGCCGGGCATAAAACCAGGACGGATCAGAGCGGAGTGCTGATAGCGCTGGTCATAACGATCCGATACCAGAAATTCTTCACGCGCGCCGGGGTTATCTTTAAAAAAACGATGCAGAAATGCTTTGCTCATGACCGCAATATCGCCATGCCGCTCACGCAGCAATGACAGATTTTTTTCGTTGGTCCAGGACAAAATCATCTGAAAATTCTGCCGCAGAAACTGTTCGTCGGCATTAAAGGCGGCGAAGCCGTAATGAAAACCGAGAATGCCGATCATGCGCTTATCTGAGAGGTCGGCAAAATATTGCTGGTCGCGGCCTTGTTCGGCCAGTGCCACATAGACTTCACCGTCAGTCTGATAGGGGCGGGAAATTTCTATGGGAATACCCTGCCAGCCCCAGGCCGGGTTCTCAAAAAAGATGACGTCATAATCGCCCATGGTAAAGGCCTGATAACGGCGCTTGGGTGAGATGGGCACAGGTACAAACTGATAATGACTCTGGTGCTCATTAAGCAGCTGAATAAGGCTGATGGCGATGCCCTCATATTCTCCCTGCTCATTCTGTTCAACATAGGGAGGATAGGGATAGATCCCGACTTTAACCTGGGCTTCCGGCTGTGCTGAGGCAAGCAGCTGCGGAGACAGTAAATACAGGGCCAGACAAAGCATGATACGGCGGCTGGCACTGATCTGTCGGAAGGGGGATGTTACTTTGTAAGATTGCTTAACCAAGTCCTTGGCCTCTTTTGTATAAGCATTGTATACAGAATAGTCCTGTGTCCGGGGCTTGAAAAGATTTTACTCATCAAGCTCTGGAACGGTTCACACTAATTTAACGGGCCCGGCTTGGGAGCGGCTCTGCGCGCTGTTATAGTCCGGCCTTATTGTTGCAATTTATTGCTCAGATTCTTTGTTCTGATGTCCACGCAGGATGCCTGGTATGACCAATTCATCTCCCCAGACTTTATATCCGGACGCCGGCCCGGTGGCTGAAATCCCGTCAACCTTGAAGTTGATTGACAGTTTGCGCCTTAACGCCCAGCTGGGTAAGAACAGCCACTTTTACGCATCGCTGAAGCGCCGTAACCTGCACATTCTCTGTGGTGTCCCGGTGGTGATTATTAATCTGATTCTGGGGTCGGTATTTTTTGCTCTGTTACAGGCCGAGTTACCGGACTGGGGCAAATGGCTCAGTGCCGGTCTGGCATTACTGGCGGCCGCTCTGGGCGGTGTGCAGACTTTTTTTGATTTTAAGAAAAACTGCGCCGGTCATCGTGAAGTTGGTAACGATTATCTGGAGCTGGCGCGTGAGTGTGAGCGTCTGCTGGCATTGTACGATGATGAACTGATGAATCTGCAGCAACTGGCTGTGGAACTGCGCCGGCTGAATAAGGAATATGCCGAGATTAACGAGCGGGCCGAGATGTTTATTGTGTCACCACGTGAGTATGAATATGCCCGCCAGCGTTTGCTGACACGGGCAAAATAGCGCTAGTCATCCCGGCTGCCGCTCTGTTGCCGGAATCGGAATCCACATAATAATAAGGACGACAGCATGCCAACTGAATGGGCTTATCAGAGTGCGACCCGCTTACTGGCGGCAATGGCCGCCGGACAACTGAGCAGCCGCGATTTACTCGAATATTACCGCCAGCGGATCGAACGCTATAACCCGCAGCTTAATGCGGTGGTCGCCACCGCTTTTGACGCCGCGTTCCGCCGTGCCGATGAGGCTGATAATGCGCGCCGTGAAGGTGTGTCCTGGGGACCGCTGCACGGTCTGCCGATCACCATCAAAGATACCTTCGAAGTGCAGGGGATGCCCTGTGTGGCCGGCGCACCGGCACTGGCCGGACATCGGCCGGACAGTAATGCCTTTGCGGTGCAGCGCCTGCTGGATGCCGGCGCCATTATTTTCGGTAAAACCAATGTGCCGCTCTATGCCGGCGATATTCAGAGTTACAACAAGGTGTACGGCTCGACCAATAACCCCTGGGATGAAAGCCGTACGCCAGGTGGCTCGTCCGGCGGTGCCGCAGCAGCGCTGGCTGCGGGCTTTACCGCACTGGAGCTGGGCTCAGATATTGGTGGCTCGATCCGTACACCGGCGCATTTCTGTGGTGTGTTCGGCCATAAAGTTACCTACGGCATTGTTTCCAGCCGTGGCCATATTCCTGGGCCGCCGGGCATGCTGAGTGAACCGGATCTGGCGGTTCCCGGTCCGCTGGCTCGCAGTGCCGAAGATCTGGATCTGGCACTGCAGGTGGTGGCCGCCCCCGGCCCTCTGATGTCGGAGCACTGGTCACTCAATCTGCCGGCGCCACGGGCTAAGCAGCTACAGGATTTCCGCGTGTTGCTGTGGCTGGATGATCCGCTCTGTCCGCTGGATGAAACCCTGAAGCCGGTGTATGACGGTCTGTATCAGCAACTGCAGCAAGCGGGCGCGAAAGTGACGTACGGCGCTCCTGAAGGAATCTCACTGAGCCGCTTCTTTCCGGTGTATATGAGCCTGCTGGGCTCGGTGCTGGGGTCCGGCATGAAGCCCGGCCAGCGGCGCATGATGCGTCTGATGGGCGGCATGGCCAAACGCTTTGGCCGCTGGATGAAAAGCGGGGCATACGGTGATGAATTTTTGCTGGGCATGGGGCAGAGCCATGCTGACTGGGTAAAGCGCAGCGAAGAGCGTCATCGCCTGACCGAGTCGTTCAGCAAGCTGTTTGACCAATACGATGTGGTGCTGACGCCGGTGGCGATGACGGCGGCCTTCCGCCATTTACAGGATGTCCCGATTCAGGTGCGCAAACTGGATGTGAATGGCGGGCAGCGTAACTACTCCGATATGTTTATGTGGATTGCTCCGGCCACCCTGATGGGGCTGCCCGCGACCAGCGCTCCTGTGGGCCAGACCGCCGCCGGTCTGCCGGTTGGCATTCAGATTCTGGGGCGCCGCTACGATGACCGCACGACCATTGAGTTTGCCCGGCTGCTGGAACAGGCGGGTATGGATTTCCGTGCGCCGCCGTGGCTTAGCTGAATGCCGGCAGGGGAGGATGGCAGCCTGCTGACTGTACTCTTTGCCGGGTTGTCGGTACCGGCGTTGCTGACCTTATTGCTGTGCAGCTTTCTCGGTTCGTTGCTGACAGCGGCACTGGGTGTTGGCGGCGGGGCATTTCTGATTACGGTAATGGCCGGTATTGTGCCGCCGCTGGCACTGATTCCGCTGCACGGCATGGTGCAGCTGGGCTCTAACGGTTCCCGTGCCTGGCTGGCCCGGCGGCATACTCAATGGCCTAAGGTCGGTTGGTTTTTAGCCGGCGCTTTACTGGCCGTGGTGTTATCCGTACTGGCTTTGCACTGGTTGAGCGGGCGCCTGGACCCTGGTGTTATTCCGCTGTTTATCGGTCTGTTTATTCTCTGGCTGAGTTGGGGCAAAGTGCCGCCGGTTGGGCTTGGGGAGCATCCTCTGGGGTTGTTTGCAGGAGGCTGGCTGACGACGCTGGCGACCATGCTGGTCGGAGCCACGGGGCCTTTGGTGTCGGCCTGGCTGGGACGCAGCGATGGTGACCGCTGGCAGTACACGGCCAATTTTTCGACCAGCATGAGCGTGCAGCATCTATTAAAAGTCGTGGTATTTGGCTTTGCCGGTTTCGCCTTCAGCCAGTGGCTGCCATTACTGCTGCTGATGGTGCTGGCCGGTTATCTGGGTACCCGTGCCGGTCTGAAACTGATGGGCAGGATTCCGGAAGCCTTGTTCCGCACCTTGTTCCGTTGGGTGCTGACGCTGTTGGCGTTACGGCTGATCTGGGTCTGGTATCAGGGCTGACAAGCCGCTGCACTCAGACGCCGATATCTTCGTTCCATAATGTTGGCTGATCTGCAATAAAGCCGCGCATCAGTTCAATGCATTCCGCATCGTTGAGTACGGTCAGGCTGACACCGCGCTCGCGCATATGGGCCTCGGCGCCCATAAAGGTAACGTTTTCGCCGATCACCACCCGCGGGATGCCATACAGCAACGCGGCGCCACTGCACATATCGCAGGGGGATAGGGTGGAGTAGAGCGTGCATTCGCGGTAGTCGGCGGCGGTTAAGCGTCCGGCGTTTTCCAGACAATCCATCTCGGCGTGTAACACCACGCTGTTCTGTTGTACCCGGCGGTTATGGCCGCGACCGATAATCTGCCCGCCTTTAACCAGAACCGAGCCGATGGGAATGCCGCCTTCGGCCAGTCCTTTACGTGCTTCTTCCAGTGCGGCCTGCATCGCTTGCTGATCGTTCATAGGTTTGTCCCTTTGCCTGTTTTTGCTTTGGCCGGTTGCCGTTTTTATTGGGCTACCAGAGATCGCCGAAACGTTCGCGGTGGCTTAAGTATAAGCGCAGGTCGAATTCCAGCTGGTGGTAATCCGGTTCCATATAGCAGCACAGTTTGTAGAAGGCTTTGTTGTGTTCTTTCTCGCGCAGGTGCGCCAGTTCGTGTACCAGGATCATGCGTAAAAAAGCCTCCGGCACCTGACGGAACAGGGTGGACACGCGGATTTCGTGCTTGGCTTTCAGCTTGCTGCCCTGCACCCGCGAGACAAAGGTGTGCAGTCCGAGGGCGTGATTAATCACGTGAATTTTGTCGTCGTAAATCACTTTGCTCAGCGGCGGAGAACTGCGCAGGTGGTCGTTTTTTAACGCCATGGTGTAATCGTACAGCGCGCGTTCGTTATTCAGGCTGTGACTGTGCGGATATTTTTTCTGCAGCAACGGACCGAGTTTACCGGCCTCCAGTAACTCGGCGGCCTGGCATTGCAGATCGGGGCTGTAGCCGTTGAGATAGTTTATCTGGCGTTGTTTCATGGGTTCCTGTTCGTTACCTGGTTAACGACGTGCCTCAGGGATTGAGGGCATGGTTACGGCACAGCTCAATCCAGGCCTGAATACCGGCGCTGCGGTATTTCTGGCGGTGCACAATCATATACAACTGGCGGCTGAAGTCGCGTTGCGGGGCGGTTAAATGCACCAGGCTGCCACGGCGGAAAGCATCAGTGAGGGTAATCTGCGACAGACAGCCGATACCGAGCCGCGCTTCCACCGCACGCTTAATGGCTTCGGTGTGCTGTAACTCAAGGGTGATGTTGAGGTCGGGCAGCAAGCCGTGCAGGGCGCGGTCAAAGGCCTGACGGGTGCCGGAGCCGCTTTCGCGCAGAATCCAGCGGGCGGCGAGTAAGTCGCTGTCATCGATATGGCCCTGCTGTTGTTGCTTATGCGCCAGCTCGTCGTCGGGGTGGCAGAACACCGCCAGTTCGTCGTTATGCCAGGGAATCATTTCCAGTTCCGGATGATTCAGCTCGCCTTCAATCAGGCCGATGTCCAGCTCGTAGTTCAGCACTTTGTCGGCAATCTGGCGGGTGTTGGCCACATCCAGCCGCACCGGTGCATCCGGGTGTTCGGCCATATATTTCGCCATTAAACCCACCGCCAGATAATTACCGATGGACAGCGTGGCGCCAACATTCAGCGGCCCGGCTTCGGCATGGCGCAGCAGTATCTGTTCGAAATCCTGCGCCTGAGCCAGCAAGGCTTCGGCCCGTGGACGTACCAGCCGGCCCTGTTCGTTCAGCTGCAGACGCTTGCCGACACGGTCAAACAGCTGCACGGCAAACTGATGCTCAAAGTCTTTTAACGCGCTGCTGGCGGCACTCTGCGACATCGCCAGTTCATCGGCGGCGCGGGTCAGGTTCTGGTGGTGGGCAATGGCAATAAACACTTGCAGCTGACGCAGGGTGTAACGCATGGCGGCCTCGGAGATGCCGGAGCCGGCATCGGGTTGTTATTCGGTAAAACCGAATAAAGTTATTCAGATAACTTGATTTGCCGATAGTCTGCCGTGGGTTACTCTGCCTGACAAGTTAAATTGGCCGCCAGGAACCAGCCATTATGAGCAATCTGATCCGCGAAACTGTTACCAGTGTGCATCACTGGAATGAAACCCTGTTCAGCTTTACCACCACCCGTAATCAGGGGCTGCGTTTCAAGAATGGTCATTTCACGATGATTGGTCTGGAAGTGGAAGATAAGCCACTGCTGCGTGCTTACAGCATTGCCAGCGCTAACTATGAAGAAGAGATGGAGTTTTTCTCCATCAAAGTGCAGGACGGCCCGCTGACCTCTCACCTGCAAAAGCTGCAGGTTGGCGATGAAATTCTGGTGGGTACCAAGCCGGTGGGCACACTGATTACCGATAACCTGCTGCCCGGTAAAAACCTCTATCTGCTGAGCACCGGCACGGGGTTGGCGCCTTTTATGAGCATCATCAAAGATCTGGATGTGTACGAGCAGTACGACAAAGTGATTCTGACCCACGGCGTGCGTTGGGTATCTGAGCTGGCGTATCAGCAGCGTATTGAACATGAACTGCCGAATAACGAATATTTTGGTGATGTGGTGCGCGAAAAACTGATCTATTACCCAACGGTTACTCGTGAGCCGTTCCGTAATAACGGTCGCCTGACCGATGCGCTGACCAGTGGCAAGCTGACCCGTGATATCGGCCTGGCCGATCTGAATCCGGAAACCGACCGCTTTATGCTGTGCGGCAGCCCGGCGATGCTGGATGATTTGACCAGAATTCTCGATGACATGGGCTTTGAAGAAGCACGTGGCGGTAAGCCGGGGCATTATGTGATTGAGCGCGCCTTCGTCGAAAAGTAAGGCGCTGTTGCCAATGAATTCGCCGTCATAGCGGCAAGCGGGTAAGCCCGCCCGTTCTCTGTTCTGCCGGAATCTTGGCCCGTCAGAACAGAGAACGGGTGGGCTTTTTTATTAGGGCCTGTCGACACTCATTAAACAGGCCCGTTATTGACTAAAAATTTTTCAAACAAGGCGCTGAGAGTGTGGGATGTTCAGCACATCCCTGTGCTTCACCCCTTCGGGGTTGGCACGCCAATCTGTTCCAGGCAGATTGGTAACGGCTTAAGCGAGCGAACAGCAACGCAGGATGAGGGATTTTTAGCCATAACCCTTCGGGCCGAGGCCGGTTTTCCCCATAAGCATCGTCGTTCGTCATTCATTTAGCCCGCTACCAATCTGCAGGAGCAGATGGGCGCGAAGCCCGTAGGGTCAGGAACATGGATGTTCCTGACAATATCACTCCTCTCTCCTTGTTCTGAGAAAAACCGGCTCTCAGCAGGACCTATTCAATGAGTGTCGACAGGCCCTAGTGTTATTCCTCTGCGTGCTCAAAACTGAGCAGCAACTGACGCAGCAGATCGTTCAGTTGCCGTTGTTGTTCAGGCTGCAATGCTTTGAGCAGACGTGCCTGCAATTGCAGATGGTGCTCAACTGCACGGTTAATCAGTTCGCGGCCACTGTCGCTCAGCTGTACCAGCAGGCTGCGGCGGTCATCGGGATCGGGCAGGCGATCAATCAGGCCGCGTTGTTCCAGCCGGTTCAGACGGTTGGTCATGGCACCGGAGGTCAGCATGGCCGATTTAAACAGAACCGTCGGAGTTAAGCGGTAGGGCGGGCCGCTGCGCAGCAGGGTGGCCAGCACATCAAACTCACCACTGGCGAGCCCCAGCTGCTTATGCAATTCGCTGATTTCCTGACGGGTATAGTTTGCCAGACGCGATAGCCGGCCCACCGCCTGCATCGGCCAGATATCCAGGTCTGGCCGCTCCTGCTGCCATTGGTCAGCAATAAAATCCACATGATCCCGAGCCATAAGGTGTCGCTTTTCCTGTGTAAAACGGAATCTGTTCAGTGTGCCCGGGAAATATCTTAACGTAAAGATATTTGACCGGGATCGTCGTTAGGGATATCTTTGCTTGAAATATCTTAACATGAAGATAATTGGTGGGCAGAAATGACAGCAAGCAGTAAAGATGTACCCGTTGGTTTGCCGCTATGGCTGATGGCCGTGGCAGCTCCTTTGTTGTGGGGAACAACCTACGCGGTGACGCAGGCTTTTCTCGCCGGAGTTGATCCATTCTGGCTGGCGACGCTGCGCATCGTAGTGCCCGGCGTGATGATGGTATGGCTGGTGCCGCTGGCGGTGTGGCGCCGGCATTGGCTGAACATCGTGGTGCTCAGTGCGCTGAATATCGGCATCTTCACGGTGTTGTTGTTTGGTGCTATTCAGCGCTTACCGGGCGGCATGGCGGCGACACTGACGGCCAGTATGCCGCTGCAGTTACTGCTGTTGCGCGCGTTGCAGGGCAGGCTGCCGGCCCCTTTGCAGTTGCTGGCTGCGGTGGGCGGGATGGCGGGGGTTGGCCTGCTGGTCTGGCAGGCTCCGGCTGAACCTGACTGGACGGGAGTAGCGCTGGCTTTGGCGGCGGCGTTCTGCATGGCGCTGGGCGTGTTGCTGATGCCGGTTCTGGGGCGAGGTATCAAACCGCTGGTATTGGCCAGTGCGCAGTTGTTCAGTGCCGGTGTTGTGTTATTGCTGCTGATGCTGCTCTGGGGACGGCCGTTTCCGGCACTGGATACTCAGGGCGTGCTGGCGCTGGTCTGGCTCGGACCGGTGGGTATGGGACTGGGTTATTACCTGTGGTTCCGTGCTATTACCCTGATTGCCGTTGATAAGCTGGCCTTTATGGGGCTGATTAATCCGGTGGTGGCAGTACTGGCCGGTGTTCTGGTGATGGGTGAACTGATGAATATCAGTCAGGCTTTTGCCATTGCGCTGGTGCTGTTCTGTGTGTTGCTGGCTCAGCATCCGGCGGCGCAGCGGCATTTGTCTGCAGCCAGAGTCAGTTAAAACTGGCACTGAAGCTGCAATGTCTCCGGTTAGTTAAATAAATCGTCGGATTTCCGGCGTTATTTGAATGATCGTGTGACAGGAGAATGACAATGCCCGGACAAGGTACCGTAGAAGATGTACTGCGCAGCCTGAACTTTGCTCAGGATGTCGGTAAGCAGATACGCGACGCCGGTTATGTGCTGGATAAGACAGAGCTGAAGCGTCTGCTGGCTGAACTTACCTCGGCGGTTGCCTCCAGTAAAATGGAGCTGGCTTTGCTGCAGGGCGTGTGTGAAGCCCGTGACGAAGAACTGATCCGCTTACATGAAGCACTGGTGTACAAAGGCAATCTGCGCCGCCGCGGTGATGGCTATTACAAAACACTGGATGGCCGTCCTTATGGTCAGCCTTACTGCTCTTATTGCTGGGAGAGTAAGCAGCAATTACTGCATCTTCACAGCCGGATTCTGAGTAAAGACATTCGCATTTGTCCGGGCTGCAAAAATGAATATCAGGCCATCCGCACACCGTATCTTGAAGCGGACGGCATGACGGTTTAAGCCAGCGCACGCTGATCGTTGCAGCTGGGAGACAGAGTGTCTGCGCTGTTTGGCGGGAAAATGGCCGGACAGGCAGAGGCTGCTCTCGCACTTCGGTCAGGGCACGGCTATATTGGCCGCGCAATGTCTGGCGATGGAATCCGTATGAAGCTGCTTAACCCTGCTGTTCTTATTTTAAAGGTATCGTTACTGGTCCCGGTTCTGGTCTCAATGCTGTGTCCTGTTTTTGTGGCCAATGCTGAAGACACTGAGGCTGATGCCGGAGCCGGTAGCGAACCGACGGTGCTGGAAGAATTATTACCCGCCACCGGGCCGCTGAAAACCAAGCAGCAACCGGTTGATATGATTGCGGATGATGAGTTCAAACCAGCATTGCGTGACAACCTGCCGCAATTGGTTGAAAAAATTCAGGTTGAGCGCCTGGCATCCGACAGTCCTTATGTGATGCTCCCGCACCGGCCTAATTATGTGTTGCCTCTGTCTTATCAGGGCCGTCCCAGTGATCGTGAACAGAACCGGGTTTTGCAACATTACACCGGAGATCCTGACGCTGAACGCGAAGCTGGCAATGATCATCTGGAGGCGGTATTTCAGCTCAGTATCAAATACCGTTTGTCCGAAGGTCTGCTGGGAAAATTCAGCAGCATTGATGTGGCTTATACCAACCGTTCCTTCTGGCAGGCGTACAACGGCGATATTTCCCGGCCATTCCGTGAAACCAACCACGAACCCGAGCTGATATTTTCCTGGCAGCCACAAAATAAGTGGGTTGATTATTTTTCTCTGGCCATTAATCACCAGTCCAATGGCCAGACCAGCTCGATGTCGCGCAGCTGGAACCGGGTTATTGCCCAGGTCGCATCGGTATCGTCTACAGGGATCTATTCCACCCGGATCTGGTGGCGCCTGCCGGAAGAAAGTAAGGCCGATCCTTTTGACCCCGCCGATAATGATAACCCGGATATCGACGATTATATGGGTAACGGTGAATTCACCTATATCTATGTCATGGGCAACCACAATATCAGCACTATGTTGCGCAATAATCTGAATCCGGATAAAAACCGTGGCGCGATTGAAATCGGCTGGACCTTTCCGCTCAACCGTAAAATCAAAGGCTTTGTGCAGTATTTTAATGGTTACGGTGAAAGCCTGATTGATTACAACCGCTATCAGGAGCGTATTGGCGTCGGCATTAAACTCAGCGACTGGTTCTGAGCTGGCTGTATAACAATAGCGCGGTATAATCGCCGCGCATTCAGGCCGGAATTTCTATGATGTTAACCCTCGGACTTATTATTAATCCTTATGCCGGTATCGGTGGCGCCGTTGGCCTTAAGGGCAGTGACGGCGCGGACATCGTTGCCGAAGCTCTGGCCCGTGGCGCTGAGCGTAAAGCTGTATTACGTGCCCGTCAGGCGCTGGATGTTTTGACGGCATTAAAAGAACGCTGCCATTTTCTGACTTGTCCCGGAGAAATGGGGGCCGATCTGCTGACGGAGCTGGGTTTTTCTTACCGTCTGATCGACGCCGATATTCCGCAGGTGAATACCAGTGCCGAACATACCCGCCTGGCGGCGGCCGCAATGCTGGAGAATAACGTCGATTTACTGTTATTCGCCGGTGGCGATGGCACCGCCCGCGATATCTGTGCGGTTATTGGTGATACCTTACCTGTACTCGGTATTCCGGCTGGCGTGAAAATTCATTCGGCGGTGTATGGCATTACTCCGGCGGCTTCCGGTGAAGTGGTGCGCAGTCTGCTGGAAGGCGGGCTGGTGGATATTAAAGAAGCCGAAGTACGTGATCTGGATGAAGAGGCTTTTCGTAATAATCAGGTGCGTGCACGGCATTACGGTGAAATGCGTGTGCCTCAGGCCGGGCATTTTGTGCAGGCGGTAAAGCAGGGCGGCGTTGAAGTGGAAGAGCTGGTGCTGGCTGATATTGCTGCCTTTATCTGTGCCGATATGGACGATGATGTGTTGTATCTGGTTGGCTCAGGCAAAACCACACAAGCGGTGATGGATGAATTAGGGCTCGATAATACCCTGCTGGGTGTGGATGCTGTCTTTAACCGCGAACAGATTGGTAAAGATTTAACCGCGGCTGACATACTCAGGCTATTGGCAGAATATCCGCAGGCTCAGGCGATTGTTAGTGTGATGGGCGGTCAGGGACATATTTTCGGCCGTGGTAATCAGCAGTTCAGCCCGGAGATTTTGCGTTTGCTGGGTAAAAAGAATATCCGCCTTATTTCAACCAAAACAAAAATTGGCGCACTGAATGGCCGGCCGTTAATTATGGATAGTGGTGATCCTCAATTGGATAAAGACTGGGCCGGGACCATTGAAATCACTACCGGTTATCGTGATCAGATTGTTCATGCCCTGATTTAATCTGAATACTATGAAGGCATAAAAAAAAACCGGGGTTGGCCGGTTTTTTATTGTTTTTCCGGGAGAGAATTGAGTCATCAGTTGACGACAAATTTCTCTACCGTCTGATTCAGACGCGCTGCCAGTTCTGCCAGTGCTGCACTGGCCAAGGCCGCCTGAGACGCCTGCTCATGGCTGGTACTGGCCAACTCATTAACACGTACGACGTTGCGGTTAATCTCTTCGGCAGCATAGCTTTGCTCTTCGGCTGCAGTGGCGATCTGGGTGTTCAGGTCGTTGATGCTGCTGATGTTGCTGTAAATCACCTGCAGAGCTTCACTGGCTTCACTTACGCGGGCGATACCGGTTTCGGCGCGGTCACGGGATTTCAGCACGGTGTTGACCACTTCAGCGGTTCCTTTATTAAATTCGTTGATGGTTGCCCGAATAGACTCAGTGGATTCCTGAGTTCGGCTGGCCAATGTCCGCACTTCATCGGCAACCACGGCAAAGCCACGTCCCTGCTCGCCGGCACGTGCGGCCTCAATGGCAGCGTTCAGAGCCAGCAGATTTGTTTGTTCGGCAATGGCACTGATTTCACCCAGAATCGCGCCGATACTTTCACTGTCTTTCTGCAGTTTTTCGATGGCCTTAGTGGCCTCCAGAATTTCACTGTTGAGGGTTTCAATTTCGTGGCGGGCTTCATCCGAAATACTTTTTCCGCGACTGACTTCACGATGTACTTCGTTGACGGCACTGGCTGCCTGATTAGCATTGCCGGCAATGTTCTGAATAGTTGAGGTCATTTCGGTCATGGCAGTAACCGCCTGGGCAACTTCTTCCTGTTGCTGATTGCTGGCATCGCCGACTTCACGGGTAATGGCTGACATCTCTTCCGATGCGGAGGCTACTTCGGTTGCACCGGATTTTACCTGCTCAACGGTTTCGCGCAGTGTGGCAATTAAAGCGTCAAAGGCATGAGATAAAATACCAATTTCATCACCAGAGCGGTGACCGATTAATTGTGTCAGGTCGAGGTCGCGGGCAATGCGCTGAATTTTGCCGGTAATATTCTGCACAGGCTGGTAAATCGCACGGGATACAAGAAAGGTCAGGGTTGCAACCACGGCGAAGGTTAACAGGATGCTCAGCGTGAGGGTTGTATATACCCGCTGAGTCATGGTTTCCATTTCACCGGTGATGTAGACCGTCAGCTCATCAAAAATGGTTTCGGTTTTATGGATGGTGCTGCGCATCTCGCCGCGCAGACCTTCTTTTTCGTTTAATCCCATCAGCTGCTCTTTATTGAACAGTGTGGTGAACTGATCCTGGTAACTCCTGAGTTCCTGCTGAACCTGACTGTTACCGGCCAGACTGCTGCGTTCCAGCGCCTGACTGAAATCGTTAATACCCGCTTTGAATTTATCCATATAGGATGGGTCGCTGCGCAACATAAAATCTTTTTCATGGCGGCGCAGCATCAGCATGTAATAAAGCAGCTCATAGTCTTCGGAAGATTTTGCCGAGGTTTCGATATCATGTACGGCTTTGCGCAGGCCGCCATACAGACCGCTTTTAGGGTCCAGACCGATTTCCTGCTGAGCAGCTGCAAGGGTATCAAATATCTTGCGGTAACCATTCACTTGGGTGCTCAGTTGCTGGACCTGAGTGGTATTCAGACCCAGTCCCCGCATGTGACTGTTCAGTTTCGTGATGTCATCCTGAGTTTTATCTGCGACGGTACCGAACTGCTGGACATACTTCATATCCTTGCGTGCCAGAAAATCCTTTTCATTACGGCGCAGCAGCAGAATATCGCCACTCACCGTTTGCTGTTGATACAGCACATCGGATAAAGCACCAAGGCGGGAAAACTGCTGTACGCTCAGTGCTGATGTAATTATCAGGCCAAGAACAACCAGCACCAGAATCATGCTGTGTTTACTTTTAATGCTGAAATTGTCAATAACCATGGGGTTAACCTTTATGTAGCTATGACAGAAGACTAGAACAACTGCCGTAGGGCGCCAGTTGTATGCGGTATATGGCAGGTTTTGGCTGCGTATCGCTGTTTCCGGTGTAGCCATTGGCATGGCAAGTCCTAGGGAGTACGGATATATCCCTGCTAATTTAATACGTAAGTACCATAATAAAAAATAACAGGGCCTTACCATGTCGATTATTACTCACGCCAGCCGCTACCGGCGCACCGGTTTTTGTATTCTTTCTGCTTTGACACTGCTCCCCCTGCAGGCTGTTGCTTTGCACAGCATTCCTGCTGCAGATGAGGTGCTTATCAGAGAAAAAGTCGTTGCCGGTCAACAGGATAAGGTCTTTGCCGCTACCTCTGGCCGCGAGCTTGGATTCCGTGGCTTCAACGTATCCGGTGAAGTGAAGCTGGCAGAATCGGGCTTTAAAGCCTTTAAAAACAGTGAAGATGCGCAGGTCAGTCTGGGCTTACTGAAGGACAAAACCGGTGCCAATCTGATTCGCTACACCCTGGCATGGGAAGGTGTGCAACCGCAGCCGGGGCAGGTGGATGAGGATTATCTGGCGGCGGTCAGCCAGCAGATTGCCATCGCAGCGGACCTCGGACTGTATGTGCTGTTGGATTATCACTCGGATTTATACAGCCGCCATACCTTTACGGCCGATTCCGGCGATACCGGTAATGGCGCACCGCGCTGGGCGGTAAGCGATGTTTACGGCAAGGATGATTGTGGTCTGCCCTGTCAGCTGACCTGGGCTGCGCACAAGCAATCTGATTCGGCGGTACGTAATGCCATGCGTGGTTTCTGGGCTGACCACTGGGCGCTGAATCAGGATCTGGCCGATATTGAACTCTATCTGCCTGCGTTGGATCAGTGCGTGGATATTGCTGGTGGTCAGGCCCGGAATTCGGTCACCGTTGGCGGCTGGAGCTGTCATGGCGGTGCTAATCAGCGTTGGCATTATCGGCAGGATGGCACCTTACGCAGCCTTACGGACACGGGACAGTGTCTGGATGTAGCCGGTGCCAAAACCGCAGCGGGTACCGATATTCAGGTGTATCAATGCAATGGCAGCAGCGCGCAGCAATTTATGGCGGATGCTTATGGCCGCGTACACGCTGTGCTGGACCTGAATAAATGCCTGAGCCTGAATAACGGTAATGTGCAGCTGGAGGAGTGCGTGGCAGCCAGTCAGGTTACAGACAGCCATCAGCAGTTTCAGCTGCGTGATGCCGCCACCGGCCTCTCTCTTATGCCGCAACTGGATTTTGTCCAGAGCCAGTTTGTCTGGCAGCTGGGGGAAATGCTGAATTATCTGCAGACACATCTAACAGCCGCACAGCGGGCGATGATTATTGGTGTTGATCCGGTTAATGAACCCTTTGACGGTGGCATCGGCAATATGAGCTATGCCGACTGGGATAATGAGGTGCTGTGGCCATTTTATCAGCGTGTGCGTGCAGAAATGGATCAGCGCGGCTGGAGTAATACCCCGGTGTTTGCCGAGCCGATGGTGTTCTGGAGTTCTATTGCCGGAGCCGTTGCACCGGCAACCGGTGGCCATCACTTAACCTATCAGCCCGGTGATGGCTTTGTTTTTAACAGCCATTTTTATGATCAGGCCCGTATGGGCGTTAATGATTTAACCGTGGCGCGTAATGGCAGCTATTTTTCCAATATTGACCAGATCCGTGACGAAGCCCGTTATCTGAATATTACGCCGTTTTTATCGGAGTTCGGTATGTGGCTGGACGGTTGGGGACATACCGATACCGAGCGGGTGGTGAATGCCACCTATCAGGGGATGGAAAGCTCAGATCGTGTTTCCGGTAAAGACCGGTATGTGGATTTTTATACGCCTCTGATCAGCGGTACTCAATGGCAGTGGGATTATTATTACGACAATCATCAGGAATTACAGAACGGTAATCCTCAGCGCGTGATGACCGACGATGATGCCTGGAATGGCGAGAATTTTTCCGTCATCCGTGATTATGGCCAGAACTACAATATTAATGCCGAACTGGTACAGCGTGCTTATCCGCGTGCATTGCAGGGGGATCTTCTGCATTTCAGTTATGAAGGCCGGGTACCGGATCGTGCCGGCGACCGGATGAACTACCACAGTATCCGTGTTTCTTTACCGCCGTTATTTTCTGAACGTGAATTTCTGCGCAATACCGAATTTTCTTTTGCTGCCTGGCGCGGACGTTTAAGCGATGCGCCGACGGAAATTTACTGGCCACGGCATTTGGCAAAAGAACAACTTACTGTAATTACCGATGCCGGTATTTTTCCGGCCGCGACATTATCGGCTGCGGTAACACAGCAAGCGGATGAAGTGGTTATGATTTCTGATCGCGGGGCTGGCACTGGCCAGCGGGTATTCATCTGGGATGATGTCACTGAAGGAGAAAATTCTGACAGTCTGCATTTTGCCCTGTTAATTCATGGGGATGCCGGGCTCAGTGGCGAAGAACTGGCGGATTTACAGGCGGGTATCCGCTATCAGTTAGTGCAGGGAAAAAGCCCGGTGTATCTCACCGGCAGCATGACGCATTCCGGCTATAGCGCCGACAAAGGAACTGCGGCCAATGGTTTTTCGCTGATTAATGCCCGTTCAGGCTTATGTCTGGATGTTGCTGGGGCACGCAGTTGGAACGGCACAAATGTGCAGTCCTATCCATGTAATGGCAGCAATGCCCAGCGCTGGTTTTACGATGCCAACAGTGGCTATCTGAAATCGGCACTCGGCAATAAATGCTTAGATCATGGAGGCCAGTTACGTGATAACGGTAAAGCTGTGATCTGGGACTGTGTAAACAGCGATAACTTGCGCTGGAACCTTCAGCCGGATGCTCAGGGTTATCAGCTGATTCCGCGCTCATCGGATGCTTATGCCCTGGATGCCTATGGCACTGAGGACAGCTCTAATGTGGGTCTCTGGTCACGTCATCAGGGGGCACAACAACGCTGGAAAATGCAGTTCTGAACTCTTTTTTGTGGGGCCATAAATAATAATTAAAAAATAAACTTATAAATAAAAACCACAAAAATGGAATAACTCATCATGACTTCTGCGTTACACAGATCCCGGATGCCGCATGGCTCCGGGAGGCGGCGAAAGCCGCTGCTCAAAGCTTTGTTTCCCGTTACAACCTTACTGCTTGGCAGTGCACTGACACAGCCGCTGCTGGCTATGAGTGATACTCCGCCAGCGGAATCGCCTGCCGGATTAGCTCAGCCCGGTCCAGGGCTTGGTAATCTGAGCTACAGCAGCAGTGAATTATTCACGCCGGTATCCTGGATTAATCAGGATAACGGCATTCCGCCGACTTATGCTTTCCGCAAAGCTTATGGTGCTAACGTCGGCATGATGGTGGACGGGTATTTTCTGACGTTATTTGCACCGGACAGCGGCTGGGGGCCCGGTGGCTTCCTGCTGTATGACGTATCCGACCCGCGCAATATCCAGCTGGTAAAACGCATTTATGAGCCGGAAGGGCGTACCGGCGAATTCCGCGAAGCCCATGCCTTTGGTCTGACCAAAATTAATGACCGCCGTTATGTCAGCGTGCAGACCATTAAAGGCATCGAAATATGGGATTTCACCGACCTTAACGACCCGCAGCAGGTCAGCAAGCTGGTTCTGCCAGGGGTGAATTCCGGCGATTACACCGCCGTTGCCTGGCAGCAGTGGTGGCAGGCACCTTATCTGTATGTTGCTGCCTCGGACCAGGGGGTTTTTATTGTTGATGCCAGCGATCCGGCCAACCCTGTTATTGCTAACCGCGGCAACGGCCGGCCGAACCCGGTACCTCCGGCTGAGCTGGGTGGTTCGCGCATCGGGCCGATCTTTACGCTGGGCAACCAGATGGTGGTCACCAGCATGGATCAGCGTGATGGCTTTGCCAGCCTGGATATTTCCGATCCTCTGAATCCGCGCTTACTCGACCGTACACCGGACTTACCGCAGGGCTATTACGCCACCTGTTTCGATGGCAACAAAGTGCATGCCTCGGTGCGTGGTGCCGGCGCTTATATGGTCAGTTATGACCTGAGCAATCCGGGTAAATTTGTACTGGAAAGCAACAGCCTGCAGATTGATGAGCAGCTGTATTGCGGTGTTCAGGACAACCACGTGTTTCAGGGGATAGAACACGCGGTGCATAAAGTTGATATCAGCAATCCGTTTAATTACACCGATATTGGCCATGGCTCCTTACCGGTCGCCAATGCCGATCATGGTCAGGTCGCGCCCTTTGGTAACCTGGTGTTTATCGGTAACGATCACGGCACCGGTAATGCCTTTATGGTGCACGATATTCACCCGGATACGACGGCTCCCTGGGTGAAGCAGGTGTCGCCACGTCCGGGAGCGCTGAATCAGGCGCTGACCAGCCGTATTGGTATTGCCTTTGCCGACTCCGTCGATTTTGAAAGCATCAGTGCTGCGACTATTCAGCTGCGTCCTGTGGCAGAACCCGGCTCGGCACCGCTGGCCGGTACGTACAGTGCCTGGCTGGGGCTGGTGAATTTCACCCCAGCACAGCCTTTGGCGCCCAACACCGAATATGAACTGCGGGTCAGCGGCGTAAAAGACTATGCCGGTAATGCCCTGAGCAATCTTTATATCAGCCGCTTTACCACCGGCAGCGCGACCAATGCCAGCCTGGCTTATCACTGGCCGCTGGATGGTAATGGCCGTGATGAAGCCGGTGGCAACCACGGCGAGCTCAGCAACGGCCAGTTCAGCGAAGGTGGTCTGGCGTTGAATGCGGCAGGGCAGCTCAGTCTTGATGACGATGTTTCGGGCATTCTGGGTGGTTCGGCCACGGTGTCGTTTTATTTAAAAACCACGCAAAGCGGCAGCAATAACGCCTGGCAGGCGCCGGGATTATTTGGCCGTGATAATGAGAACGGTACCGAAGACGTATTCTGGGGCTGGCTCGACAGCAACGGCCGCTTGCGTCTGAGTGCCGGTAACGACAGCGGTATCAGCACACCACAGGCTATTAATAACGGTGAATGGCGGCATATTGTGCTCAGCCGTAATTCTGCCGACGGTGCACTGAGTATCTGGCTGAACGGTGAGCGTGTTGCCAGTGGCAGTGCCCGCGCCGGTATTCTTGGCGGCGCCTGGTATAACAGCTATCAGACCTTAGGCCGCATTCTGCAGCAGGGACAGGCACTACAGGGCGTTATTGACGATGTACGGGTGTACAACCGCGTGTTATCCGATAACGAAATCCAGACGCTGGCGGCAACGCCGGTGCTCAGTATCAATGCCGATACCCGCGATATGCAGCAGCAGGTGAATGCCGCCGGCAGCTTCCGGGTGGATATCCGCGGCAGCGACAATGCCTTAATCAGCTGGAATTTTGGCGATGGTACGGTGACGCCGTTCAGCAGCGCCAACCCGGTCAGCCACCAGTACAGCACGCCGGGTCACTACCGGGTGATTGTGACTATTCAGACGCCGGAGGGCGAACAAACCCAAAGCTTTGAGCATACGGTGACTTATCCGCTGACACCTCAGGCACCGGCGAATTCAACCCCGGTCACTGGCGATGGCCAGCAGGTGTATAACGTCAATCCGGATAACGGTACTGTGACCGCCATTAATGCCAGCTCCCTCAATAAAGTCTGGGAAGTGGCTGTGGGGCGCGATCCGAAAACCCTGGCCATCGGTCCGAATGGCTGGATCTGGATAGCGGTGCAGGCTGACGATCTGCTGCTGGCACTGGACAGCGCCGGGCAAGTCCGCAAGCGTGTTGCCTTACCTTATGGCGACGGTCCTTATGGCATTGTCTTTACTCCGGATCAGAGTCTGGGTCTGGTAACACTGCAGAACCGTGGTCAGTTACTCAGCTTCGACCCTTATAGCGGTGCCGAACTGAACCGCGTTGCGGTGAATCCGGATGCCCGTGGTCTGGCGGTGGATGCCGACAGTGAACGGGCCTACGTGACCCGTATGCGCACAGCGATCAGTAATAACGGCACCGGTGGCGCTGAAATCAGTGTGGTGAACCTGAGCAGCATGACGGCGGAAAACAGCATTCTGCTGGCCAACGACGCCAGCACCACCGACGCCGAAGACCGTGGCCGTGGTGTGCCGAACTATCTGCATCAGGTGGTGATCTCGCCGGACGGCCGCCGGGCCTGGGTGCCGTCAACCAAGGTGAATATCGAGCGCGGACCGGTACGCGATGGCCGTCCGCTGAGCCACGACAGTACCGTACGCACGGTAGTAAACCAGATTGATCTGAGCAGCGGCAGCGAGCTGTTTGCCGAACAGATCGACTTTAACGACCGCGATTCCGCCCATGCGCTGGCGTTCTCACCGCAAGGGGATTACGTGCTTGTGGCGCTGCAGGGCTCGAACACCGTTGAAATTGTCGATGCTTACAGCGGTGCGGTGCGCGGTGCGCTGAATCAGAGTGGCCTGGCGCCTCAGGGCGTATATATCGATGCTGAGCATCAGCGCGCCTTTATTTACAACTTCACCAGCCGCTCGGTCAGTGTGTTTGATCTGAAGGATGTGCTGGCATCGGTCAGCTTTGCGCCGGCAAAGGTTGCCGATATCACGGTGGTAGCCAACGAAAAACTGGAAGATTCGGTGCTGCGCGGCAAGCAGATTTTCTATAACGCCCGTGATCTGCGTATGAGCCGTGATGGCTACATGGCCTGTGCCAGCTGCCATATCGAAGGTCTGGATGACGGCGTGGTGTGGGACTTCACTGACCGTGGTGAAGGTCTGCGTAATACCACCAGTCTGAAAGGCCGTATGGGGCTGGGCCATGGCCGGGTGCACTGGACGGCGAACTTCGATGAAATTCAGGATTTCGAAAATGATATTCGCTACGCCTTTGGCGGTACTGGTTTCCTCGCGGATGCTGACTTTAACGCAAGCCAGGCACCGCTGGGTGCGGCCAAGGCTGGCAAAAGCGCTGATCTCGATGCACTGGCCGCTTATGTCGCCTCGCTCGAAAACTACGAACGCAGCCCGTACCGCAGCGAAAACGGCAAGCTGACGGCGGCAGCACAGAGTGGCGAAGCCCTGTTCAGTGAGGTTGGTTGTGCCGGCTGTCACAGCGGCGATACCAAGCGTGACGGACAGCGTCACGATGTCGGTACCATTCTGCCGGACTCCGGTCTGGGCCAGAATCAACCGCTGGCGGGAGTCGGCTTTGATACGCCAACGCTGCACGGCGTCTGGCGTACCGCGCCGTACTTCCATAATGGTCAGCTACCGACCCTAGAATCTGTGCTGGCATCCGGACACGGTGCCAACCGCAGCCTGAACAGTGCTGAGCAGGCCCGGTTGCTGGCCTATGTACGCTCGCTTGATGGCGCTGAGAAACAGTACTTCCGTATGCAGATGCGTGACTGGGATGAATGCTGGGTGGCCGAAGGTGTGGGTGATGATGCCAATATTGGCCGTTACCAGTGCGGTGACTGGAACGATCAGTGGTGGTATCAGGATCTGATCGGTCGCTTCCATCCGAAACGGGCCGAACACTATTGTGCCAAAGGTCAGGCCGCTGACGGTGGCTGGTTCTCTCTGTGGAAGTGTAATAACAACGCCGACCAGCAATGGCAGACCGACGGTTACCTGATCCGCCTTAAAGCTGATCCGGGTAAAGTGGTTGATGCTCATCAGGGGCAGTTACATGAAGTAAATATGTGGAGTGAAAACGGCAACAACAACCAGTTCTGGCAGAAGAACCCGTCTGATTTCCGGCATTTACGCCATGGCAGTGGTTTGTGTCTGACGGCTGTTGCGGTGCAGCAGGACAGTGGTCTGGTACTCAGTGAGTGCCGTGTGGATGAGAAACAGCAATGGCGTGAAGACAGCGCCGGCCGTTTCCATCTGCTGGCTAATCCGAATCTGTGTCTGGATTATAAAGGGCAGACTCAGGACAACGGTGCGCTGGTTCTCTGGGCCTGTAACGGTGACTGGAATCAGCAGTTTATCCGTGACGGAGCACAGCTGACGACCCGCCGTAATACCGCTTTCGCTGTTGAATCAGCCGAAAATGTCAGCGGTGCCTCTGTGCGTATCTGGTCGCGTGATCATTTACCGCAGCAGCAATGGGTCAGTGAATAAGCAATACTGCGCTGAGTAAAATTTGTAGTCAGTCTGGTAAATTACCGGGCTGACTGCGGGTTTAAGCAAGGCTGTGTTGAATAAAAATTGAGGAACAGCACGCTGTACGTTTCTATTACATAAAAGTTACAAATTCTAAGAGGATTGATAACATTGTTATTAATCCTTTTTTTATATAGGGGTATAAAATTCTTTTTTATTTGTTGTGGAATGCATGGTTTATGAAGTGCGAGTTTTGCCATCAGTCGGCATTAGCCGGAAAACCCATCACGGTTTCCGGAATCGGTATTGCACACCAGTCCTGTTATGAGCGTCATCTGATTGAACAACGTGTGTTTAAATCTCTGAATCTGCGTCAGCTGAATGCAACGGAATTGAATGAGCTGCAGGATCTGGTGCAGATTGAAGTTAATTCCCGTCAGTCGATTCATACCGAAATCGAACTCTGGTAGCCGCCCAGCAATTTGCCGGATAAAAAGCAACGACCTCTATGCCTCTTGGGCAATGTTTTATTCGGCGTATACTGATGCCATTACTAAAGATGGGGATACTGTCATGGCACAACCATCGGCTCATTTTAATCTGCCCACCAAACTGCTGCACTGGGGGTCTGCCCTGCTGATTTTTGCTCTCCTGGCGATTGGTATATTGCTGGAGGAATTACCCCGCGGGCCGGAAAAACTGCAGCTCGTTGGCCTGCATAAATCCTTTGGCGTAGTGGTGCTTATTCTGCTGATTATCCGCATACCGGTACGCCTTAATAATCCGGTTGCCCCGTTGGCTGGTATACCAAGGGCGGATGTGATTAAAGCCAAAGCCGTACAGGGACTGCTTTATCTGTGCATGCTGCTGATGCCTGTCAGTGGCATTCTGATGAGTCAGAGTGCCGGATATCCGGTTGCGCTGTTTGGTCTGGAGTTACCCACTCTGATAGGTAAGAGTCACGATATGCATGAATTCTCTGAAGGTGTACACGGCCTGACAGCCTGGGCTCTGCTGATCTTACTGGTAGCTCATATCGGAGCGGCGTTGTATCACCACATCAAGCTGAAAGACGACACGCTGAAACGCATGAGTCTGAAAAAATAACCAAACCAGCTCAGCATAAAAAAAACCGGCAATACGCCGGTTTTTTTGTCCGTTACGATCAGACCGAGCCAGCTCAGAACGGGCTCATCACCAGAACCACATCGGCATCGCTGATGGTCAGGGATTTCAGCATCATCCGCGCCATGGCTTCCGTCATATCCTGATCGCTCAGGGTGTAGACCGGCTGCTTGGTCAGCGCCGGGGTCAGCGCCTTCTGCGCCAGTGATATCAGCTGTGGCTGCAGCGCCGGAGTCAGGCCATCAATATCAAGCTGGCGGATGACCGGTTCTTCAATAAAAAAGCTGTAGCTGGCTTTGTCGTAGCGGATTTTTCCTTCCACGGTCAGCTGGCCACTGCTTTGCAAACCGATGCTGGTGGCAATCACGGCATTGGTTTGCAGGCTCAGGCGGTTACCGCTGGGCAGCAGATCAAGCTTTGGATTACTCAGCGTTAACGTCACCATGCTCTGACTTTGTGTCAGGGGCATCTGGCTGTCTAACTGCTGCTGCAGTTGCTGTTCCGTGAGGCGTACCTCATAGGCCTGTGCGGCAAGACTGAACAGCAGCAGGCTGCTGGTGCAGAGTGTGGTCAATAATTTCACAGATGCTCCTTAACCGCCTTCTGCTGGCTCAGATTGCGGATTTTTTTATTGGTCTGCCACTTCCAGAAAGCGGCCAGCAGAGAACCGCTGATGTTGTGCCAGACGCTGAACAGTGCGCCGGGCAGGGCGGCCATCGGGCCATAAAATTTCAGTGCGAGCGCGACGCCTAGTCCGGAATTCTGCATCCCGACTTCCAGCGCAATGGTGCGCGCTTCCACTTCGGTATGACCATTCCAGCGTGCAATACCATACGCCGCGGCCAGACCCAGCAGGTTATGCAGCATCACCGCCACAACGGCGAGTGCCCCCATGGTGGCAATCTCGTCAGCATTCAGGGCAACGATGATGGCAATAATGGCGAGAATAAAGGCACTGGCAATATCCGGCAGGTGGCTGTTCAGGCTGCGTCCGACCTGGGGAAGAAAGCGGTTGCACAACAGGCCACCGGCAATCGGCAGTAAGACAATCTGAGCGATGCTGATGATCATTGCCTGGGTATCCACGGCAATTTCTGCGGACGAATAAAAGGCAACCAGCCATGGCGTCAGCACCACGCCCCACAGGGTGGAGATCAGCGTCATACTGACCGACAGCGCCACATCGCCGCCGGCCAGATAGGTCATCACGTTGGAGGCGGTGCCGCCGGCACAGGCGCCGACAATGATCAGGCCAATCGCCAGCTCTGGCGGCAGTTGCAGCAGCTGTACCAACAGCCAGGCGATCAATGGCATTAAGGTAAACTGCAGCAGCACTCCCAGGGCGATAGGCTGTGGTTTATTCCAGACGCGGCGAAAATCCGCCCAGCGCAGGGTCAGGCCCATACAGAACATAACGATGGTCAGCAGCGGCACAATGGCGTCTTTCAGCCCCAGCAATGGCTGCGGTTCATACCAGGCGAGGGCGCTGACGGCGATGGCCAGCAAGGGAAAATAACGGTTAACAGAAAACATAGGAGCCTCCGGAAGCAGAGCGCTATGTTACCTCAGTGACGCCTGCGGCGCAGTGCTGAGCGTTGGTGTATCGTCAGTGCTTATCCGTTGTCTGGTATTTCACGCCGCTGGCGGGAATAATTCACCCGGTTGTAAATCCGATCAATAACGGAGTCATCATGGAATTACGTTTTGCCGACCTTAACCCTGTTGAGAGTTATCACCTGCTGATTCAGACCGTTCTGCCGCGGCCGATCGCCTGGATTCTGAGCGCAAATGAGGATGGCTCATCCTACAACCTGGCGCCTTTTTCGTTCTTCGCGCCGGTCTGTGCCAACCCACCCACCTTTGTGGTTTCTGTGGGTAAAAAGCCCGGCGGCGACGAAAAAGATACCTTTACCAATCTGGCCCGTGATGGCCGTTGTGTGCTGCATATCGCGTCGGTTGAACAATTACAGGCACTGAACGCCAGCTCAGCAACGCTGGCCTATGGCGACAGCGAAGTAGAGCGTTCTGCTCTGGCGCTGGAGGCGTTTGCGGGTTCAGAACTGCCGCGCCTCAGTCAGGCGCCGGTGGCTTTTGCCTGCACTCTGCAACAGCAGGTGGATGTCGGACCGGGTGGGCAGCATGTGCTGTTTTTACAGGCCGGGGCGGCGTATCTGGCGGACGATATTGTGCTCAGCAAAGAGCCGCGCCTGCAGGTCGGGGCTGCGGAGCTGAACCCGCTGGCGCGTCTGGGCGGCAGTGAATATGCCGCGCTGGGTGAGTTGTTTAATCTGCCGCGGCCGGAATAAATACGCTGGCACAAAACAGCGTCGTAATAAAAAACGCCCGGAAATCCCGGGCGCAGCGGCGACTCAGCCTTTATTCAGAAAGCGGATAATGGCGCGGGTAACCGCCCGTGGCAGCAGCTGGCTGGCGGCGTAGGTCAGGGCAAATTGCAGACTGACGGCGCGGTGGGTCTTAGGCTGTTCTATCTGCTGCAGAATGGTTCGTGCGACATCCTCGGCGTTCAGATGCACACCGAGTTTATCCAGAACCGGAGCGCCGGAGGCCTGTTCATTCAGCATCGGTGTGCTGACAAAAGGCGGCATCACATCGCAGACGCGGATGCCGTACTCTTCCCATTCCAGCTCCAGCGCTTCTGTCAGGCCGCTGATGGCAAATTTGGAGGCGGAATAACTGGCCAGCCGCGGAATGCCATAGGTCGCCGAGGCAGAACTCATGTTGATCACCTGAGCGCCGCTGGTATGACGCAGGTAGGGGAAGGCGGCCTGACAGCAGTGGATTGTGCCCATCACATTAATATCGAAAATCTGCTGGTGGCGCTGGCTGCTGACGTCTTCAAAACGGTCAATCTGCAGAATACCGGCGGAGTTGAACAGCAGGCGCAGCTGTTTGTCATGCTGCGCGGCAAACTCACCGATCACCGCGGCACACTGCTCTGGCTTGGTCACATCGAGGGCGTAGCAGTGTACGCGCTGCTCATCCCAGCCCAGGGTCATTTCCTTTAATGCCTGTTCGTTAATATCCGCCAGACCCAGACTCCAGCCCTGAGCGTACAGGGTTTCGGCTGTGGCGCGGCCAATGCCGGAGGCGGCACCGGTGATAAAGGCATTTTTCATCATGTGGCTTTACTCAGTAAAAAGAACCAGAGCGTCAGACTCGCGATTATCGTCTGACAGGTAAAGGGTAAAGTACGCCAGACATAAAAAAGCCCGCAATGTCACAGATCATGGCGGGCTTTTAAATCAGTAAAGGCTTACTGAGCGCTGTCTGCCAGACCGGCAGGCTGCAGCGTAAAGCGTGACAGCTGTTCGCGTTGCAGGCTGTCGAGCGCTGGCCAGTCCTGTACTGCGCCGCCCTGGGTCAGCAGCAGCCAGGGCTTGCCACGTTCCAGAATGGCATTCTGGTAGAGAGCACGGACTTCATCCTGGCTCAGGGTTTTAACCTCGGCGGCGATGGCTTCGTTGGTGTCGAAGCTGTAGCGCTGCACTTCAATATCACGCCAGAAGCGGGCAACTTTTTCCGCCATGTTTTTCGGCTTCTCCAGCAACAGTGTGCTCAGGCCCTGACGGTAGGAGTTAAATTCTTCCTCCGACATGCTGCCCAGCTGCTGTTCGAAGTTGCTGAAAAAGCTCAGGCTGCTGTCGAGAATCGCCTGTGGGGACGCTTCCGGTGACTGCACGATAAAGGCCAGGCCCGGAATGGTCTGCTGCGGGAATGGCGTGGCAAACACGATATAACCCAGCTGCTGTTCGGTGCGCATGGTCTGGTAGTAAGGCGCACTGAGAATCTGACCCAGCAGCGCGTAGCGTGCACGGTTGCGGTCGCTGCCTTCCTGGCCCTGTACATAGAGCACGATGGCGGTGTCCTGGTGATCCAGTGTCAGGTTTTTCTGGTACTGGCCGGCCGGAATCTGCAGCAGTTGTGGCAGAGCGACCTGAGCGGCTTTGGCCGGATACTGAGCGTCAACAATGGCGGCCAGCTCCTGTGCCTGAGCTTTGCTCAGCTGACCATGAACATACATCTGCACGGCCAGTTCGTTCTTGAAGGTGGTGGCGTATTGCATAACGTCTTCACGGCTGACTGCGGCCAAGGCCTGCAGCAGATCGGCCTGATCGAAGCTTGGTTCGTACAGCCAGTTTTTCAGCACCGCCAGTTCACGTTCAAACGGCTTGTTCTTCAGCTGATTTTCCAGAGTACGCTGCAGCGAGGCTTTGTAGCGGCCGAAGTCTTCTTCACTCAGGTTGATGCTGTTCATTTCGCTGAGAACGCGCTTCAGCAGTTCCGGCAGCTTGTGCTGATAACCACCCAGTGCCAGTTCCAGACCTCGGCCGGAGGCATTGAGGCTGTAATTCAGCCCCGCCAGATAGGCCGGATAGCTGTAGGTGTTCAGCGCTTCGTTAACGGTGCGGCTGTACAGCTGCGCCAGTACCCGCTGACGCGCGGAATTCTGAACGCTGGCCTGTTGCAGCTGCACCATCACCCGGGCTTTCGGCATGGCGAATTCATGCTCCGGGTAATACCACAGCAGACGGCCGGGTTCGCTGATCAGTTTTTCCGGAGTCGCCTGGGTGCTGTCTGCGTGCAGGGTAAAGTCGGTCGGAATAAACGGATTCGGTGCCGGCAGGGTCAGGCTTGCCAGACCCTCGGTGGTCACCGCACCGGCGCGATAATCGCCGGGACGGATGCGGATTGCGGTGCCGTACCATGGGTCGATGGTTTCGGTGGCAATCTGTGGGGCGATCAGGGTGCGCAGCATGTTGTTGGCGGATAACGCATCCAGATAAGGCTGCAGCTGTTGCTGGCTGATTGGCTGCCAGCGGTAATCGCCGTAGATAATGTCTTCAGCCGGATACACCAGCATGTTGCTGCTCAGGCGTACCACGTAATCACTGATGCGGCTCTGTTCCTGGAAGCGGAATGACAGGTCGCTCAGTTGCTGCTGCTCGGTAAGCAGGTATTGCGGCAGCGGCTGTTGCTTCAGCAGGTCGATGTAATGCATCAGCGCCTGGGTAATGTTTTCGGTATACAGCAGGCCCAGTTTGGTCAGCTGAATCTGCACCACCAGTGTGGTTTCGTCCTGAGTGCTGAGTGAGCGACCAGCGCTCAGACCTTCGGCCCAGCCTTTCTCTTTCAGGAACGCCAGCAGGCTGCCTTCACCTTCGTGGCCGATCAGGTTTGACAGAATCTGTACCGGTTTATAGGCATACAGCGACTGGGTTTCCGGCATCGGGAAGGTGAACTGCAGGCGGCGGATTTCTTTCACCGGCTCAATGTTCATATCCAGTGGTAACTGGCCCTGAATAAACAGGGGCGGATTAGCAACATGAGCTACGGTCTGACGCTTTGGCACTGCAGAAAAATGACTTTTTGCCCAGGCTTCCAGCTGATCCAGCTCGTATTTACCAGACAGTACCAGAGTCATGCGATCAGCAGAGTAGTGGCTGTTGTAGAAGGCCAGTAACTCGTCGCGGGTTTTGCTGTCAGGACGGTCGGACAGGGTATCGAGATTACCGGTGGCAAAGGATGCGTACGGGTGATCCGGATTCATCGCCTGTTTTTCGGCGGAATAAATACGGCGGAAATCGTCTTTCAGCTTGGAGCTGTATTCGGCATGAACGGCGTTTTTCTCACGCTCAACGTAGGCTTCGTCGAAGGTTGGCGAGATAAAAAACGGCGCGAAACGATCCAGAGCACCGCTTAAGGCTTTGTTATCGATGTCGAAAAAATACGTGGTCTGGCTGTGGGCAGTAAAGGCGTTATGGCTGCCGCCATGACGGCTGATATAAGCCTGATATTCACCGGCTTCCGGGAAAGGCTCGGTACCGAGGAACAGCATGTGCTCAAGGAAGTGAGCCAGGCCTTCACGGCCTTTGGGGTCATCGCCACTGCCGGCATCGACGCTGACGGCGGCAGCGGCTTTGTCGGCATTGGGGGTATTGACCAGCAGCACTTTCATACCGTTATCCAGAGTCAGATAACGGTAATTAAAAGTGTCAGCCGGGCTGACGATCAGTTCGGGTCCGGCGGAAAACTTAATCATAGAAAATACGATTGCGCCCAGTACGATGAATAAAAACGTCCAATAACGTGGCGATAACATGCCTGCTCCCTAGTGTGCAGTTCCGTTGTAATGAATGATGGCCTGCGCATCCGCCAGGGTATGGCGTTGCGGATCCAGCTGTTGAATCTGGTTGAGACGGTGCTTGCTGTCTTCGAGTTCCGCAACCAACAGGGCAAACTGACTTTCGAAGGCGTTATCGATAACAGAATACAGCTCTTTGACCGGGTCTTCGGCGCTGGCACCGGCTGGGGTACGCAGGGCTTTCAGGCAGGCGAGGGCAATCTGGTGGTAGGCTTGATCTTTATTCACAACGGGCTCCTTTTAACAGGAGCCTATCATAACCCAAGGAGCCTCTGAATAACCCGCTGGTGGTCCCGGATTGGCAGAAAATTCTGCCTCACTCAGCCCAGTTCTGCGCTGGGCGAGAACCATTGCAGCTGGTCGGCGCTCAGCTCGCGCGATAATACCGATCCGGATAACCAGTCGACATTACTCTGATGGGCCGAAGCCAGGGCTTCGGTATTATCCATTCCGGGAGCGTAAATGATCAGCTCATGATCGTGAATGCGCTGCAGCAGACGGCGGCTCTGTGGCAGAGACTTACTGTTGCGCATATGAATGAGGAATTCCGGAGCCAGACTGACGCCCTGAATCGGCAATGACAGTATCTGGCGGGAGTTGAGGAAGCTGCGGCCGAAGTTGGCAATAAACAGCTGACACTGCTGGGTGCGCAGTTCGTCACGCCAGTTAAGATCGGCTTCATTCTGGCTGAGAATGCAGTCTTCGCCGAGGATGATATGGCATTGCAGGGGCAGGCGCTGACGGGCTTCAGCAAGGGCTTTGACAAAGGCCCTGACACTGGCTGGTGGTTGCTCAGCTGCAGGCATAATAATGTGCAGCTCATGATCAAAGTGTTGCTGCCAGATATTGCCGATGGCTCTGAACCAGGCAACCCAGCCGGATTCATTGTAGGTACTGGCTTCCGGAGCCTGCAGTGCGGTCAGTGTTCCCTGCTGGTTAAAGACCGGCAGGGCCCGGAACTGGCTGCTGGCATGATGTTGATCGGCAACCGGTGTGGTTGTGGTCGTACGCGGTTGTTCTTTTCCGCTGGTCGCCGGCAGGCCCAGGCGGCGGCGCAGCCAGTCATCCCAGTGAGCGATACCTGCGGGTTTCTGTTCGATGCTGATCTGTGGTTGCAGCAGAATTGGCTGTCCCTGAAAACTGACGCTCTCATTGAAATCCTGCTGAATATTCTGGCTCAGCCGTTCAATCTGTTCCGCAGATACCGACGCCGGCAGCAGAATCAGAAAAGTATGTGGTTGTGGTGAGTAAATCTCGTAAAGGTCATCTGTTGCGGCTTGCAGGCGCTCGTAGCAGATGGATGACAGATCTTTATGGCTTACTTCTTCTGGCAGCGCGACCACCATCAGCTGTGGCTCGGTACGCGCACCGTCTGCCGCCTGTTGCAGGCGTTGCAGGTGGTGCTCGCCGGAGTAGCGCTGCAGTTCGTCTTTAAGATCGCGTTGCGGAGACTGGTCGGACGTCACAAAGTTGCAGGAGCACAACCGGTACTGGCTGCCTAACGGGGTGATTGCCATCCAGGCTGGCAGGTTCAGCTGCCGTGGGCCGGTAAGGTTGAAGTGGCCAAGCCAGGTCTGCTGCTGTTCTACCTGACGGGTTACGTCGGTTTCCAGTGTCACGGGCATTGAGGACAGCGCATGGGCAAAGAGATTAATACCCAGCAGATCGCTTTCTTCACATTGCAGGGCCTCGCACAGTAATGGGCTGGCCATGCGTACAATCCAGTTGTTGTCAGTCAGCAGCATTGCCTGTTCGGTCTGTACCGCCTGACTGACCTGCTGTAGGTTTTTCAGTAAATCGTGCTGCTTCAGACCTTCTTTGATATCGATACCGAGTAACAGATTGTCCCAGGGTTTGGCGACAAAACGGTGAACATCGCCTTGCTGCCAGGCGCTGCGCAGGGCGCTGTAATCAACCTGGCCAGACAGCAGCAGGCGATAGGTGGCGGGAGAAATTTCACGTGCTTTCCGGCACAGGGTCAGGCCATCCATTCCCGGCATTTTGTAATCGGTGATCAGCAATTCAATGTCATAGCGCTGCAGGATGGCAAGGGCTTCATCGCCACTGTTGGCCTCGTGGATATGAAAGGGCTCTGCACGCAGCATACGGCGGATGGCCTGAATAATGCCGGCCTCATCATCGACGAGTAAGACGTTCCTTTGCATTCTTTTTCTCCTGGCGGTTTAACATGGCCTGAGTCTGTCCTGAGCCAAAGCTACTGTAGCATCCTGCTTCTGCTTTATGTATGGCTCTGCCCGGGGTGAGGCAGGGGAATGTCGCAATTTGCTCATTTCTCCTTGCATTGGCGAAAGGCTATCTATACTGAAACCAGTGTAGTTGCTGACTTGAGATAATGCTGTGAGGGAAAAACAGGCCTTAACAACCGGAGAAGTGGCGAAATACTGCGGCGTGAATTTCCGCACCGTTATTCGCTGGATTGAACGCGGTCACCTGGATGCCTATAAGCTGCCGGGGCGCGGAGATAACCGTATTCCGGTGAGCAGTTTTATTACGTTTCTGCAGGACAACAATATGCCGGTGCCCGGTGATTTATCGCTGGGAGTAAGAACGCTGGTGTTATTGGCTGATGCAGAAGATTTTTCCGCCGATGTGGCTTCTTTTGTCCGGCGTGCAGGCTGGGAGCCGTTGGTGACCACCGACCCGATTCAGTTTGGTTTCCTGATTGCCGAACATCAGCCGGGAGCCATTGCTGTAAATTCTGCAGCTGCTCAGGATTCGGTTGCCCGCCTTATGCGCGACAGTGAATCCCGTGAAACCCTGTATCTGCTGATCAGTCGCCACGAACCGGAGAAACCGGCAAAGGATGGCTGGCTCAGTTACCAGTGGCCCAGGGATCAGCAAGCTCTGTTGGCATTTCTGACGGGTGACGCTGCTGCATAGTGAAGCTCTGGGTCACAAAGGACTGAGACCTGTCCGGAGAGGGAGCTATGACTTTTTCTGCGTTACTGGGATTAACGCTTCTGCTGGTTTTACTGGTTCTCTGGCTGGCCAGCTGGTGCTGGCGTCTGCGGCGGGAGTTAAAAGAAAACCTTGCCTCGGCTCAGCGCTTCCGCATTCTCTGGCAACACCTGCCTGACGTTATCACCGAAATTGACCGTGAAGGCCGTATTCTGGATGTTAACCATCTGTTTGATGGCTTTACTCTGGAAGATGTTGCCGGCAAGCCATCGGTCGATTTTCTGCCGCAGGATCAGGCTATCCGGTTTACTCAGAGCCTGGAAGCTGCGATCAGGAGCCACTCCCCTCAATCCTTTGATATTACTCTGCGCGATCCGCAGGGCCGCATTAACTATCTCCATAATCAGCTGATTCCGCTGAGTTTATACCGCGATTTGCAGAGTTTGCTGGTGATCAGTACCGATGTTACTGAGCAGAAGCTTGCGCGGGATATTCTGACTGCAGAAAAAGAACAGGCAGAAGAAGCGAATGTGGCCAAAAGCCGCTTTCTGGCCAGTATGAGCCATGAAATCCGTACGCCGATGACCGGGCTGCTGGGTATGGTTTCCTTACTTGAGCAAACACCTTTGTCATCTGAGCAAATGGGCTTTGTGCGTATTATTCAATCATCTTCAGAACACCTGCTGACTATCGTTAACGATATTCTCGACATTTCCAAAATTGACGCCGATAAGCTCACGATTGAAGAAGAAAGTTTCAATATCCGTGAAATGATCGACAGCCTGATTGCCATGATGAGCGCCAGAGCGCGGGAAAAAAACCTGAGTTTGCAGTTCTTTGTAGAGGATTCGGTGCCGCACTATGTCATTGGTGATGCCATCAGAATCCGCCAGATTCTGATGAATTATCTCACTAATGCACTGAAGTTTACCGAGCAGGGCCATGTTCTGCTGCGGCTGGTTGTGGTCCGGCGTCAGTTCAGCCAGGTGTTGCTGCGTTTCTCGGTAGAGGACTCCGGTATTGGTATCGCCGCAGACCGGGCTCTGCAGTTGTTTGATGAATACAGTGTCGCGCATGGGCGTCTGTCAACGCTGGTCGGTGGTACCGGGCTTGGTTTAAGCATTTGCCGTCGTCTGGCGACGCTGATGCATGGCAAGGTCGGGGTGATCAGCTCGCCTGGGCTGGGGTCAAACTTCTGGCTTGATCTCAATCTGACGATTGCGGCCAGTGATCTGCCATCAGGCCAGCATCAGCCAAATACCAATATTCATAGCGGCACGCTCTGGGTCTGTGATGAGGCCCGGATTAATCGTGCATTACTGGTATCGGTCGTACGCCGGCTGGGTATAACGGTCAGAGAGTTTTCTGTTGCTGAAGATCTGCTTGATGCCCTGAAAGATGCCAGACCCGATATTCTGGTTCTGCCTTATCGTTTGTTTAGCCTTTATCGGGACGGAGTTACCGCCAGTCTGAGCGAGGGGGGCACCCGCCTTGCGGTAACGGCTGCAGACAACGTGCCGGTGCCGGAAGCGGATTTGCTGGCACAGGGGATTAATGCATTCTGGGACTGGCCGATCAGCCAGGAGCACTTACAGCAGCTCTTGTTGCGCTTGTTTGATGAAAACAATAACCATCAATTGATTACCCGCTTCGGCCGTCAGTTACAGGAACATTCACCCGACCCGGGGCAGTTACAGGGCATCCGTATACTGCTGGCCGAAGATAATATTGTGAATCAGAAAGTCGCTACCCAGATGCTGGTCCGGCTGGGTTGTGAGGTCACGCTTGCGGCTAATGGGCAGGAGGCGGTTGAACTGTACCGCCAAAAAGAGTTCGATCTGGTGCTGATGGATTGCCATATGCCGGTTATGGATGGGCTGGAGGCAACGAGGCAGATACGCAGCCTGGCGCAACGCCGGCAGATTCCTGTTATTGCATTATCGGCGGATGTTATGGCTGAACAGAAAGCGGCCTGTAAACAAGCCGGGATGAATGGTTATTTATCAAAACCCATCCGCCTGGAGGAGTTGCGTCAGGCGTTATGTGGTTTTCTCTATCCGGATCAGAGTGCGCTGCCATAAGGTATGTAGCGGTTATCGGTCAGGCTCTTCAGATGACGGATTGCGTCTTTTTCCGGCAGCTGACCATTCCTTTTCAGGGTGCGGAAAATCCAGATTGCCGGGTTCTTAGCGCCGCACTGCCAGCCACTGAACTTCATTTCTGCCAGCGTAAAAAAGGTTGCCAGCTGAAACAGCTCATCTGCACTGAAGGTTTCCAGAGCCGGCTGCCACTGCTCCTCGGTGAGTTGTATATGGGAACGCAGCGTTTTAACGGTATCTTCACCCAGCTGTTGCTCAGCCTGGGAGCTGTCGCCGGCCATGAGCGCTGTTACTGCCAGACATTGTTGTAACTCTGACGCGCTGATCTTGGCCGAACCTTCGGTCGATGGCACCCATTCATCAATCATTTGCTTTAACCTTGGTCGTTATCTTAAGCAGGGGACGATAGGATATACTAATCCGCCCGAATTCTTAACAAGCCAATGGGTTGGCGATCTGGTGTGCCAGCCACGATCAGCGGGTGGATTGGTTTTATTTTTGCCCCGATAACAGTGAGACTACATGCAGGATCTATATTCCGATATCCGCCCCTATCATGACGATGAAGTCAGGCGTGTTATTCAGCGTCTGACTCACGCCAGAACTCTGCAGCACGCATTGGTTAAATATCGTTTTCCCGCGTTGCCTTCCTGGCTCAGACAGGCATTGTTGCCTCTGGCTGGCTGGTATCTGCGCCGTCGTACTGCACATATTCAGACCGTTGAAGCCTTTCAGCGTTGGCTGGCTCCGTGGATTGCGGGGCTGTTGGAAAAATCAACCGATGAAATTGTGGTCCGGGGGCTGGAACATTTATCGGCGGACAAAAGCTATCTGTGGATTTCCAACCACAAAGACATTGCGATGGATCCAACTCTGATTAATTACAGTCTGCATCACGCCGGCTGGCCGACCAGCCGGATTGCGATTGGCGATAATCTTCTGGGGCACCCGGATGTTGCCGATATTATGCGTCTTAACAAAAGTTTTGTGGTTAAACGCAGCATTGCCAATAAACGTGAAAAACTGCGTGAATTACAAAAGTTATCTGCCTATATCCGCAGCTCGCTTGAGAGCGGTCATTCCGTCTGGATTGCCCAGCGCGAAGGGCGCGCCAAAGATGGCATCGACAGAACCGATACTGCGGTACTTAAAATGCTGGCGCTTAATGGCCGTGAGCGCGGTGAGGATTTTACCGCGACGATGACAGCCATGTGTCCGGTGCCGGTGTCTATTCAGTATGAATGGGACCCCTGTGATGTTCAGAAAGCACAGGAGCTGGTTACCCGTGCAGAAACCGGCCGTTATGAAAAAAGCGATGATGAAGATACGCGCAGCATCCTGCTGGGGCTGACCGGGGCCAAGGGGCGTATTTATGTCGATTTTGGCCGGCCGTTGAACACTGAAGAACTGGTTTCGGCCGATACGATGGCTGCTGCTATTGACCTGCAGTTGCAACAAATGTGTGAGATCCTTCCGGTGCAGCAATCGGCTCTGAATTTGTTGCAGCAGGAATTTTCGCTGGCAACCGAACTTGTATGTGGTGATGTGGTCACTGCAACACATGAACAGCTGCTGCTGCGCTTGCAGGGCTTGGACCGTCCGGTCCGTAAACGCCTTTTGCAGACCTATGCCGCACCGTTATTACAGAAAATGGCAGCGGTAAGCACAAGTGAACCGCAATCAGGAAGCATTGAATGAAAACATTATGGATCCCGGCTCTGGCCTGCCTGACTCTGACCGGTTGTCCGGAATTAGGGCGGGAGTGGACAGATAAGGAAGAAACACTGCTGGTGGATTATTACAAAGTGCAGTGTGATAAGGATGACAGCAAGCTGTGCTTCCGGGTGCGTGAAAAAACTACCGACAGCTGGAAAACCGCCGACCTTCCGTTTACTGGCTTCAGCAGCTTTGTCTGGGGCAACCGCTACAGCGTTACTGTGAACACCAGTTTTAACAGCAGCGGTAAAGACAGCGCTTATGAATTCCGCGCGGTAAAAACTACCACGGCGGTTAATCCTGCTGATGAAGCCTTCGCTTTAACCCTGTACAGTCGCGCCGGAGTGCTCACTCCCCAGAATGACACGACCTGGTCTCTGGGTGATGAAATTACTTTTGCCTGTGGCAGCTATTGTGCGCAGATTAAAAGTGCCGTGGATGCGCAATATGCTTTGCAGCTGGAATTCACAGCCAGTGCCGGTGCCGTAACCCTGACCTCTCTGTTGTGCAGTGCCAGTGAAAAGGATTTTTCCAGCGATTGTTCCGGAGAAAGCACGGTCAGCTGGACGGTGGCACACTTTCAGTCAGAGTGTGGTCTGGCTGAGGCTGCAATGTGTCTGCTGTATCGGGTAAACAGTTCTGACGATTTCTCGTTGTTACAGCTCTCTGGTGATATCAGTAATTTCACTCCGGTCTGGGGTAAACAATATGATCTGAAAGTGGTCAAAACCCTGTCCTCGGGCGGCAGCATCAGTAAAGCGGTACTGAAGGAAAACGACAGCAGCCCGGATGATAAAGCCAACAGTACTTATCCGTTTAAATTTATTCTGCGTGGCAGTGCGCTGGCGGCGAATAATGCGGGGGTTATTACCGGTTACGATGGCACCGCGAATATGAACTGCAGCAGTAATTCGCTGTGCGCTAATCTGGATAACTATATTGATGATGACCAGTGGTTATTGCTGAAAGGATATGTCGATGGCGAGCAGATTCTGTTGCAGGAAATTATTTGTCACGATGATGTGCTGGCTGATTTCAAAGAGTGTGTCGCAGATGAAAAGGATGTTACCTGGTCATTCTGACGTGGTGGTTTAACCATAAAAAAGGCCCTTATTCAGGGCCTTTTTTATTATCAGTAAATACCATTAATCCTGGCGGTTAATCAGTTCGCTGATGCGCTGGTTGGCCCGTGGAGCAACAGATACGTGCGGGAATTCCTGCACAATCTTACGGAAGTAGGCCAGTGCTTTCTTATTATTGCCGGCCTGATTATATGGACTCATATAGATCAGACCCAGCTGGTACAGGGATTTGGCCCGCATTTCAGCTGACGAAGCTTTGTTATCGTAGAGAATCAGATAAACCGCTTCAGCATCGGCAACCCGGGCTTCGGTAATCGCCCGCTCGCTCATCGGAGTGAGTTCAGCGTCAAACGGTGTGTTGTCCGTTTTCAGCAGTTTACTGCGATCAACCTGTTTCAGCAGTTGTGTGGCCGATAGCTGTACCGGTTCATTCTGGCGGGCTTCAATAACCTGAATACGCTTGATTACTTTTTCTTTCAGACGTGAGTCAGGAAATTCAATCCGGTGCTGTTTAAGGTAGGCCAGTGCTTTCTGGTCATCGCGCTGATCGTTGTAGCGGTTCATGTAGAGTAAGGCCACCTGATAAATCGCCAGCGATTTCATGTTACTGCTGTAGTCAGGATCGCTGTAGCCTTTCATATAGGTGCTGGCGGCCTGTTCAGTTTTGCCGCGGCTGATGGCCTGTACAGAAAAGGTGAGCAGGTCTGGCTCTTCCTGCAACGCTGCTGCTGCACGGACTTTTATATTTTCATCGTAGCGGGCCACCTGGTGGCCACCTGCTTCAGCAATAAGCAGAGGTGTTGCTGCTGCACAGCCGGTCAGTATGGCAACCGTTGCCGCTGTCAGTATGGCTTTGATCATTATCGTATCCCTGATCATATTTTTAGAGTCTGGTGAGAGCGGCTAGTGTAATCAGCACCCTTCGGAATGGAAAGGTATAGTCAGGCCATATACTGGTTATTTATGACCAGGGTATGAAAAGCCCGGCTGGCGGGCTTTGGCAAGATGGTAATCAGAGGAAAAATGCAGCAGTAATTCCGGCCAGAGCACCAATAACTGCACCAGCGGTGGCAGCCTTGATGGCTGTTTTTTGCAGCTCTTTCTGTAATTCGCTGCGGGTAGTGGCGAGTGTTGCTTCCAGTGCTGTCTGGCTGGTTTTCATGATGGCGATCAGGTCGTCAGCATTTTTCTTGTCCAGTTTGTCGGCAACCGTAACGGCGAGGCGCTGATTCATTACCCGGGTTTTCTGAAATAACGCCTGTTCTGTCAGCGTCTTATTAACTTCCAGTTGCCAGCGTTCCTGTTGCTGATGCATACGCGCCTGAATCAGATCCAGTTGATGGGTCTGGTGGGTTTGCAGTTGTTGTGTCGTGGCATCCAGACCGGCACTGATTTCTGCTTTGGCTTCAGCAATAGCATTACGCAGGTGCTTTTGTACGAGCTTATCAATTTCAACCAGTGCAATGGCCGGGGGCTGAGATTTTTGCTCATCATTGGCGGCCGGCTCATCCAGAGACTGAATGACGGCCATAACGGCTTCATGGCTGGCGGGCTTGGCCAGAACACCATGAGCTCCGTGAGACAAAGCCATTTCCTGATATTCCTGCCCCTCTTTGGAGGTATACATAATGGTCGGAATGGTAGCCGTACGGGGATTGGATTTAATCAGCTGGGTTGCTTCCAGACCATCCATACCCGGCATCATATGATCCATAAAGATGACGTCAGGCTGGCGGCTTTCGAGAAAACTGAGCGCCGCTTCGGCACTGTCGACGGCATCGGCCTGTACATTAATTTTACCCAGCAGGCGCTGCAGCATCATGCGGGCGGATTTGGAATCATCAACGACTAGAGCATTTTTTATGGTCATGATTTGGCTCGTTCTGGACAGTCCGGCCGATAATAAGACCAAGATGCCTCTGATGGGTCAATAGGCGCAGGCGCCATCCTGTTTCAGTTTGTGGCAAATTACCACTTTTCGCGCTAAAAAGTCTGATCTGCCCAGGCCAATCTGGCATAATCCTGTGTTTACTGTTAATGAATCTGTAATGACTGTGACTTCTCATGCTGTCTTGATTAAACGTGCGTCCAGCGCATCGGTTCTGGTTGCTGTGACCCTGTTGTTAGCTAAAGTTTTCGCCTGGGTTATCAGTGATTCCGCCAGTGTGTTGTCATCTATGCTCGATTCTTTAATGGATATTGCAGCATCACTGGTGAATTTTTTTGCCGTACGTTATGCGCTGATGCCGGCGGATGATGATCATCCGTTCGGGCACAGTAAAGCTGAAGGTCTGGCGGCGCTGATTCAGTCGGCCTTTATTCTGGGCTCGGCGGTGGTGCTGTTATTACACGTATTTGATCGTCTGCTTAACCCCCAACCGCTGACTGCTTTGGGAGAGAGCATCGGTGTCATGACGTTTTCGATGTTCGCCACTATCGGCCTTGTGCTGTATCAGCGCTGGGTTTTCCGTCAGACCGGATCGCTGGCGATTAAAGCCGACTCTGCCCATTATTACGGTGATATTCTGACCAACGTGGCGGTTATTATGGCGTTAATAGCAGCTTACTGGCAGCAATACTGGTTTGACCCGGTTGTGGCGCTGGCTATTGCCGGTGTGTTGTTTTACAGCGTGTACGGCATTGTCAAAGAAGCGCTGCAGGTGCTGATGGATCAAGCCATGCCGGATGAGGATGAGGCCGAGCTGAAAGCGTTGATTAACAGCTGTGAAGGCGTGCGTGGGTTTCATGATTTACGTACACGGCAAGCAGGGGCGCTGCAGTTTATTCAATTTCATCTGGAGCTGGATGCGCTGCAACCGCTGAAGTCCGCACATGCTATCGGGGATCGCGTTGAGAAACGCATTCTGGAACGTTTTCCCCGTGCCGAAATTATTATTCACCACGATCCGGTCTGAACGCAGATGATCTGGCGGGGATGGCTGGTATTGCTGGGACTGGCACTTTCCGTGTCAGCATCGGCGCTCAGTCCGGAACCCTTTCTGCAAGGTGACAGTGAGCAACTGATCGCACCGGTCGTAACGGTTCCTGTTGCTGAAGAGCCTCCTTATACCGCTCAGACTACGGTTGATCCGGCGATGCTGGATCGTTCAAAGGACTGGTTGGCCGGTTATCTGAACCGGTTGTCCGGTAATATTGATACGTTCTTTGTTGACTCTTTTTTCAGTGAAGAAATTACGGACGATGATGTTAAGGGCAGCCGCGCCAAGCTGTCGTTTTATACCCGGCGGGTTTTAGGTGACCCGGTGGATTATAAATTCGGCCTGAGTGTAAAACTGGTATTGCCGCATACCAATGAACGGCTGAATTTACTGCTCGATTCGGAAGATGAAGATAACCGCGAAGCGGACCCGATAGAGAGTGTTGAAAACGTGAATTACACGGCGGCGCTGCGTTTTATTGTGCGCGAATCCGATCAATGGAAAACCAACGTGGATGCCGGAATCCGCTGGGGCGTTCCGCCTAATCCTTTTGTGCGTTTCCGCGCCCGGCGCTATGCCTATTTATCCGAGTGGGAACTGAAAGCGACACAGACACTGTTTTATTTCTCTCTCGATGGCTGGGGAGAGGAAACCCGTCTGCAGATGGATTATCCATTAAATACGGAGAAGTTATTCCGCATTAATGCCAAGGCCGGTTATCAACTGAATGATGAATATTTTAAGCTTTCGTATGACGCCGGGCTCTATCATGAACTGAGCAGTAAAGCGGCTCTGGGTTTTGTGGCCGGGGCCAGTGGCGACAGCGAATTTGATACAACTTTTTATTCCTATCATGCCGGTGTTCGTTATCGCCGTCAGGTATACAGCAATTGGGTATTTGCTGAGGTGGCACCGGAATTTATCTGGCATCGTGACAAAGACTATGGCACGACCCCGGTTATTATGTTCCGTCTGGAATCTGTGATTGCCCGCGATTAAATCACGGGCTCAAGCGGATAAATCGTGCGGAAAGTAAGGTTGATACGTGGCTGCCGGATGCGTGCGCGCTTGGGCAGGCTGTGCTGCCAGTGTCTCTGCATACCGGGTTGCATATCCAGCAGGCTGCCGCTGGCCAGTGGCAGGATTCCCGATTGACGGCTGCTGCCTTTACGGCGTAAGGCAAAATCCCGCTCTGCGCCCAGACTGAGTGACAAAATCCGCGGATTTTCGCCCAATTCCTGCTCATCGTCAGCATGCCAGCCCATACAATCCTGACCGTCGCGGTACAGGTTGCACAGCACGGCATTCAGCTGTAATCCGGTTAGCTGGTTCAGTTGCTGACAAAGAATCTGCAGTGTTGGTGTCCAGGGATCTGCGTGCAGGGTTTTCCCGGAATAGGTGTAACAGATGCCGGGATCACCGTGCCAGGCCTGTAAACGCGGAATAATGTGCTCGCGTCCGTAAATAAAAACGCGGCCCTGTTGCCAGGGAATTTCATGCTGCAATTGCTGATACAGGGTGTTTGCCTGTTCAGGCTCCAGCAGAGCGGGGTGGTAGTGCAGCAAACCGTCGAGCAATAGGTCGGGCGACTCCATGCGGAGCCGCCATATGGGTGCCGCCGGGTTACTTGTCAAAGAAACCTTCAAACAATGGTGAAGTGAGATAGCGTTCACCGGAGTCCGGTAAAATAACGACGATTTTCTTATCTTTAAAGGCATCCTCCTGCGCCAGGCGCAGTGCGGCCACCATGGCTGCTCCACAGGATATACCGGCCAGAATACCTTCTTTTGACATCAGCTCATGGGCCATGGCCATGGCAGCGTCATTATCAACCTGCTCAACACGGTCAATCATGCTCAGGTCAAGGTTGCCGGGAATAAAGTTGGCACCGATTCCCTGAATTTTATGAGGACCAGGACTGATGGCTTCGCCGGCCAGTGTCTGGGTAATGATCGGAGAGGCTGAGGGCTCTACCGCCACCGACGTGATGGCTTTATGTTGTTTGATAAAGCGCGAGATGCCGCTGATGGTACCGCCGGTGCCGACACCTGCAACCACAACATCCACCTGGCCATCGGTATCATTCCAGATTTCCGGGCCGGTAGTTTTTTCGTGGATGGCCGGGTTGGCCGGGTTATTGAACTGTTGCAGCATAATGCGCTGCTCCGGTGCTTCGGCGACCAGTTTTTCTGCGGCCTCAACTGCACCTTTCATACCCTTGGCGCCTTCGGTAAGCACCAGATTAGCGCCCAGAGCCATCATCACCTTACGGCGTTCCATACTCATGGTTTCCGGCATGGTGAGGGTAATTTTGTAGCCGCGGGCTGCTCCGACAAACGCCAGAGCGATACCGGTGTTCCCACTGGTTGGCTCAACGATTTCCATTCCCGGTTTGAGTAGCCCATCCTGCTCGGCCTGCCAGATCATATTGGCACCAATGCGACATTTAACGGAATGCGCCGGATTACGGTTTTCCAGCTTGGCATAGATTGCCGGGTGATCAGTCAGATGGCGAATGCGTACCAGCGGCGTATTTCCGATGGATTGGCTGATATCTTCAAAAACCTTCATAGAACCTCGCATGAACATGGACGTGTCAGGATATTGTCTAAAATGGAGATAGCGTGTCTTATGTCACAAAAAATAACTTCAGCTTTGCCGTGTTCTGGTGGATTCTGTCAACACCAGCAGGCGGGTGTGGGAGAACCGGTGCCAAACATCAGCAGTCAGCAAGACAGTGACACCTTAAAGCGAGTAGAGGAGCAGATCAATATCCTCTCTGGCATCCTCGAACAGGGCCGTCATCATTTACGCTTCCCTGGCCGCCTTGAACAACGTTATCTGGAATTCCGTAATCAGCGTTTTCTGGAAATCGATCAGAAAATTATCATTGCTGGCCTGCTGTTTTACCTCGGCTTTACCTGGTCGGACTTTTATCTGGGCGGGGATAACGCCGGGCTGATTTTTGCCTGCCGCCTGCTGATTACGATTTCCATGTTTGCTTTGCTGTGGTGGATTCCCCGCTCCCGTTTTGCTACTCACATGATGACCATTGCCGCCAGCGGAATTTTTATTGCGGGGCTGTCGGTTATCTTTTTTATTCAGCTGATTCCTGATGCCCTGAAATATGCTTACCATCTCGGGCTGATACCTATTCAGGTATTTACTCTGGTGGCGCTGCGGTTGAGTTACCGCTCTATGCTGATTGTTTCGGTATCGCTGCTGAGTTGTTACGTAATGATGCTGCTGATCAGTGATGCACCGGAGCTCAGTGCTGAGCTGGGGGCCATCGTTGATATTTTTATGCCACTGTTTGTACTGTTCTGGCTGTTGTTGATCGGTATGGGGGCTTATCTGGCTTATGCCATAGAGTCTTCTGCGCGCAGCGATTATATGAAAAACCGCTTACTGGCGCTGGAAGCAGAGCGCTTGCAATACCTGACCCGGCGACTGCATCTGCTGTCGACCACTGACAGCCTGACCGGCATAGCCAATCGCCGTTATCTGGAAGAGTGTCTGGCCAGCGAATGGCGCCGCTGCCTGCGTGCGCAACGGCCGTTGGCCCTGATTATGATCGATATCGATAATTTCAAAGATTATAACGACCGTTATGGCCATCAGCAGGGGGATCGCTGCTTGTACGATATTGCCCGTAATATGGCTTCATTCTGCCAGCGGCCTGGTGATCTTTGTGCCCGGTATGGCGGAGAGGAATTTATTATTATTCTGCCGGATACAGCGCTGGGTGAAGCGGCTTATATGGCTGAAAAAATCCGTGAAAGTATTGTTGCTCTTGGTATCCGCCATGAAGCCTCAGAGTTTTCTGTGGCAACCATCAGCGCCGGCGTGGCAAGTATGATTCCAACGGCGGAAAACAGCAGTGACGATTTGTTGCGTATCGCCGACCGGATGTTGTATCAGGCTAAAGATCAGGGCCGCAACTCGGTGGTTGCGGCCTGAGCCTGTCTGCTGATTCCCTTACCGGCGATTATTTAACCGGCATAGCAAGGTGCACTCAGCTGGCGTTATGCCGAGCGCTCAGTTGCTGGTCTTTTTCTTCCCACAGCTGCTGTACCCATTGCTGGAAGTGCAGGCGGTAGGTGTCGTCATTTTCGTAGTCACCATCCAGCAATTCTTCCGGGATCGGCTTTTCGTTAATAATCACAGTACAACGCTGCATCTTTCCCTGTAAAAAGTCCCAGAACGTCGGAATTCCATCCGGATAGTGAATGGTTACGTCCAGAATTGAGCGGAACTGGTTACCCATCGCATTCATGGCGAAGGCCATACCACCGGCTTTGGGTTTGAGCAGATGCTGAAACTGAGAGTCCTGATCGTCGTGTTTACGCTGAGTAAAGCGCGTACCTTCGAGAAAATTCATCACGCTGGTCGGCATTTCGCGGAATTTTGCACAGGCTTTACGGGTTGTCGCCAGATCCTGTCCGCGTTTTTCCGGATGCTTTTCCAGATACGCTTTGCTGTAGCGTTTCATAAACGGGAAATCCAGTGCCCACCAGGCCGCGCCCATTACCGGAACGCGGATCAGTTCCTGCTTAAGAAAAAACTTCAGCAACGGAATGCGGCCGTTCAGCGCATGTTGCAGCACGATAATATCTACCCAGCTCTGATGGTTGCTGATAACGAAATACCATCCCTTTTTATCCAGACTTACCGGCCGCTGAATATTCCAGTTCATTTTCTGTGTCAGCATCATCCAGCCGGAGTTACAGCTGACCCAGGCATTGGCAATGGCGGTCAGAATCGCGGTAACGCCTTTGCGTACCAATGGCACGGGAATAATGATTTTTACAAAGGTGAAGATAAACAGCAGGGAGCACCAGAACACGATGTTGATAAACAACAGCAGGCTGGCAATAACACCGGTAATAACCGCAAGCATTTATTATTTTCCTTTATTTTGTTGTGACTGAATCGCGGTGAGAGCGATGGTGTAAACAATATCTTCAATCAGTGCGCCACGGGACAAATCGTTTACCGGCTTGGCCAGGCCCTGCAGCATTGGTCCGATGCTGATGACATTGGCGCTGCGCTGTACCGCTTTATAGGTGGTATTGCCCGTATTCAGATCCGGGAATACCAGTACGGTTGCCTGCCCTGCGACCGGGCTGTCCGGCGCTTTACTGCGCGCCACACTCGCCGTGGTAGCTGCATCGTACTGCAAGGGCCCGTCAATCAGCAATTCAGGGCGCTGCTGGCGTACCAGTTCGGTGGCCGCGCGCACTTTTTCCACATCGGCGCCGCTGCCGGATTTACCGGTGCTGTAGCTGAGCATGGCAATGCGTGCGGGAATGCCCATGGCAATGGCAGAGTCGGCACTCTGCATGGCGATATCGGCCAGCTCCTCAGCATCCGGATCAGGGTTGACTGCACAGTCACCGTAAACCAGTACCTGATCCGGCAGTCCCATAAAAAAGACGGAAGATACCAGCTTGGCGCCGGGCGCTGTCTTAATCAGCTGCAGTGCCGGACGGATGGTGTTGGCAGTGGTATGAATTGCGCCGGATACCAGACCATCCACTTCATCCAGCGCCAGCATCATCGTGCCGAGCACCACGTTATCTTCCAGCTGCGCCAGCGCCATAGGTTCGGTCAGCTGCTTGTGTTTGCGTAATTCGACCATGCCGGGTACATAGCGGGCACGTACGCTGGCCGGTTCAATAATCTGCAGACCTTCCGGCAGCTCCACCTCATTGGCCTGGGCGATCTGGTGGATACGTTCCGGATCACCGAGCAGCACACACTGGGCGATACCGCGTTGCTGGCAGATTGCCGCCGCCTGAATGGTACGTGGCTCTTCGCCTTCAGGCAGTACGATACGCTTTTGTGCGGCACGCGCTTTGGCAACAATCTGATAGCGGAAGGCCGCCGGGCTGAGGCGTGAAGCATGGGGCTGGCCCAGACGTTCCATCAGTACCGGAATATTCAGGTGCTCGGCAACGGTGGTCATGATGTGTTGTACCCGGTCAACGTCATCAATGGATACGTGAGTATCCATCTGCGTCAGTTGCTGGGCAGTGGTAAAGGTATCCATGCGGGTCTGCAGTACCGGAATACCGGTCTGCAGTGCCGGGCGGCAGAGGTTAATAACCTGTTCGCCGGGTTGAAGTCCGCTGGTCAGCAGCAGTCCGGCCAGCGGAATACCGCTGCTGACGGCCATGGCTGCAGCCACAATAATATCGTCGCGGTCGCCTGGGGTTACGATCAGCGTGCCGGGACGCAGGACATCCACCATATTGCCCAGTGTGCGGGCACAGAGGGCAATGCGCAGTACGCGCCGGTCAGGTTCGCCTTCGTGCAGGGTCTGAGTATCCAGAGCTCGGGCAATATCCAGTATGCGTGGACTGACCAGTTCGGCTTTCCAGGGGATAACGCCCAGTACCGGACATTGCTTCATGCTGAGCTGCCAGAAAGCATCCTGTTCCTGTTGGCTGACCCCTGCGTCCTGAGACATCAGTTCGCCGGAGGGAATGACCTGCTGAGCGGGTGCTTTACCTGCTTTGTTGATAATGCAGCCCATCAGATTGGCCTGAGAGCCGCCAAAAATACCAACCTGCAGCTTCAGCTCCGATTGTATCTGGGCGGGACTGCGGTTACGGCCACTGGCCACCAGAATCACTTCCGCATTCAGGGCTTTCGCCATCTCGGCGTTGAGTTTGGCGGTGTAGGGTTCGCTGCGGTCAGGCACCAGCCCTTCGATCAGTACCACATCGCAGTCGCGGCTGACTTCATCGTGCAGGGCGATTACGTCTTCCAGTACACGGTCGAGCATGCCGTCGCTGATACGTTGCTGTACCAGATTCAGATGCATCGGATCAGGGGTTGTCAGGTGCAGTACGGTGCGCACCAGATGGCTTGAACGTTCGCTGGCGGCGTAGCCCGGAGCAACCGGCTTAACAAAGCCAACCTTCAGACCCTGCGCATCCAATGCGCGGATCAGACCGAGGCTGATGGTGGTGAGTCCGCTTTCCAGCCCGGTTGGGGCAATAAAAATATTGATCATCAGAGGTTCAGTTCGCAGCAATCAGTTGGTAAGTGTCGAGGGCAATCATGCGCTCTTCTGAGGTTGGTACCACCAGAACCAGCGGTGAACCGGGCTGACTGATGCGTCCGTTTTCATCGCCGTGACAACGGTTCAGTTCGCTGTCGAGACGGAAGTTCATCAGGCGCCAGGCGGCCAGAATACGCTGGCGTACCGGTGCGGCATGTTCGCCGATACCGCCGGTAAAGACCACGGCATCAATGGTTGGCAGAGAGGTTGCCAAAGCGGAAAACTGACGGGCAACGCGGAAACAGAATACCTGGATTGCGCGGTGCGCGCCTTCATGGCCTTCGGCCTCGGCGGCGAGCAGGGTGCGCATATCGTTACTTAAACCAGACAAACCTTTGAGGCCACTGTTACGGTTAAGCTCGTGCATGATCTGCTCCAGCGACAGATTACGGCTGCGCTGCATATGTTCAATCAGGCCTGGGTCAATGTCGCCACAGCGTGATCCCATCACCAGGCCTTCCAGGGGGGTCAGGCCCATGGAGCTGTCGACCGAACGGCCGCAGAGCACGGCGGCGGCGCTGCAACCATTCCCCAGATGGGCAATCAGCAGGTTGCAGTCTTCAGGGGCTTTTTTCAGGCGGCGGGCGGTTTCCTGCGTGACATAGCGGTAGCTGGTGCCGTGGAAGCCATAACGGCGCACCGCATCCTGCTCATACCACTCGTAAGGCACGCCATACAGGTAAGCCGACTCGCTCAGGGTCTGATGGAAGGCAGTGTCAAATACGGCGACCTGTGGCACGCCGGCAAACAGCTCGCGGCACAGCTCAAGCCCAAGCAGATTGATTGGATTATGCAGTGGTGCCAGGGGGGACAGTGTGGCTAGGCGCTGCTGCTGCTCGTCATCAATGATGGTGCTGGCATGAAACAGTTCACCGCCATGCACAACCCGGTGGCCGATGCCCTGAAGATTTTGCAGCACTGAACCACAGCGCTCAATAAAACTCAGCAGTGCGGCTTTATGGCCGGAATCTGCGGGCAGGTCACCCTGATATTCAATAGCGCCCTGAATACGGATGCTGGGCTGGTGTTCATTCAGGCGCTCGGCCAGTGCAGTCAGCAATGGCGCGGATTCATCGGGATTGGCGTACAGAGCAAACTTAATGGATGAGCTGCCACAATTGATGACAAGTACAGATTGGTTCACAGCAGATTCCTTGCTTTTATCGATGTATGCCCGGCTCAGGCCGGGCTGACGGATTTCAGGCTAACTTCCAGACGTTGCAGAACGGTGTAAGCCCCACGACTGGCAACCTCCGGCAATTGCCCCATCGCAAATTTCAGCGCGTAGAGGTAATCGCCTCCTGAGGCTTCAGCACGAATAATCACGGCGGGAATGGCTTGCAGACGGTGGTCACGGCTTTCGATGCTGATCAGCAGCCGTTTACCGACCTTCATTTTCAGTGGCGAAATAATGGCAATACCGCCGATGGCAAAATCGCGGGCAATGGCCATATGGGCTTTTTTCGGCCGGCCAAACAAATTCAGCATGCGGATTTCCAGCTTCAGCGGAGAGGCATCATAGCGTTGACGGAAACGTCGTTCATTGGCTTGCACATTACCCCCTGGGGACTGGTTGCTGCTCGGCGGGAAGGTTTTCCTGCAGAGGCTGCTGGTCATAGCGGTTCAGTTTATTGTGTTCGATCATATTACGAATTTCGTCAATATACTCCTGACCACGGGTTGAGTAGCCATGCAGGCCTTCGGTCAGGGTTTCGCCACTGGCGTAGCCCCGCTGCTCGATTTCCTGTTCACGCAACTCGCGCAGCTCACGGTAGCGCGGGTGGCTGTTCAGGTTGCGCATATAGCTTTCGACTGATTCCAGTGGTGATTCAAAGGCGCGTACTTCATGACGCGAACTGCCGCCACGGGCTTCAGGCACCAGACCACAACCCTCGCGGAAACACCACTGCCCAAACAGATTGTTGCCTTCCTGAGCAAAGCGCGAAGTGCCCCAGGCGGATTCGTTGGCGGCCTGAGCCAGTACCAGTGATGGCGGAATGGTGTTGACCCGCAGTAGCAGCAATGCTTTCTGCTCATCTTCGTCGTCGGTATTCACGCGGTATTTGATCAGCAGTTCCTGCAAGGTTGCCCGGTCACGTTCGGTTAATTCGTCAGGCGCCAGATACCACTTCTCCACGATCTGACGCTCGGCCAGCACCCGTGTATTGGCCTCTTCAATTAACGGCAACAGGTAAGAGAAGAATGCGTTTTTCTTTTCTTTAACGTTCTGGTAACTGCTGAAGTCAGGCAGCGGCTGTATCTGCACGCTGGCACTGCGGACGTCATTGTCTGGTTGCGGGGTGTCTTCCCGGCAACAGCCGGCTAATCCCAGAATGATGATAAATGCTAAGTACTTTGGCATGTAAGAAACTGATTTTTTTTAAGAAAGCTTCGTCTAAGTTTAGCGAATTTAACGCATTCCCCCCAGTACCGGAGCGTGAAGAAACGTCGGCAACGAACTGTCTTACTGATTGACACAATTGAAAGGCATCCGAGTCAGAATATTGTCTTATATTCACAGTCCAGTGATTTTTTGTTACCGCTTATGCGCTTTGGTGTATTCTTGCCGATAAAGCAATAAAGGCGCACCAAATACGCTGGAGTGCGCTGTCTATGGAATATTCAGGAAGCCGATTCTATGTCCAGTCAGCCATTGGTCATCATTGCTGCTGAAACCCTTGCTCTCCAGGCTCAGCTGGGGGATTTGCTGGCTGCGGAAGTCTGTGTGACCGGAGCGATCAATCGCGCACAGCTTTATGACTGGCTGGATGAGCCTTCGCAGATACCGGATCTGCTGATTCTTGAACAGGGCTTGCTGGAAGAAGATCTCCCGGCCTTTTGCCGCCGTTGGCATAATCACCCGCAAACCCGTCATTGCGATATTCTGCTGTTGGGTAGCGCTGATGAGGTTCTGGAAACAGAAGCGCTTATGGCAGGGGTTGCTGATTACCTGCGTAAGCCGCTGAATCCGTTGCTGGCACTGACCCGGATAAAAAAACAGCTGGCCCAGCGGGCACAATGCAAACGGCTGGAAGCCTTGTCGGTGACGGATGGTCTGACACAGATTGCCAACCGCCGGTATCTGGACGAATTTCTTTGTGCGGAGTGGCGCCGGGCGCAACGGGAAGGCGGTAATATCGGCCTGATGATGGTGGATATTGATCACTTTAAAAGCTTTAACGACCATTACGGCCACCCGCAGGGTGACCGTTGCCTGACTCAGGTGGCGCAGTGTCTGCAGAAAACGGTACAGCGGCCACGGGATCTGGTGGCCCGTTACGGCGGCGAAGAGTTTGCACTGGTTCTGCCGTCTGTTCACTTTGAGGGGATGGCCGTGGTTGCCCAGCGTTTGCAGGCTGCTATCGCCGGGCTGGCGATTGCTCATGCAGCATCTGCGGTGAGTCAGTATGTGACCGTGAGTATTGGTCTGGCCTGGTGCGAACCCCAGGCCGATGAAAGCCATGAGCTGTTATTGGCGGCTGCCGATGAGGCGCTTTATGCCGCCAAATCAGCCGGGCGTAATCAATTCAGTGAAACGGTGAATCTGGCGCTGGTGCGCCAATTGCTGGAACACTGATCGTTCAGTTACTGCTTAAATTGGCACTCAGTTTATTCAGCAGAGCGCTGAGGCGCGACGAGGTACTCTGACGCCGGGTTTTCTGCAGCGCAATCCGTTGGAAATCTTCCAGTGCCTGCTGCAGTGAAACCAGTCCGGTGCTGATGACTTCATATTCGTAATGATGATCCTGAATGCTGATTTTCAGCAATTCCATATATTCTGCATTCAGCAGCTGCATCAGGTTAAAGACCTGATCTTTTTCTTCGCAGTTGCTGGCTTCCCAATAGGCATCTTCCAGTGTCTGAATCAGGTCCCAGATCAGTTCGCTGGCCTGACTGATGGTCATGGTGGACATAAGGCTCCTGTACAACATTGATGGTGACTGCTTTAAGCGTAGCAGACCGTCGATATCATGCCGTACAGGTGCGGTTGATCAGTGACTACGGGCAGGCTTGCGGCGGATATACAGGGTTTTACGCGCGCGGGCGACCAGTTCGCCGTCGGCATCGACAATGTGTACTTCATAGGTCGGCAGAAATTTTTCACCGTTCGCGGTTTTATCGCGGATTTCGGCCAGCATGGCATCGGTTACCAGAAAATGTGCACTGACAATACCGCGCCCGGGTTTTATAAAATCAATTTCAGCGCTGGCATCCCAAACGATGTAATCGCGGCCGAGACTGTTCATCAGCAACAGCATGTAAAACGGGTCAATCATAGAGAACAGGCTGCCGCCAAAGTGGGTGCCAACATAGTTACGGTTAAACCAGCGCAGCTTCATTTCGACTTTGGCTTCGCGGAAGTCTTTGGCCAGATAGCGGACTTTGACACCCGCGCCGAGATAAGGCCCGTAAACATTAAGGATGCGGCGTAAACCGGATGCAGAGGTCAGCCACTGGGTGAATTTTTTAATCATAACTTTCTCACGGCATTATTGGCGGCCGCGCAGTCTAGCGGTTGTGGCTGATGCGGAAAAGACAGAAATAAAAAGGAGCCCGCAGGCCCCTGATTATCTTAAGCAGCAGACGCCGGTTCAGCGTCAGAGATCAGTTTTGGTGAAGTGACGCAGGTAGCGCTGGTTGATGTCTTCGCGGGCGAGCAGAATCAGGGCGTCGGCGACATTAAAATCTTTATCGAGACAGGGCTCGCCGCAGACTTTGACGCCAATGCGCAGATAGGCTTTCAGCAGCGATGGCACCAGCGATTTACCGTCGATATCGACATCAATACGTGGCATATGCACTTTAGGTTCAGCACGCATGTGCTCGGGCGTGAAGTGTTTTTCGCGCAGATGATTCACAATGGCGATGGTGCGGGCATAGCCTTCGTTCAGTGGAATACTGGCGCAGCCCATCAGGTAATCGATATTGTGTGCTGACATAAATTGAGCGATGCCGGACCACAGCAGTCCGATGGCGGCGCCACTGCGGAAATCCGGATCAACGCAGGTGCGGCCAATTTCCATATAGGTTTTTCCCGGCAGCACGATGTTGCTGAGGTCAAACTCGGTGGCGGAGTAGAATCCACCGGCGCGTTGTGCCAGCTCGTTGGTCAGGATGCGGCTGTAGCCAATCACCTGGTCGCTCATCACGTCTTTTACAATCAGGTGCAGACAGAGGTCGTCGAAATCATCTTTATCGATGCCTTCGCTGGCGGTGGGCAGGCTGGCGCCCATGCCTTCGGCAAAAACACGATAACGCAGTTCGAGAGCCTGACGTATCTCCTTTGGATCCTGTGTAATACGGGCAACCAGTGGCGATTCGAGGGTTTCAGTCTGTTGGCGTGCAGTGGCTTGCTGCATAGTCAATCCTGTTATCTTGTTGATCAGCGCGACTCTAAGTCAGGGCTGTGACATTTCTATGACAAGTCCGACATTCGTCTAAAGGGCGGCTATGCTAAGTGACGGGGAGGATTTATGAAACCGTTAATTATTACAATTCTGTTACTTTGTTGTGGAACAGTTTCTGCGCAGCCGGTTCTTGGTGAAAACACCGCTGCGGAGCTGGTTTCCCGTGCGTTGCAGGCTGAGCCCCTGCTGTGGCTCCCTTTTCCTATGCCTTATGAAATTGAGCGCAGCAGTAAAGATAAAGATGCCGGATTGCTGGATGGCCTGTTCCGTTATGGGCTGTTGCAGCGTGATAAGCAGATGAGAGTGGCAGAGGTCGAGGAAGACGGCCGGCGTAAACGCAAAGTGCTGGCGACCTGGATTTACGATTATCCGCTGGAACACCGGGAGCAGGGTACTCAGGAAGGGTTTTATTACGGGACCGGCAAACTGAAAAAACTGGTGGAGTTATCGAGCCCTTATAAGATCGGTGATTACTATTACGCCGAGGCCTATATCCAGTGGTATGTCGATGACCTGCAGCTCTGGGCTAAAGATCCGGCTTTCCGTACCGCCCGTACCCTGCGCCGTAGTCTGGAGTCCTTTCAAAAGCCGTTTGAAAAACGGGTTTATCTGCAATACGACGGGGATAGCTGGGGTTTCTGGAATGGTGAACCTGGTTTGCTCTGAATCGTTATCTGTTTATAGCTGAGTACGCAGCCACAGTCCGGGAGGTGTACTCAGTCCTCTGTCCTGATGCAGAATTTCCCCGTTGTTGTCCATCACGTAATAGCTCGGGTAGCCCTGTACCTGATACTGCTCGGCGGTGTTCTTGTTACCCAGCAGAACTTCGCCTGTGAAGCCTACCGAATGAATAAAAGTTTCAACTTCCTGCCGGGTTTCCCAGTCCAGCGCAACCGCCACAACGCGCAGATCTTCACTACCCAGCAGATTGAGTCCGGGCATGCTGACGCGGCAGATGCTGCACCAGGGCGCAAAAAAGTATACCAGTGTACGCGGATGGGCTGCAGGCCAGTTCAGATCTCCGGACGTCAGATAACTGCCGGGGTTCTGGCTGCTATTGGCAGCGTCTGGCTGATTACCTTGTAGTATGGGGAGCTGCAGTGAGGGGGCATAACTGCCGGCATGCAGCATATGGCGGCTGAGCCAGTGACTCAGGGCGCTGAACAGTAAAACAAACAGAAGGAGTTCGGCCGCGCGGCGCAGCCATTTGCTGCGCGCGCTGCGGGGAGAGGATTCAGATGGCTTTGGAGAATCGTTGCTGCTCATGTTGTTGCAGATAGGTATCAAATGCCATGCAGGCATTACGTACCAGTAAGCGTCCTTTGTCGGTGATGCGGATGGCATGCTGATCGATGATTACCAAGCCATCATTCACCATCGGTGCTAACTCATCAAGGCTGCTTTGCAAATGTTGACGACTGTCGATGGCAAACATCTGATCGAGTGCAGCAAATTCGCATTTCAGATGACAGAGCAGTTCGGCAATCACGGTGCGCCGCAGTTTGTCTTCGGCGCTGGCAATCAACAATTTCATCGTCGGCAGGCGGTCATCATTCAGCGCATGCTCCCAGGTTGCCTGAGTTACCTGATTCTGCAGGTAGTAATCGCCAATCTGGCTGATGGACGACACGCCAAAGCCTATCAGATCGCAATCACCGTGGGTGGTGTAGCCCTGAAAATTACGGTGCAGTTTCCCTGCCGCCTGAGCGCGGGCCAATTCATCATCGGGTTTGGCAAAATGGTCCATGCCGACGTAGTGGTAATCAGCAGCAGAGAGTTTAGTGATACAGTGACCCAGAATGGCCAGTTTTTCATCGGCGCCCGGTAGATCGTCGGCACAGATACGGCGCTGTGGCTTAAAGCGCTCCGGCAGGTGGGCATAGTTAAAAACCGATAAGCGGTCGGGAGACATATCAATAATGCTGTCCAGAGTGCGGTCGAAGCTTTCCAGCGTCTGGAAGGGCAGACCGTAGATCAGATCCATATTAATAGAACGGAAACCCAGCGCGCGGGCATCGTTCATAACGGCGCGGATCATGGATTCCGGCTGAATACGGTTAACCGCTTCCTGCACCTTGTGCTCCAGATCCTGCACGCCAAAGCTCAGGCGGTTAAAACCCAGTGAACGCAGTACTTTCAGAGTGTTTGGGCGCAGCTCGCGCGGGTCGATTTCAATAGAGTAATCGGCGCTGTCGGCGTTGCTGAAGCTAAAGTTCTGACGCAGGAACTGCACCAGATCAACCAGCTCGTCATCACTGAGAAACGTCGGCGTACCGCCGCCCAGATGCAGCTGTTCAACTACGGCTTTCTTATCCAGCAGGGCACGTTTCAGCAGAATTTCTTTCTTCAGTTGCTCCAGATAGGGGGCGGCACGCCCGGTATCTTTGGTCACAATTTTATTACAGCCACAGTAGTAACAGACGTGGCGGCAGAACGGGACGTGAATATAGAGCGACAGTGGCTTGCCGGAATCACGTTGACTGAATGCTGCCCGTTCACCCAGATCGTCGGTTGCCGGGCGGAACTCAACGGCAGTCGGGTAGGAGGTGTAACGCGGACCGGGTTTGTTGTAACGCTGGATCAGCAGAGGGTCCCACAGGAGTTGTTCAGTCATGGTGTCGTCACAGGTAACAGAAATCAGCTGTCATTGTAGAGCGTAGGGCTCGCCGGGCCTTGCGCCATATCAAGATGCCAGTCGTGACGTTTAATTGACATTTATTCAACTTTTTACGACTTTGGCCGCTAACAGTCTTGATTTTGCAAAAGATCAGACGTTTTATAGTTAAATTCGATATATAACGACATCTGCAGAAGCAGAGACTTGAAAGGGGTGGGGACATGCCAAAGAAGCCGTTTACAGCGGAAGAGATTGCGGCACAGCGTGAGCGAATTATGGACAGTGCCTCCAGCGTGATGGCCGAAGTTGGCTTTCATCATCTGTCCATGCGCAAGCTGGCGTCGCAGCTGGGAATGACTGCGAGCAATATTTACAACTACTTCCCGAACAAAGAATCTTTATTTATTCATACCCGCCGTCGTGGGTTTGATCTGGCGTTTGCTGATATCAACGAGCAGATGTCGAGCAGTAACAGTCCCACCGATTCTCTCTATGCTTTTGCCGGACAGCTGATTGCCTTTGCCCAGCGCTTCCCCGGTTATTACCAGCTGATGTTTCAGCCACCGCTGCTCAGTCTGGATGAAACTGAAGCCGTTGATCAGGATATTCAGCTGCAGGTCGGACGTCTGGTTGAAGAATGGCAACGACATCTTTTATCGCTGCTCAGTGATGCTGTGCCATCGCTGGCGGAGCGCAGCGAAGCTGCGCAACAGCAATTGGCGTTGTTCTTCGTTGCTTCTATTCACGGTCTGATTGATTCCTACCGCTACCGCGCATTGCCAATGTTGCTGGCTGGGGTGGATCTGATCCCGGATGAAGTGGTGCAGGCACATATCAGCTGGTTATTGTCGACGCTGGAGCGCCAGGCAGAACGTATTGTTTGAGCTGTCTGATGCTTAAATAAAAAACGCCGGTTTAACCGGCGTTTTTTTATGCTCTTTTGCTGCGGGGCATTAAGGCTTTTGCCCCGGAGTCTTACCTTCCAGCACATACACAAAGGCCAGAATCTCGGCAATCACCTGATACAGCTGCTGCGGGATTTCATCACCCAGATCGAGCTGTCCGAGCCAGCGCATGAGTGAGGCATTTTCGTAAACCGGCACCTGATGCTGCAGTGCCAGCTGAATAATGGCCTGAGCCAGCTCATCCTGTCCTTTGGCACTGACTTTGGGTGCACTGACACCGTCATAACTCAGGGCGATGGCTTCGCTGGCTTCAAGCAGTGATTGTGGAATGCTCATTGTGCGTCTCCTCAGCTGTGCACATCCACCAGGCTCTGTCTGATGCTGTTGCGGCTGGTTTCCGGCAGCCGGCCATGGCGGGCGCGTAACTCGCTGACTTCGACTCCCATCTGTTGCAGGCGACTGCGTAACGGCTGCAGGCTGCGTTGCAGTTGCGCCAGTGTGTCCTGCTGTTCTGACCAGAAGGTCGCGGCCAGCTGCGGCAGGGTCATGTCCAGCTCCACGTCCAGCGGCCCCAGTTGCTGCAGTTCGAAATGCAGTTTCAGACGCCAGCGTATGACTTTTTTCTGTTCGTTGTCGCTGCTGCTGGTTTCTTCTTTCTGCAGTTGCAGGCGGATTTCTCTGGGCTGCTGATCATCACGGAAATACAGCGGAATACTGAGGCTGTTGTCGCCGCCATTCTGCAGACGCTGGGCCTGATCAACTTCAAGTTGGGCCAGAGTACTGTGCAGCAGGCGAAAGCCTTCCGGCAGGTTGTCACGCAGACCGGCTGGCAATGACAGTGGCAGCTCCCGCGGTGCCGAGGCCTGCCCATCTCTGCCACGGTGTTGGGCAATGACCTGCAACCAGGCAAGCAGCGCTTTGCCCATAGCGGCTTTACTGTCGCTGTGCAGAAGGTGCTCAATCTGTTGCAGCAGGCTGTTGCTGATTGCAGGAGCGGGCGTTTCTGTTGCTGTTTCAAGTCGCTCGCGCGTCGTCTGCAGGGCTGCTGTTAAGGCATCTGCGGGACTGACCGGTGCCGCTCCGGAAGGGGTATTTGAAGTATTGCCTGCAGCCTGTAATGCCGTTTTGAGTGTTTGCAGATGTTCCGCCGCTTGTGCCATTCCGGCTTTGGCCCAGAGGGTACGGAACAGCGAGCTGCTGTCAGAGGTTACTGCGGAGTCTGGTGTCGCTGCGCCAGGAATACCTGAACCAGAAATACCCGGAGCTGGCTGTGTGAGTGCGCTTTGCAGCAGGGTCATTACTTTGTTTTCGTACATAAGGCCACTGTTCAGCACACTTTCACGCAGGGCTGCGGGCTGTTGCAACTGCGGTATTTGCGGCAGCTGGTTCAGCCACTGCTGCAGCGGCTGACGCACGCTGGCTGGCAGTTCGGGCTGCTGTAACAGTTGCTGCAAAGCCGGGGCGGAGCCCGATAAGAGCCGCGCACTGTCCGTTCTTGATCCCATCTGAGCTGTAGTGGAAGCTGCCTGTTCAGAGCCGGATGGCGTGGTGACCGTACCGGGCAATCCGGCTGCTGAGCCTGCGAGTGGTGCAGTATTGTTGCCCGCTTGTGCTCTGGCCGGGTTGGTATAGATACCGGCTGAATTTACTCCGGCTGGCAGCATGCTGCTGAGCGACGCAGAGGTTGTGGCTGTTGTATTCAGCAAGGGCAGGCGGCTGGCCAGAAACTGGCTGATCAGAGCTGGCAGAGGCGCAGCCGGTTGTCCTGTCTGCTGTCCTGCCGGTTGTCCTGGCTGCGAGACACCGGGGTTGTTGCCTGTGGCAGCAGTTGTTGGCGATACAGGTATCTGTGCCGCGGTTTTGTCGTTGCTTTTCAGACTCGCCAGCAACGCGTCGGCGGCCAGTTTCAGAGTGCTGGCTGAGGTTTCTGCTAACGGGCTGGTCTGCGGCGGGAGTTTTATATCCGTTATGCCCAGGCGCATCTGGCCGTCTGCATCCTGGCTCAATTGCAGGGTTAACTGGGTATTGCGTGGCAGTGGGTACTGACTGCTGACCTGCAGGGTTTGAGGTTTGCCGGAGCTGTCCTGGCCTTCGAGGGTCAGACGGTAACCTTCATCAGTAGCGATGCTGCTGATCACCCGGGCATTAAAATTCTGCGTGGCAGACTGGCGCGCGGCTTCTGAGCTTGTCCCGGCAGTGCCTGTCGCAGCTGTGCTGCTTTGCTGAATGTTGCCGGATGCCGGGGTGTCCACAGCCTTGCCGGCCTCCGTCTGAACCTTATTCAGAGCGGCCGCCTTCAGGGTCGCGGATGAGATAAGAGGGACGGATTCGGGTTGCATAATGTTGATATCGGCCAAGGTTTACGCATCTTTACCCATCTTAGTTCGGCGGCTTCCGTCCTGACAGAGGGATTTTGTATATAATGCCGCGGATTTTTTCGAATAAGGTTCATCATGACCGCCACGTCAGGCTCCACCATTATCGACTTGCAGGCCCGGCAGTTGCTGTGTGAACGCGACGACCGGGTGTTGTTTGAGCAGCTGGATGTAGCGGTTGGCAACGGTGATCTGCTGCAACTGGCGGGGCCGAACGGCGCCGGTAAAACCACGCTGCTGCGTTTGCTGGCCGGACTGAACCGCGATTATGAAGGCGAACTGCTGTGGTGCGGAGAGCCTCTGACCGATGATTTTTCTGCTTATGCTTCACAGCGTTTATATCAGGGCCATCTGGCGGCGGTGAAAAAAGCGCTGACGCCGCTGGAAAACCTGCGCTGGCTGGTCAGCAGCTGGAACGTCAGTGACGATCAGCTGTGGGCGGCACTGGATGAGGTTGAGCTGGGCGGTTATGAAGAAACCACCTGTCAGCAGCTGTCAGCCGGCCAACAGCGCCGCGTGGCTTTGGCACGTTTATGTGTGGCGCCAACCCCGTTGTGGATTCTCGATGAACCCTTTACCGCACTCGATAAAGCCGGCGTGCGCTGGCTGGAAGGTCGCCTGCAGCGTCAGGTGGAAAGTGGCGGCGCGGTGATTATTACCAGCCACCACGCACTGGAGAATATTGCCAGTCTGCGACAGCTGGAGCTGGGGAGTGCGCGCGCATGAGTCTGGTAACTGCAACCATTAAGCGTGACCTGTTACTGGCGGCGCGCAATCCCGGCGAATGGCTGAACCCGCTGATGTTTTTCTTAATGGTCGCAGCACTGTTTCCGCTGGCCGTTGATCCGGACCCTAAGTTTTTGAGCAAGATTGCCGGTGGCGTGATCTGGGTTGCCGCGTTGCTGGCAACCTTGTTGTCGCTGGATGCTCTGTATAAAGCCGATGTGGAAGATGGCTCGCTGGAGCAGTGGCTGGCGTCGGGAGAATCGCTGTATGCGATGTCGCTGGGCAAGGCGCTGGTGCACTGGTGTATCAGTGGGCTGCCGTTAACCCTGATGGCGCCGGTGCTGGGGCTGATGCTGGCGCTGCCGGATGATGCTTTCTGGGCGTTGATTCTGAGTCTGGCGGTGGGAACTCCGGTACTCAGTCTGCTTGGCGCGGTCGGCGCGGCGTTAACGGCGGGTGTGCGCAGCGGTGGTTTGTTGCTCAGCCTGCTGATTCTGCCGCTGTATATTCCGGTTCTGATTTTTGCTGCCAGTGCGGTGTACCATGCGGGCATTGGTATGGCCTGGAACGGCCAGATTGGTTTTCTCGGCGCCATGCTGGCGCTGGCGTTATGTCTGACGCCCTTTGCTTCGGCGGCGGCGTTAAAACTCAACTTATCGCGGTAGTTGTTATGTGGCAGTGGCTTAAACAGCTGTATCACCGTCTGGGATCACCCAAATGGTTTTATGAAATTACCACCGGCTGGATTCCCTGGCTGGCCGTTCTGTCGGTGATCGGCACGGTGGTCGGACTGGTTCTGGGGCTGCTGTATGCGCCCGCGGATTATCTGCAGGGCAACAGCTTCCGCATTATTTATATCCACGTACCGGCGGCCATTCTGGCGCAGAGTGCCTTTATGATGATGGCCGTGGCCGGTGCGGTGTATCTGATCTGGCGGATGAAAATGGCGGCCTGGGTGGCGAAGGTGATTGCGCCGATCGGTGCCAGCTTTTGTCTGATTGCGTTGCTGACCGGGGCCATCTGGGGCAAACCAACCTGGGGTACCTGGTGGGTGTGGGATGCGCGTTTAACCTCGATGCTGTTGCTGCTGTTTTTGTACTTCGGCGTGATGGCGCTGCAGCAGGCGATGGAATCGGAAGACAGCTCTTATCGTGCCGGCGCCATTCTGTCGCTGGTCGGGCTGGTGAATATTCCGATTATCAAATACTCAGTGGAGTGGTGGAACACCCTGCATCAGCCGGCCACGCTGAAGCTGACGGAGAAGCCCAGCATGCATCCGGACATGCTGATACCGCTGCTGATCATGATTGTTACCACCTATGTGTTCTTCGCTCTGCTGGTCATTCTGCGTACGCGCAATGAAATTTTATGGCACGAACGTAAGCGCAGCTGGGTCAAACAGATTCTGGAGTCCTGATGGAATTCAACAGTGTTAGCGAATTTCTGGCCATGGGTCACCACGGCCTGTACGTCTGGCTGTCTTATGGCCTGACCGCCGTGATTATTGCTTTAAATGTGGCTCAGCCGTTGCTGCGTCGTCGTCGTTTACTGAAAGAGCAGGCCCAGCGTCTGCGCCGGGAGAAAAAGCATGCACCCCAAGCGTAAAAAACGTCTGACTCTGATTCTGTTTATGGTGCTCGGTGTGAGTACTGCCGTTGGTCTGCTGATGTATTCGCTCAGCCAGAATATCAATCTGTTTATGACGCCGACCCAGATCGCCAGTGGTGAAGCGCCGGTTGGCCGTACTATCCGCGCTGGTGGTCTGGTCGAGCCGGGCAGTGTCGTGCGCGATGACAGTGGCCTGGGAGTGCGCTTTGTGGTCAGTGACGGTATGTCGGAAGTAACCATTGCCTACGAAGGTATCCTGCCGGATCTGTTCCGCGAAGGGCAGGGGATTGTGGCGATGGGCAAACTGGGTGAGGACGGTGTATTCGTCGCCTCGGAAGTGCTGGCCAAACACGATGAAAACTATATGCCGCCGGAAGTGAAGGATGCGCTGGAAAAAGCGCACCAGAACGGTAAGCAGGCCTTAGAAGAAGCGAGATACTGACATGGGAAATCTGTCCGGAATGCTGCCTGAGTTTGGCCAGCTGGCACTGATTTTTGCGCTGCTGGTGGCTGCGATTCAGGTGGTGGTACCGCTGGTCGGTGTGCGCCGTGGTCAGGGCTGGCTGATGGCTTATGCCCGCCCGCTGGCCAGTGCACAGGCGTTATTTCTGATCATCAGTCTGGTGATTCTGGCTTACTGCTTTGTGGTGGATGATTTCTCGGTGGCTTATGTCGCCAAAAACTCCAACACCGCTTTACCGACTGCATTCAAGATCAGCGCGGTCTGGGGCGCTCACGAAGGCTCGCTGTTGCTGTGGGTAACCATGCTGGGCTGCTGGGGGCTGGCGGTTGCCTGGTTCAGTAAATCGCTGCCGCTGGATATGGTGGCGCGGGTGCTGTCGATTATGGGGATGGTGTCGGTGGGCTTTATTCTGTTCACCCTGGAAACGTCTAATCCCTTTGAACGTAACCTGCCGAGCATGCCGCAGGAAGGCGCTGACCTGAATCCGCTGCTGCAGGATTTTGGTCTGATCGTGCACCCGCCAACGCTGTATATGGGCTACGTCGGTCTGTCGGTTGCCTTTGCTTTTGCTCTGGCGGCGTTGCTGGGGGGGCGTCTGGACGCCGCCTGGGCGCGCTGGTCACGTCCGTGGACCATGGCTGCCTGGATCTTTCTGACCCTGGGTATTGCTCTGGGCAGCTGGTGGGCCTATTACGAGCTTGGCTGGGGCGGCTGGTGGTTCTGGGACCCGGTTGAGAATGCTTCATTAATGCCGTGGCTGGTGGCCACTGCGTTGCTGCACTCGCTGGCGGTGACTGAAAAACGCGGCCTGTTTAAAAGCTGGACGGTGTTGCTCGCTATCTTTGCTTTTTCCCTGAGTTTGTTGGGTACCTTCCTGGTGCGCTCCGGTGTGCTGACCTCGGTACATGCCTTTGCCTCTGACCCTGAGCGCGGGGTGTTTATTCTGGCGCTGCTGGGTATCTGTGTGGGTGGCTCCTTATTGCTGTATGCCATTAAAGCGCCGACCGTGGCGTCGGTGGGCCGTTATAGCTGGGTGTCGCGTGAAAGCTTCCTGCTGCTTAATAACCTGTTGTTGCTGGTGGCTGCCTTTGCCATTCTGCTGGGCACCCTGTATCCGCTGATTATCGACTTTATGGGCATGGGCAAGCTGTCGGTGGGTGCGTCCTGGTTCAACTTTATGTTTGTACCTATCAGCGTCGTGCTGGGGCTGGTGATTGCGCTGGGTGCTATGGCGCGCTGGAAAGCCGATGACCTTAAGCGTCTGGGCTCTGAAACCGTGGCGGCGATGGTTGCCGCTGTGCTGTTGGGTTTTGCGGTACCTCTGCTGGCTGACGGCACAATGAACTGGAAAGTGCTGCTGGGTATGGGCGTCAGTTTCTGGTTGATTGGCGCCACGCTGGTGGATGTCTGGAAAAAAGCCCGTGGCCGTTTAAGCCGTATTCCGCAGCTGGGTCTGAGCTATCAGGGCATGGTACTGGCGCACCTTGGTGTGGCGATTACCATTATCGGCGTCACCATGGTGGCGAATTACAGCACAGAAGTGTCGGTTCGTATGGCCAAAGGCGATTCGGAAATGCTTGGTGATTACCGCTTTGAATTTGTTGATGCCGGCCATGTGGAAGGACCGAACTACGTTTCTGATGCCATTCGTTTCCGTGTCTATGACGGCGAGCGTGAGATTGCTCTGCTGCAGCCGGAGAAACGCCGTTACAACGCCAGCGGTTCGATCATGACCGAAGCGGCGATTGATGTATCGTTGTTCCGCGATGTGTATGTCTCCATGGGTGAACCTCTGGCCGATGGTGCCTGGGGTATGCGTCTGCAGGTAAAACCTTTTATGCGCTGGGTATGGCTGGGGGCAATCTTTATGTCGGTGGGCGGCTTGCTGGCCATGCTGGATAAGCGTTACCGCCAGCGTAAAAATGCACCACAGAATAATGCTCAGGCAAACACTGCACAGGAGGTGACCGCATGAACCGCGCGTTCCTTTTTATTCCACTGGTCGGTTTTATTGCCATGGGCATTCTGTTCTGGATCGGTCTGGGTCAGGAGGATAAAACCTCGCTGCCGTCACCATTAATCGGTAAGCCGTTTCCGACCTTTATTCTGAATACCGTTGAGTCCGGCGAAAGCACCAATCATTTACCGCAGGAGCCGGTGTTGGTGAATGTTTGGGCAACCTGGTGCCCAACCTGTAAAGCCGAGCATGCTTTTTTAAATGAGCTGGCCAAAGAAGGCGTTAAAATCGTCGGCATTAATTACAAAGACGATGATTTTAAAGCCCGTCAGTGGCTGCAGGCTTACGGCAATCCTTATCTGTTTAATATCGCCGATCCTGATGGCAAGTTAGGTCTGGAACTCGGCGTTTATGGCGCGCCGGAAACCTTTCTGGTCGACAGCAAAGGGATTATCCGCGCTAAGCATATCGGCGATCTGAATCCTGCGGTCTGGGACAAACTGCAGCCGCAATTTGAGGCGATGCAATGAAGCAAATTTTCTTGTTTCTCTGTCTGTTGTTGCCACTGTCAGCGCTGGCAACGGTCGATGGTTATAAATATCCCTTTGACGATCCTGACGATGCCGCGCGCTTTGAGCAGCTGGCACAGGATTTACGCTGCCCGAAATGTCAGAACCAGAATCTGGCGGACTCCAATGCCCCGGTCGCGGTTGATCTGCGCGATAAAGTGTACGAGCTGATGCAGGAAGGTCAGAGCGACGAAGAAATTGTCGGCTATCTGGTCGACCGTTATGGCGATTTTGTGCGTTATAACCCGCCATTCCGCGCAGAAACCTTTTTGCTGTGGTTTGGTCCTGCGCTGGTTTTCGTATTTGGTTTGTTATTACTGGTGCTGATCCGTCGCGGTCAGAAACAACCAGCAGCACCGTTAAGTGCAGAAGAGCAGGCACGTCTGCAAGCATTAAAAAATAAGGCGAAATCTTCATGATCTGGGCACTGTTATTACTGAGTCTGTTACTGCTGATGTTTTTGCTGGTGCCGGTCTGGCACCGGGAAAAAGCTGATGACCGTTATCAGAGTGAAGAAAATCTGCGTCTGTATCAGGAACGCACCGATGAGCTGGCGGCCAGCGATCTGGATGAGGAACAAAAGCAGGCACTGCAGCTGGAGCTGGATCGTGAATTTCTGGCGTCCAGCGGTAATGCCGGTCGTCAGGCAGTAGCATCTCCTGCACGTTATCGCTGGCCGGTTGCTCTGGCGTTGCTGCTGTTTTCTGTGGCCGGAACCGTCTTGCTGTATCAGCAGTGGGGGGCCGCGAATGAGCTGCGCGCCACTGAGTTGCTGGAAAAAGCCAGTCAGGTTGAACTGACGCAGCCGGAACGCAGTGAATTAATTGAGCGCCTTGCCGCTGCCGGACAAAAGCAACCGGGCAATATCGAGTGGAATTACCTGCGCGGCCGTTTACTGAATGCCAATGGCGATTTTGCTCAGGCCGCAGAAGTCTTTGCCGATATTCTGGTTGCCTTGCCGGAAGAGGCAACCGCTGACCGTGCGGCGACTATGACACTCCTGGCTCAGGCACGCTTCTTTGCCGCTGATCAGAAAGCGGATAACGGCATGTACCAGCTGTTAAAAGACGCACTGGCACTGACTCCGGGTTATCGTCAGGCGTTAGGTATGGCCGGTATGCTCGCCTTCGAATTAAAAGATTATCAGGGCGCCGTTAATTACTGGCGTCAGCTGTGGCTGGGCATGGGCGATTCCCCGGAAGCGCAAATGCTGGCACAGGGTATTTTACGTGCGGTTGAACACGTGCGTGAGCAGGGTGGTGAGGTGGATTTAAGCTGGATGAAACGCAGCGAAATTAAAGTGCTGGTCGACCTTTCTGCTGAAGCTAAGGCCGCCGTTGATCCGGCGGATACTGTGTTTGTTTTGGCCCGTGCTGTCAGTGGCCCGCCAATGCCATTAGCCGTACAGAAGCTGACAGTCGCTCAGTTACCACAGGTGATTACCCTGAGTGACGCACAGGCGATGGCGCCGGGTATGAACCTCAGCAGTCATGAACAGGTCGCGTTAGTGGCGCGGATTTCCAAATCGGGCCAGCCAATGCCACAAAGTGGTGACTGGCAGGCCGAGCAGTCACCCGTCAGTAATCATGAAGAAAATCTGATTAAACTGACCATCAGTGACTTGCTGCCTTAGTATTCAGCAGTGCCTGGCATTCAGCGACAGGCATAAATAAAAAAAACCGGGCACTGCCCGGTTTTTTTAGCGCGAATATTTCCGTTTTTCAGAAATTCCAGAACACGCTGCCGGTCAGAGCGTAGGCATAAAAGGTGTTATCCGGCAGTTCTACGGTTTGTGCTGAATTCAGCTTTTCTTTAATGCCATCACGCCAGCTGCCGTTGGCATCCAGCATAACCATCGCACCGACTTCCGGACGGAATTGGTAGCCAATACCGGCGGTTAAACGCAGATCAATGCCACCGCCAAAATTGCGGGTAAGCGCTTTGTTATTTCCGCTGTTCAGTACGTTTTCATACAGGTTTAACCCTAACTGAGCACCGGCAATATAACGCAGCCCCAGTGACTGGTTCATAAAGTAGCTGTCGTATTCATAGCCACCGGTCAGGCTGAAAGAGCTGGCATCTTCGAATACAACCTCCAGGGTATCTTCTGGTTTATAGCGGGTTGCCGCAAAGTATTCGGCTTCGGTGGTAATAATATTACCCGCAGAATCCTTAAAGGAGCCGTTACTGATACCTGTCTGAATCGGATTAAACAACGCCGGAGTATTGCGGATATAGTCTTCGATAGAATCGGCAAAGCTTTCGGTCTGATCCGTGCTTTCCCAGCCGAAGCGGGAAAAGCTGATTTTCTGATAATGAATACCCAGCAGCCAGTAACCGCCATTGCCCATATGGTAGGCCATGGTGGTATCCAGAGCCTGATAGTTCATTGCCGCTACATCTTCCTGCACCGGGCCGGAAAAGCCACTGGCGTCCCACTTTTCTGTTTCTTCCTGAGCAATCAGCGTTGAGGCTGTCTTAATAAAGAAACCGAAATGTTCGTCAATGGCGGTATAGCCGCCGGAGCGCTGAACAAAATTGGTGGCAGAGAAACTTGAATCGACCTTTGAACCGCCAAAGTTATCGAGGTGCTCCGAGTAATTCACATTCTCAAAGCCGGCAGCAAAGAAGCTGTAGGACGTATTGGAAAATTCGGCCTGTGCCAGAGGAGCGGCGAGGCAAAGTGCAAGGGTGAGGCGGTTGGATTTCATAGCGGCATCCTGCAGTCATTTGTCAGAATGACTATACAAAAGCCGTCAGATTTTCGCTATTGGCGTGTTTGATCATTCGCGTGGCCGGATAATATTGGCCCGCGAATGAACATCGGCTTCCGCAACCGTCTTTTACCAGCGGGCGTAGTGGTCTTCGACCAGACCCCAGGCGCCTTCGAGGTGAATGCTTTCATCCGGCAGATGAATCTCGCCATGATACTGGCCAAAGTACTGATTAAAGTTGGACGCCATAATCAGCGCATTGGTTTTTTCCTGACGCCGGCCTTTAGGCTCAAAGTGCAGATCGATGCTGCCATCGGCGGAGCGCAGCGCCCAGGAATGATCCGGGTGATAGCGGTCAAAACGGAAATCCACCATATCCACTTTAATCATCTTGCCGTCTAACCAGATGGCATTTTCGCTGAAGCCGGTTTCGTTTACTCCGGCGGCGAGATTAAAGCCCAGGCGACGGCCATCGCTCAGCCGGCATGACAGGCTGCCCCAGTTCCAGAAGGTTTCGTGGCGCATAAAACCGCCGGTCCAGTCGACGCCAGCCAGAGCGCCAATGGCCTGCAGATCGTATTTTTTTCCGTGCCAGTCGACCACACCATTACAGACCTGAGCGGTGCTTTTCTGGGTAAATACCCAGCCCTGGTAACCGGCGCGGGTACAGATAGCGAGCGGGTTATAGGAAGTGCTTTCGTCGATGGTGGCATCAATGCGTACGCCCTTGGCCAGTGACACCGATACTTTGCGCACACCCGGAGTACGGCTGGCTTTGATGCTGAAGGTATTAGCGCCTTTGCGGAATTCGGCATTGCCGTCATTCGGCCGTGGTTCGATATGGGTGTTTTTGCCCAGCGGTTGCAGAAAACTGAATTCTTCAAAGGCTTCCGTTTCCGGATCGTATAAATACAGAAAAGCGTTGCTCACCAGTTTCAGATCGACAATGGCAAGACCGACAATTAACTGTGGGCTGATAAAACTGACAAACTGAAACTGATTAAAGCCAAAACGTTTGGCCAGCGCACTGCGCTTGCGATCCATCGGTGAGCGCAGATCATAATCGAGATAATTCAGTTCGCTGACGCCATCAGGAAAGATGCCAAATGCCGGTTGGCCCTGAGCGTTAATCAGTTGATCACGGGAGGTCATGCCAGTTCCTTATCGGTTTTTGTTATCAAGCAACCGGATAAAAAGCCGGCACTTTTATTTGAGAATGATGGCGTATTGTCAGCGTTTGCAACGGTTGCGTCCAGTCAGTTAGTGACAGTTCTGATATTCCGCGGGGGCAGTATTGACGCGTGCGGGGCTCAGTAGAACGCCGCACGCAGAGTGGCGAGGGTTTCCTGATCCGCTTTGAAGCGCATCTTCAGATACACACCTTTGGCGGTGAAATTGGCGGCAGAGAAATCGGTATCGATAAAGCCGGTAAAGTTATAACCCAGTCCGAGCCAGACGTTGGTCTGCGGAATCCAGCCAACCGATACACCGGTACCGTGCGCGGTCTGGCCGGCTTCGTAGCTGTGCAGACGACGGCCATGGGCACCGATATCCCAGGTCGGATTCAGGTGATGACGCCATTCAGCCGCCATAAAGTCGGTGGTGGAAGCGTAATCATCGCTGTTGTACTGATCGAGCACGCGTTTGATACCGTACTGAGCGGCCAGCTGGTTCGCCGGCGTGAACAGCCAGTTGCCGTGTACATTGTTGATCAGTTTGCGTGAGCGGCTTGGCGTGCCTTCGCCGCCTTCAGCCTGCTGCACCCAACGGGTTTGCCAGAGCAGGGCATAAGGGTGGCGACGTGGGCGGATGGCCAGATCGAAGCTAGCTTCGAGCTGATTGCTGTAACTGCTGCTGCCGTCTTCTTTGAAATAATTCAGGCTGCCACCGGTGGCCAGCGCATCGTTAAGCGGATGGTACAGGCTGGTGCGGGCTACCCATTTATCGCTGTCGCTGCCGTCGCGGTATTCCACACGGTTATTCCACTGCCACAGGCTGGTACGGTATGACATACCGGCATGGGTGGCGTGAAAATCTTCGGTGCTGTCTGAGGTTTCGCCCGGTGCATTGGCTTCCAGGTTGCGCGCCTGATCAAAGCCGAGGCTGACGCTCAGGGCGTCGGTGAGGGCGATTTCCTGAGTCAGGCCAGACACGGCAAACAGACGGTAGGCATCATCCTGCTCAACCTGTTCGATGCTTTGCTGAGCTTTGGCGCCGCTCCATGGGGTGGCGCGCATACCCAGCACAGTGCGCTCCGGTGCTGCAGATTCAAACCCGGTTTCATGCTCGGCAAACAGGCTGAGGTCATTGGTCAGGCGGTAGTCGGCGCCAAGACGCAGCTGGTCGTAGGCATCGCTGCGGGCGCTGGCATTGGCCAAAAGCATACTGTTCAGCGTCAGGCGATCGTTCAGTACGCGGGTACTGAAGCCGGCGGTTAACTGGTCGGTGTACTGGTCTTCGGTTTCGTTTTCTTCCTGTGCGCTGAGCAGACCGAAGGAGATCTGCTGGTCGTTATCCAGACGGTGTACCCAGTCGAGTTGTGTCTGGTATTTATCGAAACCGGTGCTCAGCTGCTGATGGTGGAAACCTTCCAGTTGCAGACGGTCTCGGTCGCTTAAGTAGTAGCTGCCCTGTACGCCTTCTTTGCGGTAGTCATTCTCACCCTGTGCGGTCTGATCAAGGCCGAAGTTTTCGTCCTGACTGCGCACATAAGCGGTCGCCTGCAGCTGTTCGGTACGGTGTGTTACTTCCAGCAGGTGCGCATTGGCGGTTGTGGCGGCGGAGTTCACCACTTCTTCGCTTTGCGCAATTTCGGCTTTGATTTCGGTATCACCCAGAGTGATGCGCGCATCGGCGGCGGTCAGGTGACGGTCATCACCGCTCTGATTCTGGGTAATGGCGGTCACACCGGCTTTGATGCGCTCATCCAGCAGTTTGACTCCGGCGCGGCCGCCGCTGATATAACCGAGGTTATCGCCGGCTTCGGTTTCGTACTCAACCACGATATAGCGCGGATTAAAGTTTTCATCGGTGCTGCTGACCGGCCCTTTGAAGTACAGGGTGCCGTCCTGATAGTCGATAACGTAATCGGCATCACGGTTCAGGTCTTCGCTGCTGATAATAACTTCGCTGCGATAACGGTCGCGGGTTTCAATGCGGATTTTTTCACTGTTCAGCACAATATTTTTATTGCGCAGACGATACAGACCGGAGGTGCCGTCGCCCTGAATTTCATCACGCACAAAGCCGTTGCTGGTCTGGCTGGTAAAGGCTGACAGCTCAACCACATCGCCATGGTAAACCGCCTGAGCACCGGTCAGCTTACGGCTGTAACGGCCCAGGGTGCTGTTGTTCAGATCGGTGTTGATATCACCGAACATAGCATAGAAGCGCTCGCGCTCCAGACGTACATACAGTTTGCGTGCTGAGCTGGCGTCCAGCTGTTGCTGGCTGGCATCACCGTACAGGGTGTAATAACGGTCGGGCTCGATCACGCTGGCAAAGGCTTCGGCTTCCGGCTTGCCGGAGTCATAGGCGGCGGTCAGTAACCACTCACCCAGCACCTGACCCTGAGCAAAGAAGGCAACCCGGCCATCGTGCCAGAGATTGTCGTCGACACCAGCGGCCTGACGGCTGTTGTGGTCACCATTGCCGCTGTTATAACCGACCGCCAGATCGCCCAGACCGACCAGAATCCAGTCACGCGGAGCAGGCTTCAGCCACACACGCAGCTCATCTTTCTGGCCATTGGCGTGGCGGAAGGTCAGCACTGCTTCACCGGCCTGGTTGGTGGGTGTCAGGCGGATCAGCGCCACACCGTTATCACCCACGCGGTATTGTGGCTGCTGAATATTGCCCAGCGGGTTGCCTTCAATCTGACGCGATTCATCGTACAGGGTATAAGGCGCCTGGACTTCAACATCGCCAAGAATATTGGCGCGGATCGGGAAGCCGTCTTTATCGGTCAGACGCACGGCGATAGTGGCCGGCGTCAGACCGTCAGCCACGGCATTGCTCTGGCTTTCTACCAGTTCTGCTTTGGCCGGTTCCTGAGCGTACTGAACAGTGCGCTCAAACTGATCGACGATGTCACCGTCTTTATTAATCACAAACACGCTGAAGCGGTTAGGGCCGGGCTGAATATCAACACCGCGCCAGATACTGACGGCCAGATCGCGTTTGCTGTTACGCGTAGTGCCATCAAAGTTCAGCGGGCTGACCGGCTGGTCATCGAGCAATAATTTAATGCGTTCGCCGGCGCCGTGGGAGATGGCAATTTTCACCGAGCCAATCGACGGGCTGCGATCGAGCGGCGGCCACAGCCACTGTGCCTGATCGGCGGCGGTTTCAAACCAGCGCTGATCGAATTCCGGCATTGGCTGTTCAGCGATCAGTGCGGCCGGATTACCGGCTGCTGTAGCCGGTAAATTACGGATAAAGCCGGGCAGGCTGGCCTGTACTGAAGCCACCTGCATGTCGCTGGCAATGGTTGCCAGACGGATATCCGGATCGCCGCTGAGTACTTTGACTTCCACGCGACGGTTTAATGCGCGGCCATCACGGCTGGCATTGCTGGCCACCGGCACCGAGGAGCCTTTACCAACGGCACGGATATTCTGCGGCTCAACGCCCAGCTGTTCGGCCAGATAACGGGCCACCGATGATGCCCGGGCTTCAGACAGTGCCTGATTATCGGCATAAATATGTTTATTCCGGCGTGCAATCGGCGTGCTGTCGGTATGGCCAACGACCTGTACGGTTAAATTGCGCAGGCCTGCCAGACGGTCAATCACGTTTTTCAGGTTGGCTTTATCTTCCGGCGTTAAAACATCAGAAAAATTATCGAATTTCGGCGGATTAATCGGTTTTACCTGGCCATCGTCCGGCGGCAGCTGCAGCACGGCGGTGGTACTGGCTGGTTTAATCTGCTGCTTGGGCTGACCTTCGGCCTGGAAGCGGGTAATGGAGCGCGTGGTTAATTCACCGCTGTCGGCTTTATCGCTGACGATGGCCGAAAACTGCAGCTGGTGTGACCAGTCGGCCGGTTTATCGCCAAGTTTATAAATCAGCGTACCGTAGGAAATCTGTGGATCTTCCCACGGGACATTATCCAGTACGCTGCTGCCGGGTTCGTAAATAACACCGTCGGGCAGGGCGATCATCTGAATAACGTTGTTCACTTCCAGACCGTTGCCTTCGAGGTCGACGGTAAAGCGCAGTTTTTCCGGCACGGGGGAATTGTAAGGCAGTTTGCCATCAGCCATAGCCGCCAGAGGTACCAGCTGATGACTCAAACGCTGACGGATTTCGCCACTTTCAGGGGTTTTCATTTTCAGCGCAAAATCGACGCGCCAGAAACTGCCGCCCTGCACATCAACAAACTGACTGAATGCACGGCCGGCGTGAAAACCGCGTTCATCGCAGCTGACCACTTCCATATAAGGTGGAATGGTGGCGGTATCCAGCTGTACGACGTGAGTGCCCGGACGGACGTTTTCGATATGCCATTCACCATTGGCATCGGTGACGACATAGGTACCGTCTTCCATAAACAGACGCACATTGGAGACGGCTTCGGCATCGAGGTTGCCGTTACAGTCGTCAAGGTAGACGCGGCCAAATAAACGCGCGCTGTCTTTAAAAAATTCGTCGGCAATCTGTACCTGAGCCTGAGCGATGTTACTGCTTACATCGTCATCAACCAGCCAGGCTTTGTTGATTAACGCGCCTTGTGCCTGGGCAGTAATCTGGGTGACGTAAGTCAGTAATAATGAACCGTTAGCGGCGATATCGGGCAGGGCAAAAGTCAGCTGGCGGCCGTTATTGCTGATAACCGGGTCGGCAATTTTTTCATCGTTAATACGTACAGAGCCATTGCGCAGACGCATCCCCTGTGGCAATTGGTCAACAATGCTGGCGTCTTTTACGACCACCTGGGAATTATTCAGACGAATGGTGAACTGTACAAAATCACCAATGCCGGCTTCGTTTTTATTGGCGGTTTTGCTCAGTAATACCCCACCCTCAAGCGGGTCGGCGGCGATATCGGAAATAAATACCCGGCCGCCCGCCAGACTGAATACTTCGCCACGGGAAATGGTATTCAGTTCGAACGGACCATTCGGCACATTATTCAGATCGTCGCTGCCCAGCTCTGATGGCACACGGTATTTAGCCGGCGCTTCAAACTGCAGCTGATAATTACCGGCCGGCACATAAGGGAAGCGGAAGCTGCCATCCGGGAAGCTGTTGGTATCGCTGGCCAGCGCTGCGGTGCGAACAGTCTGAGCAGAGATTTTAGGACCGGTGACAACACTGGCTGGCCATGGAGTAACACCATCGTCGTCAAATACGCTGGCCGCGAGGCCGGTATCGGCATTAATCAGGGTTACGGTAACGCCATTAACCGGTGCGCCGGTTTGTGAATCAAATACACGGCTGTAAGGATCAAAGCGGGTATTCAGGGTCACGCTGTCGGTACTGTCGGCACTGTCCTGATAACGGGCAGTTACGGTCTGGCCATATTTTAGCGATAACGCACAATCGTAATTTGTGGCGCTGGCATCGGCTAAACGGGTCGGTAAAACACCGACAAATATACCGGTGTTGTCGCCGGTTTCGGTTAAGCGTAAATGTTCGATGTCGCTGCCATTACTGTTGCGGACATCGATTTCAATCTGGTCGGGGCGGGCTGAATTCAGATTTTTATCCAGCTCCACCACCTGAATAATTAAAGGCTCACCAATTTTGAAACCGTATTCGACGGCATTCAGCTGGTAGCTGCCAGGCAAAGACTGTGCATTGCCGGATAAATCGGTAAAAGCGGTTAATGCAGAAAAATTACCGCTGCTGTCGGCACATTCACTGCCATTAATGACGGTGCCGGAAGCGGATGATCCGCCGTTGTGCAGTAACAGCATCTCGGCTGGCGTCGGAGCGACGGCTGCCGGATTAATTTCTTCGGTTACCAGTGTTGCAGAACTGCTGACACTGTCGGTTAAACCATTGCTGCGTTCAAAAGAAGCAACAGCGGTATTGGTAATGGGAGTATTGGCCGGGGTAACCGCGGCCAATACCTGCTGACTGAACAGCAAGCAGCCGGCAACGGCAAATGACAGACAGCCGCGAACGGCGGTCGGATGACCGCTGTTCAACAGTTGAGTGCGAATGCGTTGCAGGCTGTTCAGCATAATCAGTCGATCTTCACTGTGAAGGTGATTGTGCTGGTTTCATTCGACTTCACCGTAGCGAATACCGCTTCGATGTTGCTTCCGTTCAGAGCCGGACCAGTGGTCGGTGCAACGTAAGTCAGCGTTGCCGCTGGTGCGTTAACGCTTGTAACGTCTGCACACAGTTCCGGACTGTTGCTGCTGTCACAGAAGGTTGTGTTAGCCGGAATAGCATCACTGATGTTTACATCATTGGCATCTGTTGCGCCCAGATTGGTCAGCGTAATGCTGTACTGAACGGTTGCACCAGGAATGGCTTTCGGATTGTTGGTTTCATTAATCGGATCCCACAGCACAACCGAGGTTTTGATGAAACCGTTTTTGGTTGGGTTAGTTGGATCAGTCGGATCAGTGGTTTCGAAATCCGGGAAGGCCAGGAACAGGGCGTCCCATGCAGATTCGGTAGCATTACCGATTGCAGATTCGTCATCACCCGCTTGCGCGTCATCAGCAAATACAAACTGAACAGCATCGGTGTCGGTATTTGCAACATCATTAACAACAGCAACAGGGTTGGCTTCGCCAACAACAGTCACTTCGCTTGCGGTTGCTGTTAACTGTACGGCGAATACATCTTTATCCACACCTTTGATTTCACTGGTTGGAATCAGAACCCAAACCAGTGCCGTGGTGTTGCTGGCATTTCCGTCTTCATTCAGAGAGATATTACCAGTCAGTTCGGTTGCCGGAGCGGCAGCACCAGCAGCGCTGCTGTACAGTTTAAAAAGGCTGCTTACCGGATCTTTGGTATCGGTCAGTGAGGTGTAATCTGTACCGGTAAAACCCAGTGCCTCAGTGCCGTCACCATTTGTCGGCGCCAGGGTGAAAGTGGTTGGCGCGTTAGTGGTGTTGGCCAGATCAAATTTACCCATCACGTAGTATTTGCTGCCAGCAACATCAATTTCAGTTGATGCATTTGGCGCTGCAATATCAGCACGTGCCAGATTAAAGTCGATTTTTACGTCGACCTGCAGTTTTTTCTCAGCTTCTACCTGAGTTTGCGCAACGCCATTCACTTTATAGTTAAGGGCTGCGGTATTTACGATTTCAATACCGGCTTTTGTCGCCGCCTGAGCCCCAAAACTTACGAGGCCGGCGAAGGACATAGCAGCAGGCAGAATCAGTTTTTGTATTTTCATACAGATTCTCCGGGTTATTTAATACGAACTTTAAATTCCACTTTACCGCTGGCTCCGGCTTCGACCGGCTGAGTCAGCATCCAGCGGATGTGGCTGTAGTCTTCCGCTTTTGCCGCACGGGTATTGCCCTGTGCAGTGACGGTCAGTTCGCTGGCTTTGCCATAGTTCTGACCTCCGTCAACGGAATAGGTAATGGTGCTGTTGGCACCGGTTGCACTGTTGGCGATGTAGATCGTTTCGGCAGGAACCGGGTTATTGATTACAACGCCTTCAGCAGCTTCCTTGCCGTTATTGTTGTAAGAAATGCGGTAACCGACTTTATCGCCGGGTACTACTTTCTCAGGTGTTTGCCACTCTTCCACAACGCTGCCGTCGGCCTGTTGCACCGGAACGATTTTAAAAGCCTCGGTAATCAGGCTGACTTCGGCCATTGCCAGAGCAGGAAGAAAAGCAAATGCGAGCAGAAGAGTGCGCATAAATACCTCGTTATTAATCGATGGTTGCGGTGAATTGAATGGTGTAATCGCCGGCGGCTGCCTGATTACCCAAAACAAAGGTCACACGACCGTTGCTGCCAGCGTTGGCGTCATAACGACCCGCATCTGCATCGGCTGCAGAATCGGTGTTGCCTGAGGCATTGGTCGTTGTCAGTGGTGTGCCGGCCAGATTGCTGTTAGCCAGTAACAGGGAGCCGGCGTCGTAGGTCAGGTTTAATGGCAGGTCATCGACAATGCGCAGGTTATTAACGGCGGCGGTTACCTGAACCAGAATCTGGTAAGTCACCACACTGCCTGGCACTTTTACGCTGCCCAGGGTTGGGTGTTCGGTCGACAGAATGCTCTTGGTAATAACAACCAGACCGGCGGTTGCGGTTACTTTATAGCTGCTGGCTTTAATCGCGCCGCCGGCATTATTGGCCAGTACCGCATCGGTACCGCCATCGCCCTGGCCAGCCAGAATATCGCCCTGATTACCGGCTGCAGCACCTGGGGTCGCAGAGGTCACGTTGAATTCGATATTGGCGATATCGTCGATGCTCTGTGCAACCGGAATATCAACCACCACAAAGATTTTGGTGGCCTGTTCCGGAGTCAGGTTAATTTGTGTGACTTCGGTTTCGGTGCCCTGAAATCCTGGTACGCCGTCATCCAGATAAATTTTGACGTTGGTAACATCGAACGCGTCGCCGGTACCGTTGCTGACGGTCAGGTCGAAGGTTTCATCACCGTTACCGGTGTTTTTGATGGTGTATTCAATGACCTGAGCAGTGCTGCCAGCCTGAACTTCCAGAGCATTGGTGGTGCTGCTGGTTACTGCAACGTCGATTTTTTCCTGTACAACAAAAGCCGTGCTGCTGCTGACGGTCAGCTGTGAGGTTGCATCGGACGGTGCGTAGTAGGTAGCCGTTGCCGTGTTTTCAATCTGGGTACCGACAGAGGTTGCCGCCCAGCCACTTGCCGAGGCAAGCATACCTGCGAGAAGCAGGGGCGTACGTTTAATGGTCTGCATGGAATGCTCCTTATTGGACCTTTACTTTGTAGCGAAACTTGAATTCCGGCTGGCTGCTGCCAGACGCGGGGTTTAATGTGCCTTTCGGCATAAAACGGATATAGGTGACATTGGCGTCAAAGCCTTCGGCATCTGGCTGCGGAACGTAGCCATAGGTAATGCCGTCGCTGCTGTCGGTATCGTTGGAAAAATCGAGATCATCGTTGGCAGCATTTAATGCGCTAAAGCCGTAGGTAAGACCACTGTTAGCAGCACCCTGAATAAACTCAGCCGGGCCTGCGCCATTAAAATCGGCGACATAAAGGCTGGTGGTGGCAGCAATTTGTTCGTCAATAACCAGAGTGTCAGCATCGGTCTGGCCTTCACCCTGATTTAACGCAGTCAGGGTATAAATAATTTCTGCACCCGGAATGGCTTTAGGGTTAGTGCTGCCATTAACCGGATCAGAAATAACTTCAGCGTTTTTAGTCAGATTTAATTGCGGGAAGAGCAGAATCGGATAGCTCAGATCTTTACTGCTGAATACGAGATTTTCATAGCCTTCTTCCGCTCTGATACTGGCTTTCCAGTTACCTGCGGATGCATCTGTTGCCATTGTGATGCTGTATTCATAAACCTTAACGGCATTGCTGGCAGCAACAGGCGTTAAGGCGGTGTTATTAAGTAACTGATTGCCGCTTGGGTCGAATAAACTCAATGTTGCAGCGGTAATATCGTCAGCACCGAAAGGGTCGGATACCTCGCCGCGAATATAAATTGCCTGCCCACGTTGAGCGGCATTGAGAGTGTTACCACCAGGGTATGGCGCGTCATAAAGTGCAACGCTATCAACATTAATAACGGTGTTGGAGGTCAGTGCGACCTGACTGTTGTTGCCGTTACGGCGCAGGAACAGGTCGACAGGATCTGAGTATTGGCTGCCAGACTGGCGGATGCTGATCTGCAAAATATCACCATTTAATAATGGTTCTGCATTTTGCACGCTAAGGTCGGTATTAAATTCCCGGATAACTTCCAGTCCGCTGTTATTGCCGGCAGTCAGCAGTTCGGCGGTCAGCGTCCGACTGGCCAGCAGTATGTCTGTACCGGAGCGTCTGGCTGACAGGCGGATATCAAAGGTATGGTTATAGGCCCTGTTATCACCACCGTCGTAACCATTGCGGGCATAAAAGCGGAATGGAATACCCTGACTGTAATTCAGCACCATATCCGTTTGCAGCGCAGGGGTTAACTGCCAGTTAACTGTGCTGTTATTGGTAATTTCGATTGCGGAGCTGCTGTCCGTCGTTGCTACCCGGGTCAGGGTGAGGTTTGGCTGTAAATAGAGAGGCTTATTGCCTTTGATGCTGAGAGCACTGTTAACCGTGATTACGGGTGACGTCAGAGACAGGTTCAGACCAGCTCCGCTGAGGATTGCAGTGTTGGTAAAGCTGTCACTATCCTGAGCACCGGAAGACAAGACGCCATCAATCGTCAGAATGCGTGACTCACCGGCTGGTATCGTCAGCGCAGAAAGGCTGACCACGCCGCGGCCGAAATTTCCGGCAGGTGCTGGTTGTGTTGTTAATTGCGCACCGACAGGGTGGCTGAAAACCTGAAAACTGCTGATCAGTGAAGGGATATGATCTGTCAGTGTCATATTGCTTACTACAGCAGCGCCACTGTTTGTGATTTCAATTTCAAAGCGCAGCGTATCGCCCGGACGAACCTGACCACCATTCAGATCCAACACCCGCTTAACCGAAGTACTGAGATCCGGATCAACAATAGCGAGAGTAACCTGCTGACTGTTATTACTCATGCGGTGATCGAAGGTATTGCTGCTGGTACTGATTGACAGACTTTCGCTGTTAAGAGTGGTTGCAGCCGTGGACAGAGTAACTGACAGATCACTGTACTGATTACTGGCCAAGTTGCTGAGCTGACAGATAACCGCATTGCTCTGCGATGAACACAGCCAGTTGTTGCCAGAGAACGACGATAGGCTAAGGCCGTCAGTCATAGGAATTTCAACCTGAACCGCATTGGCTGAACGGGGGCCATTATTGGTGACACGGAGTGCCAGCACGGCATTATCACCACGTTGTACCGTTGCCGGATTGTTCACCGTGAGACTGAGGTCGGCGACATCGCGATTCGGAATACTGATAATCTCTGCGCTCAGATAGACGCGATCCTGACCACTGGTATAGACCGATGTGACAGACTGAGAGCCGGCCGTAAGGTAGTTGCCGATATTGTAAATATCTACGTCGACACCAGAGGTGCTGCTGGCTGTCGAGTTGGAATAGGAGTTGAACTGATTCCCCTGAGGGTTACCGCTGCCGCTTAATACAGAGCCGTTGAAGCGCAGATTTTCTGAGTTGGAAATATCGGCATCACCTTCCCAGGTAATGTGCGCGTGCTTGCCACCCAGTGCTGCCGGATTATCGGCTACAACGAAGTTATTCGGGGTAAGGGTAATCGAGTTGTTCCAGAAATTACGGAAGCCATCAAAGATATTCACTACCCGCAGAGGCTCTTGCGCGTTTTCATACACAATCACCAGAGCCCAGCCACCATATGAGCGGCCACCGGTACAGTAAGAACTACTGCGATCGAAATTAAGGCCGGAGACGTTGTATGTAGCGCTGACAGAGCTGACGCGATTGGTAACGTCAGCCCGGGCGCTGTAGTAGCTGAGACCGTCGATATTCTCATTGTAAATGACATCGGCGCTGATATTGGCGCCGGAAAAGTTAACCTGAGTGTCGTTACTGCCCGAGCCTGACCAGTACAGAAACGCGGCAACGACATTACTGCTGGCAGGGATGCTGATAGCGGCACTGGAGTTGTTAAGTAGAGAGCAGCCATTGCTGCCAGAGCGCATGGTGTTACCGGTCAATGCAAACGACAGGTTACCGGCATAGCTTTCGCGCAGAATAATATTTTCAGCGGCAAGGGTGTGGGTGGAGATAAGAACAAAAACGAAGACGAGCGTGATCCCTTCCAGACGAAAGATATAAGCAGGCTTATTAATAACGTTAATGTTAAATGTTACCCGTTCGCTCAAAGTGTAATCCGTACCCTTGTGCCAGTTATTCCTGGTGCTGTGCGTTGTGCGCGCATCTTAGGTAGGGCATATGGTTGAGTCAATTTGCTGGCAGGCGACCAGCAATGGGTAAAACTGTGATGTAACACGCTGTTTTTAGAGAATAATTTTCGTTTACTTGAAAAGTGACATTTTTCCTCACATTCAATAGCAATGCAGGAAAAAATCTTAAAAAAATACACGTCATAACTGTCGTTTATGAGGGGAATGTGACAAAAAATGTCACTAGGTCTTTTCCCTATCCTCGAAGTAACCATTTGTAACCAAACGAGTATTTTTGTGACATTGATATGATTGTTTATAATTAACCGTCAATTTCACAATGAATACATCTGCATATATGCCAAAAATGAGTCGTCAGTGAGTGTAAGTGAACGCTGCTGTATTGTTCTGTAACTGGCCGGCAGGCGATTTATTGCTGTTTTCCCAGCAGTCTAAGCAATGCGTTTTATTCACATTGATAAGAAAGCGCATCGTCTTTTCAGCTTTTCTCCGCGATACCGACGTACCAAAAGATGCACCAAAAGATGCACCAAAAGACGTACGGAAAAAATGTGGAAAAACCTTAGGCAATGCCAACAGCATTATTGAGAATGTTGTTATAACCGGCTGGGTTATACGGAGCTGGTGAATTTTGGGTATTGATCAGGCAATAAAAAACCCGGCCGGAGCCGGGTTTTTGTCAGACGCGTCAGGTACAGATCAGAAGCTGTACTTGGCGGTGAAGTGCAGGCGGTTCATATCGCCTTCGTTCTTGGTGGTTGTCACTTTTTCCAGTGTGGCCATGCTGTATTCCACACCATAGGTTACTTCTTTGGTTGGGGAGTACATCAGGTTCAGACGGGTGCTCGAAGACGATTCAACCAAACCTGCAGCAATGGTGTCGTCATCGTAGTCAGCATCCAGCATGGAATAAGCGATGGTGCTGCGCATCTTATCGCTCCAGAAGTGACGGTAAGCAACAAAGGCGGCATTAACGGTTGTTGTTTTCAGATCGCCATTAGCTGCGATTGTTACGTCACTGACAGCACCGAGGCCGACGTAACGACCGACATTACCGGTGGTGTAGCTGAACTTCAGATCGTCAGCGCCGAGCTTGACCATACCGGACAGGCTGACACCGAAACCATTGGTGCTTTCGTCGATTTTGCCTGCACCGGATACTCCATTCTGGTAAGCCATCTGGCGGCCAATGGCGGCAACGGTAAAGGCATGATCACCGGCTTTGATATTGTAGCGGGCGACCATATCCGGCAAGCCAACATCATCGGTAACACCAACACCTGCAACGGTGCTTTCCGGGTTTTCCAGGGCAAACTGGAAGTCACCCATGGTGTAGCGGATCTGTGCCTGACGGTTAAATACAGTACCGTCACTTACGCCGAGAAAGTCTACGGTTTCTGGCAGGGCGCCAACGTTCATAAACGTCGACCAGGTATGACCAAAAGTCAGATTGTTATAGGTGAAGAACGCATGGCGTAAGCGAGGGTTATAGGAGTTGGAAACAACCTCGTTACCAGCTCCACCTGCCGCGAGTGCCGTCAGAAAATCCATTTCAATAAAACCGGTTACTTTCTCACCGCTGTCGGTGGTGGTAACGGTTTTAAAGTTCAGACGTGACGATTTGGCACTGAAGTCGACACTGCTGGTTTCTTCGCCGGTACCGCCACTGGTTTGTATGGTTGACGGTACATAAAAATCACGACCCAGGCTGCCTGCGCCAATATCACCATCGGAATAGGTGCTCATCATGGCGTCCATCTTGATATAGCCGCCATAGCTGAACTCGGTATTTGCTGCCTGAACAGCCATCGGCAGTGCCGCGGCCAACAGAATTGCAGAAGTCTTACGCATGTCGCTCTCCTTATTATCATAGTTGTGCCTGCTCACTATGGTGCACAGTTTCTGTGCGACGAAATTAGCCAAAGGTCGAAGCTGCAAGGCGTTAAGTAGAAGTACTTACTAACTCTCTGCTGAACTACGGATAAGTGTCGGCGCTTTACAGCAGCAGCGGGAACGGACCTTTATGTGCCGTTCTGGTGCGGATGAGCGGTGGGTATGAGCATATTCCGTCAAGCAGCTTATACCGTTAACTGTGGTCGTTCTTGGTATTCGGTTGCATGTTATTCATTCGGGACAGGCACAGGTGAATATCCGGGGGAATATGCGGGCTGATCAGTTTTCCTTTAGATATCAGCAAGATAAGTAATAAAGAAACACTGGTTCAGCGTTTCATTCAGGGGTATTAAACAGATACTGGTATTTGTATTCCGGCACACAGCCGGAAAGCGGATGCCTGGTTTAAAAGGGATGCAGCAGGGCGATCCAGCCAGAAGTAAGGGAGCTGAAGGTTGATCGTCTGTAATCCGCGCCTGATTGCCCGGTTTTTTCGCCGATAGACCATTGTCTAATTTGGGGAAGAGCGGCCGGTCACTCAATATGAGTCATAAGATATACATTGCCGCCGGGCACTAGCGAGCTTTAAAAATAATCACTTAGGGAGAACGCTATGAGCGACCAGAAGGTTTATCCAGTCAAACCGGAATTTGCTGATTCCGCCTGGATTAACAACGAGAAGTATCTGCAGATGTATCAGCAGTCCGTCATCAACCCGGAAGGGTTCTGGCGTGAGCAGGCAGAACAGCGTATTGACTGGATAAAACCTTTCACCCGTGTGCGCAACGTGTCGTTTGACGATCACAACGTCAACATCAAATGGTTTGAAGACGGTACGCTGAATGCCTCAGCCAACTGTCTGGATCGCCATCTGGAAACCCGCGGTGATCAGACCGCCATTATCTGGGAAGGCGATGATCCGGGTCAGGATCGTCATATCACCTATAAAGAGCTGCATGAAGAAGTTTCCCGCTTTGCCAATGCGCTGCGTGGTCAGGGCGTACGCAAGGGCGATATCGTCTGCATTTATATGCCGATGATTCCGGAAGCTGCGGTTGCCATGCTGGCCTGTACCCGTATTGGTGCCGTTCACTCGGTAGTATTTGGTGGTTTCTCGCCGGATGCTCTGGCGGGTCGTATCGAAGACAGTAACGCCAAAATCGTCATCACTTCAGACGAAGGTGTGCGTGGTGGCAAGAAAGTGCCACTGAAAGCGAACGTGGATGAAGCGCTGACCAATCCTGCGATCCGCTCACTTGAAAAAGTGATTGTGGTTAAGCGCACCGGCTCTGATGTCGCCTGGCATCCGGCCCGCGATGTCTGGTATCACGATCTGGTGAGCCTGGCTTCTCCACATTGCCCGGCAGAAGAAATGGGCGCTGAAGATCCGCTCTTTATTCTGTATACCTCCGGCTCCACCGGTAAGCCTAAAGGTGTGTTGCATACCACCGGTGGCTATATGGTGTGGGCGTCTATTACCCACCAGTACGTGTTTGACTATCACGATGGCGATATTTACTGGTGTACCGCCGATGTGGGCTGGATTACCGGCCATACCTATCTACTGTACGGACCGCTGGCTAATGGCGGTACAACCCTGATGTGCGAAGGTGTGCCGAATTATCCGGACATCAATCGTTTCTCGCAGATTGTTGATAAGCATCAGGTCAACATTCTTTATACCGCACCGACCGCGATCCGCTCGCTGATGGCCGAAGGCGCGAAAGCCGTTGAAGGCACGCACCGTGAATCCCTGCGCCTGCTGGGTTCGGTGGGTGAACCGATTAACCCGGAAGCCTGGGAATGGTATTACCGTACCATCGGTGAAGAGCGTTGCCCGATTGTCGATACCTGGTGGCAGACTGAAACCGGCGGCATCATGATCACCCCGTTACCGGGTGCAACCGATGCTAAACCAGGCTCAGCAACCCGTCCGTTCTTTGGTGTACAGCCAGCACTGGTAGACAACTCCGGCATGCTGCTGGACGGTGCGGTTGAAGGTAACCTGGTGATGATCGACAGCTGGCCGGGTCAGGCCCGTACTGTATACGGCGATCATGAGCGCTTTGTGCAGACCTATTTCTCTACTTTCCGTGGCATGTACTTTACCGGTGACGGTGCGCGTCGTGACGAAGACGGTTACTACTGGATTACCGGACGTGTGGATGACGTGATCAACGTATCCGGTCACCGCATGGGTACCGCTGAAGTAGAAAGTGCGCTGGTTGCACACCCGAAAGTGGCTGAGGCTGCGGTGGTGGGTTATCCGCACGATATCAAAGGTCAGGGTATCTACGTATACGTCACCCTGAATGCCGGTGAAGAATCGAGCGAAGAGCTGGTGAAAGAACTGCGCAACTGGGTGCGTGCCGAAATCGGCCCGATTGCGGCACCCGATCTGATTCAGATTACCCCGGGGCTGCCAAAAACCCGTTCAGGCAAAATTATGCGCCGTATCCTGCGTAAGATTGCCGCTAACGAACATGATTCTCTGGGAGATATTTCTACTCTGGCCGATCCGTCGGTGGTGGAATCACTGATCGACAAGCGCCTGAATCGCGGATGATCAGCACGGATGATTAAGTCATCATTGCGTGTCTGACGGAGCTGCCCAGAGAATTCTCTGGGCAGTTTTTTGCGTTTTTACAGTGGACACAAGCATCTGCTGATAAAATGTCGCACAATAACAATAGTCAGCGGTTAAACCGCTGAGCAGGATTCTCCGGAGGGGACTATGCAGCTCGCACAAAAAATCATCATTGCTGATGATCACCCATTATTCCGCACGGCTATGCAGCAGGCGGTTAAACAGCTGGTACCCGATGTTACGATTGAGCAGGCAGAATCGCTGCCGGAATTGCAGCAGGTGGTGGAGCAGCATAAAGACGCCGATCTGATTCTGCTGGATCTGCAGATGCCGGGAGCGCACGGTTATTCCGGGCTGGTTTTTCTGAGGTCGCATTACCCGGAAATTCCGGTGATCGTAGTCTCGGCCTGTGAAGATCCGGCCATTATGTGTCAGGCGATCGATCATGAAGCGTCCGGTTATATTTCCAAATCGTCACCGCTGGAACATATCGCCAAAGCCATCGAAATGGTGTTACAGGGGGATATCTATCTGCCCGATGCCGCACGTCGCCATCAGCATCAGCCAAACCAGAATGCGCTGGATCTGGCTGAACGTCTCGCCAGTCTGACACCGCAACAGTTCCGTGTACTGACCATGATGTCGGAAGGCATGCTGAACAAACAGATCGCCTACGATCTGGACGTCAGCGAAGCCACTATCAAGGCTCATGTAACGGCCATTTTCCGTAAGCTGGGTGTGCGTACCCGTACCCAGGCCGTTATTTCGGTGCAGAGTCTGGATTTTGAAAAACCGGATACCCTGATGGCAACTCAGGTCTGACCGTCGCCTGCCAGTCAGAAGCAGCATAAAAAAACAGGAGCCATTGCTCCTGTTTTTTTATGCTCTTGCCGCCGTTTATGCTCTGGTCGGCTGCCGCATTATTCAGCGGATAAGACGGCGGATCAGAGCGCGTAATGCCGCAGGGCGTACCGGTTTTTTCAGGAAATAGAAGCCGAGAGATTTAGCTTCTTCTGCAACTGACGGTCGTGGATCGGCTGAGATTAATACGCCGGGAATATCCTCATTAAAATGACGGCGCAGCATCGACATCACCTGCAGGCCGGTGACGTCATTGTCGAGCTGGTAATCAGCGAGCATGATTTGCGGCTTGAATGGCACCTGTTCAGCTTCGTGCTCGTCGCTGCAACTGAAAACCTCACATTGCCAGCTGCTGAGCAGGGCATTCATACCGGCCAGAACTTCAGCGTCATTATCAATACAGAAAGTCTGTAAGCCCTCAAAACTGCCGGACACACGTGCCTGCTGATCGCGGTTATCCTGCTTCACCACATCGGCTTCGGTCAGTGGCAGGGTGATACGGAAGAGGGTGCCATTACCCACCCAGGAGTCGACTTCCACGCTGTGTCCCATACGCTTAGCCATACGATCAACAATGGCGAGCCCCAGCCCCAGTCCTTTGCTGTCCTGCTTGCCCTGATTAAGACGTTTGAATTCGCCAAAAATCTCCCCCAGCTTAGAGCGCGGAATCCCCGGACCGGTATCCCAGACTTCGATAACCAATTGCTCACCACGCTTACGGCAGCCAAGCAGAATGCCGCCTTTATGGGTATAGCGCACGGCATTGCTGAGCAGATTCTGCACGATACGGCGCAGCCAGTGCGCGTCGCTTAATACCCAGTAATCACAGGGGCGGAAGCGCAGCACCAGACCTTTCTCCGCCGCCAGTGCGGTAAACTCATCGCGCAGGGGTTTTAACACGGCACTTAACTGAATAGGCCGCAGGCTGGGTTCAATAGCTCCGGCATCCAGTTTGGATATTTCAACCAGCACCGATAACACATCTTCAGCCGATTGCAGTGAGCCTTCCAGATGGGTCAGCAGATGGCGTTGCTCCTCCGATAAATTGTGCTGGGCCAGGGTCGAGGCAAATAATTTGGCGGCATTTAATGGCTGCATCAGATCGTGTCCGGCAGCGGCCAGGAACCGGGTTTTACTGGTATTGGCTTCGATCAGCTGCGAGGTCAGGTCATCCAGCTGCTGGGTGCTTTTTTCGACGCGGCGTTCAAGGCTTACATTGGCTTCTTTTAAAGCCTGTTCGGCTTTACGGTGAACCGTAATGTCAGTGAAGCTGGTAACAAAACCACCATCCGGCATCGGATGGCCCTGCATGGATATCACTACACCATGCGGCAGCAGGCGTTCAAACTGATGGGCGGAGCCGGCACTTAAAAAACGCATTCTGCGTGCAACCTGCTGCTCTATGCTGCCGGGGCCGCAGAAACCGCGCTCGGCATTAAACGCAATAATGTCGGCAACCGGCTTGCCCACCTGAATAAAGCCCGGAGGGTAATTAAACAGTTCCAGATAGCGCCGGTTCCAGGCCACCAGATTGAGATTACGGTCAACCACGCTGACGCCCTGATGCAGATTTTCTACCGCAGCCTGCAATTGCTCGCGGCTCATGGCAAAGGCCTGACTGGCTTCGCTGGCGAGGAAGGCCAGATCGCGGATCTGAATCTGCTCGCCACCTAATAAGGTCGAGAAGATAACCCGTGCAGAAGATGAGCCGACCACCGAGGCCAGTAATTTCTCGGCATCGTGCAGCAAATCGCTGGATGCCATGGCATGGTCGTACTGAATACCGTGATGAGCCTGATAGTCGGCAAAAAAAGATTCGGTTTTTTTGTAGCCCAGAATCCGCTCCAGCACTACGCGTACATCATCCACTTTGCAGGTGAACGACGGAGCCACCTGATTACCCGGATTCAGAGCCTTGGTGCTGGTGAAGTCGGAGGCCAGCATACGTTCCCGCACAGAAGCGTTGGTGACCACCGAGAAGAAAATATACAGCGATACGTTAACCGACAGGCTTAATATCACGCCGAAACTGAAATCATCCAGATTCAGTCCCAGCATCTGATAAGGCGTTGTATTGCTCTGTTCAATGCCCTGCGCCAGCACCGGCCAGAGCAGGGTATAAATCCAGATAAAGGTGCCACTCAGTAACCCGGCAATAGCGCCCTGACGATTACCTCCCTGCCAGATCAGACCACCGATCAGTGGTGGGGCAAATTGCGCGACGGCGGCAAAAGACAACAGGCCGATAGCTGCCAGCGATTCAAATTCCCCGACCATGCGGTAAAACAGATAGGAACCCAGAATCATGACCACAATCACCATGCGGCGCACGGTCAGCACCAGAGTGCGCACACTGGATGATTGCTGAATATCACTCTGTTGTTGGGTATTGCGGAAGAACGCAGGCAGTACCAGCTCGTTTGACACCATGGTGCTGATGGCGATGGTTGCCACAATAATCATACCGGTCGCCGCGCTGCCGCCACCGATAAACGCAATTATGGCCAGAACGTCCTGACCGAGGGACACCGGCAGACTGAGCACATAGGTGTCCGGAGCAAATCCCAGATCGCGCATAAATAGATGGCCGGTTAAGGCGATGGGTACGACAAACAACAGCATCAGCACCAGATACAGCGGAAACATCCAGCGTGCGGTATGAATGTGGCGCACCGATTCATTCTCAATGACACCAACCTGAAACTGACGTGGCAGGCAGAGAATGGCAAACCCGGCCAGCAGGCTTTGCAGAATAAAGGCAAGGGAGATCACATCGCTGTTAAACAGCGCATGGTCGGGCATCACTGTTTTGGACAGGGTGAATAAATCCAGCGGCGAGTCGAACAGGGACGTCATCACCCAGATTCCCACCGCGAGAATCGCCAGCAGTTTCACCATCGATTCAAAGGCAACCGCCAGAATCATCCCCGGATGCTGTTCGCTGGCGTCAATGTCGCGGGTACCAAACACAATGACAAACAGCGCCATCGCCCAGCTGATATGAAAGGCGGTGTCCTGCCAGAAAAAAATCGGGCCGCCGCTGTCGGCACCCAATGGCTGTGTGACCAGCTCAAAAGTGGTGGCAATGGCTTTGAGTTGCAGTGCGATGTAAGGCACAACACCAAGCACTGCGACGATGGTTACCAGAATGGCGAGGGTGTGATCACGGCCGTAACGGGTGGCAATAAAGTCGGCAATGGAGGTCAGGCGTTTTTCTTTGGCAATGCGGATGATTTTCCCCAGCATGCGCCAGAAAAAAAGCAGAAACAGAATCGGGCCGATATAAATACTGAGGAACATCCAGCCGCTGGTGGCGGCCATGCCTACAGCTCCATAAAAGGTCCAGGAGGTGCAATAAACCGCCAGCGACAGACTGTAAATCATACCGGTGTTGTGCACCGGTCTGCCGCTGTGAGCCCGGCGGTCGCCGTACCAGGCAATACCGAACAGCGTGCCAATGTATAACACAGAAATTGAAATGAGCTGCCAGGCCGGAATCATAGCTTTCCTTGTTGTATTTTTTTTGCCTCTGGGGAGCTTAACACGAGCCCCTGTTTTCACTCTGCGTCACTGTCCTGATCTTAGACCAAGGTCGTACAGGGTGAAAGATCCGGCGGCGTACTTCCTGAGACTATGGTCGGGCTGGGGGGGCGGGCCCCGTTGAGTAGAATGCCAATGAGTTATTCATTGTCAGGAGTCAGGCATGCAGTCCGATGTCTACCAAAAAATTAAAGATCACCCGGATTTTCAGATCCTGGTGGCAAAGCGCAAATCCTTTGCCCTGAAACTCTCCGCCATTGTGCTGGTGATGTACTTTTCTTTTATTCTGCTGGTTGCTTTTGCTCCCGGCGTTCTGGCCGAGCCGGTTGCTCAGGGCAGCGTTACCACCTGGGGAATCCCTATGGGTGTCTTTATTATTATTTCATCGTTTCTGCTGACCGGTATTTACGTTAAACGTGCGAACACCGAATTTGATGAAGAAAATCAACGCATCATTGAAGAATGTCTGAAGGGTTAAGGAATCCGTATGTTTAAACGTTTGAAACCCTTTGTATTATTTCCACTCTTGTCCCTGAGCAGTCTGGTTTTTGCCGGCGATGCTATCAGCGGGGCCGTAGAGCAGCAGGCCACCAACTGGTCGGCCATTATTATGTTTCTTATTTTTGTGGCCTTTACGCTGGGTATTACCGTCTGGTCCAGTCGTCGCACCCGTTCCGCCGCCGATTATTATGCGGCTGGTGGTGGTATTACCGGTTTTCAGAATGGTCTGGCCATTGCCGGGGATTATATGTCGGCGGCATCTTTTCTGGGGATTTCCGGCCTGGTGTATTTATCCGGTTTTGACGGCCTGATTTATTCCATCGGCTTCCTGGTCGGCTGGCCACTGATTCTGTTTATGATTGCTGAACGGCTGCGCAATCTGGGCAAGTTTACTTTTGCCGATGTGGCTTCGTATCGTCTTGGGCAGACCCAGATCCGTACGCTGTCGGCCGTTGGATCGCTTTGTGTTGTTTCTCTTTATCTGATTGCCCAGATGGTTGGTTCCGGAAAACTGATTCAACTGCTGTTTGGCTTGCCGTACGACTATGCCGTCGTACTGGTGGGTATTCTGATGGTGCTGTACGTCACTATGGGCGGTATGCTGGCTACAACCTGGGTACAGATTATTAAAGCGGTATTACTGTTATCCGGTGCCAGCTTTATGGCCCTGATGGTACTGGTTTATGTCGGTTTTGATATGGGCAATTTATTCCAGCAGGCAACCGAAGTTCACGAAAAAGGCATTGCCATTATGGGGCCGGGTGGTCTGGTATCCGATCCGGTGTCTGCAATCAGTCTCGGTATTGCGCTTATGTTTGGTACCGCTGGTCTGCCGCATATTCTGATGCGCTTCTTTACCGTGGCTGACGCCCGCGAAGCGCGCAAGTCCGTTTTTTATGCCACCGGATTTATCGGCTATTTCTATATTCTGACCTTTATTATCGGCTTTGGCGCTATCGTTCTGGTGTCGACCAACAGTGAATTTCTTAATGAAGCCGGCGCTTTAATCGGTGGCAACAATATGGCCGCAATCCATCTGTCAAAAGCAGTGGGTGGCGACTGGTTCCTTGGCTTTATTTCTGCGGTTGCCTTTGCCACCATTCTGGCGGTGGTTTCGGGACTGGCTTTGGCCGGAGCTTCGGCGGTGTCTCATGATCTGTATGCCAATGTCTTCCGTCCGGATGCAACGGATGAAGAAGAAGTGCGGGTGTCGAAAATTACCACGCTGGTGCTGGGTGTGATTGCGATAGGGCTGGGTATTTTATTCGAACAACAAAATATCGCCTTTATGGTCGGTCTGGCCTTTGCTATTGCTGCCAGTGCGAATTTCCCGGTGCTGTTCCTGTCGATGTACTGGCAGCGCCTGACCACCCGCGGAGCCATGATCGGTGGCTGGCTGGGCCTGTTAACGGCGGTTTCTCTGGTTATTCTTGGGCCGATTGTCTGGGTGCAGATTCTGGGTAATGAAAGTGCGGTATTCCCATATAAATACCCGGCCTTGTTCTCGGTCATTGTTGCCTTCGCCGGGATCTGGTACTTCTCAATCACAGATAAATCAGCCGCCGGAGCACAGGAGCGGGAGAAATTTGATCAGCAGTTTGTGCGCTCGCATACCGGGTTGGGTGCGGCACAGGCAGCGGATCACTGAACCTGTTTTATAGGTGTAAACAGGTCTGAGAATATTGGCCGGTTTTGCCGGCCTGTACGATTGCCTCGAGCTGGGGCTCCCCTTGGCACCGTCCTGTGACGGTGTCTTTTTTATTTTATACTGAATGGAAAGCGGTGCTGTCATCGCAGAAAGGAGACAGGTTATGACGATTCAGATAAACCTTAACCAGCCGCCGTTCAGTTTTTTGTCTGAGCAGCAACTGGAGTGGTTAACCAAGCGCCTGGATCTGGTTTTCTTTGCTGCCGGTGCGGTTATTCTGGATGAGGGAGATGTGTCTCCCGGGGTCTACATCGTCTACAAAGGTGTGGTCGAAGAAACCGATAAAAGCGGCCAGCAGGTTTTTTCCCAGTATGGCAAAGAGGATATCTTCGACGTACGTGCCGTACTGGAATCTTCCTGTAAACACCGCTACACCGCGATAGAAGAAACCCTCTGCTATTTACTGCGCGCCAAAGATTTTATTCAGCTTCTGGATGAATCCAGTGATTTTTCTATCTATTTCAAAACCGATCTCGGCACCCAGGAAGAACTGGTCGATCAGCGCAGTAATGATGTCTCTGAATTTATTCTTGCCCGCATCGATGAAGACAGTGTACGCCCGCCGGTTTATGTTACCGGGCAAACCAGTCTGGCGCGGGTTGCGGCCATTATGGAAGAGCAGAAATATGACGCAGTACTGGTTCGGACCGCTCGTCAGGTCGGCATCGTAACCGGCACAGATTTACTGCGCGCCACTTTGCTCGGCGATAAAACCAAGCAAAGTAAAGTGGCTGATATTGCTCAGTTTGATCTGGTCGAAGTGAAATACGGCGATTTTCTGTTCAGTGCGCTGCTGAAGATGACCCAGCATCATATTGAGCGGGTTATTGTCACCCGTGATGGCGATATCGTCGGTATGCTCGAACTGATGGATATGCTCAGTGTGTTCTCGACACACTCTCATGTTATTGCCATGCGTATTGAGCAGGCCAAAACCATGAAGGAACTGGTGGTGGCTGCCCGGCGCCTTGAGGTTCTGATCGACAGCCTCAGTACCCAGGGGGTAAAAGTCGTGGCGATTATGGAGCTGATTACCACACTGAACCGCCGCCTGATGGAGCGGGCATTCGAGCTTATTTTCCCCAAACGGCTACAAAAGAGTGTGTGCATTCTGGTTCTGGGCAGTGAGGGCCGGGGAGAGCAGATACTGAAAACCGATCAGGACAACGCCATTATCCTGCAGAATGAGCATGACCGTGAAGCGGTGCAGCCGTTATTGCAAAACCTGCATCAGGCGTTGCTCGACTTTGGCTATCCGCCCTGTCCGGGTGGTGTCATGTTTATTAACGACAGCTGGATTAATACCGTTGACGGCTGGGTCGGCAAAGTACAGCGCTGGATGCGCTCTGGTCGTCCGGAACCCATGATGAATATGGCGATTTTTATGGACGCTGAACCGGTATGCGGAAACCGGGAGTTATTTGTACCGGTAAAAGCCAGCTGGCAGACCGAGGCACTGCGCTCCAGTATGACATCGGCCTGGTTTGCCAAACCAGCCCTGCAGTTTGAAACGCCGCTGACTTTTCTGGGTAAAATCCGCGAAGACCACGGCACCATTGATATTAAAAAAGGCGGTATTTTTCCATTGGTTCACGGTGTCCGCGCACTGGCATTTGAATATGCCATCAGCGACTGCAATACCCTGCAACGACTGGATAAATTACAGGCGCTGAACGTTCTGGATGATGAAACAACCCAGGGCCTTAAAGATGCTTTACTGTTCTTTTTACGTATCCGTCTGCGCCAGCAGCTGGAAAGCGGGTCGGATAATCCGGGACTGACACAGCAACTGCAGCTTAACAGTCTGCGCAGTGTTGATCGCAGCTTGCTGCGTCATGCTCTGCACCGGGTTAAAAAATTCAAGCAATTACTGGTCAATCATTATCATCTGGAGAATTTCTGATGGCCCCGTTCTGGTTGCTGAAAAAGCTGCCGGGTTATATGCCACCGGAAGGGCGCTGGCGTCATCTGGCCGAGCCTTATGATGGCGATGAAGTGGTGGTGCTGGACTGCGAAACCAGCTGTTTCGATAAGAAAAAAGGCGAGCTGCTGAGTGTCGCCGCGGTACGGGTAAAAGGTGGAGAAATTCGCCTGTCAGAAGCTCTGGATCTGACCATTAATTCCAATGCTGTAACCGACCCCAATGCGGTGCGGGTGCATTATCTGCGGCGCGAAGACCGGCGTCAGGGCGTTGCTGTTTCGGAAGCGATTGAGAAGGTTCTGGATTTTGTCGGAAACCGCCCAATCTGTGGTTTTTATATCGAATATGACCGCGCCATCCTTAACCGCTATATCAAACAATTGCATAATTTTCAGTTGCCGAACCGCTTTATCGAGGTATCTGAACTCTATGTGCGCCAGAAGCGTAAATATATCCCCGAGCTGCAGCTGGATCTGACCTTTGAGGGGCTGGCCAAAGATCTGAAGGTTCCCATTATTGAGCGCCATACCGCCATGGGAGATGTGATCTCGACCGCACTTATGTATATCAAGCTGACGCATTTCAATCAGCGCAGCTGATATGCTGCCCGCCGGATCTCATACTTTGCGCTAAGGCCGGTTTGCAACTATTTTTAAGCGATGGTTGCAGATGACTGAGGTGGTAAGTGTGGCGATTATTCCGGCAGGGACATGGCGGCCCGTCATGGGCTGAGCAGGTTCTGACAACATTTCTGTTGTTATCCTTTATTCAGGTTCATTCTGTCCGGGCTGAGCCTGAGTCTGGGCTGGTGCTGGAATTTCACGATCAGCAGGGCAAACCCCTGGCAGATGTTGTCGTCAGTGTGCGTGGAACGCCTGTCAGAAAGGCCCCGGCAGGAAATATTCCGGTAGCGGTAATGGATCAGGTGAACAAACAGTTCCGGCCTTCGGTTCTCATTGTTCAGCAGGGGCAGCGTGTCAGCTTTCCCAACAGCGATAATATCCGCCATCATGTTTATTCCTTTTCGTCTCCGAAAGTCTTTGAAATCCGTTTATATGCCAACACACCAAAAGAGCCGGTACTGTTTGATCAGCCCGGTCTGGTTGTGCTGGGCTGCAACATTCATGACCAGATGGTTGGTTATATCTATGTTAGTGACGGCGACGATACCTTCATCAGTAACGGGGATGGACGAATCCGTATACCTGATCTGCCGGCAGCATCAACGCTGAGCGTCTGGCATCCCAGATTGTCGCTGAACGAGAATGAGCGGCAGACTCTGACTCTGCAGCAACTGAACACCATGCCCCGGACTGACGGGCATATACAAATAACACTGTCACTGGCCGTTGCTGCGCCAGAGCAGCAGGAGGGGCAGGGCTTTGGTAATAAACTACGCCGCTGAGGCTACAGCATGAGGCTGAATACCTTCCGCAGCCAGATTTTGCTGCTGACCGCCGGTCTGACCGCCCTGACCTCGTTGTCGATTCTGACACTGGTACTTTACAGTGCTGGTGAAACCATCCGCAGCAAAGTAAATAATGACCTGAGCGCGGCGGTGGAGGTGTTTAAAAACACCGTTGCCATGCGTCAGCAGCAGCTGCTGACGTCGGCCGAAATACTGGTCTCTGACTTTGGTTTTAAGCAGGCGCTGGCCAGCCAGGATAAAGCCACGGTGGCGAGCATGCTGGAGAATCATGGTTCCCGTATCCGTTCTGATCTGATGTTTCTGGTGGATGTCAGCGGTCAGGTGACGGCCAGTACTGACAGCGATGTACGCGAAGGTGAACAGTTCAGCTACGCCCCGGCCCTGGCACAGTCGCTTAAAGGTGAGGTCAGTGCCGATTTTTTTGTGCTGGGTAATCATATTTATCAGTTGCTGCTGATTCCGGTGCAGGCGCCACGGGTGATTGCCATTGCCGGGGTTGGCTTCCGTATGGACGAGTCTCTGGCGCAGCAACTGGCCCGCAGCAGCGGTATTGAGGTTACCTTTGTTGAACAGCAAAGCCTGGGTATGCGCTCTCCGCGAGGGGTCAGTAATCTGGTGTATTCATCATCGCTGTCCGGGGATGAGCAGATTTTGCAGGCGATGAGTTCCCCTGGCTATGCACAGGCTTTGGGTTACTGGGGGAATGACGCTGCACAGCGTTTTGCCAGTCAGTGGCTGACCATATCGCGTCACGATACGGTACCGGTAAGCGTGGTGCTGTCTGCTGATCTGCGCTCCTCTTCTGAGGGATATGTCCGTTTACGTAACCGTATTCTGCAACTGGCACTGATTATTGTTTTATTGGCGGTGGCAGGCAGTACTCTGATGGCACGCCGTTTAACCGTACCGCTGAAGCGGCTGGTACGTGATGCCCGGGCGATAGCCCGCGGGGAATATCACAGCATCGATCCGCCACGCAGAGCCAATAATGAAATTCAGACTCTGGTTTCCGCTTTCCGTACCATGAACAATGACCTGGCTGGCCGCGAGCAGAAAATCCGTTACCAGGCCCTGCATGACAGCCTTACCGGTCTTCTGAATCGCGTCAGCATGCTGAGTGAACTCGAACAGCGGGTAGAGACTGGTGAGTCATTTATGCTGGCCGATGTGAATATCCGCGGATTTAAAAACATCAACGATTCGTTAGGCCCGGATGTCGGTGATGGCTGCCTGACCCGCGTCGCGCAGCGGCTGGCTGCGCTCAGCCAGCAAGGAGCGTTGGCACGGGTGGCGGGCGATGAATTTGTTCTTTTAATTCCGTGCCCCGATACGGCAACCAACCTGTGGGCTGAGGCGCACGGCTGGAAAATACTGCACAGTATGGCAACACCAGTGAATGTGAATGGCATCAGTGTGAATATTGATGTCAGGGTCGGGTTGGTGTTGTTTCCGGCACAGGCCAGCACCGCCGCGCAGTTAATCCGGCGTACAAACATTGCGCTGGAACATGCACGCAGCCATAAACTGTCGCTGTTTTTATATGAAGACGGCATGGATCAGCAACACCTGCAGAAACTGCATATTCTGAAATCGTTAAAGCAGGCGCTGAACGACAATGATGGTCAGTTACAGATGTACTATCAGCCGCAGAAAAATCTGCTGACGGGAAACGTCGATAAAGCCGAAGCTCTGATCCGCTGGTTCCATCCACAGGATGGTTTTATTCCCCCGGATGTTTTTATCGAACTGGCCGAGCAGACCGGCCTGATCTGCCAGCTGACCGATTGGGTTATTGCGCAGGTGCTGGAGCATGTGGCTGTCTGGCGGCGCAATAATATTGATCTTCAGGTATCTATTAATATTTCTGCTCAGGATATTTGCCGGGATGGCCTGACCACCCTGATTGAACACAAATTGCAGGATCTGCAACTACGGCCGGCGGATATCTGCCTGGAAATAACCGAGCGCGACATGATGCTGGATGAAGAAAAATCACTGCAACAACTGCAGCTGCTGCGCGAGCATGGTTTCAGTATCTCGATGGATGATTATGGTATTGGTTATTCGGCGTTATCCAAACTTGCACGCATGCCGGTGGACGAAATTAAAATCGATAAATGTTTTATCCTGAATCTGGCAGAAACGCATGATGACCAGATCATTGTCCGTTCAACGCTGAATATGGCACGTGAATTAGGCCTGAGAGTGACCGCCGAAGGAGTGGAAAATCAGGCATCAGAAACCTGGCTTCAGGCTGCCGGTTGTAATTATATTCAGGGGTATTTTCTCTGCCGGCCGATGGCGTTCGAAAGTATTGCGGGCTGGCTGGCCGATTTCCGGCAGCATTCTGACACGGCTGACCGGCAACAGGAGATACAATCATGAAAGGCTGTTTTTCACCGCTGAAATACCTGACCTTGCTGGGGCTGGGTTCTCTTTTTAGTGTCCCGCTATTGGCGCAGGGACGTCTGCTGGCAACCTCTGGTGTTACTCAGCTGGAAGGGGCGGCTGGTGGCGGTCTTGTGCCCTGGGCGCTGATCAGTGGTTACAGTGAGCAGGACGAACACAGTCTCAGCGCGTTTACGACCCGCACCGATGTGCAGGATTTTCGTCTGGAGGTGCTGGGCGCCAGCTGGAGCTACAACAACCGTCTGGAACTCAGCGCAGCACAGCAGAATTTCCGCTTAAAAAATACCGCAACGGATATCCGTCAGGAAGTTTATGGTGGCAAACTCCGGCTCGCCGGTGATGCTGTGTTTACGGCAATGCCACAGCTGGCGCTGGGGTTACAGCATAAACGTCTGCTGGATGGCGATACGGCCGCCGCCGTTGGCGCGGATAACGATACCCAGGGAACGGATATTTATCTGTCGGCCAGTAAAATCCATCTGGCAGCACTGGCCGGGTACAACGTTTTATGGAACGCAACGGTGCGTGCCAGTAAAGCCAATCAGATGGGTTTGCTCGGGTTTGGCGGAGACGACAAACGCAGTTATCAGCTGCTGCCAGAGATTTCGGCATTGGTGCTGCTGCATGATGGATTGGCCGTGGGAGCGGAATACCGCACCAAGCCCGATAATTTAACTGCATTTCGCGAAGATGATTACCGTGATCTTTTTATTGCCTGGTTTCCGCATAAACAGCTGAACCTTACCCTGGCCTGGGCGCAGCTTGGCAGCATTGCCGGCAGCGATGATCAGGACGGTCTGTATGTATCGTTAACCGGGTATTTTCAATAGGAGAGCCGTGATGATCCGTTCTTTGCTTTGCAGCAGCACGCTACTGATGGCAACGTCTTTACTGAATCCTCTGATGGCAGAAGACACCCTGTACGAACGATTGGGTGGTGCTGAAGGCATTGCGGTTGTGGTCGACCACTTTATTGAGGAAGTCAGTTTTGACCGGCAGATTTATCCGTTTTTTAAAGATTCGGATATTGAACGCTTCCGCAATAAATTCAGTGAACAGCTGTGCGCGGTAAGTGATGGTCCATGCCGTTACAGTGGCGATGATATGTCCAGCGTACACACCGGAATGAATATTGGTGAAGCCGATTTTAACCGGGTGGTGGAATTACTGCAGAAAGCACTGACAGACAGTGGCATTCCTTATACCGATCAGAACCGGTTATTAAAAAAACTGGCGCCTTTGCGTAACGACATGCTGCACCGCTGAGTTTATTGCCAACATTCCTGCGCTGCTATCCCGATAATTTATCACCGGCAAGCAGCATAAAAAAACCGGCCGAAGCCGGTTTTTTTATGCTTGTATCAAACGCCTGATCTTAGTGATCGTGCGCTTCACCAGCTCCTTTAGGGAAGCGGATGTCTTCAACCATGTGACGGATATCATCCGGTACAGGTGCAGTCATGTTCGACACAATGAAGGCTGTTGCGAAGTTCAGCAGAGCACCCAGAGCACCGAAGGCTTCCGGAGAAACACCCAGGAACCAGTTGTCCGGAGTATTCGCCAGCATTTCAGTACCGGCCACGAAGAACCAGCCTTTGTAGGTAAAGATGTATACCAGGGTAGACACCAGACCAACCAGCATACCGGCAACCGCACCACTGTTATTCACTTTACTGCTGAAGATACCCATCATCAGTACAGGGAAGATCGAGGAGGCTGCCAGACCGAAGGCCAGTGCCACCACCTGTGCGGCAAAGCCCGGTGGGTTCAGACCCAGGTAACCCGCTACCAGAATGGCACCGGCCATGGCGATACGTGCAGCCATGAGTTCCTGTTTCTCACCGATATCCGGCATAAAGGTACGCTTCAGCAGGTCGTGAGAGATCGCGGTCGACATCGCCAGCAGCAGACCTGCTGCAGTGGACAGTGCCGCCGCCAGACCACCGGCCGCTACCAGAGCGATTACCCAGTTTGGCAGGTTAGCGATTTCCGGGTTAGCCAGTACCATGATGTCACGGTCGACTTTCACCATTTCGTTACCTTTCCAGCCGAAGGATTCAGCTTTTGCGGCAAACTCAGGGTTCTTGTCGTTGTAGTACTGGATACGGCCGTCGCCATTCTTATCTTCGAATGCCAGCAGACCTGTGGTTTCCCACTTCTTGAACCAATCCGGACGTTCAGCATAAGCCAGGTTACCTTCGGCGCTGCCAACCGGGCCAGGCTGAATGGTATTGGTCAGGTTCAGACGGGCCATAGAACCCACAGCCGGAGCAGTGGTGTACAGAATGGCGATGAACAGCAGAGCCCAGCCAGCGGATGAACGCGCATCAGACACCTTAGGTACGGTGAAGAAGCGGATGATCACGTGTGGCAGACCGGCTGTACCCATCATCAGCGACAGGGTGTACATCAGCATGTTGAAGGTACCGCCTTTCTGCGCGGTATATTCAGCAAAACCAAGGTCAACCAGTGTCTGATCCAGTTTTACCAGCAACGGAGTACCGTCAGCGGTGTCACTGAGGAAACCAAACTGTGGAATCGGGTTATTGGTCAGGTTCAGAGAGATAAAGATCGCCGGTACGGTGTAAGCAAAAATCAGTACACAGTATTGCGCGATCTGGGTGTAGGTTACGCCTTTCATACCGCCCAGTACGGCGTAGAAGAATACGATACCCATACCTGCATACAGACCGGTTGCATAATCCACGTCGAGGAAACGTGAGAACGCCACACCAATCCCTTTCATCTGGCCGATTACGTAAGTCAGTGACGCTACGATCAGACAGATAACCGCCACGATACGGGCAGTACGGGAGTAGTAACGGTCGCCGATAAAGTCAGGCACAGTAAACTTGCCGAATTTACGCAGGTAAGGAGCAAGGCAGAGTGCCAGCAGAACATAACCGCCGGTCCAGCCCATCAGGAAGATAGAAGCATCATAACCCTGGAAGGCGATCAGACCTGCCATAGAAATAAAGGAAGCGGCAGACATCCAGTCAGCTGCGGTAGCCATACCGTTGGCAACCGGGTGAACACCGCGGCCAGCCGCGTAATATTCACCGGTGGTTCCGGCACGGGCCCAGATAGCGATACCGAAATAGAGGGCGAAGCTCAGGCCCACTACGATGTAAGTTAAGGTCTGTAAATCCATGCTCAACTCCTCACTTATTCATCGTCATCAACGCCGAACTCACGATCGAGCTCGCGCATTTTTTTGGCGTAAATTGCAACAATGGCGAGGAACACATAAATGGACCCCTGCTGTGCAAACCAGAACCCCAGACCAACGCCACCTACCGGAATCATGTCGAGTACCGGACGGAACAGAATGCCGAAGCCATACGACACCACTGCCCAGATAACCAGTAAAATGAACATTAATTTCAGGTTTTTGCGCCAGTACGCGTTCTTATCGTCTTCTGACTTGAAAGCCATAACCCCTCCTAGTTTTTATTTGAATGCAGAATCAACCTAGCAGCATAGCGTCAGAACACGACAGCTAGACCTTGGTAGTACCAATTTTGAACACTCCTGTTCAATGATTGCTTTTTCTATTAAAAACAAAGGGTTACCTAAACTTTTCAGGGGCCCGGAAAGCACGGGGTGACCATGGTCGCAGGTGGCAAAAATGGCGTGCTTTGGTGCTAATACGTACGCCTTTAGTCCGGTATAAAAGCGCTCCGGCGACGGCTGATTATTAACAATTGGCCCGATTTGCCGGGTTTGACAGAGCCATCGGTACAGCCAAATGGCGGATTTTTCCCGGAAGATACCTTATGATCGGCCTACCTGGCCTAACCAATAACTGATAACGCAAGCGGCCGGGGTCCGGTTGTGTCGCGGCTCGTTGTAATACGGGCATTGCCCTCCGGCCGGAATTGCACCAGCTCTGGAGAGTTTGTCTGTGAAAAAATCCATATCCGCTCTTGCTTTTAGCCTGTTGTCATCCGTTGCCATGGCCGATCCTGCTGTGGGCCAGTGGGTAACCATCGACGACGAAGACGGCAGCCAGGCCAGCGTCGTTGACATCAACATTAACGAAGAAGGCAAGCTGCAGGGCACTATCGTAAAACTGCTGCGTGAAAAAGATCAGGGCAAATCCTGTGAAAAATGTCCGGACGATTTTAAAAATCAGCCGGTTGAAGGCCTGACCTTTATGTGGGGGCTGGAAAAAGAAGGTGAAGGCGAGTGGGAAAGCGGCCGTATCCTCGACCCTAAATCCGGCAGCATTTATAAATCCCAGCTGGAAGTTGCCGAAGATGGCCAGAGCCTGAGCGTTCGCGGTTATATCGGCGTATCCTGGATTGGCCGCAGCCAGAAATGGTTGCGCTACGAAGCCCCAATTGCAGAAACAGCTGCAGAAGCTGTAAGCGCAGACAACAGTGCAGAAACTGCAGAAGCCACACCGGCTGAAACTGCAGCTGAAACCGCCGCTGCAGAATAACGATTAGTTTTTTATTCTGCTGAAGCCCGCTTAACCGCGGGCTTTTTTGTGTCTGTAATCTGCTCATATCGGCAATGTGATTTCTGCCCGTTGTTGAACGCCACAGTCATAACCCCGTCATATTTTCTTCCTAATCTGCACTGGCTAACTGGATTAGACCAGATTCGGATGCCGCCGGCACAAGGGGCGTGATTGCGGCTTACTGGAAACTATGGGGATTAGGATGAAGACGTTTAAAACTGCAAAACTGCCACTGCTGGCGACACTGTTGCTGGGCAGCCAGCTGGCACTGGCCGATGCCAGCCTGATGGGTTCGGTGATTGATCAGAGTTCAATATTACCCGGTGCAACGGTGACCGTTGTGGAAACCGGCGCCCGTGTTCAGAGTGATGAACGCGGCCAGTTTATTCTCAAAGGCCTGCAGCCCGGCACCTACAACCTGAAAATTACCTATGTAGGTTATGAGCCGCTGCAAACCACCGTGACCCTGAGCGCCGATGAGCGTAAAGATCTGGGCGCACTGAAAGTGGTATTCACCGGCGCAGGTATCGAAGAAGTGGTCGCGGTTGGCCATATTTTTCAGGGCGAAATGAAAGCGCTGAACACACAGAAAAACGCCAACCGTATTCTTAATGCCATCTCTGCTGACGGCATCGGTAAATTACCGGACCGCAACGCCGCCGAAGCGGTACAGCGTATTCCCGGCATTTCGATTGAGCGCGATCAGGGCGAAGGCCGCTTTGTTGCCGTGCGTGGTTTACCGGCGCAGTGGAGTTCTGCCTCGCTGAACGGCGACCGTATTCCGACCGCCGAAGAAGAAACCACCTCGCGTGCGACCGCGTTCGATTTTTTCCCGACCGAAATGATCGAAAGTGTGGAAGTCAGCAAAGCCGTAACGCCGGATATGGAAGGCGATGCCATTGGCGGTAATGTGAATTTTATTACCCGCCGTGCGCCACAGGAAACCACACTGGATGTCACCGTTGGCAGCAACTACAACGATAAAGCGGAAGAGAGTGGTTATAACCTGAATATTCTTGCCGGTGACCGCAGTGACGATGGTAAGTGGGGTTATATCGTTAATGCCAGCCAGTACGTGCGTAACTGGGCGACCGATAACTTTGAACCACGCCGCAGTGGCGAAGGGATTAAACGCCTTGAACTGCGCGATTATACCGGTGAGCGCGATACCCGTGGTTTTAACGGTGCCGTGGAATATAAATTCGATAATGGCGATACCCTTTATGCCCGTACCCTGTACGGCACACTGATTGACGATGAAACCCACTACAAACACCGCTACCGTTTTGATAAAGACCGGATCGAGCTGCAGCATATTCACAATATTCTGACCACCGAACTCAGCGGTCATCAGCTGGGTGGTGAGCACTGGGTCGGAGAGGGCGGTCTGCTGGAATGGAAAGCCTCAACCTACGATAACCACTTCTATTACGGCGATGTGCCAAACAGCAAAGACAAGAGTTATTTTGTCGCCCGTTTTGATCAGAAAAACGTGGGCTTTGTAGGTCTGGATAACCGCAGCGGTAAAAACCTGTCGTACAACACCATCGACGGGGGTAACAGTCCATCGAATAAACCATCCACCCATTTACCGGATGGCTTCAGCATGGACCCGACACAGATGGCGTTGTCTTCTATTGAACTTTATAAGGTCGATGTGCGGGAAAAAGATAAGGTCGTGGCGCAGCTCGATTTTACTCAGGATATGAGCCTCGATCTGCAACTGAAATTCGGTACCAAATACCGTGAAAAAGAGCGGGTTGCGCGTTTCTCCGATGAGTTTTATCAGTGGAAAGACAGTGCGACAACGCCGCTTTTGAGCGACTTTGATTTAAGCGATCAGCCGGGCCGTAACGATTATCTGGAAGAAATTAACGCCGGTTACGCCGATGACTTCAGCCAGGTGGCGGATATGTCGGATCTGGAAAATTTCTGGAACAAAAACCGCGATCAGTTCGAACTGATTGATGGCGAATCCTACACCGTAGCCAACGGTGGGGCGCTGGGTCGTAACTTCGATGTGAACGAAACCCAGATGGCCGGTTACGGTATGGCGACTTATCAGCTGAACGATGATGTCAGCCTGGTGGGCGGTGTGCGCGTCGAACGCACCGAGACCGAAGTGTCCGGTTACAGCGCCGAAGACAATGCCGGCACGCTGGTGATTGTGCCGGTTAAAAAGACCAAGTCTTACACCTCGGTGCTGCCGTCTGTACATATGACCTACGCCCTGACCGACGACAGCAACCTGCGCGCTGCCTTCAGCCGTACCTTTGCCCGTCCGGACTTTGGTTCGCTGGCTCCGGGTCAGGCCTATTCTGAAGCCGATGGTGAACTGGTGGTAGGCAATCCGGGACTGAACCCGACGTATTCCAATAATCTGGATGTGTTATTTGAGCGTTATTACGACAATGTCGGTGTGATTTCCGGCGGCCTGTTCTATAAGCAGATCAGCGATCCGATTTTCAGCAAGCGCTCTGAAGTAACCTTTAAAGGTGAAACCGTTGACCGTGTGGATTCGGTGAACGGTGATAATGCCTGGCTGGCCGGTGCTGAGTTTGCCTTCAGTCGTCGCCTCGATTTTATTGCCGATGCGCTGGAAAATGTCGGCGTACAGGCTAACTACACCCGCATGCGTTCGGTGATGGAATTAACCAATGGCCGCAAAGCCGATATTCCGCGTCAGGCCGACTCTCTGTATAACGCCGCGTTATTCTACGATGACAGCACCTTTGCCGTGCGCATCGCTGTTAACCATAAAGGCGCTTATATTCAGGAACACGGTGACAGCAGCGATGAAGACAGCTACTACGGTGATTACACCAGCGTTGATCTGAGCGCGTCTTATCAGGCAACCAGCGATCTGATGGTGTACGCCGATATTAATAACATCACCAACGAACCGATGAAGTACTATCTCGGCAGCGAACGCCGTCCGTTGCAGGTGGAATACTACGGTTACCGCGCCAATCTGGGGGTTAAATACAGCTTCTTCTGATTTATTGCAGTAACAAAGAACACCGGCTCTGGCCGGTGTTTTTATTTGTGTTCTGCCTTGATGCAACGTTTTCTTTCTCTGAACCTGCCTGTCATCGTTTTGTCATCCGTACTCTTTTAAATACTTCCATCTGGACTAGACCAAAAGAAGTATTAAGATGGCGGTAAAACAGCAGGTGGTTATTATTGGCGGCGGTATTCTTGGCCTCGCCATTGCCCATTATCTGCAGAACAGCGGTGAGGCACAGGTCTGGTTATTTGAACGCGGCGAATTAGGCTCAGGCACTACCAGTCAGGCGGCGGCCTTATTAACCCGGGCGCGCAGCAGCGACAGTGCCGCATTAATGGTGCACGAAACTCACAGCACCCTGCGTATGCTGGAGCAGCGTTTTAATCTGCCCTTTGCGCAACGCAGCGGTTGTTTGCACATCGCCGTTAACGATAACGAACGTCAGCAACAGCAACGTTATTTTCAGCAGGCGCAGCAGCTGGACGTTGGCACACAATGGCTGGACAGCAGTGCAATTCAGCGGCTGCTGCCCTGGCTGGCAATCACGGCAGACAGCAGTGCGCTGTATTACCCCGATGACGGCCACGCCGACCCTTATACCCTGGCACAGCTTTATGCCCGTTCGGCCCGTGCCGCAGGAGCACAGATTATTGCTCATTGTGCGGTCAGCCGGCTGGAATCACAGAGCGGTATATTTACCGGGGTATATTTAGCCAGCGGTGAATTTATCCGTGCCGACAGTGTGGTGCTGGCGGCCGGCCCCTGGAGTGCGGCACTGGCCTATGACTACGATATCGCGCTGGCGATGGCACCGGTACGCAGCCATTACTGGATAACCAACAACCAGCCGCAGGTTGATGCCAAGCAGCCGATGGCAATTATTCCTTCGGCCAAAGCCTATTTCCGCAGTGAACAATCGGCACTGTTATTCGGTGTGCGCGACAGCCAATGCTGTGTCGCCGACCCGCGTGCATTACCGCACGATATTCACAGTTTTCATTTTGCCGAAGATGCCAACGGCTGGCTGGCACTGGAAGAGCACTGGCATAACCTGCTGGCGCTCTGTCCGCTGCTGGAGCAGGCGCAACTGGCGCATTACTTAAGCGGTGTGTCGTCTTATACGCCGGATGGCAAGCCTTTGCTCGGTCGTCTGGAGCAATACAGCAATGCCTTTGTTGCCACAGGCTGCTCCGGTGCCGGTATTGCCTTCAGTGGCGGTATTGGCCGTTTTCTGAGCGAACAGATTCTTGGCAAGCCCACCTTTGTTGCCGCCGAAGAATTCTCACCGGCCCGTTTTGCCACCCTGCAGCCGCCAGCCGATCCGATGAGTGCGGAATTCCGCCAGCACTGTGCCCGTGCGCGCAGCGGCAAGAGTACCGGCTGAATGCAGCATTTTCATACAGCCGACATATCCCTCGGGTATTTCCTGTTTATAAGAACTGATTGCGCTGCAGGCACAGGTGCCGCAGCGGGAGTATTGCCATGTTAATTATGCCGTTTCAGCGTTTTCACCAGCGGGTTCAGCAGCGTCTGCAGCAGGCGTCTGCACTCTGGTTTGTGGTGTTTGCCATCAGCGCCGCCTTTATGACGTACTTTTCTATGTACGCCTTCCGCAAGCCTTTCTCGGTGGCGATGTACGATGGCCAGACCCTGTTTGGCATGGATTACAAAGTGATTCTGATTTTTGCTCAGGTGCTGGGTTATCTGTTGTCGAAGTTTATCGGTATCCGTGTGGTGTCGGGCATGATGCACGACCGCCGCGCGTTGGCCATTGTGTTATTGGTCGCCAGTGCACAACTGGCATTGTTTTTATTTGCGGTATTACCGGCGCCATTAAAACCTCTGGCGATGTTTTTTAATGGCCTACCACTGGGCATGATCTGGGGGCTGGTATTCAGCTATCTGGAAGGGCGTAAAACCTCGGAATTACTCGGAGCAGGGTTAAGTGCCACCTTTATTGTTGCCTCAGGCATGGTGCGCAGTGTGGGCAAAGCGTTAATTGTTTATGCCGATGTGCCGGAATTCTGGATGCCGTTTTTAACCGGCCTGATTTTTATGCCGCTGCTGCTGATTTCGGTCTATGCACTGTCGATGATTCCGGAACCGGATGCGACAGATGAGGCCGAACGCATGAAACGCCAGCCTATGACCGCCGCCGACCGCTGGCGGTTATTTGGCCAGTACTGGTTTGGTCTGAGTCTGCTGATTCTGGCGTTTTTACTGTTCACCGGCTTACGTGATTTCCGCGATAACTTTTCTGCAGAAATCTGGCAGGCGCTGGGTTATGGCAATGAACCCGCGATTTTTACCTACGCCGGGGTGCGCATCGCCGGTATGGTTCTGGTCGCGCTGGCGTTATTAATGTTTATCCGCGATAACTTCCGCGCCTTTACTGCCAATCATATTGCCATTGTGCTGGGCTGCTTTATTTTGGGTTACAGCACCTGGCTGCATCAGCAACACTGGCTCGACAGTAAAATCTGGATGGTCGCCTTAGGTACGGGTTTGTATCTGGCCTATATTCCGTTTAACTGCTTTTTGTTTGACCGTTTTGTCGCCCTGGCCGGTGGCGTGGCCAATGCCGGTTTTCTGATTTATCTGGCCGACAGCGCCGGTTATACCGGCAGCGTGGGGTTATTGCTGGTTAAGCATTTTTATGCAGCGGACATCAGCTGGCTGAATTTCTTTGTCAGTGCCGTTTACAGTACCGCTATTATTGGTGGGGCGCTGGTCACGCTGTCGTGGCTGTATTTCCGCTGGCGCTTTTTCCGCAATGGACAGCAGTCTGAGGAAGAGCTCCAGAAACAGCCGCTGGCTTCTGTTGCTGCGGCGAGGCTAAAATAGCCATGCATACCGATGCCGGATTGAAAAAAATGCTGCCAGCCAATATCGAAATACGCGACTACCTGGCCGGACTGATCAAACAGTCACGCCTGAAACAGAACGAACGCCTGCCATCCGAACGCGAACTGGTCGAGCAGTTTAAAAGCACGCGAATTACCGTGCGTGATGCGCTGTCGAAGCTGGAATCGGAAGGGCTGATTTACCGCTCCAACCGCCGCGGCTGGTTTGTCTCACCGCCACGGCTGGAATATGACCCGTCTTCGCGGGTGAATTTCTACCTGCTGGCGGAGCAACAACAACGCACTCCGGCCACCGAATTAATTTCACAAAAGCGCATTAAAGGCCCACAGGCCGCACGCACAGCACTGGCCGTTGCCGCTGATGAAAAACTGATTGAGCTTGTGCGTCTGCGCTCCCTCGATGGTCGTCCGGTGCTGTACGAATTTATCTACCTGCCGGAAAGCCGCTTTCCGGAACTGATGAAAAAAGACCTGGAAGGCTCGCTTACCACCTTGATGCAGCGCGATTACAACGTCGAAATTACGCACGAAGATAACCGCATCTGCGTGTCGGCGGTGTACGATCAGGTGGCCGACGCGCTGTCGCATATTAACGGCGCGCCCTGTCTGGAAATTCGCCGTATTCGTTATGAAGGGGAGCGTAAGGCGGTGGAGTTTGATATTGAGCACTGGGTTCACAGTGCGATAGAGCTGCGGATTCCCAGTCACTGATTTTCTTTTTTCAGCTGTTTTTTGGGAGGGGCTTGGTAGGAGCGGCTTTCAGCCGCGATACCGTTCAGCCTGGGCTTGTCGAAGGTTTTAGAACCGCGATACCGTTCAGCCTGAGCCTGTCGAAGGCTTTTAGCCACGGCGCGGGCTGGCTTTTGTAAATAATTCAAAGCCTTTGCGGGGCAAGCCCCTGCGCCCCAATCCGGGGAACTTCTCCCCGGGCCCCTGCTTCGCGCTGTGCAGGACTTAATCCGTTCTGAATAATCCTGCGGTCGCGGTACCGCGAATAATGGGCGAGACTTCAGGCATCCTGCCTTTCGCCCTGCGGGTCAGCCTTCGGCTGCTCAATTTTGTTCCCGACAAAATTGTCCATGGCCCTATTCGCTCGCCCGGCATCCATGCCGGGACGTACCGGCGCAGAATGATTCAAACCGGCGTCCTGCAGGCGCATAAAACCATAGCGCGAAACCGCTTTTCAGCTTCTGCTTTTGTGTATTTTAAAAAGCCGCGTTGCGTCTGAATAAACGCGGCATTTGTGCGGTGCCAGTCAACCAGGCAGACAATCCGGTGGAAAGCACAGTACGGCCCGGAGCCTATTCATTTCAATTATCAAACGGTAAAAGGCTCCGGGCGAATTGCTGTGCGGGCCGGATTGGCCACGCAGTTGACTGAACAGCACCGGACAGCCGCAAGAGAGGATCGGAAGGAGATACCTCTCCTTGCATGGGGGCGCAGGGGGCGGAGCACCCGCAAAGGCTCAGAGATGATTACAAAATCCAGCCCGCGCAGCGGCTACACCGATATCCGGAAAGGCTTCAACTTAGCTATAGAAGCCGCTCGCGTAGCGCCGCAGTACAAACCTCTTCTGATTAAACCTCATTCCGCTTGTGCAAAGCCTGTCTGTTTATAGCAGCCCAACACTCTGCATTACTGTCACAAAAACTTCATTAAACTGCCGTTGCCGCTCACTCCGTTAGCTTTTATAGTTTGCGCATTCTGGTCTAGACCAGAATAAGTGAAATACAAAAAACAACTCGGCGCAAACGTGACGGACTTATGAATAACCCTTATTTATTACTCACTCCCGGCCCCCTGAGTACCACGGCCAGTGTAAAGCAGACCATGCTGCGTGACTGGTGTACCTGGGATGACGATTACAACCTGGGGGTGGTGCAGCCTATCCGTGAACAGTTGGTAGAGCTGGCGCTCTGTGGTGAAAAAGAGTGCGCTGCAGAGGAATACAGTGCGGTGCTGCTGCAGGGTAGTGGCAGTTTTGCGGTAGAGAGTGTCATCAGCAGTGCCTTTTCGGCCGATGATAAATTGCTGATTTTAGCCAATGGCGCTTACGGTCAGCGCATTGCCGATATGGCGCGGGTACACCGTATTAATTATGTGCTGTTAACCGCCGCCGAACATGAATGGGTGAGTCTGGAAGAACTGAATCAGGCTTTGCATGATGACCCGGCCATTACTCATGTGGCGCTGGTTCATTGTGAAACCACCTCCGGCATTCTGAATCCGCTGGCGGCCTATGCTGAAGTGATTAAAGCCGCCGGCAAAACCCTGATTGTCGATGCCATGAGCTCGTTTGGTGGTATCGAAATTCCGCTGGCAGCACTGGGTATCGATTTTCTGATCAGCTCGGCTAATAAATGCATTCAGGGCGTGCCCGGTATGGGCTTTGTGATTGCAAGACGCGATGCGCTGGCCAAATGTGCCGGTCGTGCGCGCACGTTAAGTCTGGATTTATTTGACCAGTGGCAGTGCATGGAGCAGGGCCATGGTAAATGGCGTTTTACCTCGCCAACCCATGTGGTGCGCGCTTTTCAGCAGGCGCTGGCAGAACTGGCAGAAGAGGGTGGCATCAGCGCCCGGGCACAGCGTTATGCCGAAAACCACCGCACCCTGGTCGATGGTATGCAGGCACTGGGGTTTGAGTGTGTGGTCAGCCGCGATAAACAATCGCCGTTTATTTCGACCTTTAAATATCCCGATAATCCGGCGTTCGATTTTAACCAGCTGTATCAGCGCTTAAAGCAGGAAGGCTTTGTGATTTATCCGGGCAAGGTAACGGCAACGCCGTGTTTCCGCATTGGCCATATCGGTGATGTTTTTCCGCAGGATATGCAGCGTTTGCTGCAGGCGCTGGAAAAGCACCGCTTCTGGCTCTGACAGCCGACAACGGAGGAATCATCATGCGCTTACGCACGCTGGCGCGCAAAGCCGTGGATCAGGTCTGGCAACCCTTTGCCGAATACGGCCATATGCCACTGGGGGAAGATATTTCCCAGACCCGGCATGCTCTGCAATGTGCCTGGTTTGCCGAACAGGATAATGCGCCAGCGCATCTGGTTATTGCCGCGCTGCTGCATGATGTTGGCCATTTAATTACCTGGCAGGAACAGGGGCTGCATCCGGAAGCCGGTGGCGATAACGGCTACCACGAAAAAGTCGGCGCGGCTTTTTTAAGTGAGTATTTTGCCGATGACGTGACCAAACCCATTCGTCTGCATGTCGCGGCCAAGCGTTATTTGTATTCCACCGATGCCGCATACCGCGAGTCGCTGTCGGCGGCATCGCAGCAGAGTCTGGAACTGCAGGGCGGCTGGATGGATGAAAGCACCTGTCGTGCCTTTGAATCCTCGCCCTGGTTTGTTGACGCTTTACGGCTGCGTAAATACGACGAACAGGGTAAACAACCGGCCTTAAAAGTACCGGGCATTGACCATTATTACGAACTATTAATTCAGCACACCCGTGTGGTGCAGGAGCGCAATCCCCATGTTTAAATCGCAACGTTTTTTTGCCGGGCCAACAGAAGCCGTTATTCTCGACTGGGCGGGCACCACCATTGATTTTGGCTCGCTGGCACCGGTTTACGCCTTTATGGAATTATTCGCCGCCGAAGGTATTGAAGTAACCCAGGCCGAAGCGCGTGAACCCATGGGTACCGAAAAACGCGAACACATTACCCGTATGCTGGCCAATCCGCGTATTCATGCACGCTGGCTGGAAGTGAAAGGGCAGGAAGCCGACAGCGCCGAAATTGACCGTCTGTACCATGCCTTTGCGCCGATTCAGACGCGCATCGTTGGCGAGCGTGCGCAATTAATTCCGGGTTGGAAAGCCGCTTACGACCAGCTGCGTGCGCAGGGGTTAAAAATCGGCGGTAATACCGGCTACGGCCCCGGCATGATGGAACCGGCGCTGGCCGCCGCCAAAGATCAGGGGTACGAACCGGATGCCTGTGTATTCGCCACCGATGTATTGCGTGGCCGCCCATACGCCGATATGGCGCTGGCGTTAGCGCTGCAACTGAGCGTTAACCACGTCCACGCCTGCATTAAAGTAGACGATACCTTACCGGGTATTGAAGAAGGCCTGCGTGCCGGTATGTGGACCGTCGGTGTCAGCATCAGCGGCAACGAAGTCGGCCTGGATCTGGCCGACTGGCAGGCGCTTTCCGCCAGCGAGCAGGCACAGCGCCGCAGCAAAGCAACCCAGCGCTTTAACGATGCCGGAGCACATTACGTGATTGATTCGGTCGCGGATTTGCCGGGCGTGATTGCCGATATTAATGCGCGTCTGGCGCGGGGAGAAAAGCCCTGAACGGAATTCAGGGCAGGGCTTTTGGAGTGCAGAATAGTGGAGTGATGCTTTAACGGATGCTTTAACGGATGCTTTGGGTATGGTGTCCGTTAAAGCAATGGCGATCATGATTCACGAAGCATGATATCTATTTTTCCGGCATTCGAGAGCTTAGAGGCAATTTCAAGTATTTCATCTTTCATTGCTAATTTATCTACCCAATGTGAGGGGATATTCTCAAGACCGTAAAAGGCTCCTGCGATTTGCCCGGCAATGGCAGCCGTTGTATCCGCATCATTCCCGATGTTAGCAGCCATAAGCACGCATTCTTCAAAACTATTACTATTCATAAAACACCAGAGTGCGGACTCCAGACTCTCAATAACATAGCCGCTGCCGGTTAGCTGTGAATATGAGTTATCGAGGAATCGCGCTTCGGATATGCCGGAAACTTTATCCGTGGCCGGTTTATAAGTATTCCGGGTAAAAATCTCAGCTTTTTCAGTGCTTGCATAAGCATGGTAAAGAAGACTCGCGAATAACTTACAGCTATCGATGCACTCTGCTGATCCATGCGTTGTGCGAGAACTTTCACCAGCAAATTGTATGCACTCTTCCAGATCTGAAAAGAACATTGGAATTGGTGCAAGTCTCATTAAAGAGCCATTGCCGGAAGAGTATTCATCCGCAGCTCCTGAAAACGGATTGCCGCTTTCAAGATAGCTTCGTAAGGCAGTTGATACTGTGAATCCAATATCGAAGCATTCTCCCGTTGAACTCATGTAACCATATTGATACCAATTGCAGTATCGGTTCATCTGATCAACGGCATCGAAACCGTTTCTGAATACAAGACTGTGAGCCAGGCATAAAGCCATGGATGTATCATCTGTCCACTCGCCAGCATTAAGCCTGAACGGCCCACCACCCATCATATCGGTGACAGGTTCAAAGTTGCCTCGAATCTCAAACTCGACTGTTGTTCCGACGGCGTCACCAATGGCCAGGCCTACTAATGAACCTATTTTTCTGTTCTCCATGCATCCCCCACAGAGTGGTGCTAAAAGTTGAGAGCTTATATGTCAGCTTGATTGGATAGGTTGTTTCCTGATCATGGCGCCTGCATAGGCTTTCCTACACCACATTTTTAAACACCAATGTTATCACTTGCTTCCCGCCAACGATTCCGTGACCGAAAGAGCTATCATGGTTAACTCTGGATGGCTTCTAAAATGAGTCTGGCCAATTGTTTTCAGAGAAGTATCGGGCTTCTTCTAAGTAACCCAGGCAAAGCTTCTTCTTTTCTGATAATTCCACATCATCAAGCTCCTGAACCGCTCCCATCGTATTTTTAACGAATGTATCGAAATCAGACTTAGTGGGTTCTAATAGTGGCACGGAGCATGATAAAAATATCTCATGGTCAGTCATGATTGATAAGGCTGACTTTGGATTGTTCTGAATGGCGTTGGCGAACGATAAAAATAATGAAGTGGCTATCCAGCCATCTGCGTGCTTTTCCAGCAATCTTCCTAATGTCAGCCAGTCAGGATCACCGGATTCTATTCTTTCAAGAATAGTACTGAACTTTGATCCGTGAGAATAAAGTGAAAAAGCATATTCTTTCGCATCCGCTGAATTCAGCCCAATTCTCATTGTATTCAGATCCGGTAGCGCATCGGCATCGGCAATGGCAAGTGAGTATGCAATGATCAGAGGGAGTAAGTATGTGTATTTCATGAATTCTAAACCTTGAATCGATGGGGAGGTAACCATTGCCATACCCGATTATGCTTCTTTTTAAAGCTTATCAAATATAAGCATTAGCGCCGCTGCAGCAGACAGGATGTCATCACCTTCGTGATAGCCTACCCACTGGCCGTGCCGGTAAATGTCATGACGAAGATTACCAACCGATTTTACCTCACCAACTAAAGCCCCATCGGCAGTGATTACTTTTCCGAGCTCTAGTTCGGCAATGACTATTTTGGCATTGTCATAGATTTTTCCGGCGAAAAACTCACCTAGGCGTGACGAGTGATCCGGATTCCAAAGTACGCCAAATTTGGAATAGCCAAGTAACTCGCCGCTTGTATTCCTGATATATTGCCTGGACTCTGACATAAAATAAACTCATAAAGTCGCTGTTCTCAGCCTGGTATGGCTTCGATAAATCTGAAAACCATTACGTTCAACGTCTCTTCAGTACAACGGACGAGTATACGCGTTTTTTTAATAGCTGTTGTCCGAATTAACCCGCCTGGCTGATGATTCGTCAGGTTTCTGATATCTGAGCAAGACCGAGAGTTAACGACGCTTTCCGCCAGCGGGCAGGCACAGCGCCGCAGCAAAGCAACCCAGCGCTTTAACGATGCCGGAGCACATTACGTGATTGATTCGGTCGCGGATTTACCGGGTGTGATTGCCGATATTAATGCGCGTCTGGCGCGGGGAGAAAAGCCCTGAACCGAGTTCAGATCAGGGTTTTTGGAGTGCAGAGGAGTGGAGTGATGCTTTAACGGATGCTTTGGTGGTGTCCGTTAACGCGGGGCAGGGTCACACCTCGTCAGTTTGACTTTGGTGTCCGTTAAAGCGGGGGAAGATCAAGGTCAGGTTGCAGGCGTTTGTTATGGCATTTGACTCACAGGTTTCAAAAGCTTGTAGCCGCACTCTATTAAGTGATGATTTACTCCGAGCACAGACTCATCAAATACTTCATCACTCTCATCAAAAGATGCAGCCACAATACCTTGAATATTTCTCTGTTTAGAGATATTCGTCAAAAGTGCATTTACACTTGTGACCCCCATAGAATGCTGACCTGGCTCATCCAAAAGAACTAATCCAGGGTGATTCCCGCCTAACTCTTCTGAAGCCGAATATACTGCTAGTAAGTAAGCCCAGATGAGCCTCACAAAGTCACTTGCTGAAGAATCAGATTTTATATCCGTATTTACTTCTCTCAACTCCAGCCCTGCCAAATATGGAAACAATGTGTCTCTATTTATTTCTATATCTGAAGTTGGCGCACTCTTATAGCCAAAAAGGCTCGCATAGCTTCGGAAATGATTCTGAAATTTATTATATTTCTTGACATCCTCAGCAGATGATTTTCGTTCCGGCAAGCCTGATAACTCGGCCTTAATATTCCGAAACTCATTGCTGAAATTTACTAAATTACTGACCGAACTGTTTATGATCCTTTCTGCTTTTAAGAGGCTTTCCACTTTAAGTTCAAGTTGTAGTTTAACTCTTAAGTCAGCCTCTTCTGCATTGCCAGATAACCGTATCTGCTTTTTAAAGCTCAAGCATACTGCACGCTTATCAGAAACATTTTCTGAATATTCACGAGCTTGAGACTCTAATTTTGTAATTGTTTTTTCTAACCCTAAAATATACCTAGATACCATCTTTTTCTGACTATCGAGGTACCTTACATTTTCGTCAATACTCATCGGCTGTATAAGGGTATCTGCTAAAAACAAGGAGTCATCTACGTGTTGATGACAAGCCGGACAACTATCAAGCGCAAGGCTCAAACCACTCTCGGCACCAAAGTTTTTGAGTTTTTTAGCAATCTTGTTTTTTTCTAAGTCTTTTTCTATTTCTGATCTAAGTGATAAATACTCAGTCAGCCTTGATTTGGAAAGCCGAATCTCCGCATTAGCGGAATCAAGCATAGAAACTAGCTGGTCTAATTCTGCTTTTGAACTCTCATATGCCTCTATCAAATCGATAGAAACATCATCTCTTGTTTTATTCTTAGCCTCGTCAATAGCCTCAATTTTTCTTACCAATTCAACAATGTAATCACTTAGCGAGAAGGTAGCATCTCCAACTTGCTTCGTAATTCTGACTAGTTGTGGGTCAAACATATCGTCTGCTGTGCGTTTAATACCTATCACATTGATAGACTGGTCCTCTTCCAACAATCCAATTTTAACCTTCTCCTCCGACCATTTTGATTGAATATTAGTCAAGTCTGACATCAAAGTTGATTTGAGTCTTTCGTTTTCGAAAACATCCAACCCCAGAATAAATTCAACGATTTTTGTTCTCACATCACGGATAGCGTAATAGGGTGTATTAGCTATGTAATCAGTCCACCCTCTCTTTTGCTCAATTAGGAGCGCTGAAAAAATAGTTTGAATATAAAGTTTTATCTCACCACCATTGGCACCAGGAACGAAAGGAAGACTTAAACCGACGAAATTCTCAAGGAATGTAAAATACCCCGATTCAGCGTTCTGTGCTGAGCCTTTATCATGCAAATACTTAGGATATATATCAAATTCTCGATTTTTCCCCGAAAGATAATCCCCATGTATCACCTCGATTAGTTTCGTATCTTTATCAGTAGAGTTAATCGCTCTTTTTAGAGTTACAACATCACTATTTTTATTTGAGATCTGTAAGTAAACATAAGATGATACTATCCTTATCTTATCCTTCTTTTCACCTTCAACATATTCCTTTAATGCATAAGGCAAGGTCTTTTCACCTTTCCCACCAAGAATTTCCTCCATACCAAGAGAATAGATAAGAGAATTAACCAATGTGCTTTTGCCAGAGGAATTATTACCGCGCACAATGTTTAATCCAGATTTAAATTCACATTCAAAACCGTATTCACCGCCGGTCGTATTGAGAACTATTTTAAATTTCTCTAAGTGCAAACCAATCATTCCCATTCCCTAATAATATTTTCCACCATGCCTTCAGTTATTTTTGAACCTATTGACTGAAGAAAAAAGTAATCATCTTTGAAAGCCATCTCACTATCAATTTCTGAAACGTATTTGGCGCCATCTTGAGTTAACTTATATGAAAGTCCAGATTTACTAATCAGCCCTTCAGCTTCAGCATACTGAAGTGATATATTGACTGCTGGATCAACCCCCCATACCCCAAATAAAATTTGGTTTTGGTTCGCCGACTCTAACAACATTTTCTTTCTTATCTCATCTTTCAAAACCCAGCTGAATAAATGTAGTCGAATTAGGCTAGACTTCTTTCCTCGTGATGAGAGATATAATACCAGTAATAGTTGGGTGATTTTATAGATAGGCCTATGCTCAGCCATAAGAGGCATAGGCTTTCTGTGAAATGTAAGTTTACTCATCATTCAATACCTAACGGACACAATGCAATCCATTTAGACGTCATTTGATCAGCTATCCGGTATATCTCTGCCTCTCCTAAAGTAGGTGTTGCCTCACTTAATCTTTGGGCTAATTCGTCTCGAACCTTAGATATCAATTCTTCAGCATCTCCGCGCCAAGTTATACACAACTCTTCTACTTCACTTTCGTACTGATTTATTGCTCTCAACACGTGAAAGTAGATTTCCGAAGCGTTTTTCTCTATTTCTTTTAGGAATGGATCGTTTTTTAGCCATTTACTTGATGTTATGCGATTCAATTTTAGATGCTTTTCTTCATCTAAAACTCCATTGAATGTACAGCGAACTTTATTCTTCTTGCTAATATTTTTTTCATATTCTGAGACTTCTTGTTCTTCTGCTTGGCTTTCTAATTCTAATGCGGAAAAAAGAGTGATTTTTTTCCCTTTCGCTGTTTGTATTGTGTTAATTTCCGTAGCAAAATAATCAGCGTCTTGCAGAATAACTTTGAATTCAGGGTCTATAATGGAGAGTCCCCATTTGACAACCTCTACTTGCTTCGTTTGCGCATGACTTAGCAATTTATTGTCGGTGATTAGCGGAGTAACGAAAACCCACTCCCTAATTTTCGTATTCCCCATTCGACGAGATATTTCATTTTCGTAGGATCGAAGCTTCTCAAGGTCCTTAGTTATTTTGTCTCTCTGCTTTTCGTACAATTCTTTTTGAGTGTAGTGGGTATCGGGGCAATAACACTGAAATGCCACGCCGTCTAATTTCGTAAAGCCTTCGATCCCGAAATCACCAGGGGATGCAACCATCTCTTGGTATTGTTGATCTTTATACTTTGATTTGAAAACTAGTTGACACAGGTCTTCCCATGAATCCCCGTCAAAAGTTCCGTATTTAGTCTGGATCATTTATTAATTCCAAAGTCCAATGTGCCTTCTACGCTGTGGCCTGCCATAACAGTTTCTTAGTAGGCATGCTCATTAATACACCTAAGCCCTTATTCAGATTCCCAGCCTAACCCACTGTTCGGGCTGGAAAATCATCGTTATTTCCTTTCTTGTCAGGATATGAACACGCAAGCGCATTTTTACCCTGAACTGATCTTTGTACTTGGGGCGTTATCAATTTCCGGCAGAAAACAGCTTTTATCTGCTCTTTTTATTCCAGACACGCTGCCGCCCGTCCTTATAAGCGCAGGGCAGGAGTAGCGCATGTTTGATATAGGGGTTTCAGGCGGGGAGGGGGATCGGATTGGATATCTGTCCGTTAAGTGTATAGCTGCCTCCCTGCTGTGGTTCGAGAGTACTGAAGTTTGGGAGGAGGTTCAATCTGTTGATAGATTTGGTTACAAGTGGCAAATGACGACAATAGCTTTGGTGGGCAGTGCCCACCCTACATTTCGGAGTGAGCGTATGGCTGGCCATGTCGCGGATAAGATCCGCTCCTACAACGCTGCGCCTGAACTGATATGGGGCTTTTCAACGAAAGCAGATATTCGTTCTGAAGAGTGGCTTTGCGTTATGGTTTTATGCGCCTGCAGGACGCCGGTTTGAATAATGCTGCGCCGGTACGTCCCGGCATGGATGCCGGGCGAGCGAATAGGGCCATGGACGGCCCATTATTCGCGGTACCGAGATCGCAGGATTATTCAGAGCGGATTAAGTCCTGCACAGCGCGAAGCAGGGGCCCGGGGAGAAGTTCCCCGGATTGGGGCGCAGGGGCTTGCCCCGCATTGGCTTTGAATTAATTAAGCCAGCCCGCGCAGCGGCCACTGAAACAGTATCGCGGCTAAAAGCCGCTCCTACAGCCGCTCCTACAGCCGCTTCCACAAAGGCACTCCCACAAAACCACTACAGGCCATTCCCACCTCAAAAACCATTCATCCCAAACCGTACTGCCCGGCTACAAATCGCAGCCATAAAAAAACCGGAGCCTCTGCTGCACTCAACAGCAGACACTCCGGTTTTATTACATCTCAGTGCAGATAATTCTGCTTAAATTCTCCCGCGCACTTGCGCGAAAAAATTAAAGCGTCAGCAAATACTGCACTAAATCATCCACCTCAGCGCTGTTCTGCGCACACCACGGGTGCGGAGCTGCTGGCATGCCAATCGGCTCGGCGGTGCCCATTTCATCCGGGCCGTATTCGGTACGCATTTTCTGGTAATCCCAGTAATAGTGGTCTTTATCCCAGGGTACGCTGACAAAATATTTATGCCGCTCGATAAAGAGGTTACGTTTGTAGCCTTTATCCAGCTTGGTTAAATATTTCGATTTAGGTACACGGAACACATCGCCTTTGCGGTTCAGGTCGGGGAATGGCGTGACATGATCCGGGCCACCGGCATCCGGGCGTACCGGTGCGTGCAGGGTGTAGTAGTTGTTATACAGGTTGCTGCCCGGTGTGCAGCGTTGCGGGCTGACCAGATCTTCGAGGTTGCGCACATGGCCGTCCGACAATAAACCACGGTGCTGAGTCCAGTACAGATCGCGCAGGAAAGTCGCGCGCACCGATTCGGTTTCTTTCTGATAAATAGTCGGGGTAAAGAAGCGGCCGACTTCATCCAGCCGTACCATCTTCTCGTTGGTATTGGCACCTACGCCGTCGCTGTGGCAGCTGCTGCAGTCGCGCTCATAAGTGGCCTTACCACGGTTAACCGCGGCGCTGACATCGGCGTATTGTTGCCAGCCACTCTGTACAAATTCCCCTTCGCTTAACTGAGCAGTGCCGGTTTGCGCGCTGAGTTTATTGCTGTATTTCAGCCAGCGGTATAAACCGACGTTGCGCAGGTCATCGTCGTCCTGATCGAGGGTGGTCATATAGGCGGTCAGGGCTTCGAGCCATTCTTTGCTCATGGCACCCTGGGCGCCGTCCGGTTCTTCGGAATGAATATAAGAGCCTTCAAAACCCACATAGGATTCAGTGTGCGATAACGAACGGCGGATGGCCATGTAATTGGTCACGTTCGGAATGGCAATGGGTGAGAACTGGTAGTCGTTGTCGGTATGGCTGCCTTCGCCAACCACGCGCACCATATTGTGTTCACCGGCACCGGCGGGCATATGGTAAAGCAGCATATCTTTGGCGATGTCTTTTTTACCGCTGTTCCAGCTCGGGCCTTCTTCGCTGGTATAAATACCGTCGAAGGTGTTGGTGAGGGTTTGCAGAACTGTCCATTTCATCGACCAGTTGGGGTTAGGTAAACCCGGAATCACTTTGCTGATGGCCTGGCCCGGTGCTTTTTCATAACTGACTTTATAGCCGTGGCAGGAGGCACAGTTAAAACCAATCCATTCGCCATTGCCTTTATAAGGCTCGCTGGCTTCGGCGTAGCGGTAACCCACCCAGCCGCTGTCGCGGGTATTGCCTTTGAATTTCGCCGGTTGTGTGGTTAAAAAGCCGGGAATCGGTGTCGCCATCGGGTAGGAATTAAAATACACATCGTCGATGGCTTCGTCCGGTACTTCACCGCGTACGGTTTTTACTGCACCAAAGAGTTTCGCCGGGTCGGCTTTACCGCCGGTAATCGGGTCGTTGGCTTTGTAATTAAAAATCGCATTCCAGTCGAGTTTGCGCACGCTGTGCGCTACACCGATGTTGTAATCGTAAGACCAGAAAGCCTGACGGCCTTTTTCCACCAGTTGCTCAAAGCCAGGGTTATTAACGCTGACGGCTATCGGCGTGGTGGATTTTGCATCGCTCAGGGTCGAGACCACATCGCAGTCGTGCTCAAAAGTATCGGAAATAATGCGTGAGGTTTGTGCATCAATCACGTTATGCGCCTGGCCCGGATGTTTTAATGATTCATTAAACCCGGTGCGCTTTTGTATCTGCACAATTAACGGCCCGCTGCTGGCGTGGTCGGGTACGCGGAAGCGGATTTCGCTGTCGTTCCAGCTGAGAATGTTTTTATCCCAGCTGTCGAACTGCTCGTCGCTTTCAAAATTCACCTGATCGTTAATGGCCAGGTACTGGGTGAACATGCGCAGGTCGGTTTCCAGAATACGGGTATTGCCGAGCATGACTTTTGAGAAGTCGATGTCGGTTCCGCCACCAAAGCCGCTGCCTTTTAAGGTAACTTCGTCACCGGCATTCAGTTGTGCAGTATTGGCAGAACCGGCACTCCAGCGCAGTTCGCCATTGACCAGTAATTGCTGAATCTCCGGTTGTGGAAAGCTGGCCGCCGAGGCCGCACGCTGTGCTTCGCGGCTGGCGTCGAAAGTACAGAGCGTTTCCTGATCGGGAAATTCACCGGGCAGTTCGGTAATGCAGCCGCTGAGCAGCAGCGGTACGGCCAGCAATGCCAGCCCTCCGCGGGTTGGGTATTTGATTGTCATGGTGGCTAGGCCCCTGATTATTATTGTTGGTAAGAATGCGCCGCTGGCCGGCAGAAGCGGCCAGCGGCTGTATCACGCTATGCCTTGCTGTATGGGGCGACAAGCCTATGATGGAGGCTTCGGCGGGTTGGCCTGAACTACGCTAGTACGTTTGTGCTAAAAGCTCAGGGTGGCGTATTTTATCCGCCCGATAGCGGCCACAGAGCTGACGATTAAACCAAGCGGAGAGAGAGGGATGGACGACAGTTTTTTGCTGGCACTGGCAACCTTGTTTGCCACCGTCGGCCCGGTGGATGTGGCGGCGATTTATGCGGCCATCACTCTGCATGCCAGCCAGCAGGAGAAACGGCGCATGGCCTGGCGCGGTGTGCTGATTGCCAGTGGCGTACTGCTGCTGTTTGCGCTGGTCGGCGATCTGGTGCTGCATACGCTGGGTATTTCGCTGGCGGCACTGCGCACCGCCGGTGGCATTATGCTGCTGTTGATTGGTCTGGATATGGTGTTTGCGCGTAATTCCGGCGCCATCAGCACCACGCCGCTGGAAGAAGCCGAAGCCCGCCGGCGCGGTGATGTGGCGGTGTTTCCGCTGGCGCTGCCGTTAATTGCCGGGCCCGGCACCATGGGCGCGGTGATGCTGCTGATGGCGCAGGCCAGCGATGACCTGACTGCGCAGTTATCGGTACTGGCCGCGTTGTTAACCGTTATGCTGATCTCGCTGTTGTGCCTGCTGGCGGCCAGCCGGTTAACTCAGCTGCTGGGCGTAACCGGCATGCAGGTCATCACGCGCGTGATGGGCGTTTTATTATGCGCTCTGGCGGTCCAGTTCGTGTTTGATGGTATCGCCGGGAGTGGTCTGCTCAGCCATAGTGCTGACGCCGCCGCGGCCGCTTCTGTTGCGCCCGGCATCACCACGGTCGAGCAGTAATAACAGCGGCGGCAACAGCAGAAAATCAATCAGCAGTGCCACGGCAATCGACAACGCCAGCAGGTTGCCCATATTGGTGCTCGGATTAAAGTGCGAAAATTCCAGCACGGCAAAACCGCCGACCAGAATGGCTGAAGTAATCAGCAGCGCCACGCCGACGGTGTGAAACGCATAGCGTATGGCATCGGCCGCCTGCATCGTCAGCACCTTGCGTGCGTGCTGGTATTTACTGAGAAAATGCACGGTGTCATCCACCACAATGCCAAGGCTGAGACAGACCACCACCGAGGTGGCGGTATCGACCAGACCGCTGATCATGCCCCATAAACCGTAGGCCATCGCCGCAGGCAAAATATTCGGAATCATGCTGATTAAGCCCATTTTCCACGACCGCAGGGCGGCAATCAGCAGCAGCGAAATTAATACCAGCGCAATACCGGTGCCCTGCAACATGCCATGAATATTGCGGAAGGTAAGGTTGGCGAACACCACATCCAGGCCGGTGGCTTCGCTCAGATGCAACAGCGGTGCATGTTGCTGTGCCCAGGCAATGGCGGCCTGTTCGACGCGGATAATATTGACCGAATCGGAGCGGTATAAACGCACCTGCAGACGTGAAGATGAGCGGTCATTATTGACCGTATCGTCCAGACCCAGCCCCAGCGGTAACGACAGTTCGTACAGCAATAAATACTGCGCTGCCGCTTCGGCGGAGTCGGGCACGCGGTAAAAGGCCGGATCGCCGCCGTTTAAATTCTGATTAAGGCGTTTAATGATGTCGGTCAGGCTGCTGACATGCACGACCTCGGGCTGAGCGCGCAGCCACTGGCTGAAGGCTTCCAGTTGCTGCAGATAGTCAACATTATTAATGCCTTCCGCCTGCTGGCTGTCGGCAATCATAAACAGAAGATGCAGGCCGCCCAGCTCCCGGTCGATCATGTCGTTGGTCTGGCGCACTTCAAAACTTTCGTCAAAAAATTCGTGCCAGCGTTCAGTAATTTCGTTGCGGCTGATCTGGCTGGCACAGGCGGCGACAATCAGCAGCATGCTGAGCAGCAGACCTTTATGATGACGCACAATCAGATCGGCCAGACGGTCAATCCACTGGTAGTTATTTTCGGCGCGTAATTTTTCCGGAACCGGCAGTAACGCCAGCATGGCGGGCAGAAAGGTGAGGGCAAAGGCCCAGGCAAAAAATACCCCGGCGGCAATCATATTACCCATGTCACGGTAAGGCGGAGAGTCGCTGGTATTCAGGCAGAGTACGCCGACCATGGTGGTAATACTGGTGATTAAAACCGGGGAGAAATTCAGCCTCATGCTGTTAAGCAGTGCCTGCTGCCGTGGCTGGCCGTGGCGCAGGGCAAAATAATACGACACCAGAATATGCACGGTATCGGCGACGGCGATGGTCATAATGGCGGTGGGTACAAAACCGGTGGGCGGTGTCAGGGTATAACCCAGCCAGCCGAACAGGCCCATGGTGGAAACCACCGAGAAACTGATAATGCCGAGAATCAGCAGGGTGCCCGACAGCGTACGCAGGGTCAGCAGCATAATGCTGATCATTACCAGATAAGACACCAGCAATAATGACTGAATATCCTGATGAATGGCTTCGCCCATGGTGACATTGGAAACCAGCGAACCGCTGAGCATAATCCTGAAATCCGGGTAGCGGGCGCGGAATTCATCGGCCAGGGCGCGGGCGGCGTATACCACCTCCGGGGATTTTTCGGCGCTTTTTCCTTCCGGTAATAAAAAGCGCACATTAACGCCGGAGGTGCCGCCATCGGCGGAGATTAATTTATGCAGCAGTTCGGGTAATGAAACAGCCAGTTGTTGCAGGCCGGATAAATCTTCCGTTAATTCTTCTGTGCGGTAAAAATCGTTAATCAGCAGATCATCGCCATCAACCTGAGTGTGCTGATAATTCTGCAGCGAGTCGACCCGCTGCGAATAGGGCAGCTGCCAGCCGCGTTCTGTCAGTTGTTCTATCAGGGTCAGCCCCTGTGGGGTAAACAGGCTGCCGTTGGGGTTCTGCACCAGAAAATAAATATTATCCTGATTCGAATAAGTGCGTTCCATGGCTTCAAAGGCCTTTAACTGCGGATTTTCCGGGCCGAAATAGGTGCGGAAATCGCTGGTAAAGCTCAGCTTCAGTACGCCGCTGGCAAGCAGGGCAACGATTAACAGGGTAAAAAACACAACGCGGCGCGGGTGGCTGATAACCCACTGTAGGTAGCTTTGGATCATGGTGAAAATGCCTGCAGGCAGAAATTATTATTGTCGGCCGATTGTAGGCCGGTCAGGCCTGCCCACAAGGGGGAATTCCGCCATTCGGATACCTCTTCAGGCGTATAGCGATGGGCGCCTCAGGCTCTCGCCGCTATACTGGGGCAGACTTTCAGTCTGATACAGCAACAAAAAGCAACAAACAGGAAGAACAGCATGAACGGCAGTAACGATCAGGCAGTACCCAGCATGAACTGGCAGCAATTATTATCGGCCGCCCGTTCCGGTGAGCGTCAGGGTTCGCTGGGTTTTGCGCTGGAACCCGGGCGTACGCCGTTTCATAAAGATTATGACCGCATTATTTTTTCTTCGGCGTTCCGTCGCCTTGACCGCAAAACCCAGGTGCATCCGTTATCGGAAAATGACCACGTACACAGTCGTCTGACCCACAGTCTGGAAGTTGGTTGTGTTGGCCGCTCGCTGGGTACCCGGGTTGGTCAGGCGCTGGGTGAGCGCTTACCGGCCGGCATTGATGCCAGCGATGTTGGCGCACTGGTGCAGGCCGCCTGTCTGGCCCACGATATTGGTAATCCGCCCTATGGCCATACCGGGGAAGATGCTATCCGTCACTGGTTCCGCGCGGAGGAAAATGCACATTTCCTGCAGGAACTGACACCACTGCAGCGTGCAGACCTGCAGACCTTTGAAGGCAATGCGCAGGGTTTCCGCATTGTTACTCAGGTAGAGTCGCACCGTTTTCAGGGCGGTATGCGTTTAACCTACGGTACCTTGGGTGCTTTTCTCAAATACCCCTGGACGGTGGATTATGTGCAGCGCGGCGAGGCGAAAAAGTTCGGCTGTTATCAGACCGAATTACCGCTGCTGCGTGAGATTGCCGGGCGTCTTGGTTTGCTGGAATTAAAGCCGGACTACTGGGCGCGCCATCCGCTGGTGTATCTGCTCGAAGCGGCGGACGATATCTGTTACGGCCTGATCGATCTGGAAGATGGTATCGAAATGGATCTGCTGCGCTACGATGAAGTGGAAGCTCTGCTTAAGCCGTTACTGGCCGATCACTGGGACCTGGCTCAGGCCGAACTGGAGCAGGCCGATAACCTGCGCCGGCGTTTACAGGTGTTGCGCGGTATGGCGATGGAAGTTTTGGTTACGGCTGCCAGCCAGGCCTTTATCCGTAACGAGCAGGCGTTACTGTGCGGTACGCTGCAGGGCGATCTGATTGATTACTGCCCGCCGGTGGTTAAGGCCGTTGTGCAGGGCGCTAAAAATATGGCACGGGAGCGGATTTTTAAAGACAGCCGTAAACTGGCGGTGGAAATCGGCTCTTATTCAACCCTGGGGGTATTGCTTGAGGCCTTTTTAAGTGCCGTGCGTGAACGCGTACTGGATGGTCAGGCGACCTTCCGTAATCAGCGCGTGCTGGAATTAATGGGCCGTTCGGCGCCACAGGCCGATTGGAGCCTGTACGAAGCCTACATGCGCGCGCTGGATTTTATCTCCGGCATGACCGACAGCTATGCCGCTCAGATTGCCCGGCAGTTTTCCGGTTACCAGCCACCGGGGCGTGGATTTTAACAACGCCGGGTTATGCTGTTGTTTTATCGTTGCTGTTGCTGTGCAGGCGGCTGATAATCAGCGCCGTATTTTTTCTTCTTTTTTTGCGCCGGTGAGGTGCTCTGATGATTAACGAATTATTACTGATAGCGCTGCTGATTGTACTCAGCGGGCTGTTTGCGGTGTCGGAAATATCCATCGCTGCGGCACGTAAAATCAAATTACGGGTACTGGCCGATGAAGGTAACGAGCAGGCTGAAGCCGTACTGCGTTTGCAGGAAGAGCCCGGTGCTTTTTTTGCCATGATACAGATCGCCCTGAATGCGATTGCCATCATGGGCGGTATTGTCGGTGAGCAGACCCTGACGCCGTATTTTCAGAATCTGCTGCAGCTGTTTTATCAGGGCCCGATGCTGGAACAGATCAGCTTTGTACTGTCTTTTACCACGGTTACCTCGCTGTTTATTCTGTTTGCCGATCTGCTGCCGAAGCGTCTGGGCATGATTATTCCGGAAACCATGGCGATGAAAGTCGTCACGCCGATGCGTTGGGTTACGCAGTTACTTAAGCCTCTGGTGATGTTATTTAACAGCCTGACCAACTTGTTGCTGCGCCTGTTTGGCTTGCCGATGCAGCGGGAAGATACGGTCACCACCGACGATATTGTTGCCATGATGGATGCCGGTGCCGAGCACGGCAGTCTGCAGCAGCAGGAATACCATCTGATTGGTAATGTGTTTGAGCTGGAAGGGCGCACGCTGCCAACGGCGATGACCATGCGTGAGCAGATTGTCTATTTCGATATTAACGACAGCAGTGCAGATATCAGCGCCAAAATTATCGAGCATCCGCACAACTGGTTTTTAATCTGTGATGGCTCGCTGGATAAGCTGGTGGGTGCGGTCGAGTCGAAAGAAATTCTGCGCAAGGTATTAAAAGGGGAACAGGCGCAGATTGGCGACGATATGATCGAACGCGAGCTGCTGTATTTACCCGACACCCTGACCCTGGCCGAAGGCCTTAACGCCTTTAAAACCACTGCACAGCCGTTTGCCGTGGTATTGAATGAATATGCGCTGGTGGTGGGCATTCTGACGGTCAAAGATTTAATGAACAGCTTTATGGGCGATCTGGTCGCGTCCAGTGGTGACGAACAGATTGTCCGCCGTGATGCCAGCTCCTGGCTGGTGGATGGCAGCACCCCGGTGGTCGATCTGGCACGGGTGCTGGAGCTGGATATCGATGATTTTCCGGATAACGGCCAGTATGAAACCGTCGCCGGATTTTTAATTTACCGCCTGAAACGTATTCCGAAACGGACCGATTTTATTACCTTTGCCGGTTTTAAATTTGAGGCGATGGACATTGATAACCTGCGCGTCGATCAGCTGATGGTGTCACGTATTAAAGAAAACGACAGCCCGCAGACAAACCATATCAGCGGGCCGTTGTAATCATTTTATTGCCTGTTTTGCGGCCGGAATAACCTGCTGCAGATGGGCAATAAAATTCTGTTCCAGATGGCTGGTATCGCCGGCAATTACATTGTCGGCGTGAAAGGTTGGCCATTGTTCACGCAGACCCAGGTAACGGTTGGTGAGAATGGGCTGTACCAGAACGTCATCAATATGCTGATAATTTTCCAGCACCGGACAGGCGCCCAGGTCGCTGGCTTTCATATTGGAAGTAACAACCAGCATAAAAGCCTTGCCGCCCAGCTGTCCGCCTTCGCCATAAATATCGGTAATTAAAAAGGTTTTACGGTGCTGCAATACTTCATCAAAGTATTCTTTTAACAGCGCCGGCGCACCAAACCACCAGATAGGAAAATGGTAAACAATGGCATCGGCCCAGTGCAGATGCTCTATTTCTTCTTCGATGTTCCAGCCGCCAACAGCTTTAATCGCTGCCAGATTACGCACCTGAACGGAATGTCCCTGACGCCGTGCGAAGCCCTCGGTTAATGCTGCAAGGGTGGCATTTAATTCGCCTTTGGCGGCGTACAGTTTGGGGTTGGTGGTCAGAATCAGAATATTCATTTATACCTCTGCCGGTCAGCGGCGGTTGTTTTGCGGTTAACAATGGGTTGTCGTCACAATAAATAAGGCAGCCGGGAACGGTAGGCGCAGGCCTGGCCGTTGCTGTCTGCATGAGTGCGCAGCAATAAACAATGACGCTCCAGACTCAGTTGCCAGTCTTTGTTGTGACGGCGGCAGGTACGGATATGGCGAAACATTGTCCGTACGGGAATGCAGTAAACGGCTGTGCTCATATGGCCTCCTGTCAGGTCCTAATCAAAACGGTGTAATACATCGCCCAGCGGACGGCGGGTTTTCTCTCCTGGTTCTGTCAGGCGATAGCCCAGCGCCAGTGCCCAGACCGGTTTGAACATAGTGTTATCAACACCGGTAAGCTCCTGCAGTTGCTGCTCCCAGACTTCCTGCACAAAACCTTCGATCGGGCAGGAGTCGATACCCAGAAGAGCGGCCACTGTCATCATGTTGGCCAGTGGCAGATACGTCTGATGGGTGGCCCAGTCGGTCAGGCTGCGTTCAGATTCCAGCAGGTTGAAATCCTGTTCCTGAAAGGTGCGGAAGAAGCCGCCTTTTGCATTCACCACTTCCGCAGGCAGTTGCTGCACCTCGGTCATCATATGGCGGATGTAATCAGAGTCATGACGCACGCCCGGAGCGCGGCGCACCATGCCAATTAACACGTGGCTGGCACTGGCAAACTGGCGTTTACCGCCCCAGCTGTTTTCGCTCAGTTGCTCGCGCAATTGCGGATTCTGAATCAGCAGAAACTGCCAGGGCTCGAAGCCAAAAGAGCTGGGTGACAGGCGTCCGGCTTCGATAATGGTGGCAAAGTCTTCGCTGCTGATTTTTCGGGCCGGATCAAAGGTTTTGCAGGCATGGCGGAAGCGGAATGCCTGCAGAATCTGCTGGCGCAGGGCTTCCTGCCTGTTGTCTGCAGACTGGTTATTAGCAGGTTGAGTGATTTGAGAGCGCTGGGTTGTTGCTTCGTGGGCGGACATATCGTGTTCCTCGGATGGAGTGGAATATGCCCAGTCTATTTATTGTTTGAGATTGAAAAAGACGATAACGTTTGAGTTACTTTCAAAAATATTTTGATAGTGGCTGTTAAATGGAGGCATTAATGAATCTCGCCGATCTGGAGCTGTTTATTCAGGTGGCCGATGCAGGCAGTTTATCGGCCGCTGCGCGGGTGCTGGACTGCAGCCCGGCGGTGGCCAGTGCGGCATTAAAGCGGCTTGAACTGCAGCTGGGCGCGCGCCTGTTCAGCCGTTCAACCCGCTCATTACGGCTGACGCGGGAAGGTACGTTGTTTCTGGCCTATGCGCGCAAGGCGCTCAGTCTGCTGCAGGAAGGTCGCGGTTTGCTGGACGGTGAGCTGCATCATGTGGCCGGGCAGCTGAGCATTTCTGCGCCTTCTGATCTGGGGCGGCACTGGCTGCAACCGGCGCTGAATGATTTTCAGGCACTGTACCCGCAGGTGCAGCTGCAGCTGAGTCTGAGTGATGAGCTGAGTAATTTTTACCGTGATCCGGTGGATGTGGCACTGCGTTACGGTCAGCTGAGTGATTCCGGGCTGATCGCCACGCGCCTGTTGGATAACCGCCGGTTGCTTTGTGCCGCACCGGCATATCTGCAACGGGCGGGAATGCCGCAGCAGCTGGAGGCGTTAAAACAGCATAATTGCCTGACCTTTTTCCTGCGCGGCGAGCGTTATGATCACTGGCACTTCTATGATGAGCAGGGCAATCAGAGCGATCTGACGGTCAGCGGTAACCGCAGTGCCAGCGATGGGGCACTGGTGCGCGAATGGGCGCTGGCCGGTCTGGGGATTGCCTACAAATCGCAGCTCGATATCGCCGCTGATTTGCAGGCCGGACGACTGCAGGTTGTGCTGCCGGGTTACTGGCAGGATGCGCCGCTGTACCTGGTGTATGCCGAGCGCGAATATCTGCGCCCGGCGGTGCGTTGCTTTATCGACTTTATGAAGGCGCGGGTGCGCGGCTGAAGCTCAGCTGCGTCCGGCGCGTAATTCGATAACTTCGGCCGCTGGCGGCAGAGGAGTCGTGCTTTGTGCCGCGTTGTCTTCTGCCGGGTTGTTTGCCGCAGGGCTGTTTTCGGACGTTCCGGCAGCCGCTTCTTCCATGGCCCGCAGGCGTTCTTTTTCCTGTTTTTTCTTCCAGCGTTTTTCAGCCTTTTTCAGGTGTTTTCCCATCATTTTTGCCAGCTGCGGCACCAGTGCCGGTGGCAGGTCGTGGCCCATGCCCTGAATGACTTTCAGCTTGGCTTTGCGGATGGCGGCGGCGGTATCTTCGCCCATGCGCACCGGAATTAACGGATCGTCGGTGCCATGAATCACCAGTGTTGGCAGTTTGATTTTACGCAGCAGGTGGCTGCGGTCACCGGCGGCGGTAATGGCAACCAGCTGGCGTTTGAAGCCGGTGGGATTGGTGGTGCGCTCAAAACTGGTTTCGGCTAGTGCGCGCAGTTCCATTTCATCCATCGGGTAGGCCGGGCTGCCGATTAAACGGTTCATACGCATGGTATAGCGGATGGACGCCTCGCGGTTAAACGGTGTCGGGCGCTTGGCCAGTTGCAGCAGCACTTTCAGTTTGGCGTCGGGCAGGCCGGGGCTGGTGGCCGACGACATAATGGAAGTCAGACTGCGTACCCGCTTTTTATGTTTGGCGGCGAGAATCTGGGCAATCATGCCGCCCATTGAGGCACCAACCAGATGAGCGCTGTCGATCTCCAGCTCATCCATTAACGCCAGCACATCACGCGACATATCTTTCAGCGTGTAGGGCACCTGTGCTTTGCGTTTGAGTTTGGTGACCAGCCAGGTGGCAAGCAGGCTGGGGTTGCCGTGATGATCCATCTGTGATGAGCGGCCAACGTCGCGGTTATCGAAGCGAACGACCTGATAGCCTTTATCAACCAGAGCCTGACACAGGCTGTCTGGCCAGATCCGCATTTGTGCGCCTAAACCCATAATCAGGATCACAGCCGGATCAGCCGGATTGCCCATTCTTTCGTAGGCCAGCTCAATGCCATCGGGGGTGCGGATGTGGGTCATGCAACCTTGTCTCCATATTGGGGTCTTTGATACTCGCTCGCCTTGTGACCGCGCGGCGGTTAGAATGCGGAACTTTATAGATTGTAGTTATAAGTGCAGAGCTATGGATATCGATTTTCCCCTGATACTGATGGTGCTTACCCTGGGCACCGGCGTGATTGCCGGCGTCGATAAATTCTGGCTGGCCAAGCGCCGTAAAGCGCGTGCGGATGCACTCATCGCTGAGCGTGCTCACCCGGAAGACATTCATGAGGCTGAAACCGAGCCGTTTATTATCGAGCAATCGAAGTCTTTCTTCCCTGTTCTGGCCATTGTCTTTGTTCTGCGTTCGTTTGTCGCTGAGCCTTTTCAGATTCCATCCGGTTCGATGGAGCCGGGTCTGGTAAAAGGGGATTTTATTCTGGTCAGTAAGTTCCATTACGGTCTGCGTATGCCGGTGTTCGGTACCACACTGGTGCCGGTCAGTGAGCCGCAGCGCGGTGATGTGATGGTGTTTTTCCCACCGGATGACCCTCGTTACTTTATTAAACGGGTTATTGGCCTGCCGGGTGACCATATTGAATACCGTAACCGGCAGTTGAAGGTGAACGGTGAAATCATCGAAACCCATGAGCTGGGTGGCGAGCCTCCTTACCGTCCGCTGAAGTATCTGGCGCAGGAACAGCTGGATTCTGCTGATGCTACGGTGCAGTGGATGGTGGGGCGTGACCCGCGTACTAATCAGACCGTGGTCTGGGCCGGGCCGGAAGGCGAGTGGGATGTACCGGAAGGCAGTTACTTTATGATGGGTGACAACCGTGGTAACAGCCATGACAGCCGCGGCTGGGGCTTTGTACCGGAGAAAAATATTGTCGGTAAAGCGGTGGCTGTGTGGATGCACTGGGAAAGCTGGGGTGATATTCCATCATTTGGCCGCAATAAGTGGATCGACTGATCTACACTTAGACGATACGTTATAAACAGGTATCGTCTTATGCCATCCACTAATTCTTCCGTTAAGAAAGCCCCCTGTAAATTCTGCCAGCGTTCGCGCTGGCTGATGACCATCACTATTCTCGTCGTGTTATTCAGCGTTGCTTTTCTGAATCTCGGCAGCTGAAGCGCTGTTTATTTCTGCGTTTGCTTTAATTTCACTAAAGTCGTATCTGCAGCGACATATTTTTACTATTTAAGGACTGGATATTTACTGCCAAGGGCATACAATGCCGCCCCTTGACAGGTTGATGTACGGCAGTTCTGATGAATTATCTGACGAGACAGCTCAAAGGCAAGGCACTGGATATAGTCGATCGGCTGCTTCCTGTGCGACCGGTAATGCGCAGCGCCAACGAACAGATGCTGCTGGACCGTGAATCACGCCGAATGCACCTGTATTATTGCCGTACTTGCCCTTCCTCAATCTCCATTAAACGCCACTGTGAACGCCTCGGTTTGCGTGTGGTAGAAAAAGACGTCCTGCGTGTTAATGCCTACCGTAATGAACTGCTCAATGGCGGTGGCGCTCCTAAAGTTCCCTGTTTACGTGTCGATGATGAACAGGGCGGCCAGTGGCTGTACAGCCCGGATGCCATTCTCGACTATCTGAAAAACCGCTTCTGATTCTGGTCCCCTGTACATTCAGGCATTGCTCTGTGGCGTGAACGGCCTTCGTCCGTCTGACCGTCTGACGTTAGAATGCGGACATTGTTTTCCCTAGGAAATGGCCATGCCCGTTTTAACATCTTCATACTGTCCGCCGTGGTTATTAGCCAATGGCTATGTACAGAGCATTTTTCCGACTTTTTTCCGCAAGCTGAATGACGATCATCTGCTGCGCGAACGCATCACCACCGATGATGGCGATTTTCTTGATATTGACTGGAGCCGTGTCGGCTCGCGCACGCTGGTGATTGTTTCCCATGGGCTGGAAGGCCATTCGCGCCGGCCTTATGTGCTGGGTACGGTACGTGAAGCCAACCGTCAGGGGTGGGATGCGCTGGCGTGGAATTTCCGTTCCTGCAGTGGTGATACCAACTTATTGCCACGTATGTACCACAGTGGCGCAACCGATGATCTGCACCGGGTGGTGCAACATGCTCTGGCGCAGGGTTATGAGCAGGTTCACCTGGTGGGTTATTCGATGGGTGGCAATCTGAGTCTGGTATACGCCGGGCGCGAAGCTGAGCAATTGCCCACTGAGGTACGTTCGGTGGTGGCATTTTCGGTTCCCTGTGATCTGCGTGGCAGTGCGTATCAGCTGGCTAAGTGGCAGAACCGTGTATTTATGTGGAAATTCCTGCGCGACCTGAAAGAGAAAATGACGGTGAAGTCTCAGCGTTTCCCGCATCTGGTCAGCGTGGATGGCTTCGATGATATCCGTACGTTCAAAGAATTCGATGACCGCTACACCGCACCTCTGCATGGCTTCCGTGATGCTGAAGATTATTGGACGCAATCCAGTAGCCTGCGTTATCTGCCTGGGCTGCAGATTCCAACGTTGCTGGTAAACGCGCGAAATGATCCGTTTCTGTCGCCAGAATGTTTCCCTGAACAACTGGCTGCGGGGCATGAATTTCTGCATCTGGAGATGCCGGACAGTGGCGGCCATGTGGGGTTTATTCAGCGCACAGCCGATCAGACCTATTGGATGGAGCAGCGGGCAATGAGTTTTATTGCTGATGCTGTGGCGGATGTGGAAAGCCTTGCTGGACAGGCTACCCGTGAAGTGGCTGTGTCCTGAGGTGTTGCCGGGCAAAACAGCACATGTAAGCGGGTGTGATTGACGTAACTGAAGTCTTCCGGTGGTTACGGCTGGTCAGTCGGTGGGCAATATGTGACCTGATAATTGACGAAATACTTTAAATCTCAGCGTCAATATTTTGTGATCGTGTATTGAGTTGTTAAAACAGCCATTTACTGAACGTGAGTTGACTATTGTTTGAGGTAAGCGTTTTGCGAGCCTCAAGTCATGATCCGTTGGTTCTTTCTGTTTTTGCTGCTTTTCAGCAATGCCTCCCGGGCATCGATGCTGCCTGCGGCGCAGTGGCAGCAAATCCGGCTCAGCGATGATCGTGTGATTGAGGTGTTGCCCCGTGGTGATCAGCGCCAGTTGTGGGTTGAGACCCGCGACGGGGAAGCCCTGCTGGAAGTGAACGGCTACTGGTACTACGCCATGACCGGTGATGATGGTCTGCTGAGTGCAGGAGAGCCTCTGGTCAGTGGTACTCCGGCAGCAGAGTCCGTGCTTAAGCCATCATTTCATACGTTTGCTGCCCCGACCTCCCGCTTATCCACCTCCGGAACCTCTACCTTCAGCACTTCTGTTGCCGCTCCACAACGCAGACCTTTCCGTTACGACGCCAGCTCATCTTACTTTCGCCAGTCTCTGCTGGTGGTGCGTGTAGGCTTTGCTGATCAGGCCTTTATTGCCAGTGATGCCGAGGTAGCTGCACGCTTCTTCGGCAGCGAAGGCAGCGTGCAGAATTACTACCGCGAGAACTCCTATCAGCAATTTGATATTCAGCCTGCTCGTGAGCAAAACGGTGTGGCGGATGATGGCATCGTCAGTGTCGTGCTGAGCCGTAATCATCCGGATTTCGGCAACGGCTATGGCAGTGCCAGTCAGGCGCTGGTGCACGAGGTGCTGGCGCAGCTGGGCTCTCAACTGGATCTGAATGAATATGACCGCAACGGCGATCAGTGGCTCGACCCGAATGAACTGGGTGTGGTGTTTCTGATTGCCGGCTATGAACAGGCCTATGCCGGCTCGGCAACCAGTCATCCTCGGGTATGGGCACATAAATCGACTCTGTATCAGGGCCGTCTGGGGAATTTTTATCTGGCGGAATACGCCATGTTTGGTGAGCAGCACCAGACGCATCTGGCGACCATCGGTGTGATCTGCCATGAGCTGGGACACCTGCTGTTTGATCTGCCTGACCTGTATGACCGCAGCGGTAATGGTATGGGCATTGGCCGCTGGGGACTGATGGGGTTGGGGGGCTGGAACCGTACAGAGGGGGCAGCTGGCGAGACACCGGCGCATATGCTGGCATGGAGTAAAGAGCAGGCCGGGTTTATCCGTCCGCAGTCAGCAGTCAGTGGTGTTAACCAGGTGGCACTGCGTGCCGCCAGTGATGGTGATGATGCGCTGACTGTGCATCTGGATGCGTACCGCCATGGTGAACGCCTGATGCTCGAGCATCGCCGTCAGTCTGGCTATGACCAGGGTCTGCCGGGCAGTGGCGTACTGGTTAGCCGTATTAACGACCGTGCCGGTTTCGGCACCCTGAATGTGGCGCAACAGGAAGGCCGGTTGCTGGCCATTGAAGAAGCCGATGGCCGTGATGACCTGCTCAGCAACAGTAATCTGGGAGAGCCTTCCGATCTGTTCAGCTCGGTATCAGGCCAGACCCTGTATTCCGCCGCAGAAGGGCAGATCAGCAACAGCGGTGCTGTACAGTTGCTGCAACTGCAGGCTGGTCTGATCGCGGAGCTGGACGTTAATCTCTCTGCGGCTCCGGCGGGCGATAATCTGGGTCTGGATGAGTTGCCACCAAATGCCGTCTGGGGTGCTGCTGGTGGTTATGCTCAGGTGCTGATGACTCTGCCGGTTAAAGATGGGGTGTTGTCATTTGATGGTGTGGACCTGTTCGCTCTGGGTGATGGCCGGGCGGATATTGCCCTGTACCGTAGCTTTGATGGCCGGGAGGGGTGGGATCTTCTGGGGCAGGAACATCAGTTTATGCTGCAGAATGGCTGGAACCGGTTACTGCTGTCAGACCGTGTAGTGGCCAGCGGGCTGGAAAGTGTTGTGCTGCAGATCAGTGTGCAGTCGCTGTCTGGCCTGGCGCCTCTGGTAACGGATGAGCAGGGTGGCCTCAGTGGTCAGACCTGGGTGCGGGATGATAATGCTGCGGCATATCAGGAGGCAGGGTTTGACGCCAGTGTACGCCTGTTGGTCAGCGTGGATTCTGTTGCAGACATTGAAGTGCCTGCCGTGGATGCGGGTAAAGGCAATGTCAGCTCAGGTCAGGATACCGGCGCCGCTGCGGATTCAGCATCTTCGGCGGGGGCTCTGTGGTTTATATTTCCTCTTTTGTCCTTTCTTGGCTTACGCCGTCGCACCGTCTGACGTGTGCATTTCTTTTATTCAGCCGTAGCCATATCGCGGCACAGAGTGAATAATCCCATCTGAATCCGGCGGCACAGTGCTGCTGTAATCTTTCCGACAAACCGAGGATGGGCTTTGTCTTCTCCGTTCAGATTTGCCTCGCTGTTGCGGGGCTATACCCTCTATTTACTCATGCTTGTTGTGGTTGCCTGCCTGGCACTGGCAGAGCCCTTAAGCGGCCAGTGGCTGCGTTTTGACCGTCTGGCAATCGCTGACGGCCAGTGGTGGCGCCTGTTTACTGCCAGCTGGGTGCATATTTCCGGAAATCATGCGCTGAGTAATATGGCTGGGATTGCTTTGTTTGCTTATATCGCCGGCCCTTCGCTGAATTCAGTGCGCGGCCTGTTGTTGCTGTGTTGGTGTGTATTGTTTGTTGGCTGCGGTCTTTATGTGTTTGCTCCGGATCTGTATCGCTATGGCGGAATGTCCGGAGCTTCGCATGGTTTATTGCTGGTTGCGCCCTTTGTTTCGCCCTTTTACGGCCGTCGTATCGCCTGGCTGTTTTTTGTGGTGATTGTGGTCAAAGTCGCCTGGGAACAAACTCTCTGGTATGACGATATGGCTCTGGCGGATGTGATTGGTGGCCGGGTTGAAACCCGCTCACATTTGTTCGGGACACTGGCCGGAATATTTTTCTTGATGCAGCTGTACTGGCGACGAATTCTCAGGCTGGCACCGTCAGACTAGGAGCGTATCGGCTAAGCCGATGAGAAGCATCGGAGCAATAAAAAAGGCAGCCACGCTGCCTTTTTTATTGCTCTTTTTACCAGGCGGTTACCGGGTCAGCCGTTGGCGGCTATCGGCATCTGCTTGTGTGACTGACGATACTGAGCCGGGCTCTGATCAATTTCTTTGATAAAGATCCGGTCCAGAGTGCGACGGCCGGACAAGCCGATATTCAGCGCAATCTGCTCAATACTTTCATCGGTATTAACCAACAGGCGTTTGGCGGTTTCCAGACGCACACTGGTTACAATCTGCTTCAGCGAGGTTTCTTCGCGGTGCAGGTGGCGGTTCAGAGTGCGGGCACTGATGTGGAAGTAATCAGCAACTTCCTGCTGGTTGGCATTCAGGCGTATTTTGTTCTGCAGGAAAGCCTTGCGGATGCGCTCAGCCAGAGAGCCGGAGCGTGCCAGTTTGCGGTATTGCTCTTCCACCTCGCGCTTCATCATATTCAGAATGTGCGGATTGGTGTTATGCAGACCTTCATCCAGCCACTTACTGTGGAACTGGATAGAACATTCGTCAGCATTGAACTGCACGTCGCTGCGCCATTGCGAGCTGTAGTGCTCACTGTACTGCGTGGCCGGGAATGGCAGGGCGATGGTACTGATGCTCAGTTCCGGGCCACACAGCTGTCGCAGCCAGCTCAGCAGGGTGCTGATAATGATTTCGGTGCGACGGCGCTGAGTTGAAACAATAAAGTTCTCTTCAACCGGCAGTTTTACCTTAATGATGTTATCGCGGGTACGGGTTACCTGAATTTCCAGCTGATCACTCAGCAGGGAGGAAAACTTCTCCAGATAATAGAGTGCTTCGCGCAGGGTGTTGCAGCATAGAAACAGGTGCTGCAGCTGGCAGCTGCTGTGAACGTTGAATTTATGTGACGACTGCACACACAGTGACTCGTCATTTGTACGCTTAACCAGCTGGCTGATTAATTCATCGGCATCTTCTGCGTTGATCCGGCTGTCAGGATCTTTCAGTTGCTTAAGCACACGCTGAATCGCACCGGAAGCACTGTCCGGCAGCTGATCAAAAAACGTAGGGCCTGCAGCTTCCAGCAGAGGACGAACCAATGCGGTGGATACGTAACCTTGTTCCATGTTCATAGGCGTCTAATCTGATTCGGTTTTTGTTTTTTAACCTTACTCAATAGCAAGCGGTATGCCACTGATAGGTTGGTAAAAAGAGCAGGCATTATGGTAAATGAATGTGACCAAATTTGTCATGTGTTACCGTAGGTAACAAAGGGCTGGCACTTATCTACCCGAGCCCCCATTCTGGTCTAATGAGAAAGGTTATATTGTGACGAATCTAACAATTATTGGCATAAACCTACCCGGAATGAGGTTTTTTTAGCATTTTCTTGTCCGGGCAGGAGGTGAAGAAGGTACGGTTGTTCGCTTTTTCAGAATTCGTACTGCGCACCCAATGTTATCAATTGGAAGCGAACACGGCTGAACTCTTTGCTATCCAGCGCCGTTGTCTCCAATTCGGCGCGTAATGCCAGATCAGGAAGCGCGCGCCAGAAGAATCCGCCACCGGAAATCTGGTCAACGGCAGATGTTTGTTTGGTGCTGACGATACGGCGGCTGATGGTTTGGTCCTGGAATGCTTTGATTTCAACAGTGTCATAATCAGCCACCCACAGGTTGGCACCGGTTTTCAGGAAAAAATCGATACTGTCGGTCAGTGGGAAACGGTAGCGGAAAGTAATAAGAAAACTTTGCGGACGGGCGCTGGCAAAGCCGGTGTAGGTGGCATAGGCCTGTTCGCTGGCTGTTGCTTTGGTTCCGGCTACTGTGCCGTGTTTCGCGTTTTTAAACGTCGGTGGCTTATCATCAGCCACATCAGTGAAGTCGGCTTTCGGATCATCGTAACTGGCCTCACCAATATCCATAATGCCGAATTCCAGAGCCAGCCGGTCGGTAATGTTGGGTCCGAATGTCAGTTTGATGGTGTTGCCGAAAGAGTCCATATCCTGAGAGTCAGTGATACCGCCCTGCAGGCCAACAAATCCGCCTTCAGCCTGTGCTGCAGGGGATAGCAGGGATAAACCGAGCAGAGAGCTCAGCGCCAGCGAAGTCAGCATGCCACCACGTGCAGGTGTGCAGGAATATGAGGCCATAGTGAGGGAGTCCATTTTTATAGTTGTTCTGATCTGCCTGAGCAGGAATTATCTTGTTATTTTGTTGGCAGGAATTCAGCGGTATTCGCTACAGATTCCTGACGTTTGCGCATGATACCAGCCACCGCTTCAATATAAAGCCACTCTTCGGGCAATTTACGTTATAAAACCGCAGCCGGATGCAGCAGGCTGCACGTTCTGGAGTGCGTCTGGCAGAGCGCACTGTGGATGGAGGTCCGGGAGATATAGGCCTATTTGTCATTAAGTCTGTCCGATGAGCCTCTGATATTGGAAAATATGGCAATAATTGCCTTTATTTTCCGGCGAATTTTGCTATCGTTTATGAAAATCAATTCTTAAAACTACGGTTAATATGACAATTCGAGGTGTGAATTCTCCGGCAAAGCCAGCTACCTGGCTGGGAGAAAACGGCATTGTCTACCACGACCTTCACGGCTTCAGCCATTTGACGATCGATCTTGTCCGTTTTATGCACAATGCTCATGGGCGGATTGCGGGGCAGCGCAAGCGACCTGTATTACTGCTGGGGCAGGATATTCTTACCGTTGATTTCGAGGTGCAGCTTTTCGCTTCACACCCCGATCTTCTGCGTACCACAACAGCGCTGGCGATTGTGGGCGACTCTTTTATGCTGCGTCATCTGACGGCGATGTTTCTCAGTTATCACGCTCCCGCCTATCCGGTGCAACGCTTTGATCAGCGTGATGAGGCCGAATGCTGGCTGACGGGGATAGCCGCTCAGGCTCAGCATGGCTGAGCCTGAAGGCTGCTTCTGTCTCTTCAGATTTTCTCAATCCGTCCTTTCATATGAACCTTTTCGCCTCGGACGCTGCGCAGCTCGAAGTCGATGCCAGCGTTGTTTGGCTGATCACTGCTGAGTGTTTCGTGCAGGTTGTAGTGCAATTCGACAGCGGATGGCAGGAAGACCGGCAGCTTAAATTCAGTCGTCAGGCGACAAGCATCGCTGTGCAGCAGGGGTTGCAGCGCCGCCGCTGTACGGGCTTTGCTCCACATACCATGGGCAATGTGGCTTTTGAAACCGAACAGTTTGGCTGACAGAGCGTAGAGGTGAATGGGATTGGAATCACCGGAAACCCGCGCATAGCGCCGACCCAGATTACTGTGCAGCGTCCAGCGTTCTACGGTGGCGAAGCTGGCCAGTGGTGGTCGCTCTTTTTTCGCTCCTTTGGCTTCAGTGCTGCGCATGCGCGCCAGATTGGTACTGACTGATTCCCAGACTTTTTCACCGCCGATGGTTATTTCGGTATGAATATCAAATTCCAGCCCTTTATCGGTTTTTGTGCTTCCGGAAAAATGACAGCGGATATCCAGTTTCTCTTCCTGGCGAATGGCTCGGTATTGAGTGATCTCATTGCGGATATGCACCAGCCCCATGAGGGCGAGAGGAAATTGCTTATGCAGCATCAGCTCCATGTGCAGCGGGAATGCCAGTACGTGTGGGTAGGTCAGCGGCAGCAAGGATGTCTGAGTGCGGAAGCCGCAGACGCTGGCGTAAGCCGCTACCCGCTCCGGGCGCGCTTTCACACCAACCAGCAGAGCTTCAATATCAGGCATCTGTATATCACGCTGGCCGGCGCCACGTGCCAGCAGCGCCCGGGCGTATTGGCTCAGAGTTCCCGGAGTCGCACTGAATTGCATGCGTATAGCTTGAGTCATGGCCACGGTGTCCTTAATTAATATTCTGATCAGACAAGGGTGAGAAAGGGGAGTATAGAGGCAGCTTGCAGAGGGCCATTGGCGCAGCCACTTCGTGTGCGGCGTCAGTTTGGTCAATAGGACTTGCAGCGGCCTGTTTATCTGGCAGAATTCGCCAACACTCATCAGGAATTTCAACGACTTATGTCCGGTGGAATGACAGAACTGCGTGACTCTGGCGTCATGATCCAGCTGGCTCATCAGGCCATGCTGAAAATGGGGTTGGATGTGGATGCGGTGTTTGCGCGTTTGGGGGTTACCCCTGAGTTGCTGGCAGACAGGAATATCCGCACACCACACGAAGCTCAGCTGATCTTTTGGCATGTGCTGGAAGAGGTCAGCCAGGATGCTGATATCGGTCTGCATCTTGGCGAACATATGCCTGTATATAAGGGGCAGGTGCTTCAGTACCTGTTTCTGTCCAGTCCGACCTTTGGTGAGGGGTTGAAAAGAGCACTGAATTATCAGCGCCTGCTCAGCGATGCTTCTCAGGCCAGTACCGGCACGGAAGGCGATCAGGCATATATTCTGGTCGAGAGTGCCAGCGACCGTGTGGCCGGCCTGCGCCATCTGAATGAATGCATGGCGCTTGGCCTGATCCGTTTCTTCCGTTATGTAACCGATGATGCCTTTGTGCCATCCTGCGTTCATTTCAGCCATGAAAAACCGGCTGACAGTACGGAGCATGAGCGGATTTTTGCCTGTCCGGTTCTGTTTGAACAGGATGACAACCGTATTTATTTCAATACCCAGCTGCTGGATATGCCGTCTTCCCATGCTGAGCCGGAACTGCTGCAGCTGCACGAAAAACTGGCGATTGAGCATGTGGCCAAGCTGGAGCGTCAGGATATTGTGACCAGGGTATACAGGGTCTTCGGCGAAATTCTGGAAACGGGACAGGTCAGTCTGGAAGATGTCGCGGAGCGGCTGGACATTAAATCCCGCACATTACGTACCCGTCTGGCGGAAGCGGGCACTAACTTCAATCAGTTGCTGGCAGACTACCGCTGCAACCTGGCTAAACGTCTGTTATCCGGTACCGATGAGAGTATCGACGAGATTGTCTACCTTACCGGTTTTTCTGAACCGAGTACTTTCTACAGGGCATTTAAACGCTGGACCAGCCAGACACCGGTTGAGTACCGCAATCAGCGTAAACAGTTATGAAGTGGGCTGATTAGCCTTTTCTTGCAGGGTAATACTTTCAGTCGTCGTGAATCTTTAACTTATTGTCATAATAGTGTTCATTTTTTGATCTGGTTTTCTTCGTGTGCCTGAGCCATTGTAATCGGGTTTTTATTCGGAGGATTTGTTATGAGCCAGACGCAGAAATTATCACTGATTCAACCCTTGGTTGAGCACATGATGCAGACTCAGGACGTTGCAGAATGGCGTCAGGCCCTGCTCAATCAGGGAATTATGAGTAAAGAAGAAGTCATCGCCCTTGATCAGAATGCTCTGCATGCAGCGTATAAAACATTTAAAATCATGCAGTTGCTGAATGAGCACCCGGATCACATCATGAATGAGATCGAGCGTAATAAAGTTTGCTGGAAACTGGATTTCAGCTACGACTATCATCAGGGCGCTGTCTGCTACTGACCTGCAGGCCTGTACTTTTATCAGCCTGTTAGCGCAAACAAAAAAAGCCCGCCAGTTGCGGGCTTTTTTTGTTTACTGACTAAACTGTCACAGGGTTCAATTTCCGGCTGTTCTGGCCGATAACCCAAAGAACAGCAACACAGTCTGAGCGGAGGCTATATGGCAATCACAATTACCCCCTCGCAATACCGGAATTACGGCACCCAGAATCCTGAGGGCAGTAAAAAGGCCGGAGCTTCTGCCAGCGATGTAAAACAGGGGGCAGCCGCCGAATCCCTGGCTAAGGCACTTCCCGGCGTTATTCAGCTGGATAAAAAACAGAGTCCGGAGGAAACCGCTTCAGCCATCCTGCGCCATGTACAAAATGGTATTAACCAGCTGCGTTCCCAGGGGGCAGATCAGAGCCGCATCGATCAGCGCCTGCAGGCCGCCCGTGAAGGCATTGCCAAAGGTTATGCCCAGGCAACAGAGATGCTGGACGGTATGGGGCTGCTGGATGACGAATTAAAAGGCCAGATTGCCGCCGGACGCCAACTGGTCGACGATGGACTGGATCAGCTCGCCCGACCGGCAGAACAGAGTCGGGCGTTGCTTGCCAGTAAAAGCTCGCTCAGCGTGGCTAATGAGTTGTCTCTGCAGGTTCTGACTCAGGAAGGCGACCGGGTCACGGTACGCTTCTCCCAGGGCAGCAGTCTCAGCACGTCAATCAGCCAGGATGGGCAGGGTAATTCGGCTTTCAGTCTGCAGGCTTCGGCTCAGCAAAACTGGAGTATGGAAGTGAATGGCAGCCTGAGTGATGCCGAGCGGACGGCGCTGGCTGGCCTGTTTGATGATGTACAGTCACTGAGTGAGCGTTTCTTTGCCGGTGATATCGGTGCGGCATTGGGACAGGCAATGGACCTTGGCTTTGATGGCAGCCAGCTGGCGGCGATGAGTCTTAATCTGACTCAGCAAACGGTTGCGACCTCAACCAAAGCCTATGCCAGTGTTCAGCCGCAGTTGCCTACACCAGAGCTGGAATCGCTGAAAGCACCGCTGGCGTCTTATGTGGATGCTTATATGGCTGCGCTGGAAAAGGCCAGACCTCTGGCTGATGCTCCGCAGACTTTGCAGGATCTGGTGAATCAATTGTTGCCGGAAGAAGAACGCTTACCGGTCTGGAATTCTTTCCATGAAGGGTTGAATTCACTGCTTGCTAACAAAGCCTGACAGTCGTTTTCTTTTCTCCGCTTCTCAGGGGCAGACTTTTTGTCATGCCCCGGTGCTAACCGCTATACTTCCCCTGTCTGTTTTTACTGGAACTGCCTGATGGCTCTGGTTTTATTTGGCACAGAGGCCTGTCATCTGTGTGAGCTGGCACAAGCTGTTATTGTGAATGTCGCCGGCCAGATTTCCCTCGATGTTTATGTCGAAGATATTGCTGAAACAGAAGCGTTGGTGGAACGCTATGGTTTGCGAATTCCGGTGCTGCTGAATGAACAAAGCGGGGCTGAACTTGACTGGCCCTTCGATGAGACGCAACTGCTGAATTGGCTGCAGAGCAGCGCTCAACCTGAACTAATTTCTGAATAAAAGGATGATTACCATGCGGATTTTATCTGGACTGATCCTGGCTTCGCTGGCGCTGTTACAAGGCTGCTCCAGCAATCAGCTGTCACCCACCGGAGAGGCGGTTTATTACGCGCTGCAGACTGATACCACGCTGCGCACCTGGGTCGATGCCTGTGATGATGTCAGCGCCAAAGCCAAGCAGGCGGCCTATACCGCGAAGCAAAACTGGTGGCAGCGTAACGGTGCTTTTGTCGAGAGCGCCGATTTTGGACTGGCCTACGATATTATTCATGTAACCGATGACCGTACTGAAACCGGTGCCCGCATGGCGATGGCCCTGACCTGGCAGGTGGTTGAGACGGCAGAGGCCGAAGTGCAGGAATTGCTGAGTGCCAGTGGTGATAAAGAAGACCTCTGTTTACGGGTGTTATCACAATATAACCAGGGCGAACGCGACCTGCGCAGTCAGGATAAAGTGTACGAATCACTGGTAAATTTACAGCGACGCTCACAGCGTGATGGTACGGATCTGAATTTAAAGCGTGCGGCCGTTGAGCAAAAAACCGGAAAAGTGTATGGCCGCTCTTTTTATGTGGTAGAAAAAATGGCGAAGCGCAATGGTTGTTCCGGTGCAGAAGTTCACCTGCTGAAAAATGCCTGGCCGCATGAGGTGTATGATGCTCGTTGCCCGGATAACAGCTACCTGCTGGTACGCTGCGAGTGGGGGAATTGTTTGGTAACAGACTGACCGATAAACAGAAAATATCTGAGAAAAAGAGCCGCATAGCGGCTCTTTTTTTT
>NZ_JAJAEL010000024.1:158391-161463 GCF_020447205.1 Thalassolituus alkanivorans
CTGAGTGATGTCGTCCAGTGATTTAAACTGACCATGTTGTTGGCGGTATACAATAATGGCTTCCGCTTTCGCTTTACCAATACCGTCAAGCTGGCTGAGTTGTTCCGCGGTGGCGGTGTTGATATTAACGGCTTTTACCGTATTACCGTCTGGCTTGCTGGTTTCTGCTGCCTGTACGCTGAGGGTGCCCAGAATCAGGCAGACAGAAAATAGTGCGTGCTTTATCCATTGCATAGTCGTCTCTCCTTGAGTGGAGATCCGAACATAGCAATGAATATTTTGCGGAAAAATCCGGGAAAAGTATCAAATTAACCGACGCTTTCCCCAGACATTGGTGTGAATCAGGCTTTGTCGGCCTTTTTGGCGGGTGCTTTTTTCTTGTCGTGCTCAACCCATTTATTATCGACGTAATAGGCCGACCAGCTGGTGGCTTTGCCGTCTTTTTCAGTCATTACATACTGCTCTTTGGTTTTGCGGCTGTAACGGATGATGGCCGGATTGCCTTCCGGATCCTGACGCGGAGCATCCAGCAGGAAATGGTATTTCTGCGGCAGTTCGGCCTGATGAGGAAGCAGTTCTTCAACCAGTGGTGCACGGGTTTCGCGTTTTTTCGGGAACTGGCTGGCGGCCAGGAATAAACCGGTTGCACCGTCACGCAGAACGTAGGTGTCGTCTACTTTCTGACATTTCAGTTCCGGCATGGCAATCGCGTCCATTTTCGGAGGTGCCGCTTCGCCGCTCTTCAATAATTTGCGGGTGTTCTTACATTCGCTGTTTGTGCAGCCAAAGTATTTGCCGAAGCGACCGGATTTCAGCTGCATTTCACTGCCGCATTTATCGCATTCAAGCGTTGGACCGTCATAGCCTTTAATCTTGAACTGGCCGGTTTCTACGGCGAAGCCGCTGCAATCCGGGTTATTACCGCAGATATGTACCTTACGGGTTTCGTCCAGCAGATAGCTTTCCATCGCACTGTCGCAGATGCTGCAACGGCGCTTATCCATCAGGCGGCGGCTTTCTGCTTCTTCGTCTTCATCGGCGGAGATTGCTTCATCGCCCGGTACCAGATTGAGCGTTTGAGTGCAGCGTTCTTTCGGTGGCAGGCTGTAGCCGGAACAACCGAGGAATACACCGGTAGAACCCGTGCGGATCTGCATATGGCGACCACAGGTAGGACACGGAATGTCGGTATCAACCGGATCATTCGGACGCATGCCGTCTTCGCCTTCAGCCACTTCCAGCTTTTGCTGAAAGCCCTGATAAAACTCATCCAGAACGTCGGTCCAGTTCATATCGCCTTCGGCAATATGGTCGAGTTTTTCTTCCATGCTGGCGGTAAAGCCGAAGTCCATCAGGTCGTCGAAGTTCTCAACCAGGCGGCTGGTGACAATGTCGCCCATTTTTTCAGCGTAAAAACGACGACCTTTCAGGCTGACGTAACCACGTTCCTGAATGGTGGAAATAATTGAGGCATAGGTTGAAGGACGGCCGATGCCGCGTTTTTCCAGTTCTTTAACCAGTGCCGCTTCTGAGAAACGCGGTGCCGGTTTGGTGAAATGTTGCTTCGGTTCCAGCTCGACCAGCTGCAGGGTATCGCCTTCGCTGACATCCGGCAGCAGGACGTCATCTTCGCCTTTGCCCATCGCAGCCAATACTTTCAGGTGGCCGTCAAAACGCATAACGCGGCCGCGGGTTTTCAGTTCAAACTCGCCGGCTTTGACGGTGATGCTGGTGCTGGTGAATTGCGCATCTTTAATCTGACAGGCAACAAAGCGGCGCCAGATCAGATCGTATAAACGCTGTGCATCCGGTTCCATAGCACTGAGATCGGTTGCACGCAGGCGGACATCGGAAGGACGGATGGCCTCGTGCGCTTCCTGAGCGCCTTCTTTGCTGCTGTAGCTGCGCGGCTCATCCGGCAGGTACTGTTCGCCCAGTTTATCGCTGATGTAATCACGCACGTTGCTGACCGCTTCCTGACTCAGGTTGGTCGAGTCGGTACGCATATAAGTGATGTAACCGGCTTCGTACAGGCGCTGCGCCAGCGTCATGGTTTTCTTAACGCTGAAACTCAGACGCGTACTGGCGGCCTGCTGCAATGTGGAGGTGATAAAAGGGGCAGCAGGCTTGGAACTGGTCGGCTTGTCTTCGCGTTTCAGCACTTCATAGCGGTGGCCACGCAGCGCGGCGACGGCCGACATGGTGTCCTGCTCGTTAACCGGACGGAACTCGTTACCGTTCTGGCGCATCACCTGGGCGCGCAAAGCTTCACCGGCAGGGGTGCTCAGATCGGCGAAGGTTTCCCAGTATTCCTGTGGAATAAAGGCACGGATTTCCCGTTCGCGTTCAACAATCAGACGAACAGCAACGGATTGCACTCGGCCGGCGGATAAACCACGCGCGACCTTGCTCCACAGCAGAGGTGAGACCATAAAACCGACAACGCGGTCGAGGAAACGGCGTGCCTGTTGGGCATTGACGCGATTCATATTAAGTTCGGATGGCTGCTCGAACGCGCTCTGAATCGCTTTTTTGGTAATCTCATTAAACACGACGCGGCGGTATTGTTTTTTGCTGTCGCCAATAATCTCACGAAGGTGCCAGGCGATGGCTTCTCCCTCGCGGTCCAAATCCGTTGCGAGATAGATCTGATCGGCATCTTTGGCCAATCGCTGCAGTTCTTCGACAACTTTTTCTTTACCCGGCAGCACCTGATAGTTGGCTTCCCAGTGTTTTTCCGGGTTAACGCCCATGCGGCCAATTAACTGCTCGCGGGACTTTTTCTTTTTGTACTCGGCCTTGGCTTCGGGCGACATTTTACGGGTGAGAGCTGCCTGTTTAGCGCGCTCTTTAGGATCGCTGGGCTGTCCTGAGCCAGAGGTTGGCAGGTCGCGTACGTGGCCCACGCTGGACTTAACAATAAAGTCCTTACCCAGGTATTTATTGATGGTTTTAGCCTTTGCAGGCGACTCCACGATAACCAGCGATTTGCCCATATTCCTTTGATTAACCCTTTCTTGTTGATATAGCCAGGCGCACAGAAGGCGACACTTTATAGGTACACCGGGGGGG
>NZ_JAJAEL010000024.1:161635-180201 GCF_020447205.1 Thalassolituus alkanivorans
TGACGTCACCAAAGGCCGTGTAAACAGCGCCTTTGTTTAGGAATAGCATAGATTGGGGAGAACCGTTTTTTATGTCAGCGATTGGTTTGATCGTGGCGATAGCGTTACCGGTTGCATTGATTCTGTTCGGACTGGTTATGGCGGGGCGCAGGCAGCAGGCGCAGCAAGCCCAGCGTTTACAGGCCCGGGCGGTGAAGCAGGGGGCGGATGATCTGCTGGAAGCGCTGGAGTTTCTGATTCTGGTTGATAATTTTAAGGAGGTGCAGCTGGCGGTCCTGGAGAGGGTCGAACAGTTGTACGTTGTTTATCAGGAAGCCCTGCCTAAGAAAGACAACAACAGTTCCGCACAGGAGCTGTTTGATGCAGCACCTTACCGGCGCAAAATTGATGAAGGCAAAGGTAATCGCCGGGTACTGAAAAGCGATCGTGAGATACGTTTTGCGCGCCGCCAGTTTGGCCGGATTCTGAAGGCGCTGAATGTTATGGCGCGTAAAAAACTGATTTCGGAGGCGGCAATGATGGAGTATCGCCGTTATCTGCGTCTGACTCTGCTGGAAAAAGAAGTCGATACCTACACCGCGCAGGGTGATGTGGCGGCAGGGCGTGGTGATGTGATTACTGCGACCAATTACTACAAAGCAGCGAAAAAGATTCTGATTGAGTTTGACCTGCAGTATCCGGAGAAAAACCAGCGCATCCGCGATCTGACCCAGCGTACTGCTTCTTTATATAACGGTGGCGAAAAGAAAGAGGGCAGCCTTGCTCAGGCGTTATCGAAAGAGATCAAAGATGAGCATGATCCTTTTGGCATTCCCACCAATCCTAACGCTTCAGAGAAACGTAAGTTTTGACAGGCCCCGGAAGTTATCCTGAATGCCCCTTTAGTGGGTCGTAAAATGTCACATGCCTGCTTTCAGTGATTTTTTTAAAGTGCTGAAAACAAAGGGAAAAATTCGTTTGTGACGTTCGTCACAGAATATAATCCTTCATTTTGGTGGCGGGAACTGACCTGTTCGGCGTCATAAGTTTTCATTAGTGTGTCAGACAATCTCAGGGCCGGCTGACACGAATTAAACAGGCCCTGATTTGTTACTACCCGCTGACGATGACCTTTGTCTGTCCGGCACCATAAGCAGAGATGCAAGCATGAGTATTCAGGAAGCCGTTTTAGTCCTGCATGACCACGAGGTGGTCGAAGCGTACTGGCTGGCAGATTTTGAACGTCTGGTTCGTCAGCAAACACCTCTGCAGCATGCTGCGGAACACAAAATACAGGCGGCCTATCTGCAGATCGGCAATCACCGTTCGGCCGAAGCGCTGGTGCTGTTTGAGGCACCGGTTAAACATTCTGTGATTGATGCGCGCTGGTATATGCCGCTGCGTCGTCTGGCTGACAGTGCCGGGCGTGGTCCTAATATGGGCGCCGGCCGTATCCGGCTGGCCTGTCGCAGTCAGTGTTCCATCAGCTGGCATGCTGACTCGCTGTGGGAGCCGGTGACATCCGATTTTATGGCTATCCGCAAAGCATTGCGTGGCAGCATGCTGCGCGATCAGGCGCCGTTAACCGAGCGTGATTTGTGGCCGCAGGAGCGAATTTCTGCTGTGGAACGTGTGACCGGTGGCGCCGGCGCCGGCAGCCTGCTGGCTAAAAAGCACAGCGACCCGGAAGTCGAAGACCTTAAGCGCACGCTGCGCAATGAGATGGAAGCCTACCGCCGTCAGCTGCAGCAGCTGCAGCAGGAAATTGAGCGGCAGAAGAGCCTGAATGAAAAGCTGGGACGTCAGGCGGATGCCTCCGGCGAAGCCGAACTTGAAGAGCTGCGCCAGGTGCACCGCAATGAAATGGCCGCTCATGCCGCCGAAGTCGAAAGCCTGACCCTGGCGCTGGAGCAGGAGCGTCAGGAGACTGAGCGTTTACGTCAGGCTCTGAACGATAACCAACCAGTGGCAGAGCCTGTGGTCAGTGATGAAGAAGCGGCACGCTTAAAAGAAGAAGCAGCAACCCTGCGCCAGTATCTGGAACAGGCAGAAGAGCAGAACGCTGAACGTTTTGTTAATCGTCTGGATGGCCTGGAAGCGGTGCTGGTGGCATTTCATCCGGGCGTTGGTCATCTGACCATTACGCCGGCCAACATGCTGCGTTATGCCGATAACCCACTGGCCTACGCGGCACAGAAGTGTTTTGTCAGCGAAGAGGTTTACCGTCGCTGGCTGGATCATTATGACGATCCGCGCTGTCAGCAATGCAACGCTGAAATCCCCCGCATCGAGCATCCGCGTGAGTTCGATCACGACCTGAATGCCTACTGTAAACTGCACCGCCAGTTGCACCTTGCCGGCAGCTGACGACACCGGGGCTGGCTGGTCCGGGATTGATCCGGCTGAGCTGGCCGCCCTGATTGAGCCTGTGCCCGGTCTGTCGTCCCGCGGCCATGTCGATATCCTGCGGCTTGATCGTCTGCATCCTCATATCTCCGGTAACAAAGCCTTTAAGCTGGCCGGATTTCTGCCGCGCTTCAGAGCATCCGGCCGCCGTACGCTGCTGAGTTTCGGCGGCCCGTACTCCAATCATCTGCATGCTCTTGCAGCCCTCGGGCAGGCGCTGAATATTCCGGTGATTGCGTTGGTACGCGGCTATGCACATCTGCCGCTGACGGCTACGTTGCAGGATTGCCAGAGCTGGGGAGCTGAACTGGTTTTTGCCGATAAAAAAACTTACGCCCGCCGTTATGATCCGCAATGGTGGCAGGAGCTGGCTCAGCACTACGATGCCTTTGTGATTCCTGAGGGCGGCGCAGGTGATGCCGGAGAGCAGGAGTGCCGGCAACTGGCGCCATTGTGCGCAGACTACGATCAGGTCTGGCTGGCGGTTGGCAGTGGTACAACGGCACTGGGACTGGCGAAAGGGCTGCAGGAACAACGGATTGATTGTGAACTGGTCGGGGTGAATGCGGTTGCCGATCAGGGTGAACGCCTGCGCGCCTGGCAGCAGGCGATGCCGGCGGATGTACGCTGGCGCCTGCTGGATGATGCTCATCTGGGTGCGTTCGGACGTACTTCGCCAGAGCTGCTGGCGCTGATTGAACGCTATGATCGTCAGCATCTGCCACTGGACCCGGTGTATACCGCCAAACTGTTGCTGGCCTTTGAGCAGGCCCTGATGACTGAATCCGCGAACGCCCGGATTTTACTGATTCACAGCGGCGGGTTGCAGGGGCGTCGCGGCTATTCGCTGTAATGTGCTTTTAAATCTGACCTCAACTAACCCGACCTTAGCCCAGCCCGATCTTAGCCCAGCTTAACCGGCAGATTCTTATGGGTGCCGTTCTGCGGCCAGTCATCCGGCATAATCAGCCAGCGCTGCTGTTCGGCCCAGCCGTATGGACCTTCTTCTGTCTGTATCACGCAGCAGGGATAGGTCAGATGACGGAAATGCGTGCGCAGATACTCAAGTAACTCCTCCCGGCCGATGCTGAAAGCCGCCAGCGCCGGGCTCAGCCACTGCGGTTTGGCCAGCACGTACCAGCGCCCCTGTGGCAGATAATCGGCGGCCTGCCGGGCATGGCACCAGTGTCCGCGCCAGTGACGGGCCGACACTTCCGCCGGCAGGCAGGCCTGATACTGCGGGTTGGCCGGATAAAACAGGCAGCCGCGCATCACCGCCAGACTGGTCTGCGGCTGCCAGTTCAGCGCAGCCAGTTGTTGCTGTGCCTGCGGATTCTGGCGCATGGGCAGCTGATGTTCATGGGTATGGCGGATCTTGCGTGCCAGCAGATCGGCGCGGTTGGGGCCGATCCAGTGCTGGCCCTGTTCATTGCCGTAGCCAAGATAGAATTTCAGCGCCAGCTCCAGATGCCATTGCTGGCGGCCGTCATCCAGCAGCAGGTCCAGCTCACCGAGGGTTTTGCCCTGATCAATAATCTGCACATTGGCCTGAAAACGGATGCCACTGAGTTGCAGATATTCCTGCCACAGCTGCTCAAATATTAATCCCAGACGCGGACTGCTGAAGTCCGGAGCCAGATTGCTCAGTTGGGCAGCCAGAGGTTGCCAGTGATCGGGCAGCCAGGGTTGCTCAGTCGGGCTCCAGTCACAGTCGAGCAGGGGCGGGCCGAACAGGCTCCAGATCAGGTCGCGCTGATGCTGGCCGGGCAGGGCGAAGTAGGAATGATCAGCGGCAAACAAGCGTTTTTAACTCCTCTGTGGTATAAATCGGGCCATTATTCGCAGGGCTGCAGCCAGCCGTTCTGCCTATCGCCCACTTAAATGCCAGGTCGCAGTAATGGAAGAATTTCGTAACATCGGCATGATCGGCCGTCTGAACAGCAATAAAGTGATTGAGACGGTTAAGCGTCTGTCCCGTTATCTGATCGATGAAGGCTATCACGTTATTCTTGATGACCGTATTGCTGAAGTGATGCCGGGTCATGGCATGCAGGTCAGCAATGTTAATCTGCTCGGTGAGATCTGCGATCTGGTGATTGTGGTGGGCGGTGACGGCAGCTTGCTGGGTGCCGCGCGCGCACTGGCGCGTTTTAATACCCCGGTGCTGGGGATTAACCGTGGCCGCCTGGGGTTCCTGACCGATATCAGCCCGGACGAAACTATGTTCGATGCGGTGCAGGATGTTCTTAATGGCGAATACGTCAGCGAGATGCGCTTCCTGCTCGATGCTGAGGTAAAGCGTGATGGCAATCCGATTGCCACCGCCGCGGCGCTGAACGATGTGGTGCTGCACCCGGGTAAGTCAGCACGGATGATTGCTTTTGATCTGTGGATTGAAGGCCAGTACGTTTATAACCAGCGTTCCGATGGTCTGATTGTATCGACACCAACCGGCTCGACCGCGTATTCGCTCTCCGGCGGTGGCCCGATTATGCACCCGAAGCTGGATGCGCTGGTGCTGGTGCCGATGTTCCCGCACACGCTTTCCAGCCGGCCGATTGTGGTTGACGGCAAGAGCGAAATTAAAATCGTGATTGATTCGGATCTGGGTATTTACCCGACCATCAGTTGTGATGGCCAGACGCATATTCCCTGTGCGCCCGGCGACAGTATTACCATCCGCAAAAAAGCCCATAAACTGAAGCTGATTCACCCCAAAGGCCACAATTTCTATGAAATTTGCCGGACTAAACTGGGCTGGAGTAGCAACCTGGGGGATTAAGTATGCACCAGGGTTACGATTTAATCGGTGACATTCACGGCTGTGGCGAAACGCTGATCGAATTGCTGGAGCAAATGGGCTACAGCAAACGTGGTGGCGTGTACCAGCACCCGAAGCGCAAGGTCGTTTTTCTCGGCGATATTGTTGATCGCGGACCGCATATCCGTCTCGCCTGTCATGTTGTTCGCGATATGGTCGATGCCGGTCATGCCGACATAGTGATGGGTAATCACGAATACAATGTGGTGACCTATTGCACCGAAGCGCCGCCGGGAATGCGCCAGCCTTTTCTGCGTCCGCACACCAAACGCAACAGCTTTATTGTCGAGCAGACACTGGAGCAGTTTGCTAATTATCCGCACGAGTTTAATGAATTTCTCGACTGGTTTATCGATCTGCCGCTGTTCCTTGATTATGAGCACTTCCGCGTGGTTCATGCCTGCTGGGATCAGGCCATGATTGACGAATATCTGCGCCGTTATGGCAGTAATAAGCTGCATAAAAATATGCTCGCCGAGTCGGTGAATACCAGTTCATTTATTTATAAATTTCTCGACCGCATGCTGCGCGGCACATCACTGAAACTACCCGATGGCCGTTCAATGACAGCCAAAGACGGTATGGTGCGGCAGTTTTTCCGCACCAAATTCTGGGAAGGTGATCCGGAGCGCTACAGCGATGTGGTTTTTCAGCCTGATCCGCTGCCTGATGATATCGAACACGCTTTATTAAGCGGTGAAGAACGCGACCAGTTGCTGTTTTACGGCCCGCAGGAAAAACCGCTGTTTATTGGCCACTACTGGATGCAGGGTTTACCTGCGCCCATTGTGCCTAATATCGCCTGTCTTGATTACAGTGCGGTTAAATACGGACGTCTTGCCGCGTACCGTATGGATACCGAACGCAGTTTGCAGCCGGGTAAATTTACCTGGGTGCGGGTAGAAAAGAGCGAGCGCTGATGGAGCCTGTGCTTGTGCTGGTCGCACCGGCCGGTGTGGATTTATCGCCGCTGACTCAGCGTCTGTGGGCCGAACGTATAGCGCACAGAGTCATTGATCAGGCGGATGGTCAGCAGTGTTTATATCTGGCCGATGGCCGTCATGCGCCGCAGGTTAAGCAGTGGCTGGAAGAATGGCAGGCAGGGCAGATCACTCCGCTGCCTGCGGAAGCGGTTGAACCTAAGCTGTGGCAGGGATTACTGCAGTTACTGGCAACACCGCTCAGCACCTTTATTTTATTGTTGTTACCGGCCGTATTTATCTGGATGCATTTTTCAACCGGCTGGCAAAGCTGGGTCAGCGCAGGCGCAGATTATTGGCCAGAGCAACGCTTTGATCCGGGTGTTTACTGGCAATTAGGTGTCTGGGAATTATGGCGGCCAACCTTGCTGCATTTTTCACTTCTGCACTTGCTGTTTAATTCGCTCTGGTGGTGGATTCTGGCCAGAAGAGTAGAGCAGCATGAGGGCGTTAAGCCTCTGCTGGTTCTGCTGCTGGTTTGCGGTCTGATGGGCAATATGGTGCAGTGGTGGTATGCCGGGCCGGCATTTGGCGGGATTTCCGGCGTCACTCTGGGATTGCTTGGCTGGGTTGGATTCCGTCAGCGCCGGCGCAATATCGATTATCAGATTCCGCGCATGTTATTACCGGTCATGGTGGGCTGGTTGTTGCTCACCATCAGTGCCGATACCTTAGTGCCGGGATTATCCGGTACCGCGCATGGAGCGCATTTAGGCGGACTGATCAGTGGTTTTATTCTGGCTATGCTGTGGCCGGTTAAAACCGTCAGCCGTGATACTGAATTTAAGTAAGAAAAGACACTGCCGCTGTGTGCAGGTCTGTAATGAGGTTGCTATGACACTTGAACAACTTATTAAATCCCTGACGCCTGAAATCTACCAGAATCTGCGCAATGCGGTAGAGCTGGGACGCTGGCCTGATGGCCGTAAGCTGGAGCCTCAGCAGCGAGAACTGTGCATGGAAGCCATTATTCATTATGAACAAATTCACGACCTGCCGGCGGAGCAGCGCGTGGGTTATATGGAAGATGCCTGTAAATCGTCAGGTAAAGATGATCACGACGATGTTCAGACACTGACCCTGCAGTAATTTATGACTCAGATTCTGGCCAGTGGCCTGCTCAGTAAAATGGCCCTGCAGGCCGGCGAACACGATGACGTTGTGCAGTATCAGCTGGTGCTGGACGATCAGCGGCTGGATTTAAATCCGCTGATTGGCCGTCATATTGAAATGACCTACAGCGGTGCCATTCACTGCAGTCATTGTGGGCGGCGTACCAAGACCAGTTTCAGTCAGGGCTATTGTTACCCCTGCTTTACCTCGCTGGCGCAATGCGATTCGTGCATGATGAGCCCGGAAAAATGCCATTTTTCGGCGGGTACCTGCCGCGAGCCTTCGTGGGCAGAGCAGGTTTGCTTTAACGATCATATTGTCTATCTGGCGAATTCTTCCGGATTAAAAGTGGGTATTACCCGTGCCACACAAATGCCGGTGCGCTGGCTGGATCAGGGCGCAGCACAGGCGTTACCGATTGCGCGGGTTAAAAATCGCCGCTTGTCAGGTTTGATCGAAGATTTACTGCGTTCGCAGGTAGCCGATAAAACCAACTGGCGCACCTTGCTGAAAGGCCCGGCCGCTGTTCTCGATTTAGCGGCAGAGCGTGATCGTCTGCTGAGTGAGTTTTCCCAGCCGCTGGCTGAACTTGAACAGCGCGAAGGTGTGGGCAGTGTGCAGCTTCTGCACGACGCCGATGTCTGGCAGTTTGACTACCCGGTCAGTCAGTATCCGGGCAAAATCAGCAGTTTTAATTTTGATAAAAATCCTCAGGTCAGCGGTCGTCTGCTGGGCCTTAAGGGGCAGTATTTAATACTGGATGGTGGTGTGATTAATTTACGTAAATTCAGCTCATACCATATTTCATTTGCGTTAAAGGATTAAGTCTATGCGTGATGCACAGCCAACAGCCATTTATCTGAAAGACTATCAGCAGCCGGACTACTGGATTGAGCGCACTGAGCTGACCTTTGAATTACAGGATGAATATACCCTGGTGACGACGCTGCTGGATCTGGTGCGCAATGATCAGGCAGCGGATGGCGCTGATTTGCTGCTTGCCGGTCAGGATCTGGAACTGATAAGTCTGGTGCTGGATGGTCAGACTCTTACCACCGAACAATATGAGCTGGGTGATGAAAGCCTGACCGTGAAAGGCATACAGCAGCGCTCACAACTGGCCATCACAACCCGGATTTATCCGGCAAAAAATACCGCCCTCGAAGGCCTGTACCGTTCCGGTGGTATGTACTGCACCCAGTGTGAAGCTGAAGGTTTCCGCCGCATTACCTATTATCTCGACCGTCCGGATGTGATGTCGGTTTTTACTACGCACATTATTGCCGATGCGGCGCAATTTCCGGTGTTGTTATCTAACGGCAACCTGATTGCTGACAGCGTTGATAATGGTCTGCATAAAGTGACCTGGCACGACCCGCATAAAAAACCAGCCTATCTGTTTGCGCTGGTAGCCGGTGATTTACGCGTTAAAGAAGACCGCTTTACCACCATGAACGGGCGTGATGTGGCACTGAAAATTTTTGTCGAGCCCCAGAATATCGATAAAACCGACTATGCCCTTGATGCATTAAAACGCTCCATGCGCTGGGATGAAGAAGTGTATGGCCGCGAATACGATCTGGATATTTTTATGATCGTCGCCGTCGATGACTTCAATATGGGCGCGATGGAAAATAAAGGACTGAATATTTTCAATTCGTCCTGTGTTCTGGCCAATCCGGCGACCGCCACCGATGCTGCCTATCAGCGTATTGAGGCCATTGTTGCGCACGAATATTTCCATAACTGGTCGGGTAACCGTGTTACCTGTCGTGACTGGTTTCAGCTGAGCCTGAAAGAAGGTTTTACGGTGTTCCGTGATGCCTGTTTCTCGGCTGATATGAATTCCGCCACGGTTAAACGTATTGAAGACGCAAACATTATGCGCACCGTACAGTTTGCCGAAGACGGTGGGCCGATGGCGCACCCGGTGCAGCCGGATTCTTTTATCGAAATTTCCAACTTCTACACCGTCACCATTTATGAAAAAGGTGCCGAAGTGGTCGGCATGCTGCACAAAATTCTCGGCAAAGACGGTTTCCGTAAAGGTTCCGATCTGTATTTTGACCGCCACGATGGCCAGGCCGTTACCATTTATGATTTTGTGCAGGCGATGGAAGACGCTAACGGCGTTGATCTGACCCTGTTCAAACGCTGGTATAAGCAGGCGGGTACACCGCTGGTGACGGTCAGCAGTGAATACGATGCGGATGCTCAGCAGCTGCGGCTGACACTGACTCAGCGCTGCCCGGATACACCGGGGCAAAGTAATAAACTGCCGCAATGGATTCCGGTGCAGCTCGGTCTGATTGGCGCTAATGGAAAAGACCTGGCTATTCATGTTGAACCGGCTTCTGCCTGGACAGAAAGCAGTCAGGTGCTGCACCTGACCGAAGCTGAACAAACCTTTGTCTTCAGTGATGTTGCAGAACAACCACGCTTATCGCTGTTCCGTGATTTTTCGGCACCGGTGAAAGTGGAATTCGAACAGTCCGCCGACGATCTGCTGTTTTTACTGCAGTATGACAGCGATGGCTTTAACCGCTGGGATGCCGGTCAGCGTCTGCTGTTGAGCTGGATTAATGCCGCCCAACAGGGCAATTTTGAATTACGCCCGGAAGTACGTGAAGTTTTTGCCCGTCTGCTGGCTGATGAATCACTCGATCCGGCGATGGTCAGCTGTCTGCTGACACTGCCATCGGAAGCCTATGTGGCTGAATTCTCTGCCGAGGTTGATCCACTGGCGATTCATGCGGCGCGTAAACAGGTGCATCAGGCGATTGCTGAATCGCTGAGTGAAGAATTTGCCGCCTGTTATCAGCGTTTGCAATCGGAGGCTCCTTATGCACCAGAACCAGCACAGATGTCGGCGCGCAGTCTGAAAAATCTGGCGCTGGCATATTGGGTGAAGGGCAGTACTGTTGGTCTGCAGCAGGCCGTCAGCCAGTATCGCAGCGCGGATAATATGACCGACCAGATGGCCGCGCTGGTGGCAGTCGTCAACAGCGGTGATGCCGCGCAGGCAGAACAGTTGCTGGCCGATTTCTATCAGCAGTGGTCACAGGATGCGCTGGTGGTGAATCAGTGGCTGTCGGTGCAGGCCGGTTCGGCAGAGCTGGGTAAGGTGGAATTTATTCAGCAGCTTCTGGCACATACCGCCTTCGATTGGCGTAACCCGAATAAGGTACGCTCGGTATTGGGGGCATTTGCCAATCAGGCGCTGTGTCATTTTCATCGTGAAGATGGTGCCGGCTACCGTTTACTGGCCGATGCGGTATTGCGTCTGAATGACAGTAATCCGCAGATCGCCGCACGTCTGTTGACGCCACTGACCAAGTGGCGGCGTCTGGTGCCGCAATTATCGGAGTTGATGAAAGCCGAGTTGCAACGCATTATGCAGCATGGCGCTTTATCCAAAGACGTGTATGAGGTTGTCAGCAAGAGTTTGATTTGAGCATCGCTGCAAGTTTCTTTATTCTTGCTTCGGGGAAGATTGCCGCACTCTGCGGTGTAGTTGAGGTCGCATAATGAAAAAAAATAAGTGGATAGCGGCTGGTGCATTGGCGTTGGCGTTTGTAATGCCGACGGCAATGGCGGCAGTATCCGTTAAAGAAGCGGATCGCCTGAAAGGGGAACTGACACCGCTGGGAGCTGAACGTAGTGGTAATGGCAGTGATATTCCGCCCTGGCGTGGTGGTCTGAATCTGCCGCCGGTGGGCTATAACAAGCCTGGCCAGCACCATATTGATCCGTACGCCAAAGATAAACCGTTGTTTGTCATTACGGCGGCCAATATGAAGCAGTATGCCGAGTACCTGACCCCGGGCCAGAAGGCATTATTCAAGGTATATCCTGATACTTTTAAAATGCCGGTCTATGAGACCCGTCGTACGGCAGCTGCACCTGAGTGGGTGTACGAAAATACCTACAAAAACGCTATCCGTGCCGAGCTGAATAAAGACGGCAATGGTCTGATGTATGCCTATGGCGGGATTCCTTTTCCGCTTGCCAAAACCGGTCTGGAAGCCATCTGGAACCACGTAACACGCTGGCGCGGCATTTATTTAACCCGCCGGGCGTCTGAAATTGCCGTACATGTTGATGGTGATTTCTCGCTGGTAACGGTACAGCAGGAAGTTGAATTCAACTTTTATCGCCGTGATAAAAGCATCGAAGATCTGAATAATATTCTGTTCTACTACCTGTCATTTACCAAAGCCCCTGCGCGTCTGGCGGGTGGTGCGGTATTGGTTCATGAAACCCTGAACCAGGTGGATGAAGCCCGTCAGGCATGGGGTTATAACGCTGGTCAGCGTCGTGTACGCCGTGCGCCTAACCTGGCTTACGATACGCCGATTGCAGCGGCTGATGGTCTGCGTTATGCCGATGACACGGATATGTATAACGGTGCTCCGGATCGTTACAACTGGAAGCTGCTGGGCAAAAAGGAAATCTATATTCCTTATAACAGCTACAAGCTCAGTTCAAATAAGGTCAGCTATAAAGATCTGATTAAACCGGGTCATCTGAATCCTGATTACACCCGCTATGAAAAACACCGTGTATGGATTGTTGAAGCAACCCTGAAAGACGGTATGCGTCACGTATATCACAAGCGCGTGTTCTACCTGGACGAAGATACCTGGGGGGTTGCGGTTGCTGACCAGTACGATTCGGCCGGTGATCTCTGGCGTGTGAACATGGCCTACATGAAAACTTATTACGAGTTGCCGGTAACCTGGACCACGATGGATGTGTTCCATGATCTGAAAGCCAAGCGCTATCACGTGCAGGGGCTGGATAATGAAGAAGCGGGGACCATTGACTATACCAATGAGCCTCCGGGGGATCGCTACTTTACTCCGGCCGAATTGCGCCGCCGCGGTAAGCGCTGATCGGGCAAACGAACGGATGAGTTTTACTCATCCGTTCTTGTATTTAAGGGTCAAAACAGACGATTTTCCCCTTACATTCTGTAACAACTGGACGTTAGTCAATGATAAATCAGTCGGCTAGACTAGCCGCCTTCCGACATTACTATAAAAACGGAGCTCCTTATGTTTTCTGATTTGGTTCAGTCTTACGCTCGTGCTACGGGAAGAGCGCTGGCGATGGGCTTTACCCGGGTTGGGTTGATTCTTGGCGTACTGCTAAGCGCAGTTTCAGCTCAGGCAGCCTGGCAGGACCCTCTTAATACCCCGGCTTTACTGACTCAGCGTGCCCATCAGACGCTGCTACTTGATGTTGTCCGGGCAGACCGCCGTCTTGTTGCGGTGGGGTCGCATGGTCATATTGTCTATTCCGACGATGACGGCTTAACCTGGGCACAGGCCAGGGTCCCGGTATCGGTCACCCTGACGGCTGTGTATTTCCCATCCGGTGATTACGGCTGGGCGGTTGGTCACGATGGTGTCATTCTGCACTCATCAGATGCCGGTAAGACCTGGGTTAAACAGTTCGATGGCTATCAGGCCAATACCGCCATTGTTGCTGCAGCAACCAAATCAAAACAGCGTGCCAAAGATCGTCTCGAAGCGGCTGAAGCGGCCGGCGATGATGTTGCCATTGAAGAAGCTGAAATGGCTTTGGAAACCGCAACCTATGGTCTGCAGGATGCCCAGTACGATCAGAGCACAGGCTCTACCAAACCTTTCCTGGATGTGTGGTTCTACGATGCCAAACGCGGTTATGCCGTTGGTGCTTATGGCATGTTTTTCTATACCCTGGATGGCGGTACGACCTGGGAAGACGTGTCTTCACGCTTACCGAACCCTGATCGCCTCCACCTGAATGCAATTTCCATGGTAGGCCCGCGCTCTCTGGCGATGATTGGCGAAATGGGCATGATCCTGCGTTCCGATGATCTGGGCCAGAGCTGGCACAGCATGGACTCTCCGTATGAAGGTTCACTGTTCGGTCTGATTGCCGCCGGCGATAAGCAGATTATGTTTGGTCTCCGTGGTCACGTCTTCAGTTCTGTTGATGGTGGCATCAGCTGGGATGAAAAAGCCACAGGCAGTGAGCAGACGTTACTGTCCGGCACTATTGGCCGTAAGCATACTTTGCTGGTCGGCAATGGTGGTTCAGTGGTGATTTTTGATGCTCAGATGCAGAATCCAAAAGCATCGATTCTGGAAGGGCGCAAAGCCTTTGCAGCGGTTGCAGAAGCATCAGACGGTAACTTTATTATTGTTGGCGAGGCGGGTGTTAAGCGCCTTAATGCTGCCGGCGAGTTAATTGATCAGAGCATTAGCATGGCGGCGGGAGATTTTTAATCATGGCTGAACAACAGCACCATTTTTCTACAGAGCCGGAACATTACATCCTGTCGAAAGAGACAGAGCCGGCTTTAGAACGCATTCTGTTTAATAACCGCATGCTGGTTATGATTGTCCTGGGTCTGCTGACCCTGCTGTTTGCCTATGGTCTGACCAAGGTAAAACTGGACTCCAGCATCGAGAAATACATTCCGCTGAACCACACCTTTATCCAGAATTTTCTGGTACATAAAGATGACATGAAGAGCGGTGTCGCCAATGTGAAGATTTCGATCGAAGCACTTGAGGGCGATATTTTTACTAAAGACTATATGGAAACCCTGAGCAAAATTAACGATGAAGTATTCTTCGTTAAAGGGGTTGACCGTTCCGGTATGCAGTCTTTGTGGACGCCGAATACCCGCTGGACGGAAGTAACGGAAGAGGGCTTCCAGGGTGGACCGGTTATTCCGAGTACCTATGATGGTGGCCCGGAAAGCCTGGAACAGGTTCGTCAGAACGTACTGAAGTCGGGTCAGGTTGGCCGTCTGGTATCCAACGATTTCCGCTCATCCATTATTGACGTACCGCTGGTTGAATACGATCCGGAAACCGGTGCCAAGCTGAGTTACCAGAAGTTCTCCCAGGACCTGGAAGATAAAATCCGCGCCAAATACAGCAACGATAAATACCGCGTATACATCACCGGTACGCCGAAGAAACTGGGTGATTTGCTGGATGGTGCAAAGTCCATCGTTTACTTCTTCCTGGCGGCGATGGCGATGACTGCCATTCTGCTGTACCTGTATTCGCGTTGCCCGAAAGGTACGCTGGTTCCTATCATTGCATCGCTGATTGCTGTGGTATGGCAGTTGGGTGCACTGGCGCTGATGGGTTACACCGTTGACCTGTACTCGGTACTGGTGCCTTTCCTGGTGTTTGCGATTGGTATCAGTCACGCGGTACAGATTATTAATGGTATTGCCATTGAATCCGGTAAAGGTGCCGACAAGCTGCAGGCTGCCCGCCAGGCATTCCGTGGTTTGTATGTACCGGGCATGCTTGCTTTGTTAAGTGATGCGATGGGCTTCCTGACGCTGCTGTTTATTGATATCGGCGTAATTCAGGAACTGGCGATTGCTGCAAGTATCGGTGTGGCGATGATTATCGTTACTAACCTGGTATTACTGCCGATTGTGATGTCCTTTATCGGTATCAGCGAAGCCGGTGTGCGTCACGCCAAGAAAACCGAAAAATCCGAGCCGAAACTGTGGAAGGCAATGTCTTATTTTGCCAGCCCGAAAGTGGCGCCGATTCCTATTGTGATTGCCATTGTGATGGCTGTATTCGGCTATCAGATGAGCCAGGGCCTGAAAATCGGTGATCTGGATAAAGGTGCGCCAGAATTACGTGCTGACTCGCGCTACAACCTTGATAACGACTTTATGGTGTCCAACTACTCAACCAGTTCTGATGTTCTGGTGGTGATGGTTGAAACCGCTAAAGAGCAGTGCAACAGCTTCAAGGTAATGGACGCCGTGGATCGCTTTATGTGGTACATGGAAAACGTACCGGGTGTGCAGTCAACAACCTCGCTGGTCACCGTATCGAAGCTGGTTACCAAAGCGATGAACGAAGGCAACCTGAACTGGTCGGCGCTGTCGCGTAACCAGACCATTCTGAATACCTCTATTCAGCGTGCGCCAAGCAGTCTGCTGAATCCTAACTGCTCTATGGCACCGGTTATTGTTTACCTGAATGACCATAAAGCTGAGACTCTGGAAACCGCCGTCGCGGCTGTAGAGGAATTTAAGGCGCAGTACGACGACAATATTGACGAAAAATATTTCGGCTACACCATTGCCGAAATTGAACAGGCAATTGCGGATAAAGAAATCGATTCTGTACCGGTGCGTTTCCAGCTGGCATCCGGTAACGCCGGTATCGAAGCGGCTACCAACCAGGTAATCGCCGATGCGCAGGATACGATGTTGATCTTCGTTTACGTTGTGGTCTTTGTGCTGTGTTTTATGACCTTCCGCTCGTTCACTGCGGTGGCCTGTATCCTGATTCCGCTGGCACTGACTTCGGTGTTGAGCCAGGCGCTGATGACCTATCTGGGGATTGGTGTGAAAGTAGCGACGCTGCCGGTAATTGCACTGGGTGTGGGTATTGGTGTCGACTACGGCATTTATATTTACAGCCGTCTGGAAGTGATGCTTATTGCCGGTAAGACCTTGCAGGAAGCTTTCCTGGAGACGCTGAAATCAACCGGTAAGGCGGTAAGTTTCACCGGTATTACCCTGGCAATTGGTGTGGCAACCTGGATTATGTCCCCGATTAAATTCCAGGCGGACATGGGTATTCTGCTGACCTTTATGTTCCTGTGGAACATGCTGGGTGCCTTGATTCTGCTGCCGGCTCTGGCGCATTATCTGCTCAGCCCGAAACGCATTATTGCCCGTCATAAAGCCCGCCACGGAGATATTCCACCGGCTGGCTGAATGGTAAGAAATTAAAACGGTGGCGCTGCCACCGTTTTTTTTGTCTTTTTTCTTTCAGGGACACAGAAATGAAAAGAAGGAAACAGAAATGAAAAGCCCTTTAGGATTAAGTGCCGATCTGCCTGTGGCCGATCTGGTAAGCGAAGCTGTTGCCTTGCTCTGGTCAAAGCGTGCAGCGGTGATCAAAATGTTTTTGCCAGCCATGTTAATTCTGGCACTGGTTGACTGGAGCAGTTCGACCTTTCTGGCCGAGAATAACTATGCTGGCCAGTTTGGCTTCCTGATTGTTTCGATTTTGCTGAGCGTGGTGTTTGCCACGTCTTGCCATCGTTTTACGCTGCTGCCACAGGATAAATGGGACGCCAATGCACTGCACGGTATGAGACGGGAAGAGTTCCGTTATCTGCTGCGGGGCTTGTTGCTGGGGGTTATTGGCGCGGTGGTTTTTTTCTGCACCATGCTGGTTGCCATGCTGTTTATCGGTCAGGAGGAAGCCTGGTTAGGGGCAGTGGCCGGCGTTCTGCCAGCGCTTTATATCTGGTCGCGGCTTTCGATTACTTTACCGGAGCTGGCTCTGGGGCAGAAAAGTGATCTTAAACGCGCCTGGTCATTAAGTGAGGGTAATGGCTCGCGTCTTGTGTTGGTGGTATTTATTGTGCCCATTGCTCTGGCGTCGCCTTTTTTAGCCTTATTTATGCTGGATCACTCTGTACTGAGCTATGTGGCAGCATTCGGTACTTATATTACCAGTCTGATTTCGCTGGTGATGCTGTCGCTGTCTTATCGTTTTCTGCTGGATTTTTATGAACCACAGGTCGCTGAGAATGAGCAGGAATATCAGCCTGCTGAGACCTCCGTGAAACAACAGGATGGCGGCTTTGATGCCTGACCCTTTGCCTGCTTCTGAAACCTGCTTTGGCAGGTTTTTTTATGTCTGCGTTTTAGGCTGTTGCAGGCTTTGCGTGCAGCAGCAGGGCCAGTGATAATGCCTTTTTATTTTAATAACAGAAAAAGACGATGAGACTCGGTGATATTTCGGTGGCTTATGTGGAGTTGATGGCGCGTGCGGTGGAAGTAACCGGTGCCCGGCCTCAGGCTGTATTGGCTCAGTATCAGCTGGATGAGATAAAGCTGGCATCACCGGATGCACGTATCAGCATTCCGCGTTTTATGCGTATGGGGCATGCCTGTATTCAGGAATTTTCAATGCCCTGGCTGGGACTGGAGATGGGCCGTCTGACATCACCTCCGGCGATGGGCCTGGCGGGTTTGCTGGCACAGAGTGCCGCTGATATCCGCAGTGCCTGCAGGGCGCTGACCGAGTATGAATTATTGTCGAGCTTTAACGCCCGTGGCCGTTCGCAGTTTCTGCTGGAAAAGGGCAGGGGCGTTGCGCAGTTTTATTCCATCAGTCCGTATAACGAATACAACCTGTTTGTCGTTGATTCGGTATTGTCAGGCTGGAACCGCTTTATGCAGCTGCTCAGTGGCCGTCATGACCTGCTGGCACGGGTTGAATTTGAATTCTCGGCACCGGTTTACCGGGAGCGTTACAGCGATATTTTTCAGTGCGAGGTTCATTTTGGTGCAGAGCGTAATGCGGTTGTGCTGCATGACTGGGCACTGGATTTACCGGTTCAACAGCGTTGTGCATCGACGTATTCGGCATTAAAGCAGCTGGCGGACCGCGAGCTGGAGCGGGTACGCCTCGGTTTAACTTTCCGTGAGCTGACAGAGCGTGCCATTGGTCCGCTGTTAAACGGTCAGACGCCAACCCTTGAGCAAGTCGCGCAGCGGCTGAATATGGCGCCCTGGACGGTCAGGCGGCGCTTAACCGATGAAGGGTGCAGTTTTCAGCAGGTATTAAATGATACGCGGCGGGATCTTGCAGTGAGCTATGTGCGGGATACGTCGCTGACTCTGGGTGAAATAGCCTATGTATTAGGCTTCGGATCAGCGACGGCATTTCAGCGGGCATTTAAACGCTGGACTGGCGAGGCGCCAGGGCGTTTCCGCGAACGGTCGGGCAGAGCTTACATCTCTACCGCGTCGTCCACGTCGTCTTCGTAGTCGTCAAAACCGACTTCCAGAAGATCTTCGATGTAGTCAGACATAACTACCTCCATGTTCAGGATTATTGTTGTGGTTGTTTTACGTTAAGCACACCCTGTGCCAGAACGTACAACTGTCAGCGCTTCTTCAGAGCATGAATCTCTCTTAAAGTTCCTGTGCTCAGATCATTCAGCGCTAAGGCAGGCGTAAGTTAATTCTGTACTGTTACAGCAAGATGAAAACCGATGATTACTAAGAAAGGCAGATCAGGAAGGATACGTGCGAATCGAGCAGAGGAAATCGGAGGATCTTTCAATACCAAGAGTGCGCCAGAGCGAACGATTGGTTGGTACAGCTAAAGTAAAACGTTTTTAAAATGGCGGACTGGACGGGACTCGAACCCGCGACCCCCGGCGTGACAGGCCGGTATTCTAACCAACTGAACTACCAGTCC
>NZ_JAJAEL010000025.1 GCF_020447205.1 Thalassolituus alkanivorans
GGCGCGAGACTTGTCAGTACAATGCCCGTCGCCAGCGAGTCCATCGCCCGTGCGCAGGCGTCTGCAAAACAGGAGGCAGAAAGAGAAGCTGGCATTCTCAAGTGGCTACTGGCAATCAATGGCATCATGTTTGTCATTGAAATTACTGTCGGCTGGTGGGCGCAATCCACTGGTTTGATTGCGGACTCCCTGGATATGTTTGCTGATGCCGCCGTCTACGGCGTGGCGCTGTATGCCGTAGGGCACAGTGTGCGGATGAAGTTGCGTGCAGCCCATTTTTCCGGTTGGCTTCAGATCATTCTCGCCTTGGGCGCTTTGGGCGAGGTGGTAAGGCGATTAGTATTGGGTAGTGAACCGGTTTCCACTTTGATGATGAGCTTCGGGCTTGTTGCCTTGGCGGCCAATGTGACCTGTCTGCTGTTGATTGCCAAAAGCCGGGATAGCGGCGCCCATATGAAAGCCAGCTGGATTTTCTCCGCCAATGACGTGATTGCCAATCTAGGGGTGATCCTTGCCGGTGGATTGGTGGCCTGGACGGGCTCACGTTATCCAGACTTGGTGATTGGCCTTATCATCGGTTTGATTGTGTTGAATGGTGCGCGCCGTATCTTGCAGCTCAAGTCCTGAGCCGAGCACAATATGAACAACAAGCAATGGTCTTTTTTTGATAACTCGCCAATAAAAATCCTCGACCTGGCTCGCTTTGATAAGCGGATAACAGGTAAACGAAAGGCGCTGGGACAATCGGGGATTGAATCCGTAATCAAGGGTGGACTGCTTCGCAGTTTATTCCATTTCATTGGGGTTATGTTCGGTTTATGAGTCGAAAAGCACTGTCTTATCTGCTGTTACTCTTGATTGCACTGCAATCAGTGACAGCTATGGCTGACGTGCATCCCATTAATTATTCGGATACAGCCCCTTATTCCTCTGATTTCATCGATGGCTCATCATCGGGAGTACTGGATAGCTCGACCGCTACTGATCCCACTGATCAGAATATGTCCACTGACTGCCTGTTTCATTGCCATCACCATGGCTGCCATTGCCATGTCTATTTATCCGGTAACCTGACTCACCCAAACTTTTTGCATAAACATTCGTTGCATAACGACTCTCAAGCCCTCATTCCCGAGGCCCCATCCTCGTCGCTGTACCGCCCTCCAATCGCCTGATTTTACCGATTATGTTTTTTCTGTGTTGCCGTTATCGTTGCAACGCGCGGTTTGAATTATCTTAAATAAGTAGGATCTACCATATGCTATCAATACGTACTGCGCCGGGTTCTGGCGCTTTGGGGCGGAGGAATATCAAAAGCCGATGTATTCTGTTCAGTTTATTATTTTTCATTTCTTCGTCGGGGCTTAGCGCCGAGCCTGGGGACTCAACGATCACGCTGACCAATGCGGTGCAGCGCTCCCTGTCACAAAACCCGTCTTTGAAAGTTTTTCCCTACCGCTACGCAGCCCTTCAAGGGCAGGCCGAAACAGCCGGGTTAAGACCGGCGTATGAGCTGGGATTTGACGCTGAAAATGTCGGGGGCACTGGGGACTTCAGCGGCGCAGGTGGTGCTGAACTCACCATTGCGCTGTCTTCGGTCATCGAAATGGGGGATAAGCGCGCGGCACGGCAAGGCGTAATCTCCCACAGTCGGTCGGTGCTCAATGCCAGCCGACAGGTGGAATCCTTGGCCTTATTGGGCGAAGTCACCCGCCGTTACGTCGATGTGCTAGCGGCACAGGAGCAGGTCACCCTGGCTGGCGAGGCCGCCCAGTTGGCGAGCGAGAGCTTACGCATTGTGAAAAAGCGGGCTACGGCGGGAGCGACACCCGAGGCGGAAGTCAAACGGGCACAGGCCGCTGCCGAGCAAGCGAAGCTCGCTTTGCTTTCGGAGCAGCAACGGCTTGCTTATTTGAAAGTGTCGTTGTCTGCCCTGTGGGGGGTAACCTCACCGGACTTTGACAAAGTGGAAGGTGATCTATTCCAGTTTGGCGAGGACGTGGCATTCGACCTGTTGTACGCCAAAGTTGAAAAAAATCCTGCGATAGAAGTATTCGCAGCAGAGTCCCGCCTCAAAGAAGCAGAAATACGCCTTGCTCAAACCCAATCCAGTGCCGATATCAGTTGGTCGGTGGGGGTTCGTCGCTTGCAGGAGACCGATGACACCGCATTGGTAGCGGGTTTCAGCATGCCGTTGTTTTCCGGCAAGCGAAATGTCGGCGCCGTTTCGACCGCGTTGGCCGAAAAGAATCAGGTGTTGGCAGAGCGCGATGTAATGCTGCTGGATCTTCACACGCAACTGTTCCGGGCTTTTCACAACCGCAAACAAGCCATTGTCGCGGTAGAGGCACTGCGCACCGCCATCATTCCCGCCCTTGAGCAGGCTCTGGTAGACACTCAGGTGGCCTATCAACGCGGTCGCTACGGGTATCTCGACTATGTCAGCGCGCGGCAGGAATTATTGAGCGCCAGGCGTACCCAGATCGAAGCGGCGGCAGCCGCTTTAACCTATGGCGCAGAAATTGAGCAACTGACAGCAGAGCCCCTGGCCTTGACTCAGTATGGCGAAGACAACACATTTTCAGGATCATCACGATGAAATTAAAAACTCATTTTAACAAACCCATCACCCATCTTCTTGGCTGTTGCTTCCTTATCGCGCTGCTATCCGGGCAAGCGCTTGCCGAAACAGGTCGCGGAGAGGAAGCAGAGCACGGCGAAGAAGGCCACATTGAACTGACTCAGCAGCAGATACAACATTCGGGCATTTCGCTGGCAACCGTGACTTCTGGCACCATCCGCGATGTATTGCCGGTATACGGCGTCGTCGCCACCAACGCAGAGCGCGTACAATCAGTGACCGCACGCTTTGACGGTGTTATTCGGGAAGTTAAAAAAAGTGTTGGTGATCCGGTTCGTAAGGGCGAAACCCTGTTGACCGTAGAAGCCAACGAAAGCCTGAAAACCTATTCGATAGTTTCGGCACTCAATGGCGTTATTACACAGCGCAACGCTAACCCTGGCGAACAAACCAGCGATGCCCCGCTATTGGAGCTGAAGGATTTTTCCACGGTCTGGGTAGAGCTGTCGATTTTTCCAAAGGATGTTGCTCAGGTTCAATCAGGGCAGAAAGTTCGCATTCTCAGTCTCGATTCGACCCATATCGCAGAGGGAAAAATCATCTATATTGCGCCGCTTGGCCAAACTGGTAATCAGGCCATTATGGCGCG
>NZ_JAJAEL010000026.1 GCF_020447205.1 Thalassolituus alkanivorans
AGGCACCTCTGAATAATTCAGTGCCCGCTTCGGCTTACTGAAAACGTTCAGATCAAGGCGCCACGTTGAAGGCATAGCGGGTTACGTCAAAACGTGGCAACACCGAGCTGGATTTTTTCAGCAAGCCCCGAAGGGCGTGGGCTGCAGAGCGTTTTGACGGTGTTGTCGATTTTATAAAGGACTCGCCATTCACTGCAATCGACGCCTTGTCAAAAGCACTCTGCAGCACTCACGCGAAGCTGTGCAGAATTATTCAGAGGTGCCT
>NZ_JAJAEL010000027.1:0-116648 GCF_020447205.1 Thalassolituus alkanivorans
ATTCCGAACTCAGAAGTGAAACGCAGCATCGCCGATGGTAGTGTGGGGCTTCCCCATGTGAGAGTAGGTCATCGTCAAGCTCTTATTCTAAACCCCCGTCAGCTGAGCTGGCGGGGGTTTTTCTTTGTCTGAAGAAAATACCTGCAATAACTTAAACGGTGGTGATGCCTGGCTTTTGTTATACTGCAGCTTCGTTTACACGTGAGAGTAATCCCTTGTTTGCCAATATCGAATTTAACGCCCGTCTGCTGACCGGCCTGGAACAGCTTAGTATTTCTACCCCGACTGAAGTTCAGGAGCTGATGCTTCCTTTGGCACTGGCTGGAAAGGATGTTCAGGTCTGTGCGGAAACCGGTAGTGGTAAAACACTGGCTTATCTGTTGCCGATCATGGAGCTTTTGCTGAATAAAGCAGCGGTGCCGAATGCGGCGACCCGTGCACTGGTCATGGTGCCAACGCGGGAGCTGGCCCGTCAGGTCTTTAAAACGGCTCAGCAATTCGCTGATCTGACTCATCTGAATGTCGGCTTACTGACTGGCGGTGATGAATTCAAATATCAGGCCGCTGTGTTGCGTAAAAATCCGGAAATTATTATTTCTACACCGGGTCGTCTGGTTGACCATATTAAACGTGGCACGGCAGAACTTAAGGACCTGGAGTTTCTGGTTCTGGATGAAGCAGACCGCATGCTGGACATGGGCTTTGCTGAAGACATGAATCTGGTGGTTTCGCATGCCAATAAAGATCGCCAGACCTTTATGCTGTCTGCGACTCTGCGTCATGAAGGTATTGGCCGTATTGCCCGTGCCATGCTGCGTGAGCCGGAAGTAATCACCACCCATACTGTGCAGGATCAGCATGAGTATATTCGCCAGCAACGCATTCTGGCGGATGACAATGCCCACAAAGACCGCTTGCTGGTGTGGTTGCTGGCCAATGAGACTTACGATAAAGCCATTATCTTTGTGAATAAGCGCATTGAAGTGCAGCGCCTGAACGAATTTCTGCGTCGTCACCGTAACGGTATTGCTATGTTGCATGGCGATATGACCCAGGACGAGCGTAACTATGTGATGCAGTCTCTGCGTGAAGGTAAGCGCAACATTCTGATCGCCACAGATGTTGCAGCACGCGGTCTGGATGTTGAAGGGATGGATCTGGTGATTAACTACGATCTGGCCCGTAAAGGTGATGAATATGTTCATCGTATCGGCCGTACAGGTCGTGCCGGAAAAACCGGTTTGGCCATCAGTCTGATTGCTGCCCATGAGTGGAATCTGAAAGCTTCTATCGAGCGGTATTTGCAGCAGCTGATGGAATCCCGTGAAATTCCGGAATTAAAAGGCAGCTATCGCGGTCCGAAAAAACTGAAGTCGTCCGGCAAGGCGGCCGGAGCCAAGAAAAAGCCAAAAGCCGGTAAAAAAACAGCGGCGGCTAAAGGTTCCGGGGCTAAAGGTGCGGGGGCTAAAGGCAGTAAGAAAAATGTGTCGGAGAAAAAGAAACTGGGTCCGCGTCCAAGTCGTCCGAAAGCAACAGGAACACTGATGGATTCTGAAGGTTTTGCTCCTATTAAGCGTAAAAAACCATCTCCGGATGCATAGAATGTAAAAGGGCCCCTGGGGCCCTTTTTTATTGTCTGTTTTCTGAGAGATGGCGTTCAGTCTCGGCCAAAGCGCCCGGCATTGTAGTCCTGAATAGCCTGTTCAATTTCTTCGATGCTGTTCATGACGAAAGGTCCGTAGTGAACGATTTTTTCTCCGATCGTGTTGCCACTCAACAGCAGAAGTTTTGTGTCACTCTGTGCATTCAGGATGAGCTGCTCACCTTTGCCAAATACCAGTAATGACTTTTCTGGTGCCAGCGGCTGTGTCTGTAATTGCCCCTGATACACAAAAGCGACGACATTCTGCTCTGCCGGTGTCGGCAAGCTGAGTGAGCTGCCGGCGGGTAATTCAATATCCAGATAACCGGCATGAGCGGCGAGATCCGTCAGTGGCCCCTGAATGTTGTTGCCTTCAATCTGCCATTGACCGGCAATCACCCGAACCTGCATACCATTGCTTTGAGTGATCAGCGGAATTTCTGCAACGCTGACATCACGGTATTTCGGTGCCTGCATTTTGTCTTTGGCAGGAATGTTGATCCACAGCTGGAAGCCATGCAGCTGTTGCATTTCACGGGCAGGCATTTCGCTGTGAATCACTCCGCGACCGGCGGACATCCATTGGGCGCCGCCGCTGTTGATCATGCCACGGTTGCCCATATGATCGCGGTGTTCCAGGCTGCCATGACGCAGGTAGGTCAGGGTTTCCATACCACGGTGCGGGTGTGGCGGAAAGCCACCGATAAAATCATCCGGGTTATCGGAAGAGAGTTCGTCGAGCATCAGAAAAGGGTCGGCTACCGGCTGATCGAACAGGGCGACGCGGCGGATTTTTACACCGTCGCCATCGGAGGTCGGATGGCTGGGAATAATGTGTTGCAGTTGGCGTTCGTTCATCGGATATCTCCTTGCACCTTTTTCAGATGTATTTATCAGAGATACTCTAGCCTGAGTCCGGTCGAAAAAAGAGCGCTATTTTTCGACCGAACCTTTCGAGTTATACGGCAGATTGTGCCTCTACCTGCTCTTCCAGGCCGTGGATGATGGCATCTTTCAGTTTGTGGCATTGTTCAGCATCGGAGAATGGCTGACCATTAGCATCGAGAATAAAGAAAATATCTGATACCCGCTCACCTTCCGTCAGAATTTTTGCGCCCTGCATCTGCGCACCGAATTCGGCAAAGATAGCGCCCATGCGCGCCAGTAAGCCCGGTCGGTCGGCGGCAATCACTTCCAGTACCGTACGTTGCATTACCGGGTCATTACTCATGGAAACCTGGGTTTCAACCTGAAACTGTTTCAGCGCACGCGGTGTACGGCGCTGAATAATGGTGGAGTAGTCTTCCGGATGTGACAGGGCTTCGATCAGGGTGGCGCGGATTTTTTCTATGCGCTGCGGGTCCTCAATCGGTTCGTTGTTTTCATCCAGTACGATGTAGGTGTCGACGGCATTATGTTCCTGCTCGGAGGTCATAATGCGGGCATCCTGAATATTCAGATTCAGCTGATCCAGTGTCGCGGTTGTGGCTGCGAATAAATTCAGCTGATCCTTCATAAAAATAAAGATCTGCGTCGCGCCTTCAAACTGACGGTCTGATGTCGGACGAATGGAAACCAGCGGTTTATTACTGCTGCCGTGGGCGTGAATTTCCAGTGTCTGCCAGACAATATTGTCGATTCCTTCGCGCAGGAAATAATCATCACCGGGCTCGCCCCAGATCTGCAGAATACGTTCTTCGCTCAGACCTTTGGCGGTGAGCTTGCTGATGGCTTCCTGCTGAATTTCTTCGATCCAGTCTTCTTTATTAATTGGATTGCCAAGACCGCGACGCAGCGCAGCCTGAGTATTGCGGTACAGGTCACGCATCTGTTCTGCGCGCCAGCTGGTCCACAGTTTCGGATTTGTACTGACAATATCGGCAACGGAAATCAGATACAGCAGATCGAGGTGGTTCTGGTCGCCCATTTCCAGCGCGAACTGGTGAATATCATCCGGATTATTCAGATCCAGACGCTGTGACGCCTGTGACATCGTCAGATGCGATGCACACAGCCAGGCCACCATATGGCTGTCGGTCGGGCGTAAATTATGTTGGCGGCAGAAAGCGGCAGCAATATCGCCGCCATTGGCGGTGTGATCACCTTCAATACTTTTACCTGTATCGTGCAGCAGGGCAGCCAGATACAGAATTTCTTTTTTCTGCACTTTATGAATCAGGCGCGAGGCGATTGGGAAGCGCTCGCGCACATCGCCAAAGCGCAGGTGACGCAGAAAACGCATCATGCGGAAGCTGTGTTCATCGACGGTATAAATATGAAACAGGTCGTGTTCCATCATGCCGATAATATGGCCGAACTCCGGAATATAACGGCCCAGAATGCCGTAGCGCATCATACGTGACAGCTCACGGACTACCCGTGAGCGGTTACGCATCAGTTGCATAAAAATCTGATTGTGTCCGGCGTTGGTGCGGTATTCGTCATTAATCAGGTTGCGGTGATCACGCAGGGCGCGGATGGTATCGGAGTGAATACCTTTGGCTTGCGGTGTTTTGGCCATCAGCAGGAATACCTGCAGCAGCCAGCCCGGCTCGCGCTTAAACAGATCTTTATCGATTAACTGCAGATAGCCATTACAGAGAACGAAATATTCATTCAGGGTTTCTATCTCATTGACCTTGTCGCATTTCATAAAGTCTTCGTTGAAGTGCAGCAGTAACAGGTCGGACAGTTCGGTCGTTGCCAGTTGGTTGCGGTAGAAGCGTGACATAAAGCGCTCTACGCCCAGTAACTTTTTATCATCAGCAAAACCGAGTAATTCGGCGATTTCGCGCTGCAAGTCAAACAGCAGGCGGTCTTCTTCACGCCCGGCGAGCATATGCAGGGCGTAGCGCACCTGCCATAAAAAATGGCGGCTGCGTTCCAGGCGCTCAAACTCAAAAGGGGTCAGAAAGCCTTTATCCTGCAGGGCGAGCAGGCTGCCCTGACCAAAGTGGCGCATGGTTACCCAGGTAATGGTCTGGATATCGCGCAATGCGCCGGGAGAGTTTTTAACATTGGGTTCGAGGTTGTATTCCGAATCGTTGTGCTTGCGGTGACGTGCCTGCACTTCCTGCCACTTGGCATTAAAGAATGCCTGAGCGGGCCAGATTTTATCGGCGGCGGTCGCCTGTTTCAGCAGCTGGTGCAGCTCTGTATCGCCAGCCAGTGAGCGGCTTTCCATCATATTGGTGATGATGGTGAGATCTTTCTCGGCTTCGCTGACGCATTCATCCAGCGTGCGCACGCTGTGGCCAACATCCAGCTTCAGATCCCACAGCAGGGTGATAAAGCCCTGCAGGGCCTCGCTGTTGGCATTAATGGCTTCTTCATTGCGCGCGAGGAGCAGTACATCAATATCGGAATGCGGATGAAGTTCACCACGGCCGTAACCACCTACCGCGACGAGAGCGAGATCGGTGGCGGGTAAGCGGCTGTTCTGCCACAGACACTGCAGTATCTGATCAATCAGCCGGGCCCGCAGCGGTACCAGTGTGCTGGCATCCAGCGTGGCGCGGAAATAAGCGTGGGCTTCTTCCTGAATACGCTTCAGGACTGGCTTGACCACCGGCAGCGGAGAAACCGCAGCCTGCAGATCAGCCAGTAACTGCTGCGAGTCGATCGACGGTAACGCAGGCGCCACAGCATCCATGGATTATTGTCCGAACCGGGTTTCTTCCTGACGACGGGTCAGCACTTCTGCGCCGGTTTCCGTTACCAGAATGGTGTGCTCCCACTGAGCAGACGGCTTGCGGTCTTTGGTGACCACGGTCCAGCCATCTTTCATCAGCTTATTAAAACGGGTGCCCTGATTGATCATTGGCTCGATGGTAAAAATCATACCGGCTTTCAGCTCCAGACCTGTGCCCGGACGGCCGTAATGCAGTACCTGAGGATCTTCGTGGAAGACAGTACCAATGCCGTGACCGCAGTACTCGCGTACGACTGAATAGTGGTTGCTTTCGGCGTGCTGCTGAATCACATGGCCAATATCCCCCAGGCGGGCGCCGGGTTTGACCAGATCGATACCCAGGTACAGACACTCCTGAGTAATTTCCACCAGGCGCTGGTTGGCCGGACTGGCTTCGCCGACAAAGAACATCTTGCTGGTGTCGCCGTGGTAACCATCTTTGATGACGGTGATATCGATGTTAATGATGTCGCCTTTCTTCAGGATCTTGTCATCACTCGGAATACCGTGGCAGATCACCTGATTGATTGAGGTGCAGATAGACTTCGGAAAGCCGCGGTAATTCAGCGGTGCGGGAATGGCTTGCTGAACATTCACAATGTAGTCATGGCAGATGCGGTCCAGCTCACCGGTAGAAACGCCGGGTTTTACATATTCACCGATCATTTCCAGAACTTCAGCCGCCAGACGGCCGGCAACGCGCATTTTCTCGATGTCCTCAGCGGACTTGATGATGACACTCATGGGGAGTTGTTTACCTGTTCATCAGACTTGTTTAGGACGCCATTGTACTGGTTGTGGCCACGGTATTGAACCAATGGTCTTCATAGTTAGCTTTAATCAGAAATTGCGCCTGTCGTTTGTGATGCTCAGCGGCGGCCGGGGCGTTCCGGATTACGTGGCGGAGGCCGTCGTCAGGCTGTTTTGTGCTGGCGTTGGCTGGGTAAAAGTGGTATAAAGCGCCCGCGAAAAAATCGCCGTGAAACGGACTGATCCGTTCCATGTAAATGACACACACGTATCACAACGTTGATCCGGGGTGCCCGGCCAGAGATGGCAAGGGTCGGAGAGATGGGTACGTGGAGGCCTAACCCAACTTATTAAGGTAGTTATCATGGCACAAGTAAGCATGCGTGACCTGCTGAAAGCAGGCGTACACTTCGGTCACCAGACCCGTTACTGGAACCCGAAAATGGGCAAGTACATTTTCGGCGCCCGCAACAAAATTCATATCATCAACCTGGAGCACACCGTTCCTGCGCTGAACGACGCGCTGAAACTGGTTGAGTCTATGGCTGCCCGTAACAACAAAGTTCTGTTTGTTGGTACCAAGCGCGCTGCAGGTAAGATCATGAAAGAGCAGGCTGAGCGTTCCAGCATGCCTTTCGTCGCACACCGCTGGTTAGGCGGTATGCTGACCAACTACAAAACCATCCGTCAGTCTATCAAGCGTCTGCGTGACCTCGAAGCGCAACAAAACGATGGTACTTTCGAACAGCTGACCAAAAAAGAAGCTCTGATGCGTACCCGTGAAATGGAGAAGCTGGAGCGTTCTATCGGTGGTATCAAGGAAATGGGCGGTCTGCCGGACGTACTGTTCGTGATCGACGTTGACCATGAGCGTATCGCTGTTCAGGAAGCCAACAAACTGGGTATCCCGGTTATTGGTGTGGTTGATACCAACTCTAACCCTGACGGTATCGATTACGTTATCCCAGGTAACGACGATGCTATCCGTGCTATCCAGATCTACGCTTCTGCAATCGCAGACGCCGTACTGGAAGGCAAGCAGCAAAATGGTGTGGCTGCAGACGAATTCGTCGAAGTAGCAGAAGAAGCGCCGGCACAGGAAGCAGCTGAGTAATCTCAGACGCTCGGAAAAAGGGGGCTTGCCCCCTTTTTTTTAGGTGCAATTTACTGACAAGTTAACTGATAGAGGATTACACACATGGCAAATATTTCTGCTGCTCAGGTTAAAGAACTGCGCGAACGTACCGGTCTGGGCATGATGGAGTGCAAAAAAGCACTGACTGAAACCGACGGTGATATCGATCTGGCGATTGAAAATCTGCGTAAAAACTCTGGTCTGAAAGCAGCTAAAAAAGCAGACCGTGCTGCTGCTGAAGGTAAACTGCGTATCGAAGTTAAAGATGGCGTTGCTTTCGTTGTTGAAGTTAACTCTGAAACTGACTTCGCTGCCGGCGATGCAAACTTCTCTGCTTTTGCTGACACTGTTCTGGCCAAACTGGTTGCTACCAAAGAAACTGACGTTGCCAAACTGATGGAAGGTGAACTGGAAGAAGCCCGTATGGCTCTGGTTCAGAAAATCGGTGAAAACATCACTGTACGTCGTCCGTCTGTTCTGGAAGCTCCGGTTCTGGGTGCTTACCTGCACTCTAACGGTAAAGTGGGCTGTATCGTTGCCCTGACCGCTGGTGATGAAGAACTGGCTAAAGACATCGCAATGCATGTAACTGCTGCTAACCCACGTGTTGTGCGCGCAGAAGATATGCCTGCTGAAGTTGTTGAGAAAGAAAAAGAAATCATCAAGGCTCAGCCAGATATGGCTGGTAAGCCAGACGAAATCGTCGAAAAAATGATGGTTGGCCGTATCAACAAGTTCCTGAAAGAAAACAGCCTGCTGGATCAGCCGTTCGTTAAGAACCCGGAGCAGACTATCGCTCAGCTGGCTAAAGCAGCTGGTGCTGACGTTGTTTCCTTCCTGCGTCTGGAAGTAGGTGAAGGTATCGAAGTTGAGAAAGTAGACTTCGCTGCTGAAGTTGCTGCGCAGCTGAAAGGCTGATTGTAAGCACGGGGTAGGATAACCAGCGGTTGAATACCCTATGATATGCCGGGCTCGCCCGGCATATTTGTATTTGACGTCAGGCAACTAACGCGGTTGTCTGGTGTCTGTTGATACGCCAAGTATCAGCGGCGGTTTGTGCCGCAGGGCGGGGTGCCCATCCCGTAACGCAACAGTCAGGCGGGTCTGCCTGTTGCCGAGTTTATTATCTATCTGGAGATCTCCATGGCCGAGCAAAAAAGTCCCAAGTACAAACGCATTCTGCTGAAACTCAGTGGTGAGGCCCTGATGGGCGAGCTGGATTTTGGTATCGATCCCAAAGTACTCGACCGCATGGCACTTGAGATCGGCCAGCTGCGTGGTATTGGTGTACAGATCGGTCTGGTGATTGGCGGCGGCAACCTGTTCCGCGGTAAAGCGCTGAGCGAAGCCGGACTCGACCGTGTTGCCGGAGATCATATGGGCATGCTGGCAACGGTTATGAACGCGCTGGCCATGCGCGATGCTCTGGAGCGTGCCAATATGCCGACCCGCGTTATGTCGGCCATCCCGATGAGTGGCGTGGTTGACCACTACGATCGCCGCAGTGCCATCCGCGCGCTGGAAGGTGGTGATGTGGTGATTTTCTCTGCCGGTACCGGTAACCCGTTCTTCACCACCGACTCCGCAGCCTGTCTGCGTGGTATCGAAATTAATGCCGATGTTGTTCTGAAGGCAACCAACGTCGATGGTGTGTATACTGCCGACCCGAAGAAAGACCCGAATGCCGAAAAATACGACTGCCTGACCTATCAGGAAGTGTTGGAAAAACAGCTGGGTGTTATGGATTTAACCGCGATCTGTCTTGCCCGTGACCATAACATGCCACTGCGTGTTTATGATATGAATGAGCCCGGAGTGCTGGCCCGCCTGATGACAGGTGGCGATGACGGCACCCTGATCGTGAGTGAGGAAAAATAACGATGGTTAACGATATTAAAAAAGACGCCGAAGAGCGCATGGATAAAAGTCTGCAGGCGATGCTGGAGTCTTTTAAAAAGATCCGTACCGGCCGTGCTAACCCGGCCATTCTGGACGGTGTAATGGTCGACTACTACGGTACGCCGACTGCGATTTCTCAGGTTGCTAACATCATTGTTGAAGATGGCCGCAGCCTGGCGATCAACCCGTGGGAAAAGAACCTGGTGCCACAGATTGAGCGCGCCATTCTGAAATCCGACCTAGGTCTGAATCCGGCGACCAACGGTGACACCATTCGTCTGCCAATGCCGGCACTGACCGAAGAAACCCGTAAAACCTACATTAAGCAGGCCCGCGCTGAAGCCGAAAAAGGCCGTGTTGCGATCCGCAATATCCGTCGCGATGCCAACGGTAAAGCCAAAGACCTGCTGAAAGAAAAACTGATTTCTGAAGACGAACTGCGTGGCAGCGACGATCAGATTCAGAAACTGACCGACAAGTTTATTGCCGACGTGGATGCCGCACTGGCAACCAAAGAAAAAGACCTGATGCAGGTATAAACCGGCAAATTTTATGTCAACCAGTATTGATGATACGCAGGCCGTTCAGGGCCAGGTGCCGCGCCATGTTGCCATTATTATGGATGGCAACAACCGCTGGGCTAAGCGCCGTTTTATGCCCGGAGTGGCTGGCCACAAAGCTGGCGTCGATGCCGTACGTGCCGTGGTGGAAACCTCGGCACGTGCCGGTGTTGAAGTGCTGACGCTGTTTGCCTTCAGCAGTGAAAACTGGCGGCGACCGGCGAATGAAGTCAGCGCGCTGATGCAGCTGTTTGTGGTGGCACTGGAGCGGGAAGTCAGAAAACTGCATCGCAACAATATCCGCTTGCGGGTAATGGGGGATCTGCAGGGATTTTCCAGCAAAATTCAGCAGCTGATTGCCGATGCGGAAAAACTGACCGCCAATAACGACGCAATGACTCTGGTGATTGCAGCCAATTATGGTGGGCAGTGGGATATTGCCCAGGCCGCACAGCGTATTGCACAGGATGTGCAGGATGGAAAATTACAGCCACAGGATATCGACGAACAACTCTTTCATCGTTATACCTGGCTGAGTGACTTACCGGCACCGGATTTGTTGATCCGTACCGGAGGTGAGCAGCGCATCAGCAACTTTATGCTGTGGCAGACTGCTTATTCGGAATATTACTTTTCCGATGCCTTCTGGCCCGACTTCAAAGAAGAAGAATATCAAAAAGCGTTGGCTGCGTTTGCAGACCGGACAAGACGGTTTGGCCGCACGGACGACCAGTTAGAGGAAGTGAAACAAGGTGTTTAAGGAACGCGTACTGACAGCGCTGGTGCTGGCCCCCCTGATGATCATCGGCATTTTTTTTCTGCCGCTGAAAGAATTCGCTATTTTCATCGCAGCTATCGCCACCATTGGCGCCTGGGAATGGGCAAATATTGCCGGTTACCAGCGTAACTGGAGCCGTGTTGCCTATGCGCTGGTAGTGTTTGTGTGCCTCTATATCAGTGCCCGGGTTCTGAAAATGCACCCGCAATACCTGATTGGTTATCTGGCGGTTGGTACTGCCTGGTGGGTGGTTGCCTTTGCGCTGGTGAAGCGCTATCCGGGAGGTACCGATCTGTGGGCGGCGCGTCCTGTCCGGGCACTGCTGGGCCTCTGTGTACTGGTTCCTATGTGGGTGGGGTTTATGCACCTGAAAACCCAGCCACACAGCTCGTTGCTGATTGTCTACGTGATGCTGATTGTCTGGGGTGCTGATACCGGTGCTTACTTTGCCGGTAAAAAGTGGGGCAATACCAAGCTGGCGCCGCATGTCAGTCCGGGTAAATCCTGGGCCGGTTTCTGGGGTGGTCTGGTAACCACTCTGCTGGTCGCGCTGATATTCGGTGCCTGCGTCCATACCTGGGTGCAGCCGATGGATCTGCACGATGCCTGGCGTCTGCTGGCCATCACCGTTATCACCATGGTGATTTCTGTGCTGGGGGATCTGGTGGAAAGTATGATGAAACGCCACCGTGGTATCAAAGACAGTTCCTCCCTGTTGCCGGGTCACGGCGGCGTACTGGACCGCATTGACAGCATGGCAGCGGCCGTTCCTGTATTTGCCTTCTTTATGCTGATTCTTGACTGGGGTCTGGCTGGATGACAAGCCAGATTACCGTGCTGGGTGCCACTGGCTCGATTGGTCAGAGCACCCTGGACGTCATTCGGCGCCACCCTGAGCGCTATCAGGTTTTTGCGCTTACCGCCGCTACCCGTGCCGATGAAATGGCGGCACTGGTACGCGAATTCTCTCCCCGCTATGCCGTGATGGCAGACAGTGACGCTGCCCGGCGTCTTCAGGCGCAGCTGAACTGTGGCTGCGAGACCACGGTTCTGAGCGGAACCCGTGCGCTGCTGGAGGTTGCTGAAGCCGAAGAAGTTGATCAGGTCATGGCCGCCATCGTTGGTGCAGCCGGGTTGCTGCCAACACTGGCCGCGGCCGAAGCCGGTAAGCGGGTGCTGCTGGCCAACAAAGAAAGTCTGGTCATGGCCGGTCCGCTGTTTATGCAGGCGGTGCGTGCCGGTGGTGCCACGCTGTTGCCGATCGACAGTGAACACAACGCGATTTTTCAGGCTCTGCCGCACAACTATGGCGGTGACTTCAGCGCTCACGGTATCCGTAAAATTCTGCTGACGGCCTCCGGTGGACCTTTCCGCGGCTGCACGGCCGCAGAACTGGAAAACGTTACACCAGCGCAGGCGGTGGCTCATCCTAACTGGTCGATGGGGCAGAAGATCTCCGTCGATTCCGCCACCCTGATGAATAAAGGGCTGGAGCTGATCGAAGCCTGTTTCTTATTTAACTGTGTGCCCGATGATGTGCAGGTGGTGGTGCATCCGCAGAGTGTTATCCATTCTATGGTGCAGTACTGTGACGGTTCGGTCATTGCCCAGTTGGGGCAGCCGGATATGCGTACGCCGATCGCTTATGGCCTGGCCTGGCCTGAGCGTATTGATGCGGGCGTGCAGTCGCTGGACCTGTTCAGTATCGCCCGCCTTGATTTTACCCCGCCGGACGAAGAAACCTTTCCCTGTCTGCGACTGGCAAAAGAAGCGTTCAGCGCCGGTGGCACTATGCCTGCGGTACTGAATGCCGCCAACGAAATCGCCGTCGAGGCTTTCCTGCGGGAACAAATTCCGTTCAGTTTTATTCCAACCCTGATCGCCCGGGTTATGGCCCGGCATGATGTGCAGCCGATTCAGCATCTGGCTGATGTGATGGCCGCGGATCAGTGGGCACGTGACTGTGCAGGCGCACAGCTGGATGCCGCTAACGGGAGAGTGAACGCGTGACGTTACTGTATTTTATTATCGCCATCAGTCTGCTGGTGGTGATTCATGAATTTGGCCACTTTTGGGTAGCACGCCGTTGCGGCGTGCAGGTGCTGCGCTTTTCGGTCGGTTTCGGTAAGCCCTTCTGGTCGTTTACCGATAAGCAGGGTACTGAATTTGCCATTGCTCCTATCCCGCTGGGCGGCTATGTGAAAATGCTGGATGAGCGCGAAGCCCCGGTGCCCGAGCACCTGCTTGACCAGGCTTTTAACCGTAAGTCGCCATGGGCGCGCATTGCCATTGCTTCGGCGGGCCCGGTTGCCAATTTTATTTTCGCCCTGCTGGCTTACTGGCTGCTGTTTGTTTCCGGTACCAGCGGCTTTGTACCCGTGGTGGGTGCTGTGGCAGAAGACTCGGTAGCGGCGGTGGCCGGGGTGCGCAGTGGCGATGAAATCGTTGCTATTAATGATCACGAAACCACGACCTGGCAGGAAGTCAGCTGGCAGCTGGTGGGTTTTCTGGGTGAGGACGCCGATGTTCGTCTGACTCTGGAAGGTAGCGATGGCAGTCGCCGTTCGGCGCTGCTGCAACTGAATGACTGGCTGACCGATCAGGAAGTACCGGACCCGTTAGCCGGGCTGGGTATTGAACCACGCCGGCTGGATGTACCGGCGGTGGTCGGTGAGGTTCAGCCTGGCGGTGCTGCCGCAGCGGCGGGTATTCAGGCTGGGGACCATGTGGTTGCGATCAATGGCAACCCTGTTGCCGACTGGTATGGCTGGGTTGAGCATGTCCGTGCTGCGCCCGGAGTCTCTCTGCAGCTGACGCTGGAGCGTAAGGGGGCACTGGTTGACCTTACCCTGACGCCTGGCAGTAAGACACTGGACGATGGCTCCGTTATCGGTTTTGTCGGCGCCGGAGTGGTCGCGCCAGAGATTCCTGAAGACTGGATGCGAACCAGCCATGCCGGTGTTGTGCAGGGTTTGTGGCTGAGTGTGAACAAAACCAGCGATCTGATTGTCTTTACCCTCGATTCCCTGTGGAAGATGGTACTGGGTGATGTGTCGGTAAAGAACTTGAGCGGGCCTATCACCATTGCTAAAGTAGCCGGCGCTTCGGCTTCGGGAGGGCTGGAAGCCTTTATCGGATTTTTGGCATTGTTGAGTATTTCTCTCGGAGTACTGAATTTATTGCCGGTGCCCATGCTGGACGGCGGGCATATCCTGTTTTACCTCGTTGAGGTAGTACGCGGCAGACCTCTGCCAGAACGTGTTCAGATCATTGCCGTGCAGTTCGGTTTATTCCTGCTGTTAAGCCTGATGCTGGTTGCTTTTTACAACGATATAAGTCGGCTGTAGTTGATTGCCGAGTTGCTTGGATAACTATTTACATGCGTTCTTTGCTGTTTACGCTTTTTCTGGGGTTACTGTCGTCCATCGTCCGCGCCGAATCCTTTGTCGTTGAAGATATCCGTCTTGAAGGTCTGCAGCGGGTATCTGCCGGTACGGTATTCGAAGCTTTTCCTGTCAATGTGGGCGATCAGGTGGATTCTGCCCGTCTGGTCACGGCCTCCAAGCGCTTATTTAAATCCGGCTTATTTAATGATGTGCAGCTGCTGCGTGATGGCAATATCCTGATCGTACAGGTGGTTGAGCTGCCGACTATTACCGGTATCGAAATTGACGGTAACAAAGCCATTCAGACGGAAATGCTGCTGGATGGTCTGAAGCAGTCGGGGCTGGCGGAAGGCCTGGTATTCAAACGTTCTACGCTGGAACGCATCTCGCTGGAACTGGAACGTCAGTATGTGGCGCAGGGCCGTTATGATGCCGGTATTGAAACCGAAGTTGTGCGTCTGCCGCGCAACCGTGTGTCGCTGAAAATTCATGTCGAAGAGGGCAGCGTCGCCACCATCGAACATATCAATATTGTCGGCAACGAAGCGTTCAGCGATGACGAACTGCTGAAACAATTCCAGCTGCAGACCAGTAATTTCTGGTCCTGGTATTCCAGCGACAACAAATACAGCCGTGAGAAATTATCCGGCGATCTGGAAAAACTGCGCTCTTATTATCTCGACCGTGGTTATATCCGCTTTAACATCGAATCCACTCAGGTATCGGTATCCCCGGATAAAGAAGGGGTTTATATCACCGTTAACCTCACTGAGGGCGATGTGTATTCGGTGAAAGACATCAAAATGGCCGGTAACCTGGTGCTGGATGAAGCTGAGTTTACCCGCCTGCAGCTGATTAAAACGGGCGATACCTTTTCCCGTCAGTTAGTCACTTATTCCAGCGACCTGATGTCTAAGCGTCTGGGCAACGATGGTTACACCTTTGCCAAGGTTGATGGCATTCCGAAAATTCATGACGAAGATAAAACCGTCGATCTGACCTTCTTTGTTGAGCCGGGTAAGCGTACGTATGTTCGCCGCATTAATTTTACCGGTAACGAAGGCACCAAAGACGAAGTGCTGCGCCGTGAAATGCTGCAAATGGAAGGTGGCTGGGCCTCGACCGATAAAATTGATGCCGGTAAAAACCGTCTGAATCAGTTGGGCTTCTTCAAAACCGTAAACGTTGAAACACCAGCGGTTCCGGGCTCCGACGATCTGATTGACGTGAATTACAACGTTGAAGAACAACTCAGTGGCAGTCTGAACTTCAATATCGGTTACGCCGGTGGCAGCGGCATGATTCTGGGGGCCAGTGTCAGCCAGAATAACTTCTTCGGTACCGGTAACCGTATGTCGCTTGGTGTGCAGAAAAACAACACCGTGCAGTCGTATAACTTCTCTTACCTGAATCCGTATTACACCATCGACGGTGTGAGCCGTGGCTTTAACCTGTTCTACCGTAAAACCGACTATGCCAGCCTGAATACGGTCAGTGATTATCAGACCAACACCAAAGGCGGTAACGTGACCTTCGGCTACCCGATTTCCAGCCGTCAGCGTTTGTCGTTCTCTGTTGGTTTTGCCAATACCGAAATATTTGAAGGCACCACGGTGCCGGCGGAAATTGTCGACTTTCTGGAGAAAGAAGGTGACAACTTTGATGAATACACGCTGGGCCTGAACTGGCGTTATAACAACCTGAACCGTGGTCTGTTCCCAACGGCAGGTACCGAGCATAAATTGTCTGCAGACGTTTCCGTGCCGGGCAGTGACCTGACGTACTTTAAACTGGGTTACACCGCTAACTATTACTTCCCGATTGCTGAAGAATGGGCGCTGCGTCTGCGTACCGATCTGGGTTACGGCGATGGCTTCGGCGATCTTGAGCGCCTGCCGTTCTTCAAAAACTTCCGTTCCGGTGGTATTGGTTCGGTGCGTGGTTACCGCTCCAACAGTCTCGGGCCTAAAGGTCTGCCTGAATATGCACCGGTCAGTGTGGTACAGACCGATGCTGATGGTAATGTCGTGTATGAAACCGATGAGCTGGGTCGTCCGGTGGTGGACACCTCCGCGCCAACCGTGGTGTATAAAACCGACGAAGATGGTGCGGCGGTACTGGTCAGCAACAGCAATCAATATAAGCCGAAATACGAAACCAACAGCGATGGCTCCGTTGTCACCGCGCCTTACTATCTCGAAAGTGAACGTGCTCTGGGCGGTAATGTCCTGGCTGAAGCCAGTTTCGAGCTGATTTTCCCGCTGCCTTTTATTGAAGATCGCCGCTCGGTACGCAGTGTTCTGTTCTTCGATGCGGGAAATGCATTCACCAGTGAATGCTATGTGCCTTATGATGCTGATGTTCCGACACTCACCAAACACCCTTATTGTAATGAGGGGATTGATCTGGCTGAGATGCGTTTGAGCACCGGGGTAGGGCTGACCTGGATTACAGCGATCGGACCTCTGACCTTTACCTATTCGGTACCGCTGAACGAAAAACGCGGTGACCGTACAGAAGGATTCGAGTTCTCGCTGGGACAGGTTTTCTGATTGTATAACGACAAATAAATAAGGAGTCTGGGATGCGTTGGTTTATTGCGGTAATGGCGGCACTGTGTGTTCAGGTTGCAACAGCAGAGGCAGGTAAAGTAGGCGTTGTCGATATGGAGCGTGCACTGTTCCTGTCGGATGCAGCAAAAGTTTCGATTAAGCAGTTCGAAGCCGATAACAAAACCGATATTGAAAAGCTGAAAGGTCTGGAAACAGACCTGTTGGCGCTGAAAGAAAAAACCGAGAAAGACGGTGACGTAATGAGCGATGATGAGCGTCGCAAATTGGCCAATGACTACGAACAGAAGTCAACAGAATACAAATTCTATGGCCGTAAGCTGCAACAGCTGGAACAGAAATGGAAGCGCGAATTTTTCCAAACACAGTTGCCTCAACTTGAAAAGTTGCTTAAAGCAATCATCGATGAGGGCGGTTATGATGTGGTGCTTCAGTCCGGTGCGGTGATTTACTCATCACCAAAGACGGATCTGACCAAGTTGTTGTTGGAACGCTTGAACGCCAAGTAAGCGATTTCGGGACATGATGATGCAATTAAGCTTAGGTGAACTGGCTCAGCGACTGGGAGCCGAATTGATTGGTGATGCCGATACGGTCATTCGTGGGGTGAATACCCTGAAAGATGCGACCGCGACCGATGTCAGTTTCCTGGCCAATGCCAGTTACCGCCGCCAGCTGTCAGACAGTAATGCAGGAGCGGTAATCGTTGGTGCCAAAGAAGCGGCAGAGGTAAAAGGCGCTGCTCTGATTGTGGCCAATCCTTACCTGAGCTTTGCGCTTGTGACCCAGATGTTTGATAACCGTCCGCAACCAGTGCGTGGCGTCCACCCCTCTGTGGTGGTGGCTGCCAGTGCAACTCTGGGGGCGGATGTCAGTATCGCTGCCAATGTGGTGATCGGTGAACATTGTGTGATTGGTGACGGTTGTGAAATCGGCGCCAATACCGTGATCGGCGACCACTGTGTGCTGGGCCGTGATTGTCTGCTGCGCGCTAACGTTACGCTGTACCACGATGTGGTGCTGGGTGATCGGGTGCAGATACATTCCGGTGCAGTGATTGGTGCGGATGGTTTCGGCTTTGCGCCGGACAAAGGCCGCTGGCATAAAATTGCCCAGCTCGGCGGGGTTCGTATCGGTAATGACGTCGACATCGGCGCCAATACCTGTGTTGACCGTGGTGCCTTGGCCGATACCGTCATCGAAGATAACGTCATTCTCGACAACCTTATTCAGATTGGCCACAACGTGCGTCTGGGTGAGGGAAGCGCAATGGCGGCCAATGTAGGTGTTGCCGGCAGTACTACTATCGGAAAACACTGTACGGTTTCTGGTGGTGCTGGTATCGCCGGGCATCTGACCCTTGCTGATGGCGTACATGTGGCTGCTATGACCACGATCAGTAAATCGATCACCGAGTCAGGGGCATATGCGACCGGGACTGCACAGATGCCGCTGAATGAATGGCGTCGCAGTGCAACTCGCTTCCGACAACTGGATTCTATGGCCAAACGGCTGCAACAGTTAGAAAAAAGTCACGAAGGTAAAGCTTGATGCCAGCGCACACTATTCAAGAGATACAGGAATTTTTGCCACATCGTTATCCGTTCCTGTTAGTTGACCGAATTAAGGAAGTGAATCTGGACGCCGAGGACGGCGCCAATATCCGGGTCATTAAAAATGTCACCATTAATGAAGAGTTCTTTAATGGCCATTTTCCCGGACACCCAATCATGCCCGGCGTATTAACGCTGGAAGCTATGGCCCAGACAGCAGGATTGTTGGGGCTGACCATGCTGGGCGATAAACGTAAGCCGACAACACTGTATTATTTTGCTGGTGCCGATCATGTGCGCTTCAAGCGCCCGATTGTGCCGGGTGATCAGGTATGTCTCGAAGCCCGCTTTATGAGTGGCCGTCGTGGTATCTGGAAATTCGATTGCCGTGCACTGGTTGATAATAACGTGGTCTGTGCGGCAGAAATCACCTGTGCAGAGAGAGAGCTGGAGCAAGCATGATAGACCCGAGAGCCATCGTTGATCCCGGTGCCCGTATTGCGGCAAACGTGGAAATAGGGCCTTTTTCCATTATCGGTCCGGATGTAGAAATCGGCGAAGGTACAGTTATTGGCCCGCATGTGATTGTTCGCGGGCCAACGACTATTGGGAAGAATAACCGCATATTTCAGTTCTCCAGCATTGGTGAAGAGTGCCAGGACAAGAAATATGCCGGAGAGCCAACCACTCTGGTGATTGGTGATAACAATGTGATCCGTGAGGCCTGCACTTTCCACCGCGGAACAGTGCAGGATAATGGCACCACCATCGTCGGCAGTAATAACCTGTTTATGGTGAATGTACATGTCGCACACGATGCCATTATTGGTGATAACTGCATTCTGGCCAACGACACCAACGTTGCCGGCCATGTAAAAATTGGTGATTGGGCGATTCTGGGCGGTGCTACGCAGGTGCATCAGTTTTGCCTGATCGGCGCACACTCTATGTGTGGCGCCGGTACTGTGGTGTTAAAAGATATTCCTGCTTATGTGATGGCGCTGGGTTATCCGGCGACTCCGCATGGCATTAACAGTGAAGGCCTGAAACGCCGTGGTTTCAGCAAAGAAAGCATTATGCTGATCCGCAATGCTTATAAGATTCTTTACCGTCAGGGGCTGACTCTGGCTGAGGCACTGGAAGAACTGGTACCTCTGGCCGGGCAGGACGATGGCGTGCGCTTATTGGTTGACAGTCTGCAGGCTGCGTCACGGGGCATTATCCGATAATTATGCGTATTGCTATTGTTGCCGGTGAGACGTCGGGCGATATGCTCGGCGCAGGCCTGATTAAATCTCTTAAAGCCCGCTACCCCGATGCCCAGTTTGAAGGTATTGGCGGCCCGTTGATGCAGGCTCATGGTTTCCACAGTTTTGTACCGATGGAACGTCTGGCGGTAATGGGGCTGGTGGAAGTTCTCGGGCGCTTATTCGAGCTGCTGAAGGTCCGCCGTGATCTGGTCAAATACTGGAAGAAAAATCCGCCGGATGTCTTTATCGGCATCGATGCCCCGGATTTTAATCTCACTCTGGAACAGAAATTACGTGCAGCGGGTATTAAAACCGCGCATTACGTCAGTCCTTCGGTCTGGGCCTGGCGGGAAAAGCGCGTGTTTAAAATCGCCAAAGCCGTCGATCTGATGCTGACGCTGTTTCCGTTTGAAGCCCGGTTCTATGAAGAACATCAGGTGCCGGTGAAATTTGTCGGCCATCATCTGGCAGATAAAATCCCGTTTGAAACACCGGTCGCTCCGGCCCGGGAAACGCTTGGGCTGGATAGCAAACGTCCGGTGGTTTGTCTGATGCCCGGCAGTCGCAGTGGTGAGGTCGAACGTCTGGGAGCTTTGTTTCTGCAGACTGCTGAACGCATGTTGCTGAAGCGCAACGACCTGCAATTTATTATTCCGGCCGCCTCGGTCGAGCGCCGCAATCAGATTGAAGCTATGCTCGCCGCCTATCCGGCCAGCCTGCCGGTTAAAGTGGTGCTGGGTCAGTCGCATACCTGTATGGCCGCTGCCGATACTATTTTACTGGCGTCCGGTACAGCGACTCTCGAAGCCATGCTGCTGAAAAAGCCAATGGTGGTGAGTTATATCGTGGCGCCACTGACGTATAAAATTCTGAAAAAGCTGGTCACTCAGCCTTATATTTCGCTGCCTAATTTACTGGCCGGACGCGAATTAGTACCGGAGTTTATTCAGCACGAGGCTACGTCTGAAAATCTGTCTGAAGCACTGCTGGTGCGTCTGGAAGATTCTGACGCCATGCATCAGCTGCATGAAACTTTTCTGTTTATTCACCGCCAGCTGAAGCGTAATGCCGATGATGAAGCGGCGGATGCGATCAGCGCTTTGCTGCAGCGATAATGACTGACGCTATTACGACTGAAAAAGCCACTGCTTTTCAGACTGAGATCGAAGCCTCCCTGTTCGAGCAGGGCATTCCTTATTGCGGTGTGGATGAAGCCGGCGCCGGCCCTTTATGCGGTGACGTTATGGCTGCGGCTGTCATTCTTGATCCGGAAAATCCGATCGAAGGGCTGAACGATTCGAAAAAACTCACGGAAAAAAAGCGTGAAAAATTATTCGATGAAATCCGTGAAAAAGCGCTCGATTATTGTATTGCCCGTGCCACGGTAGAAGAGATTGACCGGCTGAATATTCTTAATGCGCGTATGCTGGCAATGAGCCGCGCGATTGACGGCCTTAAATTGCCTTGCCAGCACGCGCTGGTGGACGGTAATAAAGCGCCGCAAACCCCGCTCGAAGTAACCACCATCATTAAAGGCGACAGTCTGGTAACGGCGATTTCCGCGGCCTCGGTACTGGCTAAAGTTCAGCGCGACCGGGAAATGCTGGAACTGGATAAACAATATCCGGGGTACGGTTTTGCCAAACACAAAGGTTATGGCACCGCCGCGCATATGGAAGCCTTACAGGCGCTTGGTCCCTGCGAAATTCACCGGCGCAGTTATGCACCGGTAAAAGCCCTGCTGCAGGACTGAACAAACGGATTTAATGCGCACTTAACGGCGGAATTTAATCGCCTGTTCGTAGGTGCGGCGACGCAGAAGATCGCGCATGGCCTCATTGCTTTCCAGCTGTGCCAGTTCCTGCCATTCTATCCGTTCACCAATTCCCATCTGAATCGTTGAGTTTTGTTTCTTCAGGAATTCTGCCGGAATCCGCAGCGTGCGCAGCGCAGGGTGCACTTTTCCCAGCATATGAAAACTGCGGCTGTTATGACCATGAAAGTAAATCGGGATGACCGGCACTTCGGCTTTGCGGATCAGGCGCATGCTGGAAATTGACCAGGGGCGGTCATAAACACCGGATTGGCCTTTATACCAGGTAGACACTTCTCCGGCGGGGAACAGCCCCAGCCCTTCACCACGTTCCAGCTGAGCCAGAGATTTACGCATACCGCCCATGCCTTTCGGGCCTGAATTTTCAAATGGGTTTACGGTGATAAACAGGTCGGAAATCGGTGCAAAATAGCTCAGCAAGAAATTAGCAACCGCACGGAATTCGGGGCGCTTCCGGCCAATCACCAACAGCAGAATAACGCCATCAAGAAAGCCAAAGGGGTGGTTGGACACGGTAACAAAAGGCCCTTCTGCAGGAATGGCCGCATCAAGGGCTGCAGGGTCGTAATCCAGATGGATTTTCAGGTGGTGCAGGGCATTTTCAATCATATCGATGCCCTGTTTTTCGTCCAGCTGATTGTAGATACGGTTCAGTGTCGGACCTTTCAGCAGGCGCAGCAGAAATTCCAGTTTACGCGGTGTCAGGCCGGTGGCCTGCAGTAAGCCCTGACGATCAAACAACTCCATAGCGCAACTACTCTTTATTATTGGATTCGGTGGCATAATAGCGCCCTGTCCACAGACCGCGGCGCGTTGAATAATTTTATGACCGAAATGCTACAGAAATTTGATGTTATCGTCATTGGCGCCGGTGCCGCCGGATTAATGTGTGCTGCACAAGCGGCTGCCCGTGGCCGTTCGGTACTGATTGTTGATCATGCCAATAAAGCGGGTAAGAAAATTCTGATGTCGGGTGGTGGGCGTTGTAATTTTACCAATTACTTTGTCGCCCCGGATAAATACCTCAGCCATAACCCGCATTTCTGTAAGTCGGCGCTGAAACGTTATACCCAGTGGGATTTTATTGCGTTGGTGGAATCCCATGGTATTGCCTATCACGAAAAGAAAGACGGCCAGCTGTTCTGCGATAACAAAGCATCGGACATCCTCAATATGCTGCTCAGCGAGTGTGAGCAGCAGGGCGTGCAGATCTGGCTGGACACCGCAGCCAGTGATATTGCTCAGAGCGATCAGTCAGGCTGTCGTTATCAGATGAAGGCGGGCAGTCGCTTGCTTGGCTGTGAGTCGCTGGTGGTTGCAACCGGCGGGCCGTCAATTCCAACGTTGGGAGCGACAGGCTTTGGCTATGAACTGGCGCAGCAGTTTGGTCTTAAGGTATATCCGCCGCGGGCGGGTCTGGTGCCTTTTACCCTGACCGATCATAACAAGCAGCTGAGTGAGGCATTGTCCGGCACGGCACTTAATATAGAGGTGGAGTGCGCGGGCCAGGTTTTCCGCGACGATATGCTGTTTACCCACCGGGGTCTCAGCGGCCCGGCCATGCTGCAGATTTCGTCTTATTGGCAGGCGGGACAGAGCCTGATGATTAATCTGCTGCCTGAACAGGATGTGGCAGCGCTGCTGCGCCAGTTGCAGCATGAGCGGCCAAAGCTGACGCTGAAAAACTGGCTGGCGGAGCTGACCACACAGAAGTTTGCCGAGTACTGGCTGGCATCCTCTGTCTGGCAACAAAGCACGCTGGCTCAGCTGTCCGGTGCCGATATGGATGCCATTGCTCAGGGGCTGCATCAGTGGCAGGTTAAACCGGCCGGAACCGAAGGTTACCGCACCGCCGAGGTGGCACTGGGCGGGGTCGATACCGCTGAGTTGTCATCCAAAACCATGGAAGCGCAACGCTTCCCGGGCTTGTTCTTTATTGGCGAGGTGGTGGATGTCACCGGTCATCTGGGCGGGTTTAACTTCCAGTGGGCCTGGTCAAGTGCAGTGGCAGCCGCTGAGTTTGTCTGATGCATTCGCGTACAAGACGGTCTTAAAACCACATTATTAAGATACTTTTCTTCTGACAGCCGGAAGGTAGATCTGAGTGACCGGAGATTGATTGGCTAAACTGAAGTCAAACTGGTCTGTTACGGGAAGACTTCCGATGAAAGGTGTGGTTTTTGACATCCTGCGTGACATGGTCGAGGAGCAGTTCGGCCTTGCTGGCTGGAATGCGCTACTCGATAAGGCCGGTGCTGATGGGCTGTATATCTCAACCCAGACCTATCCGGACGAGGAGTTACTGAAACTGGTTGCTGCAGCCAGCGAGGTAACGGGTAAACCTGCCGATGAGCTGGTGTTCAGCTTTGGTGAGTTCATGGTGAAAGAGTTCTACAAGTGCTTTCCGGGATTTTTCGATAACGCCAGTGGCCTGATTGATTTCCTGATATCGGTTGACCGCATCGTGCATGTCGAGGTGAGGAAACTCTATCCGGATGCGGCCCTGCCCAGTTTCACCTATGAAGGTGGCAGCAGTGACGAAGTCACGATGAATTATCGCTCTCCGCGTAAGCTTTGCCGGCTGGCAGAAGGCCTGATCGCCGGCAGTGCCGAGCATTTTGGCGAGAAATATCAGCTGCAGCATGATCCTTGTATGCACCGGGGCGCAGATTGTTGCAGTCTGCACATTAAGCTGGAGAGGTAATGGTCGCGATGTCTGAGATGGATTACGAAAAAGCCTACCTGCGGGAGAAACAGCTGCGTAAACAAGCGGAGCAATTGTTGGAAGACCGTTCGCGTGAACTCTTTCTGACCAATGAACAGCTGAAAGAAGTAAACCGCAATTTGCAGGAGCAGCAGCAGATTGTTGTGCAATCAGAAAAAATGGCTTCGCTTGGCGTCCTGGCCGCCGGGGTCGCCCATGAAATTAATAATCCACTGGGCTATATCTACAGCAATTTTTCCAGTCTGGTGGAAGGTCTGCAGGATATACAGCGCTTTCTGCATCATATGGACGGTATCATCGCTAAAGGCGACACTGCCGAATCTCTGCGTGATGGCTGGCGTAATGCCTTATTACAATATGATATTGCCTACCTGCTCAGTGATTATCAGAGTCTGGCACTGGAAACCATTGAAGGGCTGGAGCGGGTAAAGCAGATTGTGGCCGATCTGAAATCCTTTATCCGCCAGGATGATGGTGAAAAAGCGCCGGTGGATGTGAATGACTGCCTGCGTGGGGCGCTGAATATTCTTAATAATCAGACCAAATACCATGCGCAGGTCGATGTTGATTATGGTGAGCTACCGGTTATTCAGGGCTATTTTGGCAAGCTCAATCAGGTGTTTACCAACCTGATCGCCAATGCCAATCAGGCCGTACCGGAAAATGGTCTGATCCGTATCAGCAGCCGGCTGGTGGATGGCTGGATTGAGGTTGCGGTCAGCGATAACGGCCACGGCATCAGCGAAGAGAACATGCGCTACCTGTTTACCCCGTTTTTTACCACCAAGCCGGTTGGGGAAGGCACGGGCCTGGGATTGTCGATTTCCCATGGCATGGTGCAGGAGCACGGCGGCGAAATACTGGTAAAAAGTAAACCCGGCGAAGGCTCGACCTTTACCGTCAGACTGCCTGTTAAGACCGATTAGCCGGGGCTTCCCGCGTATCTGCTCAGCCTTGTCGGGCTGACATCTCTTGTTTGATTCCTTCATTCATATAAGAAATATCAGGTATACATGGTATTGATTTCAATTATGGGGATGAAATCACTACTATTCGCCTGCATTTAACGTATTGCCCGCAGTCATTGTGACTGTCAGGACGAACGTCACCCACCAACTTGAAGGACTGATTCATGTCATACCAAGCTGAAACCAAAACCGCTCAGGCGCTGATCGAACAGAACGGTGCTCAGTGGTCTGCTATCAAGCCAGAATCTGTAGCCCGTATGCGTCTGCAGAACAAATTCAAAACCGGTCTGGATATCGCTAAGTACACTGCCGCTATCATGCGTCGTGACATGGCTGCATTCGATGCAGACAAAACCAAATACACTCAGTCTCTGGGTTGCTGGCACGGTTTCGTAGGTCAGCAGAAACTGATCTCCATCAAGAAGCACTTCGGTACTACCGAACGTAAATACCTGTACCTGTCTGGCTGGATGGTTGCTGCTCTGCGTTCTGACTTCGGTCCACTGCCTGACCAGTCTATGCACGAGAAGACTGTTGTTGCTGACCTGATCGAAGAACTGTACAAGTTCCTGCGTCAGGCTGATGCACGTGAACTGGGTGGCCTGTTCCGTGAACTGGACGCTGCACGCGCTGCTGGCGACGAAGCTAAAGCCAAAGAAGTTGAAGCTAAGATCGATAACTACGAAACTCACATCGTACCTATCATCGCTGACATCGACGCTGGTTTCGGTAACGAAGAAGCCACTTACCTGCTGGCTAAGAAAATGATCGAAGCTGGTGCTTGTGCACTGCAGATCGAAAACCAGGTTGCTGATGAGAAGCAGTGTGGTCACCAGGACGGTAAAGTTACTGTTCCACACGCTGACTTCCACTCTAAAATCCGCGCTCTGCGTTACGCTTTCCTGGAAATGGGTGTTGACGACGGTATCATCGTTGCACGTACCGACTCCGAAGGTGCTGGCCTGACCAAGCAGATCGCTGTTGTGAACGAGCCAGGTGACGAAGGCGACATCTACAACTCCTTCCTGGACGTTGAAGAAGTAACTCCTGAAGAAACCAAAGCTGGTGACGTACTGATCAGCCGTGATGGCAAACTGGTTCGTCCTAAGCGTCTGGCTTCTGGTCTGTTCCAGTTCCGTGAAGGTACTGGCCATGAGCGTTGCGTATTCGACTGTATCCACGCTATCAACGCTGGTGCTGACCTGCTGTGGATCGAAACTGCGATCCCAACTGTTCACGAAATCCGTGACATGATGAACGACGTTCGTAAAGTTCACCCAGATGCGAAACTGGTTTACAACAACTCTCCATCTTTCAACTGGACTCTGAGCTTCCGTCAGCAGACCTATGATGCATGGGTTGCTGAAGGCAAAGACGTTTCTGCTTACGACCGTAGCAAGCTGATGTCTGCTGACTACGATGCGTCTGAGCTGGCTGCAGAAGCTGACAAGCGTATCCAGAACTTCCAGGCTGAATCTTCACGTGAAGCGAACATCTTCCATCACCTGATCACTCTGCCTACTTACCACACCACTGCTCTGTCTGTGGATAACCTGGCTAAAGAATACTTCGGCGAAGCCGGTATGCTGGGTTATGTTGCTGGCGTACAGCGTAAGGAAATCCGTCAGGGTATCGCTTGCGTTAAGCACCAGAACATGTCCGGTTCTGACATCGGTGATGATCACAAAGAGTACTTCTCTGGTGATTACGCACTGAAAGCAGGCGGTGCTAAGAACACTTCTAACCAGTTCAACAACATCTAAGATCTCTTAGAAAATGTTGACACGTTAGTGTTCAGAAAAAGCGACCTTCGGGTCGCTTTTTTTATGGCTGTTATCCGCTGCCGGGGAAAGGGAGGGGCATACTGCAGGCTGTAACATTCTGCAACGGCATGTTGCCTTTAGGCGTTACCAAAACTCACAGAAGATCCATCGTCTCGGTAGGTATTACTCGTTAATATCAATATCAGTGGCGTATATTTACCAATAGCTGTGGCTCTGCAGTTGTCTGGTCATGCCTTATCGCCTTGCCGTTCCCGTCTTCTTCTTACGTGGTGGCAGGCCCTGACAGGAAACATCATGGCGGTTACCCCGGAATCCCTTCACCAGCGTGTGATTTTTAAGGTTTTGCTGTTAATGGTCAGCGGTGCTGGCATCCTGTACTTCCTTATTAATATTCAGCGCGGACTGGTCGGGTTGGCCTGGGCTGAGCTGGCGATGAGCATCGCCTCGTTGTGGTTATGGCGTAATGTCGATGCTTTGAAAGCCCTGCGGCTGTGGTCTTTTCTGTACCTGATCCCGTTTTTCTCCATCATCCTGTTTGCATTGTCTGACCCACGTATCAGCTACGGTATGTTTGTCTGGGTACTGCTGATTCCGATTGTTTCTTATCTGTTGCTCGGTTTGTGGCGTGGCTTTGCTATGGCTTGCCTTTTTATGACGCTGGCAGCCATCGTTTATATCTGGCGCTTCCACAGTAACCCGGAAGTGATTAATACGGTTGTACTGGCGAATGTGATGGTGTGTGCCGCTGCCTTGTGGGCCTTCTCTCATATTTATGAGTTAAGCCGCGAACGTTCGCAAAGAATCCTGCTGAAGCTGGCATCCAGAGATGCTCTGACCGGTTTATATAACCGTCTGCGTCTGACTGAAATCTTTAACCGTGAGCGTCAGCAGGCCGAAGTCCAGCGACAGCCGCTCAGTCTGCTGCTGATCGACCTCGATTATTTTAAGAAAATTAACGACCATTACGGCCATGACACAGGCGATCAGGTTCTGGTGGCTGTCGCGTCTCATATTCAGCGGAATATCCGTCGCCGGGATTCGGCCTTTCGCCTCGGTGGCGAAGAATTCTGCATCCTGCTGCCCGGGAGTGGGCGGGAAGAAGCACATGCTGTTGCCGACGTTTTACGTACTGGCCTGGCGGAACAGCATCCGCTGGTCGCGGGTCTGCCGGTCACACCGACGCTGAGTGCCGGAGTTGCTACCCTCGGTGATGACGGAAAGGATTTTGTTCACCTCTACAGCATGGCCGATCAGCGATTGTATCTGGCCAAGCATTCCGGCCGGAACCGCGTGGTCAGTCAGGGGCAGGCGCTGCAGGGCGATACTGTTGAGGGAGAAAGAGCATCGTCTCCGGTATTGCAGGCAACGCTGTAATTCTGATGTGCGGATTACCTCTTTATGGTCGTGATTGTCTGGCCATTTTCATAATATTAATTCCTTTGGTTCATCAATTCTTAAAGAGTCGGTGTGTTTTCTCTGAGCTGAAAGTCAGTCCTGCAAGCGCGGCTAAGCCTGATGGCTGATTGTGGGTTAGGGAGCACTTACTCGGCTTGTGTGTATTGAATCTGCTGAAAAAGAGCTGACTTTGTGCTGGATTTTCGCTGTTGGACTTTAGTCGGATGAGTCGTTAAAACACGCGCTGATAACCAAACACACGCAGATGTGTCCACATTGAATCAGGTGCATTATGACGACCATGACCGACCCGGCGCTCTCACCGCGCTCCTCCGGGCCAGCTCCGCTTGCTGCAGCAACAGGTGTGGGGCTGCGCCGCTGGCTGGCATCCAGCCTGACCCAGCACGACCATTTTTCTGCTTATTTTGAACCGCTGATCCAGCTTTTTCTGCCTCACTGGAGTACCGCTGGCTGGCGTGCCCGCGTACTCGAAGTACGTACGGAGCTCGAGGATGTGTATTCACTGGTGCTGCGTCCGGCTAAAGGCTGGGCGGGTTTTCAGGCCGGACAATACGTTGAAATCAGCGCAGAACAGGATGGCCGCCGGGTCAGCCGGATCTTCAGCATTTCATCCTCTCCCGCCTATTTTGCCCGTACCGGACTGATTGAACTGACCATCCGCGTACAGGATCAGGGACGTATAACGCCCTGGTTACGCCAGCATTTTGCCGGTGGTGGACTGGTAACTCTGTCAGCGGCACAGGGGGATTTTATTGCGAGCGAGGGCAGTGCTCCCTTGCTGCTGATTGCCGGTGGCAGTGGCATCACACCTTTCCGTTCGCTGTTGCAGCAACTGCAGCGTCAGGGCTCTGCGCGCCCGGTGCAGTTGCTGTATTTTGCCCGCCATGCACAGCACTTTCTGTTCCGTGAAGAATTCGACCGTCTGCTGCTGGATATGCCGCAGTTCAGTCTGATACTGCTGAACAACGAAGATCATGGTTTTATCAGTGCAGAGCATATCCGTGAATATTGCCCGGACTTCTCCGCCCGCGACATTATGATTTGTGGCCCGACGCCGATGATTCAGGCCGCGCGTGCCGTACTGAGTGAGCTTGCGGTTGATCCGGCGCAGATCCGTTTTGAATATTTTGGTGCGGCACCCATTGATATGCAGCGTGCCAATGCCAGTGACACGCTGGTGGCCTTTAAACGTTCGGCAATTAATGCCGACGTTGCCGCTGAACCGGCACAGACACTCCTTGATGTCGCAGAACAGGCCGGACTTAAACCCGTCAGTGGTTGCCGTATTGGCGTCTGCCATCAGTGCATCTGCAAAAAGGAAAGCGGGGTGGTGTTTAACACCAAAACCGGTACCTATTCCGATACCGGCAGCGAAGATATTCAGCTGTGCATCTCGGTTGCCGCCAGCGACCTGATTCTGGATTTGTGAGGCCAATAATGACAACAAGTATTCCATCAGCAGAAACCCTGTTAAGTTTTGAACAGGAAATTAATGCCATCCGCGATGAAACCCTGAGCAAAGTCGGCCAGGCCGATGCCGATTATATTCGTCGTGTTATCCGTTTTCAGCGGGGGCTGGATTTAAGCTCCCGGCTGGTGATTGTGCTCGGTTTTATACACCCGTTATTCTGGGTTGCCGGGGTTCTTATGCTGGCGCTGGCTAAAATTCTCGACAATATGGAAATTGGTCATAACGTGATGCACGGCCAGTATGACTGGATGAATGACCCGCACATTAATTCGCGCAATTTTGAGTGGGATATTGTCGGCGATGGTGATTCCTGGAAGCGTTATCACAACCACGAGCACCACACCTATACCAATATTATCGGTAAAGACCGTGACTACGGTTATGGTCTGCTGCGCCTGAGTGACGATATTCCATGGCGAAAGAAAAACCTCTGGCAGTTTTTTACTTACCTGAATCTGAGCCTGTTATTTCAATGGGGCGTGGCGTATCACGAGTTAGCTGCCGAACGTATTTTCTTTGGCAAACGGCGTAAAGAGAGTCATCTGCCGATCAGCCGCAGTGAATTAAAATCGGCTTTTTTCAGCAAAATCGGCAAGCAGGTTTTTAAAGATTATATTTTCTGGCCGTTGTTGTGCTTTCCGGTTTTCTGGTCGGTATTGCTGGGCAACCTGTGTGCAAACCTGATCCGCAATCTGTGGACCTCGACCATTATTTTTTGCGGACATTTTACTGAAGACGCGCAAACCTTCAGTGAAGAGGAATGTAAAAACGAAACCCGCGGTCAATGGTACTACCGCCAGATTCTGGGTTCGTCCAACCTTGAAGGTGCGCGCTGGTTTCATATTCTGACCGGCCATTTAAGCTGTCAGATTGAACATCATCTGTTTCCGGATATTCCGGCACGTCATTATCCTGCGATGGCGCAAAAGGTAGAGCAGGTGTGTAAGACGCATGGCATTCCTTATAACACCGGCTCGTTTGCTCATCAGTACCTGACGGTGGTTAAACGCGTGTTGCGTTATTCCTTCCCGGATAAAGCGGGGCAGGAACCACTGACCAACCACTGAGCGCATCTGCGTTCGGGTTCTGACGGGGAAGCCGCTAACGGCTTCCCCGTTTTTGTATCTGCATGATCCGTCTTGGTGCGCAGACGGTGCATCACGGCTGTTTTTTAGTGCGGATTTTTGCTGGTTTCCATCTTTATGGGCCAATCTTGCCCTGCAACTCTGGCATAATGTGGCGGTTTTATTCATATTTCTGTTATTCCTGACCAGTTGGCCAAGTTATTGCTAAATTGGCAATGAATCTGTTTTTAACAGCCTGCATGCAGGTACTACCTTTGGAGCAAAACCATGATGAAGAAACACAAGAACTGGCAACGCTGGGTAACGTCTGCGGCTCTGGCGCTGGGTCTGAGCACTGGCGCAATGGCCGAAGATCCGATGAAAGTTGGCTTCGTGTACGTTGGCCCGGTGGGTGATTATGGCTGGTCTTATGAGCATGACCGTGGTCGTATGGAAGCGCAGAAATTCTTCGGCGACAAAATCGAAACCACCTTTGTTGAGAAAGTACCTGAAGGCGCTGATGCCGAGCGTGTGATCCGTCAGATGGCGCAGAGCGGTCATGATCTGATTTTCACCACCTCCTTCGGTTTTATGAACCCGACTGAAAAAGTCGCCAAGCGTTTTCCAAAAGTATTCTTTGAGCACGCAACCGGTTACAAGCGCGCCAAAAACCTCTCTACCTATGTACTGCGTACTTATGAAGGTCGCTATGTTTCCGGTATCGCTGCCGGCATGATGACCAAAACCAACACCATTGGTTACATTGCTTCTTTCCCGATTCCGGAAGTTATCCGCGATATCAACTCCGTATATATGGCGGCTAAATCCGTTAATCCGGATGTAAAAATCAAAATCATGTGGGTAAGCACCTGGTATGACCCGGTTAAAGAAAGCGAAGCCGCCAATGCTCTGATTGATCAGGGCGTTGACGTGCTGATTCAGCATACCGACTCACCAGCACCATTGATGGCCGCTGAAAAGCGTGGCGTAAAAGCCATTGGTCAGGCATCTGATATGAGCAAGTTTGCACCGAATGCACACATGTTCTCTATCCGTGATGACTGGGCTCCGCATTACATCAAAACCATTCAGGAAATTATGGATGGCACCTGGAAACCGGAAGATTTCTGGGGTGGTTTTGCTGAAGACATGCTGGTGGTTGCCTCTGTTAATGACAACCTGCCCGCTGATGTAAAAACCGCGGTGACAAAAGCGCATGATGACATCAAATCCGGTAAGCTGAAGCCATTTACCGGCCCGATGAAGAGCAATGAAGGTAAGCTGGTGATCGAAGCCGGCCACACCCTGACCGACGAAGAACTGGCCGGTGTAAACTGGTTTATCGAAGGCATTGACGCTACTATCCCGAAATAATACTGACCTGCGTGTCATTGTTCCGGCAGGGCGGCTACGGCCGCTCTGCCTGCATGGAAGCCAGACCATAAGAGCCCAAGACGCCATTCTCTTGGTAAGAAGGGAAACGCCTTTATCGGTTGTGCCGCAAGGCATCGCAGCATAAACGCGGTTCCAAAATACCCTCTTGGTAAGAGTGAATACCGGACTTCTTTTTGCGCCAGATAACTATCCACAGCGTAAAAAGACACCTGCCGGGTACGGATGTTCGCAAGACTCTTGTTGGCCGCCAGGTGCTTATTTTTAATAAAAAAGGCACGAACTATGACGATGAATAATGTTCCCCTCATTGATATTTCCCCACTGTTCAGTGACAACCGTGAAGACTGGCGACCGGTCGTGGACAAAATCGATCAGGCCTGCCGTGAGATCGGGTTTTTCTATCTTCAGGGACACGGTATTTCCTCAGCCCAGCTTGAGAGTATGTTTGCCCTGGCAAAAACATTTTTTGCCCAGCCGGAAGAGCTCAAACAGCAGATACTGATTGCCAACAGCAGCAACCACCGTGGTTGGGGCAGTGCCGGTGCTGAACAGCTGGACCCGGGCAAGCCAAGCGACTGGAAAGAAACCTTCGATATGGCGCTCGATATCCATCCTGAGCATCCGGTTGTAAAGGCATGTCCACAGCTTTACGGCCCGAATCAATACGGTGTATTGCCCGGTTTTCAGCAGCAGATGAATCAGCATTACGGATTGCTGATGAGCGTTGCCCGTCGCCTGTTAAAAGCCATGGCGATTGCACTGCAGTTACCCGATGACTTTTTTAATCAGTATTTTGATGATCAACATATTTCCGTGCTGCGCATGATCCATTACCCGCCACGTCCGGCCGATCAGGTGGTGGATGCCGATGCCAAGGCCGCTGGCGCGCATACCGATTACGGCTGCCTGACCCTGCTGTTGCAGGATGATGTCGGTGGTCTGGAGGTACGTAACGCCCGCGATGAATGGGTTGCGGCGCCGCCGGTTAAAGATGCGCTGGTGGTGAATATCGGTGATTTAATGCAGCGCTGGACCAACGATTACTACCGCTCCACCGAGCATCGTGTACGCAATCTGGCCCCCGGTGTGCATCGTTATTCCATGCCGTTCTTTGTCGAACCTCGTTACGACACACCGGTAAGCTGTATTCCCAGCTGTATTACCGCCGAGCGTGATGCACGCTATCCTTTAATTACCAGTGGCGAGTGGATTTTATCGCGCTTTGCTGCCACCTATGCCTATCGTACCCAGAACAAAGGCTAATCAAGGAGATCAACATGAGCGGATTTGAACACATCCTGCAGAATACACGGGCAGCCGCTGAGCTGGCCGACGAAGCCTTTTTACGGGCCTTGCCAAAAACCGAACTGCACCTGCATCTGGAAGGTTCGCTGGAGCCGGAACTGATGTTTGAGCTGGCTGCCCGTAATGGCATTCAACTGCCGTATCAGGATGTGGATCAGATCCGCCAGGCATACAACTTTACCAATCTGCAGTCCTTTCTCGATATTTACTACCAATGTGCTGACGTGCTGCGTACCGAGCAGGATTTTTACGATTTAACCTGGGCTTATCTGCAACGCTGCCATGACGAGGGCGTGGTGCATATAGAACCCTTCTTTGACCCGCAGACACATACCGAGCGCGGCATTGCCATGGAAACCGTGCTGGACGGCATCAGCCGCGCGTTGGCGGATGGCCAGGAGCAACTTGGCATCAGCAGCGGCCTGATTCTGTGTTTTCTGCGTCACCTGAGCGAAGAAGCGGCTTTTGTCACTCTTGAGCAGGCCATCCCTTATCTGCATTTATTTATTGGTGTCGGGCTCGACTCTTCCGAACTGGGTAACCCGCCGGAGAAATTTGCCAAGGTGTTTGCCGCCGCCGCTGAGCTCGGTTTGCATCGTGTGGCCCACGCCGGTGAAGAAGGCCCGATTGCCTATATCGAAGGTGCTCTCGACGTATTAAATGTAGAGCGTATTGACCATGGGGTGCGCTGCACAGACAGCGAAGCGATGATGACACGCCTTGCAGCCGAAGGGATTCCATTAACCGTTTGCCCGTTGTCGAATACCCGCTTAAAGGTGTATCAGCACATGAGCGAGCACCCGATTCTGCAATTACTGCAACGTGGTCTTTGCGTTACCGTTAATGCCGATGATCCGGCATTTTTTGGTGGTTATCTGCTCGCCAATTATCAGGCTCTGGCTGATCATCTGGGTATGACCCGCGGTCAGGCAGCACAACTGGCCGCCAACAGCATTCAGGCCAGCTTTATTGCGGTAGAACAAAAAACCTTATTGCTGGAAAAGCTGGAACAGGTGATTGCTGCCTGAGGTTTTTACACCCGCCCGCGGCTTTACTTGCCAACCACGATAAAAAAGAAACCGCATACCGGAAACGGAATGCGGTTTTTTACGAGCGGGGATAGCTCCGTGCCGGCGAGAGAAACGTGTTTATCAAGAATCAGCAGGAATGGCTCCCGGTGACTGTTAGCCGTTTGGCTGCTGCAGCCAGTAAGCATCTGGAATATAGATGATGAAAGCCTCCCAGTGCATGAAACAGAAAACCAAATTTCCCTCCGGCGCGTGCCGGGAATACTGCAGAGCCAAAGTATAAGCGGGTTGCAGGTGCCTCTCCGTTCTTTAATATCTCAGCAGAGGGTTCAATATAAAGCCATGAGCGCGTCTGACCAAAGGCCAGCAAAATTTCACGATCCGATCTCTGTTCCACGCGCCATGCTGAAAAGCGCTTGGCTGCACTATAGGCCAGATCCCGCACCTGGCTGTCACTGGATGGGCAAGCCAATATTTTAGCCAGCAGCCAGCGTTCGGTTTTAAACAGCCGCGTCGTATAAAAGGCTTCTATAAATTCAGCTAAACCCAAATTTCCAGGCACTGTGATGGTGTAGCAATCGGTAAAGGCTCCGGAAGTCTGGCAGCTGGCAAGAAAAGAATGTTCAGGAACGGAAGACAGAGCAGGCATCGAATATAACCTCTTAAAGGAGTAATGATTGCTGATAAATGTCCGTATTCAGCACCCATTCAGATTAAAGCCTGGGGCCTGTTAACACTAATTAAACAGGCCGGATTTACTTAGAGTTAACAGGCCCTGGTATTTCCGGTAATAAGCGGCTGTTGTTCAGTCCCCGTTGTTCAGACCCCGCATTACTGGTGCGGACAGAGGCTCCTTGTGTGACCTGAGTAAAGGATTCTGCTGGGGAGGTCTGTTGCTCCGTATACTGACGTTGCCGGAATTCAGCGACGACGATGCAGTCACTGCGGCTGGCTCCGCTGGCGCAGCAACCGACCCAGCCGGAAGCCGGCGATGAGCTGGCCCTGAATGGCCAGCCCGGATAGGCGATCAGCGCTCTGAGCTGGCAGCCTCAGTCAAAGTCACCCGGCTGGTAAGAGCCCACATCAGCACCAAATCCCACGGCAAAGCGGTTCCAGCTGTTGATATTGCAGATGGCCAGCGTCAGGCTGGTAAGCTCGGCATCGGTAAAGGACTGACGCACATCATCCAGAAGCTGCTCTGCCGGATGCTGTTGAGACAACAGCGTCAGGGCTTCTGCCCAGGCCAGTGCCGCCTGTTCGCGCGGACTGAAAAAGGGGGCTTCACGCCAGGCGCTGAGCGTGTAAAGACGCTGTTCGCTCTCGCCGGCTGCGCGGGCATCTTTACTGTGCATATCCAGACAATAGGCACAGCCGTTCAGCTGCGAAACCCGCAGTTTCACCAGTTCCAGCAGCGATTTTTCCAGTCCGCATTCTTTCAGATATTGCTCACCGGCCATTAAGGGCTTCATGGCGGCGGGGGCCGCCTGATAGTAGTTAAGACGCTGAGTCATAAGGCTCTCCTTATTGCGTTTGGTTAATCGTGATGAGGTTGAAATACCTGTGCAGAGTAACGGCCAGCTCCCGGCAGAAATTGTAAAAATACGACATGCGCAAGGCTTTTACGGTGCTGTGAGGCGCTTGGGAGGTTTGTTAGACTGTCGATAACCGCCGTCTGCAATGCAGCGGCAGAACCGCTGCACGGGTATGGCAATGACACAGCATCTTACTCATCTTGGATTCCGGTTTTTCCGGCCAACAACGGCATTACAGCCGCTGGTACAGTGTTATTGGCATATCCGCTGTCATGTGGGGCAGTCGGCACTGGCCGATGAATTTCTGCACCCTGAAGGAGGTTCGGGTGTGGTGTTTAATTTTGCCGATCCGCTGATTTTCAATGGCCAGCCTTATCTCAGCCCCTGTTTGTTAATTGGTCCTGCGCAACGTACGGGCACCTTGACACTGAGCGGTCAGGTCGATGCTATTGGCGTGCGCTTTTATCCTGGTGCGGCACATGCATTTTTTCAGCTGCCGCTGGCCGAGCTGAATGGTTGTCTGTTACCGGTTACGGATCTGCCTTTGGAAGCAAGCTGGCAGCAGGTATGGGAAGTGGATGCGGTCAATGAACGTTTGCAACAGATTGAACTCTGGCTGCTGCGCCAGCTGGATGTGCAGATTCAGGCAAAAAATCCTCTGGTGGCGTTGTTGCCTTCATTGCCAGACAGCGGGCAGTTTTCTACCGCCGACCTGGCCCGGCGCATGGCACTGGGAGAGCGTCAGGTTGAGCGATTATTCCGGCAATGGGTCGGTCTGACACCGAAACAGCTGGCCCGTATCCGTCGCGTTCAGCACGCACGGGAATTACTGAAAACAGCGCCAGCCGATCTGACGGGAACGGCTTATAACGCCGGCTATTTCGATCAGGCACATTTTATTCATGATTTTAAACAGGTGGTGGGCCTTACCCCCGGGCAGTACCGGCAGCGACTGAAGCAGCGCGATCGTTTGGAGTAAGCCGGGCGAAAAACAGTGGGTTTAGGGCCTGTTTAATTAGTGTTAACAGGCCCTGGTGCGGTAAAAATAAAAGCGCGGGTTATTTAACCGGCGCTTTTGCACGGCTCAGCGGAAGTTTAACCGCCAGCGTTAAAACGGGTTATCCTAGGGCCTGTCGACACTAAGTAAATCCGGCCTGCTGAGAGCCAGCTTTTCTCAGAACAAGGAGAGAGGAGTGATATTAGCGGGCTAAATGAATGACGAACGACGAAGTTAATGAGGAAAACTGGCCACAGCCCGAAGGGTTATGGCTAAAAATCCCTCATCCTGCGTTGCTGTTCGTTCGCTTAACCCGTTAGGCCACACTCTCAGCGCCTTGTTTGAGATATTTTTAGCCAATAACAGGCCTGTTTAATTAGTGTCGACAGGCCCTAGGCACCTCTTAATAATTCAGCGCCGGCTCCGGCTTACTGAAAAAGTTCAGATCAAGGTGCCCTTGTTCAGTGAGGCGGAATATCGGCACTGTGCTACTGTGTTGTGCGGTTTTTAATGAGACTGAACAGGGCATAAAGGTTTACAAGATTCAGGCTGGCGACGATCGTGCAGAACAGATAACCAAAGAGCAGGGCATCGCCCAATAAAAAAACAACGACAACACTGAAATAAAGTAACCATCCACCTGCTGCTAACTGTGCAATGTTGTTCAACAGCTTCATCCGGTAAGACTCGGGGTTGAGCAGGTTAATGAACAGCGGTGCAAAAAAGGTAGTAATTAACAGGAATGCTTCAATGAGATCGGTCGAAATCTGCGACATAATTTTATCGTAGACAACGTAGGTTTCTGTCACCCTTTCGCGGCTCAGTTCGTTGACCCCCTCACCTCCGCCATTGGGTGTCAGTACGATCGTCCTCGTGCATTGAGAGAGTGGTGCAAACATAAATGCGATGATCATGACTGTCAGTATCGTGCGTATTTTTCTCATAATGCTCCTTGAATCCCGTGTTCTTTTTACGCCCGGCAGAAAAAATCCTGAATATTTAAAGCGGTTTCTGATACCGCTATCCCTGCCTTATCACTGGGTTATTGAAGGTAAGGGTATTGAAGGTGAGGGTACTGAGGTTGCCGGGTTCAATCAATGCCAGAAAGAGTGATTAGCGGAGATGGCTGGGTATCTGCAGATTTACCACTGCACACAACGGGGAAAAACAGCGGAGAGTGTGTAGTACAGCATGGTTACCCGCTCCGGCACTCCGTTATACTGCGTCTGCTATCAGAAACCAGGAGCGAGGCACCAGTCATCAGGATGAAAACAGTCGTTGTATTGGGCGGTTATGGAAACTTCGGTAAGCGCATTTGTGAGACTCTGGCGCAGGACAGCGGTATCCGTTTACTGTGCAGTGGGCGTCATTCTGATAAAGCCCGTGCCCTGGTTGCTCAGTTGCAGCCGTCAGCCAAAGCAGAATTACAGGCCGTTGTGCTGGATATCAACGCGGCCGATTTCCGCGCACAGCTGCAGGATTTAACGCCGTTTCTGGTTATTCATACCGGTGGGCCTTTTCAGGGGCAGAATTATCGTGTTGCCGAAGCCTGTATTGCTGTTGGTGCGCATTATCTGGATCTTGCCGATGACCGTCGTTTTGTCTGCGATATAACCTTACTTAATAAACAGGCTGAAGATGCCGGAGTGCAGATCATCAGTGGTGCCAGCTCGGTACCGGGGTTGTCGTCGGCGGTTATTGAACATTATCAATCAGACTTCCGGCAGATCGACAGCATTGATATTGCTATCGCACCGGGTAATCAGGCTGAACGCGGTGAAGCAACGCTGCGTGGCATTTTGTCGTACACCGGCCGTCCTTTCTCTGTGTTTGAACAGGGACGTGTACGTACGGTGTATGGCTGGATGAATTCCCGGCGTAAATATTTTGGCCCAGGGTTGGGATGGCGTTGGCTGGCGAATGTGGATGTGCCCGATCTGGAACTGTTCCCGGCGCAGTTTGCGGTTACTGAGCGGGTACGTTTTCAGGCCAGTCTTGAGCTGACGTTTCTGCATTTTTCGATGCTGGCGATGGCTTCACTGGCGCGTCTGCGCCTGATTAAAAACTGGGCACCGGCAACGGCTCTGATTTATCGGATGAGCCATTGGTTCAGTAAACTGGGCAGCGCTGATGGTGCGATGCAGATTGATATCGCCGGACTGAATACGCAGTGTGCAGCCAGCAGGCTTTGTTGGCGTCTGGAGGCTTATGATGGTATTGGCCCTTTTATCCCCACATTGTCGACCATCATCATCGCCAGACAATTGCTGGCAGGGCAGGTGAATCCCGGTGCCAGAGCCTGCAGCGGTGAATTTTCGCTGGCGGAGTTTTATCCTTATGCACAGAGCTTAGGGCTGGTGATCAGGGAGGAGCAGGGTGACTGATTATTTTCTGCTGAAAACGCTGCACATTCTCTCGGCGGTCGTATTAATGGGCACCGGCAGTGGCATTGCTTTTTTTATGTTAATGGCGGTTCTCAGCCGCAGTCAGGAAACAATCCGTAATGTCAGCAGGATCGTTATTCTGGCGGATTGGTTGTTTACCGCTCCGGCGGTTTTAGTGCAGCTGATCTCCGGTGTGTGGTTGATGTCTCTGCTGAATGTCAGTTTTACCTCGCCGTGGTTTCTGACGGTCGCTGCGCTGTTTATATTGATTGGTTGCTGCTGGCTGCCGGTGGTCTGGATTCAGTATCAGTTACACCGCGAAGCCTGTATGGAAAATGGTTTTTTAAGCGCACGCTTTAAACGTCTGATGCGACTCTGGATTGTATTGGGAATACCGGCATTCGCTGCAATGCTGGTGCTTTTCTTGTTGATGGTGGCCAAGCCTCTGGCGGTAATATGACGGCATTACAGCAAACGTTCGGTCGCTGGACGCTGAGCCTGCTTTGGCTTATTACGGCGCTGGTGTCGGTCGCGACGGCGCAGGATATTGGTCTGGTGATCTTACAGCAGGGTGGCGTAGCCGATGCTCTGGCTCCCTGGCTGCTCTATGGTGGCAGTATTGTAGATGCGCTTTTAGGACTATGGCTGTTACTGCCCTGGGCGCAACGTCTGTGTTTTCAGATACAGCTGATCACTATTGCGGTTTATAGCGTACTGCTGTCGGTTATTGCTCCTGAGTTCTGGTGGCATCCGTTTGCGCCGGTGGTTAAAAACCTGCCGATTATGGTACTTATCTGGATTCTGATGCCAGGAAAATCAATATCCTGATCGCGGTCAGGACGGCGCTTTATTCAGATCCTGTGCTGCGCTTAAACCGGAGCTTAAAATAAAAAACCGCCGGTTGTTCGCAACCGGCGGTTTTTTATTGAACGTCTTAAACAGGCCCTAAAACACCGCTGAATTATTTATTCAGCGGTGCTTTAAAAGTACTGAACTTATTTACCGCCTTTCAGCACGTGATTAATACGCGCCTGAGTTTCTGGCGTGCCGAGAAGGCCGGAGAATAATTCCATCTCCAGTTTAACGGCTTTATTAACACGCTCACGGTGGCCTTCGGCGCGACCCAGTTTTTTAATGGCGCGGATAGAATTCTGAGAGTTTTTCAGTAATTCGTTGGCGGTGGCCATCGCTGTTTCCAGTGCTTTACCGTCTTCCACAGCGGCGGTTAACAGGCCCCATTTTTCGGCTTCGGCGGCGGTGAAGAAACGGCCGGTGTACAGCAGTTCTGCCGCACGCTTAGGACCAATGGCTTCAGACAGCAGTACCGAGCAGGCTCCTTCAGACGTTACACCGATTTTGGCAAATGGCAGGCTGTAACGGATGCTGTTACCGGCGTAAGCGATATCGGCATGCAGCAGCATGTTGGCGCCAATACCGATGGCCACACCTTCCTGCGCCATAATCAGGGGCTTTTGCAGACCGGCGAAGGCATCAAAAATGCCGGCGACACCTTCCTGAACGGCAGGCAGATCGCCGCCTGGCAGCAGGTCGGCCAGATCGTTACCGGCGGTAAAACGGCCTTCGGCACCGGTCATCACGATGACTTTAACCTCATCGTTGGCATCGCTGTCGAGCAGGGCGGCGATAACATCTTTGTAAGTCTGTACGCGGATGGCGTTCAGTACCTTCGGGCGGTTCAGAGTAATCACGGCAATGCCGTTTTCCAGACTGTAGGTAATGTCCTGATACATAGGGAAGATCTCATCGGTTCAGTATGGCGGGCATGATGGCAAACCCGGAATAACAGAGCAATGATCAATATGCACAGATTGCTGGTTGAAACCGAGGTCTGGCGTTTATTGCTGTTGGCACTAACGGCGGGAATTCTGGTCAATCCGGATGCGGGTAAGGCTAGGGTTATGCCTTATGATGCTCAGATATCCGCTGACCATTAACGAAAGGAATCTCAGGGTATGAACAGGATGCAGACATTGAAATGGTTGCCCGGCGTAACGCTGCTGGTCTTTATACTGGCCACAGTGCAGGTTAATGCCGGGGAGGGCAGCGCCGCGGCTTTCCGTCAGGAGCTGGTGGCCGCGGCATTGCAGCGTACGACTCTGCAGGTGCGCTATGACGGCGCTTACCAGAAAATTGCCTATCCCAATGGTGATGTGGCGCCAGACATTGGTGTGTGCACCGATGTGGTGATCCGCAGCTACCGCGCTCTGGGTATCGATTTACAGCAACGGGTGCACGAAGATATGGTGGCTGATTTTGCCGCTTATCCATCGCGCCGTATCTGGGGTATGACCCGTACCGATACCAATATTGACCATCGCCGGGTGCCGAATTTACAGGCGTTTTTTCAGCGTAATGGCCAGAAATTAGCCGTCAGTGATAACCCGGCCGATTATCAGCCGGGGGATCTGGTCACCTGGATGCTGCCGGGCAACCTGCCGCATATTGGCGTGGTCAGCGATCGCTATGCGCCGGGCTCCGGCAGGCCGTTAATCGTGCATAACATTGGCGCCGGTCCGGTGCTGGAGGATATGTTATTCCGTTACCGGATTAGCGGGCATTACCAGTATCTGCCACAGAGGAGTGGGGAGTGATTACCCCCCGTTACCGGCTGTTTGCAGAATGACCAGGGCTTTGCCCGGACTGACGCTCTGGCCGGTTGTGCGCAGCACTTCCACCACGGTACCGCCCTGATGGCTGCTGACTTCAATTTCCATCTTCATGGATTCCAGCACCACCAGAGGCTGACCGGCGCTGACCTGATCGCCGGGTTTAACCAGACATTGCCAGACGTTGCCGGATACATGGCTGTCGATGCTGAATTCACCCTCTGCCAGCGGACGTTCATCGCTTTCTTCCAGCACCGAAGGTTCGCTGTCGTAATGGAATTTGCCTGAGGCTTTCCATTCTTCCAGTTCTGCCTGAAAGGCTTTTTGCCGTTCCTGCTGGAAGGCTGAAATACCTGCGCCCTGTTCCTGCAAAAAGCGTTCGTATTCCGCCAGATTAAAGCGGGTTTCTTCAATTTTTATTGGGTACTGGCCATGGGGAAACTGCTGGCGGATCGTCATCAGTTCGTCGTGGCTGACCTCGTAAAAACGCACCTGATCGAAAAAGCGCAGCAGCCAGGGCTGGGTAAATTCGCGGGTGGTTTTATAGCGGTTCCACATCTGCAGGGTACGGCCAACAAACTGATAACCGCCCGGGCCTTCCATGCCGTAAATGCACATATAAGCGCCACCGATACCGACGGAGTTTTCTGCCGTCCAGGTACGCGCCGGATTATATTTGGTGGTGACCAGACGGTGGCGCGGGTCCATGGGCGTTGCCACCGGAGCACCTAAATACACATCGCCTAAGCCCATCACCAGATAACTGGCGTTAAAGACAATATCTTTCACTTCATCAATGGAATTCAGGCCATTAATGCGGCGGATAAATTCAATATTATCCGGGCACCAGGGCGCATCGGCCCGTACCGATTGCATGTATTTATTCACCGCCAGCTGGCAGGCTTCGTCGTTCCACGACAGTGGCAGGTGAACAATGCGCGACGGCACTTCGGCATCCTGCAAGTCGCCCAGCTGATCTTCGGCGGCAATTAATATCTGCAGTAATTCCTGCTGACTTAAGCGGGTGGAATCGTAGTGCAGCTGCAGCGAGCGGATGCCCGGTGTCAGCTCCCACAGGCCGGTAATATTCTGTGTGTTTAAATACTGCATTAAGGCATGAACGCGGAAGCGCAAGCGGATATCCAGCTGCAGCGGACCGTATTCCACCAGTAAATACTGATCCCCACTGGGGCGATAAACGACACCGGTCGGGTGTGAGTCTGCCTGACCGGTATAAGCGATGCTATGCACAATCGGGCTTTGCGGTAACCAGCGCTCAACCGCACAATCCTCTGCACTCAGTGTTGTCAGGCTGTTTTGCTGCGCGCGGTTTAAGGCCACCGCGGTTTGCTGGCTGACCGGCAGAAAGCGGATTTTATCGCCGGCTTTTAACTGGCCGAGTTTCCATAAATCCGCGGTTATCACCGTGGCCGGGCAGACAAAGCCGCCCAGACTCGGGCCGTCCGGCCCTAAAATCACCGGCATATCACCGGTAAAATCGACGGTACCAATGGCGTAGGCATTGTCGTGGATATTGGATGGGTGTAACCCGGCTTCACCACCGTCGGCCCGTGCCCATTCCGGTTTGGGGCCAATCAGGCGCACACCGGTGCGGCTGGAGTTGTAGTGCACTTCCCAGGTGTGGGCAAAGAAGCGCTCAATATCGCTGTCGGTAAAAAATTCCGGCGCGCCGTGTGGGCCATAAATAACCCGTAATTCCCACCCGTTGGCAATCGCGGGCAGCAAAGCCGGATCGTTAAGAGTTGCGGGTTCTGCTTTATTATCTGCGGAAAAATGCAGCACATCGCCCGGTAATAATGCGCGACCGTTATGGCCGCCAAACTGACCAAGCGTAAAGGTAGATTTTGAGCCCAGATAATCCGGACAGTTAAAACCACCGGCAATTAAACAATAAGCCCGTGCACCAGCACTGCCAACGCTGCCGCAGTCGAGAATATCGCCGGCATTAATATCAATGACCTGCCAGAATTCAATATCACTGGTTGTACTGTTGTGGCTCAGGCTGCCAGGGGGTAGGCCCGCTCGGGTCAGGCTGGCGTTGGTGGTGGCACCGGCCAGTAATATCCTTGTCGGTGCGTTAAATTTAAGCACCGGGCCTTTTAAAGTAATTTCCAGACCCGCGGCCTGCTCTGCATTGCCGAGTAAACGGTTACCGAGAGCAAAAGAATAGCCATCGAACGGGCCTGACGGTGGCACGCCAATATCCCAATAGCCAATGCGCGCGGGTAAATCCTGAACGGTGGTTTGTGTTCCGGCGGTTAATACCTGCACGCTGGTGGGCTGGTGTTGCAGTGTTTTTAATAACTGGGTGTACACGTCACCGGCTTGTACGCGCTTATCCTTAAGAATATCGAGCAGATAACGGCGGTTACATTCCAGTCCGTACAATTCTGTGTCGGCCAGCGCCTCCGCCAGGGTTGCCAGCGCCTGATCGCGGTTGGCGGCGGTGGCAATCACTTTGGCCAGCATAGGATCGAACAGAGCCGGTACTTCTGAGCCGCTTTCTACCCAGGTATCAATACGCAGTGATGGCCAGCCTGAGGCCTTATCAGACTGAGATTGCAACAAGAGGTGTTGTGGCCAGCGCACATTGCTTAATAAGCCGGCACAGGGCTGAAAATCCTGTGCCGGATCTTCGGCATAAATCCGTGCCTGAATGCTGTGGCCTTTGGGTGTGAAATGTTCTGTCAGTGGCAGCGTTTCACCGGCACCAAGGCGCACCATCCATTCCACTAGATCAATACCGTAGACTTCTTCGGTAACGCCGTGCTCAACCTGTAAGCGGGTATTCACTTCGAGGAAATAAAATTCGCCGGAATCTGCATCGTAAATAAATTCGACCGTACCGGCACTGCGGTAATTAACCGAGCGGCCCAGACGCGCTGCCGTGGTGTGTAATGCCTCCCGCTGCTGGGCGGTTAAACCCGGTGCCGGTGTTTCTTCCAGCACTTTCTGATTGCGGCGCTGAATGGAACAGTCGCGCTCGCCCAATGCCAGTACCTGGCCCTTACCGTCACCAAAAATCTGTACTTCGATATGGCGGGCTTTTTCGACAAATTTTTCGATAAATACGCCATCGTTGGCAAAGTTATTGGCGCTTAAGCGTTTCACCGAAGCAAACGCCTGTTGCAGTTCGGCCTCGCTGTAACACAGTTGCATACCAATACCGCCACCACCGGCGGTGCTTTTGAGCATCACCGGATAACCAATACGCCCGGCCTCAATGATGGCGCTGTGAATATCGGTCAGCAGTTCGGTGCCCGGCAGCAGCGGAACCTTATTGTCCTGCGCCAGTGCACGCGCTGAATGTTTTAAACCAAAGGCATCCATTTGTGCGGCGCTGGGGCCAAGAAAGACCACGCCAGCCTGATCACAGGCATGGGAGAAGCCGGTATTTTCGCTTAAAAAACCATAACCGGGGTGAATGGCTTCAGCACCGCAGTCTTTGGCAATCTGCAGGATTTTATCCTGATTCAGGTAAGTATCCGCGACCGTGCCATCACCCAAGCAGAAAGCCTCATCGGCCTGCTGGACATGCAACGAATGCTGGTCGGCCTGATGGTAAACCGCAACCGCCTGAATATTCATTTTTTTCAGGGTGCGGATAATACGGCTGGCAATGGCGCCACGGTTGGCGATTAAGACTTTTTTAAACATGGTCTTGCCTCATTCTTAAATGTCTTGTTTCACTTCACGTATGTTGTTGCACAAGAGGCAGGTCGTCCTGCATAAATACTGAAGCCTGCCGGTCGTCCGGCTGCTTGAAATATGAATTTTCTGATCGGCAGGCAGATTTACCAGACAATCACTTCAATCGGTGTCGGGTTATAGGCATTGCAGGGGTTGTTCAGCTGCGGGCAGTTGGATATCAGCACGATGGTGTTCATCAGGGCTTTCAGCTCGACATATTTACCGGCATCGGAAATGCCATCGGCAAAGGTCAGTCCTCCTTCAGCGGTGACCGGTACATTCATAAAGAAATTAATATTGTGGGTAATATCGGCTTTATCCAGCCCGTATTCTTCATGCTCGTTAATAGCCAGCATCCAGCTGTCACGGCAGGCGTGCATGCACTTTTTTTCCAGACTGTAGCGCACGGTATTCGATTCGGTGGCGCAGGCACCGCCTAAGGTGTCATGCCGGCCACAGGTGTCGGCGACAATTTCCAGCAGCGGACGGTTTTCGTTAGTCATTAATACCGAGCCTGCCGTCAGATACACATTACCCTGGGCGCGGATGGTATCGGTGGCGCTGTAGCGTTCACTGGGATCATCGGCATTATAAAACAGCGTATCGGCGGCCTGATTACCTTCCAGATCGAGAATACGCAGGGTCTGACCGGCTTCGATGCGGTGAATAAAATAGTCACCGGCCAGTACTGTCTGGCGGAAACTGGCATCCTGGGGCTGCAGTGTGCTTGCTTTAATCATGGTACGGCTCCTCAGGCTTCGCAGAAGTTATAGAGAAAATTGTTGTGAAAACCGCGCTGATTTTCTGCGCAGTGATTTTTACACTCATCATCACCGGCAACGACGGCGGCTCTGCCCAGATGGTAATGCACCGGCCGCACAGGATATTCGGCGGCATTGCTTAACGGATGCGGACAGGTGTGCATGATCAGCAGGGTGTCCATTTCGAAACGTAAAGTGATGGCATTGCCGGCCTTTGATGCATCGCCGATGTAGCGCATATTACCCAGATCATCGGTCTGCACCTGACTGAACAGATTGAGGTTGGCGGCCATATCTTTGCGTGACAGACCGTATTTGGCGAATTCCACCAGAAAGCTGTCATAGCCGTTCTGTGTCCAGCCATTACGGGCTTCCTGATAGGTTTTAATGCCCCATTTTTCTGCCACCATGGCTTTATTAATATTGCCGCAGACGGTGTCGTGCCAGCCGCAGTCATCGGCCACAACAGAGGCAAAAATACGGCCCATATCGGAATACAGACAGTGGCCCTGAGTCAGCTTGAAGGTATGCTGGCATTTTAAGGTATCCGGTGCGTTGTACTTTTCCAGCAGGTCGTATGGGTTAAACATTAACAGACCAAGATTGGCGCCGCCGTGCAGGTCGGTAAAGGTGATGACCGTGCCTTTTTTTACCCGCATCGACCAGTGGCAGCCGCCTCCCAGCGTATCCTGATAAACGGCCTCGCCCTGATAAAATTGCTGATGTTTTTTGCTTAACTGAGTCATATGTTCTCCTTCAGGCGCCTATTCAGGCACCTACTCCGGTACTTATTCCAATGCTTGGGCCTGCCTCGTCCTGCACACGGGCTGTGGCATGAACGGAGTGCTGAATATCGTTGTATAAAGAATGTTCCTGAGCGCTGTCGCCGCTTTTGGCCAGCTGGCCATGATTGGCCTGGTTCAGTTTTAAATCGTAGGTAATGGTCGCCCCCCAGGCATTGGGAGCCATAGGGTCGTGGCGGACTTTATCGAATACCAATAAACGGCTGCCGAGATAAAAGCCCTCACCAATATCGTGGGTGACCATAAAAATAGTGGTGCCGGTCTGCTGCCATAAATCCAGAATTAACTGGTGCATATCGGCACGGATACCCGGATCAAGGGCGCCGAAGGGCTCATCCAGCAGCAGGATTTTTGGCTCTTTAATTAATGCCTGAGCAATGGCCAGACGCTGCTGCATACCACCGGAAAGTTCATGTGGATACTTATTGGCGGCGCTGTGCAGTCCTACCCGCTGCAACAGATTCATGGCTTTTTCTCTGGCCTGAGCGCGGGCTTTACCAAACAGGCGGGCCAGCAATTTACTCTGGGCAAATTCCAGCCCGAGAATGACATTGTCCAGCACGCTCAGATGGGGGAATACCGAGTATTTCTGGAACACAATACCGCGGTCGACACTGGGCTCGTCGGTTAATGGCTGACCATCCAGCAGACACTGGCCTTTGCTGGCGCTTTCCTGACCGGAGAGCATTTTCAGAAAGGTCGATTTGCCGCAGCCGGATGCTCCGACCATGGTCACAAATTCGCCTTTTTTAACGCTCAGATTGATATTGTCCAGCACCGGCTGATCGCCGTAGGTTTTGCTGACTTTTTTAAATTCGATAAAACTCATACATATTCCACCTTATGGTTATCCTGCGTCTGAAGATCAGTGCATTTATTGCGGCTGATACCAGGGGAATAATTTGCGGTTCAGTTGCTTCAGTAACTGATCAGAAATAATTGCCAGCAGGCTGATCCACACCACATAAGGCAGGATGACGTCCATTGCCATATAACGGCGTACCAGAAAAATCCGGTAGCCAAGCCCTTCGGTTGAGGCGATGGCCTCGGCGGCAATTAAAAATAACCAGGCAGCACCCATCGACAGGCGCAGCGCATCGACCAGGCGTGGCAGCATTTGCGGCAGCACCATGCGCAACATTAATTGCCAGCTGTTGGCGCCCAGAGTCTGTGCCTTAATCCACTGTTCGGTCGGCAGTTCCGACACGCGGCTTTGTAATTCGCGGATTAAATACGGCGTGATACCAATCACAATCAGCACTACTTTCGATACTTCACCGAGGCCGAAAACAATAAACAGTACCGGCAGCAGGGCCATGGGCGGCACCATCGAGATGGCGGTGGTAAAGGGTGATAAATTTGCGCGCAGCAGCGGCAGGGCGCCCAGTGTTAAACCAAACAGCAGAGCAATCGTTGCGCTGATACCAACGCCCATGGCCAGACGTTCAAGGCTGGCGAGGGTATCGACCCAGAGCAGAATATCGCCGCTGCGTTTATTTTCTTCGGTCGCCATGCGCAGCAGCGTGTCGCCCATGGTGCTGAAGGCGGGCAGTAATTTGTCGTTCGGATTGTCGCTCAGGCGCTCGGTTGAGGCTGCCATATAGAGCAGGATGGCGATAATAAAGGGCAGGGCGCCCAGAAAAAAAGCCAGTGGGCGGGAAATTCTCTGATTAATCAGCCGGCGCATAAGCGCACTCCTGTTCGGGTTAACGGAGCGGATACAAGGGGCATTGCACAGGCTGGCCTGAGCGAATGTTCCAGTGATCTCCCGGGCTTTTATCCCTCCGTGTAACCCCCGCACGCGGCTGAGGTCGGTTGCTCTCGGACCAGTCGTTCGTGTTTAACAACACAAACCGGAACCCTAGCGACCTATTAACGGAACTCAGTGTAGCAATTCCGCGAGCGATGCAGAACACCCCATTGTTTTCGCATCTCTACGGTATTTGCGAATGGTGTGCCAATTCTTACAAAGCACAGAAATGAATGATTTTTGCGCACAGGGCATACAGAAATGCCCTAAATTGTCGGGCGAGAAACGTATCAATAAATCTGAAACAGAAAATTATGCCGCATTTAAGGGCAGTTTTTATCCGCATGTTTTGTTTTGGTGCTTCGGGGAGTATGTATGCGTGAATTTCTGAATCCTGCGGCGGTGCTGTTTCTGGCGTCGGTTCTCTGGGGCAGTGCCTGGATACCGCTGAACGCTATTGAAAGCGCCGGAATCAGTCATTCATTACTGCTGCTAATGGCGTACAGTGTGGCCAGTGTTCTGACCACGGTGATCCTGTGGCGTCAGTGGCACAGGGTACTGGCGCACTGGCAGCAGAATAAAGCGTTGTTAGCAGGAATATTTCTGGTCGGTGGTCTGGCCAATGCCAGTTTTTCGCTGGCGCTGCTGGAAGGCAATGTGGTGCGGGTGATGGTGCTGTTTTATCTGCTACCTGTGTGGAGCACCTTGCTTGGACGATTATTTCTGCATGAGACCGTCAGTGCCGGCAAAGCGCTGATGATTATACTGGCTTTGCTGGGGGTGGTGCTGGTTGCGGGTATTCAGCCGGGTAGCGACTGGCAGGCGGCTTTACTGAAAACGCCCTGGGGAACAGGCGATACTCTGGGGCTGATTGCCGGCTTTACCTATGCAGCGAATAATATTTTATTCCGTAAAGGGCAGCAGGTTGCGCTGGTATTAAAAGCAGAAAGTATGTTGCTGGGAGCCGCATTTTTTATGTTGCTGAGCTGGCTTTGGCAGGCAGGTACAGTTAATGCCGATCAGCTGTTGCAGGTATCGGCAAGCGCCGTTTGGCTGGCCATGCTGTACGGTGCAACCTGGCTTCTGGCGGTGTCTTTCGGGTCGCAATGGGGAGTCAGTCATTTACCTGCCAGCCGCTCGTCGCTGATTATTATTATGGAACTGGTCACCGCGGTATTAACGGCCTGGTGGCTGGGAGAAGCGCAGTTGAGTGTATGGGGCTGGCTGGGTTGCATCTGTATTATGAGCGCAGCATTGCTGGACAGTATGAGTGCTGAGGTTAGTCCAGACGTAAAAACCTGGGCACCAGCATCAGGCCAACTCCGGTCATCACCATGGCGTAGTGATTAGATACAAAGTAGGGGTAAATCATCAGGGCAACGCCGCTCCACAGTGCGATTTTATGGCTTTGGCGCTTACCGTAAATAAAATAACCAAAACCGATGGAGCCAAAAATCAGCGATAAAAACAGCCCGGTTGTATCCGTTAACATGCTTGAATCCTTTGTTGTGATTGTGAGTGTTTGATCACTCTCGTTTAATCTCCTCCACAGCCGCTGCTGCAGCCACTGTCGGAGCCCGATGAGCAACTGCCGCTACAGCCGCCACTGCCGGAGCAACCGGAAGCGCAGCCAATATGGCTGGCACAGTAAGGCGTTGTGTCGTGTTGTGTTTTCTTGTTTGGGCCTGTTGCTGCCATCTGACAGTTGAGCTGGTAAAAAAATCCGTCGTCAATATTCAGCTGGGCATCAAGCGCAAACAGTAACGGCAGTTTGCTGGGCTGTTTGGCTGACAGCCATTCCCGGGCGCAGGCAATACGCCAGGCGCGTTTAATGCCGTTGGCGGCGGTGGTTGGCGTGCTCATGGCTTCGGCCGGTGTGTGGTGCAGAAAACGGCCAAAAGCGGAACGGCAGAATTCCTGATATTTTCGGGTGAACAGAATAAATTCATGCCAGGCGAGGTCGACCACCTGCGAGGGCATGGCAACGGGTTTGCGTCCGGCGATATTACAGATCTGAAAATATTCACGTAATCCGTCGATCACCAGCGCCAACTGAGCTTCGTCCAGATGGGGGTAGCGCTGTGCCACCTTGCGTTTTAAGGTGCCGGGAAAGGCATAATTCTGTATATGCCGGGCACGCAATTTAATGGCGATTTTACGCCATAGTTTCCAGCCCAGGCTGATAATAATAATGGCCAGAATAATGCTGAAGAGGTTGTTGAATATCCAGTTCATAAAGCGTCCTGCGTACAGCCTGAAAAGTTGGCTGAACTATGCCGGGGCTTCGGCCGCTGGTCAATGCTGACACTGCCTGATGGTTGGCTGTGTCAGCAACGCGCAGGATGGCGCAGGGGGCGGATTGCTGCTGAGCTGGTTACTGGTGGTTCGGTTACATTTTTTCAGCAAAAAACGCCATGATTTCAGCGGTTGTCATTTCCTGAGTTTCATTTGAAAAACAGTAGTAATCAGGCCGGGCATCACTGAAATATTGCATCACCATTTTCAACCCTTCCAGCTTTGGAAACAGGCCAACGGGCATGTTGTATTCACCGCTTTCTTTTAATTTATAAAACAAGTGAGTGCCGCATTCGCTGCAGAATCCGCGAGATGCCCAGGCGGATGACTGGTACATTTTCACATTGTCTTCGCCTTCGAATGTAACCTCTGTACCACACTGAACAGCAAAGAAAGGCGCGCCTCCCCAGGTGCGGCAGGATTGGCAGTGGCATACCGTAAATTTAGGGTTGATATTGGTTGCGGTTATTTTTACTGCACCACAGAGGCAGCTGGTATGAGAAGCAGGCATATTGCGGGAATCCGGATGGATAAAAACAGCAGCATGCCAGATGGTTGCGGAAATGCCTACTCTGTTGCTGGCGGGGAAATATAAAAGCGTTTTTATTGCCCGTATTAACGGACAGAAATAAAAACGGGCCCTGATCAGGCCCGTTCTGTGTTATCTGCGTGGTATTTACACCAGCTGCATTAACGATTTTTTATCGTAGTCTTCCAGTTCGTCATAGCGGCCTGCTTTGACTTTCAGTACCCACTCAGGGTCCTGCAGCAGTGCACGGCCAACGGCCACCAGTTCAAACTCACCGGCCGCCATGCGCTGGCCAAGTTCATCGATGGAGGCGGTGGCAACACCGGAGGCGTCAACCATGTCGCGTTTGTCTTCATCAATAAAGCTGGCATTCAGGCCAACAGAACCGACGGTAATCACCGGCTTACCGGTGATTTTTTTGGTCCAACCGGCCAGATTCAGGTCGGAACCTGCGAATTCTTTTTCCCAGAAACGGCGGGTTGAGCAATGGAAAATATCGACACCGGCTTCGATCAGTGGCTTGAGGAAAGCTTCCAGTTCTTCCGGGGTTTCACACAGACGGGCGCTGTAATCCTGCTGTTTCCACTGGGAGAAACGGAAAATAATCGGGAAATCCGGGCCAACACGGTCGCGGATGGCAGAGACAATTTCGCAGGCGAAACGGGTACGGGCAACCAGATCACCGCCGTATTCGTCAGTACGCTGGTTAGAGCCTTCCCAGAAGAACTGGTCGATTAAATAACCGTGGGCGCCGTGTACTTCCACCGCATCAAAGCCAATGCGTTTGGAATCTTCAGCCGCCTGAGCGAAGGCTTCAATCACTTCCTGAATATCTTCTTTGCTCATGGCTACGCCATTTTCTTTACCGGCTTTGACCAGACCGGACGGGCTGTAACCCGGTACTGACGGATCAGGTTCCACGCCTTCTTTACGGATGGCGCCAACGTGCCACAGCTGTGGAGCGATTTTGCCGCCTTTGGCGTGTACTGCATCGACCACTTTTTTCCAGCCGGCCAGTGCGTCTTCACCATAAATAAAAGGAACACGCGGATAGCCGTTAGCGGCTTTATGGCCAACACAGGTGCCTTCGGTAATGATCAGACCCACTTCATTTTCGGCGCGGCGGGCGTAGTAGGCGGCGACCAGCTCATTGGGAACGTTGCCCGGCGAGTAGGTGCGGGTCATCGGAGCCATAACAATACGGTTGCTCAGTTGCAGCGGGCCGAGGGTGATGGGTTCAAACAGGGCGCTGACGGCGCCGTGGACATTGCTCATATCGGTATTCCTGTTGGCTGTTTTTTACTGTTTCGGAAATGGTTAAAAGGCTGTCGGAAATTGTTAAAGGGTTGTGCGTGATTGCGCCGCTTGTGCCTCCGGCAGCCATTGTTGCAGCAGCAGCGACATGCTCTGCTCAAAGTGTTCACGCCCTAACAGGCGGGCGTAATACAGCGCGCCTTTGCAGGCAAAAATAAATAATTGTGCCAGTTCCTGAGCATTGGCGGTGGCCGGAGCCTGCAGCTCGCCGTCTGCCAGCCCCTGGCTGAACACCGCAGCAACCCAATCCACTTCGAGCCGGCTTAGGTCACTCAGGCGTGCGCGCATGGCATCCGGCAGTTGTGCCAGATCGCTGTGCAGGGCACTGAGCGGGCACTGTTTGTGTTCGTTAAAGGTATGTTTGGCGGCGGCGCGCAGATAACGCTGCAGTTTGTCCGGTGCATTTTGCCCATGCTGATCAAAGTGCGCGAAACCGTCACGCAGCCATTGTTCGGTCCAGTCACACAGTGCCAGGCCAAGGTCGGCTTTCTGTGCGAAGTGGTGATGCACGCTGGGTTTGCTGATGCCCAGTTCGCGCGCCAGATCCTGATAGCTGAAGCCGGTATAACCACGGCGGCAGAGCAGGTCAGCGCCAACATCAATCAGCTGCTGACGGGTCTGGCGGGCATTGGCAGATTTTGTGGTCATTGCGGCATCGCTCTGGGCGTTTGTTGGTATCGACAGTGATTAGCCTACCTACTGGTAGGTAGGCTTGCAGGAGGCATTTGTGCCAGAAGTCGGCAGATAGCCACTGCTTTTTGCAACGGTTCATGTTGCTGTCAGGTTTAAGCAGTTATAACTGGGGAAACGTGGGATGTGCGTGGCGCCGGTTTTGCTGCGTTTCGTTTCAGCATTTCATCGCAGCGTTACATTGATGTTTCAGGAGAAAACAGAATGCCGGAATTTCGTTATTGCCCGCATTGTGCGGCTGAGTTGCAACCCGGGAAGGTGGATCAGCGACGGGTCTGCGTGCGGATTGGCTGTGGGTTTATCCACTGGAATAACCCGGTTCCGGTGGTTGCGGCAATTGTTCTGCACCGTCCGCAGCCAGAGACGCAAGAGCATGTACTGCTGGTGAATAATGTCGGTTGGCCGGAGGGGATGCTGGCGCTGGTCAGTGGTTTTGTGGAGTCTGGTGAAACGCCGGAGCAGGGTATTGTGCGCGAGATTAAAGAAGAGTTGGGGCTCAGCAGTACCGCCGTTCGTTTTCTGGGTCATTACCCCTTCGCTCAGGCCAACCAGCTGTTGCTGGTGTATGAGGTGCACGCCGAAGGGGAAATCGTGATGGATACCAGCGAGCTGGCTGCCTATAAGCACATTGCGATTAATAAGCTGAAGGCCTGGCCCATAGGCACAGGCCCTGCCGTTCAGGCATGGCTGGATCAGCAGAACAGCAACGCTTAGCGCGTTGCCGCTTCGCCGAAAATGGCCTGCAGCTGTCGCGGAATAAAGCGGATGCCAAACACCGAGGCTTTATACAGCAGCCCGGGGACAACGCTGGCCCTGCCTTTTATCACGCCTTTCAGACCGGCGCGTGCGACTGAATCGCTGCTCATAATGGCGAGGGTGCGCAGGCCTTCAATCTTCTGTCCGGATACATCCATAAACTCGGTGGCCGTACCGCCGGGGCAGAGAGCGCTGATGTGAATTTTGTGCGGGCGCAGTTCCCGCGCCAGCGATTCGGCAAAGTTGAGTACATAGGCTTTGCTGCCGGCGTAGCTGGCAAACTGCGGGCCGGGTAAGAAGCCGAGCAGGGATGACACCAGCAGAATATGGCCGCCGCCGCGTTGTTTCATATCGGCGGCGTACAGCCAGGTCAGCTCGGTCAGGGTGGTGACCATCAGCTGAATCATCTGGCTGTGAACCGGCATCGGCACGTCCAGCAGATAGCCATGCTGGGCAAAACCGGCGTTATTAATCAGCAGGTCGACGGGCAGCTGCAGTGTCTGGGTTTTATTAAACAGCTCTGTGGCCGAGCCGGGTTGAGCCAGATCCTGGCTGATCACCTGCACGCGGATGCCGGCGCTGTGCTCCAGCTCCTGTTTTAACGCCAGTAATTTGTCTTCGCGTCGTGCCACCAGAATCAGATGGCAACCGGCGGCGGCCAGCTGGCGGGCAAAGGATTCGCCAATGCCACTGGAGGCACCGGTAATCAGAGCGGTTTTGTTATGGAAGGTGCGCATGGCAGAACTCCGTTGGCTGATACGGTTATTTTTGTTTTGCGGCTGTTTATAGTTTGACGATTGTCGAACTGACCGGATGCTAAGAAACAGTTTGATCATTGTCAAAGTGTTATCCTGCCATCGTGTTAAAACGACGGAGGCTGAAGTACACTGCCGCCCACTTTCCGGATGTTCACAGTGAATCTATGTGCCGACTGACCGATAAAGGGGTGAACCTGCTGGCCGATGCCTTTAAAGCACTGGCTCATCCCAACCGTTTGCAGATGTACCTGGAAGTTGTGCGTCATCATCAGGCGGAACAGCCCTTAACAGAGCACAGCCGCACGGGCTTACCGGCCCCGGTAGCTGGCTGTGGTGTCGCCGACTTTATCAGCAAACTCAGCATTGGCGCGCCGACCGTCTCTCATCATGTAAAAGCGCTGGTGGATGCAGGACTGATCCGGGTCGAAAAACAGGGCAAATATGTGTCCTGCTTTTTAAACGAAGATTTATACCGCGAGCTGGGCGATTTCTTTCGTCCGCTGTCGTCGCAGGAGTAAGCATGAAACTTGAGAATATTGATAAGGCCCGCTTTAAAAAACATCTGAACCGTTTTCAGGCGGCACTGGTCGCGACGCTGCTGGTTCTGTCGCTGGGGTTTTCAACGTTATATATCGCCCTGTGGGGCGGTGCAGAGTCCAATTTCTGGCTCAATGCGGCGGGTGTGGCAACCGCCGCCATCGTGATTGCGGTGCTGATTAACCGCTTTAAAGATCATCCGGCACTGACTGAAGTGATGTACGTCTGGCGCCTGAAGCAGGCGCTGAACCGGATTTACCGGGCCAGTGCAAAGCTGAATGCGGCGCTGGAGGCTGATAACCCGCTGGCGGTGACCATCCAGTACTATTTCCTGCACGGTTCAAAGCATCTGCACCAGCTGGAAGACAACACGCTGACCATGGATGAACTGAACACTCAGATTGCCCAGCTGGAGAAGCAGATTGAGCGACTGGGACTGACGCCGAGCGTGGATGATTACCGCCCGGAGCTGCTTGAGCAGCTGTAGCCGGCCGTTGTCGGTAAACAGGCCGCAGGCAAGATGCAGCGGCGGCCTTAACCATGTAAACTACGCGCATTTTTTACACACCCCTTTTCATACCTTTGGAAGACACGCAGGCTTTCGCCCATGATGAAATACATTTCTACCCGCGGTAATGCGCCGGAACTGACCTTTGAAGACGTACTGCTGACCGGCCTGGCCACCGACGGCGGCTTATATGTGCCGAAAGACGTACCGCAATTCTCCCTCGAAGAGATCGAATCCTGGCGTGACCTGCCGTACACCGAACTGGCACACAAGGTGATTTACCCGTTCGTGGAAGGCTGTGTGGATTCCGCCGCATTACAGAAAATGCTGAATGAGGTGTATTCAGGCTTCGGTCATAAAGCGGTTGCTCCGCTGCAGCAGATTGACCACAACGAATACGTACTGGAACTGTTCCACGGCCCGACGCTGGCATTCAAAGACTTTGCTCTGCAATTGCTGGGTCGCCTGCTGGATTACGTGCTGGAACGCCGCCACGAGAAAGTGGTGATCATGGGGGCCACCTCTGGCGATACCGGTTCTGCTGCGATTGAAGGCACCAAAGCCTGTCGTAACGTCGACATCTTTATTCTGCACCCGCACGGCAAGGTGTCTGAAGTTCAGCGTCGCCAGATGACCACGGTTAAAGGTGACAACATCTTCAATATCGCCATCGAAGGTAACTTCGATCAGGCGCAGGACATGGTTAAAGCCAGCTTTGGCGACCAGCAGTTCCTGCGTGGTGAGCGCAAACTGGTAGCCGTAAACAGCATCAACTGGGCGCGCATCATGGCGCAGATCGTTTACTACTTCTATTCCGCACTGAACCTGGGTGGCCCGCTGCGTCCGATGGCGTATTCCGTTCCAACCGGTAACTTCGGTGATATTTTCGCCGGTTACATGGCGAAGAAAATGGGCCTGCCGGTTGAACAGCTGATCATCGCCACCAACAGCAACGATGTTCTGCATCGTCTGATGAGCAAGAATCAGTACGAAGTACATCCGCTGCAGCACACCATCACGCCGTCGATGGATATCGCGGTATCCAGCAACTTTGAGCGTCTGCTGTTCGATCTGTATGACCGTGACGGTGCCAAACTGGCTGATCTGATGGCACGCATGAACGCCAAAAAAGATGTGGTGTCTCTGGACGAAGATAAGCTGGCCAAAGCCCGTGAACTGTTCGACAGCTATGCAGTCAGTGAAGATATGACTGTCGCCACTATGCAGGAAGTCTTCGGTGAAACCGGATATCTGCTTGATCCGCACACCGCCATCGGCGTGAAAGCTGCGCGCGAGTGCCGTCGTAACCAGAACATTCCGATGATCACTCTGGGAACTGCGCATCCGGTTAAGTTTGAAGAAGCGGTACTGCGTGCCGGTTTCGATATGCCAAAACTGCCGCATCACCTGACCGATCTGATGGAACGTGAAGAGCGCCTGAATGTGCTGCCTGCTGATCTGGCAACGGTACAAAGCTTTATCGCAAAAAACACCTTTAAGGACTGATACCTTAAACGGTGCTGCTGAAGGCCACTCTTGAGTGGCCTTTTTTATGTCTGGCATTCCTGTACAGGGGCACAATTGGTCTATTCTTTGAGACAAAGGTTTGGATTGTCCTGCCGGAAATACCGTCTGAACAGGTATTGATATGAGCCATGAATATGGTCCGGAGCTGCTTGGTTATCTGCAGGCATTCGACCAGCTGAAAGAAGCCATTTACATCGTCAATCCGCAGACGGCGGAAATTGTGGCGGTGAATGATGAAGCTGGCCGCCAGCAGAAGCTAAGCCGGGAGCAGCTGGTGCAGCGTACGGTCTTTGATCAGCAGCGGGATATCCGCGACCTCGCTCACTGGCAGCTGGTCGTACAGGCAATCCGCTCAGACCCTGACTATGTCTTTTCCGGTCGTCATATCCGCGCCGATGGCAGTGAGTTTCCGGTAGAAGTTTCCAGCCATGTGGTGGTTTGGGATGGTACGGAATATCTGTTGTCATCGGTCCGCGATATTACCCAGCGCAAGGCAATCGAGAAAACGCTGCATGATCTTGAGCCGATTATGCAGTTTGTACTCAATGAAGCTTCGGACGGTATCTGGGACTGGGACCTGACCACCAACGACGTGTTTTATGCCCCTCAGCTTAAACGTATGCTGGGTTACGGCCCTTACGAAGTGCAGCACACCCTGTTTACCTGGCAAGACAGTCTGCATCCGGAGGATGCCGAACGTATTCTGGTTGCCACTGAAGAATACGTCTCCGGTAAACAGGATATTTACGATATTGAATACCGTCTGCGAACCCGCAACGGTGACTATATCTGGGTGCATGACCGCGGTTATGTCTGTGCCCGCGATGATAATGGCCGGGCACTGCGGGTGGTGGGCATGGTGCACAATATTGATGAATACAAAAAGCTGGAAGTCCGGTTGCGGGAACTGGCGACCATTGATGAACTGACCGGCCTGCTCAATCGCCGTGCCGGTTATGCGGTCTTTGAACAGCAGTTACAGCTGGCGATCCGGCAACGTACCGTGCTCACGATTGCTTTACTGGATCTGGATACCTTTAAAAACATCAACGACCAGTTTGGACATCAGGTGGGTGACAGGGCACTGCGACTGGCATCTGACACCTTCCGTTCACGGCTGCGGGCGAGTGACACTCTGATGCGCTGGGGAGGCGAGGAGTTTCTGTTGCTGATGCCGGATACCAGTCTTGCGGCTGGTCTGAGTGTGTGTGAAGAGCTGCGCCAGCAACTGGAAAATGCCAGCCTTAAAGCATCCGGCCGTCGTATCCCGCTGACGGTCAGTGCGGGTCTGGCGGCTTGTCCTGAACATGGAAAAAGTATCAAAAATCTGGTGCAGAGTGCCGATAAAGCGCTGTACCGTGCCAAATCGCTGGGCCGTAACCGCATTATTGGCTGAGCCCTGCCGCTCAGTGGTCATGCGATAATTCCCGCGGATCAATTCCGCAGTTGCCGTTGAAAATGTTACCCTTATGGCTCTTTTACGCTGTGAGTCTGTATGAATTACCTTGCCTGGCCGGATTACAAACAAGGCTGGATTTTCCGCCATCGGGAGTTACCCGTGGCTGCAGAAGATCTGGAACATATCAAACCGCTGACTGCCGTGGCAGCCTTGCAGTTCTGGCGCCAGAACATCAGTAAAGAAGCGACCCATGCCAGCCACTTTCTGGGTGATGACTGGCCGGCACGTAATGGCGTCTGGGCAGAGCAGGGCGACTGGCAGACATGCTGGGACAGTGACAGCAATGAATTACCTGAGCTGATTGCTGCGCATTTAAGCTGGGACGACAATACGGTGGTGTATTTCTGCTATCACTCCGAGCATGTGGTGCAGACCAGCTGGAAAATATTCCGCCGTTACTGGAAGAATTTTTTATTCTACGACGACGAACCTTTTCTGTTAGGGAAAAAACGCTCGCAGGTTATACAGTTTCACTCCGATGGCAGCTTCCATATCGGCACCAAACCGGCGGACCACTGAGCTCACAGTGGCCGTCCGTTCGCTTGTTACCAATGCAGGTAATAATCGAAGTCATTTATATTGTCTTCTTACGGCCAGGGCACCTCTGAATCATTCAGTGCCCTAAAGCTTGCGCAGCCCGGCGCTAATTCATAGACTGGTTTATTCAGTTTTTAAGGAGCGCGGCCATGAAGGGTGACGTCAAAGTAAACGAGTATCTGAATCAGATTCTCAGCATCGAACTCACATCGATTAATCAGTATTTTCTCCATGCCCGCATGTTTAAAAACTGGGGTTTTTCTGAGCTGGATGAAAAGGCTTACAAAAAATCCATCAAGGATATGAAACAGGCCGACAAACTGATTGAACGCATTTTATTTCTCGAAGGTCTGCCTAATCTGCAGAAGCTGAATCGTCTGCGCATTGGCGAAAATACCGCCGAAATGTTGCAGTGCGATCTGGATCAGATTGTCGAGCAGCTGGAAGTCCTCAAAGAAGCCATTGCCTATTGTGAATCGGTTAAAGATTACGTTAGCCGCGAACTGCTGGAAGAGATTCAGGAATACGAAGAAGAATACCTCGATTGGCTGGAAACCCAGCAATCTCTGATTGCCCAGGTTGGCATCGAAAATTATCAACAGTCCATGATGTAAGAGGAGGCCGGATATGAAAGGTAACGCACAGGTTATTGCCAAATTAAACGAGTTATTGGCCGGTGAATTAAGCGCCATGGATCAGTATTTTATCCATTCCCGTATGTACGATGACTGGGGACTGAAAAAACTGTACGAGCGCATTGATCACGAGTTCGAAGATGAAAAGGGCCACGCTTCAAAGCTCATTGAGCGCATTCTGTTTCTGGGCGGGACACCTGATATGGTGACCCGGGTGCCGCTGAATATCGGTAAAGACGTACCGGCAATGCTGAAGAGCGATCTTGATCTGGAGTACAAGGTTATCGTCGATCTGCGGGAAGTCATGGCCCTGTGTGAACAGGTTCGGGACTATCAGACCCGTGATATGCTGCAGGTGCTGCTGGATGATACCGAAAACGATCACACTCACTGGCTGGAACAGCAGCTGGGTCTGATCGACAAAATCGGCCTGCCTAACTATCTGCAGTCGCAGATGTCCTGACCGGAACAGCCTGTTGCTCACAAAAAAGCTCCCATCGGGAGCTTTTTTGTTATGTGCCGGTCGAACCCCGCCGTATGCGCCTGATCTGTTGCTGCAGGAGCCCTGGCTCTGAACCGGGGATAAATCAGTATCACTGTAAATAACGCGGTAAAAGGTTGTACCTGTGTTCAGATTCCCCCGCTTTCTGTGGTTAAATGCCGCACGCATTTCTCTGTTGGTGGAGGTTGTTATGCCCCCTCGGGCATCGTTTTTCCTCATAGCTTGTATTGCCCTGATCACTTCGGGTTGTTCTGTCTGGCCAGGCCGGGAACACCGTGAACTGACATTGGCAGACATTGAACAACTGCTGGATCAGAAGATGCCGGTTGCTCAACCGGCGCCTGCTGCTGCGGCCTGTACAGACGTTGCTGCGCTGGATGACAAACTTCGTCGTCAGCGTTTACAGCTGGTCCGTATGAATAAACAACTGCAGGCGCTGACGGCCGCATCGCCGACTTTTTCCGGTGCTGAGTGCCCACCACGGGAAGCTCCGGCGACCCTGATGGATGGCAAAACCATTATTGGTGCCAGCGAATGGATTTACCTGTCTCCGCCAGGCCATCATTATCAGGCGCGAATTGACAGTGGTGCGGCAACTTCATCACTGAGTGCCGTGAATGTTGTGCGTTTTGAACGCAATGGTAAGCGTTGGGTGCGTTTCTGGCTGCAGCACGATGATGAGGCTGAGCCGATTGAGATCGAAGCACCGCTGGTGCGTCATGTGCTGATCCGTCAGGCTTCCAGCGATGAAGTAGACCGCCGGCCGGTGGTCTCCCTGACCGTAAATCTTGGTTCAGCGCTGCAGCAGGATACCGAGTTTACCCTCACTGACCGTTCACAGATGACCTATCCCATTTTGCTGGGCCGTGAGTTTTTACGTGACGTAACCCTGATTGATGTTGGTCGTCGCTTCCTGCACGCCAAATTTGTACCGGATACTGCACCGGTGACAAAAGCGCCTGTACCATCAGCAAAAACGCCAACGGTAACAGCACCGCCTGCTGCTCCGGCCAAAAAATCGCCGCCCGCGGCTACCGCTCCCGCAACAAGCGAACCGGCTGAATTGAAAAAGAAAGCAGCGGAGCCGGATGTTAAAACGCCGATAAAAGCCGTTCCTGAAAACAGTACCTCAGCCCCGGCGGCAGATGCTGTGGATGGCAGCAAGCCGGCCACTGCAGAACCTCCGGTGAACGCTGAACCGGCTCCCAACACACCGTAGCCTGCGATGCTAATATTATGAACATCCGATCCCTGTCATTTTCCCGCGCGCCTTTTTTTCTGCTGGTTGGTTTTTTACTGGTGGTCGGTATCGTACTGACATTGCATCGTCACTGGATGTATGAAGTACCGCTGGTGTATGGCGAAACCCAGACCATCTGGTCGGTGGAAGCCAAGGTCGAATTTAATGCGCATGGCGGGCCGGTCAAAGTATCGATGGCTCGTCCGTCAGCACAGGATGGCTTTACCGTATTAAAAGAAGCCGGTGCATCACCAGGTTATGGTCTGAATTTTATGGACAGTGATGAACCCCGTGCCGAGTGGACCGTGCGTGGTGCCAAAGGGAAACAGGAACTGTTTTATCGTGCCGAAATTCTGGTCAGCCAGATGCAGTCCGGTGCCGATCTGCCGCCACCGGCAATCGATCCGGTCAGCTGGCCGGAGCCTTATGCCAGCGCCGTCAGTGAAGTGCTGGCTGCGGCTTATGCCACCTCGGCCGATAACTACAGCCTGACGCGGGAATTATTAAAGCGTTTCCGTGAAGATGAAACCGCACAGCATATTGAATTACTTCGTACCCACTATGCCGATCAGCTGCCGGAACTGTGGGTAGAAATGTTGCATAAAGCACGTGTGCCGGCATCGGTAGTGTATGGTCTTAACCTGCAGGATGGCCGTCGCCGCCAGAGTCTGACGCCTTTGTTACGGGTGTGGAATGGCAACGACAGCCAGATATTTGAGCTGCCTGGTGAGAAGAGCAGCGCCTCGGTATTGTTGGCTGCTGATACGCCGTTATTATTGTGGGAGCAGCGCGGGGCTCCGGTTCTTGATGTTACCGGCGGTACCGATTCCAGTATCCGTTTCTCAATGCTGAAACGGGAAGAGTCCACTTACGCAAATATTGCTGAAAATCTCTCCAGTCAGCATGATTTCCTGAATTTCTCGATTCACAGTCTGCCGGTGGAAGAGCAGGCGATGTTTAAAACCATTCTGCTGATTCCGATTGGTGCGCTGATCGTCTGTGTTCTGCGTATTATTATTGGTATCCGTACATCGGGTACCTTTATGCCGGTATTGATTGCTCTGGCATTTATTCAGACTTCTCTGGTTACCGGTCTGGTCGGTTTTTTACTGGTGGTTGCCACCGGATTATTTATCCGCGGTTATTTATCCCGTCTGAATTTATTATTGGTGGCGCGGATTACCGCTGTGATTATTACCGTGATTGCCATTATCAGTATTTTCAGTGTTCTGTCTTATAAACTGGGGCTGACTGAAGGTCTGAAAATTACCTTTTTCCCGATGATTATTCTGTCCTGGACCATCGAACGGATGTCGATTCTGTGGGAGGAAGAAGGTGGTCGTGAGGTAATGGTGCAGGGCGGTGGCAGTCTGTTGACTGCTGTGCTGGCTTACTGGGCGATGAGTGACCCCTGGGTGCGGCATTTAACATTCAACTTTATTGGTATTCAGTTTATTGTGCTGGCACTGGTACTGCTGATCGGTTCTTACACCGGCTATCGTCTGTTGGAGCTGAAACGCTTCAAGGCGTTTGGGAACTAACGTGTTTACCTTGCCATGGCGTCTTGAACGGCGCGGAATTCTGGGCATGAACCGGCGTAATATCAGCTATATCAGCCGTTATAACCCACGCCGTTTATATCCTCTGGTTGATAATAAACTGAAGACCAAATTACTGGCACAAAAAGCAGGAATAACCACGCCGGCATTAATCGGCACTATTCAGAGTCAGCACGATGTTTCGTTGCTTGCTGATCTGTTGCGTGATGTTCCGGGTTTTGCCATTAAGCCAGCGAAAGGCAGTGGTGGTAAAGGCATTCTGGTTCTCAGCCGGTATGATGATGAGCAGTACGTCAAAAACAGCGGAACTCTGGTGACCCTGGCGGAATTACAGCGTCACGTATCGAATATTCTGTCTGGCCTGTACAGTCTGGGCGGCAGTCCGGATATTGCCATTATTGAAGAACTGATCGAATTTGATCCCAAGCTTGGTGGTTATTCGTTTGAAGGTGTGCCGGATATTCGTGTGATTGTTTGCCGTGGTTATCCGGTGATGGCGATGATGCGTCTTTCTACCCGCAGTTCTGATGGCAAAGCAAACCTGCATCAGGGAGCGGTTGGTGTCGGATTGGATATTGCTACCGGGCGGCCGTTAAATGCGGTGCAGGATGGTTTAAGTGTCGAGCGTCATCCGGATACCGGACGGGAATTATCAGAACTGGTTATTCCGCAATGGGGACAGTTACTGGAATTGGCCGCACGCTGTTATGAGGAGACGGGTCTGGGGTATCTGGGTACCGATATGGTTCTTGACCGTCGTTACGGCCCGATGTTGCTTGAGTTAAATGCCCGTCCGGGACTGACCATTCAGGTTGCTAACGGTTGTGGTCTGTTACCACGCTTACGCAAAATTGATGCTCTGTCCGATGCTGATATTTTCCGGCCGGCAGCGGAGAGGGTAGAGCTAAGCCGCCAGTGGTTTGCGGCAGATCCGTTGCAGCAGGTGGGTTCAGCTGAATTATCAGAAACATAAAATAAATAAAAAGGCCCAACCGGGCCTTTTTATTTATTGTTTGTTTTGCGCTGACCGCGTTTATTCCAGCAGGCTGTCTAGGCCGGATTCCAGTGAGGTGGTTTTCGCCACATCCGCATAAGCCCGGGTCGTATCCATGCCAATCACTTCGGCAACGGCCAGAGGGAACTGTTCAATAATCTGCTCGTCAGTCCAGTTTTTTTCGTGAGCATCTTTCAGATATTTAGCGATGTAAATTACGCCCGCCAGTTGAGAATAAGGCTGGTCACTGTCGGGATTATGTTGCTGCAGTATGGCTTGCTGCATTTCTTCCGGGAATTTCCAGCGTTTGGCCAGCTCTGCGCCAACATCCGCATAGTTGTAGCCCAGCAGGCTGGTTTCCAGTGTATTGCGTGTTGCGCCCAGCGTTTCAGCATCATCAATGTTTTTGAGTTCATCAGGAATGACCATATGCATCAGCAAGGTGCCGATGGAGTGCAACATGCCGCAGGTAAAGGCAGTTTCCCGGTCGCAATCTTTAACATAGCCGGCAATCCACTTGGATAACGCGCCAATAGCAAAAGAATCACGCCAGAATTTTTTCTGATCAAAGCCTTCCGGTGCCTTGAAAGCACCTGTGACGCCGGAGGCCAGTACCATGGTACGCAGAGTATTAAAGCCGAGCAGCATAATGGCATCGTGGGGATTGGAAACTGTGCGTGACACACCATAATGGGCGGAATTGGCCAGACGCAGAACCTTTGCGGTGAGTGCCTGATCCAGTGCCACTTTATTGCTTATGTCATCAACGTTAACGTCTTCGTCGCGGAAACTTTCAATTAATTCCTGCACGACGCGTGGAATATGGGGCAGTGCCTGGGACTCAGCGAAAATGTTAGCCATGCTCATAGTTATACTTCCTTTGGGTTTCACTGCAATAAAGCATAGGCGAGGAATCCGGAACGGGTAATCTGAGGTGATTCTTTATTGTAATTTTCTGAATCTGTCCTGGTGGGAAAATACTGCTGCTCCGGACAGTAAAAAATGTCACATAAAAGGCGGAAAGCGCCAATAAATCCACATACAGCAACGCTAAGTCTTTGATATTATTGGATGACTTCGGGAGAGCAGGTTATGCAGCAACAACGAATCGGTTTTATTGGCATGGGGTTGATGGGTGTACCCATGAGTCAGCGTTTATTAGCTGCTGGCTATCCGCTTATGGTCTGGAACCGTAATCCTGATAAAACCACTGCTCTGCTTCAGGCGGGAGCGCAGGTTGCAGCTTCTGTTGCTGAGCTTGTGGCAGCAAGCGATGTAGTGATGCTCTGCGTAACCGATACCGCGGCGGTTGAATCTGTTGTTTTCGCGGCTGATGGTATTGCAGCTCATGGTCGTACCGGCCAGGTGCTGATTGATTTCTCCAGTATTGACCCGGCGGCGACCCGGCAGATGGCCGAGCGTCTGGAGGCGGCCTGCGGCATGCGCTGGATTGATGCGCCGGTTTCCGGTGGCGTGGCCGGGGCGGAACAGGGCACTCTGGCGATTATGGCCGGTGGTGACGAAACGCTGATAGACATGCTGCGCCCGTTGCTGGCACCGCTATCGCAGCGGGTTACCCATATGGGGCCTGTGGGAGCGGGTCAGGTGACCAAGATCTGTAATCAGATGCTGGTAAGCTGCAATGTACTGGTCATGGCTGAAGTGATGGCGCTGGCGGAAAAATCCGGCGTCGATGCGGCACAGATTCCGGCGGCTCTTAAAGGCGGATTTGCCGATTCAGTGCCTCTGCAGCTGACCGGCCCGCGTATGGCAGAACGCGATTTTGACCCTGTGAAGTGGCACGTAAAGACGCTGTTAAAAGATCTGGATATGGCCAATGATCTGGCCAGAATAATGAAAAGTGCCATTCCAATGGCCGGACTGGGTGCAGAGCTGATGCGTCTGCACGCAAGCCAGGGTAACGCAGAAAAGGATCCCTGCACTCTGGTGACTATGTATACGGAGAAACAAGGGTGAAACTCACCGCAAATCTGTCCCTGATGTACACTGAGCTGCCATTTTTGCAGCGTTTTGCCGCAGCGCACCATGATGGCTTCGGGGCGGTGGAAATCCAGTTTCCTTACGACACACCGATAGAACACATTCAGCAGGCGCTGAGCGAAAATAATCTGCGCTGCATCCTGATTAATGTACCGGCCGGCGATTTAATGGAAGGCGGTGAGGGGCTGGCTGCTGTACCAGGAAAAACCGCCGAATACGCAGCCGCGATGGTTGAATGCCTGTACTATGCGCGGGCATTAAAAGTCTCGTGTGTGAATGTTTTGCCGGGGCGTTGTAACGACGAAAATAAACGGGTTTTTTACCTCGATACATTTAAAAAGAATCTGCTGAAAACCGCTGAAAGCCTGGCGCCTTTTGGTATCACCACCACCTTTGAAGCAATCAATACCCGCGATATGCCGGGCTTTCTGATTTCATCGGGCCAGCAGATGCTGGATATTATCGCCGAGTTGAATCATCCGGCGATTAAAGCGCAATTTGATATTTATCATATGGCGCTGATGGGGCATAACGTCTGCGATTTTATTAATCTGCATGCGGCGAAAATTGGTCATATTCAGTTTGCCGATATCCCGAAACGCGGCGAGCCAGGCAGTGGCACGCTGGATTTTCCTGCTATTTTCCGCTGTATCGAAACCTCGGGTTATAAAGGCTGGGTTGGCGCTGAATATAAGCCAACACGGGCAACCTCGATGACCATGCAGTGGAAGCGTGATCTGGCGGTGAATGTCGCCCTTTGTTCATAGATAGCTGACAGAATGAGCTGACTCAGCTGAACATATCCAGCTGAGAATCATCAGCTTTGCGCGTTCTGGTCTGTGACCGGGCGCGTGGTTTCTTCTCTTCTTTCTCTTCTTTCTCTTCTTTGCTGTCTTGAGCCGTGATTGTCTGTTGCAGTGCAGCGTTCTCTGTTGCGCTGCTGGCAGGCGTGTCTGTGTCAGTACTTATGGGCTCTTCGAACAGGCTGACATTCACGTCATGCTCACGCTTTTCGGCTTCGGCTTCGGCTTCGGAAGGATGGCTTTCGGTAGTAGCCCTGTGTTCCGGTTCAGCAATGCTTGCGCGGATGTCGGTGTCCGGACTGGCAGTATCTGCTGGTGCAACAGGCATATCCTGCTGCGGGGCAAACATATCCAGCTGCGGTATGACAATTTCTTCTTCGTTGCTGGCAGCGCTTTGTTGTTTGGCGCTGAGCACCTTAAGGCGGCGCTTTTCACACAGATTCACCACCAGTTGCTTCTGGAAGGTCGTGAACTGGTTCCAGTAGAGACGTTCGTCGCGGCTGCGGAAGCAGCCTTTGCAGTAGCCGCGGTTGTTCAGTTCGCAGATACGGCGGCAAGGACTGGGAATGTCAAAGAGTTCGCCCTGATCAATCATCGGAGTAACAATCAGCTGATAATGACCCAAGATTAACAGGTTCTGCGCCGCAGGAAAGCGTTGGGCAGGCCAATTCTGTACCGTGAGCGGCAGGAAAACAGGGGAGGCAGAAATGAAACAGCCCACAGACACCGGAGTGCATGTGGGCTGCCAGAAGATGCTTGATCTGACCCGAAAGTCAGATCAGGCGAAAGGCTTACAGAGGAGTTACGTTTTCCGCCTGTGGGCCTTTCTGACCTTGAGTAACTTCCATAGTTACTTTCTGGCCTTCTTGCAGAGTCTTACGACCACCGCCGTTGATAGCACTGAAATGTACGAATACATCTTTGCCAGATTCCTGCTCGATGAAGCCGAAACCTTTTTCGTCATTGAACCACTTGACGGTGCCTTGAACTAAATTTGCCATGCTTTATTTCCTGAGTAATGCGCCAATCAACGATCGGCCTTGCTATATCTTCTGGCATTTTCATCGATACTGGCCGGCGAACCGGGAAGACAATCAATAAATGCCGCTATCGACCAGTATCTTGCATATCTTACGAATATGGAGCACTCGCCAACACACCTGCACACCTGCACAGGCGCGATTATAGTATCTTACTTATTCCCCCTTACCAAGCCTTAGCAAGGCAGTTTGGCAACTATTTGCAACTGTCTGGCAGTTACAGGCGCAGGTGGCGATCTTTTGCTAAACTTGCGCGCCCAAAATCACAGGAAAGCCCGGTGTTTCAGCATATTCAGTGGCCTGCTGACGATCAGGCACAACGACTTTTCCACGGCCGCGGGCATGCCTGGCCGGGCTTCGAGCACCTTAATATTGACTGGTATGCGCCTCTGGTACTGGTCACCCTGTACGCCGAAGTGGACGAATCCTGGCTGACAGAGCTGCAACAGCAGTTGCTGACGGGTCTTAAGCACTGCCGTCCTGAGCATGCCAGTCAGCTCAGTGTGGTGGTTCAGCACCGCTGTCGTCCTGGCGCACCTTTTACCCTGCTGGCCGGGCTGATGCCGGAACAGCTGGTCATCAACGAAGACGGGCTGGATTACTGGCTGCACCTTAACCGTTCGCAGAACACAGGGCTGTTTCTGGATATGGCCAATGGCCGCCGCTGGGTGCGGGGGCACAGTGATGGGCGGCGGGTACTCAATCTGTTTGCCTATACCTGTGGCTTCTCGCTGGCTGCGCTGGCCGGTGGTGCCAGTAAAGTGGTGAATGTGGATATGAGCCGCGCGGCCTTGAGTCATGGCCGCGAGAATCATCGTCTGAATGACCACGATCTGAGCCGCGTGGTGTTTGAAGGGGTGGATATCTTTAAATCTTTTGGACGGCTGAAAAAGCACGGTCCTTACGATCTGTTGATCTGCGATCCGCCGACCTTTCAGAAAGGCAGTGTTGATATCCGCCGTGACTACGCCAAACTGTTGCGGCGTCTGCCGGAGCTGATGGTCGCCGGTGGCGATTGTCTGCTGTGTCTGAATGCCCCGGATCTGGGCGAAGATTTTCTGCTGGCAGAAGTGGCTCAGCATGCTCCGCACTGTGTGCTGGTGGAGCGGCTGGCCAACCCGCCGGTCTTTATTGAAGCTCAGGCCGGGCGCGGCTTAAAGGTACTGCATTTCCGCTACCAGTCCTGAGCTATAAAACCGTCTCCGCTCAGAAATTATGGGCGTCGGCGCGTTTCTCTATCAGTTCAATTTTATAGCCGTCCGGATCTTCAACAAAGGCAATCACCGTGGTGCCGCCTTTAACCGGGCCGGCTTCACGCACGACATTGCCACCATTATTACGGATGCGTTCACAGGCTTCGGCGGCGTTATCCACTTCGATGGCGATATGGCCGTAAGCGCTGCCCAGATCGTATTCGCTGGTGCCCCAGTTGTAGGTCAGCTCCAGCACTGCGCCTTCGCTTTCCGGCTGATAACCGATAAAGGCCAGGGTGTACTGGTATTCTTCGTTGTCGTGCTTGCGCAGCAAGGTCATGCCCAGCACTTTGGTGTAAAACTCAATGGCGCGGTCCATATCGCCGACGCGCAGCATGGTGTGTAACAGTCGCATGGGAAGCTCCTAGTCAGATGTCTTTTGTTTGAATTCGCACAGGTCTTCGATGATACAGGCGCCGCATTTGGGTTTGCGCGCCACGCAGACATAGCGGCCATGCAGAATCAGCCAGTGGTGGGCATCAAGCTGAAACTCTTTTGGCACGACCCGCATAAGACGCTGTTCCACCTCATCAACATTTTTGCCCGGCGCAATTTTCGTGCGGTTGGATACGCGGAAAATATGGGTGTCGACGGCAATGGTTGGCTGACCAAAGGCCGTGTTCAGCACAACATTGGCGGTTTTGCGCCCGACACCGGGCAGGGCTTCCAGTGCTTCACGGGTTTGTGGCACTTCACCGCCATGTTGTTCAAGCAGAATCTCGCACAATCTGATGACGTTTTTGGCTTTGCTGTTAAACAGGCCGATGGTCTTGATGTATTGCTTTAAACCTTCTTCCCCCAGCGCGCGAATACTTTCAGGGGTATTGGCTACCGGGTAGAGTTTACGTGTTGCCTTGTTGACGCTGACGTCGGTGGCCTGAGCCGACAGCAGCACGGCAATCAGCAGTTCGAAGGGGGTGCTGTATTCCAGTTCCGTTTCCGGGTGCGGATTTTCGGCCTTCAGGCGGGAAAATATTTCGATGCGTTTTTCTTTATTCATGCAGATAACAGGCAAAAAGAATCAGCGCCTATGATAACGCTGATCCGGTTCTATTTCGCCTTTTCCACCCGGTTGCGGCCATTTTCTTTGGCTTTGTACAGCGCTTTGTCGGCGCGCTTCATTAACTCCTCGATGCTTTCGCCGCTGTTACGCCGCGCGGCACCAAAGCTCATGGTGACATTCAGGGTTTTGCTGTTATTGCTTTGGCCGCGCTGTTTTTTGCCCTGACGCTGGGTCTCCGGGCGTTGCTGACGGTTGCGTACAACCAGCGGATAGCTGGCGATGCGCTCGCGGGTTGCCTCAATAAAAGGCAGGCATTCGCTCAGCTCAGATGACGGAAATATCAGGGTAAATTCTTCGCCGCCATAACGGTAAGCGCGTCCGCCACCGCTGGTTTTATTCAGTTGGGCGGCAACCAGACGCAGTACGTCATCGCCGACATCATGGCCATGGGTATCGTTGAATTGTTTGAAATGATCGATATCCGCCATCACCAGCAGGTAGCGGCCATGGCGATGTTTCAGGTCATTCATCAGGGCCCGGCGACCGGGCAGGCCAGTGAGCTCGTCAATAAAGGCCAGGTGGTGATTGTTGATCAGCAAAGTGGCAAACAATAAAAGCAGCGACAGGCTGCTGACCAGCACAGAAATCTGGCTCGCATCCAGCCGGTAAAATAACCAGCCATGCAATAGCAGAAGCGCCAGCAGGGCCAGTGGTGTATCGCTCTGTTGTGGCAGACGGTTGATAATCAGCGCGGCGCTAAGGGTAAAACTGATCCACGCTGGCAGTGGCAACAGGCCGGCGCTGGCCTGTTCACGGAAGCCAGCCGTCCAGTTCAGGCTGGCGCTATGCCAGTCGCTGACGCTCAGTGCCGCCAGCACCAGAAACTGCAGGCTGAGAATGGCGGGAAATATCATGCCGCCAAGAGAGAACGGCCGCCGTTCGGGTAAATAACGGATCAGCGCCACATTGACTGGCCACAGCAGGCACAGCCAGAAAAATACCCAGTAAGTGTCAGCGTCACTCAGCTGAACCTGTAAGCGTTGCTGTACCAGTGCGTAGGTCACCAGCGTCAGGATGGCCATCTGGCCGATACGGCCCTGATTAAACAGCTGGGTTAATAAAAGCAGCAATACACCTAAGCCATACGGCAGTGCCTGCAGCAGCAGAGCGTAGTCGGCATGCCAGCGAGGCATATAAGGCAGAGAAAACCAGGCTGCCAGCAGAACAATAAACGGCAGGGCTGCCGGACGCAGAGAGCTGAGGTAAGGCAAAGTTAATCTCAAAGTCATTAATAGTAAGACAGACCCTAACTATAGACGTCTGTGCTGGCCGCAATTGCAACATTGTGTTGGAGAATGGCAACGAATCTGCGATAAAACGCCTATTTCCTCCGGAGCAGCCCCTATGCAGATTGGTGACCGTTACGAGCTGGAAGTGGATATTACCGCGACGTATACGGCGCAGGGATTGTGCACAACAATAGAAGACCGTTTTCCTGAGGTACTGGCAACAGTCAAAATGATTGCCCTAATGGAGCTGGCTGCGGCACGGCTGATGACGCCATTATTGGCTGCGGGTGAACTTTCGGTCGGAGTGCATGTGAATGTGACCCATATAGCGCCGACGCCAGTCGGAGCGAGTGTGAAAGTCAGCGCTGAGTATCTGGGCAAACCGGCCGACTTTTACGAATTCGAAGTCCGCCTTGAAGATGCGGCAGGAATAGCCGGGGCGGGCACCCATGGCCGTGCCATCGTAGCCGAAGAGCGCTTGCTGCAAGGAGCTGCACGGCGACGTTAATGTGTGACATAGACCGCTTTTGCGGCAGAATTTTCAGGTGAAGGTGGCTTCCCCCTCGGATATACTTCGCGGCTTATCAATAAAGCGGCTTCTGTCGTTTTCAGGATGGCGGCTCTGCTGTCAGCAGCGAATGCACAATGGACTACAGGCCCGGTTAAGGGTACTTCTAAGGACTACATCATGATCAGCCCACGTCTGGCGCTTGTCGCCATTATTTCCTCCGCTTTATTGCTTGCCGGGTGCAGCGATAACGATTCCGGCAGCTCGTCAGCCAGTTCTGCTCCGGCAGTCAGTGAGCCGTCACTTGATCAGGTAGCCGAGGCTCCGGCGTCGAGCACCATTCCGGCTGAATCCGTCGCTCCGGCAGGGACAAAAGCCCAGGCCGATGCTAAAGCCCCCGGCGAAAAGCTGACAACGGCCGAACTGTACGCTGGCGTACCTTTACAGGTAGCGGATATCAGCGAGCAGAATTATGACGATGGCAGTGCCATAGGAATTACCTTTTCTGTGCCGCTGGATGGCAGCAAAAACTTTCAGGGCTATTTATTGGTTGAACGCGAACTGGATAACAGCAAACGCGAGCCGGTGAATGGTGGTTGGGTGTTATCCGATGATGGCCGTACCGCGTATTTTGAAAGTGTTGAGCCAGACAGCCGCTATTGGGTAACCGTTGATGCCGGTATCCGCGCGATTAATGGTGAAACCCTGCACAAACCCAGCCGTGGTGATGTGAAATTCGGCTCGCTGAGTGCCAGCCTCGCTTTTGCCAGTAATGGCCATTTCTTACCATTAAATCTGCATACCGGTCTGCCGTTGTATGCCTTAAACGTCAGCGAAGCCAATGTGGCTTTTCACCGGGTTAATCCGGACAAACTGGTGCGTCTGGTTAACTGGAAAAACCGTGGCCAGAGCGAAAGTTATTACCGTTTGGATGAATTGCCACAGTTCTCCGATTTAGTGCACGAAGGCCGCTTCACCCTGCCGGCCGAGCGTAACAAACGCCGCCAGATTAATTTACCGCTGCAGGATATTCCGGCGCTGCGTGAACCGGGTGTTTATCTGGCCGTGATGGCCCGTCCCGGACAGTACGATAACCAACTTGCCGTCACCTATTTCATGGTTACCGATATCGGTGTGCATATCCGCAATTACGGCAACGGCTTTGATGTTTATCTGAATACCCTGGGCAGCCCAGAACCGGTCGAAGGCGCGCAGGTTCAGCTGTTAAACAGCAACGGCAGTGTTGCCTTTGAAGCAAGCAGCAGTGCTGCAGGACGTGTCAGCGTACGCCGTAAAATTGATTACGGCCAGGTGCTGGTGGTGCGTAAAGATGAATCCGTCAGTCTGGTAAATTTAAATACTCCGGCGCTCGACCTGTCCGATTTCCGTCTGGCTGATCGTCCGTATAACAGTGCCGAACTCTTTATTTATGCACCGCGCGATATTTACCGTGGCGGCGAGACTGCTACCTTCAGCGCTTTATTGCGTGACGATGATGGTAAGAGTGTTAATTCACGGCCATTAAAAGGCCGCATCATCCGCCCGGATGGTCAGAAAGTAAAAGATATTAACTGGCAGCCGGCTGCCGGTGGTTATTATCAGTATGAATATCCGTTATCGGCCGATGCCCAGACCGGTAACTGGCGTTTAGAAGTTGAAGGCGTGAGTAAAAACCGCGTGGTGTATCAGTTTAAAGTCGAAGACTTTATGCCTGAGCGTCTGAAGCTGACCTTTAATCCGGGGCAAAATACCACCCGTTACTTCACCAGCCGTGAGCGTCTGAATATTCCGGTACTGGGCGAATATTTATACGGTGCTCCAGCGGCCGGTAACCGTTTTGATGCCAGCATCCGTGTATCGTCACTGGCGCATCCTTTTGAACAATGGCCGGATTTCCATTTTGGCAATGTACGTGAAACCGACTGGAATCAGCAGTTTATTGAGAACGGTGCGGTTCTGGATAAAGACGGCAAAATCACTCTGCAAATCGATTCCCGCTGGGACGGTGCCAGATCGCCGCTGGCCGTTACCGTTACCGGCAGCCTGTTCGAATCCGGCGGTCGTCCGGTGGTGCGCCGCCATGTTGCCCGCGTATTGCCAGGCAATGAGCTGGTCGGTATCCGCCCGCTGTTTGGCGACCGTGCGGCACGTAATTCACAGGCCGAATTTGAACTGGTTAAAACCAACGCCAAAGGTGAAAAACTGGCGGCCGATAATCTGCAGGTACGGTTAATAAATCAGAATCGCCGTTACCACTGGCGCTATTCCAGCAACCGCGGCTGGTATGTGGAAACCAGCGAACGTGAATTTAATGAACTGACACTGACACGCAGCATCAGTGCCGGTAATACCGAAAAAGTATCGGTGCCGGTCAGCTTCGGCAGCTATCGTCTGGAAATTACCGATAAAAGCACCGGTTTAATCAGCAGCATGACCTTTGATGCCGGTGAAGACTGGTACTGGTATTGGGAAGATGCTCAGGATGCCGAACAGGGCGCACGCCCGGATAAAGTTGTACTTGCGCTGGATAAAGCTGCTTATGCCGCCGGTGATGTCGCACAACTGAAAATTGTACCGCCAGCGGCCGGTGAAACGCTGGTGCTGATTGAAAGTAATCAGTTGTTGTGGAGTGCCCGGGTTACGACGCCGGCTGAGGGAGCCACGCTGGATATTCCGGTCGATGAATCCTGGAACCGTCACGATATTTATATCAGCGCGCTGCATTTACAGCCGGCCGACAACAAACAGCGTATTACCCCGACCCGTTCCGTGGGGCTGATGCATCTGAAACTGGATCGTGAACCACGCCGGCTGAATATTGCCCTCGATGCCCCGAAAAAGTGGACGCCGAACCAGCGTGTCGTCACCGAAGTGAAGATCAGTGACAGCAATGGCGCAGCGGTAAACAATGCCTGGGTAACCCTGGCGGCGGTGGATGTTGGTGTGCTGTCGATCACCGATTTTAAAACCCCCGACCCTTTTACCTGGTTCTTCAGCCCGCGCCGTTATCTGGTGGATATGTACGACATGTACAGCCATTTAATTGGTCTGAATAACAACCGCATGGCGACTCAGCGTTTTGGTGGTGATGCCCCGGAATTAAGCCGTGGCGGTAAAAAAGCCCGCGCCGAAGTACAGATCGTATCGCTGTTTTCCGGTCAGGTGGCGGTGAAAAATGGCGTTGCCCGCATTCCGCTGCAATTACCCGATTTTAATGGCCGTCTGCGTTTAATGGCGCTGGCCTTTGATGACGAACGTTTCGGCAGTCTGGAACAGGAAGTCACGGTCGCAGCGCCGGTGGTTACACAACTGTCGTTGCCGCGTTTTGTCGCCGTGGGTGATGAAACCAGCGTAGCGCTGGACGTTACCAATTTAAGTGGTGAACAGCAGGCACTGACTCTGCAATTCAGCCTCAGCGGCCCGGCAGTCGTACGTGATAACACACCATTAACCCAGCAGCTGACGCTGGCCGATGGTGAAAAACAAACCCTGTTATTACCTCTGCGTGCAGAATTTCCGGCCGGACAGATTGAAATTGGTCTGCAGTTAACCGGTGCCGGTGATTACTCACTGACCCAGAGCTGGAAACTCAACAGCCGTGCCGCCCATCCGGCGCTGACCAAAAAGAAACAGATGGTGCTGCAGCCGGGCGAACGTCTGGTTCTGGATGGCAGCGAGATGGATGGCTGGATTCCGCAGTCGCTGGAAGCATTGCTCAGTGTGAATAACCGCGTGAATTTAAACCCGCGCAGCCAGCTCGAATATCTGCTGCGCTATCCGTATGGCTGTCTGGAGCAATCGTTAAGCTCCACCTATCCGTGGATTTATGCAACGCCTGACCAGCTTTCCGATCTGGGTCTGAAAAACAGTACCGGCCGTAAGCGTGAAAGCGCGCTGGACAGCGGTATGGATCGTATTGTTAAGCGCCAGATGAATCATGGCGGCTATGGCTTATGGTCAAACCATGATGATTATGAGCAGCACTGGCTGACCGCCTATGCCGGTGATTTCCTCACCGATGCACAGGATGAAGGTGTACGTGTTGATGCCGATGTACTGCGTAAAACCCTGAGCCGTCTGCAGGAATATCTGCGTGGCCGCGGTAATTTCAGCGAACGCTGGAATGATCGTCCGGAACTCTACCGTCAGATTTATCAGAGTTACGCGGCCTATGTTCTGGCGCGGCATAAAAAAGCATCGCTGAGTGATATCCGTCGCCTGGCGGGTGAAGCGCGTCTGGATTTACCGGCCCTGCCATTACTGCACTTGGCACTGGCGGCGAAATTACAGGGCGACCAGCAGCTGTCTGATCAGTTAATGGAAAAGCTGAAAACCGTACAGCGTGAAGAAAATTATTACCTCGGTGATTATGGCTCACGCGTGCGTGATACCGCACAGGTCGTACGCCTGTTACTGCAGTATCGTCAGCAGCAGAGTTTTGCGCTCAGCCGTGCTGAAGCGCTGGCGCGTATGCTGGAGCGCCGTACCTATCTGAGCACCCAGGAACGTAATGCGGTCTTTATGGCGGCGGTGCAGCTGGATCGTGTGCCGGGTGATGAGTGGAGTGGTGAACTGAGCATGGGCAGCGTATTAAAAACCCTGCAGCAGGCCGGTGAATTTAACCTGCTGGAAAGTGGCAGCAGCCTGCGTGATGGCGTAACCCTGAGCAATACCAGCAGCGATCCTTTATTCGCCACTCTGATGTATCAGGGCCACAGCAAACTGGCACCGCCGGCAGAAAGTAATGGTGTGAGTATTCAGCGCCGTTATTTCACCACCGATGGGCAGGCAATTATTCCGGATGACGGTGCACTGCGCATGAAAGTCGGTGAGCTGATGCTGGTGCAGCTGGAAGTAAAAGCCGATAAACGCCGTCCGGATTTATTACTGGTGGATTTATTACCGGCCGGTCTGGAGCTGGAAAATCAGAACTTAAGCGCATCGATCAAGCTGGATGAAATCAATATCGATACTCAGCCGGTGGCCGAATGGCAGCGCCGTTCACGTATTTCTCATCAGGAATACCGTGACGACCGTTATGTCGCCGCTATTGATGCCGATTCTTACAGCACCACCCGGGTATTTTATCTGGTACGGGCGGTAACACCGGGTAATTATCAGGTGCCGGTACCGCTGGTCGAAGATATGTACGACCCGGAAACCCGTGCGCTGGGTACCACGCCGGATATTCTGTTTGTTACTCAGCCCTGATTCTCTGATGTTGAATGTGTAAGTCAGAAGAGTCCTCTGAGTGAGTAATCCTCCTGCCAATCGTGCCGCGTTTAACGCGGCACGTTTTTTCCGCCAGCCACAGAACAGGGCAGCCCGCTTTTTGCTGTGGCTTGTATTTTTTTGTTTGCTGTTAAAAAGTGCCGATTGGTTATGGCCGCTGGCCGTACCCGATCCGCAACGCCAGACAGAAGGCGCGCAGAATGATTTTGCCCAGCTGGTGGTTGATCGCCATGAACGGCCGTTGCGTGCCTTTGCCGACAGCAGTGGTGTCTGGCGCTATCCGGTAGAACTGAACGAAGTATCGCCTTTTTATAAAGACGCATTACTGAATTACGAAGACCGCTGGTTTTATTATCACCCCGGAATAAATCCTTTCGCGCTGCTGCGTGCCGCCTGGCAAAACTGGCGCTGTGGTTGTGTGGTATCCGGTGGTTCGACTATATCCATGCAGGTGGCGCGGCGTTTTCACCCGCATTCCCGTTCCGTTGGCGGCAAGCTGGAGCAGGCACTGCGGGCATTACAGCTGGAATGGCATTACAGCAAAGATGAAATATTCACTCTGTATTTAAATTACGCACCCATGGGCGGTGTGATTGAAGGCGTGGGAGCGGCCAGCCGTTTATATCTGGATAAACCGGCGCTTGGTTTATCGCTGGCCGAGTCGGCATTAATGGCGGTATTACCGCAGGCGCCGTCACGCCTGCGCCCCGACCGCTATCCCCAGCGGGCGTTAAATGCGCGTAATAAAGTGCTGCAGCGGATGCTGGAATTTGGCGTGATTACAGCGACGGATTATCAGCAGGCGCTGCTGGAACCTGTATTGGCCTATCAGCCGCATACGCCGCAGCTGGCACCGTTACTGGCGCGGGAATTACGCCGGCAAAATGCCGATAAAAGCCTGATTAAAACCACGCTGGATGCCGATTTACAGTACGAGATAGAAGATTATCTGGCGCAGGAAATTCAGCGCTTTCCACCCAGTCATTCTGCCGCCATTCTGGTGCTGGATAATGCCAGCCACGAAGTCCGGGCCTATGCCGGATCGGCCGATTTTGCCGACGATTCACGCTTTGGTCATGTCGATATGGTGCAGGCGCAGCGCTCGCCGGGGTCAACCTTAAAACCTTTTATTTATGGCCTGGCGATAGAAGACGGGTTGATTCACTCCGCCAGTTTATTGCGTGATGTGCCGCGCTATTTTACCGATTATCAGCCGGAAAACTTTACCCGCCATTTTTCCGGCCCGGTGTCGGCCACCGAGGCGTTACGGCAGTCGCTTAATTTACCGGTCGTGCAGGTACTGGAAGCCGTTACTCCGGAGCGCTTTGCCGCCGCTCTTGCCAATTCCGGAGCACGCTACCGTATTCCCGGTGACGGTAAAGCCAACCTGAGTATGGCGCTGGGTGGTGGTGGATTATCGCTGGCGCAGCTGGTGCAGCTGTATTCCTCCATCGCTAATCAGGGGCAGGTGTGGCCGCTGCGTTATCTGACGGAAGAGTCACTATCTGCTGCCGGCTCACGCTGGTTATTTTCTGCAGAAACCGCCTGGGTGCTGAATGATATGTTGCGCAGTCCGCGTCCGGACCGTGCGCGCAGTTATGCCCTGCAGGATAACGACCGCAGCATCGCCTGGAAAACCGGCACCAGTTATGGCTTCCGTGATGCCTGGGCGGTGGGTGTGACTCCTGCTTATACCATTGGCGTGTGGTTTGGCCGCCCGGACGGCACGCCATCGCCCGGCCATTATGGTGCGCTCAGTGCGCTGCCGGTGTTGTTCCAGCTATTTGACCGCATCGAACATAAACCTGAGCTGTTGCCGCAGCCAGAGCAGGTCAGTCAGGAAACCATTTGCTGGCCGTTGGGTAAGAGTGCCGCGGAAACACCGGCCGATCAGTGCTTCCAGACCCATAAAGCCTGGCTGGTACGGCGTCAGCTGCCGCCGACCTTGCGCGATGAACGCAGCGATGGTTTATGGCGCAACCCGTTAACCTACTGGACCAGCGAGCGCGGCCTGCTGGTTGATGGCAGTTGTGATGTGCCCGCACGCACAGCGCACCAGCTGGCACTCTGGCCACGGCCGCTGGAACACTGGCTGCCGGCCAGTCAGCGCCTGCGTAACCGTTTACCCGCCGTTGATCCGCGCTGCAGCGAGCCACCGGCGCTGGCGCTGGAGCCACTGCAGATTACCGGTATTCAGGATGGCCTGATTCTGCGCTCCAGCCGTACCCGTGCCGGCGGCAGCGCTGCCTTACCGGAAATCTCGCTGCACGCTCAGGGCGGGCTGGGACAGCGCGACTGGTATGTGAATGGCCTGCACGTTGGCAGCAGTGGCGAGGCCGAAACCCTCAGTTACCGCTTCAGCGTGACCGGTGAACAGGAAGTGGTGGTGATGGATGCCCAGGGCGAGCTTGACCGGCGAACACTGCAGGTAGAATAACCTGACCCTTGTGCTTTCCCGCCGCGTCACACTGTTGGTTTAAGCGGACGCGTGCTATAACGCGCGCGCTTCGTATTTATTTACTCCGCTGCTGCTTTCTTTTGTGGATACCACCATGCTGACGCCGTCTTCCGTCTTTAACGATGTGTACATTATTGAACCCAGACTCTATGAAGATGAGCGCGGCTTCTTTATGGAAACCTTCCGTCAGGAATGGCTGGACGATCTGACCGGGGGCGCGGTTTTTGTGCAGGATAATCATTCGGCTTCCCATCAGGGGGTTTTACGCGGACTGCACTATCAGCTGGAACAGCCGCAGGGCAAATTAGTGCGTGTGGTGGCAGGCCGTGTGTTTGATGTGATTGTCGATATGCGCCGCTCTTCGCCAACCTTTGGCCGCTGGCAGGGCTTCGAATTATCCGCTGAGAACCGCCACCAGTTATGGGTGCCGCCGGGTTTCGCCCACGGCTTTTATACCCTGAGTGAACGGGCTGAATGTCTGTATCGCTGTAGCGGATATTTTCACGCACAAAGTGAACGCATTCTGCGCTGGGATGACGCGGATCTTGCTATCCGCTGGCCGTTACAGGGCGAGCCAAAATTGTCTGAAAAAGACGCCCGGGGTAGCTCGTTTAAACAGGCTGATTATTTCGCATGACGCCGGTTAACGTATTACTGACCGGTGCCGGCGGCCAGCTGGGTCAATGCTTACAGGCAAGCTGCCCGGACTGGGTCAGACTGCGCGCCTGCGATCATCAGGCACTGGATATCTGCGACGACAACGCATTGCGCCAGGCCTGTGAAGGACAGCCGCTGGTGATTAACTGCGCCGCGTTTACCGCCGTCGATCAGGCAGAAATTCAGCCAGAAAAAGCGTATCGCATAAATGCTCAGGCCGTTGCGGTACTGGCCGAAATCTGTCGTCAGCAGGACGCGCGTTTACTGCATCTTTCCACCGATTATGTGTTTTCCGCAGGCGGCAATACACCACTGACGCCAGAGGCTGAGACCGGCCCACTGAATATTTATGGTCAGTCTAAATTAGCGGGTGAACAACAGGCGGCCAGTATTTTAAAAGACGATCTGCTGGTTATCCGCAGCGCTTGGTTATACAGCCATTATGGCCATAATTTTTTACGCACCATGCTCAACTTAATGCAGGCCGGTCGTGATCTGCAGGTGGTGGATGACCAGTACGGGTCACCGACTTCTGCAACAGAGCTGGCTGAAGTTATCTGGCAGTCTGCGTGGTTGCTTTATAACGGGCAATTACAGGGGATTTATCACTGGGCGGGCAGCGGTGTGGCCAGCTGGTATGAATTTGCCTGTGAAATACAGCGGCAGGCGCTTAGCTCCGGCCGGTTAACACAAAAGGTCGAAATTACCCCGCTCAGCAGTGTTGCCTATGCTGCAAATAATCCGGCGATTCTCGCTCAGCGTCCGGCGTTTAGCGCGCTTGATCCGGCGGCATTAAATGCCCTGCTGCAACGACAACCTGTCTGCTGGCGAGAAAGTCTGCAGCGTAGTCTGGAATCTCTCTGATGAAACGTTTACTGGTAACCGGCGGTGCGGGATTTATCGGGGCCAACTTTGTTGAATACTGGCAGGAAGAGCATCCGCAGGATTTTATTGTGGTGCTCGATATCCTCAGTTACGCCGGTAATAAAGCCAATTTAGCTGAGGCGTTAAAACGGCCGAATACCGTATTTGTACAGGGCAGTATTAACGACCGCAGCCTGGTTGAATATTTACTGGCTTTTTATCGCCTGGATACGATCGTTAATTTTGCCGCAGAGTCCCACGTCGACCGTTCGATCAGTGCACCGGAACAATTTGTCGAAACCAATATTGTCGGCATGCTGAATTTGTTACAGGCAGCCCGGCAGGTCTGGATTGAAGAGCCGCTTAAGGCGGGCGATACGGTGTTGCCGCATCGTTTTCATCATGTTTCAACCGATGAAGTGTTCGGTGATCTGGGTGAAGAGGGTGAACCTTTCAGCGAGCACAGCCGTTATCAGCCGAGTAATCCTTATGCTGCCACCAAAGCGGCGTCTGATCATTTGTTAAATGCCTGGGCGAGAACCTACGGGCTGAATGTGAGTTTATCGAATTGTTCCAACAATTTTGGCCGTTACCAGTATCCCGAAAAATTGATGCCACGGATGATTACCAACATTCTGTTTGAGCGGCCTTTAACGGTATTCGGTAATGGTCAGCAGGTACGCGACTGGTTATATGTAAAGGATCACGCAGCAGGTATCGATTGTATTCTTGGCGCCGGAAAAGCAGGCAGCAATTACAATATCGGCGGCCATAATGAACAGACCAATCTGCAGTTTATTCAGTTGTTGTGCGGCCTTCTCAACGATGAGTTTGCCCGCGATGCCTCGCTGGCAGAACGTTATCCGCAGGCCCTGAGTGCCATCGCCGGACGTTCGCAACAGCTGATTACCCATGTGCAGGACAGGCCGGGGCATGACGTGCGTTACGCCATTAATGCCGGAAAAATCAGCAGAGAATTAGGATTTATGCCGCAGCATGATTTTGCCGCTGCGATGCTGGATACCGTGCGCTGGTATCTGCAGCATCCGCACTGGTTTGCGGCTCATTAACGGGCTGAGCAGAACGCTCAGCCGCATTAAATACTGCTGCCTCAGTTGTTGGCGTGCAGTTCTTCGTTGAGCTGAATGGCGCTCTTGTTGGTAACGCACTGAACAGCACCGGTGATGGAATCACGACGGAACAGCAGGTCGGATTTACCGGCCAGATCACGGCCTTTAACCACTTCAACCACGTTTTTCTGATCGTCCAGCACCTGAATTTTGGTACCGGCGGTGATGTACAGACCGGCTTCAACGGTGCAGCGGTCACCCAGTGGGATACCGATACCGGCATTGGCGCCGAGCAGGCATTTTTCACCCACAGAAATAATGATGTTACCGCCGCCAGACAGGGTGCCCATGGTCGAGCAGCCACCGCCCAGGTCAGAGCCGTCACCGACCACAACACCGGCAGAGATACGGCCTTCAACCATAGAAACGCCCATAGTACCGGCATTAAAGTTAACAAAGCCTTCGTGCATGATGGTGGTGCCTTCGCCAATGTACGCGCCCAGACGCACGCGCGCGGTGTGCGCAATACGCACGCCTTTCGGTACCACGTAGTCGGTCATGCGCGGGAATTTATCCACGCTGTTTACGCTCAGCAGGTCGCCGTTCAGACGGGCTTCCAGTTGTGCGGCCGGCAGTTCATCCAGGTCGACTGCGCCTTTATTGGTCCAGGCCACGTTGGGCAGCAGGCCGAACATACCGGCCAGATTCAGACCGTGTGGTTTTACCAGACGGTGAGACAGCAGGTGCAGCTTAAGGTAAACCTCAGGCGTGGATGTAGCCTGTTCATCGGCGGCCAGAATAGTCACCACAACCGGCTTTTCGCTTTCGGTGCAGGCGCGGGCCAGGGCAGCCTGCAGCGGATCGGCGCTGTCGAGTGCTGCGGCAAAGGCTTCCAGTTCGCCACCGTCAACATCCAGGGCAACGTTGCCTTCTTCATAGCCCAGAGCGCTTTTGGCCGCGTCAATCAGGGCAGCGGCCGGGTTCAGCAGTGGCTGCGGGTAAAATACTTCGAGCCAGTCACCTTTGCTGTTTTTGGTGCCGACACCAATGGCCAGGGCAAATGCGTTTGTCATAGTCATTCCTCAGATCGGGCGCTGATGCGCGTTCTATTTAATTAAGTCAGTTCAGAAGTTCAGGTCGGTGTATTCGGTAACACTGAAGCCAAGTACTTTGCGGCTGCCGGTATCCAGCAGCGGGCGTTTGATAATGGACGGATTATCCAGCATCACTGCACGGGCGCTGCTTTCATCAATATTGTCTTTGATGTCGTCTGCCAGTTTGCGCCATGTTGTGCCGCGCTTGTTCAGCAGGGCTTCATAGCCCAGTTCGCTGATCCAGCCATCGAGTAATTCAGGGCTTAAGCCGTCTTTTTTGTAGTCATGAAACTGGTATTCAACACCGGCGTCTTCCAGCCACTTACGGGCTTTCTTGATGGTGTCGCAGTTTTTAATGCCGTACATGGTGATCACGGTACGCTCCTGTTTGCGGATGAACATTGCGGCTGAACGCTGGCATTGGCGTTCTGGCAAAAAAGAGGCGCAAGGATACCAGAAGGTGGGAAAGGGTTCAGCCGCTGGTGATCCCTGCCGGGATAGCTAGTCTTAAAAGGCTTGGCGATAGCGCGCGAAGGCGCTTTTTTTGGGGACAATAAGGAGACGTCTGCGTGCCGAACGTTATAACCAAAGGGGAGCATCGCCAGCTCTGGCGCTGGGTATTGCTGGCGTTGACGCTGGGGCTGCTGATCAGCCTGTTTCTGTCGGTCAAAATCAGGCAGTTAAATGCAGAGCGTCTGCACGACTCGCTGAACAGGCAGGCGCATGGCCTGACCACTCAGGTAGAGCGTCGCATTGAGCTTTATCAATACGGTCTCAGAGGTATGCGCGGCGCCATTCTTACTGCGGGTGATGACCTGAGCCGCGATCTGGTAAAGCGTTACAGTGCCACCCGCGATGTTGATGAAGAATTTCCCGGGGCCCGCGGCTTTGGCTTTATTCGCCGGGTGGCGGAAGCTGATGAAGCACGTTTTATACAGACAGCTCAGGCTGATGGCTGGCCGGACTTCCGTATCCGCCAGCTCACCCCTCATGGCGGTGAACGCTTTGTTATTCAGTATATTGAGCCGGTAGAGCGTAATGACGCGGCGGTCGGGTTGGATATTGCGTCAGAACATAATCGCCGCGAAGCCGCCTGGTCATCCCTGCTCAGTGGTGAGGTACGCCTAACCGGACCGATTACGCTGGTGCAGGCAACCGGCAGCCCACAACAGTCATTTCTGATTCTTATGCCAGTCTATCAGGGCGGTAAAACGCCGCAGACCCAGGCCGGGCGTGAACAGTTTGGCTATGGCTGGAGTTATGCGCCGTTGTTAATGGCAGAAGTGATGGAAGATCTGCGCTTGCACGAGCATAAGCTGGCGCTGGAAATTGTCGATATTACCTATGCACAGCAACCGGTCAGTTTTTTTAATAACCAAACCCCCGCTGCGGTTGCAAATATTGGCAGCTATCAGATTGAGCGCACCATTTACGGTCGCCACTGGCAATTCCGCTTCAGGGTTTATCCCTCTTTTATCCGTGAACTGAATCTGCCTTCACCAGCGATTGTTTTTGCCCTGGGTTCTCTTATCAGTGTGCTTATCAGTGCGCTGCTGGCGATGCAGATCAACAGCCGCGTGCGGCGCAGAGAGTTTCTGGCGCAGCAGAGAAGGTTGGCTTCCATCGTTGAAAGCTCGGCCGATGGCATCATCAGTCAGGACTGCCATGGTCATGTACAAAGCTGGAATCCGGCAGCGGCCAGAATGTTTGGTATTGCTGAAGCGGATGCCCTGGGACGCCCGTTAATGGAGCTGATTATTCCACCTGAATTACAGGAAGAAGAGCATCAGGTATGCGTTGCTGCCTCAAAGGGGGAACACTTGCTGCCGAAGGAGGGACAGCGCTGCCGTGCCGACGGTACATTGTTGGATGTGTCGGTTTCCTATGCCGTAATCCGCAACACGGAAGGTAAAGTGGTAGGGGTGTCGGAAAGCGTCCGCGATATCTCCGGACAAAAAGCCGCGCAGGCGAAAATCCTCGAGCTGAACACCAATCTGGAACGTCAGGTGGAACAGCGTGCCGGTGAGGCACAACGCCTCAGTCAGCTGCTGCAAAGCGTGCTTGATTCCGCTTCTGAAGTTTCAATTATTGCCACCGACAAAGACGGTATCGTCACTCTGTTTAATCAGGGGGCTGAATGTATGCTGGGCTATCGCGCGGAAGAATTTGTCGGTGTTCAGTCGCCGGCGGTGTTGCACGCCGCAGAAGAGATTGAAGCCCGTTCGGTTGAACTGGAGCGCGAATATGGCGGAGAAATCCGCGGCTTTCGCGTCTTTGTTCATCAATCGGAACGGACGGGTGCCGAAACCCGCGAATGGACGTACATACGCAAAAACGGTCAGCGCTTGCTGGTCAGCCTGTCGGTAACGACGATGCGCGATACTGCAGGTGAGATCGTTGGTTATCTGGGCATTGCAGTCGATATCAGCGCGCGTAAAGCCAGTGAAGCAGCACTGGAAAAAAGTCTGGTGACTACTCAGGCTATTCTTGATACCGCAGTTAATCCGATTATTACCATCGACAGTTTTGGCACTATCCGCTCGTTCAATCCGGCCGGAGAACAAACGTTCGGCTATCTGGCTGAGGAGATAATTGGCCAGAATGTCAGCCTGTTAATGCCAGAGCCTTTTGCCTCACTTCACGACCTTTATATGCAGCGTTTCCGTGAAATGACCGGCAACCGGGTGATTGGTATTAACCGCGAAATTCAGGCCCGGCGTAAAGATGGCAGCGTCTTTCCGGTACAGATCAGCCTCGGCGTTATGAACCAGGGAGGGGAACACATTGTTGTCGGTATTATGACCGATATCAGTGAAGAACGGGCGCAGCAGAAGGTTCTGGCGGCAACCTCCGCTCAGCTGGCAATGGCGACTGAGGTTGCCGAATTAGGGGTCTGGTCCTGGACGCCGGAAAATAATGAGCTGCTGTGGAATGACCGTATGTTCGAGCTGTACCAGCAACCGCTCAGCCTGCGCAGCAATGGTCTGAATTATGAACACTGGCGGATGCGTCTTCATCCGGATGATCTGGCCCGCACAGAGGAAGCATTGCAGGCTGCTGTCCAAGGCCGCGGTGTTTATGATCCGGTTTTCCGCATTGTGCTGCCGGATGGCAGTGAACGCAGTATTCAGGCCGGAGCAGCGGTTGAGCGCTTGGAAAATGGCACCTTATTGCGGGTAACCGGGATTAATCGCGATATCACCGAGCAGTTGCAGTACGAAACCCGCCTGCGTGAAGCCAGAGACGCCGCGGATGCTGCCAGTGCGGCAAAATCAGCGTTTCTGGCCAATATGAGTCATGAAATCCGTACTCCGATGAATGCTGTACTGGGCATGCTGAAACTGGTGGCACAGACCAGCCTCAGCGCACGGCAGCGGGACTATGTCACTAAGTCACAGAGTGCAGCAGGTTCGCTGCTCAGCCTGCTGAATGACATTCTTGATTATTCAAAAATAGAAGCGGGCAAACTGCAGCTCGATATTCACCCGTTTAACCTTGATGAAATCATGCGCAATCTGGCCGTGGTGATTTCCGGCAATCTGGGCAGTAAGCCGGTCGAGGTGGTATTTGATCTGGATCTGTCGCTGCCACAAACCCTGTTGGGAGACAGCAATCGTCTGCAACAGATATTAATTAACCTGGCTGGTAACGCGCTGAAATTCACCCAGAACGGATACGTCAGAGTCCGTGTGCGGCAGCTGAAAATGGTGGCTGCAGATGTTTGCTTCCGTATAGAAGTTGAAGACACCGGTATTGGTATTTCTGCGGAGAATCAACAGCGTATTTTTGAAGGTTTCACCCAGGCAGAAGTTTCAACCAGTCGCCGCTTTGGCGGTACCGGCCTGGGCCTGGTGATTTGCAAACGTCTGGCTGCGATGATGGGCTCTGAACTGAATCTGCGCAGCGAATTGGGCAAAGGCAGCTGCTTCTGGTTTGATCTGGAATTACCTGTTGTGCTGGCCGAACCTTATAAGCCGCCGGTTTTCGCTCCGGCACTAGCGGAACCGCGGATTCTGCTGGTGGAAGATCACCCTCTGAGTGCAGAACTTCTGCAGCGCGATGGCCGTTCACTGGGCTGGCAGGTTGATCTGGAACCGGATGGTAACGCAGCAGTGGCTGCGGTTGTTGCCGCTCATCGTCAGGGAAAACCTTATCAGGCCGTGCTGCTGGACTGGCGTCTGCCGGATGCTGACGGAGTGGAAGTGGCTCAGGCCATCCGCGATGCTCTGGCTGAGCAGGCACCGGCGGTAATACTGATCAGCGCCTATGGACGGGAGTTTCTGGCTGAGGTTCTCTGCAGTGACAATCCACCATTCCGCGAATTTCTCAGCAAGCCTTTGACTCCGGTGCAGCTGTCAGAGGCCGTCGCCCGTGCACTGCGCCTGCCTGAACCATCCTCTGTGCTTCCTTCAGAAAGCGAGAAGCGCCTTGCGGGCCTGCAAATTCTGGTGGTGGAAGATAATGAAATTAACCGTGAAATTGCCTTTGAACTCCTGCAGGCAGAAGGGGCTGTTGTGGATCTGGCTGAAGGCGGTTTAACGGGTGTTAATAAGGTTGTCAGCCAGAACAGGGGCTATGACGCCGTGATTATGGATATGCAGATGCCGGATATCGATGGTCTGGAAGCCACACGGCGTATCCGTGCTGACAGCCGCTTTGCCGGGCTGCCAATTGTGGCGATGACGGCTAATGTTTCAGAAGCTGACCGGCTGGCTTGTGTTGCAGCAGGAATGAATGCCCACGTAGGTAAACCAGTCAATCTGGATGATCTGGTACATGTTCTGCGGCAGTTGGTTGGGGTCCCTTCAGCGCCGGAGCCTGTGGCAATGACTATAGTTGAGGATATGGACACCCTGTTACGGCGCTTTGGCCATAACCGCCGTTTGCTGGCCAGTATGACCGAACGCTTCCTGACGGATATGAGCGCACTGCTGCAGACACTGAGACAGCAATGGCAGCAGCGGCTCTGGCAGGACAGCTGCGCGACCCTGCATACCCTTAAGGGTACTGCCGCAACCATGGGAGCGGTTGCCCTGGCGCGGCGCAGCAGCGAGCTGGAAGAGCAATTTAAAGAAATAAGTGCTGCAAATGTTGCAGCTGAGGATTCCGATGGTGAAGCTCTGCTCGCTGAGCTTGAGCAGTTGCTGCAGGTTTCACATCAGGCGCTGGTGGATATGACTTCTTCTGCTGATGCTCAGCAGCAGAAAGAACAACAACGACAACAGCAAACGAGTGATAACTGGCCGGCCGAACGCTGGCGCGCAGCGTTAACTCAGCTCGGTATCCTGCTGGGGGAAAACAATATGGCGGCCCTGGCCTTGATTGAACAATGGCCGCGGGCGCGTTTTCCCGGAAATACACTAAAATTCAATAAGTTGCTGGAGCAGATTGAGCAGCTGGATTTCAGGGCAGCACAGCACACATTAACCGATGTGCAGGAGTGGGAATGAATTCAGGAAAGACACTGGCGGAGTTAATCCCCGGTCTGGCGCATAAACCACGTCTGCTGATTGTTGATGATCAGCCACTGGTTATCCGCACGCTGCATGAAATCCTGAAAGAAGAATTTGACGTCTTTATGGCCACCAGTGGCCGTCAGGCGCTGGATATGTGCAGCGAGAACCCACCCGATATTATGTTGCTTGATATTATGATGCCGGATATGGATGGCTATGAGGTTTGCACAGCATTAAAGGCCGACCAGACGCTGGAGGATTTCCCGGTTATTTTTGTTACCGCACAGCAGGATGTCGTCGATGAAGTACGGGCATTTGATGTGGGCGCCGTCGATTTTATAACCAAGCCCATCAACCCTGCGCTTGTTTCTGTCCGGGTGAGGACTCAGGTGGTGGTGAAACTGCAGCGTGATATTCTGCATTCAATTGCAATGCAGGATGGCTTAACCGGTGTGGCAAACCGTCGTCGTTTTGATGAGCAGGCGCAGTTGCACTGGCGTCAGGGACGGAGGGATAAGAAGCCGTTGTCGCTGATTCTTATCGATATTGATCATTTTAAACAATATAACGATCACTACGGGCATTTGGCCGGTGATAAAGCATTGCGCGATGTTGCCCATGCTCTGCGTTCTGCATTACAGCGTCCGCATGACAGCCTCTCCCGTTACGGCGGGGAAGAGTTCGCCTGTTTGTTGCCCGATACTGATAATGGCGGAGCCAGGTTACTGGCACAGCGTCTGCTGGATTCCGTCCGGGCACTGAATATTCCCCATGCCATGTCGTCTGCTGGTGAGCACCTGACCATCAGCGCCGGTGTTGCGACACTGCTGCCGGATTCCACTTCCGGTATTGAAAACCTGCTCAATATGGCCGATGAACAGCTTTATCGTGCCAAACATGATGGCCGTAACTGCGCCCGTTCAGCCGGTTTGTCGGATTAATACTCTCCGCCAGCCATATCAGCCTTATTTCTGGATATATATCTGCCAGTTCGTACAGATATCTGAGGCTTTTGTCGTATCTGTCAATCACCCTACCTGTGAGTTTTGTCAATCTGTCTATTCTGAATGCCAGACACCGGATTCACAGGGAGACTCAGCATGGGACTGCTGAAATCATTAAGCGTAAAAGGCAAATTACTGCTGTTAATTGCTGTGCCTTTACTGGCATTGCTGTCGTTGCAGGGGCGCTGGTTGCTCAGCAATCTGAATCATATGCAGGAGCTGTCCGATATTCAGGCACTGGTGCAGATTTCAGCACTGAACAGTGCGCTGGCGCACGAACTGCAGAAAGAGCGTGGTATGTCCGCAGGTTTTCTGGGCAGTAAAGGGCAGACGTTTGCTCAGGCGTTGCCGCAGCAACAGCGCATAGCCGATGAGCGCATCCGTGGCTGGAGCGACTTTCTGCAACAGCAGAGTTTCAATACTTACCCCAAGCTGAATCAGGCCATCAATGATGCACAGGCTAATCTGAAAACGCTCAATACATTGCGCCAGAGTGTACTGTCGCAGACCGCAGCGTTGCCTGATGTTCTGGCGTTTTATACCCAAACCATAGACCGGCTGCTGATTGTGCCGGCACTGGCCAGCGAATTTACCGGCCATGGTGAAACCGTGCGCCGGCTGCAGGCGTATTACAGTTTTCTGCAGGGCAAAGAGCGGGCAGGTATTGAGCGGGCGGTTTTAAGTAACGTGTTTGCCAGGGATGCTTTTACTCCACAACTGTTCGCCCGCTTTGTTCGTCTGGTATCGGAGCAGGATGCATTTCTGCAGAGCTTTGAACGCATTGCGGATGCTCAGGCTCTGGCAGCGTACCGTCAATTCCAGCAGTCAGCCGCAGTGCAGAACGTCTCACGTTTGCGCGAAAAAGCGCTGCAGGGCGACAGCGGCTTCGGGGTATCTCCCACCGACTGGTTTGCGGCAGCGACAGAGAGAATAGAGGCATTAAAAATTCTGGAAGACGGGCAGCAGCAAGCGTTGCTGGATAATGCCAGCGGGATTCTGCGGGACACACGGAATGAACTCTGGCTGGGAATACTGATTGCCGTTATCACCGTCAGTGTTACCGCATTGCTGGCCTTCTGGTTGTCGTATCTGCTGTACCAGCAGATACGACAACTGCATATCGGCCTGACCGCCGCAGGTAATGACCTGTGCCTTTACCAGCGGGTGCCGGTATTGCTGGATGATGAATTGGGCGAAGCCGCACGCGCCTGTAATCAGATGATGGCGCGGATGGCATCGATGGTAGAACACATTACCGCGATCTCTGAGCAGCTGACGCTGATTTCCATGCAGAACCACGTCACCATTTCACTCAGTACCAAGGGAATGGATCTGCAGCAGAATGAAACCGCGAAGGTTGTTACCGCAATCGGTCAGCTGGAGGTTGCCACCAAAGAAATTGCCGGCAATATCCAGCGGGTCGCTGATCAGTCGGATGCGGCTAACCATACGGCTGACAAAAGTGGCGAAGCGGTGCAGAGCAGTCTGAATTACATCGGTCAGCTGGATGAAAAGATGAATCAGGTATCGACGGTGATCCGCAGCCTGCACGACAGCAGCGGTGCCATTGGTGGTGTGCTGAATGTGATCAAATCCATTGCCGAGCAAACCAACCTGCTGGCACTGAATGCTGCTATTGAAGCTGCGCGGGCCGGTGAGCAGGGTCGTGGTTTTGCAGTGGTCGCCGATGAAGTGCGCACACTGGCACAGCGGACGCAGGATTCAACATCAGAAATTGAAAGCATTATCGGCCGTTTTCAGCAGGAATCGAAACAGGCCTTTGTGGCGGTAGAATCATCACAGGAAGCGGTACAGCACACGGTAAAACTGGCCTCATCGCTGGACGAAGAGCTGGGCCATATCCGCAGTGCGGTGCGAACCATCCGTGATATGAGCGATCAGGTAGCCGCAGCGGCCGAAGAGCAGGTGGCCACCAATCAGGAAGTCGCAGGCAGTGTGCGCAGTATTTATAAAATTGCCGAGCACACCGTCGCGACGTCTAACTTTATGAGAAAAACGGCGAAAGAGCAGCGGGAGCTGGCCGGCAAACTGACCAGCCTGGCGGCGGAGTTTGTGCTCAGCCCGAAATAGCACCTAAAGCCTTGTGCCTAAACCCTTGTGCTTAAACAGCGGTCGCCAAAGCGGCCGCAATCCTGAATTTCCTGCAGACACACTTCATGCGCCATCGGGTAACGGTGGCTTTCTGCATTGATACCAGACTGTGCCAGCAATAAGCTGGCTTCTTCGCCCAGCTCCGGGCTGACCACGGCATCATAATCACCATGAGCAATCAGCACCGGCAGATGCTGATTGGCGGCGTTTATCTGCAGCGGGCGGGCAATATAGGTTGATAACGCCATCAATCCGGCCAGTGGTTGCGGATAGCTGAAGGCGGTTTCATAAGCAACGGCTCCGCCCTGAGAGAAGCCGGCCAGCAGAATCCGGCGGCTGTCGATACCCGCGGCAATTTGCTGATCGATCAGGGTGTGAATGCGTTGTACGGAGTCGCTCAGTTGCTGGCCATCAATCTGACGTCTGGGGCTGGTGGCCAGTAAATCGTACCAGCTGGGCATCACCATGCCGCCATTAATGGTTACCGGCTGCTGTGGTGCATGCGGATAAATGGCACGCAGCACGGGGGGCTGAGTGGTATTGAGAGCCTGTAACAAATGCGGCAGCACCGGGACAAAATCATCACCGCTGGCGCCCAGACCATGCAGCCAGATAATACAGCTGTCAGCTGGTGTTGAAGGTTCCAGTACGATGAGGTCGGGAAAATTCTGGCGCTGATAGGTTGGACTGGTCATAAATGGCTCCACGAATAAGGTGGCCAGTATAACGCTTTGTTTGTCTGTGCGTTTTTCAGAGCACACGGTGCATTTTCAGAGTACGCGCCGCAACAGCCGCTTACTGACGCATTTGGGCAGGACACGTGCCAGACGGATAAGCCAGCTTAACGGGCCGGGAAACAGATAGTCGTCACGGCCACTCAGCAGGCCCTGCAGCATCCGTTCTGCGCCTTTGCTTTCGCTGATGGCAAAAGGGGCGGGCATATCGTACTGGTTAACCCGCGCGGTCTGCACAAAGCCCGGATACAGCGAAATAAATTTCAGCCCTTCAGGTTCCAGCTCAACCCGGCAGCTGTCCATCAGCAAGCGGGCGGCGGCTTTGGCTGCGCTGTACGGCCCCTGCATGGGTAAGCCAATAAATCCGGCCAGAGAATTGGTATGAGCGATGGTGCCACGTAATCCGCGTTTATCCGCCTGCTGGCTGCACATGGCAGTGATCAGCGGCGGCAGAAAATTCGCCAGACTCCGGTAATTCAGTTCCATACACTGGCGGATATCGGCAACGGAGGTTTCTGCCATACGCTGCTCAGGACCAGCACCGACATTCAGCAACGCCAGATCAATACGCCCGAACTGAGCCATTGCCAGAGATACGGCATTGTTAGTGTCTTCTTCCCGGCAGGCATCACCGCAGACTGTCAGTACCTCACACTGCTGTGCGCGTAACTGATCTGCCAGCTCCTGCAGTTCGTGCTGGCGGCGGGCAAACAGAATAAAGCGGTTAGGCCTCTGTGCCAGCAACAGCGCCAGCTGGCGGGCCATGCCGGCGGAAGCGCCGGCGATCAGGATGGTTTTATTCTGCAGGTCGCTGTTCGCGCACCGACTGAACATATCAGGCGCCAAGCAGCCAGCGGGTAAAGAAGGCGACGCCGACACCGAGATAATTACCGACGATATAGCCGATGATGGCCGCGGCAAAGCCCGGCAGAATGATCTCGCGGTTTTTCAGCGCTCCGGCAATCACCGGAATAAAAGGCACCGACATAATGGCGGCCGATGAGGTGATTAAAAACGTGTCAGTATCAATATTCAGCAGGCGGCAAATGATGGCCTGCAGAATCAGTGAACCGACCAGAATAATGCTGATATAGGCAAACAGGTCGACGTTCAGGTTGGTAACAATACTGGTATCGGTCATGGTGCCGGTGGTGAAACAGAACACCAGAATCAGGTACATCCCCAGCTGGAAACTGTTGGGCAGATTGCGGATGGCCGGCACAAAAGACGCCAGCACGCCGAGCGTGGTGATGGTGATGATGGTCACCGCAGAACTCATACTGCCCGGCACCAGTGAAGCCACGCCCACCGCGATGCCGACGCTGACGGCGGACAGCAGCAGAGCCAGTGCGGTCTTTGGCAGCGTTTTGACATTGGCCAGCACTTTGTAGGCGTTGGCGGTTTCATCGGCCATATGACCAAACTTTTCTTCTTCGCTGTGATAAGCGTGCTCGCCCTGACTGCGGTAAGGGCGCAGGAAGCGGCTGAAAATCGGCTTGGCCAGTGTCATCACAAACATCAGATACAGTGCCGACAACAGAATGTCGTAGGTGATCATGGTGGTGAAGATATTTTCATCGGCTTCGATAGCGGTCTTGATGGCGGCCATATTCGGCCCACCACCGGTGTAAGCGCCGACCGACATGCCGGCAATCTGCCAGACGTTGGCCAGCGAATCCGCATAAATAAAAGCCCCGGCGGCACTGGCAATAATGACGGCAATTAAGGCCACACCCATGCTTTTCATCGTGTCGCCGGCCATACCGAATGAGGCTTTTACATCAATGGAAAACACCAGCAGCGGCAAGGCCAGTGCGATGGCAATTTCTGACAGATTGGTTTGTACGGTCTTCAGGGTTTCGGCACCCGCCAGGTCCGGCAACATTCCGGTGGCGGCCAGGGCAATACCACTGGCAAATGACAGCACAACCACGCCGGCTTTATCCAGCCAGCTGACACGCTGGCAAAGAACAACCAACAGCGCTGGTACCAGCAGGTAGGCAATCAGGGTAATAACAGCAGACACGATGATTCCTCGGTATTTTTATTGTAGGGATAATGGCTGGTCAGGCATTCAGGGTTTCTGTGCCCGGCAGGCTCTGCAGCTGGCTGGTGGGCGGGAACTTGTCCGGATAACTGAATACCGGCCACCATTCGCTGATCCGGCCCTGCTCATACAACGCAATATTGCCGAATTGCAGGAATACGGATTCGCTCTGGGTCGGACGGAAAAACAGATAATCGTCAGGTTTAATGTCATGGCCGTCCGGTAACTCGTACAGTTCCTGGTTACTGGAATGGCCAAAAATACTGGCGCGCTGGCACGGAGCGGGATAGCAGGGCTGTGCCAGCCAATTGCCGCCGTAAATAAAACAGGCCTGATGAGGCAGGCGGCCAAATACCCGCAGCAGACGGGATAAGCCACTGGCCATCGGGATTTCCGGGTCTTTAACCACCTTCAATACCGGTGCGGCAATAAAGACCGCCGGCTGGTGATGCTCCAGTGTGAATACATCAAAATCGGTCGGCTTAACCAGTGCTGAGGCCGTGGCAATTTCGTTAACCAGACCAATGCTGTCCTGCTCGTAGAGCGGATAGGTTGAACTGCCGCCGGTATTCAGACAAAGCCCTTCCAGAGCGTCACTGCCAAGGGTGTCTGTAATCAGTGTGGTGAACTGGCGATAGCTGTTCTTTGCCTGTTCGAGCGCTTTTTCGCTACCGCCGAGAAAGGCCGGAATTTTACTGATATGTGCTTCGTAGCCCATCAGCCCTGACAGTGTCAGCAGGGGAGAGGCGGCAATGGTTTTCAGCGCGCGGACAAACAACTCATCAGGCTGAAATCCACCACGGTGCAGCCCTACATCAATTTCCAGATTGATACGCAAGCGCAGGTTAAGCTCCTGGGCCAGAGCCGCGTATTGCTGCAGGCGCTCGTTACTGTCGATCAGCCACTGCAGCTGCAGTTCCGGAGCAAAGCACATGCTGCTGGTTTGCTGGCTGTGCCATTGATAAAAATGGCGTACGGCGGCAATCGGCATTGGCTTACCCATCAATACATCTGCAGCCGGAATATGTTCAACCAGATGCATCAGAAACGGCAGATGAAAACTCATCAGGCGCTGAGTGCCGGTACGGCGCATGATGTATTGCAGCAAGGGAACCGATGGCAGAGACTTGGCGACAATGCGGTAATCGAAGCCGCGGTTCAGCACATCGATCAGGTGATCAATGTTGCGATCCAGGCGTTCTTTATCAATGACCAGTGTGGGAGTGCAGATACCTGCCTGCTGCAGATCCCGGGTCAGGTTCTGAAAATACATTTTGGTCATGGCGTTTGAGTCTTAGGCAGTTCCGTTATAAGCATGGGGCTGATCACTGATGTTTCTTTTTATTGGTGGTACATATGTACCATATTTTTTTGAGAGCGTCATGATCCAGTTATGCCACAGCCGCTTTATTCAACCCAGAAGCTGGCCGCAGGTGACCTTCACTGGCCGGTCTTAAGGGGGTTGTGAGGAGACGTGATGAGTTCGCTGCCTGACAGATTACAGGCATAAAAAAAGCGCCATACAGGCGCTTTATTATCAACCGCAGGCTGATTACAGCCAGATCGCGCGGAAGATAAAGAAGAAGATAATCGACAGTAGCGCACCAGCCGGCAGGGTTACCAGCCAGGAAACGAAGATAGAGCCGATTTTGCGGTAGTTCAGGGCATCGGTACCCATGGCCAGACCAACACCCAGGATTGCACCAACCAGAACATGAGTCGTGGAGATTGGCAGGCCGGTGCCGGAAGCAACAACAACGGTGGTGGCGGCAGCCAGGGTGGCGGCAAAGCCACGGCTAGGGGTCAGTTCGGTAATGCCGGAACCGACGGTGGCGATCACACGATGACCAAAGGTCACCAGACCAATCACAATGCCCACCGCGCCGACCAGCAGAATCCACATAGGAACTGCTGCTTTGGCAGCAATTTCACCACTGTGGCTGACCACGCTGTATACCGCGGCAACCGGACCAATGGCATTCGCCACATCGTTGGAGCCGTGAGCAAAAGCCATGGCGCAGGCGGTAAAGATCATCAGAACAGCGAATACTTTTTCGACGTTAGCCAGATGGATCTCTTCAGACACTTCCGGATCGGCATGGATACGGCCGACAAAGAAACGGCCAATCGCCATAACGCCAACACCGATCAGCAGAGAGATCCAGATAGCATCGGTAAAATCCAGCTTCAGACCCAGATGTTTGAGGCCTTTCAGCAGGGTTACCATGGAGATAACAAAGCCGACCAGCATGATGTAGAACGGCACCAGACGCTTGGACTGAGCAAAAGGGTCTTTGGTGTCGTGAATAAAATGTTTGACGCTTTTGTAGAGGACGTAAGAAATCGAGCCGGCAATCACTGGGGATACAACCCAGCTGGCGGCGATGTTGCCAACCTTGCCCCATTCAACGGCTTCCATGGAGATACCGACGGCGGCAAAACCAACAATGGCACCGACGATAGAATGCGTGGTGGATACCGGCCAGCCTGCATAAGAGGCGATTAACAGCCAGGTTCCTGCCGCGAGCAGAGAAGCCAGCATGCCGAATACCAGCAGCTCGGGGTGTCCCGACATGACCGCCGGATCAATGATCCCTTTACGGATGGTTGCGGTGACTTCGCCTCCGGCAAAAAACGCACCGGCAAATTCGAAGACAATGGCAATAAAGACAGCTTGCTTGATGGTGATGGCTTTGGAACCAACTGACGTTCCCATGGCATTGGCAACATCATTTGCACCAATTCCCCAGGCCATAAATACACCGAAAATGCAGGCCAGGATGATAAATAAATGTCCCTGGTCGGCTATAAGTTCCATTGTGAACTCCTCGAAAAAAAGCGCGCGCATTCTAACGCAGGCATGGCGAAGTGCCTAGAACTTGTTTCTTAGTTGAAGGGGAACTTTTGTCAAAAAAGGTCTGTCTGCGGTGAGCTCAGTCACCGCAGCACATGATCTGTAAATCAGACGGGGGTAAGAGGTATCAGACGGGCGCTGTGCTGCTGGCCGTAGCGGCGCATCTGCCACAGACTCAGAGCGATAAAGGCAATACTGCCACCTACCCACAGCACAGAGCTGAGCGGGTGCTGAGGGAGGCTGCCAAGCTGATACACAATCACTGCGGTGGTATAGGCCAGCCCGGTGCTCCAGCCGGCGACAAACAGCATCCAGCGTAAACCGGCTTCCCGGACCATCGCGCCAAGGGTCGCAACACAAGGGGTATAGAGCAGTACAAATACCAGATAGGAGAAAGCGGCCAGCTGGCTGCCAAACAGCGCATCCATGGTCGAGAAGGTGGTGGTATGTACCCCCTGTTCTTCACCCTGGTCGGCGCTGATCAGGCTCAGGCCGAGCGGATCAAGCAGGTTATCGGCGAGGCCGGCAATATTATCCGGGATGGTCTGCAGTGCTTCGAGCAAGCCGGCGCTGAGCGAGTATTCACTGTCGGCGCTGGTCTCCGGGCTGTACAACGCATCCAGCGTGCCCACGACAGCCTCTTTGGCGAAGATGCCAGTGATAATACCGACGGTGGCAGCCCAGTTATCTTCCTGTACGCCCAGCGGTTTAAAGACTGGGGTAATCACATGAGCAATTTTCGACAGCACTGAGTTTTCTTTATTCTGGTTACCGAAGGAACCGTCACTGCCCAGTGAGTTAAGGAAGCTCAGTACCACTACCACGGTAATAATGGTTTTACCGGCGCGCAGGCAGAAGGATTTCAGCCGCTCCCAGGTTTTGATCAGGATGCCTTTGACCGTTGGAATATGGTAAGCCGGCAGCTCCATAACGAAGGGCGTCAGATCCGGTTTGAACAGCGTGTTCTTCAGCGCAATACCGGTCAGCAGGGCCATCACAATGCCCAGCACGTAAAGGCTGAACACCATAAAGGCACCGTTTTCAGTAAAGAACGCGGCGGCAAACAGGGCGTACACCGACAGGCGCGCACCACAGGACATAAAAGGCGCCATGGCAATGGTGAGCAGACGGTCTTTATGGGTATCCATGGTGCGTGCGGCCATCACCGCCGGTACGTTACAGCCGAAACCGACAATCAGCGGCACAAAAGATTTACCCGGCAGGCCGACGGCGCGCATCAGGCGATCCATCACAAAGGCCGCGCGGGCCATATAGCCTGAATCTTCGATCACCGATAAAAACAGGTACAGACCGCCGATTACAGGGATAAAGGTAGCAACCAGCTGAATACCACCACCAAGACCATCGGCCAGCAGGGTTGCCAGCCATTGCGGGGCACCGATGCCATCCAGCAGATAATGTGTGCCGTCAACAAACACCGTGGCAAAGGCGATATCAAAGAAATCAATAAAGGCACCGCCAATGTTAATGGCGAAGGTGAACATCAGGTACATCACGCCAAAGAAGAACGGTATACCCAGCCAGCGGTTCAGTACCCAGTCGTCGATGCGTTCACTCAGTGTCCGGCCTTTGGTATTGACCGTCAGTGACTGCTGCAGAATATGCTGAATCGAGCGGTAACGGCTGTTGGCCATTAATACGTCAATCGGCTGACCATGCTGTGTCTCCAGCGACTGACGCAGTTGCTGGGCTAATGCCAGAACGGCAGTGCGGCGTTCGACCGGCAGCACTTCGCTGGCGTAGATGTCGTTTTCCAGTACGCGGGTAGCGCTCCAGAACGGGTTGGCCACGGCTTCCTGCAGCTGCTCTTTCAGCTGGTTAACTGCCTGCTCAAAGTCGCTATCCAGACGCAGCAGTGGCGTGGCAACGGTGGCATGTTCCAGATGATGAGCCAGGATGCGGCACAACTCTTCGATACCGCGCCCGGTAGAGGCAACAATAGGCACCACCGGCACACCGAGCTGCTGTGACAGCAGCTGAGTGTCAACATGAATACCTTCGCGCTCGGCAACATCGAGCATATTAACGGCACAGATAACCGGTACGCCCATATCCAGCAGCTGTGAGGTTAAGAACAGATTACGCTCAAGATTGCTGGCATCAAGGATATTAATGATCAGCTGGGCTTCGCCGCTTAAGGCAAATTCGCGGGCAATTTTTTCATCGGTCGACAGTTCATCGTCGTGGCTGTCGAGGGCGTAGGTGCCGGGCAGGTCTACCAGTTTATGGCTGACACCGCGCAATACCAGATTGCCTTCTTTACGCTCAACGGTTACGCCAGGCCAGTTGCCCACTTTTTGTTTGGCACCGGTCAGGGCGTTGAAAAGGGTGGTTTTACCGCAGTTCGGATTGCCGATGACACCAATAACAGCTCGGTTCATACGATGACTTCTACCTGAATAATGGAGGCTTCCTGCTTACGCAGGCTGACAGAGGCGCCGCGCAGCTGAATCTGCATCGGATCACCTAACGGAGCGAAGCGCCGTACTTCAATCTGAGCACCCGGCATCAACCCGAGGGCCAGCAGTTTACGGCGGAAGTTGGCTTCGGTGGCGGTAAATCCGATGATACGGGCCTGGGTACCAACGCTGAGCTGATCAAGAGTTTGCGATGTCATGCTGATCCGGCGGGAAGGAGTAAACAGAAAAGATGATAATGTTTATCATTTGATTGCACAAGAGGCCCTGCGCTTATTCATAGATTCCATTGTCTCATGACAAGGTCGTGCAATTTATTGGTGCTTTAACCGATAAGTTCCTGCGTTATTCGTATGTGTTTATAAAACAGTCTGTTGTCATTTATATGTTGAGTTTTATTGATTGTTTAATATATGGCGGCACCGCTATAATCACGGCGGAACGTAATATCTCCGAACTGTACGGCGTCTGCCGTAATAGTCCGCGTGAATACCCTATTCTTAGTATTGATATCCTATTTACAGATATCAGTCGTATTACTATGCCGTTAACACACAGAGGTTAAGCAGTGAGCGTATTTGACATTGATATTGATAAGCAGATTAAACAGCACCAGCAAAAAATTCAGGAGCTGGAGCAACTGCGTAAAGATCAGGAACATAAGCTGGAAGGCCTGAAAGAGTTCGACGTTACCATTAAACGTCTGTGTAATCAGAATCGTCTGACGGAAGAAGAACTGTACGTTTCCCGCTCAGAGCAGATTGAAGCCTGGCTGGTTGGTATGGCTAAGCAGGACAACCCTTCGTCAATTTATAACAATCTGAAAAAGCATTTTGCCCGTACTGCACCACGCGGACCAAAAGCCGTTAAAACCGAGAAAGAATCTTCTCTGCCAAAACCAAAGCTGCCGGTAGGTACTTACCGTAATCCGGCTACCCAGGAAAAAGTCGAAAAAATTAAGCGTAATCCACGTCAATTGGACGAATGGATTGAGCTGCACGGTTTTGCCGTTGTTCGTACCTGGAAAATCGATTAATCCATTACAGTGATTAACGATTAATAAAAAAGGGAGCTTAGCTCCCTTTTTTATTATCTGTTGCAGATATTAACTGTTTCTATGCCAGTACAAAGCGGGCGATACGAGCCTGAGGTTGTACGTCCGTCAGTTTTACCCGTACTGACTGGCCAAGGATAAAGCGTTGTTCTTCGTTGCGGTGTGTCAGGGTTTTGGTTTCGAATGTCCAGCCGTTACCAGCCTTACGACGGTCGATTGTTCCTTCGATACCGGTATTGTCCAGTCGTACGGTGAAGCCGGTTGAGTTCATATGCACAATGCTGGCGTCGTACAGCTGTTCTTTATCCTGTTGTGCAAGCCAGAGCAGTTTCAGCCAGGTTTCCGCCTGATTGGCGGCCATACGGGCATTGCTTTGCGCATTCTGGATATTAAGCAGAATGCTTTCATCCGGCAGTTGCACGCTGCTGTCTGTCAGCAAGGCTTTTACAATGCGGTGAATCAGCAGGTCGTTGTACTTGCGCAACGGCGAAGTAAAGGTGGTGTAGTACGCAAAGCCCAGACCCATATGCGGCTTGGCATCCAGCGATAAATTACTGCGCTCCAGCTGGCGACTGATAATCATACGCAATGGTAAGTCGCTGTTGCTGGCATCCGCCTGTTGCATCAGGCTGACATAGTCTTCCAGACTGTTGAGGCTGGGTTTTTTCTCCAGTGGCAGATGTTCTTTTAATAACGCAGCCACTTCACCCTGGCGTTCGGTACGGACACCGGCGTGTTCAATAAAGAAGCCACTGCCTTTTTCTGCCAGCCAACCGGCAACCGCACGGTTACAGGCCAGCATGCATTCTTCTACCAGACGATGGGCCTGATTGCGCTCGATACGCACAATGTCTTTAACCTTGCCTTGCTCATCGGTGATGAGCTTAAAGTCCGGGCGGTCTTCCATCACCAGACAGTGGTTCTTACGGAAGGCGGCCAGTGCGCGGGCGCAGTTATCCAGGTGCACCAGATGACCATGCAGTTCGGCCGGAATATCACTGCTTTCGCCATCAATTAATTGTGCAACCTGGTTGTAACTGAGTTTGGCGCGGCTGCGTATGGTGGCGTTATAGATATGAATCTGTTCGATCTCACCGGCTTCACCGATGCGCAGTTCAACCGCCATGGCCGGACGCAACTGGTCAGCCTGCAGCGAACAGAGCTGTTCAGATAATTCCGCTGGCAGCATAGGTACAACCTGGTCGGGGAAATACACCGAGGTCGCGCGCTGCAGGGCTGCATGATCGAGCGCTGTACCGGGCTGAATTAACGCCGCCGGATCAGCAATGGCAATCCACAGAGCCCAGCCCTGACTGCGGGCTTCGGCATAGAGTGCATCATCAATATCGCGGGTGCCTGCCGAGTCGATAGTAACAAAGGGCAGATGAGTCAGGTCTGTGCGCTCGCTCAGAATATCGTCCAGCCCTTTAGCGGTCAGCTCGGCGACCTGAGTGCTGACGGCATCGTCAAACTCAGTAGGCAACTGCCACTTAGCCTTGATAAAGGTTTGCTCAATATGGGCGTCGGTTGGCTTACCGATAATGGTATCGATATCTGCCTGAGCTTTACCTTTCGGGAATGGATGCTGGCTGATATGAGCCTTTACCAGATCACCATCACTGGCATTCATGCGCTTGGCCGGCGGCACAAAAATCCAGCGATTAAGAGTAGGGTGATCAGCCTCCACGAAGTGACCTTTACCCCGCACAATGTATTTGCCGAAGAATTCGTTCAGCTCGGTGCTCAGCAGTTTTTCAATAATTGCCTGTTCTTTGCCTTCGCCCGCGGGTTCAACCCGGAATTCAATACGGTCGCCGGGCAGGACTTTATCCATTTCATCCGGGGCGAGAAAAAACTGTTGGCCATCGTCGGTATTGACGAAACCAAAGCGGCCACCGGTAGAGCGTACCCGGCCCTCAAAGTGGGGCGTGCTCAACTGGATTTCCTGCTTCAACGACTGTAATTGCGAGAGGGCGTTTTTATCGAGCATCCGCACTGGACCATGACTGAAAATAAAGGAGCAGGAGTTTACTGGATCGGGCCGTTCAGAGCTACCGCGGAGCAGGGGAACATCGGATTGTGAATCTGTTTCGCTTTAAGTGGTTCATATGTACCAAATGTATTCACCTAAGCGGACAGCGCAGTGCTTTATTGAGCCAAACCGTATTTTGCGCTGGAAAAGACATTGCCCTTGTAATACTTCTGACTCAGAAATGTAGTCCTATGCCCACAATAAAATACGACAATACAAGGTGCCCTAATGTCTAACCGAGCTGATCTGAGCCGCCGTAGTTTTTTAAAGTCTGTTGCCGCCGGTGCCGGCGCAGTTTCCGTTCCTGCCGCATTAACCGGCTGTTTTGGTGACGATGACGACGATAAACGTGACCTGACCGTGTTTGTATTTGGTCATGGCGTGGCCTCTGGTGATCCTCTGGCTGATGCCGTGATCATCTGGACCCGTGTAACCCCATCCGACACTGGCGCTGAAGCTCAGGTAGGTTGGGTCGTGGCAACCGACGAAGCCATGAGCAACGTGGTGGCCAGTGGTTCCGTTTACACCGACAGCCGCCGCGACTTCACCGTGAAAGTCGATGTTACCGGCCTGAATGCCGATACGCTGTACTACTACCAGTTCGCCGGTAAAGACGGCGCTGTCACTCCGGTTGGTCAGACCCGCACTCTGCCAGTCGGCAGTGTGGATAGTGTGAAACTGGCGGTGTGCTCCTGCGCCAACCTGCCCGCCGGTTACTTCAACGTATACAACGAAATTGCTAACAGCGATGCCGATGTTGTGGTGCATCTGGGTGACTATATCTATGAGTACGGTGCTAATGAGTATCCACCTGCTGCCGCTCAGGTTCGTGACCCTGACCCGCTGGTTGAAACCCTGACCCTGACCCATTACCGCGCCCGTTACGCCAAATATCGTACCGATACCGCGCTGCAGCTGGCACATCAGAAAAAGCCGTTTATCTGTGTCTGGGATGACCATGAACTGGCCAACGATACCTGGAAAGGTGGCGCTGAAAACCACGATGAAGACGAAGGCTCTTTTGAAGAACGTCGTGCCGCAGCTATTCAGGCGTACCACGAGTGGCTGCCGATCCGCAGCGGCAGCGATACCGCCAAAATCTGGCGTGCTTTTGAATTCGGTAATCTGGTCAACCTGACCATGCTGGATACACGAATGTATGCCCGCGATAAGCCGCTTGATTATAAAAATTATCTTGTTCCGGGCACCACGGATATCGATGCCGATGCTTTTGCCGCCGCTTTAGGTGAACAGAGTCGCGGCTTGCTGGGCAGTGAACAGCAGCAGTTTGCTATCGGCTCAATATTTAACAATAACGCCACCTGGCAGGTGCTGGGCCAGCAGGTGCTGATGGGGCGAATTACCATTCCGCAAACACTACTGGCTTTGCTGGGAGAGTTAACCGAAATGCTGGAAGCTGGTATTAGCACTGAGGCACAGCAACAAGCTTTGTTGGCGCAACAGGGAAAAATTGAAGCAAAACTGATCGAATTGTATAACTTGAAAGGAACAGATCCTGATAACGCGGTTTTTGTAAAACCAGCACCTTACAATCTGGATGCCTGGGATGGCTATTTCCCGGCCCGTGAACAAATTCTTCGTCGTGCGCAGTATTTTAATAAGAATCTGGTGGTACTGGCGGGTGATTCCCACAATGCCTGGGCCAGTGATTTGTATACCGCCAATGACAGCGGAGAGGTGCAGCATGCAGCGGGTTCCGTTGGGGTTGAGTTTGCTACTTCCTCGGTCACTTCGCCGGGTTTTGAAACCTATGTTGGTTTTGGTACCGACGCCGTTAAGCAGGCTCAGTTTGAAGCTGCGGTCACGACCCTGGTCGACGATTTGAAGTACTTCAATGCAGCTCAGCGCGGTTATATGCTTGTGGAATTTACTCCGGCGAAATCCAGCTGTGAGTGGATTTATGTGGATACCATCACCAGCGAAACCTATACCGCGTCGGTACAGAAGAAGATGGAAGTTAAACCTGGTCAAGGTAAGCGTACCCTGACTAACGTTCCTCTGGTTTCCTGATTCGGCATACTGAGGTACAGAAAAGGCCGCAATCGCGGCCTTTTTTATGCCCGGTACAGATTTACCCAGCGGAATTCATCCAGTTCGTCGAGGTCAGGTACGGTGAAGGATTCACTGCGACCGGTGGCCACATAAGGCGGAAAATGAAAATCCCTAACGCGTGAGTCGGCGACGATGACTTGCCGCGCCTTCTGGCGAAACACTTCCAGTAATGGCAGGTTGGCGCGGTCGTACAGCACATCAGCGGCAATCAGCAGGTCGAGGTCTTCGTCAAAGGCGAATAAGTCCGGATGCAGGCGATAACCGACGTTATTCAGCCGCGCATTGGCGGCGCAGGATAACAGTGCATCAGGGTCGATATCGCAGGCGATGACTTCGCGCGCGCCGGCTAATACGCAGGCAATGGCGACCACACCGGAACCGGCACCGAAGTCCATCACCTTTTTACCGGCGACCCAGTGCGGGTTGGCAAGAATCTCCCGCGCCAGCACCTGACCGCTGGCCCAGCAGAAGGCCCAGTAAGCGGGGTAGGTCTGAATACGCAGGATTTCTTCCTGACTGAACGCCCGGCGCATGCTCTCCGGTTCAACCAGCCAGAGGCTGATTTGCGGGCATTGTGGCAGTGACTGTGCGCTGACGCGGGCATCGTCGAGCATGGCACTGATGGCCTGATTCAGCTGCTGTTCGTCCTGCTCTTTGTGGTGTGGCTGTGAGCTGGTATTCATGGGTTGCTTCCCGTACCAAGGCTGATGCTGTCGCCGGGGCGGGCGACCTGATAGCCAGCCTGCTCCAGCGTCGCGGCGGCCTGTTCATTGGCATAGTGATAAAGCACGAAGCGCTGACGCAGTGCGGGCGGATATTCGCGCGCCAGATCGTCCAGACCGGTATGGGAAGGATTGGGCTGAAGGCCGCAGTCATGGAAGATCCGCTCCTGACCGCTCAGCTCATGGCAAAGTATTTCCGGTATTGGGCGGGTGTCGCCACTGTAAAACAATACGCCGGGCAAATGCAGGGCGTAGCTGAAACCGGGCTGGTGATGGCGTGTGGCGTGCAGCCGGAAGGTCAGATCCTGATGAATAAAAGCATCGGTCACCGGCAGCAACTGAAACGACTGCCAGAAGTTGTGCCCGCCTTCGGCCATGGCGCCCGGGTAGGTTGCCAGCCGCTGATGCAGTAAGGTAATCAGATTAAGCGGCACATATAAACGTATGGGAGGGTGCTCCTGCAGGCGTGCCTGAACCGTCAGAATCTCCAGATCGGCGATATGATCAAGATGGCCATGGGTGATAAAGATCGCTTGCGGCAGGCGTTTATAGTGTTTCTGGTAAGCACTTAAAGTGCCGTAACCACAGTCAATCAGCAGTATCGGTTGCTGGTTAAGTTCCAGTACCGCGGCGGAGCAGCCCATGTCGGGTTGGCCGCCGCTGCCGGTACCCAGAAATTTGAGCGAATAATCGGATGCGTTTCGGGTCATAATAGGCCATATCAGCGCAGAGAAATGAGGTGCATTATGTGGCGTCCAAAACTGATGTCTATCCCCACAGCCGATCAGGCACTGCCGGGCAGGGCTGAACCGTTGTATCAGGTGCCGCAGCAGCATTATGTGAACGGTAACCTTATCGCCGGTGAACGTCCGGCCGGAGTCAGTGAGATTCTGCTGGGCATGGGTTGTTTCTGGGGGGCTGAGCGCAAGTTCTGGTCATTGCCCGGTGTTTATTCAACGGCAGTCGGCTATGGCGCCGGGCATACGCAGCATCCGACCTATGAGGAAGTCTGCAGTGGCATGACCGGCCACAATGAGCTGGTGCGGGTTTGGTTTGATGAGCAGCAGCTGACGCTGGAGCAACTGCTGGCGGTGTTCTGGGAAAGTCATGATCCGACTCAGGGCATGCGTCAGGGCAACGATATCGGCACCCAGTACCGCTCCGGCATTTATCTGTCGCAGGCCGCCGATCTGGCACGGGCTGAGGCCAGCCGGGAGCACTATCAGCAGCGCTTATATGCCTCCGGCATGGGGGATATCACCAGCGAAATTCTGGTTGATGTGCCATTTTATCTGGCCGAAGGCTATCACCAGCAGTATCTGGCCAAAAATCCCAATGGCTATTGTGGACTGGGCGGCTGTAACGTCAGTTTTGACTGACCGCTCAGGGCGGCAGGATTTTTAACAAGGAGTTAATCATGCGGGCAATGGCTGTTTATCAGCTGAAGGGCGGGGTTGGTAAAACGACTACTGCAGTGAATCTGGCGGCGCTGGCAGCGCGGGACAAGATTCCAACCCTGCTGTGGGATCTCGATCCGCAGGGGGCAGCCAGCTGGATTCTGGGAATCGATAAGGGCCATAAACAGGATGGCTTATGGAGCAGTGATGAGCCCATCAGCCGCTACATTCAGCCCAGCACGGTGCCGCGCCTGGATGTACTGTCGGCCGATAGTTCGCTGCGCAAATTTCATCAGAGTCTGAGCGGTAAAAAAGAAGCCCGGCAACGGATGGCGGAAGCGCTCGGTCGTCTGGCCGAAGACTATGGCCTGATTATTATCGATTGCCCGCCGATGATTACGCCGCAGATGGAGGGGGTCTTGCGGGCAGTGGACCGCATCCTGATTCCGGTTGAGCCTTCGGTGTTATCGATTCGTGCCTACGACCAGATCAAATCCCAGTTTGACTGGGCGAAAAAATCCCAGTGGCTGCCCTTTGTTACCATGATTGACCGGCGTAAGCCGGCACATCTGCGCTGGGTGAATACCGAGCTGCAGAATTATCCGGAAGTGTTGCGCACTTTTGTGGCCTTTTCTGCCAGTGCTGAACGTATGCTGGAGTTGCGCAGCCCGATTGTAGAGCAGCAGCCAGCGGTGCCGCTGGCACGTAATTATCAGGCGTTGTGGAAGGCGCTGAAGCCTAAGCTTAACCTGCGCTGACTCCGGACAGCGGTGCCGTGCTTTTAGTCAGTGGGCAAGGGGACGGTTTGGAATTGCCTGATGTGCAGGCTGTTGTCGCGTGCTTTACCTGTGGAAAGGCCAGATACACTGCCCAGGCAATAGCCGTGGCATAGGCCAGATTGGTAATCAGCTCAATGTGCGGGTTATTGAGGAATTCACGCTGTGAGGCCAGGCCGCGGATTTTACTGGCCAGCTCAGGATCGAACGCAAGGTGCTGGTTCCATACCTTCTGGTGCAGTCCGGCGTCAATCGGGTAGATACCTTCGGTGCGTCCCTGAGGATGTTGTTGCTGCCATTGAGCAATGGCGACCAGAATATTCTCGGAGGCATGGCAATGCTTGCCGAGATAGTGCAGGGTTGGGCGAACAATGCGCTCACGCAGTTCTTGTGAAGCCAGTTCCATGGGCAGTTCCGCAACTAAACCTCGATTATTGATAGCAGACTAGCGGCAGATACTCCATGAGTGGAATGAAATTTTTGTTTTTAATGTGGCATTCCAATAAATGACATTAATGCATGACACAGTATCGGGCTGGTTCGACAGTCATTGCCACTTTGATTTTGCCTGTCTGGATGACGAGCGTGACGAACAATGGGCGCTGGCTCAGCGTCTGGGGGTTCGTGGTTTATTGGTTCCCGGCGTACAGCGTTCTCAGTGTGAACAGCTGGCGGTGTTCTGTCGTCAGCGGCCATTCTATTATGCTCTTGGATTGCATCCGTACTTTATCGCTCAGCATCAGCAGGATGACCTGAACTGGCTTGAGCAAACCCTGCAGGATCAGCTTTCTGGTCAGAAACTTGTGGCATTGGGAGAAACCGGACTCGACTGGGTGCTGGCGACGGATGCGACACAGCGCGAAGAGCAGTGGTTCTGGTTCCGGGCGCAAGTGATGCTGGCAAAAAAATATCAGCTGCCATTGGTTCTGCATATCCGCGGAGCACATGATGAAGCAGTATCTTATCTGCGTCAGCAACAGTTCCCCTGCGGTGGAATGGTGCACGCCTTCAGTGGCAGTGAACAGCAGGGCAGAGCCTGGCGTAAGCTGGGTTTTCGTCTGGGGATTGGCGGGGCAATGAGTCATCCGCGGGCACATAAGTTACGGCGTACAGTGGCTTCTCTGCCGTTGGATTGCTGGTTGCTGGAAACCGATAGTCCGGATATGAAGCCGGCGTTCTGGGGGCCTGATAACAACAGTCCGGCCAGTATTCCACTGCTGGCAGCAATTCTGGCCAGTCAGCATCACCTGAGCCTGCCGGTATTAGCAGTGCAGCTGGAGCAAAATTTGCGACAAACGTTCCCACGTATGATGGCGGTGGGATAAGGCCGAATGAGCCATTTTGCGTTCCTTTATTGCTGCTGATGCTGAAGGCGCGGGTTTTTAGACAAGCTTATTGCATAAAACGGTGCCAGCTTGCTTTGTCTGTTCAGAGCGCATAATCCTTGTAACGTAGTCACACAAAGAGGTGAGCACTATGTTTGCAAATCATATGTTCGGACTGCTGTACCATCCACGTCGTGAGTGGGATGAAATTCGTCGGGAGCGGGCCGGTTCCATTCTGGAAGTGTTTGTCCGTAACCTGATATTTCTGGCACTGATTCCGCCAGTATCGCTGTATATCGGTACCACACAATATGGCTGGAGTATCGCCGGCGGTGATGTGGTAAAACTCAGTGCTGAAAGCGCTCTTCCTATGGCTGTTGCTTTCTATTTTGCTCTGCTGTTCGGCGTGGCGATGGTGGCTTACGCAATGTTCTGGATGGAGCGGACCTTTGGTGTCAGTGCCAGCTATGAGCGCTGTCTGATTTTTACCATCTTTACCTCCACACCTATGTTCTTGTCTGGTTTTATTGGTCTGTTACCGATTCTCTGGCTGGATGTCATGGTCGTGCTGGCTGCGGTTTGTTACAGCGTTTACCTGCTGTATTCGGGGGTTCCCATTTTTATGGATATCCCGGAAGAGCGCGGATTCATTTTTGCCAGCTCGATGCTCACTGTAGGGCTTTGTGCGCTGGTCGGATGTATGGCGGTGACCGTTATCCTATGGGGTATGGGAATGGCGCCAGCATTTGTTTGACTGCATGTAGTGCTCATCGGCCGCGGAGGGACTTTTTGCGCCCCTACCGCGGCAGACAGAGTTTTGTAGTGATTTTGTAACACGTGGTTGATCATAGAATCACCAATCAGTAGCCTGCACGCCCCCTGAATATGGCTCAATGGTGATGTGATGAAACGACGGTTTTTGTTTGCTGCATTGATGTGCTCTGTTTTACCGGCCATTGCTGCCGTTGCGCCGGAAGATATTGCCCGCCTTGGGAAAGACCTGACGCCGGTTGGTGCCGACAAACTGGGTAATGGTAAAGATATTCCTGCCTGGAAAGGTGGTCTTCCTCTCGATAAAACGCATAAACCCGGCGCATTTCATGCCGATCCTTTTGCTGCCGACAAACCACGCTTCCGTATCACTTCCGCTAATATCGCAGAGCACCGTTCGCGTCTGACTGATGGCCAGGTCGCACTGCTGCAGCGTTTTCCTGATCTCTACTTTGAGGTTTATCCGACTCATCGCTCCGCGTCTTATCCTGACTACGTTTATCAGGCGATTAAGACCAACGCCAGTCGTGCTGAACTGATGAAATACGGCGCTGGTGTTACCGGTGCGACGATGTCTTCCCCGTTCCCGGTGCCCGAGAACGGTCTGGAAGTGCTGTGGAACCATACCTTGCGCTTCCGCGGTCACTCTATGGCCTATACCGCTGTTGCATCATCGGTAACTCAGGGCGGACAGCGCATTGATGCATTACGTGAATACGAATACTTTATTCAGTACAGCATTCCGGGTGCAGAACCTACCGATCTGGATAACAAAATTTTCTTCCTGAAGCGTAAAACACTGGCACCGGCACAGCTTGCCGGTGGCATTACGCTGGTGCATGAAACGCTGGATCAGGTTCGTTCACCACGTAAATCCTGGATTTATGTGCCGGGCCAGCGTCGTCTGCGCCGCACTCCTGATCTGGCGTATGACACAGCTGACTCCAACACCAACTCCATCCGTACCGTCGACCAGGTTGATATGTTTAACGGCGCACCGGATTACTATGACTGGGAGCTGAAAGGTAAGCGTGAAATCTATATTCCGTACAACGCTTACAAGGTTCATCAGGGCACGCTGAAAATTGATGATATTTTGCAGGATCATCACATTAACCCGTCACTGTTGCGTTACGAAGCGCATCGCGTGTGGGTGGTTGAAGCGAAGTTGCGTCTTGGTTACAGCCATCGTTACTCAACCCGTCGCTACTACGTGGATGAAGACTCATGGTCGATTATCTACGCCGAAGAGTACGATGAAGAAGGCAAGTTGTGGCAGGTTACCGAAGCACACACCATTAACTACTATGATGTTCAGCTGGTTTATCCGACTCTGGAAGTAACCTACGATCTTGAGAGCGGCCGTTATTACGCTGAGGGGCTGGATAACGAACGTGGCGCCACTATCGATTTCAGCCAGGAGCTGGATGCCGACGACTTTTCGCCGAATGCTATCCGCCGCGAGGCTGTGCGCTGACATTCAGCGGTATGGCGATTACACTGGGCAGCAATCTTTGCTGCCCGTGTATTTTGTGACTTTAAATCTCTTCCCGCTTTTCTCTTCTTATTCCCGCCTGTTAAGACTGCCACTGTTTTGTCTTTGTTTGCCGCTGTGTTCTTTTTGTCTGCCGACGGTGGCAGACGACGGACGCTTGCCGGATAACTTTGCTGAACTCTCTGATGATGTGCAGGCGGTGATTCTTGAATACGCCTTCTTTTCGGAAAAAGCCAATCAGGTCTGGGGACAGGACTTCGAAGAAGCATCGGCCCATGCGATGGTGAAATATCTGGATGATTACCACACCCGGGTTCATATCGACTTTGCAGCCGGGCGTATCCGTGTAGAAAGTGAGCGCAGTAAAACGCCGTTAACGGCAATCCGCCAGGCATTGGTGGCTACGCTGCTGACTCCGGCGGATCCTTCTGCCGTGGATCTGTACACGGCTGCCGATATGGGTATTACCGGCAAACCTTTTCTGGCCGGGCAGGTGCTTGATCAGGACGGCAAAAGTATTGAATACCCCTGGCGGGCAGAGCGTTTCGCGCAGTACCTGACCGAGCATAAAGTACAACATAAAGGCGCACGCTATTGGGTGGACGTCGCCATGGTGCGCAGCCATAAGCAACGTAGTGCGGAAGGCTACCGACCACAGGTGGAGCGGGCTGCAACTCGCTATAAATTGTCGCCGGCACTAATTCTGGCGGTGATTGAAACAGAAAGCAGTTTTAACCCTTTTGCCGTTTCACACTCCGGCGCCTATGGCCTGATGCAGGTGATGCAGAACACTGCGGGGCGTGATGTCTATCAGCGTATTTATGGCCGTGATGACCGGCCGACACGCAGCTACCTGTTAAATCCGGCGAATAATATTGACGCTGGCAGTGCGTATTTATCGATTCTGCGGGATGTTTATCTGCGTGATATTCAGGGATGGCAAAAGCGGGAGTATTGCATGATTGCTGCTTATAACGGCGGTGCAGGAAACCTGCTTAAAGCATTTCACCCTGACCGCAAAAAAGCTGTTCAGCGCATTAATTCAATGTCGGCCGAGGAGGTGTACCGCACTATTGTGCACAAACACCCGAAAGCCGAATCCCGGCGTTATCTGGAAAAAGTGATAGCTTTTAAAAAACACTGGCTGTAAGCGTTCTCTGGTCTGCTTTTGTGCATATTAATAATTTAAACCGGCGAGTTCTGAGTTCTTTATGTCAATCAACCATGCACCGCTAAAACAGCTGCAGCAGGCATTAATACTGCCTGGGGCGCAGCTTGTTACGGAAAAACTCATACAGGAGCAGTTAACGCTGTGGCTGCTCAGCCTGCCGGACAGTGAATTAACTCTGGATACGCAGGCCATCGGAGCTTTCTGGCAGCGTCTGCCATACTGGGCCTTTGCCTGGGCAGGCGGGCGGGCACTGGCGCAATGGATTGTTGCTAACCCTGATGCTGTTGCCGGAAAGAAGGTACTGGATTTTGGCTGTGGCTCAGCGCTGGTGGGGATTGCTGCAGCAAAGGCCGGAGCTGCTGAGGTCTGGGTTGCCGATCTGGATGATCATGCACTGCAGGCCGCAGCCGAAAATGCCGCGCTGAATGGGGTAAAGGTTTGGCCGGTAAAAGGGGAGTGGCCGCAGGTTGATCTGCTGCTGGCCAGCGATGTGCTGTATGACATCAGCTCCAGTGCCGACCTTAAACAGCTGATGCTGAGTATTCCAGACTGGATTCTGGCCGAAAGTCGTTTTGTTGCGCCGGACTTTGTTGAGCTGGATTGCCTGCATTCCATGGTCAGTTCGACACTTCCCGTCATTGGTGATTTTGATGAAGCGGTTGAGGTTGAGATTTATTGCCGCGCAGGTCAATCTCGACTAACGTAACCGACTTATCATTAATAACGTTTTAATAAACACTCTCAGGGAGATACTCATGCGCATCGTTATGACGCTGTTGTTCAGCTTGTTGGCACCACTGGCAATGGCCGCTGATCTGACAGAAAAAGATGTAAAACATTGGATGGAAGCCATGCCAGCACTCGAAAACTGGCTGGACCAGCATGAAGATCAGCTGCCGGAAGAAGACTTCACTGCCGGTGAATCCAGCATTGATGCGATGTTCAATAAAGGGATTGAGCAACTGAAAGCCGCTGGTTTGTACGACGACTTCAGCAAGCAGGTAAAGGCTGGCGGTTATAAGAATATCGAACACTGGGCTGAAATTTCGCGTCGTGTAACCATGGGCTATATGGCGCTGGAAATGGAAAACGAGCAAGTCAGCCTGTCACAACTGGAAGCCCAGCTCGAACAGATCCGTCAGTCTGAAGGTATGCCTGCTGAGCAGAAAATGATGATGGAGCAAATGATGGGCGCTTCGCTGATGATGATGCGTGCGGTGGAAAATGTCAGCGAGCAGGATAAATCCGCTGTGCGTCCTTTCCGTCAGCAGCTGGCTGATCAGTTTGCAGAATCCGGTGATGACGACGAATAAAGCCTGCGCTGGCTGCTCTGCTTGATCCTGCGCAATGGCGTATGCCGCTACGGACGCTATGCTTTAACTATCCACTGTGTTTTATGCCTTCAGGTGATAGTGCCGGAGGGCCACAGGGGTTTTTGAAGCTTGAACGTTGAGCCAGAGCCTTTGAACAGGAAGCAGAGATATGAGTTACTCCACGGTCAAAGATGTACTTGAATACGGCCGTCGCTTACACGAGCATGCGCGTAATCTGTACCAGCAATTGCGGGATCAGACGCAGCGCGAGAGGGTCGATATGATGCTGCAGCTGCTGGCTGCTCATGAGGATACTCTGGCCAAATCGATGGTCAGTATGCAGGAACATGTCAGCCAGAAAGTTCTGACGGAGTGGCACCAGTTTGAACCAGGTTCAATCAGCGATGCTCTGAAAGGCTGCCGCGATCTGCATCCGGATATTTCGGTGGATGAGTTAACCAGGGTTGCATTGAAAATCGATGATTATCTGATCGGCCTGTACCGGCAGATGCTCAGTGAGGCAACTAATAACGACTCCCGGCAATTGTTTGAAAATCTGATTGCACTGGAAGAGTCTGAAAAAATGCGTACCGTCCGTGCTGCCCTGTCTGCCAGTGATTGGTAGTACAGCACAGCACCTAGCAATAAAAAAAGCGGCTACTGGCCGCTTTTTTATTGTCTGAGTCAGTCTGCCTCAGCCATATCTTCCACTGTTTCCTGACGTGAACGGCAATTACGCCGGTAGGCGGCCGGAGTTTCGCCTGTCCATTGTTTGAACGCCCGCTCAAACCCCCTACGGTCAGAAAATCCCAGCTCAATGGCCAGTTGCTGCACATCGGTATGACCGCGTTCCAGAGCCTGCTTGGCCTTCTCAAGCCTTACATCACGCAGCAGGGAAGAGAACTGGCAGTTTTCTTCCTGCAGGCGACGGGTCAGGGTACGGCTGCTGGTACTCAACAGATCGGCGACCGCCTCTTTGGTGATCGGAATGGAGTCCGGCCACTGATACAGGATATGCATCACCTTGCGGCTGAAAGCCTGTAGTTGGCTGAAGCGGGTCGTCGATAGTTCTGCCTGGCGGCGAAGGGCATTGAACAGTTCAGGGTTGGCCTGAGCCAGTGGTTTATCCAGCAGTTTGCCGGAAAACGAGATCCAGTTGTGCGGCTGATTGTACTGAATCGGTATACCAAAGAACTGTTCCAGCCGGTCACGGTAGGAAGGTGCCGGAAAGCGGAAGCCAACGCCCTGAACCTGGTAATAGCTGCCACCGAAGGCTTTCCCTGCGGTATGAATGCTGGCCGCAATAAACTCGCTGCGGGCATGGCTGCCAAAGGCGCTGCCATCGGCAACGTAGTACAACACCTTAATGCTTTCATGACCGACAAAGAGATCGGGTGAGCGGGTATCACTGATCAGCGAATAATAGCGGCGCAGAATGGTCAGAGCTTCCCGGCCGGTCTGGCAACTGCTCAGCAGGAATCCCAGCAGGTAAAAGCTGGGCAGGTCGAGGTGCTGTCCGGCAGCAAGGCCGATGGCAGGTTCGTTAAGCAGTTTGCTGGCCTGTTCCAGCAGCCGGTCGAACTGGCTGATGGACATGCGCTGACTGGAAACATGCTCGGTTCTGGCCTCCTGGCCTGGTGACAGCAAATCCATGCCGGAGAAACCTTTGCTTTCCAACAAACGCAACAATGGCTGCAAAGCCGCCGTCGTCAAAGTATTGGTCGGATGCGAACTCATATGCTCGATTTTTATTGTTGTTATTTTTTGTTCAGATAACGTACCACCTGTATTCCATACACGCCAGACGATGATGCAACTTTTCTGTAAATTCCTGGTCGTTGCGGGAAAAATACCTAAAAAACAAAATGTTAGGCTTGACAGCATAAGGGGTCATCCGTATTATTCGCAGCCTCTGACGCGGGATGGAGCAGTCTGGTAGCTCGTCGGGCTCATAACCCGAAGGTCGTAGGTTCGAATCCTGCTCCCGCAACCA
>NZ_JAJAEL010000027.1:116823-121576 GCF_020447205.1 Thalassolituus alkanivorans
GTTGGGTTTTTTTATGCCTGAAATCCGCATGAATGCTGGGTTTCTTCCTTCAGGCCCTGCTGTTGGGCCGCCGCCTCTTTCGTTCCCCTGAAAAAATCGTCTGACCTTAAGGCTACTATGGGCACAGCCAGATTTTGTCTTCCAGTTGGCCGTCCTGAGTTGCTCAACTGCATCTGTTTTTACCCTTCTGAACACCACCCACAAGCCCTTGAAATCGGCCGGTCAAAAGCGGCAGAAAAGTGGCCTGTGACGTTTCTGTGACGAATCTGTGACGTTTTTTTCAATCGCTGGGAATATGAAGATTTTGCGCTGACCTTAAGGCTGCTGTGACGTCATAAGGTTTCCTGTTTGCCGGAGATCTCAGTACGGCTTATTGCCAGGATCAATTTTGAAAGGTCAGATCCATGAGCATGCATCTGACAGCCTGAACCCAATGTCATAGGTTGGAGCTAGTGGTTCAGGCTTTGAGGTGAGCTTAGTCCTTTCAGAATCCAAGCTTCTTATCATTTTTTAGGATTGACCTCTGGATCAATCTTGCTGAGCTTCTGTGATCGGATCGGGCATGTACTCAGCAACTTCGTTAGTAGTGACCTTGAAGTAGGCGCACAGCTTGTCAATTACATCAGTACTGCTGATATAGCCTTTCTGATTGGATACCCGCGACAAGGTGGTGCGGTGTATGCCGGTTTCACGCGAAACCTCTTCCATAGTCACCCTGCGCCCTTCCTGAAACTCTTTCTCTGCAATAAGTTCCTTTAATCGAAATCTGATCATGATTGTGCCTATCGATAGCATGAGATCAGCATGGTATCCGCTTTCCAACTAAACCCCAAATGCATCGCTTCCGTCATAAAAGATCCGGATGTGGCTTGTATGCTACAAAAGACGCTTGACACGACTCGTGTATGATTCTAATGTTTCTTATACGCTACATAAGTGCCAAATAAGGAACGCAAAATGCAAAACACTTACCTGACAACTCAAGAACTTGCCGACCGCATCAAATACGACGCGCGCACCATCCGTAACTCGCTAAAAGACAATGTTTTCCTGGAAGGGCGACATTACATCCGGCCGTTTGGCGGTCGCAAAATTCTGTACATCTGGGAGGTGGTGGAAGAGGAAATGCTGCGTACCGGGCCAAGCCCAATCGCAATCCCGATGGCTAATGGAGGGTTTGTTCATGGGTAACGTACGGGTACGCAAAGAAACAGGCCGGCTTTATATTGATTTCTTCTACAAGGGAGTTCGCTGCCGTGAGCAAACTTTACTGGAAGACAACGCAAAGAACCGCAAGCAAGTGGAGCAACTGCTGCAACGCATTGAGGCCAAGATTGTTCTGAATGACTTCAACTACTCGGAATTTTTTCCAAGTAGTAAGAATGCCGCCAAAATTGCGGAAATTCAGGCTGCAGCTGGCGGGCTTCAAACTCAAGTGGCAGCTCTGCCGCAATCTGGCATTAGATCGTCAGTAAAAACGGCCACACCAACCTTCGCTGAGTTCTGCCAACAATGGTTCACAGAGAAATCCATTGAGTGGCGGGCATCGCATTTGCGTAACGTACGCTCGCTGCTCGACAGCGCCTTACTCCCGGCCTTTGGTGATCAACCGCTGAATCAGATCACCAAAGAGGATCTGCTCAACTTCCGCTTGCAGCAGGCGGCGATTCCGGGTCGTTGCGGCAATGCCACTCTGTCAGCCAAGACGCTCAACAACCGGATGGGAGTATTGCGGATGATCATGGATGAAGCATCCGACCGTTATGGCTTTGAAAATCCATACCGGAACATCCGTCCTTTAAAGATGAAGAAGGTCCACATCGAGCCTTTCTCACTCGTCGAAGTGAACAAGATCCTCGAAAACGTACGTGCTGATTATCGTCACTACTACACCGTGCGGTTTTTTACCGGCATGCGTACAGGTGAGATAGATGGCCTGAAGTGGCAGTACATTGATTTTGAGCGCCGGCAGATTCTGGTGCGTGAAACATTAATTGCCGGTCAAACCGAATACACGAAAAACAACGGATCTCAGCGCGAAATTCCCATGCTTGGGCCGGTCTACGATGCCCTGATGGCTCAGCGTGCTAGCACCGGACGCATCAGCCCCTATGTGTTTTGTAACTCCGCCGGAGAGCCACTGGATCAGAACAATGTCACCAAACGTGTCTGGTATCCGTTATTACGCTATCTGGGCCTGGCACAGCGCCGGCCGTACCAAACCCGCCATACCGCCGCCACCTTGTTTCTGGCTTCGGGGGAGAACCCTGAGTGGGTGGCGCGGGTATTGGGACATTCTTCTACGGAAATGTTGTTCAAGGTGTATTCGCGCTACATCCCGAACCTGACCCGCATGGACGGATCAGCGTTTGAAAATCTGGTTGGTAACCGTTAGGAGGTGTTTATGATTCAGCAACAAATGTACAGCAGCATCTGGATTCCTCCTAAGACATACGATCTGGCCGAGTGGCTGATACGCAGCTTCAACATTCAGCCTGGGTATGGGCTGGCCCGATATCTGGGTGTTAGTCGCCGTTATAACAATTATCGTGCAGTGCAGGTGTGGGTGTTAGAGCAGCAGCGCAACTGGCCTGCAGAAAAACGCACAACCGGAAATTTACGCAGGGAGTTCTCTTTGCTGTTACCAATTGAGCAATATTAATCAAGGTTTGCTATATATTACCCTTTATATAAGACTTTATTCTTGCCGATATTTTTCTGCTCGAAAGAATAATATATATATAAAAATTTATTTAATTGATGATGTATATTGTAAGTGCACAGATTAACTTTTTGTTCATAAAGCCATATTTATAATATTTTTAACCTTTTCCGTATATTGGTATACATACGCAAACTTTCGCACCTTAATTAAACTTTTCTGTATGTATACCCAGGTATGACAAAGAACAATTTTTTTTCATATTTTTTTAAAAAAATGCTTGTCAACATTAAAAAACTGGAATAGCTTTCCCATGAAATCAATCACTGGATGGGCTGTTTATGGTGAGTAAATTTACTAACCAGAAAATGAAGAGAGCGCTGGTTTTATCTATCAGATATCCTGGCTTGACCGCATCTCTCCAGCCAGGTTCATCTCAGTATGTCAGGCTGAACGAAATGAACATTGCCAACAGTTCGGTTAGGTCGTTGATAAACTTTTTAGATTCATCGCTGAAGAATCTGATCAAATCGCATTATGAAAGCACTGATCTCAGTATTGCTTATGCGCTGGATGTTCCGTGTATTGATTCAGGAAATCAGAGTGGGAAACTGAACAGCATGGCCATTTTTGAATTATTCGGTGAGGATCTTACCGACTCACTGGTTGAGCGGTTTCAGACGTACTCAAAGGCTCTGATGCATTCAATCGTTGCGCCTGATTTGTTGTCGCAGATTGTTTTGGAGTTACCTGAAAATATCAATTCAGAAATGCATGACGAAATGCATACTATTGATGAGTGTTCTAATAAATTTTTAGCCCGCAATGGCGGCCGTGATATCAATGGAAACTTTTCGATTGCATTCGATCAGAATGGCCAGGAGGTCAGCTTTTCTAGGTTTGAAATTAAAAAGCCAAATATTAACCGGAGCAAACCAATCGATATTAGTGGTTATGGTGAATTCGATGGGCTACTCCTCTCGGATCTGAGCCTTTGGATAAGACCGGTAGTCAATGGAAAAGTCGGCAATAAACAGCGATTTATCGTCAGCTCCGCGATTGTCTTAGATCCTATAATTAAAGAAAATATCAGCCAAAAACACATATACTACACGGGCACAATTCGGCCTGATGCCAGAGATAAAATGATGCCATTCATAACAGCCATTGAGCTGGTTGATGAGGTGCCGACTCCGGCTGGAGACCTCTTTTCTTCGTAGTTGATAATTGTTAAGAGATTTATCCCGTTATTGCAGACACATCTAAAAGAGGCATAACGTATCTGTAAAGATACTCAGACAAGTGCTGGTTTCTTACTTCAAGCCGATCAGTGGCTCCTAATCTATCATGTTTTTTATCAGAAGCTGGTAGACTACTGGCAGCTTTGATAAAGGAATGCAGCGCGTGAGCAAGGTATTGATCAGCTGGGTCGGTGGTAACGACCTGAAAGCCTCCCAAAATGGAACTGAAGGCCCGATTCTGTCGACACTGAAGGCAGAGGGGTAATCCCCCCAGAAAACAACGGTGATCAAAAGTAGAATTTTCCGTAAGCTACACGCAGGGAGATTCTGCAATACAACACAGTAACGCGCAGCGGTTAAAAATCACGTTTTTCCGACAGCCAAATCCTGTCAGTCCTCAAGCAAGCTGAAAATGGCATTCCGGTGCCAGAACTGTGCCGTGAGCACGGAATCAGTAGCGCGACTTTTTATAAATGGCGTGCAAAGTTCGGCGGCATGGATGCCTCCATGATGGCTCGTCTGAAGGAGCTGGAAGAGGAAAACCGGCGCCTGAAGAAGATGTATGCGGAGGAACGGCTGAAAGCTGACATCCTCAAGGAAGCCATCGAAAAAAAGTGGTAAAGCCGTCTCGTCGCCGAGAGATGGCGCAGAAAGCTGTTACTGAAAATGGGATTAGCATCCGCCTGGCTTGCTGGATCTTCAGCATCAGCGAAACTTGCTATCGCTACCAGGCGAAACTGAGCGACGAGAACGTTGAAATTGCCGACTGGCTGATCCGCCTCACGCATAACCAAAAGAACTGGGGTTTTGGTCTGTGTTACCTGCATTTGCGCAACGTAAAGGGCTTTTC
>NZ_JAJAEL010000027.1:121757-135223 GCF_020447205.1 Thalassolituus alkanivorans
GGTTCCGGTTACAATCAATGAATGTTGGTCCATGGACTTTATGCATGATCAGCTCAGTGATGGCCGGACTTACCGGCTGTTTAACGTTATCGATGACTTCAATCGTGAAGGCTTAGGCATTGAAGTTGATTTTTCATTGCCAACCGGACGTGTTATTAGGTCGCTGGATCAGATCATTGAATGGCGTGGAAAACCACGCTCTATTCGATGTGATAATGGTCCTGAGTACATCAGCAACAAGCTTGCTGTGTGGGCAGAGAATCAAGGCATTAAGCTGGTATTTATTCAGCCTGGCAATCCGCAACAGAATGCCTACGTTGAGCGTTACAACCGCACGGTGCGTTACGACTGGCTGGCTCAGTACTTGTTCGACACACTGGAGGACGTTCAGAATTACGCCACTCGCTGGCTTTGGCATTATAATAACGAACGACCGAACATGGGTCTTGGGGGAATCACTCCTCAACAGAAATTGGCCATGGTGGCCTAATCTCTACTTTTGAACCCCGTTAAAAATGGGGGGATTACCTTCCTAATCGTTCAGCAACATCAGCGACACTGTGGCCGGCAACGGTCACTTGCTTAACGGCTTCGATCTTGAATTCTTCGGGATAGCGTTTGTTGCTCATACTCACCTCTGTTTGAGTCATTTTCTCTAACTCAAAGGTGTCTAGCAAACTGGTGGCGATTCATTTCCAGGTTTTCATGCCCTTTTTCCAGGTTAGGATGGGCATGAAATACAACCTATTTTTCATCCTTCGGCCAGAGTCTTGTCGCTAAAAGCAGGCCTAAAACAGACATTCCTGCCAACAACAGAAAAGCAGCATTTACCGTCAGAACTGTCAGAAGCCAGCCTGCGAATGGATAGGCCATCATCCAGCCAGCATGCGATAGCGAAAAATGTGCGGAAAAAAGAGCGGGGCGATCTCCAGATGAAGCGGAACGAACCAGAACTTTACTGGTGGGAGTCTGCACCAGAGAATAACCAGCTCCCATGAAAAACCAAATCATCAGAAGAGTGTAATAACCATGCATAAACGCGCCGGATAATTGCGCGAGAATCAATACTAATAAGCCACCCAGCATGACGCTTCGCTCACTGTATTTATCCAGCAATGCCGGCAATTTCAGTGCTGTGAGCATGGAGCCAAAGCCGAAAGCAGCCAGAGCGAATGCCGTTTGCTGGCCACTCAGGGCAAAATTCCCCTGCACCAGAACCACGGTGTTAACGAACACCATAGCGCCCCCCAGGGCGGTGGTAAAACTCAACAACAGCAGACCTCTCAGTCGTGGAGTCAGCAGGTAAATGCGTCCACCTTTCGTAAGTCTGTCTGTCCAGGTATTCACCGCAGAAGCCTGGGCTTTTGGGAGGGTAACGGATAGCACCAGCAACGCTGACGCCACGAACCCCAGCATGGTGCCGAAAAATAATCCATGCCACGAGGTAATCAGCAGCAATGTCGCCGCCAGCATGGGGCTGATCAGACTTTCCATGTCGTATGCCATGCGGGAAAGTGACAGCGCTCTGGTGTATTCACGCTCGTCCGGCAGTACATCAGGAATCGTCGCCTGAAATAACGGCGTAAATCCGGCGGAACTGCTTTGCAGAACAAAAATAACCACATAGATGTGCCAGACCTCGGTGAGGAACGGCAGCGAAAGCGCCGTCAGCGCGCGGATAATATCCAGTGCCACCAACACAGGCTTGCGTGGGCGCCCCTGAAACAAGGCCGCCAGTAGCGGTGACACAAACACATAGGCCAGCATTTTGATGGTCAGTGCCGTTGCCAGCACAGTGCCTGCATTGTCTCCCGCCAGCTCAAACGCCATCAGACTCAGGGCAACCGTCGCCAGGCCTGTGCCCAACAATGAAATAAGCTGCGCAGCAAACAAATGGCGATATACACGGTGACGGAGAATGCTCAGCATGGAACCTCAGCGATTGACTTTGACTGACAAAAAACCGATTGTAGGTCGGTTTTTACTGTGGCAGTATATGCCTCATTCTGAAAACTGGAAAGACTATGATTCTCGGTGAGTTAGAAAAGCAGGTTCTGAACCATCTCTGGTCGGCGGGTGAAGCTGATGCCAAGCAGATCCATTCTGCCTTCAGTGCCGGACGCAGCAGTTCACTGAATACGATTCAGAGCACACTGGACCGTCTGTACAAAAAGCAGCTGCTCAGTCGCAGCAAGCAAGGGCATGCCTTTGTTTATCGCACCCGCGTAGATCGGGAAGATCTGATCGCTCAGCTGATCCGCAATATCACCAGCGACCTTGTCAGTCAGGACAACCAGTCTCTGATGGCCGCATTTGTTTCCTTGTCTGCCGATCTTGGTGACGACGAGCTCGATCGCCTGGAAGCTATGATCCAGAATCATCGCCGAAAAGGTAAAGCACACTCATGATTACCGGAAACTGGGGTTTCATTCTGAACTTGCTGAGCATGGCTGCATTGCTCGGACTGGCCTCAGTTGCATTTCAGCTGTTAACAGCCCCCCTGCTTATTCGGGCAGGAAAGCGTGTTGATCCGTTGGAACAAAAATGGCTGATTTTAAGTTGGGCCTTGTTACCCTGGGCAATGACTCTGTTGCTGTTAGTTCAAGGTGGAATCGCCTTACCTGATGATCACAACACTGTGTATGGATCGCTGAGGCTCATTCACTGGCATCATACCGATGAGTTTGTGATCAGCGCCTGGCACAGCTGGTTTCTGAGTACGGTCGGTTTATGGCTGACGTTACGCATGGGGCGTTTTGCTTATCAGCAATGGTGTGTAAACCAGCAACTGAAACTTATCCGTGAGCAGGCACTGGCAACTTCCGATTCCACTATCTGCATTCTGCCCACCCGGGACGTTGTCGCCATGGCAGCCGGATATTTCCGCGCCGATGTTTACCTGTCGCAAGGTTTGCTCAATCAAACAACGCCAGACCAACAGGCAATTATTATTGCTCATGAGCAAGCGCATATCCGCCAGTTCGATAATCTGAGTCGCTGGTTACTGATGCTGCTTATTTGTCCACTGCCAGGCTTTGTTCGCCCCGCCATTCTGAACCGCTTCACATTAGTGACAGAACAGCTCGCTGATCGCCGGGTTACCCGCAACGCCGAAGCCGCCGACATCGCAGAAACACTGGTGAAAATCGCGCGCTTACGCCATCGCATCAACAAGCCTGGTCAGGCGGCGTTTGTCGCTGCCGAACAGCTGCGCGAACGGGTCTGCGAGCTGCTGACACCATCTCGTCCGTCCGCTCTGAAACTCAGCCTGTTACCACTGGCTATTCTGATTACAGCCACAGCGGTGCTTTCTGCCACCGATGCTTTACACCACTTTTTTGATATTTTCCTCGTCCATTAACGGAGCTGAAATGAAGCTTGTTAACCACGTTAGTTCTGCATCCAAAAAACCGATTACCAATCGGTTTTTAATCTGTCTGATCCTGTTCATGCCCTGGTATGAAAGCGCTTACGCTGAAAATTCAGTGAGGCTATCTGAAGCCGTCGAGCGGGCGTTAAAGGGGCATCCACAAATTGCCGTCTGGTCTTATCGGCAGCAGGGCATACAGGCTGAAATAGAAGCGGCTGGCAGCCGGCAACCTGCTCAGCTGGAGCTGAGCGTCGAAGATGCATTCGGTACTGACCAGTATGAAGGTACCGATGCCATGCAGACGACCTTGAGTGCCCGCTGGCTGTTAGAAGGTGATCAGATCAGCGCCAGAACAGAACATGCAGCGGCTCAGCAGCGCTTGCTGACAGCAAAACAGCGAGTGCAGCTGGCAGAAGTAACTGCAAATACTTCAACACTCTTTATTTCGTTACTCGCCGATCAGGAGCGGCTGCAACTGGCACAGGAAGCGTTAGCCGACGAAAAAGAAATTCTGGCGATCATTCAGCGCCGTGTGAATGCCGGTCGTGCCCCCAATACTGACCTGATACTGGCACGTACCCGTTTAACAGAGCAGGAGTTGGCAGTGGAAGAATTCGGGCACCGGCTGCAGTCGGCGTCACTGCGATTGTCTGCGCAGTGGGGAGCGACAGAAACCCAGCTTTATGCCGCGGGAAACCTGCTGCCATTTCTGCCGTTGGCAAAAGCTGAAGCTGCCATGAACAAATTGCAGGAAACCCCGTCACTGAACCAGATAAAAGCGGAAGCAGAACTGTTCAGTGCGGAAGGAAAACTAGCAAGTGAAGAAGCGGTAACCCCATGGTCGGTTGGCGCAGGCGTGCGCCGTTTCGAAAATACGGATGACTATGCCCTGGTCGCCCAGTTCAGCATTCCGCTGGGCGCGAATCAGCGCCACGCCGCTCTGCAGCGCTCGGCCAGTGTCCGTGAACAACAGCAGACACTTTCAGCACGGGCGCATTTGCAACAACTGACCATCCAAACCCGCACACTGCTGATGGAACTGGAACACAGCCAGCACGTTATCAATACCCTGACAGAAACCATTCTGCCGACTCTCGATAGCGGTCGTCAGCAGGCGCTTAAAGCCTATGAAAACGGGCAGCTGGATTATGTACAGTGGGATAACACCCGCCAGCAATGGCTAAATGCCCGCAAGCGTTTGCTCGACGAAGCGGAAGCACTGCATCAGCAGTGGATTGAATTACAGCGCCTGACCGGCCAGACCATTTATTTCTGAGGTTAAGTTATGACACCCCGTAAAATATTTTCCCACCTGTTGCTGGCTTTGCCGTTATTCGCAGGCAACGCTCTGCCAACACAAATGGTTTATGCCCAGTCGGCGGAAACAGCCGAAGCGGAACCGGAGAAAGGACCTCACCGCGGACGCATGCTGCGCGATGGTGATTTTGCTCTGGAGCTGGCCATTTTCGAAACCGGTGTACCGCCGGAGTTCCGGGCCTGGAGCACATTGTCCGGCCAGCCAATTGCACCACAGGATGTGCAGCTGAGCGTACGTCTTATTCGTCTTGGCGACGTCGTCGATAATATCGGTTTCCGCGCTGAAGGCGATTACCTGCGTGGCGACATGGAAATTTACGAGCCTCATTCTTTTATTGTCGATATTCAGGTTCAGCATGCTGGCCAGCAATACCAGTGGCGTTACGACAATTTTGAGGGACGTACGCAAATCGCCGCGCCGGTTGCCGATGCCATGGGAATTACCACCGAAGTCGCGGGGCCAGCGACTCTGCATATTCAGACACCCGTCTGGGGCAATCTGACGTCAGTACCAGGCACCGAGCGCAACGTCAGCGCACGTTTTGATGGCGAAATCCGCAAGGTGCACGTACGCGAAGGACAGGTGGTTCAGGCAGGCAGCGAATTGCTTACCATCGACAGCAACGAGAGCCTGAAAAGCTACAGCGTACGCGCACCAGCCTCAGGCATTGTCAGCCGGATTTATGCCGCTGCCGGAGAACAAAGTGCAGGACGTACTCTGCTGACAATGCAAGACAACCGTACATTGCAGGGTGAACTTGCCGTGTACCCGAAAGACTGGAGTCGTGTAAAAGCCGGAGCCCCCGTCACCATCACGGTACCCGGCACAGAATTGCAGGCTCAGGCTGTGCTTAAACATGCTTACCCCTCTGTTCAGTCCGATCAGTCACGTCTGTGGCTGGCCACCCTTGATAACGCCGAAGGTTTGTTGGCGGCCGGAATGAAAATCAATGCCCGCATTGAAACCGAAACCCGTGACGTAGCTCTGGCCGTCAAACGCTCTGGCTTACAGGCGTTTCGCGACTTCACCGTGGTTTACGCCAAAGTCGGGGACGAATACGAAGTGCGAATGCTGGAACTGGGTCAGGCCGCCGGCGAATGGGTTGAAGTGCTCGGTGGTCTTGAGCCGGGCACAGAATACGTGACCGAAAACAGTTACATCATCAAAGCCGACATCGAGAAGTCCGGCGCGTCACACGACCACTGATACAGGATATCGTCATGTTGGATTTACTGATTAAACTGGCCATTGCCCGGCGGAATCTGGTGATGGTCGTTGTTGCCATCGTTGCCGTGCTGGGTCTGTGGAATTTTAACCGGCTGCCGATTGATGCCGTGCCTGACATCACCAACGTACAGGTGATGATCAATACCGAAGCCGCCGGCTTTACCCCACTGGAAGTGGAACAGCGTATTACCTATCCGCTGGAAACCGCGCTGGCCGGATTACCGGGGCTGGAATACACCCGTTCGGTATCGCGCTACGGCCTGTCGCAGGTGATCGCTATTTTCAGCGATGACACCGATATTTATTTCGCCCGCCAGCTGGTCGGCGAACGCATGGCATCTGCCAGCGGTCGTCTGCCTTATGGCTTACAACCAGAAATGGGGCCTATCGCCACCGGTCTGGGTGAAATTTTTATGTTCACCGTTGATGCTGAGCCTGGCGCAATGAATGCCGATGGGTCTGCCATCACGCCTATGGATTTGCGCAGTGTGCACGACTGGATTATCCGCCCGCAGCTGATGCAGGTGCCGGGCGTGGTGGAAGTGAACCCCATCGGTGGTTACGAGCGTGAAGTCGTGGTGCAGATGCAACCGCAACGTATGCTGTCCGCTGGCATCAGCAGTGCCGATATTGTGGCCGCTATCCGCGCTAACAATGAGAACCGTGGCGCCGGATTTGTGGAGCGAAATGGTGCGCAATGGCTGATGCGGATTCCGGGGCAGGCAATGCAGGCCGACGATATAGCGGCAATTACCATTACCTCTGACAATGGTAAAACGGTGCATATCAGCGACGTGGCCGAGGTGACCATTGGCCACGGCCTGCGCACCGGCGCCGCGACCCAGAATGGCCGGGAAGTGGTGATGAGCACCGTGTTTATGCTGGTTGGTGAAAACAGCCGTACAGTGGCAAGTAACGTCGGTAAAAAACTGGCCGAGATTAATGCGTCTCTGCCTAAAGGCATTGTGGCAACGGCTGCCTACGACCGCACCGGGCTGGTAGAAAAAACCCTGAGTACCGTCACCACCAATCTGGTGGAGGGTGCTTTGCTGGTGATCGTTATTTTGTTCCTGATGCTGGGCAATATCCGCGCGGCCATTCTCACCGCGCTGGTTATTCCTCTGGCAATGCTGATGACCTTTACCGGTATGGTACAGACTCGCGTCAGCGCCAACCTGATGAGCCTGGGCGCGCTTGATTTTGGTCTGCTGGTCGATGGTGCCATCATCATTGTCGAAAACTGCCTGCGTCGTCTGAGTCAGCAGACAGGTCAGCTTGCATTAAAAGAACGTCTGCAACTGGTGTTTGAAGCCACGCGGGAGGTCATCCGTCCGGCATTATTTGGTGTATTTATTATCACCGCCGTGTACGCACCGATTTTCGCCCTCGAAGGGGTCGAAGGCAAAATGTTCCACCCGATGGCCATCACGGTCGTGATTGCTCTGCTGAGTGCGATTCTGCTGTCAGTCACCTTTGTTCCAGCGGCAGTGGCCTTGTTGTTCAAAGGGCCGGTGACTGAAAAGCACAACCCTCTGGTGTCAGCACTCATGCGCATATATCAGCCATTATTGGCTCTGGCCCTGCAAGCCCGGGTACCTATCATTGGACTGGCGGCAGTGCTGGTTTTACTGAGCATCTGGCAGGCTACCCGGTTAGGTAGTGAATTTGCCCCGAATCTGGATGAGGGTGATATTGCCATGCATGCGCTGCGCATCCCCGGTACATCACTCAGTCAGGCCATTGCCCTGCAGGAAACACTTGAAGAGCGCATCAAAGCCTTACCTGAAGTTGAACGGGTATTTGCCAAAATCGGTACCGCTGACGTCGCCACCGATGCTGTGCCCCCGAGTGTGGCCGATAACTTTATTATTCTGAAACCACGAGACCAGTGGCCAGATCCGGATAAGCCCAAGCAGCAGGTGGTCGCCGAACTGGAAGCCTTAGTCAGTGAAATCCCTGGCAACCGTTATGAGTTTTTACAGCCCATTCAGATGCGCTTTAACGAATTACTCGCCGGTGTACGCGCCGAAGTTGCTATCAAGATTTTCGGTGACGATCTGGATGTGTTAACTGGCCTTGGCGCGTCGCTTGAAAAAATTGTTGCTGGTGTCGACGGTGCCGTGGACATTCAGACTGAGCAGGTGACCGGCTTGCCACTGCTGGAATTTATTCCGGATGCTGCCGCATTGCGCCGTCACGGTATCAGCCGCCAACAGCTGCAGAATCAGCTATCCACCGCTCTGGGCGGAGAAGTCGCAGGTACCTTGTTTGAAGGAGATCGCCGGGCAGATATAACCGTACGCCTGCCTGAAACCGTACGCGCTGATATTGACGGTCTGAACTATTTACCAGTGACCGTTGCACACGGGCAGGTTGTTCCACTGCAGGAGCTGGTCACACTCAGCGAAAACATCGGTGTTAATCAGGTAAACCGCGAAAATGGTAAACGCCGCCTGGTAGTCACCGCCAACGTTCGCGGTCGCGATCTTGGCAGTTTTGTGGAAGCCGTGCGTAATGCCGTTGGTAATGAACTGGATATTCCCTCGGGCTACTGGGTGGAATATGGCGGTACCTATCAGAAGCTGCAGTCCGCGTCACAAAGACTGATGATTGTTGTGCCACTAACACTCGTGCTGATTGTAGGTTTGCTGGTGTTGGCACTGAATTCCGTGCGCGATGCACTGGTCATTTTTACCGGTGTGCCACTGGCCTTAACCGGTGGCGTACTGGCGCTGACGCTGCGTGATATTCCTTTCTCAATTTCTGCAGCAGTGGGTTTTATTGCGTTGTCGGGTATCGCCATCCTTAACGCATTGGTGATGGTGTCATTTATCCGGGAATTACAGCGCTCTGGCCAAAGTCTTGAACAGGCTATCTTTGAAGGTGCGCTGACCCGTCTGCGTCCGGTGATTACTACCGCACTGGTAGCGTCACTGGGTTTTGTCCCGATGGCACTGAACACAGGTATCGGCTCAGAAGTACAACGACCACTGGCAACCGTCGTGATTGGTGGTGTTATTTCTTCTACGATTCTGACCTTGTTTGTGATTCCGGCGCTGTACCGCCTGGTTCATCGTAGTGAAAAACGAGGAAATGCATGAAATTGTCTATAACACGTCTTGTACTTTTACTCGCCATGTTAACCACAGCGTCCTTCGCTGTGGCCCATGGCGTTGATGACAATACCCGCACATTTCTGCAACAGAATACCGGCGTGCAGTTCGTCCCTTTCCTGTATATCGGCGCCAAGCACATGATCACAGGATACGATCACCTGCTGTTCCTGCTGGGAGTAATCTTCTTTCTGTTCCGTAGCCGGGAAGTTCTCCTCTACGTCAGTCTCTTTACTCTGGGACACAGCATTACCCTGATGTCGGGCGTTCTGGCCAATATTCAGGTTAACGCTTACCTGATTGATGCCATCATCGGCCTTTCAGTGGTGTACAAAGGTTTCGATAACCTGGGTGGCTTTAAAAGGGTATTGGGAGTTCAGCCAGATACACGCTACGCCGTACTGATTTTTGGCTTGTTTCATGGTTTTGGTCTGGCGACCAAATTACAGGAATTTCATATTCCCGAAGACGGCCTGCTGACCAATCTGGTTGCCTTTAATATCGGCGTCGAGATCGGACAGTTTGCTGCACTGGGCATCATCCTGATACTGATCTCGGCATGGCGCCATTCAGCAACCTTCAGCCGTTTCGCCGTACTGACCAATACGCTGCTGATGGCGTCGGGCATCATGCTCACCGGCTACCAGTTGACTGGCTATTTTAATTCCTGAGGAGAAGGAAATGACTTACGCACATATTCCGGCCAAACAGCTCTGGCTGGCCACACTGGCCGCATTTGCGACTGGACTGCTTACGCTGGTTATCGTCATTATGCCAGCGGAATACAATATAGATCCGACCGGCATTGGTACTCAGCTGGGCTTAACCGCGCTGTCACCGGAGAAACTGAATGAAGCACCGTCAGCCCTGAGTAACTTAGCGAATATGGATGGTTTGACCACCCTGGTTATCCCGGCTGGCAGCGGTAAAGAGTTCAAACTGGAAGTGGCAGAAGGCGGTCAGGTTGATTTTGAATGGATCACTGATGGTGCCAGTATTTATGTTGATACTCACGGCGAACCCTTTAACGATCCCAGTGGCTACTTTAAAAGTTATGTCATTGCCACAACCAGTGAAATGAAAGGCAGTTTTACGGCGCCGTTTGCGGGAACCCATGGCTGGTATTTCCGCAACGATGGTCAACAAGACATCACCATTCAGCTATTTTTTGAAGGTCAGTACGAAAATCCTCATGCGATGTAAATCGCTAACAAGTAACAGGAGTTACAATATGAAAGCGTTACTTTTAACCGCTGCACTGACACTGTCCGCATTCAGTGGAACGACATATGCTCATGGCGACCACGGCGTGCTTGATGAGCGAGGCGCCATGGGTCTGGCAGCCCGCGTAGTGCAGAAGATGACCCTGAGAGACTATGGCTATACAGCTGGTCAACTGGATACCAGTTGGCAGAGCATTGGTAAAGATCAGATTGTCCTGAAGGAAAAGGGGGCTGGTTTCTATATTGTCGAAGTTACAAAATCCGGTTCTGATGAAAAGGTGTATGTAAAAGTTCTTCTGGATGGCAGCATTTCTGACGTGTCAAAAATTTATCCGTTCTGATCAGATTGGACTGCTTGAATGCCGTTCCTGCGAAACCAATAGCGAAGGAACGGCGCGACCGGGAGATACCAATCAAAATAAAGAAGTCCGATAACTACACCTACCCATTTTTTATGCCATGATCCTTGTGATCATTACACAATTAAAAGAGCAGCAAGAACGATAGCCCTGATACTGCAAGCAAAGCTGTACTAGCGGGATTAACGACGCCGAATAACATTGCACGTGAGCCTGTAAACCAAATTGTGTAACTGCCCACGACTGAGTAACCTTTTTAAAAGGATGCCATCGTGGGTATGCAATTGGACCAAGAAAAACTCAAAGCCATGGCCGCCGAGTTGGCCAAAGACATTAAGTCTGAAAAAGATCTCGGAGCTCTTACTCAACAGTTGATCAAAATGACTGTTGAAACCGCCCTCAATGCTGAACTGGACGAGCACCTCGGATACGAGAAACATGCTCCTGAAGGCCGTGGCACTGGCAATAGCCGTAACGGCTATTCAGCCAAGCGCCTGAAAGGGCAGCACGGCGAAGTATCGATACAGGCTCCGCGAGACCGGAACGGTTCTTTCGAACCTCCATTCGTCCGTAAAGGCCAGTCCCGTCTGACCCAGATGGATGACCAAATCCTCGCACTTTACGCCAAGGGTCTGAGCACCCGGGATATCGTGGATGCCTTCAAGGAAATGTATGACGCGGATATATCGGCCACGCTCGTCTCTAAGGTGACAGAACGAGTTATCGAGCAGGTTCACGAGTGGCAGAACCGCCCGCTGGATCCGATCTATCCTATCGTCTATCTGGACTGCATTGTTCTGAAAATTCGACAGGATAAACGCGTCATCAACAAATCCCTGTACCTGGCTCTGGCTATCAACATGGAAGGCCAGAAGGAGCTTCTTGGCCTTTGGCTGGCTGAAACGGAAGGCGCGAAGTTCTGGCTATCGGTACTGACGGAACTGAAAAACCGTGGTCTGGAGGACATCCTTATCGCCTGTGTGGACGGCCTGAAAGGGTTCCCGGATGCGATTGCTGCAGAGTATCCGCAGACCAAGATACAGCTGTGTATCGTGCACATGGTTCGCAACTCGCTGCGCTACGTGTCCTGGAAGGACTACAAGGCCGTGACGGCCGATCTGAAGCAGATCTACCAGTCTGCCACCGAACGTGAAGCCCGGCAGGCGCTGGATGTCTTTGGAGAACGCTGGGACAGCCAATACCCGCAGATCTCTCGATCCTGGAACAGCCACTGGGACAATCTGATTACGCTGTTCGAGTACCCTCCGGCGATTCGCAAGGTGATCTACACCACGAATGCCATCGAGTCGCTGAACAGTGTCATTCGTAAAGCGACCAAGCGCAGAGAGTTATTCCCCAGCGATGACTCGGCACTGAAAGTGGCTTTCCTGGCGATCCAGCAGGCTTCGAAGAAATGGACCATGCCGATCCGTGATTGGAGGCCGGCATTGAATCGCTTTATTATCGAATTTGGTGACCGCCTGAACGGTCACCTGTAATGGGGTGGGCAGTTACACAGATTTATTTACAGGCTCTGATAATGCGGCATGTCCTATTGTTGAATCCCTCCAACCTGCTCCTCGTCAATAAAAGGCATTGGACTTGACTCCGTACCTTGGTACGGGACTTACACTGATTTCACTAGGTCAATAAAGTGGAGTCGGCGATGGCAGGAAAAGAGTCATTCACCAACACAAGGCTACCTATCATCGGTGGCATTACCGCTGCCACCGTCGCCAGCCTGTGTTGTGTTGGGCCTTTTGTGCTCCTGTCACTGGGTATCAGCGGGGCCTGGATCGGTAACCTGACTGTATTGGAGCCCTACCGTCCCGTATTCATCATGCTTGTTATGTTGTTGCTCGGTTGGGCTGGCTGGCAGGTTTATCGACCGGTCGATACCTGTGAACCGGGAACCGTCTGCGCTGTGCCGCAAACTCGGAAACGGCGGCAAATGGTTTTCTGGATCGCTGCAATCGTGGCGCTGGTGCTCGTCACCAGCACCTACTGGATTCCTCTGTTCGCATGAACACTCTGGAGCTAACCATGCAGAAAATCATTCTCGGTCTCGTATTCACCATCGCCAGCTTCTCGGCCTGGGCCAAGCCACAAACCATCACGCTGGATCTGCCAACCATGAACTGTGCCATGTGCCCGATCACGGTCAAAAAGGCACTCACCAAGGTCCAAGGCGTAACAAAAGCCGAGGTCAGTTATGAGCATAAGCAAGCCGTAGTAACCTTTGAGGATTCCCTGACCAACGCTGACAGATTGGTCGAAGCGACCACCCATGCCGGTTATCCATCGACCATCGTGAAAACGGAAACACCATGATGCCAGAGGTGATTTTGCAGTCCGAGCTGACTTGTCCCGAATGCGGCCATAAAAAAACAGAATCCATGCCCACCGACGCGTGTCAGTGGTTCTACGAGTGTGAGCAGTGCCATGTTTTATTGAAGCCGAAGCTCGGTGACTGCTGTGTCTACTGTTCCTATGGCTCGGTACCATGCCCGCCCATACAGTTCTCACAAGGCAATAAAGACACAGGAACCTGTTGCGGCGGTTAAGTGGACCTCGCAAATCTGCATGTCACTCACCCGGTTAAGTCGATGATTTTCCAGTATCAATCCACCTTCAATGATCTCTGTAAGATTAAGGAGCGAGCCTTGGTAAGGCCTCTCTATCAAAACGGTTTCCAACCGACTGTAATTTTTACTTCTCTTGACTCTATAGCGCTATAGAGTTTACAATTGCGATCAATAATCATTAGCGATTCATGAATAAGAGAACACCGAGATGTTTGATTGCAGATTGCAACGCCTGAAACGAGCCACCCTTCATGCCATCATATTTCTGATG
>NZ_JAJAEL010000027.1:135284-136342 GCF_020447205.1 Thalassolituus alkanivorans
ATCAGGAGATGGTGGAGTTTTCACAACTGATTGTTAGCAAGAGCTCGCTGGCCGCCACTGCTGATGCAGAGTCACTCGCAGTGCAAGCAATGGCATTGCAGAGGGCCATCCATGATAAGAAAGGTGTTGATGAGATCCGTCAAATGAGTGCCAGCCTACGCGGCACATTGTTGGGATTGATGCCACATTTATCCCTGCCGGAACGGATATTACCTCAAGAAAAAATCCGGCCGGTATTTGAGACTAACTGCGGATCTTGCCATGGAGTATCTGGTCAAGGTGACGGAGTGCTGGCAGCACAACTCGATCCCGCACCCACGGACTTTACCGATAAAGAGCGGGCATTAAATCGATCAATTTTGGGTTTATACGACGCCATTACCAATGGCATTGACGACACCGCCATGCCATCTTTTCAACAACTAACGGAGCAAGAGCGTTGGTCAATGGCATTCTATGTCGGTGGACTCGCTTTTCAATCCAGCGAACCTACTCACAATGATTTGAATATTACCAAACTGCAGCTGATTAATCACAACCCACTGCAACTGGCAGCAGCACGCCCTGATATAACCCTACAAGCTTTGGAGAGTTTACGCGCTAACCCCTCGGCATTATTCAAGGCATCCCAAGATCCCTTGGCAATCACATGGAATCGACTTCAAGCCGCCCAAAAAGCGCATCAGAAGGGAGATTTTTCAACCGCAAGTGAACTCGCCGTCAGTGCTTATCTGGACGGTTTTGAACTGATTGAAAACAGCCTCGATGCGCATGACAAAGCACTGCGCCAATCCATCGAGTCCAACATGATGGCACTACGACAATTGACCAGCCGCCCCGACGTAAACGGAGAATTGGGTGCGCTAATGGCGGAGACGCGGCATTTGTTGGATGACGCACAACGTTTGTTATCAGAGTCCACCTTGTCCGAAGGAGCTTTATTCACTGCTAGTCTGGTCTTATTGTTGCGCGAAGGCCTGGAGGCATTGCTGGTTATCATTGCCTTAACGACGGTTTTGATAAGAACCGGGCGTCGGGATGCGCTTAAATATGTCCAC
>NZ_JAJAEL010000028.1 GCF_020447205.1 Thalassolituus alkanivorans
ACCGCAGGCATGGTTCCAATGGAATGCTGTCGCCGGTAAAGTATGAACAGCAATATTTTATGAAGCTTGAAAGTGTCTAGCGAACTGGTGGCGATTCACAGCATCATTGCGCGCTCAGGTATGAATGAAAATGATCGGGAGTTCGCTCTTACGGTAACAAAACACACGAACAGCTCTTAAGTGGAAAGAACCAGGCTGACCCGACTATTTACCGCTCTATACGCTTAGCTGAATGCGCTGGGCTATTCTGCTCTGCTGTCCATGGAGATTCATGATGAACAACGCACGTTCAGATTAATTCAAAATAGATCAAGTGATCGGCTTATGCCTTCTATCCGGTATTGTGGTCAGCTTTGGAGGCCTGTCTCCCTAACGGGCGATTCATCGCTGAGTGACACAAAGGGGCATTAGGTTCTATCCGATCCACAAGGAGAAGCGAACACTAGACACACCACTACTGCCTTAGGAATAGACAAACAGAAGCGTAAGGGCTGCTGCGTATGAGTCATTCGGACTCTTGTGGTGCCACCCCACTCATTTACTTATCACAGAAACACCCTCTTACTTGGACCAGCGGGGGCATTTGAACGAAAACCTACGGTTTTGAATCCTGTGGCACCCTCGTAACCGTAGGTTTTCGTTTGATAGCCGTTAATCCCTGTATTTGAGGTTCGGCTGCATTCGGCCGGTAAAAGCGTTGAATTTAGCCACAAAACCTATAACACATTGATAATATGTAGGAATATCAATATTCTTTTTCCACCTGACGTTGGTCGAATCGATGCTTCTCCTTGGCCTGCAGGGTCTTGTGGAAGAACCGACAAATTTGCCAAGTTTGCTCGTTTAGGGGCTGGCAACGATTTCTGCATTTGCAGCCAGACGATCAAAACACATCCATTAAATCGTTATAGCGAACTTTGAAGCTGTTTAAACTGCCCTTGGATCACTGCTTTTTCCTGAAGAATCACCTTATTCTCATCGGTCAGAAATGCCACTTTATCCTGGGCGGTTTTCAGTTCGGCTTTGGTGGTCTCCAGTGCGTGGGATAACACGGCCACTTGCTTATCGACATCTGCTTTCTGAGTGGTGAGCGCGGCCATGTTTTCCGACAATTGCTCATTTTTATGCTGGTATTCCCGGCACCTTGTCACGGCTTCTTCATACTCGTGTTCCAGGTTCTGGATATCTTCCATCTTTGCGTTCAAGTCGCTATTTAGCGCCGCATTGGCCCGTTTTAATTCATCGGCATTTCGTTGTAACTGCGCGTTGATGTCGAATAGCTCGGACGCTCTCGACTCAGTCTGTGCGAGCCGGTGTTGCAGATCCTGAATCTGATCATTTAACCCCTGGTTAACTATACGGAACTGTTCGCGCTCCTGCTGGCGGTCTTCGGCAGTGCGCTGCTGGTAATGTTCGAAATGATCGCGAATATCCCGGTTTTCTTGCCTGAGTTCACTGACACTCTCCTTCAAGTCGTTGGCTCGCGTAAGAGCTTCGTCCCGCTGAGACTCGGCCTTTGCCAGCCTGACGCGTGCGTCTTCCAGGGACTTGTCTTGCAGGCTTTTTTCCTCGGTAATTCGTGCTATCTGGTTCTCAAGGTCCCGTTGTCGGGCAGTAAGTTGCGCGATGGTGTTGTTGGCATAGGTCAACTCTGTGCGGAGTTCTTCCTTTAAAGTCTCGAATTCCTGGCGAGCTTGTTCGATACGGTGGTCGGCCATCTGCTGTACCCGCTCATGCAGGGACTTTACCACCTCGATGAGGTCGTTCGGCAGTCCACTGACATCGGCCGCCTCCCCATTGTCTGACCGCCAACGCTTGAGCAATGGCGCGATGGTGCTTTTGCTGCCGGTGCCCAGATGCTCGCGCACCCTATCCACCGTGGGTTCCTGGCCATGTGTTTTAATGACTTCAGCTGCTTTAGCGATATCGTGATAAGTGACTCCGGCACGGGCCATGGTGATTCCTCTCGGATTATTTAGTAACATATTACATAACACGTAATATAACATTATATATGTGTTTTTCAAGATCGCTTGAATTCAAGATACTAACCACCGATAATCTACCTTATCGTAGGTTAATGGATCTTGACGTAAATTTTCGACTTGTAACGCCGGTACATAGCCGCCTTTTGAGCGACATCGAAGGAAATCCTATTCATGAACAACAAACCGCCAAAACCGGCTAGCAACTTGCCATTACGTAATGAGGAATCGACCCTGATTGAACGTCAGGAAGCCGAATCATTGCGGCACTACCTCCAGGCAGCGACGTCCGACAACACGCGCAAAGCCTACCGCTCGGCCATTCGCCAATTTGAAAAATGGGGTGGTCGCCTGCCCTCGGATCGGGATACTGTCGTGCGTTACCTGCTGGCCAGAGCCGAATCGCTCAACCCCCGGACCCTGGATCTGCACCTGACCGCCATTAGCCAATGGCACCATTACCAAGGGCTCATCGATCCGGTAAGCGATCCGTTGGTCCGCAAAACCATGGAAGGCGTTCGTCGTACTCAAGGCCAACCCAAACGCAAAGCCAAGGCATTACGTTTGGAGCACATTGCCCAGATGGTGAATCACTTGCGGCAACTGCCTGACACCAAAAAGAAACAGCGGGATATCGCGCTGGTGTTGACCGGCTTTTTTGGCGCCTTTCGTCGTAGCGAATTGGTGGCCATTCAAATCGGTGATCTGGTGTGGGAACCAGAAGGACTTCTCATCCGGCTGTCTCGTTCCAAGACCGATCAACAAGCCATGGGCTTAGTGCGAGCATTACCTTTCGGTGCACCAGGCTGCTGTCCTGCTATGGCCATGAAGAACTGGATAGAATTGGCTGATATCAATGAAGGTCCGGTTTTTCGTCCCGTTAACCGTTGGGATAAGGTTCAACCCAAAGCACTGAATCCCGGTGGCATTAATCAATTACTCAAGACTCTGGGCAACGCCTGTCAGTTCGATTTCGTGCCGGACTTGAGCAGCCATAGCTTTCGGCGTGGCCTCTCTACATCGGCAGCGAGGGAAAAAATCGACTTTGAGTTTATTAAGAAACAAGGCGGCTGGAAGAGCGACGCTACCGTATGGGAGTACATCGAAGAAGGACAGCAATTCACCAATAATGCCTCATTTATCCTCCTAGAAAAGTTGCAAGCGCTTATAGACAGTCAACTACAATGAAAAGCTGCCTTTGTAGAGATAGGGTAATGATCACAACAAATACTTTAGTGAACCCATGGCGCGGCTCAGTAGCGATAACACCAGGTATCGGTGCGTTCCTCGGCGAGTCAGGAGACAATAAGCCCCATAAACATTGGGCGCATCAAATCGCGATCGGTTTAGATGCAAACGTTGAAGTCATTTCCAGCGAAACACGGCACAAAGAAAAGGGGTTATGGATACCGGCTGGAGTTACTCATCAATTGATAATGGCCGAGGTACTGTGTATTTATATCGATCCAACCCATGATATTTGCAAAGCCTTGCTGCCTCACATAAAAAATCCGTTGATGCAACCCATTGGGACACTCCGTGAGGAATTCAATACGGCGTGTTTATCTCGCTTTACTGCCACGGAAAACCTTTCATTCGAACTGGAGGCTTTCGAGCGTCACTACCGGCACGATCAAACATCTGATCCAAAGAGCAGATTGAGCCACATTTTAAAAGCATTACATGCCGAAGCCATGGATGGGCGATCAATCTCTAGAGCCGAGTTGGCAAAGAAAGTTCGTCTTTCCCCAAGTCGTTTTTCCCACTGGTTTTCCGAAAGCACCGGCTTACCTTTACGCAGCTATAAAAAGTGGTTAAAACTATTAACGGGGTTTGAGTTATCACGCCAAATGTCACTCACTGATGCGGCAATTGCATCGGGATTTTCCGATCAGGCCCATTTCTGCCGGTCTGCTACCGAGGCTTTTGGTGTTTCCCCGGCAGTTATTCAACGGCTTTTGTCAGAATAAACAGCACTTTCGTTCAATGTGGCTACGTGTAAACATGAGATGCTGAACACTCTCAATCAGCGAGGAGTGTTAAAATGATTCGTAGCATAACGTGGTTGGTTAGGCTCCTGTATTTGCCGTTGTTTTTGCTCGTCGGAAATGGCGTCGCTATCTATCTTGTTGCCGAGGGTTACAACCAAGGTTGGCTGGTATTTTTGATCTTGGTATTTATAGGAATTTCCTTCGCCACCGAAAAACTGACACCCTATGATCGTGCGTTTAATGAACCGCAACAAGATCAGCGACGCGATCTGCTTCACGCCTTTATGAACGAGTCACTTAATGTTATTGGCGTTGCTGTACTCCCGTTATTTGGTGGCTTGCTGGTCTTGGCACCGATATGGCCTTCCGGGTGGCCGCTGGC
>NZ_JAJAEL010000029.1 GCF_020447205.1 Thalassolituus alkanivorans
TATTGTTGCGCGAAGGCCTGGAGGCATTGCTGGTTATCATTGCCTTAACGACGGTTTTGATAAGAACCGGGCGTCGGGATGCGCTTAAATATGTCCACATAGGCTGGATTGCGGCATTACTTGCCGGTGGTGCCACCTGGATCGCCGCTCAATCGTTGATCACGATCAGTGGTGCCAATCGTGAAATCATGGAGGGAATTGCCGCTTTATTGGCCGCGTTGGTACTGCTCTATGTTGGGATCTGGATGCATAGCAAAACCCAGGCTGCACAATGGCAAGCCTACATTCAGCAACATGTCGATACCCAACTTAAGTCTGGCACCTTGTGGGGGCTGGTGGCGTTGGCATTTGTGGCGGTTTACCGGGAGGTGTTTGAAACCGTATTATTTTATCAATCGCTGTTAACGCAGGCGGTATCAACCCAATATTCTTCTGTTGGTGGTGGCTTTGCGCTCGGTTTGTTGCTGTTAGCCATATTGGCGTGGGTGTTGATTCGCTTTTCCGTCAAGCTGCCGATCGCCAAATTCTTTTCAGCCACCACCTACTTGCTGCTAGCGCTGGCATTTGTCCTGATGGGCAAAGCTGTGTCGGCATTACAGGAGGCGGCCATCATCGGTATGACGCCATTACCTGTGAGTTTTGAGATTGACTGGATTGGCGTCAAATCCACCTGGCAAGGCGTGCTTGCGCAACTTTCGGTACTTCTGGTTTACCTGGTATTTTTAATACTATCCAAATCAAAACGCGCAACATCACCGCCGATAACACAGGCGTCCGATTTCAAGCGCGTAAGTGTTACCGCTTCTGATGCTGATTAGTGGTTAACGTTTGCAAGATGCCGCACTGTTCGATCGTCCTTTCACTGGAGCAGCTGCGGCGAAGTACTTTCAAATGCTCGCGCAGCTGAACCAGCTCCTGAATGCGCGTTTCCACTTGTTGAATGTGCGTATCCATCATGCGATTGACTTGATCACATTGCGCACCCGGTGAGCGTTTTAATGTGAGTAGCTGGCGGATCTCGGACAAACTGAGATCCAGGTTACGGCAGAGCTTGATAAATAGCAGCTGTTCGACAGCAGCTTCATCGTAAAGTCGAAAATTGCCGTCACTACGCTGTGTCGTGCACAGCAACTGTTCTTTTTCATAGTAACGGATAGTTTGCACCGAGCAATCCGTCTTTTTTGCCAGCTCGCCAATCTTCATTTATTCAATCTCTGTGCTTGACTCTATAGTAACTATAGAGTTTAAACTGCCCACCTTGGATAGAACAAGGGTTTTTTATGACGACCACATGCGGTGGCAATTGCCAAAATAACGCGACGGAGAACACTCCCCAAATTGCCGAAGTACACGACGCTTCTCATGGCGGCTTTGTTAGTGAGTATCATGTCCCCAAGATGGACTGTCCTTCAGAGGAAGGCATGATCCGTATGGCGTTGGACAGTGTGCATCCTAAAGTCACATTGGAATTCGATACCCCCAAGCGCAAGGTGAGTGTCTACCATGGTGATAACGCTGACCTTATTAAAAAAAGAATGCAATC
>NZ_JAJAEL010000030.1 GCF_020447205.1 Thalassolituus alkanivorans
GTTGAAATTGCCGACTGGCTGATCCGCCTCACGCATAACCAAAAGAACTGGGGTTTTGGTCTGTGTTACCTGCATTTGCGCAACGTAAAGGGCTTTTCATGGAACCACAAACGGGTCTACCGGATATATCGTGAGCTAGAACTGAATTTACGCATCAAACCCAGAAAGCGGCTGGTGCGTGAAAAACCAGAACCCCTGGC
>NZ_JAJAEL010000031.1 GCF_020447205.1 Thalassolituus alkanivorans
GTGAATCGCCACCAGTTTGCTAGACACCTTTGAGTTAGAGAAAATGACTCAAACAGAGGTGAGCATGAGCAACAAACGTTACCCCGAAGAATTCAAGATCGAAGCCGTTAAGCAAGTGACCGTTGCCGGCCACAGCGTCGCTGATGTTGCTGAACGATTAGGAATGACCACGCACAGCCTGTATGCATGGATTAAACGCTACGGGCCTGATTCCGAACAGCATAACCAGGCTGTGGCTGAAGCGGCCGAGATACGGCGTCTTAAAAAAGAACTTCAGCGTGTTACTGAAGAGCGCGATTTGCTAAAAAAAGCCGCGGCGTACTTCGCGAAACACCACGACTAAGATACGCCTTTATTCGTGAACATCAGGGCGCATTGCCAATACGGCAACTGTGCTCTCTGTTCGATGTTCATATCAGTGGGTACTACGCCTGGTTGCAAAAGCCCCAGTCCAGCCGACAGAAGCGCAATAAGCGACTGACGGGGCTGATTAAGCAATTCTGGCTCGAATCCGGCTGCGTCTACGGATATCGGAAAATCCATCGGGACATACGTGACAGCGGTGAAACGGCTGGCATTAATCAGGTTCACCGTTTAATGAGCAAAGAAGGCCTGAAAGCTCAGGTGGGCTACCGAAAACCGCGCCATCATACTGGAGAAAGCCACGTTGTTGCAGCCAACAATCTGAGTCGTCAGTTTAACCCGGACAGACCGGATCACTCGTGGGTAACCGACATCACGTATATCCGTACGCACGAAGGCTGGTTGTATCTGGCAGCCGTGATGGATTTGTTCTCTCGCCGTATCATTGGTTGGGCAATGGGATCCAGAATGACGAAGGAGCTTGTTCTGGATGCCTTGATGATGGCGGTATGGCGGCGTAATCCGAAACACGAGGTGCTGATCCATTCCGATCAGGGCAGTCAGTTTACCAGCCATGACTGGAATGATTTTCTTAAGGCGCACAACCTGAAAGGCAGCATGAGCCGACGCGGTAACTGCCATGACAATGCTGTGGCTGAGAGCTTCTTTCAGCTACTTAAGCGTGAACGTGTGAAGAAGAAAATATATCCGAGCCGGGAAGCCGCCAGAATGGATTTATTTGATTATATCGAGATGTTTTACAATACGAACCGCAGGCATGGTTCCAATGGAATGCTGTCGCCGGTAAAGTATGAACAGCAATATTTTATGAAGCTTGAAAGTGTCTAGCGAACTGGTGGCGATTCA
>NZ_JAJAEL010000003.1 GCF_020447205.1 Thalassolituus alkanivorans
TCTTGCGGTTTGGAACCCGGCGGTTTTGATTGATCAGAGCATCAACTCCACCCTGTTCAACGGATTGCTGGTAACGATAGAAGGTATCCCGCGACACACCCATAACCTTGCAGGCTTTGGATACGTTACCGAGTTCCTGAGCCAGATTCAGCAAACCGGCTTTGTGTTTTATGATGGGATTGTTAGACTCAAGCATAGAGAGTTTCCTTTGTTGAGATATTGATTCGACACCATTATCAAAACGGGAAACTCTCTTCTTTTCAATCAGAAGTGTCAGATCAGGTCTGAACTAATTCAGATGATCGACCAAGCTTACGAGCTATCTCCCGGAACCACGCTCTCACGAATCCGGGCGCTTTGTGCTTTACGGATCTTTCAATTTGACCTTCACCAAGCCTGGGAATCACTTTGTGGTTCAGCCCTTGTCCTTTCAGACATGGAGTTAGTAACAAAGCGACTGAGGTACAGCCATGCTTAGTATTAACACGGTCGTTCTGCATGCTGATTGCCGCTACCGTATACTTAAAGCACCAAGCCAAGGCTATATATGGATTGATATTGATTCAGACAACGCCTTTCCAGAACTGATGCAAGCTGCTGTCATCGATCAACTATTCCATGACGAGAGGCTGAAACTCCAAGACGATCCTTACGGAGAACTGGTGAATGAGCCGGTTGAACAAGGATCAAAACATCAGCACCTCCGTGACGAGCGAATGAAGTTGATTACTCCACTCATCACTCAAGAGGATGTCTATTTTCGTTCAACCAGAGGCAAGCTGATTCAGAAGCGCTGCGCAGAAACAGGCACACCCAAGAAAACACTCTACAAACTGCTGAGACAATATTGGCAGCGCGGCTGTGTCCCAAATGCCCTGCTTCCGGATTACCGAAATGCCGGCGGCAAGGGTAAGAAGAAAGTATCAACCAAAAAACTAGGCCGCCCCCGCTCAATCACCCCAGGGCAGGGCTCGATTATTGACGCGTCGGTTGAACGGATGTTCAGAATCGTTCTTGATCGTCACTACGCAAACGACAAAGGCACCTCTTTGCCTTACGCACATCGCCGCTTCTGCGATATGTTTCAGCTAGCAAACCCGAAACTCGCTGAGTCTGAGTACCCTACGCTAGGACAATTTCGCTACTTCTGGGAGCGCGAATACTCCAGACCTGAAAGAATTCGACTTAAAACGAACAGAATCACCTATGCAAAAGACGTAAGGCCCTTGATTAGTACGTCAACAGCAAGCGTACAGGGGCCGGGTAGCCGTTACGAGATTGATGCGACGATTGCCGACATATATCTGCTGTCTGCAGATCGACAACGTATCATAGGACGACCAACCCTATACGTCGTGGTGGATGTATTCAGCAGGATGGTCGCGGGATTCTATATCGGCCTGGAATCTCCTTCGTATGTTACGGCTATGCAGGCTCTCCGCATGGCAATGACAAGCAAAATGGATATATGTCATCGCTATGGCCTGGATATCAAACCTGAAGACTGGCCGACTGTTGGAATCCCTGATGCAATTCTGGCTGACCGAGGAGAGCTACTGGGCTACCAAATTGAGTCTCTTGAGAATGCGTTTGGTGTCCGCATAGAAAACACCCGCCCTTATGGTGGCGATGCCAAGGGGATAGTTGAACGTTATTTCCGTACCCTTCAGGCAAACTTCAAACCATTTGCACCCGGCGTTGTGACTGCTACAACGGTAAAAAAGCGTGGTGGAAACGATTATCGGCTGGACGCGACGCTGACACTGGAAGATTTCAGCAAAATCATTGTGGCATCGATCCACCAGAGAAACCGAAGCTCCGTCCTGGCCAAATATGATCGTTCTGCCGATATGCCTGATGAGCTGGTACCAACGCCAATCAATCTGTGGGAGTGGGGTATTAAGAACCGAAGCGGTCGCCTAAGGAGCGCACCTCCAGATCTTGTCCGATTGGCATTGTTACCTCGTCAAAAGGTTACTGTATCCAATCTTGGCATTAACTGCTTTGGCGAATACTACACCTCTTCAGAATTGCTCAAGTCTGGCTGGTTGCACAGAGATTCCAGCCTGGGACGCATTGAGCTGGAAGCGGCCTACGACCCAGCTGATGCTGAACAAATCTATTTGTTTCCAGAAAAAGGCATCAATACATACTGGGTGTGTTCATTATCTGACCGATCCCGTCAGTTCCGGGGCCAAACCATGTGGGAACTATGGGCCAGCAAAGAAAGACAGAAAAAAGCCACTGCCAAAGCCAAAATTGTTGATGATTCCAGCAAAAGACAGCTGGAAAACATGATCGACGATACCATCAAAAAGGCACTCCGGGCTCGTCCGCTCGCCTCTGCATCAAGCAAATCTGAATTGATACGTGGAATCAGACAAAACCGCACGGAAGAACGCGACAAAGAACGACAGGCACAGAAAGCCATGCCTGCGCACTCATCTAAGACCAAAGCGGATGTCACCTATCTGCACGACAAACCAGAAGACGGAAGCTTTCCTGATTTTCTGGATGACTTATTTGGAGACGATGAATGACATTACCTTCAGGCATGGTAGAGGCAAGATACAGAGACACAGGCCTCGCTCAATACGCCGGCAATCCATTTATTGAGGCGCTCCCCCCTATTCTGGAGCGTAAGCACCTGCGGACAGCACTAGGAAGTACCATCCAAATGCGCCCCTCTGATGTATATCTCGATCAGCACTCGCGAATACACGTCATATCGCAGTTACTGGATAGGTTTTTCCAACCCCTGGCACGCCATATTGAACTGGAGTCAAAGATTTCCATCATGTTAAGACAAGGATATGTCGGAAGAAACCTGGCCAATGGTAACCATGCTGCCCATATCCAGAATGGTTATGAACGCCTTATGCAAAAGGACCTGTCTGCTTTCCGGTTTGAACACGTTGAATCGACCGCCAAGAGTCTGGCCTTTATTGGTTGCTCCGGATCAGGAAAAACCAGCTCCCTGAACCGCATTTTGGGTACATATCCGCAACTGATCTATCATCCGCAGTACAACTTTACCCAGATCGTATTCCTCAAAATCGACTGCCCTCACGATGGATCACTGAAGAACTTGTGTCATAACTTTTTCCGTGAAATTGACACTCGATTAGGCACCAACTACGTCAGGCGCTATGTTGAAAAACGCCATAGTGTAGAAACACTGATAGCCCTAATGGCCCAGGTAGCCAACACCCATGCCATAGGATTGTTGGTAATCGATGAGATTCAGCATCTGAGCCTCAAAGCTTCGGGCGGCGCTGAAAAGATGCTCAACTTCTTTGTGACCCTGGTAAACGAAATATCCGTTCCGGTAGTGATGGTTGGAACTCCCAAAGCGCGTCCGATCTTTGAAATGGATCTCCGTTCTGCCCGACGCGGTGCCGGATTCGGCTCCATTCTTTGGGAACCACTCACTCAGCCGGATGCCGACACGGATATTAATCGCTCAGAATGGGGAGCCTTTACCAACAAACTCTGGCAATACCAATGGCTGACTAAAGCTCCGGATGCCATATCAGAAGAGCTCAGAGATCTTTGGTTCGATCTGTCTCAAGGGATTATGGATGTTGTAATCAAATTATTCGTACTATCTCAAATACGCGCGGTGATTAAGGGGACAGAACGAATTACACCGGCCATCATGAAGTCCGTCTATCAGGATGAGCTGAAACCCATTCATCCAATGATTGAGGCTCTGCGCTCCAAAGATCCGAACAAAATTGCTCGCTACTCCGACCTGACAGTGCCAGCAGTGGATAAAAAAATTCTGGAACTCAGTCTGCTGCTGGATTCAGCTCAGGATCGGATTTCAATCTCGCAGCGCTTTGGTGGAAACGAACAAGCGGTCCGGCTATTCGGCATGCTGGCTGATATGGGCTATGAATCGAACCTGTTAGAGCCGTTGATTCTTCGCGCATTTGAAGAACATCCCAACCTGAAGATTCCTGATCTGATGCCAATCATCCTGACTTGGTACCAAGAAGGCACCATAACGCGAGAAAAAACCACGAAAAAACCTCACGAAAAACGCATCCGAAAAGAGGATTGGCATACCTTGGACTCTGACGATCTGCGCTTCCTGCACTCTCAGGCAGCCAATGAAGATGGGTTCTACACTGCACTTAAAAATGCTGGCGTGATTTTCGATACCGCCAGCTGGCTCGCCCAAAGCAACCAGGGCTGATCATGCTTAATTTTCCGATCCCCTATCCCGATGAGCTGCTGTATAGCACCATTGCCAGGGCCGGAATTCGACATGGCCTGATCAGCCCCAAACAGTTGCTGGAAGAGGTTTTTGATGGCAACCGCAAAGTAATTGCCACGCTCGACCTCCCGAATCACCTCAATCCACTCATCAAACAGCTACCCAGCCGTTTCGGTATTGAAGAACTCGCCTACCAGCACACATTATTTCCACTATACGCCCCGTTCATTCCTGAACAACGGCGAGTCCAGTGCTTGCAGTGGATGGAAGGACAGTCACAGGGCTCCATCCATCTTGCCATGGGCATAGCGGCCTCCATCATTAAAACACCCAGCCACATTCGCTATTGCCCAGCATGCCTTAAAGAACAAGGTCGGCAATATGGGGAATATTTCTGGGAACGCGTATGGCAAGCTCCCGGCGTCAACTGCTGCGCACGACATGGCGTACTGCTGAACAGCAAGTTTTCTCGACCACAAAAGGAACGACACCAATTCTGGCCTGCAACGCCCGAGTACTGTCCACTCTTCCCACAGAAACCAATTTCCGATAACGACCGCTGGATAGCCGAACAGGCCGTCGTTCTACTACACCTGCCACCAAGAGCCTCTCCCTCATTGACTCAGTGGACCGAGTATTACCGACGACTGGCTCAGGACGCTGGCTTAACCAAAGGCAGACTACAGATTGAGCATAATGAAATTACTCACAGAGTCCTCTCATTCTGGTCACCCCAAAAGCTAAGAGCTATGGGACTGTCCTTAAACGCAGACGACCATTGCTGGCTAAGAGGTATTTTTCGCAAGCACCGAAAATCATTCAGCTTCCTGCAACACCTGGTTGTACATAGTGCACTGCTACCAACAAGCAAGAGCATCGCTGAAGCTATCAACGAAGCTCGTTCAATCGCTCTTCACCCGAAGTACGTTAGTAACGTCCCGGATCATCCGGCCAAAACCGCCGTTCTAACTCCAGACCAGCAACATTGGTTAAAGCTCCTGAGCGTCCAGGAGGCTAAAGCAGCGCGAAAAAAAGCCCCAGCACTGTACGCCCGGCTGTATCGGGCACAACGAGTTTGGCTTACTGCCGTCAATAAAGAACACAAACGTCCAACACAGCCAGAACGAAAAAGTCGCATCAACTGGCAAGCCCGGGATGCCGAATATCTACGCTGCCTGCAAGAACTGGCGACATTTGTTACAGCAACCAACGATGGTCCCAGGCGCTCCCAAAACTTCTGGCTAAAAAGTCTGAAGGCACCCTCAACATTAGAAAAACAACTCGCGCGCTTACCATTGACCCGAGCCTTTATTCAGCGCTATACAGAAACCGTCGCTGATTTTCAGATCAGGCGACTGGAGAATACTTATGCAGACTTGAAGGAGCACATGAGTCAGCCTCCAAGATGGCGCTTACTCCGAAGCTCGGGCCTGAGCGAGCAACGACTGACACCAGCAGCACGAACGTTTCTGAATGCACTTACAGAGAACTCAGATGTCACGGAAAATCCCCAAGATCAGAGGTATCGATGACAACAGTAAGATCAAAGCAATAGGCAATATGTTCAGACGTTTGGACTGCTCCAACTGGAGAGTCAACGTACAGCTTGATCCAAAACAGAAGAAGCTCAGTTTAGCCATATCTCAGATCCCATTACTGGCCCGAAAACGAACACTAAACACAACGGAAACACCCAAACCTGCTGGATTCAAAAAAGAATTCATCTTGGATAAGGGCCCATGGAGTGCGGTTAAAATTAAGGAAGTACCAATACCAGGAGTTTCAAATCAGCAGGATCACGAGCAATGGTGTTTCAAATTCATGGCCGATGGCATACAGGTATATTTGCCGCAGCTGGAATTAGCCCGGGCCTTATTTTTATATGAGCCGTATCTATGCCGCCTGGCGATGATCCCAGACGGCCTCATTGAAGAGTTTGATATCATCCCACTGGATGACCCCAATAGCATTCAAGTCAATCTGCTACCCAGCTGCAGCTTGCCACAGCATGTACGTGGCGATAATGAATTGCGCCGGGCATTGGCGACGATCATCCTGGATAAGGACATGCGACAATCGTTTGAATCCATCTCCAGGTATCAACTCGAATACGGAGAGGACAATGGCAATAATCGAGTCTGGCAATTTCGTTTTGCCCCTCCGCCCCTGGATCAGGTTCGGCTAGCAGTACGAGGCCATTTTGACTCGAACACATCGTCGATGTTCGTTTACGAAATTTACGGTATGCAGGGGCTGAAATCTAACCATCCCCATAATGTTCATTTTTTTGATCCTTCATACACCCCCAGAACGCCAGGTAAAGGCACGGCCTTGCCGGTGAAACCAATAAATGTAGAAGACATTGAAATAGACGATGACGAGATTCCCCAGGCAAGCGGGGGTGTTGAACTCGTCCTACAAGCCCCTCAGGTTACCCGGACCTATCAGAATCCTGCTCACACTACGCGAAGTGGAGTAACCAAAGGGCGACATTCCGGTGGGAAGAACGAAGGCGAAGCCGACGAAGAAGTCGGTGACGACACGGTAGTCATCAGCACCGATGAGACCAGCAAAAATGGGCATGTAATAGCCGGTGGCACCGACACCGTTGATGACCAAAGTGACGACAGCAAAAACTACACTGCCCGATTTGAAGCATTCAATGCCATGCTAGAAATGCTGAAAGCCATGGGTTGTAAAGTGGATGAATCCAAACCTCGTAAACTACCGGTCATTGCCGGTTATTCAAAGCAAACGTCGGAAGACGGCAATCCACGATGCTGGTTAGTAAAAACGCTCACATTCAGGGGCGCGACGTTTCGGCTGATGGAAGTTGATACCCTTGGCAGTAACAAGCGGTTATCCACTTTGCTGGTAAAAGAAGACTCCACTACTCGCGTTAATTGGGAGGAAGCCATTTCTTATATTGCAAATAGATTGGTTATTGACTCATTGACGTGGCCAACCGCGTACCTCAACGAAACATTCAAAAGCGACAATGTGCAACGAATAGCACACCCCAAGAGCCCTGCAGCCAACAAGAACTTCCTCAACGCAGATTCCATTACAAGCTGGGCCCAAAGGATACTGGATAAATGCAGTAACCAACCTACTGCAAAATAAGCATTGACGAATACCCCTCTATCTTGGATTATATTCTCGCACCAAGAATCATAATGCCTCTACTGCAAAACCTAGCACCTTCTGACCGCTAAACGGATGAATAAGCGACAGACAGCCACCTGTCCTGCATTCTCAGAGACTCAATATGAAACAGACACAGAACCTGAGAAGCCTGGCCGAGATAGCGGACATCCGAACAGGCTTCACTTTTCGGGAAAAAGTTGAAGAAAGTCCGGACAACGGCAATGCCCACATTGCCCAAATCAAAGATGCAAGGTGCGAGTGGGAGCGAACGAATGGTAATGACCTGCTGATATCTCAACTTCCCCTTATCCATTGGGAAGGAAAGGACAAGGCCTTTGTTGAACCCGGAACCGTCTTGCTTCCCGCACGGGGGGCAAAAGGCAGCGGCTACTTCCGCGCATCTTGCTTAATGGCAGACGAACCAAGCAGCCTTCCGGTTGTGGTCAGTAGTCAGTTTCTTATCATTACCCCAAAAAAAGAGGTACTGTCTGAGTTTCTGTGCTGGTCATTGAATCAACCTGCCATCCAGTACCACCTGACGGAAGGAGCCGGAAGCCAGGGAAGCAACATCGTCATGTTGAATACAAAGCTGGCTGGAGAGCTGCAGCTTCAGATACCCAGCCTCAAAACCCAACACAAGATCCTGCATCTGAACCGGCTGTGGGAACAGGAACAACAACTGACACAAGCCCTGCTGAAAAATCGCGACATCATGTTGCAGGGCATGTTTCAGCAATTACTAAAGGAGACAGAATAAGATGAGCACGAACGACAAAATCAATCAGGACAGCATTAACAAAGCCCTGTGGAGCGCCTGCGACACCTTCCGTGGCACCATCAGCGCCGACACCTACAAAGACTTCATCCTCACCATGCTGTTCCTCAAATACATCTCCGATGTATGGCAGGATCACTACGATGGCTACAAGGCGGAATACGGCGACGAGCCGGAACTGATCGAAGAAATGATGAAATCCGAGCGTTTTGTACTGCCCAAAGCGGCCAGCTTCTATGCCCTGTACGAACGCCGCCACGAACCCGGCAACGGTGAGCGCATCGACCAGGCGCTGCACGCCATTGAAGAAGCCAACGGCACCAAACTTAAAGACGCTGGCAAGAGTGTGTTCCAGGACATCAGCTTCAACACCGACAAACTGGGTGAAGAGAAACAAAAGAACACCATTCTGCGTCACTTACTGGAAGACTTTGCCAAGCCCGAGTTGAACCTCAAGCCCAGCCGCGTCGGCACGCTGGATGTGATTGGTAACGCCTACGAATACTTAATCAAAAACTTTGCCGCCAGTGGTGGCCAGAAAGCCGGTGAGTTTTACACCCCGCCCGAAGTATCCGACTTAATTGCCGAACTGCTCGACCCGCAACCGGGCGACAGCATCTGCGACCCGGCCTGTGGTTCCGGCTCATTATTGATGAAATGCGGCCGCAAAATTGTGGCGAACCACGGCAGCAAGCAATACGCCCTGTATGGGCAAGAGGCCATTGGCTCCACCTGGTCGCTGGCCAAAATGAACATGTTCCTGCACGGTGAAGACAACCACAAAATCGAATGGGGCGACACCATCCGCAACCCCAAGTTGCTGGATAAAAACGGCGACCTGATGCTGTTCGACATTGTTACCGCCAACCCGCCGTTCAGTCTGGATAAATGGGGCCACGACGAAGCCGAGCACGACAAATTCAGCCGCTTTCGCCGTGGTGTACCGCCGAAAACCAAAGGTGACTACGCCTTTATCCTGCACATGATCGAAACCCTGAAACCTGGCTCTGGCCGTATGGGCGTAGTTGTGCCACACGGTGTTCTGTTCCGGGGAAGCACAGAAGGCACAATCCGTCAGAAGCTGATTGACGAAAACCTGCTCGATGCCGTGATTGGCCTGCCAGAGAAACTCTTCTACGGCACGGGCATTCCTGCGGCCATCCTGATCTTCAAAAAAGAGAAAAGTGATGACAGCGTGATGTTTATCGACGCCAGCCGCGAGTTCAAAGCTGGTAAAAACCAGAACCTGCTCAGCGACGACAATATCCGCAAGATTGTCGATACCTACTTCGCCGGTAACGACGTGGAGAAATACGCCTACGTCGCCAGCCTGAAAGAGATCAAAGAGAACGACTACAACCTCAACATCCCGCGCTATGTCGATACCTTTGAAGAAGAGGAAGAAATCGACCTGATGGCCGTGCGTGCTGAACGTCAGCAACTTCAGGCGCAGCTGGCAACCATCGAGCATGAGATGGAAAGCTACCTGGCCGAGCTGGGTTATCAGAATAAGTAAAGGAGGATAGGCAATGGAACCGCAACAAATTCAATCACTGACAGCCATGTTTGAAGGCCACTCTCAGCGTACAGAAGAGGGAGTGGAATACTGGCTGGCCCGGGATGTTCAGCACTTACTGGGCTACGGCAAGTGGGACAACTTCACCAGTGTGATCTCAAAAGCCAAAACAGCCTGCGAAGTTAGTGGGCATACGGTCTCTGACCATTTTGCCGACGTCGGGAAAATGGTCGAGTTGGGCTCGGGCAGTCAGCGCGAAATCGACGACGTTATGCTTACCCGCTATGCCTGCTACCTGATCGCCCAGAACGGCGACTCCCGCAAGCAGCAGGTGGCATTTGCCCAGACCTACTTTGCCATGCAGACCCGCAAGGCAGAGCTGATTGAACAACGCCTGCTCGAAGCAGAACGCGTGCTTGCACGTCAGAAGCTCTCCGCCACGGAGAAAGAGCTCTCAAGCGTGATTTTTGAGCAGACTGGTGGCAACGACAACTTCGCACTGATCCGCAGCAAAGGCGACTCCGCACTGTTCGGACGCAATACCAAAGCCATGAAAGCCCAATGGCAGGTGCCCGACAACCGCCCGCTGGCAGACTTTGCCCCGACCATCATCCTCAAGGCGAAAGACTTTGCCACCGAGATCACCATTCATAACGCCCGTGCGCAGAATATGAACCGCGAGCAGCAGATCTCCAAGGAGCATGTCACCAACAACGAGGCCGTCCGTCAGACGCTGATCAACCGGGGTATCCGCCCGGAAGAGCTGCCGCCAGCAGAAGATGTCAAAAAGGTAGAACGCCGACTCGCGTCAGCCGACAAAAAGTCGCTTAAGAACCCGGAGACGCTTGGATTAAAGGATGATGCTGATGAGTAAGATGATTACGGCGCTTTCTATGGAAATCGTGATGGCTAAGGATCTGGAGGCGTTGGGATATGGTGCCTAAGGGCTGGACTCCATCGCAAGTCGGCGATATTGCTAAATTTTCTTCTGGCGGTACACCAAGTAAACAAGCTGCAGAATATTGGGGTGGTACTGAGCCATGGATTTCCGGAAAAGATCTTAAAACTCATTACCTAGAAACAAGCATTGACGGCTTAACCAAAGCCGGATTTCAGGCTGCAAAAAAAGCGCCGAAGGGGTCAAGTCTAGTGCTAGTAAGAGGTATGACTCTTTTAAAAGATTTTCCTGTTGGTTACGCAACCAGGGAAGTAGCTTTTAATCAAGACTTGAAGGCCTTAGTTCCTGCCAAAAATATAGATGGGCTATTTTTATCATTTTTGTTAGTGGCGGAGAAAAACAAAATTCTCCAGCTTGTGAGTACAGCAGGACATGGGACAGGACGCCTAGATACTCATTCACTTCAGGAGTACCCGGTTAATATACCCCCTCTCCCCGAACAAAAGAAAATCGCCCAGATCCTCTCCACTTGGGATAAGGCCATCACCACCACCGAGCAACTGCTCATCAACAGCCAGCAGCAGAAAAAAGCCCTGATGCAACAACTGCTCACCGGCAAGCAGCGTCTGTTGGATCAAAATAGGGAAAGGTTTGAGAGCAAGTGGCGAGAGGTAGAGCTTGGCAGCGTTTTAAAAGAAGTGAAACGTCCTGTCGATTGGGATGATGCTGCAGATTACAAACTTCTCAGTGTGAAACGCCGCTCAGAAGGCGTTGTGCTAAGAGAAGTACTGAAAGGCACTGAAATTCTGACCAAGAAGATGAACATAGCTCAATCCGGCGACTTTTTAATCTCAAAGATGCAGATCGTCCATGGTGCTGCAGGGTTGGTTCCTGATGAGTTTGATGGTTTTCATATCTCTGATTCATACATCAGCCTAACCCCAAAAGATGAGCGAAAGTTGGATATTCACTTCTTTGCATGGTTTGCCAAACAGAAGTTGATGTATCACAAAGCGTTTCTCTGTAGCTACGGCGTTCATATTGAGAAGATGACCTTCAATTTCAAACTCTTCCTGAAGGAAAAGATCAGCGTGCCCGCGTCGATTGAAGAACAACAAAAAATCGCCGCCGTGTTGTCCACTGCCGATCTGGAAGTCGCCGCCTTGCAAAAGAAACTCGATACCTTTAAGCAAGAGAAAAAAGCCCTGATGCAGCAGTTATTAACAGGCAAGCGTCGGGTAAAACTTAACTAAACATGGAGGTTGTTATGGCAATGAAAATCTGGGAAGAGCGCTTCATGGCGAGCGATCCCTATTCAGCAAACGATGTTCGAAATGAGTGGGAGCGTGATTATGCCCGCTTGATCCACTCAGCTGCATTTCGCCGTTTGCAATCAAAAACTCAGGTTCTGGGTTTGGGCGAAAGCGATTTTTATCGCACTCGTCTAACTCACTCAATGGAAGTTGCACAGATCGGCACAGGCATTTTGCGCTGGCTGAAAAGCAAACATGACTCAGACAACGAAATTCTGGGAGCACTGCCACGTTCTTCATTAATGAACACTATCTGTTTGGCTCACGACATCGGCCACCCACCGTTTGGTCATGGTGGTGAAGTGGCGTTAAACGTGTGTATGCGCAACCACGGCGGCTTCGAAGGCAATGGGCAGACCCTACGCATTCTTTCGAAGCTAGATAAATACACAGAAAAAAATGGCATGAACCCAACCCGCCGTATGCTGTTGGGAATCCTGAAGTATCCGGCTTCATACAGCCAAACTGTGCAATTGGACGCCTATGGCAAAGTGCCTGAGCAGCGATGGTTATGCAAAGCCAAGGAGCAGCATCCTCCCAAATGTTATCTGGATGACGAGCGCGAGCTCGTCCAGTGGATCTTCAAGGACGCATTAACAGATATCGAACAAACGGCATTTGTTAAACTTAAGCATGACGAGAAGTCGGGACACTTGAAATCTGTCTACAAAGGTCTTGATACCTCCATCATGGAACTGGCGGATGATATTTCATACAGCCTGCATGATCTGGAAGACGCCATTGCTTTGGGTATGGTTACTCAGGCTGACTGGAGAGACCACTTTGAATCTGATGATGGGAAAGCACTGTTTTCGAATTGTGGCCTGAATTACGACGACATCACCAAAGAGCTCTACGGACGCAGCCATATGCGCAAAAAAGCCATTGGCGGACTAGTACATAAGTTCATTATCAGCACCTACGTAACCGATTCTGAAGTGCCAGGCGCAACAACGCCATTGATCAAATGGAATGCCGTCATGGAAGAGGCTACAGAGAAGTTAATGAAGAGCATCAAAAAGCTGGTGTTCGAGAAAGTCATCAGAAGCCCGAATGTTCAGCAACTGGAGTTCAAAGGCCAAAAGCTAGTGATGGAACTATTTTCGGCCTTGGAATCTGACCCAATGCGCTTGCTGCCAGTGGATGGGCAAAAACGCTTCAAGCAGGCTTCAGGCAAACAGGAACAAATGCGTGCCATCTGTGACTTTATAGCTGGAATGACAGATGAATACGCCACCCGCTTCTATGAAAAGCTCTACTACCCACACAAAGGCTCGATCTTTGATCGGCTTTGAGGTGGTTAATGGATAACGACCTGATCCTCTACACCACCGACGATGGCGAATCCCAGCTCGTACTGCGTGAGCTGGGTGGTCAGGTATGGCTCACTCAGTTGGAAATGGCTGAGCTGTACCAAACCAGCAAGCAAAACATCGGTAAGCACGTGAAGGCCGTATTGTCAGACGGGGAGCTGGCTGAAGGGGCAGTTGTAAACTCAAAGTTTACAACTGCGGCCGATGGTAAAGAGTACCTGACCCAGCTCTATGCCCTACCCATGATCATTGCTGTTGGCTATCGGGTACGCTCGACACGGGGTACCCAGTTCCGGCAGTGGGCAACCCGTACGCTTGCAGAGTATCTATCCAAAGGCTTCGCCATGGATGATGAGCGCCTCAAAGACCCTAAATGGGATTACTTTGATGAGCTGCTCGAACGCATCCGTGATATCCGCTCATCGGAGAAGCGCTTTTATCAGAAAGTCCGTGACCTGCTTACCCTGGCCGAAGACTACCGTGCCAATGAAAAGGACACCGGGCTGCTGTTCGCTGAAGTACAGAACAAGCTCATTTATGCCGTAACTGGCTATACCACGGCAGAGCTGATTGTGGCACGAGCGGACCCAAACATGCCCAACATGAATCTGACCAGCTTTTCAGGCAAACGGGTTCGTAAGGCTGATGTGGTCATCGCTAAGAACTACCTGCAGGGCGATGAACTGGAGCGGCTGAATCGTCTGGTGAGTATGTTCTTCGAATTCGCAGAGTTCCGGGCCAAAAACAAGCAACACCTAACGCTGGATGACTGGCGCAAGTATGTTGATAGCTTTATGGAGTTCAATGAGCAGCCACGGCTGAACAACGCCGGCAATATCAGCCGCGTGCAAATGGAGCAGATTGCCAACCAGCGTTATGAGCAGTTTGATCAGCAACGAAAATCAGCAGAAGCAAAAGCAACGGATGCTGAAGAATTGATCGAGCTTGAAAAGCTGCAGGCACGGTTGCAGAAGAAGAAAAAGGACACTGAATGACCACCCAGACAGCCCCAAAATTTCAGGAAGAATACAGCGCCAGCTGCCCTCGTAGTTTGAATGACGCAGGAATTAACCATGTTGAATGAATACTCTGCCGAGTCCTTATTGCAGCAGTTGCGCCAGCTAGATGAGTGCCCTCGCATTGAGGCAAAACGTGGCACTGACATTGGCAGCTCCGCAATGCAATCCGTCTGCGCCTTTGCTAACGAGCCGGGACTGGGCGGCGGTTATTTATTATTAGGGGTCAGTGAGCCGGATGCACAGCACAACGAGTTTTATGTATCAGGTGTTGACCATACCGATAAACTGCTGGGTGATTTACAGGCCAACTGCCGCGAGCAGTTTGAGCAATCCGTTCCGGTAGAGGCGCAAGCTATCCCGCTGGAAGGCAAAACAGTGATCATGGTCTTTGTGCCCGAACTGGAGCCAGCGGCTAAACCTTGTACGTTTAAAGGAAAGTTCGACAGTAAAAACAAGCGTAAAACGGGTGTCTGGCGACGCGGTCTGAACGGCGATTACGAATGCACCCAGACCGATATCGAACCTTTACTCATAGCAAAAAGTGGCATGGGGTTTGAGCAAGTTGTTCTGGCAGATGCTGAGTGGGATGACCTCGATCCTACCGCCATAGAGCTCTATCGCAATCTTCGCGCCAGAATACGCCCCAACGCCGAGGAGCTGGATGCCAGCGATACCGATATGTTACGGGCTTTAAATCTGGTTAAAAAACACGGTGACCGCTGGGTCCCCAACGTTGCTGGGCTATTACTGCTGGGCAAACCTTTGTCATTACGCAGATTGATGCCTGCAGTGCGGATTGATTATGTGCGCATTGCTGGTACGCAATGGGTTGAAGATCCAGAACAACGCTTTGCAACCACCCTGGATCTGCGTGAACCGTTACTGCGCCTTATCCCAAGACTTGAAAATGCCATTCTGGATGACCTGCCTAAGCACTTCCGCTTAAAGGCTGGCGACTTACAACGTTCTGACGAACCCTTATTACCTTATAAGGTGATAAGGGAGGCCGTGGTGAATGCGGTCATGCACCGTGACTACTCCGTGCATCAACCTACGATGGTTATTCGTTACAGTAACCGTATTGAGATCCACAATGCTGGGTATTCCCTAAAACCAGAAGCCATGCTGGGAGAGATGGGTTCTAAGTTGCGGAATCCTATTGTCGCAGCGGTGCTATACGACCTGAACTTTGCCGAAACCAAAGGATCAGGAATTCGAACTATGCGGCGTCTATTGGACAACGCGGGGCTTACCGCACCGGTTTTTACCAGCAAGGTTCTGGCTAATGAGTTCCAGGCAACGTATCTGCTTCATCAACTGCTGGGTGAGGAACAGCTACAGTGGCTCAATCAATTTTCTCGATTACAACTGTCAGACAATGAAGCCCGTGCTCTGATTCTGGCAAAGGAAACAGGTGCGGTGGATAACGCTGGTCTGCGTGCCATCACAGGACTGGACACTCTGGCAGCCAGCCAGGTACTCAAGAGACTGCATCATCAATATCGCCTGTTGGAACAAGGTGGAGCAGGCTCCGCGACCTATTATCGTCTGACGGGACAACGATCCGCAGAAGGCGAATTGCCGTTATTTGCATCGGACGATTCAAATACAGGTGACCTCGCATCAAATACAGGTGACCTTGATACAAATCCAGGTGACCTGCATACCAACGCAGAAGAGCTACCTGCGGAATTAAAACAACGACTGGAAGCCCTGACCCCAAAAGCCCGCAAAGATAAGGTGTGGCCCGTCATTTTGTGGTTATGTGCACTACGGCCCTACAAAGCGGAGCAATTGGCAACCTTACTCGCTGGCAGGCAAGTGACTGCCTTAAAGAGCACACACCTTAATCCGCTTCGGGAGCAAGAAGGTCTGATTGGGTACACCCATCCAGAGGTGGTTAACCATCCAGAACAGGCATACAAGACCACAACAACTGGCTTGCAGTGGCTGATACAACACGGAATTGACATCAATGGCTGAATACGACGTCCCTAAATTTCAGGAAGAATACAGCGCTAAGCTACCTGCCCTGGCCCTTTTAACGCAGCTCGGCTGGTCATTTTTATCGCCCGACCAGGCGCTGGCTGCCCGCGGTGGCAAGTACGATCAGGTGGTACTGCGCGACATTTTGCGTGCAGAGCTGGAGAAGCGTCGCTTTATCTTCGCAGGGAAGGAGCATGCCCTGTCGGCCAAGTCGATCGACAACCTGATCGCGGAAGTATGCAGCCCGGCGTTGAATGAGGGGCTGCGTAATGCCAACGAGCGCATGTACAACCACCTGATGTATGGGATTTCGGTAACCGAGTTTGTGGATGGCAAAAAGGCCAACCCAACCGTGGCCCTGATTGATTGGCAGAACCTCAGCAACAACAGCTTCACCTTTACCGAAGAGTTCACGGTAACCCGCGCAGGCGGCGTCGGCTCTTCTTTGCAAGACAAGCGCAGACCCGACATTGTCTGCTTCGTAAACGGCATCCCATTGGTGGTTATCGAAGCCAAGCGGCCAGATGGCAAGAAGGGCCCCACGGTAACCGAAGGCATTTCGCAATGTCTGCGGAATCAACGCCCGGATGAAATCCCCCATCTGTTTGCCTACAGCCAGTTGCTGTTATCGGTGAATGGTTACGAAGGTCGCTATGGCACCTGCGAAACCCCAGAAAAATTCTGGGCAGCCTGGCGCGAGGAAGGGCTGTCGCTGCCAGAGCAACACGCTATTAAAAATCGGAACTTATCAGCCGAACAGCTGGATCAGCTGTTTAATCAACGCAAACCCGCCGACCGTCGTTGGTATGAAAGCTGGGTGGCCGGGGGCGAACTGTCGGTAACCGGCCAGGATGAGCTATTGATCAGTTTGCTCAGCCCTAAGCGTCTGTTTGAGATGGTGCGCTATTTCACCCTCTTCGATAAGAAAGCCGGCAAGGTCGTGGCCCGTTATCAACAGGTGTTTGGTATCAAAGCTCTCATTGATCGCATCAATACCCGCCGCCCTTCAGGTGCGCGGGAGGGTGGCGTTATCTGGCATACCACAGGGTCAGGTAAGTCGTTGACGATGGTGTTCCTGAGTAAAACGCTGATTCTGCATGATGATCTTAAACAATGCCGGATTGTGGTGATCACCGACCGGGTGGATCTGGAGAACCAACTCAGCGCCACCTTCTCATCCAGCGGTGAGCTGGCTGACAAGAAAGACAAGGCTGCTGCCATGGCAACTTCCGGGCGTCGCTTAGCGGAACAGATTGGCCATGGGAAAGAGCGGATTATCTTCTCCCTGATTCAGAAATTTAACAGCGCCACCAAGCTACCCGAGTGCCAAAATTCCAGCCCTGACATTATTGTGTTGATTGACGAAGGCCACCGCAGTCAGGGGGGCGAAAACAACATACGCATGCGCCAGGCGCTGCCGAATGCAGCCTTTGTAGCATTCACCGGTACGCCGCTTCTGAAGGACGACAAAACAGAGAACAAGTTCGGCAAGATCGTTCACGCCTACACCATGCAGCGTGCCGTGGAAGACAAGACGGTTACGCCACTGCTTTACGAAGAACGTATCCCCGACCTGGATATCAACGAGCGGGCCATTGATGCCGGCTTTCAGCGCATCACAACCAACCTGACCGATGAACAACGGGCAGATCTGAAGCGCAGATACGCACAGAAAGGCGAGCTCTATCAGGCCAGTGACCGAATTCAGCTGATTGCCAACGATATCGCCACTCACTTTGCTAAAAACATCGATGCTGAATTGAATGGCCAGGTGGCCTGTGACAGCAAGGCATCGGCTATCAAGTACAAAAAGTATCTGGACGAGGCTCAAGCGCAACTGCCGGAAGACAGCCGTTTTGAGTCAGCCGTAATTATGAGCCCGCCAGATAGCCGTGAAGGCAACACCTCGGTAGACGAATCAGCCCTGCCGGAAGTGACGCAATGGTGGAACGAGAATGTCGGTAAAGAGGATGAACAGGATTACACCAAGCGGATGATCAAGCGCTTTGCTGACAACGATGATCCGCTGAAGATGCTGATCGTTGTCGATAAGCTTCTGACCGGTTTTGATGAACCGAAAAACACCGTTTTGTACATCGACAAGCCACTGAAAGAACACAACCTGATTCAGGCGATTGCCCGTGTTAACCGGCTGCATCCGAAAAAGGAATTCGGCTTACTGATCGACTATCGGGGTATTCTGGCAGAGCTGGATACCACCCTCAGTAAATATCAGGATCTCGCGTCCCGTACCCAGGGCGGTTACGACATCGACGACATTCAGGGGCTGTACGAGCAGATGAGTACGGAGTACAAGCGCCTGCCTCATTTGTACAAGACGCTGTGGGCGATCTTTGATGGTGTAAAGAACAAGCAGGACATTGAACAACTGCGCCAGGTGCTGGTTCCCCGCATAGAGGACAAAGACGGCGAGCTGGTTGATGTACACCTGAAGGTTCGTGAAGACTTTTACGAAGCCCTCAGTAACTTCGTCAGCTGCCTGAAGGTTGCGCTTCAGTCAGCCACTTTCTTTGAAGACAAAAGTTTCACCGATGCCAATCGTCGGCACTACAAGGAAACCGTTAAGCAGATGTCCAACCTGCGCCAGCTGGTAAAACAGGATACCGGTGAGCGGGTGGATTACGACGCCTATGCCGAGCAGGTGAAGAAACTGCTGGATAAACACGTTGTTGGGGTTGAAGTGCGTGAACCGTCTGGCGCTTTTGAAGTTGGCAAGATGGGACAGCAAAAGAAAGAAGACTGGACTGACGAAAAGACCCGTAACGAAACCGACATCATCAAAACCCGGGTTACCCGGATGATTGAGCAGGATCTGCAGGACGACCCCTACGCTCAGGAGGAGTTTTCCAAGCTGCTGCGTAAAGCTATTGAAGATGCCGAGAAGCTCTTTGATCACCCGATGAAGCAGTACATGCTTTTCCAGGAGTTTGCCGAACAAGTGGAACAGCGCAAGCTGAACGACATCCCCGATGCCTTTGCGGGGAATCGCCATGCCCAGGCCTACTTCGGTTTGTTCAAACAGATTCTGCCGGAAGTTTTCACGGTTATGGATTCTCAGGTCCAGGATAAGTGGGTAGCGCTGGCATTCAAGATTGATGATGCAGTGACTCAATCTGTGGCAGAGAACTCTATCAACCCACAAAACATTGAAGCAGATATCCGTAAGAAGCTGTTGCCCATGTTGTTCAAAGAGGCAAAATCTATTGGAGCGGGTATGGATCAGGCTAAAAAGCTGGTTGAAAGAATCGTGCAAATCACTCGGGTCGGATTAAACGGTGCTTGAGCGGGTATAACCAGATGAATGTGCCAATTAAACTCCAAAGTCAGACCATGAGCTTCCGCTACGGTGACGAGCAGATTACGTTTGAGCGAGTCAAGCGCCCGCAAGCCACAGGCAAGGTATTAATCAAAGTTCATCCCGATTGTCGGGTAATCGCATCGGCTCCCGAGGGTACTGAGAGCGCAGCCGTGTTATCTGCTGTTAAAAAGCGTGGGCGCTGGATATACGAGCAGCTTCGGGATTTCCGCAAACAGCTTGAATTCACCACTCCTCGACAGTACATCAGCGGTGAAAGCCATTATTACCTAGGGAAGCAGTACCTGCTGAAAGTGATTGAAGCGCCTGAGCAGGTTCAAGGTGTGAAACTACTACGCGGCAAGTTAGAGGTTTCGGTAAGAACAAAGTCCGCTAAAAAGGTTAAAGGGCTACTAACAGACTGGTACAAAGCGCGGGCAAAAGAAATCTTCTCCAAGCGCCTCAATGCCATGCTGGAGCAAGCCCTTTGGATAGAAGAACTACCACCGCTGCGTATACTGACTATGCAAACTCAATGGGGTAGCTGCTCACCCAATGGCCGAATCACCCTGAATCCTCACCTGGCTAAAGCGCCTCGTGAGTGCATTGATTACGTGATTTTGCATGAGCTTTGCCACATAGCGGAGCATAACCACAGTGAACGGTTTTACCGGCTAATGGGCCAGGTAATGCCGAATTGGGAAAAGACGAAAGAACGGTTGGATGGGATGGCTTCTGTTATCGCAAATTGATTACTGAATTTTCTTCGCTTGGTCATGAACACTCCTTACAGGCACATTATGCCTCTTTTAGATGTGTCCGTGAAAACGGGGTAGAACCCGCTGTCCTGCTACAGCCATTAAGGATTGGGTGGACATTGCCGGTATCAACAACGGTCCACTTTTCAGGCCGGTCAACCGATGGAGTCAGGTCCAAACAAAGCCGCTGAACCCAGGAGCAATTAACGATTTGCTTAAAAATCTGGGCAAAGCTTGTCAATTCGACTTTCTTCCAGACCTCAGTAGTCATAGCTTTCGGCGTGGACTGTCCACATCGGCGGCAAGGGAGCGGATAGATTTTGAGTTAATCAAAAAGCAAGGCGGATGGAAAAGTGACGCAACAGTGTGGGAATACATCGAGGAGGGCCAGCAGTTTTCCGATAATGCCGCGCTCACGCTGATGGAAAAAATGACTCAATTTATCGTCATTCCGTGAGATTGCATAGCCACCGACCCAGTCCAGGGTATCTCTGGACTGGGTCGGTGGCTATGACAAACAGATTGCTATATCCTCAATGAGCTTCACTATCAGGTGCCCCACAGGTGAGAATTCGTTCCGGTTATAAAACATTTGTGCTTCTGACACTGCTGCTTTGGCTGATGACCAGCTGGACCGGCGTGCATGCACACTTTTGTTTTGATGGACAGGAACCACCAATTTCCCCTCATCTCGATGTGATAGGCGGGCACGAAGTCCACACAGCGGATGAATCGCATCAGGATATCGATGTGGAAGTATCCCAATCGGTTCTGGCAAAACTCCTTAAGTTTGACCCGTCATTGCCAATACTTTTGGCTGTGATTTTTATACTGCTTGCGGTAACGCACACCCCCTTATTCTTTTTTTACACAGACGCTCCTCATCCCCATCGTCGCGCGGGGATTCTTCCGCCGCTGCGCGCACCTCCTGCAACTCCATTCTGATTGTCGTTAACGGCCCTTTGTAAAAAGGGTAGTTTTTGCAGTTCCCCATTCGCGTTCAGGACTCCTGCACCGATATCTGGAACTGCCAATTAGGCTGGAGTTTTCTATGCAACTTTTCCATCGAGCGATGGCCATTTCGGCTATTGCTTTATCTTGTAGTTCTTTTGCTCTAACCGCTGTTGCGGAATCCACACTGACGTTGGGTGAGGCTGTTCGCGCCACCTTACAACACAACCCTCAACTAGCGGGTTACACCTTCAAGCTAAATGCTTTGGCCGGGGAAAAACAAACCGCTGCACTCAGGCCCGGGCTGCGGGTCAATACTGATCTTGAGAATGTGGCAGGCTCAGGTGAATTGAGCGGAACCAAAGCCAGCGAGCTAACCATTTCCCTTTCTTCCGCCATCGAATTGGGCGGGCAACGTGATGCCAGGGTCAATCTGGTCACCGCTCGCCAGCAACAGTTGGCGTCCTCGCAGCGCGTGCTTACGTTAGATGTGGTGACTGCCGTTACACAGCAGTTCATCCGTTTGCTGGTTGCGCAGGAAGAACTGACGCTTCAGGAGGAATTCCATCAGTTACTTCAACAGACCCTGACGTCACTTACCCGGCAGGTGCAAGCGGGTGGCACTGCCGAAACTGAGCTTTTGCGCGGCAACGCCGCACTAACCCGCGCCACACTGGCCTTGCGACAAGCTCGCCAGCGAGTTAGTGCGGAACGGATCAGGCTGAGTGCGTTTTGGGCCGATACCTCTCCGGACTTTACCGCCGCAAAAGCGGATCTATATGGCGTCCCGTCAACAACAACCTTGCCTGCCTTGTTGGAAAAACTATCCAACAATCCAGATCTGGCATTTCTCTCCGCTGAGATCAATGTCCGTTCGGCAGAAGTGCGCCGGGCACAAAGCGAACGTCGCCCGGCGCTGGAATGGAATGCGGGAGTTCGCCGCCTTCAGGAAAGCGATGACTCCGCTGTAGTGTTTGGACTGAGCATGCCCCTGGGGAGCAGCGGCAGAGCTCGTGGGGCAATCGCTACGGCTACCGCCAACCAACAACAAGCGGAATGGGACAAAGATGCAACACGAATCCAGCTGGAAGCACAACTGATCGCCGCGTACGAAACCCATCAATTAGCAGTTGATGAAGTGAATGTGCTGCGTGATCAGGTCATCCCATCCCTCAAGAAAGTCATGCGCAGTACTGCTGATGCATTTGACCGGGGACGCTACAGCTATCTGGAATTAAACCTTGCGCAAAACCAATTGCTGAATGCCCAGCAAGCGCTGGTGGAAGCGGCTGCCCGCATGCAGGAAACCCGAATAGAGCTGGAGCGAATGATTGGCTCCACCTTGAACGAACAGAATATTGAGGCCACCCCATGAAAACATCGAACAAACATTTAGCAAAACCCTTCTCCAAAAATCTGCTGAAATCCCCCCCGGCGTTGGCTTTCATCCTGGCACTTTTATTGGTGTTTTTCGTTGCCGATATTTATAAGGCTAATGCAGCAACGGATAGCGATGATCACCAACATCAAGAGGATGAACACACAGAAGAGTCCGGTTCACATGGCCATGGGAACGATGAGAAGCACGAAGATGAAGAGGGAACCAGTCAAATCGAAGACGCCATGGCACAAACTGTGGGTATTGTGACGGAACGCTCCGGTGAACAAACACTTCATCAAACCATCGTCACTTATGGACGATTAACCACAGCGCCGGAACAAACCAGCCATGTGCGCGCGCGATTTTCAGGTGTTATAACGTCGGTACGTGGAACTATTGGCGAGACGGTGGCAGCCGGTGATCTTCTGGCTGAAGTTGAAGCCAACGAGAGCTTGAGAAAATACAGTATTCGCGCACCTATTGCCGGGATGATCGTGCAACGGCACGCTAATTCTGGCGAGGTTACAGGAGATCAAATACTGTTTTCAATTTCGAGCTTCGACAACTTGTGGGCCGAGTTGCGTATTTTCCCCTCTCAACGTTCCTCTGTTGCTATCGGGCAAGAAGTTTTTCTGAGCATAGGCGAGCAAAAAGTTAAAACAAAAATTGAGCACCTCCTCCCGGCAGGTGACGAGCAGCCGTATCTCATTGCGCGCGCAAAACTAAGCAACGACCTATCCATGCTCTCTCCAGGTTCAATGGCAGAAGGACGTATTGTTATCGATGAATTTAACGTAGACGTAGCGGTAAAAATAGATGCTCTGCAAATCCTGGGAGGGCGCACCGGGGTTTTTGTCAAACACGGTAATAAATACGAATTTATCCCCTTGATCGTGGGCCGAAAAGATGACAGCTATGCCGAGGTCATATCTGGCCTGAAACCAGATACAGAGTACGTAACCCGAAACAGCTATCTCATTAAAGCTGACATCGAAAAATCTGAAGCCGAGCACGAACACTAAGGGGTGTAGCATGATTGATTCACTACTACGCTTAGCCATCGAGCGGCGTTATCTGTTTTTAAGTTTTGTTTTATTAATCGTCGGCATCGGGTTTTGGAGTTACCAAAAACTCCCTATTGATGCGGTGCCCGACATCACCAATGTCCAGGTGCAAATTAATACCGCTGCACCAGGTTACTCGCCGTTAGAAGCCGAACAGCGGATTACCTACCCGATAGAAACCGCGTTGGCAGGGTTACCCAACCTGTCCTATACGCGGTCGTTATCCCGCTATGGTTTATCACAGGTTACCGTGGTGTTTGATGAAGGTACCGATATCTACTTTGCCCGGAACCTCATCAACACCAAACTGGGGTCGATGAAAAGCGTGCTGCCTCCCGGCATGGAACCCGAAATGGGACCCATCTCGACAGGTTTGGGTGAAATCTTTATGTATACCGTTCAAGCGGCTCCCGATGCGCGAACACAAGACGGTAAGCCTTACGATTCTACCGCCTTGCGTGAAATTCAAGACTGGATAATCAAACCCCAGTTGGCGCAGGTAAAGGGTGTGGTAGAGGTAAACAGTATTGGTGGCTATAACAAGCAATACCACATTACGCCAGATGTACAGAAACTCCTGCACTTCGGGGTGTCGATGGAAGATTTGGTTGAAGCGCTTGAATCCAATAATGATAACCGTGGTGCAGGTTACATCGAGCGCAATGGGCAACAATTACTGGTGCGCTCGCCCGGCCAATTGGGAACCTTGGATGACATCGCCAACGTCATTGTTGCGCAGCAGGATTCTGTTCCTGTCAAAATTAGTGATGTAGCAGAAATCGCTATCGGGAGAGAGCTTCGAACCGGTGCAGCAACCCAGGATGGTGTTGAAACCGTGCTGGGTACGGCCATGATGCTCATCGGAGAAAACTCACGCACGGTGGCGCGAGACGTAGCAGCACGGCTGATTGACATTCAAGCCTCACTCCCGGATGGCATTATTGCGACACCCGTTTATGATCGTACGGCTTTAGTTGATAAAGCCATTGCAACGGTCAGTAAAAACCTTCTGGAAGGCGCCTTATTGGTGATTGTGGTGCTTTTCCTGTTACTTGGAAATTTGCGTGCGGCACTGATCACGGCGGCAGTGATCCCACTGGCCATGCTGGCGACGATAACTGGCATGGTAAAAACCGGGGTGTCAGCAAACTTAATGAGCCTTGGGGCACTGGATTTCGGGATCATCGTAGACGGCACCGTGATCATTGTGGAAAACGCTATACGACGTTTATCCCATGCCCAACGCGAAGGGGCTCTAAGTCTGCGCGAACGCTTAGACGTGGTTTTCGAGGCGACCTCTGAAGTGATTCGACCCAGTCTGTTTGGTGTCGCGATCATCACCGTTGTTTATATCCCGATTTTTTCCCTCACCGGTGTGGAAGGCAAAATGTTTCACCCTATGGCCGCAACGGTCGTGATGGCACTTGTCGCCGCAATGGTTCTATCCCTCACAGTTGTGCCAGCTGCGGTCGCGGTTTTTTTAAGCGGGAAAATCAGTGAACAAGAAGGTGTTGCTATTCGCAGTGCGAAGCAAATGTATAAGCCTTTATTGTTGCTGGCATTTAAATTCCGTTGGTTTGTGATTGGCGGTGCTACCGGTCTTGTCATCATTTGCACGTGGCTTGCCACAACGCTGGGATCCGAATTTATTCCGCAACTTAACGAAGGCGATATCGCGTTACAAGCCATGCGAATCCCCGGTACCGGCCTCGAACAAGCGGTCGAAATGCAGGAAATTCTCGAACAGCGTATCAAGTCGTTTCCCGAGGTAGATAAGGTCTTTGCACGCATAGGTACTGCCGAAGTTGCGACCGACCCAATGCCCCCGAATGTTGCCGATAACTACGTCATCTTGAAGCCTCGATCCGAATGGCCCAATCCCGATAAGACCAAAGAGCAGTTGGTGGAGGAAATGGAAAAATCGCTTGAGGAATTACCCGGTAATAATTATGAGTTCACCCAACCCATCCAAATGCGGTTCAACGAACTCATTTCAGGTGTCAGAGCCGACCTGGGTATCAAGGTGTTTGGCGATGACCTTGATCAACTGGTGTTGACCGCTAACGACATACTTGAAGCCTTGAGCCAGGTAGAGGGTGTGGCCGATGCGCGTGTTGAGCAAGTGACGGGATTGCCGACACTTTCAATTATTCCTAAGCGAAGCGCGTTGGGCCGCTATGGATTGAATGTGTCAACACTTCAAAATTGGGTCGCTGCTGCCGTTGGTGGTGAAAGTGCAGGCATCTTGTATGAGGGTGATAGACGCTTTGAGCTCATCGTGCGATTACCTGAGGCTGTACGGCGCGATGTCGAGAAGCTTAAGTTTTTACCTGTGCCATTGCCTAACGGTGATTACGTTCCGCTCTCTGAAGTGGCCACCATCGACATTTCTCCCGCGCCTGCACAAATTAGCCGGGAAAATGGCAAGCGTCGGGTGGTTGTGACGGCAAATGTACGAGGTCGCGACCTCGGCGGATTTGTGCAAGATGTTAAAGCGCAAATTGCCGCCAAGGTGGATATGCCCCCAGGGTATTGGCTGGATTACGGGGGCACGTTTGAGCAACTCGAATCGGCAAGTAAACGCCTTTCTCTTGTGGTGCCACTGACGCTGCTGCTGATCATCGGCATTCTTGTTATGGCGTTTGGCTCGCTAAAAGACGCGTTAATTATTTTTAGTGGCGTGCCTTTGGCGCTCACGGGTGGAGTGCTGGCGCTAGCCATTCGAGATATGCCCATGTCCATATCGGCAGGTATTGGTTTTATTGCGCTTTCAGGTGTTGCCGTACTCAACGGCCTCGTCATGCTCGCTTTTATTCGCGACCTCTGGCATGAAAAAGGGGATTTGATGTTGGCTGTGACGGAAGGGGCACTTCTTCGCTTACGACCGGTTCTGATGACCGCATTAGTAGCAAGCCTTGGTTTTGTGCCAATGGCACTGAATACGGGAACGGGTGCGGAAGTCCAGCGCCCCTTGGCCACAGTGGTTATCGGCGGGATTATTTCCTCGACGCTGCTGACGCTGTTGGTGTTACCGGTTTTATATCACTGGCTTCATAGCAAATTTGGGGCGACCAGGCCAAAGAATTAATTTTCTTCGAAGGCTCAACGTTTGGCGCTGATTGTACGATTAGATGAAAACCGATGACCGGGGCACAGATTGCCCGGTCATCAACCGGTTTTTTCACAGGAGCATTGACGATGACTAGCTTTAAAACATTAATTATTTTGCTATCGGGATATTACTAAATGCCTGCCGATCATCATCAGTGATTTGAAATGACGCCTCAATTTTTATCGCTTTTTCAAGCAAAGGAAACGTTATGGAACATACACACCAATATGACGAACAGGGCAAACAAATGTGTTGCACAGAAGAAGCAAAAATCAATAACACAGCAGATGCGCTAATAAAAAATAGCCCCATGAAAAGCTGTAGTTGTTCCGGTGACGATCAAGATCAGCATACCAATGATGATAGTCATGACCACGATCATGCCAGTGAGGATGGTAACAATATCAGGCTATTTCTACCTGCCGCACTGAGTTTCGTTGCACTGCTGATTGCAATAGCACTGGATAATTATTTTCCACAAACCTGGTTTACGGGCTGGGTACGTATTGGCTGGTATGTTGCCGCCTATTTACCTGTCGGCCTGCCCGTGTTGAAAGAGGCCGTTGAGAGCATCGTCAAAGGTGAAGTGTTTTCTGAATTTTTATTGATGGGTATTGCCACCATCGGCGCTTTTGCTATTGGTGAATATCCGGAAGGTGTTGCCGTGATGTTGTTTTATTCTGTCGGTGAAGTATTCCAGACCCTCGCCGTGAAAAGAGCAAAAACCAATATTAAAACCCTGCTTGATCAACGCCCCGACGAAGTAACCGTGTTACGCAATAATCAAACGATGACTCTCAAAGCAGAGACCGTCAGCATTGGCGATATTATCCAACTCAAAGCAGGTGAGAAATTAGGATTGGATGGTGAACTCTTATCTGAAACCGCCTCGTTTAATACCGCTGCGCTGACCGGCGAGAGCAAACCTGACACAAAAACCAAAGGCGATGCGGTTTTGGCGGGGATGATCAATCTCAATGCCGTATCACTAGTCAAAGCTACCGCCGCTTATACCGACAGCAAACTGTCCCGAATTTTAGAGTTAGTACAAAACGCTGCTGCGCAAAAAGCGCCTACCGAATTATTTATCCGAAAATTCGCCAAAATATACACACCTATTGTAGTTGCGTTGGCCGTTGCGATTTGTGTGGTGCCATACGTATTTGTGGAGACTTATGTATTCAGTGAGTGGTTGTACCGTGCCTTGATTTTCCTGGTGATCTCCTGTCCGTGTGCACTGGTCATTAGCATTCCACTGGGCTATTTCGGCGGCATAGGCGCAGCCAGTCGAAACGGTATTTTATTCAAAGGCAGTAACTTTTTGGACACCATTTCTACCATTCAAAACGTGGTGATGGATAAAACCGGTACCATGACGGAAGGTGTTTTTATAGTACAAGAGGTCAACCTGAAGCCCGAGTTCAATCGCGATGAAATCCTGAAAATGGTTAATGCGCTGGAAAGCCAGAGTACGCATCCGGTAGCGACCGCTATTCATCAATATGTAGGCGATATCGATAGCAGCATTACATTGAACAATGTTGAAGAAATATCGGGTCATGGATTGAAAGCCGACGTGAATGGCAAAGTGTTACTGGTCGGTAATTTCAGGCTGCTCGATAAATTCGCCGTCGCCTACGATATTGATCCGGCCTCGATTGTGTATACCGTCATTGCGATTGCCTACGACCATAAATTCGCGGGTTACATCACCATTGCTGACAGCATAAAAGAGGATGCGCAATTAACGATAGACACGCTGAAACAACTCGGTGTCAACATTACCATGCTTAGCGGTGACAAAAATTCCGTGGTGCAATTTGTCGCACAGAAATTAGGTATCGCGAATGCCTTTGGTGATCTGCTGCCAGAAGATAAAGTTAACAAGGTAAAAGAAATCAAAGCGCGCAATGAAACCGTTGCATTCGTAGGTGATGGTGTTAATGACGCACCGGTCGTTGCCCTGAGCGATGTCGGTATAGCGATGGGCGGCCTTGGCAGCGATGCAACAATCGAAACAGCCGATGTTGTTATTCAAGATGATAAACCCAGCAAAATTCCCACTGCCATCGCCATCGGTAAACAAACCAAACGCATTGTTTGGCAAAACATTTCCCTCGCGTTCGGTGTAAAAGCCATCGTATTAATACTGGGTGCTGGAGGCTTAGCCACAATGTGGGAAGCGATTTTTGCCGATGTCGGCGTGGCATTGCTGGCTATTTTTAACGCGGTGCGAATTCAGCGAATGAAGTTTTGATTAGGTGTGGGTATGGCGGCGCTCCATCAAAAGATCATTGTAGAACACTTTATTTCGTCAGACACCGGTGGTCGTTGATTCAATCGTAGGTTCCGTTTCCATAATTAGATAACCATTAGGAAGAGAAATGAGCTGATGGCAGCTATTTATCAAACAGCCTACCCACGCATAAAATCAGACATCACCCCAAACGAATTGGGGGATGTTTACACGCCCACGGCCGAAGATCTGGAATTTGCTCTTCGTCATTGTAAGCGCACCAGCGCCTCATTCCTGGGTTTGCTGATTCAACTAAAAACGACGCAGCGATTGGGTCGTTTTGTTCCGCTGGGTGAAATACCAAAGGTTATCATCGCACACATCAAAAACCAGTGTCGTTCCCGGGTGACACTCAACGATCTACAAACCTATTACACCTCAGGATCGAAAGATCGCCATGTAAAATTGGTTCGACGTCATCTCAACATAAAAGCCTACGATACGATCAAAACATCCGAGCTGGCACAGGTTTGGGCGCAGGATGCGGCGACGACCAAAGAAGCTCTGCCGGACATCATCAATGTTACTTTGGAGTATTTGGTCAAGGAGCGTTATGAACTCCCGGCATACAGCGTGCTTGAGCGAATATGCCAGGCAGCCAGGGCGGAGGTAAATACCCGATACTACGATCAATTATGTGGATTTTTAACGGACGAAAGTCGGCAGCGTATCAACGATATTCTTCGCGTCAGTACAGGGCTGAGTGGTTTTGGCTGGAGCACTCTGAAGAGTGAACCCAAACGATTAACTCCTCGCAACATCCATACCTGGAATGGTTGACGTCCCTGCAAACGCTTCTGCCCACGGATTTGGGGTTGCCCCCAGTCAAACACCAGCAGTTCATTGATGAGGCCAAAGCCCTGGACTACGCTGAGCTCGTGAAGCTCAAACTCAATAAGCGGCTTGCGCTCGTCATCGTCCTGATCCGGCACCAATACGCGCGAACGCTGGATAACGCAGCCGACATATTTATGAAGCTGTTGTTAAAGATGGATCGTTCGGCGCAGAAACTGTTGGAGAAATACCTGAGTGACCATCAAAAGCAAACCGATCATTTGATTTCGGTGTTGTCGGGAACGGTCAGGGTGTATCTGGATAAACCCGAATCGGTGACAGCCTTTGATCCGGTGCTCGGCAAGAACAGCGATCAGTTGCTGCACATGTGTGAACAATATATGGCGTTTGCGGGCAACAACTACTTGCCGTTCATGGTGCAACTTTACAAAAAGCAGCGATCTACCTTGTTTCGCACGATTGAAATACTCAATCTCGCATCGGCTACGGAGGACAAGGATTTACTGAACGCCTTCCAGTTTATTTTGAAACATAAACAAACTCAAACTGATGAGTCTAGATTGCCGAAGATGTTGGTTCGTTTTTTGATTTTTATCAATCTAAAAAGTAAGGAATTTATTGCAATCGACCCAGTTATTATATAATTTAGCTAAATTATATAATGTGTCCGTCAAATGCTGGAGTTCCAGAATGAACGAATACGAGATTTTTGCGCAAATAAAGAGTGCACTTAGTGATGCCCCTCGCAATCAATACACTGCTGAGCTGCATCTGCAAATGATCAAATATGCTGATGAGTTGAAGAACATCACAGCCAAAGAGTTTTGTGAGGGAGTTGGCCTGCGAGGTAGTTTCGGTACGGAATTCAGCAAGATGCGGAATCTGACTCAGCGCTTGAAAGCGGCGGGGTTGGATACTGCAAAAATTTGAGAAATCAAGCAAGCCCATTTGATTTTCAGAAACGGAAATAAGAACAACTATTCATAGGAGACTTTAATGGCGGACTCTGAGCAAACCACAACGACCCCCGAGGCCATGAGGGATTCTGTGATCAGCATGGCGGTTGAGTCCTGGCGCTTTGGCCGGGTGTTTGACCGTCTGCTGATGAAACTCGATGCTGGGGAACAGAACCGATACAAGAGCCAGTTCCGCTGGTTTATCAAAAAGGTCGAAGAAGCCCTTGAGCAAGCGGATCTGCGAATCGTCAACGTCGAAGGGCAGCCCTTCGATCCCGGCATGGCCGCCACTCCGCTGAATATCGAAGAGTTCGATACTAAGGATGCCTTGATGGTCGATCAGATGCTCGAGCCGATCATTATGGGGAAAGAAGGTTTGGTTAAGACAGGAACGGTCACTTTGAGGAAGGTGGAACTATGAAAAATTTCGTTGGCATTGACCTGGGTACAACAAACAGCGCGATCTGCTCTTATGACGGTTCCGAAACCCGCATCTGGAAGAGTCCTGAACAGAATGATGTTACGCCATCAGCTATTTATATTGATCGTCGTGGCAATAAATATGTTGGTAAGCGAGCTTACGATTCTGCACCGCATAGCCCAGACAACTCAGCGATGTTATTCAAGCGTGTAATGGGAACAAGTACGCCAATTCAGCTATCTGCAGTAAATCTTACCAAGACTCCCGAGGAATGTTCAGCTGAAGTACTAAAAGTGTTGTTCGGGTACTTGCCGGAAGAAATTAGAAATGATCCTGATACGGGGACTGTAATAACTGTTCCGGCAGCATTTAATCAGATGCAGAAAGACGCAACAATGCAGGCTGCTAGTATGGCCGGGATCGGGAAAGTTGCACTTATGCAGGAGCCCGTAGCTGCAGTAATGAGTGTCATGCGTGCCCGTAATACAGATGGAATGTTTTTAATTTATGATTTGGGTGGCGGCACGCTCGATATTGCCATTGCAGAAAGTATTGGAGGAAGGGTAAATCTTCTTGCTCATGGTGGCATAGCTATGTGCGGTGGTCGGGACTTCGATCGAGTATTAGTCGATAATGTTGTTCGTCCTTGGTTACTTGAAAAGTTTGACCTCCCAGAAGACTTTTCTGTAAATCCTAGTTATAAATCTCTAATTAGACTGGCTACTTGGGCTACCGAGCGCGCAAAAATTGAACTTTCAGCGCGCGAGGAAGTTGTTATTAGTCTCTCAGAAACTGAAACACGAGTTAGAGATCTGAGCGGAGATGAAATCTATCTCGATATCCAATTAAAACGTGAAACTTACGATAATTTGATTGCAGAGCGCGTAGCTGAATCGGTCAACTCAGCTCGCGAGGCTTTAAATAAAGCTGGGCTCTCTCCTCATGACCTTGAGAGAATTGTGTTTGTGGGTGGTCCAACCAATTACAAGCCTTTGAGAGATAAGGTTGCTTATGAGCTTGGAATACCTGGAAATACCGATGTGAATCCAATGACAGCTGTGGCCGAAGGAGCTAGTCTTTTCGCTGGAGGGTGTTCAAAATTCTGTGTCAGCGAATTACAGATCAATATGAGCGTCTAACCGCCCGGCAAAATGAATCGACAGCTGAGACAGTGTCAGATTCC
>NZ_JAJAEL010000032.1 GCF_020447205.1 Thalassolituus alkanivorans
AGAATGCCAGCTTCTCTTTCTGCCTCCTGTTTTGCAGACGCCTGCGCACGGGCGATGGACTCGCTGGCGACGGGCATTGTACTGACAAGTCTCGCGCCTAGACCGACGGATTGCATTCTTTTTTTAATAAGGTCAGCGTTATCACCATGGTAGACACTCACCTTGCGCTTGGGGGTATCGAATTCCAATGTGACTTTAGGATGCAC
>NZ_JAJAEL010000033.1 GCF_020447205.1 Thalassolituus alkanivorans
CGCAGTTCCATTTCAACCAGTTCCAGCATCTCTGCGTATTCTTCAGAATCGGCACCGCCGCAATCTTCAGCCAGCAGGTCAGCTTTGTTCAGGAATACAACGATGTAAGGTACACCAACCTGACGGGACAGCAGGATGTGTTCACGGGTCTGAGGCATTGGGCCGTCAGTAGAACCACATACCAGAATCGCGCCGTCCATCTGCGCAGCACCGGTGATCATGTTTTTAACATAGTCAGCGTGGCCCGGGCAGTCTACGTGTGCGTAGTGACGGTTCGGAGATTCGTATTCTACGTGGGAGGTAGAAATGGTGATACCACGCTCACGCTCTTCAGGAGCATTGTCGATACCGTCGAACGCTACCGCTGCACCGCCCCATACTTCGGAACATACGCGGGTCAGAGCCGCAGTCAGAGTGGTTTTACCGTGGTCAACGTGACCGATAGTACC
>NZ_JAJAEL010000034.1 GCF_020447205.1 Thalassolituus alkanivorans
GCACCAACAGTACGACCGCCTTCACGGATCGCAAAACGCAGACCTTCATCCATCGCGATCGGAGCGATCAGAGTGATGGTCAGCTTAACGTTGTCACCTGGCATTACCATCTCAACGCCTTCTGGCAGCTCACAAGCACCAGTTACGTCAGTGGTACGGAAGTAGAACTGTGGACGGTAACCTTTGAAGAATGGAGTGTGACGACCACCTTCATCTTTACCCAGTACGTATACTTCAGATTCGAACTTGGTGTGAGGAGTGATAGAACCTGGCTTCGCCAGAACCTGACCACGCTCAACTTCGTCACGCTTGGTACCACGCAGCAGAACACCTACGTTCTCACCAGCACGGCCTTCGTCCAGGATCTTACGGAACATCTCAACACCGGTACAGGTAGTCTTGATGGTCTCCTTGATACCGATGATGGACAGTTCTTCACCAGTGCGAACGATACCACGCTCAACACGGCCGGTAACAACAGTACCACGACCCTGGATAGAGAATACGTCTTCGATTGGCATCAGGAAGGCGCC
>NZ_JAJAEL010000035.1:0-133647 GCF_020447205.1 Thalassolituus alkanivorans
GCAACAGAGCCTGCAACATCCACTGTTACTGCGCCATCCGCAGTTGGCGTAATTAACGCGGTATAAACCGATGCACTGGTCGCGCTGAACGCACTGACGGAGGCATTACCGGCAACAATATCGCCAACGGTAAAGCCGGTAACATCTTCACTAAAGGTGAAAGTTGCAGTAAAAGCCGCATTGATAGTGCCACTGGCCCCGGATATAGCAACGGAAGGAATTGTCTGATCATTATCAACAATGGTTATCGTCTGTTGCTGCGTGCCGGATTCAGTGCCATTACTGACCGTCGAAATATCGACAATAATTGTTTCGTTGACCTCTTCTGTTGCATCTTCGCTGATACTCAGCGCTGAGGTTTTCGTCGTATTTCCTGTGGTAATCACAAGACTGCTGATCTGGGTATAGTCAACACCACTGGTTGCTGTTCCTGAGTAACTCAGATTAACCGTAATATCCTGATTAAAAGCATGACTGGCGGTTGCAGTTAAATTAACACTGCCGGCAGATTCTGCGGGACTCGTACTGCTGGCTGATAAGGTGATGGATGGGTAGGCTGTTACTGTCAGCGTGGTTGTATAAGAACCCGCACTGTAGGCCGTACCATCATTAACATCAAAAGTGAAGCTGGAAGATGAACCTGTAGTGTTCAGATATTTAAGATAACCGGCATCAATACTGGCTTTACTGACCAGCGATCCATTACTCAGAGCGGATTCACCACCATTAATCGTATTGCTGCCATCACTGTCAAGCCAGAGACTTCCCTGTGCAGGAACAGTGACAATACGAATATGATTTAAAGGATCACCATCAGTGTCGGAATATGAAAAATCCGACGTTGAAAAAGCATAAGCTGTTCCCTGATAAACAGGGCTTGCAGTAAAGCTTGCAGCTGTTGGGGCATTATTGGTAGAAAATAACGAGCCGGTAAAAGTATCCGGAAGATTGCTGGGATAACTTGGGTTATCTGTAAATGACCAGTTCGAAGTATTATAAATCTGGGATAAACAATCTGACAGTGTTGAGTTACAAGATGTGGGGCCGGTGTAATAGCCCTCAGTTGTACTATCCAATGCCGTACTACCCAAAATCAAAGAGGTACCGGTGAAGTCATAACCAGAAGCACTTCCCCAGAAACCTAAAAATACACCTGGTGTTGCCCGATCACCAGTCATGGCAGTTAAATGATCGGTACTGGATAGAACAAATCCACCATAATCATCATCGTTCTCAATCACAGAACCAATATTTACCGATATAGGATAACCAGGTGCAATCAGTAGGTTGTCACTGGCATTCTGTATTTTAATGACAGTTCCACGGGGTATAGAGGAGCCTGTATTATTTGTCCAAACAACCTGCCCCTCACCAGCTGGAGTGGCGAAAGCAGTCCCCGCCCACTCATCATCAGTAAAATAAACCGACGCACCGGCAGGACAGTCATCCAGCAGTAAGAATGTCATTCCGGAATCCGGGACCGTTCCTGCGGCATTATATGCAAGAATCGCAATATCGCCCGGAGAGTTAATCACACCATCCTGGGTTGCGGCTGAAGCAACTAACGGCAAAAAAAACAGTAAAAATAAAAATTGCTTCATACCAATCTCCATTCGTTATTCAGATTTCCTTAAGTGCAAAAAAATACCGGACCGGTTTACCAGTCCGGTATTTATTAACTACGCGAAGGAAATATTCCTTGTGTACAGATAATGTAGCTGATTGCCAGCGATGGCTGCATATTATTGAACGACTGGTTGCCGCCCATTAAGCCTGTATCTACCTGCAGTCCTGCAACAGGCATCGGACTACCAGAGTACATAGCGTTGGCTGTCGGTGCACTGGCATAAACATCACCGCCACTATTGGTAAGAACACCCGCTCCCGGACTGGCCTCATCTGCTTCACCTGTCTCAGTATTAACAGGCACCGCAACATGACCGGCACTTTGCACAATCACCGCATGATTATGAGAAGGAAGATTCAGACTGGTAAGGGTTACTGTTTCAGTACCAAAGTGCTGCCCAGTCGCACGCGGCGTCAAACCAGGACCGACACCAGTACCCAGCGCACAACGACCACGTAAGTCGGGCAAAGCAAAAGTCGTCCGGCCATCGCCACCGTACATAGTGCCGATAATAGAGAACAGTGCAGTATTGCTTGAAATAGCAATCAACTGACCACCACAAAATGACCAGGCTCGCGGAGCCCAGTTAGCACCGAACTGGGTAACGGTTGCAATTGTTCCTTCCATTTTTATTCTCCTTGATTAGCTTCGGGATGGGTAAATACCAAACATGCAAATGATGGCGGGCAGTGCCAGAGAAGGTTGCATATTATTGAACTCCTTCCCTGCTCCGGTATTGGTCGCCACGGCTTCAAGACCATTAACCGCCAGCGGTTGACCGGAATACTGCGCTCCCATACTGGCCGAGCTTGCGTAACTATCCTCACCAGGATTCGTCAGAACACCACTGCCAGGACTGGCCGTATCAGCTTCTCCTGTAGATACATTAACCGGTATTGAAATATGCCCGGCGTGATCAATACGCACCGGATGATTGTGTGCCGGCATATGGGCAATGGTGAGAGTTACATCCTCACTCCCGACCCACTCTCCGATTCTGCGATCACTTAACCCCGGACCATGCCCGGTACCTATGGACGTCCGGCCCGACAGGTTTGGCAAAGCAAAACTTGTGCGCCCATCACCACCGAAATTCGTACCAAGCAATGAAAACAGAGCATCATACTGACTGATCGCCAGTAATTGCCCATGGCAATATGCCCAGTTTCTGGGGGCAAAATTACCGGCAAAGTTCGTTATATTGGCTATTGTTCCTTCCATACTGCTTCTCCCGTTTTGTTATTGGAAAACTATCAAAGCGTTGTCCGACCTGAAGCTGATAACGTTCAGCAAAACGCAGCCCGCTGAAAATACCAGCAGAAAGATAAATAATATCCAGACGCAGAACGCCGTCGCGGCAGGCAACCAGAAGTCCTTCCGGTTCACCAATATGCACAATGGTTCCGGGAGTCAGTCCGTAAGATGGATAACTGACCGGTGTTGCCTCCGGCAGATACAGCACATCCTGATTAAAACTGAAAGCCGCTCCACCCAGGTGAGGGTTACAGGCACGGGCAAGATTAAAAATATCCAGACACCCTGATTGCTGCCAGTTGATACCCGCCGAATTAATGTCAGGGCGTGTGGCAGGCTTATCGGTTTTTTGCACAACACGCTGCGGCTGCGGTTTAAGATCCATACCGCCTGATGACCACCATTGCGCTATAAATAATGGCATCTGCTGCGACAGATAAAGATTAAGCCCCTGATGGGTATCGTATGGGTGGATAGCAAATTCCTGCTGAAAAAGAATGTCACCACTATCAGCCTGCTCTGCAATCTGATGCAAAGTCAGACAACTGCTTTCAGCACCTGTTGAAATTTGCCAGAACAAAGGGTCTGCACCACGCCACTGTGGCAGATCGCTGGCGTGAATATTAAGGAGTTTACCCTGCAGAGCCTGCGCCATCGCCGGTGGAAATAAAAAGGATAAATAGCAGGAAACGATGGCATCAGCCTGAACATCACGCTGGTGTTCAATCAGGGCTTGCGGATTGTCCGGATGCATATACTGGACAGGAATCCCCAGCATCGTGCACTGTGCTGCCAGCTGCCGGCTGTCTTCCCCCGTTACATCGTAAAGCCATACAGCCGCCAGTTGCTGACGGGCATAGAGATCCTGAAGCAATGGCAGGGCAAGGCTGGTCTGAGTGGCAATAATCAGCTTCATACCGGCTCCACATACACCGGCAGAAAACCGGGTAATCCCTGCTTACGGTAATAAAAAAGAATACTGTCGCCAGGTTTTATCAGCAGGTCACCGGGCTGAGGATTGCGCGGTTCAAAACCAATACAGACACTTAAATCCGGCAGCGGATGAGTGATACCGGATGCATACTCAGGCAGTGATAAATGCTGATAAACCTGAATTTCAGTGGTCAGCAACAGAATATGTTCAACAGAGGTATCCAGATCTTCAGGGATCTTAACCTGAAGGCAGCGGATCAGCTCACTGCCATCATCCAGACGGAGCAGATCCAGCTGTCGCAGAGTGTCACGACTCAGCTCCAGCACAGGGCCGATATCAATCCGGCGTGTATTTTTTTCGCCCTCTGCTCTTGGCTCTGCCGGAAATTCATCTCCGGCCTGAGTAAGAACAGCACGGACACTGACTTTTTCCGGTAACAACAATGCGTCTTCGGCCAGCAGAGGGGCAAAATGCTGACATATATTCAGATGCCCTTCCCGGCTCAGACCATGCTGCATGGCCTCCACCAGCAAAATATCCACACTGCCATGTTCGGCGCGGTAGTCACAGGCATCCTGACATAATACCTGCACAACAGAATCAAGCTGAGTGGCTCCCACCAAAGCCTGCAAACTCTGAGCAGCAGCCGGATGAATATCAATCAGGGTAACTTCCAGCTTCTCCGGTAACCGTTGTTGTTCACGCAGAAAATGCAGTACTGGCAGAAGAAGTGGTGCAAAGGGGCCACAGGCAGGATAAACAAGATGACATTCGCGCTCTGCATACTGCGGCAGAATGTTACTGAGCGCCTGCCAGAAAGTACTGACACGGACACTGTCCAGTACTGTACGAATGGCATAATCCGGCGACATCACTAAGCCATTTTTATTAATAAATTGACGCTGACGTAAAGGAGCGGGAATATCCAGCGAGCAATAAAATCCCGTAAGCTCCTGAAAACATTGCTGAAATACCGGCAGAGCCGGAGAATCATTAATTACCTGACAGACACTTTCAGAAAATACATTTGTTATACGTTCAGGCCATTCTTCTGCAGAAATTTTTGCTGGCGTTTTTAATGACGTGCGTAATTGCTGATTAAGAGAAGCTAATAGCGAAGGGTGATATGAATATTGTTGCTCAGATGAATTGTCTTCCGGCATAAAAGTTATCTGAGCATTGGGGTGCAGCACTGCTGTATCCATAACCTGATTCTCGTTCAACATCCTTGACATAAAGCGCAGCATGATCTATCGCCCCACAAAAATCAACGGCACCAGAAATATCAGACGATATTAATATAAGTAATATTTTCTTGGATTGAAGTAACCTATTAAAAACTATACTTTTGGATATACACGATAAAATTTATTTGTGTTAACGCCCCACGTTCAAAATGGGGCGTTTAGTAAATCATCCTTTAATATTTACCTGTAATAAAAAGCATTTGTGAATTTAACTCCGGCTATATCTGTCATTACTCATCCTTTAGACGGTTGATACCCAGTGCTTTTAATGTGTATTTTTCATAAATCGGCTCACTCGAACCGGTTTTCATCTTGCGGATAAAGTATTTTTCGAAAGCAATTTTCGCCAGATGCACCCACTTACCTTTTTTGAACCAGGTGACATTGCGTGGCGGAATCTGCGGAATGGCAACAAAGGCCGCGCCAGTGTCTCCCATATCCGCCAGACAGATTGCATTCCAGGTCCCGCGGGCATTAGCTTCACCTTTACCATCCAGGTCAGCCGCCAGATTATGCGCAATCGCAGTCATCATGGATTCGATCATATAGCCGGTTTTCGGCGTACCGGTCGGAACCGGCGTTTCCTCTACAGGAGGAATGGCAACACACACACCCGCCGAGAAAATATTTTTAAAGGTAGGGTTACGCTGAAACTCATCGATAATGACAAAGCCTTTCGGATTCACCAGCCCCTCCACCGCAGCCACCGGGTCAACCCCGGCAAAGGACGGCAACATCATGGAGTGCTTAAACGGCAGCTCATGCTGTTTTTTCAGCGAACCATCGTCATTCATTTCATCGACATACATCATGCCGTCGGCCACGCGGGTGACCTTGGCGTTGGTAATCCATTTGATATGACGGTTACGCAACTCGCTTTCCAGCATCGATTTGGAATCCCCCACACCGCCTAACCCCAGATGACCAATGTAAGGCTCACTGGTCACATAGGTCATAGGAATACGGTCACGGACTTTTTTGTTGCGCAGTTCTTTATCAAGAATAAAGGCGTACTCATAAGCCGGCCCAAAACAGGAAGCGCCCGGCATGGCACCGACAATCGCCGGGCCCGGTTCGGCAATCATGGCTTTAACATTGTCATAACAGGTTTCAGCATGATCCAGCGAACACACCGACTGGGTAAAACCGCCATGTGGGCCAGCGCCCTCAACCGCGGCAAAATTCAGTTTCGGGCCAGTGCAGATCACCAGATAGTCATAGGCTTCAACATCACCATTGGCTAACGTCAGCTGGTTGGTTTTGGGATCGATGGTAACCACCGCCGAAGCGATGAATTCAATGCCTTTTTTCTCCAGATGAGGGCGGATAGGAAAACTGATTTCCGGGCGTTCGCGCCAGCCAACCGCAATCCAGGGGTTCGAAGGAACAAACTGAAAGTCTTCACGTTCGTTGATAACCGTAACCCGGTGTTCTTTATTCAGGATTTCGCGGATTTCATACGCGCCTGCCATACCACCGGTACCGGCGCCCAATACGATAACTCTGGCCATAGTCTGCCTCACGCTTGTTATTGTCGAAGTGACAGATAAGGAGCAAAACAGAGGCCAAATATTACTACATAAGCATAAAGTAGAATTAATAGTGCAAAGCGATTGAATTCACAGAGAATTTCAACCGCTGCTGCAGGTAGCGACCAGCACAGAAAGCAACACAAAAAACACAGGGTGACAGATTTGTCGGAAGGAAGCGTCAGTTCTGGCAGTCGGAACAGGAAGGATTTCGGCTGATGCCCCAGCGCCGCCACTCGCCCTGTAGAGCATCGAAGGTCAGCAAACGGCCACTCAGGCTTTCGCCTATGCCCGCCAACACTTTCACTGCTTCCAGTGCCTGCATGGCGCCAATAACCCCCACCAGCGGTGACAACACGCCACTTTCGGCACAGCTGAGCTGCTGATTATCCAGGCTGGGGTACAAACAGCGGTAACAGGGGGCATCCGCCTGACGCGGGTCAAACAGCGTGATCTGACCATTCAGCCCAACCGCCGCGCCCGAAACCCAGGGTACAGAGTGCGCGATACAGGCGCGATTCAACGCATAGCGCACCTTGCTGTTATCACTGCAGTCGATGACCAGATCCACGTTTACCCGGTCTTCCTGCGCGTCACCCGCGGCGGACAGTTGCGCCATCAGCCAGTTAGCATCAGCGCGCAGAGCGTGAGTTACCACCTGCACATCCGGGTTTAACCGCTGCACTTCGGCGGCTGCGGATTCCACTTTCAGCAGGCCAATATCAGCACTGCCATGGGCGGTCTGACGCTGCAGATTCGACAGTTCTACACGGTCATCATCGACCAGACTGAGGCGGCCAACACCGCTGGCCGCCAGATACTGCAGCACCGGGCAGCCAAGACCACCGAGACCGATAATCATCACATGGGCATCGAGCAGCGCCTGCTGCCCGTCAATATCCAGCTGCGGTAACAGAAGATGGCGCGAGTAACGCAGTAATTGCTGATCGTTCATCATTTACCCCAACATCTGCTGCGGCCAGCAGCCACCACTGATGCGTGGCTGACCACCGAGATCGCGGCGATTGCTTACCTCAACAAAACCACGGGCGCGCAATAACTCACACACCGCATCGGCCTGCTGATAACCGTGCTCCAGCAATAACCAGCCATTGGCGCGCAGAAAGTCCGGTGCACGGTCAATAATCAGCGCCAGATCACTCAGGCCATGGTTGTCGGCCACCAGTGCTGAGCGTGGTTCAAAGCGCACATCGCCCTGCGCCAGATGTTCATCCTGCTCATCGATATAGGGAGGATTGCTGACGATCAGATCGAAATCGCCACTGACCGCGCTGTACCAGTCCGACTGCATAAAACTAACGCGTGCAAGCTGATTGCGGACGGCGTTGCTCTGCGCCAGCGCCACCGCATCGGCATTAAAATCAACGCCGGACACCTGCCAGGAAGGTTGCTCCGACGCCAGCGCCAAAGCAATCGCGCCGGTGCCTGTGCCTAAATCGAGCACCCGGCTGTTGGCCGGCAAAGGTAATTCCAGCGCCCATTCCACCAGCGTTTCGGTGTCAGCGCGGGGAATTAAGGTTGAAGGGTTCACATTCAGATTAAGCGACCAGAAATCGCGCTCACCCAGCAGATAGGCCACCGGCTCTCCGGCCAGACGCCGCGCCAGCAAAGCCTCCGCCGCCTGCTGCTGTTCTGCGTTTAATAACCGGTCAGACCAGGTGTAAAGCCAGGTACGGCTCTGCTGCAGCACGTGGGCCAGCAGCAATTCGGCATCCAGCCGGGCGCTGTCGGAGCCGGCTTCCAGCTGCGTCCGCGCCTCGGCTAACCAGGCTTCAATGCTCAGCACGGATGCCGGATCAGAGATCATCAGCCGCCTGCCATCTCAGCCAGCAGATTGGCCTGATGCTCGCGGATTAACGGCTCAATCACCGGCGTCAGGTCGCCCTGCACAATTTCGTCGAGCTTATACAGCGTCAGGTTGATACGGTGATCGGTAACCCGGCCCTGCGGATAGTTATAGGTGCGGATACGCTCTGAGCGGTCGCCGGAGCCGACCAGACTTTTACGCGTCGCCGCCTGTTCAGCCTGCGCGGCCTGACGCTGAGCGTCGCGCAACCGGGTCGCCAGCACCGCCAGCGCCTTGGCGCGGTTTTTATGCTGCGAACGCTCATCCTGACATTCCACCACCAGCCCGGTTGGCAGGTGCGTAACGCGGATGGCCGAGTCGGTTTTGTTAATGTGCTGACCACCGGCACCGGAGGCGCGGAAGGTGTCGATACGCAGATCGTTCTTGTTGATGTCGATCTCTTCTTCGCTCTCAACTTCCGGCATCACCGCCACGGTACAGGCCGAGGTATGAATACGGCCCTGACTTTCGGTCTCAGGTACCCGCTGCACCCGGTGCGCGCCGGATTCAAACTTCAGCTGTGAATACACATCGGTACCGGAAATGCGGGTTATCACTTCTTTAAAGCCACCGTGCTCACCTTCGCTGGCACTCATCAGCTCAGTGCGCCAGCCGCGGGTTTCGGCATAACGGGTGTACATACGGTACAGATCGCCGGCAAAGATCGCGGCTTCGTCACCGCCGGTACCGGCACGGATTTCAACAATCACGTTGCGGCCATCGTCCGGATCTTTCGGCAACAGCAGAATTTCCAGCTCATGCGCCAGCTGCTGCAGACGCTCGCCGGCGGCCTGCTCTTCTTCCTCACCCATGGCGCGCATATCCGGATCAGGATCGGCGGCCAGGGCTTTGGCTTCTGCCAGATCGGCGCCGGCCTGCTCGTAATCGCTGTAGGTCTGGGCAATCACTTCAAGATCGGCATATTCCTTCGACAGCTTGCGGAAGCGATCCTGATCGTTGGCCGCATCCGGCTCAGACAGCAGATGTCCGACCTCTTCATAACGGTCGCGCAGGTGTTCGAGTTTATTCAGAATCGAGCTTTTCATGGTTTATTCGGTATCAGCAGAGGAGGATGGCGCCGCAGGGCTGTTCAGGCTGAACAGTTCGCGGGTCCAGTCGAGCACTTCCAGACGGCCTTCAGCACCGGCTTTGCGCAGCGCAGTGGTCGGTGCATGCAGCACCTTATTGCTGAAGGTATGGGCAAACTGGCGCAACACTTTTTCTGCATCGGCACCGTTTTCAAGTTGTTTCAGCGCTTTGCTGAGCTGTTCTTCACGCAGCGCATCAATACTGCTGCGCAGATCGGTCAGGGTCTGCACCGCATCCAGCGCTTTCAGCTCGCGCATAAAATGGTCGACGCCGGAGAGAATCAGCTCTTCGGCCTGACGCGCGGCGTCTTCGCGGGAGCGCACGTTTTCTTCGATGATGCTGCGCAGATCGTCTACCGAATACAGATAGACATCCGACAGCTCGCCGACTTCTTCTTCGATATCGCGCGGTACGGCGATATCGACCATAAACATCGGCTTATGACGGCGTTTTTTCAGCGCTTTTTCCACCATGCCCTTACCCAGAATCGGCAACGGACTGGCGGTGGATGAAATCACGATATCAGCACGCGGCAGAACATTGGGAATATCTTCCAGCAGCACCGCTTCGGCATGAAATTCCTGCGCCAGGTTCTGCGCCCGCGCCAGAGTGCGGTTGGCAACAATAATATCGCGCACGCCGGCCTGATACAGATGACGGGCCACCAGTTCGATGGTTTCGCCGGCACCAATCAGCAGCGCGCGGCTGTTGGCCATATCGGCAAAGATATGCTGTGCCATACGCACCGCAGCAAAGGCGACCGACACCGGGTTTTCACCGATGGCGGTATCGGTACGTACGCGTTTGGCAATGGAAAAGGTCTGGCGGAACAGGCGCCCTAACTCGGAGCCGACGGTGCCGGCTTCCTGCGCCACCGCAAAGGCCGATTTCATCTGGCCGAGAATCTGCGGCTCGCCCAGCACCAGCGAATCCAGACCGCTGGCAACACGCATGGTGTGCTGCACCGCCTGCTCGCTGGTCAGGCAATAGAGGGCCGAATCAAGATCGCGGCGGTCAATATGATGATGACGGACCAGCCAGTCGACGATCACCTCTTCGCGCAATTCATCAGCCGAGCAGTAAATTTCGGTACGGTTACAGGTCGACAGGATCACCACTTCAGACACAGGGTCCAGAGCCTGCACTTCGCCCAACACCGCCGGCATAGACGCCGGATCGAAGGCAACACGCTCACGCACAGCAACCGGTGCTGTTTTATGGTTAATCCCCAGTGCCCAAATACCCATGTCGACTGACGCTGCTCCCGCTTTCAAACTGCTCCGCTGACAATCATCAGCGGCGGAGTGCCTGACCTGCCCAAAAAACGCCAAGCGTACTGCAACTAAGCAGTCGCTTTGCACGTCACAGCAGGTGGCGGCTATGCAAAAGCGGGGATTATAAACATCTGGCCGCGGCTTTGCCGCTGAAATCTTTGACTTAAATCGCTATCTGACCCTAAATAGCATGCGCTATCTCATACTGGCATCCGAATCATCAGGTCTTCTCTTTATATGTTTTTTTACATCCGTGAGTCCCGCCGTACCTCTTCTGAGCGCCCGCCGCTGCCTGTTTTCTTACGTACAGGTCTTTGGCTGGCGCCGCTGTTTTCGGCGCTGATCGTCCTTCCGGGCTGCGCCAGTTTCGGCACCTCACCGGCAGCGGATCAGCAACAAAGCGTTCCGGCTGATAACACCCAGCCACAAAGTATTCACTATAAAACCACCCCGCCTACCGGTACCTCAGCCGAACCGGTCTACCGCCCGATTCCTGCAGCCACACTGTATTCCCTGCTGGTTGCAGAAATGGCCGGCCAGCGCCAGCGCTTTGATATTTCGCTCTACAACTATATGGATCAGGCCCGTACCACCCGTGATCCGGCCATTGCCGAACGTGCTGCCCGTATCGCCCAGTATGTTGGCAGCGACACCCACGCCATTGAAGCCGTTGCCATCTGGCTAGAAGAAGAGCCCGAAAACCCCGCTGCTCACCAGGCGGCAGCCCAGCTATTGATGGAACAGGGCCAGTTCAGCCAGGCACTGGAACATCTGGAGATATTGCAGGATCTTGCCGGCATCAGTCAGTTTGACTATCTGGCTGCGAATGCCGGACAGCTACCGGAGGAACAGCAACAGGCTCTGCTGGCGAAGTTTCAGCTTCTTTCCAACAAATACCCGGAAAATGCCTCTGTCTGGTACGCACGCGGCATAATGGAACAACACCTGCGCCTCTATCCGGAAGCATTGCTGCATATAGATGAAGCGCTGAAACGTAATCCGGCGTATCTGAGTGCCGCCCTGCAGAAAGCACGCATACTGGTGCTGCTGCAACGCTCTGACGACGCTATCGACTGGCTCGAAGATATTCACGATGACTACCCGGAGCATAAAGGTATCCAGGTTCTGCATGCCCGCATCCTGCTCGAGCAGCGTAAAATGGACAGTGCTCGCGATGCCTTTGCCAAGCTGCACAAAAATTTCCCCGAAGATTCTGCCATTCTGCTGTCACTGGCCCTGCTGGAAGAAGAACTGGGCCAGCGTGAACAGGCGCGGGAGCATCTGTATCAACTGCTGGCCAACCAGTCGCATACAGACGAAGCCCACTTTTATCTGGGTAAAATTGCCCAGGAAGAAGAAGACTACGACACCGCCATTGAGCAGTACGCTCAGGTCAGCAGTGGCCGTGAATTTCTTGCAGCGCACCTGAAAGCTTCTTATCTGCTGAATGATACCCAGGGGATTGATGCCGCCCGCAGTTATCTGAATGACCTGCGCGGAGATTTTCCACAACACTCAAGCGAACTGGTACGGATCGAGGTCGACCTGTTATCCGCTGCCGGTCAGCCGGAAGACGCCATGGAACTCATCAGCCAGGCACTGAGCGTTGCACCGGAAGACATCAATCTTCTTTATACCCGCGCTATGCTGGCTGAACGTCTGGGGGATCTGAATAAACTGGAGCAGGATCTGCGCACGGTTATCCGCCTCAGACCAGACCATGCCGAAGCCTTGAATGCACTGGGCTACACCCTCGCCGACCGTACCGACCGCTGGGCTGAAGCTTTGCCGTTAATTGAGCGTGCACTGGAACTGACACCGGAAAATCCGGCGGTTATCGACAGCCTGGGCTGGATCTACTTCCGCATGGGCAATATCGAACGCGCCCGTCCACTGCTGAAAAAAGCTTTCGACATGATGAAAGACCATGAAATTGCCGCCCACTACGGTGAACTGTTATGGCTCAGCGGTGATCAGAATGAAGCGCGCGACATATGGCTGCAGGGGCTGGAACAAACCCCTGACAGCGAGATTATTCTGCGTACCCTGCAACGCCTGGATATTGATCCGGAAAGCCTGAGCCAGAATTGATCAGACCTGCCATGACCATCAGAACCACGCTTACAACACTGCTCCTGCTGACGCTGCTCAGCGGCTGCAGCAGCCTGCTGCCGAAGCCAGAGGGCGGCAAACAGAACCTGCAAAGCAGCCTCAATCACCTGCAGCAGTGGCAGGTGCGCGGTAAATTATCGGTGACCTCACCCGATGACAGCGTTACCGGCTACCTGACCTGGGAACAGGATAAACAAAGCTATGACCTGTTTATTTCCGGCCCCTTCGGTTCCGGCGCTTCCCGTCTGCAGGGTAATGCCCGCCAGGCTGAGCTGACCTTACCCGGTTGGGACAAACCACAGCGCGCGCGCACTCCCGAGCAACTGATGCTGGCTCATATGGGCTGGAATTTTCCGGTGACCGACATCCGCTACTGGGTAAAAGGCCAGGCCAGCCCCAATGCGGCGGCAACCGGCAAGTACGATGAGCATGGCCTGCTTACGCATCTGCAACAGCATGGCTGGGATATCCGTTTCTCCCGCTACCAGCAGCATGGCGATTACTGGCTGCCCGGCCTGATTAAAATATCCGGCCACGATTTCCGTTTTGTATTTTCGATCAAAGAGTGGACTGTTAATGGCTGATCTGCCTGAAAACACTGGCTGGCTGAGCGTGCCAGCGCCGGCCAAACTGAACCTGATGCTGCACATCACCGGGCGCAGGGATGACGGCTACCATAACCTGCAGACCCTGTTTCAGTTCGTTGACCATGGTGATGAGCTGCACTTTAAATTACGCAACGATGGCGACCTGACACTGAGCCCGGCCATTGAAGGTGTCGACTTCGAAGACAATCTGATCATCCGCGCCGCGCGCCTGCTGCAAGAAAAATCTGAAAAAACATCCGGAAAAACACTGGGTGCCGATATCCGGCTGGATAAAAAACTGCCCATGGGTGGCGGTCTTGGCGGTGGAAGTTCTGATGCAGCAACGACCCTGCTGGCACTGAATCAGCTATGGAATCTGCAACTGTCTTTCGACGAACTGGCGTCACTCGGACTCACTCTCGGAGCCGACGTTCCAGTGTTTGTGCGGGGTGAAGCGGCCTTTGCCGAAGGCGTGGGGGAGATACTGACCCCGGTACCGGAGCTGGACGAACCCTGGTATCTGGTGGTGTGCCCGCAAGTCCATGTTAATACAGGAAAAATTTTTTCACATAAGGGTTTGACAAGGGATACGGACCCCATTAATATTCGCACCGCGCTGAGGCAAGGGGGCAGAAATGACTGCCAGGCAATAGTCTCAATGTTGTATCCAGAAGTTGGTAACACATTGAATTTGCTAAATAAATTTTCCTTTGCTAAGATGACGGGCACTGGAGCTTGTATATTCTCAAGCTTCGGCTCTGAAACAGAAGCCATCAGTGTTTCTGCGCAGTTACCGGCCGAATATAAAGTCTTTGTGGCTAAGGGTGTTAACCAATCACCTGCACATAAGGTATTATTCGGACCGTCTTAAAGTTGCTGGGGTGTCGCCAAGTGGTAAGGCAACGGGTTTTGATCCCGTCATTCGTAGGTTCGAGTCCTACCACCTCAGCCAATTCTCTTTCCTTCCATCATTGAACAATTACATCAAAGGGGACAACTGTGTCTAAGTTGATGGTTTTTACCGGTAACGCTAACCCGGAGCTCGCTAAGCTCGTTGTTGAGCGTCTCGATATTCCCCTTGGCGAAGCCACTGTTGGCAAGTTCAGTGATGGTGAAATAACCATCGAAATCAATGAGAACGTGCGTGGTAAGGATGTGTTTATCATCCAGCCTACCTGTGCACCGACTAACGATAACCTGATGGAAATCCTGCTGATGGCTGATGGCCTGCGCCGCGCATCAGCCAGCCGTATCACTGCGGTTGTTCCCTACTTCGGTTATGCCCGTCAGGATCGTCGTCCGCGTTCTGCCCGTGTACCTATCAGTGCCCGTGCAGTTGCCGACATGATGTCGACTGCCGGCATCGACCGCGTTCTGACCGTTGACCTGCACGCTGACCAGATCCAGGGCTTCTTCGATGTTCCTGTTGATAACGTCTACGGCTCTCCGGTACTGATTGATGACCTTGAGCGTCAGGCTTACGAAGACCTGATCGTTGTGTCTCCGGACATCGGCGGTGTTGTTCGTGCCCGCGCAATCGCTAAGCAGCTGAACGTTGACCTGGCGATCATCGACAAACGTCGTCCAAAAGCCAACGTTTCTGAAGTTATGCATATTATCGGTGATGTTTCCGGCCGTACCTGTGTACTGGTTGACGACATGGTCGATACCGCCGGCACCCTGTGCCACGCAGCCAAAGCTCTGAAAGAGTTCGGTGCGAAAAAAGTTGTCGCCTACTGTACACATCCTGTACTATCCGGCCCCGCTGTTGAGCGTCTGGCCAGTGCTGAACTGGATGAGCTGGTTGTTACCGACACCATCCCGCTGTCTGAAGCTGCTAAATCCATTGGCCGCATCCGCCAACTGACCATTGCTGGTCTGCTGGCTGAAGCTGTACGCCGGGTAAATAACGAAGAATCCATCAGTGCGATGTTTCGTTAAGCCATAACAGCATACAAAACGATTTTTCGGGCCGTTTGAGCTGGTCGCAAGCTCAAACGGCTTTTTATGTCAAAACCATGAGGAAATACCCATGTCAGAATTTAATCTGTCAGCTGAACTTCGCGAAGATGCGGGGAAAGGTGCGAGCCGCCGCCTGCGTCGCGAAAACGCCGTACCAGCCATCGTTTACGGTGGTAAAGCCGGTGGTAACGATCGCAAGCCACAAGCCATCGTTCTGAAAGCTAACGAGCTGAACAAAGTACTGGAAAACGAAGCGTTCTACAGCAGCGTGATCACCCTGACTATCGGTGAAAAAGCCGAGCAGGTTGTTCTGAAAGATCTGCAGCGTCACCCATCCAAAGCTCTGATCTGGCACGCTGACTTTCTGCGTGTAAGCAAAACCACCAAGATCAAAGCTCACGTACCTCTGCACTTCATCAATGAAGAAAGCTGTGTAGGCGTGAAAACCGGTGGTGGCAAAATCGCTCACCAGCTGACCAGCCTGGACATCATCTGTAACGCTGGCGACCTGCCTGAGTTCATCGAAGTAGATCTGGCCAACGTTGAAGCTGGCTCCGTGATCCACCTGTCTGATCTGAAACTGCCAAAAGGCGTTGAGTCTCTGGCTCTGTCTCACGGCCCAGAGCACGACACTTCTGTTGTTACTGTTATCGCTCCTAAAGGCGGCGACAGCGAAGAAGAAGCAGCTGCCGAGTAATTCCGGTTGCTGTAGCAAAAAAGCGGGGCTGGTCCCCGCTTTTTTATTGGTGATTCTTTATCATCGGATATCGACATCATGTCTGACCCTATTCAATTGATCGTAGGCCTGGGCAACCCCGGCGCCGAATACGAGCATACCCGTCACAATGCGGGCGCCTGGCTGGTTGAACGCCTGGCGCAGAACGAACGCATCAGTCTCAGCCCGGACAAAAAATTCTCCGGTCGCGCCGGTAAAGGCCGCCTCGGCGGGCAGGATTGCTGGTTACTGATTCCCACGACTTTTATGAACCTCAGCGGACAGGCCGTACAGGCGCTGGCCAACTTTTATAAGCTGAAACCGGAACAGATTCTGGTGGTTCATGACGAGCTGGACTTACCTCCCGGCACAGCCAAATTCAAATTTGGCGGCGGTCACGGTGGCCAGAATGGCCTGCGCGATATCATCAGCAAGCTTGGCAACAACCAGAATTTTCACCGCCTGCGTATCGGTATCGGCCATCCTGGTGACAAATCCCAGGTCACCGGCCATGTACTGGGCCGCGCCAGCAAGAGCGACCAGCAGGCCATTGATGCGGTGATCGATGAAGCCTTACGCGTTCTGCCCGATGCACTGGGCGGCGACCTGGCCAAAGCCATGAATCGACTTCATTCATTTAAAGGGTAAAATACCCGCCAAATTTTAACGCTGTTACGGCAGCAGTACGGATCACAGGATACTTTTATGGGCTTTAAATGCGGTATCGTTGGCTTACCCAACGTCGGCAAATCCACACTGTTCAATGCACTGACCAAATCCGGTATTGCCGCCGAGAACTTTCCGTTCTGTACCATTGAACCCAACTCCGGTGTGGTTGCCATGCCTGACAAGCGCCTGGATGAGCTGGCAACCATCGTAAAACCTGAGCGTGTTGTGCCAACCTCAATGGAGTTTGTGGACATTGCTGGTCTGGTTGCCGGCGCGTCCAAAGGTGAAGGCCTGGGCAACCAGTTCCTCGCCAATATCCGCGAAACCGACGCCATCGCTCACGTTGTGCGCTGCTTCGAAGACGACAACGTGATCCACGTTGCCAACCGCGTCAGCCCGGCCGACGACATCGACATCATCAATACCGAACTGGTACTGGCCGATCTGGAATCCTGTGAGAAGCAGCTGCAGCGCATTACCCGCGTTGCCAAAGGTGGTGACAAAGACGCCATTGCACAGAAAGCACTGCTGGAACGTCTGATTCCGCATTTCGAACAGGGCAAAACCGCCCGCATGCTGGAACTGAACGACGACGAGCGCAAGCTGGCGCGCACCTTCCACCTGCTGACCATCAAGCCAACCATGTACATCGCCAACGTGGCGGAAGACGGCTTTGAAAACAACCCGCACCTCGATGTGGTGCGTGGTATTGCCGAGTCGGAAGGCGCCTCCGTTGTGGTGGTCTGCAACAAGATCGAAGCCGAAATTTCCGAGCTGGACGATGAAGACAAACTCGAATTCCTGCAGGAAATGGGCATGGAAGAACCGGGGCTGGATCGTGTAATCCGTTCCGGTTACGAGTTGCTGGGTCTGCAGACTTACTTCACCGCCGGCGTGAAAGAAGTACGCGCCTGGACCATCAAAATCGGTGATACCGCACCACGCGCAGCCGCCGCGATTCACACCGACTTTGAACGTGGTTTTATCCGTGCCGAAGTGATTGGTTATAACGACTTTATCCAGTACAAAGGCGAAGCCGGTGCCAAAGAAGCCGGTAAATGGCGTCTGGAAGGTAAAGAGTACATCGTTAAAGACGGCGATGTAGTGCACTTCCGCTTTAATGTGTGAAGCCTGACAGGAAAAACTCCGCTACACATACCGCAAAGAATAAAAGCGCCTCAGGGCGCTTTTTTATTATCTGCAGCAATATAGGCCAACCTGAATCAACCATCTGGGCAATCCGGTGGATGACTGTCGCACTTTACCCAAATCCATCACTATACTCTTTCAACTGAAACTTAAGTCGACCCGGAGCCCTGCATGAAATTGCATCCCCTCGCATCGTCTATCTCTCTGTTGTTAGCAGCATCACTCGCCGCCTGTAGCGGCTCAAGTACCAGTTCCAGTGACGAACCCAGCGATAACGGTTCAGGTGGCGATGGCCAGGCCGGCGAAGCAGTGACTGTTGAACGTGTCAGCCTGACAGGCCTCGCCGTCAAAGGAACCGTCATAGGTGCCAAGGCGGAACTCTTCCGTCTGATCAATGGAAATATTGAAGAGACAGCATTCGCAACCGGCACAACCGATTTGGAAGGTCGCTACAATCTGACAGCAACCTCAGAAGAGGCTTATAACGGCCCTGCTCTGGTAAAAATAAGCTGGCAGGAAGGCGCTGAAATGATCTGCGATGCCAGCTCCGGTTGTGGTGATTACCCTGTTATTCCTGACGACCGCAATACGAATAATCCCGACTCTGCAGCCATCGACTTCGGTGAAACCTTCGATCTGGCTACCGACTTTGAAATGTCTGCTCTTCTGCCCTCGATCAGCACTTCATCACTGGAAGACAACAGCTATACCGCCAATATCACGTCACTGACACACATTGCAGCCCAATACAGTGCCGCTCAGAGTGGTGTTAACGCGGATCTGATACGCCGCCTGAATAACCGGGTACGGCAGCTGTTCGGACTGAGCGCAGATAAAGTCGGCGCCGTGGATCTTCTGCTGACCTCCCCTCTGGATCCGACCTCCGCACAGAACAGCGATGATCCATCCGGCATCGCCTATGGTCTGATAACCGCCGCCCTCGCCGAGCTGGCCGGGCAGCGTGGTGAAAGCATCCAGCAGGTGCTCAGCACTTTTGCCCAGAATTTTACCGCCAATGGTGGTCAGCTCTACTGGAACGGCACCGATACCGGTGAACTGAATATTGCCGCTATTCTCGCCGCTGCCAATGCCGTTGCTGCGGCTAACGGTAATGTTCCGGGGAGCATCACCACCGGCCTCAGCAACGAGAAAGACAGTGCCGATAACAACAGCGGTGTCAGTAATATTAATCCGCCGGAAATTGATGCCGGCGCAGACCTGAGCGCCACACCGAATCAGGCCGGCGTAACACTGACCGGCAACCTGATCAGCGGTACGAATCTGACCTACCAATGGACTCAGGTATCCGGCACTCCCGTCAGCCTGAATACTCCCACGGCCTTAACCACCAGCTTCACAGCCCCACAAGCCAGCGGCGATCTGGTTTTTGCTCTGCGCGCCAAGGATGCTGCAGGCTACGATGACATAGACAGGGTTACAGTAAAAATCCGGGCCGCCGCCGGGGCCGCCGCCGCTCTGGCTGGTAATTACCGGATTTATATTCCTAACCAGATGTTCAGCAGCAGCGCTTTCAGTAATCAGCAGACGGAGTTTGATTTTGATCTGAATCTGGTTTCCGGACTGAGTGTAACGGCATCGGCCAGCGATCCATCCGCCTTCAGCTTAAACATCAAAGGTTCGGCCGAAAGCTGGCGGCTGGAAAACCGTTATCCCTACGGCAGTTTCTTTAACGGCCCAGGCAGTGCAGCCCAGTCTGTTACGGACGGACAACTGGTACCACAAGTCGATAGTGAAAACTTTACCCTGAACGGCAAGGTCGATGCTCAGGGCGTGATTACTATCAACGATCCAACCTCGGTTGAACAGGATACGGATGGTCAGGGTAATGAAGTTGTCCGTTACGATTACTCCAACATCCTGACCTTTATGCCCGTCGATACCGGCAGCTACCTGGCGCTGAATATGAACCACAGCGAAGGCTTTGCTGCCAAGGCTGACGGCAGTGCTGATACCAGCCAGCTAAGGTACCGTGACTTTGATGTCGAAAACCTGCTGCTTGTTAAGAACAACGGCAACTTCAGCCAGGACAGTTTCCAGAACGATTATGGGGTGATTGTCCTGTCTCAGGCGACGGATGAAACCTTTGCACATGCGCTGGTCTCAGAGCTGCAGCGCTGGAACATCACGAAAGACAGTGGTACGCCGTCCGTCATCACCGCCACCATGGAGTCTGACCCCGGCCTCAGTGGTTCCGGCCGGGTTGGCAGTCGTTACAGTCATGACATAGAACTGTCTGGCGGCGTCTACTCTGAGAGTCTTGGCAGCTTTTCCGTTCTCTCAGGCGAAGAATCTCCCAGCAATGATCCGCAGACTCCTGCCAGTGAACGCCAGGCAATTTTTGCTATCGACGGCAGCAAGAGCGGACAATTCCGTATTCCAAGCAGCCTTGCAGCAGCCCTGTTGCCTGACGGTGGTAATGCCATTATGGAAGGGATAGCGACTCCCAATGGAGCGTTATTTATGTCGACATTAATGGGGACAACATCCAAAGGAAGCTATAACAGCACACCGGTAAAAACCCTGGTCAATGAGCGCTATATTGGTCTGGCCATCGACAACTCGACCCTCATAGCGGCTGACTTTACCGGTAAAACCTATGAACTGCGCGGCGTTGAATACGCTGTTGATGCCAATGACCGTGGTTCTTCCGCCAATCTGATCCGCGGTACCCTGAGCTTTGGCAGCACTCCGGCAGCGCCGGTGGTTACGGTCAATAACCAAGAGGTCAGACTACGTAATACCAACTTCACCGTTGTCCGCAGCAGCGAAGACTATAGCTCCAGTGATGACCCGCTGGCGGCTGAGTTCGGCTCGGCCTCCGCCATAAAACTGTACGACAACGAAACAACACTGGACGGTTATGTCAGTGCCAATGGCAAGCTGGTACTACTACGCCTGCTTAACACCACAGAAAGCGATCGTGGTGCACACGGTTTCCTGATCGGGCGCCTGATTGAATAATCGCAACACTCTGCAGTAAAGCCATATAAGGGCCTTCCACGGAAGGCCCTTGTTATGTCCACCGACAGATAACCTGAACAATCCGTTCCACCCCGCCTCTCACTGTAGCAAGGCATTAGGGCTAAAATACTCATTCTGCAGACCATGTCTGACATTATCTTCGCCGAGCAGCGCCCGGCAGCCTCTATCGGTAACACTATGCCCGCACTTACACTGCCACTTCCTCTGCTGTTGGCCTTGCTGACAGCACTTTCGCCTTTGGCCATTGATATGTATCTTCCGGCGATGGAGGCAATGGCCGGCGATCTGCAAACCAGCATCCACCTGGTGGAGTTATCCGTCAGCAGTTACCTGCTGGGCTTTGCACTTGGTCAGCTCGGTGGCGGACCTCTGTCTGACCGCTACGGCCGCCGTCCCCTGATCATCACCGGCCTGGTTCTGTTTGCCCTCAGCAGCGCTGCACTGATGCTGACAACTTCGCTTGAGGCACTGCTGGCACTGCGCTTCCTGCAGGCCATCGGCGGTGGGCTGGCAACGGTTAATTCCAGCGCCATCGTCCGTGACCGTTTTCAGGGAGCGGATGTCGCCAAAACCTTATCACTGGTGTCCATGATTATGATGCTGGCACCGCTGGTCGCGCCGATGCTCGGCGCCCTGACCTTATCCTTTGCCGGCTGGCGCACCATTTTTCAGACACTGACCATCTATGCGATGCTGGTACTGATCATTCTCGTCTGGCAGCTGGAAGAAAGTCATCCGCCACACAAACGTCAGCAACGTCTGCCGGTGCGTGACTACCTGCGGGTCATCAGACATGTCCGTGCTCGCCGCTTTATTCTGGCTCAGGCACTGGCATCCACTGGCATGTTTGTCTTTATTACCGCCTCGCCTTACCTGTATCTGGATTACTTTGAGCAGGATGCCGAACACTTCCCCTGGTTGTTTGGCGCCAACGTTCTGACCATGATGGCAATGAACCGCCTGAATATACTGCTGCTGCGCCGTTTCGACAGCCAGCAGATACTCAGGGCCGGACTCAGTCTGCAACTGAGTAGTGCGCTGCTGCTGGTTCTGCTGTTTAGCGCATATCCCCAGCAGGCCTCATTGTCCCTGACCTTGCCTTTAATGATGCTGTTTATTGGCTCACTCGGCCTGATTTCAGCCAATGCCACGGCAACCATCCTGCATTATTTCCGTGATATCAGTGCAACAGCCACTGCTCTGACCGGCGTCAGTGTTTTCTGCAGTGGCGCTTTGTTTGGCCTCATCTGGGGCCACCTGCATAACGGCACACCACTGCCGATGATGGCGGTCATGCTGTGCACGGCACTGCTGGCCAATCTGGCGCTGTGCCGCATTCCGGCAGAGCAGAGTGACGCGATTACAACATCCTGATTATGAGAACAACAGACTGGTGCATCAGTGGGACAAATCTGACTTGTCTGCGCGCCGGAAGAGGAACAGAATGAACGTTCAGTCCGAAACACGAAAGAACATGGATAAACGCCAGCAAATTCTGGAAGCCACCGCCGATCTGATTGCAGAGCAGGGATTACACTCCTGCCCTATGGCGATGGTCGCAAAGCATGCCTGTTGCGGTGCTGGTACCATCTACCGTTATTTCGAGACCAAAGAAGAATTAGTGCAGCAGTTGTTTCTGCATCTGACCGAAGTAATGGCGAGCCACTGCATGGCTGGCTATGACGAAAGTGCCTGTATCAAGAAAAGGTTTTACAGCTTCTGGGGAAATTTTTACCGTTACATGCGTGAGCATCCCAGAGACCGTGCACTGATGGAACAATTGTCAGCCTCACCAGCCATCAGTGAGCTGCAACGGGAAAAAGCACTGGAGCCGATGAACAAAGCGCTGACCCGGCTGCTGGCCGAGGGCAAAAGCCAGATGCTGATCAAAGACCTGCCGGATGAAATCATCACCACCATGACTTTCGGCAGTCTGACCATGATGGCCAAGAAACAACAGCTATCACCGCAGATGTTTCCACAGGCGGTGCAAGCCGAAGATTTGCTGAATCTGTGCTGGGACGCCATCAAAGCGTAACAGCCGGATGAACAAAACAGGCCCACAAGGCCTTTTTTTAAACGCCAGCCCCTGAATGAACGTTCACTCTCGTTGATTCAAATCTAACTAAGGAGACATACCATGTCGAACAGCTTACCTCAGGCGTCAGAATCAACCACCACGATGCCAGCCAGTGCCGCGATGACTCCGGCAGTACGTAACAGCGGCAGTGATTTTTATTCCATGCTGACTCAGCTGACTCTGACCCAGAAGCGCAACCGCGCCACGGCACGACAGAGCGCCTGAACCACCGTCATCCGGGCGAGCCATCAGTTAATGAATGATGGCATCCTCGCCCAGATCGGCCTCCGCAAATGACGCCGGCAACACACACAGACGGTTTACCATCAGCAGGCTGTGATCCGGAATCAGCAGCTGGTCGTTATCCATCAGCGCGTCCAGCAGCACACAGGTCGCATCGATCGAATCCAGTCCGACGATAATCGCCAGGGCAAAACCATATTTGGTATTGAGCGCCACCAGATCACCCACCTCCAGCTCTTCGCGCTCGGTAATAATATCGTCCCCTACCAGTTCGTCAGTCGGCCACGGCGTTTTGAAGCGCGCCAGCGCCACCAGCTGCACAATGCCCTGAATCACACCATCGCTGATATCCACCTCGATGTCGCCCTCCTCTTCTGGCTCCATCAGACGATCAAGCAAACTCATAAATAGATCGGAATCTTCTTCAGACCAGCGAAGGTCGACAGGATGATGGCTGCTGCGGTTGGAACGGAAACTGACTTCGGTGGGAAATTCTGCCGGATCTTCACCGGCGGTACCGGCAGGCATTAACAGGCTTACGGCTTCGAAACCGCTCTGGTCCTGATCACTGATACGCCAAAACAAGGGTTGCATCTCTGCATTCATAGGGATCACTCCGTATTCACCATGATTAAATGGAGCCTGCGTGGCAATGAGTCTGACGAACCTCCCTTATGCTTGGCTATATCCGTTATATAGCAGGGCTGCATGACAGTGACAAGACGCAGCCGCACAATAACGCCGGGCAGTGATGACAAATTCTGTATTTACCCTTTGGCACCGATTGCGCCGTAAACGTTCAGTCAGCGTGAAAAATGGTGTTAACATCAGGGTCTAATAACAAACACTGACAGAACTCCGGGGAATTACCATGCACTCACTCTTTACCCGCACCCTGATCACCGGCTGCGGTTTGTTACTGCTGTCCGGCTGCGCCACGCCAATCGCTAACTTTGATGCCATCAGCCTCGATGCCAAACGTGACGCCGCGATGGCGGACGAATCGGCCTCCCGCACCATCCAGCACGCACAATCCAAAATTGAGCTGGGTAAAAGCGAAAACCTGCGTTTTTACGCCCCACGCCACCTTGAGCTGGCACAGAAACAACTGCTGGAAGCACAGGAAATACTGACCAGCGGCGAGCCCGATGGCGTTGTAAAAACCGTTGCCATGACCTCGCTGAAAACCGTTGAGGCCGGCCTGAATGTAAAAAAAGACATTCTCAAACAGCTGAAGCCAACCCTGGATCACCGTCAGGTGCTGAAAGACATCAAGGCCGATCAGTACTTCCCGGCCGACTATCTGGCCATTGAAGAAGAACTGGTAAAACTGATTGATCTGATGGAAGACCACCAGACCATCAAAGCCGATGCCGGACAGAAACTGCTGTTAGCGGAGATGCACCGCGTTGAGGTTGCCACCATCGAGTACATCCAGCTGCAGCCGGTTAAAGATCACCTCGAACGTATCAAAAACAAAGGTGGCGCTTCTGTTGCCCCGATCAGCTGGGATACCGCGCAGAAATCCCTGCTGCAGGCTCAGGCGCTGATCAGCAAAACACCGCGTGCCAAGGGTGCCATCGCCAAGGCAACCGTAGCTGCCACAAAAGCCGCTCAGCATGCCGAAGTGATCACCAACCTGAGTAACGAAATCCTGGATGCCAGCAAAGATGACGCCGAAGCCATTGCCCTGCGCATGGAGCGCTGGTTGTACCGCATCAGCGTGGCACTCAAACATGAAGACATCCGTCATCAGCCACTGGACGAACAGGCTGGTGAATATGCGGCGTCGATTGAAGCCCTGATGCGTAACCGTTAATCCTGGCCGCTGAGCCACAAAAAAGCCCGGTAATCCGGGCTTTTTTGTGCTCTTTCGCCGCTCAGATTTTACTCGTCTTCGTCACGCGGTGGCAGAAAACGGGTCGGAAAGTGCGAAATATTCGAACCTTCGCCCTTACTGATTTTCGGGCTGCCTTCTTTTTCCACCTCATCAATGCGCACGATGCTGTGCATCGGAATAAAGGTACGCTTTACATCAGCAAAGGTGGCTTTCAGCTTCTCGGCATCCGGATCAACCACCAGAGAAGAACGCTCGCCAAAGAGCAGCTGCTCCACCTCAATAAAACCATGCAGATCGCTCTGATAGATGTAGCGGGCGTATATCTCGACCACATCGCCCTGCTGCTGATACACAATACGGTAAGTCGGTTCCTGCTTGTCTTTACTGCTCATGGTGCCTGCTTGTCGACCTTAAATGCCGGTTAAAGCACCGGACAAAGAAAAAGAGAGCAATTGTAACACGGGCGGGCAAGACAGGATGCAGACAGCCGACGGATACTGGTGACTAACTGAGCAGGGACAGTATAATGTTGCCCCTTTTGTATAAACCGCTGACGAGGCCGGAAACTCCCTCATGACTGACCAGGTGAAAAAGCTGTACATCAAGACCCACGGTTGCCAGATGAATGAGTACGATTCATCACGTATGGCCGACATGCTGGGCGAAAGTCATAAGATGGAGCTGACCGATAACCCGGAAGAAGCGGATGTTATTCTGCTCAATACCTGCTCGATCCGCGAAAAAGCCCAGGAAAAAGTGTTCCATGAACTGGGCCGCTGGAAAGGCCTGAAAACCAAGAATCCGGATCTGAAAATCGGCGTCGGCGGTTGCGTCGCCTCACAGGAAGGCGATGCCATCATCAAGCGCGCTCCGTTTGTGGATATGGTGTTCGGTCCGCAAACCCTGCACCGTCTGCCGGATATGGTGAACAAGGCCAGCAATGCCATTCAGGTGGTGGACGTTACCTTCCCTGAAATCGAAAAATTCGATCATCTGCCGACCCCGAAAGTAGAAGGCTGTTCTGCCTTTGTCTCCATCATGGAAGGCTGTTCCAAATACTGTACTTTCTGTGTCGTGCCTTACACCCGCGGCGAAGAAGTCAGCCGTCCGCTGGCCGATGTACTGAAAGAAGTTCAGGCGCTGGCCGATCAGGGCGTACGTGAAGTTAACCTGCTGGGTCAGAACGTTAACGCCTACCGCGGTGACACCAGCGATGGCGAAGTGGCCGATCTGGCGGAGCTGATTACTCTGGTGGCCGATATCGACGGCATCGACCGTATCCGTTTCACCACCTCGCACCCGCTGGAATTCAGTGACAGCCTGATCAACGTGTACGCCGAAGTGCCGGAACTGGTCAGCCACCTGCATCTGCCGGTACAGAGCGGCTCCAACCGCATTCTGGCGGCAATGAAACGTGGCCATGAAATCGATATGTACATCGATAAAATCGAACGCATCAAAGCACTGCGCCCGGACATTTCGATTTCTTCAGACTTTATCGTCGGCTTCCCGGGTGAAACCGCCGAAGATTTCGAAGACACCATGAACCTGATCAACCGTATCGGCTTCGACACCTCCTTCAGCTTCATTTACAGTGCGCGTCCGGGAACACCGGCCGCCAATCTGGAAGATGACACACCGGAAGAGCTGAAAAAGCAGCGTCTGCAGATTCTGCAGGCCCGCATCGTGCAGCATGCACAGCAGATCAGCCGCCGCATGGTAGGCCGTGAAGAAACCATTCTGGTTACCGGCGTATCACGTAAAGATCCGGGCGAATTACAGGGCCGTACCGAAAACAACCGGGTGGTGAACTTCAAGGCCGACGATCACAGCCTGATCGGCAAATTCGTTAAAGTCAGCATCGAGGATGCGTACCCGAACAGTTTGCGTGGCATCCTGCTTAATCCAGAGTTAGCCTACTAACCTCATTCGTGATTTATGTGGCCAGGCCAGAGCCGGGCCACATAAACAAAAGCCCACAGAGAGAGTTCTCATTGACCCGCAAAGATACTGAGCAACCAGAATCCACCGAGGCCCTTCAGCCTGCCGAGACTGAAAGCGCCAGCCCCAACCGCCACAGCACCAGCTTTGCTCTGGAACCGGATGACGCACAGCGTCTGGCCAATCTGTGCGGCCATTTTGACAGCCATATCGAGCAGATTGCCGACCACTTCGAGCTGGAAATCTATAACCGCGGTAATAAATTCACTATCGAAGGTAAGGTGAAGCTGGCACAGCGTGCCGCCCTGCTGATTCAGCGCCTGTACCGCGAAACCGCCAATGGCACGCCGATCACGCCGGATCTGATCCATCTGTTGTTGCAGGAAGACGGCAGCGAGCAGGCCGCCGGACGTAAAGCCAAATCCGATTACGACAGCCGCACCATTAAAACGCCACAGGCCATCATCAAGCCGCGCGGTCCGCACCAGCTTGACTACCTGCAGCGCGTGCGTGAGTTTGATATCAATTTCGGCGTAGGCCCGGCCGGTACCGGTAAAACCTTCCTCGCCGTTGCCGCCGCCGTCGAAGCACTGCAGCGTGACGAAGTAAAACGTATTCTGCTGGTACGTCCTGCGGTTGAAGCCGGTGAAAAACTGGGCTTCCTGCCCGGCGATCTGGCACAGAAAATCGACCCTTATCTGCGCCCGCTGTACGACGCGCTCTATGAAATGCTGGGTTTTGAACAGGTTGCCCGCCTGCTGGAACGCAATGTGATTGAAATTGCACCGCTGGCCTATATGCGTGGCCGTACCCTCAGCCACTCGTTTGTGATCCTCGACGAATCGCAGAACACCACCAAAGAACAGATGAAGATGTTCCTCACCCGTGTTGGCTTTGGCTCCAAAGCGGTGATCACCGGTGACGTTACTCAGGTCGACCTGCCACGTGGCGTCTACTCCGGCCTGAAACACGGTCTGGAAGTGCTCGATGGCGTTCCCGGTATTGGCATTACCCGCTTTACCAACGCCGACGTGGTTCGCCATCCGCTGGTACAGCGGATCGTTGATGCCTATGACCGCTTCGACGAAAAAGAAAAGCAGGCCGACGAAGAACGTAAGGCCGCCCGTCTGGCTGCACAGCAGAACGACGAGGATGCGGTATGAACCTGTTGCTTGATGTACAGCTTGCCGACGAACTGGAAGGCTATCAGGCCTGGCTGCCCGGCGAAGAACAGCTGCAACGGTGGGCAAGCGCCGCGCTGAGCGGCCGCACCGATTTCGCCGAGCCGGAACTGACGATTCGCCTGGTCGCAGAAGAAGAAAGCCAGGAACTGAACAACGAGTACCGTGGCAAAGACAAACCCACCAATGTGCTGTCTTTCCCTTTTGAAGCGCCACCGCAGGTGCCGATCGAACTGTTGGGCGATCTGATCATCTGCGCTCAGGTGGTACAGCAGGAAAGTGAAGAACAGCGTAAAGCCGCCGAAGCCCACTGGGCCCACATGGTCGTGCATGGCTGCTTGCATTTGCTGGGGTACGACCATATAAAGGACGACGAAGCAGAAGTTATGGAAGACCTGGAACGCCAGATTATGGCCGGACTGGGGTTCCCTGATCCTTATCCAGATGAGGCACCATGAGCGAAGACCGATCGGGCCAGCATCGTAGCTGGCTGGAAAGACTGACTGATTTATTCTCCGACGACCCGCAAAGCCGTCAGGACATCAAGGTTATTGTGCGCGAGGCTGCCGAGCGCAGCATTGTCGATAACGAAACCCTCAATATTCTCGAAGGCGCTCTGCAGGTATCTGAAATGCAGGTGCGGGACATTATGATTCCGCGCTCGCAGATGACTTCCATCAACGTCAACGATTCGCTCAAAGATTATCTGCCGCAGATCATCGAATCTGCGCATTCACGTTTCCCGGTGATGGGTGAAGGCCAGGACGAAGTGCTGGGCATTATGCTGGCCAAAGACCTGCTGCCATTAATCCTTAACGAAAATCGTGAAGAATTCCGCCTGAAAGAGGTGTTACGCCCAACAACCTTCGTTCCGGAAAGCAAACGCCTGAACGTGCTGCTGCGTGAATTCCGTGCAACCCGCAATCATATGGCGATTGTGGTCGATGAATTTGGCGGAGTTGCCGGTCTGGTTACCATCGAAGACGTGCTTGAACAAATTGTCGGTGACATTGAAGACGAACACGACTTCGATGAAGAAGACAGCATGATCAAAGAAGTGGAAGACGGCATCACCATGGTCAAAGCCCTGACCCCGGTGGACGACTTCAATGAACACTTCAGTGCACGTTTTCCGGACGATGAATTCGATACCATTGGCGGCATTGTGGTACATCACTTTGGCCGGGTGCCGGAATGCAATGAAAGCATCCGCATCGAACAATGGCAATTCAAGGTGGTCAACGGTACCAGCCGACAGATCAACCTGCTGGAAGTAACGCCCATCGACGCCGGCTGAGCCGGCGCATTAACCCTCACTCATCTCATAATCAGGTAAAGCTATGGCAGGCTGGGCTGCGCGGGCGTTGTTATTGTTGGCGGGTGCGCTGTTTCCACTCGCCCTGGCTCCCCTTTTCTGGTGGCCGGTTGGCCTGTTAAGTATTGCGGTGTTCGTGCATTTTCTGTTGCAGACGGACAATGCACGTTCTGCCTTTGCCACCGCCTGGTGGTTCAGTCTGGGCAAATTCTCGGTCGGCATTTCCTGGATTTACGTCAGCATGCATGACCATGGCGGAACGCCTGCACTGCTCGCCGTGCTGATGATCGGCCTGTTTGCCGCCTTTCTCGCCACCTTCCCCGGATTCTGGTTTGCCCTGCGCCAGCGCTTTCTCGGCCAGAGTCTGGCCTGGCTGACCATCCCGGTCTTCTGGTTTCTGCACGAATGGTTCCGCAGCTGGTTTATGACCGGTTTCCCATGGCTGTTTGCCGGCGATGCTCACCTCGGCACCTGGCTGTCCGGCTGGGCACCGGTATTCGGCAGCTACGGATTATCTTTTATCTGTGTACTGACCGTGACCGCACTCTACCGTTTCTGGCAGACACATCAGCCGGCTTTCCTGCTGGTGCTGCTGTTGTGGCCTGCCGGCCTGCTGTTACAGCAGCAGGACTGGACCCATAAAACCGGTGAGCTGAAAGTCAGCGCGGTACAGGGCAATATTCCTCAGGATCAGAAATGGCAGCGTGAGTGGATCAGCCCGACCATCAATGCCTATTTCCAGCAGACCAGCGAGCATTGGGACAGTGACCTGATTCTGTGGCCGGAAACCGCCATGACGCTGCTGCTCGATCAGTTTCAGCCCTACCTGGACGATATGGCGATTGAAGCACAGGAAACCGGCACTACAGTGATCACCGGCATTCCCTACCGCTATCCTCGCGGCCACGAACTGGCCGGACAGTTTCATAACAGCGTGATCGCCTTCGGCAACGGCGAAGGCATCTACCACAAGCAGAATCTGGTGCCGTTCGGTGAGTATGTTCCCCTGCAGGCGCTGATTCGCGGACTGATTCCGTTTTTTGATCTGGATATGTCCAGCTTCCTGCACGGGCCGGCGAATCAGCCACTGCTGAAAGTCGGTAAGCATTCAGAAAGCACAGAAGAGCTGTATCTGGTCGCACCTTATATCTGCTACGAAATTGCCTATCCACAGCTGGTCAGCCGTATGGCACAGGATGCCGATTTTCTGATTACGGTCAGCAACGATGCCTGGTTTGGCGATTCTCTGGGGCCGAAACAGCATATGGCGCTGGCGCAGATGCGCGCACTGGAAACCGGACGCTGGCTGCTGCGTTCGACCAATACCGGCATTACCGCTCTGGTGGATAACAAAGGCCGGATGATGTCACGTTTGCCTTATGAACAAAGGGCAACCCTGAGCGGAACTGCAGAAATGCGTCAGGGCAAAACGCCTTATATGATCTGGGAGTTGTGGCCGCTGTATGCCCTGAGCCTGCTGATTATCGGCGCGGCCTGGTGGCTGCGGCGTTCAGGAAGAGCCCGTGAGATGGCGCAGGCTGATAATATTGCGCCCATTGTGGAGCGGTGAACGCAATAAACGCGGCTGCTCCGGAATATTATTCAGATGCTCACGTAACGGTTTAGTCAGAGTATCGATGTACTGCTGGTATTGCTGAATCATCTCGTCCAACCGGTAATCCCCCTGCTGGGTGCGCATCAGCATCTGCACCTGATGATCCAGATGGGCACGTACATCAATCTGTTCGAACAATTTCTGAGTCAGCAAGCTGCGGATGCGGCGGGAGCTAGTCGATGAAGCCTGCAGCACCAGATTGCCGGTCGCGGTCATGATGGTGTCAATCATCTCCACCTCCAGATCAGCCAGATCACTCATCGGCATTCCCTCGTTCAGCCCCTGATACATACGCTGCACCAGCTGCGGAATAACCGCATCTTCCGGGCTCCCTCCGGAGCGCTCACGTTTCTCCAGAGCCAGACGGATAGCCGTCGGAATCGCGCGGTTGAATAATTCCAGTCCGGCCAGCAACAGTTCACCGCCCAGTTCCAGCTCCGGTATGCGGTACAGATTATCAAGGAAATCCAGGCCCATATCACGGCGCACATCACCGACCCGGATACCTGAACCCTGCACACTGCGTACAGCGTTCATACGCCCTAAGGTACGTAGTGCCATGCGTAAGGAAGTACGATCAACGTCAAGGAACTCTGCCAGCTGACGTTCAGGTGGCAACTTCTCACCGGCCCGCAGATCGCCGGTAAAAATAAGGGAAATCAACAGATCAGCAATCTGATCCGGTAGGGTTTTGCTCATTATTATTATACTTATCTATTAGTGAGTCATTCATACGCCAGCTTCAGCTGGATGACCCAGTCTGGCGAAAATCCGGCAACGGTGCAATAGCCTGTATCCCATGTAACTGACCAGATCTTTACTTGCGCATTTGCAGATCCTGAACTAGCATTGGATTATCCAATTTGAGAAGTGCACACTCTCAGAGCTTCAGCCGCCACCCACGGGTCTGGCGGCTTTTTTATGCCCGCCATTCGCGGCCGGATTTAGCCGGAAGTTATGCCATCATTTTGGGTACAATAAGCACAAATTTCTGAACTGAAGATCACTATGGCCAAGCTGCTGTTCCGCCTCAATGGCGTTAATGAAGATGAAGCAGAAGATGTCCGCACCCTGCTGCAGGATGCCGGTATAGAATTTTACGAAACCGACGAAGGCCGCTGGCGTATTTCTGTGGCCGCCATCTGGCTTCGCCACAATAACGACTATGAACAGGCGCGCGGTTTACTTGATCAGTATCAGCAGGAACGTCTGCAGCGTATACGCAGCGAATATGAACAGCAACAACAGAAAGGCAACACCCAGAGCATGCTGCAGCGCTGGCTGGAGCAACCCGCTGAGCTGATCATGACGCTGATTGCGGTACTTCTGGTTCTGGGCCTGACCCTGTGGCCATTTCTGTCACTGGGTCAGTAAGAGGAAAACGTCAGCCCAGACGGGCGCAAACAGCATCGAGAATTGGCTGATTAGCCGCCGGAAAGTCAAACTCTGCCAGGCGGGTGAAAGGCAGCCAGCGAACTTCCTGGCCTTCTGCACCGTGAGCCAGCAAAGCGGAATTCATATCCGCCTCGACCCAGTACACATCCAGCAGCACGCTTTTATCCGGATAATCAAAAGGGATCTGCAGTAAAGGTGACATAGACTGCTCCGTCACACTCAGTGCAACTTCTTCATCCAGCTCACGCACCAGAGCCGCCGTGACACTTTCACCGGCTTCTACTTTTCCGCCGGGAAACTCCCACAACCCGCCCTGATGTTTGTCATCCGGGCGACGGGCAATCAGGATGTCGTGGTCATTAACGACCACGACAGCTACAGCAACATGCACCGTCTTCATCAGGAGCGGTAGTTGGCGTTGATGGTTACGTACTCGTGCGAGAAGTCACAGGTCCACAGCTCTTCGCGGAAGTCTCCGCGCGCAAGCTCAATACGGACACGGAACTCAGTCAGGGCAAAAACAGCAGCGCCGGCTTCTTCGGTATAAGACTCACAGCGGCCACCGTTTTCCACGATCTGCACGTCATCGATAAAGATCTGTACTTTCTCCAGATCAAAATCCTGTACACCGGAACGACCGACCGCAGCCAGAATACGCCCCCAGTTCGCATCGGATGCAAACATCGCGGTTTTAACCAGCGGTGAGTGCGCCACGGTATAAGCCACGTCCAGCGCTTCTTTCTGGCTGACTGCACCACCGACTTCGATGGTCACAAACTTGGTGGCCCCTTCACCGTCACGAACAATCGCCTGAGCCAGAATCTGGAAGGCTTCTTTCAGTTTGGCAAAAACCAGTTGAGCTTCCGGGCTGGCAACATCATTGATCTGCACACCGGAACGGCCGGTGGCCATCAGCATGCAGGAATCGTTGGTTGAGGTATCGCCATCAATGGTCACACGGTTAAACGAGCAATCGGCCAGCTCTTTACACCAGGACTGCAACAGCGCCTGAGAGATACCGGCATCGGTAGCGATATAACCGAGCATAGTCGCCATGTTCGGCATGATCATACCGGCGCCTTTGGACATACCAGTGATGGTGACGGTTTTACCGTTAACCTCAAACTGGGTGCTGTAACCTTTTGGCAGGGTGTCAGTGGTCATGATGCCCTTGGCAGCACGGGCCCAGTTATCGGCACTGAGATTATCCAGTGCTGCCGGGATACCACGTTCAAACGCCGCCATGTTCAGTGGCTCACCAATCACGCCGGTCGAAAACGGCAGAATCTGAGCCGGCTGTACAGCAGTTGCTGCCGCCAGCATTTCGCAACTGCGGACCGCATTAGCATAGCCCTGCGGACCCGTACCGGCGTTGGCATTACCGGTATTGATCAGCAGGTAACGCGGAGCAGTATCTGCCAGATGCACTTTGCTGATCTGCACCGGCGCTGCACAGAATGCGTTGGTGGTAAATACGCCGGCAACGGTTGTTCCCTCGGCCAGCTCAATCACCACCATGTCGTCACGGTTGGCATAGCGCACATGCGCCTGTGCCACACCAAGACGAACGCCATCTACCGCTTTAAAATCTTCAAAAACCGTGAAATTAACTGCCATTTTTTGCTTACGCCTTCCGACTTTTGCTTACGACAAAGTGCCGTGACAATGTTTGTATTTTTTACCTGAACCGCACGGGCATGGCTCGTTGCGGCCGACTTTCTTTTCATCACGCACAAAAGGTTGTGCCTGATCGTCGCCACCATCAACCTCTGGCTGACCACCTGACAGAGACTCAGCAGCTTCATGCTGATACTGCGCACGTTGTGCCTGGGCTTCCACCGCCGCACGGCGCTGTTCTTCCATAGCCCGGACTTCTTCTTCCTGACGCACTTTTACGTGGGACAGAATACGGATGGTTTCGTGCTTGATATTACGCAGCAGTTCCTGGAACAGGCCAAAGGATTCACGCTTATATTCCTGCTTTGGATTTTTCTGGCCGTAGCCACGCAGGTGAATACCTTGACGCAGGTGATCCATGGTCGCCAAGTGCTCTTTCCACAGGTTATCAAGAATCTGCAGCATCACCTGCTTCTCGAACATGCGGATTGGCTCGGCACCTACGGTCGCTTCTTTTTCGTCATAGGCTTTTTGTACTGCTTCCAGAATACGCTCGCGCAGAGTTTCTTCGTACAATTTATCTTCGTTATCCAGCCACTGCTGCACCGGCAGCTCAACATCGAACTCAGCTTTCAGGTGGCTTTCAAGGCCGGCAATATCCCACTGCTCTTCCAGACTTTGTGGTGCGATATAACCATCGATGGCTTCATTAACAACGTCTTTACGGATATTGGTGATGATTTCAGAAATATCTTCCATCGCCATAATATCGTTACGCTGGTTGTAGACCACGCGACGCTGGTCATTAGCCACATCATCGTATTCAAGCAGCTGTTTACGGATATCGAAGTTACGGCCTTCTACTTTGCGCTGAGCTTTCTCAACGGCATTGGTCACCATCTTATGCTCGATGGATTCACCGTCTTTCATACCCAGCGCCTGCATCATGCTGCGCATACGCTCAGACATGAAAATACGCATCAGGTTATCTTCCAGCGACAGGAAGAAACGGGTGGAACCTGCATCCCCCTGACGACCAGCACGACCACGCAGCTGGTTATCAATACGGCGGGATTCATGACGCTCGGTACCGATGATATGCAGGCCACCGGCTTCCAGAACAGCATCGTGGCGCTTCTGCCAGTCGGCTTTAATCGCTGCAATCTGACTGTCGGTCGGATTCTCCAGCGCCGCTGCTTCAGCTTCCCAGTTACCGCCCAGCATAATGTCGGTACCACGACCGGCCATGTTGGTAGCGATCGTCACCGCTCCCGGACTACCGGCTTCAGCAATAATCTGTGCTTCGCGCGCGTTTTCTTTGGCGTTCAGAACATTGTGAGCAACTTTCGCCTGCGTCAGCAGATGAGAAATATATTCTGATGATTCAATAGATGCAGTACCCACCAGAACCGGACGGCCCTGTGCGGTTACTTCACGGATTTCTTCAATAACGGCATCAAATTTTTCTTTCTGAGTGGCGTAAATAACGTCGTTATAGTCGATCCGGCGAACGGCTTTATTGGTTGGAATAACCACCACATCCAGACCGTAAATCTGGTGAAATTCGAAGGCTTCAGTATCTGCAGTACCGGTCATACCAGCCAGTTTTTCGTACAGTCGGAAGTAGTTCTGGAAAGTGGTCGAAGCCAGGGTCTGACTTTCGTTCTGAATATTCACACCTTCTTTCGCTTCAACTGCCTGATGCAGACCTTCACTCCAGCGGCGGCCTGGCATGGTACGGCCGGTGTGCTCATCAACGATGACCACCTGACCGCCCTGTACGATATAGTCGACATTTTTCTGATAAACCGCATGAGCTTTCAGCGCAGAATGCACATGGTGCAGGAGATTGAGATTGCCGGCGGCGTAAAGGCTTTCACCTTCTTTCAGAATGCCTTCGTTGGTTAACAGCTCTTCAACAAACTCATGACCTTCTTCAGTCATCTCAATAGAGCGCTGTTTTTCATCCACGAAGTAATGACCGGAAGCCGCCTCATTGCCTTCATCGGCAGCCTGGCCACGCTCCAGCTTAGGAATCAGCTTATTGATTTTACGGTACAGTTCAGAGCTGTCTTCCGCCGGACCAGAAATGATCAGCGGCGTACGGGCCTCATCGATCAGGATCGAATCCACCTCATCGACAATGGCAAAATACAGTTCACGCTGCGCTTTATCGGCCAGAGAGAAAGCCATGTTATCGCGCAGATAATCGAAGCCAAACTCGTTGTTAGTACCGTAAACGATATCAGCCTTGTACTGTTCGCGTTTTTCCAGCGGATTCTGCCCGGGAACAACAATACCCACACTCATACCCAGAAATTCGTACAGCGGACGCATCCACTCAGCGTCGCGACGGGCCAGATAGTCGTTCACGGTTACAACATGAACGCTTTTGCCGGTCAGGGCATTCAGGTAAGTCGGCAGGGTTGCCACCAGGGTTTTACCTTCACCGGTACGCATCTCAGCAATCCGGCCTTCATGCAGGGTGATACCACCGATCAGCTGAACGTCGAAATGGCGCATTCCCATAACCCGGCTGCCGGCTTCACGACACACGGCAAAAGCTTCGGGTAGCAGGGAATCCAGTGACGCACCATCGCTCAAGCGCTGGCGGAATTCCGCTGTTTTTGCTTTAAGCTGCTCATCAGAGAGGGATTTTACAGATTCTTCAAAGGCATTGATCTGGGATACCAGTTTGCCCATGCGCTTGAGTTCGCGGCTGTTTTTACTGCCAAAGACTTTACGAAAAAGGTTACCAATCATGGAATTATCATTATCCGGGAAACAAAATAAGGCGCTGGGCCAAAGTGCTAAAGGCTACTTATAACCCAGAATGATGACAAGCGTGTTGAAACAGAAAGATTACTGAGGAGTGCGGTGAATGTACGCCGCCGGGTCGACTGTGCGACCGTTTTTATACACTTCGAAGTGAACATGAGGGCCAGTTGAACGTCCGGTACTTCCCATTAATGCAACGACATCACCTTTGCGGACAATATCGCCAAGAGCAACTTTCAGCTCTTTGCAGTGTGCGTAACGGGTTTTATAGCCATTGCCGTGGTTAACTTCGACCAGATTGCCATAGCCGTAACGCGGGCCGGACCAGGTAACAACACCTGAGGCAACGGCAACGATGTCAGCGCCCATTTTTCCGGCAAAATCGACTCCGCCATGCCAGGCAAGACGGCCTGTAAACGGATCCGTACGTTTACCATAACGGGATGACATCCAGCCTTTGGTAATCGGACGCCCGGCTACAAAGGTATCGGCACTGAGCTTGTTGGCCGACATCAGATCATCCAGTACTTCGAGCTGCTGCTCACGGCTGTCGATACGTTCAGCGAGCTCGTTCAGCACTTCATTGATTTCAGGAACCTGATAGGCTTCACCAAGCGTGCCCGGGCCGCCAACGGCCGGTTGCATACTGAAATCAAATTCTTCGGAATTAAGATCGGAAACATCCACAAGACGCTCACCAAGAGCATCCAGACGAAGTAACTTGGCCTGCAGCTCAGCCAGACGCAGAGTCAGCGCTTCCAGCTCCTGATCGGTCTGTTTGCGGATTTGCTGCAGCTCCTGACGCTGCATATTGAGGTCACGCTCCCAGGCTTTGGCAGCGTTAAGATCAAGAATACCTTCATCAGCCAGACGTTCAGCCAGCCAGTAGCCCGCGACTCCCATCGCAAAAGGCAAAGCGAACAGGAACCCAAACATCACTGTGCGTGCAGAAGCACTCAGTGTGTAGGTTCTAGATTCACCATGGCGGCGGCCAACAATAATGATATTCATAGTTAAGCTATTTACTTCCTAATCGGCTGTGCAATCTCTCTGGCACTGACTTCCTGCCTGCCTGACCCGTATAAACGAATCACCAGCCACCCACAAAACAAAGGCCATAAATCAATTATGGCCTTTGTATGAGGATACTCAAACGTATTACTGTTTCAATAAGTTAACCAGCAGCGGCCGGACGCATGTAGGAGATTGGCGAGCTTTCTTCAGCAAATTCGACAAATTCCCAGGCATCTTCCTGCAACAACAGCTCACGCAGCAGCTTATTATTAAGGCCATGACCCGACTTATAGCCGATGAATTCACCAATCAGACTGTGACCGAGCAGGTATAAGTCACCTACCGCATCCAGTATTTTATGTTTCACGAATTCATCATCGTAGCGCAGACCGTCTTCATTCAGCACACGATACTCATCAACCACAATGGCGTTCTTAACGCTGCCACCCAGTGCCAGATTTTTGGAGCGCATGTATTCCAGATCTTTGGTAAAGCCAAAGGTACGGGCACGGCTGACTTCTTTTACATAAGAAGTGGATGAAAAATCCAGGCTTGCCTTCTGTACGCTCTGTTTAAATACCGGATGATCGAAATCGATCTCAAAGCTGACTTTAAAGCCATCGTAGGGAACAAAAGAGGCAACTTTATCGCCTTCACGCACTTCAACACGACGTTTGATACGGATAAAGCGCTTAGCAACATTCTGCTCAGCAATACCTGCGGACTGTACCAGGAACACAAACGGACCAGAACTGCCGTCCATGATCGGCACTTCCTGCGCGCTGAGTTCAACAATCGCATTATCGATACCCAAGCCCGCCATCGCTGACAACAGGTGTTCAACGGTGTCTACGCGTGCATGATCTTTGACCAGCGTTGTGGACAACGTTGTCTCGCCAACATTCAGCGCGTGAGCAGGGATATCCACAACCGGATCAAGATCGATACGTCGGAACACGATACCGGTATCAACAGGTGCCGGTTTCAGCGTGAGATACACCTTCTCACCTGAATGAAGGCCAACCCCAGTCGCCCGGATAGCGTTTTTTAACGTTCGTTGTGGAATCATCTGAACAATCCTGCCATTACTGAGCAAATTTCATACAAAAAGACTAGTCCGGCATTATAGCAATAAATAAAGAATGCGCTAGTGCGCATTCTTTAATCAGCCTGACGGCGCAAAAAGGCCGGAATGTCGAGATAGTCCATATCCGGACGAGCTGCGACATCCAACTGCTTCGCGGCGTTACCTGCCTGACGTTTTACGGTCGGCTGATCCAGCTGGCTGTAATCTGTCGTGCCATCAGCCTTACGTGCATTGACCGTGTTATCGACCACCTTGGTCGGCTTTGGTTCCTCAACCGCGTCGCGGCGTCCCAAACCGGTAGCAACAACAGTTACACGCAGCTCATCCGACAGATCCGGATCAATTACAGTACCAACAACAACGGTCGCATGCTCAGAGGCAAACTCTTCGATCACGCTGCCGACTTCGCTGAACTCACCCAGAGACAGATCAAAACCTGCAGTTACGTTAACCAGAATGCCACGGGCCCCCTGCAGATCAACATCTTCCAGCAGCGGACTGCCAATTGCACGTTCTGCAGCTTCACGGGCACGGTTTTCACCACTGGCAACACCCGTTCCCATCATCGCCTGACCCATTTCGGACATCACTGTACGCACGTCAGCAAAGTCGACGTTGATCATACCCGGGCGGGTAATCAGATCGGCAATCCCCTGAACAGCTCCCTGCAGAACATTGTTTGCTTCTTTAAAAGCATCCAGCAGGGAAGTATTTTTCCCCAAGACAGAGAGCAGCTTCTCATTTGGAATAGTAATCAGGGAGTCGACATGCTCGGCCAGTTGCTTAAGACCCTGGTCAGCAATCAACATCCGTTTTTTACCTTCAAACGGGAACGGCTTGGTAACCACAGCAACAGTAAGAATACCTAATTCTTTCGCCACCTCAGCAACAACCGGAGCACCACCGGTACCTGTACCACCACCCATACCGGCAGTGATAAATACCATATCAGCACCTTTCAGTGCTTCGGCGATACGTTCACGATCTTCCAGAGCAGCCTGACGGCCCACTTCCGGATTCGCGCCTGCACCCAATCCTTTGGTCAGACCGTTACCCAGTTGAATAATGGAGCGGGAACTCACATTACGCAGTGCCTGTGAATCGGTGTTAGCACAAATAAAATCAACACCTTCAATGTTGCCAGCCACCATGTGCTGAACAGCATTGCCACCACCACCACCAACGCCGACGACTTTAATGACCGCCGATTGTTGTAAATCATCTGCCAGTTCGAACATATCCCCTTCTCTTTGCTGAGACATAGCGTTATCTCCTTAGCGCGCTGAATAATATTTAATCTTAAAAGTTGACTTTAATCCAATCTTTTATTTTGGAATAAAAGCCATCCGGACGATCTTCATTGCGGGTATTATTTGTTTTATTCCTGTGCTGTTTTGCCGCATACAACAACAAGCCCACAGACGTCGAATAAATCGGGTTATTAATCACATCGGTCAACCCTGACACACCATATGGTTTTGCCAGCCGAACCGGCATATGGAAAATTTCCTCAGCCAGATCCACTACGCCTTCCATCTTTGCGGTACCACCGGTCAGAACAATGCCTGCAGCAACCATATCTTCAAAACCACTGCGACGAAGTTCTGCCTGAATCAGGGTAAACAATTCGTCATAGCGTGGCTCAACCACTTCTGCCAGTGCCTGACGGGAAAGGTCGCGTGGAGGGCGTTCGCCAACACTAGGAACCTTAATTGTCTCGTCGGCTTTAGCTAACTGAGTTAAAGCACAGGCATATTTAATTTTGATTTTTTCTGCGTGTTGAGTCGGAGTACGCAGCGCCATCGCAATATCATTGGTGACCTGATCACCGGCAATCGGAATCACCGCAGTATGACGGATTGCACCTTCAGTGAAAATTGCGATATCCGTTGTACCGCCACCAATATCCACCAGGCAGACACCCAATTCGCGTTCATCGTCTGTTAATACGGCATAACTGGAAGCCAGCTGCTCAAGAATAATGGCATCGGTCTGCAGACCGCAGCGCTGAACGCAACGCTCTATATTCTGTGCTGCATTAACGGCGCCGGTAACCAAATGCACTTTCGCCTCAAGACGGACACCGGACATTCCCACCGGTTCTTTAATACCTTCCTGATTGTCGACTACATATTCCTGCGGCAAAACATGCAGAATACGCTGATCCTGAGGAATGGCCACCGCCTGAGCCGCGTCAATAACGCGGTCGACATCCATAGGCGTTACTTCACGATCCCGAACAGCAACAATCCCATGAGAGTTCATTGAGTGAATATGACTGCCGGCAATACCGGCATAAACTGAATGGATCGTGCAGCCCGCCATTAATTCGGCTTCTTCCACAGCACGCCGGATGGACTGCACCGTGGATTCAATATTGACCACCACGCCTTTTTTTAGCCCACGACTCGGATGAGAACCCAGACCAACCACCTCGATAGTGCCGTCCGCCCCCAACTCGCCAACAATGGCCACAATTTTAGAGGTGCCAATATCCAGGCCAACCAGCATATTTTTTTGTTGTACCTGACTCATCATCCCATCTCCTGCACTGTGCGCCAGCCAATGGCGGCACCTTTTCCGTAGCGTAAATCAACACTCACAACCGCAGCTTCCGGCAGTTGCGCGATCAATAATTCCAGACGCTGAACGCGTTCTTCAAAATACTGGCGACCAAAACGAACCTGCCAGCCATTACTTAATTCCACATCAACCGCACCGACAGAAGAAACCGTCAACCGGCTGATTCCAACATTCAAATGCCCCAGAGATTGCTGGATACGGCGAAAATGTCGTACTGCCGCTTCAGCGTAATTACGGTCACCATCAATTCGCGCCAGATTCCCGGCGTTCAGGTGTGCCGGAATTTCGCTTAAACGTCCATTTCCGCTCAGCAGCTGATCCCCATTCCAGATTGCCATCGGCACATCTTCATAAAGATTTACCTCTAACGTGTTCGGCCAGCGTTTACGCACAGTCACCTGCATAATTAATGGCAACCCGGTAAGCTGCTGATAAACACGCTGCAGATCCAGCGAGAAAAAACTCTCGTCTTTTACCCAGACAATTTTTCCTGCGATATCCTCTGCATTCCAGACCGACAAACGCCCTTTAACATCAACACTGGTAATAGGCCAGCTGTGATACGCCCAGCGGACTCCAGCTGTCAAAGCAACCACGATTAATGGCAACAACAGCCACTGCCAGGCAATATCCGGCATCGTTATCCGCCACTGTATAGGCTCTTTAACCACCAAAGGGGTTGCGCCGCGTGGAGCTGCTTTTTTAGCCACGAATTCTTTCCCTGGCTTCCGTTAATAAATGCACAACCAGTTCAGAAAAACTCATACCAACCGCAGCCGCTGCCATCGGTACCAGACTGTGATCGGTCATTCCCGGACTGGTATTTGCTTCCAGCAACCAGAACTGTTCGTTCTGATCCTGCATCACATCGATACGCCCCCAACCCTGACCGCCAATAACATCAAACGCTTTCAGAGCCAGTTGCTGTAATTCCTGCTCCTTTTCCGCTGACAGACCGCAAGGCAACAAATACTGAGTGTCATTTGCCTGGTATTTGGCATCGTAATCATAAAAAGCATGACTGGTTTTTAACTGAATAGCCGGCAACGCCTTGCCATCCACAATAGCAACCGTGAACTCTGCGCCTTTCACCCAGGACTCAGCCAAAACCAGTCCATCGTATTCACGGGCAAAGTCAAAGCTGTTTTGCAGTTCTTCTGCAGTGTGAACTTTACGCATACCGATACTGGAACCTTCACGTGCTGGTTTCACAATGGCATCGGCGTTCAGTTCTGCAATCAGCTGACTCCAGTCACTGTTCTCATTCAGCAAAAACGCTTTTGGCGTCGGCAAACCTGCTGCCTGCCAGATGAGTTTGGTACGCCATTTATCCATTGCCAGGGCAGATGCCATTACACCACTGCCGGTATAAGGTTTATTCAGCCACTCCAGCACACCCTGAATAGTACCGTCTTCACCACCACGGCCATGCAGTGCAATAAACGCCACATCAAAATCAACATTGGTTAATTGCTCAATCGCATGCGCCTGAACATCAATAGCAATAACGTCAGCACCACTTTGCTGCAGGGCCGTATAAACAGCCTGGCCACTTTTCAGTGACACCGCACGCTCCGCCGATGTTCCGCCCATTAAAACCGCGATTTTTCCTAATGCGGCAACGTTCATACTTTTACCTCTGCCAACCATACCGGTAATTGCTGGGTTAATGTCACGGCCAGATTGCCGATATCACCGGCTCCCTGAGTCAGTAACAGGTCACCTGGTTTCAATACGCTTTTAAGCGGTGCTTCCAGAGACTCATCACGCTCAATAAAAATAGGATCTACCATGCCACGCTGGCGAATGCTGCCGCACAGCGAACGTCCATCAGCACCGGCAATGGGTTTCTCTCCCGCCGGATATACATCCATTAACAGCAGGACATCGGCACCGGATAGTACCCGGGTAAAGTCTTCATACAGATCGCGGGTCCGGCTGTAACGATGTGGCTGAAATACCATTACCAGCCGGCGTTCAGGAAATCCTTTGCGAATGGCATCAAGCGTAACTTCAAGTTCACGTGGGTGATGACCATAATCATCAACCAGCATCACATCACCATCACCCAATGGAAATTCACCGCAGACTGTAAAGCGACGGCCCACACCGGCAAATTTTTCCAGTGATGTAACAATTGCGTTATCTGCTACACCTTCGTCATCCGCTACCGCAATAGCCGCCATGGCATTCAGCACATTATGTTTACCAGGCATACGCAGACTGATATTCAGCGGCGCACGGCCTGCCGGGCGCTGTACGGTAAAGTGCGTGAACAATCCATCCTGGCGCAATTCGGTGGCACGATAATCAGCATCCTCCGAAAAACCATAAGTGACGGTTTGACGACTGATCCGCGGCAATAATTCACGCACAACATCGTCATCAATACAGACCACCGCCAGCCCATAAAAAGGCAGATTATGCAGAAATTCGATAAAGGTATTTTTCAGCTGTTCAAAGTCACCGCCATAAGTCGCCATATGGTCAGCATCAATATTGGTAACAATAGAAACCATCGGCTGCAGGTGCAGGAAAGAAGCATCGCTCTCATCAGCCTCAGCGACTAAATAACGACTGGCTCCCAAGCGGGCATTAGTACCGGCACTGTTTAATTTGCCACCGATAACAAAGGTCGGGTCCAGACCGGCTTCAGCCAGTACCGATGTCACCATACTGGTGGTTGTGGTTTTACCATGGGTTCCGGCCACCGCAATTCCATGACGAAAGCGCATCAGCTCCGCCAGCATTTCCGCACGACGGACAACAGGAATACGCGCCTCAACCGCGGCACGGATTTCCGGATTTTCATGATCAATCGCTGTCGACACCACCAGTACATCAGCGTGTGTCACATTGCTTTCCTGATGACCAATATAAATAGTGGCCCCCAGAGCCTGCAGCCGCTCAGTAACCGCCGACTGACGTAAATCTGAACCGGAAATCTGATAGCCCTGATTCAGTAATACTTCAGCAATACCACACATACCGGCACCGCCAATACCAACAAAATGCATGCAGCGGATGCGGCGCATTTCCGGTATCAGATGATTCAGCGGTGTATTGGATTTATCTGTCACGGGCAAACCTCTTAATCTGTTCAGCAACCTGTGCGGTTGCATTGGTGATGGCCTGGCTACGCGCCTTCTCAGCCATTTCCAGTAATAATGTTCTGTGCTCAGAAAAGTGCTGCCACTGAGCTGCAAGCCATTCCGCGGTTAATTCATTCTGCTGACAGATCAGACCCGCACCGGCTTTCGTCAGGTACTCTGCGTTTGCAGTCTGATGGTCATCCACCGCAAAAGGGAAAGGTACAAAAATCGCTGCACAGCCTGCGGCTGCAACTTCAGATACAGTCAGTGCACCGGCACGGCAAATCAGTAAATCGGCATTACCATAAGCGGCCGCCATATCATCAATAAAAGCAATAACCTCAGCCTGCACTCCGGCTTGCTCATAAGCAGACTGCATTTCTGCCAGATTACTTTTACCCACCTGATGACGTAACTGCGGGCGCTGATTTTCAGACAGCAATTGCATCGCCGCAAGCACCGTACGATTCAACGCAGCAGCACCAAGACTGCCACCAACGACCAGCACTTTAAGAGGCTCATCGGCTTTCATCCGCTGCGATGGCGCGGGCAGATTCAGAACACTTTCACGCACCGGATTTCCGGTAACCTGCGCACCTTCCAGAGCTCCCGGAAATGCCTGCATTACATGCTGACTGATGCGGCTTAATAAACGATTGGTCATACCAGCAAAAGCATTCTGCTCATGAATCAGCAGAGGCACAGCACTCAGGCGGGCAGCCACACCGCCCGGGCCTGTGGCATAACCACCAAAGCCTAAAGCCGCGACAGGTTTTATCTGTTTAATAATTTTCCGCGCCTGAAGAATTGCCTTAGCAATACGCAGCGGCGCAGTTAACAAACCCAGTTTTCCCTTACCACGCAGGCCACTGATATTAATGCAATGCAGCGGATAACCGTTGGCAGGCACCAGGTCTTTTTCAATACCGGATGCTGTGCCCAGCCAGTGAATGGTAAAACCTTCCTGTTTAAGTTGTTCAGCAACGGCCAGTGCCGGGAAAACATGCCCGCCAGTACCGCCTGCCATTAATAAAACATTACGCGAAGATGCCTGACTCATGCAGCACCTCCCGCAGCAGCGTTTTCACTCTGATTAACCTGATCATTTTCATGAGCAATACGCATCACAATACCAACCATAACGCAGCACACCAGCAAGCTGCTGCCACCATAACTGAAGAAAGGCAATGTCAGTCCTTTCGTTGGTAAAAGGCCAATATTCACACCCAGATTAATCACCACCTGCAGCCCTAACAACGAAGCAATACCAATGGCAACATAAGCACCATATAACTGCCCCTGCAGCTGGGCTTTCCATGACACCCGCCAGATCTGGGCAATAACAACAGCCAATAATGTCAAAGCAGCTACACCACCAATCAGACCGGTTTCTTCCGCCCAGATGGCAAAAACAAAGTCCGTATGAGCTTCCGGCAGATAAAATAATTTCTGCACACTTTCACCCAGACCTACGCCAAACCAGTCTCCACGGCCAAAAGCAATCAGCGATTGGGTCAGTTGATAACCGGTGCCGTACACATGCTCTGGCGCCCAGGGGTCGAGATAAGCCATCAAACGTTCAACGCGGTAACTTTCGGAGGTCAGCACCACGACACTGATAATTAAGGTGGCGATTAACAGCAGGAAAAACTGCCCGGCTTTTACACCACCTAAAAATAACTGAATCAGCACGGCCCCCATCAACACAACAACGGCGCCAAAATCCGGCTCCAGCAACAACAGGAAAACCATTCCGGCCAGAATACCCAGCGGTTTGAGGAAGCCAGACCACTGCTGCTGAACTTCATCCTGACGGCGAACCAGATAACCAGACACATAAAAAACCGCCGCTAATTTCGCCAGTTCTGATGCCTGAATTTTAATAATCCCCAGGTTCAGCCAGCGCTGACTGCCGTTAACCTCGTGGCCGATTCCGGGCACAAACACCAGAATCAGACCCGCTACCGCCAACAGCAGAAAAATCACATCAACCTTGCTCCACCAGCTCAGTGGAATCTGGCTGATGGTATAAACCACGGCAACGCCTAACAGCAGGTAAACAGCATGACGCACAGCAAAATACGCAGCATTACCGGTATAAAACTCTGCGATTCCGGTTGAAGCCGATGCCACCATCAGCCAACCCAGGCACATCAGCGCCAGCCAGGGATAAAACATGCTCTGCCGGCTCTGCCAGAGGAAGCGTTCAGCATTCATGACGCGACCTCAGTGCTGATTTCCGTTTTTACCAGCTGCGCAAAATATTCTCCGCGGGCAACATAGTTTTTAAACTGATCAAAACTGGCGCAAGCCGGAGACAACAAAATGACATCACCTGCAGCTGCTACAGAACAGGCACGGGTAAAAGCTTCGGCTAAAGTCACCTGCTGTGATACCGGACAAACGTTAGCAACAGCAGCCGCAATGGTTTCCGCATCAGCACCAAAAGTAAGAACTTCCGCGGCGTATTGCTCACAGGCAGAAGCCAGTGGGCTGAAATCCTGGCCTTTACCCTCACCACCGGCCAGCAGCCAGATTTTTCCGTCAATTTCCGGCCCCAGACCATAAAGCGCTGCCAGAGTAGAACCGACGTTGGTTCCTTTGGAATCGTTGTAAAAATCAACACCGGCCTTATTACCCAGCCACTGACAACGATGATCCAGACCGGCAAATTCACGCAGCGCCGGTAATACGGCAGTAATATCTACCGACAGCAGTTTGATCAGTGCCAGCGCCGCCATTACGTTTGCCAGATTATGCTGACCTTTAATTTTCAGCTCGCTGGCAGCGATAATTTTTTCAGTACCGAACATGATCCAGCTTTCGCCGTCGATTCGCTCAAGGCCAAACTGACCGATGTCCGCTTTATTTACACCAAAACTCAGACGCGGCATTTTATCGGAAACCAGCGGCTGACTGAGCGTATCGTCACGATTCACCACAACGCCACGACACTGCTGATAAATACGGTGCTTGGCCCGATGATAATCAGCCATGCCCTGATAACGGTCCATATGGTCTTCGCTCATATTGAGCACCACCGCAGCCGAGGCGGCCAGGTTTTCGGTGGTTTCCAGCTGAAAGCTCGACAGCTCCAAGACATAGATATCGGTTTCAGCATCGTTACGCAGCAGATCCAGCGCAGGAATACCAATATTACCGCCAACCGCAACACGCTTGCCGGCCGCTGCCAGTAATTCTCCCACCAGAGTAGTGACCGTGCTTTTACCATTGGAGCCGGTAATGGCAATTAATGGCTTGCTGCAGACATCGGCAAATAACTGAATATCACCGGCAATCCGTGCACCGGCCTGACGGGCTGCAGCAATGGCCGGATGAGAAACCGCAATGCCGGGGCTGACGATTAATTCGTCGTACTGACTGAGAATATCGCCCTGCAATTCACCGCTATAAATAGCCGACTGTGGAAACTCGCTGCGTACCGCATCAAGTCCCGGTGGCACATCGCGGCTGTCGCACAAATCAAACGCCCAACCGCGGCTCTGGCAATAACGGGCAGCAGAGAGCCCGGTCATGCCAAGACCGACGATCAGTCGTTTGTAATCTGTGGAAATCAACTGCGACATAAATTCAGATTCCTCAGCGAATCTTCAGTGTGGCTAAACCGATCAGCACCAGAATAATGGTGATGATCCAGAAACGGACAATAACGCGCGGCTCCGGCCAGCCTTTTAATTCATAGTGATGATGCAACGGTGCCATGCGGAAAATACGCTTGCCGGTCATTTTGAATGAGGCAACCTGCAGGATCACCGATACGGTTTCCGCCACAAAAATACCGCCCATAATAAACAACACAATTTCCTGACGAACGATCACCGCGACCACACCCAATGCTGCGCCCAGTGCCAGAGAGCCCACGTCGCCCATAAAAACCTGAGCCGGATAGGTGTTGAACCACAGAAAGCCAATACCGGCGCCGACAATAGCGGCACAGAAAATCACCAGTTCACCGGCACCAGCGATATAAGGAATGTGCAGATAATTAGCAAAATTCACGTTACCGGCCAGATAAGCACAGATACCCAGAGCCCCCCCCACCATCACGGTTGGCATAATCGCCAGACCATCCAGACCATCGGTCAGGTTGACGGCATTACTGGAGCCAACAATTACAAAGTAGGTCAACAGAATAAACAGCAGGCCTAACTGCGGCATAACATCTTTCAGGAAAGGAACCACCAACTGAGTTTCCTGCGGACTTTGCGCACTGTAGAAAAGATAAGCGGCAGCAATTAAGGCGAACACCGACTGCCAGAAATATTTCCAGCGCCCCGGTAAACCACGGGAGTTTTTCTCAACCACCTTACGGTAATCATCCACCCAGCCGATCGCACCAAAGACCAGGGTTACCAGCAGTACAACCCAGACGAAACGATTTTCCAGATTGCCCCACAGCAAAGTACTGACGGCAATCGACAGCAGAATCAGCACGCCGCCCATGGTCGGAGTACCGGCTTTGCTTAAATGGGATTTAGGACCTAATTCACGGATCGCCTGACCAATCTGGTATTCACGCAATTTGCGGATAACCACAGGCCCAAGGAGTAATGACACCATCAGGGCAGTAATCACCGCCAGAATAGCGCGCAGCGTTAAATAGTTAACGACCCCGAATCCGGAGTGGTACTGCGCTAACCAGTCTCCCAGCCATAGCAACATGATCAGTTTTCCTCTGTATTTTTCTGCAGCGCCTGAACCACCTGATCCATACCAGCGCTACGTGACCCTTTAACAAGAATGACATCCTGTTTAGTGGTCTGTTGTTGTAAATACCGCACCAATTCTTCTTTGGTTGCGAACCAGTGCGCTCCGGCGCCAAATGCCTCAACCGTTTTCCGGCTGCGCTCGCCCGTCGCCAATAAATGCTGAATTCCCTGCGTTTTGGCGTACAGACCAATATCCGCATGGGCAGCCAATTCGCCTTCACCAAGTTCGGCCATATCGCCCAATACCAGCCAGCTCTGTGCCGCGTGTTTTAACACGTCGATAGCTGCTTTGACTGACGCAGGGTTGGCGTTATAAGCGTCATTTAAAATCCGCTGACCGGCTTGCCCATCCAGCCAGTGCAAACGACCGGAAACCGTGGTTGCCTGTTGCAGACCCTGAATAATTTCCGCAGCACTCAGCCCAAGCGCATAAGCCGCGGCACTCACAGCCAGCGCATTACGCACATTGTGTTCACCCAGCAATGGCAGGCGAACTGCATATTCTTCACCGTCCAGATGCAGCACAAAATGACTGCCCTGAAGATCACAGCGCAAAGCACTGGCACGTACGTCCGCTGAGGCAGAAAATCCAAAACTGAGCAATTTAACCGCCGCTGCGCGCTCTGCCCATTCGGCATAAAACGCATCATCGGCATTTAATATGGCGCAGCCGCCTGGCTGAATAAAATCGAGCAACTCACCTTTGGTCTGCACAATTCCCTGCAGACTGCCAAAACCTTCAAGATGAGCTTCTGCTGCATTGGTAATAATGCCAACCTGAGGTTTAACCCACTGTGCGGTGTAAGCAATTTCACCGGCACCACTGGCACCCAGTTCAATGACGGCCGCCTCATGCTCAGGTTGTAATGCCAGCAGCGTCAGCGGCGCACCGATATGGTTATTCAGATTGCCCTGTGTCATCCATGTGCGGTAGCGCTGTGCCAGCACACTACTCATTAATTGTTTCACACTGGTTTTACCGGCACTGCCGGTCACGGCAACCAACGGCCCGTGAAACTGACTGCGGTTCCAGCCGGCAATCTGACCCAGCGCGATCAGGCAATCCGTTACCCGGATTAACGGCAGGCGCTGTGCCAGATCAGCATCAACATCCTGATCAATCAGCGCAGCAACCGCGCCCTGCTCTGCGGCCTGAGCAATAAAATGATGACCATTAAAACGTTCACCGCTTAATGGTACGTACAGATCACCGGCTTTAATGTTACGGCTGTCGGTGCTCACACCCTGAATCAGGTCAGCATCGGATGCTGCATCATTCAGCAACTGTCCGTGCACGATTTTAACTAACTGTGACAGCGACAAGTTACTCAGCATAATGATCTCCGCTCAGTAACCGTCCGGCCTTGCGATAACCTGCCTGAGTTAATACTAAGGCATCGCTGTAGGGTAATTTCACGCCCTGAACTTCCTGATAATTTTCATGACCTTTGCCGGCAATAAGTACAATACCGGCAGCAGTTGTCATATCCAGTGCCTGTGTGATGGCACGGCTGCGATCATGTTCACAATAAAAATCGCTGGTATTCTCTGCGCTGAGTGCATCGGCAAAAATCTGCTGCGGATCTTCACTGCGCGGATTGTCGTCTGTCAGCCAGACTACGTCCGCATGCGCGGCAGCTACCTGAGCCATCAGCGCGCGCTTACTGCGGTCACGATCACCACCACAGCCAAATACCGCAGTAATTTTTTTATTCCAGGGCTTAAGTGCCTGCAATACATTCAGCAAAGCATCCGGCGTATGGGCAAAATCGATAACCGCCAGCGGCGCATCATCTTTTACATACAACTCCATACGTCCGGCCACCGGCTCCAGTTTTTGTGCAGCCGCGAGCAGCTGCTTAAAATCAAATCCTTGCAAGGCCAGTGCAGCAATCGCAGCCGTTGCATTGGCCAGATTAAATTCACCGATTAATGGCAGGACCAATAAACCATTGCCCCACGGGGTATCCAGCCAGGCCTGCATTCCACGGGCCTGCATCTGCACAGCGGAATACCGCACTGCAGCCTGCTCGCTTTGGCCATAGGTAATGACATTGGTATTTACTGCTGAATCAGCGGCCAGTCGGCGGCCATAATCGTCATCAATATTAATTAATGCCGCTTCAATATCATGACCAACGAATAACTGACGCTTTGCCGCAAAGTAATCGGCCATACTGCCGTGATAATCCAGGTGATCCTGGGTGAGGTTGGTCAGCACGGCTACCCGAAAGTTCAATCCGGCCACACGCTGCTGCGCCAGACCATGGGATGAGACTTCCAGTGCGGCAAAATCAACACCGTTTTCCTGCATATTGTTCAGGTGACGTAAGATTACGGATAAATCGGCGGTTGTATTACGACTGGTCTGAAGGTCTGGCCATACACCATTACCTAAAGTCCCCAATACGCCGCAAGGTACTGAACAAAAACCAGCCAGCTGTGCCATATATTGCGTCACAGAACTTTTGCCGTTAGTACCGGTTACCGCTGTCAGTTTCATATCCGCAACGGATGCATAACGGCGATGAAGCCAGGTGGTTAACGAGGCTGGAATTTCATTATTAAAGAAGACAGGGACGGCAGGAAAATGTGGGCTCTGTTCACAACGGAAGCCCAACTCACCTTCTGCCAGCACCGCAACCGCACCCTGCTCAATAGCGGTAGCAATATGTTCTTCGCCATGACTCTTCAAACCGCGACGGGCAATAAATACATCGCCAGGCTGTACATCGCGGCTATCGACAGCAACCTGTGCGAATTCACGATCCCACTCCGGCGGAATAAATAATTCAGGAGTAACCATCTGACTTAATTTCATGCCGGACCTCCTGCCATCTGTAACGCCGGTACACTGCCGTCATCCGGAGCAACCTGACGCAGACGCAACGCCTGTTGCATAATGCGTGAGAATACCGGCGCTGCTACTTCACCACCGTAATATTCTTTGCCCTGAGGTGAGTCGATCACAACAACCAGCACCAGATCCGGGGAGGAAATCGGCGCTATTCCGGAAAATACCGCGGTGTATTCTGAATCTTCATAACCTTGCTGACCCACTTTATGCGCAGTACCGGTTTTACCGCCAACGCGGTAACCGGCAACCCGGGCACGACTGCCGGTTCCCTGTTTTGAGGTAACAGTTTCCAGCATATCCAGAACCTGACGGGCAACTTTCGCTGGCATTACCCGCTGACATTCCGTCTGTGGTTGATTATTCATTAATAAACGCACCGGATTACGGCAACCACCCTGAGTAAAACTGGTGTAAGCATGCGCCAGCTGCAAAGGCGAAACCGATAAACCATAGCCGTAAGAAACCGTCGCCAGACGCAGAGCATCCATTTGCTCCGGATAAGGCAGGCTGCCTACCGCTTCTCCGGGAAAACCCAGCACTGTTGCCTGGCCAATACCGGCTTTGCTGAAAAAACTCCAGATATTCTCTGCCCCCAGCTGGTGAGCCAGATAGGTAACTCCAACGTTGCTGGATTTGGTAATAACACCGGTAATATCCAGCACACCGTAATTGCGGTGATCGCGAATGGTTTTATTTTTTACCCGCACATAACCCGGCGCTGTATTAATTTCGGAACCTGGGAAATAACGTCCGGAGCTTAAAGCCGCAGCCACCGTAAAAGGTTTAATCGTAGAACCCGGCTCAATAAGATCGGCGATAGCCCGGTTACGCATGTTTTCCGCACGCAGGCTGGCGCGGTTATTCGGGTTATAAGACGGCTGATTAACCAGAGCCAGTACATCCCCGCTGCGCGCATCCACCAACACTGCACTGCCGGACTTAGCATTATGCTGGGAAACGGCTGCTTTTAATTCGCGGTACGCCAGATACTGCAGGCGCAGATCCAGCGTTAACGCCAAGTCACCGCCTGGCTTTGGCACCGCATTGACTTTTAATTGTTTAATCACATTGCCATACAGGTCTTTAACCACCTGGCGCGAACCTTCGCTGCCTTGCAGAAATTCATCAAAAGCCAGCTCCAGACCTTCCTGCCCATTACCGTCCACATCAACGATACCCACCGTATGTGCGGTCACTTCTGCTGCCGGATAGAAACGGCGGAAATCATCATCACCATAAATACCGGCGATACGGCGTTTTAATACCTGCTGTGCCAGCTCCGGCTGAACCTGACGCTTAATGTATAAAAAAGAGCGACCCTGAGAGGCCGCCCGTTCAACTTTGCGCACCAGTTCTCTGGTGCTCAGACCAAGATCCGTGGCGACAGCCGGTAATTGCTGAACATTAACCTGCTGCGGATTCAGCCACAGCGTTACCACCGGTGTACTGACTGCAAGTGGTTTGCCATAACGGTCGGTTATCATGCCGCGCATTGCCGGCTGAACTTCTTCACGCACCGTACGCTTTTCACCCTGCTCAAACAGGAAAGGCTGATCCACGGTATGCAGCATAACCAGACGCACCAGAACCGCAGCCAGCAGACAGCCAAACACCACCAGCACCAGCGTAAAACGCCAGCGGGTGATGCCGCTTAATGTTGTCTCTTGGTTCGGTTGCGCATTCATTGTGAAAGCACCTGCACCTTGCCTGGTTCTGTCATGTTTAATTGTTTACGCGCCTGCTGGTCGATCCGGCCATGCGCAGTTAATGTGCTTTTTTCCAGCAGCAAACGGGTATGTTCCTGCAGCAGCTGAGCCCGTAATGCATCTTCCTGTTGCCACACCTGCAGCAGTACGCGGTGCCAGTGCACAACCCCGACCTGAGCCAGAGCAGACATAAGCACCACAACCCACAACACGGCAACTCCTGCTTTCACGCCAACCGCTCAGCAATGCGTAATACCGCACTGCGGGCGCGGGCATTAATCCGTATTTCATCGTTACCGGGCATAATCGCCTTACCCATTTTTTTCATGGTGCGGCCGAGCATGTCATCCGGCACCGGAATACCCGGAGGTAAATCACGGCCCTTTTCCTGTGCACGGATAAAGCGCTTCACCATACGGTCTTCCAGCGAATGGAAACTGATGACTGCCAGGCGGCCATGTGGCAGCAGCAGATCAACGCTGTCAGCCAGAATTTTTTCCAGATCACCCAGCTCATTATTCACTGCAATACGGATTGCCTGAAAAGCACGGGTCGCCGGATGCTTATGTTTTTCCCAGGCCGGATTGGCTTCTTTAATTAACTCAGCCAGCTCGCGGGTACGGGTAATAGGCGCTTCAGCACGGGCCTTGATAATCGCGCGCGCCATACGTTTGGCGAAGCGCTCTTCTCCGTATTCTTTTAATACGCGGGCGATTTCTTCTTCGGAAGTCTGGGCACACCACTCAGCAGCGCTCAGACCAGCATCCGGATTCATACGCATATCCAGCGGGCCATCTTTCATAAAGCTGAAGCCGCGTTCGGCATCATCCAGCTGTGGCGAGGACACCCCCAGATCCAGCAGAATGCCGTTGATCTGGCCGATCCCCAGAGCATTAAGCTCGGCTTTCATATCAGCAAAACTGGCCTGCACAATCTGAAAGCGACTGTCTTCCTGCTCCAGCTCTTTACCGGTCTGAATGGCCAGCGGGTCTTTATCAAAACCAATCAGGCGACCTTCAGGTGCCAACTTACTCAGCAGCAGACGACTGTGACCGCCACGGCCAAAAGTTCCGTCCACATAAATACCCGCCGGATCATTCAGGCAGCCGTCGACCGTCTCCTGCAGCAGTACGGTGGTGTGAGCAAACTCACTCAGATTCATAACGACAGACTCTGTAGTTCTTCGGGTAATTGTTCGGGCTGACTGACCATATCCAGATACTCATCGCGGCGGTCTTCCCACAGCGACTTACTCCACAACTCCAGCTTCTTTCCCTGCCCCATCAGCACGCTTTCCTTTTCCAGCGAGGCATATTCGCGCAGCGGTTGCGGCAAAAGGATACGACCGGCGCTGTCCAGCTCCAGATCAGTCGCATGACCAATCAATAAGCGCTGAATGCGGCGGGCAACCGGGTTAAAGCTGGGCAGAGCCTCGATTTTGGCCTGGATCAGTTCCCATTCGTTTACGGGGTAAATCAGGAGGCAGCGTTCTTCAGTATCAATGGTGGCCACCAAACGGGCGCCACAGAGCTCCGCCAGCGTTTCCCGATATTTAGTCGGGATCGCCAGACGCCCTTTGGCATCCAGATTGATCGTGTGCAGCCCCCGGAACATACGTCCTTCCTGTTGGTTTGGGTGTGAATCCTCTGTCGGTGTAAGTAGTTACCAACCTCGTCAAAGTCCCACTATTACCCACTATTTTCCACTTTACGACACTATAGGAAGGCAAATAGCCTTTTGCAAGCCACTTCGGGGTGTGGATATCTGCATTTTTGCTTTATCTCACAAGGACTTAGAAAGCCTTAACGGCAAGGTGGGAAAATGTGGAGAGCAAATCTTAAACAGGACTGTGAGCCTGCATCACGAAGTTAAAGTAACTTCTGAGGTTAGTACTCACTGACATGAGGGTTTATATAATTTAGCTATAAGAAGTGACCACTAACTAATCATTAAAGACAGGCTCTGTGCAGCTGGGCCAATGATGGCGAAATCTGCGACGGGAAACCAGTGCAGAATTCTGCAGCCGTTGTGCAAAAAAAATCTTCAGCCGGAATAATCAAGGCGGTAACATCGGCTCCCTTTACATCATCCTGCAAGCACTGCCACAAGGACCCCTTGCATGCCAAGAGCCAACGAACTGAAGAAAGGCGGCGTCGTCGAATTCAAGAATCAGACCTGCCTGATCAAAAACATCGAAGTGCAGAACCCGCATTCGCGCGGTGGTGCCACCCTGTACAAAATCCGCTTCCAGACCGTTCCCGGCCGGCAGAAGCTGGAAGAAAGTTTTAAAGGTGACGATCAGCTACAGGCCATTGAACTGCTGCGTCGCCAGATCGTGTTCTCTTACCGTGAAGAAGACACCTACTACTTTATGGATGAAGAAAGCTTCGACCAGTATCCGATCGATGCCGAAACCCTGGACACCGATGCGCTCTATATCAGCGAATCCCTGAAAGGCACCATGGGTCTGCTGGTCGATGGTCAGCTGATTGCCATTGAGCTGCCATCATCGGTAGAAATGACCGTAATCGAAACCAGCCCAGGCATTAAAGGCGGCAGCGCCAGTGCCCGTACCAAACCGGCCCGTTTTGCCACTGGTCTGGTTATTCAGGTGCCGGAATATCTGGAACAGGGTGAAACCGTCAAGATCAACACCGCTGAGAACCGTTTTATCTCCCGCGCCTGATTGATCTGGCAAATCTGAGGCTGGCGCAATGTATAGTTGCGTCAGCCTGTCTTGGCGAAGTCCGGCGGCTGTGACAGACTTCGCGTCGTCCTATCACCAGCCGTCATCCGACTTCAATCCAGACCATGAATATTCAGCAATTACAGGCCGCTTCGCAGGCCGTTCGTGATAACAAAGCCTTCGAACTCTTTGTTGTAGCCATCATTATTTTTTCTGCCCTTCTGATCGGTGCCAAAACCTACAGCATTCCCGACCCTTTGATGGTGGTGCTGAACTGGCTGGATACCGGCATTACGGTTATTTTCCTGATCGAAATCGTTATCCGCTTTCTCGCGGCACCGGATAAGAAACGCTTCTTCCATAATGGCTGGAACCTGTTTGATACCCTGGTCGTGGTTGTCAGTCTGATTCCGGTCGATCACAGCGATATGGCTCTTATTGGTCGTCTGGTGCGTATTTTCCGCGTGCTGCGGATGGTATCTATCATCCCGGAATTGCGTATGCTGCTGAACTCGCTGCTGCGCGCGTTGCCACAGCTGGGCTATGTCCTGCTGCTGATGTTTATTATTTATTATATTTACGCTGCTATCGGCACCACCTTTTTTGAACCCATCAATGATGTGTTGTGGGGGGATATTTCCATCTCCATGCTGACCCTGTTCCGGGTGATGACCTTTGAAGACTGGACCGATGTTATGTACGAAACCATGGCGGTCTACCCGCTGTCGTGGATTTTTTATCTGAGCTTTATTTTCCTCACCACCTTTGCCTTTCTTAATATGGTCATCGGTATTGTGGTAAACGTACTTGAAGATGAACATGCACAGGAAAAAGCCGAGCAGGATGCCGCCGACGGCAAAGCAACTCTTGACGATCTGGCGGCAGAAATCCGCGAACTGAAAGCCCTGCTGCAACAGCAGCAACCACCAAAATCCTGACGGAGTTTTTATGAAACGCTATCTGCTGCAACCGCTGATCAAAGGCTCCATGGTGGTACTGCCGTTACTGATTACCATCTGGCTGTTATGGTCTGCGCTGATGTGGCTTAACGGTCTGGGCCTGAGCCTGCTCGCCAGCCTGCATATTCCCAGCATTTTTCCTGGTATGGGCCTGCTGCTGATGCTGCTGGCTTTGCTGTCAGTCGGATTATTATTTCAGTTCAACCCGGTCAGCTGGCTGTATCAGTATGTGGAAGATGCCCTGCTGCGTTTTCCGCTGGTAAAAACACTGTACGGCGCGGTTAAAGACTTTGCCGCCATGTTCGATCAGGAAAAACAGCACAATCAACAGGTCGTGCTGGTCGATATGCCCGGCGATGCACAATTGCTGGGCTTTATTACCGCCAGCAAAATTCCGCCGGCGGTGCAGAATGCCGGCGATAAGGAAGAACTGGTCGCGGTATACCTGCCCATGAGCTACATGGTTGGCGGCTATACCCTGTTTGTTCCACGCGCCCGCCTGACGATGCTCGACTGGTCGTTTGAAGATGCCATGCGCTTTGCACTAACTGCCGGAGTATCGCAAAGCCAGGCACGCAAAACCAAAGAGCCGTTATGGCCCCTTAATGGTGACGATAAAAACAAAGGTGTCTCTGAATAATCAATCGGCGGCAATGTCACACACCTGGCGCGTCAGCGCCAGGAAGGCGCCCAGCGCCAGCAATAAAAAGGCACAGGCAACAAGAATAGCCACCGGATAATACAGATTACCGGCCAGATCGAGCTGGCTGTATTTAATAATCATAATCAGCGCTTCCAGCACCAGTGCGATACACACGGTGCCGACAAAACGGGTGATGGTGCGGCGGATATTCTGGAAAATATTTTCCCCGGCTTCTTCCGCCGCGTATTCCTTACCAACCCCCAACCCCAGCTCATACATTGCCAGCGCGATAACAAGCGTATTAATCGCCTTAATCACCAGCGTGACCATATCGCCATCACTACTGAATAATCCGTTAAAAAACGTCGAAAATGATAATCCCACCAACAATAAAGCCAGCAGATGGAATACACCGGAAAATAATAAAGCGACGCCGGTTTTGTATTGATGCAGCAAAGGCTGGGCAGTGTTTCCCGATGGAGTCAGTAACGAATTCAGCATAAGTCGGTCCTGTGACAGCGTTAAAAATACGTCTGTCTGAGACTGCCTCATCCCTGCACGGTTCCTTCTTTTTTACAGCCGAAGCACAGCTGAAGTACAACTACAGTACAACTACAGTGCAGCTACAGGGCCGCAAGCGCTGCCAGCATTCCTGAAGTTAAATGCGCAAGGTCGTTATCATCCATCACAAAAGGCGGCATCACATACAGCAGATTACCAAATGGCCGCACCCAGATACCGCGTTCCACACAGGCTGGCTGCAGTTGCGCCATGTTCACCGGCTGCTGCATTTCAATCACGCCAATAGCACCCAACACACGAACATCAGCAACTCCCGGTAACTGACGTGCCGGCATTAATCCCGACAGCAGTCCCTGCTCCAGACGCGCGACCTGCGCCGCCCAGTCGTTTTCCAACAGCAAATCGATACTTTCACAGGCCACCCGACAAGCCAGAGGGTTACCCATAAAAGTCGGGCCGTGCATAAAACAGCCAGCCTCACCAGCGCTGATGGTTTCCGCAACCTGTGAGGTAGTAAGCGTTGCCGCCAGTGTCATATAACCACCGGTCAGGGCTTTGCCAAGGCAGAGAATATCCGGTGTGATTCCGGCCCATTCACAGGCAAACAAACGTCCGGTGCGACCAAAACCAGTGGCAATTTCATCGGCAATCAGCAGCACGTCGTATTCATCACACAGGCGCCGCGCCTCGCGCAGGTACTGCGGGTGATAGAAGCGCATGCCTCCGGCTCCCTGCACCACCGGCTCAACAATCAGGGCGGCTATGTCGGCATGATGCTTTTGTAACACCTGCTCCAGTGCGCTGCAGTCAGCGGCATCCCAGTCGTCATAAAAACCCGTCTGCGGCGGCGGAACAAAATATTGCTGCGGCAGAATACCGGCAAACAACTGGTGCATCCCACGGGTTGGATCACATACCGACATCGCCCCCAAAGTATCGCCGTGATAGCCGCGTTGCAGGGCCAGAATCTTATGTTTACCGCTAAGCCCGCGGGCCTGCTGATACTGCAGCGCCATTTTCAGCGCCACCTCCACCGCCACCGAGCCAGAATCCGCCAGAAACACCTTATCCAGCCCCGCCGGCGTCAGCGCCACCAGACGCCGTGCCAGCTCAATGGCCGGACTGTGCGTCAGACCGCCAAACATCACATGACTCATCTGCTCAGCCTGCTCCAGCAGAGCAGCATTCAGACGCGGATGGTTATAGCCGTGTACCGCACACCACCAGGAAGCCATGCCATCGATCAGCTCGCGGCCATCCGCCAGCTGCAGTCTGACTCCACGGGCCGCAACCACCGGCCACACCTGCGCCGGCTCAGTCATTGAGCTGTAAGGATGCCAGAGGTGTTCACGGTCAAAAGCCAGATCGGGCTTCTGTCGCAGCATGGAAGAAGCTGGGTGAGAAACAGAGGAAAAATGCATAGCAACTCCTGACAGTGGAAGAGACCCAGGCCGAAGCAGGCCCGGCTCCGGACCGTTCCGCAGTAAACTTGTAAACCATTTTTAAATTGACTGGTTAACCATCAGCATTATGATCAGCCGCAACTCCCCTGTCGAGTCGGCAACAGAAACAGACGAGCCGGCAACAGCGACAGGCTTTAACCCATTCAGAAAAGGCACCCTCAGGCAGCATGAGCTGGAACCAGCGTATTCAACAGGCACTGCATGAACGCCAGCAACAGCAGCTGTGGCGCCAGCGCGCTCTGCTGGGTGATGTGCAGCAGACACACACCCTGCGCAACGGCCAGCCGGTGCTGAACTTCTGCGCCAATGATTATCTTGGTCTGGCCGCCTGTGGTGCTGATGATCTGGCCCATGCCGCACAGCGCTGGGCAATGGGAAGTGGTGCTTCACATCTGGTGTGTGGTCACAGTAGCGCCCACCATGAGCTGGAGCAGGCACTGGCCGCGCACTGTGGCTATGAGCGGGCGCTGTTATTCTCAACCGGCTTTATGGCAAACCTCGGCACGATTGCCGCCCTCGCCGGACGTGGTGACGAAGTGCTGCAGGACAAGCTCAACCACGCTTCACTGCTGGATGGCGCCTTGCTCAGCCGCGCCAGACTCAGCCGTTACCGCCATGCCGATTACCACCATCTGCAACAGCTGCTGGACGTGCCGGCCAACGGAGAACGTCTGATCGTCAGCGACAGTATCTTCAGCATGGACGGCGATCTGGCCGACGTCCGCCGCCTGAGCGAACTGAGCAGCGAACACAACGCCCTGTTAATGATCGACGACGCCCACGGCTTTGGCGTACTGGGCAGCACAATCAGCACCCCCAACATCGAACCCGCTGCAGGCCAGGGAGTACGGGCCTATTTTGGCCTCAGTCCGCAACAGCTGCCGCTGTACGTCGGCACTCTGGGCAAAGCGCTGGGCGGTTTTGGTGCTTTTGTTGCCGGCAGTGCTGACCTTATCGATTACCTGATCCAGTTTGCCCGGCCTTACATCTACACCACCGCGCTGCCACCAGCGCTGGCCGAAGCAATGCTGGCCAACCTGAAGCGTCTGCAGCAGGGCGACCGCCAGCAACAGTTGCAGGCCAATATCCGCTATTTCCGCCGTCAGGCCGCCAGTCTGGGTTTATCGCTTATGCCGTCAGAATCAGCCATTCAGCCGCTGCTGATCGGTGACAGCGGTAGCGCCCTGCGGCTATCTGAGCAGTTGCTGCAACGCGGGTTGTGGGTCAGTGCCATCCGTCCGCCCACCGTACCTGCCGGCAGCGCCCGCCTGCGCATAACCCTGAGTGCTGCACACCGTCAGAGCGATATCGACTTACTGTTAAACGCCCTCGCTGAATTGCTGCCGGTTCAGGAGGCCAGTGCATGAGCCAGCCTATCTCCCCATGGCGCCTGCTACGGACAGAAAGCCCCGGCCCCGACTGGTTCTGGCTGCCGGGCTGGAGTTTTGCCCCGGAAGTCTTTGCCCCGCTCTATAACCAGCTGCCGGGTCAGCACTATGGCTTTGATTATTCCGCAACAGGGGTTGCAGACAACAGTGACTTCAACAGCTGCGCTCAGGCTCTGGTCAATCAGGCTCTGATCAATCAGGCTCCCGCCAGTCCGCAACGTCCGGCGATCTGGGTTGGCTGGTCGCTGGGTGGTGCCCTGGCCTGCGCAGCGCTGTCTGTTTCTGCAGCGGCATCGACAACGCAAAAAACGGGCAATATTACCCTGATCACACTGGCCACCAGTGCCACGTTCTGCCGTTTACAGGCGGAGGACGAGTTTGGTCTGGATGCCGATCTGCTGCAGCAGTTCAGCCAGAATATGCAGCAACAGCCGGAGAAAACCCGGCGCCGCTTTCTCGCACTCTGCACTCAGGGCGCCGCTGACGCACGGCCACTCAGTCGCCTGCTTGCCAGCCACCAGCTGAGTGATCCGGCTCCCCTGCTGTCGGGCCTCGACTGGCTGCGCAGCTATCGTCTTAACCCTGCAACCGGCAACCGCCTGCAGGTCAGGCAGGAACAACACTGGCTCGGCAGCCACGATGCGCTCAATGCCGGCGGACTCAACCCGGTGTATTACAGCCCCGGCCACAGTCATGCTTTTTTTCTCGAACCCGAGGGACAGGCCGCCCTGTTAACCCGGCTGCAGGCCTTGTGTTGCCTGCTCAAACCGGCCAGCGGAGCACAGGGATGAACGCTGAATGTCTTTCTCTGCAGACGCCCGGCGACAGCACGATCACGCTGCAGCGTGATAAACGCCTGGTAGCACAGCAGTTCAGCCGCGCCGCCCACTCGTACGATCAGGCCGCAGGCATTCAGCTGCAGGTGCGCAATCAGCTGCTCAGCCGTCTGCAACGCATCAACGGGCCCTTATACGGTCACTGGCTGGATATCGGCTGTGGCACCGGTCAGACCCTGCCGCGGCTGCAGCAATTAGGGGCACAACAGGTCTGCGGGCTCGATCTGGCCGGCGGCATGATCCGCAGCGCCCGCCGTTTCAGCAGCCCGTCGATTCACCTGTTGCAGGCCGATGCCGACCATATACCGCTGGCCAGCGCCAGCTGTGACGGTCTGTTTTCCAGCCTGATGCTGCAATGGAGCGAGCAGCCGCACAGCACCCTGCGAGAATGGGCGCGGGTGCTGAAACCCGGCGGCACACTGGCTCTGGCAACGCTGCTGCCCGGTACTCAGCAGGAGCTGTTACAGGCCTGGCGCAGCATCGACGACAAGCCTCATGTAAACAATTTCATCAGCGCCGCTGACCTGCAGCAGGCACTGTTGCAGGCCGGATTGCGCAGCGTTAGCCGGCAGCAAAGTCTGTTGCAGGAACATTACGACTCACTCACCAGCCTGCTGCGCAACCTCAAAGCCATTGGCGCCACCAATGTGAACCCAGGCCGGAAAAGCGGCCTGGGCGGCCGCCGGGCATTGCAGCAGCTGGATAACGCTTATCCGCGTGACCGCAATGGCCTGCTGCCGCTGAGCTATCAGGTGCAGTGGCTGCTGCTGCGTAAAGAGTAAAATGGGAACAGAGCCAAATGACACAGCGCCTCTTTATTACCGGCACCGATACTGACGCCGGCAAAACCCTGATCAGCGCCGCCTATCTGCTGAAAGCACAACAGCAGGGTTTAACCTGCCTGGGTCTGAAACCCGTCGCCGCCGGTTGTGAACGTAAGCCTTCCTCTTATCTGATGCGCAACAGCGATGCCCTGCTGCACCAGCAGTACAGCCAGCCGGCACAGGATTACAGCGTCCACAATCCCATCGCTCTGCAGGCGGCAATTGCACCCCATATTGCCGCGCAACAGGAGCAGTGCACACTTACCGTGGACAGTCTGATGCAGGCCTGCCAGCCCGCCCTGCATCAGCAGCCGGATCTGCTGTTATGCGAAGGCGCCGGTGGCTGGTTGGTACCATTAAATAACGCAGAAACCCTCGCCGATTTTGCCTGTTCACTGGGCGCCCCGGTGATTCTGGTGGTGGGAATGAAACTGGGCTGTATTAACCACGCACTGCTCAGTGCCCGCGCCATACAGCAATCCGGCTTAGCGCTGGCAGGCTGGGTGGCCAACCAGCTGCCACCGGGGATGACCGCGGCACAGGAAAATCTGCAATTCCTGCAACACTGGTTCAATCAGCAGAATGTTCCCTGCCTGGGGGTTATTCCGCCTATCGACGCTCTGAATTGCACAGATAAGCAACAATTACAGGCCGTTTCTGACTGTCTGCATTGGCCCCCGGGCCTGCAGTTGTGAATAACAGGCACAGCAAAAAACGGCAGGCTTCGTGATAGTGTGCAAAAATACATTCATCGTGTGTTATTTCATTCGTCATTGGTCAGGCCAGAAACACCATGGAAGATTCTATCAATCCATCTTCAGCAACCGCGCCGGATACGGCCCTTACGACAGAGCAGATTCAGCGCTTTATTCCTTTTGATGAGCTGTCTGCCCATGCTGTCAGCGAGCTGTTGCCGCATTTCCGTGCCTATTCGCTGGCCGATAAAAAGATTCTGTTCAAACGTGGTGAAGAAGACGACGAATGTCACTTTCTGCTTGAAGGAACGGTCGACCTGGCCGATGACCAGTTCCGTATTACCCAGATTAAAGGCGACGATGACGAAAACTTTCTCGCCCTGGATGCCAGCCATCCGATTCACCGCCATGCGGCCATTACCCAGTCGCCCTGCCAGTTGTTTGCTATCAAGCGTCAGTATCTGGAGCTGATCACCACATGGTCGGAATTACGTCAGGCCTATGATCAGGAAGAAGACTCTGAACACGACTGGCTGGAAAGCCTGCTCACTTCCGATCTGTTTAACCGTGTACCACCGGCCAATATCCAGAAGCTGCTGGCCCGCTTTAACGAACGCGAAGTGTCACTCGGTGAAGAAATCATCCGTGAGGGCGAAGAAGGCCATGAGTGCTATGTGATCAAAAGCGGCAAGGCCATTGTCAGCCGTAAAGTAAATAACAAACAGGAAACCCTCGCCGCTCTTGGCAGCGGAGATCTGTTTGGTGAAGACGCCCTGGTCAGTAATCTGCCCCGTAATGCCAGCATTACCATGAGCAGTAACGGCGTGTTGATGGTATTAACCAAAGAAGACTTCGACACCCTGCTGAAAACTCCGGTGGTTGAATACGTCAGCGAAAGCCAGCTCAGCGCCCTGATCGATGAAGGCGATACAGGTACCGTCGTGCTCGATGTACGCCTGCCACAGGAGGTCGCGGCCAGCCCGATTCACCGTGCGACAACCATACCACTGGCACAGCTGCGTACCCGTCTGAATGAATTATCCAAAGCCTTTGTGTATGTGGTTACCGGCGAAGGCCGGGCGGAAGCCGCGGCCTATATCCTCACCGAGGCCGGTTATCAGGCGCGGGTGCTGAAACGCAGTGAATAGCGCAGCGCCTGCCAGACCGGTTCAGGGTCTGGTTACTGGTGCAATCATCTCTTCATAAGCTTTCATATAACGCGGCAGCGTATTGCGGTCGAGCCATACCGCCATACGCTGACGGTTGGTTTCGGTATTTTTCTGCTCAGCTACCCAGCGGTTTACCGCCGCCACCACGGTTTCTCCCCAGGGCGTTTTCGGGCAGGCCATGGCACCCTTGGCAAACTGCGGCAGCTCTTTGATCGACAGTGCCACCAGCTCATGCTCTTCCGGTGACTGAATCGTGTCGACCATATAACGGTTAATCCAGGGGTATTCGATAATGTAATCAATACGCCCCGACTGCAGCATACGGTACAGACTCAGCGGCCCATGCAGACTGGAGAGCACCGTAGCACGCTGATACACATCGCCGGCACTCAGCAGATTATCGAGAAACACATAATAGGAACGGTCAGCCACCAGCCCCAGACGCATATTGGTACGCGCCAGCATATCTGCTGCTGCAATGGTCATCTGCGGCGCAAACAGCGCCTGATAATCATCCAGCCGCACCATAAAGGCCAATGATGGAAACAACGCCGGAGAATCACTGAACAGGGTGTACTTTGCCCGCTCCGGAGTATACAGCGCCGCCGGATGGCAGATATTTTCCCCTGCACGGATCAGCTGCCAGGCCCGGGCCGGGGTCATCTCTTCCCGTACATGGCGATACTGCGGCATCGCCGCGATGACCAGATCCAGATAAGTATCGGCGATGCCCTTGCCTGCCATTGGCCCCTCGCTGATATGCAGTGGCGGATATGGCATCACAATCCAGCGCAACAGCGGACGATCATCTGCTACAGGCGTTTCCTGCGCCAGGCAGGACAGAGCCATCACAAACATCCCCATAGCCAACAGCCAACGCATATCAGCCCCCATCCTCCGATAATAAGAACTTAAGCGTAGACCAGCCATATCGTCTGAGGACAGGAAGGTACTTCAGGGTATTTGTCATAGATGGCCCGAAGGGTGGCGGCCATGGATGGCGGGCATCAAAGCGCAGCAGGAGCATAGCTTAACGCGCTTCAGCGCGGCCCGAAGGGTGCCCGCCACGGATGGCGGGCATCAAAGCGCAGCAGGAGCATAGCTTAACGCGCTTCAGCGCGGCCCGAAGGGTGGCGGCCATGGATGGCCGCCATAAAAAAACCCGCACAAGGCGGGTTTTTTCAGAAGGGCAAAACTTACAGTTTGCCGGCTTCTTCTGCCAGGTACTTGGCAACACCTTCAGGAGATGCGTCCATACCTTTGTCGCCTTTGTTCCAGCCAGCCGGGCAAACTTCGCCGTGCGCTTCGTGGAATTGCAGAGCTTCAACCAGACGCACCAGCTCATCGATGTTACGGCCCAGTGGCAGGTCGTTGATGTTGGCAGCACGTACCACACCTTCTTTATCGATCAGGAAAGCACCACGCAGCGCAACGCCACCGGCAGTTTCTACGTCGTATGCTTTACAGATACCGTGGTCAACGTCAGCCGCCATGGTGTACTTAACTTCGCCGATACCACCTTTGGCAACCGGCGTGTTACGCCATGCGTTGTGGGTGAAGTGAGAGTCGATAGACACAGAAATCACTTCCACGCCCAGCTCTTCGAACTTGGCCATACGGTGATCCAGAGCGATCAGCTCAGATGGGCACACGAAGGTGAAATCCAGTGGATAGAAGAACACCAGAGCGTATTTGCCTTTGGTTGCTTCTGCGAAGTTGTATGAATCAACGATGGTACCGTTGCCCAGTACAGCCGGAACGGTAAAGTCAGGTGCTTTTTTACCTACCAGTACGCTCATGTTTCTTACTCCCTGTGAGTTCTGAAATTTATCGGTATTATCCGGACAACACCTGCGGCGCAGCCGGAGCATAAAGAGCTGGTATCATACAACGCGCTCCCGGCTAAGCATACCGCCGCCGCCAGAGAATCAGGGCGATGATTAATTTTGCCAATCATAGCCATAGCAATTGTCTATAACACGGGTAAGTGATTGTGGCAGAAGGGTTTTTCAGCAAACTCTCGGCACCGAAGCGGAGACACTACCAGCGCTTGCTGCTGGCTGTGGCTATCTCGTTGTTGCTGCATGCCCTGCTGCTGTCGGCGCCCTTCTCTGTACGGCTGTCACCGGCCCAGACCCAACCCGTAATTAATGCCGAACTGCGCCAACCAGAGGTAAGCGCCCGGACCTTACAGGATGAAGCACCAGCTCAGGTGCCGACGACTCAGGTTCAGGCAGTCCCGACTCAGGAAGTGGCTCAAAGCCAAAGCGAAGCTGTTAAACAAAACGCAGCTGTGAAACACAACGCAGTTCCGGAGCAGAGTCAGAAGCAGCCTCAGGCAAAAACAGAAGCCGCCAAACAACAAACCCAGCAGCTAATACCTGAGCCGCAATCCACACCACAACCAAAGCAGCAGTCGAGCGCACAGACAGCACAACAACCGAGCCAGAAACAAAGCGGACTGGTCACTGAGAAAGAAGATTTATCAGCCGATCCACTGGAGCGCAGCTACCAACAGAAACTGCTCGCACATCTGCGCGAACGGGTAATCGCCCCGGCGCAATTTACCGGCAGTGTAAGGCTGGAGCTGACCTTAAGTTACCGTCAGGTGGCCACCAACGTGCGGGTTATCCGCTCCAGTGGCGACCCGGTAATGGACGACTGGGCCGTCAAAGCTGCACTGAGTGCCAACCCCTACCCCAGAGTGCCGGATGAATTACCGGCTTCGTATACCTTTCGCCCGACCATCCGCACCCTGCAATAACGCAGCTGCATGCCCTGAACACAGCCCATAAAAAATGGCCGCATAGGCGGCCATTTTTCTGCGGATAATGCAGATAAAAAGAAACGACAGCTTATTTACTGTGCTCCAGAATATCTTCCACAATTTCCTGCTCTTCATGCAGGTCTTCAGCGTCGGCTTTCTCATGCGGCAACAGCAGGTTCAGCACAATCGCCACCACACCGCACAGGCTGACACCCTGCAGGTGGAACTCGGAAGAACCGATTGCCATACCACCAATACCGAATACCAGAGTGGTCGCCACAATCACCAGATTGCGCTGTGCACTCATATCGACTTTGGCTTTGATCAGAATGTTCATGCCAACACCGGCAATAGAGCCGAACAGCAGAATCATAATACCGCCCATCACCGGCGTCGGAATGGTCTGCAGCAGCACACCAAACTTGGCCACGAATGCCAAAACAATGGCAAACACTGCCGCCCAGGTCATCACTACCGGGTTAAAGGCTTTGGTCAGCATCACCGCACCAGTCACTTCGGAGTAGGTGGTGTTTGGCGGGCCGCCAAACAGAGACGCCGCAGAAGTCGCCAGACCATCACCCAGCAGAGTGCGGTGCAGACCTGGCTTCTGCACGTAGTTTTTACCGGTCACGCTGCCAATCGCCAGAACGTCACCAACGTGTTCAATCGCCGGCGCAATGGCCACCGGAATCATGAACAGAATGGCCGCCAGCTGAAATTCCGGCGTCACAAACTGCGGTAACTTAACCCATGGGCTGGCATCCACGGCTGTCAGATCGACCATGCCGGTAAACGCAGCAATGGTGTAACCCACCGCCACACCCGCCAGAATCGGCACCAGACGGAAAATACCCTTCGCCAGAGTGGCCACCAGCAAGGTGGTAATCAGGGCAGGCATCGATACCCACATAGCATCGGCATAGGGGAAGAGTTCGGCGGACGCATCACCGGCTTTACCCATCGCCATATTCACCGCAATAGGAGCTAAGCCCAGACCAATCACCATAATGATCGGACCGGTAACCACCGGCGGCAGTAAGCGGTGCAGGAAACCCGGGCCACGCAACGCCACCAGAGCCGACAGCGCAACATAAACCATACCAGCACAGAACAGCGCGCCCATGGTGGCCGCCATGCCCCAGGTTTTTACGCTGAACAGAATCGGCGCAATAAAGGCAAAAGATGAGGCCAGGAAAACCGGCACCGAACGTTTGGTGGTGAACTGAAAAATCAGCGTACCGATACCGGCGGTAAACAGCGCCACACTCGGGTCGAGGCCGGTAATCAATGGCACCAGCACCAGTGCGCCGAAGGCCACGAACAACATCTGTAAACCGGCCAGCAGCATACGCCAGCCGCGATACAGATCTTCTGTATTGTCCCGCATAGAAACTCCCCTGATTTTTAATTATTTCGTGCCGAAGATCTTGTCACCGGCATCGCCCAGACCAGGGATAATGTACCCCTGCTCGTTCAGATGGCTGTCCACCGATGCGGTATAAATATCCACATCCGGGTGCGCATCCTGAACCTTTTTAATGCCTTCCGGTGCCGCTACCAGCACCAATGCACGGATGCTGGTACAACCGGCCTGCTTTAACAGGTCGATGGTTGCCACCATCGAACCGCCGGTGGCCAGCATCGGGTCCACAATCAGTGCCATACGCTGGTCGATATCACCGGCCAGTTTGTCGAAGTAGCTGACCGGCTCCAGGGTTTCTTCATCGCGGTACAGGCCGACCACGCTGATTTTGGCACTTGGCACCAGCTCTAACACGCCGTCCAGCATGCCCAGACCGGCACGCAGAATCGGTACCACGGTAATTTTTTTGCCGCGAATCCGCTCCGCTTCAACCGGACCACACCAGCCATCGAGGGTGTAGCTTTCCAGTTCCATATCTTTGGTTGCTTCATAGGTCAGCAAGTTGCCGACTTCAGCCGCCAGTTGGCGGAAGGTGCGGGTGCTCATTGATTTGGATCGCATCAAACCAATTTTATGCTGCACCAGGGGGTGGCGGATCTCATGTACGCTCATGCATGCCTCATTCTGTCTTTCGGGTACAATAACGGGCGCAATTTTCGCACAGCACCTGATCCTGCGCGACGCAAAATTTAACCGAATGGTCAGATTGGCCTGATAGACTGAATCCGAGGTAAGTATGCCCCGCGCCTGTGCCCGCCATATTCTGGTAAAAACCAAAGAAGAAGCCGACAAACTGAAGCAGTTACTCGATAAAGGAGCCGACTTCAGCAAACTGGCCAAACAACACTCCATTTGCCCGAGCAAGAAAAACGGCGGCAGCCTGGGGGAGTTCAACAAAGGCGATATGGTCAAAGCCTTTGACGATGTGGTGTTCAAAGGGCCGCTGTTAAAAGTACAGGGGCCGGTTAAAACCCGCTTTGGCTACCATCTGATCGAGACTATTTACCGTAACTGAGGCAGTGGCAATGCCTGCCTCTGCAGCTCCACTGTTTTTAATCAGCACCGTAGCCAACAAAAACAGCATTTTTTAACATCAAAGCCTGTTGCCTCCCAGGGGAACTTATCCCCTTGCCGGCGGGCCGACCCCAGCTTCGCGCTTTCTGGGCCGTTACCCTTGAAACCTTGATATTTACTGGCCGCGCGGCTCATCGGCCATCCATGGCCGGAGCCACTTGTCCGCATCCCTGCGGACAGACCAGGCATATCTGCGGTTTCTGCGGCGGCCCCAGAGGCGCAGAAAACCGTCACCGCGATGTCGTTTTTCAAATCAAACGCATTCTTTTAAATGTCACGTCTCAAACACGGTTTTCTTTGAAATACGGCTGAGCGGAATGCTTAAACCGGCGATCGTGCGGCGCCAGACAACCAGATGATTCTGCGGCCTTCAGAGCAAAACCCTGCCCCGGAACGATACAAGTTATGGGTATTTTAAAACGTCGTTCCGGGGCGAATTGTTTTGCGTGCCGCATAATCATTGCAGTTGGCTGGATGAAGCCGGACGCGCCGAAAAGAGAGGATCGTAAGGAGATACCTCTCCTTACAGGGGGCCAGGGGCTTGCCCCGGAAAGGCGTTTCAGGTTGAAAAACAGTCGTCGATTATGGAGTGACACTCCAGGCTGTGGGACAGCAATGGCCTCTGCCCTGTCTGTAACTATCTTTTTCTGCCTATGATGACATTTGCCATCCGTCAGCGCAGACTAAGCGCTTTATTTTCAGCTTCCGGAAGCCGCTATGCGTATCGCCATTCTTTCCCGTAATCCTAATCTTTATTCGACCCGTCGTCTGAAAGAAGCGGGGGAGCAACGTGGGCATGAGGTCGATATTATCGACACCCTGCACTGCTATATGGATATCACCAGTAACAAACCGACGGTGCGTTACAAAGGTGACGCCCTGCCGCAGTACGATGCGGTGATTCCGCGTATTGGCGCCTCCGTTACCTTCTACGGTACGGCGGTGGTGCGTCAGTTTGAAATGATGGGCACCTATTCCATTAACGAATCCGTCGCCATCAGCCGCTCGCGCGATAAACTACGTTCGCTGCAATTGCTGTCACGTAAAGGTATTGGCCTGCCGCGTACCGGTTTTGCCCATCGTCCGGATAACGTTGAAGACCTGATCAAAAACGTCGGCGGCGCGCCGCTGGTGATCAAACTGCTGGAAGGCACCCAGGGCATTGGCGTGGTACTGGCCGATACCAAAAAAGCCGCCGAAAGCATCATCGAAGCCTTTATGGGTCTGAACGCCAACATTCTGGTGCAGGAATTTATTAAGGAAGCCGGCGGTGCCGATATCCGCTGTTTAGTGGTCGGCGGTAAAGTTGTTGCGGCGATGAAACGTCAGGCGGCCGAAGGTGAATTCCGCTCCAACCTGCACCGTGGCGGCAGTGCCGAAATCGTACGTTTATCGGCGGCTGAACGTAAAACCGCCATCGACGCCGCCAAGGCCATGGGCCTGAATATGTGCGGTGTGGATATTCTGCGCTCCAACAATGGTCCGGTGGTGATGGAAGTGAACTCCTCTCCCGGCCTCGAAGGCATTGAAACCGCCACCGGTAAAGACGTTGCCGGCATGGTGTTCCAGTTCCTGGAAAAATCAGCCCGCACCAGCACCAAAACTCGCGGTCAGGGTTAATGCGCGGACTGAATTAATACATAACGATCAGGGAAAGCATGCCAAAGCGTAGTATCGAAATTGCCGGGATCAGCATCGCTCCCGGCGAAAGCCAGAAAATCGAATTACCAGTCGGGCGTTTATACACCGACAATTCCGTCTCCATGCCGGTCTTTGTTAAACGTGGTAAACGCCCCGGCCCCACTTTATTTATCAGTGCCGCCATTCACGGCGACGAGCTGAATGGCATCGAGATCATTCAGCGTCTGATTAATTCACGCAAACTCAACAGCCTGCGCGGTACGTTAATTGCGGTGCCGATCGTCAATGTTTATGGCGTGATCAACCACAGCCGTTATCTGCCCGACCGCCGCGATTTAAACCGCTCTTTTCCCGGTAGCAAAAAAGGCTCGCTGGCGGCGCGTATGGCGAATATGTTTCTCGAAGAAATCGTCAGTAAATGCGATTACGGCATCGACTTTCATACCGGCGCCATTCACCGCTCTAACCTGCCACAGATCCGCGCCAACCTCGACGACGAAGAAACCGCCGCCATGGCCAGCGCCTTTGGTGTTCCGGTACTGCTGAATTCCAACCTGCGCGATGGCTCGCTGCGTGAAGCCGCCGCCGACCATGGCGTGCGTATTCTGCTGTACGAAGCCGGCGAAGCATTGCGTTACGACGAGCTGTGCATCCGTGCCGGCGAACGCGGCACCATTAACGTTATGCGCCACCTCGGTATGCTGCCACGCAGCCGGGCGAAAAAATCCCATGTGCTGGAGCCGGTCACGGCGCGTACCAGTGCCTGGGAACGCGCTACCGACAGCGGCTTTGTGCAGCACCATAAAGAACTCGGTGACCGCGTACAGAAACAGGAATTACTCGCTACTATCCGCGACCCGTACGGCACTGTGCTGGACGAAGTCCGCTCGCGTTACGAAGGCATTATTATTGGCAAAACCAATATCCCGCTGGTGCAGGAAGGCGAAGCCATGTACCACGTGGCCTACTTCCATCAGCCTGATGATGTGGTCGAAGGTATCGAACAGCTGCAGGACCTGCTGCCGGACGAAGCCCTGAGCTGATGCCCGGCCTGCCTGCTCTGACGCCGTAAAAACCGCACGGGCGCAACAATGCGTTGCGCCCGCTGCCTTTGACTCTTCCCGCCAAACTCCCTATATTGCCGCCGCGGTCTCAGCCTGCTGAGAGCGCATCGTTCTCGGGGCGGGGTGAAATTCCCCACCGGCGGTAACAGCGTTTATTGCGCTGAAGCCCGCGAGCGCTTGCCGGCGGTTTAACTGCCAGCAAGGTCAGCAGATCCGGTGTAACTCCGGAGCCGACGGTATAGTCCGGATAAGAGAGAGCGTGTCAGACAGCACAGAGGCCCGCCTCTGTCAGTGCTTTTGTCTGCCCGTTCGCCCTGATTCTAATCAGCATTTAAAGAAGAATCAGAGCCAATGAACAACACTTTTAATCCTCAGCAACAACGCATCGCCTTTATTCACGCTTCCTGGCACACCGACATCGTGCTCAAGTGTCTGGATGGTTTTAAAGACGAACTCGCCAGCCGTGGTTACGACATCAGCAATATTGATGTGATTGCAGCTCCCGGCGCCTACGAAATACCCCTGCAGGCCAAACTGCTGGCCAAGAGCGGGCGCTACAGCGCCATTGCCGCCAGCGCTCTGGTGGTCGACGGTGGTATTTACCGCCACGACTTCGTTGCCGCCGCCGTCTGTAATGGCCTGATGCAGGTGCAACTGGAAACCGAAGTACCGGTGCTTACCGCCGTACTCACTCCGCACAACTTCCACGAGCACGACGAGCATAAAAACTACTATGCCCGCCATTTTGTGATTAAAGGGCAGGAACTGGCTAACGCCGCCGATCAGGCCATGCGTTTAACAGCCAGCGCCAAAGCCCTGGCTTAAGCAGCCTTCAGCGGCAGTTCTGCGTCTGCAGCTGCCGCTTTCAGCATATTCTCCCTGCTCTGCGCCGGATTTGTTCTGGCGCAAAAATCTGCTAACAATAGCGTTCTCATCCATAACAAGAACAAGAGAAGCGCCATGAGCCGTCAGATTTTTGTGAATCTCTCCGTCAGCGACATCCAGCGTTCGCGCCAGTTTTTTACCGCACTGGGCTTCAGCATTAACGAGCAGTACAGCAATGAAGTGGCCATCTGCGTCGTCATTGCCGACAACATTTTCGCCATGCTGCTGAAGCCGGAATTCTATTCGCAGTTCACTTCCAAGAGTCTGTGCGATGCCCATACCAGCAGCGAAGTGTTGCTGTGCCTGAGCTGCAGCAGCCGCACCGAAGTCGATACCATCGGCCAGGCGGCCGAAGACAATGGCGGACGTATTTCCCGGCCCGGCCAGGATCAGGGACCCATGTACGGCCTGGCCTTTGAAGATCCGGATGGCCACACCTGGGAGCTGATGTATATGGAAGCACAAAACAGCTGAGGACAAACCTTATGGACATCCGCAAAGCACAGATTACCGATGAATTCGTTGTGCTGGATGGCCAGCAGCGTGCCAGTCGGGTCGCGGTTAATGAGGGCATGTACGCCGCCCTCGACCGCGATTTTAATCAGTTCCGCCAGTGCTCACTGGTTGCTCAGTATGAGTTTTCCGGTCCCTGGAACAGCTGGGAGATTCATCCGGCCGGCGATGAAACCGTGATACTGCTGAGCGGTAGTGCCACCTTCACCCTGCTGACCGGCGACGGTCAGCAGCAGGTAGCGCTGGCAACTGCCGGAGACTATGTACTGATTCCGCAAGGCATCTGGCATACCGCAACCACTTCTGAAGCTACCCGCCTGCTGTTTATCACCCCTGGCGAAAACACCCGTCACCATCAGGGCGCAGAACCACCTGTGCTCTGAACAGGCGACCTCGCCGGGAGTGAGGGGCCAGACAGGCTGATTTATCTCAGTGTCGGCCCTCAACAAATCCGCTATGATCTGCGCCTCACTGATCGGGGCCGAAGTCTCCGGACCTGCTGTCTTATCCGGCATTGTCCGTACGCCTGCCCTTTTACTAGGGCCTGTTATGCACCGTACCATGTTCGATACCCCCATTCTGAAAACCCTGCTGCGCTGGGGCTCCATTGCTTTTCTGAAGCTCGCCGGCTGGAAAAGCGTGGGCCATATACCGCCGGATTTAAAAAAATGCGTGATGATCGCTGCACCGCACACCAGCAACTGGGATCTGCCCTTTATGCTGATGATCGCTTTTGTCTTCCGCGTAAAAATTTACTGGATGGGTAAAGAGCAGATTTTCAAACCGCCATTCCGCGGCCTGATGATGTGGATGGGTGGCATTCCCGTTGACCGCTCCAAAGCCAACAATATGGTGCAGGCTTCGGTTGATGCTATTAACAGCAACGAGCAGCTGTTCCTGATCGTACCGCCGGAAGGTACGCGCGCCAAAGTAACCTACTGGAAAACCGGCTTTTATCATATTGCCCATAATGCCGGCGTGCCGGTGCTGATGGGATTTCTCGACTATCCGAACAAAACCGGCGGCATTGCCGGCGTGTTCCACACCACAGGCGACATCGACGCCGATATGCAGGCTATTCAGGCGGTCTACGCACCCATGAGCGGGAAAAAAGCCGGACAGTAATTTACCGTCCAACGGCAAAGCGCAGCGCAACCGCCTGCGCTTTCTGGCATCCGTACTGCAGTTTTGACTACCGCCTGTCTTGCACCCTCTGTTTATTTTTCTTGCGTTGCTGTTTTCCCGGCTCATTTTCCCGGCTCATTTTTCTGAGCTCTTTTTCTGGGCTCTTTTTCTAGGCTCTTCTGTCACATTCCGGATTGATGCCTGTCGTGTCCTGACAGGACAAAAACCAACACCGATCCTCATCCTGACCTGCTGAGCCCATCATCCTGACAAAATTCGTCACACTTTCAGCTCAATGTGACAAAAATTGTCACATTGCGTAATGTTTTGCCGTTAATTCCCGTTAATATCTCTCTGCGGCCGTTGTCTGTGCCGACCATTTTCACACGCATACCTATAAACGCAGGAAGAACGCCATGACTGCCACACTGAATTCAGAGCTGTCGCCCGCGGCAGCGCAAAGCCAGAGCTACGCTCCGGCTTATCCACACGGTAAAATCGAACAACTCTTCTGGGATATTTTCTGGGTGCAGGGCAGCATCCGCGTTGGCCCGGGCATGAGCATGAACCGTAATATGGTGATCATCCGTAATCGCCACGAGCTGACCCTGATCAACCCGGTTCGGCTGAACGAGACGGAAGAACGCAAACTGGAAAAACTTGGCCGCGTAACCCATGTGTTCCGCCTCGGCGATTTTCATGGACTGGATGATCAGTACTACGTCGATAAATATCAGGCGCGCTTCTGGTGCCAGCCTGGCCAAAGCACCTACAAAACCCCACGCGCCAATGTGCATCTGAAAACCGGTCTGGCCATGCCTTTCCCGCACGCTGAGCTGTTTATCTTTGATAACGCCAAATACCCGGAAGCGGCTTTACTGCTGACCAAGCACAAATGCCTGCTGACCACCGATTCCCTGCAATATCTGGATAACTGGAATTACACCAGCCTGTTCAGCCGTCTAGCCTTGCGCGTTATGGGTTTTAAACCGGGGCTGAATATCGGCAAGCCGTGGCTGAAACGCGTAACACCGAAAGGCCAGACTCTGGAAGCAGATTTTAACCGCCTGATGAATCTGGATTTTGACCATCTGCTCGCCGCCCACGGCTCACCATTAATGAACAACGCCAAAGCCGCTATCGGCGAACAGCTGCGTCGTTTATTCAACTAACGGCGCCTCCGTGCCTGTCTTTTCAGGTCTGCTGCAATGGCAACAGACCTGAAACACACTAAACCGTGAGCCCCTCGCCAAAAGGTTTTATCATGCGGTCTGATGACAGATCAGGTACAACCCCATGACCGGAAATTATTTCGACTCCCCCTTTGCCGGTAAACCCCTGAGCGAACAGATAACCAACCCCAATATTATTGTTGGCCGCCACAGTTATTATTCCGGTTATTACCATGGCCACAGTTTTGATGACTGCGCCCGCTACCTGGCACCCGACCGCGACGATGTTGATAAACTCATTATCGGTAATTATTGCTCTATTGGTTCCGGCGCCGTTTTTATGATGGCGGGTAATCAGGGGCACCGCAGCGACTGGATCAGCACCTTCCCCTTTTTCTACCAGCAGCACCCAGCCTTTGCTGCCAGTAAAGATGGCTTCAGCCGTGCTGGCGACACCTGCATCGGCCATGATGTATGGATCGGCTCAGAAGCCATGATTATGCCGGGCATTACCGTCGGCAACGGCGCCATTATTGCCAGCCGGGCGGTGGTTACCCGCGACGTTCCGGCCTATGCCGTTGTCGGCTCTAACCCGGCGCGGGTTATCCGTTCCCGTTTCAGTGACGAGCATATTGCCCTGTTGCAGGAAATGGCCTGGTGGCACTGGCCGGATGAACAACTCAGCGCCTGTATGGAGCTGCTCTGTTCCGCAGACATTGCCGCGCTCTATCAACACTGGCAGCAACATATAAAACCCTGAATACGGACAAAAACGGGCCGCTGCAGAAATCAGCGCTTAAGCGCGTTATAATTCTGCGCCGCCCTGTCTGCTACCGCTGAGATCAGAAAGAACCATTATGAGTAAAAAGCGTCGTGATATTCCGGCCTACGGCCTGCCCATTATCGAAACCCACTTTCACCTCGATTATCTGAAAGAAGGCAGTGCCGACGATATTCTCAGTGCCGCCCGCGCCATTGGCGTGGAACGCTTTATGACCATCAGTGTTGAGCCTGACAATATGCCCAAGGCACTGGCGCTGGCCGAAGCTCACGCTGACCTGTACGCCACACTGGGTGTACACCCGCACGAAGCCGCGCTGTTTGATGACGCCGCCGAAGGCTATATCCGCACCCATGCCATCCACGAAAAAGTGGTCGCCGTCGGCGAAATTGGTCTCGATTATTATTACGACCACTGTGACCGTACTGTGCAACGTCAGGTATTTGCCCGCCAGCTGCAACTGGCGGTGGAATGCGGATTACCCGTTGTTATTCATACCCGCGAAGCCGACGAAGACACCATGGCCATTCTGCGTGAATACGCCCCGCAGATGACACGCAAAGGCGTGGTGCACAGCTTTACCTCCGGCATGGAACTGGCACAGCTGGCCGTTGAACTGGGCTTTTGCCTCGGCATTAACGGCATTGTTACCTTTAATAAAGCCGACAATGTACGCGCAGTGGTTGCCGCCACACCACTGAGCAATTTATTGCTGGAAACCGACGCACCTTTCCTCACGCCGATTCCGTTCCGCGGAATGGAAAATGCTCCGAAATATCTGCCTTTTATTGCCGAAAAAATTGCCGGCGTAAAAGGCCTGAGTGTTGAAGAGGTGTTAGCTCAGACTTACCAGAATTCCCTGCGCGAGTTCTTTTAATGTTCAGCTGCCTGCCCGATTGCCAGCTCAGTGAACTCGGTGCCAGCGACTGGCTCTGGTTACTGGCCTTCGGGGTCTTTGTTTATGCCAGCTCACGACTGTGGGCGCGCTGGGCTTTCAGCTACAATAAATACCCTTTCACCAACCTGCGCTGGCATGCACCACGCTTTATTTATATTGCCTTTGTTACCGCTATGCTGACCGTCGTGCCGGTATACACCTTTTTAGGTGAAGACGCAGGTTACTGGTATTCACGTATTCTGTATTTTCCGACCACCTTTATTGCCTACGTTGCCTGGCTACTGGTTGAACTGAATGATCCCCGTCAATGACAGGACTTGCTCTGATATTCACGGCGGTAACAAGCACAAAATGCAGAATAACCGTTACCCTGGCTGCAACAGGGTATTCATAACCGCAACCGTGCAGACGCTCTGCTTCTGCTTTACCATCTTAAGAAATTGCAGCGGAGAGTGCCGTGATCAGCCTGACCAGCGCCAGCCAGTATTTTGAAGAACACTTCACTAAACTCGATATCACCGACAGCCAGATCGACAATACCGAGTTTGAAGAATGCGAATTCAGCGACTGCGACTTATCGCACAGCGTATTTAAAGGCTGTAAGTTTATTAACTGCCGCTTTACCCGCTGCAATCTGAGCCTGATTAAAATCCCGCAAAGCCGTTTTGCCGAAACAACCTTCCACGAGTGCAAAATGGTTGGTATCGACTGGACCCGCGCCCAATGGTCCAGCTACCAGTTTCACCCTGAACTGAAGTTTTACCAGTGTATACTGAACGACTCCTCCTTCCTCGGACTGAACCTGCATGAAGTGGTTATGGAAGAGTGCAAAGCACACGATGTTGACCTGCGCGAAACCCAGCTGAACAACGCCCACCTTACCTACTGCGACTTTACCCACAGCCTGTTTGGCCGCACCAATTTAAGCGGTGCAGACCTGAGTGAATCGGTTAATTTTAATATCGATGTGCTGGATAATAATCTGAGCAATGCGACCTTCAGTCGCTATGAGGCGTTAAATCTGCTGGAGAGTCTGGGTATTAATCTGGTGGATTAATGTTTTGGCGGCTTGTGTGAAGGTATGCAGTATCAGTGACTCAGATATTGCCGCTGCGCGGAGTGATTTCTGTAATCTATTCTATGCCAATGCTCGTCTCCGTTGAGTAACACTTGAACTAACCCAAGCGCCAGACAGAGCGCTCTCTGTCGTCTGTTGCCACTTGTAACCATCTCTATCAATTATTGAATCAAAGCCTGAACTTCAGTACTCTCGAACCACAGCAGGGATGCCGCTATATCGTTAATACAACACAGTCAGAACGACGAGAACAACCGCCCTCCCCGCTAACAATCCCGAATGATAAAGCCACGCTATTCCTGTCTGCGTATATAAGGATGGGCGGCAGCGTGTCTGGTGTAAGCAAGCATGAAAGAAATCAGAGGACAATGATATGTTATTCATTTTAATCGGATCTTTTCTTCTTATTGCCGGATTACTCTCAATTAATTTTGAGGGCCTTACTCAGTCACTAAAAGAGCAGGATAAGGCGCAGTGGACGAAACTGGGATCTCCGGAGGGATCGTCATTTATTGATCTTGGAAAAACACTGGGAATGTTCAGCTGGGTACTGAATCAGGGCTATGAAAGTTCTGAAAGCCCAGAAGTAAAAGAGCGTGGAAGGTCTGACTTCAAAAAGGCCATCATTGCCAGGCGCTTATTATTGTCCGGATCCTCTCTTCTGATCATTGGATTTTTCGCTGCTCTCACTGGTGTATAAAAGTTACCAACCATGGTCCTCCAGGACACTCTTATCATCAGAGATTAAAGACCAGAGAGCGTATTTAAACGCTCTGCAGCGAACAGCATACGAAAAGGCAATAAACCTTGACCATATCCGGAAAGCAGAAAGCAACAGCAGGAATATTAGCCGTAGCGATAAGCGTGCTCCTCACTTATCCCTTACTCGCAGCCTGGCTCAGGCTTGAGATAAATAACCGCTGGATAAGCCGGACATATGAAAACACTGCACAGCCACTTATTGATTTTATGCCAGACAATGGAATCTATAAGTATTACTTCACCAGATATTTAGTGTGGTTATGTCAGCAATATCCTGAAAATTGCACCCTTTCTGCGGAGCCTGCCTCTGAGTAACTGAGAATCTGCGTCTCAATCAGGAACTAACTGCCCGACTACAGCAACCTCTGCCGTAAAAGACCTGAATTCAGATCACCTAATGCGCGACCTTCTGAGCCCCGGTTCATAGCAATAAAGACAGAGCTACCCCTTCACGACTTATCTCACTTAAAACAAAAGGTGTAACTATAAAGATCCGCTTTTTACCCGGTGACTGGCTTGGTCTTGCTGCCGGGACTGTTGCAGGCCTGATTCAGGGAATCATGATATTCAGCAGCAACATTATCCTTCACACAGAGCATATGCCAGTTCTTCCTGGGGTATTCTTCGGTCTGTTCGCTCCGGCGATACTGGCTCTTTTCAGTAAGATTATTCCGCTGCCAGCACCTGCGACCAACCAAAAAATCGGCAGGTATATCAATATGATTTTTTTCATGATTACATTCGGAATCTTTACCGGAATTTCCGGGTTCGGCTATTACCTGTTCGTAAACGGAGACAGCAGCGCCATTCCTATTCTGTCGTTTTTTAGCTCCGCCGGTATCGGATTTATTTTTGCCTATCTGATCAATCCGGAGTTAGCATTCAGACCTGCAAGCAATTCGCAAACAGACAGCAATAACACTGATCGCTAAGCAGGAATAGGTAATAAGGTTCTTTACTTTATTATCGGCATAAAAAACGGGCCTCAGATGAGGCCCGTTTTTGTTTTAGGCAGCGGCGTTAACAGCAGCCGCTATTGACGCAGGTTTTATCCCTGTGCCGGACGGCGTGGACGACGCGGTGCGCTGCCTGCCGGGCGACTGTTACCGCCATTGTTATTACCGCTGCTGCCGGATGAACGGCGCTGTTCACCCTGCTTTTGCTCACCCTGTTTCTGAGCTGAGCCAGAACGACCTGAACTGGAACGGCCAGCGTTACCGCCATTGCCGTTAGAGCGACCACTACCGGCCGGACGCGGAGCGCGCGGCTCGCGGTCGAAGGTATCTTTAAAGCCTTTAGGTTGCTTGGCTTTTTTCGGTTTACGCGGAGATTTAGGGCGCGACACCGGCAGCGGGGTATTAGGCTCAAAACCTTCCTGCACACGGCGTTCAATACTTTTGCCGATTAAGCCTTCAATGCCTTCGAGGTCTTCCAGTTCTTCGGCACAGACCAGGGCAATGGCTTCACCACTGGCACCGGCACGTCCGGTGCGGCCAATACGGTGTACGTAATCGGCGGCAACGTTAGGCAATTCAAAGTTGATTACGTGCGGTAATTGTTCAATATCCAGACCACGGGCGGCAATGTCGGTCGCCACTAATACGGCAATATCGCCGCTTTTAAATTCGGCCAGCGCACGGGTACGGGCACCCTGACTTTTATTACCGTGAATTGCAGCGGCGGTAATACCACGATCCTGCAGATGCGTGGTTAAACGGTTAGCGCCGTGTTTGGTGCGGGTAAATACCAGTACCTGTTTCCAGCCGTGTTGTTTCAGCAGGTGGCTGAGCACTTCAGGTTTGCGTTTTTTATCGACCGGAATCAGCCACTGTTCAACGGTGTGGGCTGTGCTGTTACGCGGGCTGACGTCAATTTCTACCGGATCGTTTACCAGGCCTTTGGCAAGGGTACGGATCTCGTTAGAGAAAGTGGCCGAGAACATCAGGTTCTGGCGGTTTTTCGGCAGCAGTGCGAGGATTTTTTTGATGTCGTGAATAAAGCCCATATCGAGCATACGGTCGGCTTCGTCCAGCACCAGAAATTCCACCTCGTCAAAACGAATGGCTTTCTGCTGGTACAGGTCGAGCAAACGACCCGGACAGGCCACCAGTACGTCCACCCCACGGCGCAGGGCAATCATTTGCGGATTAATGCTGACCCCACCGAATACAACGGCGGAGCGGATATTCAGGTATTTGCTGTAATCAGCAACGTTTTCACCTACCTGAGCAGCCAGCTCACGGGTGGGTGTTAATACCAGCGCGCGGCAGCGGTTGGCGCTGGCGCGTTCGCCCTGCTGCAGTTTGTGCAGCATTGGCAGGGTAAAACCGGCGGTTTTACCGGTGCCGGTCTGGGCGGCGGCCATTACATCGCGGCCAGCCAGTACGGCGGGAATGGCCTGGGCCTGTACCGGAGATGGCGTGGTGTAACCCTGATCAGCAACGGCTTTCAGGATGGCATCGGCTAAGCCGAGTTCGGAAAATTGGGTCATGAGTGCGTGATCTGCTCTGAGAGCTGACATTGCAAGGAGAAATGGCGCGGTGTCAGCAGCCGCGTCCATCCGGGCAGTCGCCCGGCAAGGCAGGTCAACAGGTGTTCACCCGGCCTTTGAGAGGGGGCGGACTGTACTGGAATTAACAGGGTGAGTCCAGAAAAGCCCGGTATGGAAATGTAGCGCTGCGTAATAACGGCTGCCGGTCTTACCCGTGGTTGTCAGAGCCAAAATGGCGTAACGGCCGCAGTACTAAAAGCAGCAGAACCGGTGGTATCAGCAGCAGCCAGACGGCGGCAATAATCAGCACCGACCACCATACTTCGCGGCTGCTGCCGGCAAACAAACGCTGTGCAGATATAACAAAGGCAAAATGCTCACGCGTGCTTTGTTTATGCTCAAAAGAGGAGGCGAAAATATAGTATTCAGCGCCGTTAATCGTGGTTTTTTCCAGACGATTCTGCAACGCATTATGGCGGGTCATACTGAGAAGCTGGGGATAAGGCACTACTGCGGGTACAGCGCTGCGGCTGGCGTCTTCTCCGGCCAGCCATTTATCCTGTAAAAATTGCCAGGTTTGTGGACGGATAGCGGCCAGCACCTGATCCAGTATCGCCGCTAACGGGTGCAGATCTTCCTGCAGCAGCAATTTAAGCCCCTGAGGCAATAGCTCCAATCCGGCAATCTGTTGGCTGAAACGCAGTCCGTTTATAAAATACTGGTCGGCGGTTTTACGCAGAATAAGCTCCATATCCAGCGCCGCATCTGCCCTGCCCTGTTTTACCGCTTCCAGTGCTTCCCGCGTGTTGGCAATATCCAGCAAAGTGATCTGTGGGTAATTATTGCGGATAACATTAATAACGCTCCAGCCGGCAGGAATAGCCAGTGTTTTACCGTTCAGTTGCTGCAAATCATTAATTTCAGCGTCTTCCGGCCGCTGCACTACGGCGTAGGGCAACTGCAGAAATGATTGGGTCATTACGCCGGGTAATTGCTGACGACTTAATACCGGTTGCAGAATTTCCAGCTCTTTACGACGGAATAATTCCATTAATTCCGGCCAGGCATAGCCATTTACAAATTCGATATTCAGGCCGGTCATTTGCGCAATTAAGCGTAATAAATCAATGCTGTAACCACGCGGCTCGGCTGATACAGCAAAATCAATCGGCGGCCAGTCGGTTTCATTGGAAATACGCAAGAGCCCCAGGCTGTCAATATAGCGGGTCTGTGCTTCGCTGAGCGTAAAGGGGTCGGCGGGAGGCAGGCGGTCTTCATTCCAGCGTTCAGCATTACTGGCAATAATTTCGCCACTCTGCTGGTAGAGATATATTTCACCATCCAGACTCAATGGCTGGCTGCGCAAGTGGGAGGCAAGGGTAGAAAAGGCAATATCTACCGCCAGTACAGCCTGCCCGCCAGCAATGCGTGTGCTGTAACTCTGTCCCGGCGCCTGCAGATGCTGAAATAAATATGGCTGGGTTTTATTCACACTGCCGCTTTGGGCGCTGGTATACCAAAGACGCTGGCTGGCGTTGTAGTCACTGGCTTCATCGCGGGCAAACGTTTGCTGCATATGCAGGTCGTAAAATTCGAAGCGGCGACGACGCTGATCTCCTTTCCCTGTAACCGTAATGACCACCCAGCGGTCGCTGGGCGCGGCTTTCAGCTGACGTCGTACAGCATCGCTGCTGTTAAGGTTTACCAGTTCGTAGACATCACCATTCTCAAACCCGATATAAATGGCGTACAGCACCGGATTATTACGCATTACTTCGGCAAATAACTGCGGAGTTGCGCGGTTAACCCATTGTCCCTCTACTAATTGTGGATATTGCGCCAGCGCCCGGGTGGTTTGCAGCGCATTGTTATCGAGGTTTCTGAGGTAGTCGCGGGTCGCACTGACGGTTTGCTGATAACGCGCCATGGCAGAATCCAGCACCATGGCACGGCTGAAATAGTAATGCAGACTCAGGGCAACCGCGGCGGTGATCAGCGTAACCAGCACCACCGCGACAATCAGGCGGAACTGCAGAGCCGCTGCCGACAGCGGATAAGGGTTGTCCGTTTTATCCTGCCAGTGCATCTGCGTCTCCCTGCCCGTGCCCCGGGTGTCTGTTTATCTGTTATTCAGCATAAACCAATCGTATATTTCTGCCTTCAGATCAGCTCACTGTCCAGTTCACGGGTCAGCACTGCCCTGACTTTCTCTTTTAATGCTTCGGCGGCTTCACGTCCTTCAATGCCTTCGGCCAGTTTGATTTTTTTACCGCCGGCTTCAACCTGCAGAGAAAAATACTCGGTGCTGATACCGTTCTGATTGCTGGACGACATCCCCATATCCAGAGTCAGCGGGCTGGCGGCATTAATCTCTGCACTGCGCTGATATAAGGCGATACCGAATAAACGCCGCACCACACGCACTCTGCCCGGCTCAACATCGGCTTCCAGGCCACGCCCCAACCAGAATACACCCAGCCAGGTGACCAGCAGGCCGACCAGCAAAAATACCGGAGCCATCAGCCACAGCATCAGTTCACCCTGTGCCGCCATAAAGAACAGAAAGACGCCGACACAATCAAATATCAGGCCGAATACCAAAAGCCCAAGCGCCATACCGGTATGCCGTCCGGCAACACTCTCAAGGTGCAGGCCGCTGCCTGCGGCTGTCATAGCAATCTGCGCAGCGGCGCTGGTGTGCGCGTCTTCCCGCTGCTGTTGATTCCAGGCTTCCTGCTCTTCTGCCGGCATCTGAAATGATGATGTCTGCTGACCTTTTTCTACCGGAATGCTCCAGCTGCGTTCGAACTCAACCTGCAAACGATTGCTGTCGCGCATCGCCCGGCTGTTATCCACCCGCGGATTACGTGCCGCTGCAACCGGCACACTGACAATACCGTCACAATGAAGATTCCACTGAATACGCCCCCGGTAACCAGACGGTGAGCCACTGCCCGGTAAATCAGCCGGAACATCAAACAGGGCATGCACATTACAGCCACTGTTATTCGGCTCACAGTGCGCACGGCCTTTGCTCTGCCATATAACATCGTGATGGGTCTTACTCTCTTTGCCGCTACCGGTGCTGTAGATATGCACACAGGTTAACCGCACCTGTGGTGACGTAACCCACTCACCGCTGGCCAGATGAAAATATCCACCCACCTGTCCGCCGGCATTTCCGGGTAAAGGATCAGGATAAAAAAGAGTCTGACCAATCTGCAGATAGCGCTTACGCATACGCAGCGCGGCATAAATTGCACCGCTTCCAACCAGCGGGAAAATCAGCCCAAGCAAAACCTCCGGCTCACCATCCTGCAGGGCATCAACAATAATGAACAACAGTGGCGCAGATATCAGGACAAACAGACAGCCAATAAACAGCAGAATTTTATAACTGCCGCGCTGGTCACTGGGAATTCCTTCACGCGCACGATCTGCCTGATCGCTGACATTGCTGCTGCGGCCGCCCATAAACATAACGGCGCCGCCCACTGCCATAAATACCGCACCGAAAATGCCACCAAACACCATCAGCCCCATACGCAGGGTTCGGTCGAGATAGGCCTCCTGCGGGTCGGCAGGATTAACATAGGCATGCACCTGATTACGCTGCTGCTCCGATTTAAGCCGCGAATAAAGCACCTGCCAGAAATCGCCGATATTGTCAGAGCCACCGGTTAAGGCCACGCTGTCGCTGTAATAGGTGCGGCCATTAAACTGGTATTGATAGTGCGCTTCTACACTCCAGGTCACGCTGTCATCACCGTGATGTGTACGCAAATCCAGGCTGGTAATAGTGGCCGGTACGCGGGCCCAGTCTTCTGTTTCGTAATAACGCAGCAGATTACTGCCCACAGTAAAAGCGGCAACGGCAAAGCCTGCTGCAAAAAAAATAAAACCAAACAGCATCATACCGACGCTTTTTCCGGATTTACTTTTCTCGGTGGATTCTCCGCCTTTACTGCGGATGTTCGATGAAGCCGGCATAGGTATTCCCTGACTCTATAATTAAATGCCCGGTATGATGAGACAGTCAGCAACAAGCTGCAACGCAGAATCTGCTTTTCTTATCATCAGTGCGAGCCAGATCACAGCCTGAAAGAAAAGCCCCCGGGAATCCTTCATGCAGCGCCGCACCGGGTAAAGCGCTACCGATAACAGAGCATAACCCCGCAGTTTTACAACGTGCAGAACTGTGGCAGGCTGGACAACAGATAACACACAAGGAACTGTACTATGAATGCCGTACGCCGCTGGCTGGCTCACCCGCTGATTGTTATTGCAATGGCGGTTATTTATATCGTTTCCCAAAGTATGATTGCCCATACTCTGCAACAGGGTGGTGCCGAGGCCTTACTGTTCCGTTTTCAGTTCTGCTATCAGGCAGATGCATTTACCGCGCTGCTGCACAGCATCAGCGATGCTCAGTTAAATGCCCTGCAGCAACACTTCGCCTATGACCATATGCACCCGCTATGGTACGGATTGCTGGCACTATCCCTGACCAGCTGGCTGCTTGATCTGAATGCATTATCCGCACGCTGGAATCTGCTGCTGTGGCCTGCCGTGCTGATGTCGGTTCTGGATGTTGTTGAAAACAGCATTCATGAACCCTGGTTTAACCTGCTCAGTACCCCCAGCGATCCCTGGGTTATGATTGCCGGTTTCAGCGCCACCTTAAAATGGACACTCGCCGCACTGTATCTTAGCGGTGCGCTGGCATTGACTATCCGCTATGTCAGCCTGCGCAAAACCCGGCAGCCGCACGCCTGAACCACACCCGCCCGCAGACTGTAAGTGGGTAACCGCAACTGATTATCTGACCATCGGAGTACTTTCATGAAACAACCTAAAACGGCCCTGACCCTTGCAGCCGTCTGCCTGGCTGGCCTGCTCAGTGCCTGCAGCAATGATGAAGTTGGCGATGTTTCACTGGGTTTATTTACCCTCAAAGACATCAAACTGAATGTTATGACCGACCCGCTGGTTCCCGGCGTTACCTGCCATGTTGCATCCATTGAAGCCGATTTAAGCTTCTCAGACCCCAGCGACAGTGCCATTTCCTGCCGTCAGACCGGCGAAATCACCGCCGCGATGATTGCCCAGATCGATAAAAGTAAATCCGGCGATGTGGTGTTTAAAAAATCAAAAAGTATTTTCTTTAAAAATATGAAAATCCGCCGTATTTACGACGCCGAAAGCCAGACCCTGATGTATCTGTCTTATGCCACCAAAGAAACATCCGGCAGTTTTAAGCACAGTCTATCAACTGTGCCCCTCTGGGGAACTCAGGCGTACAACAGTGCACCGCAACCAGCCCAGAAATAAGGCATACACAATAAAAAAGGCCCGTCATTGACGGACCTTTTTCGTTCAAAACTCAGACGTTGGCTTATACCTTGTCCGCAGTTTTAAGCAAAAAGTCACTGGCATCATGCCGTTCATGCAACTGTTCGTGCGGCTCACCCCAGGTACGGTTAACCATACGGCCACGCTGCACAGCCGGACGCTCAGCAATGGTATTGGCCCAGCGCAGAACATGGGTGTAGGTGTGTGCTTCTATAAATTCCGCCGCGTCGTATAAGCCGCCACGCACCAGCACGCCATACCAGGGCCAGATGGCCATATCAGCGATACTGTATTCGTCGCCACAGATAAACTCTTTGTCGGCCAGATGACGGTTTAATACGTCGAGCTGGCGCTTGATTTCCATGGTATAGCGGTCAATCGGATACTGATATTTTTCCGGCGCGTACGCATAAAAATGACCAAAGCCACCACCTAAAATCGGCGCACTGCCCATCTGCCAGAATAACCAGTTAAAACATTCAGCACGGCCTGCGGCATCCGCCGGAATAAAGGCATTAAATTTTTCTGCCAGATACATCAGGATGGAGCCCGATTCAAATAAACGCTGCGGTGGATTAACACTGTGATCCATCAGCGCCGGAATTTTGGAATTAGGGTTAACCGCAACAAAACCTGAGCCAAACTGATCGCCTTCCATAATATTAATCAGCCAGGCGTCATATTCAGCGGCGCTGATTCCGGCGGCCAGCAGCTCTTCCAGCAAAATAGTTACTTTCACACCGTTCGGCGTCGCCAGTGAATACAACTGCAACGGGTGCTTGCCGACCGGCAATTCTTTGTCGTGAGTCGGGCCGGCAACCGGACGGTTAATATTGGCGAATTTACCGCCATTACCCGCCTGCCATTGCCAGACTTTAGGCGGGATGTAAGTTGTTTCAGTCATGAGGCTCCCCTTGCGGATGAACAGATAGCCTCAAGTGTACCCTTTCCGCTGACCAAGACCACGGCCGCAAGCGGCCGTTTTATAACGGATTACGGCACACTGAGTTGCAGCCTTAAAGTGCAGCGTGCAATCCGCGCAGTAAGCTTTCGGTTTCATCCCAGCCGATACAGGCATCGGTAATCGACTGGCCGTACTGCAGCTCGCCTTCATCGTTCTGACGTCCGGCGTGAATGAAACTTTCCAGCATTAAACCCAAAATACCGCGGTTGCCTGCAGCCCGCTGAGCCACCACTTCCTGCGCAATCGCCACCTGACGCTCATGCTGCTTGCAGGCATTATCGTGACTGCAATCCACCAGCACTTTGGCGTGGCAGTTGCCTTTTTCCAGCTCCGCCAGAGCAGACGCAATTGAGCTGGCGTCGTAATTGGTAATGCCACGGCCGCCGCGCAGTACCAGATGCGTGTCCGGGTTTCCCGGGGTGTCGAGCATGGCCATCTGGCCATCCACATCCACGCCCAGCGTATGGTGGCTGTGACGCGCAGAAATCATCGCATTCACGGCATTGACGGCCGAACCATCGGTGCTGTTTTTAATGCCGACAGGCATTGGCAGATGGCTGACCATTTCACGGTGGGTCTGCGATTCGGCGGTGCGCGCACCGATGGCGGTCCAGCTCACCAGATCATCGAGGTAGCGCATCACCAGCGGATTCAGTGCTTCGGTGGCCAGCGGCAACCCCAGCTCTGCCAGTTGCAGCATAATGCCGCGCGAGCGTTCCAGCCCCAGCGCCATATCGCCTTTGCCGTTACGCTCCGGATCGTAGGCCAGCCCTTTCCAGCCGATGCTGGTACGGGGTTTTTCCACGTAGGCGCGCAACACAATCAGCAGGCGGTCGCTCAGCTGCTCGTTCAGCGCGGCCAGGCGGCGGCCGTAATCCAGTACCGCCGCTTCATCGTGAATGGAACAGGGGCCGGTGACGATCAGCAGACGGTCATCGTTGCCGTTGAGCAGATCGCGGATCTGCTGACGCTGCTGGTCAATCTGCAATGCCAGCGCTTCGTTAAGCGGCAGGTCAGCCTTGAGCTGGCGCGGTGTACGCAGCGGACGCACCGCCGGGTCATTGCTTGCCTGATGATCGGCGGTTTGTGTTTCTGTTGGTTGCTTGCTCTGTGTTTGTACGTTCATGGTGCAGTCCTCAATGTATTTGTCAGCGTATTTCCTGCGAATCAGAAGTGCGGCCAATAGCGGCCGCGACTAAATCGGCGGTACTGATGCAACAAACAAACAGCGGACTGAACTTTCATGACATATTCCTTAATTCTGCCAAGCCAATAACAAAAAACCCCGAAAGGCGGACTGCCAATCGGGGTTTTCCGGTGGCAGTCGGTTCTCACCGGACTGCCTTAACTGCATGATGCAAATTAAGCGCGGCCCGGCTCCTGGCTAAAATAGCCATAACCAAACCACCAATAATTAACGTTCTGAACAGCAGATACAGCGCTGCCTGCTGCAGAAGCAGCATGGGCAGAGAGCATGTTCAGTACGCGGGAATCAGTATTCATAGCGCTCAATACTACGCTGAAAGGCATACATTTCAACCCCGCAGCGCGTTTCATCCATGACAATTTTGTGAAACAAGGCCATTTATCCGGCAACCGGTTGCTGCACATCACCTTCAGGCCCGGCGTCAGCTCCGGTATCCGTTCCGGCATATGCCGGGCTGGCATTTTCTGGCGCCGGTAAGACGATGATAAAGCTGTTAAACACCGCCAGCGCCAAGCGTACCCAGGGCAGCAACAGGTAGAAGACCGCCAGCAGTATCGGGTTGTCGTAGTAATCGTTGAAGTAGAAAAACAGCTGCAGACCAAAGAATAAACCCGGTAACAGCATGGCCAGCAATACCGTCTTCAGCGGATTCCAGCCCATATTGCGCAGGCGCTGAACCAGAAACCAGAACGCAACAATCACACTCACAATCAGCACCAGAGCAAACCAGACCAGCAGCTGTTCCTGACGTGACGACGAATAACCATAACCATTGCTGTAACCAAACAGCGACACAGCTCCCGCAATCAGCAGCAGCGCTGCCACCACACCCAGCACCGTACAGCGCCAGAAAAACTGAATACTGTTGAGCTGCTCTTCAGCCGCATAGCGCGGATTCATACGCAGCAACGGATGCTGTGGCTGGCTGACGCTCAGTGCCGGGCGGAACAGCACATAAATATGAAACAGCAACCAGCCTGCGCTGATCCCCATAATGGAGAACATCATCACTCCTGATGGCGAGCTGTTCATGTTGATATTCGACATATAAGGCACCATCGACAGCAAACCGTAATTCAGCAAGCCAACCGGCACCATCAGCCAGCGACCAAACATACGGCAGGCCAGAATGACACTCAGCACCAGCCACAGCGGATCAACCAGAATATTAATGGAGAAGAAAACCCACATCAGCTCAACGTAGTCGGAATAAGGACCGTTAAACGCATAACCAGAATCCGGGAAGACATAAGCGCCACCGGCATGCAATGCACCCTGTATCGCGAACAGAATAAAAAACGCCAGCATATAGCGGTCACGGTCGATGCGTCCGTCAAGAACAGCGGTTTTTTCGCCGCTGAACTGGTCGCGCCAGAACAGGTCTTTTAATAGCAATAACATGATAAATAATCCTTTTATCGTTGTGCCGCCGGCAGCTCAGGAACTGCACGGACAAAATGGGGCAGAATAAGCACTCGTCTCGGTATGACCGCTGCATGGCGGCTGAATGACCGCTGCATTCCCTGCCCGGCATCAGAAAGACGGTACAAAATATAAAAATCCCGGCTATTGCCGGGATTTTTCAAAACAATGCTGATTACACTATTTATTGGCTTCTCAGTAAAGATCAGGCTTCGGCAATAATCACCGCCCGTAATGGTGCCGGATAACCTTCAGCGGTTTTATTGCGGTCTTGCGGATCGAGAAAATCCGCCAGCGAGTTGAAATGCATCCAGTCGGTGGTGCGCTGCTCATCCAGCGAGGTCTGGTTCAGATCCACCACCCTTGCGTTTTTAAAGCCGACGCGGCGACACCAGAGCAGCAGGGTTTCGGTGCTGGGAATAAACCATACATTGCGCATCATGGCGTAACGATCTTCCGGCATTAATACTTCGCCCAGAGCGCCATCGATCACCAGCGTCTCCAGCACCAGCTCACCGCCGGGACGCAGTGCGTCTTTTAATTCCTGCAGATGATCCACCGGCGATTTGCGGTGATACAGCACACCCATTGAGAACACCGTATCAAAGGCTTTTAAATTGCCCGGCACATCTTCCATTTTCAGCGGTAATAAATCGGCGCGGGCACTGTGCCCCGTGGCCTGAAGATAGCGTTTATACGCCTGAAACTGCATCAGGAATAAACGTGACGGATCAACACCAATCACACGGTAAGCACCGGCACCCAGCATGCGCCAGATGTGGTAACCGGAACCACAGCCAACATCCAGTACCACTCGGCCATCCAGCGGCGCCAGATGCGGAGCCACCCGGTCCCACTTCCAGTCGGAGCGCCATTCGGTATCGATGTGTGTGCCAAAAAACTGAAACGGCCCTTTACGCCAGGGAATCAGCCCTTCCAGCGCCTGCTGTAATTGTTCCTGCTGAGCGCTAGTAATGGCATCGCTGCTGAGGGCAATATCATGGCGATTTAAATCAGCCTGAACCTGCTCAATAACCGGTAGCTGCTGCAGGGCATGTAACCAGCGCTGCTGATCGCCGTGTTCTTTTTCCTGCAGCACCAGTTCCAGCTGACGCGGTAAAACCTCAGCCCAGGGCGCCAGCTTACCTTCGCGCATAAAGGCCAGAACATCATCAAACCAGTGCAGAATATCGTCACGCTCTGTCATTATTTAACCGCTAAAAAGGACACAAAATTAAAACACTGATACCAGCGGATAACCTGACGGAAGCCGGCCGCTTTAAGACGCTCAATATGCGTCTGTTCCGTTTCCGGAATCAGTACGTTTTCAATCGCGCTGCGTTTCTGGGCAATTTCCAGATCGGAATAACCATTGGCGCGTTTAAAGTCGAGATGCAGTTCGTCCTGCAGCAACTGCTCTTCGGCACCGAAGCAGAGTTTCTCCGACAGAATCAGCGCCCCGCCCGGCAGGGTCGCATCGGCAATTCTGCTCAGCAAGGTCAGGCGCTGCTCGGGGGCAATAAACTGCAGCACAAAATTCAGCGCCGTGACCGAAGCATTTTCCAGCGGGTATTCAAGAATATCGGCACAGGCCATGGTAACCGGCACCTGACCTTCATCCAGCGCCACATAATGCTCGGCACGCTCAATCATCGAGGCCGAATTATCCAGACCGATAATCCGGCAGCCCTCGGCGCGTTCACCCGCCGCCTGTACACCATGGCGCATCGCCAGGGTAACCGCCCCCAGCGAACAGCCCAGATCGTACAGACTGGAACCCGGCTGCGCATAACGGCCGGCAATAATGCCGGACATTGCCACGGTTTCGGCATAGCCCGGCACGGAGCGTTTGATCATGTCCGGAAAGACACGCGCGACCGCACTGTCGAAGGTAAAACTGGCGACCTTCTGCTGTGGGGTATTAAAGATGGTATCGGGCTGTTGATCGAAGTCGGACATGGCAAACTGACCAGATTCTGTGCAGGGGGCGCATTCTAACGGATGGACACCGGAGCGGCCAGCACTGGCCGCCATTCGCGCCTGTAAGGCCGCCCGAGTCTGATAATACCCAGCGACCCCATACTATTTACTGATAAAACTATTAAATAATCAGTAAAGGCGACCGAACAGCTTTTGACTCCGGTCTGGCCGCTACTTAAGGTGCCGCCGTCCTAAAAGGACCCGACAGGGAAGCCAAAAGGCAACCACTCAGACGAACTCTGACAGCCACCCGGTTCCCTGTCGTTATTACAACACTACGGAGAATCGCATGAATGTAATGCTGAAAACCGCCGGCCTGAGCGTGCTGGCATCTGGCCTGATCGCCTGTGGCGGCGATGAAAATCAGGATGCTGCAGTTCCGCAGAATTATCACAACATTACCACCCATCTGCAGGGCACGGTATTTGATGCCGTTACCGGTGCACGAATCAGCAACGAGTCTCTGAAAGTGCTGCTGGTCCAGGGAGATAAATACCGTACAGCGAAACTGAACAAAGAATACGCTGGTGACTATTTCATTCAGGATATTCCGACCTCAACTGAAAACAATGTGACTTTCCGTATGGAAGCCACAGCAACGGGTTACCAGCCGGTCATTGCTTCCGTTGATTTCAACGCTGATACAAACAACCTGCAGGATAAAAATGCATGGCGCATGGGTAATTTTTATCTGTACCCGCTGGGCGTAAGCGCTGCGGATATGACAGTGACCGTTACCTACAATGGTGAAAAGATTGAAGGAGCAGCCGTTCAGCTGCAACCAAATACCAATGGTAATACCCTGACTGCCGACAGCATTAATGTTATTGCCCCTAACAATGGTTTCCAGGGTGCAATCACTGCCACAACCGATGTTGAAGGTAACGCTGTATTCTCCGGCGACGCTCTGGTTCTGGGTGGCCGTTATCAGGTACAGATTCTGCCAATGAGCTACAAAGGTATTGAACTGGGTCAGCCTACTGCCGTTAACGTGAATATTGGTACCAGCACTATCCACCAGCGCGTAGCGATGGTCGATATCGTACCAGGCAACAACGACGGTCTGTACGTTGCTCAGGCGTCTAACGAAGACGACAACGCCATTAACAGCAATGGTACTCTGACTCTGAAACTGAGCCGTCCGGTCAGCATCGTGAATGAATCATTTGCCAGCGCTGCACTGACCAACGCCACGACAGCGGTGTTGGATACCAACAGCCAGGGCAGTGAAGTAACGGTTACTCTGTCTGCCGACGGTCTGACTCTGACTCTGCAGCCAAACTTTATTACCAATCCGGTAAACTTCAACGGCAATAACAGCGGCACCGCTGACAATGCTATGTACATTACTTACAGCAACCTGTTCGTTCGTCTGCAAGACGGCGACACCACAGAGCTGTACAACGTGCTGAGCCTGGTAGATACCAGCGGCTTAACTGTCAGTGGCCGGGTAAACGTTACCGTAGCTTTCTGATAAGAAAGAATAAAAAAGCACCGCTCTGCGGTGCTTTTTTTACCTACTTCCGGCGCCAGAAAACTCAATCCGGTTCCGACACCTCATCCAGTAATAACTGGCCATCCTGTTCCAGTGCTTCTTCGGCCAGATCGCGCGACAGTTCTTTTTTCGCCCGCACGCCCAGCTGTAAAAACTTCTCGCTCTGACTGAGCAGGTTACCACGGCCGCTTTTCATTGAGTTCCAGGCATCGTCGTAACTCTTCTGTACGGTGCCAAGCTGGCTGCCGACCTTCTCGAATTTCTCCACCACGATCACCAGTTTTTCATACACCTTAGCCGCCTGGTCAGCGAGTTTTTCGGTGCTCTTACTGCGCCGTTCCACAGCCCAGATACTGGCCACCGTGCGCAGGGTCGCCAGCAAGGTGGTTGGTGTGACCACCACAATACGGCGTTCAAAGGCTTCGTTAAATAAGGCTTCATCCTGCTGGAATGCCAGCATAAAAGCCGGCTCTACCGGCATAAACAGGAAAACAAAATCCGGTGAATGCAGCCCCTGTAATTGTTGATAGGCTTTATCGCTCAGGCTGCGGATATGATTACGGATAGCATCCACATGGCGGCGCGCGGCAGCATCGCGCTCAATATCGCTTTCGGCGTTAACATAATCGGTATAGGCATTGAGCGAGACTTTGGAGTCGACAATGATGTGTTTCTTTTCCGGTAAATTAATAATCACATCCGGCCGATAGGTCTTGCCTTCATCATTCTGATGGCTCTGCTCGCGCTGGTATTCTTCCCCTTTGCGTAAGCCGGAACGTTCAAGCACGGTTTCCAGTACCATTTCGCCCCAGTTACCCTGCATTTTTTTCTCACCGCGTAATGCGGTGGTTAATGCGTGGGCCTCGGCGGTAATCTGCTGATTGAGTTTGTGCAGATTTTCGATCTGGGTTTTCAGCTCGGTGCGGTCTTTAACGTCATTCACATAAACGTCATCGACTTTTTTGCGCAAACCTTCGAGCTGATCTTTAAAAGGCGTCAGTAAAGAATCCAGGCCTTTCTGGCTTTGCTCGCTGAACTGCTGCTGTTTCTGTTCGAAAATTTTATGCGACAGGTGCTCAAACTCTTTCAGCAGCTGTTCTTTATTCTGCTCCAGCAAGGCTAACTTTTCTTCAGCGCTGCGCTGCTGTTGTGTGCGTGCTTCCTGCTCGGTGGCCAGTTGCTGCTGCAACTGATTCAGCTGCTGCTGCAATTGCTGTTGCTGCAGATTTTGCTCCTGACGCTGCTGTTCCAGCTGTTGTGCCTGCTGCTGCAGATTTTCGCTGCGCTCCTGCCAGCGTGCCTGGGCGACATTCTGCTGCTGCAATTCCTGCTGAACCTGTTCCAGCTTCTGTTGCTGCGCATCCAGACTCTGGCTCAGCTGAGTATTCTGCTGCTGATATTGCTGTTCTTTCTGCAACCACTGCTGCTCGCTCTGCTGCCACTGCAGTTGTTCCTGCTCCAGCTGCTGCTGGATTTTCTGTATCTGTGCATGCTGATAAAACCAGGACACAGCTGCAGCAGCCGATGATAACGCCAGCGCCGATAAAGCCAGCTGTATTAACGAAAACTCAAACATAAAACCTCATCAGATGCAGACATAAACATCAGTTAAAAATGCGCACGCACGCCGGCAATAATACTGTCGGCATCAATATCGCTGAATTCAGTGGTGGAATATTCGGCGAATAACACCACATCATGCTGATTGGGCAGCGGGAAATTAAATCCGGCACTGCGCATGGTAGAGCAGCCATCGTCTGACCAGGGCTCCAGAACACCACTCACCGCCGTACTCCAGCAATGACGGCCATAACGCACCCAGGGGCCAACGCCATTGGCCAGTGGCAAACGCAGGGTAACATCCCAACCGGCACTGATACCGTCGAATTGTGGGCTTTCGGCATTCTCGTTAATGTTTTTATCGCCCCACAACCATAAACCCAGACCGGTGCTGACACCCGGAATCCATTCGATGCCGCCTCTGGCATACACCAGATCGGTGAGCAGGGTGTCAGACTCACCATCGTCACTGCGCTCTTCCGGAATGCTCTGGGTACTCAGCCCCAGCGCCAGCGCGGCATACCCCTGAGGCTGCCAGGCCTGTACCGGCATACCCAGCAGTAAAAGCAGAAAGCCCATACAGCTCGTTGCGGTACCGCAGCTGTACCGGCCTTTCATCGTGTTGTCATCGGAATACATCATGTTCAGTCCTGTTGTTACTTAGGCCATCGGGCCAAATGCGCTGTCGTCATTTGCCACCCTGCGCGCCAATCTGTGCTGATTATGCCTGATTGCTGCGGCATTGCGTGCCAGTGAATTGCCAAACTGGTTCCATCGTGCAGAATCGACATCACAATAAAAACAGCTCACCACCAAAGGATAATTCCATGAAAGCCGTTGCTTTAGCGCTGCTTGCGCTGACCCCGGTCCTGACCACTCAGGTTCTGGCCAGCTCCTCCACCCCGAGCATGAACAACCACTACTCTACCCATCCGCTGCAGTGGTACAACGAGGTTTCCGAGCTGGAATACTTCGACACCAACTTCACCACCACCTGGGTAACCAATCCGGCCTGTGATAACAGCGCCGACTTTACCGCCGTCACCTACAACATTTTCCACAATGTGGGCTTTGTGTACGACTTCGGTGATGAAATGGAACAGTCACTGGGCAAGGTCACTGAATGTGCCGACGTTATTATGCTGCAGGAAGCCTGGGACTACGACGATATGTACGAAGACGGCCCGGTGGATGATTTTGCCGCACGCGGTTTTGAAGACACCTACGGCGGTGGCAGCAACTATTGCAACGGCAGTGATATCGAAGACGACTGTCCGGGACTGATGATTTTCTCGCGCCACGGTTATGCAAAAAAACTGGGATACCACAAATACAACGCCACCAGCGGTATTGATGGCGTAAAAGGCAAAGGCGTGATCGGTGCCATTGTCGAAAAAAATGGCCAGTACATTTATGTATTCAACACCCACCTTGTCTACGGCAGCGCGCAGCATCTGGGCGGCAACAGCAGCGACGACAACGCCCGCCGTGGCCAGATGAATGAAGCCATTAACTGGATTAAAGGTAAGATCGACGCCAACGCCGCACAATTCCCGCCAGCGGCCGTTATTTTCGGTGGCGACTTTAACACCGACCTGCAGAACCCCGCCGCGGTACAGAACATCACCCAGGGCAGCCTGTGGGATCAGATGGCATTAGTACGTAATCAGAACACCGAAGTACGCGATGGCCTGCAATATACCTACTGGCCAAAAGATGCCTGCTGTGAAGACACCGGTCCGAACGGTCTAGCAACCGACGATTACGCCTGGTTCGACTACACCCTGGTATTTGATGCAGCCAACTGGAACATCGGCGCTCCGGCTACCGGCTGCGGCGTTACCCGCGTCAATACCAGCGTCTGGGCACCGGAATGGCGCGGTCAGGATGGCCAGCGTTACCTCGCCTATTACACCCACAGCGATCATTACGGCAGCCTGACCGAAATCGATCTCTGCCAGCCGTAATATGCAGCGTTTAACTATTATCCGGCTGGTGCTGCTTGCAGCACTCGCCACTGGCTTCACTGTGCTGTTGCTGCAATGGCGGACACCGCTGACTCAGGTCGGCGGTGATTCTGTATCCCTTGTTACTGACCCACAGTCTGATGCTGCGCCAGAGCACACTCTGGCCGACGCCCCGGCTTCATTGCGTGAACGCCTGCACCAGAGTTTACTGCGCGGCGCCCAGCAGGCCGCCGCTCAACAGCTGACCCAATCACTGAATACCCTGCACTGGCGCGAAAGCGAATGGCAGGCCGACCCCAATGCCGGGCTTGAGCGTTTGCAGCAACGCTGCCAACAACAACTCAGCCGTGCCTTTGAACGCAACACTGACGACAGCGACATTCAGCAACTCTGTGAACAGCAGTTGCTGTTATCTCTGGCGGAAAGTCAGGGCTTAACCCTGAAGCAGGCCAGCCGCTTTATTTCGCTCAGCCGGGAAAACCCACAACCGCTGAAACAATTCCAGCAACGCTCACCATTGAGCGATTTCGATAATCCGCTGCAATTTTTTGAACAATACTGGGCCACACAGGATGCACTTTACGGTACCGATATAAGCCGGGAAGTCTTCGGCGCCCAGCGCGATGGCATGCGTTTTAATCAACGCTTTCAGGATTTTTTAACACAGGCCAAAAACCTGCCATTAAAAGACCGTTTGGCCTGGTATGAACAACAGCAGCAACAATTTGCCAGCCAGCATGGTCAGCCGTTAAGCGCCCTGAGCAGTGATGCCGCGGATGAGCTTAACCGCTTAATCGGGCTGCATGAGCTGGATGCCGTTGCCGATCCGGTACAGCGCCGTTATGAACTGCGCAGTGCGCTGCTGGGCGAAGAAAAAGCCCGGCATTTCCGCAAGCGCGAAGAGCGGCAAATGCGCGAAAGCGGACAGCTGGCCCCCCTGTACTGAACCAGCGTTACCGCACTCTGTTTTATTTTTAAGTGGCCTTTACAGCGAATATAAAGGCCATTTTTTTGCACTCCCACCGACCTGCGCTGGCATAAAAATACAGCCCCTATGCAAGCAGAATTGCGCCATAAAACATTTTGCTTCGGGCAAACATAATGACAGGATCAGAAAAAACAGAGCGGAGACCGATATGGCCGTAATTTCTCACAGGGCTGAACCGGGTCAATACAGCGGTCATGCTCTCCGCCGCTGGCCTGCGCTTCAGTTCTGCTTTTATCCTCAGGCTGCGCCATGATTATTGGCCATGGCAATGCCGTTGATGAAGCAACCGCAAATCATTTCCCGGTACAGCAACGTATTCATGCAGATCAGAGCCAGGGCACCATCGTATTGCTGGAGCGTTTTGTAAAACGTTGCTGCGGTGCCAGCGAAGGCATTCGCGCCAGCCTGTTACCTTCCGAACCTGACAGCGCAGCCTATACCTTTAATGGCCGCGAAAATTTTACCTGCTGGCGCCGCGCCGCCGGGCAATACAGCCTGCATATCAGCAGCACACAACAACCCTTGCAAAAAACACTGACACTGAACGCCGGTGACATTATTTATCTGGCTTTGGATACGGAACGCACAACTAAACCGCCAGTCATTCGCCTGACAGAAATCAGCACTGCTCTGGGTGAATAGCATGTGCAGAAGGCGCTGGATGATCAACTCAAACCGGCAAGCGGTTACAGCGAGTTGCAGTTACAGCAACTCGAGCAATACCGCGCTCAGCAGCAACAGCACAAGCTGAACTGTGGTGGTTCTGCTGTTACCGCATCTCAGCAAGGCCGGGAATAATCTTCCGCCCGGCAATCCCCCGGATTACGCAACGGGCAATCCGCTAACGATAAACAACCGCAACCAATGCAGCTGTCGAGCTGCTGCTGTAATAAATTCAGGTCAGCTATTTTCTGTTGCAGTAACGCCTGCCACTGACGTGACATGGCCTGCCATTGTGCGGCAGTCGGGGCGCTGTCTGCGGGTAATACCGCCAGCGCCTGTTTAATTTCGCGCAGGCTGATGCCGGTGCGCTGCGCCACCTTAATAACCGCAATACGGCGCAAAACATGGCGGCTGTAACGGCGATGATTGCCGTTATTACGCCAGCTGCGGATCAGCCCTTCTGCTTCATAAAAATGCACGGTGGATACCGGGATATCACAGCGCCGGGCAATTTCCCCCACGCTCAATGCGGTTTTGTCGGCGGCAACCGGCTGCGGCATAACGCTTGACCTCAAGTTAAGTTGAGGTTTTATGGTAGCCGCCGGTTTCATTATTGAGAAGACTATTTATGTCACAGACCGTCATATCTCCGGCTCAGGCTGTCCCGATACAGGCCCCCGCAACATCCGCGGAACTACCACCCACACAACAAACCTCAGCGCTCAGTCTGATTATTATCTGCGTTCTGGTCGGCCTGAATCTGCGCCCGGCACTGGCGGCCATCGGCCCGGTTGTAACGCTGCTGCAACAGGATACCGGGCTGAGCTTCAGCGGTGTTGCCTGGCTGACCCTGCTGCCGGTACTGGCGATGGGTATTGGCTGCTTTGTTACCTTATGGCTGCGCCGCCATATCAGCCTGGCGCACTTAATTCAGGGCGCTTTAGCCTTGTTACTGCTCGCAAACCTGCTGCGTCTGATCGAGGCCGGTAGCCTGAATGCCGCACTATTACTGCTGACCGCATTACTGGCCGGCTCCGGTATTGCCGTTATTCAGGCAACACTGCCGATTGTGATTAAGTCGCTGGCCAGCTGGCGTGCCGCTCTGGCTTTCTGGGCGGTGCTGGCGGTTGCAGCATTCGTGGCCTGGATACGATGGACTGCACGGACACAAATTCAGCCTGCGGCAACGTCCGCTGAACCACAGTCAGCAACAGACGCTGAAGTACTCTCTGCACGCCCGGCTGCCCAGAGCTTCAACCGTTACCGGCTTATGTCATTAGTGGCGACCTTCAGCATGGCAGCCGCGGGCTATGTATGCGTACTGGCCTGGTTGCCGCCGTTTCTGATTGACCTCGGCTACAGCAACACAGAATCCGGATTAATGCTGGGTTATCTGACCGCAGTGGAAGTGATTGCCGGATTACTCTTTCCGGCCTGGGCTGCAGGCAGCCCCGACCGCCGCCGGGTATTATTCAGCGTGCTGATATTATCCATCGGTGGTTTTATCTGGCTGGCGTATTTTCCGCTGACAGGTGCAGTGCCGTTGCCTTCTGCAGCATTCACCCTGGCATCAATGCCCATAGTGCTTATCCCACTGACGCTGCTGGGACTGGGTATTGGCGGACAATTTCGGATGATTATGATCGTTACTATGGATCATCACCCGGATGCTCAACAGGCGGGTTCATTAATCAGCAAAGTGCAGGGATACGGCTACAGCCTCGCAGCAATTACGCCGTTAATAATGGGAAGTGTGCGCGATCAGCTGGGTAATTTCAGCTCAGCCTGGCTGGCTCTGGCCATTATGTATGCTGCCGCCTTGCTGCTGTGCAGCCGTTATAACCCGGTGCGTTATCCACAATTGCTGATGGCGCGACAGTAAAGAATAAACAGCCTGACCGCTTCTTCAGGCTTTTATTGCAGGCTTCCAGCACAGGTTTTTAACATCACTTCGCCACCGGCACTGTTCAGCAGAGTATTAACGGTATCGTTCATAGTCTGCTGACTCAAAGGCCAGTCGGGTGTTTTGTTACTGCGCGGGAAAATCATATAAACCACGGTGCCGGAAGGCGTACCGGCGCCGGTTCTTGGATTCGGGTTATCGCCGCCCAGGGCACTGGCAAGCGCAATCGACATTTCCCCCAGCGTCGCTCTGGCCGGGCCAATATCCGCAATAATAAAAGGTGACGATTTCCCATTACTCAGATTCAGCGCATACCCAAAATCGCCTAATGCTCCGGTGCCTTTCTTTTTATAAAAATCACCGGGAAATACCAGATACGGCACCGAGCGGGAGTCGACATAACGCTGCGGATCGGTCACCGCTTTCTGTTCATCCTGCAGGGATGTACGCGAAACTAAAAAGCCTTTAAAAGTGCCTTCTGGCTGCACATAAGCCTGCGCCGGATTATCCGGGTCGGCGACAATGGCCGAACGCCACCAGCTGTATTTTGGATAACCCCCATTAACCGGACAATCCAGTCCTTTAAAGCCTTCGCCCTGTGTACAGTGCAGGCTGACATCATCCGGGTGATAGGCATTGGGCGCACCATCGGCATCAACCCTGATCTCATTAGCGGTAAACAGATAAGCGTTCTGCTCACTGTGATGCAACAATGCCGTACCCTGAAACTGATCCCACGCCGTGAAAACACAGCCGGATTCGGCCATCACCTGCGATACCCACAGCGGCAGCATAATAAGAAGAGCCATTCCTTTCATAGTGATTCTATCGTCCTGACAGCACAGAGAGCGTTGAGTGTATCGGACACATCGATTAAAAACACCCGCAGGCGGCATCAGGCGCATATATGTACAGGTTGTTACTGACAAAAAACAGCAGAAGCCACAGCCCTTTTCCATTAACATCGATTCAACTTAAGCCCTGAAGAACGGAGAACCCGATGCCCAAACTCACTCTGTTTTACGATGGCCACTGCCCGCTTTGTGTACGCGAAATGCGTCACCTGACCCAGCTAGATCGTGCGCAGAATATGCAACTGGTCGATATCCAAAGTGAGGACTTCAGCGAACACTGGCCGCAGGTTAATAAAGCAGAAGCCAGCAGCATCTTGCTGGCCGTGCAGGACAACGGTGAATGGCTGCGCGGCCTTGATGTTACTCACCGCGCCTGGCAACTGGTCGGCAAGGGCTATTGGATCGCGCCCCTGCGCTGGCCGGTTATCCGCTTGCTCGCCGATCAGGTTTACCTGTGGTTTGCGCGCAACCGTTACCGGATTTCCGGCTGGCTGACCGGCCAGCAGCGGTGTGAGGCCTGTGAGATTAGTGGCTGTGATATTGCGGAAAAGAAGCAGAACATGAAGCAGGATAAGTAATAGCAGCCGCTGCTCGGACTGGGTTTAGCGATTGATTCAAAGCCAATGCAGGGTTTGGCTGAGTAGCCGCTGCAGCGGCTACTTAACAGCATCGCAGGGAGCCGGAGCCCCGGCTCAGAACCCTTAACCCACAACAGGCTGTTTAGCCTCATCCTCGGCCTGCTTACGCAACATAAAACGCTGAATTTTTCCGCTGGAGGTTTTCGGCAGTTCAGCAACAAATTCAATCTCACGCGGGAAGGAATGGGTCGACAGGCATTTACGCACATGCTGCTGTAATTCTTTCGCCAGCGCCTCATCGCTGAAATATTCCGGGCGCAACACCACATAGGCTTTAACAATGGCACCACGCTCGGCATCGGGTTTACCCACGACCGCGCTTTCAATCACTGCCGGATGTTCAAGCAATGCACTTTCAACTTCGGCCGGGCCGATACGGTAACCGGCGGAGGCAATAATATCGTCATCGCGGCCAGTGTAAGAATGTGAACCATCGCCATTGCTGACGACCACATCGCCAGTCAGATAATACTGACCTTTATAAGGTTTTTTCGCATCGCCCATATAACCCTGAAAAAAGAACAGCGGCGAGTTATCCATATCCACCGCCAGCTCGCCGGTTTCACCGGGCGCCACTTCTTTACCATAAGGGTCAAGCGCAACCAGACGATAGCCGGGTATCTCATATCCCATGCTGGCATCACGGTGCATATGATCAAACTCGTGGAAATTCGCCGAGGTCATACCGGTTTCGGTCTGGCCATACTGATCACACACACGGCAATTCAGCATGCGCTGTGCCCAGCTGACAATTTCCGGATTCAGCGGTTCGCCGGCACTGCTGGCTACGCGCAGATTAATCTCCGGATAGTTTTTTAATAAATCATCATTGGCTTTTAATAAACGATACGCCGTTGGTGCCGCCGCCAGATTGGTAATGGCGTATTTACGTAAAAATTCAAACGTATTGTCGGCAGTAAATCCGGCTTCGTTAAAATGAATGGTCGCACCCAACTGCAGCGGCGCCACAATGCCGTAATACAAACCATAGGCCCAGCCCGGATCGGCAACGTTCCAGAATTTATCGTCGGCACGCAAACCCACGGCGTATTTCATATACATATGAAAGGCCATTAATGCCCGCGCCGGAACCACCAGACCTTTGGCTTTGCCAGTGGTACCGGAGGTAAACATCTGCAGCATCGGATCATCGGCACCAATTAAAACCGGCTCAAAGCTGTCTGATTGTTTGGCCAGCTCGGCTTCGAACAGAAAATCCGGCTTACCCGCCACAACATCGGCGGAATCCGCGACCAGCATGCTGGGTGGCAAGCCTTTAACATCGGCCAGCTTGGGCCACTGTTCCGGATTGGTAATAATCAGCTTACTTTGCGCCTGTTCAAGACGGTATTCGATTGCGCCGGAACCAAACGCGGTAAACAATGGCTGATATACTGCACCGGCTTTCAGAGTACCGAGCACACAAATGAGTAATTCGGGGGTTCGTGGCAACAGACAAGCCACACGGTCGCCGGGGCCAATGCCCTGAGCTTTAAGAAAACAGGCAAAGCGCGCCGCACGCTGCTGCAGCTCGGCAAAGGTAATTTCGCCGGTTGAGCCATCAATGCGCTCGTAACGCAGGGCAACCCGGGTTGGATCTCCGGCATGGCGGTCGCAGATTTCGGTGCAGACATTAAGACCTTGGTCGAAGTCAGCACAGAACTGCTGTTTGAGAGAATCGACAGAAAAACCGCTGACGAAGGCGTCATAGCTCATAGTGTGCATAGTGCTTTACCCTGTTGTTCTTGTTGTGCGCATCATTGTTGTCTGCGCGGGCGTTTATCAGGGCCTGTTTAAATAGTGTCGACAGGCCCTGACATGCGATTCACCCATGCTAAGACAAGGCAGGCGACAAACAGAATGACAGGATTAAGCAGATAACTTAACAACTTTTGCGCACAGCCAGAGCGCTGATGCCAGGCCAGCCGCTCAGTCCAGACACCCGGGCCAGACACTGGTAAAAACAACGCAGGACAGCCGATATCGCTATGCAAAATCTGACCTTCTCTTCACATTATGCCCGCGCTGCACTCTACGGACTGGAACAGAAAAAAGGCGATTGCTCGGCCCTGCTGCAGGCGAAGAATATTGACCCCAACCTGATCCGCGAGCCACTGGCGCGTATTCCTACCGACCAGTTTGTGCGTCTGTTTCGCCTGATCTGGAAAGCGCTGGATGACGAGTTTATGGGCCGCACTATCAACCCCTGTAAGGTCGGTCATTTTCATCTTATGGGGTCACTGGCGGTACATGCTAATAATCTCGAAGAAGTGCTGCGCGAAAGCATCCGCTGTTACCGTTTATTTACCAAAGAAATAGAAATCAGCCTGAACCTCGATGGCGATGATGCCGAACTGAGCCTGACTCATCATAATCCGCAGCTCGACCCCGATGCTTTTTTGGTCGAATGGTTATTACTGGTCTGGCACCGCCTGACCGGCTGGCTGATTGACCGTAAAATTGTGCTCAGCCAGGCCACGTTCACACACGCCCTGCCACCGCATTTTGATGAATACCGTTTTGTATTTCCTACCCGCTGTTTTTTTGGCCGCGAGCGCAACAGCCTGTTTTTCAGTAAAAACCTGCTTTCTATGCCGGTGGTGCGCACACCCACCGAGCTGGATGAATTTATTAATAATTCACCACGTGACCTGATTGTCTGGACCGATGAAGACGACAGCATCACCACCCAGGTGCGCCGCTTGCTTGAAGCCGGCGATACCAGCAGCCTGCCGAACCTCGACTGGGTGGCCGAGCAACTGCACATGACCTCCTACACCCTGTGCCGCAAATTAAAAGCCGAAGGCAGCGCCTATCAGAAAATTAAAGATAACCTGCGCCGCGATCAGGCCGTGGTAATGCTGACCCGGCAAAACCTCAGTATTGCTGAAATATCCAGCCAGCTTGGTTTTGCCGAACCGGGAGCGTTTTCACGCGCGTTTAAAGGCTGGACCGGGGTGAGCCCGTTGGCGTACCGACAGCAGGATCAATAAAGGAGCCGCTGCGCGAGGTAGCTTTTGTTATTGAATAAAAGCCAATGCGGGGCTGCCTGACCGCCATGCATGGCGGAATGCCGATTGTGCAGGAGCACACAATCGGCGCTGCGCCCCATGCAAGGAGAGGTATCTCCTTCCGATCCTCTCTTGCGCCTCTCTGGTGCTGTTCATCCAGACGCACACCCGATATAACACCAAACATCGCACTGTGGGAGAGGATCTTATCCGCAACGGAAGCAGCCCTACATTCACTCCATATGTAGAGTGGGCACTGCCCGCCAAAAGGCCTGAACAGAAGACCGCTGAATAGTGACTTTTTGTAGGTATCTGCAATTTACCCACAAAGCTTCGTATGTAAAGAAACGGTGGGACTATATACAGTATATTTCCGATTTATACGCAAATCAGGCACACTTTAAATTCGTGCTTGCTCGCTTTGTCAGAGGGTAGTAACTTAAACGTCAAATGAATCAACAGTTTGCAAACATGGTTTGTAAACTGCTAGTTAATACAGCTGCCTTCTGAACCTGAATTAACAGGTGTGCGCGTTTTTCTTGAAGGAATTTAAAAAAGGATCAGCTTCGAGAGAACGCTTTAATTTTTCCATAGCAATTTTATTAACAAATTTGATGTGGCGCGCCCGATTGGTCGCCAAAGAAAAGAGAGCTACTAAAACGTGGTCAAACAAATCAAGAGCTTAAGGATTAACAAGGCCAGGCACCGTGACGGCTTTTCCGTTACGGCTTTGCCCCCCACTAAAAAGCCGCGCATGCTGGCGGCGTTAGCAGAACAATTTAATGGATAAAGCCCTAGAGCTAAAAATCAGTATACATAATGGTCTCTCGATTTCGAGAAGTGAGGCATTACAGCTGCTTGCGCAGTCAGAGCTTGTAAAAAAACTCACACGAGATTGGAGCAATGACCCGCTTTTCTATGTATGGAGACTCATTGCGTTGAGTGAGATACCTTTTGCCCGGCACCTTGAATATACCAGCAAGCTAATTGAACAGGTCTTTGAGAAGCTTGCAACTCCTTTTGGTTTCTCGTTAAGCGGTGATGAAAAGTATTTTCTCCCCTGTTACAACGCCATGCTGGTCTCTGCGATGTGCAGACTAGGCCAATCCAAATCAGATCACGTGTTGAATGGTATTGAGTGGATTACTACATATCAACCAATGGATCGCGGACGATCAGTAACAATACCAAAATTTAATTTTGATAGACTCGGCGGTTGTTTTAAACCTACACCTTGTTACATTGGAGTCGCCAAATCCGTATTTGCATTATTTTCTTATAGGGAAGCGACTGGAGATACAGGTGTTAACGAAAAATTGGAGCAAGGTACAGAGTACCTGCTTGAACATGAACTGGTAAGAAGGCGTAGCGATGGTACACCGATTACCCGACATATCATGGATATTTCATTTCCTGAGTCTTATCACCTGAATATTGTTGAACTGATTCGATTTGCCGGTAATGCCGGCCTTTTGGATGATCCAAGAAGCCAATACGCAATACGTTATTTGGAAACAAAAAAGGGAAAACTGGGTTGGGTAAGGGATTTTCGTTACAGAGCTAACGGATACACTACCTTTGATGATGGTAGAAGAACAGGTGATTGGGTAACTTACATAATTAATAGCGCATTAAATGGACGGCCATGCTAACAAAGCGCTGCACCGGACAAACCGGTGAAAGCATGTCAGGAGTGATCGATGGAATACTATATAGAGCATAAGAGGGAGCTAACAGAGGAGGAGAAAATAATCCTTCGTCGAGTGCTTTCAAATCCTTCACATGGCTCTTATGCAAACCAAATCGATTCGCTAGTAATAGTGGCTCGCTGCGGCTGCGGCAAGTGTCCCACGATTTTTTTTGGTCAAAAAATTGAGGATATTCCAGTTCCAGATGGTAAAGATATTGTGCAATATCAAGGCATAAATTCAGATGGTGAAGTCGTAGGTGTAACAGTCATGGCCTTGGCAGGCAAGCTAACTGAGCTGGAGGCGTCATCTTTTTCAGGCGGAGATATCAATTCATGGCCTCAAGTTAAAGATCTGGTAGCAGTAAATGTATAAAAATTGCTCCGGCCCAAAGCGCGACTTCCACCAGAACTTGATTCGTTCACCCATACTCGTGGCATGATAAGGTAACTTATGAACTTTGACTAATTGCCACTCCATGATGCTCCCTTGTATTCGATAGCTTACACATGGCAAGAACATTCATTACGTATTGAGCTGACGGCATTTATAAAAAACCAACAAAGAGCCATTCCTTATATATTGCAATTTAATGGAGTTAAAGGATTTGAATTATCCCATGAAGAACCTTGGGGACCATCAGATTGTATCAATGAAGTTGAATATAACAATGGAGAATATAAAATTAAAATGCAAAGCGGTGACATTTTATTGATAAAAGCTGATAGCTATGACTTTAATCCGGTTCAACAATAGCCAAGCATCAACGTAGACTGCCTACTGCAAGTTTTCTTACTGGCAATAACTCCAGCATTTTTTCTGCGAAAAAATCTCTGCATTCACCTGCCGTTTACTCAGGTTTTACGGCCCCCCCCCCCCTGCTCCCTACGACCACTCCTGCCATAACAACAGCTTTGTATTTTTAAGCCCCCCCTTCGCCGATATCTGTGTATAAAAGCGGCATCAGAATTAAGAGTACTATTCTGCCTGCATAATTTTAGGCAGGAGATCCCCGAAAAATATCATCGATACGGGGATCGAATGACCAGACTACTGATTTCCGCAACCTGAGTCCTGCAGTTATCCGCCTGCTCTCAGGTTGAGACACAGACCACAGATACTGAGGCTGCTGCACAGGTACAGAGTATTCCTGCTTACAGGACTTCGATAGCCACCACCAATACAGAGAGAGGTTACGCCTTTTGTCAGGCCAAGCTGTTGCAGTGCATTCATCAGGGTAACTACGATACGTGAACCGGAAGAACCAATCGGGTGACTAAGTACGCAGGCACCGCCATTGACGTTGACTTTATCCTCATCCAGCCCCAGTCCCTGAATCGCCAGCAGGCTGACGACGGCAAAGGCTTCGTTAATTTCATATAAATCACCTCGGCACCATTGATGATGAGGTATGAGTATAATTTCGCTCTGCTACTTGAATATAAACATACCAATGGGATTGTAAATCGGGAAGATATTACGCCATATAAAGCCCAGAGCATGGCACATAACGAGTTTTTCCCGGAAGGCAGGTTTCATCAGTATATCTTTTACGATCATCAGATGAATACTGTAACACTCCTATTGATGCCTCGCTCACATCAGAAAATCTTCTTATCAGGGCCTGGCTATGCTGGACAACCATCTTGGTAAGCGCAGACTCAGGAACCTGGATTCATCAAAAGAGAGTAAAAGGGTTATTTTGTTTTACAAAATACGATGTGAGTGCGAAAATTTGCCGTTCAATCCGTAATTTAAAGCGACGAAGAAAAACGTCTCATATAGACTGACCTTAATATGAGAGCATTCCCGGTAATCGAGTGATTAATTTTGGTTTTTAAGTTTTTATGTATAAGAAAATACTGGTAGCTTTCACTTTTTTATTACAAATATCAGGCTGCGCAACCACCCAGGGCGGTAAAGGCTTTGATCTGGTTGATGACAACGAATACGCTAAAGCCCTGCCCTTCTTTGAAGCCGCCGCGATTCAGGATGGCGACAAGACCTCCGCTGTGATGGCCAGTTTTCTGTACTTATCCGATTATCAGATACCACGGGACATTGATAAGGCTAAAAAATACTTCGAGTTAGCCAAAAGCCTGGGATATGCCCCCTGGGATCAGTATCTTGATTACTTCATCCCCTTAGCTGAAGCACGGATAATGCTATATGACGACGATCCGGATAATGACAGCCAAGGTACAGATATACTCAGAGGTAACCGCTATTCTGAATACTCACCTGCACTGGGATTGCTGGCAAAAACTTATGCCTTTGGTAAAGGTGTCGATAAGAATCTAAAAATTTCAAAGCTCTTATTTCAAAGAGCCATTGACCATGACCGCTATGTTTATTCCGCTCATCATTATGCCTGGTGGTTAGCCACCCATCCTGACGAAGAGTTCAGAGATGGCGCATTGGCATCAGAGCTTATTAAAGATGTCATAGAAGATGATGAGGAAGCGGAAAGATCATCCACACTGGATACGCTTGCAGCAATATATGCAGAAAATGGCCAATTCAACGAGGCTGTCAAAATCCAGAAAGAAGCAATTGAGAAACTGACAAAGGAAAGTAAAGAGCACCCACAGTTTATCGTTTGGGAAAGCTGGCTGAGTTGCCGCTTAAAAACCTACGAACAAGCCCAACCCTGGCACTATAAATCAGGTCAGATGCCCTTTTCTGGCGCAACCGGAAGCCAACCCTGTGTATGGGAATAAAGTGCCTGAATGACGCCCTTTGCATAGATCATCGATACGGGGATTGAATGACCAGACTACTGATTTTAGCAACCTCAGTCCTGCTGTTATCCGCCTGCTCTCAGATTGAAACACAGACCGCAGATACTGAGGCTGCTGCACAGGTACAGAGTATTCCTGAACCGCCTACCTGGAGGTTTCCCGATATTATGGAAGCTGCCCGTGAGCTGGTTCCCCTGAGTATCGAAGGTAAGCCTTTTAACCGCCATGGTTTTGCATATCCCATAGAGGAACTGAAGCAGCTGGATGTTAAAAACATGAGCGCCGCTGAGCTGCAGAATTATGCTGATGTTATAACCCATGCTTACCCGGATGCACTGGGCCGGCAGATTGCGGATGAGTGCGACAGCACAGAGGCGGATGAATTAAGTAACCGTGCGATCGCGACCGTGGCCTATGTGTCACTCAATGCCATTGATGCCGGTATTCGTTCTGAAGCAGCCGCCTGTCTGGCACGCGTTCAGGCCGATTTACAACGTCAGGAAAGCCACTGACCTTTGTCAGTGGCTTTAAGGCTGTTACTTGCAGAGTATGGCCTCCTGCCAAACCGGATAAACCCCTGCTTACAGAATCTCGACAGCCACCGCCGTGGCTTCGCCACCACCAATGCAGAGAGAGGCCACGCCTTTTGTCAGGCCACGCTGTTTCAGTGCATTAATCAGGGTAACCACGATACGTGAACCGGAAGAACCAATCGGGTGGCCAAGTGCGCAGGCACCGCCATTGACGTTTACCTTATTCTCATCCAGCCCCAATTCCTGAATCGCCAGCAGGCTGACAACGGCGAAGGCTTCGTTAATCTCGAATAAATCCACCTCGGCACTGTTCCAGCCAGCTTTTTCCAGCACCTTTTTTATTGCGCCGATAGGCGCCAGGGTAAATTCCGCCGGTAATTGCGCATGGGTTGCATGGGCAACGATGCGTGCCAGTGGTTGCAGGTTTTTCTGCTGCGCGTAGGCGCTGCTGGTCAGTACCAGGGCTGACGCACCATCGCTGATGGAACTGGCGTTGGCAGCAGTAATAGTACCGTCTTTTTTGAACGCCGGTTTCAGCGTTGGGATTTTTTCCGGGCGGGCTTTGCCCGGCTGCTCATCAACGTCGATCAGGGTATCACCATTGCGGTCTGATACCAGCACTGCCGCAATTTCCGGTTCAAAATGGCCGTTTTTAATCGCCGCCAGCGCCTGATTAAGCGAGCGGATGGCAAAGTTATCCATGGCTTCGCGGCTGATGCCGTATTCATCGGCGCTGCGCTGGGCAAACACGCCCATCAGGCCGCCTTCGTAGGCATCTTCGAGACCATCAAAAAACATCGAATCAATAACCTGGCCGTGCCCCATACGCATACCGGCGCGCGCTTTGGGTAATAAATACGGTGCCTGACTCATATTTTCCATACCACCGGCAATCATCACGTTATTGCTGCCCGCTTTGATCTGATCGTGGGCCAGAATAATTGCCTGCATACCGGAGCCGCACATTTTATTCACGGTCGAGCAGCCTGAGCTGTCGGGAATTCCCGCCGCACGCGACGCCTGACGCGCCGGGGCCTGCCCCAGTCCGGCTGGTAATACACAGCCCATAATCACTTCGTTAATCTCATCCGGGCTCAGGCCCGCACGCTCTATCGCAGCGGAAATAGCCACCGCGCCTAATTGCGGTGACGGTACACTGCTTAATTCGCCCAGCATAGCGCCCATTGGGGTACGGGCTGCCCCACAAATAACGACGTCATTATTGTGCATAGTTTGCTCCGGATTTTTTGGGCTGACGATCCCTGGATAAATATTATTGCCGGATGGTCAGCCACTTTTGTTTATATATCGGGGTTTATCTGAGTTGCTGCTCTGCGCTGTCGCTTTATCAGCTGCTGCCTGGACTGCTATTTTCCTAACAGGGAACGGGCAATCACTTCTTTCATAATTTCTGACGCGCCGCCGTAAATACGCTGCACACGGGCATCGGTAAAGGCGCGGGAAATCGGATACTCCGAGGTGTAGCCATAACCACCAAATAATTGCAGGCAACCATCGGCTACGCGAAACTGCATTTCGGTGGCGCTGTATTTCGCCATCGATGCCGTAGCGGTATCCAGCTCACCGGCGCTGTATTGGCCAATACACTGGTCAATAAAGGCCTGATTAACGCGGTATTCGGTTTCCATTTCAGCAATGCGGAAACGGGTATTCTGCAACTGGCTGAGTTTCTGGCCGAATAATTCACGCTCGGTGGTGTAGGCGACGGTTAAATCCAGTGCGCCACGGGCGGCGGCACAGGCCAGCGCACCAATCACCAGACGCTCGCGTGGTAATTCGCGCATCAGGTAAACAAAGCCCATGCCTTCTTCACCCAGTAACGCCGATGCCGGAAGGCGGATATTGTCGAAAAACAATTCAGAGGTATCGCCGCAATGCTGACCGATTTTTTCCATATTGCGGCCGTGGCTGAAGCCCGCAAGCGTCGTGTCGACCAGAAATAAACTGATGCCTTTGGCACCGGCCGTCGGATCGGTTTTCGCCGCCACAATCACCAGTCCGGCGTGCTGGCCGTTGGTAATAAAGGTTTTTGAACCGTTAAGAATATAATGCTCGCCGTCTTTTTTTGCCGACGCGCGCATAGCCTGTAAATCGCTGCCCGCGCCGGGTTCGGTCATGGCGATGGCACCGACGATTTCACCGCTGGCCATTTTCGGCAGCCACTGCTGTTTTTGCTGCTCGCTGCCGATATGCTGCAGGTACGGCGCAACAATATCGGAATGCACCATCACATTGGTCGCCAGTGCGCCAAAGCCCATGCGCGCCAGCTCGGCACCGACTACTACGGAATAATCGAACGGTACACCGCAACCGCCAAATTCTTCCGGCATATCGACACATAACAAACCCGACTCACCCAGAGTGCGCCAGATTTGTGCCGGTACAATGCCGTCTTTTTCCCACTGCTCATAATGCGGAGCAACTTCGGCTTCGAGCAGGCGGGCTACGTTATCGCGGAACAGTGCGCGTTCCTGAGGTTCTTTAATAAAGCTCATGCTGTTCTCACTTCGGTGCCATGCGCAGAGCGCAATCCAGACGGATAACTTCGCCGTTCAGAATCGGATTTTTAACCATCTGATTCACCATCATGCCGAATTCTTCCGGACGACCAAGGCGCTGCGGAAATGGCAGTGTCGCCGCCAGGCTGTCCTGCACTTCCTGGGGCATACCGGCCATCATCGGTGTCATAAACAGGCCGGGGGCAATGGTATTAACACGGATACCGCTGCGCGCTAATTCACGCGCCGACTGCAGTGTCATTGCCACCACACCACCTTTGGAAGCGCTGTAAGCCGCCTGACCAATCTGGCCTTCGTAAGCCGCAACTGACGCGGTGCAGATAATAATGCCGCGCTCGCCATCGGCATTGGCTTCGCGCTCCATCATCTCGGCCGCGGCCAGACGCATAATATTAAAGGTACCCACCAGATTGACCTGAATAACGCGGTTAAAAGCATCCAGCGCCATTGGCCCTTCGCGGCCAACAATTTTTGCCGCCGGAGCAATACCGGCACAGTTCACGGCAATGCCACACAGGCCATGAGCTTCGCGTGCGGTTTTAAAAGCGGCCTCGGCACTCTCGGCCGACGACACATCACAGCGCACAAAAATACCGCCAACTTCTTTGGCCAGCGCTTCGCCCCGCTCTTCCTGTAAATCGAAAATCGCTACCCGGCAACCTTCGGCGGCCAGTGCGCGTACCGTGCCTTCGCCCAAACCTGACGCGCCGCCGGTGACGATGGCGGCTACATTATTAAATTCCATGACATGCCTCTTGTTATTAGTTGTTATTGATTTTCCTGACTGGAATACCTGTTAACGGGTTATACGATGAATAAACAGCGGAGTTCAGTGTGACGCAGCTTGGCTGGGCAAACCATGACAAGATTGCGCAGGAAATTTGGCAAAAAAAAGCAGGAAGAGAGAGTTGTCGCTGTGGGGTTGCTCCATAGCCGCTGCGCGGGATGGCTTTTGCGATTAATTCAAAGCCAATGCGGGGCAAGCCCCTGCGCCCCAATCTGAATAATCCTGCGATCTCGGTAACACGAATAATGGGCGGTACTCCGGGCGTCCTGCCCTTCGCCCCTTGGGTCAGCCTGCGGCTGCTCAATTTTTTGCCTGACAAAATTGTCCATGGCCCTATTCGCTCGCCCGGCACCCTGCCAGAAAGTACCAGCGCAGTATTATTCAAACCGGCGTCCTGCAGGCGCATAAAACCATAACGCTAAGCCGCTTTTCAGCCACGGATTTTTTTATGTTAAAAAGCTGCGTGCAGCTGAATTTGTCTGTCTGTGACCTGCCTAATCGAGCGATATCGCGGGCATGGCCCGCTCCTACACTTCGGCGTTTGTTTTATATACGGCTTTGCGTCTGGATATATGCGCACATGGCCCGCCGCAGCGAACGATGGTTTTTCTGATCCGCCGGGCATGGATGCCCGGCGAGCGCGCAGCGACATGGACAATTTTGTCTGGAACAAAATTGAACAGCCGCAGGCTGGCCCGTAGGGCGAAAGGCAGGATGCCTGAAGTCTCTGCACGGGCGCGTGGTCAGAAAAATCGAGTGAACAAGGATTAACGGGCCACAAAGCGCGAAGCGGGGAGTTTGCCCGACCGGCGTGAGGGGTAAGACACCTCAAAGAGGTCATAGGGCCGGGCTGCAGCCCAAAAGCCAGCCCGCGCAGCGGCTACTCAACCGCCCCGGCTTGTCTTAACGCCCGCTCTATCACAAAAATCCTGTCCTGCCCCCAGACCGCCAGCTCGCCATAACGCATACTGGGCACGCCCCATAACCCATAACTGATCATTTCCTGGCGGTTGGCTTCGGCCCAGTCCTGCCAGTGTGTACGCCAGTCATCACGCTGCAGAATGGCTTTGGCGTCAGGCCAGTTAAGGCCGGCGCGCTGCACGATAAGGCGCATGCCGGAGTCGGTTTCGGCCAGTACACCTTCGCTGTTAACCGCGCGGGAGAAACTCAGTAAATAGTCGGCGGCTTTGCCCTGCTGCTGCGCCCAGGCGAACAGGCTGTAACAGCGTTCCACCCCGGCACCGAGCGGGTCGGCGACATAGCCGTACGCAATGCCGCGCTTGCGTGCTTCGCGCTGGGTGTCGGCGAAGATGTACCATTTTTTCAGCGCCGGTACTTTCAGCCCGCGCATCAGCATGGGCAATACCGGTTTAATTATTAATGGCTGGCGGTAGTGCTGTGCCAGTTGCAGCATCTGCTCCAGCCCCAGATGGCTGTAGGGGCTGCGCGCGGAAAAATACAGCACCAGCGGTTTGTTTTCTGCAGGAGGAATATCAGCAACAGGATGGCAGCAGAAGTCGCGCCAGGTGCGGTTAAATTCCATCAGGGTACCATCGGCCTTTTGTAAGCCCAGATCGCGCAGACGCTGCTGCAGATGATCGAGACGATCCAGCCCCCAGTACCATTCGCCTTCGTAATACAGCGTTGCACTGAGGTAATGCCCCAGTTGCTGCAGGCGTTGTTCATTGCGGCGCAGATGCTCGTTCAGGTCGTGATTGAGCAGCGGATAACTGTCCAGCACCCGCGTATCGTCGTACCAGTAAGCGCGGAATACCTTTTCTACCGCCTGCCAGTCGGGCTGGCCGCGACGCTCCAGCAATAACAGCTGGGCACTGGCCTGTAAGCGGCGCATCGCGCGCTGCTGGCTTTGCTGTTGTCGGCGTTGTTGTGGGTTTTGTTGTTGTGAATCCGGCAATTCCTGTGATGGATAATCCAGCCCATACAGCCCGGCCAGATAACCGGCATCTTTAAAGGCATTGCTGTGCCACAGCGCAGGCTCGGGGTACATATCGTCCTGCAGCTCCAGCACGGTAAAGCAACGCACGCTGACGCCATAATGCTGCTGAAAATCCGCCAGTATCTGTACCAGCAGATAGCTGTAAGGGTCGTCGATGCGCAGAAAAACCTGTATTTCATGCGGGCGATTGGCCAGCAGCCTTCGACCTTCACGCCAGCGGCGGCGCAAAGCCAGTAAACCGGGCTGACTGAGTAGGCGCGCAGCCTGCGCCTGCAGACGGGCGCGGAGGAAAAGCGTCGGTATTAGTGTCATTGGGATTCTTATTGTTATTCGATGCTTTATACTAAACCTCCGTGTCAGACATGTCAGGTCTGTTTCCTGACTCCTTGTACGACCATCAGTGCGCTAAAGCGAGCCTATGAATAAACGCCCGAGCAAACGCGATTTACGCGATCAACTGAATCAGGAAGTCGATGACTTTCTGCGTCAGGGTGGCGAAGTAAAAGAGGTGGCCCGTGGCGAAACCGGGCTGCAGAATGGCCGCTATAACGATCACTCCCTGGCCTTTGATAAGCCCAAAGAAGAACGCACTCCGCTGACCGATGTATTAAAAACCATCGACCAGCGACGCGAAGCCAGCCGCAAGCACAGCAAACCGGCAGCCGAGAAAAAACACCGCCGTCCGCGTAAAAAAGTCATTTACGATGATTTTGGCGAGCCATTGCGTATTATCTGGGAAGAATAACCGGAAAGGATTTTTCCATGCTGGCTGAACCTCTTGCTCTGTTAATTGCCGCCGCAGTATTTGCTTATGCGCTGTTTTCCCGCAAGACCGAGCAGGCCGCGCTGACTGCGCCGATGATGTTCACCGCCCTGGGGATTTTGCTCGGGCCGGCCTGGCTTGACTGGGTAACCGCAGAAATTGACGGCAAAGGCCTGATGGTGCTGGCGGAATTTACTCTGGCACTGATTCTGTTTGTTGATGCCAGCCAGATTGAACGTGCCCATCTGGTCAAATTTGAAGTATTACCCATCCGCCTGCTGGCTATTGGCCTGCCACTGACCATGGTTGCCGGCACCCTGCTGGCCTATCCGTTATTTGCCGGAGGCTGGCTGCTGGCGGCCCTGCTCGCCATTATGCTCACGCCGACCGATGCGGCACTGGCACAATCTATTTTTAATAAAAAAGATATCGACGAATCACTGCGCCATTCTATTACTGTAGAAAGCGGCCTGAACGATGGCATTGCGTTGCCGGTTTTATTATTTGTTATGGCCCTGCTGGCAGCAAATACCGCTGCCGGTTCTGCCATTGATCATCTGCACTGGCTGTTGTTTATCAGCAAACAATTTCTGATCGGCGTGTTATGCGGTGTTGCAACCGGCCGGGTCGGTGGACTGCTGACCGAGACCGCTGCCCGGCGTCAGTGGATGACGGCTTCATTCCAGCGCTTATCAGCCCCGGCACTGGCTCTTCTGGCATACAGCGGGGCTGAGATTCTTGGTGGTAACGGTTTTATTGCGGTGTTTCTCGCCGGGCTTTTTCTGCAGTCACATCACACCCTGGTACTGCAGCGTCTGAAAGAATTTGGTGAAGCCGAAGGCCAGTTACTGAGCCTGACCATGTTCTTCCTGTTTGGCCTGATTTTTGTGCCCGATGCCCTGCCACACATCACGCTTAACAGCTGGATTTACGCCCTGCTGAGCCTGACCGTTATCCGTATGATTCCGGTATTTATCAGCCTCACCGGCAGCGGCCTGCCATGGCGCGCGCGTATGTTTCTTGCCTGGTTTGGCCCGCGCGGTATTGCCAGTATTCTGTATCTGCTGCTGGTCAGCGAGCAGCTCGGCTTCGGCAGCAGCAATCCGGATCACGCCGAACTCTTCGCCACCACCGTACTGACCGTGCTGCTCAGCATTTTTATTCATGGCATTTCGGCGCGCTTTTTTACGCGTCTGAGTGTGGATAACAAACCGACATAGCCGACACTCTGTCCTGAAAATGCAACGACCCTGCGATAAAACGGAGCTAAGCCGCATAAAACCTGATCTTTCTTGAGCAAAGACCGTATTACCGATAACTATCCTGTTGCTGAAGTTTGCGCAATATCAATAGCCTTATGGCCCGGATTGAGTACCCTTGGCAGCACAGTATTTATTATTCATCCCTGTTTGTTCTGCCCCTTTTTCTGCCTTAAGGAGTTTGTGTCATGGAAACGAAGAAAATTCTCTCTGCCGCTGCCGTTATTCTCGCCGCGGTCGGCACACTGGCCTGGACTTTATTTAACCCATCATCACTGCCGGAAGGCCTGGTTGAAACCAACGGCCGGCTGGAAGCCGAACAGGTGGAAGTGGCCACAAAAACCGCTGGCCGGGTAGCCGAAGTTCTGGTCAGCGAAGGTCAGCTGGTCGCCGCCGGTGATTTGCTGGTACGCATGGATAACCAGCAACTGCTGGCGAAAAAGCGCGAAGCCGAAGCACAGATTGCCCAGGCTGAACTGGCCGCCGAAGAAGCCGCCGCTGCTGTCGCCCAGCGTCAGAGTCAGCTGAAGCTGGCCAATGCCGAATTAAAACGCGCGCAAACCCTGTTTAAACAAAAAGTCGCCCCGCAGGACAAACTGGATCAGGCCGAAACCCAGCAGGAATCAGCAAGCGCCGGTTTGCGTCTGGCACAGGCCACCGAAAAACGCACCCAGGCCAGTATCGAAGCGGCACGTGCCGGACTACAGGAATTACAGAGTCTGCTGGATGACACACAGATTTACGCCCCGCGTAACGGCCGTGTGCAGTATGTACTGGCACAACCGGGCGAAGTGCTCGCCGCCGGTGGCCGGGTGATTACCCTGCTGGATGTTTCCGATGTGTATATGACCATTTTCTTACCGGCCACTCAGGTTGGAAAGCTGGGTATTAATGACGAAGCACGACTGGTGCTCGACCCGATTCCGGAATACGTGGTGCCGGCGCGGGTTTCGTTTATTGCCGGTGATGCGCAATTTACCCCGAAATCGGTAGAAACCAGCGAAGAGCGCAACAACCTGATGTTCCGGGTAAAACTCAGCATTGATCCGCAGTTACTGAAACTGCACGAAGAAAAAGTCAAAACCGGCGTGCGCGGAAGTGCCTATGTGCGTACCAACAGCACTCTGGAATGGCCGGAAAATCTGGCCGTGCAACTGCCCTGATATTCATATCCACCAACAATCGTCTGTAACAGCAAAGACTGCCGCAGACCCTGACCTATGAATACAGGTATGGATACAGATATGGATCAGCAAGCGTTCCGCAGCATTGTCAGAGCCCGCGGCTTAAAGCACGTTTATGGCAAAACCCAGGCGCTGGCACCGCTGGATATTGATATTCCCGCCGGGGTCATGGCTGGGTTTATCGGCCCAGATGGTGTGGGTAAATCCACACTGCTGTCATTAATTACCGGCGTCAGCCAACTGCAGCAGGGGCAGCTGACGGTACTCGGTGGCGATATTAATAACCGCCGCCACCGTAATGCCAGCCTGCCGCGCATTGCCTATATGCCACAGGGTCTGGGCAAAAACCTCTACCCCACGTTAAGCGTGGCGGAAAACCTGGATTTTTTCGGGCATTTATTTGGTCAGGATAAAGCCGAGCGCAACAGCCGTATTCAGCGTTTAACCCAAGCCACCGGTCTGGCCCCTTTTCTTGAACGTCCGGCAGGCAAATTGTCCGGCGGCATGAAGCAAAAACTCGGTCTGTGCTGCGCATTAATTCACGATCCCGATTTACTGGTACTGGATGAGCCCACTACCGGCGTTGATCCGTTATCACGTATGCAATTCTGGCAGCTGATTCAGGAAATCCGCCGTGAGCGGCCGCAGATGAGCGTACTGGTCGCCACCGCTTATATGGAAGAAGCGCAGCAGTTTGACTGGCTGGCCGCCATGGACGATGGCCAGATTATTGCCACCGGCACACCACAGGAATTACTGCATAAAACCGGCTGCGATACGCTGGAAAAAGCCTTTATTGCCCTGTTGCCGGAAGAAAAACGTGCCGGTCATCATGAGGTGGTGGTGCCCCCGGCGGTGCAGCACGATGGTCCTCCCGCGATTGAAGCACGGCATTTAACCCGGCGTTTTGGCGATTTTATTGCAGTGAATGATGTCTCCTTCCGCATCCAGCGCGGCGAGATATTCGGCTTTTTAGGTTCCAATGGCTGTGGCAAAACCACCACCATGAAAATGCTGACGGGGCTTTTACCCTTCTCATCCGGTGAAGCGCGTTTATTCGGTCAGCTGCCGCAGGCCAATGATATGGAAACGCGGAAAAAAGTCGGCTATATGTCGCAAAGCTTTTCGCTGTACAGCGAAATCAGCGTACGCCAGAACCTCGAACTGCATGCCAAACTCTATGCGCTGGAAGAGCAACAGGGATCAGCGCGTATTGCCGATGTACTGGAAGAATTCGGTCTTGCCGACGTGCAGAGCAGTCTGCCGGAAAGTCTGCCTTTAGGTATCCGCCAGCGTCTGCAGCTGGCGGTTGCGGTATTGCATCAGCCGGATATTTTAATTCTGGATGAGCCAACCTCCGGCGTTGACCCGGTGGCGCGTGATCAGTTCTGGAGTCATTTAATCCGTCTGTCGCGTGAACAGGGCGTGACTATCTTTATTTCCACCCATTTTATGAACGAAGCCGAGCGCTGCGACCGTATTTCGCTGATGCATGCCGGCAAAGTGCTGGCGGTGGGAAAACCCGCCGAACTGGCGCAACAGCGTGGCAGCGCATCACTGGAAATTGCCTTTGTTGATTACCTGCGCGAAGCCGCTGGCCTGACAGACAGCCCGGTTAACAGTGACGTTTCAGTTGAAACACTGGCAGGCCGTCCGGATATTCCTGAACAGGACATGCGCCAGAAGCCTGTACGTCAGGCCTTCAGTCTGCGCCGTTGGTGGGCCTATGCCTGGCGTGAAACGCTGGAAATTCAGCGCGATCCTATCCGTCTGCTGTTTGCCTTATTCGGCCCGCTGTTACTGATGCTGACCTTTGGTTATGGCATTTCTTTTGATGTGGATAATTTAAAATACGCAGTCATCGATCAGGACCAGTCACGGGAAAGCCGTATGCTGCTCGAAGGACTATCCGGTTCGCGTTATTTCGACGAGCAACCCGCACCACTGGATTTTGCTGATGGTATGCAGCAATTGCGCAGTGGCAAACTGAGCATGCTGGTTGAAATCCCGCCGGATTTTGGCCGCCATTTATTACTCGGCTGGCAGCCGGAAATTGGTGTATTGATTGACGGCGCCATGCCCTTTAAAGCGGAAACCAGCGCCGGTTATATTGACGGCCTGATGCTGCAGGAATTACAGGCGATGGCCGCCGCCAGTCCGCAGGCATCCGGGCTCAGTTTACCGATGTCGGTCAGCACCCGCTTTCACTTTAACCAGTCATTTAAAAGTGTATTTGCCATTGTGCCCGGCGTAGTCATGCTGATGCTGGCGCTGATTCCGGCGATGATGACTGCACTGGGTATTGTGCGGGAAAAAGAAACCGGCTCTATTGCCAATTTCCGTTCTACCCCGGTCACCCGGCTGGAGTTTTTGCTTGGCAAACAGGCGCCTTATATTGCCATTGCCTTTTTAAGCTATATCACCCTGCTGTTAATGGCCGTGCTGCTGTTTCAGGTGCCGGTGCGCGGTTCACTGTTGACACTAAGCAGTGGTGCATTGCTGTATGTGTGGGCGACCACAGGTTTCGGTATGGTGATTTCATCTTTTACCCGTACTCAGGTTGCCGCCTTATTTGCCGCCGCGGTACTCAGCATTTTACCGGCGGTGAATTTCTCCGGTTTATTAACCCCGGTATCGTCATTAACCGGTGCCAGCCAGTGGCTTGGGCTGGGGTTCCCGTCGGCCTGGTTTCAGCAGATCAGCATGGGCAGTTTTACCAAAGCCCTGACCTTCTCCCAGCTATGGCATAACCATCTGGCACTGGCTGGTTTTGTGCTGCTCTTTACCCTGCTGGCCTGGCTCGGCCTGAATAAACAGGAGCGTTAATTATGCGTGTAAAAAATATCGCTCAGCTGGGCATCAAAGAGTTATTCAGCCTGAAAGCCGACCCGGTACTGTTGCTGCTGATTATTTATATTTTTTCGGTGGCTGTTTATACCGTGGCAACCGGGGTCAATTTTGAGGTTAAAAACGCCTCGGTCGCGGTGGTTGATGATGATAATTCCGCGTTATCGCGGCAGATTACCGCCAGCCTGCTGGCACCGGAATTTCAGCCTGCGGTGCGCATTGCAGCCTCCCGTATGAACGAAGTGCTGGATAACGGCGAGTTTGTCTTTGTGCTGGTATTTCCACCGGATTTTGAACGTGATCTGCTGCAGGGTAAACAGCCTGAAGTACAGTTAAATGTGGATGCTTCCGCCATGACCCAGGCCGGTAACGGCGCCGTGTATATTCAGCAGATTATTCTCGCCGAGGCCATTCATGCTTTGGCGCCAACACTGAACTTTGCCGACCAGCTGCCGGTTAAAATCAGCGTGCGTAAGCTGTTTAACCCGAATTCCAGCTCGGCCTGGTTTAACTCGGTAATGCAGGTGATTAACAGTGTGACCATGCTCGGCATTATTCTTACCGGTGCAGCCCTGATCCGTGAACGCGAACACGGCACCATCGAACATTTGCTGGTGATGCCGGTCACTCCGGCAGAAATTATGCTGGCCAAAATCTGGGCCAATGGTCTGGTGATTTTAATCGCAACCCTGCTGTCACTCTGGCTGGTTGTGAATAAGCTTTTGGCGGTACCCATTCATGGCTCGGTGACTTTATTTGCCCTGGCCTCGGCGCTGTACCTGTTTTCGGTAACGTCGCTGGGCATTATGCTCGGCACCCTCACCCGTTCCATGGCACAGTTCGGCCTGCTGATTATTCCGGTGGTGGTGATTATGTATCTGCTGTCGGGCGGTACGACACCGCAGGAAAGTATGCCGGATGCGCTGCGCTGGATTATGCAGCTGTCGCCTTCCACTCATTTTGTGTCACTGGCGCAGGATATTCTCTATCGCGGTGCCGGGTTTGAAAGTGTTTGGCCGTTACTGCTGATATTACTGGCGATTGGCGCGGTATTTTTCAGCGTGGCACTGGCACGCTTCCGCAAAGCCATTGTCAGTATGGGCTGATGCGTTCAGCCCAACCGGATTTATTCGCCGCGGGCTTTTTTCCAGGGGTCCGGAGCGCCGGGTTTACGGGGTTTGGCGGCGGCGCTTTTTTGCTTCTGCGCCGCTTTGCTTAAGCCATCACCGGCCGCCATGGTTTTGAGCCGCCCGCGAATCGCTTCTACCTCAAGACCATCTTTAAAACCGATAAACACCGCCTCCACCTGTGCTCTGGCCCAGGGGGTACGGCGCAGAAAGGTAAGACTGGAACGGATGCTGGGGTTGGAGCGGAAACAGTTGATACGCACCAGATCGCTGAGCGTTGCCCAGCCGTACTGATCCACCAGCTGGTTGAGCAGATTTTCCAGCGTAACACCCTGCAGATGGTCGGTTTTACGTGGTGCAGATGGAGTAGCAGGCGGGGTATCGGTCATGATTTTCTCTTCCGGGTTCGTACTTAAGGCGCGACCTTAGCAGATGGAGGAAGAAGCGCATAGCGACAGGTTACAGCTGACACCATCATCTGCACTCTGTAACTGCCAGCGACCGCCCTGACTGTCGCTGGCAACCGTCAGAATTACTCGACCGGCTGCGCACATTCCGAATGCGAAGGCTCAAATTTACAGCGGATTTTACGCTGCAGCGTCAGCATATCACCGTCGTAATAATCGCGGTCACGCAGGGCAATCCGTGCCTGCTGCATCATCAGCTGGTATTCGGCTTTGTCTTCCGCTGAAATATCAATCCACAGATTATCCGGCACATCACCAGTCTGACGTTCTACTTCTTTTTCAATAGCGGCAAAGCGGCTGTAAAAATTCTCACGCACCAGCTGGGCAATTTCAGTCGGAAATTTATCTTTACGGCCAATTAACTGCAGCGTTAACTGCGAGAACGGATAATTCACAATACCGCCCTTATCGCCGATACCGCGGTATAACTCCATAATGTTATAAGCCACCAGCGGTGCAGGTAATACATCCACGGCGCGGTTATTAAACTTACTGCCGGCACTGACTACGCTGGTCGGCACCGGATTGGCACCCAGCTGCAGAATCATTTCCGCCTGTACCAGATCGTAATCCATCACCGCCACGCGCTTACCCGCCGCTTTCGCCAGCGTGCTGATCTGCTTATCGTTGACGAAAATATAAGCCGCGCCCATAGGGGCAAAACCCATTACCACAAACTGGCCTTCTTCCATGCGCGGTGCATTTTTCGGATTGACCAGTACTTTCATCAGCATATTCATATGCTTTGATGACGGAATCGCACCAATCGCATCGATGGTGCCGGTAAATTTATTAAATAAACGCGCGCGGATACCGGTAAATAAAGCGGCATCGCACTGACCGGCTTTCAGATCATCGGCCAGCACCCCTTCATTGGTATAGGCCTCCATATTAATGGTCACCCCCATATCCAGCATCCGTGCCTGCTGATCCAGTGCAGCCGCATAAATAGGCCCGGAGCGGCCAAGAATATCCCAGACACAAACCGTTCGTGGCGGAATATTGCCATCAACCAGTGTATTGCCATACAGCTGCTTAATCGCATCAATGCGTTCATGTTCTGTCAGCGCCGGATTCATTGCTTTTTGGTGCAGAGCCTCTGCAGAAACAGCGGAACTGGTGGTGGATTGTGCGGCATACGCACTGCCAGTCAGTAACACGAGAGAAAACAGCAAAAATCGGATCATGGGAGGGCCTGCGTTTTGAATTGTTATTATTGTGCTGCCTGGCAGTACTTATCCGGCCAGACACGGCATGCTCGATAGTAGCCTGATGCTGCAGTCAGCAGCAGGTGAAAAAAAGAAACGATGGTCTTGTTTTTGGCGTAACCGGACATGCTGCTGATTCCGGCTAACCTGACAATAACTGACAAAATACATAGCAAGATCATAAAACTGACACCCAAACGTCATGCTTATCTCTTAGGCTCACCTTATCTGTGCACACATTAACCAACAGTAACCCTGTGAGATCCGCCATGAAACCTTTAAGCCGTATTATTGCCCTCAGCAGTCTGGGTCTGGTGACCTTGTTGAGCGGTTGTCAGGATGACGACAATAAAGACTCAGCCAAAGCCATCGACCTGACGATCCTGCACACCAACGATCATCATTCTTACTTTGAAGGCCAGACCTACGACCTGAAGCTGGACTACAACACCACCACCAGCGCGCCGGAAAATGTACGGCTTAACCTGGGTGGCTTTGCCCGTATCGCCAGTGCTATCAGCGCATACCGCGATGACAATACTCTGGTACTGAACAGTGGTGAATTAAACGGCACCCTGTATTTCAGCCTGTTTAAAGGCGAAGTGGATTTTAAAGTATTCAATGCTATTGGCCTGGATGCCTACGAACTGGGCAACCACGAATTTGATGAAGGCGAAAACCGTCTGGCCGAGCTGATTGAGATGGCCGAATTCCCGGTGATCAGCGGTAATATTCACCCGACCAGCAGCAGCCCGTTATACGGTTCAGATATTCAGCCGTACGTTATTAAAGAAGTGGATGGCGAACTGGTTGCTATTCTCGGTGTATTAAAAGTTGAGAAAACCCGTGAATCATCACTGGTTACCGACGCCGTTGAGTTTGATGAAGAAATTGCCTCGGTAAAAGAGCACGTCAGCAGCCTGCAGCAGAAAGGCGTGAATAAAATTATCGTGCTGAGCCATCTGGGTTACGACTTTGACCAGATTCTCGCCGCCAGCGTAACCGATGTGGATATTATTATCGGTGGCGATACCCATGATGTTCTCGATTCCAGCGGCGAACTGAGCAGTATGGGGATTGATGTTCACGGTGCATATCCGACGGTCATTATGAACCCGGCCGGTAAACCGGTTTATATTGCCCAGGCCTGGGAATATGCCAAGGGCCTTGGCCGTATGAATGTTTCCTTTGATAAACAGGGCGAAATTACCGCCATCAACGGTAATTTAGAATTGCTGGTTGGCGCACCTTATCAGGTAAAAAATGACAGCAATGCCTGGGTGGATGCCAGCGCAGAACAGCAAACACAGATTAAAGCCGCGATTCAGAATCTGAAAACCATCCGCGAAATGGCTGCCGACAGCCGTATCGAAGATATTCTCGCGCCTTATAAAACCGAACTCGAAACCTTTAAAAATGCGTCACTGGGCACTGTTACCAACACAATGCCGTTTACCCGCATTCCACAGCCATTTAATAATGGTGACACGCCATCGGGCAGTTACGCGGCACAGGTTGTAGCGGATGCGTTTATGCAGTATCTGCCGAAAGCTGATGTTGCGATTCAGAATGCCGGCGGTGTACGTGCAGAAATGGCCAGTGGTAATTTCACCGTAGCCGATGCTTACACCATTCTGCCGTTTTCCAATACCGTGGTTACCATTGATATGAGCGGTGCCGATATTGTGAAAGTGCTGAACGAAGGTCTGGATTATGCACAGGGTGTTTCCGGTTCAACCGGTGCTTTCCCGTACTCATCCAACCTGCGCTATGACGTAACCCTGGGGGCTGCGGCCGGAACCGGTATTCACAATGTCGAAGTGCGCAACCGTGCCACAGGCGTGTGGAGCAATATTGATATGGCTGCAACTTACACCGTTGCTACCAACTCGTTTACCGCACTGGGTAAAGATGGCTATAACACCTTTGCCAATGTGCGCGCGGCCAATCCGGCGGCTTTCGAAGAATCCGATGTGGCCTACGCTGTACCTTTAATTGAGTATTTCCGTGATGTACTGGCCAACAATATTTTACCGCCACTGGATGCGGCCAATTACTGCATTAAATCGGTAAGCGTTGCGCCCTGAGTATTTGTACTAAGAAGATTATCTGCAGCCTGATCACACTTATTAACAAGGTCTTGTGATCACCGGCCCGGCATTATGCCCGGCCGGTTTTTTTATATCTGCAACTGACTTTACTGAATGCGGTTTTTCGCTTCGATCCACTGGGCCATATACTGCGTGCTTTTTAAGCTGTGATGGCGCAGCATCATGCTGTAAAAATGCTGCTGACGGTGGGCCTGAATATTCTTACCGATAGCGGCCAGACGCTGCTGCAAACGCGGCGCATGTTCAGCAAAAGAAAAACGTGAACGAATCAGATTAAGTCCGTTAGCCTGTAAAATCCGCCACTGCGCTTCATCCTGATACAACGCCACCGCCTGCTGAATAAAGTCCTCAGCGCTATTGGCAACCAGCGCCGCTTCAGAGCCCGGAGAATACATACCTTCAGCACCAATGGCGGTCGTCACCGCTGGTGTACCGCATTCGGCGGCATCAATTAATTTGCCTTTTAATCCGGCACCAAAGCGTAATGGTGCCAGCATCACCCGCGCCGAACGCACTACCTGTTGCGCATCATCAGCCCAGCCTTTAACCAGAAAACCCTGACGGGCGTTATGCAGCTGGGTGGCTTTAGGCGGCGGATAAGCGCCATAAATATGCAGCTCAGCCTGAGGGAGTTGCTGGCGGATCGCCGGCCATAACGATTCTTTTAAATAGCGCACGGCATCCCAGTTAGGTTCATGGCGGAAGTTACCGATACTGATAAAGTGCTGACGCCGGGAAAAATCCGGCACCGTCTGTGCGGTGTTTTTTTCAGCCTGCATAAAGGGCAGATACAACAACTGAGTGGCCGGCACATTAAATTGTGACTGCAGCCAGTCCATTTCAAATTCAGAAATCATCAGGCTCAGATCACAACGCAGGATGGCAGCGATTTCGCGCACGGCCAGCTCGCTGTGCATAAATTCTGCCGGAGGCTGAATCACCGGCTGTTGCGGGTCGGCTTTAATCATCGCCGCACGCGCATGACGCAGACAGTGCAGGTCTTCGGTATCAAGAATACGCAATGCCTGTGGACAATATTTTTCTACCCGCCAGCCGAATTGCTCTTCCATCATAAAACGGTCAAACATCACCGCATCGGGTTTAAGCCGTTGAATAAAGTCATCGAACGACGAACAGTTCAGCGCCAGCTTATGTGGCTGAATATTCAGTGCAGGCAAATCCGTGGCATGTTCACTGAACTCGGCCGGTGAACCATAGTGCACGGTATAGCCACCCTGCTGCAGCGCCTGAATCAGCTGCAGCATACGGCTGCCCGCTGCCGAGGAATTGGGTTCGGGCCAGACATAGCCAATCACCAGCAGTGTTTTCGCCGGCACGGTCGTTTCGGGGGAAGTATTGAAATCAGTCATCGGCGGATTATAGCGGCCGCAATGCCCCGACCGCTATCAGGTAAGGCACCTCTGAATAATTCAGTGCCCGCTTCGGCTTACTGAAAAAGTTCAGATCAAGGCGCCACGTTGAAGGCACTATATTGAAGGCATCATGGGTTACGTCAAAACGTGACAACACCGAGCTGGATTTTTTCAGCAAGCCCCGAAGGGCGTGGACTGCAGAGCGTTTTGACGGTGTTGTCGATTTTATAAAGGACTCGCCATTCACTGCAATCGACGCCTTGTCAAAAGCACTCTGCAGCACTCACGCGAAGCTGTGCAGAATTATTCAGCGGTGCCTTAAAACCAGCGCAACGGATACGCACGACGGTTGATCATACGGTGGTAGATCACTCCGAACAGTACAATCAGCACGGCTCCGCTAAGCACCGGAGTCAGTAAAAAACCCCATTCAGGAACCGTCAGCATAACCAGCAATGGATTCGCTCCGGCCGGCGGATGCAGAGTATTGGTCAGCACCATCAGGCTGACTCCAAGCCCGGTCGCCAGCCCCAGTGTCAGCGGGCTGACCTCTGCATAATGCAGCATCAGCAAGCCGATCAGAGTGGTCAGCAGATGGCCACCGATAATATTGCGCGGCTGTGCCAGCGGGCTGTCGGGCAAGGCAAACAGAATCACCATGGTGGCACCAAAAGGCGCCATGATCAGCAGGCTGTGCTGCCAGTGCTGCAGTAATGCCAGGCTGCTGATACAGAACATTGCCCCGGCGCCGGCCAGTAAAGCTGCCCTGAGCGAGGTTATGGATGGGTGGCGTAAAAGATGAAGCATAGTGTCTCCTGTGATAACGGCTGTAGCGTTAAATTCAAACAAAATAGACCGATCGGTCTACCTTAAGCACAAGGTAGACAAATCGGTATACCTTTGTCAATATCGGCATATCAGCGGAGCCTTACCATGACCGATTCATCACCGACACCATCAGCAGTCAATGCTCTACCCGCCAAGCAGCAACAGCTGATACAGACGGCCTTTGCTTTGTTTTACCGTGACAGCATTCATGGCGTTGGCATTAATCAGATTCTGCAGGAAGCCGGTATTGCGAAAAAAACCCTGTACCACCACTTCGCCAGTAAAGATGAACTGGTACTGGCAGTGCTGGCCTATCGCGATGAGGTATTTTTTAACTGGCTTGAACAACGTATCCGCAGCGCCAGCAGCACAGAAGATACGGTGCAGCACTGGTTTGCCGCTCTGGATGACTGGTTTCATAACCGTGTGGCCGAGTTACAGGAATTCCGCGGTTGTTTTTTTATGCACAGCGCCGCCGAATTTACCGACCCCGCCCATCCGGTTCATCAGCACTGTGCGCAGCATAAAACCCGCCTCAGCGGCATGCTGAGCAAACACCTGGGGCAATGGCTGGATAGCAGAAAAGCAAAAAAGCTGGCGGATGATTTGGGTCTGTTAAAAGAAGGGGCGATTGTCTGCGCTCAGGTGCAGGGGAATAAAAAAGCCGCACGGCAGGCGGCTTTAATAGCTCAGAGCTTACTGATATCAGCCCATTAACGATTTATTCCGCTGCGGGCATTTGCCGCTGTGGCCGCTCCAGTACTTCGCGATACCAGATCGGCCAGCCGCGACTGGCACGGATTAATAATTTAATGCCGTTGTTCAGTTCCTGCAGCTGAGCAGCCGACAGATAATACAGTGTTTCACCCTGCGCATTGATGCCGTCTTTCTGTGGCTGAACACGGATATCCGGCACGTGGAAGTCGCGCAGCCATTGCGGTGGTTTGTTTTCTTCCAGCACTTCAAAGCGAACATTGGTGATATTGCAATCTTCTACGGTCACTGGAGCAGTCGGCCGGGCATTGCATTCTGCCAGCTGGGTCTGCAACGCGGCACGCTCCCGGTTGCATACACTCAAGGCCGAGCTGCATTCCTGCAGCTGGCTGGCACTGCTCTGCTGATCCAGCTTTAACTGATCACGTTCAGTGCTGACCTGCTGCAACTGATGTTTCAGGTCATTCACCCGGTACTCTTCTGCCGCCATTAACTGATTGTGCGTACTGGTCAGCATCACGCACCCCGGCAGGAAAAACGGCAGCGCCGCAATAAACAGACTCTGGCCCAGTTTCATTGGCTGCCCTCCCATACCAGAAAACCATCAATATCTTCGGCCAGTAATTCATCCAGCTGCTGCTGACTGCGTTCTGACCCCTGCTGCTTAAGCGCTTTGAGTAAACTCAGACGGTCATTAATACGTTGATTAATCACCAGCAGCTGATCACGCCCTGTCTTTAAGCGGTTAAAGGCTTCGATCTGTTCGTTCAGCTCATGGGTACGCTGGGTGATGGTGTTATTCAGACCTTCGACTTTGCCCTCAGCCTGATCGGCCTGCAGCTTTGCCGCATCGCGCTGTGCTTCAGCCTGAGTACGCTGGTTATTCAGTAAGGCATTGGCCGTCTTCAGACCATCCTGCTCACTGCGGCAGTTACGCAGCTCATCCTGTATCGCGCTGAGCTCCTGCTGCAAAGGACATTCCGGTGGGTTAAACACCTGATAAACCAGCGCAGAACCAAGGGCGGCAATAATGGCGAGATAGATATAATCTTTCACGATATTTCCCTGATGAATTATTGTTTATCCCTGTGCCATGACTCTGCCACAGAATATACGGCGGTAAAACTACTCATTCGCCCTGTCCGGCATTGTTGTTAAACTGCATTTTAAACACCGGGTACCGGTGTCCGCGTTGTTTCACCGCCAGCTCTGGCATCGTGAGGTTATTGTGCTGTTACTCGCCAAAATTCTGGTTACCTTCTTAACCGTTGTGCTGTTGGCCAAAGTGGCCGAACGTATGAGCCCGCGCCACGCCGGATTACTGGCCGGATTTCCTCTGGGCACGGCCATTGCGCTGTATTTTTTCGGCTGGCAGCAGGGACCGCAGTTTGCCGCTGACAGTGCCATATTTACCCTGTCGGGCCTGACTTCTGCTGTTTGTCTGGCCTTTGGTTACTGGCAGGTAGCTAAGCGTAAACCTGGCATGCAATGGTTGCCGCTGGCGGTACTCAGTGGCTTTGCCTGTTTTTTTTCTGCCAGCGTGATACTGCAGCAATTACCAGCCAACCGCTGGCTGAGTCTGGCGGTGGTGGTGGCTGCCATCTTTTTATTCCGCACGCTGTTTAAAGATATTACGGAGCAACAGATTGACCGCAGCCAGCCGCCGGCCAATAGGCTGGCCGAATTATTATCCGGAAAGGCCGCGACTCTGCTGTTCCGCGCCAGTATTGCCACCGCATCGATACTGCTGATTACCGGCCTCGCCGATCTGCTTGGCCCGACCCGTGCTGGCCTGCTGGCGGCTTTTCCGGTGAGCTTTTTCCCGCTGATGCTGATTCTGCATATCAGCTATGGTGCCGGCGTGCTTAACGCCACCATCAAACATTACCCCGATGGCATCGGTGCATTAGTGGTTTATGCACTGGCAGTCAGTTACCTGTATCCGCTGCTTGGCCTGCACTGGGGAACGGCTGCCTCGCTGCTGTGTTCGGTAGGCTACTTACTGGTCTATTCGCGTCTGAAGAAATAAATCCCAGGTCTGAAAAAAACAGAAGGAACCGCGTTATGAAAGGAAGTTGCCTGTGTGGCACGGTCAGCTACGAAATGGACGAACTGGCCATGCCCATTATGCATTGCCATTGTGATACCTGCCGTAAGGCTCAGGGCGCAGCCTTTGTACCCACCGCCGGTGTTAAACGTGAACACTTCCGCTGGCTGAGCGGTGAAGACAAGCTCAGCTGCTATGAATCATCACCGGGTAAAAACCGCTGGTTCTGCTCACGCTGCGGCAGCCATTTAATGGCCGAACGTCCGGCGATGCCGCTGGTGATTGTGCGTGTTGCCACCCTTGATGAAGACCCGGGTGCGCGGCCACAGGCGCATATCTGGCAGGAACACGACAAGCCCTGGCTTAACTGGGAAGGGATTGACGGTTTTGCCCAATGGCCGCCCGGAAAAAACTGATACGCTTAGGGCCTGTTAACACTAATTAAACAGGCCTGTTATTGGCTAAAAATTTCTCAAACAAGGCGCTGAGAGTGTGGCCTAACGGGTTAAGCGAACGAA
>NZ_JAJAEL010000035.1:133847-174916 GCF_020447205.1 Thalassolituus alkanivorans
TGGCTCTCAGCAGGCCCGATTCATTTAGTGTTAACAGGCCCTAGCACAACAGACTGGAGCCCTCCGGACGCTGGCCGGCTCAGACAAAGTGCCGGACTCCTGCTACAATGGCCGCCTTTACACGATCATTGATCAGGGCCTGCCGTGCCGGCCCTTAGTCCGGAATCCAGAACATGAAAGAATTTACCACCCCAACTCAGTTTCAGGATCTTGCCCAGCTGCTTTCTGACGATGGTATTGCCACGTCCGGCATCTGGTATCACGGCACCGCCTCCGGTCTGGTTGCTGCTATTCAGAGCGAGGGCCTGAAAGGCTCCGGCGACGCTGAAATTATGGCGCGTCAGCTGAAAACCCTGAGCACTATTGGTCACACCACCAGCGAACATAAAGACCCGGTGTTTTTAACCCAGAGTAAAGAACTGGCGTATTTCTGGGCCAGCCAGAAAACCCACACCCGTAATCTTTACCTGCAGGGCAACGAAGAAGCCGTTATCTTTGCAGTAAACCTGCCGGAAACACTGCAGGCACAGGTGACGACTGATGCCGGTGGTGCAGCACTGGTGATGGAGCCGGGTAACCTGTATGTAGCCTGGCTGCGCGAGCTGTACGAAAACAACGGCAAAGCACTGGCCGAGATTGATCCGTTCAAGTGTGACCGTATGGATTACCTGAATAAACTGGGTCTGGCTTATCTGGCCACCGATGTTGAACCACAATATCTGACCCTGTTGAAATAACAGCGGTAACCGCTGTTGTCTGCGCCGGAATATTCTGTTCCGGCGCAACGGCTTTTTCTGCTCCCCCGCCAGGCGTAGTCTGCGCCGCTTTCTTTCTGTTCAATCCATTATTCCGCGAGGCTGTGACCATGAAACAGCGCATTGCATTTACGCTGATGATGTCTTTTGTCTTATCGGTGCTGATGACCTGCTGGATTACCTTTCTCAATCTCGGATTTACCGACGAATTTTTTCTGCGCTGGTTTAATGCCTGGATACTGGCCTGGCCAGCGGCGGCGCTGATTGCCTTTTTTAGCGGCCCGACAATTCAGCACTGGTCTGCGCGTTTTAAATAAAAGTGCTCACTGACAGCCAGACATAAATACGGACGCTGATGCGTCCGTTTTTTTATATGTACCGTCTGTCAGTAATCAGGAACCTGCTCCGATACCGGCAGGCTCAGCCTTATGGCCGGTTTCCTCGATATACCATACGGTATCGGCATTGGCACGCTGCAAGCCCCGCTGTGTGCGGTAAGCCGCAAAGATAAAGGCCAGTGCCAGCAACAATGCCGTAAAATCGACCGCCAGCGTAGCCGCACTGTTATAAAACCAGAGTCCGGTAGATGGCATAAGAACCGCCAGAGCCGAAGTTACCGGGATCAACGCGCTGGCCAGCGCACACAACCATAATAACGGTACCGCAGCACGGGCACCGCCACGCATAAACGCAAATGTCAGGGCCAACAGGAACACCAGATAATAAACCTGCAGGTAAAGGCTGTTAATGTCGGCAACAGCCGCAACATGCCCCCATTTCCCGGCGGCAATAGCAAACCCGATTCCGGCGACGGAGCCCAGCGAAACACCAATGGTCAGCGCTGCCATCAGGCGGGTATTACGTGCCTGTTGTGGTAATGGCTGGCCCCGTTTCTGTTTTTTACGCCGGCTTTCTATCCATAATAAATTGCCGGAATAAAACAAGAACGCTCCGCTTAATCCCAGCAGAAAATACACCCAGCGCACCCACTCGCCAGCAAAACTGCCAAAATGCAGCGCGAAAAATGTCACAACGATATCGCTCCAGACATTACTCTTGCCCGGCAGCATACCCGTCATGGTCAGCTCACCGTTGTAGGGGTTTATACCGACATAACCCGTCAGCGGACCGCGCACCAGATATTGCGGATTATAAATACCGGCACGCACTATTGGCCTTGGGCTTTCGACCTGCATATACACCAGTTCGGTCACTTTAAAATCCGGTGCTGCCTGTTCGATCCGCCGGATCAGTTCTGTCGGCGGTAACAGCTGATCAACGCTTCTGGCCTGTGGTCGTTCTCCCGCAGCCGGAGGCGCCCCGAACATCGGAGTGTCCTGATAAACAACCGCTTTCAGGCTGCCATAAAATGAATCGTGAAAAGCAAAAACAACAACAGTAAACGCAATAATCAGATGGAAAGGTAAACTGGTTATGCCGATTACATTATGAGCATCCAGCCAGAAACGTTTGCGGTTTTTGCCGCGCCGGATCAGGAAAAAATCTTTTACCAGAGTCGGCAGCAGAATAATCAGCCCGGAAACCAGCGCCAGAAAATACAGAATGCCGGCCAGCCCAAGAATCTGTACGCCCAGATATTCATGCCCGACAGTACCGGGAATACCCGCGGTCTGGTGCAATAAATCAATCAGATCACCCAGCATAGAAGGCCGGATACTTTCAGCCTGTACTTCACCGGCCGCATTCAGCGTTGCATGCCAGTGCTCGCCATCCAGATCCGGGCCATGACCGCCATCTTCATCCTGCGATTGCCACTCAACCGGAGCAGAAATATGCTCTGCCGATTCAAGATGCACCACCAGCTGTTGGCGGGCATCCGGGAATTGCTGCATGACTCCGCTGACCAGCGTATCCAGCTCATTGCTTTTCACCATAGCCAGCTGCTGCGCCGGAGGTGCCGACCAACGGTCAAGCGGCTGTTTGAACATGGTCAGCGCGCCGGCAAAAAAGCCGATAAATAATAATAAGCCGGTACCAATACCCACCCAGGTATGCAGCGCTTTATAAACCCGCAGAATATCGCTGCTGACTTTCATCCGGCCATGACTCCCCGCACGATCAAAAATAACGGCCACAACAGCAGATTCGCACCGCCGAGCCACAACAATGCCTGATTACCACTGCGGAACAGGTACACCAGACTCAGGCCCAACAGCCATAACAAGGTCAGCAGCCACATATTAAATTGCACTTTATCGGTAGCTGCGATGCCGCCAGGACCAGCCCAGGCAAACAGACCAGTGATCACCAGCGCCAGCGGAAAACCGAGCAGAACCGCCGCCAGGGTTTTACGCCACCAATCAGGTTGCAGGCGTGGAGCCTTCTGTCTGCCTGCCGATAGTGATTCAGCGCTCACTGACGGAATCCTCCACCGGGGGTTTAAGCAAGGCAGCAAATGGCAGCAGGCCAATACAGAGCATCATAATTACCAGCCAGGCAAACAATGCGCTGTTAACCGGCAGATAACTGGCGGAAAACAGCAGTCCGCTAAGTACCGCGGCTACACCAAGCCAGCGCCAGGGGCGTATGGATAAAGGCCGTTGCAGCCACTGTTGGTTGCTATGCGACAGATACAACAGCACACAGCCGGTGAGAGTAAGCGCAATAAACATCAGCATGGAACACTCCTGCTACAGAACAGAACCCGGAGCCTGCCGACACACAGTAAACAGGGCCAGATCAGGTAATGATAACGATTAGCATTTGATTCTGAAGTATTTTAGATATCACATCAATAGTTAATGAGATTTATTATTATTTGAATCTCAACTGCCCTGCGGAACCGTCTTTGTTATTCGTCTTTGTTATAGTGCCGCCATGCCAACGGGGCTTTCTTATTTACCTTTATGGAGACATCGGGATGCCGAGAACCATTTACCTTGCCGGCCCGGAAGTTTTCTGCCCGGCTGCCAGTGAACTTGGCGCGCGTAAAAAAGCCCTGTGTGAACACTATGGGTTCCGCGGTTTATTTCCACTTGATGGGGAATTACAGCAAAGTGGCAGCGCCCGCGAACTGGGCTTTGCCATCAGTGCGGCAAACGAACAACTGATTCGCCGTGCCGATCTGGTGATTGCCAACCTGACGCCGTTCCGCGGAGCCAGCGCTGATGCTGGTACGGTGTATGAGCTGGGACTGGCACGTGGCCTTGGAAAAATAATTCATGGCTACAGCAATGATCCGGCATTGTTTGCCGAGCGTACCTTTGCATTATTTGGTCAGGGAGAATATGGCAGCTCTGAATTACACGATCGTGATGGCTTAAGCATCGAGCAATTTGATTTGCACGACAATCTGATGATCGAAGGCGGTATCGCCCTGAGCGGCGGAATATTCCTGACACATCGGGCAGCAGAGGCGGAAAAGTACACCGATTTAACGGCATTTGAAGCGCTATTAATCAGGCTGAATTGATGCGTTTCCCGGCACGAATCAGCCGCGCCCTGCAGCTTTTTTAATAGCGCAGGACAGCGACAACTGCTCAATCATCAGTTGCTTTGCTATGCGGCTATCTGACTCACGACACTGATGCCACCGGCGCGAATGTCCTCCCCGTTGCCGTACTGAGCACGGCACTTGAGGACAGTAATCGGGAAATGCGCGCCACTCCCTAATCGGTCTGTATTTCATTGCCAACCAGCGGCTGTTACTGACCATAATGTTTGGCTGCCGGCTGTATCAGTTGTGGCTGATATCAGTTCGCCTTGCTGCTGCCTGCTATTGGAGGTATGAGCGATTCAGGTGTGCGCTGTGGCAACTGACCATTAAGCACCGTATAAGCCACCAGACCGATCACCAGTCCCCAGAACGCACCACCAATACCCAGCAAGGTGATATTTGCCGCTGCCGCAAGGAAAGTGATGAGCGAGGCTTCACGGGTTCTGGCATCAGCCATGGCGCTGGCAAGACTACCGCCGATGGTGCCCAGCAAAGCCAGACCCGCCAGGGTGGTGATAAAGGTTGCCGGGAAAGCCATAAAGACCGCAGCCAGTGTCACCCCAAAAACACCGACCAGAATGTAGAACACACCAGCAGCAATACCGGCGATCCAGCGTTTATCCGGATTTTCGTGTGCCTCCCGGCCAGTACAGATAGCCGCCGTTATCGCGGCAATGTTGAAAGCATGCGAGCCAAAGGGCGCCATCAGCAGAGAGCCAAATCCGGTGATCGTCACAATAGGGTTGGCACTGGTTCTGAAGCCGTCATTGCGCAGTACCAGCATGCCCGGCATATATTGCCCGGTCAGAGTGATCAGAAATAACGGCAACGCCACGCTCAGCAAAGCATTGAGCGAGAATTCGGGCGTGGTAAAAACAGGGGCGGCCAGCTTCAGGCTCAGGCCCGATAAGTCAACGCGATCCTGAATAAGCAAGAAAGCCAACCCCAGCACCAGAATACCCACCACCGCATAGCGTGCGGTGAAGCGCTTGAGTGCGACATAGGCAACGATTAAGAGTCCCGCCAATAATGGATCAATGCTCATGCCGCCAAAGGCCCCGATACCGAACTGGAGCAAGATGCCAGCCAGTAACCCGGCCGCTACCCCTGGTGGAATCAGGCGAATTACCCGCTCAAACCAGCCCGACAGCCCCAGTACGACAAAAGCGGCGGCTGAAATCAGATAAGCGCCGACCGCTTCCGCGTAGGGTGTACTCGCCAGAGCAGTAACCAGAAATGCGGCCGCTGGTGTCGACCAGGCTGTGATGATCGGTTCGCGGGAAACCCAGCTCAGAATAATCCCTGTCACGCCTACGCCGATGGAGATCGACCACACCCATGACGCCGTAAGCTCTGGGCTGAGACCGGCCACTTTGGCGGCCTGGAATACCAGAATAAACGTACCGCCATAGTTAACGATAACGGAGATCAGACCCGCCACGATGGGATGAGTAAGATCGCTCCAACGAACGGGTAAAGATGAAGGAATGGATGACATGGTCTGAAGAGGCTCCTGAATGTAATCTGATGGGCAAAGTTGATAAACATGTTTATAGCCCTAAAATGGATGGCTAAGCCCCACCATTTTATTAAAGAGATACAGACCAATTGTTTAAGCATGCCCAGCTGGAATCGGTCAAAGCCTGGATTGGCGACCCTGCGCATAATGCCTTGCCGCTGTATGCGCGAATACAGCGTGGAATCCGGCAACTGATTCTTGATGGCACGCTGGCCGTAGGTAAGCCCCTGCCCGCTTCGCGTGCTCTGGCGAAATCACTGGGCGTTTCCCGTGATACCGTCGAATCGGCCTATAGCCAGTTGCATGCGGAAGGTTTCCTTGAGCGCCGCGTTGGCAGCGGTAGCTTCGTATCGGAACAGGCCAAACGCCTACCGAGACGCAGCCCGGCACGCCGCCCGGGAGCGCGCAAGGAAACCCTGCGCCTTAGCCAGCGCGGCAGCGCTATGTTTCAGGGCGGAGGCTTGCGCGATTTCCTGGCTCCGCGCCCATTTGCTCCGGGTGTACCGGAAACGCGTAACTTTCCCCTCCAGATTTGGGAGCGCCTGGAACGGCAGGTACTCAAGGAATATGGAACTCAGCTTTTGTCACACAGCGACCCGCAAGGGCTGGAACCATTACGGCGGGCTATTGCAGATTACGTCAGCCTTGAACGCGGGGCACATGCCACACCCGAGCGCGTTCTGGTGCTGACCAGTTCACAACAAGCGATGACGCTGTGCGCCAATGTATTGCTCGATCCTGGCGACAGAATTTTCATTGAAGATCCGGTATACCAGGGAGCCCGCAAAGCATTCGACGCCGCCGGTCTGGAATGCGTACCCGTGCCACTTGATGCCAATGGTATGCAGGTGGAACACCTGAACAATGCGGCACAAACATTCGGAGATTCGGCCAAGGCCGTATTCCTGACGCCATCGCATCAGTTTCCGACCGGGACAACACTGACGCTGGAGCGGCGCCTAGCCGTTATTGAGTGGGCCAGGCAATATCAGAGCTGGATCATCGAAGACGACTACGACAGCGAGTTCCATTATGCAGGCAAGCCCACCGCCTGCGTACAGGGGCTTGATCAGCATGAGCGGACGATCTACATCGGTACCTTCACCAAGTCGCTGTTCCCCGGCCTGCGCATCGGCTATATGGTGTTGCCGTCACCGCTGGTCGCGCCTATGACCGTAGCCCGTACCCTACTGGATGGACACAGCGCACCGATTCCGCAGCTCACGCTGGCGCGCTTTATCGAAGGGGGTCACTTCGGTGCGCATATGCGTACCATGCGTGCCATCTATGCCGAACGGCGCGATGTACTGGCGCGGTTGGTGCGCCAGTACCTGGCCGAATTCGTGGAGCCACGGGTGCCCGCCGGCGGGATGCAGATGCCCTGTGTGTTTATCCGCGACATCCCCGAAGATGAGGCTATAGACTCTGCGAGCCGGGCTGGAATTGACCTGTTGGGACTGACGGCGCTCCATGCATCGAACCGGCATACACCTGGATTCCTGATGGGATTCGCCGCCCACGCTCCGCATGAAATGGAAATCGCCGTAAAGAAGTTGGCTAACATCCTGCGGGCACTGTGTCGCTGACCACCATAAGCCGGACTAACAGGATTTATGTATCACATCGTTATCCAGCGGGCTGCCGGCTCAGGTATCCGTTGTTCATCTGGTCAGCCGGACAACGCTGTACCGTCGCCACCGGAATCCAGCCAACCTCTGCGTTGGCCCTTGTTACCCGATACCAGTCATTCTTACTCCCCAACCCCCATACGCTGTTCACGGTATTTCTGAATATCTGGGGTAGCGCAATACAGTGTGTCGATATAAATATTTCTTTCTGCCCAGAACACCTCAAGATCATAAACACAGAAAGAAAATCGGCCCGGATCTTCCACCCATCCTTCTTCAGTCAGCACGGAAACCGACGTGAATAATTCATTATCGTTCCCCCACCAGGCGAGAATTAAATAAAGAAAACCTGCCCCTTCATGGAAAATGGTAAATGCCGCAGTCTCTGCCCACGGCAGGGCTTTCGCTTGTTTTACGGCATTTAAGCGCCCGCTGAAGCGGCTTTGATCAACGGCATTATCATTAACCGAAATGGTATAAATTTTAATGCCATCCTGATCTGTCCATTGCGGGTTACTTTCTGTTTTTCGCGGGATAAACATCAACAAACTCCCCGTGGCTGAATGCATTCATGTGGTCTCTGTGCATGCTCATGTGTCCGCCGGAAATTACCGGCTGATTCTGCACCAGACATCTCTGATGATATGTTCATCACCGGACCAGCATGCACTGATTTTCCGATCTTTCAAGTTGTTATCACATATAACAATAAGCATGTTCTCCACACTAACAACGCAAACTGCAGACATAAAAAAACCGGCCCTTATGAGGCCGGTTTTTATTGCAGTACCCTTGGTGTGGGCGCTGTTCTTACAGACAGCCGGGCTGGCGTCAGATTACATCATGCCGCCCATGCCACCCATTCCGCCCATGCCACCCATATCTGGCATTGCTGGCGCTTCTTTCGGAATTTCTGCAACCATGGCTTCGGTGGTGATCATCAGACCAGCAACAGAAGCAGCAGCCTGCAGAGAAGTACGGGTTACTTTGGCAGGATCCAGAATACCCATCTCGATCATGTCGCCGTATTCACCGCTGGCAGCGTTAAAGCCGAAGGCACCGGAGCCGGCTTTTACTTTATCAACCACAACGGAACCTTCTGCACCGGCGTTGGCAGCGATCTGACGGATCGGAGCTTCCATTGCACGCAGTGCCAGAGCGATACCGACGTTCTGATCTTCGTTGTCACCTTTCACGTCAACCTTGGTCAGAGCGCGAACCAGTGCAACACCACCACCGGCAACCACGCCTTCTTCTACCGCAGCGCGGGTAGCGTGCAGAGCGTCGTCTACGCGGTCTTTTTTCTCTTTCATTTCAACTTCAGAGCCGGCGCCTACTTTGATAACGGCTACGCCGCCAGCCAGCTTGGCCACACGTTCCTGCAGTTTTTCTTTGTCGTAGTCAGAGGTGGACGCTTCCATCTCAGCACGGATCTGTTCAACGCGGCCTTTTACGTCGCCTTCGTTACCAGCGCCATCAACGATCACGGTGTTTTCTTTGCTGATCACAACTTTCTTGGCAGTACCCAGCATATCGATGGTGGTGGTTTCCAGAGACATACCGACTTCTTCAGAAATCACCTGAGCACCGGTCAGAACAGCGATGTCCTGCAGCATGGCTTTACGACGGTCGCCGAAGCCAGGCGCTTTAACCGCAGCCACTTTGAAGGTACCGCGCAGGTTGTTCACAACCAGAGTCGCCAGCGCCTGACCTTCAACGTCTTCAGCCACGATCAGCAGCGGACGGCCGGATTTGGCCACGTTTTCCAGAATCGGGATCAGTTCCTGCAGGTTGTCGATTTTCTTGTCGACCAGCAGGATCACCGGGTGCTCCAGTTCAGCAACCATTTTTTCCTGGTTGTTGATGAAGTAAGGAGACAGGAAGCCGCGGTCGAACTGCATACCTTCAACCACTTCCAGTTCGTCGTTCAGGCCTTTGCCTTCTTCAACGGTGATAACGCCTTCTTTACCCACTTTGGCCATCGCTTCGGCGATGATGGTGCCAACAGATTCGTCAGAGTTGGCAGAGATAGTACCAACCTGAGCAATGGCTTTAGAGTCGGTGCAAGGCTGAGCCTGTTCTTTCAGGGCTTCAACAACAGCGGCGGTGGCTTTGTCGATACCGCGCTTCAGATCCATCGGGTTCATGCCCGCAGCAACGGCTTTCAGACCTTCGTTAACAATGGCCTGAGCCAGAACGGTTGCAGTAGTAGTACCGTCACCGGCCTGATCGTTAGCCTGGGACGCCACTTCTTTAACCATCTGCGCGCCCATGTTTTCGAACTTGTCTTCCAGTTCGATTTCTTTGGCTACAGATACACCGTCTTTGGTGATGGTCGGAGCGCCGAAAGACTTTTCCAGAACCACGTTACGGCCTTTAGGGCCCAGAGTTACTTTTACCGCGTTAGCCAGTACGTTAACGCCAGCCAGCATTTTTACGCGGGCGTCATTGCCAAATTTAACTTCTTTAGCAGCCATGTTTGTTTCCTTTAAATTCAGTGAGTTTCGATACTAACGGTTGAAGCAGAAACGCTTAGGCTTCGAGAACACCGTAAATTTCGCTTTCGTTCAGAATCAGCAGCTCTTCACCATCGATCTTGATGGTGTTGGAGCCGGAGTATTTGCCGAACACAACGGTATCGCCAACTTTCACAGACATAGGCTGAACTTCGCCATTGTTGGAAATACGACCCGTACCGACAGCAAGCACTTCACCCTGGCTCGGCTTTTCAGCAGCGGCGCCCGGCAGCAGGATACCGCCAGCGGTGGTTTGCTCTTCTTCCTTGCGACGAACAACGACGCGATCGTGTAAAGGACGGATTTTCATTTGAGGTTTTCTCCAATGTTTAAAGCAATGTTTGCTGATAACCGGGGTCGGACGGTACAGACAGAGCCTGCTTCGCCCTCATCCCCAAACTGTATTTTCGTTGTGTTTCGCTTATTGGGGGTGGCACACAACCTTTTCAACACCCCCGGTTAAAAAATTTCAGTCTTCGCGACGATATTCGCCGTCGATAATGGTCGGACGGTGCTGATTCGGGTGAATACGGTCCGGTTGCTCGTTTTCGCCATAGACATCACGCGGGCCACGGCCTGCGCCCATGCCCCCCATCATCTGAGGTTTGAGCATTTTCAGCACCGAACCGGCAAAGTGGCCACGCACGCCGGGCAATAACAGGGTAAAGCCGATGGCATCGGTGACAAATCCCGGAGTAATCAGCAAGGCACCCGCCAGTGCCAGCAAAAAGCCTTCCGCCAGTTCCTGTGCAGGTAACTGCCCTTCCTGCAGACGCTGACCAGCACGCATCAGCGTCGCCAGCCCCTGAGCACGCAGCAGGGTAACGCCAATAATGGCGGTAAGGAAAATAAGCGCCAGCGTCCACAGCACACCGATATGGGAGCCAACTTTGATCAGAACCGCCAGTTCAATCATCGGCACCAGAATAAAGATTAATAACAAAGGCACAGGCAGCTCCGTGAGGTCAGTGCTTGAATGGCCGCCGGGTCTGTTGGCTGACTGTGCAGCAGAAGATGGCGGGTGGTAACAGCTATATGGGATCAAGGGCGGAGATTACAAGGCAAAGGGGCTGGCTCAGGGCCTGTTAACACGAATTAAACAGGCCCTGGCGTCATAAAATGTCAACACTGCCGGTCATTCCACGCAGCACAGGATGCGATGCTTTACGCCACGGACCGGAACTCCTACAGTACGGCACTGCTGAGTATCTTATTAAATCCGGAATTGCTGTTGTGTCTGAACAATCTGAACAAATCGTTATTGCTGATCTGAACAATCCCCTTCATGCCAGCGCCATGATCGAGGTGCTGAACCACTATGCCGACGGCATTATGGGTGGCGGTGAAAAACTGTCTGACTTTACCCGTGCTAATCTGGCGGCTGAGCTGGCCAGGCGCCCGAATGTGCACGTGGTACTGGCCTTTATTGATGATGAGCCGGCGGGACTGGTGATTTCCATCGAAGGTTTTTCAACCTTCTCCTGCAAACCACTGCTGAATGTGCACGACGTTGCCGTAATGGAAAAATTCCAGGGCCGTGGTCTATCCAAGCGCATTATGAATAAAACCGAAGAGATCGCCCGCGAACTCGGCTGCTGCAAGCTGACGCTGGAAGTGCTGGAAGGTAATAAGGTGGCGCAGAACGCATACCGCTCACTGGGCTATGCCAGCTATGAGCTGGATGCGGCCATGGGTAAAGCGATGTTCTGGCAGAAATACCTTTAAGCCGTTTAAGGCTGCAGGAAACACCAGACAACAGCGGCGGCCAGGCCGCCGCTGTTAGGGCCTGTTAACACTAATTGAATCAGGCCTGCTGAGAGCCAGTTTTTCTCAGAACAAGGAGTGAGGAGTGATATTAGCGGGCTAAATGAATGACAAACGACGATGTTAATGGGAAAACTGGCCTCAGCCCGAAGGGTTATGGCTAAAAATTCCTCACCCAGCGTTGCTGTTCGTTTGCTTAACCCGTTAGGCCACACTCTCAGCGCCTTGTCTGAGAAGTTTTTAGCCGATAACAGGCTTGTTTAATTAATGTTAACAGGCCCTAGTATCAGCCGAGTAACTGCAGCAGATTATCCACCACCCAGTCAGGCCGGGCGCTGTGAATATCTTCGCCGTGGTTATAGCCGTAAGTGACGGCAACACTGGCAATACCCGCCGCTTTTGCCGCCTGAATATCGTTACGTGAATCACCGATCATCAGCGCCTGTTGCGGTGTCACATTCTGCGTCTGGCAGGCGTGTAACAAAGGCATGGCTGATGGTTTTTTCTCGGCCAGATCATCGCCGCACAACACCTGAACGAAGTACTCTTCCCAGCCCAGTGATTGCAGTAAAGGCAGGGTAAATAAACGCGGTTTATTGGTAATCAACACCTTGGGCACCGACACCTGCTGCAACCACTCGCTAACGCCCGGATATGCGCCGGTGGCATGATGCAGGGCATTCAGATACGCCTGATCGAACAGCGCCCGCGCCGGTTGCACATGCCCGGTGGCCAACGCCACGGCAGCCTGTTCATCACCGTCGCAGAGGGCACGACGGATCAGCATATCCGCACCGTTACCGACCCAGTGGCTGACGTTTTCTTTGCCGGCGGCTGCACGGCCAAGACCTGCCAGCATAATATCCACCGCGGCCGCCAGATCGGGCACACTGTCAATCAGTGTGCCATCCAGATCCAGCAGCAATAACTGCGGGCCTGAAGCCACTGTAAAATGCGCACTCAGCGCAGCATTCCAGCGCATCCGTTACTTCGCCGCAGCAGCGATTTCTGCACGCATCTGATCGATAACGGTTTTGTAATCCGGCGCATTAAAAATGGCAGAACCGGCGACAAACATATCGGCACCGGCAGCGGTGATTTCGCGGATATTATCGGCCTTAACACCACCGTCGATTTCCAGACGGATGTCCAGACCCGATGCATCAATTTTGGCGCGCGCTTCACGCAGTTTATCCAGTGTGGCCGGAATAAAAGACTGACCACCAAAACCCGGGTTAACCGACATCAGCAGCACCACATCCAGCTTATCCATCACATAGTCCATGTAATGCAGTGGTGTTGCCGGGTTAAACACCAGGCCCGCCTTACAGCCCGCCGATTTAATCAGCTGCAGGCTGCGGTCGATATGCTCAGACGCTTCCGGGTGGAAGGTGATATAGGTTGCACCGGCTTCAATAAAATCGCCGATCAGACGATCCACCGGCTTTACCATCAGGTGCACATCAATCGGTGCCTTGATGCCATGATTGCGCAGCGCTTTACACACCATCGGGCCGATGGTCAGGTTCGGTACGTAGTGGTTATCCATCACGTCGAAGTGCACCACGTCGGCTCCGGCGGCCAGTACGTTTTCAACTTCTTCACCCAGACGGGCAAAGTCGGCAGACAGAATGGACGGTGCAATCAGGAAGTCTTTCATCAGCGGTTCCGGCAAAGAGAAATTCAGCGCGCATTGTAAGGTCTGAGCGCGGCGAACACTACCGCCGGCAACACCATGTCAGCCACAGCCAGAAAACAGGAACGGCTTTTGCTGTAAGCCTGAAAAGCGTCAGTTTTTAAGGATTTTACGCCCATGACGGCTCTCTCAGGGTTGCTGAAAAACCTGCTCAAAGCCTTGCCCGCTCTGCTGTTGCTGGGCAGCTGTGTGCTTTATGCCGCAGACGGTGACGATACCGGCGGCAACGGCAACAATGACAACAGCGGCAATGAGAGCGGTCAGCCAGTGCCGGCCAGTGACGCAGTATTACCGGATACTGCAGAAGCGCCTGCGGCAACAGAAGATCCGCAGTCACCGGAAGATCCGAATCAAACCGCCGTAAAGCAACTGCCGCGGGTTGTTCCGAATCCGGACGCCAGCCGCCATTACGGTCTGCTGCAATATCTGCAACTGCACAGCCGTGAATCCGAACTGGTCAGACTGGTTGCCGCCGAAAGTGAATTTTACGGCCTGCTGTTAACCGAAACCCGTGGCCAGCCTCAGGGCGGCGTGCTGATTCTGCACGACAATGGCCAGCACGGGCACTGGCCGGAAATCGTCGCGCCGCTGCGTGAAACCCTGCCGGCTTATGGCTGGACCACCCTGAGCATCGAACTGCCGGAGCAACCTGTAGCACAGCCACCGGCACGCACCAGTACGGCCGAATATACGGCCGCCGCCACGCCGGCAACCACAGAAGTTCCTGAAGCAACCCTTGCCGACAATGCCGCAGAGCCTTCTGAAGCGTCACCGCCGGCAGCAACACCAGCCGCGGACAGCGTCGACAGCAATGGCATCAGTGCTGTTGAAAAAACCTCCAGCGACGGACAGGACAGTGCATTTAATGCCGCCGAACCGGCCTTACCAAGACTGAGCGGACTACCACCGTTGCCAACCGCAGATGAACCGCAGACAGCGGCACCGGCAGAGAAAACGGACCCCAACGAACGCTACCGCGAGCAGATGCAGGACCGTATCCGGCAAGGCATCAGCTTTCTCAATCAGCGCGGTCAGCTCAATATTGTGGTGATTGCCTGTGGTAACAGCGCTAACTGGGCGGCTGATTTTTTACTGGCGCGCAGCAAGAACGGCGCGACAAGTAAAACGGCAGGCAATGCAGGCAGCCAAAGTAAAGCACAGGAGCGCGGACTGGCACTGATTCTGATTGATGCCCTGGATAACCCGCTGTCTCCCGTGCCACTGAATCAGCAACTGGTGCGGCTGGATCTGCCATTACTCGATCTGATCAGCGAGCAGAGCATCAGCCCTGTTTATGCTACTCAGCAACGCGCCGGCAGCATGCGGCATAAACAACGCCTGCAATATCAGCAAATCGAAATTCCGGCATTTGATCTGAATTACGACGACAGCAACCTGATCGTGCGCCGCGTGCGTGGCTGGCTGAAAACCAATGCTGCGGGCACTGAATTACCGAACCAGAAGATAACCGCGAACTGATCTGCGGAGATAACAGAAAAACTATCTATACTTTTCAGTATTCGCGCTCAGATACCAGAGCCCCTGCCGGACACACTGATTATGGCTACACCTATTTTTGTTACCGCTGCCAGCATTGCCGCCGAATTACATCAGGCCATGCTGGAAGCCAAAGGACTGGCCCTGACAGCCAAAAACGCCCGTGCGCTGGCCGTCCGAGCCGGTTCCAAAACCGTAGGTTTTAAGGCAATTACGCATTTTATTGATGAGCTGGCATCCGACATTATCCGCCAGTCGCAATATATTAACGGCGTCTCTGAGCATTTATCCCATAACGCGGTGGCTCTGTGGCGCGCCAGTACCGCCGCCGACAAATTTGGCTGGGTCGCCGACCAGCACAGCCAGAACCTCGGTTCGCTGACTGTTTCGATGCAGAACTGCTATAAACAGCGCGAGACGTTGTCGCAAACCCTCAGCCGTGGTCTGCGTGAACTGGAGCAACAGCTGGAAGAAGGCGATAAACACATCCGCACCGCCAATCTGATTGCCACTTCCAGCAAAGTAGAAGCCGCCTCAGCCGGTGATTTCCGTAATCAGCTGGAGGTGATTGCGCAAAATATTACCGATACCGCCGACAAAATCCGCGCTCACCTGAGCCAGGCCAGACGCCTGCTCGGGCAGCGGCAAAAACACACACAATAATCCGCAACGGACGATAAACAGGATAAGGAATCGCACTATGCTGGCAACCACGCTGTATGAAGACGGTGATCACCGCTGGATTATGTTCGGCCGCGACCCACATAAAGCCGAAGGTATTATCGATACCAATCAATATCTGATTCAGAGTGGTGATCAGACCATTCTGCTGGATCCGGGCGGTATTGAGCTCTTCGCCCCGATGTTGTCAGCGGTATTAAAATTCGTCCCCGCCGAACAGATCACACATTTATTTGCCTCGCATCAGGATCCCGACATAATCTCGTCGCTGGGTTTATGGGATCAGGCATTACCCAATGCCAAGCTTTACTCCCCCTGGTTATGGGAAAGTTTTATCCGTCACTTCGGTATGGAAAAAATAGAGTATTGCTCAATTCCGGATGAAGGTATGACGCTGAATCTGGGCCGCATTCAGCTGCAGTTTATTCCTGCCCATTATCTGCATTCTTCCGGCAATTTTAATGTCTATGATCCGAAAGCTAAAATATTAATGAGTGGCGATATCGGAGCGGCGATGGAATCCACCGATGCTCCGCTTTGGGTCGACAATATGAGTACGCATATTCCCAAAATGCGTAAATTCCACCAGCGCTGGATGCCGTCGAATGAGGCAAAGCTGGACTGGGTTCGTCGCGTACGGCAACTGGATATTCAGATTATGGCACCACAGCATGGCCGCTTGTTTCAGCCGCCCTATGTGCACGAATTTCTGAACTGGTTTGAAGAGTTGCCGGTCGGCATTGCCATTAAAGGCTGAAGGTAAGAGACAATAATGCTGCCCTGACCGTGCATTAAGTACTATCAGGGCAGCGACTTTTAAACCGCTGTTACTACAGCAACCACCCTCCTACCGTGGCCGCAGCGATCATCACCATCCAGATAGAGACACTGCGCAAATGCAGCTGATGCCATTCATCCAGCTCCCGTGCCGCCGCCTCACCATCGTCAGCCACACTGTGCCATTTTCTCTGCTCACCGTTATGGGATAACGCACTGCTGGCGACGGAAAACAAAATATCGGCGCCACTCGCTTTCAGCTGCCATAAATACCCCTGCCAGACCGGCAGGGCACGCATAAAATTACCCGCCAGGCCATAAGTAAGTCCTAACAGACGAACCGGAATCCACTCCAGCCAGTGCAGGTAACGCCAGGCTTTCTGATCACAGTCGCTGGCGCGCGCATACTGCACACTGAACCAGGCCAGCAATACCCCGGCGACATCGGCAATCATGTACCAGAAAACCATCAGGAAAAAATATTCGAACCAGCGATGCAACAGCGCTTTAATGACCTGCTCATTCATCTGCCCGGTGTCTTCCGTCACGCTGACTTCGGGAACAGCGAGAAATTTTTCCGCACAGTGATAAGCGCCCTGAGTATCCCCCTGCTGTAAATCTTCACGGTATTCCTGCAGGTGCCGTTCAATACCGATGTGCGAAAGAACGTACAGCAGCAACAGAATTTCCAGCGCGAAGCTGATTAATCCCCAGGCTAAATGTTCGATATACCAGAAACCAGCCGCTAACAGCATGGCCGGAATAACCACAACCAACGCATATTTGATATGCCGGGGAAAACGCTGAAAAAATCCCCGAGGCAGCCAAAAGCTGAGCCAGTGAGCAAAGGTTCTGCTACGGGTACTGCGCTGGGGTAACGGCAATTGCGATTGCAGTACCAGCGCAATAAAAACGATCAGAAATTTCATAACAGCCTCTCAATTGTCAGACAAAGCCAAGGTGCGGAATAAATATTGCCAGTCAAAAGCCGGACCCGGATCGGTTTTCCGCCCTGGCGCAATATGCTCGTGCCCGGTAATACGCGCACCGATAGCAGGATAGGCCTGCTGCAACGCTCTGATGACAGCAGCCAGCGTAACGTATTGCACCGCACTGTAGGCATCGGTGTCCGTACCCTCAAGCTCAATACCTACAGAATAGTCGTTGCAGTCTTCCCTGCCGTCATAAACCGAACGCCCGGCATGCCAGGCGCGGTCCTTAAAATTCACAAACTGGGTTACGGTTCCGTCGCGCTCGATCAGTAAGTGACTGGAAACCTGCAGAGAAGCGATTTCGGCAAAGTACGGATGCTCATCGACCGGCAATTCATTCTGAAAAAAACGCTGCACATAACCACCACCAAACTGGCCTGGCGGCAGGCTGATATTGTGAATCACCAACAGACTGATTTCACCCTCACTACCGGACGGGCGCGGGCCAAAGTTCGGTGACGGACACCAGCAGGCACTATCCAGACGCCCCTCACTCACTTTCATGCTTGTGCTCCCGGATACCATGAACAAAGTCGACACCTTAGCGGTTTTTAACGGTGCCGTCAGTTTGGCAGCCCCGACGACAACCTTTATAGTGACCGCTGACACAACATGACATAAAGAGAGAAGCGGATGCTGGAGTTCATTAAGACGATCAATGGCTGGGCCTGGGGAGCACCGATGCTGCTTCTTATCAGCATCACCGGCCTGTATCTGACCCTGGGTCTGAAAGCTTATCCAATCCGTAACATTAAACGCGGCTTCGTCTATTTATGGGTAAACCGCGAAGGTAAAGGTCAGGGCGAAATCTCTGGTTTTAACGCCCTGATGACCTCGCTGTCAGCCACGATCGGTACCGGTAACATTGCCGGGGTCGCCACTGCCATCGCTTCCGGCGGGCCGGGTGCGCTGTTCTGGATGTGGTTAATTGCCTTACTCGGAATGGCCACCAAATACGCCGAAGCCGTGCTTGCCGTTCATTACCGCGAACGCAATGAGAAAGGCCAGTATGTTGGCGGCCCGATGTACTACATCCGTAATGGCCTTGGCCCGAAATTCCGCTGGATGGCTCTGCTGTTTGCTTTCTTCGGCATGTTAGCGGGGTTCGGTATTGGTAATGGCGTCCAGGCCAATTCCGTGGCCGACGCCCTGCATGGTGGCTTTGGTATTCCTGAGTGGGTGACCGGCGTAGCCATTGCCGTTTTGGTTGGTCTGGTGCTGCTGGGCGGTATCCGCCGTATTTCTGAAGTGGCCGGTAAGCTCGTTCCTTTTATGGCGATTGCCTACATTCTCGGCGGCCTGATATTGCTGGTTGTTTTCGCCGACCGCGTACCGCAAGCCGTCGAACTGATCCTCCACCACGCTTTTAATCCGACTGCGGCAGTGGGTGGCTTTGCCGGCGCAGCGGTCTGGGCAGCCATCCGCTTTGGTGTGGCCCGCGGTGTCTTCTCTAACGAAGCCGGTCTGGGCAGCGCGCCGATTGCCCACGCCGCCGCCCAGACTGACAACCCGGTGCGTCAGGGCAGCATTGCCATGCTGGGTACCTTTATCGACACCATCATTATCTGCACCATCACCGGGCTGGTGATTGTCGCCTCCGGTGCCTGGCAGCTGTGCCCGCCGGAAGTCGCCGAATGTGTCGCCGGCAAAGGCTTAAGTGGCGCCAACCTCACCTCCGCCGCTTTCGCCCTCGGCCTGCCCGGCGTTGGTAACTATATTGTGACCCTCGGCCTGGCGATTTTTGCCTTCACCACCATTATTGGCTGGTCTTTTTATGGAGAGAAATGCACAGAGTACCTGTTCGGTGTAAAATCCGTGCCCATTTTCCGGATCATCTGGGTTTTGGCCATTCCGATCGGTGCAACGCGTGAACTCGACGTCGCCTGGCTGATTGCCGATACCCTCAACGCAATGATGGCGCTGCCAAACCTGGTTGCCCTGTTACTGCTGAGCCCGGTCGTCTTCAAGCTGACAAAGAGTTTCTTAAACCATGGATCTGAGCCTGCATCAAAATGATATCGCCACCATCGTTGCCTGTGCGCTGGAAGAAGATGTGGGCAGCGGCGATATTACCGCCCGTCTGATCCCGGCAACTCAGCAAGCCAAAGCGCGCATCATTTCCCGTGAGCGCGCCATTGTTGCCGGACGCGCCTGGGTAGATGAAGTATTCCGCCAGCTTGATCCAGCCGTCAGCGTGATCTGGCGCGTATCCGAAGGCCAGTGGGTACGCCCCAACCAGACGCTGTTTGAACTGCAGGGCAGTGCCCGCTCGCTGCTGACCGGCGAGCGCTGCGCCCTGAACTTTCTGCAAAGCCTGTCCGGCACTGCCACCCTGTGCCGCTTCTATGCCGATAAGGTGACCGGCACCGGCGTAAAACTGCTCGATACCCGCAAAACCATTCCTGGTCTGCGAATCGCACAGAAATATGCAGTCAGCGTCGGCGGTTGCTTTAACCATCGTATTGGCCTGTACGATGCTTTCCTTATTAAGGAAAACCACATCATGGCCGCCGGTGGCATCCGGGCGGCGATCAGCCAGGCTCATGACATTGCCCCTGGCAAACCAGTCGAAGTAGAAGTGGAAACCATGCAACAGCTGGATGAAGCTATCGACGCCGGTGCCGATATCATCATGCTCGACAACTTCAATCCTGAACAAATGCGCGTTGCCGTTGTCCATGCCAGACAGAAAAGTCAGGGCCGCACTAATGGCGTGGTAAAACTGGAAGCCTCCGGCGGCATTACCGACACCAGCCTGCGTGCCTACGCCGAAACCGGTGTGGATTACATTTCCATCGGTGCCCTGACCAAAGACTGCAAAGCGATTGACCTGTCGATGCGGTTGGTAAATTAACCAATCGCCATAAAAAAGATCTCAAAGGCATATTAATGAATATTACTTCGTATAACCGCTATCAGGCTTTTGCCGCTCACCTGGCGCTCAGTTTTGTTATTTTTCTCGTCCTGCTGTTACTGGTTTTTTACGTTTGGTACCCAGGTATTTTCTTTGAATCGGAAAAAGGCTGGAAAGCCATTGCTTTAATCGCGGGGGTCGATCTGGTACTCGGCCCGCTGTTTACACTGATTGTTTTTAATCCGGCGAAAAAAAGCCTGAAAATGGATCTGGCGATTATTGCGTTACTGCAGGCAGGTGCACTGATCGCCGGCAGTTACCTGATACATGAACGCCGGCCGGTGGGGTTAATCAGCATTTATCCTGCAAATGGCTTTCAGACACTCTACGCCTCGGGCGTAACAAACGAGGTGCTAGATACGGTTAAAAAGTCTGCGACTCAGCTCTTTTATTACGATAACGAAGGTGTCGAGTTATCCGGCACGCTGGAAGCGAAAGACATCAAACCCCTTTCTTCTGAGTGGATTATGAAAAATTTCCAGCCTGTTAGTGATACAGATCACACTTTCAGTATTCCGCTAGACAAAGGACTTAAAGATAACGTGCAGCTTAAATTTGCTCAAAACGGTATTTTTTGGGAACTGGCTCACACTCATAAAAAAACAAACGTCCAAAAGTGACGCAGAGCGTCACTTTTGGAATGCATCATTTTGTTAAGACCTCAACTATTAGCATTTGATTGGGCTTGCGCAGCGCCAATAAGCTTGGCACACTCTTCGCACCATCCAGCATGAATGGCTCTGACCCGGATATGTGCTGCACGGTCAAATATGAGTCCGAGCACAAACGAGTCAAGAATTAAAAAATCTCAAATCGAGTGGAGAATCCCCATGTTAAAACAAGTTCAAAAAGGTTTTACCCTGATTGAATTGATGATCGTTATTGCGATTATCGGTATTCTGGCTTCCGTGGCTCTGCCTGCGTACCGCGAGTACATCATCAACAGCCGTATGGCCTCTGTAATGGCCTCTGTTGCATCCGTGCAAGCAGCCGTCAACGAAAACTACGCGCGCAGAGGGGAAGGCTGGCTGACAGGTACAGTTGGTGTTGGTAACAGAATTGTTGCAACACCTTGTGGATACACCGCGGACGCCAGCGCACAATCATGCTGGACCACAGCCTATGGTATGCGTGCAGCTCCTGATGCACTGCGAATTTCAGGCATAAGTGCAGTGGACATTGTTGTCGGTACAGCTGTCACGCCAGCAACTTTAACTTGTACAGGCTTCCCAGCGCTGGCGCGCATTCCTGCCGCCACAACCACATCTCTTATTCAAGTTGATTTATCATTCGATGGTGAAATCGACCCAGATGTTGCCGGTGTAGTCTCTTTAATTCCTGTTGTCGATGCTGCACGCCCACAAACCATTGGTTGGGTTGCAACAGCGACTGGTGGTAACATTGTCGGCGGCATAGATTTGGCTGGTGTGGCCTGTAAGTGGCTCAATGAGAACGTAAATGCTGATTGGCTGTAATTTATAGCTGATGTGGTAAATCACCCCGCTCCGGCGGGGTTTTTTATTGCCTGCGTAAACCCTGTTACCATGCCCAATCTCTGGCTAATCCCCACGCCCTCTGGTATGTTCTGATACAAAAAGCACAATGCCTTTGGGGAATTTCTATGGCCGTTTTGACCGGCTTACCACGCCGTATCGTTGAGCAGAATCTGGTGAACAGCCAGCAGGCTCAGGAAATCATCAATAAGGCAAAGCAGGACAAAATCAGTTTTGTTGCCGCCGCTGTTGCATCGGGTTACATAAAGTCACGTGCTATTGCGCTGTTGGCTTCTGAAGAATTTGGCCTCCCCCTGCTGGATCTCAGCGCCTTTGATTTTGACCTGATGCCCAAAGATCTGGTCAGCCGCGAACTGATCGAAAAGCACCGGGTTCTGCCATTGTTTCAGCGCGGAAACCGCCTTTTTGTCGCACAGAGCGACCCTTCAGCCATGCTGGCAATCGATGAAATAAAGTTCAATACCGGCATGACTGTTGAAGCGGTACTGGCTGAAGAAGATAAGCTGGGCAGTGCTGTCGATAAGTTTCTGGCCGCTAACGACAACAACTTTGGCGACCTGGATGGCGACCTGGACGACGTTGATCTGGAAGACCCCGACGCACGAGATAAAACCCAAGACACGGAAAAAGATTCCTCTGGCGACGATGCCCCGATTGTACGTTTCGTGAATAAAATGCTACTCGATGCTATTAAAGGCGGCGCCTCCGATATCCACTTTGAACCTTATGAAAAGCGTTACCGCGTACGCTATCGTACCGATGGTATGTTGCATGAAGTCGCCAGCCCACCGGTTAACCTTGCCGGTAAGATTGCTGCGCGTTTAAAAGTGATGTCACAGATGGATATCTCTGAGCGACGCGTTCCCCAAGATGGCCGCATCAAGATGAAGCTGTCCAAAACCAAGGCCATCGATTTCAGGGTAAACACCCTGCCAACCCTTTGGGGCGAAAAAATCGTACTGCGTATTCTTGATCCTTCTTCGGCCAAACTGGGGATTGATATGCTCGGCTATGAAGCCGATCAGAAAACCCTCTATCTGGATGCCCTGGCCAAGCCTCAGGGGATGATTTTGGTTACCGGCCCGACCGGTTCCGGTAAAACGGTATCTCTGTATACCGGTCTGAATATCCTTAACGTGGAAGGCACCAATATATCCACTGCCGAAGACCCGGTGGAAATTAACCTCGAAGGTATTAATCAGGTAAACGTGAACGCCCGCGTCGGCCTCGACTTTGCAGCGGCTCTGCGTTCCTTCCTGCGTCAGGACCCGGACGTGGTGATGGTGGGGGAAATCCGGGATCTGGATACCGCCTCCATCGCGATTAAAGCGGCCCAGACCGGTCACTTAGTGCTTTCCACACTACACACTAACAGTGCTGCCGAAACCCTGACCCGTCTGGCCAATATGGGCGTGCCCTCGTTCAACATTGCAACCTCCGTCAGTCTGATTATCGCTCAACGATTAGCACGCCGACTTTGCCCAAATTGCAAGGTTCCGGCAGAAATACCCAAGGAGCTGCTTTTGGAAGCGGGCTTTACGGATGAGCAACTGCAAACCGCTGAGATTTATAAACCGGTCGGCTGTGAGCAATGCAAAGGGGGCTACAAAGGCCGTGTCGGTATTTATGAAGTAGTTAGAATAACCGATGCCATCTCCCGTATTATCATGGAGGGCGGTAACTCGATTGAGATTTCTGATGCGGCGCGCAAAGAAGGCTTTAACGATTTGCGTACATCAGCGCTGCAAAAGGTTGCCCAAGGGGTTACCAGCCTGGAAGAAGCTAACCGGGTAACCACCGACTAAGTTTTACGGCAGCCTTTGTGCTGCCCATAGCATGGATACAACAGCACAATGGCTAAGCAAATAAAGAACAGCGCCTTTGCCTGGGAAGGCATCAATCGCCGCGGCCAGACTATTAAGGGCGAAATGAGTGGCCAAAATGCAGCGATGGTCAAAGCCCAATTGCGCAAACAGGGCGTTAATCCGCTGAAAGTCCGCAAAGTTGCCCAACCCTTACTAGGACTGGGGAAGGGCAAAAAAAAGATCAAATCGGCCGATATCACCTTTTTTACCCGTCAGATGGCTACCATGATCAAAGCCGGCGTTCCTTTGGTGCAATCGTTTGATATCGTGGCCGACGGTATTGATAACCCTTCAATGAAAGAGTTGATTCTGGGTCTGCGCGATACCGTATCTGCCGGTAATGATTTTGCCTCAGCCCTGAAGCAACATCCTGAGTATTTCGATGATCTGACCTGTAACCTGGTTGAGTCCGGTGAACAAGCTGGTGCACTTGAGGCCATGCTGGAAAAAGTGGCCATTTACAAAGAGAAAACTGAGATTCTGAAAGCCAAAATCAAAAAAGCGATGACTTACCCTATTGCTACTCTGGTGGTGGCATTTGTGGTTACCGCTATCCTGTTGATTAAGGTAGTACCAACCTTTGACGATATGTTCCGCAGTTTTGGTTCACAACTGCCGGCACCGACACAGTTTGTGGTTTATCTGTCCGAACAGGCACAAGCCTATTATCTGCACGTACTGGGCGTTCTTGCCGTTGCCGGGGTGTTCTTTTCACAGGCAATGAAACGCTCTCCCACCTTTAGAAATAGTTTTGAACGCTTCACGCTCAAATTACCGGTTTTCGGCGATCTTATCCGTAAAGCAGCCGTAGCCCGCTACGCCCGGGTTCTGTCGACTACCTTTGCTGCCGGTGTGCCATTGGTAGAGGCACTGGAATCCGTTGCCGGTGCGGTAGGCAATGTTGTTTATCGCGAAGCCGTACTGAAAATCCGTGATGAAGTATCCTCTGGCCAGCAGATGCACTTTGCGATGCGTTCGACCGGTGTGTTCCCCAATATGGTGGTACAGATGACTAGTATCGGTGAGGAGTCCGGTGCTCTTGATGCCATGCTGGATAAAGCCGCCACTTATTTCGAAGATGAAGTGGATAACGCCGTCGACAACATGACCGCTCTGCTTGAGCCGATGATTATGGCGTTCCTCGGTGTGGTAATCGGTGGTCTGATCATCGCAATGTACCTGCCAATCTTCGAGATGGGTAAAGCCGTAGGATGAAACTACTGCAACTGCTGGCCGACAACCTTATCTGGCTGGCTATTTTTATCGCGCTGTTCAGCCTGCTCATCGGCAGTTTCCTCAACGTCGTTATCCTGCGCTTTCCGGTCATGATGTTCCGCAGCTGGAAGCAGGATTGCCTGGAAATGGACAGCAATCTGCCCAAGCACCCGGCCATTGATGATCTGAGTAAGCCCTTCAACCTGTTAAAGCCTGACTCACACTGTCCCAAATGTCAGGCTCCAGTCAGGGCCTGGCAGAATATTCCGGTGCTGAGCTGGGTCTTGCTGCGCGGTAAGTGTGCCGGTTGTGGCACCCCTATAGGCCTGCGTTATCCGGCGGTGGAAATTGCCACCGCCATTCTAAGTACGGCGTTATTACTGGTGTATCCCTGGGGCTGGCAGCTGGCCGCTATGCTGGTGTTTACTTGGTTGTTAATCAGCATGTCGGTGATTGATATCGACCATCAGATTTTGCCCGACACAATGACGTTAAGCCTTCTGTGGCTGGGCCTTATGGTCAACAGTCAGGGATTATTTACCGATCTGGAAAGTGCCGTATACGGCGCTGCTGCAGGCTATCTGGCATTGTGGAGCGTGTTCTGGATCTTCAAGCTGGTTACCGGCAAAGAGGGAATGGGTTACGGTGACTTCAAACTGCTGGCCGCCCTTGGCGCCTGGCTCGGCGTTCAAAGCCTGCCGCTGATCATCCTGCTCTCTTCCGTGGTGGGCGCTGTGGCTGGTATTGCCGGCATTATTATTCTCGGACGGGACAAAAATGTTCCGATTCCTTTTGGCCCCTATCTGGCCGCCGCTGGCTGGATTGCCGCCCTCTGGGGCAATGACATCAGCCAGTGGTATCTGAGCCGTTTCTGACAGGTAATAATCAGCGATGTGGGTTTTGGGTTTAACCGGTGGAATTGGCAGCGGCAAAACCGCTGCCAGTGACTTTTTTGCCGGCAAAGGTATTACTGTGGTCGATGCCGATATTGTCGCCCGCGAAGTTGTTGAGCCTGGCCAGCCGGCATGGCAGGCAATCAAGGAGCATTTCGGCGAACAGGCACTGCTGGCGGACGGTAGTCTTAATCGTGCCTGGCTGCGTGACAAAGTTTTCTCCGAGCCGGACGAACGTAAGTGGCTGGAATCCCAGACCCACCCGCGCATCCGCGACAGCATTATCCGCCAGTTGCAGCAAGCGACCTCTGCCTATGCCATTCTGGTCTCGCCCCTGTTGTTCGAATCCGGCCAGGCATTATTAACACAACACACACTGCTGATTGACGTGCCAGTCGATATTCAGATTGCACGGGCCACCTCCCGCGACCAGAATAACGCCGATCAGATCCGCCGTATCATCGCCGCACAAATGCCTCGCGATGAACGCCGTGCACGCGCCGATGATATTGCCGATAACAGCCTGGGGCTGGCTGAACTGCACCAGCAACTGGAACTGTTACACAACAGCTACCTGTTGCGTGCCGCCTCACGATAAAATAGCCAGCAACAGCGCTGACTGACATGCGATTAGCAAACCTGCGAGAACCCAATGAAAGTAAACTGCCCGACCTGTAAAAAAGACGTGGAATGGATTGCGGAAAACAAATACCGTCCATTCTGCTGCGAACGCTGCAAGCTGATTGATCTGGGCGAATGGGCCAGCGAAGGTCATGCCATTCCCGGCAAACCGGCCGACGAAGTGCTGATGTCGGAAGAATGGCAGCAGGAACAGAATAAGCCATACAACTGATTATCCTGCGGCCAGCTGCAGAGAAGCCGGCCGCTGAATAAGGGAAAATACCAACCTTACTGAACAGCCGCAGCGTTTTTCCCGCGCAGTTTCTCCCACACAGCCATTACACCCACCAACACCGCTCCGGCCAGCAATCCCACCAGCAGGTTAAATACCAGCGGCAGTAATGCACTGCTGATATCCGCCAGCCATGGCAGCGTTGTGCCCCAGCTGTGAATCGCCCAACCGGATGCAGTATGCGCCAGATGTTCCAGCTGTGGTACGCCGTGCATCAGAATACCGCCCCCCACCAGAAACATCGCCAGCGTGCCGACCACCGATAAGGTTTTCATCAGCCACGGAGCCAGTATCAGCAGCCCGCGACCGATACTCTGCAGCAGGCGATTGCTGCGTTCACTGAGATACAGACCGGCGTCATCCATTTTCACAATCGCCGCCACCAGGCCATAAACGCCAAAGGTAAACAGCAGGGCTAAGGCCGAGACAACCAGCACCTGGGTGGTAAAACTGGCCTGAGCAACCGAGCCCAGCGTAATCACAATAATTTCTGCCGAAAGAATAAAGTCGGTGCGTATCGCGCCTTTGATTTTACCCTGCTCAAACGCCAGTAAATCTTCAGAGCCATTAAGCAACGCCTGCTGCAATTGCTGTTTGCCAGCTTCCGCCTCTTTGCGGTGTAAAATGCTGTGCAGCAGTTTTTCAACGCCTTCAAAACACAGATAAGCGCCGCCAAGCATCAGCAGAATCATTACCGCCCAGGGAGCAAACGCACTGATCAGCAGTGCCGCCGGAACCAGAATCAGCTTGTTCTTCAATGAGCCTTTGGTAACCGCCCACACCACCGGCAACTCACGCTCGGCACGTATACCGGAAACCTGCTGCGCATTGAGCGCCAGATCATCCCCCAGCACGCCACTGGTTTTCTTGGCCGCCATTTTCGACATCACAGCCACGTCATCCAGTACCGTGGCAATATCGTCCAGCAGCGCTAATAAACTTGCACCCGCCATTGTTGTTCCTTTTTCAATTTATTGGTGATTCAGAAAAGCGTCGACTTCATCTGCCCAGTCGAGCCAGGCCTGCACGGACAGAATGCCGCGACGCAAAGTAAGGTATGGAAAGCGGTAACGCTGCCGCTCAGTTTCAGGCAACGCCAGATAATGCTGTTCAATCGACAACAGCGCTGCCCGGTTCTGCTCATACAGTTTACGGTGATGGGCTATATCCGCACGGATAGCGTCCGCTTCACGTAAATGGCCGCCATACAAACGCACCAGCAGGCTGTCATTGACCTTCTGCGGCTTGCTGGTTTCAGCCAGCCAGTCAAGCAAGGCATCATGGCCCGCCAGCGTTAGTTCGTACACCTTGCGGTCCGGCTTCCCCTGCTGCGGCTCGGTGCGCAGCGCCAGCCAGCCGGCTTCGTGCATCCATTTAAGCTGCTGATAAATTTGCTGATGACTGGCATTCCAGAAATAGCCCATATGCTCACGGAAACGCTTCAGCAGGTCATAGCCTGAGCCAGGCTCGGTTTCCAGCAACACCAGAATGGCGTGTTTCAGCGACACTGTGTTCTCCTTAATTTTCGCCGTCATTCTACCTGTCCGGACTTGCATCGCCTATGCGGGCGGGATAATCTGACAGCCATATGCAACTTTTTGCATAAATAGATCGCAATAACAATAACAAAACACCAGCCCCATCCGGAGGAGCACCCCATGAGCAAGGTCAAAGTAAGAACCGGCACCCGCTTTCGCGCCAATCGCGCCGACAGCCATTACGATGTGATTGTGATTGGCTCCGGCATGGGCGGCCTGACAACCGCCGCCTTCCTGTCCTTACTGGGCCAGAAAGTCGCGGTTCTTGAACAGCATTACACCGCCGGAGGCTTTACCCATGCTTATGACCGCGAAGGTTTTGAATGGGATGTGGGCGTGCACTACATCGGTGAAGTGCATAAGCCCTCTACCCTGCGCCGGGTATTTGATGTGGTCAGCGAAGGACGTCTGCAGTGGGCGGAAATGGAGCCCGAATACGACCGCATTATTCTCGGCAAAGAAGAATATGGTTTTGTTGCCGGCCGGGATAACTTTGCCGCCATGCTGAAAGAACGCTTCCCAGAGGAAGCTCAGGCGATTGATCGTTACATCGAACTGATCCGTGAAATGAGCCGCAAGACCCCGCGTTTTTTTGCCGGCCAGGCGATGCCCCCCTTGCTCGCACGGGCCTATAACCTCATTCGTCCGCTGCTTCTGCCGAAAGAATTTTTCCAGACCACCCGCGAAGTGCTGGAAAATCTCACCAGCAATCAGCAATTAATTTCGGTACTGACCGGCCAATGGGGCGATTACGGTCAGACGCCTACAGACGCCGCCTTCATCATGCACGCTTTAATCGCCAAGCATTATCTGGCCGGTGGTGCCTATCCGGTTGGCGGCGCTTCGGCTATTGCCCGCACTATTATTCCGACCATTCAGAAATCCGGCGGCGAAGTCTTTACCTACGCCGATGTCGACGAAATCATCGTGCGTAATAACCGCGCCTGTGGCGTGCGCCTGGCCAATGACACCGAGCTGACGGCCGGTCGAGTGGTCAGTAACGCCGGCTTCTGGAATACCACCCAGCGCCTGCTGCCCGCCGACGTGCGGAAAAAACTGGGCACCGAACGCTGGGCCAAACAGGTGCAGCGTTCAAGCGCTCATTATTGTATTTATGCCGGCTTTGAAGGGACCGCCGAAGAGCTGGGCTTAAACACAACCAACCTGTGGATTTACCCAAGCGCCGACCACGAAGGCAATCTGCAGCGCTACTATGACGATCCGGAGCAGGAATTTCCGGTCGTATATATTTCCTTCCCATCGGCCAAAGACCCCGACTGGAACAACCGCTTTCCGGGTAAATCCACCGTCGAAATTGTCACAGTTGCCAAGCACGAATGGTTCAGTCAGTGGAGCGGCAGCACCTGGAATCAGCGTGGCGAAGAGTACGAAAATATCAAAACCCGTGTCAGCGAGCGTCTGCTGGAAAAACTCTACCAGCGTCTGCCGCAGTTACGCGACAAACTGGTGTTTCAGGAATTATCCACACCGTTGTCGAGCGACTGGTTCCAGAAAAGTACGGCCGGTGAAATCTATGGCCTTGATCACTTTGTCGATCGTTTTAAAAAGCCGTTTCTGCATCCGGTTACACCGGTTAAAAATCTCTACATGACAGGTGCCGATGTGATGACCGCAGGCGTGGGTGGCGCTTTAATGGCAGGCATGATGACCGCCTGTGCCATGCAGGGACGTAAAGCCGGAGAGGTATTAAAACTGCTGAAAGAATGGCAGCCATCTCAGCCTGATGAAACGGAAACCACCAAAGAAACAACCGCCAAGAAAAATGCCGGGCAAACTGAAACAGCCTGAGCTGGCAGTGTTTTAACGACAATTTATCGTTCCCAAGCTCCGCGTGGGAGCCTGATGATGGACAATAATAAGCAATAAAAAACGCGCCCTGTAAATATTCCTGATGAATACTTAATGGGCGCGTTTTTTATTGGGTTTAAATGTCGGGGAATTTATTTAAGACTGCGTAACTCAGCGCTGGCGGTCTGACACTCACCATCATCGAAACACAGGGTTAATGGCAGCGGTTCCGTCAAAGGTAACTGCAGCTTAAACAACATCAAATGCAGACCACCAGGCTGCAGTCTCACCGTTTCGCCGGCCGGGATAGTCAGCGACTCCAGCTGACGCATACGCATCACGCCGTTATCATGCAAGTGGGTGTGTATTTCAATAATTCCCGCCCAGTCAGCACTGACACTGATCAGTGTTTTATCGGTGGCTGACGTATTAGTGAGCGTCATAAATGCTGCACTCATATAGCGCCCGGGAATGGGCTCTCGCACATAAGCACCGCTCACATCCAGCGGTTGAGACAACGCTATTACAGAGCCCGTCAGTCCCAACAGCAATACCAAAACAGCAGTCATATTACGCATAAAAATTTCTCCGCACGACAGCGTATAAACTGGGCGCATTGTACTGGTTACAGCCTATGGATACAGAGGCAAAATGTCGCAGCCTTAGTCATCGTCTGCCGGTAATTGCCAGGCATGAGCATCTGCCATTGTCGCCAGCGGCTTGCTGAAGAAATAACCGCTCATGCCATCCACGCCGGTCTGGCGCAGTACGCTGACATCATCGGCTTCTTCAATACCTTCGCCAAGAATCAGCAGATCCAGGTTGTGGGCAATCTGCACCATCGACTGGATAAAGAAACGATGATCCTGCGCCTGATGCAGGCCGCGGTTAAAGCTGCCATCAATACGGATATAATCCAGCGGCAAACGCTGCAGGTAAGCAAAGGCCATGCTGCCGGTACCCACCTGATCAACGCCAAGAGTTACGCCAAAAGGTTTCAGCTGTATAGCCAGCCGGGCCAGAGCAGTTTCGATACCGGTCAGGGATGATTCCGGTACTTCCAGTGCAATATGAGCCGCCAGCGCAGGTGAAGCGCGGAATAACTCCACCAGCCACTGGTGGAACTGTTCATCCAGGACTGAGGCCGGCGAAATATTAATGCAATAGCGAATACCTTTCTGCGGGGCATGCTGCTCCAGTAAAGCCAGTACCTGGGCAACAATACTGGCATCGTAACGCGCGGCCAGCTGGTGCTGCTCAACCATTGGCCAGAACCGTGCAGCCGACAGCGTTTCCCCCTGCCAGACGATGCGGCTAAATACTTCAAACTGCAGCAAGCGGCGATTGCGGTTGCTGATCACCGGCAAAAACTGCAACTGCAGCGCTCCCGCCTCCAAAACACCGGTCAATAACTCGCGCCACTCACCGGCCGTCCACTCCTGAATCCCGCTACTGCTATCGCTGCGGTACAGCTGTGCGCGGCCTTCCGGTGAGCGCTGCGCCTGGCGTAAAGCCGCATCAGCACAACTTAACGCCTGCACCGGGTCGTCCTGCACACCTTGCAGAAACACGCCACCCAGATGAAAAATCAGCTCTTTGCGACGCGACAGAACACTGGTCGCCAGCTGACTGAACATTTGCTGCAATAAGGCATCGGCCTGAGCCTGATCAGCACAGGGAATATAAAGCGCAAAATCACTGCCGGAACGGCGGCCAGTGAACGCTGCGGGATATTCCTGCAAACAGCGTTGCAACCCGGCTCCCAGCATGTGCAGAACATCATCCACCAGCTGCCGTCCCTGCGACTGATTCAGCTCGCTCAGATTCTGCAGCTGCAGCAGCATCAGCACACCACTGTGCTCTTCCCCGCGCTGCAGAATATGTTGCAAGCGCTGATCAAAGCCACGACGATTAAGCAAACCACTGACATTATCGTTAAACGACTCAGCCCGCAGCTGCTCTGTCATCGCCGATTGTTCGGTGAAAATGCTTTGCAGCTTCTGCACCATTTTGTTCATCGCCAGAACCATGCGCCGCAGCTCACGTGGGCGCGGAATCTCGGTCTGTACCTGCCACTGCCGTTCACAGATGGCCAGCGCCTGACGCTCGACCCGTACCAACGGCCGGAACAGCCAGTTCAGCAGCAACTGCAACAGAACCAGCGTAATCACCAGCACCCACGAGAACCAGATCAGCTCGGCGCGCACCATCGCCCACAAATCGCGGTAAGCAAAATCACTGTGACTGACAACACGTACAGTTCCCAGACGCTGCCACTGACGGGTAACATCCGCTTCTGCCGGAATCATTTCCAGCCCAACCCAATGCATAAACCAGCGCGGCGCTGGTAAATCCCCCGGCGTATCGCGGCTGCGGCGATAGATGGGCTCATCGTCGACCCGCTGCAATTCGATCTCTGCAAAAAAACCACGGTCAAACAGCACATCCATCAGACGGGTTAACTGCACCTCGTCATCAGCCGCTACCTGAGACATGGATAAAGCCAGAGAAGTCGCCGCATCATAAGCCCGGGCATTCAGCTGCTGCTGAAAATAATCACGGCCATTCATAACCATCACCAGCAGATTACCAGCCAGTAAAATAACAACCAGCAAACCGGTGAGCAGGGAAAATTGTTGTCGCAATGTCATTGTTATAAGTCCATTCCCAGTTGGTTCATGCGGACACGTAAATCTGTCCATAAATCGAGCTTATTCGGATTCCCCATACGAATCCCTTCGCCCTTCATACGCTCCAGCCACATACCATCGCCATTAAAACTGTAAACCGGCGATAAATCACCGCGCTCACTGGCCGGAGCAATAATGCCGATCAGATTATCCAGCACCAGAGGTACCGCATCCGGCGTGGGAAAATAGGTTAACACCATGTGCGCCTGATTCAGACGGATCGCCTTCACATAAGTGATACGCAGTTTACTGGTATCCACGCCCAGCTTGCGCAACGAGTAATATTTGGCAATCACATAGTCTTCACAATCGCCACCATCACTGCCCAAAGCTTCATAAGGTGTGGCCCAGTAGTCATCCATGCCCCAGTGTTTCTCATCGCTGACAAAGCGCAACTTGCGGTTAAAAAAATCATTCACCCCTTTAAGCTTGTCGGCCTCGGTAGCGTCCGCCAGTCCATGTAAAACCTGTCGCCAGGCGTCAATCCGCGCCGCCGCAGGAGCGTCATACTGCTGCTGCGCCTTTTGGGTCAGAGACTCAGGGACCCAGCCTTCAGTATCCGCATACAGTCTCTCCTGCCCGGAAAAATGCCAGCACAGCGAAACAAGCAACACCCATGGCAGCCACCTGAGGTAGTCCGGCTGACGACGGGAGCAAAACACAATGATGGAGAAATCCATGCGCAGACAGGCAACCAACAGATAAAAATTGTTACCATTAAGCATAGACAGACAACATGAGTCCGGCGCAGAAACTGCTACTCTTAGAACATCTGTAGCTAAGAAGTAACACTGATGACGGATAACCTGAGCCCTGCAGCCCGCCTAAAACAACACTTCTCCTTCCGGGTTATTAATCAGGTTCGTCAGGTTATTGATCTCTGGCGCCAGCTGCCGGCACAGCACTGGAGTGCTGAGCGCATGATGGATTTCACCCTTGCGGTAGAAAAGCTGGTGCGTTTTGCACAACGTTTTGAAGCTGCCCGGCATGAAAAACTGGCCCGTCAGTTATTATCCACGCTGGCCCATATCGCCGTTGGCCACAGCCCCGACAGTGCCCAGCTGGAAAGCCTCAATCAAACAATTATCGCCCTCAGTAAAACGGCATTACGCCATACCGACGATAAAAACGCAGACACCCTGATTCCGGAAAAAAAGCCGGTTTATATTGCCCTCAGTAATACCGACCACGCCCTGACCATGGCCGAGCAGATGCAGTACTTTGGCTTACGTCCTGAGCTGCAGCGCACCGCCCATGACTTTGCCCAGGCACTGGAACGACGTCATCCCGCGGCCGTGGTGCTGGATCTCGACTTTGCCGGACCCGGTCAGGGACTGGAGCTGGCGCAGAGCCTGCAGCAAAGCCGTGAAAATCCGCTGCCGGTACTGTTCACCTATCGTGAAACACCGCCAACGCTGGAACAACGTCTGGCGACTCTGCGCAACGGAGGCCTGGGAATTTACGAAGAAATGGACGTCCAGTCGGTCATCGGCCATCTGGAAAACCTGCTCGACAGCACCCCCGATGTACCCTTCAAAATTCTTATCATCGACGACTCCCGCGCACAGGCAACCCATACCGCCAACGTACTGAATAAAGCCGGTATGGTCACTCAGGTCGCTAACGACCCTTTGCTGGTACTCGATGTTCTTAGCGGATTTACACCGGATCTGATCCTGATGGATATGTATATGCCCGGCTGTAATGGCATGGAGCTGGCTAAAGTGATCCGTCAGCAACGTGAATACATCAACCTGCCCATCATTTATCTGTCCGGCGAAGAAGACCGCGAACGCCAGTTAGCCGCCATGGCCGAAGGCGGTGATGACTTTTTAACGAAGCCCGTCGATTCCGGACATCTGCTTACCACCCTGCGTAACCGTGTCAGCCGTGCCCGCCAGCTACAGAATCTGATTGCCTGTGACAGCCTGACCGGCCTGCTGAATCATACCCACCTGCTGGGGGCCCTGCAGGATGCCATGCGCAAAAATGAAGATGTGCCTATCAGTTTTGTCATGGTCGACATTGATCACTTCAAACAGGTCAATGACCGCTATGGTCATCCGGCCGGTGATCTGGTGATCCGCAACCTGTCACTGTTCCTGCGCCAGAGCCTGCGCAAATCCGACCCTATCGGCCGCTATGGCGGTGAAGAGTTCGCCATCATCCTGCTCGACGCCACCGCCCAGCAGGCTCGCCAGATCATGGACGATATCCGTCTCAACTTTGCCAACCTGATTCATGATGGCCAGTCACTGCGCGTGACCTTCTCCTGCGGTATCGCTGAATGGAGTGGCCAGAGCATCAGCGAACTGGTCGCTGCCAGCGATCAGGCGTTGTATCGCGCCAAACGTAACGGCCGCAATCAGGTGCAGACCGCCGAGCAAGGCGAATAACCAGGCTATCCCCGCCAGAACTGGACGCTCGCCGGCTTTTTCGGCAAACTCGCGGGCTTTCGGGTCATATCGGCCGGCCTGCCTACAGGCGCCTGCCGTCTGCGATCCTATTTCTTCATTTCAGGGGAATCATCATGGCAAGCATTCTGGTATTGCAGGGGCCAAATCTGAATCTGCTGGGCAGTCGTGAACCGCATATATACGGCTACACAACCCTCGCCGATATTGAGCAGCAGCTGAGCCAGCACGCCAGCGCCGCAGGCTTTACCCTGGAACAATTCCAGAGCAACGCTGAGCATGAGCTGATCAACCGCATCCATGCCGCACGCACAGACGGCACGGCCTTTATCCTGATTAATCCGGCCGCTTTTACCCATACCAGTGTCGCCCTGCGCGATGCACTGGCCGGCGTTGCCATTCCTTTTATCGAAATTCATATTTCCAATGTCCATGCACGCGAAGCCTTCCGCCATCATTCCTATCTGTCGGATATTGCCGTCGGAGTGATCGCCGGACTCGGTGTGCAGGGCTATGACCTGGCGTTGCAGGCGGCCATCAGCCGTTTAAACGCGGAGAACGTATAACATGTCCTGGATTCAGATCCGTATTCACGCCACACAGGCCGATGTTGAAGCGGTTGAAAATGCATTACTGGCCGCCGGTGCCTTATCGGTCACCCTGCAGGATGACGCTGACCAGCCGATTCTCGAACCCGAGCTGGGCACCACGCCTATCTGGGATAAAACCCAGATCATCGGCCTGTTTGATGCCAATCAGGACAGCGATGCCCTGCTGGAGCAGATTGCCCTGATGTATGCCGCCGAAGGCGGTACTGCACTGCCTGAACACAAGCTGGAACTGGTGGAAGACAAAGACTGGGTTCGCGCCTGGATGGACGATTATCATCCGATGCCATTCGGCAAGCGCTTGTGGGTCTGCCCAAGCTGGCGCGAGCCGCCACAAGCAGATGCCGTTAACCTGATGCTCGACCCGGGGCTGGCCTTTGGTACCGGCACCCACCCGACGACCGCGTTGTGTCTGAAATACCTCGACGGCGCGGTTGAAGGCAACGAACTGGTCGTCGACTACGGCTGTGGCAGCGGTATTCTGGGGATTGCCGCCCTGCTGCTTGGCGCAAAACATATGATTGGCGTCGACATCGATCCGCAGGCACTGACTGCCACCCGCGATAATGCCGAACGTAATGGTATTGATGCCAGCCAGTACGAAATCTATCTGCCGGAAGCGACGCCGGTAGTACAGGCGGATATGACAGTAGCCAATATTCTCGCCGGACCATTAATGAGCCTCGCGCCGCACATGGCGGAACTGACCCGTACGGGTGGTAAACTGGCTCTGTCCGGCCTGCTGGCCGAGCAGGCAGACGAAGTCTCGGCCTGTTATGCTCAGTGGTTCATCATGAACCCGGCGGAACAAATGGGTGATTGGGTTATTCTTACAGGGATTAAACGTTAAGGATCTGTCATGGCTGTTCACGTAACCCGCTGCCCACATTGCCAGACCAGCTTTCGCGTTCGCGATGAGCATCTGAATGCTGCCCGTGGCATGGTGCGTTGTGGCTCCTGCCTGCAGGTTTTTAAAGCTGCCGAACACTTTATTCAGGAAGGCGCTGCGGCCGCGGTAGCCGTACAGCCCAAGACGGATACGGTAAAAGCCCCGGCGGCCCCTCAGGCCCGTCCAGCCAGCAAACCCGCCGCCAGTCAGCCAGCGATTGAAGAAGATGACGATGATACCGGTCTGATCCACGATGATATGGACGATGACCCTATCTCTGACACCCTCGCCGACGATCCGTTTACCGACTTCAATCTGCGCGCTCCCGAAAAGCAGAAACGGCCCAAACCCCGTATTGAACTGGAAATGGACGATTCTATTTTCAGCCTGCGTAACGTCAGCAACGACACCCTCGATTTCTCTGACATGGATGCAGAGGACGAAGGCAAAATTAAGGACGATGATGAGTCCTGGGCCAATGCCCTGCTGAATGACGATGACGACAGCATCCGGCAGATGAAGGAAGAGAAAGTTACCTCCTCACGCCTGAAACTGAGCGGCAACGACGAATTCAACTTCGACCTGCCACCACCGGAAGAAGATGACTTCCACGGTTTCCTCGATGACGAAGACGATACCGATCAGCACCACAACCGGAATGACTTCACCCTCGGCGGTGATGATGGCCTGCAAACCGAAACACTGGAAATCAGCCTGCCAGCCAGCAGCATTGCCGGATTACAGGAAGAACCCCTGCAGCTGGCGAAAAAGCGCCGTCGCAGACTCCCCTGGGGCTGGCTCACCGGGATCATACTGATGCTGGTCGCAGCCGCTGCGCAGACGCTGTATTTCCAGTTCGACAACTGGGCACGCACCCCACAATGGCGTCCTTATTACGCTCAAATCTGCGCTGCTATGGATTGCCGCCTGCCGAAAATTCAGAACATCCGCGAGATGACAACTCAGCATCTGGTTGTCCGGGCACACCCTGACCTGCAGCGTGCGCTGGTCGTCGACACCCTGCTGCTGAACAAAGCCGCTTACGAGCAGCCCTTCCCGGATCTTACTCTGGTATTCCGTGACCTTAACGACAATATCGTCGCCAGCCGCCAGTTTACCCCGGCTCAGTATCTGTCCGGTGAACTGGCAGGACAACACGATATGCCAAGCCAGGCACCGATTCATATCGCACTGGAAATTGTCGATCCTGGCCCGGAAGCCGTCAGCTATGCCATCCAGATTGTAGGCAACCAATAATTCCCGGCGGTCAAGCGGCCGCCGTCAGAATTTTTCACACTATTCATACAAAAGCAGCCAACTCCCCCTTTATTCAGCAGGGGGTTATGAGTATCATACCGCGACTTTTTCGCAGCACATTTTTTGATCAGATTTCAGCGGTTTCGCATGCCTTCGATTGGCCCTTACACACTACCCAATCCAGTAGTTCTGGCGCCAATGGCAGGGGTAACTGACCGTCCGTTCCGTCAGCTCTGCCGCCAGTTAGGTGCCGGCCTGGTGGTCGGCGAAATGGTGTCATCCAGTCCGGATGTACGCCATACGCGTAAATCACAGCTGCGTCTGGATCACACCGGCGAACCGGAACCGATTGCGGTACAGATCGTCGGCGGAGACCCGGAAATCATGGCTCAGGGCGCCATATTTAATGTTGCCAACGGCGCCCAGATCATCGACATCAATATGGGCTGTCCGGCCAAGAAGGTCTGTAACAAGGCTGCCGGTTCAGCGTTGCTGAAAGATGAAGCTTTGGTGAAGGACATATTACAGGCGGTCGTCGGCTCTGTTGATGTACCGGTCAGCCTGAAAATCCGCACTGGCTGGGATCCGGACAACCGCAATGGCGTGCGCATTGCCCGTATTGCCGAAGACGCCGGCATTGTCTCACTGGCGGTACATGGCCGTACACGGGCCTGTGGTTACAGAAATACCGTCGAATACGACACCATCCGCGCGATCAAACAAAGCGTTGGAATACCGGTGTTTGCCAACGGTGATATCACCAGCGCCCGCAAAGCCTTCGAGGTAATGCAGTACACCGGCGCAGACGGCGTGCTGATTGGCCGCGCCGCTCAGGGTCAACCCTGGATTTTCCGCGAAGTGGCCCACTATCTGGCCACCGGCGAAGAGCTTCCTGCCCCACAACTGCAGGAAGTCGAACAGATTTTATTAAGCCACCTGGAAGCGCTGTACGAGTTTTACGGCGACTTTCTGGGCGTACGGATCGCCCGCAAGCACGTCAGCTGGTACCTCCAGTATCAGAACGGCGACAGCGATTTCCGTACCCGCTTTAACCGGCTGGAAGGCTGTACCGAGCAACAACAGGCGGTGCAGCAGTTTTTTAAGGATACGATCCGGAAGAAGGAATTGGCAGCATGAACACCGATACATTGAACAGCGAAGTAATCGAAAGAAGGAAGGTTGAGACAGTGACCGATTCAGCAGACTTGCAGCAATATCTGCGCACCCCGTTAGAAGCGACACAAACCCTGCGCGACAGTGTGGAAAAAGCACTGCAAAACTACTTTGACCATCTTGATGGTCAGGCCGTAGTCGATATCTACGACATGGTATTATCCGAAGTGGAAGCCCCACTGCTGGAAACTGTCATGAAGTACACCCGTGACAACCAGACCAAAGCTTCCGTTGTGCTCGGCCTGAACCGCGGCACACTGCGTAAGAAACTGAAGCAGTACGGCATGCTTTAAGACTTATCCTGAATACTCAGCGGCTTTGTGGCCGCTTTTTCTTTTTTAAAAACATAGAAAACCTGACCATATGAGCAACTTTATTCCTGCCAACGAGATCCCCGCGGACATCACCCCTGTACGCCGAGCCCTGATCAGCGTGTCGGATAAAACCGGAATCGTCGAATTCGCCCAGGCCCTGCAGGCGGCTGGTGTTGAAATTCTGTCCACCGGCGGTACTTACAAGCTGCTGATCGAAAACCAGATTCCGGCGGTTGAAGTATCGGATTACACCGGTTTCCCGGAAATGATGGATGGCCGGGTAAAAACCCTGCATCCGAAAATTCACGGCGGAGTACTGGGCCGTCGTGGTCAGGACGATGATGTGATGGCCGAACACGGCATCAACCCGATTGATCTGGTCGTGGTTAACCTCTATCCGTTCGCCGCCACCGTTGCCAAAGAAGACTGTCATCTGGCACTGGCGATTGAGAACATCGATATCGGTGGCCCAACCATGGTGCGTTCCGCCGCGAAAAACCACGCTTATGTGGGTATCGTGGTGAACAGCAGCGACTACAGCAAGGTGCTGGAAGACCTGAAAGCACACAACGGCCTGACCTACAAAACCCGTTTTGGTCTGGCGCTGAAAGCCTTCGAACACACCGCCGCCTACGACGGTATGATTGCCAACTATCTGGGCACCATCGACCAGAACGCGGAAGTACTGAGCACTGATAACCGTCTGGCCTTTCCGCAGACCTTCAACAGCCAGTTCATCAAAGCGCAGGACATGCGTTACGGCGAGAACCCGCATCAGAACGCAGCATTCTATGTTGAAGCCAACCCGGCCGAAGCCTCAATCGCCACCGCCAAGCAATTGCAGGGCAAAGAACTGTCTTACAACAACGTGGCCGACACCGATGCTGCGCTGGAGTGTGTAAAGTCTTTCGTTAAGCCTGCCTGTGTAATCGTCAAACACGCCAACCCTTGTGGTGTGTCCGTGGTTCCGGAAGAAGACGGCGGCATCCGTAAAGCCTACGACCTGGCTTACGCAACGGACAGCGAATCCGCCTTCGGCGGCATCATCGCCTTTAACCGCGAACTGGATGCCGACACCGCCAAAGCCATCGTTGACCGTCAGTTTGTCGAAGTCATCATTGCTCCTAAAGTGAGCGCTGAAGCCGCCGCCGTAGTGGCCGCCAAGCAGAACGTGCGTCTGCTCGAATGTGGCCAGTGGCCAGCAGAACGTGCCGCCGGTCTGGATTACAAGCGCGTTAATGGTGGCCTGCTGGTGCAGGATCGCGATAACGGCATGATCTCCGCCGATGAACTGAAAGTCGTGACCAAGCGTGCTCCGACCGAAGCCGAACTGCACGATCTGATTTTCGCCTGGAAAGTCGCCAAGTTCGTTAAATCCAACGCCATTGTTTACGCCAAAAACCGTCAGACCGTGGGCGTAGGCGCCGGTCAGATGAGCCGTGTAAACTCAGCCCGCATCGCCGCTATTAAGGCCGAACATGCCGGTCTGGTGGTTGAAGGTGCGGTAATGGCATCCGATGCCTTCTTCCCGTTCCGCGACGGTATCGACAACGCCGCGGCTAATGGCATCAAAGCCATTATCCAGCCGGGTGGTTCGATCCGTGATGAAGAAGTGATTGCTGCAGCCGATGAAGCCGGCATTGCGATGGTGTTTACCGGAATGCGTCACTTCCGCCACTAAGTGGGTTGAAAGCGATTGCGCTCGCTGTAGCGGCGCTCATAACGCTTTCTGACGCAGGGGCGCGTAAATGAAATAAAAATCCGTAGGAGCGGGGCCAGCC
>NZ_JAJAEL010000035.1:175153-196629 GCF_020447205.1 Thalassolituus alkanivorans
GGTTGAAAAAGTATTCGTTGCGCCGGGCAACGCCGGTACCGCGCGTGAAGCCGGTATGGAAAACGTCGCCCTCGACGTTATGGATTTTGATGGTCTGCAGAAATTTGCTGAAGATAACGCCATCGGCCTGACCATCGTTGGTCCGGAAGCTCCTCTGGTTGGTGGTATCGTTAATCAGTTCAGCGCCGCCGGCCTGAAGATTTTCGGCCCAAGCAAAGGTGCTGCGCAGCTGGAAGGCTCCAAAGCCTTCACCAAAGACTTCCTGGCCCGTCAGCAGATTCCGACCGCCGATTACCAGAACTTCACTGAAGTTGAACCGGCGCTGGCTTACCTGCGTGAGAAAGGTGCTCCTATCGTGGTTAAGGCCGATGGTCTGGCCGCTGGTAAAGGCGTGATTGTCGCCGAAACCCTGGAGCAGGCCGAAGAAGCCGTCAAAGACATGCTGTCCGGTAACGCCTTTGGCGATGCGGGCTGTCGTGTTGTTATCGAAGAATTCCTCGCCGGCGAAGAAGCGTCTTTCATCGTGATGGTCGATGGCAAAAACGTGCTGCCGATGGCTACCAGTCAGGATCACAAACGCGTTGGCGATAAAGACAGCGGTCCGAACACCGGCGGTATGGGTGCTTATTCTCCGGCGCCAGTCGTTACTCAGGAAATCCATGATCGCGTGATGCGCGAAGTAATTATGCCAACGGTTAACGGTATGGCCGCCGAAGGCAATGATTACACCGGTTTCCTCTACGCCGGTCTGATGATTGACGAGTCTGGTGCACCGAAAGTCATCGAGTACAACTGCCGGTTTGGTGATCCGGAAACCCAGCCAATCATGCTGCGTATGCAGTCTGATATCGTTGCCCATTGTCTGGCAGCACTGGAAGGCAAACTGGACGGCGAAACCGCGCAATGGGATCCGCGCCCATCTCTGGGTGTAGTACTGGCCGCTGCCGGTTACCCGGCTGACTACCCGAAAGGTGATGTCATCAGCCTGCCGGAAAACGACGGCGCTGACCGCAAAGTATTCCACGCCGGCACCAAGCTGGACGACGCTGGCAATACAGTCACCGCCGGTGGCCGTGTCCTTTGTGCCACTGCGCTGGGTAACAGCGTGGGTGAAGCTCAGGCTCAGGCCTATGAGCTGATCAAACAGATCAGCTGGAAAGGCATGTTCTGCCGCTCTGATATCGGTTATCGTGCCATTGCGCGCGAGCAGGCCGATAACTAAGCAGAACGTAATGGAGACAGCAGGGATGAGGCAGTACAGAGGACGTAAGCATCTGATTGTCACCCTGCTGTTTTTATTTTTCCTGCCGCTGAAACTTTGGGCCAGCAGTCCGGTGCTGCTGCCCACCTCCTCGTTTGATTACCCGATCACGCCCTATATTTCGGTTTACGAAGATCCTGGCCGCACGCTCGATATCAACGCCATGCTCAGCCGTGAGCAGCAGTTGCGTTTTACTCCAAGCCACGCCCGCCGGCTGAAATTCGGCATCAGCGATTCCAATTATTGGCTGCGTTTCAGCCTGAGTAATCCTTATGCTCAGGAGCGCGAAGTTGTTTTTACTTTGTCCGACAGCGATATCGACGATTTCAGTTTTTATGAACTCAGCGATGCACAGTCCTACCGCTATATCAGCCCCGATGATCCGGCCCGCAGCCTGCGTGGCGGTTTTTTACAGACGTTTCCGGTTGTACTCACCGTACCGGCACAAAGCACCCGCAGCTATCTGGTACGCATTCACTCTTATGGCCTGTTGAGCACCAACGTCAGCCTGCTGAGTCTCGACCGCTTCCTCAATAATGAGCAGGAATTTTTCATGCTGCAGGGCATGAGCATCGGCTGGATTCTGGCCACCCTTGCCTGGTTTATTTTTGTGGTACGCAGCCAACGCATTATGCTCGCGGCTGCCGGCGCCGCTTATTGCGTCAGCATGATCATTTACCAGCCGGCGTGGATGGGACAGTTCTCCCTGCTGCTGAATATCAGTCCACTGATTGCCGATAAAATCGGTGAACTGGCACTGGCAGCCTCCGCGACCTGTCAGGCGCTGGCCGTACTGGCGTTGGGCTGGCATGGCAGCCGCGCCACACTGTACCGGCGGATTCTGCTACTGGCGGCATTGGTTCACCTGCCGGTTGCTTTAGTGACCGTCTGGCTGGCACAGGAGGCCACGCTGATGGTGGTTGCCTGCATGATTGTCGCTAATGAATTTCTTGCAGCCCTGATTCTGACCCAGGGACGTTCTGAACACCCACAGGCTCAGCGCTGGCTGCTGACTGGCCACCTGCTGGTTGGTTTTGGTGTGCTGCTGGCCATCCTGACCAGCCACAACCTGTTATCGCTGGATCTGTTTACCAGCTGGGCACCGGTTATTCTGCCATTTATCGTTATTGCCAGTCTGGTGCTGGCAATTATGAGCATTAAGCTGCAACAGCACCCTTTGCAAAATCAGGCCAATGCCGAGCTGCGTATGACCCCTGCCCTGCTGTCGCAGATCAGTCATGAACTGCGTACACCAATCAATGGCGTTATTGGCATGACGGAGTTACTGGGCGATACCCCACTGAGTGCCAACCAGCGTGATTTCTCCGATACCATCGCCCTCGCCGGTCGCGATCTGTTGCATGTTGCCAACGAAGTTTCCGATCTGGCGCGCATCCAGAACGCCCAGCTCGAACTGGAGCAACGACCATTCAGTACCACGCAATTGCTGAATCAGGTTATCAGCCACTTCCAACAGGAAGCCAGCCGTAAACAGGTCGAACTGGTGCTGGATATCAGCGACGAGCTGCCGGAATATTTTATCGGTGACCGCGGCCGTCTGCAGACCCTGCTGCATAATGTTCTGGCCCGCGCTCTGGCTTATACCGAATATGGCGAACTGGCACTGCAGGCATCTTATTACCAGACCACTCAGGCCCATGGACTGCGCCTGCAGATCCAGCTGAGCAGCACCATCGTTAAGCAGGACGAGCTGAAAAATGCATTCTCCGTTTTACAGCACCACCTGCCTCTGGCAGAAAACTACAGCGCCAAGAGCTGGAATCTGCTGGTAACACGCCACCTGCTGCAGAAAATGAAAGCCACTCTGGAAGTAGAAAGTATGACCAGTCAGGGAGCCTCGCTGACGCTCTACCTGCCGCTGGAAGCGGAAGCTGGAAACAGCATTCCCTCGCCACAGGATGACAGTCTGATTGGTCTGCGCATTCTGATCGTCGATGATAATGCATCACTCAGAAACGTGATCGAAAAACAGGTACGCCGCTGGGGCATGCGCCCGGACAGCACATACAGCGGTAAGGAAGCACTCGCCATGCTGCGTAATCAGATAAGCATCGGCCAGCCCTATGATTTCATCATTATCGATCACGATATGCCGATTATGGATGGCCTGCAGCTGGCAGAACGAATCCGCTCTGATAAAGACATCAGCCAAAAACCAGCGCGCCTGATGCTGACAGGTTTAAGCATCAGCAGTGTGCGCGACGATGCTCTGGCCGTTGGTATTCAGCACCTGCTGGCCAAACCGGCCAGCGGCGAACGCCTGCGTAACGCCTTGCTGACCCTTAAATACCAGCCTCAGGTGCAGAACGAAGGCAGTTAATCGGCCGCGACTGCGCGGCTTGCCGCCCACTGCCGCAGTGCCTGCATAGGTTCTGCCATCACCACTGACAACGGCCGGGTACGGCGGATTTCCTGCAGCAGGGTATCCGTGCTGAGACCGGGGCCGGAATGCTCACTGCTGGCGGCATGCCAGGCCGATACCACCGCCTGCTCCAGCTCGGCACCGGAAAAACCGTCACTCTCTTCAGCCAGTGCAGCCAGATCAAAACGCTGTGGGTCCAGCCCGCGCTTTTGCATATGCAAACGCAGAATCTCGGCACGGATTTCGGGTTTGGGCAGATCAACAAAGAACAGCTCATCCAGACGCCCCTTACGCAGTAACTCCGGTGGCAGCGCATGAATGTTGTTCGCCGTCGCCACCACAAATACCTGCGCATCATGCTCTGCCAACCAGGTCAGCAAGGTGCCGAGAATACGCTGACTGACACCGGCATCGTTGCTGTCCTGCCCCAGTCCTTTCTCAATCTCGTCAATCCAGACCACACAGGGCGACATAGTTTCGGCAAGCTTCAGCGCTTCGCGCAGATTGCGCTCGGTTTCACCGAAAAATTTGTTATACAGGGTGCCGAAATCCAGACGCAGCAGGGGTAAGCCCCAGGAACCGGCCACCGCCTTAGCCGCCAGACTCTTACCGCTGCCCTGTACACCGAACAGCAGTAAGCCGCGCGGCCGCAGTTTGCGTTCGGCGGTAATAAAGGCCTGCTGGCGCTGCCCCAGCCAGGTTTTCATCACCTCCAGACCGGCGACATCGCTGAAACGCGCAGTGTCGTATTCAAAACTCATCACGCCGTCCATATCCAGCAACGCCATCTTGGCGCGGCTGACCGCCGGGACATCGTCCTGAGTAATGGCACCGTCATCGACGATAGCACCGCGCACCAGACGACGGGCATCGGAGAAAGTAAGCCCCTTCAGATTGGCGACCAGCTGCTGCAGGGTGTCGTTATCACTGCGCACTTTACGGCCACTGAGCTTGGCGTAACGCTGGGCTTCTTCTTTCACCAGCGCCAGCAACTGGCTGTCATCCGGTAACTGCAGGCTGAAGCTGGCGGCCAGGCGCTGCAACTCGGGCGGCGCCTGCAGGCGGTGGCTGAGCAACACCACGGTTTTGCCGTAACGCTCATGCTGCAGGGCAATGTCTTTCAGCAGACGCACCACTAACGGCTCTTCGAGAAACGGATGCAGGTCGCAGAAGATAAACAGTCCGCCCTGTTCGCGCTCGCGTACAATGCGCAGGGCATCGGCGGGCTGCGTGGTTTCTGTGGCGCCAATGTCTTCACCAAAACCGAGGCGGCGCAGGCCATCGCTCAGCGTCCATTGCTGCAGCGCCAGACCACGGCGGATGGCCAGCCGGGTCAGCATCTCCAGCGCCCGCGCTTCCTCATGGGATTCCAGCAGCAACAGCGGCACCTGGCGGTCGAGCAACAGGCTTAAATCGTGTAAATCCTGCATCGCAGTCTCCTTATTCTATGCGCGATTCTAACCACTCAATCGGCGACTGTCCGCCCTGTTCTGGCCGAAACTCACTTGATATGGGTCATGCGCCGGACGCCGTTATGCCGTAAAATGGCCGGAAATTCCGGAGGTATGAGTTATGAATGCCAACTCCCGTCGCTACTCGCTGTTTGACAAACTGATCCAGAACGCCGATCAGGCATTACGCACACTGGTGCCCGGTGCTGCACAGGAAGAACGCCCGTCCCCGGCGCAGCAGCGCCCGTACCACGAGCTGAACGAGGCCGAACAGAAACACGCCGCCGGGCTGATGCGTATTAACCATACCGGTGAAGTCTGCGCTCAGGCGCTTTATCAGGGGCAGGCATTAACCGCCAAATTGCCTGAGGTACGGGAAGCCATGGAAGAAGCCGCCCGCGAAGAAATTGATCATCTGGTGTGGTGCGAAGACCGCATCAAAGATCTGGGCAGCCATACCAGCCGTCTGAATCCGCTGTTTTACGGACTGTCATTCGGCATCGGCGCTCTGGCCGGAAAAATCTCCGACAAAGTCAGTCTGGGTTTTGTCGCCGCCACCGAAGAACAGGTGTGCAAGCATCTGAGCCAGCATATGACCAGCCTGCCGGTGCAGGACGAAAAGAGCAAAGCGGTCCTGCTGCAGATGCTGGAAGACGAAGCCAAGCACGCCACTGTTGCCCTCGAAGCCGGCGGCCATAAATTCCCGCTGCCGGTCAAACTGGCGATGACTGCGGTGTCGAAAGTGATGACCAAATCCGTTTATCGCTTCTGATAAAACCCCAGCCGGTATAATCATGCCTCCGCATCGCGCACTGACCTGCACCAAAGCAGGTCAGATGCGGAACGAATAACTCCCGTCACCAATAGATAGAATCGCTGTTTAGCAGGCAAAATGCCGCTGGTCTCTTACTCTGAATAAAGATGAGTAAGGAGCATCCCATGAGCCGATTCAGCGTTATCGAATTTATCCGCCGTATTTATCGCCTGCCACAGGATTATCCGGAACTGAACTGGACCCGCACCGAACTGTACCGGCGCAGGTTAGAGCAGGTAAAAAATGGCTGGATTATTACCGGCCTAATTATGCTCGCCAGCGGCAGTACCGCCGTGGTTTGTGTACTGGGCGCATTCGCCACCTTTTTATCGCTGGCGTTTCTTGAGCCGGATAACCCGCCACTCTGACCATTCTTTTGACAGCGTAAATCGCAGGCATAAAAAAACCCTCCGGCGGAGGGTTCTTTTATGGCTTCTGATTCTGAATTACAGGCTCAGAATTTTCTCGCCGCGGGAAATACCAGACACACCGGTACGTACCGTTTCCAGAACACAGCCAGCACCGATTGCTTCAATAAAAGCTTCCAGTTTGTCGCTGGTTCCGGTCAGCTGGATGGTATACACGCTGGCAGACACATCCACGATCTGACCACGGAAGATGTCGGCAGTACGTTTGATTTCCGCACGCTGCGCACCCACCGCTTTCACTTTGATCAGCATCAGCTCACGCTCAATATGCGGGCCTTCAGACAGATCAACCAGTTTCACCACTTCGATCAGCTTGTTCAGCTGCTTGGTGATCTGTTCGATCTTGCGATCATCACCGGTGGTGGTCATGGTCAGGCGTGACAGGGTGTTGTCTTCTGTCGGCGCTACGGTCAGGGTTTCAATGTTGTAACCACGCTGGGCGAACAGACCAACAACGCGTGACAAAGCACCCGGTTCGTTTTCCAGCAGAATCGAAATAATGTGTCTCATGTTCAGGTCCGCTCCGTCTTGCTCAGCCACATATCACGCATGGAGCCAGCCGGCACCTGCATCGGATACACGTGTTCTTCCGGGTCGACGGCAACGTCGAGGAAGACCAGACGGTCATTGTATTTATTGAAGGTGTCTTCCAGTGCCTGTGGCAGCTCATCGCGGCCGGTCACGCGGATACCCACGTGGCCATAGGCTTCCACCAGTTTGACAAAGTCCGGCAGGGACTCCATGTACGAGTGAGAGTGACGACCTTCGTAGTTCATGTCCTGCCACTGACGAACCATGCCCAGAGAGCCGTTGTTCAGACACAGGATTTTTACCGGAATGCCGTACTGCAGACAGGTCGACAGTTCCTGGATATTCATCTGGATAGAGCCTTCACCGGTCACGCATACAACCATTTCTTCCGGGAAGTTCATCTTAATGCCCATCGCCGCCGGGAAACCAAAGCCCATGGTTCCCAGACCACCGGAGTTGATCCAGCGGTTTGGCTTATCGAACTTGTAGTACTGCGCGGCAAACATCTGGTGCTGACCAACGTCAGAAGTCACGTAAGCGTCACCCTTGGTGGCCGCCCAGATCGCTTCGATCACTTCCTGCGGCTTCATCAGCTGCGAGTCGTTTTTCTCATAACGCATCGCATGACGCTGGCGCCATTCGTTGATCTGTTTCCACCAGGACGCAATGGCTTCGGCATCCGGCACTTCATTGCTTTCATCCAGCAGCGCCATCATTTCATCCAGCACGTTGCCAACCGGGCCAACGATAGGTACATCAACGATGATGGTCTTGGAGATTGAAGACGGATCAATGTCGATATGAATGATCTTGGCATCCGGACAGAACTTGCTGGTCGCGTTGGTTACACGGTCATCGAAGCGCGCACCGATAGCCAGAACCACATCAGCGTGGTGCATGGTCATATTCGCTTCATAAGTACCGTGCATACCGAGCATGCCAACAAAACGCTCGCCGGTGCCCGGGTAAGAACCCAGCCCCATCAGCGTGTTGGTGCAAGGGAAATCCAGACGATCAACCAGTGCACGCAGTTTGTCGGAGCTGCCATCGATAATGACACCACCACCGGCATAAATAACCGGACGCTTGGCTTTCAGCAGTAACTCAACAGCCTTTTTGATCTGGCCGGAGTGACCACGCTGAGGTGGCGTGTAAGAACGCAGTTTGACCTTCTTCGGATAAACGTATTCGTAACGCTCATTCGGCATGGTCATATCTTTCGGAATATCGATAACAACCGGACCCGGACGGCCAGTGCTGGCAATGTGGAAGGCTTTAGCCACCAGCTCAGGGATATCTTCCGGACGGCGCACACTGAAGCTGTGCTTAACAATAGGACGTGACACACCCAGCATGTCGGTTTCCTGGAAGGCATCATCGCCCACCAGATGGCTCATCACCTGACCAGAAATGACGACCATAGGAATCGAGTCGGTAAACGCCGTGGCGATACCGGTAATTGTGTTGGTAGCACCCGGACCAGAGGTGACCATGACCACACCTGGCTTACCGGTTGCACGCGCATAACCATCAGCCATATGAGCAGCCGCCTGCTCATGACGGACCAGGACGTGTTTGACTGCGCTCTGCTTGTACAGCGCATCATAAACGTGCAGCAGCGAGCCGCCCGGGTAACCGTAAATATATTCGACGCCTGATTCATGCAGTGCACGAACCAACATTTCTCCGCCGGAAAGTAATTCCACCGTACTATCCTCTTCACAAGCCCGCAGGGGCGTGGGTAACTGAAATAACTGTGCGATTAGAGCCCGAAACACAAAGGCTCTCTCAGGCTGGATGATAAACTTGTAGTTTCTCATCAGAGTCCCGTTGCCTGGTCGAGGACACCGGGTCTGAAACTGGGTCGGAGATAACCGCACCAGAGGCTGTCATTGTCAGCGAGCGGGGCACTGGGTGGAGGCGCAGGCCGGCTGACAAAAGCGCGGTAATTCTAGCATTCCCGGTATTATTGTCTAGCAAAAAACCGCCCTAAATCCTTGACAAATCATACGGTTTTAATAATGTCCGGAGCATGTCAGAGAAATTATCCTTTTCCTTAACAACGGATGTGTTTTATGCGTTTTTTTACTGCTTTTTTCGCTCTGCTGCTTGCTTGTGCAAGCCTGACGGTTCAGGCCGACAAAATGTACCGCTGGGTGGATGAAAATGGTCAGACCCATTTCTCCAGCCTGCCTCCCGCCGACAAGGCTAAAAATACTGAAGAATATAAAGTGCGGGTAAGCAAACCCGCCGACAAAGTCGATGGCTATAAAATCAACACCGGTAAAGAAAAAGAAACGGCGACAGAAACCAGTGAAAGCAGCGAGCCGAAGGTGAGTAAAGCCGAAGCCGAAGCAGCCTGTGCCAAAGCCCGGAAACACAAAGAAGTGGTGAGCACCAACTACAGCACCCGCTTCAAGCAGGAAGATGGCGAATATCGCCCGCTCTCTGATGAACAGCGGGCGCAGCAGATCAAACTGGCAGACGAGCAGATTGCCAAATACTGCAATATGACCTTTTCCAACAAGACCCGTAATCAGTAAGGCAGGATTAAGCCTGTATCCAGATCAGGCTGGCCATACGGCCGGTCTGACTCTGACGGCGATAGGAATAAAAGCGTTCATCGCTGAAGGTACAAAATCCACCACCGGCAACCTCAGACACGCCCGCCTGCAATAACTGCAGCCGCGCCAGCGCATAAATATCAGCCATCACCCGATCACCACGCCCGGCACGGAAACAATGGTCCGGCGCCCAGGCAAAGGCTTTACGTACCTCAGGCCCCACCTCAAAGGCGTCGGGGCCAATCGCAGGCCCAAGATACACCCGCACCTGAGAAGGATCAGGGAAGGTCGCCAGCGTGTTCAGCAGAATCCCGGCCGCCAGTCCGCGCCAACCGGCATGGGCAGCGGCCACCTGCGAGCCATCAGCAGCACAGAACAATACCGGCAAACAATCGGCGGTGAGAATGGCACAGGCCAACCCGGCACGGTCACTGAACTGCGCGTCAGCCTCGGGCACCACAGATTCACCACAGGCTTTAACCACCGTCGTGCCATGCACCTGAGATAACCATTGAATGCCCTGCACGCCCGGCAGTTGCTGCCACAGGCACTGGCGGTTAAGCCGCACCCGGGTCGCATCATCAGCAACGTGCAAAGCCAGGTTGTTATGTTCGTAAGGAGGTAAAGAAACACCACCCTCGCGGGTGGTAATTACGGCACCAATACCCGTGGGCAGATCCCAGTCGGGTATCAACAGACCGGACTCAGCGCTCGGCATCGGCTTCGAGCACATCGAGCAGATGAATAAAATCCTGCGGCAGATCCACTTCCCACTCCATCCACTCGTCGGTATCCGGATGAATCAGGCCCAGCTTGCGCGCATGCAGAGCCTGGCGACCAAAGTGCAGCAGCGTATCGCGCAGTTCCGGGCCGATGCCTTTGGTCAGACGGGTACGCGCCGCATAGGTGGAGTCGCCCACCAGCGGATAACCGATATGCGCCATATGCACCCGAATCTGGTGCGTACGGCCGGTTTCCAGCTTAAGGCGGATATAAGTGTGGGTCGGGAATTTCTTCAGCACACGGTAATGGGTGACGGCTTCTTTACCCATAGGGTTCACCGCCATTTTGGTACGTTGGGTACCATGACGGCCAATTGGCTGGTCGACTTTGCCACCGCCGGTCATCACGCCCTGCACCACCGCTTCGTATTCACGCCCCATGGAGCGATCCTGCAACTGACCGACCAGATTGTTCTGTGCCTGCAGGGTTTTGGCGACGACCATCAGACCGGTAGTATCCTTATCCAGACGGTGCACGATACCGGCACGGGGAATATTCTCCAGCTGCGGGCAATGATGCAACAAGCCATTCAGCAGCGTGCCGTCCTGATTACCGGCCGCCGGATGCACCACCAGATCGGCGGGCTTATTAATGACGATGATATGGTCATCCTCATAAATGATGTTGAGCGGGATCTCTTCCGCCTGCCAGTTCCCCTCAGGCGCCAGTTCGGCTTCCAGAATCAGGGTTTCACCGCCAGTGAGCTTATCGCGGCCGCGCCAGGGCTTACCGTCAACCGTCAGCTGGCCGTCTTTGATCCACTGCTGCAGGCGCGAACGGGAATAGTCGGGAAATAACTGGGCAGCGACCTGATCAAGACGCTTGTTTCCCATGTCGAAGGGAACTTCTACCCTGTTTGAAATCTGATTGGACATAAACTCTCTGAGATTAGCTGTATGGCTGCCGCGACGATCGGCTGTATCCCGCTAACAGCCTGTGCTGTCAGTTGGGGCTATGCGGGGACTGTGTTTTAATACGGCACATTCGTAAACCGGCACATTGCCAAGTATATCGACAATCAGGAATGCACTCCATGAACTCCCGTTCGCTGTTGGTTATTTTTACCCTGCTACTCTGCGCCTGCTCAGGAAACCCCGACAAACCTCAGGAACTGACTGAGCGTGAGTACTACGAACAGGCGCGCGAGTCGCTGGATAACAATAACTTTCTGTCGGCCACCGAAAAGCTGCGCCAGCTGGAGTCCCGCTATCCGTTCGGGCGTTACGCCGAACAGGCACAGCTGGAGCTGATTTACGCTCAGTACATGATGTCTGACCTGGAAGCGGTACTGGCCACCACCGAGCGTTTTATCCGTTTGCATCCTCTGCATGAACAGGTCGATTACGCCTATTACATGCGCGGCCTGGCCACTTATGAGATGGGTTTTGCCTTTGCCGAGCGTTATTTTGACAGCGAAATCGCCCAGCGTGACCCAACACCCATGCAGGATGCCTTCAACCATTTCTCCGACCTGCTGATCCGCTTCCCCGACAGCCCGTATACCGCTGATGCCCGGGCGCGCATGGTGTACCTGCAGCAACGTATGGCCTCCCATGAAATCGGAGTGGCGCAATACTATATGAAGCGCCACGCCTATCTGGCGGCCGCCAACCGTTGTGAGAACGTTCTGCTGCACTATCAGAAAACCCCGGCCGTTGCCGATGCGCTGGCGATTCAGGTTGAAGCCTACCGCCTGCTGGGCCTGAATAAAGAATCAGAGCAGGCACTGGCACTGCTGAAGCTGAATTACCCGCAGCATCCGCAATTAAAAGACGGTGAATTTGAAGACAGCGGCCTGGCTATGGTTGACCGCCGTTCGTTCTGGAACATCATCAGTTTTGGTTTGCTGGACTGAGCCGCCAGCGACAAATATACAGACACAAAAAAGCCCGCGATTGCGGGCTTTTTTGTGGATTAAATTCCGGCTTTCCAGCCGTTGGTCACCGGATAACGGCGGTCACGGCCAAAGCCACGCTGAGTTACGCGCACTCCAATGGGGGCCTGACGGCGCTTGTATTCATTAACGTCGACCAGACGCAGCACGCGCAGCACGTCGTCACGGGTAAAACCGGCACTGATGATGGCTTCGGCACTCATATCACGCTCAATATAACGCTCAAGAATGGCATCCAGCACCGGATACGGCGGCAGGCTGTCTTCGTCTTTCTGATCCGGCGCCAGTTCCGCCGATGGCGGACGGTCAATCACACGCTGTGGAATCACTGGTGAGATTGAATTACGGTACCCTGCCAGAGCGAATACTTTGGTTTTGTAGACGTCTTTTAAAGCGCCGTAACCACCGGCCATATCGCCATACAGGGTGGCGTAACCCACCGCCATTTCGCTTTTATTGCCGGTGGTCAACACCATGTAGCCGCTTTTATTCGACATCGCCATCAGCAGCACACCGCGACAGCGTGACTGCAGGTTTTCTTCGGTGGTATCCACCGGCAGACCGGCAAACTCACCCGCAAGGGCCGCCATAAATTCACGGTACATGGGTTCAATGGAGATCGACTGGTAGCGCACGCCCATGGTTTCGGCCTGTTCTGCCGCGTCTTCTTTGCTCATGCCTGAGGTGTAAGTAAAAGGCATCATCACCGCCTGCACCCGCTCGGCACCTAACGCATCCACCGCAATGGCCAGTGTGAGCGCGGAGTCGATACCACCGGACAGCCCCAGCAAAACCCCTTTGAAACGGTTTTTATTGACATAATCGCGCACACCGAGCACCAGTGCCTGATACAGACTGGCCAGTTCACTGTCCGGCTCTGCCGACTGCGCTGAAACCGCCTGCAGCTGACCCGAGTGATAATTCACCAGCGCCAGCGATTCGCTAAAGGATGGCATCTGCAGGACGCGCTCACCATCGGCGGCGACCGCAAAAGAACCGCCATCGAACACCAGTTCATCCTGCCCACCGACCTGATTCACATACAGCAGCGGTACATTCTGACTGCGGGCATGTTGCTGCAGCAGAGTCAGGCGTTCACCATGCTTGCCCAGATGGAAGGGCGAAGCGTTCAGGTTAAGAATCATTTCCGCACCAGCTACAACACTCTGCTCCACCGGCCCCTGGTGCCAGACGTCTTCGCAGACGGTCAGGCCGATACGATGCCCCAACAGATCAATAACACAGGGCTGATCACCGGCGCTGAAATAACGCTGTTCATCAAATACCTGATAATTCGGCAGGCACTGTTTGGCATAGCGCCCGAGACATTCGCCCTGATACCAGACACCGGCACAGTTATAGAGTTTGCCCTGCTCACGCCACGGGAAACCAACGGCGATGGCGATGTTATGGCTGGCAGCGGCAATCTGCTGTAAAGCTTCTTCGACACGCGGCTGAAGGCTCGGACGCAGTAATAAATCTTCCGGCGGGTAACCGGTTACCGCCAGTTCGCTGAACACCACCAGCTGCGCACCCTGCTGTTGTGCCTGCTGTGCAGCCTCAACAATACGCTGGCCATTGCCGGAAATATCTCCGACCAGAAAGTTGTGCTGTGCCAATGCGATGGTAAGTGACTGTGACATACTCTCGGGTTACCCTGACGAATTTGCGCGTATTGTCGAAAAATTACCGGGCCGAAGCAATCATCAACGCACTGGCCGGCGCTTTTCGCCTGATATTTATACTTAAGGAGCCCCTGTGGCACGCTGGTTTAAATCCACTGAACTGGTTGTACGTGGCAACCGCCTGCTGCGCTTTTACAGCTATTATTCGCTGTTCCTTTCCCTGTTGCTGATCATTACTGATGCTATCGACCTGCAGAACGTAATTATTGGTGGCAAGCTGCCACATATTTTTCTGGTGGCATCATCAATCTATGTGATTGTCGCCTCAGGTTTTGCCGCGATCGCCAACCGCGAACCGGACCCGCAACAGGCCACCAGTTATGTCTTTGCTGAAATCGCTATTCTGGCCACACTGATGCATGCCTCCGGCGGTTTGGATACCGGCTTTTCCAGCCTGATTCTGATTCCGGTCATGATGTCCAACCTGCTGGCTCCCGGCGTTCTCGGCTATGGGGTAGCCGCCTGGACAACCATTGCCGTGTTTTATACTCAGCACCTCTGGCCCGGTAACTACAACACCCAGGAAATTGTAAACTCCGGTTTGTATGGCTTTTTATGCTTTATCCTCGCCTGGTTAACCCAGACACTGTCACGTCGTCTGAACAGTGCCTTAACTCTGGCCTCTGATCAGGCGACACGCATCAAACGCCTGCAGCGTTTCAGCCAGCAGGCACTGCTGGAACTGCCCAACGCCGTCATCGCCTGTGATATCAATGATCACATTCTGTTTTATAACCAACAGGCGCGGCAGTGGTTCAGCCTCGCAGAAGGGGCACCGCTGCCACCGGCGTTACTGAAAGCCGAAGCCGATCAGGTTATTGAAGTACGTAACGAAAAACTGATGTTCCGTCGCGTGGCGCTGAATGGTTCCGAGCCCGGTGATTATCTGATTTATGTTGAAGAAGCCGCACGCATTGCCGCCGAGGCTCAACAGTTCAAGCTGGCATCATTAGGGCGTCTGACCGCCTCCATCGCCCACGAGATTCGCAATCCGCTCAGCGCCTTGCGCCAGGCATCACAGCTGCTGGCAGAAACACCCTATCTGCAGGAAAGTGAACAGCAACTGACCCAGATCGTTGAACAACATTGCATGCGTATCAACCGTACCATCGAGGATATTCTGCAGCTGTCCAGACGCAATAAAGCCGTTGCCGAAACCCTGCGTCTGGCACCCTGGCTGCAGCATTTTCACGATCAGTTCCGCAACCTGACCAGCGGTCAGAGCTTTCATTTCAGCGTGCACTGCAACGACAGCCTGCTGGTGCAATTCGATCCGGATCATCTGCAACAGATTCTGCATAACCTGTGCGCCAATGGTCTGCGCTATGCGATTAAATCTGCACCGGATAATGCGCGTCTCACCCTTATCGCCCAAACCTTAAATGAACGTCAGGTACAGCTGGATATTATCGATAATGGCAGTGGTGTTCCGGCCGAACAGCGCACCCACCTGTTTGAACCCTTTTACACCACCGAACATAATGGCACCGGACTCGGACTCTATTTATGCCGCGAACTGTGCGAAGCAAACCAGGCCCATATCCAGTATCATCCGATACCCAACGGAACCTGCTTCCGCATCATAATGCGAACATCCTGAGCCACTTGCGCCACAGAACGGACACTGTTGTATGAATAAATTTGCCGCCCTGATTATTGACGACGAACCCGACATCCGTGCCCTGATTGCACTGACGCTGAAGCGTATGGAACTGGATTGTTATCAGGCAGGAAGTGTCAGCGAAGCACTGACGTTATTGCAGGAACGTCCTTACCATTTCTGTATTACGGATATGAAATTGCCGGATGGTAACGGCCTGGATCTGATTCAGCTGTGTAACACCCGCCATCCGGACATGCCGGTCGCCATGATCACCGCTTACGGCAATATGGAACTCGCCGTCAACGCGCTGAAAGCCGGCGCCTTCGACGTCGTTGCCAAACCACTGGACACCGACCGCCTGCGTGAACTGGTCAAAGCCGCCCTGCAGCTGACCAAGGTGCCGGCCAATATTGAAAACCTGCCCTCTGCCGACGGCCTGCTTGGCCAGTCAGACGGCATGCGCACGCTGAAAGAAAAAATATTCAAAGTGGCCCGCACCCAGGCACCGGTATTTATATTCGGTGAGTCCGGCACCGGCAAAGAACTGGTAGCACGTTTGATTCATCACCAAAGCGCCCGCATGGAGCAGCCGTTTATCGCCGTTAATTGCGGCGCTATCCCGCGTGATTTAATGGAGAGCGAATTCTTCGGCCACGCCAAAGGCAGTTTTACCGGCGCCAGCAGCGAAAAGGCCGGTTTTTTCCGCGCAGCCAATGGCGGCACCCTGTTCCTTGATGAAGTCGCCGAACTGCCACTTGATATGCAGGCCAAACTGCTGCGCGTAATTCAGGAAAAAGCGGTGCGCAGCGTTGGTTCCGAATTTGAAACACCGGTCGATGTGCGCATACTCTGCGCCAGCCACAAAGACCTCGGAGCACTGGTCAAAGCCGAAGAATTCCGTCAGGACTTATATTTCCGTCTTAACGTGATCCAGATTAACGTACCGCGTCTGGCCGACCGGGCAGAAGATATTCCAATGCTGATCCGGCATTTCATCCGTAAATATTCCCAGGAATGGGGCATGCCGGAAATTATGCTGGAAGATAGCGCACAGCAGGCACTGCTGGCCTACCACTATCCGGGGAACGTACGTGAGCTGGAAAATATCCTGCAGCGTGCCGTCACCCTTGCCGAAGGTGACAGCATCGGCCTCAGTGACCTGAGCCTGAGCAAACCGATCAGCGAAGAGCCAGACAGCAGCAATCCGCGTATTGAAACCAACAACCTCGAAGCCTACCTCGAGAACATTGAGCGCCGCGCCATCACCCAGGCACTGGAAGCCACGCGCTGGAACAAAACCGCCGCCGCCGAAAAGCTCGGCATCAGCTTCCGCGCGCTGCGTTACCGCTGTAAAAAACTGGAGATAGATTAAATTTCCGGATCGTTAAAGCAGCTCTGAAATCAGGCCTGAGACTGAACCGAAAAACAAAATTTCAGCCTCAGGTCTGAGTGACACCAGCATAGCGGACACTAGAGTATTGAAAGCGGCGCCATGGACAGGCGCCGGCAACACTCATCTCCCGAACGGACTCAGGAGTTACTATGCATACCAATCAACACATCAAAGCCTTTACTCTGATCGAGTTACTGACCACTCTGATGCTGACAAGCCTTCTTCTGGGTGCAGGAGTCCCGGCTTTCAATAGCTTCCTACAACGCATGTCTGCGGAGCAGGACATCAGCCAGCTAAGGTTTTCGATTCAGTTCGCCAGAAGCAGTGCCGTTAAATACCTGACTCCGACCACACTTTGCCCGCTAAACAACACCAATCAATGCGCCGTTGATTGGAATAGTGAATTAACGATGTTTCTGGACAAAAACAGCAATCGCCAGCTTGATCAGGGAGAGGTCATTTTACTGCAATTACCCGCTGTAATAGCTGGCACAGCCTTACGAACCTTCAATGGATCAGTAATCCACTTTAATGCAAGCGGTTTTGCGGGCTTCCACACTGGCTCTTTCGGTTACTGTGCCCACGGTTCCATACCTACAGGTGCAACTTTTATCATATCAAGGAATGGAAATGTCCGGCCCGGACAGGATAAGGATGGTGATGGCCTACCAGAAACCGCCAATGGAAAGAATGTGGCCTGTCCCGCCCGCTAACCCTTGCAAAGCCGACCATTAACCACCGGATTAAGACCACTAATCGGCAATCCCTACCATGACAGCACAGTAAGATTACTATAAGCCTGACATCAATCTGAGGTGGGTTATGGTTCCTCAAGCAAGCAACAATACACAGCAACGTGGCTCCGCCCTGATCTTCAGTCTGGTTATTATGACTGTGATCACTGTTGGTGCAATGGTCGCGATGCAGCGCACCACACTCCAGGCTAGAATGATCTCCAATCTTGATCATGGTCAGGAGGTATTCCGTGCAACCTACAGTACCTCGCGCTCTTTTCTTGCCGAAATCGACGAACCGGGCGAATACCAAATAGCAGCTGACACACTTGGTGATCTCATCCTTCAGGAAAATGCCAGCTTTGCTCAGGGTAACCCATACGGCCTTATCCGCCTTGACCCTTTTAGAACTAACAGTATTACCCGCCCCGGATACGGTAAAGCGATCAAGGCCGTATCAATTAATGTACGCATGCTTAAAGAACCTAATCTACACTCGGCGAAAGAGAACAAGGACAACTCTCAGGGCGGTGCTAAGTTCAAATACTATATGGAAGCCAATGCTGAAGGTGTTACCAATGGTGATGTACTGAAATCCCGACAACAGCAGGGGTTTTATCTGATTGCAGTCAGTCCAAACCAACAGTAAGGAGATAAAGATAATGAATATTAATAAAACCCTGTTGGCCCTGACCGTATTTATTGCATCGGTACCGTCAACAAGCCTCTTAGCAGCAACGCCTATGTCCCACGTAGAAGTACAGCTTCTGAATAGCAGCGTATTATCCATTGCTCCCAATAATATTTCTGCAAGGCTCTGCGATGGCTGTGAGATTGAGCAAGTAAAAATTACAAGTAACACCAGATTTCAGGAAAAAAATAGCGTAGTAGATTTTCAGACTGCACTGGAGCTTTTCCTGAAACGAAAATATGAGTACCTGTCTCTTGGTATTAACCGTAATGACAGATCAGCAGATTATATAATCATCGGTGGCTTTGACGAATTGGCTGCAGATCCGAACAACCCTGAAAATCAGTCTCAGGTGGAGAAATAATATGAAACTCTATTGGCTGTCATTAATAAGTTTTGGTCTCTTCACCAACCCGCTACTGGCGGATGATACGGAGATTTACCTGGGCAACCCCAACCGGGTAAACCCTAACGTAATTTTTATTTTTGATACCTCTGGTAGTATGGGGACTTACGCTGGATCTGAAACCCGCCTTGATATTGTCAAGCGCGCTGCGAAAGATACAATCGATGATATCAGCGGCATCAATTTAGCTCTGATGCGCTACAACCCTTCTCGGAGTTATTATGAAAGCGGGCAGGATAAGCAATACAGAGGGGGATATCTGAACACCCCGATGCTTGATATTGATGCCGGCTCAAATAAAGAAGATTTTAAAGATATTATTGACGCTTATAATGATGGCGGCGGTACACCGATGACAGAAAGTGTGCACGAGGCACTGTCATATCTGCGTGGGGACCCCGTTAATTACGGCCGGACTAAGAGATATTCAAGTTATCCGTGGACATACCTCAGCCACTCCAGCACTCACAGCAATGGCAGGTATATAAGCCCTATTACAGACCAATGTCAGAAAAATCACATTGTACTGTTCACCGATGGTGATTCGTCCGTGGATGGTGAAAGCAATGCTGCTATCCGCGATATGCTGAGAACAACACCATACGCTGACAGACCAAGAGATCTGTCCACTAACTGCTCATCCAATGGCGGCGGTAACACCACCATTACTAACAGTTGTATTGAAGAGCTGGCTTACTACATGTATACCACTGACAACTCCCCGCTGGATGGTGATCAACATGTACAATTTCATGCAATTGGTGGTTTCCTGTCAGGGAATTCCCAAAGTTTTTTAAATAGCGCAGCAACCCATGGCGGCGGTATTTCGGCAGAAGCCAATGACTATCAGAGTCTGAAAAATGCATTAACCAAAATTTTTGATGATATTTCCAAGTCAGCAGATACATTTTCTGCGCCTGCAGTAGCCGTAAACGCATTCAACAGTCTGGAATTACTCGACCAATTATATTTTTCGGTTTTCAAACCACATGCATCGGTAAACTGGCAAGGTAATGTTAAGCGTTTCCGTCTTAAAAATGGCGGTACATTTGTCGATGCGAACGACAGCCCCGCCATTGACCCAAACACTGGTTTTTTCCGTAACAATGCAAGAAGTTTCTGGACTTTAAACGACGATGCTCCGGATGGCGATAATGTGGAAAAAGGTGGTATTGCCAGCCGTCTCACAACTGATCGTAGAGTGGTTTCCAACCTCATCAACAATAATCTCATGGATAGTGGTAACCGGATAACAGAAAGCAACAGCAATGTGAAACAAACACTGTTTAACACCAGCTATTCTAGTTCGGAATTCAAGAAGTTGGTGCAGTGGACCCGCGGCCTGGACACAAAAGGCAGCGATCCGACAGCAGCACGTCGCCGTATCGAAGATCCATTACATAGCAAGCCAATCCTGCTTAACTACGGCACAACACAAGAGGACGGTGTTGATGTACCAGACAGCACACTGTTTATTGGTACTAATTCCGGCTATTTGCATGCGTTCGATACCAAACTGAGCAATCCTAAAGAACGCTTCGCTTTTATCCCTAAAGAATTGCTACCAAATGCTGCGGCATACTATGCAGGCGGAGGCACTAAGGTCTACGGCTTGGATGGCCCAATCAGTTCTTACCACACAGATATTAATCGTAACCGTATCATTGATCCTGCACTTGGTGAAAAAGCTTATATCTACGTAGCCATGCGTCGTGGTGGCCGTAATTATTACGCACTTGACGTTACTGATCGCGACAACCCTAAACTGGCTTGGCAAATTACTGGCGGTACAGGAGATTTCAAACAACTGGGACAAAGCTGGTCAAAAATATCCGTTATTCCTGTGCTATGGAACAATAAGAAGCGTGATGTGTTACTGTTTGCTGGTGGTTATGACCCAGATGAAGACAACAATAAAACCCGTAAAACACACGCTCAGGGAAATGCAATTTATCTTGTAGATCCTGAAACAGGTACACGCTTGTGGTGGGCTTCTGCAGATTCATCAGCTGATCTTCAACTGAATAAAATGAACAGTGGCATCGTCGGTCAGGTTATTCCCATTGATAACAAGGGAGATGGAAATGTCGATCTGCTCTACGCCGCAGATTTGGGTGGACGGATATGGCGCATTGATCTTACTGATCTCGGTTCAGGTTCAGCCAATTCTGCACAGGGAGGCATGATTGCAGACCTTGGTGCAGACAATACAACCCTTAACCATGTGCGTTTTTATAACAACCTGGATGTTATTTATACCAAGCGAAAAATTCAGACCAGTACTGATCCGGTCAGTGGTAACCCGGTATATCAGGAAATTGCCAGATACCAACTGGCAATAGGATCAGGCTATCGAGCTCATCCATTAGATACCGATACCAGGGATAGTTTTTATGTTGTAAACGACATGAATGTAGATGTAACACCGCCAGCATCTTACACAACTGTCACTAAATCTGATCTGGCTAACCTGAATAATTATAGCGCGGAGCCCACTAACAAGAAGATTAATGGTTACTACGTACCACTCACACGGACCGGTGAAAAAGTACTTTCAACGTCAACAACGGTAAACGGAAGAACATTCTTCAGCACCTTCCGGCCAAATCTGGGCAGCTCATCTGGCTGTAACGCCGATGCGGGTAACGGGCAGCTGTATTCCTTACAGATTCCAGGAGAAACCGCAACGTCTGGTGGTGGTAGTGGCGGCGGTGGAGGTAGTCTTCCTCCTTTGGATCCACAATGGGAAGACTGGGGGGAAGTTGACAACCCTCTGAATGACCTGAAACTGATCATTACCGGCGGCGGCGGCGGCGGCGGCGGCGGCGGCGGCGGCGGCGGCGGCGGCGGCGGCG
>NZ_JAJAEL010000035.1:196779-273334 GCF_020447205.1 Thalassolituus alkanivorans
GCTCTACAATTTCTATCTGTGAAAATGGGTCAAAAATTATCCACAAAAGCTACTGGCGTGAACTATTTTAGTATTCTGCCCTGCCTTCGGGCAGGGCACTCAGAGAGAACCAGATGTATAAAATACGTGCATTTACCTTAATTGAGCTGCTGGTCACCATTGCGATAGTCGGCATACTGCTGACTGTTGGCGTACCATCCCTCAGCACAATGAACATTAATAGTGCAGCAGACCGGTATCGCGATGATCTACTGCGAGATATCAGCTTTGCCAGAGATTTCGCCGTCAATAATGTAACAACCATTGATACTGTATCGATTAGCCCAATCAACAATGACTGGAGTAACGGATGGCAGGTCATTTCTGATGGTGATGACGGTCTGGTTGTTCGTATACAAACAGGAAGCGCAACCACGCCTCTTGCAGCAACGGGCACTATAACCTCAACCTATACTTCAGGTACGCCTCTAGTATTTGACGATCAGGGACGGGTTACCAGTGCAGCTGGGAGCTTTACTATTAATGTTCCGAATTGCACGGGTAACCGGGTGAGAACCATTTCCATTACATTTATGGGGCAGGTTCTGGTTCAGGAGGCAGCATGTTAGAACAAAAAGGCATCAGCCTTATTGAAGCGATGGTCGCCGTTGCCGTAACCTCCGTAGCTTTGGTTGGTTTAAGTTCTTTACAGATTGAGGCAAATAAATCTGCAATTGATGCCGGTGGAAAATCCCATGCGCTATTTATACGGGAAGGAATTATCAGCAGGGTCCAGTTTAATTCAGAAGCCGCGGCCAACTATGACACTGCCGCCATCCCCCTGAATTGCAATGTTCCTGCGAAAATATGTTCAAATTACCACGATGGTCGCAATCGGGTTCTGGCAGATCCTAGCTGTACTGCAGAAGAAATGGCGACATATGATCTCTGGGAGGTCCGCTGCAATATGGGAATCAGTGTACCGGGCAGTATCACCACACGGGCGCAATCTATCAATTTTCTGCCAAACCCTATTATATCGGTAACTGTCGATGGAACAGACATGGTGGCAACCGTCACCTGGGACTCAACTACAGAAAGACAGGATGCAAACGGCAATAAAATTTACGCAAGCAACAGTCCACTTGCCACAGAAACCAGAAGAGCCAGTGTGAGTGGGAGGTTTGAACCATGAGAAGTTCTTTCAGAAAGAACCGTGGCCTGGGATTAATGGAACTCTTGATCGGGGTATCCGTCGGCATGATGGTCACTTATTTCGTGATGAATATAATGGTGACCTCTAACCGCAGCGCTAATCAATCAAATTCTGCAGCACAATCTCAGGAAACCGGTCGGTTTATATTGCACTGGTTAACCAAAGAAATTCATCGTGCCGGCTATACTCCGAATGAACAAGAAGGCCGTACCACTCCTATGGCGCCATTATGCGGTGGTGCAGCAATACCTCCTGCTGCTGGAGCAGCCTGCAGCTTTGAAAGCACAGATCTGAGCGATCGCCTTGCACTCAGACGCCTTTACAGAGGCGCAACAACACCACGCGATGCACAAGACTGTACCGGTGTAAATCTGGCACTGGCGGATGACACTCCTTTGGTCGATGTTTATTGGGTTGAACCAAATTTTGCCGGTGCTGGTATAGATGATAACTTTAATGATGTATTCCGCTGTGTTACCTACAATGAGAACACAGGCGCTGTCGTTGCTCCGGCGCAAACACTGGCGGTCGGAGTTGAAAATATGCAGATACTCTATGGTGAACGCGATGGGACGGGAAGACGCTATGTATCAGCGGATCAGGTCAATGACTGGAACAATGTTCATGCGGTCAAACTCAGCATTCTGACACGATCTTTTGCCGATCAGGCACAGCGTGCACAGATACGCAGCTTCGTCTTACTGGATGCCACACCATTAACATTCAATGATACTATTGCACGGCAAATACAATTGACGACGGTGTTTTTGACGAATGAAAATTAATCTAGGCACAACCGGCAAAAATAAATACTCTGGCTTTACCCTGATGGAGTTGATGGTAACCATTGCCATTATCGGTATTCTTGCGGGAGTTGCATTACCCACTTATTACGAATATATGCTCAAAAGCTATCGCACAGAGGTCGGCACAGACGAACTGGGGCCAATTTTATCAGCTCAGGAGGAGTTTCGTCGCGATACCCTGACTTACACAACGAACCTGATGGATCTGGGGCTGCCGAGCAACCCCTATACTACACCGAATCAACGTTTCCGTATCAGTGCCCGACAGTGTGTACTCAATGGGAATGCAATGCCATTGACGCAGTGCGTTGAAGTCGAAGCAACCGCCTTAGGGGACCAGGTGGACGATGGTGATGTTATTTTCAACACCTTAGGCACAAGAAATCACCGCCTCAAAGGCGGTACTCTTGAAGAGTTTTAAATTTCCTGTAACCGCAACTCTTTCGGCAACGAAAACACCACATTTTCCGGGCGGCCCTGCATTTCCTGCGGGGCTTCTCCGCCCAGAACAACCAGCTTGTTAACCACTTCACGCACCAGTACTTCCGGAGCTGATGCTCCCGCGGTAATACCAACGGCTTTCACATCTTCCAGCCACTGTGGTTGGATTTCTGCGGCGTTATCAATCAGGTAAGCTTTCGCTCCCATACGCTCACCCAGCTCACGCAAACGGTTCGAGTTGGAGCTGTTCGGAGAACCGACCACCAATAACAAATCACAATCGGCGGCCAGATTTTTCACTGCATCCTGACGATTTTGCGTGGCGTAACAGATATCATCTTTACGCGGCCCCTGAATATTGGGGAACTTTACCCGCAGAGCATCAATTACACGCGCAGTGTCATCCATAGATAACGTCGTCTGCGTTACATACGACAATCTGTCCGGATTATTTACCGACAGGGCTTCCACATCTTCTTCGTCTTCGACCAGATAAATATGTCCGCCCTGAGCATAATCATACTGCCCCATTGTGCCTTCAACTTCCGGATGACCTTTATGGCCAATCAGAATGCACTCACTGCCATCGGCGCTGTAGCGGCTGACTTCCAGATGTACCTTAGTCACTAATGGACAGGTCGCATCAAATACGCGCAAGCCACGATCTTCTGCGGTTTTTCGTACCGCCTGAGACACACCATGGGCAGAAAAAATAACAATGCTGTTATCCGGCACCTCATCCAGTTCATCGACAAAAATAGCACCACGTTCGCGCAGGCCATTCACCACAAATTTGTTATGCACCACTTCATGGCGCACATAAATCGGTGGTTCAAATAAATCGAGCGCACGGTTAACAATATCGATAGCGCGATCAACACCAGCACAAAAACCCCGTGGATTAGCGAGTTTAATCTGCATTCTGAACCTCAAGAATCTGCACTTCAAACTGCAGGGTTTTACCCGCCAGCGGGTGGTTGAAATCAACAGTTACCCAATCGCCTTCCACTTTGCTGATAACGCCTGGCAGTTCTGCTCCCTGAGCGTCAGCAAAAGAGACCATTAAGCCCGGTGCAACCGGCATATCAACAGGGAAGCTGTTGCGCTTCATTTCCTGCATATTCTGCGGATTCGGCTGACCAAAGGCTTTTTCCGGCGGCACGCTGAAGGTCTTATGATCGCCGGTTGCCAGTCCCAGTAAATACTCCTCGAAACCTGGCAGCAGATTACCATCGCCCAAAACAAAGTTAACCGGGCTACGTTCAAAAGTTGAATCAACAATCTGTTCATCGTCGATTTTCAACGCAAAGTGCATTGTGATTTTACTGTCTGCTGCAATGATTCCGACGGACATAATAACTACTCAATAAAAACTATATTTCAGGAAGCCTGACGACGTTCCTGCCAGGTCTCGCGCACAACATCCAATGCCATCATCACAGCACCGACGGTAATTGCCGAGTCAGCCAGATTAAAAGCCGGAAAATACGAACGATCCCAATGTACGGAAATAAAATCGATCACATGACCATACACCAGGCGATCAAATAAATTGCCCAAAGCACCGCCTAAAATCAGCGCCAGCGCAACCGGCATCCAGATTTGTGTACGCGGTAAACGTTTCAGCCAGACAATCAGCATGACACTCACGCCAAGTGAAACAGCGGTAAAAAACCAGCGCTGCCAGCCAGACTCATCAGCGAGAAAACTGAAGGCCGCCCCACGGTTATACAGCAGGGTAAAATCCAGTACGGGCAATAAATATACCGGACGGCCATACGTCAGCATCATTTCGGCCAGCTGTTTGGTGGCGATATCCAGTACGAATACCGCCAGTGCCAACCAGAGCCAGATTAATGCTGAGCGGGACTGCTGAGAATTCGGCATTTATGCAAAACGACGGACTTCGCCATCGCCCTCCACGTTTTCCACACAACGGCCGCACAGCGTCGGATGCTGAACATTCTGACCAATATCATCGCTGTGGTGCCAGCAGCGCTCACATTTGTCATGTGCAGACGCTTTAACCTGTACTCGCAAACCTGTCAGCTCGGTTTCAACACCGGCTTCGGCGTTGAAATCCAGCACCTGAACACCGGAAGTAATGAGCACGAAACGCAGTTCATCACCCAGTTTTTCCAGCTGAGTTTTCAGTTCAGGCTGCGCGTAAATTTCTACTTCGGCACTCAGGCTGGCACCGATGATTTTATCGGTACGGGCTTTTTCCAGCACACCGTTCACTGCGATTTTAGCGGCGATAATATCGCCCCAGAATGCATCATCAAAGGTGCTGGCTCCGGTGTCAGGGAAAGCGTTGTACCATTCGGCCAGCATAACCGATTCCTCGCGCTCACCGGCCAGACAGCTCCAGATCTCTTCTGCTGTAAATGACAGAATCGGAGCAATCCAGCGGCTCATCGCTTCCAGCACGTGGTACAGAGCCGTCTGCGCACTACGGCGTGGCAGACCATCGGCTTTACAGGTGTACTGACGGTCTTTAATCACATCAAGATAGAAACCACCCAGCTCCGTCACACAGAAATTCATCAGTGTTTTGGTCAGGCCTTTAAAGTCATAGTTGTGGTAGTAACCAATAACTTTGTCCTGCAACTGGCGGGTATAATTCACCATCCAGGCATCCAGCGGCAGCAGTTCATTTCCGGCAACCATATCGGTCTGCGGGTTAAAGCCATTAATATTGGCCAGCAGGAAACGACAGGTATTACGTACACGACGGTATGAATCCGCGCTGCGTTTGAAAATGTCCTGAGACACCGTAATTTCACCGGTGTAATCAACATCACCAACCCACCAACGCAGAATATCGCCCCCGTATTGTTTAATAACCTCGGCAGGCTCGATCGTATTACCCAGCGACTTGGACATTTTGTGGCCATTACTGTCGACCGTAAAACCGTGCGTCAGCACACTTTTATAAGGTGCTTCACCGTACGCGGCGACACTGGTCAGCAAGGAGCTCTGGAACCAGCCACGATGCTGGTCTGAACCTTCCATATAAAGATCAGCCGGTGCCCGCAATCCTTTACGCTGACGCAAAACCGCGCTGTGAGATACACCGGAATCAAACCATACATCCAGCGTATCGGTGACTTTTACATAGTGTTCGGCATCAGCGCCTAACAGCTCAGCGGCTTCGAGTTCAAACCAGGCATCAATACCTTTTTCTTCAACTTTCAGGGCCACTTTTTCAATCAAGGCCGCAGAATCCGGATGCAGTGCACTGGTTTCTTTATGCACAAATAACGCAATCGGCACGCCCCAGGTACGCTGACGGGAAATACACCAGTCAGGGCGGTCGGTCATCATGCTTTCGATACGCGCCTGACCCCAGCTTGGCTTCCACTCGATATTTTCATTCACTTCATGCAGGGCTTTTTCCAACAATCCGGCCTGATTCATGCTGATAAACCACTGCGGCGTGGCGCGGAAAATAATCGGCGTTTTATGACGCCAGCAATGCGGATAGCTGTGAGTAATTTTCGCTTTTTTCAGCAATGCGCCTTTTTCTGCCAATAACCCCAGCACACGGAAATTACCTTTATCGGCTGTACTTAATCCTGCCAGCTCCAGCGCATCCAGAGCCGCGTTGCTGATAAAGTTACCGGCGCCATCAACCAACATATCGTCAGATTTAACGTCAAAACGTTTAGACACCACAAAGTCGTCCGCACCATGCATAGGTGCGGTATGCACAGCTCCGGTACCGGACTCTGCTGTTACGTGATCACCGGTAATGACAGGCACATATTTCGCACCGCCGTCTGCCGCGGGCATAAACGGGTGTTGTACAACGAAAGGAGCTGTTGCCTGCCCATCCAACTGGCCAAAAACCGAACCTTTAGCCGTGGCTATCACTTCAAAACCATCGGCCGCGATACCGTAGCGCTGCATGGCATCGTTCACCAGATCGGCGGCCAGCAGCAGAATTTCATCCTGTTCTTTCAGCAATACCAGCGAGTATTCCAGCGTCGGGTGTACAGATACGGCTTCGTTAGCCGGCAGCGTCCATGGTGTGGTGGTCCAGATCACAATACTGATCGTTTTTGCCGCCAGAGATTCATCAGCAGCAAAAGCCTGCAGCAATGCAGTGCTGTCCGCAAAGGCGAATTTCACATCGATAGCGATGGATTGTTTATCCTGATATTCCACCTCAGCTTCGGCTAGTGCAGAACCACAGTCAGAACACCAGTTAACCGGTTTAAAGCCTTTGTGCAGATGGCCGTTATCGATGATTTTACCCAGCGTACGGATGATGTCGGCTTCGAATTTAAAATCCATGGTCAGGTACGGGTTTTCCCAGTCCCCCAGTACCATCAGGCGTTTGAAATCGGCGCGCTGGCCATTCACCTGTTCCATCGCATATTCACGGCAATGCTTACGGAATTCACTGGCGCTGACATTCACGCCAACCTTGCCGACTTTTTCTTCTACTTTTAATTCAATCGGCAAGCCGTGACAGTCCCATCCCGGTACGTAAGGTGAGTCCTTACCGCTGAGCGTCTGCGACTTCACGATGATGTCTTTTACGATTTTATTAATGGAGTGACCCAGGTGAATCTTGCCGTTCGCGTACGGCGGGCCATCGTGCAGAATAAACTGATCACGGCCGGCACGGGCTTCACGAATTTTCTGGTACAGGCCAATCTGCTCCCAACGGGCGAGCATTTCCGGTTCACGCTGTGCCAGATTTCCGCGCATCGGGAAGTCGGTATCGGGCAAATTCAGCGTCGCTTTATATTGGCTTTCCACTTTATCGTTCATAGCTGCGTCACTTTTCTGAAAGTCTGAATTCGGTTCAAAATCGGGATGAATCAGGCAAGGCGGCAAAATAATGTCTGGCCGCTGTTTTATCGGCCGCAATGGCCTGCTTTAGTTCATCCAGACCAGAAAATTTCTGTTCTTCACGGATTTTATGTAAAAACTCCACCGTTAAATGGCGGTGGTAGAGATCGCCCTGAAAATCCAGCAGGTGTACTTCCAGCGAAGGTTCCGGCTCTCCGCTGACGGTGGGCTTAACGCCGCAATTGGCCACGCCCTGATATTTCTGCCCTGTAGCCTCATCAATAGTGCACACCGCAAATACACCACTGAGCGGTAATTTACTGCGCCGCACCATCACATTGGCCGTTGGCGTATCCAGCATACGGCCCAGCTGACGGCCAAAGGCGACACGGCCCGACATGCGGTAAGGGTGTCCCAGCAGATGCGCGACACGCGCCAGATTATTCGCGGCCAGCTCGCTGCGTATGCGGGTACTGCTGACCCGCTCGCCGTCCACCTCAAAGGTGGAAGTATCCTGCACACAAAAGCCATGTTCTTTGCCGGCCAGGGCCAGCGCCTGATAATCACCGCTGCGGTCACAGCCAAAACGGAAATCATCGCCGACGATCAGGTGCTTAACGCCTAAGGCAGAAATCAGAATATCGCGGATAAAGGCATCCGCCGGCATAGAGCGCAGTGTCTGATTAAATGGCAGGCACAGCACATAATCCACGCCCTGAGCGGCCAGATCCTGCAGTTTCTCACGCAGATTAGCCAGACGTGGCGGTGCCACCTGAGGCGCAAAAAACTCCTTCGGCTGGGGCTCGAATAACATCACCAGGGTTGGCACCGAGTGTTGCTGCGCGACCGCTTTAAGCGCCCGCAGAATCCCCTGATGGCCAAGATGCAGGCCATCGAAATTACCGATCGTAACCGCACAACCGCTGAAGTCTTCCGGAATGTTATGAAGCCCACGCAATAAGCGCATCTACAACCACTACCCGCCGAATACAAAGGGCCGGATTATAGCCAAATGACTGCTCAGGGAACAGCCATTTGGCCAGCCCTGTGATTTCAGAAAACTTCGCCGCGCAGATGGCGCAAACGCAGACCCGCTGCAATCAGCAGAGCAAAATACAGGGCAATACCGGAGACAACGATCAGCGCCATCCAGCCGGCACGCAGTGAAGGCGACCATTCCAGCCAGCTCTGCGCCGGCCCCATCAGCCACCACATAAGTGTCGCCAGAGCACCATTAGCCAGCGCTAACTTGCCGGCAAAAGACCACCATCCAGCCTGCGGCTGATAGACCCCCTGCTTTCGCAGGCCGCGGTACAGCATATACACGTTAAAATAGGCCGACAGCGAGGTCGCCAGCGCCAGACCCGCATGAGCGAACGGGAAAACCAGAATCAGGTTCAGCACCATATTCACCACCATCGCCTGAATACCGATTTTTACCGGGGTTTTCGTATCCTGACGGGCGTAATAGCCCGGCGCCAGCACCTTAATCATCATAAAGGCCAGCAAACCACTGCCGTAAGCCTGCAGGCTCAGACTCATCTTGCCGACATCGTAGGCCGTCACTTCTCCATGGAAGAAGATGGTCGACATCAGCGGCGTCGCCAGCAGCACCAGCGCCAGCGCTGCCGGCAGCGCAATCAGAAATACCATACGCACCGCCCAGTCGAGGGTACGGGAAAAGCTGTCCTTTTCATCCGCAGCATGACGACCCGACAGCGCCGGCAGAATCACCACACCGATAGCGATAGCAAAAACGCCCAGCGGCAGGTTGTTCAGGCGATCGGAATAATACAGCCAGCTCACCGAGCCGCTCTCCAGAAAAGACGCCAGCAGAGTATCCAGCAGCAGATTGATCTGACTGACCGATACACCAAACAGCGCCGGCACCATCAGACTGCCGATACGCTTAACGCCTTCATCTTTGGGCTGATATTGCGGGCGCACCAGCAGCCCCAGCCGCGCCACAAACGGCAGCTGAAATACCAGCTGCACCAGACCAGCCAGACACACACCCCAGGCCAGCGCAAACAACGGCTCTTCAAACCAGTCGGTCATCACCAGCGTGGCGAAAATCATGCACAGATTCAGCAACACCGGAGTAAACGCCGGTACCGCGAAACGGCCGTAACTGTTCAGTACGCTGGAAGCAAAGGCCGTCAGCGAAATAAACAACAAATAAGGAAAAGTGATACGCAGCAGATCGGCGGTTAAAGCAAATTTTTCCGGATCATTACGGAAGCCCGGCGCAAAAATCCAGGGCAGATAATCCGCAAACAACAGCGCCAGCAGTGTCACCGCCAGTAGTGCCGTTCCCAGCACACCGGAAGTACGGGCAATCAGCAGCTGCACTTCTTCCAGCGGCCGCAGGCGGCGGTATTCGCTCAGCACCGGTACAAAAGCGACGGAGAAAGCCCCTTCGGCAAACAGACGGCGGAAGAAATTGGGAATTTTAAAGGCAACAAAGAAAGCATCGGCGCGGGCACCAAAATACTGCGCCACTACCACATCACGGATCAGCCCCAGCACCCGGCTGAGCAGCGTCATCAGGCTGACAATCGACGACGAACGCAGCAGGCCCAGACCTTTACCGGCTGGCTTCTGTTCGGCGGGAGTAGAGTCTTGCGGTTGCGTCATACGAGTCTCCATTTACCTGCGCGTATCATACGCAGCTACACCGGAAAGTCTGTAGGAAAGTCAGCCGGGCCTGGCCATATCCGCGCAGCAAACGACAGAAACAAAAAAACCCGCAAAAGCGGGTTTTTCGTCCGAACCGGAACGTTAATCAGAGATTAACCTTTCAGTGCGAAAACCTTAGCATTCAGACGACTCTTGATACGTCCAGCAGTATTCTTGTGCAGAATACCTTTGTTCACCATTTTGTCGATGTAAGGTTGAGTCTTAGTAAACGCAGCCTGGGCTTGGTCATAGTCGTTAGTCGCAACAGCAGCGTGTACTTTCTTAATGTAAGTACGCACCATTGAGCGCAGAGCTACAGTACGAGCACGACGTTTGATAGCCTGACGGGCGCGTTTACGAGAACCAGCGGAATTTGCCACAGTCGGCTCCTCAAAATTGGTTTATCAATCAAATCTAAGAGGGCCGGGATTATCCAGACATCCCGCCCCAGTGTCAACAAGGGCACCGCTTAAAAAGCAGCCCCTTCCCTTAATGATCAGTCGATGATCACTTTTGCAAAAGACTTCACCAGCGAATCCACGGCTTTCATCTGCTCCAAATACACTTCCAGCTTATCCAGCGGTAAGGCACAAGGGCCATCACACTTGGCTTCAGCCGGATTCGGATGCGCTTCCAGAAACAGACCAGCAATCCCCAGAGCCATACCGGAACGTGCCAGCTGGAACGCCTGCTGACGGCGTCCATCGGCAGAATCGGCACGGCCACCAGGACGCTGCAACGCGTGCGTGGCGTCGAAAATAACCGGCGCCATGGTCTTCATATCGTCCATACCCAGCATATCCACCACCAGGTTGTTATAACCGAAGCTGGAACCACGCTCACATAACATGACGCGCTCATTACCGGCTTCAGCAAACTTCTTGATGATATGGCGCATTTCATGCGGCGCCAGGAACTGCGGCTTCTTCACGTTAATGGCCGCACCGGTTTTGGCCATAGCCACCACCAGATCGGTCTGACGCGCAAGAAACGCAGGCAGCTGGATAACATCCACCACTTCAGCCACAGGTGCGGCCTGATAAGGTTCGTGTACATCGGTGATCAGTGGTACGTTAAAGGTCTTTTTGATTTCTTCAAAAATCTTCAGACCTTCTTCCATGCCCGGACCACGGTAGGAATTGATCGAGGAGCGGTTAGCCTTGTCAAAAGATGCTTTGAACACATACGGAATACCCAGCTTTTCCGTTACTTTTACGTAGTGTTCACAGATCTGCATTGCCAGGTCACGGCTTTCCAGCACATTCATGCCGCCAAACAAAGTGAAAGGCGCGTCATTACTGACGTTAATACCGGCTACGTTTACGGCCTCGATCATGTTATTCCTCTGCTTATTTTTACTTTTGCTTAACGCACAGCCCAAGTGCTGCGCCAAAGTTACAAGACTACCAGATTATCGCGGTGAATAATCTCCGGCTCGGCAATATAACCCAAAGCCTGCTCCAGCTGCGCTGTCGGTGTGCGCACGATTTTCTGCGCATCAGACTGGTTGTAGTTAACCAGACCTTTAGCCACCAGATTGCCCTGCTCGTCTTTACAGGCCACTACCTGGCCACGTTCAAACTTACCACCAACCGCCACCACACCAATCGGCAGCAGACTGCGACCACCTTCGCGCAAGGCTTTAATCGCCCCGACATCCAGCACCAGCTCACCATGGGTCTGTAAATGCCCGGCAATCCACTGCTTACGCGCCGCCACCGGCTCTTTATCAGCCAGTAACATAGTGCCCAGCACTTCACCGGCCCGCAGACGGGTTATGACGTTATCAATGCGGCCACCGACAATCACGGTGTCCGCTCCGGAACGCGCCGCCAGTTTGGCCGCACGGATCTTGGTGATCATGCCACCACGCCCCAAGACACCGCCGCCACCGGCCATCGCCATATACTGCGGATCAGAGGCACGGCCTTCGGCGATCAGCTCAGCATCCGGATCGGAACGCGGATCAGCGGTAAACAGGCCCAGCTGATCGGTCAGAATCACCAGCACATCGGCTTCCACCAGATTGGCAACCAGCGCCCCAAGGGTATCGTTATCGCCGAATTTGATTTCGTCGGTAACCACGGTGTCGTTCTCATTGATCACCGGCACCACACCCAGACTGAGCAACGTGCGCAGGGTACTGCGGGCATTCAGGTAACGTTTGCGGTCGCTGAGATCGTCGTGCGTCAGCAGAACCTGTGCGGTAGCGCGCTTGTGACCGGCAAAAGCCGTCTCATAGGCCTGCACCAGCCCCATCTGACCGACCGCTGCTGCAGCCTGCAGCTTATGCACTTCATCCGGACGCTTGCTCCAGCCCAGACGGGTCATGCCTTCTGCCACCGAACCCGATGATACCAGCACCACTTCGTGACCCTGCTGCAGCAATGCTGCAATCTGATCCACCCAGCTCTGCATACCTTCACGATTCAGACCACGGCCATCATTGGTCAGCAACGCGCTGCCAATCTTAATGACCCAGCGCTTCTGTTGCGCCAGCTTCTGCCGGGTTTCCTGCCACTCCACAGCCGTCATTGCTTTCTGCCTGTTGCTCTCTGCGACTGCTCTTTCGAGCGTTATGGTTAGCCGCGATTATTCGCGGGTATAAATAACTTCCACGTCGTAATCGTCATCATCATCGTCATCCTGATCCAGCTCACGCTGCTGACGACGGCGCTCGTGCAGATACTCGATATGCTCACGCGCTTCGGCCTCAACTTGTGCACGCTCTGCCTGTAACTGCTCGGCAAACTCTTCATCTTCCTGGGCACGTAAACGACGCTGCTCAATGTATTCCATGATGTCGCAGCTGATTTTAAACGTACCCTCGCGGTTAATCGCGGCAATACGGTATACCGGCCCCTGCCACTGCAGGCGGTCGATAACGTCCTGACAACGCGCTTCGCGTTCTTCTTCCGGCACCAGATCCAGCTTATTCAGCACCAGCCAGCGGTCACGCTGCGCCAGACCAGGAGAAAACTGCTCCAGCTCGTTGCTGATGGCCTGTACGTTTTCCGCAGGATCGGAGTCATCGAAGGGTGCCATGTCGACGATATGCAGCAATAAGTGAGTACGCACCAGATGCTTGAGGAAACGCGTCCCCAGACCGGCACCATCAGAGGCCCCAGGAATCAGACCCGGAATATCCGCCACCACAAAGCTACGGTGCGCTTCGACCGATACCACACCCAGATTCGGCACCAGCGTGGTAAACGGATAATCCGCCACCTTTGGCTTGGCTGCAGAAACGGCACGGATAAAGGTCGATTTACCGGCATTCGGCAAACCCAGCAGACCTACGTCAGCGAGCACTTTCAGCTCCAGCTTGAGGTTGCGTGATTCACCCGGCTGACCCGGCTTGGTTTGGGTCGGAGCCTGGTTGGTACTGGATTTGTAACGGGTATTGCCCAGACCATGGAAGCCGCCACGGGAAACCATCAGCAACTGACCATGTTCGGTCAGGTCGCCCAGCGTTTCACCGGTGTCTTCATCAATAGCCGTCGTTCCGACCGGAACTTTCAGATAGAGGTCAGCACCTTTATAACCGGTACAGTTACGGCTGGAACCGTTCTTACCGTTTTCGGCCTGATAATGGCGCGTGTAACGGTAATCGATCAGGGTGTTCATGGCGTCATCGGCTTCCAGAAAAACCGAACCACCATCACCGCCGTCACCACCGTCCGGGCCACCTTTAGGGATGAACTTTTCGCGACGGAAGCTCATACAGCCATTGCCGCCCTTGCCCGCCTGAACGGTAATTCGCGCCTCGTCGACGAATTTCATGCCTTATATCCTCTTGAATGCAAACAAAAACGCCCTGACTTCAAAGTGAACTTTGCAGCCAGGGCGCTCGGGTAAGTCGTGCAGCGATTAAGCGGCTGGAACGATACTTACAAACTTACGGTTTTCCGGACCTTTTACCTCGAAGGTAACAACGCCGTCTGCAGTAGCAAACAGAGTGTGGTCACGGCCAACTTTAACATTGGTACCAGCGTGGAAACGGGTGCCACGCTGACGAACGATGATGCTGCCTGCTTTTGCAGCCTGGCCACCAAACAGTTTGACACCAAGGCGTTTACTCTCGGAATCACGACCGTTACGGGTAGAACCACCAGCCTTTTTGTGAGCCATTGCTTTTCTCCTGTTTTGGGGTCACTGCAACACTGCGGATGCGGCGGTTTGGCAAACCGGCACGGACCCCGGACTTAATTCAGATAATTAGCCAGCGATGCTGGTGATTTTCAGTTCAGTGAACCACTGACGGTGGCCCATTTGCTTCATGTGGTGCTTACGACGCTTGAACTTCAGGATCTTCACTTTCTTGTGACGACCGTGAGCAACGACTTCAGCAGTCACTTTAGCGCCTGCAACAACAGGAGCACCGATCTTAACGTCATCGCCGTTACCGATCAGCAAAACTTTTTCCAGAGCAACGGATTCGCCGGTAGCGATTTCCAGTTTCTCAACTTTCAGGGTCTGGCCTTCTTCAACACGGTACTGTTTACCGCCAGTTACTACTACAGCGTACATACTGTAATCTCCACATGAGCCCATAAACGGGCACTTACTTGGCTGCTACTTTCACGACCTGCTTCTACTGGCAACGCTCTGGTTTCCATATGGCAGGGAGCAGAATTTCGGGGCGCGAGACTATACCCCAGCTTATTCACGCGCGCAAGTCACAATCCTATTGGGCGGTAAGCCTGCCATCCGGCTGACATCAGCAGCGAAAACTCCCGGCCAGCGGCGACAGCAATTACAGGCCAAAAAGTAAAAATATGCTGAAAAGCCGGTTTCAGGCGGCCAAAAACTGACTTTTTCACCCGCTATCGTTGTCAGCCCTTCCAGTACATCGCTACACTGCACGCCTTCAGCCGCTCCGGTTCTGCCTGCAAGCTCCGCCGGAGTCGAGCGCCGTTTTTTATAAGGCCCTTAATTCATGCAGATACAAGATATTCTCGCTGTCGTCAGCGACGAATTTCAGGCGGTGGATCGCCTGATCCATACCCAACTGGCATCGCGCGTTCCCCTGGTTGAAAAGATCGCCGACTACATTGTCAGCAGCGGCGGCAAACGCATTCGCCCGCTACTGGTACTGATGACCGCCAAAGCATTCGGCCAGTGCAACGAGCAAGCGGTTAAGCTGGCCACCGTGATTGAGTTTCTGCACACCGCCACCCTGCTGCACGATGACGTGGTCGATACCTCGGACATGCGCCGCGGCAACCCGACCGCCAATGCCAAATGGGGCAACGCTCCCAGCGTACTGGTCGGTGACTTCCTGTACAGCCGCGCCTTTACCATGATGGTTGAACTGGGCTCTCTGCCAACGATGAGCATCCTGTCGAATGCCACCTGCGTGATCGCTGAAGGTGAGGTTCTGCAACTCACCAACGTAAAGAACCCGGACACCAGCGAAGCGCAGTATATGGATGTTATCCATGGCAAAACGGCGATGCTGTTTGAAGCCTCAACCCATGCCGCCGCCGCTCTGCTGCAGTGCACTCCCGAGCAAAGCCGTGCCATGCAGGAGTATGGAAAGGAATTGGGCATGGCTTTCCAGCTGATTGATGACGTGCTGGATTACGAAGGCGATGCCGAAGCCATGGGTAAAAACGTCGGCGACGATCTGGCCGAAGGCAAGCCAACCCTGCCGCTGATTCACGCCATGGCTCAGGGTAACGAACAACAGCGCAGCCTGATCCGCTCGGCGATCCGCAAAGGCGGCCTTGACGATATGGCCGACGTACTGAATGCCGTACGCGAACTGGGCTCGCTGGAATACACCCGTCAGAAAGCCTATGACTGTGCTGACCGCGCCCAGGCGCACCTGCAACTTTTGCCGGATTCAGAGGCCAAAGAGGCCCTGCGTGCGCTGGCGTTACTGGCGGTGAAGCGTAATACCTGACAGACGGACAATGACCCGGAGGTTATCTGTGGCGAAGTGGTTACTCTTGTGTATTTCTCTGTTCTGGCTGCCGGCGCAGGCTGGCTTGCTGGACAGCCTGACCGGTAACGACGAGCCGGACTTTCTGCCGGTCGAGCAGGCATTTCCGCTGACCACGCTGGTCGATAATGGCCAGCTACACGCCAGCTGGCACTCCGCCGATGGCTATTACCTCTACAAGCACCGCATCTTTATCCAGCAGGGTGAGCTGAAGGCCGACCCGGTGTACTACTCTCATCCGGGTAAAGAGAAAGAAGACGAAGCCTTTGGTCTGGTCACTGCATTTTATGGTGAGCTGGATACCCGCTTTGACCTGAGCCGGTTTCAGCCCGGCGAACTGGTATTGCATCATCAGGGTTGTGCCGACGCCGGCCTGTGCTATCCGCCGCAGCGCTCTCGCCTGACCATTACTCAGGCCGATATTCAGGCTGCACAAAACACAACGGCCAATGCCAACTCCGATACGGCGTCAGGCAACAGTGTCACAGACAGCACTGGCAACTACAAAGCGAACAACCAAACAAACGGCGCAGCAGACAGCTGGTTCAGCAACCGCTCCTGGGGCGCCGTTGTCGGTTTGTTCTTTCTGCTCGGGCTGGGGCTGACCTTTACCCCCTGCGTGCTGCCGATGGTGCCCATCCTGACCACGGTTGTTCTGGGTCAGAAGAATACCTCCGCCAGCCGTGGCTTTATGCTGTCATCCATCTACGTGCTCGGTATGGCGCTGACCTATGCCGCCGCCGGTCTGACCGTCGGTCTGCTGGGTGCCGGAGCCAATATTCAGGCCTGGATGCAAACGCCCTGGGTACTGATTCTGTTTGCCGTGCTCTTTGTGCTGCTGGCGCTGGCCATGTTTGGCCTGTATGAGCTGCAACTGCCTTCTGGCCTGCGTAATCGTCTGAACCAGCTGAATCAGAACCAGAAAGGCGGTCAGTGGCTGAGCGTCTTTATCATGGGTGTTCTCTCCGCTCTGGTGGTATCCCCTTGTGTGTCTGCTCCACTGGCGGGCGCGCTGGTTTATCTGAGCACCACCGGCGACGCTGTTTTGGGAGGCAGCGCATTACTGGCGCTTGGCCTCGGTATGGGCGCACCACTGATTGTGCTCGGCACCACCGGCGCTTCGTTCCTGCCTAAGGCCGGCGGCTGGATGAACCAGATCAAGGCATTCTTCGGCATTCTGCTGCTGGGCGTTGCCATCTGGCTGCTGAGCCGCATCCTTCCTGAGAGCATCAGCCTGCTGTTGTGGGCCCTGCTGGCACTGTTTTACGGCATCAGCCTGGGCGCACTGGAACCGGCCGCCAGCGGCATACAGCGGCTGGTTAAAGGTCTGGCCTGGGTGTTTTTACTCTACGGCATCAGCGCCTTTATCGGCGTATTACAGGGTAACAGCAACCCGCTGCAACCACTGAGCGGCGGTCTGGTTGCGGTTAACACTAACAGCACAACAGCGCACAGCTCAGCGTTCTACCGCAGCGATTCCGTTACCGATATCGAGCGCCGGATTGCTGCCAGCCAGCAACCGGTGATGCTCGATCTGTACGCCGACTGGTGCATCAGCTGCAAAGTGATGGAAGAAGAAATCTTTGCCGAGCCCGATGTGCAGCAGATGATGAAGAACGTCCTCTGGCTGCAGCTCGACGTCACCGATAACAGCGCCGAACAGATTGCCTTTATGCAGAAGCACGCGATCTTCGGCCCGCCAACCATTCTGTTTTTCAATCAGCAGCAGGAAATGCAATCCGCCCGTATTGTCGGAGAGCTGGACAAAGCGGCCTTCCTGCAGAAGGTTCAGGCCGCCGGTCTTACTCAACCCTGACTCAAGAAAAACAGAGCTCTTCTCCGTCCTGCGGAATATGTAAGCGTTCCAGAATACCTGCCCGACGTGCTGCCAGTGTCAGTGACTGGCGTGTCACCGGGCAGTGATCCAGAGCCTCCAGATGGTTTGCCACCACCACTCCCTGACTGAGGCGTGCAGCTTCCAGCGCTTCTTCCTGTCCCATGATGATATCGCCACCGATATCAAACCGTGCCCCTCCTGCCGGAATCACCGAAACCTGCGGCTGCTGCTCCGTCAGACAACGTTTCACTTCAGCTGTCAGCAGTGTATCACCTGCTATATACAGACTTGGCTCCTGCGGATAGCGAATCAGGTAACCAAAGCCATGGGCCATCATGCTGCCCACAATCCCGCGGCCGTGCACGCAGGGAACCGGCGTAATTTCGCCTTCCAGAAAAGACTGTGTTCCGCTTTGCAGCGGCTGAACGTTCAGCCCCTTACTGCGCAGAAAATCAGCATCTCCAGTCATACAGAATACTGGTATACCGCGCTCACGCAGCCAGCGGCTGCCAGCCCGGTCAAGATGATCAAAGTGCCCCTTCTGGCAGTGGGTAATCAGACAATGGGTCACTTCATTCAACCAGGCAGGGCTGCCATCCGGCAGCTCAACCAATGGGTTACGCCGACGGCTGAAGGTTGCATATTTCAGCGCAGGGATAGCCCCTTTGGGAGCCAGCATGGGGTCCACCAGAATGCGCTTGTCGCCCAGCTCAACAATCATGGTGGCATTACGGATCTGTCGTATTTTCATAGCGTTCTCCTCTCTGATTAAGGGCATTGTAGAGGGGGCCTGCACGCGCTAGCATGGCAAAAATCGACATAAAACAGACATTCTTAAGCAGATGAACATTGGATTACTGCTCTACCCTGATTGCATCCCTGCCGGCCTGTTCGCCTTTGCCGACCTGCTGACTGCCTGTAATCTGCGCCTCGGCAAACGGCAATTCCGTATAACCTGGCTGAGTGAACCCGGCGGTGCATTGCCGGTCGCCAATGGTCAGACGCTCGACACTCTGGCACTGGCGGCAAACCCACCGGATGCCCTGCTTATCCCCGGTGCCTGGCGTGATCGTCATCAGGTCATACAGGCAAGTGATCAGGCGCTGGTTCACACCCTGCAGCGGCTGCCGGACAACACACAATTATGGAGCTACTGTACCGGCGTTTGTCTGCTTGCCAGCAGCGGACGTCTGGATCAGCACAACGCCACAACAACCTGGTGGCTGAAAGATACAGTCAGTCAGGCTTTTCCACAGGTTCACTGGAGCCTGCAGCACAGCTGCCTGTTTGACGAGCATCTGGCAACGGCCTCGGGAGTTAACGGCTATCTGCCCATCGCGCTGAAGCTGATCAGCCGCCACTGCGGTGCTGCTCTCGCCGAAGAGATCCGTCGCTATATGGTGCTGCCGCGACCGAATGAACAGAACAACCCTTTTCAGCAACTTCCTCTGTTACTGCAACAAAGCGAGCTGTTACGCCGCATTATCCAGTGGGTGGAGCAAACTCCGGCACAACAGGTACAAACCTCTGCGCTGGCCGACCATCTGCACCTCACCCCGGCCACACTGGCACGCAGGGTTAAGCAGGAAAGCACAATGACCTGTGCGCAGTTGCTGCGGCTGATCAAACTGAATCAGGTCAGTGATCAGTTACAGACCAGCAACCGCAGCATCAGCGAAATCAGTCATATGCTGGGGTTTGTTGATGACAGCAGCCTGCGCCGCAGCTTTCGCCAGCTGACCGGCCTGACGCCAGGCGAGTATCGCCGGCAATTCGGCTGAGCCCTTGAAACTTCATTACCGAAGACGCATATAGATGGCATGTTTTCGCGGAGATTCCATCATGCATTACACCTGTCCATCCTGTGCGGCCATTAACCGCATCCCTGAAGATCAGCAACAAAAGCTGCAGGCCCAGTGCGGGCGCTGCAAACAGCCCTTATTCAACGGTCATCCGGTGGAGCTGAACGACAGCAATTTCCAGCGTTTTCTGCTGAAAAATGATCTGCCGGTGGTGGTGGACTTCTGGGCCAGCTGGTGCGGCCCGTGTCAGATGATGGCGCCGGTATTTACCCAGCTGTGCGGACAGATGCAACAACAGATGCGCTTTGCCAAGGTAAACACCGAACAGGCGCAGCAAACCAGCGCGCAACTCGGCATCCGCAGTATTCCGACGCTGATTGTTTATCATCAGGGAAAAGAAATTGACCGTCTGGCCGGAGCCTTACCGGCACCGCAGCTGCAACAGTGGTTGCAGGCGGCGCTGAATAAAATTCACTGATCTCAGACAGAGTCTTTGGCAGGCAGGCGCTTTCCGGCAATATCAGCCAGCGCCTGCAGCACCGGCTGCAGCGGGCCAGTGACATCTGCGCAGTTACGATACAGGCGCTCCAGCTGACCCATATGATTACGCACCAGCTGCGTCAGATGCTGCTCCTGATCCGGATCGAGATTCAGCAACAGCAGCTCTTCTGACAACTCCAGCTCCAGCTCCTGCACGGTTTCACGCGCACTGTTTAACCCCTGATCCTGACGCTGCTGCAAATGCTGCAGGGCATATTCCACATCGTCCAGTGCATTCAGCAGCGTCTGTTGCTGATGCAGTTTGTGCTCAGTCGCCAGCGACTGCAGCCTTGCATGTACACTGCTCATAAGAACGCACAGGTGATCTTTTATCCGGCCGTAGCGTGCCTCCTCCTGCCAGGGCACGTTCTTGATCAGCACGGATGCATTACCAAAGTTCACTATCATGCGTTTTTCCAGCTCGATAATACGCGCGCCTTCGCGGCAGCTCAGCAACAGCTCCGCTTCCAATGGCCGCACCTGCTCAGCATGCGAGACAAAACAGAACTCCGGCCCCGTCCAGCAAGCCAAAACAGTATTCAGGCCAAAGTTTTTCAGGCTGGCAATCAGCACAGAGGCCAGCTGCTGGCGGTTTTTACAGCCCATAACCTGCTCGATAAAGCGACTGATCTCTCCCTGCTCCGCCGAGTGAGTCATGGCTTCAAACGCCGCCTGGCGGGCATAATCGGCCGATGATTGCAGAATTTCCCGCTGCTCACTGCTGAGCAGAGCGCGTTCAACCTTGGCGCGCATCTCGTCAATATTAAAAGGTTTGCTGATAAAATCGTCGGCCCCGGCAGCATACCCCTGCAGACGCTGGTCAAGATCACTCTGACCGGAGACAAACAGAATCGGCGTATGGCGTGTTGCTTCACGAGCACGCAACAGACGACAGATTTCATAGCCATCACGGCCCGGCATCTGAATATCCAGCAGAATACAGTCCGTCTCCGGACGCAGACCATTCAGAAACCCTTCCGGATCGGTAAAGGACTGAACATCGTAGTTATCCAGCGCGCGCTCAAGCAACCTGACCATGCTGATCTCATCATCCAGCAGCGCAACGTTGTTACAACTCATATCCCTCTCCCTGAAATAATTAACGATTTGATCTGCATCAACTATAGCAAAGCCCCTGCAAACGACAGGGATTCGCCTGATCTGTATCAAGACGCTTTCTGCCAGAGCAGGCAATCTGAAAGCATCTGCAAAAGGAGGCCTGATAATGACAATTGAACACCACGACCTGCACAGCGAATTTCCGGACATGGGCGACCAGATCCGTTCCCTGAAAATGAAAGACCGTCACTTTGCCCGTCTGTTTGACGAGTACCATGAAGTTGACCGCGAAGTACGTAAAATCGAAGAAGCCGTTGAAGCGGCCTCCGATGAGCGCCTGGAAGGCCTGAAAATGCGCCGTCTGCATCTGAAGGACGACCTGTATGCGATGCTGAAAAGCGCCTGAACATTTCTGCCAGACACAAAAAAGCCCGGATTTTCCGGGCTTTTTTGTGGATAACGCATCACTTATCAGAAGTTTTTGCGTACACCGATAACGAAATTCAGATCGGAATCGTCTTTATCGTTATTGTCGCCATAAGGGGTGTCATCGCTGATAAAGTCAGCAGCGATAAACAGATCAATCTTGTGGAATTCAGGGAAATCGCGGGCCACTTCAACACGGGCAGTCAGCGCTTTATCGTCAGCGTCATCCACCATCAACATACCAACGGCTACGTCCAGGTACAGACGCTGCGGCAGGTGTTTTTCGAAAGTGACTTCCGGATACCAGTACTGAGCCTTTACGCCACGGTGCATATTGACAGACAGACCCTTGGCCGGGCTGGTACCCAGTTTGAATTCGGTTTCTTCACGACCCACATCGAACAGGGTGTTGTAAGTACGCACGCCCATATCGAGGTTAAAACCATCGAACTGGTTGTTGTAGCCGAAATACACGTCCATCTCGACCGGCATACCTTCGGCGCCATCCGGCTTATCAACATTGGAGAACCAGGCACCGGCATAGGCATTACCGTTTTTAATATCCGCACCACCCTGCAAGGCCGGACCATCATCAGTCTGGCTCAGGCCACGGAACAGGTAGTTTGAGACAAAAGCGGCGTTATACGTCACAGTGGCGGCGGATGCCGCAGACGAGAGTGCCAAAAAAGCCGGAATGGCCAGCAATGTAGTGCGTTTCATGGGGTTCCCTCAGTGAATTAAACAGGAACCCCTTGTCTACCACAGAGCGATTACAGAATCATCGCCCAGCGTTTCACAATCCAATAACGCTCACAGAAAGAGCCGCTACAGAATCACGGCCCACAGCATTTTACAATCCGCCAACGTCTTCCCCCTGCGCCTGCAGATCCGCATGGTAAGACGAACGCACCAGCGGGCCGCTGGTCACACGCAGGAAACCCAGACTCTTGGCGATATCACCCAGCTCTTTAAACTCTTCCGGTGTAGCAAAACGCTTAACCGGTGAGTGATTTTTACTCGGCTGCAGATATTGCCCCAGCGTGATGTGATCAATGTTATGCGCGCGCATATCCTTCATCACTTCAATCACTTCTTCGTTGGTTTCGCCCAGACCCAGCATCAGACCGGATTTAGTCACCACCTCAGGGCGGCGGGCCTTATATTCTTTCAGCAGCGTCAGAGACCACTGGTAATCAGAACCCGGACGGCATTCTTTGTACAAACGCGGCACGGTTTCCAGATTGTGGTTAAACACATCCGGTGGCGTTTCGCTGAGAATATCGAGGGCAATTTCCATACGGCCACGGAAGTCCGGTACCAGGGTTTCAACCTGAATCGCAGGGCTGTGCTCGCGGGTCAGGCGGATACAATCAGCAAAATGCTGGGCGCCGCCATCACGCAGATCGTCACGGTCTACCGAGGTTATCACCACGTATTTCAGGCCCATATCGGCAATGGCGGTAGCCAGATTGATCGGCTCATCCACATCAAGCGGATTCGGCCGGCCATGGCCCACATCGCAGAACGGACAACGGCGGGTACAGATATCGCCCATGATCATGAACGTTGCCGTACCGCCACCAAAACACTCACCGATGTTCGGGCAGCTGGCCTCTTCACACACGGTGTGCAGCTTGTGCTTGCGCAGCTTCTGTTTGATGTCGTTAATCTTCGGTGAGGCCGGAATACGCACGCGGATCCAATCGGGTTTACGCGGCAACTCTTCGGTAGGGATGACTTTGATCGGGATACGGGCGACCTTTTCAGCACCACGTAATTTTTCTCCCTGAACCACTTTCGCCTTATCTGTCATATCACGCTCCGGGCGCATCGCTGCCGGCACTCAATTCAGCCAGCAACTGTTGTTGTAAGGAAGCAATCACCGCCTCAATGCTCAGCGGCAGATCGGTTTCATTGCGCATCTGCGTCATCTGCATGCCGGCATAGCCGCAGGGATTGATACGCTGAAAGGGCTCCAGATCCATATCGATATTCAGAGCCAGGCCATGAAAGGAGCGGCCATTTTTAATACGCAGCCCAAGTGAGGCAATCTTGCGCTCACCGACATAAACACCCGGCGCATCTTGGCGCGGAGCAGAATCAATCTGCCACTCGCTGAGAGTGGCCACGATCGCACGCTCAATTGCCGACACCAGTGCCCGCGGTCCCCAGCCAAGGCGTTTGATATCCACCATCAGATAGACCACCAGCTGACCCGGCCCATGATAGGTAACCTGCCCGCCACGGTCACTCTGCACCACCGGGATATCGCCCGGCATCAGTACATGTTCGGCCTTACCGGCCTGCCCCTGGGTAAACACCCGCTCATGCTGCAGAAACCAGAGCTCGTCAGCTGTCTGTTCATCGCGCGCGGCGGTAAAGGCCAGCATATCGTCATACACGCGGGTGTATTCCTGCAGGCCCAGCTCACGCACAAGCACAGCCGTCATCAGATCACCATATGGATATAGTCATGGGCCAGCAGGTCTTTGTGCAAAGCCTGCAGCTGTTCGATCCCTGTGGCCGTGATATATACGGTCAGGGCACGGAAACGGCCATTGGAACTGTTGCGGATCTGAATGCGTTCAACATCGCATTCAGGCGCATGAATACGCACAATCTCCAGTACAACCTCGACATAGTCATCCTTACCATGACCGAGAATTTTTACCGGATAGTTAGCGCAGGGGAATTCAATTTTTGGAGCTTCAGGCTGACTCACGTTTATGGCCTCTCTGTACATCAGAGCCTTATATGGTTGTAACCCATACGAAATTCAAGTGCCATCGGACTTTGGCCAAAGACGCCACATTATTCAGCAGCCAGAAACACAAAAGCCAGCCTGAGCCAAAACCCAGACTGGCACGTATCGGCCGCGTTCAATCAGGCAAACAGGCGGGCAAAGAACAGCTTGATACTGCCCCACAGACGACCAAAGAAACCAGCTTCTTCAACATCAGACAGTGCAATTAACGGACGCTCAGCCTGTACTTCACCTTCCATGCTGACGGTCAGGGTACCAACCACCTGGCCTTTAACGATGGGGGCTTCAAGAAATTCATCGGTCAGGATATTCACTTCCAGCTCGCCTTTCATGCCGCGCGGCAGGGTCAGGTAAAGCTCTTTTTCCAGACCAATATCAGCGGTTTCGGTTTTACCCAGCCACACCGGATTAGTTTGCAGTACCTCTTCAGCGTTATAGACCTTACGGGTTTCGTAATAACGGAAACCGTAAGCCAGTAATTTCTGGGTTTCACGTGCACGGGCTTCTTCGCTGCGGGTGCCCATAACAACGGCAATCAGACGGGTGTTATCACGCACAGCAGAAGCCGCCAGACAGAAACCGGCCTCATCGGTATGACCGGTTTTCAGGCCGTCTACGGAAGGGTCACGCCACAGCAGCTTGTTGCGGTTTGGCTGACGGATGTCGTTGTATTCGTAATATTTTTCGGCGTACAGCTTGTAATAATGCGGATGGTCTTTAACGATATGCAACGCCAGCTTGGCTATATCGCCAGCGGTAGATAAATGCCCCTCAGCCGGCCAGCCGGTTGCATTTTCAAAGTGGGTATTGGTCATACCAAAACGTTCAGCGTACTGATTCATCCAGCCGGCAAAGGCTTCTTCCGAACCGGCAAAGTATTCGGCCACCGCAACGGATGCATCGTTACCTGACTGCACGATAATGCCACGCAGCAGATCAATCAGCGCAACTTCGGTACCTTCGCGCACGAACATTTTTGAGCCGCCTTTACGCCAGGCTTTAACACTGATCGGCACCTGAGTCTGCTCAGTGACATTGCCCAGTTCCAGCTCATGCACAGCAATATAGCTGGTCATCATTTTAGTCAGACTGGCCGGCGGTAAACGTTCATCAGCGTTATGTTCAACCAGAACACGGCCACTATCGGCATCCATCAGCACATAGGCACTGGCATCCAGATCCGGCGCTTTAGGCACGATTACTTCTGCCTGCACGGCAGAGGCAGTGATGGCAGAAATCATTACAGAAACTATCAATAGCAAATAACGCATAACAAATATTTAACCGTTGGGTAAACACGGGCGCGCATTGTAACACGCTGAACATTTTTTGCAGGGGGCAGAAAGAGTAACGACTGCTCCTGCTCCCTCCAATGTTCGTTTGCCCCTGTCGGGTGAATTAGCCGGGCCGCTGCCCGACCATGAGTGACCGTAAAAACCGGTGTTTGGTTCCATCGCCACAGACGAAAAAACGATATAAAAAAACCCGGCAAAAAAAACCGGGTTTTTATCTTCAGCGCGTAAGTTTAATCCCCTGCCTGACGCACCAGAGAGACTTCACGCGTTGGGTGCAAAGTCACAAACGGAGCGTTGTCAGCTACAGCCTGATAGCTGTGACGCAGACGGAACGACTTATCCAGACGGCGCAGACACAGTGTCAGGCGTACCGTCAACCAACGGTAATCCGCTTTATCCTGAGTATGAACAACCACCGATGCATCGTTATCCAGAATGGCTTTACAGACCGGCTGCAGACTATCGGCGATATCACGGTCACGGCTGGCAATCTGCTCGGCTGAAACCGGATAGCTGGCCATAGGCGCGGTATCTTCTTTCGCTTCACTCCACAACTCAGAAACTTCATTACTGCCGGCGCTGGCTTTTACCACAGGCTTAGGCGCTACGGGTTTAGCCACGGCGACAACAGGAGCAGCTTTAGCCGCTGGTTTGGCATCCGCTTTAGATTTAGCAGTGTTGGCCTTTTCTGCATCAGCCAGACGTTTTGCAGCGGCTGCTTTTTCGGCTTTTTCCGCTTCAGCACGACGCTGACGTTCCTCTTCCTGACGACGAAGACGCTCCTGCTCGGCTTTCTTCTTGTCCGCCGCAGCCTGACGTTTTTCTTCTTCCGCCTTACGCTTACGCTCGGCTTCTACCTTGGCTTTTTCTTTTTCTGCAGCTTCGGCCAGTTGTTTCTGACGCGCCAGCTCTTCTTTGCTCGGGCCTTTTTCTTCAGCACGGGCAACCACGTTCGGAGCACCTTTATAAAGCTTATCCAGTTTATCCTGGCTTTCTTCCAGCCCCGGAGTCAGTGCTGCTACCAGCCAGACTTTATCCAGATACCCCTGAGCCTTATCGTACTCTTTGGCTGCGATGGCTTTGTTTGCCAGCGCCACATAGGCTTCGCCCCACTGATAGGCCAGTGGCACAACACGGAAATCATAGGGAGCCTGCTCACGGAAAGCGTCGATACGCTCCAGCGCGTTATTGCCCGCCGGGCTGGATAAACGCTGTGCAGCAATATCGGCTTTGATGCTGCTCAGCAGCTGATCCAGGTTCTGGGTAGCGGCCTGGGAATTCATGGCCAGCAGTAGAGCAGTTACGGTAATCAGTCGTTTCATAATGAGCAGCTTTATTTTGTTATCGTTTTGTCGGGCATAAGCGGAGCCTGTTCATACTGATTAAACAGGCCTGTTATCGACTAAAAATATCTCAGGCAAGGCGCTGAGAGTGTGGCCTAACAGGTTAAGCGAACGAACAGCAACGCGGCATGAGTAATTTTTAGCCATAACCCTTCGGGCTGAGGCCGGTTTCCCCCATAAACCTCGTCGTTCGTCATTCATTTAGCCCGCTAATATCAGTCCTCTCTCCTTGTTCTGAGGAAAACTGGCTCTCAGCAGGCCTGATTCAATTAGTGTGAACAGGCCCGAGGCTGGTAAGATGCAAAGAATCGCCCTCTGATGTCAAGTTCCATCTGTCATTCACCTGTAATACGCGGAGAAAAAAACATGTGGCTACGCCTCGGTTCACTGTTATTTGCCGTTCCCGGCATTATTTTGCTGACACTGTACGGAATCGAAATGTCGGCCGTGACTGAATGCAGCCAAAGCGGTGGCTTTTACGACTTCATCAATGCCCGCTGTGCCGATCAGCCGCAACCACAGAGCAGTTACTATCAGCGCCACAGCACGCTGGTAAACCTGATGATGCTGCTGTCCGTACTCGGCACTTTTGCCATGGTTTGGGGCATGTTGTTAAAAGGCATGACCCGTCCGCAGCAACCATCCTGACAGGCCTTTTATCCGGCGCCCGATATCAGTATCAGGCGCCGCAACACTTCTTGTATTTCTTCTCGCTGCCACAAGGGCAAAGGTCGTTACGCCCCGTCTGCAGCGGCTGAAAATCAGCCTTACCATCCACATAACGCCAATGGCCATCGTCCGCTAAAGCAAAAGCAGAAACTTCGCTCAGGCTGAACCAGTCTTTGCCTTCGCAGAAACGCGCACTGAAACTGACCGTCGCTCTGTCGCCATCCTGCTGTGAATCATGCACCGTTAAGCCAAACCAGCGGGTATCGTTATCCAGCGGTAATTCTGCCGGGCGGGTGCGGCTGTCCCAGCTTTCGAGCAGATACTCCTGCAAGCCAAAAACAAAGGCGGTGTAACGCGAGCGCATCAGGGCTTCAGCGGTTGCAGCAGGCTGCCCCTGATGCAACGGCTGACAACAGTCACCATACAGACGGCCACTGCCACAGGGGCACAGAGCTTCTGCCTGACCGCTCATTGCAGACGCCCGCTGTCACCCTGACGCGCCAGCGACAACAGCTGACCAATCGCCTGCGCCAGCGATTCACTGCGCTGCGGAGAACGGAAGACTTCCATAAAGCGCTCGCGCATACCCGGTAACGCCAGCAAATCGGCGACCAGCGCATTAAAGGCACTGATGCCCTGTTCGTTAACCGCCAGGCATTCGAGATAAGCCAGCAGCAGTCCGCCCTGCAGATCACGCCAGCAACGGCTGCCCAGCGCGGCCAGCAACTCGACCGAACGGCTGTGCGGATGTTGCAGCAGCAATTGCAGCAACAGCACGCGCTGATCGGCATTAACGCTGTGCGATAACGCTCGGGCAAAGGCTGCCAGATCGGCCACCTCAGCACCACCAGCAACAACCTGTGACAGGCTGTCGTTAATCGCGGAGGTCAGCGCCTGACCCGGTGCGGCATTTTCAAGGAATCCCAGCACCACGTTGCGTGGCACTGCGGGTAAATGCGGCAGTGCATTACAGAGCAGCGTTTCGTTCTGCTCTTCCGCCAGGCGTGCAACCACTTCGGCCAGCCCCTGCAGGCCAAGCTGCTGCCAGTTGTCCCAGCCGATATCACCGCTCAGGTAAGCACGGGCGGTCGCGTAGTATTGGGTCGTCCCCTGCCCCAGCGCCTGCAGCGCCAGTGCATGAAAGTAGGCCATACGGTTAGCATCCGGTTTGTAGCTGCAGGGCGCATCGCCGTGCTTCTGATCCGGATACTGGGCAACCCGCAGCCAGTGTTGCAGGAAGGCATCACGCGGACCTGGCTGCAGAATGTTCTGCTCATCCAGCGGCAATTTCACAAACCAGATATTGTGCTGTCCCGGCTCATCGGGATTCCAGCTGAGAATGCCCAGCCAGGCATGTTTCAGATAGGGTACCGGATAGGGTTTCTGCATCTGTTCAAAGGCTTTGAAATCCGCCAGTGGCACTTCTTCGATGCGTCGCCCAAGATCAAATACGCGCATCTGCGCGCCACTTTTGGCTACCAGTTCAGCAATGGTCACAACTTCGCTCCACAACAATGGGCTGATGGCGATCAGCCCACAGAAAATTCAACGGCGGGCAGTTTACCAGTTTTTGCCCGGCAGCCGGGTATATCCGCGCTAATTCCGATAAACTGACGTTTTACCCCGCATAGCCTCAGGGCCACAGGAGTTGTTATGGGTCTCATTTTCGCCATTATGGCAGGCATGATTATTGGTGGTGCCCTGGTGGCATACCGGCTGAGTAAACGCTGGCAGCAGCAAGTAAAAGATGCCGAAAAAAGTCTGCAGGAGATTGCCGACCAGCATCAGCAGGAAGTGGCCGCTGCGCGCGAACTGAAACAGAAAGTCGCCGACCTGCAGTTTCAGCTTAATGAGGCACGTAACGAAGTACGGGCATTACAGGATAAGCAGTAAGACCTGTTATCAGCGGCCTTTCCGGCGCCGCAATACGCGACTGAGCAGCAGCGCGACCAGCGTTGCCAGTCCCAACCCCAGCAATAATTGCCAGGGTTGCAGTACGGTCAGGGCCGCCTTACCAAACCAGTAAACCGGCAGCAGATAAAACGCCGCCCAGGCGGCAGAAGACCAGCTGTTTACCCACCAGAAACGCCGTACCGGCATCCCGCACACTCCGGCCACCGCCGGTACCAGAGGGCGCAACGGGCCGATAAAGCGCCCAAGCGCAATACTCCAGACACCATAACGGGCAAAAAAGTGCTCAGCTGAGGGAAGCCAGTCAGAATGGCGGCGGAAGATATTCCAGTGCGCCAGCCGCGGGCCATACCAGCGGCCAATATGAAAACTCAGACCGTCACCACAGAATGCCCCCGCGGCTCCGGCAAGCCACCACCAGACAACGGGCACCCCCTGCTCAGCAGCCAGAATGGTTAACGCCACCAGCAGGGCCACACCGGGAATCAGTAAGCCGACCACCAGCAGCGATTCCACCAGCGCCAGCAGAAACACCGCCGGCAACAGCAGCCAGCCATGCTGCTCAATAATACCGGGGAAGTCTGCGAAAAAACCGGATAGTGCCGATTCCATCACAACCGCCCGGGCTGTTGCCGGTTGACCACGCGTGGACGCAGCAGGGTATTCCCCTGTATTCTCGTGTGCGTACACAACAACAATAAAAGACAGCTCATGACCTCTTCCACTTCCGCCACCGATACGTCCCGCATCAGCATCAGCGCTCACTATACCGGCTACATCTGGTACAAGCACGGCCTCTCCGCCCCCGGGTTTATTACCGGTATGGGACGTGTCGCCAACGCTGCACTCAGCCCGGTTAATGCCTTTTTACGTCTGGTGGCCGGTGCTGATATCGATACATTTTTACTGCAGCGGCACTCTGTTATTGATCATCAGGTCGAGCGCCTGATTGAAGAAGAAGGTGTGGAGCAGATTGTTGAAATCGCTGCCGGTCTATCGCCGCGAGGTTATCGCTTTAAACAGAAATATCCGCAGCTGACTTATATCGAAGCCGATCTTCCCGGCATGGCCAACCGCAAACAGGCACTATTGGCGGCCATTGGCCAGGCCAGTGGCCACAGCGTTCGGGCCTGCAATATTCTGCAGCAAAGCGGTGATGACTCTATTTCCGCCTTGCTGGCCAGCCTTGATCCGGCGAAAAAAACCGCCATCGTTACCGAAGGGCTGGTGAATTATTTTGATCTGACCACCATCCGCAGTGTCTGGGCACGAATGGCGGAAGGTCTGAAAGGATTTTCCGGCGGATTTTATGTCACCGATTTATACCCGGATTTTGCCGATCATCCGTCATACCGCTACGTAAAATTCGCGCAGAAACTGGTGGGATTTTTTACCCGCGGCCAATGGCCACTGCACTATCCATCGGATGCTGCCATTAAAGAAGGTTTTCAGCAGGATGGTTTTAACGAGGTACGGGTACACGACCCGGCGGAATTTTACGGCAAGCTGAACCTGCCACAATCAAAAACAAAAACGCTGGTGCGGATTATCCGCGCCAGCGTTTAAGTCACAGGCAACAACCGTATTGAAACCCTGTTAATCGGCAAACGCCGCCAGTTGCAGACTGGCGCGTTTCTGTTTCTTAAGTTTTGCCGATAAACGTTTTTCCAGATCTTTACTGTCTTCCCCACTCTGCAGACCCACCGCCGATGCGCTGATGGAAATCTCCGCAAAGGGTTTCCATGCCTGTTGCTGCAATGTGCGCTTAACCCTCTCCATCAGCACAATGGCGCCATCTTCCGGACAGTTCGGCAGCACCAGTACAAACAAATCATCGGCCAGACGGAATATTTCATCTCCGGCACGGATCTGGCGCTGAGTGCGTTCTACAAAGCGCGGCAGAAACTGCGACATCACCCGGTTGCCGTGAATATCAATCAGCTGACGGTAATCATCAATCACCAGTCCAATCAGGCTGACACTGTGACGGGTCGATTCACTGCGGGCAATCTCACGGGTCAGGGCATGAAAAAAGTGTCTGCGGTTATAAGCGCCGGAAGTCTGATCGGTCAGGGCCAGACGTTTCAGCGACCAGCCTTTTAACAGCGTTAAATAGGCAAAACACCAGGCAGAGCCGAGCAGCAATGAGTAATTGGTGCCGGTACGCAGCGCCAGCATAAAACCATGATCAAGCCACAGCAGCAGCGTCATCAGAACCGCGACCACCACATTAAATACGGTGGCCGGATACAGCGGCAGGCAAAAATAACTGAACAGCGGTAAGGCATATAAATAATGCGTCATCAGCTGCGGGTACTGCGGCAACTGATACAGCGCCAGTCCGGCCAGGGTAAAAATCAGCGGATAATTGACCCAGGAGAAGCTGTCACGGTCGCGGTTGATATAAATAAAAATGGCGCTGAATACAAACGCCGGGATGGCTATAGCGTTACTCAGCACCAACGGGTACAACCCCTGCCGGTACTGGTCGTACATCAGAATTCCAATGGCGACCGATGCCAGTAAATACACCACGGCCTGAAGTCTTGGCAGCAATTCGTCCTGTGATAAGTCAGCCAGCATGTAATGTCTCCATAACCCGGCGGATCAGACTGTGAGCATCGTCATCCGGTTGATAGGCCTCCACATGCACCGGCAGTTCTTTCAGTGCGGCAAACTTTTTATCGGCCATACAGCCCAGCAGCTGGGCTTTCAGCTCTTCAGAGTCCTGCGGATCACTGTGCGGCATAACAATCACAAAATCATCGGTATTCAGGCGGTAACAGGCATCGTATTTTCGCAGACACTTGCGCAGTTTGTTGCCGAGATAACTCAGTCGCTGTTCATAGTCTTCCACTTTCAGACTGTGCCAGGCCTCTGGTGTTGCCACCGCCATTAACATCAGGCTGCTGCGCTGACGGTCGGCACGGGTCATTTCTTTATTCAGATCCAGATATAACTGATGTTCGTTATAGACCTGCGTCAGAGGATCGGTATTCACAATTTCTGTCAGGGCACGGTTATTACGTTCGTTAATCAGTGCATACATCACCGAGAAGGTGTAACAGGCAGCGTAGGTAAACAGCATCTGCAAACGGCTGTAATTATCAAAGTCTTCCAGTACCAGTAATACCAGCACCGCGCTGTACGCGAGGGTAATGTAGCTTGCCAGACGGAAGGGAAACAAAAAGTAGGTGTACACCGGCACAAAATAAATCCAGTGCGCGACCTGTGCACTCTGATGCATACCAAACAGGGTAAACACCGATAACAGCCCCACCAGCACCCACTCCGGGTACGGTGAAGAACGCTGCTTACGGCGCAGTAGCAGGTAACCGGCATAAATCACCAGCGCCAGCGAAAAACCGGCGGCAATCATGGCGAACTGTTTTTTATCTTCGAGCAGATCGAGGGCAGCAATAATGCTCAATCCCAACGCCGCCAGCAGGCAATAAAGAACCTTCACCTGCAGCACGACCAGGCTGTGAAACTGCGTTTTTTCCATAACAGAGAGAATCCGTAGCTGAAATTACTGCACCGCAGAGGCTGCGGACGCTTTCATTGTAGTTGTTGGTGTATACTAGCGCACTTTCTCCCGCTACAGACTGTTCAGGTGTGATCGATGGATGTAATCGAATACATGCAGACCCTGGGTCAGAACGCCCGCCAGGCCTCCCGTGCCATGGCCCGCGCGTCGACTCAGGACAAAAATAAGGCGCTGCTGGCCATTGCCGACGCCATTACCACCCAGCGCGATGCTATCAAGGCCGCCAACCAGCGTGATATGCAGCGCGGCCGCGACAATGGCCTTGAGGCTGCCCTGCTCGATCGCCTGGAACTGACCGACGAGCGTATCGATACCATGATCGAAGGCCTGCATCAGGTCGCCACCCTGGCCGATCCGGTCGGTGAGATCACCGATCTGAAATACCGCCCAAGCGGTATCCAGGTAGGCAAGATGCGTGTGCCTCTGGGCGTTATCGGCATCATTTATGAAAGCCGTCCGAACGTCACTATTGAGGCCGCCAGCCTGTGCCTGAAATCCGGCAACGCTGCCATTCTGCGTGGTGGTTCCGAAGCCATTGAAGCCAACCGCACCCTGGCCGCCATTATCAGCGCCGGTCTGGAAGAAGCCGGCTTGCCGGCCAGTGCCGTGCAGGTGGTGGAAACCACCGACCGCGCCGCGGTCGGCGCGTTAATCACCATGCCGGAGTACGTGGATGTGATCGTGCCGCGCGGTGGCAAAGGCCTGATTGAGCGTATCAGCCGTGACGCCAAGGTGATTGTGATCAAGCATCTGGATGGTATCTGCCATGTGTATATCGACGAATTCGCCGATAAAACCAAGGCCATCAATATCGCCATCAACGCCAAGACACACCGCTACGGCACCTGTAACACCATGGAAACCCTGCTGGTGCATCAGGCCGTGGCCGCCGACATCCTGCCGGAGCTGGCCGAAGCCTATGAAGCCCTTGGCGTGGAACTGCGAGGCTGTGAGCGTACCCGTGAACTGCTGACCGATATTAATGCCGCGACGGAAGAAGACTGGCATACCGAATATCTGGCGCCGGTACTGGCGGTGAAAATCGTCGACGATATGGACAGCGCCATCGACCATATCAACCACTATGGCTCACACCATACCGACACCATCGTCAGCGAAAACTACACGCTGGCACGGCGCTTCCTGACCGAAGTCGACTCCAGCTCGGTGATGGTCAACGCCTCAACCCGCTTTGCCGATGGTTTTGAGTACGGCCTGGGCGCCGAAATCGGTATCTCGACCGATAAAATCCATGCCCGCGGCCCGGTCGGTCTCGACGGTCTGACCTCACAAAAGTACGTAGTGCTGGGTAATGGCGAAGTCCGTAAATAAGCCGCCCGCCACGCAGCCAACCGCCGGGCAATCGTCCGGCAGCCGCCGCAAACGCTGGGCACTGCTGGGCGGTACCTTTGATCCGGTTCATATCGGTCATCTGCGTATCGCCGTGCAATTGCGCGATCTCGGCTTCGAAAAAGTCCTGCTGATTCCCAACCGCATTCCGCCACACCGGCCCCAGCCACAGGCCAGCGCTGAACAGCGTCTGGCAATGCTGCTGCTGGCATGCCGCAATCTGGATGGGATTGAACCGAGCAACATCGAGCTTGAGCGTGATGACCTGAGCTACAGCGCCATCACCGTCGCGGCCCTGCGCGCCGCTTATCCGGACGTCGGCTTTACCTGGGTCATGGGGCAGGATGCCTGGCAGGGATTCGAACACTGGCATCAGCCGCAATCACTGCTGGATGAAGCCAATCTGCTGGTCATCAGCCGTCCCGGATTGCGCAATGTCAGCCACTGGCAGGAACAACAATTAGAGCAACGTGAGTGCTCACTGACCGATTTACTGGCCGCTGAAGCCGGTCATATCTGTCTTCATCACTGGCCGGAGCTGGATATATCCGCCTCCGACTTGCGCCGGGCTATCAAGCAGGGCGACAATGTGACCTTTCTGACACCGGACGCGGTGCTGGATTACATAACCCAACAACAACTCTATCGATAGAACTGAATGCAAACTGAGCAAATCAAATCTCTGGTGATCGACGCTTTGGAAGACCTGAAAGCGCAAAATATCACCGTTCTCGACGTCCGCGGCCGTACTTCGGTAACCGACTGGATGATCATCGCAACCGGTACTTCTAACCGTCACGTCACAGCTGTTGCCGCTAACGTAGAAGAAAAAGCCAAGCACGCCGGCCTGCGCCCTAACGGTACGGAAGGTCGTGCCGCCGCTGATTGGGTTCTGATCGACCTGATTGATGTGGTGGTACACGTTATGACCGACCAGTCCCGCCACTTCTACGATCTGGAGCGCCTCTGGGGAGAACCCGGCGCAGAGACCGGACAATCTGAGGCATGAAACTGCGCCTTCTGGCGGTAGGTCATAAGATGCCGGCATGGGTGGAACAGGGCTTTGCGGAATACGCCAAGCGCCTGCCTGCCGACTGCAGCATCGAACTGGTGGAAATTCCGCCGGGACACCGCGCCAAAAACACCAGCAAAGAAAAAGCCATGCAGCAGGAAGCTGACGCTCTGCGTAAAGCAATCCGTCCGCAGGATCATGTCGTGGCGCTGGATGTAAAAGGCAGCAACTGGTCGACCGAGCAGTTGTCACAGCAGCTGGAAGGCTGGCGCATGCAGGGCGGCGATGTGGCCCTGCTGGTCGGCGGCCCGGATGGCATGACTGCCGAAGTACTGGCACTGGCCAGACAGCGCTGGTCATTGTCAGCACTGACTCTGCCCCACCCGCTGGTGCGTGTACTGCTGGCCGAACAGCTGTACCGTGCGTGGAGCATCCTGCAGGGCCACCCTTACCATAAGTGAGTCGTTTATGTGGGAGCATTCATTCAGGGATAAATCGGCAGAACGGAGGCTGTTCCGCTCCCGCGCATTAACACTGGCCATCTTTATTTTCCTGATGCTGTGCATACTGGCCTGGCGCATGGCCTATCTGCAGATCAACCTCTACGAAAAATACAAAGACCTGTCGGAAAACAACCGTATTCAGCTGCGTCCTATTGCACCTAACCGCGGTCTGATTTACGACCGCAACGGCATTCTGCTGGCCGAAAACATCCCCTCTTACAGTCTGACCCTGGTACCGGAACGGGTACGCGATATGGAGCAGACCATCGCTTTCCTCGATCAGCTGATCGGTATCAGCGAACGTGACCGCGAGCAGTTTGAAAAACGTCAGGGCTTCCGCCGCCGGCCGTTTGAGCCTGTAGTGCTGCGCCACCAGCTGAGCGAAGACGACATTGCCAAAGTGATGGTCAACCGTTTCTACCTGCCCGGTGTCGACGTTGAAGCCCAGCTGGTGCGGCATTACCCGCAAGGTGAAACCTTTGCTCATGTACTCGGCTATGTTGGCCGGATCAACCAGCAGGAGCAGGCCACCCTCGACACCGACCCGGAAACCAAGCGCCGTTACAGCGCGACCCAGTTTATCGGCAAGCTCGGCGTGGAGCGCCGTTACGAGCAGGATCTGCACGGTGAAGTGGGCTACCAGAAAGTAGAGACCAACGCCCGTGGACGGGTTATCCAGATTATTGAACGTCAGGACCCTGTGCCCGGCCAGGACATCAGCCTGCACCTCGACAGCCGTTTGCAGAAGCTGGCAGAAAAAGAAATGAAGGGGATGCGTGGCGCCCTCGTTGCAATCGAAGTGGCAACCGGCGGTATTATCAGTCTGTACTCCAACCCGAGCTTCGATCCGAACTTATTTGTTACCGGAATCTCACACAAAGATTATTCAAGCCTGCGTGACAATCCCGATCTGCCATTGTTTGACCGGGCAATCCGTGGCCAGTATCCACCAGCCTCCACTCTCAAGCCTTTCGTTGGCTTAGCGGCACTCAATTCCGGCATTACCAGCTGGAACGAGAGCATCGATGATCCGGGCTGGTATCAGCTGGAAAATGACGAACGCCTGTATCGCGACTGGAAGCGCAGCGGCCACGGCAAAGTAAACCTGCAGCGTGCCATTGTTGAATCCTGTGACACCTATTTTTACGACGTCGCTGTACGGGCCGGTATCGACAATATTTCACCGTTCCTCGCTCAGTTCGGCTTTGGCCGCAATATGACACTGGACATCAGCAACGCCCTGCCGGGTTTATTGCCCGACCGCGACTGGAAACGGGCCAAAAGAAAATCCTTCTGGTACGCCGGTGATACCGTCAACCTCGGTATTGGTCAGGGCTTTATGCTGGTTACGCCGATGCAGCTGGCCACCGCAACCGCAGTACTGGCCAATCGTGGTCAGTGGCAGGTACCGCGTCTGATTCTGGCGCATAACGATATAGCTGACGAAATTCCGCATGGCGATATTGCCGATATTCAGCTGAAAAACCCGCAGGACTGGGAGCAGATGTATCACGCCATGGAACAGGTGATCAGCGGCAGCCGTGGCACAGCCCGGCGCCTGCTGAGCAAACTGCGCTACCCGATAGCCGGTAAAACCGGTACCGCGCAGGTCGTGGGCATCAAACAGGATGAAGAGTACGACTCCGAATCCCTGCGTGAGCGCTGGCGTGACCACGCACTCTTTATTGCTTTTGCTCCGGTGGAAAAGCCAGAGATTGCCATTGCCGTGGTGATCGAAAACGGTGAATCCGCCGGCCGTACCGCCGGCCCGATTGCACAGAGCATCATTAACGAATACCTCGGAGGCGCAGAAGGCTAGTGGCTAATACCGATTTCAGCCGCACCATGGGCAGCGGCCATCACCAGCATGGGTTCGATCGCAGCCGCGCCTGGTTTGAGCGCATGCACATCGACCTCATTCTGTTCCTGCTGATTCTGCTGCTGGCCGGTTGCGGCCTGCTGATTCTGTACAGCGGCAGCGGCCAGGATATGACCATGGTCAAACGTCAGGCGCTGCATTTTCTGATCGGTTTTATCGTCCTGATTGTCGTGGCCCAGTTTCCTCCGCGCTTTTATCAGACAGTGGCTCCCTGGGCCTTTGCCATCGGTGTTATTGCGCTTATCGGCGTACTGGTCATGGGCGTGGGTGCCAAAGGCGCACAACGCTGGCTGGAGCTACCCGGTCTGCCGCGTTTTCAGCCATCAGAGCTGGTAAAGCTGGCGCTGCCGCTGACGGTCGCCTGGTATATGTCGACCCGTCCTGTACCGCCGCGTTTTTTCGACCTGATTAAGGCCATGATAATTATTGGCCTGCCCACCATTCTGATTCTGAAACAACCCGATCTCGGTACATCCATTCTGATCAGCGCGTCCGGAATTCTGGTGTTGTTTTTTGCCGGTATGTCCTGGGCATTAATACTGTCGATGATAGGTATTGTCGCAGCCTGTGCACCACTGATGTGGTTTTTTGTGATGCGTGAATATCAGAAACAACGGGTGCTGACTTTTCTCAATCCGGAAAGCGATCCGCTCGGATCCGGCTGGAATATTATTCAGTCAAAAACGGCCATTGGTTCAGGCGGCATTGATGGCAAGGGATTTTTACAGGGCACTCAGTCGCAGCTTGAGTTTCTGCCGGAAAGCCATACCGATTTTATTATCGCCGTACTGGCAGAAGAACTCGGCCTGATTGGCGTACTTGCCCTGCTGATATTGTACTTTCTGATTATTATGCGTTGCCTGTATCTGTCTTCCCGCTGTGAAACTTTATTCGGTCGTTTGTTGTCCGGTAGTCTGGCCGTTACGTTTTTTATCTATGTATTCGTAAACATAGGTATGGTCAGTGGCATATTACCAGTGGTCGGCGTACCCTTACCGTTGGTGAGCTACGGTGGCACCTCGGTAGTCAGTCTGCTGACGGCTTTCGGTTTAATTATGTCCATGTACACCCACCGGCAGAATTAGGATACAGATTTATGCGTTTTTTCCGTGACACCCTGAGTAAATTAAGCAGCGCTTTATTGTTATGTGCAGCCCTGCCTGTTTCTGCAGCTTATGATCAGCATCCGCGCAGCGACGAATTTATTGCTGAAGCCAGCAAAGAATACAAAATTGATCCGGCCGAAATCCGCGCCTGGCTGACCCATGCCGAAAAGCTCGACTCCGTTCTCGAAGCCATTGCCCGCCCGGCCGAAAAAGTAAAAGAGTGGGACGAATATCAGGATATATTTCTGACCTCAAAACGCATATCTGCCGGTAAAGCATTTTTGCAGGAACATGCCGAGCTGCTGCAACAGGCCGAACAAAAATTCGGTGTTGATAAACACATTATTGCTGCCATCATCGGCGTAGAAACGTTTTATGGAACCCGTCAGGGAAATTATCGCGTACTCGATTCCCTCGCCACACTGGCCTTTGATTATCCGCAACGGCCGCTGTTCTGGCGCGAATTAAAAGCCTTCTTTGCTCTCGCCCGCGATGAAAAAATCGACCCGGCCAGTGTCAAAGGTTCGTATGCCGGCGCGATGGGTTATGGTCAGTTTATTCCTACCAGTTTTCTGAACTACGCCGTTGATGCCGACAAAGACGGTAAGCGTGATCTGTGGGGGAATCCTGCGGATGCGATTTTCAGCGTCGCCAACTACTTCAAACGCCACGGCTGGCGCACCGGTGAAGCCGTAACCCAACGCGTTCGGGTCAGCGGTAAAGACTATGAAGAAATCATCAACGACAGCCTCAAACCCAAATGGACCGTCGCCGAATTAAAAGCACTGGGCGTGGAACCGACCAACAAAGTCGCCGAAGACCGCCCCGCGAACCTGATCCGTCTGCAGGGAAAAGTCGGCGCAGAATTCTGGCTCGGTGAGCACAATTTTTATGTTATCACCCGCTACAACCACAGCCGCATGTATGCCATGGCCGTCTATCAGTTGAGTGAGGCGCTGCGTTGAGAGCGGTTACCCTTCTGCTGGCACTGACACTGGTGCTGGCAGGCTGTGCGACCTCGCGTTATCAGCACGCCAACGACTTCACTCCGGCAACCGTTGCCGATATCCACAATCTGCCGGAACCGGAACCTAAAGCAGAGCCCCGCAGCAGCATGGGTAATCCGCGCAGCTACCAGGTATTCGGCAAGGAATATCAGGTGATGGACAAGGCCGATAACTACAAAGAACGCGGTATTGCTTCCTGGTACGGTATGAAATTTCATGGTCACCGCACCTCAAACGGCGAAGTTTACGACGTCTATCAGTTCAGCGCGGCCCACAAAACCCTGCCTCTGCCCAGCTATGTCCGTGTTACCCGGGTTGATAACGGCAAATCCATTATCGTGCGGGTCAATGACCGCGGGCCGTTCCACGAAGGCCGGATTATTGATCTGTCCTATGCTGCTGCCGTTCGCCTTGGCATCAATAACATGGGCACGGCCGTGGTTGATGTTGAAGTTGTCACCCCACCCCATGCCCACAGCGTACGTTGGGTGCAGGTCAGCGCGTTGTCAGATGCCGCCGCCGCGCAACGGCTGCAGGCCAGCCTGCAGCGCTCACTGGCGCCCATGACCTGGCCGGTCAGCATCAGCACTCAGGATGGCGGAGCCGGTTTACATAAAGTGCGGATCGGACCAGTGCCCGAGGGTGATGATCTGCAGGCCGTACTGGACCGGCTTAATCAGCTGAATATCCGCCAGCCACTGCTGCTGGCTGCTCACCAGCTGAACTGATCACGACAAAGAGACAAAAAAAGGGGCCATGACGATCAACGTCAGGCCCAGAGGCAAGGTACTCAGCGCAGAAACAGTAAAACTAAAGCGTGTTGGCCCGGCTTATTCACCAGTACCGTGTTTTTCGATGTCTTTCTTAACAGCCCAGTAAACGCCGCCAAAGAAGGCGCAGGTCAGGGCAACAATAATCAGGCCGGAAAATACAACTTCATCCATAAACATAGTGCTCACCTCTCAGTTAAGCCGTGCAGTTCGGAGCGGCAATGGCTGCGTTGGCTGCTTCATTGCGCTTGGTATGAAGTCACTTTAGCAAGGGGCCGGAAGGCAGAATTGATGTAAATCAACGAAAAAATCGCCCCTGAAAGAGGTTGATACGGAGCTTGATGCACATCAAATAACCATACAGTTATTATGACTAATGGTGTAAACCTTGCTACCTGAACATGCTGAGCATCAACAATCCTGCGCAGATCCCTTGCAGCCATGCAGCAGACAGACACTGCGCAATTATTGGTATTTATCGTCAGTCAGTGCACACTATGTAAACCGGCGACCATAAAGGACTGAGCAAGGTGAAAGGACCAATTACACAAGCTGCTTCACTGCTGCTGTGCGGATCATTGTTCTCTGCGGCCCTGCTGCAGGCGGAAGAACAACCCGCCGCCGGAACGTCCTCTGTGACAGAGGCAACGGCAGAAGTTCCGGCAGACCAAGCCACACCGGCCCTGACGCCTGTTACACCAGGTGCAGCGCCCGAAGCAGATACCACAACACTGGCACGAACCAATCAGCAACTGTCACAACTGATCCGGCAGCAGGACTACCAGAGCGCCTATCAACTGGCACAACCACTGCTCAGCCTTTACGAAGGCGACCCGTCATTTGATTTTTATTACGCATTCAGCGCTGCCCAGCTTGGATATTTCAATGAAGCCTTATTCGGCTTCGAGCGCCTCAGCAGCAACTACCCGGCAGTTGCCCGCTACCGTCTGGAGTTAGCACGTGCTTACTATTACCTTGGTAATCACGATGCTGCCGAGCAGGAGTTCAGCCGGGTTCAGAGTACCAACCCGCCTGCGCAGGTCCGGGAGACCATTGCACAGTTCCTGCAACGTATTCAGGAGCAGCGCCAGAGCGTGATGCCTGCCTGGGGAGGTTTTGTGTCCGCCAGCGGCGGTTATGACTCCAATTACAATACCGCCACTGATCTCAATGAGGTCGACCTGCTCGACGGCCTGCTGACCGCGCGCCTGAGCCGTGATCAGCGCGCTAAAGGCAGTGGCTACTATCAGCTGCGGGCCCAGGGCAGTTATATCAGCCCACTGACACAGCGCAGCGCCATCGACCTGCAGTTAGGAGCCAGCCGCAAAGACAACGCCGCCGATGATCTGTTTGATCTGGATAACCTCTACGCCAGCGGCGGCATGCGGATGGTCCGTGGACGTCACAATCTGCGGCTTGGCGGTCGTTACAGCCACTATTGGCTGGGCCGGGATGATCTGCTGTCAGACCTGTCGGCGAATCTGGAATGGAACTACCAGCTGGCCAGCGAATGGCAGAGTCAGACCCGTCTGACACTGAGTAGCCAAGACAATAAGCTCAATGATGATCTCGACCTGCTGCAGGCCGAAATTCAGGCGGGTGCCGCTTTTTCAGCCGGATCGCTCTCAGCCCAGTTTGCACTGGTGCTGGCCACCGATGACGGCGAACAGGAGTATCAGGCACGGGACACGCAGGGTATTAACCTGAGTGCTCAGCAACTGCTGAACATTCACAGCAGTCTGTACGCCAGCCTGATTCTGCGCGATTACCAGTTTCAGGGAGCATTTCCGGCGGACAATCTGCTCGCCGCCGGCGAAACCCGTGCCGAGCAAATGATCCAGCTGGTACTGGGCTACGGCTATACCCTGTTACCAGCCCTGACCCTTTACACCCAGGCCAGCCAGGTCCGTTACAACAGCAATCTCCCCTTGTACGAATATGACCGCACGCTGCTCGAAGCGGGCATCAACTGGACATTCTGATGGAGGCCATCATGCACCGGATTACACGTTCAGCCTGCCTGTTTCAGGCAATGGTTATTCTGCTGATGATGTTCACACTGAACTCAGCCCGGGCAGCCGAACTGGCCGGCCACATCATCATGGTAAAAGGCGATGTCACTGCGCAGGCAGCCGATGGCAGCAGCCGCAATCTGAAGCGCCGCGATGAAATTTACCCCAGCGACACCATTCGTACCGGTACCGGCAGCCGCGTACAGATCCGCTTTATCGATAACGCCCTGCTGGCTTTGCAGGAAAACAGCCAGCTCAGTATTCATGCCTACCAGCAGGCCGATGCCGATGGCAAAGGGGGCAAGGTGCTGATGGAACTGGTAGAAGGTGGGTTCCGCACCCTGACCGGCAGTATTGGCAAAGGCAATAAAGAGGCTTACCGGGTCGACACCCCCGTTGCCAGCATCGGTATCCGTGGCACGCTCTACAGCGCCTTACTGGCCAAAGGCCAGCTGATGGCGGGAGTCTGGAAAGGAGGCATTACGCTGTCCTCAGATCAGGGCGATTTTAATCTTGGCCAGAATGCTGATTTCAACTTTGGCGTACTGGGTAACACTGGCTTTCAGGGAATGCTGGAAGCACCGCAGGCACTGGATAATGCTGATTCTGACGTCATACCAGACAGCATGAGTACAACCGGTTCAGAAAATCCGGATGGCAGCACACCACCTCCCGGAACAGCCACTACCAGCCCGGCTACAACGGTACTGAATAACACCAGCGGCGATAACAAAGTTCCGCCACCTCTTGATCAGGATGCCGACAGTGGTCATGAAGATACCTTAAAAGAAGCCGGTAATCTGATTGATAACACCCCTCCTGATGGCGGAGACGGTGGTGATGGTGGCGACGGCGGTCCTGTGATCACCTCACCGGATCTGCGCCTGAGTTCGGAAGAATTCACCGCCTTTCTCACCAGTACCAGCGTCGGCAGCATTATTGTTAATGGCAAGGCGATTCCTGTATCCGCCTTCCGTGACGAGCGTGGCGAGCCGGTGTTTGTATCCGTCGACGACAATAACGGTATTGATATCACCCGTTACAGTGGCACAACCGACAGTACATTGCTGCCGGAGATGGCGGATATTGCCGGTATTGAATGGGGCATCTGGAACGGCAGCGCAGAGGCGCCGGTTTCACAGTTGCTGGAAGAAAGTTCGCTGGTTGTCACCGCTGTCGAATCGCCGGTTATGTGGGTGATTGCCAATCCCGCCCTTGAAGGCAATATCCCTACCTCTGGCTCGGTATATTTCGGCGGCACTCAGGCCCTGGGAACAGACAGCAAAGGGAATGCTCTGCTCAGTGCCAGCGGCAATTTTGATCTGGATTTTTCTACCGGTATCGTCAGCAATGGTTTTCTGAGTGCTGACTATGCTGATGGCAGTGGTGGCCAGAGTATCGGCGGTAATTTCTGGAACGCCGACTTTACCGGTACCATCCGTGCGGGTGGCGCCAACGGTAAAAATACAGCGCTGGTTCAGATGCAGTTCGGCACAGGTTATCACGGCGAAAGCTCTGCGCTGGACGCCGTCGCCAGCCAGTTCAGTGGCGTACTGGTCGCTCCGTCAGGCGGCGTATTTGCCGGCAGTTTCAACCTGATCGATATGGACGGCAACAGTGCCGCCGGCATTGTTGTCTGGCCACAACAGGTGCGGACAGGTCAGTTCTGAAGCTGACCTCTGTCTTCCGCTTACTTATCGGTATGGCGGAAGACACCATCCCAGTCCTCAGCCAGCGTCTGCTGGCGCAGGCTGCCGATACGCTCGATATATACCTGATATAAACGCCGTGGCTGTTGCTGCCATAACTGCGTAAAAATCAGCACCGCTTCATCCCAGCGGCGGGCAAAATAATGCTCGGTTCCCTGCTGCTGCAGTGCCAGCTCCTGCTGCGTTGCCTCATCAACTTCACCTGCTAGGCCCAGTGGTTCATAGACGCGGATAGGTTCGTTTTTACCTTTTACCTGAATACGGTCGACATAGCGGTAAACAAACTCCGGTGCCTGGGCATGGGTGTTCTCACCGACCAGAATCTTCACACCATAAAACTTGGTAATGCTTTCCAGCCGGGAACCCAGATTCACCGCATCCCCCAGCACGGTATAGGCACGGCGGTAGGATGATCCCATATCGCCCACATTCATCGGACCGGTATTAATGCCAATGCCGATTTCAATCGCCGGCCAGCCACGGGCAATAAATTCCTCACGCAGCGAGGCCGTAACGCGCTGCATACTGAGCGCTGCCTGTACCGCATGACAGGCATGACGTTCGTCATCCAGTGGAGCGCCCCAGAAAGCCATCACCATATCGCCGACGTATTTATCGATGGTGCCTTCATTATCAAAAATCACTTTGGTGATGGGCGTGAAGTAGCTGTTAAGCAGTGCCTTAAGATCAGCGGCCGACAGATTTTCAGAGATATTGGTAAAGCTGCGGATATCGCTGAACAGTACCGTCAGCTCTTTGCTTTCCCCGGCAAACTGATAGGCAGTAGGGTCATTCATCATCCGCTCAATATGCGCCGGCGGCACATACTGGTCGAACATCCCTTTCAGTAAGCGACGGCTGAGATTCTCGCTGACAAAGCCATACCCCAGATTAACGATGGTCAGCCCGCCAACCAGCAGCAATACCGCTGCCAGCGGTAAATCGAGGTTCTGATAGGACCACAGATAAAAATTGCCACTGATCACCAGTACAACCGCCAGACCACTCAGCAACATGGCACTGAAAGGCCCAAGCCGTGGCAGCCAGAACGACAGCACTATGCCAAACAACAACAGCTGGGCAAGCAGCGCACCCGCTTCCCATTCCGGACGGTATGGGAATTCATCATTAAGCAGGGCTTCGATCACATTGGCATGTACTTCCACCCCCGGATACTGCGTACCAACCGGCGTGGCACGCAGATCCGATAAGCCGAGGGCTGAGGTGCCCACCAACACAATGGCACCTTCCAGCGCATCGTCGCTGATATTGCCATTGAGCACATCGGTGGCAGAAAAATAGGTAAAAGTACGCTTTGGCCCTTTATACGGCACAATAACCCGGCCAGCGGCATCGGTACGTGCCAGCTGTCCCCCGACACCAGCATAGCGCAGTACATCAACATCGCCCAACGCAACCGTTTCCAGTTGCAAGGTGCGGTCGAACAGATAAGCCATCACCGTCGCCAGTGCCAGCGATGGGTACAGATCGTTACCATAGCGGATAACCAGTGGCGCCCGGCGGATCGCGCCATCAGCATCGGCAAAGGTGGTGACAAAGCCAGCACCGGCGGCAGCATCCTGCAGCAGTGGCAGATTGGCAGCATAGCCCGGCTTGGCGATCACCACCGAACGTCTGGCAGCCTCCACCGGCAACCGGTAGACCGGAGCCGGTAAACGACCCACGCTCACATTGCCCTCATCAAGAAAGAAAAAACCCAGCACCGTATCGGTCGCCGGTAATTCCTGTGCAAAATGAGTATCGGCATCAACCTGCCGGCGCCATCCTTCGGGCGCCTGCCAGCGCTCACCATCAACCGCCAGGCGCTTGCGGATATCGTCCACCGGGTTACGTTCCGCCTCAGAGAACACCACGTCAAAGGCCACAACCACTGCGCCATACTGCGCCAGTGTGGTTACCAGATCGGCGAGTTTGTGCCGGCTCCAGGGCCAGCGGCCTTCATGGGCAAGGGATTTTTCATCGATGTCGATAATGATAATTGGCTGCTCGCCACGTTCGGGCGGATGCCAGTCGAGTGCAGCGTTAAAGCGCAGGTCGTAAAGCAGAAAGTCGAGTCGTTTCAGCCAATGGCCGGGACTTTGCCCGGGCTGCAGGCTCAGCAGAATAAAATAAGCGGTCAGTAACACGCCCAATAAAATGGGCAGACGCGTGCGAGACAATGATCCCCAGCGCATAGAGTCCCTCAGAAACGTCCCTGCATTGGGCGAACACTAGCACAGGCGCACTTTAATGTCGCACCAGCCGCAGTTCAGGCCATCACCACCTGACCGCGGTACACACGCTGGGTACGTTTGCTGACCCGCTCAGAATCATCCATCAGGCGCTGGCTGCCACGGTATACATGGCTGATTTCATGCAGCTCTGGTGGCTCCTGGGTTGGCAGAAACTCTTCAATCAGGGCCAGCAAATCACGGCTGACGCCGCTTTGCACCAGAACACGCAGGTCATGCTCAAGGGACGGTGAATCAAAGTGAATCACGCATCCCTGTTCGTCTTTCGCCAGTCGTTTGATCTTTTGCAGCAAAGCGATGTTATGACGGTTGAATTCCATGCAATCATCTCCGGTTAATAGCTACTATCAGAAGTCTCAGTTAAACGAAGTATTGCAACCCTCATACCATAGTTTGAATCTGTTCAGTTTTATTCGGCGCAGCCGCTCCGGTATGACGGCTAGCCAGTGCAGCAAATTGCTCTGCCACACTCTGCCAGCTGGCACGCTCAGCCTGAAGACGAGCCGCGATGCCCATGGCCTGAAGATCACCACCAAAAAGACGCGATGTCGCAGCAATAAACGCCTCATCCGTATCGTCCGCCGCCAGCTCACCATTAACCCCGGGTTGCACATGCATCTGCGCGGCAGCCATATTGAACGCCACGACCGGCAAACCACTGGCCATCGCCTCCAGCGTTACCAGGCCAAAAGTCTCTGTCTGGCTGGGGAAAATAAATGCATCTGCTGAAGCAAAATAACGCGCCAGTGTTTCACCGGTTTGCACGCCGGCAAAAATAATCTGCGGATGTTCTCGCTCCAGCTCCGCCCGCATAGGACCATCACCCACCATGATCAGACGGGCATTGTTCCCCTGCGCCCGCAACGCCTGCCAACTGCGGATTGCCAGCGGAATATTTTTCTCAGCGGCAATGCGTCCGACATACAACAGCACCGGTTCAGCGCCAACCTGCCACTGCTGACGCAAAGCAATGCTGCGCCGGCGCGGATGAAACAGCTGGCAATCAACCCCGTGAGGCAGCACCGAGACATTGCGGAAACCTTCGCTGCTTAATGCGCTTGCGATTTCACCCGCCGGCACCAGCGTGGCCGCCGTGCGGTTATGAAAACGCCGCAGCCAGGCCAGGGTCAGTGTTTTGATCCAGCCAAGGCCGTAATAGCTGCTGTAGCGATGGAAGTTGGTGTGGAAGGCACTGATAACCGGAATACCCTGCTTACGGGCCTGGCGCAGAGCAGAGTTACCCAGCGGGCCTTCGGTCGCAATGTACACCAGATCCGGCTGGAAACTTTGCCAGGCTCTGGCCACCCGGCGCCGGGCTGGTAATCCAAGCTGCAGATCCGGGTACATCGGAATGGTCAGGCCGCGGCACCAGATCTCTTCGGTTTCAGGCAGCCAGTCGCTGCGCGGTGCCGTGCGGACAATCTGAATACAAAATTGTTCAGGGTTCAGTGCACTGAGGAGCTGGCGCAGGGAATTGGCAACGCCGTTAACGTCCGGAACATAGGTTTCCGTGACGATCGAAATGCGGATCTTGGCCATGGTTAAGCGGCACTCTGGTGATTATTCCACCAGTGTGACGCTTAACCCATGACAGTTTTATGAAGAGAGGAAGGAGTGTCAGCACTCGCCGGAAAGTTTGGACAAGCGATAACGCAGCTGACGCGGCGTCAGGCCGAGCACTTTCGCTGCCATGGTCTTATTTCCGCTGCATTTGGCAATTGCCGACTGAATGTCACTCAGTTCATCGGCCTGTACCCGCTGGTAAGGGCGGGCATAAAGTGTTTTGAAATTCGGCACCACCTGGGTGGCCAGCATATGGGCAATCTGCGCACCAAGAAAATTCACCAGCGCCAGATCGATATGGTCTGCCCGTGCACCACGCAGATCCATCACCAGCACCGCCAGTACCGACTGACGCAACACCAGAGGCACCAGCAGACAGCGATCTTGCTGACACAAAGAATCGATAAAAGGTTCGAACCGCTCAGGGCGCTCGCTGCCATCTTTAATCACCAACCACTCACGTGATTCAAACTGACGGCACAGGGCATGCTGTACGGCGAAACTGTAAACACCGTTACTGACTCCGGTGGAACAGTACTGAGCTTTAAAACGGCTGGGAGAATCCGGTAAGGCTACGGAAACATTATTCAGTCCGCTGTTTTCGGCCACCAGCAACAACAGCTGCTGGATACTATCCTCATCGTGGTAACGGCTTTCAATAATTTCGGTCACGCTGTTCAGCCAGGCCGATGGCATGGATGAAACGGGCATAACGGGCTGACGGTAATCCTGAATATCGGCAATTTTATACATAGGCTGCTCCTCCTGATAATCAGCCTTTCGCAAACTCCGTACCATGTTTTTATTTTGTTCAGGATGCGCTTAAAAACGGCTGATTACGGCTGGAAAGACAGAAAAAAGAAGGATAAAGCGTGAAAAAATGCGCTATTTGTAAACAATGGAATATGGATATGTTCCAAGGCGGTGCACCTCCGGAACTGCAGTACCGGAGGCCACTACGGAGAAAGCGCCGCCTCAGGCTACGCCCGGATCATCACTCGGCAGGTATTCTTTCTGCAGCCAGCGGGCAAAGCCGCGGCAGGCATCCTGACTGGTAAGGATTCCGGCCAGACGATCATTACGCATAATCAGCACCGCATTAACATGCTGTTCTGCCATCCCCATAAGAACGACATCCAGCCGGGTATGCAGATCAACCTGTTTAATCTGCCGGCGACACATATCGCCGGCACTCAGGTCTCCGAGATCGCTGGAGGTATGACCCGGCTGTTGTGCCAGTTTGAGGTCTTCGATGGTCAGTAACCCGACAACCTCATGTTCGGCCATAACCGGCAGGTGATGGCAGTTATGAGATTTCATCAGTTCCGCGGCTTCGGCCAGTGGCAGACTTTCTTCCACATGAACCGGAAACGCCGTCATAATTTCTGCAATCGTAGGCATATGGCGCATAGCTGTTCCCTCAAAACGAATTCCGCAGGTCGCTGTACCGGATACTGACGCCGGCACACAACGTACAGTACCCGGTACAGCGCTCAGACGCCAATGCGCCCCAGCGTATCCACTATCTGATGCAGAATACCCGCTAAGGTCGGATGTTCCTGCTCAAAACGAATCGCCTGCTCCTGCACCCGCTCGCCGATATCAGCCGCATCACTGTTCTCCATGGCATTGATATCACGGGCAATGCTGTGCAGTAACTCCAGACTGCTGTCGTCCAGCTGGGGATTCTGTTGCAGGGTCTCGTGCAGCTGTTGCAGTTGTTGTTTGAGATCTTGTTGAGGCATAAAGCAACTTCCTTGGGTTAAAGCCTGTTCATACTGTTACTGTCAGTCTAACAACTGCAGCGCCTCAGGTGCTAATCCAAATCAAGAAAGCCTGTTCAGTAGAGCGCGTGAAAGCAGAATGGCATACCGCAGGCTTCAGCCATGGCCTTCATAGGTTTGCGGTTAGCGTTGTCGCCCACATACAGCAAAGATGAATGATTCAGATCCAGCCTCACAGCTTCAGGCAAAATCAGGCGCAGCGAATGCAGGATCGCGCTGTGGCTGGTCGACACCGGCACCCAGATTTGCGCCTTACCGGACATTAACTGCAGCAATTGCAGCAAACGCGCAGCATTAGTGCCGATCTGATCACGGGGGTTCACGTAGAAAAGGTAAATCGGGAGTTGTTCCGACAGAGACTGGCGTGCAAGCAGGTGCCAGACAAGAGGCATAGCATCTTCAATCAGTTCACTGAGCTGAGGCGTATAGCCCACGATTCCCAGAGAAGCGGAATCTGCCGGCAGATTAACGATATAAACACAGGCATCTGCACGCCCGCTGAGGGTTGATGGAACCCGCTGGATTCCTGCTCCGCCCCGCTCTGGGGACAATAGCTCCAGACTTGGTGCTGCGCTGCATGCAACCATAACCACTCCCTGTTGTTATTATTGCCGGACTCCTCTGCCGTTAGCAGATAAACAGAAGATATCCTTTATACTTTTAAGGTATAGACAAACAACAAGGCTGGCGCTAGCACCAGACAGACATTACTGCAGGAATTCACACCAGGTTCTTAAAAAATCTGGTGTTTTGGTCAGATGCCGGATGGCTCAGAGATCAAGCACTTCAACCAGTACGGTTTTAATAATAAAACCAACCATACCCAGCCCCAGACCAATCAGCAGAATCATCATCCCGAACTTACCGGCGTTGGCGCGCTTACCCAGATCGTAAATAATGAAAAACATAAAGCCGATCAACAGTGTGACGCCAATATTCATTGCCCAGGTTTCAAACAGCTCTGCATTCATTCCGCGCTACCTTCCGGTGTACAGCTAAAAAGTGCGCGTATGGTACTCAGAGGCGGGCTCTGGCACCAGCCCGCAAGGCAATGCTGCGCCTGACTTGCTACCGCATCCCAGACGGTTATCATGGGCGGGCAGATGACCTGCATAATAATAAACAAAGGTCCTGATTATGTTTTCTAACGCTTCACGCCACCTGTTAGTCCTTTTTGCTGTTCTGCTGTGCAGCCTGTCTTCCGCCCATGCAGATACCGTCAAACGTACCTTCTGTGTATTCGATCCGGTCGGTGCCAAAGGGCCGATATTCGACGCCATGCGTGATTACCAGACCAGCGCCCTGTCCTGGGGAACCGAACTGGAATTAAAGGCCTATACCAACGAAGCCGTCGTACTGGCCGATTTTAATGCCGGCCATTGCGATGCTATGGGCGTAACCGGCACCCGCGTTCGTCCCTACAACGCCTTTACTGCCAGTATCGAAGCGCTGGGCGGCATCAGCGATTATCAGCAGTTACAGGATTTAATCGGCATGCTCGCCAAACCTCAGGCCAGCAAATATATGCTGCAGGGTGATTATGAGGTGGCCGGTATCATGCCTGGCGGAGCGGTATATATTTACGTACGCGATAAAGCCATCAACTCAGTCGAGGCAGCAGCCGGCAAGCGCATTGCCACTCTCGATTACGACAAGGCTTCGGTAAAAGTGGTGGAACATGTAGGAGCCACCATGGTGCCATCCAGCGTCGCCACATTTGCACCGCGTTTTAATAATGGCGATGTTGACGTTGCCTATGCACCCGCCATCGCTTATCAGCCTTTCGAAATGTACAAAGGGCTGGGGGAAAACGGAGGTATTTATCGCTTCAGCATGGCGCAGATGAATTTCCAGCTGCTGATTCACAGCAAGCGCTTCCCACCACAATTTGCACAACAGAGCCGTGAGTTTGCCTTCCGTAATTTTGATAAAGCGATGGAACATATCCGCGTCGCGGAGGCCGGAATCCCGGAGAACTACTGGATCGACCTGCCGCAGAAAATGATGGATGAGTACAAAGAAATGTTGCGTCAGATCCGTCTGGAACTGACCGCCGAAGAGGTTTACGACCCACGGATGATGAAGCTGATGTTCCGTCTGCGCTGCCGTGCTAATCCTGGCCATTTTGAATGTGCTGAAAAGGCTGAAGGCTGATTCCAACCCCATTAACAGGGATTCGCTGCGTGCGGTGAGCATTAACAGTTACCGCACGTCCCCTTGGTCCGCCATGAAGGCATCTTCATACGCGCGGATATCCTTTACAATTCAGCCAGCCCCCTGATTCTGTACTCTACCCGACCCGGCCACATCATGGTGATTTTCAGCCTATGACAGACTTCGATTACTGCATTATCGGCGGCGGTGTTATAGGCCTTGCCTGTGCTTATGAACTCAGCCACCACGGCTCTGTCCTGCTGCTGGAGCAAAATAACCGCTTTGGCGCAGAAACCAGCAGTCGTAACAGCGAAGTCATTCATGCCGGTCTTTACTATGCACCAGGCTCACTGAAAGAACGTCTGTGCATCGAAGGCAAGCAGCGCCTGTATCGGTTCTGTGAAGCCTTTGATGTTCCCCACAAAGCTATCGGTAAACTGATTGTCGCCCCCGAAAGTGGTCAGGAACAGCTGACACAGCTGCTGCGCAAAGGCCGTAATCTGGGGATTCCCCTGCAGTCGCTTGATCAGCAGCAGCTGCAGGATATGGAACCTCAGGTGCGCGGTTATGCGGCACTTTACTCTCCCACGACGGGTATTATCGACAGCCACAGTTATATGGAGCGTCTTACCCAGCAGGCTGAGCAACGCGGTGCCCTGCTGCTCAAACACTCGCGGGTTGTGTCCGCCAGCGAGCGCGATAATGGCTGGCAGATTGAGGTATGCAGCATGGATGGTGTAAGCAGTATCCGCTGCGCAGCACTGGTCAATGCCGCTGGTCTGCATGCCCAGAAGATGGCCCACGCACTGGGCATTAAAGAAAGCCGGATTCCAAAGCTTTATCTCTGTCGCGGGCATTACTTCAGCTACCAGAGCAAAAACCCTTTCCGGCATCTTATCTACCCGCTGCCGGAAAAGAATCTGGCAGGACTGGGCATTCATGCCACCCTCGACCTTGGTAATCAGCTGCGCTTCGGCCCTGATACCGAATATCTGTCAGACGACACCCCGGATTACCGGGTAGGCCCGGCGCTGGCGCCCGCGTTCGCCAGGGCCATTCAGCGCTACTTTCCCGGCCTGAAAGAACAACACCTGCAGCCAGATTACGCCGGTATCCGTCCCAAACTGCACACAAAGCATGAGACTGCAGCCGACTTCGATATCCAGCGTCCTGATAACCGTGCCCCCGCGGTTCATCTGTTTGGGATAGAAAGCCCGGGCCTGACCGCTTCTCTTGCTATTGGCACTTTTGTAACAGAAATGTTACAAAAGTAGGTTCAGGTGTTGCCAAAAACGCCCTGCACATGGCTACGGGCCGAAGCAATTCATCTAAAAAATCATAGAGTTATACGATCTGATGCAGTTAGTACGGCGGATTGTGCATTTATGTTACAGCCAAACTACACTGTAATCCGACAAGCCGCAGATGATGAACAATCGGCTTACGAATGCTCACCATAACTCCCTGATACGACACAAGCATGAGACAACGAACTGCTAATCTGAAGAACAGTTGTTAAGACAAACAGTTTGAATGAACAGGGGAACCCTATGAGTCAAGCGCTGCCTGTGAAACAAGCAGAGGTCAGCTACGGAGATGTCAGCACAATTTTGTCTGCCAAAGTGATGATCCCGATAAACTGTGACCACTGCCAGCAGGACACCGACATCAGTATCGAAACGCTGAAAAGCAAACACGGTATTCTGTGCGAGCACTGCAGTAATGTCCGCACCTTCAGCACCACAGAAATGCGCCTGATGCGCATGCTGCTGGCTCAGGCCGGCTACCACTTCGCACTCTGAAAGCGCTTTGCCCGGCCTCAGGACAAAGCGCAGAACCTCAGACTGCCAGCAACCTCGGCAGCAACAGAGACAGGTGACGGCGCAGGGTGGCTGACACTTCTGCCAGATCCGGCTCTTCTTCATTTTTCAGCAAAGCGCTGTACTCCAGCGAATGGAATAAGCCCAGCAAAATTTCAGCATCAGCTTCCGGCGCATCTGAGTTGGCCACATTGCGGAAAAACTCTGCCGCTTTCTCAAACAGCGCTTTACGATGCATCTGTGCCAGCTTGCGGATACTTTCATTAACGATGGCTTCATAACGGAATGCCTGTTCGGCAATCAACATATCGCGCTGACCGATAATCTGCTCATGCATATACACCGTGAGCTGTTCCACCATAAAGTCCACCAGCGCCTTCTGGCCTTCCGGACTGCTGATATCTGTGCCTGCCATACTGGCCATCGGCTGATAAAACTGGTGAGTGAATTCGTTAACCACTTCCAACGCCTTCTCCGTATACAGGGTGAAGGTGTCGATAATCAGTTCCTGAATATCCTTAAAGTAATAAGTGGTCGCCGCCAGAGGAACGCCGGCTTCTTTCGCAACAGCGCGATGACGGATCCCACGAACCCCCTCACTGATTACAATACGTAATGCTGCTTCCAGAATAATCCGACGACGCTGCTCGCTCTTGGCCCGGCTGGCTTTTCGCCCCTGATATTGTAAGGGCTTGCTTTTATTTATTGCTGTTTCAGCAACCAATGCCATGTTCGTCTCTCCGAATGTTTCACAGATATAGCCATTATTATGCGGATTGTCCGACGAAAGAAAAATGGCAAATATAAGCACCAAGGTACCACTTGAGCATATTTCATACTTTAGAGTGGCAGGATTTGTCCCACTCAAAACTGTACTTTGGTACAAAAATTGGGTTTTATAAGCACAATAATAATAATCTCAGGACCCAAGTATGCTCAGCAGCCTCAACCTTCGGCAAACCTCTTTGCAGACCCTGACACTTCTCTCGCTACTGAGCTGCACCGCAGTCCAGGCAGATGAGCAGGCTAAACTCGCCTTTCTGCAGCAACAGTTTGATCACAGCGCCAGCCATTCCCGCCTGTGGCAGGATGGCTGGTTTGGATTATTTGCCGGTGTAACCGCCCTGAACGGCATTGCCTATACGCAAACCGACGGCGAGCACAACAAATATGACCGTGCTGTAGGCTTTACGACCAGCTTCCTCGGTGCTGCCGATATGTTGCTTAATCCGATGCAGACCCATCGCTTTGCTGAGGATCTGAAAGCCATGCCAGAAACGGATAATACGGCCCGGCAGGTGAAGCTGGCACAGGCCGAGCAATGGCTTAACACCGCTGCCGAGCGTGAAATCTATGAACAAAGCCTGCTGAATCATTTTCTGGCCGGCCTGGTAAATGGCCTTGCGGGTCTTGCCGTTGCCTACGACGACAAACGTCCGGCTGATGGCTGGATGACCTTCGCCACTGGCATGATCGCCTCCGAAGTGAAAATTTACACCTCGCCGCAGACAATGACGGCAGCGCGCGAACAGTACCGAAATGGCAACCTTGAGGCAGCAACGGCAAAGTCTGACGCACCTTATTGGCAGGTTGCCGCTTTCGGGCCTGTCTTGAGCGCTACTTACCACTTCTGAGAACCCGCTAACCGCTCCGTAAGTCCCGCCACTCCCGGCGGGACTGCTGTTTGCTCAGCGCCTCTTCAGTAGTGGCACAGCTTCTGCATTCTCCGTTTAACGCCGGAGAATATGATTTATGCTTAACGCCCTTACCAGCTACCTGCAACAACAGTCGCCCCTGATTCCGGATCACAATCCGGCAGACAGCGTTGCGGGCGGACAGATCGGAGCCACCGCAGCCGTATCTGCTGCCAATACTGGCAATGCAGAAAGCACCGCCGGAGCCCACCCATATTCTCCTTCGCAACGCGCGTTAATGGTCAGTGCTGTTGCCAGCGATTTCGATGTGCGCTCCCTGCCTGCCGGAGAAGTCGGTGAATTTCAGAACCGCCTGCAACAGTACGGCCTGATCGCCGGGCGCGACCTCAACGCCTTTGCCCTGATCAATACTGCCCGGGCTGAACTGGATGACAGTGCCGAACTGGATACGGTGGCCATTCTCGATGAAGCCCGCCAGCAGTTTGGTGAGCGCGGCACGGCCTACTCTGAACGCCAGCAGATCAACCGTCTGCATACCCTGATTCAGAATCTGGCTTCCGCCCGTCTGCCGCAGTAATTACGCCACCTGCGGCAGACATAACATGCAGTTCTGCCCTGCCTTCCCTATAATGTCCGACTTTTTTATTTCAGGAGTCCGACATGCGCTTTCCGCTGCTCGCTGCTTTCAGCCTGCTCAGTTTCACCGCCCAGGCGATTACCAACGTTGAAGAAAAGCGTGCCGGCGACGATCAGCTGGGCTGGTCCGGCAAAGCGGAGATCGGCTTTGATGCGGAATCCGGCAACAACGAAAAACGGAAGTGGAATCTGGGCCTGAACGGCAACTGGCAGGATGATAACAAGCGCTTTTTCACCTGGGGCAACCGCAGCTACGAATCCAGAAACGGTGAACGCACCGACGATGACACCTTTATCCACAGCCGTCTGGTGCTGAACCGTCGTGACACCTGGTCTGAAGAGTTTTATGCCCAATACGAACGTGATCCCTTTGCCGCTCTGGCACACCGGGCCCTGATCGGTGCCGGAATGCGCTACCAGCATGCGTTTGATGAGCAGACCCGCCTGTATCAGGGCATTGGTTTGTTTCATGAAGAAGTACGGGAGCGGGTACTCAACGAAGATAACAGCAGCCAGCTCACACGCCTGAGCCTGTACACCCATATTCAGTGGAAACTGGCCTACAGCAAGCTGCAAAGCACGCTGTATTTTCAGCCATCGGTCGACGAGCCTTCAGACCAGCGCGCCTTATGGCAGCTGGCAGTCACTTTACCTCTGGGCACTCATACCGATCTGAAGTGGCAATGGCAGAGCCGCTGGGATACCCGTCCGCCGGAAGGTACTGAATATCACAACCACCAGACTCAGCTGAAACTGGTGGTGCGTTTCTGACCAACATTCAGCCTTCTGCCAGCCTTGCTGTCAGAGGGCTTTTTCCATCCACTCGTTCAGCCAGAACAGGGCGTCCTCATCCGGAGTAACGGTTTCGGTAGCATCGATGGTGACCCGAGGTACCGGTGCACTGCCCTGCAGTTCAAAGAAGCGCTCTTCGAATAAGGCGCCGGCCCCACAGAAAGTGGCATCGTAAGAGCTGTCACCAAGGCTGATCACCCCAAACGGCTTACCATTCTGCAGTGGGAATTGTTCTTCGAGTTCAACATAAAAAGGGGCGATAGCGGCCGGTAAATCACCACGCCCGGTAGTCGATGTGCAGATTAATACAGCATCGCACTGGCTGGCGTTTAATGCACTGACGCTGGGCTTATCGTCTAACACAACCCGGTGACCGGCTTGCTCCAGTTGCTGCTGTACCGCTTTGGCAACAATCAGCGCCGTACCCGTTACACTGCCAACAGCAAGATAAATAACAGACATAAGGCCTCCGCAAAAAGCGGCGATTATACGCAATCAAGGCCGGCAGAAATACTTCAGCTGAACAGCAACCATACGGCCTCAATAACCGGCCGGAACCTGCAGGCGCTGGTTTTCTTTCTCAATATCAGCCTGCAACGAACGGAAGCGGCTTTCCAGCTCGCGCCGTGTCCAGACGCTAAGCGTGCCGTGCGCCCGGCATAACTGCAGGGTTTCTTCAAACACGCTGCGGATAGATTCCGACAACTCCAGAGCAGTCATGGTCTGCAGCAACAGCGGCAGGGCGATGCTCCATTCCATCTGCTGCTCGTTCAGGTCCTGACACACAAACCAGTCATTTAATAATTCAGTGAACAGCGGCAGGGGCTCCCGCTGAGCGCGGTTATCGCTCAGTCCCGCATCTTCCAGCGCACGGTTTACCCGGGCCAGAACCTGCAGAGGCGATGGTGCAGAGGGTTCGGCGGACATAGCCATATCTCCCATTCATGCTTTACTTGTAATAGTGCCTGTTTAATGAGTGTTGACAGGCCTTCATTTCATTCAGCATAGACGTACTTACACTGACCCATGGATAATTCCGGAAAGCCAACACCACCCGCTCTGGATATTGAAAGCTTTTTCAACAATCTTATTCAGCGTCTGTTCCCTGTCTGGTACGCCGGCCAGGCGGCGAAAGAACTGTCTTTGCCCCCACTGGGAACCATCAACCCCAACAGTTTCCTCAGCCACCGCTGGCTCAGTCTGCAGGCTGTGGTTAAATCTCTGCATGAATCACTGCAAGCCTCCGGCAAAGACTGGCAGCCATTGATTGATCTAATGGAAAAACTGCTGATCGAAAAAGAATATAAACGGCCGCTATCAATCACGGCAATTGAGGGTGTGGAATTCAGTCATCAGGAACAGGACTGGCCCAACCTGCATGCCTATGCAGAACATAATTGCGCAGACATCATGCTTGAAAGCGCGGACGATTTTGAGCAGGCGCTGCATACGGTGTTTCCCGATGCAGCCAAACCTCACCGGGTGGTCTACCGCGAGTGGGATGGCCGTTATTACTGGGTGAATAAAGAGGAGCCGCGCCTGTTTGCAGCTACCCTGCTGTACGCTCAGCAAAAGCAGCGGGACGCATCCATTCCGGCGCTGATCAACGTGGAAAGCCTGAATACCAAGGTGCTGGATCGTCTGCGCAACGATTACTGGCTGCTGTTGATGCAACGTGACAGCGCCTACATTATGCATGATCTGCTCAGCCGTGCAGACCTGCCTGTGGTACTGGCCGAATTTGAATGGCGGCGCAGTGATCTGGTCTTTTTGGTTGCACGAAAGAACAACCGCAAGATCAACCGCATTCTGCTGAATCTGCTGAATAATCGCTCAACTCAGCAGATTACCGAGTTCGGCCGCTTTCTGACGCGCCAGCATTTTCCTTTCCGTAATCACTGACCGGATGTATCTGACCTGCCTCCGGCGACCATAAAAACTCAGCATTTTTATACGAACGACAAGTATCATTCGTGCCCTTTACACAGCGTATAGCTCTTGATTTAACGCTAAAGCCTGTCATCCTATCGCCCAATATAACAATAACGGTATTCACATGATCCGAGGTACTTGGAGCCTGACCGAACCTCTGGTTCCGGTAAATATTCCGGCAACCATGATCCGTGTCGGCGCAGAAAAAGGGATAACCAGCGATGTCCTGCTGCAGAACACCGGCATCAGCCCCGAGCAGTTATCCGACCCGTCGGCCCGTCTGACCTATCAGCAGATGCTGTTATTGGCCGGCAATCTGATGCGTGATTATCCTGAAGAAACGCTGGGCCTGGATCTCGGCAAAGCCATCAATATCAATCAGTTTGGTATGCTCGGCTACGCCATTCTCAGCTGTGCCGACTTGCGCAGTGCGTTGCGTCTGGGCCTGAAGTATCACTCACTGGTTGATCCTGCGTTTACTTTTGAAGTGGTCGATCAGGGCGATACCACCGCCGTACGCCTGACATCCCATATCCCGTTTGAACATATGTATCGCCTGATGTGCGATGTGTTCATTGCTATCTTTGCCACCCTTGCACGTTTTCTGACCGGCAAAGAGATCGACGCCCGCGAAGTGCACCTGAACCATCCGATGCCGGGCTATGCCGACGAATATCAGCACCTGTTTAACTGCCCTGTACTGTTTGATCAGCCACGCACCGAATTTATTATCGACAGCGTGCTGCTCGATACCCCGCTGGCGATGGCCGACCGTGCCACCGCCGCCATGGCGGAAAGCCAGTGCGAAGAGATCCTGGCCCGAATGGGACCGAAAGAAGGCATCGTCGCCAAGGTACGCCGTATTCTGCTCAGTAATCCCGGCACCTTTCCGCCGGTGGACGTGGTCGCCAGCCATCTGGCAACCTCAACCCGCACCCTGAGCCGCAGCCTGCAGGATGTTGGTACCTCCTATCAGCGTATTCTGGATGAAGTACGCAAAGAGATGGCGATTGAGTACCTGCGTAATTCCAGCCTGCCGATCGAAGAGATCGCCGCTCTCGTTGGTTACAGCGACCCATCCAACTTCCGTAAAGCATTCCGCCGCTGGACCCAGCACGCGCCGTCTTACTACCGCGAAGAACGCGGCCTCTGACTCCGGCGGCCAGAGTTTCTGGCCGTCATTTATCCCTTATTTCCCCGTCACTGCCTCAGGCGCCCGGACTTCACCAGACCGTCACAGGGCTGAAACATAACTGTCATACTGCACCCGCAAAGTGAAAGTCACACTCAACCTGTCAGCGATGACCTATGACTTTGACTGCGAGTTCTTCCACGCTGCAACGCGTGACCATAGTGACCGAGACCTTTGCACCGGAAATCAACGGTGTCGCCAATACGCTCGGTCATCTGGTTCGGGGGCTAATATCACGCGGTATCGAGGTTCAGGTGATACGCCCGCGTCAGAACCGCAACGATCTCTCCACCAGTCAGGGCAAACTGCACAGCATTACCCTGCCCGGCCTGCCGATTCCCGGTTACAACGCCCTGCGCTTTGGTTTTCCGCTGATTGGCCGCATCCGTAAAGCTATCAACCGTTTTGCCCCGCAGGCGATCTATGTCGCCACCGAAGGGCCTATGGGTTGGGCTGCGGTCAGTGCCGCCCGCGCCAGTGGCATTACCGTACTGAGCGGCTTCCACACCAATTTTCACCAGTACATTGAGCACTACCGCCTCGGAGCACTGGAAGGCCTGGCTTACCGTTACCTGCGCTACTTCCATAACCGTACCAGCGGCACTCTGGTGCCGACCCGAATTCAGCGCGATGAACTGGATGCCCATGGTTTTCACAATGTACGGGTGATGGCCCGTGGCGTTGACAGCCAGTTATTCAGCCCGCAAAAACGCAGTGCTGAGCTGCGCAAACAGTGGGGTGTACGCGAAGACGATCTGGTGCTGCTGTACGTCGGCCGCATTGCCGGTGAAAAGAATATGGATCTGGCTCTGGCCACATACCGCCGCCTGCTGGCTGCCGATGAGCGGGTGAAACTGGTGCTGGTCGGTGACGGCCCGGCGCTGGCAGGCATACGTGAGCATTACCCGGCGGTGATTTGTTGCGGTATGCAACGTGGTGAAGACCTTGCCCGTCACTATGCCAGCGGCGATGTTTTTCTGTTTCCGAGTAAAACCGACACCTTCGGCAACGTGGTTACCGAAGCCATGGCCAGTGGTTTAGCCGTGGTCAGCTTCGACTATGCCGCCGCGCATGAACATATCCACAACGGTCAGAACGGCATGCTCGCCCCCTTCGGCGATGATCAGAGTTATATCCGCTGTGCCGAAACCTTACTCGACAGCCCGAATTTACTCCGGCGACTGCGCCAGCAGGCTTGCCTGCATGCAGGCAGTATCAGCTGGAACAGCATTGTTGATGATTTTATTCAGCGCCTGTATGGCGCCACTGCGGAGGTAATCCAGCATGGAACTGAGCAAAACAATACAGCCAAAAGCCGCGCTACTGTTTAACAAAGCAGACCGCTTCGAACTGACATTGTGTCAGCGCCTTAATCGCATGGGTCAGTACACTTCAGTACGCCTGTTTTTCAAAAGCATCAGCCGTCTGGGTGACGGGGTGTTCTGGTACAGCCTGGCGCTGTCGCTGATTCTGTTGCAGGGTGTCGAAGGTCTGGCTGCCGTTGGCCATATGACGGTGACGGGACTGATCTGCGTAGCGATTTACAGCCAGCTGAAAAACCGCCTGGTGCGTCAGCGGCCGTTTATTTCCTGGGACGATATCCGCGCCCACACCGCACCACTGGATCTGTACAGCTTTCCATCCGGTCACACCATGAACGCGGTGAACTTTGCCGTGCTGTTCAGCGTGTTCTTCCCGGCGCTGTTCTGGCTGGTTGTGCCTTTCGCCCTGCTGGTTGCTCTGTCGCGGGTGATTCTCGGCATGCACTACCCGACCGATGTACTGGTCGGCGCCTGCCTTGGCCTTTTAATCAGCTATCTGTCACTGCTGATCTGGCCCCTCGGCATGTTTGCCGGCGTGGTGATGTAACACCCCATGCACATCGGGCCAGCCAATCAGAACAGCGTCAGCTGATTGCGGTCTATCTCCGGCGTGCGTCCGCCAATACCAAGCAGACGCACCGCCTTGTTTTCACGCTGCAGCGCCAGCTTCAGCAAACGGGCAAAGCCCTGCTCTGATGCCTGCTCGTGACTGTCGGCCAGCGTTGTCTGGGTAAAATCGGCAAATTTCACTTTCACAAAGGGCGCCAGCGCCGCCGCCGGCCAGCCTGCACGTTCCACCCGTTCATGCCAGCGTTCCAGCAATTGCGGCAACTGTGCCAGGCAATGTTCTTCACCGGCCAGGTCGGTGGCAAAGGTGCATTCCACACTGACCGATTTACGTGGCCGCTCCAGATTCAGCAGACGATGATCAATGCCGCGGGAGCGTTCATACAGTACCGCACCCATGCGGCCAAAGGTACGCACCAGCTCGGTCAGTTCCCAGCGACGGATATCGGCGCAGGTCTGCAGTTTGTAGAGCGCGAGTTTTTTCTCCATCGCCGGGCCAATACCGGGAATTTTCCCGACCGGCAAAGCCGCGACAAACTCATCGACCTGATGCGGTTTTACCGCCCATTGTCCATCCGGCTTGTTCCAGTCGGAGGCAATTTTGGCGAGGAATTTATTCGGCGCGATACCGGCGGAGACGGTGATACCGAGTTCGTTACGTACCCGCTCACGGATTTCCCGTGCGACCTCGGTGGCATTCAGGTGGCTGGCAATTTCCAGATAAGCTTCGTCGACCGATACCTGCTCCAGCTGCAAGGCATATTCCTGCAGAATCACCATCAGCTGTTTTGATACGTCGCGGTACAGCGCCATACGTCCCGGCAGCAACAGCAGCTGTGGACAGAGTTTTTTCGCCTGCGCTGTTGCCATCGCCGAGCGTACGCCAAAAGCCCGCGCCGGATAATTGCAGGTGGCGATCACCCCACGGCGGTCAGATTCGCCGCCAATGGCAATGGGCAGCTCACGTAATGCCGGATTTTCGCGCATCTCAACTGCGGCAAAAAAACAGTCGCAGTCGATATGAATCACTTTCCGCTGAGTAACAGCGGCAGATTCCGCTTCTGCCACAGCCGGCACTTCCGCTGACACGGCGGAAGCCTGTGAACTCTGAACGCTGTAAGACATCGTATCACTCCGGGTTTGATAAACAGCGATGACCAGCCAATCTGGCACAAGGTTTAAATTACTGTATATTCAACCAGTACAATAATCAATCGCCATGACATAACCCGGCGCTGGTGTTAGCCTTGGCGACCTGTCATTAACCGCCCGGCGAGTCGCTCAGAAATCGTACAGAGCATTATCCTTGCCGCCTATTTACAGGGAATTCCCGCGTGAACGATTTTTCTCAGGCACAAGCCGACTTTATTGCCGCACTCGACAGCAATGATCATCTGTTTGCCAGCACTCTGGCATTTATCGGGCAGTGGTTTGATTTCACCCCCAGCGCGTTCAACAACGGTGGCGTACAAAACAGCGCCGAACAAAACCAGGGCAGCTGCAAGGTGTTTGCCCTCGCCCAGTTGCTGCAACTGAGCAAAGAGCAGGCTCTGCGCTGCTTTGGTGAACATTACCGTGACGTGCTGGCCACGCCGGATGTCGATAATCACCATAACCTGCGCCGTGTACTGCGCGACGGTTTAGGCGATATCAGCTTCGAGCAGTTCCCGCTGACTGCTAAAGCGCAGGCCTGATATGGACAGTGCTGTCAGTCTCAAAGCCGGTCTGGTGCCGCTGACCACATTGCATTTCAGCAGCAATGATCTTGCTGATATCCGCGCCCAGCTGGAGAAAAAACAGGCCGAAGCGCCGGCATTGTTCCGTCATCTGCCCTGTGTGCTGGATTTATCCTCATTAGATCCCAACCTGCTGACGCTGGCGGATTTACAACAGCTCTGCCGTGATTGTGGTCTGCTGCCCGTTGCTGTACGCAACGCCGGCAATGAGTGGCAGGCTCAGGCAGAAGCATTGCATCTGGCCGATCTTGGTAAAGGAACCAGCCGCGCTGCAGCCCGCCAGCAGGACACACAGGCCACAGATTCAGGCAATGAAACATCGCCGCCTGCACGTGCGGTCAAAATTCATACCGGTAATATCCGCTCCGGTCAGCAGCTGTATAACGATGGTGATCTGATTATTTTTGGTATGGTCAGCGCCGGCGCTGAGGTATTGGCAACCGGCGATATTCATATCTACGGCACCCTGCGCGGACGAGCTCTTGCGGGGGTAAAAGGCGATGAGTCGGCCATTATTGCCTGTCAGCAGTTCGATCCGGAACTGGTTGCTATTGCCGGTCAGTACCGTCTGTTTGAAGAACAGCAGGAGCAACGCCAGCAGCCGGTCGCGGTCAGCCTGCAGGATGGCACCTTGAACATCACCAGCGTTTGATAAATACTGCGCCACACATTGAATTTTCAGGGAAATACGGCTTTGGCAAAGATCATCGTTGTCACCTCCGGTAAAGGCGGAGTCGGTAAAACTACCACCAGTGCAGCCTTCTCCACCGCTCTGGCCATGAAAGGCCATAAAACCGTCGTCATCGACTTCGATGTTGGCCTGCGCAATCTGGATCTGGTCATGGGCTGTGAACGCCGTGTGGTCTACGATTTCGTTAACGTCGTGCAGGGTGAAGCATCCCTGAAACAGGCACTGATCAAAGACAAGCGTCTGCCGAACCTGTTTGTCCTGCCGGCCTCACAAACCCGTGATAAAGACGCACTGAATCCCGAAGGTGTGGAAAAAGTGCTGAATGAACTCAGCGCCGATTTTGACTACATCGTCTGCGATTCCCCGGCCGGTATTGAGCATGGCGCGCATATGGCGCTGTATTACGCCGAGGAAGCCATCATCGTCACCAACCCGGAAGTCTCTTCCGTACGTGACTCTGACCGCATCATCGGTATTCTGCAGAGCAAATCACGCCTCGCCGAACAGGGCAAAAGCGTTAAAGAACATCTGCTGCTGACACGCTATAACCCGGAACGCGTAGAGCGCGGTGAAATGCTGTCGGTACAGGACGTCGAAGAGATTCTCGCCATCCCGCTGCTGGGCGTTATCCCGGAATCGGAAGCAGTACTAAAAGCCTCTAACCAGGGTGTACCCGTTGTGCATGACGCCGAAAGTGACGCTGGCCAGGCCTACGATGACGCTGTAGCCCGTTATCTGGGCGAAGACCGTCCGCATCGTTTTCTTGAGAAGCAGAAAAAAGGCTTCCTGAAGCGCGTATTCGGAGGTTGATATGAGTTTAATGGATTACTTCCGCAAGGAGCAGAAAAGCAGCGCCAGTGTCGCCAAAGAGCGTTTACAGATTCTGGTTGCCCACGATCGCCTGCGTAATAACGGCCCCGAATATCTGCCGCAGCTGCAGCAGGAAATTCTCGCGGTTATCCGCAAATACGTTGCCATCGGTGAAGACGACGTATCGGTTCATCTCGAACAGCAGGGCACCACATCGGTGCTGGAGCTGAACGTTACCCTGCCGGATCGTAAATGATCCGTCTGCTTGTGCAACGCTGGTCAGAGGCCCCCCTTCTGCAGCGTTGCGGCCTGTTCTTCGCCCTCTGCAGTTACGCCTTACTCTGGCCCGGGGTTACTGAACCCATTATGACCCTGAGCGCTCAGGTCAGCATGTTTGGCCTTAAGGCCCAACTGTTTCACGAAACCCGCTCAATATGGCAGACCGTTCTCAAATTGCATGAACTGGGTTACACCCCGGTTGCCATTCTTATTGTCAGCTTCAGTGTGATTATTCCGCTGCTGAAACTGGCGCTGATCATCAGCACCTGGCTGCTGCCTTCAGTACTGCGCTGGCGTCTGGTCGGCATGTTGGGTAAATGGTCGATGGCCGATGTCTTTGTCGTCGCTATTCTGGTGGCTTTTTTTACCGCCAAAGCCACCGCCGAATTATCGGCCGAACTGTTACCCGGTTTTTACTGGTTTACCGCCTTCTGCCTGTGTTCCGTTATCTCCGGACAAATGCTGACTCTGCACACCGACCAAAACCAGCGCGCAGGAACGCCTGAGCTGAACTAAGCTTATCCGCAGACAGTTGATCCCGGAGACGCTATGACCACCCTCGCCCTGCACCATATTCTGCTGAAAAGCCCGTTGCTGGCTGCCGATGTTTTACAGGAGCTGCATCTTGGTGCCGACTTCAGTGAACTGGCCGAAGAATATTCCGCCTGTCCCTCAGCACATCATCAGGGCTTTGCCGGTTATCACGACAGCGACCAATTGCCCACCGAACTGCTGCGCGCCCTGAATGAGCATGACAGCGAATCTCCTTACGTCGGTCCGGTCAGAACCGCCTTTGGTTACCATATTCTGAAAGCGGTGGCGAAACCGGAACGCACTCTGCTTATTGATGAAGCCGGGCAATAAATTGGCTGAAAACAAAAAACGAGCCTGATGGCTCGTTTTTTTTGTTCTCTGCCCCGGCGGCCTTTACTCCGGCAACAATGAATAATCCCAGTCAGCTTTCGCCATCGGCGCTCTGGTTTTAATCAACCCCATCGCATTAAACGCATCCTGAACCCGGTCATTCAGTACCTCCAGACGATGTGGGAATTGCGGGTTACTGAAGAAATCAACATTGCCCTGCTTATCGACAAACTGCGCGTCGTAGTACAGGTTTTCAATATCCGGCTGGGCGTTTTTATCACCCAGTAAAATATCTGCCGAGGCTTCCAGTAATTGCAGTTTCTGTGGATTGGACAGATCGCGCATCAGCTCCTTCAGCTGAGCTGAAGTGCTCATCAGTGTTTGTACAAAACGCTGCACCTCAGCTTTATTTTTTTCAAAATAATCGGCACGCACCACATAAACATCGGCAATAATCCGGCGTGCAAACATAGTAGAAATAATCATCCGCGCACCGGTAATCGAACCGTTACTGCCGGTGCCGACCCGCCGGCCGGAGGTCAGCCCGTAAGCGTCGGAAATAATCATAAATGAGGCATCGATTTCCGGCAGCTTCAGTGCTTCCGGTGGTGAGTTGGCCGATAACGTAAGATCCGGCATCCATTTCAGGTTCACATCACTCATCTTCAGGCCAGCCTGGGTCAGCAACGTGGTCATAAAATCCACATGGGGACCATAAGCCTGAATAGCGATGGTTTTTCCTTTTAATTCACCAACGCGGACTATGCCGTTTTTAGCAACCAGGGTGTCGCCACCGCGCGACCAGGTGAGCTGATAAATCACCACCGGGCGGGTACGCGGATCTTTATTAATCAGATCCAGCGCCTGATTGCACATACCAATGGTACAGCGCAGATAAGGGGAAGCGCCGGATAAATAATCCTGCAGCTGTTTATCAAAGTTATCCTGCAAGACAAATTCGTAATTCAATCCGGCCTTGGCCATGGCACTACCAGGCTGAGTGCGGGTATTCATACCATTGGCCAGAATACTGATCATATCGCCGCCCCAGGTAATCATCGGCACCCGCAGTGGCTGAGTATTCTTTACCGGGCCCACTGCCGTATTAATACGCGCTGCCAGTGGTTCAGGCTCAATAAACTCGGGCTCCGCAAAGACACCCCGCGCGAACAGCAGGGCCAGAACGGCAGCAGAGAACAACAGTATTGAACGCACGATGGTATTTCCTATTAACTGATTAATGAACGTCACTGGGCTTTAGCAAACATGATGCCATTGCTAGTGATACGCCTCACATCAGCGCAAATTCGTGAGCAACTGCACAATTAGAAAGCAAAGGGAAAAATAAAGCGGAAATACCAGCAGATAAAAGCACCAGCATGATGCTGATATTTTTTACCGCGCACGGTAATAAGGCACAAATAATCATCTGACAAAGCAGAATAGGATTCCGGAAAGCGGCTGAAATACCGCTGGCGAGTAGGTTATTCTGCCTGATGCAGAAACAGACGCAGCGCCTGACTGGCGCTCTGACAATGATACAGCGTGGCTTTAAGCTGATATTCCCGACACAGAATTTCACAACGACGGCCGGGAACGCTGAGTAAAAAATGGCACTGATCCTGACCAAAACCTGCGCCTGAATTAATTAACTGAAAACAACCATGCTGCAGCATATTGCCTTCGGTATCGTAATCAATGCCGTCGTATTCCAGCACACTGTTCAGCTCCACGGCATCGGTCTCAGCAGCGCTCAGCGCCAGCACAACAAAGGCTCTGGGGGCCGATAAAAAATCCCGTGCCCGCTCATACACCAGAATATACGGATCGGCTGCCGTAGCCGTTGCGTAAAAAAACGCATAAGCACCTCCCGGCCCGCTGATGGAATCATCAGCCGGGGGTGGTAAATCGCTTAACAACTGCAGCTCAACAGGTTCGTTCATATATCCTTTACCGGTTAATGGCCTCAGGCCATCGGATCATAGGTCCAGAACGGGTAACGCAGACCGGCCATCGCACAGAGTACACGTAAAAATGCATCACAGGCTTCAACGCCCGCACTTTCGTCCATGGTGTGATAACCCGTGGTCGGAATCTGCAGCGTGGTGCCATCCACCAGACCGTTAGAAGCCGCAATAATGCGTCCCATCTCGGTACTGCCCATGGACTTGGCGGCAATACCCTGACGCGCGTTTTCTTCATTCTGACGGCGGATATAGTCGTCTTTAAAGCTGTAACGGATGCCCAGTTTTTTACATTTTTCCGCCAGCCGGTTGGTTAACTCCGTATTAAAGGATGCGTTGGCATCGCAATGACGTAACACCAGCAACTGTTCGTTAGCTGCCGGAACATCCGGATACGGGCTGGTATCCACCACCACCAGCTGGTTGGTGGAACCACCAAAACGACGGAACCATTCGAGCAGGTAACGCCAGCTGCGCCCCGCTTCTTCCTGAGCGGTAAAAAAGGCGGTGCCCTGAAAACCCAGTTCAAATAAATACACCAGCATGGCGGCAGTCAGCACGTTATCGAGCTGGCCCAGATAACGGCCATTTTCGATACGCAGCTGATCGCGGAAAGCCACCGGCGTACCCGCCACCAGATGTTCCATACCGGACAGCTCAAAAATCAGGTTATTACGGTGCGGACAGATATAGGTACGCTCGATTTTGCCACGCCCACGGTAAGCACCGGACCAGGGCTCATAGGCAAACACCCCGACATCGCCGAAACGGTCGACGATCATTTTCATCAGTTCTTCCGACACCGAGTTACCCAGCAGATCGGAACGTCCGCCGGAGACAAAGGCCGCGTACTGAAATTCGTTCGGGCCGGTACAGACCAGACCGTGACGGTCGATGTGGGCCGAAAACATCAGGCTCATCGGATCTTTGCCCTGCGCGACCAGCACGCCTTCGTACCAGGTTACCTGCGCCCCGCGCTCTTCCAGTTCGCGCTGCAATACGCGGAAAAAGGAATGCTCTGCGCCGACCACCGAAGGGCTGCGCAGCAGACTTTTTAAAATATCGAGAAAGGCGGTACGGTCGCTCATGGATACCCCGCAGAGCTGCTACAGATTGAAAAGCCGATGAAAGCACGGTTAGAAAAAGGGGTGCAAGAGAAGTTACACCCCGGAGGAAGGAAATCGGCGCGTTGCGCGCTCAGTCCTGATAATCGATATCGAAGCCCAGCAAATCGCGCAGACGGGCCTGCTCCAGAATACGCTCGGCGCGACGACGTTTTTTATCGTAATCGACACTGCGTCCTTTGGGCTTGCTGCGGGATTGTGGCTGGTCGTCGAGATCGTCAAAATCTTCGTAGTCTTGTGGCTGACTCATACCCACCTCAGATGTTCAGATACTGCCCGCCCCTTACCGGCAAAGGCACCGGGGCGAAAACGGCGGCATAATTTCACCAGTTCCGGCTGTGGTAAATTGAAAAAAATTATTCTTCTGGATCAGTTTTTTTTGTTGTTTTGACAAAGAACACCATAACGTCTTACGGGGTGACGTGTGCCGCTTAAGCCGTTATAATCGCCGCGCTCTTGGGGGAGTAATCTGCCCTGACCCATAAAGTCAGCGGCGCCCGTGTCAACATAATTGAGCCTCATGCTCATGGCACCGGCGACCATCTCACGATGGTTTGATGAGACCTGAGACAAACAGCAGGATGACCAGGGCGGCATCGTGCCGTTTGTCTTTGGTTAACGATCTCCGCCCGGACTATAAACATGACAGATACCCTGATTAGCCTGCCGGCTCTGAACGACACCTTCGCTCATTCAGCCTTCCTGACCTCTTCCGTTGCTGTTGCCATTGCCGAGATCGGCGATAAAACCCAGCTGTTGTCTCTGCTGCTGGCAGCCCGTTTCCGTAACAAGAGTGCAATTGTGCTCGGCATTCTGCTGGCAACCCTGCTGAACCACGCAGCCTCGGCCTGGCTCGGCGCCTGGCTTGGCAATTCCCTGACCGAATGGCTGAATGGCAGCACCGGCCGCCTGCTGCTGGCCGCTGGCTTTGCTGCCATGGCCATCTGGGTGCTGGTGCCGGACAAAGAAGACGACAGCACTGACACCCATCAGGCCTGGGGCGCTTTTCTGGCCACCACGGTGCTGTTTTTCCTGGCTGAAATCGGCGACAAAACCCAGGTAGCCACCGTATTGCTGGCCGCCGAGTTTAACTCAGTGCTTTGGGTAACTCTGGGTACGACCTGCGGAATGCTGCTGGCCAACGTACCGGTGGTGATTTATGGCGAACGTCTGATGCGCCGTATGCCGCTGCATCTGGCCCGCTACGCTACCAGCCTGCTGTTTGCCATACTTGCACTGTGGACATTGCTCAGCTGAGCCGCTGCGCTGTCAGGGCCGTACCCGGTGCGGCCGCTGGCACTTATCTCCAGCAATAAACGGGATCGAAACGATCTGTATTTTTTGTTTTTACTGCCGCCGGGCTTTGGGTAAAACGCCAGTCCCTTTGTGTTTTGCTCCGGAGTACGTCCTTGCAGTTTGCTGAAGCCAGCCATGATGATCTGTTTGAAAGCATTGCCGCCGATCTGCAGACCCAGGGCTATGCCATCACCCATGATGCACTGCCTCTGCTGATGTCTTCCGGCCTGCTGAACCGTGTGGTGAGACTGCAGCACGATGATTTCAGTGCCGCAGGCACTGGTCGCCAGCAACAGCATCAGCTCAACCAGTTTGTCCGTCGCGACAAAATCCGCTGGCTCAGCAATGACGATCCGGCCGAAGCCGCGTGGCTGGATTATATGGCCGAACTGCAGCGCTATATGAACCGCCGTCTGTATCTGGGTCTGTTCAGCTACGAAGGCCATTTTGCCCATTACCAGCCCGGTGATTTCTATAAAAAGCATATGGATGCATTCAAAGGGCAGGCCAACCGCGTACTGACCACCGTGCTCTATCTGAACCCTAACTGGGAAGTTCAGGATGGCGGTGAACTGGTGATCTATCAGGCTGAAAACCATGAACAGGAACTGCTGCGCGTCAGTCCGCGTTTCGGCACGCTGGTCACCTTTCTCAGCGAAGACTACCCACACGAAGTGCTGCCCGCCAAACGCGACCGCTACAGCATTGCCGGCTGGTTCCGTCTGAACAGCTCAACCACTGTCCGGGCCGACCCTCCGCGCTGAGCCTCCACGCTTCCGCTGTACGATTAAAGAGCAACAGAAAGGCAAAGAAAAATACGCTATGCTCTGACTTCGGAGATGAGGAATCTCCGTTGTATAGCCACGGATATCCGGCTGCATAATTTGCGGGAGCAACCGTGCTGATCAGGCATATTTTATTCGTTATTTTTATTACTATCATTTATAGCCCGGCATTACAGGCCGATAGCCAGCGCGCGACATTCCTTCCCCAGCCTGACATATTAATTATCCACTCGTATCACCTGCAGTTTCCCTGGACCCGCCTTCTTAACGACAAGCTACTCAGCAATCTTGAGCCGCTGCTGCCCGGTGAACAGATTCATGTCGAATTTATGGATGAACGGCGCTATAGCGACAACCCGCAGGTCCGTGCCGAATTACTGCGCCTGTATGATCTGAAATACGCAGAACAACCGCCGGATGTGGTGGTAGTCAGCGACGATGCGGCACTGAATCTGGTGCTCAATGCTGAACTGCCCTGGCTGAAGAATACGCCACTGGTATTTTTAGGGATCAATGTTCCCGAAGGTCACGATCTCAGCCGCCATCCGCAACATACCGGAGTACTGGAAGGTATGGCGATTGAAGAAAATATCGAATTTATCCGCACGCTGCTGCCAGCCACCCGCGAAATTCTGTTAATTGCCGACCGCTCCGGACTGGGCGCCCTGATGGGCAACGAAGCCCGCCAGCTGATCCGCAGTCAGCGCTTTCACGATATAAAATTATCAGTCTACGACGATTTTACCTTCGCCGAACTGGAGCAGCTTCTGAGTAATATGCCAGCCAACAGCGCGGTGTTGTTTCTTGCTATTCATAACGACCGTAATGGCGAATATTTTTCTTACGCCAAACATTTACCTGTGCTGAGTGCAAAAACACCGGTACCGATCTTCGGCATGTGGGGCGACCTGATGATGGGTCAGGGCAGCGCCGGTGGCATGATGCACAACGCCAGCAGTCAGGCGGAAATGGCCGCACAGATAGTGCGCAAGATTCTGAGTGGAATTCCTGCCGCTGATATTCCCGTATTACCAAAAACCCGCTTTACGCCACAGCTGGATGAGCGCCAGCGCCTGCGTTTTAATATTCCGCTGAGCAACCTGCCCACCGGAACCGAGCTGCATTTCCGGCCACAAAGTTTTCTCGCGGCCCATGCCGTGCTGATCGGTGTCAGCCTGAGCATTATCGTTTTTCTGTCGCTGATTATTTTAGTGCTGAGCCTGAATATTCGTCGCCGTCAGCATGCCGAGCAACAATGGCAAAGCCTGCGTCTGACACTTGAGCAACGGGTATCGCAACGCACCAATACGCTTAACCGCCAGAATCAGCAGCTGACCGAACTCAGCCAGCAGCTGGCCTTACAGGCCAATACCGATGTGCTTACCGGAATCAGCAACCGCCGCCATGGTGATATACAACTGCATAAGGCAATGGAGAACGCTCTGCAGCAGAAAACTCCGCTGAGTCTGGCTCTGATCGATGTGGATTATTTCAAGCGTATCAATGATCAGTACGGCCACGAACGCGGCGACCAGATATTAATTGAGCTGAGCGATTTACTGACTAAGCATATCCGCCCCCAGGATCTGCTTGTCCGCTGGGGCGGCGAAGAATTTATGCTGTTGCTGAACAACTGCACACCAGAACAGGCAGCAGTACTGTGTGAGCGTCTGCGCCAGCAGGCACGCACTATCCGGATCAGCGCTGACAATACCCTCAGCATCAGCATAGGAATCAGCAGCAGCACCAACGCCGACAATACCGCACAGCTGTTGCGCCAGGCCGATCAGAATCTCTACGCCGCCAAAGCCGGTGGCCGCGACCGGGTTATCGGCGCTGATAATTAAATAACGCCGGCATGCTGCACAGTTCACATAATGCGCCATCCTCCCGGGCCGGTTGTTACTGACATGGTAGATAACGGCCCCTGATCTACACTTCCCTGTAATGAAGGCCAGATATTCCGCCGGATAACTGAGCCATTTCGTATCAGGATCTGCCCGTATTAAGCAGGCCTAACAGGAGAATAATATGAACTGGTCCGACCTTGGCCTTGCCAAAAAACTGACATTACCGATTGCCGTTCTTGCGATTTTACTCGCCACACTGTCCGTTATTCAGATCTCGAACCTGAACACAATTACTGCCGAATACAGCCATATTAATGAGCAATATCTTCCGGCGCTGGAACTGACCCTGAACGCTGACCGCGATTTATATCAGGCACAAATTGCCGAACGTTCGATGGCCTTAGGTCTTACAGCAGACACATATAAGCAAATGCATAAGGAAAATCTGGATCAGGTTGCCACCCGTCTGAAAAAAATTCAGGTACTGGATATTTCTGCCGATGCGAAAAAGCTGTCTCAATCTTTTCTGACGGCTTTTGAACGCTGGCGCCCGAAAAGTGAAGCGATGGTACAGCAGGTTCTCGGCGGTAGCCTGAGTACCCGCCAGGCAACAGAAATGAGCACAGGCTCGCTGGAAAATGAATTTGAGGGCATCCGCGAAACGCTGAACGTTCTCGGCGAAAAGCTTGGTGAAGAAGCCAAATCCTTACAGAAAAAAGCAGAACAGGCCAAAAATGCCGCACTGCGCAGCATTTTTATTCTGGTCGGTGTGGCCCTGCTGATTGCATTGCTGGTTGCCGTCTATTTCCCACGACTGATTACCCGCCCGGTTAACGAGCTGGCCAGAGTGCTTGGCCAGATGGCCGATGGTAAAGGTGATCTGAGTAAACGCATGCCGGATCTAGGGCGCGATGAAATTGGTTTGCTCAGCCATAACTTCAACCGTTTTCTCGGCGGCATGCAGCAGATGATCGGCACCATTCAACAGGTCGCACTGGATGTTGCTTCCACCACCAATACCCTGAAAAAAGGTGCCGGCGACAGCCAGCGCATCAGCGGCGAATATGCAGGTTCGATGGAACTGGTTGCCACCGCCAATCATGAAATGGGACTGGCGATTCAGGAAGTATCATCCAACACCCAGCAGGTATCAGAAGAAGCCAAAGCGGCCGACCAATCGGCGCGGGCGGTATCAAAACAATTCCGTCAGGCCATGGAAGAGATTCAGGCACTGGCCGAAAATGTTGATAACTCAGGTGCCGTTATTCAGGAGCTGGTCGCCGAAACCACCAATATCGCCTCGGTACTGGATGTGATTAAAGGCATTGCCGAGCAAACGAATCTGCTGGCGCTGAACGCAGCCATTGAAGCGGCCCGTGCCGGTGAGCAAGGCCGGGGGTTTGCCGTAGTGGCCGATGAAGTACGGACTCTGGCCAGCAAAACCCAGCAGTCGACCGGCGATATTAATGTCATGATTGAGAAGCTGCGCAGTGGTGTTAACCGTGCCGTCAGCAGCATGAAAGAGAGTCAGGAAAAAGCGGTCAGCACCGTCGAATATGCCAGCAAGTCGGAAGAAAATATTCGCAATATTTCCGGCTCACTGCTCAGTATCAGTGACCGTATTCTGCAGGTTGCTTCCGCCATTGAAGAACAGACATCCGTTATCAATAACATTAATGAAAACCTCAGCAATGCCAAACATCTGAGTGATCAGGGTATGCAGAGTGCCAGCAGTATCCGCCAGGCCGTTGACGGGTTGAATCATCAGGCATCCAGTCTGCGTGATGAGGTATCCAGCTTTTCACTTTAACCCACGTAAAGCGGAAATAATAAAAGCCGGCGACTATCGCAGTCGCCGGCTTTTATTTTATCGCGTTGATTAATTATGCGGTTTCACGCTTACGCCAGAGAAAATACAACACCGGAATCACCACCAGCGTCAGCAACAGAGCACTGGCAGTACCACCGACCATAGGTGCGGCAATACGACTCATAATTTCCGAACCTGTGCCCTCTCCCAGCATGACCGGCAATAAGCCCACGGCAATAGTGGCTACCGTCATCGCTACCGGGCGCAGACGTAAACCGGCACCATTGATAACCGCCTGACGTAATTCACTTTCCGTAACCCTGCGCTGCTGCTCCTGTGCCAAAGCCAGAGCAGCCTGATATGACTGATTTAAATACACCAGCATAATCACACCGATTTCTACGGCGACACCGGCAAGAGCAATAAAGCCCACACCGACAGCCACAGAAAAATTAAAGCCCAGCGCCCACATCAGCCACAGGCTGCCAACCAGTGCCAGTGGCAGAGTCAGCAAAATCATCGCGACTTCGGTCAGCCGGCTGAAACTCAGATACAGCAGCAAAGCAATAATGGCGATGGTTAACGGCACCACATACTGCAGTTTTTCTTTCGCACGCTGCATATATTCATACTGCCCCGACCAGCGCAGCGAATAACCCGCTGGCAGCGTCAGTTCGCCGCTGTCCAGCGCCTGCTGTACCCGGCTCTGGGCAAAATCAACATAGTGGCCAACATCCACACCGTCGATATCAACAAACAGCCAGCCATTAATGCGGGCATTTTCACTTTTAATGGCTGCAGGCCCCGCTTCACTGCGGATATCAACCACATCACCCAGCGTCACCAGCTGGCCATTCGGCGCGACAAAAAACAGCTGTTTTAAAGCTTCCGGGGAATCACGGTAGGCCTGCGGATAACGCAGATTGACGCCGTAACGCTCCAGTCCTTCGACGGTTTCAATAATATTTTTGCCGCCAATGGTGGTGGTAATAATCTGTTGCAGCTGTGCCACACTCAGACCATAACGCGCGGCCTGCTCACGGCGGATATCCAGCGTTAAATAACGGCCACCGGCGACCCGCTCAGCATAGGCTGATACCGTACCCGGTACTGTTTTAATAATGCCTTCAAGCTGCTGACCTATTGCCTGAATCTGCTGCAGATCCGGCCCCGCTATTTTCACCCCGACCGGGGTTTTAATACCGGTCGCCAGCATATCAATACGGGTCTTGATCGGCATAACCCAGGCATTACTCAGCCCCGGA
>NZ_JAJAEL010000035.1:273470-382146 GCF_020447205.1 Thalassolituus alkanivorans
ACGCCACTGATCTCTGGGCTTCAGCTGAATAAAGGTTTCGATCATGGTTAATGGTGCCGGGTCGGTCGCCGTTTCCGCACGGCCGATTTTTCCCATAACAGTTTCCACTTCCGGAACACTGCGGATTAATTTATCGGTTTGCTGCAATATCTGCCGCGCTTCACCGATAGACAAACCCGGATAGGTAGTCGGCATATACATTAAATCGCCTTCATCCAGTGGCGGCATAAATTCGCTGCCGATTTTTGTCAGCGGATACAGGCTGGAAAGCGCCACCAGCAGCACCAGTGCCAGCAGTGTTTTCGGACGCGCAAGAACCCGTTGCAACAGCGGCAGATACAGTGCCTGCAGAGCACGGTTAAGCGGGTTTTTATCTTCCGGCTGAATATGGCCGCGAACAAAATAGCCCATTAATACCGGCACCAGGGTAATGGCCAGAATAGCAGCCGCCCCCATGGCATAGGTTTTGGTAAAGGCCAGCGGGGCAAACATCCGCCCTTCCTGCGCTTCGAGGGCAAACACCGGCAGAAAACTCAGGGTAATAATCAGCAGACTGAAAAACAGCGCCGGGCCAACTTCCTGCGCCGAGCGGCTGATCAGTGCCCAGCGTTCACTGCGTTCGGCGGGTGACTTTTGTTCTTCGGCTTCCAGATGTTTGTGCAGGTTTTCAATCATCACAATGGCACCATCGACCATGGCACCAATGGCAATGGCTATACCGCCAAGGGACATAATATTGGCGTTAATTCCCTGCCATTTCATCAGTACAAAGGCGGCCAGAATACCCACAGGTAAACTCAGTACGATGACCAGCGACGAACGCAGATGAAATAAAAACAACGCACAGACAATGGCAACCACCACAAACTCTTCGCTGAGTTTTTGCCATAAATTATCGATAGCACTATCGATCAGCCGGGTGCGGTCATACACCGTGGTAATTTCGATACCGGCCGGCAATGAGCTCTTTAAACGCTCAATACGCTGTTTAACGCCGGCAATGGTCGCTTTGGCATTTTCGCCAAAGCGCATCACCACAATACCGCCAACCACTTCGCCATCACCGTTCAGCTCGGCAATACCGCGACGCATCTGCGGGCCGGTACTGATGCTGGCAACATCTTTCAGTAATAACGGCACGCCGGCACTGTCGATACCCAACGGAATATTTTCCAGATCGATAATGCTGCGTATAAAGCCGGTGGCGCGCAGCATGGTTTCCGCTTCGGCCATTTCAATCACCGAGGCACCGCTTTCCTGATTCGATAACTGCAGCGCATTCACCACCAGCGACAGCGGAATTTTATGTGCCGCCAGCGCCACCGGATCGAGCTGAATCTGGTATTGCTTCACCATACCGCCTAATGGCGCAATTTCGGCAACACCGGGCAGACTCTGTAATTCGAATTTTAAAAACCAGTCCTGATAAGCGCGCAGATCCGCCAGCGAATGCTGTCCTGTAGGGTCGCTCAGAGCATAAATAAATACCCAGCCGACACCGGTCGCGTCCGGGCCTAACTGCGGCCGTGCCGCTTCCGGCAGGCTGGGCGCAATCTGGCTTAAGTACTCCAGCACACGTGAACGCGCCCAGTACAGATCGGTGTCGTCATTAAAAATAACGTACACATAGGAATCGCCGAAAAAAGAAAAACCGCGCACGGTTTCTGCACCCGGCACCGACATTAATGCCGAGGTCAGCGGATAGGTTACCTGCTCCTGCACAACCTCCGGTGACTGGCCGGGGTAACTGGTTTTAACAATCACCTGCACGTCGGATAAATCGGGAATAGCATCCACCGGTGTACGCGATAAGGCGTAAAAACCGCCACCAACCAGCATCAGACTGAGCAGCAGCACCAGCAGGCGGTTGCGTACCGACCAATCAATGATGGCTGTGATCATGCATCACCTCCGCTGGCTGGTTATCGCTTTCCATCTGCTCATGATTCATCTGTGAATGATCCATGTTCGAATGATCCATGTTCGAATGATCCATGTTCGAATGATCCATGTTCGAATGATCCATGTTCGAATGATCCATGTTCGAATGGTCCATCTGCGAATGATCCATCTGCGAGTGATCCATATTCGAGTGATCCATATTCGAGTGATCCATATTCGAGTGATCCATATTCGAGTGATCCATATTCGAGTGATCCATATTCGAGTGATTCATCTGCGAATGATCCACTTCATCATCAAAGCGGCTCAGGTCGGCACCGATGGCCGATTCCGAATCCAGCATAAACTGCGCACTGGTCACCACCTGCTGGCCTTCTTTCAGGCCACGCAGAATTTCGACGTTATCCTGTCCGGTGCGGCCAACCATAACCGCCTGAGAGCGGAAGCGGCCATCACCCAAAGCCAGCACAACCCGTGGCTGTACGCCGTCATCAATCAGGGCGTTACGCGGCACCTGCAGTACCGGTTCACTCTGTTTCTGCAGTTGTGCCTGGGCAAAATCCCCCGGGCGCCAGTTACCGCTCTGGTTATCCAGCTGCAGGCGCACCGTCTGGCTGCGCAGCTCGCTGTTCAGCAGTGGATACACACTGTCAGCCATAAGCTCGGCCGACACACCGTCACGCCGTTGCAGCACAACCCGATCACCAGCGCTGAGCCAGCCGGCCAGCGACCCCGGCAAACGCACGTCCACCCACAGGCGGCTTAGATCCGCGATCCGTAATAACGCCTGCTCCGGCATTACCCGTGCTCCCGGCATCAGATTCAGCTGGGTAATCACACCATCCTGCGGCGCCACGATCGCCACCTGCTGGCGCACCTTGCGATCGCGGCGCAGCTGCTGCAGCCAGCCGGCATCCACACCCAGTGCTAACAGACGGCTCTCCGCCGCGCGGATCAGCGCTGGCTGACGGGCTTCCAGTGCGCCCAAAAGTTCTTCCTGTGCGCTGATAATGCGCGGGCTGTAAAACTCAAACAGCGTCTGTCCGGCGCTGACGCGCTCGCCCACGGCAAACACCTGCTGGCGGCTGATCCAGCCTTCGCTGCGCACCTGGATCTGCTGTTCGTACTGCGGATTCACCTGAATTTCCGCCAGCGCCAGCGCCTGCTGCACCAGCGGCACCCGCTCTGCTGCAGCGCTCTGTACGCCCAGATTCTGTTCTACCGCAGGACTGATGCGGATGGTGCCCGGTGCGTCTTCGGCACCGCTGTTGTCATCGGCGTAGACCGGCACCAGCTCCATCCCCATCGGCGACAGGCCGGGTTCAGGGCGGCGATAGTTAGGGTCCATCGGCGCAACCCAGTAAAGTGGCTGCGGTTCAGCACTGGCCTGTGTTTCTGCCGCTTCTGTTTGTGGTTGCTGTACCGACATCAGGCCGGCGCCGAGACCGGTACCTACTGCCAGAGCCAGTAATAACGGCCATTGTTGTTTCATTGTCATATCGTTTTATTCCTGTTCAGTACCGTGGCCGGATGTCATGCCTGGCTGCGCAGCAGAGGCGGCAGGCGACGGTGCAGAAAATCCGGGGGCATAAAATTCAAGGCGGATTGCGGTTTTGTGCAGTTCACGCAAAAGGTTAAGGCGTTCGATATCGCCGTTGAGGCGCTCCATCACCGCACGGATCACATCGTTAAAGTCATCTCTGTCCTGGCCGTAGCTGTTCTTTACCGCCTGTAGCTGGCGGCTGATCTGCGGCAACAGAGTCTGATCGTAAAATTCCAGCCGCTGGCGCTGCAGCTGATACTGAGCCCATTCGTTGCGTACTGCGCTGAGCAGCTGGCGTAACAACAGCTGCTGCCGGGTTTGTTCGGCTTCGCGGCGGCGTACACTGGCGGCCACCTTGCGCTCGTTGCGTTCGCCGTTAAACAACGGCAGGTCGACACTGACACCAACGGAAACAAAATCCGCACGGTCGTTACCCATCGCATCATCGCCGCGATAGCCGTAGCTGGCCTGAATGCCCCACTGCGCTTTGTCTTCCTGACGCGCCAGCTCGATATCAGCGGCGGCACTGGCGACGCGGTTTTCGGTCTGTGCCCACAGCGGGTGCTGCATCAGCACGGCGGCTAACGCCTGATCGTCAGGCATTGCATTTACCAGCTCTGCTGCGGGCTCAAAGCGGGGAGCATCTTCCAGCGCCAGAGCCGTCACCGCCTCACCCGGCGGCAGCCATTCATTCAGACGCTGACGCGCAGCCTGATACTGCTGCTGCAGATTCAGCAGGCGCTCACGGATACGCTGGGTTTCCAGCTCAACGCGCAGCAAATCCTGTTGCTGTGGCCCGCTGTCAGCATTCAGCCCGCTGGCGTTACGGTAACGGCGGTTCAGTACGGCAGCCTGCTGCTGCAGGTGCTGCAGGTGTTCGGCGGTCAGCTTTTCGGCCGCCTGAGCACGGGCGGCTTCCAGCCATAACAGTGATACTTCACGGCGTAACTCACGCGCGCGCAGCGCCTGATTTTCACGGCTGAGGCCGGCCATCAGACTTTGCTTCTGCGCCTGCAGATCAAGGCTGTCACCACGCGGCAACATCTGGCTGATACCCAGCTGGATCTGGGTCATGGGTTCCTGCTCAAACGACCAGGAGTCGGTAGGAAGATTCTGCGCATTCAGCGCGATTTTCGGATTAGGCCAGTAGCGGCTGGCGGCGCTGTCCTGGCGATAGGCCTGCTCCAGCTGACGCTGACTGCGCAGCGCCGGGTCCGACTGCAGCGCGTAGCCGCGGGTCTGCTCCAGACCCAGACCCAGGCCCGGCTCCGCGGCCAGTACCCTGAGCGCAGGCCAGCACAGCAGCACAAACACAATGGCCTGCGCAGCGGGGTGGCGGCCGGTAAAAAACAACATCATGGAAATGCTCCACTTTCAGCAAATCAAAAAGACACAAAGATAGGGGGGCTGTTACCACCAATACCTGTGCGGTTCTGTAGCAATGATTCAGCTGAAAATGGGGGGACGTTGCGGCAGGGCCAGCACCACGGCAGCAGCCGGGCGTGGGTCGTAGCGGGAAAAACTCTGCTGTTTGCTGCGTATCGCACGCGGCATATCCAGCGTCATAGCAAAAGAAGAACAGGCACCGGCACAGCAGGGGCAGGATGCATCACAGTCGGCCATCGTGGCGCTACTATGTGTACCGGTGTGCATACTGCTGTTGTCTGAGACGTGCTGAGCGTCGCCGCTCATATCGCTCATCGACATCATATCGTGGCAGGCAGGCAGGCATGGTATGCATTGCTGCCGGCGCCTGAGAGTCTCCGCCCGCCGTCATCTGTACCAGCTCATTCTGCGCTGCCATTTGCCAGAGCATCAGAGCCTGACTGTTGGCACCCAGCACTACTCCAAACACCAACGACAGCACCAGCAGCCCCTGAAGAGGGCCGCGCAGCCGGCGGTTAATGGATGAAAGGCTCAGTGTCAGCAAGTTTCTGTCCTGTATTGATCAGAAATACGAAAACCAGGATACAACATTATGCGTCTTTGCCACGCCAAGAACATAGGCATAACTCAATAACGCCATAAAAAATGCACTGCGGCTGGCGCGCTTGATCGCGGCGGTGCCAAAACCGATGTACAGCAGCAGACCAATCACTTTACCGGTCAGCCAGGCATCGGTCAGCGGGTACTGAGCAATGCGGATACACAGCATAACGGCAAACACCAGCAGCAGGGTATCGAGCACATGAGGCAGTATTTTCAGCAGTTTGTTCCGGCGCCATACCGGCGCGAAATAAAACAGCATAAAGCGGCCGGCAAACAGCAGGACGGTTAAATAGGCCAGGCCTGCGTGTGAGTGTTTCAGTACAGAGTAATCCACGGCAATCTCCGTTATCGCAGCCGTTACTTGCCCGGAATCGGCAGAGGCTGGCAGCGGTCTGATAAAAAAGTGGCGGCGAGCATAGCAAGAAGTGTCCGACGATTCACCCGCACAGCCAAAGACAGAACCGATATGGCCCGATGGGCAACACAGAGCAAGCAGAAATCGCGCGCGTCTAGCAGGCTGTTGATTTTCGTTTTCGAGGCAGTCTATGCAAGGCAAAAACCGGCGAAAAAGCGCAGTTTACAGGTCGTAAATGAGCATTTTGAGTCGGTTTTTAACACTGCAGTGGCAACGCAGATAGAAAATCAACAGTCTGCTAGACCTCAAGCCAGAAGGTTACCGGGCCATCATTCGTGAGGGACACTTTCATATCGGCGCCAAAGCGGCCGCTGGCGGTGGTTACCTGTAACGCGGCCTGCCGCAGAAAATAGCGGTATAACTCTTCAGCCAGCTCCGGCGCTGCGGCGCGGGAAAAACCAGGGCGGGTGCCTTTGCCGGTATCAGCCGCTAACGTGAACTGCGACACCACCAGCAACTCATAACCACAATCAAGCAGGCTGCGGTTCATACGCCCCTGCTCGTCGGCAAAAATACGGTAGTTCAGTACTTTATTCAGCAGCTTATCGGCACTGGCGCTGCTGTCGTCACGCTGTACACCAAGCAATAACAGAATGCCTTCACCGATGGCACCAGTGGTTTCGCCATCCACCACCACGCTGGCGTTGCTGACGCGCTGAATCAATCCGATCATACAAACCCTGCCCTGCAAACAAAGGCGCAGAGAATAACCGCTCAGCCTGCGCGCGCAAACCTGCACGCGCTGGCGTCAGTGACGGCTGATGGCGTGCAGACGCTGCGCCACGGCGGTGTAATCACGGCTCATATCATTCAGATGGCTGGCATCCTGTGCATTCTGCTCCGACAAATTGCGGATACGCTCGGCCAGCTGATGAATTTCCTGCGCAACCCGCGTCTGTTCATCCACGGCGGTGGCAATGGTCGCCGTGCGGCCCTCAATATTACTGAAGGCGCTGACAATATCGGCAAAGCTGTCGCGCGCTTCCTGCGCCCGTTCGATTGACTGACGCGACAGCTCACGGCTGTTTTCAATCACCTGCACACCAGAGCCTGCGGCCTGCTGCAGCTGGGTGATCATCTGTTCGATCTCGCTGGCGGAGGCCTGGGTTTTACCGGCCAGAGTACGTACCTCATCGGCCACCACGGCAAAACCGCGCCCCTGCTCGCCGGCCCGGGCCGCCTCAATAGCAGCGTTCAGGGCCAGCAGGTTGGTCTGTTCAGAAATCGCCTTAATCACCGCCAGTACGGCTCCGACCTGCTGCGAATCGGTGGCCAGACGCTCAATCACCTGCGAAGCATTGCTCAGCGCATCGGCCAGCCGGCCAATGGCTTCACTGTTTTCGGTGACCACCCGCTGCCCCTGATCAACCACGGTGCGCGCTTCGCTGGCGGTCTGCGCGGCAGTGGCGGTGTTCTGGGCCACTTCTTTGGCGCTGGAAGCCATTTCACTGACGGCGGTTGCCAGAGTGTTATTTTCATCCAGCTGGGCATGGGCGCGGCGGGTCAGGGTATCGCTGAGACCATTCAGACCATCGGCACCTGTGCGGATACCTTCGGCTTCGGTGCTGATGTTACGGAGGATGCCGCCCAGATAATCGGCGTAATCATTTACCGCCTGACGTAAGCGCCCGACTTCGTCATCACGGCTGACGGTAAGACGGGTGCTGATCTGACCGTTCACCAGGCTGCGGACCTGCGCCGTGGTTTCTTCCAGCCAGCCGATAATCTGCCGGCCAAAGACAATCATCACCAGCACAAACAGCAGAATCAGCGGTACCAGACTGGAATACAGCATCAGCGACAGTGCACTCATGGTCTGCAGAGCAACACCCTGCGGCAACAGCATGCCCACCTGCCAATGCTGTTCCTCCAGACTGCTCAGAACCAGCAAAGCCTCGTCGTCCGGCACCACGCCGGCAGGTACAGCAACGCCACTGCGGCCGGCACTCAGCAGTGTTTTCAGCGGTGCCAGACTGCGGTCTTTGGAGGCCAGTTCATCCAGTGTTTTCATGTCCAGAGACTGCGCGCGCAGACCCGGTGCAGCGACCACGGTACCGGTCTGATCAACCACGAAGGGATAAGCCTGAGCAATTTCGCGATGCCCCTGCAGTAATTTACCCAGACCGCTGAGCATCAGATCGACAGTGGCAACACCCCAGAATTCTCCCTGACGACGAATAGCCACGGTGCAGGTGACCATTGGCGTGCCGGATACCGGATCGGCATAGGCTTCCGACCAGGCACACTGCCCCGGCGCCAGCGTGCGCCCGATGCTGTACCAGCCCTCGTTGTGATAACCCGACCCCGCCGGATCGTTATAATCGTTCAGCAGTTGCAGACGACCCTGACTGTCACGCGCCCAGAACAGCGAGGCACGCTCCCGCGCCGGGTCCAGACGTTGCGGCTCTGGCCAGATACCGCCACCGGCAATGGCACCATTACCAAATTCGTCCACCAGATCGCGTAAATGAGTGATAAATGTTGTCTCATCCAATGGCAGTGTTGCACCCAGTGCCGCCATACTGCGCGTCAGTGATGCTGTGGCCTGCAGTACGCCATGGATTTCGGCAGCAATGCCCTCGACCCGCAGCTGCGCACTATCCTGCGCTTGCTGATACAAACGTGGCTCGGCAAGATAGTGGGTAAGAAGGTAGATACAGAGAACAGCGCCCAGCAGCAAAGATGCACCGGCCAGCCAGAGTTGTTTACGAATTAACATAGAATACGCCCGGAAGGTGATTATTTTCAGTCTAGTGAGAATTCCTGACTCTTCCGGATAACCACCCTCAGCACAGCAGGATTACCATGACAAAGAAGACACTGATGTCACTCATTCTTTTATTAACAGCCTGCACCAGTCTGGCGACCGAGGTGTACATCAGCCGCGACGCTAACGGTAACGTCATCTTCAGTGATAAGCCGGGACAGAACTCCGAAAAACATGCGGTAAAAGAGCTGCCGTCCATTCCAGCCTATGTGCCTCCTCCCAGTGCGCACCAACCAGCCAAGGTGAACGAACCCAGCTTTAACTACACCAGTCTGAGTATTATCACCCCAAGCAATGGTCAGGATATTCCGACCGGTTTCGCCGGTAATGTTGAGGTGTCCGGCGTACTCAGTCCCGGCCTGCGCGAGGCCGACACACTTTATCTGCTGGATAACGGCGAAGTGTTACGTCAGGGACGCCAGACATCCTTCCAGCTCACCAACCTCAGCCGTGGCGAGCATGGCCTGCAACTGGTCGTGCGTGATAAAGCCGGCAACACCATTATCAGCAGTAACCTGGTGACCATTTATGTTCAGCGCGCTTCGGTTCTGAACCGTTCAGGCCGTTAAGGCCTGTTAACGCGGCCGGCACTGGCCTTAAAACCAAAGCACCAAATTCGAGCACAAAAATACTGCAAAGCACTGTTTTTGTGCGCTTAATTCTCCTGTATGTTCGTTCATGTTCGACTTAGCAACATGAATCGCCTACCCCGGCGCTAATATTGTGCATCCCTCCCATAACCTCTGATATATGGCTCAGTTTTTGCTGAAAGCCAGTTGCACAATGTTTTAGCGGCCTGACAGATGGCCACGACTGCCCTCTGGATAAGTACTGGTGGTGCGGTCTGACCCACGCCTCACGCGGCGTTTTTACAGGCAGCAAACGGAGACAAGCATGCTGGCCAGCCCGATCATCAATCAACGCTTACTGGAACACCTGAATACCGGTGTTCTGCTGCTGGACGCCGATCTGACCGTTCTTTATATGAACCCCGCAGCCGAAGCCCTGCTGGAAATGAGTGGCAAGCGCTGTCTGGGCGTGCCCTTTTTTGAACTGGCCATCGAATCTGAAGAAGCGACCAGCGCGCTGGAGCAGGCGATTATTACCGGCCACTCCTATACCAAACGTGAAGCCACTATTCAGCTGCACAATCAGCAACAAATGACGCTGGATTACAGTGTCAGCCCGGTATCCCATCCGGAAAGCCGCCTGCCTTCGCTGCTGATCGAGCTGCAGGGGCGTGACCGGCTGATGCGCATCAGCCGCGAAGAGCAGCTGATCGCCAAACAGGAAACCACCCGCTCTTTGGTTCGCGGGCTGGCCCACGAAATTAAGAACCCTCTCGGTGGTATCCGCGGTGCCGCGCAACTGCTGGAGCGTGAATTACCTTCGGCCGAGCTGAAGGAATACACCAACATCATTATCGAAGAAGCCGACCGCCTGCGTGATCTGGTCGACCGTCTGCTCGGCCCGCGCCAGATTCCGAAACAGGAACAGGTTAATATTCACGAAGTGCTGGAACGTGTCTGCCAGCTGATCGATGTTGAATCGGCCGGCCGCATCAATATTGAGCGCGATTACGATCCATCCATTCCGGAGCTTGAGGCCGACAAAGGTCAGCTGATTCAGGCCCTGCTGAATATCTGCCGCAACGCCATGCAGGCAATGCTCGAAGCACAGCCGCCACTGGCACAGCCACAACTGAGTTTACGCACCCGCACCGTACGCCAGTTTACCATTGGCCATCATCGTCACCGTCTGGTCGCACAGATCGATATCAGCGACAACGGCCCGGGCATTCCCGAAGAATTACGCGAAAATCTTTTCTACCCGATGGTCAGCGGCCGCGCCGACGGCACCGGGCTGGGATTATCGATTTCGCAATCCATTATCAATCAGAAGAACGGCATCATTGAGTTTGTCAGTGATGCCAGTAAAACCGTCTTCTCTATTTATTTACCTCTGGAATAACTATGAGCACTGTCTGGATTATCGACGACGACAAATCAATCCGCTGGGTTCTGGAAAAAGCTCTGGAACAGGCCAATATCACCACCCGCGTCTTTGAACAGGCGGAGCCGGCACTGGCAGCGTTAAAGCGAGAACATCCGGATGCCATTATTTCCGATATCCGGATGCCCGGCATGGATGGTCTGGCGTTATTACGTCATGCTCATGAAGCTCACCCGGATTTACCGGTGATTATTATGACCGCCCATTCCGACCTGGAAAGCGCGGTATCGTCCTATCAGCAGGGTGCGTTTGAATATTTACCCAAGCCATTCGATGTGGATGAAGCAGTCAGCCTGATTCATCGTGCGATTGCACACTTCGCCGAATTAAATGCCAATGCGCCGCAAAGCGAAGAAGAAACCGAAGAGCATGAAATTATTGGCGAAGCGCCGGCCATGCAGGAAGTTTTCCGTGCCATTGGCCGCCTGTCGCAATCCAATATTACCGTATTAATTAACGGTGAATCCGGTACCGGTAAAGAACTGGTTGCCCATGCCCTGCATAAACACAGCCCACGTTCGGCGCAGCCGTTTATTGCCCTGAATATGGCGGCTATTCCCAAAGACCTGATCGAATCAGAATTATTCGGCCACGAAAAAGGCTCCTTTACCGGTGCCGGCGGTCAGCGTCGCGGACGCTTTGAACAGGCTAATGGCGGTACTTTATTTCTCGACGAAATCGGTGATATGCCGGCCGATACCCAGACCCGTTTATTGCGTGTTCTGGCCGACGGTGAATTTTACCGCGTAGGTGGCACCACGCCGGTCAAAGTGAATGTACGGATTATTGCCGCAACTCACCAGAACCTTGAAGGCCTGGTTAAAGAAGGACGTTTCCGCGAGGATTTATTCCACCGCCTTAACGTTATCCGTATTCATCTGCCACGTCTGGCGGATCGTCGTGAAGATATTCCGAAGTTACTGTCACACTTTTTAAAGCGTGCCGCCGAAGAGCTGGAAGTCGAAGCCAAAACCCTGCGCAGTGAAACCGAAGATTATTTAAGCTCGCTTGACTGGCCGGGTAACGTGCGTCAGCTGGAAAATACCTGCCGCTGGATTACCGTCATGGCGTCCGGCCGTGAAGTATTAATCAGCGATCTGCCTCCGGAACTTTTGGAACAGCAAGGCAGTATTCATACCTCCGGCAACTGGGAACAGGCTTTACGCTACTGGGCAGATCAGCAACTGGCCAACGGTGTTACCAATCTGCTGGATACCGCCGTACCGGTGTTTGAACGCATTATGATTGAAACGGCACTTAAGCATACCGCCGGACGCCGTCGTGATGCCGCCAACCTGCTGGGCTGGGGACGCAATACGCTGACCCGTAAAATCAAAGAACTGAATATGGATGGCCACGGTTCTGATGATGACGATGACAGCGACGAATAACGTCGCTTTGCAGTCAGGCCTCAGGGCCTGACTTCGCGCCAGTAAATCACCCGGTCATGGCCACGGTAAATACCAAAGGTGGCCGTCGCCTGCGGATCGTCCAGCGAACCATTATTATCAAAATCATCCTGCAGCCATACAGGCACATTAAAGCCAACCGTTGCCGTGCCGGTATCCGGTGTACCGGCGTGTAAAACCGGTGCCTGCAGTAACACCGCATCCGTATTACGGCCACTGATTAACGTACGACTATTACCCAGCACACTGGTCAGCGTTGACGGCAAGACACTGGCATCAACGCTGCTGTCGTAACTCCAGCAACTGTCATCGCTGTTCTGCACAAAGCGTCCGCCAGAAAAATATTCTGCCCGTGCCGGTATCCGCAGAGTTTGCGTTTCCGGGCCGTAGCTGTCTTCCAGCCATAAACGCCCGTAACGCAGCTCAAAACCAGAAGAAATATTAAGCGTTAATGAACCAGTCATATTAACCTCATCGGTATCTTTAAAATCGCTCAAGGTTAAAATCGGCTTCGGTTGAAAAGGGGACACTTTTGCTCTTAGTTCTTTACTGTAGGTAAAGGTATCATTCAGCACATCAAGGGTATAATTCAGAATACCTGCCGAAGCGGTAGTCAGGTTTCCGGCATTAATCACCGCTGACAGCGAAACAGGCAAACCATCATTGGCCAACGCGCTGCTGTCTGTGGCCGGCAGAGAAAGTATGGCCGGGTTCAGCGGTAACTTCATAAATCCGGCCCGGGTATAATTCTGCGTCAGATTATTCAGCGCATTCCGGGCCTGAATTTCCAGCACTGGGGCAAGATCCCAGTGAATATCCTGGCCGCTGTAAGCAAAACCAGAAGCCGTACTGCAATAGGGCTGCAACTGTCCGGCGACCAGTTCAGTGACGTTAAAATGATGTGGATAAAAACGTCCGGTCGGAGTACTGACCGCCGCTGATAATGTTAGGCCATGATAATTACTGCCCGGTGTTAAGCGGATATTAAATACACCGACTTCTGATACATTCGCTGCCAGAATGTTTTTATTATCCGTGGCGGCACTGTGATTATATTGCGCCGGATTTAATACAGCATTAACGCCTGCCGAAGGGGCAACCAACTCCGTACTCAGAGTCATATTATTCATTGCAAAGCTTGGGGTTGGTGTATTGTTACAAAAATCAGAATCACTAGCCGTCTGCCAGCCGACGGCGGAAATATTCAGATTAAAATTATCTCCGGCTTTGGCGAAGGCATCACAGTCACTATAGACAGGAAGACCACATTCACCATTGTTGCCATTATTGTCATCTGCCTGAATACAGAAGCCCGCCGGGTAACTGACAAAACGGTCGTTGCCGCTCATGGTTAATCCGCTTTCCGTTCCCGTTCCGCTGTATTGCACGTTCAGCTGCATCAGCCCGGCATCGGCATAGTTAATCGTCAGCGGAGTCTGTCCATTGGCATCAAAACTCAATGTTAAGGTTACTGCTGGTGCAGAAATATCGGCGATATTATTTCCGTTAACACTGACCGGCCAGGACACTACACGGGAAGTATTATCAGGATCAATATATTGTGAGCTGAAAGCGATATCGCGACTGACACTGGCAAATCCTGGCACACAGGCCCTGGTCACATCGTCTTTTTTAACGGCTTTCAGCAATACATCACTGGCGCCAAGCCCTGCAGGAAAATCCGGAATATCCAGCACAAAACCAGAGTCTGCAAAGGTCATACTGCAGTTGGTCGATAATGCCCCACCGTCACGCGAGCAAAGATTAGACGTAAACGCCTGCGATACCGGTACCGATGACAACACCTGAAGATTAACCGTTGCCGCCGTATTCTGGCGTAAAGAAAGCGTGGCAGAACCACCACTGAAGGTTTGTACATCGCCCCCTTCCCAGCCGGAAGGGCCAAGTGTGACGGTCACCGGATCGGTATATAAACTGGAACAGCTGGCATTGGCGCAGGCTTTAATCTCTACTTCCTGTGGAGAACAGGTCAGTGCACTGCTGGCGTAGCTCATTTCAAAATGATGAACGATGGGGCCAATCGGATTAATGGTATTGGCACACACCCTTAGCAGATCTATTTCGTGATAATTACTGGAGGCTCCGGTTGATCCTGTAAATGAGAGTAATAAATTCTGTGGAATCGTCGCCTGGCCATTCAGGTTCGCAACATTAACCGGCGCGACCAGAGGTACAAAACCAGCACCACTGTCGCGCTCGACACTGACGATGGACTGCCCGGCGATACGGGAATCAATAACAAAACGATAACGGTGAGCCGGGCCACCAGCTGAGGATGTTGGCCGTTGATCCACTCCCGGAGATAAGCTGCTAGTGCCGGTCAGATAACGATAGCCACTGCTGCCACTGCCCGAACCACGAATGGTTACGCTGTCGGGTCTGGCACCCGGCCCCCCAATCCGGCCTTCGGTCGGATTGGAAAAGTTTCCGTACTCATCCAGACCAATCCCCAGCCAGCCACCGGCAAAACCGGGGTCACCATTATCCCGCTGGGCATACCCCAAAGAACCACCAAAGCTACCGGACTGCGGGGTAATAGTGGCATCGGAGAAGACCACCGAAATACCATCAGCACCGGTACCAAAAAAGGAAGTTGACCAGGCGTAATGGGTGAATTCAATCACCACTATATTATCTGCCGCCGGAAATAAACGCTGTAATGTCGATGCTGTGGATTGGTAGGTAACATCCTGCGTCAGACGCAGACGGTTATTCACTAATGAGGGGGTAAAACCACCGGCCACCGCTGATGTGATCCAATCGCTGCCATTGCCGGTGCGATCAAAATCATCATTAAAACAGGTTAAAGCAGCACTGTCTGAGGTGATACGCAGGTCATCCAGATGGAAGTAATCATTTCCTCCGCTGCTGCCGCCGGTCTGGCGAAAACGGAACTGAAAATTACTGCTCAATGCCCCGGAAGGGAGAGCAAAAATACTGTTACCGCTCGCACCCGCGGTACCATTTCCGCTAATAGTCTCCAGTGGCGTCCAGCCTCCGGAACCGGTACGGAATTCTGCAACCAGATCCTCGCCGATATCAGGGTCTTCGCTGAAAGAATCAGCTCCCCGCCGCCACCAGTACTCAAGAGTAACGCCACTGTACACACTTAAATCCAGGGTTTTTAGCTGTACATTGACCACACCACTGCTGGTATAGAGTGAGCGCGTCGGACTACTGGCTGTCGCAGAAGAAATTCCGGCATCACCACCAGAAGACGTCGTCACACTCCAGTCGCTACCAAGAAAATTGCGCTCAAAATCGTCGCAGAAAATAATATTACTGCCACCACAATAACCTGCAGTCTCCGTCAGTTTAACGTCATCGATATGCCAATAGTCGTTATCCGGACCATTTCCCCGGTCAAGCTGAAAGCGGACGCGTAAACCGGTATACATAGCCGCTTCGGGTAATTCGTATTCAGCCAGCCCTGATTCTCCGGGAGTACCATTACCGTCAAAGCGCTCCAGCTCTACCCAGGTAGTATTATTTAATAAAATCTGTACTGTCAGATCTTCATTACTGTCAGGGTCTTCACTGAAACTGTCATCGCCACGCCGCCACCAGAAGGATAACGTAGCACCGGCTTTACCCGCCAAATCAAACGCCAGCGTATCGACCGTTACCGTATCCCAACGCAGGAATAAACTGCGGGAAGGTGAATTTGCTGTTGCATTGCTGATGCCGGTGTTCGTGCCGCTGCTGGCAGCCCAATTGCCACCCAAAGTGGTACGTTCAAAATCATCACTGAAAATAACATCGCCGGGAGCAGCATAAACTCCGGCACTGCACAGTAAAAAAAACAGCCGTAAAATAATCTGCATTATTTCACTCTCACTTCAGTGGTACGTTGTGCGCTGTCAGTGCTACTGCCACAAGTTCCCGTCGAGGTCAGCGTAAAATATACCTCACTGTCAACCGTAACCGGCTGGCATTCAACACGAACACTGCAGTTGCTCAATCCGTACAAAGAATTCGTTGAAGAAAAATCATGAGCATAGAACGGTACTGATGCACAGCTTCTGCCTGCACTCCCATCCGGAGGCAGAAGTAAATTAAGGCTGAGCTGTAACCCGGATTCGGCCGCATAAAACGCACGCTGCGACTGTAACTGCAGGCTGCTGCCCTCACTGCTGCTTTGCTGTAATTGCGCCATAGCAGCGATAACCAATGCCAGCACCGTGATTACAAACACAGCCATTGGTAAGCCAAAACCCGACTGCCTGGCCGTTATTCGGGCATTTAATATTCGCTCAGGGCACATTACGGAGCTGTACCTCCTGTGTCTGTTGCAACTGGTCATCAGAGGATGGGTTTTCCAGAATATAAGAAAAGGCAACCAGACCATTGCGCCGCAGTGTCGGGGGTAAATAACGGAAATTCAGCGAGTTATTTTGCAGGGGATAAGCCAGAACATCCCGCCCGGCGGCCTGCGATGCTGGCAGCGACGACTCCAGCGAGGCGATATTGGCAATAAAACCGTAATTCCGGAAATGATAAAGAAAGCTGCCCTGCTGACAAACCGCTTCCGGCGTAGTAACCAGATAAAAGCGCCTGACGGGCGAATCCGATAAAAATTCGTGAGCTGACGACAGGCTTACCGTTACCGCAGCAGTGCCAGCCGGCAAGGTAGCAATGGCCTGCGTTAATGCACCACTGGCAGACGGACTGTAAAGTTCGTTCTGATTGATAGGATAAATAACTGCGTAGCCACTGTTAACTTCTGATGCCGAAACCGGCACGGCAGAAAAATCGGTAATTGCCATATTCAGGGCAAGACTTGTGTAAACGGAGGCAACCTTTACCGGAATAAACTCAATACAGCGGCCATTGGCTGTTACCCGGATACTCCCGGGCAACGCCGGGCGTAATAACCGGCTGATCTTTTCATTGATGACACTGCCTGTCGCAGCCAACTGCTGACGCGCGCCACTGTCGAGCAGCATGCGACCACTTTCGCTGATAAAACGTACAGAAATAATGGCCAGAACACTGCCGACAACAAGTACAATCAGCAATTCAATCAGAGTAAACGCCTGTAATCTTGATCTGGCCGGAAGCAGCATCAGAAATTACCTTTATAAGCGGTAAAACGGCTTACCTGCCCATTGGGTGCCATAATACTCAGATCAATTCTTTTTGCGCCTTCAGCATTAATACCCAACGAATTATCGCAATGAACCTCAATGCTGACGCTATAGCCGTTATACAAACCTGCCAGGCTCTGGTCCATTAATGCCGGATCTTCGGCATTAATACCGTTGTAGTCATCCACATCATCGTATTGAGCACGGCTTTCGCTATCATCGGTGATACGACATACGCCATTATAAGGCGGTACACCGGCAGGCCCGGTTGTTTCGTCAAACTGACGGGCGAGTATTTCGTCCAGATAAATTTGCGCCAGATTGGTTACACGGCTTTGCAACAGCGCATCAGCACTACGGCCGGATAGCAGCGAAAATACCCGCAAGCTACCCACCAGTGCCACGCTGATAATAATCAGCATGATCACCAGCTCGACCAATGTCAGTCCCTGTTGCCTGTTCATATTATCGCGCCTGAAATATTAGGGCCTGTTAACACTGAAACTACCTTCTAAGTTTAGCTGATCAGGGCTGACAGGTTGCCGGATAAGCAAAACCACTGGCAGCCAGGCACAATAGATGAGTCGTTTCGGAAGAGAAGACAAACTGATAGTTGCTGCCTACAGAGGTATCGCTGGCAAAGGTAAAGCTGCTGGTCTGACCATTGCTGAAGGCCGAGCCATTAAGGCTGAGAGTAGCGTTATGACGGGGAGCCTGACGCTCCTTAAATGACACCGTTCCCTGACTGAGATTAAACCGCCAGTTCGCATTGTCCTGCATCACGCTAAGAACAACCGCAGAATTACTGGTATTGGCCAGTGCACGCTGCTGGGCCAGTAAAATCATAGCCTGTAATTGATCACGCGCACTTAACGCAGAAAAACTATCCGGGCGGGCAAAAAGACTGCTGCCAATCGCACTGAGCACCCCCAGCAGAACCAGTACCATCACCAGTTCTACCAGGGTAAAGCCCGAGACATGCGGCTTCATTGCAGAAGCGGATTAGCAACCACTGGCAGTAACCACGACTACCGGAGAGGCGGTAATCGGGGCGGTATTATCGGTTGCTGCAGTTGCTGCGGTATAGGCAGCGGTGCAGTTTGCACGCAAAGTATATGTCAGGGTACTGCCACCTGTTGCACCACCACCGCTGACCACATAATCCACAGTGCCAGCATCAAAAGCAGCCTGAAGACCCGCCGAAACCTGAGCAGCTACCGTAATACCGGCGGCATCGGCAGTCGGATAACCGTTCACCATAGTAATGGCACTGCCTTCCAGTGTAACGCTGGCGCCCAGTGCTGCCCCATTCGCCAGTTGCTGAGCGTGGGCAATATTTGCTGCCGAGCGCAGTGCACCTGCCAGCGCATTAACACTGGCCGTACGCGCGTCACCGCCAAAATCTGCGAAGCGGGGCAAAGCAAAAGCCGACAGCACGCCGAGAATCACAATTACCATGATCAGTTCGATCAGTGTAAAACCTGCTTGTTTCTTCATATTCCGACTCCTGCTTGCTTATCGGATAAACCAAGTGACCCGGCCATTGGCCGCGTTATATTCAATGTAAGACTGACTTCCGTTTTCTTCCTGCCCGCCGGCGTCTTTGCCTGCGGTTTTTCCACTGTTTGCCGCCGTTACTTTTACGTAGCGACAAACACCGGAGATCCAATACACACGATAGCTGTCTGCCGGCGCGTGCTCATAAGCGGTATACAACGGTGGTACCGGGTCCTGCAGCAATGCCCGCCAAAGGCGGATACAAGGTGCTGTTGCGGCCACCACATCTGACGATACCGGCGTATTCTGCTGTTCATCAAAACCCGCGTCCGCTGAGGTTACTGCTGCATCCACCGGCCAGCCGGAAACCGATACGGCAATATCATTACGTCCAAAACCGCTCAGCCGTTCGACAGCTCCGGGCTGACCATCCAGAAACCAACGTTCATGCACTTTCATGACGGCTGCTTTTAAGCTACTTCCCTGGGCAATAACTTCTGCCCTTCTGGCATCATCCAGCAAACGGTTATAACGCGGTAACAACAGCGCAGGCAGTAGTGCCAACAGAGCGACCGCCGCCGCAAATTCCAGTTTGGTATAAGCATGTAAAGAACAGATGCGGCCATCATTCATAAGCCTACTGAAACCTTAGCTCAGTGATTTTTTTTTGCCGTTTATATTTACGAAACAAAACATAAATCCGCCTGTTTTCAGTAATTTAATGCGCCGGATCAAAGAATCCTAACGCCCTGTCGCCACACGGCTGAGATCCCAGATAGGCAGGAAAACCCCCAACGCCAGAACCAGCACCATTAAGCCGAGAAAAACCAGCAGAACCGGCTCAATCGCATCAGCCAGGCGCTTCAGATCGTAATCAATTTCCTGCTCATAAAAATCCGCAACCTCATCGAGCAAACTATCAACCGAACCGGTTTCTTCTCCCACCGACATCATCTGTAAAACCAGTGGGGTAAACAGCCCGGTCGCAATTGCTGTATTCGTCAGGCGATCGCCGCGCTCAATACCATGCTGCATACTCTTAACCGCTGCACCGATAAAGCGATTACCGACACTCTCGGCAACAATGGAAAGTCCCTGCAGAATTGGCACCCCCGCCGCCATCAGCATGGCGAAAGAGCGGGAAAACCGCGCCAGAGCAATACGCTCGAAGATGCCGCCCAATATCGGAATTTTCAGCTTTTTCTCATCCCAGAACAGGGCACCCTGCGGTGTTCTTACGTAGCCCCGGAATGCCCAAAAGGAAACGCTCAGCATCACCAGTAAGAACAACCAGTAATCCTGCATAAATTGTGATGTGCCCATTAACACGCGGGTAGCCCAGGGAAGCTGGGCGCCAAGATTATTAAACACCCCACTGAAGCTGGGTATCACAAACATCGTGATCACGACCATCGCAATACTGATACTGCCAACAACCATGGTTGGGTAGCGTAATGCGGCTTTAATCCGCTTACGGGTTTCACGCTCCATTTCCAGGTGCGAAATCAGTTTCAGTAATGCATCCGCCAAATGCCCCGTAGTTTCACCAATATGCACCATACTGATAAAAATGGGAGAGAAGTACTGCGGGTATTGGCGGAAAGCAGTCACCAGATCCGACCCGGATACCAGAGAACGATTGATACCATTCAGTGTATTTTTTATGGCGGGATTTACCGATGACTCTGCCAGCCCGGTTAAAGCACGGATAATAGGAACACCTGCTTTAGTCAGCGAGTAAAGCTGCCGTGTCAGCAGAATTAATTCGTCCGCACTGATACGCTCGCGCGCCCACAACTTCATATTTAAGCCGGATGATTCCCGGACCTCTTCGGCCTCATCCAGCGCAAGTACAATGATCTGCTGTTGCTGCAGCTGATCCAGCGCCGACTGGCTGCTGCCGGCAGCAATAATTCCATTCACCGCCTGGCCACGGTTATCACGGCCACGGTAAATAAATTCAGCCATTGGCCAGATCCTCTTCCAGAGTTGCCGACACCCTGAACACCTCTTCCAGCGAAGTCACTCCGGCACGGGCATAATCCAGTGCGCACAATGCCAGGGAACGGAATCCGCTCTGGGTAGCAGCTTGTTCAGCAAACAACTGCGCATCATCATGACGCAATGATGCAACCAGCTCGGGAGTCATTTCCAACAGCTCGTAAATACCGATACGTCCCTGATAACCGGTATTGTGACAGTGATGACAACCACGGCCACTGAGGTAATTGTGAGCCGAAGATCCCGGTTCCAGTACATCCAGCCAGGCCTTTTCCTGTGCGTCCATGACATGCGGCTGCTGGCAATGGCGGCATAGCTTTTTGACCAGACGCTGAGCCACCACTGCGCGCAGCGATGATGCCACCAGATAGCGGTCTACCCCCATATCCATTAAGCGTGCGACCGTTGATACCGCATCATTGGTATGCAACGTCGATAACACCATATGGCCGGTCATGGCCGCACGCAGACCAATTTCAGCCGTTTCGTGATCGCGGATCTCCCCGACCAATACAATATCCGGGTCCTGACGTAATGCGGCACGTAATACCGTAGAAAACTCCAGGCCGACTTTACTGTTCACCTGCACCTGATTTACCCGCGGTAAGCGGTATTCAATCGGGTCTTCGGCGGTAATGATCTTTTTTTCCGGCTGATTCAGCACACTGAGAGCAGCATAGAGGGTGGTGGTTTTACCACTACCGGTCGGGCCTGTGACCAGTATCAGGCCATGGGGCCTGTGAATCAGATATTCAAAACGCTTCTGTAGTTTTTCCGGCATCCCCAGTGTTTCCATACTGAGAATTCCGGCACTCTGATCCAGCAAACGCATCACCACCGATTCACCGAACTGCACAGGCATGGTCGAGACCCGCACATCAATATTTTTATTCGACACGCGGATATTAAAACGCCCATCCTGTGGTAAACGTTTCTCAGAAATATCAAGACCAGACATAATTTTCAGGCGTGATACCAGCGCGGAGGCAACACGTTTTTCTTTCATAACCTGTTCCTGAAGTTCACCATCGACGCGCAGACGAATACGCAGCTGGTTTTCTTCCGGTTCGATATGAATATCCGATGCTTTAATCTGTACCGCATCTTCAAACAGGCTTTGCAGTAAGCGTACAACCGGCGCTTCATTAACATCGGATGACTGTGCCATCTGATCAATATCAAATTCACTGCCACGCAGCTCGCCTTCCAGCTCACCGGCGATGGTCGCCATCTGCTCCTGACGGCGGTAAACCGTGTCCAGAATAGAGAGGAGCTCCTGCTCACGGATAAACGCAGGGAAGATCGCTGTCTTGAGGATTCGCTGCAGATCATCGATCACCATCAGATCGGTAGGGTCTGCCATACCGATCAGTAAGCCATTATTTTCCTCAGACAAAACCAGACAGCGATAACGCCGGGCATGGGTTTCCGGCAGGCGCTGCACCAGATGATTATGAATACGGAAACGGGCCAGATCGATAAACGGATAATTAAAAAAATCGGCCAGTGTTCTCAGCAGTTCATCTTCTTTAACAAAACCCAGATCAGTAATCGCCCGGCCCAGCTTTTTCCCGGTTTTTTTCTGCTCTGCCAGAGCCTGATGCAACTGATCTTCGCTGATCAGGCTCTTTTCCAGCAGCAGATCTCCGACACGGACACGTTTACGACTCGGCGTTTCCATAAATTACCTTAAGCTTTTTAATTTTTGCTCAACCCAGCGCTGCTGATCAGGGGTCAGACGATTCTGCTCATAAAGACCCTCCAGCACGCTACGTGCCTGCTGATTTCGCCCGGCAGAATGCAAAGCCTGAGCTAACGCCAGTGGCCAGTTAACAACATCCGGCTGCGCAAGGATCAGCTGCTGGTAAACCCGGACAGCATCGTCATAACGGCCAAACAAATGCAGACCCGGTGCTGCAACAGCAAGCCAGTAAGAATGGAGAACAGAGGCATGCTGCGCATAAAACTGCAGAAATTGCTCCCGTTCCTTTTGTTCAAGGTAAATACGCAGCTTGATGGCGAGATAGTCTTCCCGCCCGGCCAGAGCCAGTGCCTGATTTATATGCTCCAGTGCCATGGAAAACTGCTGACTGGCAAGATCATCCAGCGCCTGCAAATAATGTTGTTGCGCTTCCTGATCGCTGCGCACCACCGAGGCAGCACCTGCTGACGCAGCCGGCTCTGCTTTCTCTTTTACAGGTTTTTCTGCAGCAGTGAGGACTGACGGCTGAGGCTGAGGCTGATTATCCTCTGCAAAAGTATTCTGCGCTCCGGCCCGAATCTCATTATTTGAAGTAATGACAGCCGTAATCTCTTCTGCTGCGGCCGGCTGAGTATTTTCAGTATTGGAATCCGCCGGAATATCTGCATTTTCCGGAATATCTGCGTTTTGTATTGCAGCAGGCGCTGCAGCCTCTGTTATAACCTTTTCAGGGCCGTTTTCTGTTAACCGCTCAGACAGATAAAAAAAGACCGGAATTAAAATCAGCAACAGCCAGAACACAGGCTGATAACGGCGAAAACGTAATTGCGCCGGGAAATAGGCTGCAGCAGGCGTTTCATGATCCAGCTGCAAAGAGGGTGGTAACACCGGCTGTACGGCGTCACGTTTATCGATATCCTGCAGAACCTGATGCAGCAAGCTCATATAAGCACCAGAACCACAGCGGCAAACAGAGTAGAAAGGCGCAGCCATGACCAGTCCGGCGCAGATGGGTAAGCACCTTCGGTATCGGCCACCGCTTTCGCCACATGACGGGATTCCAGCTGATGGCTGCCATTGCCATACCCCACCAGCAATGTTTTTGCCGCAAGAATATTAACCAGTCGCGGAATTCCGCGGCTGGCCTGCCACAGATGCTTAAGCGCCGATGCCTGAAACAGCGGCATGCCACGATACCCGGCAATACTCAGGCGTTGTTGCAGATACACCGCCAGAGCTTCGCTGTTATTTAACGGCCGCAGATCTGCGCTGTAAGTAATACGCTGTAATAATTGGCGAAAGCGGGGCTGAGCAAGCGTCAGATTAAGCTCAGGCTGGCCGAATAAAACAATCTGAACCAGCTTCTGCCGTTCGGTTTCCAGATTGGAGATCAGCCGCAGTGCTTCCAACGTATCCTCCGGCATGCACTGAGCTTCATCAATAATCAGCACGACCGGCTGAGCATTCAGTGCAAACTGCAGCAGACACTGCTGAATATCTTCCTGCACCTGAAGATCGCTTTTATTTTCCGTGTTTAATCCAAGCTCACAGGCAATGGCGCGCCATAACCCTTCTGCGCCTAATGCCGGATTGGGAATATAAGCAGTGCGCACGCCATCAACACTGAGAGCATTGAGCAGACGGCGGCACAATAATGTTTTGCCGGTTCCGACTTCACCGGTAACTTTTATAAACCCTTCACCAGACGACAATGCAAACAACAGCAGTTCGAAGGCCTGCTTCTGACTGGGCAATTCCACATAAAATTCGGTATTGGGCGTCAAGCCAAAGGGTGGCTGTTTAAGGCCATAAAATTGCTCACAGGCCTGGGTCAGCTGAGTCATATCCATACTCACCTCCGGGCGGGCATCAGCCGTGAATAGCGCCGGTTAAGCTCATCCACCTGCTCACGACTCAGTGCGGAATCAATGACCTTGGGCTGAATCAGGATGACCAGTTCGCTCTGCACAATTTCTTCCCGGGTCTGACGGAAGAACCAACCCAGAACAGGAATGCTCCCCAACCAGGGAACGCTGGCATCTGTACGCACTTTGCGGTTCTGCATCAGGCCACCAATAACCACCACCTGACCGGAGCGGGCACGGACAATTGAATCGGTTTCGCGCACGGTACTGTACGCCAGAGGCAGTGTGTAATCGTCGTTATTCAGCTGCACTGTTTTTACTTTTTCTTCCACCTCGGTCACGGTGGGGTGTACGTGCAGAGTCACTTCCTGATCGGAACCAATCTGCGGTGTAACGTCCAGAGCAATACCGGAGAAGAATGGCGTCAACTCAATATCCGGTGTATTGGAACTGCCGGTTGTTGTTGACGTTGTTGTGTTGCTGACGTTGGTAACAAAAAACTCGTCTGATCCTACTTTAATGACCGCTTTCTGATTATTAACAGTGGCAATGCGCGGGCTGGACAAAACTTTTACATCACCCTGTGTTTTTAATAACTGCAGCGCTGCAGTAAAGTCGGTTGCCGTAATATTGAGCGAGAAAATACCATCAATTAAATCGGGGTTGGTTAATGCGGTCGCAGACTGAGTCGCATTGTAGGTATAGCGACTTCCCTGCTTACCAAAGGCTCCCCAGTCAATACCCGACTGAAAGCCATCACTCAGTGTCACTTCAACAATTTTTGCTTCAATCAAAACCTGTTTCTGTACGCTTAGCTCCGCTTTTTCCAGATAACTGGCAATATGATTTAACGTTCCCGGCATGGCTTTTACCACCACGATACCGGCATGAGCATCAACCACCACCTGTGCATCGGTTTCCTGAGCCAGCATCAGTTGCAGGGTATTTTTTAATCCCTGCCAGAAATCAGCATTGGACTCGGTATTAACTTCACTGCTGTTAATGGTCTGCGAGCTGCTGCCAGAGGTAGTGGTATTGGTCTGGGTACTGCTTTGACGCGAGTCGGTCGATGTCACCTGGCCGCTGCTGACATGCATGCCGGAACGTCCGGCACGTTTTACGTTGAGGTAATTAATCGGAAAAATACGCGTTTGCTGCTGACGCGGTAAAATCTGCACCCCATAGGCTGACTGCACAAAATCAAAGCCGTAGATATCACGCACGGCCTGCAGGGTTTCCAGCAAAGTTACGCTTTTTAAATTCAGACTGATATCGCCGCTGACTTCGGGATGAACCACCAGGTTATAACCCGTTCCATCCACCAGGCTGTTAAAAAAGGCGGTGGCCGGTGTACGGTCGGCCAATACGTCAAAACGCTGCGGTGGCGAAGACGGCTGCTGATTCAGCGGTGGCAGCAGTTGCTGCAGATCGAGATCAGCCTGCACAGGTTCCGCTTCAGTCTGCAGCAGCAGATTATCAGCCGTTTCTTTATCCTGCTGGGTTTTAGGCGCAGACGCAGCGCAGCCACTCAGCCACGGCATAAATAAAGCCAGAGTCAGCAGAGAAAGAATGCGCAATGGTGCAGAACGACTGGCAATGACAACAGACAAAATAAATACCTATTCAGAAATACGTCGTGTATTAACAAGTAAAGACAGTTCATGCCGTTTCTGCCGGATTTTCACCACAACCTTATCCGCATAAATCGCCATAACCTGAGCTCCGTCAACAACATCGCCGGCTTGCACCAGACGGTTATTAATAACAGCGCGGTTATCGCCTTTACGGATCAGGATCTGCTGTACCCGCAGAGGTACATCCGCTGCTGCTGCCGAAACCGGCGCCTGCTGCAGCCAGGGCGGTGGCTGCGTCGGATCGGCGGCAAAGACGGCAGCAGCAAACCCCAGCCAAAGCATCGGTAACAGACGAAACTGCTTTTTCAGCATGAAAGAATATTCAGCCACCCAGTACCTCCTCACGCATACTCAGGGTATATACCTCAAGCGTCAGTTCGCCACGGGGATGCTGATCAACGGTAAAATTCAGCTCTTGCCAGAACAATCGCCAGGGCATGGCATCCAGCCGCTGCAGATACGCCAGCAAGCCATCGTAGCTGGCATCAAGCGTCAGGCGCAGGCCGTGACGGTAGAGCTGCACATCGGCAAATTCCTCCCCCAGACCCAGACGCTCACGCGGCAGATTCACCAGACTTTTCAGTTGCAGGCGCTTGTCCTGCTTCAGCATTTGCTCCAGCAGGGGCACCATCTGCGCCGGAGATACCAGGGCATCGGTCAGGGTAGCGATACGCCGGTTCATATCAGCCTGCTGCACCTGCAAGCGGGCAAGCTCATCCCGTAAAGGCTGGTTGGGATCGGTCATCACCTGCAGCTGCAGCTGCGCCAGCTGCTCCTGTAATTGTTGATTCTGTTGCTGCTGGCTGGCGGTTGTTTGCTGCAGCACTTCGCTGCGCTGCCACAAAGGTTGCAGCAGGAATAAGGAAAACAGAGCAAGAATGACGGCATGCAGAATAATCTGCAGCAACAGCTGCTCACGCGGGAGCAGTTTTTTATAAGCAGTAATAAGCTTTTGCGCGAGCGGATGACGCCACCAGTACACTTTGTTGCGGGAACTCATAAACGCCCCCCGCTACTTATCTGTTGCTGACTGCGAGTGAGATTCTGTCTGGCTGTTAACTCTGCAGTGCCCTGCTCTGCTGCGGGAGCTTCCGTATCCAGCACAAAGCTAAGCCAGCGCTGTTCGCTGCGCTGTATATCAATCTGACTGAATGATTTACCCGCATAGGCGCTGCGCTGAAGCAGCTCAACCACATAACGGGACAGTTTCTCTGGTTCATCAACAAACCCCCGCAACTGTATCTGCTGACCGCCTCCACGCACGCTGAAGCCCTGCAGCCAGACACCGCGAACCTGCTGTTCTCCCAGCTGAGCAACCAACGGGGTAAACGACTGGCTTTGCTGCAATTGCTCGCGCCCCAGATAAAGCAAAATTTTCTGACTGTCAGCCAGCTGTCGCTTTGCCTGTTCAAGCTGCTGCTGCAAACCGTTATCGACCACCAGTGGCGGGTGACGTGCCATTTCGTCTTCCAGCTGCCGGGTCAGATTCTGCGTAAACTGGTTTATCTGCTGCTGTTCGTGCTGCAGCCACCGGGAGTACCCCAGCAGCACAAGTGCAGCCACCAGCAGCAGTACAGCAGTCAGCCCGAGCTGCAGTAACAGCTGCCTGATATCACGCGGCAAAGCCGGTGGACGGAATTCTTCAAGGTAAAAATTAACCCGCTGCCGAATCTGCCAAGTCATCAGGCCACCTTTCCGGCAACAGGCAATGCCGCGTCGTTCTGTTCAAAAGAAAGAGCATTACCCAGAGCAATAGCGAGTGAAGCGGTCAGTGTTTCCTGGCCGCTGTTACTGAATGCCGACTCCAGCAACAGGCTGCGTACCGGAATATTCACGCTGCGCTCCAGCTCCGGTAATAACTCACTGACATCAGCATTATCAGGCACCAGAACCCAAAGCTGACCAACGATACCCATGCCCAGTTGGCTGTCGAAATAATCCAGAGAGCGTTGAATATCCAGTGCCAGAGCATCAACCCGGCTGTCGGTTTCCAGGCTGAGTTCACCTTCACCAGCGGAGGCTAAACCCAGCGCGCGGGTGCCGGTATTCAGCCTCCGGGAAAGATACAGTCCGCCATCGCGGTAGAGATAAATCATGCCGTCGTCAGCATCCAGACGCAGCACACCAACGGCGGTTTCCGGCTCCATTTCAGCCACCAGATGCAGCAGACTGAGCTCCGGAATGATAATGCTGTGCAACTGTAACTGCTGATGTTTGCACCAACGCACAAGTTCTTTAATCCGGCGATGATCGACCACCACCGCAAAGGCCATCTCCAGCCGCCGGCGATAAGCATCAGCGGGCATACGAAAACCCTGAATGATTTTTTGTTCTGAGCCTTGCGGCAGAAGATCACGCATGCGGAAACGCAGAGCATCGCCGAGTTCGTCATCACTCACTGCCGGCGCCTCGACCAGATGCAGTTCATAATCCAGAGCATCCAATGACAACACCACCGGAACCCCCTGCAACTGCTGACGGCCAACCCAGGCTGCCAGACCATCCAGCCCCTGCTCTGTATCTGCAGGACGGTAACACTCCCGCACAACATCCGCTTCACGCAACACAGCAAAGCCTCTGCCCTGATGCAATTCGATGCCCAGACAGCGTGAATCCTGAAGACTTTTTTTCTGCCAGGGCCAGCGCATCGCCACCTCTTTAAAACAAAATAATCTAAAGAGAGTGTAGACCATGATTCTGGCGCAGGATGGCCAATGTCTGTATTCAGTCAGAGCCGGGGAATCTATAATGCCCGACTGTTTTTAAGGCCAGGTACTATGTTTAATATCGTTCTGTTCGAACCCGAAATTCCGCCTAATACCGGCAATATCATCCGCCTGTGTGCCAACACAGGCTGCCGCCTGCATCTGATTGAGCCTCTGGGCTTCAATATGGAAGAAAAGAGCCTGCGCCGTGCCGGACTGGATTACAGCGAGTGGGCCAGTGTAAAAATCCACCCCAACTATGACGCCTTTCTCGAAGCCGAACAGCCACAGCGCCTGTTTGCCCTGACCACCAAAGGCCGCCGCACCCATTCCGATGTCGCCTTCAGCGCTGGCGACTACCTGATGTTTGGCCCGGAAACCCGCGGCTTACCGGAAGATGTGCGCATAAGCCTGCCGTTTGAACACTGGCTGCGACTGCCGATGATGCCCGACAGCCGCAGCATGAACCTGTCCAACGCGGTGGCTGTGATGGTTTATGAAGCCTGGCGGCAACTTGGGTATACTGGCGGCTCCTGATCCGGGAGTACCGCCATGAAATTCCTGCTGCTGATCGCTACCCTCCTTACCCCGCCGCTGCATGCAGCAAGCACCCACGAAGTACTCACCGACAAGCTCAGCCGCCCCTGGGGCATGGCCTTTGTCGCACCCGGCCAGCTGTTAATCAGTGAACGCAGCGGCCAGCTTAAATTATTCGATACCGGACAGCGGCAACTGCAGGCAGTACAGGGGGCCCCTGAGGTGTGGTTCGATGGTCAGGGAGGGCTTTTGGACGTTGCCACTGCCGCCGACTATCAGCCCGGCGGCTGGATTTATTTCACCTGGAGTGCGCCGCTGCCAGAGAATCGGGCCGCCACCGCGCTGGGCAGGGCCCGTCTTGATGTCAGCCAGCAGCCCCTGCACCTTACAGACTGGCAGACACTGCTGATCAGCCAGTCAGCGAGCAGCAGCGGCCAGCATTTTGGCAGTCGCATTGCCTTCGATGCACAACACGTATTTTTCAGCATCGGCGACAGAGGCGAGCGCGACAACGGCCAGCGCCTGGACACACACGCCGGAAAAATTCTGCGCCTGACCCATAACGGCAATATCCCCGCCGACAATCCCTTTATCAATAAACCCGGAGCCCTGGCAGAGATCTGGAGTTACGGACACCGCAATCCGCAGGGCCTGGCATACGATGCTGCCAACCAGCGTCTGTGGGCGATTGAGCACGGGCCGCGCGGCGGGGATGAAATCAATCTCATCATAAAAGGCCACAACTACGGCTGGCCGGTTGTGTCGTGGGGAAAGGAATACTGGAACCCAATGTATGTCGGCGAGACCCGCAGCCGCCCGGATATGACCGACCCGGTCAAGATGTATGACCCGTCAATCGCGCCCGGTTCGTTGCTGTTTTATCAGGGAAAAGCTCACCCGCAATGGCAGGGCAATCTGTTAGCCGGAGCGCTTAAATTAACTCACCTGAACCGCATCACACTGGCCGGAACCCCGAACCAGCCACAGGCCGTGGCCGAAGAGCGGCTGCTGACCGATCTGAACGAACGCCTGAGAGCGCTGGCAACCGACAGCAGCGGCAAGCTCTATATCGCCACCGACAGCGGCCGTCTGCTGCGCTATTAATAGCAGCGGTAATCCACACCACCATAAACAATAAAGGCCGCACCCTGACGGGTTGCGGCCTTTATTTCTGCTGCGCAGAATTATCTGCGTAACGGCAACCACTCAGCTCAGTGAGTCGTTTCCTGCTCGGCAGACTCTGCCTGAGCCTGCTGAGCTTCCTGCTGCATACGCTGCTGGAACAGGGCATCGAAGTTAATCGGTGCCAGCATCAGTGCCGGGAAGCCACCTTTCACCACCAGGCTGTCGATGCTTTCACGCAGGTAAGGGAAAAGGATGTTCGGGCACATGGCACCCAGCATCGGCTTCAGCTGTTGCTCAGGAATGTTCACCATGGCAAACAGACCGGCCTGTACCAGCTCAACCAGGAAAGCGGTTTCGCCATCATTGGTCGCGGTAACGGTTACCTTAACAGACACTTCGTAGTGGTTATCATCGAGCTTACGCGCACCGCTGTTCAGATCCAGTTTGATCTCTGGCTTCCACTCTTTGGTGAAGGCCTGTGGTGCATTAGGAGCCTCGAAAGAAGCATCTTTGATGTAAATACGTTGCAGAGCGAACTGCGGCTGTTGATTGTCGGCCATGTCGTAACGTCCTTCTGATTATTATGCGCCGGAGCAGCCTCAGCTGCGTACCACCGGCAGGTTCTGATTAGTCCACTCCATCATGCCGCCACTCAGGCGCACAGCGTTGAAGCCCTTTTCGCGCAGCATCTTGCCCGCCACACCGACAGTCTGGCCGGTCTTGCACACCAGAATGATCGGGCGCTCTTTATGAGCATCCAGTTCATTCAGGCGGCTGGCCAGATTGCTGTACGGAATATTCATGGCATTGGCCAGGTGACCAGCGCTGAAGTCTTTCTTGTCGCGGATATCCAGCACGACGGCGTTTTCTTTATTGATCATTAATGTGGCCTGAGCGGTCGATACCGTCTGGCCGCTGCGCCGGCTGTTGTCCCACAGCAGAGCCGCCAAAAATGCGCCCCAGATAGCCACCAGCTCGATGTGGTTGCCCACAAATTCAAATAGACGATCCATAACTACTCATCATCACCCGAAAAAAGAAGGCGGCAGTATAGCGTCTGCCTGCCCGCGGAACCACCGGACTGTTCAGGTAAGTAAAGAAGGTCAGAAAACAGCACCTGCCCGCCCGCGGAACCACCGCCCAGACCGGCCATTGCACACAGACCGGCTCTGCCTGCCGCCGGCACTATCGCAGCGAGAGATAAAATCAATGGCTGAGCACGATTTTTGCCTGCTCAGCAGGGCGACGAGCGCCGTGTTTTTTAGGTACAATGGCGGACTTTCGTGGCAACGTAACCGAGTCTGTTTTAATGAAATCGCGTCCTGTACCTACTGCTCTGATCATTCTCGATGGCTGGGGCTATCGTGAAGAAACCGCCAACAACGCCATTGCCAACGCCAATACCCCAACCTGGGACCGTCTGCTCAAGCAGTACCCTAACGTACTGATCCAGACCTCCGGTGAAGCCGTGGGCCTGCCCGACGGCCAGATGGGTAACTCCGAAGTGGGCCATATGAATCTGGGTGCCGGACGCATCGTTTATCAGAATTTCACCCGCATCAACAAAGCCATCAAAGACAACGAACTGGCGCAGAACGAAGCGCTCTGTGCCGCCATCGATAAAGCCGTTGCCAAAGGCGGTGCCGTACACTTTACCGGCCTGCTGTCACCGGGCGGCGTGCACAGCCATGAAGACCATCTGGTAGCCCTGCTGGAAATGGCCAAAGCCCGTGGCGCTGAGCGCGCTTATGTACACGCCATTCTTGATGGCCGTGATATGCCACCACGCTCTGCCGCGCCTTCCATTAAAAAGATTGAAGACACCTTTGCCCGTCTGGGTAATGGCCAGATCGCAACTGTGATCGGCCGCTTCTTCTCGATGGACCGCGATAACCGCTGGGAACGGGTACAGGCCGGCTACGATGCCATGACCCTGGGCAGCGCCGAATTCCGCGCCGCCTCCGCCAGCGAAGCTCTGGCCAACGCCTACAGCCGTGACGAAAACGACGAGTTCGTGAAAGCCACCGTTATTGAGGGTGCCGACGGCCGTGTACAGGATAACGACGCGGTGATCTTCTTTAACTTCCGCCCTGACCGTGCACGCGAACTGACCCGCGCCTTTGTCTCCGGCGATGAATTCAAAGGCTTTGAACGCGCTGCCCGTCCGCAGTTAACCGACTTTGTCATGCTGACCGAATACGCCGCCGATATTAAAGCCAGCTGTGCCTTCCCGCCGGCCACGCTGAGCAACGGCATTGGCGAATACGTATCCAATCTGGGCCTGAGCCAGCTGCGCATTGCCGAAACCGAAAAATACGCCCACGTTACCTTCTTCTTCTCCGGTGGCCGCGAAGAAGAATACGCCGGCGAAACCCGCATTCTGGTGAAATCCCCGGATGTAGCCACCTATGATCTGCAGCCTGAGATGAGCGCCCCGGAAGTGACCGACAAACTGGTCGCCGCGATTAAAAACCGCGAATTCGACCTGATCGTCTGCAACTACGCCAACGGCGATATGGTTGGTCATACCGGCGTTTACGACGCCGCAGTAAAAGCCGCCGAGTGCATCGATGAATGCATCAGACGCGTGACCGACGCCCTGCTGGAAGTGGGTGGCGAATGCCTGATCACCGCCGACCACGGCAACGCCGAACAGATGCTGGATGACAATGGCGAAGCCATGACCCAGCACACCACAGGTCCGGTTAACCTGATCTACGTGCATGACCGTGCCGAAGCCGTACAGCTGAATCCGGGTCGTCTGTGTGACGTGTCACCAACCCTGCTGAGCATGATGGGTCTGGAGCAGCCGGCAGAAATGGACGGCAACAGTCTGGTCAGCTACGGCAACTGATATGAAATCACTGTTGCTGAGCGGCTTCTGCCTGGCGCTGTTGTGTCTGCCGGCGCAGGCCGACGACGAAGCGAAACTGGATGCGCTGAAAACCGAAATTGCCAAGCTCGAACAGTGGCTGAACTCAGCAAAAGATGAGTACAGCCAGCTGAACGATGCGCTGCGTAAATCGGATAAAGACATTGCTGAGCTGAGCAAGCAGATCGAGCAGACCCGTGCCCGCCTGCAGGAGGAGAAAGACCGCCTAAAAAAGCTCAGACAGGAGCAGGGACAGCTCCGTCAGCTACAGGACAAACACCGTCTGCACCTCGCTGAGCAGCTGCGCGCCGCCCAGCGTATCGGTTCAGAAGGGCCGCTCAAACTCCTGCTTAATCAGGATGATCCGCAACAGGCGCAGCGTATGCTGCGCTACTTCAGTTATTTCAATAACGCCCGCATTGAGCATATCAACCAGATTCTGGCCGAACTTGAACGGTTGGATAATCTCGCCGAGCTGATTGCACAGCAGGAACAGCAACTGCTGAGCACCGAAAAAAAGCTGCTGGATAAAAACCGCGAAATGGCAGCCAGTAAGCAGGAACAGCAACAATTACTGGCTAAACTCGCCGGGCAGATGAAAACCGAACAACAGCGCCTGAGCCAGAAACAGGCCGACCGCAAACGTCTGGAAGCCCTGCTTAACGAAGTTCAGACCCTGCTGGTCAACAGCCCGCGTAAAGAAGATGCCCGGCCGATTACCGCTCTTAAAGGCAAGCTGCCGCGCCCGGTCGATGGCCGTGTACTGCATGCGTTTGGCAACCGCAACAATGACAGCATGACGCGCTGGGAGGGCTGGGTGATGAGTGCACCGGAAGGACTGCCGGTGCGTGCCATTCATCATGGCCGGGTGGTGTATTCCGACTGGCTGCGCGGCTTTGGTTTAATCACCATTATTGATCACGGACAGGGATACCTGAGCCTGTATGCCCATAACCAGACACTGCTGCGCGATGTCGGAGCCTGGGTCAATCAGGGTGACAACATTGCCACCATCGGCCGCAGTGGTGGCAGTACGGAACCGAATCTGTATTTTGAGATCCGTTATAAGGGCCGCCCGCAAGACCCGGCTGCCTGGCTGAAACGATGATGTCAGCGGCGCTGCAGCCGCCTTAACAGGTTCTGACTTTTGTGCCATTCTTCAACGCATTGACCTGAATTGAGTATCCCCATGTCGTTATCTTCTGTTCTGCCCCGCCGTATTTTTCCCTGGTTTGGTTGTACTGCGGTCTGCGTACTCGCACTGGGGCTGACGCCGGTTAATGCTCAACCCGCCGAAGACAGCGCCGCCACGCCTGCTGGCAGCGAGCAGGTACAGCGTCCACAGGGCCAGCTGCCATTGCAGGAACTGCGTAATTTCACCGAAATTTTTGAGCGTATCCGCACCGCCTATGTTGAAGAGGTGGATGATAAAACCCTGCTCGAGTACGCCATCAACGGCATGCTTACCTCCCTTGATCCGCATTCGGCCTATCTGCAGCCTGAGGCTTTTTCGGATCTGCAGGAAAATACCTCGGGTAAATTCGGTGGCCTCGGTATTGAGGTGGGCCTTGAAGATGGCCTGATTCTGGTAGTCACCCCGATTGACGACACCCCCGCGCAAAAAGCCGGCATCCGTGCCGGTGATTTAATTGTTTCGCTGGATGGCGAAGCCGTGATGGGCATGAGTCTGAACGATGCTGTGGAACGTATGCGCGGCGCACCGGGTTCTGAGATTACTCTTGAAATCCGCCGTAAAAATGAAAAAGAACTGCTGACCTTTACCCTCGCCCGAGCCGAAATCAAAGTTGCCAGCGTACGCACCGATATGCTCAGCGGTAACGTCGGCTATGTGCGTATTACTCAGTTTCAGGAACACACTGGCAGTGAGCTGGCCGCCGCTATCGAAGACTGGCGCGCCAAAGGCAATCTGAACGGCATTATTCTCGACCTGCGCAATAACCCGGGTGGTGTTCTCGATGCTGCCGTAGAAGTGGTCGACAGCTTCGTCAGCAAAGGTCTGATTGTGTACACCAAAGGCCGCACGCCAAGCGCCGAAGTCAGCTATTCCGCCACCAATCACACAGCTGCAGGCGACGTGCCGGTGGTGGTACTGATTAACGGCGGTTCGGCATCCGCTTCAGAAATTGTTGCCGGTGCACTGCAGGACCATCAGCGTGCCGTGATCGTCGGTACTCAGTCGTTTGGTAAGGGCTCAGTACAGAGTGTGCTGCCAATCACCGAAGACCGTGCCGTTAAGCTGACCACCGCGCGTTATTTCACCCCCAATGGCCGCTCTATTCAGGCACAGGGCATCAAGCCGGATATCTGGGTGGAACAAAGCGAAGTAACCCCTTACGAACAGCGCTTTTATAAAGAGGCCGATCTTCCCGGCCACCTGAGCAACCCGACACGTAAAGAAGAAAAAACTCAGGATAAAAACGCTAAAACCGCCGATACAGCGACCAGTGCAGACGCCAGCGGCGAGCTGCTGAAAAAAGATTTCCAGCTGTACGAAGCTCACACCCTGCTGCGCGGCGTTACCATTCTCAGTCCCCGTCCGGAGGCCTGATTGCTGCAACGCTGCTCCCGGCTGGCTACGGCCAGCCTGCTCACCCTGCTCAGCCTGATTTCAGCCTCTGCAACCATGGCCGCTCCCCCACAGGCCAGCGCCGAGTTATTGCTGATTATTGACGATATCGGCAATAACCACCGCCTGGGTAAGCGCACGGTCAGACTGCCCGGACCGCTGAATCTCGCGTTTCTGCCGCATACGCCTTATGCCGCAGCACTGGCCGAGGATGCCTTCAGTGCGGGCCATGGCATTCTGCTGCATGCCCCGATGGCCAATGAAAAAGGCGCCCGCCTTGGCCCTGGTGCCCTGACCAGCGGTATGGATCAGGCCAGCCTGCAACAAACCCTGACCGACAATCTGGCGGCCATCCCTCATGTCCAGGGGATGAATAACCATATGGGCAGTCTGCTCACCCAGCAGCCCGATGCTATGCGCTGGGTGATGCAGATCGCCCAGCAACAGGGACTGTTTTTTATCGACAGTTTGACCAGTCCGAAAAGTGTGGCTCTGGAACAGGCCAAAGCGGCTGGCATTCCCGCTCTGGAGCGCGACGTTTTTCTCGATAATGACATCCGCCCACAGGCACTGCAGCGTCAGTTCGGGCAAGCTCTGCATCTCGCCAAGCGTCGCGGTTATGCCGTTCTGATCGGCCACCCTTATCCCGAGACACTGGACTTTCTTGCCCGCGAGCTGCCGGCTCTGGGCATCCGGAATATCCGCCTGACCCGTATTGATGAGTTTTTGCAGCAGCGTCTGTGGCAACCACTGGAAAGCCCGGCTCTGGCTCCGTCACGCTACCTGCTGCGTACCAACGGCAGCAGCCTGCAGCCCTGATAATCTTCTCCCGGCAAGACTTCCGACCGTAAAAGACTGTAAATAGCCGTGTTTTGGTACGCCACGATACTTGTACGTTAGTTTTGTTTTGGATAATCTGGGCAGGATTTTGTGAGGGGCAAATAATGATAAAAAAACTCAGCACCGGCCTGCTGCTTGTAATCGCCTGCAGTGCCAATGCCACCGATGACTACAGCAAAGAGCTGTATGATATTTATTGCACGGCCTGTCATGCCGTCGCCGCCTCCGGCGCACCACAAGCATTTACCTCCGAATGGGACGACCGGCTCGACAAGGGCATCACCACCCTGGTCAATAACGCCATTAATGGTATCGGCAATATGCCACCCATGGGGACCTGTGCAGAGTGCAGTGCCGAAGATCTGGAAGACATCATCCGTTATATGGCACAGGAGCAATAGCCGTGAATTTTGACCGTATTCAACTTAACCGTCGCAACCTGCTGAAAGCCGCCGGCGCAGGTCTGGTTGCCGCCGGTACTGCTGGCTGCAGCTCCAGCGTAAAACCTCAGGAAAACCCAGGTATCATAGGCAAAGACGGCAAGCGGGTGCTGCCATGGAGTAACTGGTCCGGTAATCAGCACTGCCAGCCGAACGAGCGCCTGGTACCACGTAACGAAGACGAACTGCTGAACATTCTGCGTAATGCCACCCAGCCTATCCGCAGTGTTGGCTCTGGTCACAGCTTCAGTGCACTGGTACCAACCGATCAGACCCTGCTGTCTCTGGCACGCCTGCGTGGTGTCGAAAACATCGACAGCGACGCGATGGAAGCCGACGTCTGGGCCGGTACGCGTTTGTCGCAGATCGGCGACAAGCTGTGGGAACACGGCTTATCCACCATCAATATGTCTGACATCGACACCCAGGCCTTTGGTGGCGCACTGGCGACCTCAACCCATGGTACGGGTAAAGAACTCGGCACCCTGTCGACCCATGTTAAAACCCTGCGCATCGCCAATGCCGCCGGTGAAATGCTGGAATGCAGCGCCAGCCAGAATGCTGACCTGTTTAATGCCGCCCGTAACAACCTGGGTGCTCTGGGCGTTGTAACCAAAGCCCGTATTCATGCCGACAAAGCCTATTATCTGAAAGAACACAGCTGGATGATGTCGGAAGACGAAGGCCTGGAACGCGCCGAAGAATTGCGTGATGCACACCGCCATTACGAAATGTATGCGCTGCCGCACAGCGACTATATGCTCGGTATTGCCATCGATAAAATTGATCCGTCCGAAATTCCGGCCGATCAGCCGGAACCCAGCGGCGATGCTTATGAAGCCTTCCGCATGATGTCGAACCTGATCGACTATATGCCATTCGCCCGCAGCTGGCTGGTGAACTTTGGCGCCGGTGGCGTGGAACCTGAAACCCGTTACGGTAAATCGCACGAGATTTTCGGCAACCTGCGCGATATCCGCTTTAACGAAATGGAATACACCGTACCGGCTGAAGTGGGGCCACAGTGTCTGCGCGAAATTCTGCAGACCATTAAAAAGCAGAATATTCCGGTGATTTTCCCGATCGAAGCCCGCTACATTAAAGGCGACGATGTCTGGCTGAGCCCGTTTTATAAGCGCGATGGTTTTGCCATCAGCTGCCATAATTTCCACGACAAGGACTACAAAAAGTACTTTGCCGCGATCGAACCGATTTTCTGGAAGTACGATGGCCGTCCACACTGGGGTAAAATTCATACGCTGAAAGCCGCTGAATTTGCCGCCCGTTATGAACGTTTCAATGACTTCCTGCGCGTACGTAAAGAAATGGACCCACAGGGACTGTTCCTGAACGACCATCTGCGTTCAACGCTGGGGATCAGCTGATTTAATAATTGCAGTAATTAATCATCCGATAACAAATAAAGCCGGCAACTGCCGGCTTTATTGTTTATCCCATCAGAAACAGATAATCCCCAGCCGAATGCGGATTTATATTCATCAATCACCCCGGGGCTGCTATACAGGCTCGCCACTTCTTATCTCCGGCACACTTCTGGTAAGCTTGGCCGATGAAATTCGTGCTATTCCGTTTATTATCAAAAATCTTTTTACCAGTGTTCAGGCTGTTATGCCCTGTTGCGCTTTTACTCACCTTTTCATCGTTAACGGTTGCGGCTGAAGTTAATCAGGAGACAGGGCAAGCCATACCGCTGGTCGTGACGTCAACGGTTCAGCCCTGGGGATTTTCTGATACAGAGAAAGCCAATAAAGGCATTCTGGTGGATTTTCAGAACTCGCTGTTTGCCCGCGCCAATATTAAGTTCAACAACCAGCTGGAGCCCTACCCTCGGGTAATTCAGGATATTGAAAAAGGCGACGCCGACATTGCTGTTATGTTTGTCAGTCCACAGGCTGAGCGTATTGCTCACTCACTGGGGTTCGTGCTCAACGAACGCATCGTTATCGTGGTAAAAGCCGGCAGTAAAGAATACCGCTCGCTGGATGATTTTAATGGCCAGAACATTGGTCAGGTACGCGGCTCAAAATATGGCCAGGCCTTTGATACTCATCCGGGCATTACCCGGGTAGCTCTGACCGATGTTGAACAGGGATTAAAAATGCTGCTGGCCGGGCGTCTGGATGCCATGGCCAGCACTGAGCATTCGCTGCTGTTTGCCATGTACAGCGCCGGTATCGATGCCGCCGCCGTTCAGCTGGCGTTGCCATTATTTACCGCCCGCGCCGACCTCTATGTCGCCCATCATGCGCTGCAGGCAGAATGGGTCAAACCATTGCGGCAGACACTGGAGGCGATGCGCCGTGATGGCAGTCTGACAAAAGCGCTGTATCAGCATAAATACTGGCCTTACGACAGCTACTGTTTCAGCGGCGGTGACTGCCTCAGCGGCCATCAGGTCAGTGGCGACTGAAACGCCCGCCAGCCTTTCAGTGGCCGTCGTACTCCGCACCAAACAACGTGCTCATCTGCCGCTGTGGCTTTTCATTAGGGCCTGTTAACACTAATTAACTAGGTCTGTTATCGGCTAAAAATTCCTCAGGCAAGGCGCTGAGAGTGTGGCCTAACGGGTTAAGCGAACGAACAGCAACGCTGGATGAGGGATTTTTAGCCATAACCCTTCGGGCTGAGGCCAGTTTTCCCCATTAACATCGTCGTTCGTCATTCATTTAGCCCGCTAATATCACTCCTCTCTCCTTGTTCTGAGAAAAACTGGCTCTCAGCAGGCATATTTACTTAGTGTTAACAGGCCCTAATATTGGCTTTACCGGCTAAATAACGCTCACGGAAAACTGCAAAATACTCTGCCAGCGCCTGCGCGGCGGCGTGGTCTTCGGCCAGTTTTAATATCTCCACACCGACCTCAGCCGTGCATAACTGATGCAGATGTGCGGCTTCGCGCAGCTGATATTCCGAACCTTTTTCCGGCTGAATACCGAGCACCGGCAGATTCTGTAAATAGGGGCTGCGGAACATTTTTTTCGCTTCACGCCAGGTGCCGTCGAGCATCACAAACAACGGAATTTTGCCCTGCTGCACGGCTGGTAATTGCGCCGGAGAATGAATACAGCGTTCGGGCTCCGCATACTGATGCGGAAACACCACAATCGGGGCATAACGCTCATCCTGCAGCAGCGCCAGTAACTCAGGGTCATGCACCGTCCGCTGCCACTGGTAGGCGTAATTATCGGCCACCACATCGGCAATCAGCCGCCCGGTATTACTCGGTTTAAAGACTTCACCGTGATACATGATAAAAACAAACGCGCTGCGGCTGCTGACTTCTGGCCGCTCGGCACAGATGCAATGGCTGACGCCCAGCAGACACTGCGGACAACGCACGGTTTTGCTGCCACGCGCCAGGAAAGCACGGCGGGATTTCGCCAGTTCCTGCAGGCGCAGGTCAGCGACAGAGTTACGATGCATTGGCGTTGTTACCCACAGGCAAATAAAGAAAAGGCGCGCATTCTACCCTGCACAGGGGCTAACGCGAAGATGGCTACAGGCTGCGCCAGAGCTCGGGTAAACCCGCTACAGAATCCAGCAGGTATTGCGGCTGCAATCCGGCACTGTCGGCGTCTTCGTCACCCGGCCGGTATTTGCCGGTACGCACCAGTGCGCCGTGAATGCCACAGGCCTGAGCGCCCAGCACATCACCGAGGCGGTCATCACCGATCATCAGGGTTTGCTCTGCCGTAACATTAAGCGCCGCCAGCGCCTGCTGAAAAAACGAGGCCGCCGGTTTCCCCATCACCAGCGCCTGCCGCCCAGTCGCGTATTCCAGTGCCTTAACAAAGGGGCCGACATCCAGCTGCAGTCCATCGGCGGCAGCGAAATAGCGCGTCATTCCTAATGCCAGCAAGGGAATATCAGGATCAGCCACCAGCACCCGGAACGCCTGATTCAGCACCTCAAAGGTAAAACCCGTACCCATATCACCGATCACCAGCGCCTCGGCATCGTCACCACCGCTCAGATCAAACATACCGAACTCGCTGTACACCGCCTGCGGTAACAGCACATGCAGACGCTGCTTACGCTGTTGCTGCAGCCACAGCCGCGCGGCAATCGGCGGGGTAAGAATATCGGCTTCGTGCGCAGCAATGCCGGCTGCCTGCAGATCGGCTGCAATACGGCTGGCGGGTTTGGAGGTGGTATTGGTTAAAAACCGGTAAGGAATGCCCTGCTGCTGCACCCAGCGCAGGCTTTGCGCAGCACCGGGCAGTGCTGCGCCTTTAAATAACAGGACACCATCGATATCAAAGAGAACCGCCTGCATAACGCCTCCTCTGCTGTTCTGTCTGCCCGTTCATCTGCGACAGAATCATCACCTGAATAAACAGACTACTACAAGCTGCAGCAGCCGGCAGAAAACTGCGTTTATCTGCTCAGCGCTTCTCAGTCACACAAACCATCATCCGGCAACAAATGTTCATAGCGGGCGTCGGTCAGGGTGCGCAGGAAGCACACCAGTGCAGTGACTTCTGTTTCCGTCAGGGTACGCGCCTGCTGCAAATCGTCGTTACTCATGTTGGCACTGATTTCCGGCTCAGCCCAGGGCAGCCCGGTTTCCGGATTTTCCGCAAAATCCGACCCGGTCTTAAAGTGATCGTAAAACTGTACCACCGTCGTCAGATCAGCAAACACGCCGTTGTGCATATAGGGGCCGGTAACAGCGACGTTTCGCAATGTCGGGACTTTAAATTTACCGCGCTGCATCTCATCCGTGACGTCCGGATTCGCCAGCAAGCCATCATCGCTGCCGCTTACTCCGCTCAGCTCACGGGCAGCGGCATTCACCGGTACGCCAATGTTGTGGTACTCGTAATTACTGAAGGTTTCCCCGCGCTGGCCCTTGGCTTTTAACTGATGACAGGCGCCACAGTTAGTGAACTGACTGAAAAACAGCGATTTTCCCTGCGTGGCTTTATCCAGCGCATCGTAAACATAGCGATTGGCATCCCCAAGCGGCAATAACGAGCGGTCGTATTTCGAATCGAAAGGGGCAAAGGTATTACTGCGCTCAAAAGCCGCAATGGCATCGGTCATTGCCGCATAGGCGGCATCAGCATCAGCGGTCAGATCCAGTCCGTACAATTGGCTGAAAGCTTCTGTGTAGTCATTATTTTCCAGCAACCGGTTAACCACGGCCGCTTTGTTTTCCATGCCCATTTCAATCGGGTTCAGTGGTGGCCCGGCAGCCTGCTGTGCCAGACCACTGGCGCGGCCATCGTGAAACTGACCACCGATATAACCGCTGTATTCCTTCAGACTGCCCGGCACAGTTTCCGCTGCGCGGGTATGGCTGCCCTGACTGAACGCCGGACTGAAGCGCGCATAAGCTGCGGTCGGAGCATTGCGATCACCAAAAGACGTGCCGTTATCGCCACGGGATACCGGGCTCACCTTGCCATCTGCGCCACTGCGGTTATCAACAAAACCATGCTCGGGGTTGTGGCAGGTCGCACAGGACTGAGTGCGGTTGGCTGACAGGCGGGTGTCATGAAACAGGCTTTCACCCAGCGCTTCTTTGCTGACAAAGGCCGGACTCTCAGAGCCGCCACTGCTGCTGCCACCACAACCGGTAATGGCTAACACAACGACAGCCAGCGATACATGTAACGGAAAAAACAACGCTTTATTCATAACCCAATCAGCCAGGTAGCAACAATTCAGACGGCAATGCTACTACAGAGAGTGTGGATATAAAATACGAATCACTCACATATAATTTCACAGTTGCAAATCATTAGCATTTACACTAGATTGCGGCCCCTGACGTTTTTTTACAGATGCGCGACAGCCAGCCCAACGTGTGTTGCCCGGCTTACAACTGTCACCGCCATTCATTTCTGCTCAAACAGGACCCGATCATGAAACTGACACAGCTTGCAGCCTGTATCGCCACCGCCACACTGTTGACCGCTTGCGGTGGATCATCCAGCGACTCAGACTCCTCCGTTATCAACCTGCCGAATGTGCAGAAGGTTCTGAATACCAATGCCGATATCGCCCTGGCCGTTTACAGTGATGCCGTCGATACCGCCATCGACCTGAAAACTGCACTGGCAACCTTCCGTGCAGATCCGACTGAAGCCAACCTGGAAGCGGCGAAGAAAGCCTGGCTGGTTGCGCGCGAACCTTACGGCCAGAGCGAAGTTTACCGTTTCCGTAACAGCCCGATTGACTCAACAGACTACAGCAGCGAAGACGGCCCGGAAGGCGATATCAACGCTTGGCCATTGGGCGAAGCCCTGATCGATTACGTCAAAACCAACAGCAGCGACTTTGGCACCGACCAGATTGGTGTCACCGCTAACAGCGCCGGCATTAACGGCAACGGCGCCATTGATGCGACCCACGCCACCAACAATGATGCTGACAATATCATTGGCAACACCAGCGTCGTGATCAACGCTGATCTGCTGGCCAATACCGCCACCGCCGATGATGAGCACGATGTGATTGCCGGCTACCACGCCATCGAATTTATGCTGTGGGGTCAGGATCTGAACACCACCGGCAACACGACTGACGGTACAGACCGTGACAGCGCCGTGAAATCTTATGTGTTTAACCACGGTGGCCAGCGTCCGCTGGGCGATTTCGTTCCGGGTTTTGATGGCACAAACACAGACTACAACGCCAACACCCTCTCCCACCGTCGTCATCAGTTTATGGCCGTTGCGGTGGATAAACTGATTGCCGATCTCGAAGCCGTACGCGATGGCTGGAAAGCCGGTGCGGCTTACCGTACAGCCTTCACCACGGTGACCACCGAAGCACAGGCCAAACAAAAACTGGCAGAAATTCTGACCGGTATGGGCACGCTGTCCGAAGGCGAACTGGCCGGTGAGCGTATGCAGATTGCCTTCAGCGCCAACTCTCAGGAAGACGAACACAGCTGTTTCTCCGATAACACTCACCGTGATATCTGGCTGGATGCAGAAGGCGTAGCCAACAGTTACTACGGTGCCTATGCCGGCTACGACAGCACACTGGACGGTACCGATAACGTCACCACCCGTGCCATTACCAATGGCTATGGTATCGACGATTACCTGCGCGATGCCGGTAAAGCAGAACTGGCCACCCGGGTCGAAACAGCGCTGACCACCACCGCAACCCACTACACGGCCATCGATGCCAAGGCCCGTGCCGGAGAACCCTTTGACGTGCTGATTATGGCCGCCAATCAGACCGCCAATAACCCGGTCTACAAAACCATCACCGCACTCAACACCCAGTCGGCACTGATTGCAGAAATTGCCACCACCCTGGGTATCAACGGTTCTGTTGTTGATCCTGACGCATCCGCCTGTGATACCAAGGACCCGCTGGCATCCTGTGACGAATAATCACCAGCCAATGAATGCATTATCGATGCTCAGCCAGCCGGGTTTTACCCGGCTGGCTTTTGTCTTTTCAGCCGTACTGAGCCTGAGTGCCTGCCAGCCTGCTGCGCCATCCGCAAACACGGCAAAGGCAGCAACACAGTCAGCTGTACCTGCATTAAGCGACAGCGAACGCCTGCCCGGTGGCATTGGCAGCAGTGCCATCATGCCTTTTGCCAGCTACGAAAAACCCGTCACTAATTTACCCGTCAATGCCAAAGCCGACTTTTTTGCCGGTAAAGCGCTGGCGCACCAACCCTGGGTAAAAGCGCCGACCGCCACCACCGCACGCGATGGATTGGGCCCGCTGTATAACGCCCGCACCTGCCTGGCCTGCCACATTAACGGCGGCCGTGGTTCGGTTCCGGCCGATAACAACAGTCCGCTGTTTAATGCCTTCCTGCGGCTAAGCCTGCCGGGGTCTGATCCGGTTGCCGGTGTCATTCCCGAACCTGTGTATGGCGATCAGCTGCAAAGCCAGTCAACCGCGCTGTCCCATCAGCTGCGCAGCAGTCAGAACGATCTGCTCAGGCCCGATGAGGTAGCACCGGAAGCCTACGTTTATCTCAACTGGCAGACCCGTTGGTTCACCTATCCCGACGGCCAGCAGATTGAATTGCGCTGGCCCGAAGCTGATATCCGCAATCTGGGTTATGGCCCGCTGCACGAGCACACACTGTTCAGTCTCAGGGTCGCGCCGCCGATTCATGGCATGGGTTTGCTGGAGTTAATTGATCAGGCCGATATTGATGCCCTGGCCGATGAACACGACCGCAATCAGGATGGTATTTCCGGCCGGGTCAATCAGGTCTGGGATGTGGAACAACAAAAAACCGTCCCCGGTCGTTTTGGCCTGAAAGCCAACCGCCCAACCATGGCGATGGTGGTCGCCGGTGCCTTTGCCAACGACGTTGGCATCAGTAACCCGCTGTTTCCGGCCCAACCCTGCACCAGCGCGCAGAGCATCTGTTTACAGCAAGCCACTGGCAACGATAAACAGGGCAATGATCAACAGGGGACCGAGCTGCCGCAAAAACTGCTGCAGCTGGTGATCAATTTCAACCGCAATCTGGCGGTGCCACAACGCCGGGATGCCGATCATCAGGACGTTATTGCCGGGCGCTCGCTGTTTTATCAGAGCGGCTGTGCGGGTTGTCATCAGCCATCGTTTGTCACCGGCGAAAGCCGCGAATTTCCTCATCTGAGTAAGCAGATTATCTGGCCATACAGCGATCTGCTGTTGCACGACATGGGCGAAGAACTGGCCGACCACCGCCCGGACTACGCCGCCAATGGCCGCGAATGGCGGACACCACCACTGTGGGGACTGGGCCTGAGCCAACAGGTCAATGGCAGCACCACCCTGCTGCACGATGGCCGTGCCCGTTCAGTCGAAGAAGCCATTGTGTGGCACGGCGGTGAAGCCCTTGGTGCACGCCAGGCCTTTGTTAATCTGCCGGCCGATGAGCGCAAGGCTCTGATCCGCTTTGTCCAATCGCTGTAAGTGGAATGTGTATGAAATCCAGATCTTCAGCTTCAACGGCGACTGACCTGCATGAACAGGGTCAGCAACGCCGCCAGACCTTAAAAACACTGCTGGCTCTGGGCCTTGCACCGGCAACCGCCGGCTTGCTCAGCGCCTGCAATAAAGCACCGGATACATCCGCTGCAGCACAGGAATTCTGGGTATCCGCCCAGGGCCGTGATAGCAGCCAGTTCGGCCTGGGCTGGGTGCAGCCCGAGGCAGGCTATGCCAGTCAGAGCGCTCATACCGCAGTCAGTGGTTTCCGCGGCCATGGCGCAGTACAGCATCCATTGCGTCCGGATTCCGTGCTGATGATTTCACGCCAGCCCGGCACCGAGTGCGTGGAAGTTAACCTGCTCAGTGGTGAGGTAACGGCCCGCTTTGCCTGTCAGCCCGGACGCCATCTGCATGGTCATGCCTGCTTCAGTGCCGATGGCCGACAGCTGTTTACCACAGAGTCTGATTTTGTCTCCGGCCGGGGAAAAATCGTGGTACGTGATGCCAGAACCTATCAATGGCTGGGGGAGTTCGACAGCCACGGCATTGGTCCGCACGAATTAAAAATGATGCCCGACGGCAACACACTGGTCGTCGCCAATGGCGGCCTGCGCACCCACCCGGACAGCGGGCGTAAAATTCTTAACCTCGACACCATGCGTTCCAGCCTGAGCTACCTGCGCGCCAGCGATGGTGCATTACTCGACGAACAAACCCTGACCGAAACCAAAGCCAGTATCCGCCATCTGGATATTGCCGCCGACGGTACCGTCGCCGTGGCCACTCAGGTGCAGCGTGCCGCCATGGCAGACAACCATATTGTTGCTCCCGGTGCAGTCCATTCTCCGGGTAAAACATTGCAGCCGCTGCCAGCCCCCGTGCCGCTGCTCAGTCAGTTTAACGACTACATGGGCAGTGTTGCCGTGCATAACGGCGAGCGCATTGCCGGCTTCAGCAGTCCGCGTGGCAACCTGGTCGCGTTCTGGCATCTCGACCGTCATGAATTACTCGGTTATCACGCTTTTCACGATGTTTGCGGCCTGACGGTAAGCCATGACCAACGCTATTTTGTGTTGTCCAATTCCGCCGGCCAGCTGCGCCGTATTAATGCCAGAACACTGCAGGAACAGCCCGACATGCGGCTGCAGATTTCTGCAATGCACTGGGACAACCACATGATTTCTTTAACCCTGAACACCACCAGTTGAGCAATCCATGAATTTTTTATTGTTTCGTTCACTCGTATTTTCTGCTGCTGCCGGATTGTTATTAACCGCCTGCGGTGGTGAACGCGTTAATGATCCGGTCACCGTCACGCAATCATCACTGGATAAAGCGTTGCAGGAACTGACCGACAACAGCATTATTCCGGCGGTTAATGATTTTGCCAGCCAAAGCGCTGCATTAACCAGCCAGACTGCGGCTTTCTGCAGCGCCCCGGATGCCGCCGGACTAACGACTCTGCAACAACAATGGCGTACGCTGGCCGACAGCTGGTATCACTTATTACCATTAAATTTCGGCCCGGCCGACGATGATCTGGTATTTCCGCCATACATTTATATCGATTCCCTGCGCCAGCGTGGTAATAACTACAGCGCCACGGTAAGAAATGAAATCAATACCCTGCTGGGCAACAGTACAGAATTAAACAGCAGCTACTTTGATAACCGTAATTTTCAGTACGTGGGATTACTGGCTCTGGAAATTGCCGTCTTTGAACGCGCTGCCGATGCCAGCAAAAACGCCACCGATATTGTTGCGGAATATCAGGCCCAGCCGCGCAAATGCGGAATTCTCACCGGCCTCAGCAACGCCCTGCAGGTGAAAGCCGATTACATCCGCAATGGCTGGACGCAGAGTCACAAAGCCACCGGCAAACCTTACCGTGAGTTATTTCTCAGTAATCAACTGGATGATGGCACCCCCGCCCTGACCCAGCTGCTGACCAGTGCGCAGGAATTTCTCGATTATTTACAACAACGCAATGTCGCCACCGTTGCCGCACAAAGCAGTGGTTACAACTGGCCGTTAATGGCCACCGCTATCGATAGCATTGAAGAAATTTTACAGGGCAACAGCGCCAGCACCCTGAGCCTGTTCTCGCTGATGACGGCCGCCGGTTACGACGCTGCGGTCAGTGCTGTACGCTCGAATATTGCAGCCGCACGGGACAACATCAGCAATCAGGATGCCCTGTTATTCAAATCCTCGGCAGCACAGCTGGATGGCAATTTTAAACGTGAAATTCCGGACGGGCTGGAAGTTGATCTGGGCATCAACTTTACCGACGGCGATTAATTATTAAATTATTTTATAAGGGCAGATAGTCAATGAAAGCCAACCTGAAAAAACACGCCGCCCTGTTAGCCGGTGCGGTCTTACTGGCCAATACACAACTGGTTCAGGCGGATGATCAGCAAACCATTATCGAGCTGCAGAAACGTATCGAACAGCTTGAGCAAAGTATGAACGAGCGCCTGAATGCGATGGCTGACAGCATGGACAGCACCCAGCAATCGTCCGGCGCGGCTAAAAAAGTGCATATCGGCGGTTATGGCGAAATGCATTACAACCATCTGGATGCCGATGGCACCGATACCCGCCAGATTGATTTACACCGTATGGTGCTGTTTTTTGGCTACGACTTCAGCGACCGCGCACGCTTTGTGTCTGAATTTGAAGTGGAACACACGCTGGTCAGCGATGGCGCACGTGGCGCGGTAGAAATCGAACAAGCCTATGTTGAACTCGACCTGATGAGCAATATGCAGTTCCGCAGCGGTGTGATGCTGATGCCGGTGGGTATGATTAACGAAACCCATGAACCACCAACATTCTACGGTGTTGAGCGTCCGGTTATTGAAACCACCATTATCCCGACCACATGGTATTCCGCCGGTATCAGCCTGACCCATCAGCTGGATAATGGCATCAGTTACGACCTGATGATTTCCGAAGGTCTGAAAACCGACGACCCGACCTACAACAGCGACGCCGATCCGTTTGATCTGAAATCCGGCAAACAAAAAGCATCTTTTGCCGATGCCTTCGATCTGGCCGTGACCGGGCGTGTCGTTTATCGCGGCAGTGCCGGTCTGGAACTGGCGGCTTACGCGCAGTATCAGCCGGATCTGGATCAGAGTGCAGAAATCTCTTATGCCGACGATGCGACACTGGTTGGCACCCATGTGATTTATCAACTGGGTGATATCACCACCAAAGCGCTTTACGCACGCTGGGATTTAGGTGGCGATGCCGCTGACGCTGCCGGTAAAGCCGTACAGGATGGTGGTTACGTTGAAGTGAATTACCGCCTGAACGAACAATGGGGATTTTTTGCCCGCCAGAGCGCCTGGTCACAGAAGGATGATATGAACGCCAGCCAGAGCGATGCCGGTGTTAATTATTATCCGGTTGAAGGCATTGTGTTTAAAGCGGATATCCAGCAACAGAGTAAAGACGCCGGTAACGCCGATGGCTTTAATCTGGGTATGGGTTATATGTTCTGATAAGAGCATCCGTCTAAAGTAAGTTCTTATAAAAATGCCGGTGCGTTTCCGCTCCGGCATTTTTTACATCCGTCAGATGGGTTCTGACGCTGCAATTCCGACTCAGAGCCAGCGCATACGCCGGAACAGCCAGAGTAATCCAACCGCCAGAAATCCCATAAAACCGAGCAGGATAAAATAGCCATCCTGAAATTTAAGCTCAGGAATATATTCAAAGTTCATACCGTAAAGCCCGGCGAGAAAACTCAGTGGTACAAAGATCGCGGTAATCACCGTCAGTACGCGCATGGTACTGTTCAGCTGATGCGAGGTAATGGAAATATAACCATCCACCAGATCACCGCAAAGATCATAAAACATCTGAGTCAGACTGTGCAGGCGCTCAAAACGATCATGCAGATCGTTAATCACATGACGCATGTTTTCATCGTCCGGGAAAAAGGCATATTCCCCGGTGCGTAACTCGTCGGTGATGTTTTTATGGTAATTAAAGGTACGGCGTAACTTCACCAGCCGTGATTTATAATTCATCAGCTCGCGCATATGCTCATCACTGCCCGCTTCTGACAGTTCATCTTCGAGCTCACCCAGACGTTCTTCAAAGGCCAGAATATTATCCAGATAGATCCCGGCCGAGGTGTGCATAATTTTCAATGCCAGCTGTGCCGGACTGCGCTGCAGATAAATACCGCCATTATCGGCCAGCAGACGATCAATACTCTGGGCAGCCTGAGGATGACGGGTCAGCAAAAAACGTTCACCGACAAAAAACGACAGCGACTGGCCGGTATAATTCAGGCCGGCATCAAAACCTGCAATACCACGGTAGAGAATAAAAATATGATCGGAAAACTCTTCCAGTTTCGGCGGATGACGGTCACGCAGGGCGTCTTTGATGGCCAGTGGATGACAACCAAAGGTCTGTAATATATCGCGTTCCTGTTCGGCATCGGCCTGCTGACTGTCAACCCAGATACGGCTTTCAGGCTGCGCCAGCCAGGCATCAATCAGCTCGGCACCGCCACTGCTGATCTGGCCCTGTGCGTTAATTAATATTGTCCTGATCACAGGTTTCTCCTTGCCGATAGGGCGATACATAAGCGTCAGAGACAAAGGTCGGGGAAAACCGCTGCTCAGTCAATGCTGTTACTGCTAGTGCCTTGTCAGAACAAAGCCATCTGCTGTCCGGCCAGGGCGGTAAAATCATCGTCGATGTAATGAAAAATAGCATCCGCCGTGGGTTTCAGCTGTTTTTCCAGATAATGATGATAATCCGCCGCAGCACCTGCACTGCCATCCGGCCAGACCGGTTCCGGGCCGTTAACCGTCCAGCGATAGGTAATCCAGCCGCCACGCTCAGCAAAACGCGAAGGTAACCCTTTTAATGCCAGCCATTGCTCCAGTTTGGCCGCGGCCTGAGCATGAGGCGGAATATTTTTCTGATACGCCGGTAATGGCCGGCGCAGACGCCGGCGATAAGTCAGCAGATGATCCAGCTTGCCGCTCAACAATCCCTGAACCTGTTCGCGCAGCCAGTCCTGATACGGTTCCTGCAAAAAAATACGGCGGTATAACTCTGTCTGAAACTGGCGCGCCAGCGGTGTCCAGTCAGAACGGACCGCTTCCAGTCCTTTAAACACCAGTTCGCTTTCGCCGCTGTTATTTTTTATCAGGCCGGCATAGCGCTTTTTGCTGCCGGTTTCTTCCCCGCGGATAGAGGGCATAAAAAAGCGCCGGTAATGGGTTTCGTATTCCATTTCCAGAAAGCTGTCGATGCCAAATTCCTGCGGCAAACGTTCAGCCCACCACTGATTCAGTTCGCGTACCAGACGCTGACCAATAACGTCCGCTTCGGCATCGCTGACACTGCGCTTGAGCCAGACAAAGACCGAATCGGTATCGCCATAAATCACATCAAAGCCCTGCTCTTCAATCCAGGCTGAGCTCTGCTGAATAATCTGATGGCCGCGCAGGGTAATGGAACTGGCCAGACGGGTATCGTAAAACCGGCAGCCATCGGAACCCAGTACGCCATAACAGGAAGCCATAATCACTTTAATAGCCTGACTCAGGGCTTTATTACCGGCTTTTTTCGCCTGCTCGCGCTTATCACCCAGTACCCGGATAAGTTCCGGCAGAATATGTTGCTCTTGATGAAACTGCGCACCAAAAAAGCCGGGCACAATATCGCGGGCTTCGGTGCTTTTTTCCGCCAGGCGCAGGCCTTCAGCCAGGCCCATAGGATCAATTTTAAAGGTGCGGATAATCGACGGGTACAGACTCTTAAAGTCCAGTACCAGCACATGCTCAAATAATCCGGGGCGTGAATCCATCACATAACCACCAGGGCTTTTTTGCGCGTGGTAACCTTCGCCAATATTCGGCGCCACAAAACCTGCGCGGTGCAGGCGCGGCAGATACATATTTTCAAACGCAGCAACCGAGCCCCCCATACGATCCATGCTGAGGCCGGTCATATGGGCACGTTCGATGGTAAAGTTCAGCAGATCAGCCTTTTCAAAAATCCGCCAGACCAGTTCGCAGTCTTTCAGGTTATAAGCCGCCAGAGCGGCTTTATCATGAATAAATAAATATTCGATATCACCGCCGCGGTCATCGCTCTGCAGCAGCTTGCTGTCACCGAGAAAATACTGGGCAACATCATTCAGGGCAAAACTCTCAAACTGCCAGGTGGCATTACGCAGCAGGTCGATGCCGTCGAGCACAACCCGGCCGGCAATATGCAGAAAAATCCGGTCAGGGTTATTGGTACTGACCCGCCAGCTTAACTCGCTACCGTCGCGGCCAATAGTGAATGGAATGTTGTGCTCGGCGCATTTGCGCCGTAAAAAATCAAAATCGAACTGAATAACGTTCCAGCCCATGATCACGTCCGGATCGTATTCGGCAATTAATTGCAGAAAACGCCGCAGCAGCGCCGCCTCATCGGCCACTAATTCAGGAGAACCGCTGTCGTCAGTAGTGGCGGCAGCATCTGAATCGCCAACCATTACCACCTGTTGCCAGTCATCGGCATAGAAGCCGATGGAAAACAGCCGGTCAGGCTCTCCGCGGCGCGGAAAAGAGGTTTCTATATCCAGTGATACGCAACGGAAAGTTGGCAGCGTGGCAAACGCCGACTGCCCGGCCGGCAATGCCCGTAAACGTCCGCTCTGCTCATGTGAAAACGATCGTTGTTCATCCGCGACCAGCCTGTCTGGCAGCTGTGCTGCGCCATAAATAAAGCGTTCCATCAGATAACGGTCGGTGGGGCGGATATCCACCTCGCGGCAAATAATGCCCTGCTCAAGTAAAACATCACGCCAGCGGTAGGTATAAGACGACGGCAGATAACAGGCGCTGGCCGGCTGTGCGGCAAAACTGTGCAGCGGCACATCGGCAATGCGCACCGGCCAGTTGAGGGTACGGGCAATATCGGCAGCACGTGCCGCATGTTCACGGTCAATAAAACACACCGCCGGCTGACGGATCTGCTGACGCACAGGTCCGCGCGCGGTATGCCACCAGAACGTCAGTACGGTGTGCAGGCCATCGTCTTGCTGCAGGTCGGTCCAGCTGCTGGTCAGCAGAAAAGCGTTGTTCATAGGGCGATCTATACTTGAAAGAACGGAGTTTACCGTAATTAAGGAATAACCTATGCCTACTCCCATCATAAGTCAGGATCCCATGTACCAGCTGCTGCGCAACGACGATGTGCAGGGCTTTAATAAAGCGCGGGAAAGTGGCAAAACCTGTGACCTGCGGGGCTGTGATCTGCGCGGCCTGGATCTGCGCAATATCAACCTGAAAGGCATCGATCTTACCGACGCCTACTTCCGCGGCGCCGACCTGCGCGGCATTGATTTCCGCGGCTGCCGTATGGATGGTGTCAGCCTCGCCAATGCCAAAATCAGTGGCTGTTATTTTCCGCCCAGCATTCCGGCCGAGGAAATTCTGCTGTCAGTCAGCCACGGCACCCGGCTGCGCGATCAGGCACAATAAACGCATTGCCGCCCGGCCTCCTGCCGACAATTCAGCCAGTTATAAACCGGAGGTTGATCTGATCGTACCTTTTGCGCAAATTCCGCAGCCGCAGGTTCAAGCCCGCGGGGTTTTGCTGTACATTCCTGAGATCAATGACAGGATTGCCCGAAGAGGCAAAATGTGGGGGATAGCATGTTTCTGGTCGGCAAACCATCAGACACCATCGAACAGCTAATTAACCGGATTTCACATCTGGTAAGACTGCTGCTGGAAGGGTTTGAACTGAGTAATACGCCCATCACACTGGAGGGTGTCGACGATCTTTATGAGCATTTCGACCGCGACCAGTTTTTTCTGATTCAGGACGGCATGCTGCATCTGAGTAAAAACGGCCAGAATCTGGTCAGCTTTGACGAAGGTGACCTGATTGGCATCATCCACTCCTTTGATCTGCCTTTACCAGTACTGCGTACCGACGAATACGTTGAACTGATCCCGATTGACCGCGACCGCTTCCTGCGCCACGTCTATTCCGATAAACGCCGCCAGCATTACTGGAGCCACTTTCTGGTGTGCCAGAACGCCCTGCTGCTGAACTATCTGGCCGATACCTTCAAAACCCAGGTACGGCCAACCGCCGGTTTTCAGAATATTCAGCCCGGCGATGTCATTATTCAGCAGGGTGATCCCGCTGAGCATGTCTACACCATCATCAGCGGTGAAGCGGATGTGTTTGTTGATGGCGTCAAAGTCGGCGATATCGGCGAAGAAGAAGTCTTCGGTGCCATGGCGGTATTTACCGGCGAGCCACGCAGCGCCACCGTCATCGCCCGCACGCCCTGCACCATTATGGCGGTGCCACAGCATGACTTTATTCTGCTGATCGAAGCTCAGCCTAAAGCCGCGGTGAATCTGATTGAAAACCTGGCGCGCCGCATCACACTGATGAATCAGCAGCTGATCGACAAAGAATAAGCACCACGCTCAGCGGGAAACAAAAAAGCCGTGACAGTTTCTGCCACGGCTTTTTTGTGCCCTGCATATGCTCAGGAAATATTTTCAAATATAAATGAGAATTATTATTGACAATGTTTTTGAGAATTATTATTGTTTGACCATCGACGTCAGAGATGGCGCCGGTGTTCTACACCTCATTCTGTTGTCGGGGTGAAGATCTCTCTCATCAAGCTAATCACGGTTGCTTTGCCCCTCTCTCTTTAAGAGCCGAGGGGCGTTTTTTTATCTGCTGTCCACGTCTGCTTATTCACACCCAATGCAGGTAATCACCCTCAAGCACCGTCTCAACGCGGAAGGTGTCACTGACCTGCGCCGCCGTTAATACCTCCCGCGCCGGCCCGTCCGCTACCAGACGACCACAACAAAGCAACAGAACACGGTCGGCATAGCGCCGCGCCAGATTCAGATCGTGCACCACTATCAGCACGCTCTTACCCGCGGCCGTCAGCTGGCGGATATGGCTCATACACTGCTGCTGATGGCGCAGATCGAGTGCACTCAAAGGCTCATCCAGCAGCCACAGCTGACTGTCGGCCTGATTCACCTGAATCCAGCTGCGCGCCAGCTGACAACGCTGTTGTTCTCCACCGGACAACAGACGCACATCGCGCCCGGCCAGATAAGCGATATCCCAGACCCGTAAGGCATCCTGCACCTGAGTACGCAGCGCCACCACCGAGTCGCTGTGCGCCAGGCCACCCAGCTGCACCACCTCGCTCACCGACAGCGGAAAATTCATCGGGCTCAGCTGCGGCACCAGGGTGACCCGTTGCGCCCAGTCACGACGCTGCCAGTTACAGGTATCCTGCTGATTAAACTGCAGCATGCCACGATCAGGCTGCAGCATACCGGCCAGCATGTTCATCAGCGTCGATTTACCCGCCCCGTTGGGGCCCACCAGCATCACCAGCTCACCGCGAGCCAGTTGAAAACCGACATCATCCACAATGGCGGCACCAGCGCGGCTTAAGCCCAGCCCGGAAGCCTGAATCAGAATGTCAGGGCTCACCATGCCAACCTCTTCTTCTCGCGGATCATCAGCGCAATAAACAGTGGCGCACCCAGCAATGTGGTGACGATACCAATCGGCAGCTCCGCCGGCGCCACAATCACCCGTGACAACATATCCGCCGCCACCAGCAAACAGCCGCCCAGCACCACCGCCAGCGGCAATACCCGCTGGTGCGCAGCACCGGTTAACAGGCGGGCGATATGCGGGCTGATCAGGCCAATAAAGCCGATCACACCACTGGCCGATACCGCCAGCGCCACGCAGAGCGCAACCCAGATAACGACCTGCCACTGCAGGCGGCTGACCGAAACACCCAGCGAGCGGGCCTCCACTTCGCCCAGCAACAGCGCATCCAGATTGCGTAAACGTTTTGGCCAGAAGATCACCGCGCCCAGCAGCACCGCGCTCATCGCCCCGACCCAACCCCAGTTGGCGCCGGATAAACTGCCCAGCGACCAGAAGGTAATCTGGCGCAGCGCATCATCGCTGGCCATATACGACAACAAACCAATTAAAGCTCCGGCAAGAACATTAACCGCTATCCCGGCCAGAATCAGAAAGCTCATGGCGTGCAGGGAATTACCCTGCAGGCCGAGACGCAATACCAGCAGCAGTGCCACCACACCACCGGCAAAGGCGGCGATGGGCTGCGCCCAGTAAGGCAGCGCCAGACCCGCGGCCTGCAGCACCACAAACACGGCTGCCGCCACCGCCGCACCACCGGATACACCGATCAGCCCCGGATCGGCCAGCGGATTGCGCACCATGCCCTGAATCAGTACCCCGGCCCAGGCCAGCAAAGCCCCCACCAGAAAGGCCATCAGCACCCGTGGCAGGCGGATCTGCCAGAGAATGGTCTGGCCAACATCGGTATACAGCAGCCAGTCCAGACTCTGGCTGCCACTGGCCAAGCCAAGCAGAATAAAGATCAGTGGTAGCAGCAGGCATAACAGCAGGATATGCTTGCGCCGCTTCAGGGCGGTGTTCATCGCAGGAATTAACTCAGGCTGCAGGAAAGAATATGCGGGCATTGTGCCACACAGACACAATTGCGGAAGGACAGAGTAAAGGTTTTGAACTCGAAGGCCAGTCGGTCTTTGTTGTGCACAAACAGGGACAGTTCTTCGTATATCACAATCAGTGCCCACATCTGGGCATTAATCTGGAATGGTTACCGGACCAGTTTCTCGACAGCGATGGCTGCCTGATTCAGTGTGCCATGCACGGTGCGTTGTTTCTGATTGAAGATGGTCAGTGCATCGCCGGCCCCTGTCAGGGCCAGCGTTTAAGAGCCGTTGCGCATGAAATCCGCGATGGACGGATCTGGGCCGATCTGTAACGCCGCAAGCGGCCGTTACTTTTTCAGTTTATCGATACCGTCCTGCAGTACATCCTTACCGCCTTCCAGTAAGTCGGAGCCACCGTCTTTCAGGCGATCCATCAGCGCATCGGATTTAAACGGGTTGGCGAACGGATCACGGTCACGGATCAGATTGGAACCAATCCAGGCGCCCAGCAAAAGACCAATAATGAGAATAATAAGATTGCGTTTCATCGTACTTACCTTGTTTTTGTAATCAGTTGTGCCATTTGTTCCAGTATCAGCCAGCAATATCCACCGGCAAACACTGCCCCAGTTCCAGGCCGCTGACATCCGCATAAAACTGCGCCTGATAAGCCAGTACCTCAACGCCCTGTGCCACCACCTCGGCCAGTGCCGCGGCATAAGCCGGATCAATGGCCCGCGCCGGGCGTACCCGCTTAATGCCCTCGTGCGGTACGCAGAATAACAGCAGGGTACGATACCCCTGCTGACGTAACTCGGCCAGACGGCGCAGATGCTTCAGACCACGGGCGGTCACCGCATCCGGAAAACTGCCCCAGCCATCACTGGCCTGCGGCTGATCGGGCTGAGGGTAATCAAGCAAAGTAACACTCTTAACCTCAACATACACCGGGGGTTCTTGCGGCTGCTGTGGCTGCAGCAGAAAATCCAGCCGCCCGTCTTCAACTTTAGGCTCCGGCAGAATCTGATAATCCCCCGCCAGCTCAGCAATGCGCCCGGCGGCCAGTGCCTCAGCCACCAGCTGGTTCGGGCGGGCGGTGTTGATACAGGCTTTATAACGCCCGGCAACTTCCACCCATTCCCAGCTGTAACGGTATTTGCGTTTGGCCGCGGCGCCGGATGGCAGAGAGTCCCACAACCATACGCGACTGCCGGGTTCTGCACAGTGTTTCATCGAGCCGGTATTGGGGCAGTGGGCGGTAATTTCCTCACCACTGTCGAGCACGATATCGGCCAGAAAACGTTTATAGCGTTTGATTAAACGCCCGCCGACCAGCGCTGAATCGTAACGCATCAGCGTACTCCGCCGGCCGCAGTGAGCCAGTTCTGCAGGCGGGCAACCGCTTCCTGTAAACGCTCAAGGCGGGTGGTAAAGGCAAAACGCACATGGCTGCCGGCTTCGTGTTCACCAAAGTCGACGCCCGGCGTAATGGCCACGCCGGTTTCACGCAGCACCTGTGAACAGAAGCTCAGGCTGTCGCTGGTAAAACGGCTGGCATCGGCATAGATATAAAACGCGCCGTCGGGTGCGACCGGCACGCCAAAGCCCAGTTGCGGCAGAGCTTCAAGCAGATAATCACGGCGTTCGGCCAGCTCCGCCCGGCGCTGCTCAAGAATCGCCATCGTCTCCGGCTCAAAGGCCGCCAGCGCTGCGTATTGCGCCGGTGTTGGTGGCGCCAGAAAGAGGTTCTGCGCCAGGGTATCCAGATCCGGCACCCAAGACTCCGGCACCACCGCCCAGCCCAGACGCCAGCCGGTCATACCAAAAAATTTGGAAAAGCTGTTCAGCACCACCGCATCCTCCGCCACCGACAGGACCGTCTGCGGCGCACTGGTGTAATTCAGCCCCTGATAGATTTCATCCACCCAGAGTTCGCCCTGCTGCTCACGTACAGCCGCCGCCAGAGCGCTGAGTTCATCCAGCGACAACACGGTGCCGGTCGGGTTGGCCGGTGACGCCACCAACGCCACTTTGGTATCGGCCGACCAGTGCTGACGAATATCGGCCGCCGTCAGCTGAAACTTCTGCGCCGCACCACAGGGCAGCAGTTGCCCGCGGCCTTCAAACACCCGGGCAAAATGACGGTTACAGGGATAACCCGGATCGGCCAGCAACATCTTCTGCCCCGGATTCAACCGTGCCGCAGTTAACAGCAGTAAGGCGCCGGAGGCTCCCGGTGCCAGCACAATACGCTTCGGGCTGATGCTGACACCAAAACGGCTGTAGTAATAATCCGCCAGTTTCTGGCGTAATTCGGGCAATCCCAGCGCCGGGGTATAGCCGGTTTTGCCAGCGTTCATCGCTTTGATGGCGGCATCAATCATCGGCTGTGGGGTCGGGAAGTCAGGCTCGCCAACCTCCAGATGAATAATGTCCTGCCCCTGCGCCTGCAGCGCCTGGGCTTCGGCCAGAATGGCCATTACCTGAAAGGGTTTGATATCCGCACAACGGCGGGCAGACGAAGAGAAATCAGGGGTGGCCGGGGCCTGTTCGGAGGACATAACAACTCAACTATCAATAAATACAGATAAAAACGGCTAAAGAAGACAACAAAATAACCGGCCTATTGTGCCAGATGACTGACTGGCAGCAACCAAAGCCAACAAAACCCTGCGGAAATAGTTGGCGCTTGGCAGGTTATCTGATAGTTTCCCCGCCTTATCATTTGGAGCCTAGGGAAGAAAAGTGTTGTTTTCCCGGGGCGCATGGACCCGATGTCCGGTTAAACCGGTTTACCAGGTGAGGCAGTAACGCAATGCCGCAAGATAAAAAAGAATTTGCCCTGTCCGATTTCACTCCTTACGAAATTGGCAAAGATGAAGAATACATGAGTGATGCTCAGCTGGAGCACTTCGCAACTATCCTGCGCAACTGGAAACAGGAGCTGATGGAAGAAGTGGATCGCACCAAAGAGCACATGCAAACCGAACTGAATAACTACGCCGATCCTAACGATCGTGCCAGCCAGGAAGAGGAGTTCAACCTGGAACTGCGCACCCGTGACCGTGAGCGTAAGCTGATCAAAAAGATTGAGAAAACCATCGACCTGATCGGCAAAGGTGACTACGGCTACTGCAGCGCCTGTGGCGTAGAAATTGGTATTCGCCGTCTTGAAGCCCGCCCTACCGCCGATCTGTGCATCGACTGTAAGACGCTGGCTGAAATCAAAGAAAAACAGCTGGGCGTCTGATCCGGCTGAATGCGCGACCGCCAGCGGCGGTCGCGCTTTCTTTTTCCTCTGATGACTGACCCTTTCATGTCAGACACTGCCGTCATGGCCAATCCCCTTTCTTCTGTTTCTTATACCGGCCGCTTTGCGCCTTCTCCCACCGGACCATTGCACTTCGGCTCACTGCTTGCCGCAGTGGCCAGCTATGTCGATGCCCGTGCTAATAACGGCCGCTGGCTGGTACGCATCGAAGATCTCGACCCGCCACGCGAAGACCCCTCTGCCGCCAGTGCGATTCTGCATATTCTCGATGCCTACGGCCTGCACTGGGATGGCGAGGTACGCTATCAGAGCGAACGTCATGACGCCTACCAACAGGTACTGCAGCAACTGATCAGCAACGGTCTGGCGTTTCCCTGCCAGTGTTCGCGCAAGCAACTTGGCGGCCTGCCGCATCAGGGGAATTGCCACTGTCAGGCAACAACGGATATCGCCTGGCGTTTTCTGTGCCCGGCAGGTGAGCTGTGCTTTGACGATGGTTTACAGGGCTGCTGGTGCAGCGATCTGACACAGGATATTGGCGATTTTGTTATCAAACGCCGCGATGGTCCCTGGTCGTATCAGCTCGCGGTGGTCACCGATGATATTGATCAGGGCATTAGCCATATCGTGCGTGGTATCGATCTGATCGACTCCACCGCACGCCAGATCCTGCTCTACCACGCGCTGCAGCACCCCCTGCCGTGCTACAGCCATATACCGGTGGCGCTGGAGGCTAATGGGCAAAAGCTGAGCAAACAGAATCTGGCACAGCCGCTGACCACAGAAAATATCAGCCAGACCCTGTGGATGGCGCTGAGCTGGCTCGGCCAGCAACCCCCGCCGCAACTGCAGTCATGCCCGCCCGGCGAACTGCTGCACTGGGCAACACAACACTGGCAACCACAGGCACTGACCGGCCAGCGCGAGCGCCCGGCCCCCGAGAGCTTTCAGCGCGAAGCGTCTGCCGGCTGAGAACTTTGTGGTACGCTTGCCGCTTTCATTTACGACGGCCTGGTTATGTACGATTACCGCCTTGGATTGGCACTGTTGGTGGGGATTTATCTGTTTTCCCCCATCATGATGGACTGGTGGCTCGATGACCGCGGCGCCTGGTATCGCCCCTTTGCAATCTGGTTGTTACTGATCGGCTTTTATATCTGGCTGAATCATAAGCGGGGTGACGATGAGCTTTAGTCTGGGTCAGCTGGGGCTGATCGTTTTAGGCTACCTCGGCGCACTGTTTACCACCGCTTATGCGGTTGAACGCGGCTGGGTCCCGCGCCGCTGGGTACGTCACCCACTGGTGTATATTTTCTCGCTCGGCGTGTATGCCAGCGCCTGGGCGTTTTATGGTTCGGTGGGCATGGCCAACCAATACGGCTATGGTTTCCTGGCTTATTACCTGGGCATCTCCGGCGCCTTTGTCATGTCGCCAATCCTGCTGCGTCCCATTCTGCATATTGCCCGTATTTATCAGCTGGGATCTCTCGCCGACCTGCTCGCCTTCCGTTACCGCTCGCGTCTGGCCGGTATGCTGGTATCAGTGTTTACCCTCGCCGTCGTTATTCCGATGCTGACGCTGCAGATCAGTGCCATCGCCGATACCCTGCATTTGCTCAACAGCGAGTGGCCGGTGACCACGCTGGCATTCGGCTTCTGTGTCACCATGATTATCTTTGCCGTACTGTTCGGCGCGCGTCATGTTTCACCGCGGGAAAAACACGAGGGGCTGGTCTTTGCCCTGGCCTTTGAATCGCTGCTCAAACTAACCGCCATTCTGGTGCTGGCCGGTGTGGCGTTGTTTGGTATTTTCGATCAGGTCGGTGGTCTGGAGCAGTGGCTGATCGATAATCAGGACCGCCTGTCCAACCAGCAGATTACCCTGCAGGAAGGGCCGTGGCGCACGCTGCTGCTGGTGTTTTTTGCCGCGGCCATCGTCATGCCACACATGTTCCATGTGACCTTTACCGAAAACGTCAACAGCGATGCACTGAAACCGGCAAGCTGGGGGTTCCCGCTGTTTCTGCTGGCGATGAGCATGGCCGTACCGCCGATTCTGTGGGCCGGTATTTACCTGAATGTACAAACACCGGCCGAGTACTTTGCCATAGGTATCGGCCTGAAACTGGAATCGCCGTTTCTGGTCATCCTGACCTTTGTCGGCGGTCTGGCCGCCGCTTCAGGCATCATGATTGTGATAACCCTGGCCACCGCCGCCATGTTCCTCAACCATCTGGTGCTGCCTTTCCACAAGCCCAGTCCGCGCCATGATTTTTATCGCTGGCTGCTGTGGATGCGGCGCTCGCTGATCGCCGGCATTCTGCTGCTGGCTTACGGCTTCTACCGTTCCGTCGGCGCCGATCTGGATCTTAACCGCCTCGGTATTCTTGCTTTTGTCGCCGCGCTGCAGTTTTTACCCGGCGTACTGGGATTGCTGTACTGGCCCAAGTCCAACCGCAAAGGTTTTCTCGCCGGTCTGATCGCCGGTATTCTGGTATGGATCTACGGCATGCTGCTGCCGTTTTCTGAGCTGGCGCTGGGCTGGAACGTACCGCTGCCACTGGCGGCCATTGATGAAAGCAACTGGCATCTGGCCGCGCTGTCAGCCTTTGCCATCAACCTGTTGCTGTTTGTTTTGGTGAGTCTCAGCAGCAAACAGAAGGCCTCGGAAATGTCGGCTGCCGAAGCCTGTTCCATTGACACCGTCTCACGCCCCAGCCGCCGGCCTTTGATTGCCGGCAACTCCAACGATGTGATTATGTCGCTGAGCAAACCGCTTGGACGCTACGTCGCCGAGCGCGAGGTCTATCAGGCCCTGACCGATCTCGACCTGCCTTCTTACGAAGACCGTCCCTACGCCCTGCGCCGTCTGCGCGCACGTTTAGAGGCAAATATTTCCGGCCTTATGGGACCAACCGTGGCGCACGATATCGTCAGCCGCTACCTGCCGTTTCAGGAAAATGCCGAGCTCAGCGAAGACATTTATCAGATTGAACAGCGTCTTGAAGGCTTCCATGACCGTCTCAGCGGTCTCGCCGGCGAACTGGATAACCTGCGTCGCTATCATCGGCAGACACTGGAGCGTCTGCCGATGGGGGTATGCTCACTGGCTGACGATGGTGAGATTCTGATGTGGAATCAGGCGATGACTGAGCTGACCCAGATCGATGCCGCTCAGGTCACCGGCTCACATCTCAGCCGTCTGCCACCACCGTGGAATACGCTGCTGCAGGATTTCGTTCTTAACGAACCCATGCACGAACACAAAAAGCGTGTCGATATCGGCGCCCGTCCGCGCTGGTACAGTCTGCATAAATCGGTAATCAAGCCCAGTGGCGGCCAGCCCGGCGGTATTGTCGTGCTGATGGAAGATCAGACTGAAACTCAATTGCTGGAAGACGAGCTGATGCACAGCGAGCGTCTGGCATCCATTGGCCGTCTGGCGGCCGGTGTGGCCCACGAGATCGGCAACCCCATTACCGGTATCGACTGTCTGGCGCAGACGATCCGCTACGAAACCGACAACCCCGAACTGCTGGAAATGGCTAACCAGATTCAGGAGCAGACCAAGCGGGTTACCCGTATCGTGCAGTCGCTGATGAACTTTGCCCACGCCGGCCACCACTCCACCGAACATGAACCGGTCAGCCTGGCGCATGTTATTGACGAAGCCATGCAGCTGTTGCGTTTAAGCAAACGCAGCCAGGACATTGCCTTTATTAATGAGTGTGCCGGTGACGTGATGGTGCTTGGCGATGATCAGCGCCTGGTTCAGGTATTTGTGAACCTGTTAAGCAACGCACGCGATGCCAGCGGTCCCGGTCAGAACATCCGCGTTACCGCCGATACCGACGAACATCAGGTGATATTAAGAATTATCGACCAGGGGCACGGCATTCCCGCCGATAAAGTCGACCGTATTTTTGAGCCTTTTTTCACCACCAAAGACGTCGGTAAAGGCACTGGACTGGGGTTGTCACTGGTGTATTCCATCATCGAAGAACACTATGGCCACATCGCCATTGAAAGTCCGGTCGCCGACGGCCGCGGCACTTGTGTTAAAGTCAGCCTGCCACGTTATCATCACATTGAAGAATCGGAACCCGTTGCATGAGTCACATCCTGGTTGTTGAAGACGAAGCCATTATCCGTCAGTCCGTGCGCCGCCTGTTGCAGCGCCACGACTACGAAGTCACCGATGTGGATTCCCTTGATGCCGCCAAAAATGAAGACCTGAGCCGCTACAGCCTGATCATCAGCGATCTGCGCCTGCCCGGCGGCATGGGCACCGAACTGGTCGAGCTGGCCGGAGACACCCCGGTACTGATCATGACCAGCTACGCCAGCCTGCGCTCGGCGGTTGATGCTATGAAGATGGGGGCCGTGGATTACATCGCCAAACCCTTCGACCACGACGAAATGATTCAGGCGGTACAGCGCATTCTGAAAGAATCCAGCCTCAGCCATAAGCCAACCAACACCGATCTGCGCAAAGAAGTCAGCAAAGAATATCCGGTCAGCGGCATTATCGGCAGCTGCGAGCCTATGCTGCTGCTGTTCAAAAAAATCAGCAAGGTAGCCCCCACCGACGCCACCGTCCTTATTCAGGGCGAATCCGGTACCGGTAAAGAGCTGGTCGCACGGGCGCTGCATAATCAGAGCCGTCGCCATAACGCGGAGATGATTTCGGTTAACTGTGCTGCCATTCCTGAAACCCTGATTGAATCGGAACTGTTTGGCCATGAAAAAGGCGCCTTTACCGGCGCCAACGCCATGCGTCAGGGTCTGGTCGAAGCCGCCGATGGCGGCACCCTGTTTCTTGATGAGATCGGTGAACTGCCACTCGAAGCCCAGGCGCGCCTGCTGCGCGTATTGCAGGAAGGTGAAATCCGGCGCGTGGGTTCAGTACAAAGCAGAAAGGTCGATGTTCGCCTGGTTGCTGCAACCCACCGCAATCTGAAAGATCTGGCCAGTCGCGGCGAGTTCCGTGAAGACCTTTACTACCGTCTGAATGTTGTTGAGCTGCATCTGCCGCCACTGCGCGAGCGTGGCGACGATGTGGTCGAAATTGCCAATGCCATGCTGACCCGTGCCTGCGAGAAAATGCAGCAACCGCCGATGCATTTTACCGCCGAAGCCACCCAGGCTATCCGCCAGTACAACTGGCCGGGTAACGTGCGCGAGCTGGAAAACGCCGTCGAACGTGCTGTGATCCTTGCCGATGATGACAGCATTCAGGCTGATCTGTTGGGTATTGATCTGTCACCGGATCGTTATGTCAGCCCGGCGATGCGTGAAAATCTGCTGCAGAATGAACAATATGGGCCAGTTGATGGTCAACCCCAGCAGGGCGATCTATCTTTGGACGACTACTTTGTGCACTTTGTGCTGGAAAACGAACACAACATGACCGAGACCGACCTGGCGCGTAAGCTGGGCATCTCACGCAAAAGCCTTTGGGAGCGCCGCCAGCGTCTGGGCATTCCACGCAAGAAGAGCGGGAAATAAACACCGCTTCCGCCAGCATCACCACGATGTCATCTGTATCACAAAGTGTAACCTTCGGGTTACACCCCTCTCAAAAATCAGTCATTTACCGCCACCACTGGTAACACTTTAGTGGAACGCAATTCGGGCCAACGTTCTTAACAATCCATAAGCTACTGATTTTAAAGGGTTTTCAAAGAAACCAATTAGTTGGCACGGCATTCGCTATATAGTGATCAAAGCAATAAAAAATGCGCCTCATAAAATAAAAATAAAAAAACGAGCGCGACAGGCCAGACAATAAAAATAAAAACGGCCGCTGAGTTAAAAACAATAATAACAAGCCCCGACTCACTGAAAGACGATTGCTTTGCCCGCGACGCAGCCGGCAAAGCAATCATCTCTCTTATCTGCAAGACCCCAGTACTTCTGCCAACTCCCCTCTGAAACAGCCCCGGTAACAAAATTCTGTAACAGGCCCGGACAATCCCACCCGTCCTCAGCTCTCGTCAGTATTTTCAGCGCAACCAGCAATAAACCGTAAAAACCAATACTTTCCCCTGACTTAAAAAGCGTCAGCCTCGACCAGAAGCGACGTCGCCCCCAATAAGGTTACACACTGTTACCCAGAAACATCTTTTGTTACCTCAGGCCTCGCTCCAAGTAACACTTTAGTCGAAGTCTCGGGTAACAAACGTCACGTAAAATGCATAAAGCATTGATATTAAAGGACTTTTAAAAACTGGCACGACGAATGCTATATAGATATCAGAACACTGAGGCGAACAATAAAAATAACAAACGTCCTGAGTGTAAAACCGGCGACTTATAAAAATAACAAAGCGCCGGGCAAAACGGTCTTCGATAACAACAACAATAAAAGACCGGTGTTATGAACACGCTGTTTTGAATGCACAGCTCTTGGCTGTGAAGAATAAGAAAAATAAAGGGCAGGAACCTGTCCATTCAAAACAGTCGGTTCGCCTGGTTGAAAAATAACAATAATAAAAAGAGAAGACTCACAAAGCCGCCAATGCGGCTTTTTGTTTATCTGCCCCCCGCAAACAGACTTCGCGGCCATTGCTGGCAGACGAGACTATTCAGAGGTTCCTTAAATTCAGGTGAACCGTTACACTCGCCTGCTTATCTGCAAGATCAGGGCCTGTTAACACTAAGTGAACAGGGCCTGCTGAGAACCAGCTTTTCTCAGAACAAGGAGAGAGGAGTGATATTAGCGGGCTAAATGAATGACGAACGACGACGTTAATGGGGAACACTGGCCTCAGCCCGCAGGGTTATGGCTAAAATTCCCTCATACTGCGTTACTGTTCGTTCGCTTAACCCGTTAGGCCACACTCTCAGTGCCTTGTCTGAGGAAATTTTAGCCAATAACAGGCCTGTTTAATTAGTGTTAACAGGCCCTAAGACTTCTGAATCCGTGAAACGGCCAACCAATTTGATCAAATCTGTTATCCGCCTGTTCGGCAAAAAGAAACCACGTACCGATGTGCAGCTGACCATCGTGCCACGTGACGAGCACAGCATCAGTCGCAGCAACATCAGCGAAAATGCCCTCAAAGTACTGTACCGGCTGAACAAAGCCGGACACCAGGCATTGCTGGTTGGCGGTGGCGTTCGTGACACCCTGCTGGGCCTGCATCCAAAAGATTTCGACGTAGCAACCGATGCCACCCCTGAACAGGTTAATCAGCTGTTCCGTAATTCCCGTCTGATCGGCCGTCGTTTCAAGCTGGTGCACGTGGTCTTTGGCCGCGACGTGATTGAAGTAGCCACATTCCGCGCCCCGCCCACGGAGGAACACTCCAGTAAGATTGCCGCCAAGGGCGATCAGGGCATGATTCTGCGTGATAACGTTTACGGCAACAAAGACGAAGACGCCGTACGCCGCGATTTCACCATCAACGCTCTCTATTACGACATTGCCGACTACAGCGTGCATGCTTATGCCGGCGGTTGGGATGACCTGCAAAACCGTCGTCTGCGCCTGATCGGCGATCCGGAAACCCGTTACCGCGAAGATCCGGTGCGTATGCTGCGCGCCATCCGTTTTGCCGCCAAACTGGATTTCAGCATTGAGGCGCATACCGCCGAGCCAATCCCGGTGATGGCGCCACTGCTGGAACAGATTCCGGCCGCACGTTTATTTGAAGAAATTCTCAAACTGTTTCTGCACGGCAAGGCGCTGGATACCCTGCGCCTGCTGCGAGAGTACCAGCTGTTTGGCCCGCTGTTCCCGGCCACCGAGCAATGCCTGCGTGATGATCCGCAGGCACTGATCATGGCAGAGAACACCATGCGTAACACCGATGAGCGCATCCGTGCGGGTAAATCGGTAACACCTTACTTCTTCCTCGCTGCTCTGCTCTGGCCACCACTGGCACGTATCCAGAAAGAATTCGAGGCCAAAGGCATGCCACCGCATCCGGCACTGCAGAAAGCGGCTGACCGGGTTCTCGCACAACAAATTCAGAGCACCGCCATTCCCAAGCGCTTTTCCATTCCGATGCGTGAAATCTGGGAGATGCAGTTACGTCTGGCACGTACCCAGAGCCGCAAGGCTGAAGACCTTCTGACCCACCCGCGCTTCCGTGCCGCTTACGATTTTGTACTGCTGCGCGAGCAGTCCGGCGAAAACCTGAATGGTATCGGTGGTTTCTGGACACGCCTGCAGCAGGAGCATCCGGATCTGGTACAGAGCCGTCCGCCACGCGATTTCGAACGCACGGGCGACGCTGACGGTCAGGGCGAGTACAAAAAACGCCGCCGCCGTTCACCGCGTAACCGCAACCGCCGTCCTCCCCAGGCGAACTGACGACGGCCGTTCATCCTTATGATTCGCTGCTTTATTGGCCTCGGTGCCAACCTTGACGATCCTGCCGCGCAGATCACTATCGCTCTGCGCGCGCTGGCTGCATTACCGCACAGCCGCCTGCTGCGCTGCTCCTCACTGTACGGCAGCAAACCATTAGGGCCGCAGGATCAGCCGGATTACGTAAATGCCGTTGCTGAGCTGGAAACCAGCCTCGAACCTCTGGCCCTGCTGGATGCCCTGCAGGCTCAGGAACGCGAGCAGGGCCGCATCAAACGCCGCCACTGGGGAGAGCGCTGTATCGATCTCGATCTGCTGCTGTATGGTGATCTGACCATGCGCAGCGAACGCCTGAATATTCCCCATCACGAGATGCATAAGCGCAGTTTTGTACTGTTGCCGCTGACTGAAATTGCCGCCGATCTGCACCTGCCCGATGGCCGCGCCATTGCTGAGCTGACGCCGGAATTCGGTGGCGATCTGCAACGCATCGGGCCACCGCCACAGGTTTGTTGACTGCTCTGACAGTTGACTTATAAGCGCCAATCCGCACCATACGCCCCAGATTTGTTTCTAAACGAAACGCTGTAACCGGAGAATGACCATGAGTCCCATCAGTATCCGCTCACTGCAGGCAATGAAAGCCGGGCAGGAAAAATTTTCGGTCCTGACCGCCTACGACGCGACCTTTGCCCAACTGGCAGCCGATGCCGGTGTCGAAGTGCTGCTGGTCGGCGACTCCCTCGGCAATGTGATTCAGGGCCAGGACAGCACACTGCCGGTCACGGTTGAACATATGGTTTATCACACTGAGGCTGTTGCCCGTGGTAACCGCCGCGCCAAGCGCCCGGCATTCATTATGACCGACCTGCCGTTTATGAGTTACGGCACGCTGGAACAGGGGCTGGAAAGCGCCCGTAAGGTGATGCAGGCCGGTGCCCATATGGTCAAGCTGGAAGGCGATGACTGGCTGATTCCGCTGGTCGAATCTCTGGGCCGTCAGGGTGTGCCGGTGTGCGTACACCTTGGCCTGACACCGCAATCGGTGAACAAATTCGGTGGTTACCGCGTACAGGGCCGTGAAGACGATAAAGCCGAAGCCATGCTGGCCCACTGCATCGCGCTGGAAAAAGCCGGTACCGACCTGCTGCTGCTCGAATGTGTCCCCAGCGCCCTTGCTGCGCGTATCAGTGCCGCAGTATCCATTCCGGTGATCGGCATCGGCGCCGGTGCCGATACCGATGCGCAGGTTCTGGTGATGCACGATATGCTGGGTCTGAATTCCGGTTTTACTCCTAAGTTTGTGAAAAACTTCCTCACCGATGGCCGCAACGTGCAGCAGGCCTTTGCCGCTTATGTTGAAGAAGTTAAATCCGGTCAGTTCCCGGCCGCCGAACACGGATTCAGCGCATGATTACCGTTCATACCATCCGCGAACTGCGCGAACATGTGCGCAATGCCCGCAACAGCGGCCGTCGTATCGGTTTTGTACCTACCATGGGCAATCTGCACGAAGGCCATATCAGCCTGATCGAACGCTCTCTGACGGCGGACTGCTTTACCGTTTCATCCATTTTCGTCAACCCGCTGCAGTTCAATGATAAGAGCGATCTGGCACGCTACCCGCGCACCCTGCCTGCCGATCAGGAAAAGCTCGCCGCCGCCGGCTGTGACCTGCTGTTTGCGCCCGATGTCGATGAAATGTACCCCAACGGCCAGGACGCACAGAGCATCGTGCATGTACCGGTCGTATCTGAGGGGCTGTGCGGCGGCAGTCGTCCTGGCCACTTTGATGGCGTATCGACGGTGGTCAGCAAACTGTTCAATCAGGTACTGCCGGATATGGCCTTTTTCGGTGAAAAAGATTTTCAGCAGGTAGCGGTAATCCGCAAGATGGTGAACGACCTGTGCATGCCGGTGGAAATCGTCCCGGTACCGACCAAACGCGCAGCTGATGGCCTCGCCTTAAGCTCCCGTAACGGTTATCTGAGCGCTGAAGAACGGGCGCTGGCCCCGGGCCTGTATCAGACCCTGAGCGAGATCGCTGACGACTTCAAAGCCGGAAAAGACCTTTCCGACAGCCTGAAAAATGCAGAAGAACGCCTGAATCAACGTGGTTTCCGTACCGATTATCTGGAAATCCGCCGTACTTCAGACCTGGCTCCGGCAACACTCAATGACCACTCTGTAGTCGTTTTAGGCGCGGCTTTCCTTGGCTCAGCACGCTTAATTGATAATCTTCAGGTGACATTGAATCAGGCGAATGATTGAGGCATACTTCGCCGCCTTGCGCCCATATGGGTGATAAGTGAACAATTCCGGCGCTGCAGGACCTGCTCCCACAGTGAAGAATCGTCCGAATAGTAAAGAAAGGGTTTACCATGCAATCCATCATGCTCAAAGCCAAGCTTCATCAGGCTCGGGTTACGCACTCGGTGCTGAACTATGAAGGCTCTTGTGCCATTGACGGCAAATTGCTGGATCTCGCGGGTATGCGTGAGTTTGAACAGATCCAGATCTATAACATCAATAATGGCAAACGCTTCACCACCTATATTATTCGTGGCGAAGATGGTTCAGGTATCATTTCCGTAAATGGTGCTGCAGCGCATATGGCTGATGTGGGCGACCGCATTATTATCTGTGCTTACGCTAACTATGACGAAAAAGAGCTGGCCACGTTCAAGCCTAAGATGGTGTACCTGAACGCCGATAACAGCGTCAGCCATACCAGCTTCGATATTCCGGTCCAGGTGGCCTGAGCCCGGCTCACTGCCAGACCAATAAACGCCGCTTTATGCGGCGTTTTTTTATGGGCCATTGCCAACCCAGCCCTCAGCGCAAGTTTTTTGCCCGTTGTTGCCGCCTTCCGTATACTCGCCGCATCTGACTTGTCGTTGTCATCCGACCGTATTTAAGGAAAGTTCATGGCCGTAACAGGAAGCCTGACCCAGTCTGAAATCTGGAAATCGTTACAACAGCATCATGCCGGAATCAAAGACCAGCATATGCGTGACTGGTTTGCAGCAGACCCTTACCGCTTTGAGCGCTTCCATATTCAGGCCGCTGGTCTGAGCCTGGATTACTCCAAAAACCGTATCACCGAAGAAACCATGCGCCTGCTGCTGCAGCTCGCCAATGAGCGGGAACTGCCTCTGCATATCGACAGTATGTTCAGCGGCGAAGCCATTAACCGCAGTGAAAAGCGTCCTGCCCTGCACACCGCCCTGCGTAACTTCAGCGATCGCCCGGTGCTGGTTAACGGCCAGGACATCATGCCGGAAATCAAAGACACCGTACGCCGCATGGAAGAGTTCTGCTGGAAAATCCGCCGCAACCAGTGGCGCGGTTACACCAACAAAGCCTTTACCGATGTGGTCTCCATCGGCATCGGTGGTTCTTTTCTGGGCCCAAAGCTGGCATCCGGTGCGTTAAAACCCTACTGGGACAGCCGCCTGACTATTCACTATCTGGCCAATATCGATGGCTCTCATATCACCGAGATCCTGAAGCGCCTCGACCCGGCCACCACGCTGTTTATCATCCAGTCGAAGTCATTCAGTACTCAGGAAACCCTGAAGAATGCCATGGCCTGCCGCCAGTGGTTCCTGGATAACGGTGGTAACGAAAGTGACCTGGCCAAGCACTTTACCGCGGTGTCTTCCAATATTGAGAAAGCGGTTGAGTTTGGCATTGCCGAAGAGAATATTTTCCCGATGTGGGACTGGGTGGGCGGCCGTTATTCGCTCTGGTCAGCCATTGGTTTACCGCTGGCACTGGCGATTGGTATCGACAATTTCCGCGACCTGCTGCGCGGCGCCTTTGAGATGGACGAGCATTTCCGCACTGCGCCGCTGGAGCAGAATATGCCGGTGATCATGGCGTTACTGGGAATCTGGTATGTGAACTTCTTCGGGGTGAACTCCCACGCCATTCTGCCGTACGACCACTACCTGCGTACCCTGCCGGCCCACCTGCAGCAGCTCGATATGGAGAGTAATGGCAAGTCGGTCACCGCCGATGGTTATCAGGTCGATTATCAGACCGGCCCAATCATCTGGGGCGGCGTTGGCACCAACGGCCAGCATGCTTTCCACCAGTTGCTGCATCAGGGCACGCATTTTTCTCCCTGTGACTTCATCATGCCGATGTGCAGCCACAACCCGATCGACAATTTCCACGCCATGCTGGTCTCCAACTGCCTGAGCCAGAGCCAGGCGTTGCTGCAAGGCAAATCGGAAGACGAAGCCATCGAAGAACTGATCGCCGCCGGTATGAGCAAAGCTGAAGCTATCGTACTGGCACCGCAGAAGGTCATTCCCGGTAACCGTCCGAGCAATACCCTGTACTTCCCCAAATCCAAGCCGCAGACCATTGGCGCACTGATCGCTCTGTACGAGCACAAGGTCGCGGCCCAGGGCATGCTCTGGGGCGTAAACTCCTTCGATCAGTGGGGCGTGGAACTGGGTAAACAGCTTGGTAATAAAGTACTGGAAGCACTGGAATCCCAGCGTATTCCGCAGCATTTTGACGGTTCTACCAACGGCCTGGTGCGCGCTTACCAGCAAATGCAGGATATGCTCTGATCCTGTCTGATGCCGGGGTATGAGCCTTCATTCATACTCCGGCATGACTTCCGACTCTTGAGTGTGGGTGCTTTCAGTTATTCCCATAAGGACGTACTGACTATCAGGTCAGGCAACTTGTCGCATTCCGACTCCTAAGCTATTCCTAATCCTGAGTTTTCAATCAGGATGATGCTGAATGACGCTGTTTAACGGACTATCCCTGCGCTACAAAATTTTTGCCATTGCCCTCACCGGTGCCGCCGGTTTTCTCATTTACCTGGGTTATTCACTGCTCGCGCAGCAGCGCATAGAATCCAACCTGAAGCATATGGAGCAGGTTGCTTTCCCGTTAACCGAAAAAATCGACCGCAGCGGCCTGCTGCTGTTTAAAGTCCGCAATGAGCTGGCCAATGCCGTCGCCGATCTGGATGAAGACCGCATAGCCGAAGCCCGCCGTCATCATCAGGATATGCTGACAACACTGGATGCTATCCGCCAGCTGCTGCCTCAGAACCAGCAAATCCAGCAACTCAGCGATGCCTATAAACAGTACTGGCAAAGCGCCAGTCAGATGGCTGAGGGCATGATTAAAGGCTCTATAGAGCTGGCCCAACTGGCACAACGTGCTCAACAGGCAAACCAGACTTACGATGCTTTCAGCACCATGCTGGAGCAGCTGCGCCAGCAGAATTACCAGAACTTTTCTGCAGAAATTCAGGCTACCAGCGATGAAAGCTCGCGCACCCTCAAGGTCGGCCTGATGATTGCGCTGATTATGATCGCCATGCTGCAGTTCACCGCCTGGTACATCTCCAGCCTGATTACCCGGCTGGTTAACCGTATTGTTCACTCACTGGGCTCAATGGCTACCGGCCACGGCGATCTGACCATCCGCCTGCAAACCCGCGCTACCGATGAAATCGGCAAACTGGTCACCAACTTCAATGGTTTTATCAGTCACCTGCAGCTGCTGGTACGGGTAATGGCTAACTTAAGCCTTGGTGTGTCTGCCGGTTCAGAAAAAGTACTGACCATCGCCACCGCGACCCGCCGTGGCATCCAGCATCAGCAGGATGAAATTGAACAGGTAGCCACTGCGGTCAACCAGATGTCCGCCACCGCCTCCGAAGTCGCCGAGAGCGCCGAGTCCGCCGCCGATGCCACACGCAAAGCCAGTGAAGAAACCAGCGCCTCGCAAAAAGTGATGGAAGCCAATATCCGCGCCATTACCGAGCTGGTGCAGGATGTACAGCGCGCCCGTGACGTTATCCAGACGCTGGCGAAAGAAAGCGAACAGATCGGCAATGCCTCCAAAACCATTCAGGGCATTGCCGAACAAACCAACCTGCTGGCGCTGAACGCCGCCATTGAAGCCGCCCGCGCCGGCGAACAGGGTCGTGGTTTTGCCGTGGTCGCCGATGAAGTCCGCGCACTGGCCGCCCGCACCGAAGAAACCACCAGCGATATCCAGAGTGTTACCGAACGACTCAACCGCAATATGAAGGAAGCCGTTCAGGTGATGGAGCTCAGTCAGGGCAATGCTCAGAAAGCAGTGGAACAATCACGTCAGGCCGAAAACTCACTCAACAGCATTATGCAGCACGTTGCCACCATCAATAATATGAACGCTCAGGTTGCCACTGCCGCGGAAGAACAAAGCCAGGTGGCAGCCGAAATCAGCGCCAATATCGTGCGTATCAATGAGGTGTCCGAGAATACCGTACGCGAGGCCAGCAACACCGCCAGCGCCTCCGAGCAGCTGGCCGAGCAGGCCGAACAACTGCGCAGCATCGTAAACGAGTTTAAAGTTTAGGATCAGGTGCCATTCAGCTAGAATAGCCGCCTTATTTTAAGTGTGTGGCAGAGTGTTACTGCTGCCCGCACCTTGTTATCAGGACGGCCATCATGTCTGCACATTCTGCATCCGCACACGCTTCTTTCCATACCATCGAATGGCGCCAGCAAAGCCTGCATCTGCTTGATCAGCGCGTACTCCCGCACGAACACCGTGTACTCGAATACACCACTGCCGCCGAAGTCGCCGATGCCATCCGCGCCATGGTCGTACGCGGTGCCCCGGCCATTGGTATTGCCGCAGCCTATGGCTATGCCCTCGACGCTCTGGCCGGCCGCGATCTGCAGCAGGCTTACCATGTTCTGGCAGAATCCCGTCCGACTGCCGTTAACCTGTTCTGGGCACTGGAGCGCATGGCCGCGCTGAACACCGCCGATGCGCACACACTGGTGGCCGAGGCCCGCAAGATTCACGAAGAAGATATCGCCGCCAACCTCGCCATGGGCGAGTTCGGTGCCTCGGTGCTGCCGGAAAATGCCGTGATCTACACCCACTGCAACACCGGCGCACTGGCCACCGGTGGCCACGGTACTGCCCTTGGCATTATCCGCAGCGGTTACGCCGAAGGTAAGGTTACTCAGGTATACGCCGGAGAAACCCGCCCGTGGTTACAGGGCGCGCGTCTGACCGCCTGGGAACTGATGCAGGATCAGATTCCTGTCTCTCTGGTATGCGACGGTGCCGCCGCACAGCTGTTCCGTCAGGGCAATGTCGACTGGGTGATTGTCGGCGCCGACCGTATTACCGCCAACGGCGATGTAGCCAATAAAATCGGCACTTACAGTTTGGCGGTACTGGCCAAACACCATGGGGTCAAAGTGATGGTTGCCGCCCCGACCACCACCTTCGACTTAACCCTCGAAAGCGGTGAAGATATTCCGATCGAGCAGCGGCCGCAGAAAGAAGTCACCAGCCTCTTTGGTCAGCCGATTGCACCGGCCGGCTGTCAGGCCATTAACCCGTCATTTGATGTTACCCCGGCTGGCCTGATCGATGTCATCGCCACCGAAAAGGGCCTGATTATGCAACCCGACCGCGACAGCGTTGCGCTGCTGCTGGCACGCTGAGGAATGGCCATGTTTAATCAGCAGGATTTTGCCCGTGCCGCCCAGGCGCTGTGCGATTATGGCCGCATCCTCTACAGCCGTGGCTGGTCACCGGCCACCAGCTCCAACTATTCCGTACGCCTGAATGAGCAGTGCTGTGCACTGACCAGCTCCGGTAAGCACAAAGGCGAGCTGACCCCGGCGGATATTCTGGTGGTCGACTGGAATGGCCACGCCCTGACTCCGGGCAAGCCTTCCGCCGAAACCCTGCTGCATACTCAGCTGTACGAACGTGATCCGGCTATTGGTGCCGTGCTGCATACCCACTCGCCGGTGGCAGTGGTACTGTCGCAGATCTGGCCACAGGATCAGCTGCAGCTTAACGGCTGGGAACTGCAGAAAGCCTTCGCCGGAGAAACCACCCACGAAGACACCATAAGCTTCCCGCTGTTTGCCAACGATCAGGATATCGCCCGTCTGGCTGCTCTGGTCGAACAGCATATGAGCACTCAGGGTCAGGGCCACGCCTATCTGATACGCGGTCACGGCGTGTACACCTGGGGCAAAGATCTGGCGGAATGTTTCCGTCATCTGGAAGCGCTGGAAAACCTGTTAGGCTACCAGCTCGAATTGCTGAAACTCCGTCAACTCTAAGGGACTGCCATGAGCATTATCCGCATCTATACCGACCACGACACAACGAATCTGTTGTTTACCAGTGATAACAGCAGCAAGATTCAGGCGCGACTGGCAGAGATTGGCGTACGCTTCGAACAGTGGCAGACCGGCAGCGATCTGAGCGCCGGCGCCCAACCGGAAGAAGTTATCAGCGCCTACCGCAAAGACATCGACCGCCTGATGCAGGAAGACGGCTATCAGACCGTTGATGTGGTCAGCCTCAGCGCCGACCATCCGCAGAAAGCCGAACTGCGGCAGAAATTTCTCAGCGAACACACCCACAGCGAAGACGAAGTGCGTTTCTTCGTCGCCGGTGAAGGTCTGTTCACCCTGCATGCCGACAATAAAGTGCTTGAAGTCCTGTGCAAGAAAGGCGACCTGATCAGTGTGCCGGCCAACACCCCCCACTGGTTTGATATGGGCCCGAATCCGGGCTTTATTGCCATCCGTCTGTTCAACAACCCTGACGGCTGGGTCGCCAACTTCACCGGCAGCGACATTGCCGAACGCTTTAACCGCCTGGAAAACTGAGCCGCCACCCTGATGACCGTAAAACTGATTCTGACCGATATTGAAGGCACCACGTCTTCCATCTCTTTTGTCAAAGACGTGCTCTTCCCGTACGCCGCACAGCACCTGCCGGATTACGTGCGCAGTCATCTGCAGGATGCTCAGGTGCAGCAGCAACTGGCACAGACGGCGCAGCTGGCTGCCGCCGAAGGCATCGACGTTGACACCAAAGATCATGAAGCGCTGATTGCGCTGTTGCTGCAGTGGATCGCCGCCGACCGCAAAGTAACACCGCTGAAAGCCCTGCAGGGACTGATCTGGGAAGCCGGCTACAAAAACCGCGACTACGCCGCGCACATGTATGCCGATGCCACCGAATACCTGCAGCGCTGGCATGCCAGCGGCATTCCGCTGTATGTCTATTCTTCGGGCTCAGTACAGGCACAGAAGCTGTTTTTCGGTTATTCACAGGACGGTGATTTACTGCCGTTGTTCAGCGGTCATTTCGATACCCTGATCGGCGGCAAACGGGAGGCCGACTCCTACCGTACTATCCTCGCCGAACTGCAGAAGCAGCATGATATTCAGGCGGCGGATGTGCTGTTTCTGTCGGATATCGCTGAAGAACTGGATGCCGCGCGCGCAGCCGGACTGCAAACCTGCTGGCTGGTACGTGATGGTGCCCTACCGCAGAACCCCACTCATACCGCCGTCAGTAGTTTTGCGGATATTGTTTTAAACTGATCGCTTAAGACAAACATGGCATCTGGCCCGATACGCCAGATGTCAGAATTATCCCCCTCCGTTAAAGTGGTACGATCTTACAATTATAACGAGCTCACCATGAAATCCGTTCTTCCTCTGTTGTTTCTGCTGTTGTTGGGCATGCCCGCTCAGGCCAGCTACAACGATCTGCGTGTTCTGACCCATAACGTGTATCTGCCGGTCTTCCTCTGGGGACTGGGCACCGGCCCAGGTACCGATCAGCGTGCAGCGCTGGTCGCCCAGGCAGACTATATCCGCGGCTACGATGTGGTCGCGCTGAATGAACTGTTCGAACTGAACTACGACGGCAGCGGCCCGGCCAATGTTATTCTGCAGGGGCTGGCAAACGACTATCCGTATCAGACGCCGGTGATCGCCTCCGACCTGAATGCCAGCCAGTGGGATGACAGCATTGGTTATATTGATCCGGTTAAAAAGAATGGCGGTGTTGCCATCCTCAGCCGCTGGCCGATTGAGTATCAGGCGCAGGTGATGTTTAACAACAGCTGCGGTGACGACTCTCTCGACAACAAGGGCTTTGCCTATGCGCGCATTCTGCGTAACGGCGAACGCCTGCACCTGATCGCCACTCACACCCAGTCAGAATCATCCAGCTGCGGCGGTACGCCAAAAGGCTCGGCGGAGCGTCTGGCACAGTTCGGAAAAATCCGCGATTTTATTGCTGCTCAGAATATCCCTGCACATGAACCCGTGATTATCGCCGGCGACCTGAATGTTAAAACCCAGGGGCCGGAATATCAGAACATGCTCAGCGCACTGAACGCCCGTGCTCCGCAATACCTGAATGATATCCCCAGCTGGAACCCTGAGCAGAACGACCTCGCGGCCAAACAATACCCGGGCTACGCCCCTGAGCACCTGGATTACCTGTTGCTGTCGGCCGCCCATGCAGACATCCCGGGCTGGGGCAACGCCACCCTGCCGGTTGCGGCAGCCAGCACCTGGCGGGATACCGTCATTATTCCCGACAGCTACCATTATGAATCGGATGAATATTCCGACCACTTCCCGGTGGTGGGTTTAGGCGCCGCTGCCAGCCAGCCGGACATCAGTCCGCGTCAGGAGCGTTATCGTCAGGTGCGCTTCAAAGCGCTGAACAGTGGCGGCTATCTGGGTCTGAGCAATAACAGCGACGGCTGGCTGACCACCAATCACAGCGCCAGCGATGCCAGCAGTAGTTTCAGTATTGAAGGCTGGGGAGCTCAGTTTACCGACCTCTATTGCCTGACCAGTAATAACTATAAAGATGTCGGCGGCTGGCCCGGAGCCTATATCAAGCTGCGCAGCAACCAGAACGGCCGCTATATGAATTACTGGCGCGGCGGCGATGGCGACTACGGTTATTACGCCGCCACCAGCCCGTCGGAGAACCTGTATTTACGTAAAGTCGGACCCGTCAGTGATGGTTGCCTGAAAGACGGCGATGAAGTGGTGTTCGGTGATTTCGGCGGCAGTTTCTGGTACTACGTACGCAACTGGCAGGGTGGTAACTGGCACAACCACCTGTTCCTGTGGGATCGCAGCTACGGTAACGATCACCGCTTCCGCGTTGAAATAGATTAAGCGCCAAAGAGTGCCATGCGGTTATTCCGCATGGCACTGTTTTTTTAAGGCATGTTCTCTTTAAGACAAATTTCCCTTACGGAGCCTGCTCTTTACAGAACGCTCCCTCAGGAAGGAGCTTTTATCCCGGCTGCCAGATAAGGCTCCAGTGCCAGAATACTGTCTGCCAGCCCCTGCGGGATATCACAGGGCTGTCCGGCCTTGTAATCAAAGAACACCAGCAGACTCTCACCTTTCGCCACCAGGCGTGAGGTTTCATGACTCCAGACCGCGTACTCCTGGGTAATACGCCCGCTTTCCAGACGCAGACTGCGGATACCGACACTCAGTGTATCCGGGTACTTTACCGGCGCCAGAAACTTAGCATTAGTGGAAGCCAGAATCGGCCCGCGGGCATAGTTGTTCATATAATCGAGAATCTTCAGATTATCGAAATACTGCACTCTGGCGCTTTCAAAATAGCGGAAGAACTGGGTGTTATTCACATGCTGAAAAGCATCCATTTCCCCCCAGGCTACCGGTACTTCAATGACGACCGGATATTCATACAAATCCTGCATAGCATTTTCCTGTAGTTAACGTGGTGACGACCGGCCTCTCTGTGCCGGTTTTCTGACAATCATCAATGTCTAAAAAGTCAGAAAAGACACTTTAGCAATAGACATGCCTTTATTGCCGTTAAATCATCTAAAATACTAAAACCATGAAATTGATGAATATTATTCAGCTCATTTAAGGACCGGTGGCACCAATCATAAACAGCAGGTACAAAAAAACCCCGGAGCCTGAGCTGCGGGGTTTCTTTGCTGCACCAGATGCGGATTACAGCTCGAAGCTGTGACGCAGAACGATGGTTTCTACACGGTCAGGACCGGTGGAGATAATATCGATCGGTGCATTAATAGCCTGCTCGACAAAACGCACGTAGGCACGGGCATTTTCCGGCAGATCATCAATGCTCTTGGCACCAAAGGTCGATTCCGTCCAGCCTGGCAGCTCTTTGTAGACCGGTTTGATCTTATCGAACTGATCAGCACTGGCCGGTACATTCACAGCATTGCCATCGGCATCTTCGTAACCAACACAGACTTTGATGGTTTCCAGACCGTCCAGCACGTCGAGCTTGGTCAGACAGATGGTGTTGATGGAGTTTACACGGATCGCGTGTTTCACCAGCATCGCATCGAACCAGCCACAACGACGGTCACGGCCGGTGGTGGTACCTTTTTCTTTACCAACAGTCGCCAGGTGTACACCCACCTCGTCGAACAGTTCGGTCGGGAACGGGCCAGAACCTACACGGGTGGTGTAAGCCTTGGTGATACCCAGAATCTGATCCAGATACAGCGGACCAACACCGGAACCGGTCGCTACGCCACCGGCAGTGGTGTTGGACGAGGTTACGAACGGATAAGTACCGTGGTCGATATCCAGCAGAGTGCCCTGCGCACCTTCGAACATGATGTCGCCACCACTTTCGCGGATCTCGTGCACCAGGTTCACAGCGTCAACAACAACGTCTTTGATCTGTGCTGCCCAGTCCATGCAGGACGCCAGGGTTTCTTCGTAGCTGACTTCGTCAACGCCGTAGTAATTTTTCAGCGAGAAGTTATGGTATTCCATCACTTCTTTCAGTTTGTCGGCGAACTCCGGCTGATACAGATCGCCAACGCGCAGGCCGCGACGGGATACTTTATCTTCGTAAGCCGGGCCGATACCACGACCGGTGGTACCGATCTTGGCATTGCCACGCTTGATCTCACGAGCCTGATCCAGAGCGCAGTGGTACGGCAGAATCAGCGGACAGGCATGGGAGATACGCAGACGTTCCATTACCGGTACGCCACGCTCTTCCAGTGCCCGGATCTCTTTCAGCAGAGCATCCGGTGCCAGCACCACACCGTTACCGATGATACAGGTCACGCCATCACGCAGGATGCCGGACGGAATCAGGTGCAGTGCGGTTTTCTCACCGTTGATTACCAGTGTATGACCAGCATTGTGACCACCCTGAAAGCGCACTACAGCGGCGGCTTTTTCAGTCAGCAGGTCAACAATCTTACCCTTACCTTCGTCACCCCATTGGGTGCCCAGAACAACAACGCTTTTGCCCATCGCGGTATCAATCACTCTAAAAAATTAAGCTTCGACCAGCTGCCACTGGCCATCCAGTTTTTTCAGATACAGATCCGCCCGGATCGCATCATCGTTCAACGGCACCAGAACCCGTTTGCCCTGCTCGCGCAGTTGCGCAATCAGTTGCCATAAGGCCGGGTCATTATCATTGGGTGCAACTACTGTCTGTTTTGCTTCTGCCTGATAGGTTCCGAAACGGGCCAGTACCTTCAGATCAGCACTGAAGCCGGTTGCCGGACGGGCACGGCCGAACACCGCGCCGGTTTCGTCATAACGGCCACCCTGAGCGATGGCATCGCCATAGCCAGGAATATAAGCAGCAAACACCAGACCGGTGTGATAGTTATAGCCGCGCAGTTCGGTCAGGTCGAAATACAGCGACGTCTGCGGGAAACGCTGCGCCAGCTGCTCTGCAACCTGCTGAATATGCGCCAGTTCGGCGGAAGTTTCCGGTACCAGCTCTGCCATACGGCTGATGGCGGCATCCAGTTTCTGACGGTCGCCCTGCAGGCGGATCAGCAGTGCAAAGGCTTCAGCCAGTGCAGCATCCTGAATTTCGCGCGCGGCCCAGGCTTCAAGGTCGGTGGCGCATTTCAGTTTCAGCAGATCAAACAGCTCGCGCTGCTGTTCAGCGCTGATGCCGGCTTTGGCTGCCAGCGCACGGAATACGCCGACATGACCCAGATCCAGATGCACCTGTTGCACACCGGCGGACTCAAGCAGGGTCAGCATCAGGCTGATGATTTCAACGTCGGCGCCAACACCGGCTTCGCCGTACAGTTCAGCACCAATCTGCGTCGGGGTGCGGCTGGCCAGCAGTGAGCTGGCCTTGGCATGGAATACGGTACGGCAGTAGCTCAGACGGCTGATGCCTTCCGGAGCCAGACTGTGGGCATCGATTCGGGCAACCTGAGGCGTGGTATCGGCACTCAGTCCCATCAGACGGCCAGACAGCTGGTCGGTCACTTTAAAGGTACGCAAATCGAGATCTTTGCCAACACCGGTCAGCAATGAGTCCAGATATTCAAGCGCCGGTGGAATCACCAGGTCATAGCCACAGTTATCCAGCAGGTCGAGCAAACGGCGACGCAACTGTTCAATCCGCCGCGCCTGTGGCGGCAGCACTTCTTCAATACCATCCGGCAATAGCCAACGGTCAGCGCTAGTCATCGTCCAGCCTTTTAATTGATTACGTAAAGTAAACCCAGCCCGATCAGCATACTGATCAGACCGGTCATGCGCATCGTGCGATCATCGACTGTGGCCAGCTGAGCGACCAGCTTGCGCCACCGGGCGGGGTAGAGAAACGGCATTACCCCTTCAAGAATAAACACCAGGCAGAGGGCGATAGCGAATTCGCGCCATAAATCAGGCTGCACCGGAGGTCCTCAAAAGAAAATCGCACAAAAAAACCGGGCACCAGGCCCGGTTGCAGGATTCTACCAAAGCCGCTGCGCCTTGAACATGGTTAAGGCGCGGGCATTGGTTATTGCTTACTTGCCTTTTGCGTCCTTCATATAACGGAAGAAGTCGCTGTCCGGCTCCAGCAGCAGCACATCGCTCTGGCTGAAGGTCTGGGTGTAAGCTTTCAGACTACGGGTAAAGGCATAGAACTCAGGGTCTTTGTTGTAAGCAGACGCATAAATACGCGCAGCCTCAGCATCGCCCTCACCCTTGGTGCGTTCAGCATCACGGTAAGCTTCAGCTTCCAGAACAGTTTTCTGACGATCGGCATCGGCCTGAATACCTTCTGACAGCTCTTTACCCTGTGAGCGGTGTTCGCGGGCTTCACGCTCACGTTCCGCCGACATACGGTTATACACCGAGGCACTGAGGTCATCCGGCAGATCGACGGCTTTAACGCGCATGTCGAGAATCTCAATACCCAAGTCATCCTGAGTCTGAGTATTCAAGGCAGCAGTCAGCTTGGTCATCAGCTGATCACGCTCACCGGATACCACTTCATGCAGGGTACGGTTGGCGATTTCATCACGCAGACCTTTGTTGACCAGGTTAGCCAGCAGGTTAGATGCTTCCTGACGGTTACCGGAAGTGGCTTTGTAGTAGGAATTCACATCCTTGATACGCCACTTGGTGAACGAATCGACGATCACATATTTTTTACCGGAGGTCAGGAAGTGCGATGGATTGGTATCCAGCGTCAGTACCCGTGCATCAAAACGCTTAACGTTCTGCATAAAAGGCACTTTCCAGTGCAGACCCGGTTTGATGTCATTGTCGACCACTTCACCGAACTGCAGCTTGATCGCGCGTTCAGTTTCGTTGATGACGTACAGGCCCTGACTGGCGACCAGCAGCAGCACACCCAGAACGATCAGACTCAATAAAGCTTTCGGAGACATTAACGACCCTCCCTGCGAGTAGTGTTGCCAGTGCTGTTCTGACGGGTGCGGACTTCATTCAGTACCTGATCAGTCAGACGGGAAATATCACCGCTGCTCAGAGACGCGCCGTCGCCCTTGGCTGTCGGCAGGTTCTGCATCAGTTTATCCAGCGGCAGATACATCATGTTATTGCCGCCCTTAACATCCACCAGCACTTTGCTGGTATTGCTGTACACATCAGACAACGCTTCGATATACAGACGCTCGCGGGTAACCGCCGGCGCTTTTTTGTATTCGGAATAAAGATTGTTGAAACGGGCTGCCTCACCCTCTGCGCGGGCGATGATGCGGTCTTTATAAGCACTGGCTTCTTCCAGCTGACGCTGGGCGCGACCACGGGCTTCCGGTACAACCGCATTGGCGTAGGCTTCAGCTTCGTTGATAAAACGTTCTTTATCCTGTTTGGCTTTCTGTACGTCGTCGAATGCCGCTTTCACCTGAGCCGGTGGGCGGGCATCTTTAATGTTGACGTTGGTCAGCACCATACCGGTCTGGTAACGGTCGAGGTAATCCTGCAGACGGATCTGTACTTTCTCAGCCAATACCGCACGGCCGGTGGTCAGGATTGGGTCCATCGCCGCAGAACCGACTTCATGACGCAGCGCACTTTCCGCCGCAGACAACAGGGTACGCTCCGGCAGCTCAACACGCAGGGCGAAAGCAATAGGATCGGCCACACGGTATTGCGCGTTCAGTTCCACTTCGACGATGTTTTCGTCTTCGGTAAGCATGCGCTCTTTAATTTCGGCTTCACGCACCTTGGTGGTGTTTACAGGAATCACCTGATCAACCAGAGGCACTTTAAAGTGCAGACCCGGATTCTCAGTTTTCAGGTATTTACCCAAACGCAGTACAACACCACGCTCCTGTTCATCCAGGGTGTAGAAGGAGTTAAAAGCCAGCATAACAACCAGAATCGCCGCAGCAATACCAAAGAAACCGCCGGCACCACTACCGCTGTCACCGCCGTTATTGTTATTGCCATTTCCCTTGCCGAACAGACCATTAATCTTGTCCATCAGCTGTTTCAGGGCATCATCCAGATCCGGTGGCTGATTGCCGCGATTTTTATTACCGCGGTTGTTGTTACCCCAGGGATCATTGGGATTGCCCTTTCCGCCGGGCTCATTCCAGGCCATAAGTCACTCCAGTTAGGCAGACAATTCGATGCGCACGTCCGTATGACAACGCATCCTGAAAAATATCAGAACCGGTTGCATTGAGTAACATCGTCACTCAGTGCCAGGCTTCCTGTACCGGTTCAAGAAAACGGCTTTCGGCCATATCAGCGCGCGCCAGAGCACGTTTGAAATCCTGACGCTGCATTCTCAGGGTCAGTACCATATCACCGTTTTCAGCATAGTGTTCTTTCTGTATCGCACCCAATTCGTAAAGAATTGCACGTAACTTGGCTTCCGCCGGGTGCAGACAGATATCTTCATTGAAGACTTCCGTACTCAGCAGTTCGCCAATAGCCTGGTTCAACAGATCCAGTCCAAGGCGCTGCTGTGCCGATACCCACACCGCCACCGGCTTGCCCTGATCGTCGCGGTCAATACGGGCTTCGCCGTGTTCCAGCAGGTCAATTTTGTTGTAGACCCGCAGTTGCGGCACCACATCGGCTTCAATTTCTTTTAATACCAGCTCAACCTGCTGAATATTGCCTTCGCGTTCCTGTGCCGCACAGTCGATCACATGCACCAGCAGATCCGCTTCGGCCGCTTCCTGCAATGTGGCCTGAAAGGCCTCAACCAGTTTGTGTGGCAGGTGGCGAATAAATCCCACCGTATCGGCCAGTACCACTTCGCCGACGTTATCCACCGCAAAGCGGCGCAACGTTGGGTCAAGGGTGGCAAACAGCTGATTGGCCGCATACACATCGGCGGTGGTCAGGGTATTAAACAGGGTTGATTTACCAGCGTTGGTGTAACCGACAATGGCCACACTGGGAATCGATGAACGCTTACGCGCACGGCGGTTCTGATCGCGCTGGGCATGAACCTTGTCCAGCCGGGCGTTGATATTTTTTACCCGCTCACGCAGCAGACGACGGTCGGTCTCAAGCTGGGTTTCACCCGGCCCGCGCAGACCAATACCACCTTTCTGGCGTTCAAGGTGAGTCCAGCCACGGATCAGACGAGTCGACTGAAACTGCAGCTGCGCCAGTTCAACCTGCAGCTTACCTTCGTGGGTACGCGCACGCTGGGCGAAAATATCGAGAATCAGACCGGTACGGTCGAGAACACGGCACTGTAATGCCCGCTCCAGGTTACGCTCCTGGCTGGGTGACAATGCGTGATTGAAAATAACCAGTTCTGCGCCATGCAGGCGCAGAGCCTGACCGATTTCCTCCACTTTACCTTTACCGATAAAGGTTTTGGGATCGGGGGTTGAGCGTTTGGTGGTTACCAGATCCACCGGATCGGCACCTGCCGAAATAACCAGTTCCCTGAACTCGTTAAGGTCCTCACGGTTGAGGCCCTCAGGAAAATCAATATGAACCAGTACTGCGGTTTCGCCGCCATTATCCGGGCGTTCAAAGAACAAATCAGCGGCTCCTGCGTTTACTCGTCGCTGCTGCCATCAACGTCGCCGGTATCTGCAGGCTGCAGACGCACATTGCGGGATGGTACAACAGTAGAAATTGCGTGTTTATAAACCATCTGACTGACCGTGTTTTTCAGCAGAATAACAAATTGGTCGAATGATTCGATCTGACCTTGCAGCTTGATGCCGTTTACCAGAAAGATAGACACTGGAATACGTTCTTTGCGCAGCTGATTGAGGTAAGGGTCTTGTAGAGAATGCCCTTTTGACATAATGGTCTCCTTAAATGAAGGTGTGCCGTCCAATGTGGGGACAGCCAAGAAAAATAATAAGCCCCAGTTCGTCCGGAGCGACGCGAATGCGATAAAGCTGCGAAATCAGGACGATGCGCTAAATATGGCGTTGGCATGCAGGATTTTCAAGGCGCTTTGCAGAAGATTACTATCCTCTGTCTCCAGCCAGTACAGATCGGGCCAGCTGCGCAACCAGGTTACCTGCCGCTTCGCCAACTGGCGCGTGGCTATAATGCCACGCTCAATCATTTCCTCATAATCATATTTGCCGTCCAGATAGTCCCATACCTGGCGGTATCCGACGGCCCGCACGGAAGGCATATTGACGTTCAGATCACCGCGCGCATGCAGCTTTTTTACTTCATCGATAAAGCCCTGCTCCACCATCTGGCGGAAACGCAGCGCAATGCGTTCATGCAGGGTACTGCGTTCGCGCGGACACACGGCCAGATTGACCACATGATAAGGCAGTGGTTCGCTCTGCTGCTCAGCCCAGAACTCGGTCAGGGTTTTGCCCGATACTTCATACACTTCCAGTGCGCGCTGAATACGCTGTGAATCCATCGGCTTTAACCGTTCCGCCGATTGCGGATCGATGGCAGCGAGTTTTTCGTGCATATGCGGCCAGCCATATTGCAGCCCTTCTGCCAGCAGACGCTCACGAACCTCTTCATCGGCCTGTGGCAATTGCGCAGCGCCATCACGCAGAAATTTAAAGTACATCATGGTGCCGCCGGTCAGCAGTGGTACCTTGCCGCGGGCGGTGATATCAGCCATTTCGCGCAGCGCATCCTCACGAAAATTTGCCGCGGAATAACTCTCTGCCGGATCAATCAGATCAATTAACCGGTGCGGCGCACGCCTCTGCATGTCTGCATCGGGTTTGGCGGTACCGATATCCATCCCCTTGTACACCAGCGCCGAATCAACGCTGATAATTTCGCACGGATATTTTTCCACCAGCTCCAGTGCCAGTGCGGTTTTGCCGGAAGCGGTCGGCCCCATCAGAAAGATGGCCGGCGGTAATTCATGCACAGTGCTCATCAGCGGCCCCGTAAAAACAGTTTATCCAGTTCACCCATGGTGAGCTGAGTCCAGGTCGGACGGCCATGATTGCACTGGCCACTGCGCTCAGTGGCTTCCATATCGCGCAGTAAGGCGTTCATTTCCGGAATACTGAGTTTGCGGTTTGCACGTACCGAGCCATGACAGGCCATGGTGCCGAGTAATTCGTTGCGGTGCGCAAGAATACGGTCGGAGGTGCCGTGTTCAAGCAGGTCGCCCAGCATGTCAGTGATCAGCCGTGGTACTTCCGCCTGCTGCAGCAGCACCGGAATCTGGCGTACAACCACGCTTTCCGGCGCTACCCGCGCAAGCTCAACGCCGAGCAAGCGGAATTCATCGGCAAACTGCTCGGCGGCATCAGCTTCGCGCTCACTCACCGCCAGCGTCACCGGCACCAGCAGCGGCTGACTCTGCACCCCCTGCTGATCAACGGCGATCTTTAACCGCTCATAGGTAATACGCTCATGGGCCGCATGCATATCAACCACCACCATACCCTGTGCGTTCTGCGCCAGAATATAAATGCCGTGCAGCTGAGCAATGGCATAACCCAGAGGAGGCATATCGGCGCTGGGCGTTTGTGGTAACGGCTGTGGCTGACCCTGCCGTACTTCCTGTCCCCAGGGCGCAACATCGAGCGGCTGACTGAGCGAGCGCAGGCCGTCCAGTTGCGCACTGACTGCCCCCTGTTGCGGCACGGCATTAAATGCAGGCTGATAGCTGCCGGCATTTTCCTGTACCGCCTGCGCCTGCCAGTCGAGGCGTGCCTGCTCCTGAAATTCACCGGCCTGCACACCACTGAGCGGCGCCGTCTGTGGCACCAGCGTCGCCGGTGTGCTGCCCGCCAGACGATCATCCGGACGCACATCACCCAGCGCTTTATGCAGGGTACGGAACAGGAAATCGTGTACCAGCCGGCCATCGCGGAAGCGTACTTCATGCTTGGTCGGATGCACGTTTACATCCACCAGTTTCGGGTCCAGCCAGAGGTAAAGTACAAAGGCCGGATGACGACCGTGATACAGCACATCGCGGTAGGCTTGTTTAATCGCATGCACTACTAATTTATCGCGTACCACACGGCCATTAACAAAGAAATACTGCATATCCGCCTGCGAACGCGAGAAGGTCGGTAAGCCGACCCAGCCCTGCAGTTGCAGACCCACCGCTTCGGCGTCGATATGCACCGCGCTGTCGATAAAATCTTTATTGAGCAGGCTGGCAACGCGCTTTTCGCGATCAATAGTGCGCTCGGCACTGCGCAGCTGGTGAATCACCCGGCCATTATGGCGCAGCGAAAATGCCACATCGTAACGGCTTAACGCCAGCCGCTTAACGGTTTCTTCCAGATGGGAAAATTCGGTTTTTTCAGTGCGTAAAAACTTCCGCCGCGCCGGGGTATTAAAAAATAAATCACGTACCTCAAGCGTGGTGCCCACCGGATGCGCCGCCGGAGCGACACTGGCGGCCATATCACGGCCTTCGGCATGCACACTCCAGGCGTCTTCTGCGCCCTGCGCTCTTGACGTCAGGGTTAACCGGGTGACCGAGCTGATACTGGCCAGCGCTTCGCCGCGAAAACCAAGACTGGCAACCGCTTCCAGATCGTCCAGCGTGGTGATTTTACTGGTGGCATGACGGCTCAGCGCCAGCGGCAGATCATCGTGTTCAATGCCGTGGCCATCATCGCGGATACGCAGCAGCTTGACCCCGCCCTGCTCAGCATCAATTTCGATGCGGGTTGCACCGGCATCCAGGGCGTTTTCCACCAGTTCTTTAACGATATTGGCAGGACGTTCGACTACCTCACCGGCGGCGATCTGGTTCGCCAGGCGCGGTGACAGCAGATGAATTCGACTCATAAAAATACAGCCCGGAAATCAGGTATTAGGAATTTTGATACGCTGGCCGATGCGCAGCTGATCATTTTTCAGTTCGTTGACGCGACGCAGCTCATTAATCGCCACACCATTTTTAACGGCAATATCCGACAGGGTATCGCCACTGCGGATTACATAGGTATTAAATACCGGCGCACTGCTTTTCTGCACGGCAAGCAAGGTTCCCCGTGGCGGATGCTCACGGAAATATTCGGTAATACCGGCAAAAATCGCCCGTGCCATTTTTTTCTGATAATTACTGGTGGCCAGCTTACGCGCTTCATCCGGGTTGGAAATAAAACCGGTTTCTACCAGCAGCGCCGGCATATCAGGAGCTTTTAACACCACGAAGGCCGCTTCTTCCACATGGTTTTTGTGCAGCCGGGAAACGTTACCGATATTGTCGAGAATATGGGTGCCGAGTTTCACGCTGGAATTGCGTTTGGCGGTCATGGATAAATCCAGCAGCGTCATCGCCAGATGATCTTCTTTATCTTCCAGACTGACACCACCGATAAGATCCGATTCGTTTTCTTTATCGGCCAGCCAGCGCGCCGCCTCTGAGGTTGCGCCACGTTCCGACAACACAAATACCGAGCTGCCATGGGCGCTCGGATGTTTGAACGCATCAGCATGAATCGACACAAAAAAGTCGGCATTGGCTTTACGTGCTTTTTCTGTACGTTCACGCAGGCCGATATAGTAATCGCCGGTACGCACCATAAAAGGGTGGAAACCGTGTTCTGCGATTAACAGTCGCTGTAATTCTTTGGCAATGGCCAGTACCACGTTTTTTTCCCGCGTGCGGCCATGACCAATCGCGCCCGGATCTTCGCCACCGTGACCGGCATCGATAGCAATAATAATGTCGCGTTTATTGTCTGTATAAATATCGGCTTTTTTAACCGGCGCCACGACCTGAGCACCGACCTCACGCTCCAGATCAACCACCAAACGGTGATTGGCATACACATTATTCGGCGCCAGCGGAAAGCTTTTCGGGTTCAGCGGTTCCGTTACATCGAGCACGATGCGCACGTCATTACCATTGCGCTTGCCACTGCGGATACCGCGGATGGACGTGGACTGCAGATCAACTTTCGCCAGATCGTTCAGCACCTTGGAGTCGGCCAGATCGATCACGACCCGGTCAGGATTGCTGAGGGTAAATATTTTATGTTCCGCCGGGCTGGATAAATCAAACACCAGACGGGTTTTATCCGGCGACTGCCAGACCCGCACATCTTTAACGTCGGCATGCAGTGCCGGGCTGAGCAACAGCGGCAATATCAGCCCCAACAGGAAAACAGGCAAAAAAACAGGTTTCATGTCTGCTCAAACTCCTGCGCCAGCGTATCCAGAGACTGCACCCAGCGTTGACCACGTTCACTGCCGGCCTGCCAGCTCAGTTCGCGGCTGTCGCCCAGATCATCAATATGCAGCACCAGATCGGCCGCAGGCAGAACACCGCGGCCTTTTTCGGCCCACTCAATTAAACACAGCGCCTGGTTATCGAGATAATCGCGTATGCCCATAAATTCCAGCTCTTCAGCATCGCCCAGACGATACAGATCGAAGTGGCAGACATGACAGGCCGCCAGCGGATAATCCTCAACCAGAGTGTACGTCGGGCTTTTCACCGCGCCCTGATGTCCCAGCGCCTGAATCAGGCCACGGCTGAAGGTGGTTTTACCCGCCCCCAGCGTACCTTCCAGAAACAGCAGGCCGCCTTCGCTTAATACCGGCGCACAGGCCGCCGCAAAGGCCGTCATGGCGGATTCTCCGCACAGGCGAATGGTCATCAGTTAATCAGCTCCCGCAACATCATCATTAAATCGCTGGCCAGTAAACCACGCTGACCGTAACGTGCCGCCACCATATCAGCCGCAGCACTGTGCAAACAAACGCCATAACGCGCCGCCGCCCAGGGAGTCATGCCCTGCGCCAGCAACGCGGCAATCACGCCACTGAGCACGTCGCCCATACCGCCGCTGCTCATCCCCGGATTGCCGTCGGTACACAGCGCCAGACGACCATCAGGCGCGGCAATCAGTGAGCCCTGTCCTTTGAGCACCACCACCGCCTGATATTCCTGCGCCAGCTTGCGGGCCGCAGCAAAACGGTCGGCCTGCACTTCGGCAATGCTGCAGCCAAGCAGCCGTGCCGCTTCACCCGGATGCGGTGTGAACACAGCATCACGTCCGGCAAAATCACAGCGCCAGCCCGGTGATGCAAGAATATTCAGGGCATCGGCATCCAGCAGCAGCGGTCGTTCATCACCTAAAACCTGCTGCAACAACAACTCTGACCAGCTGCTCTGCCCCAGCCCCGGCCCGACCGCCAGTACCGCGGCACGGCTGAGCAATGGCTGCAGCTCCAGACCGGATTCAACAGCACGAACCATCACTTCGGGACGGCGCATCAGCAGTGGCGCCACATGTTCGGTACGGGTCGCACAACTGACCAGACCCGCACCGCAGCGGACTGCCGCTTCAGATGCCATAGCAGCAGCACCGCCCATGCCCTGATCACCACCGATCACCAGCACATGGCCGAACTCACCTTTATGGGCATTGCCGAGCCGCGCCGGTAAGCGCTGACCCAGACGGTCCAGGCGATCCCAGCTGATACGTTCGGCATCGGCCGGCAACTGGCGGTACAGCAGCGGATCGACGGCCAGTGAAGCAAAGGCGATCGCGCCACAGACATCCGGTCCGGCCGCGGTCAGCATGCCGCGCTTCATGCCGATAAAAGTCACCGTCAGGCTGGCTTCCACCGCATTACCCATAATGCGGCCAGTATCGGCATTCAGGCCGGAAGGCAGATCCAGCGCCAGTACATCAGCCCAGTGTTGGTTGATAGCGGCAATGGCCTGAGCATAATCACCACGAACTTCGGCATTCAGTCCGGTGCCCAGCAGCCCATCAACAATGACCCGCCCTTCGTACTCCAGTTCCCCACTGAAGACCTGCGGTTGCACGCCGGCATCCAGTGCCATTGTCCGCGCCTGTTGCGCGCTGTCCGACTGCCGTTGCAAATCACCCAGGGTATAAAAGCAAACATCCATGCCGTGGTAACAGGCCAGCGCTGCCAGTACCCAGGCATCACCACCGTTATTGCCCGGTCCGGCAAAGACGCAGATTTGCTGCTCATCCGGCCAGCGTTCCAGCAGGCAGGCAAACGCCGCTTCACCGGCACGCGACATCAGTTCAAAACCACTGATGTTTTCCTGTTCTGTTGCCAACCGGTCAAGCTCGCGCACCTGATCGGCGCGGTAGAGTTCACCCGGCAGATGATCCCTGGCGGTGTAAGGTCGATTCATCCCTTGGCTGCCTAATATGTTAAATTGCGCAAAATTATATAGAAGCTGAGCCTGAAGACGAACCCATGACAGAAAGATCGTCGGACAACGCACCGGATTGCACAGATTTATCGCCGTCATGGGCCACATTACGCGCCCAGCTGCACAGCTGGGCAGAAGAACTCGGCTTTCAGCAACTGGGCATTACCGGGGTCGATCTGGGCGAGCATGAACAGCGCCTGCAGCAATGGCTTGCCGCCGGTTATCACGGTGAAATGGGCTATATGGCCGACCATGGCAATATGCGCTCACGTCCGGCGGAGTTACTGCCCGGTACCCTGAGGGTAATCAGCGTACGTATGGATTATCTGGCGCCGGATATCCGCATCACCGATCAGCTGAGCGATAAAAATCAGGCCTATATTTCGCGTTACGCCCTCGGCCGCGATTATCACAAGCTGGTGCGCAAGCGCCTGACCGAACTGGGTAAGCGCCTGCAACAGGCCGCCGGCGAGATGGGCTTCCGCGCCTTTGTCGACAGCGCGCCGGTACTGGAGCGGGCGCTGGCCAACCGCGCCGGACTCGGCTGGATCGGCAAGAACACCATGCTGATCAACCGCAAAGCCGGCTCGTATTTTTTCCTGGGCGAAATCCTCACCGACCTGCCGCTCCCTCTGGACGAGCCCTACACACAGGATCATTGCGGACGCTGCACAGCCTGTCTGGATATCTGCCCGACCCAGGCTTTTGTCGGCCCCCACGTGCTGGATGCCCGGCGCTGTATTTCTTATCTGACCATCGAGCTGAATGGGCCGATTCCTGAAGACCTGCGACCGGGCATCGGCAACCGTATCTTCGGCTGTGATGACTGCCAGATCGGCTGCCCCTGGAACCGTTTCAGCAACGCCAGCAAAGAAGGCGATTTCAGCCCACGCCATCAGCTCGACAAGGCCAGTCTGTTGCAGCTGTTCGCCTGGGATGAAGCCACTTTTTTAAACCGCACCGAAGGCATGCCCATCCGCCGCACCGGTTACGAAAACTGGCTGCGCAATATCGCCGTTGCCCTGGGTAACGCGCCGCGCAGTCTGGAAGTGGCCGACGCCCTGCAACGCCGGCGGCCGCAGGTCAGCGCCCTGGTGCAGGAACATATCGACTGGGCGTTACAGCAACAGCAAAACCCATGATGAGCCACACAATAAACCCGTGGGCAAACAACACCTGTCTGATACCGTCAGACTGTCTAAACTTCAGAATTACCGGGCGATTTTGCAGACGCCTCAGCTGTTGGAGACCTTTATGACCGTTGCCTCACATCCGGCCCGCGAACATCAGCGCCTCCAGGCATTAAAGGAACTGGATATTCTCTACCTGCCGTTGGAAGACCGCTTTGATCGTATAACCCGGACACTGTGCCGGTTATTTGATGTCCCGGTTGCGTATCTGTCGCTGATTGATGACGAAACCCAGTGGCTCAAGTCGATTCATGGCCTCGACCTGATCAGCACGCCGCGCTCTGATGCACTCTGCCAGCACACTCTGCTGGAAGACGAATATCTGATCTGTGAAGACATGACTCAGGACCCGCGCTTCGCCGACAACCCCTACGTTACAGGCGCGCCTTATGCGCGTTTTTATGCCGGTTACCTGCTCAAAAGCCGCGAACAAAATGTCGGCACGCTGTGCATTGTTGATACCAAACCACGAACTTTCAGCGAGGACGATCTGTCTGCCCTCGCCGATATCGCCAGCTGGGCGCAAACCGAACTTAACCTGACCCAGATAAGCGATGCTCAGGTACAGCTGATCAGCGAGCTGGACGAAGCCTATCAGCAGGCGCGGATCGACAGCCTGACCCGGCTGTGGAATCAGGGCACCATCAAACAGATTCTGCACCGTGCCTTTCAGCGCCACCTGCTGAATCTTACGCCGCTATCGGTGCTGATGATCGATGCCGATCACTTCAAAAAAGTGAACGACACCTACGGCCATACTACTGGCGATAAAGTTCTGCAGAACATCGCTTCAGCCTTGCGTCAGGCATTGCGGCCGCAGGATGCGATTGGCCGTTACGGCGGTGAAGAATTTCTGATTATTCTGGATGACTGCGAACCACGACAAGCCGCAGAGTTGGCCAAACGCATCCTCAGCCGGGTGCGTACTCTCCGTTTTCCCGATGTTGCTGCGAATCTGAAAATCACCCTCAGCATCGGCATTGCCGGCTCATCGGCACGCGGACTGGAGAGCGAAACCGATCTGATGGATCTGGCCGATCGGGCGTTATACCGGGCCAAAAATAATGGCCGGGATCAGATCTGCCTGCTGCATAGCACAGAGGCGCAAGACTGAGCGCTCCTGCCGGTTATAAAAAAGCCCCGCAATCGCGGGGCTTTTTTTTATTGCACAGGATCTGGCCTGCCAAGCTCTTACAACGCCAGAAAGTGCTCACGGTAGTGCTGCATTTCAGCAATCGACTCTTTGATATCATCCAGCGCCTGATGGCTGCCTTTCTTCTGGAAAGATGACACCGCCGACGGTTTCCAGCGCTTGGCCAGCTCTTTCAGCGTGGACACATCAATATTGCGATAGTGCATATAGGCTTCCAGCTCCGGCATATATTTCACCAGAAAGCGGCGATCCTGATGAATGCTGTTGCCACACAGTGGTGAAGTGCCCGGTTTCACATGCTGACGCAGGAATTCCAGCGTTAACCGTTCGGCTTCACGGGCATTGGTACTGCTGTTGCGCACCCGCTCGGTCAGGCCAGAGTTGCCGTGGGTTTTGGTATTCCACTCATCCATGGCATCGAGCAATACATCGGGCTGATGAACCGCCAGCACCGGGCCTTCGGCAATAATGTTGAGGTTGCTGTCGGTGACTATGGTCGCGATTTCGATAATCACATCCTGCTCTGGCTCCAGACCGGTCATTTCCAGGTCCATCCAGACTAAATTTTCGTTTTGGCTCATAACGGCTTGCTCATAGATACATAGCGGCAGTTTAGCAACTTGCACCAGCCCCGGCCAACACGGACAATGGCCGCCTTGCCCTCACTACAGCGAAGATTGATGAGCAAACGTAAACTGACCAAACGCCAGGCCTGGCGCGTGGAGAAAATCCAGGAAGAAAAAGCCAAGCGCGCCCAGCAGAAAGAAAGCGGAATTGCCGAGCAGCTGAACGCCGGCGAACTGGGCGATGAATGCGAAGGTCAGGTGATTGCGCACTTCGGCACTCAGGTGGAAATCGAAAGCCGCGCAGAAGGCGCTCAGCGTTATCGCTGCTACCTGCGCGCGAATCTGGGCTCTCTGGTCACCGGTGACCGCGTAGTATTCCGCCCGGGCGCTGAGCATAACGGCCTACACTCCGGGGTTGTCGAAACGGTACTGAAGCGCAGCTCCGAATTATCCCGCCCCAACCCTTATAACGAAATTAAGCCGGTAGCGGCCAATATCGACTTTATTGTGCTGGTTGTGGCACCGGAACCTGAAGCACACAGTAACCTGATTGACCGCTATCTGGTGGCCGCCGAAAACTGCGATATCGAGCCCATTATTCTGCTCAATAAAACCGACCTGTTGAATGACAGTAACCGTGGTCATTTTGACCAGCTGCTCGGTGCTTATGAAGATCTGGGCTACCGCACTCTGCGGGTATGCAGCAAAGACGACAGCAGTCTGGGCGAACTGAAAGAATTCCTGAATGGCCGCATCAGTGTTTTTGTTGGCCAGTCGGGGGTTGGTAAGTCTTCATTAATTGCCACCCTGCTGCCGGGTGAAGAATTAAAAGTCGGTGCCTTGTCAGAAAATACCCGCAAGGGGAAACACACCACCACCACCGCGCGCCTGTATCACTTTCCGGCTGGCGGTGATCTGATTGATTCCCCGGGAATCCGTGAGTTTGGTCTGTGGCATATGAGTGAAGATGAAGTCTTGTATGGCTTCCGCGAATTACGCCCACTGGCCGGTTATTGCCGCTTCCGCGACTGCGCCCATAATCAGGAGCCGGGCTGTGCGATCCGTACGGCGGTTGAAGAAGGTAAGGTAAAACCCGAACGTTTCCAGAGTTATCAGCGTATCCTGCAAACACTGACCGAACTCTGAGTATGCAATGCATATAAAAAACGGCAGCCTCAGGCTGCCGTTTTTTTATATTGTTTCTGATGGCTCTGTAACTACCAGAACGCCTCATTTTTATTCGGTGGATTATCGTAGGTATTATCTTTTGATTCGCGTTTTTTACGCAGCTCTTCCAGTAATGACCCCGCTTTATTAATAACCGGCTGACGGGCGTCACCCGGAGCCTGATTATTGCTGTCGATAAATTCCACCTGTGGCTCACCACCGGAACGGTCACGCACAGTCTCTTCCGATTTTCTGTTCAGCAGTGTAATGGAAATACGACGATTCACTTCATTACCCGGATCATCCGGTTTCAGTGGTGCGGTATCCCCCATACCAATCACCTGCGCGATCTGCGATTTAGGTACGCCAGCTTCCATTAATGCCCGGCGTGCCGAATCTGCCCGCAGGGAGGATAAACCCCAGTTAGCATCATCTTCATCGCGGGTACCGCCGGCACGGGATGAATCGGTGTGACCGGCAATGGATAAACGGTGCTCCATGGTGGCCAGTAACGGCGCCAGTTCCCACAGAATATCTTCAGAATAATATTTAAGCCGTGCACTGCCGGGATCAAACATCGGACGTTTGGTCTGATCGACAATCTGCAGACGCAGACCTTCGGTGGTGATATCCAGCAGCAGCTGATTTTTGAACGGACTGAGAGTAGGACTGGCGTTAATCTGCGCTTCAATCTGCGCTTTCATATCTTCCATCCGTTTTTTCTCAATCGCTTCGGCCAGACTTTCAATTTCTTCGGCCTGCAGAATATCTTCCGGATCGATGGTTTCCGATTCAGAGACGTTATCCGACACAGAAGGTGAACCACCCAGATCGATGACGTATTTAGACGGCACTTTTTTGCCATCTTCAAAGGCCTTCGGATCCTGAAAATACCCAGAGATAGCCGCGCGTTCCTGCTCATTGGAGGAGTTAATTACCCACAGCACCAGAAACAGCGCCATCATCGCCAGAGCAAAGTCAGCCATAGCGACTTTCCAGGCGCCGCCATGGTCGTCATGCCGGCCCTTTTTCTTACGCCGGACAATAATATTCTGGTGAGGACCTAGATTTTCCATCAGCGACCACGAACCTTGCTTTCAACTTCGGTAAAGCTCGGGCGGCCATGGGTAAACAATGACTTACGTCCAAACTCAACCGCAAGCTGTGGTGGCAAGCCGTTAAGAGAAGCAATGATGCAGGACTTACTGGCTTCGTAGAGTTTAATTTCTTCTTCTGCCAGATGACGCATCACCGCGCTCACCGGGCCAACAATACCGTACGCCAGAAATACCCCACTGAAAGTACCGACCAGTGCGGCGGCTACGTGCGCACCAATCTCACTGACCTCGCCACCGATGGCACCCATGGTGATTACAATACCCAGTACTGCCGCCACGATACCAAAGCCCGGTAACGCATCGGCAACCTTACCCACTGCATTACCCGGTAATTCCAGTTCGTGCAGACGGGCATCAATTTCCTGATCCATCAGAGCTTCCAGTTCAAATGAAGTCAGGTTACCGGCCGCAATAATACGGAAATAATCGGCAATAAAATGAGCCAGTTCTTCGTTCGCCTGGATCGCCGGATAACGGGAGAACACTGCGCTGGACGCCGGGCTTTCCACATCAGCTTCAATCGCCATAATGCCTTCACGCCGGGCTTTATTCAGGATGTCATAAATCAGGCCGAGTACATCCATATACATCGCCTTATTGACCTTGCTGCCCATAATGACCTGTGGTGTCAGTTTGAAACACTGCAGTACCACATGCCACGGATTCGATAGCAAAAAGGCTCCGAACGCGGAACCACAAATAATCAGAATTTCGAAGGGCTGCCATAGCGCTAGCAAATTGCCATGAGACATGACATAGCCGTACAGCACACTTCCGATTACGATCACCAGCCCAATTAAAAACAGCATTCACTAGAGTCCTTGGTGCAACAACTCCCGGAGGGAAAGATTAAGACTACAGGAGTCTCTGAATAACCCGGAAAGACTCGTACACGACGGCAGAGATACAGGATGCCGAGCAAAGCCGAATGCCAGAGCCGAGAGCTGTGCAGGTTTATTCAGACACTTCTATAGTTAAGTAAAGGCTACAAACGGCTGTTACACAAACAGGGTCATGACACACTTATCGATAGCAAAACCACCGGCAACACTCTGGCAGACGCTCGCAGACTGTCATGACTTTCCCGTTCTGGAGGAATCGCGTGAGCGTATCCGCCAGCAAATGCATAACCGCAGCGTCAGCTTTGAAGACCTCGCCAGCTCAATTGAGCGCGATCCGGCGCTTTGCCTGCATTTATTACGCCTTAGCGTGGAGCGCCATCCCGGCTGCAACGAACAGATTTCAGGGGCTGCCAGCTGCCTGTCTCTGCTGGGTATGCAGGAACTGGTTAAGCTGATGAAGCAGCTGCCTGTCGTCTCAGCGGAGACTGAAGATCCCGCCGCTCAGCTTTACCGCAATGCACTGTTAACGGCCCAGCTGGCGGGCAATCTGGCCGCAGTATGGGCCGCCAGTAAAGGTAATACCTCCGTCAGCTATGCCCGCTGGAGCACCATGCTGACCTCTGCTCCGCTATGGCTGGCACTGCTGAACTACAAACCGGCGCAGAACTGGCTGCACCTGCTAAGTCGTGGCTGTGAGCTGGCCGAAAGTACCCGGGCTATTTTCGGCAGCCAGCTTTCTGCCATACAGAAACTGAATAAACAGCTGTCGCTACCCGTTATGGCCACGGCAGTATTCAACAAAGAAAACTGGCCAGATGCCGAACAATGGCGGGTTTTGCGTCATCATGACCCTCGCGATCTGGACAATCAGCGCCCGCTGCTGCATCACTGCCAACAACCAGCGATGATCAGCCTGATGGCAAACAGCCTCGCCTGGCATTGGCATATTGCCCCTGACGGTCGTCACAGCAAACGCTGGCAAACTCTGGTCAGCCATTGGCTTGGCAAACCGCAGCACATGCTGCAACCGGAACTGCGCCAGCTGCAGGTGCAAACCAGCAAGCAACAGCACAGCGGTATTTCTACCGGCCTGCAGCTGCTGCTCAGCCCGCAACCAGCCGTCCACGAATACCCCTGGATTGATACAGAAAATGCCGCACCTAAGCAGCCAGTGCACGAGGAGCAGGCACAGCCTTATCATGAGCGCAGGGCAACACCAGCGGTTAATGCAGAGCCTGAAGAGCGCCACAGCGACGATAAATATATGAAGAAACTGCTGCGCCAGCTGCAGCAGGAACCGGACAGCTTCGGCGACTGGCACTATCTGATGCGTGGCATGCTGAAAGGGGTTTGCGAAGGTATCGGTCTGTCGGCGGCCTGCATTGCTTTGCTGAATAAAGACAAAACCGTACTGAAGGTGTTTTATGCTGAAGGCATGAGCGAACAGGCGCCGATGCGGCGTTTTGTGGTCGACCTGCGTAAGCCTTCGTTGTTCAACAAATTGCTGGAAAAACAATCCAGCCTGTTGCTTAACAGCGACAACCGCCAACGTTTTCTGCAGCATCTGCCAGCTGCCACCAGCGAGCTGATTCCACAGCAGACCATGATGATGTCGATTGACGCCGGCGCAGCTCCGATAGGTTTGGTAATGGGTTTTGCCGCCGAACATCAGCCGGAATTATCCCAGGCGGAATACATCAGCTTTAAAAACCTCTGTCAGGTTACCAGCCAGAGTCTGGCAACCCTGAAAGCCAACACCGAAAAACGGCGCCGCGCAGCCGCAAACCACGGTCAGCCATAAGCGCTGACGCAAGCGGCGCCTGACATCCGTCCCCGGCTTGGATAAACTCTCGCCTTTATTATTCACACTGGCGGAGTTTTCCATGGCAGATTTTCCTCTGTTGCTGGAACCGGAAGCGCTGGCGGCGCAATTACCCCTGACGCCGGCCCAGGGCAAAGTACTGATTATTGAGCAGGCGAAATACGAAGATTACCTGCAGCAGCACATCACCGGTGCCGTGCATCTGGATTTCAAACGTCTGCAATGCAGCGGCCAGCCGGTCCCCGGCAAGTTACCACCGGTTGAGCAGCTGTCCGAAGTATTCAGTGAACTGGGGCTGACCCCGGATACCCATGTTATCTGCTCGGACGATGAAGGCGGCGGCTGGGCCGGACGTCTGATCTGGGTACTGGATATGATCGGTCACCAGCACTATTCCTATCTCAACGGCGGCATTGTTGCCTGGCGTGAAGCCGGTCTGCCGACCGAAAGTGGTGAGCATAAAGTACAAGCGTCCGGCTATCAGGTGGGCGCACTGCACCATGAATTTGCACTGGACAAAGATCAGATTATTGCCCGTATCGGCCAGCCGGATTTTGCTATCTGGGATGCCCGCTCTGCAGCGGAATACAGCGGCGAAAAAGTGATTTCACAACGCGGCGGACATATCCCCGGCGCGGTGAACTACGAGTGGACGCTGGGAATGGATAAATCCCGCGGTCTGCGCATTAACGAACTGAACGGCTTCCGTCAGTTACTGGCAGAGATGGGCATCGATAGCAGCAAAGAAATCGCCACCCACTGTCAGACCCATCACCGTTCCGGCTTTACCTATCTGGTCGGAAAAATTCTTGGCCTGAACATCAAAGGCTATGCCGGCTCCTGGTCCGAATGGGGCAACGACCCGGCCACTCCTGTCAGCACTGGCAGCCAACCCTGAGGAATCCCATGTCATTTAAAGATCAAGCCTTTATCGGCGCCCAGTATCTGTTACCACAACACCTGTTATCCCGTGCAGTTGGCTGGCTGGCCAGCTGCGAAACCAGCTGGATCAAAAATCCGCTGATCCGTGCCTTTATCGATCAGTACGACGTCAACATGAACGAAGCGCAGCGTAAAACCGCCGAGGAATTCCGCTGCTTTAACGACTTCTTTACGCGCGAGCTGGAAGACGGCGCACGCACCATCGCCAGCGGTGATGATGTGATTGTTTCTCCGGCCGATGGTGCGGTGTCCCAGCTGGGGCCCATTGAAAACGGCCGTATTTTCCAGGCCAAAGGTCAGGACTACTCGCTGATCGAACTGCTCGGTGGTGACACCCAGCGTGCAGAACCCTTTATGGGCGGTGAGTTCGCGACTATTTACCTGTCGCCAAAGGATTATCACCGCGTGCATATGCCGGTGACCGGCACCCTGCGTGAAGTGGTTTATGTGCCGGGCGACCTGTTTTCAGTGAACAAAACCACCGCCGAAAATGTTCCGCGTCTGTTTGCCCGTAATGAGCGTCTGGTTGCCATCTTCGATACCGAGCATGGCCCGATGGCTATGGTTCTGGTTGGAGCCATGATTGTGGCCGCGATTGAAACCGTCTGGGCCGGACTGATTACCCCGCCGAAACGTCAGCTGAAAGTCACCGACTTCACTAACCCGCAGCCTGTTACCCTGCAGAAAGGTGAAGAAATGGGTCGCTTCCTGCTCGGCTCGACCGTTGTTCTCTGCTTCGGCAAGGACAAAATCGACTGGCTGGATCAGCTCAAAGCCGACTCGCCGCTGCGCATGGGCGAAGCCATCGCCAAAGCCGACTGATATATCTGTCAGCTCCGGGTTGCATAAAACCCGGAGCTCCCTGACAATTCCTTACATTGCCGGATACCGGCATATCCTTCCAGCCGTGGTTAACACCGCCGAAATGGATCTTCTGACTTTAACTATCTCCGTGTAAGGAAATACGATGTTTAACCGTCTGCTTGCCAGTATCGTACTGCTGGCTGTATCCCTGTTTGTCTGCGCTGAAGAAGAAAGCGGCATGACTGCCCAGCAATTCTGGGACTCCCTTAACCGCCAGCAAGGCGACATTCCTCTCTATGGCGCCGGCGCCACCCTGCATGTACCGGAAGGTTTCTACTTTCTTGATGGCAATGACAGTGAGCGTGTACTGGTAGATGTCTGGGGCAATATTCCGGGCCAGAATGTTCTCGGCATGCTGTTCCCTGCGGATCAGACGCCGTTTGATGACAATTCCTGGGCAGTAATCATTGAATATGAAGAAGAAGGCTACGTTTCTGACGAAGACGCTGCCGACATCGACTACAACGAACTGCTGCAACAGATGAAGGATGATATCCGCGCAGAAAACAAAGAACGCGCCGCTATGGGTTATGAATCCATTGAGCTGATCGGCTGGGCTGCCGCGCCCTATTACGATGCCAGCGCAAAGAAACTGCACTGGGCCAAAGAGCTGCGCTTTGGTGATGAAGAGCTGCACACGCTGAACTACAACATCCGCGTGCTGGGCCGTAAGGGCGTTCTGGTGCTGAACTTCATTGCCAGTGTCGATCAGCTGACAACCATCGAGAGCAACCTGAGTGCCGTGCTGAACATCGCTGAGTTTGATCAGGGCTCAACCTATGCCGACTTTAACCCGGATATGGATAAAGTAGCCGCTTACGGTCTGGGCGCACTGATTACCGGTAAGGTACTGGCCAAAACCGGTTTCCTGGCACTGACGCTGGTGTTCCTGAAGAAGTTTGGTGTCTTTATTGTGCTCGGTCTGGCCGCTCTGGGCCGCAAGATGTTCAGCCGCAATAAAGAAGCCTGATGCTTTCCGGGCAGCGCTTCTGTGCGCTGCCCTCAATTTTCTGGCCCGATTGGACAAATTGCGAAGTTCAGCACGGCTTCTCCAATATCACCGCGATATTATGACCAACGGCAACAATGCCTACACATTTATCAGCAATTGTCTGGGCAAGCACCTTTTATCCGGGGTAAGCTTCTGCATTCCTGATCAGTTTATGAATTACTGCAGCGGTGGGTAGACGATGTATATCGATACGGCTTCAACTTCAGATATATCTGCACTTTGTGACCTGGCGTCGCTGCTGGAAACACAGGAAGGTGACTTTTTTGGCCGCCGCCATCAGCAGGTACGCCGTCTGGGTAATCTGCTGCTGGCAAAAGAACATGCCCTGGTACTCTGCATCCGCGATCAGGAAGAAGTCATTGCCATGCTGACCCTGAGCAGCCTCAATCCCGGCAGCGACCAACCGGCCATTATGCGGCTGAATGATATGGCGGTACTGCCGGCGTATCAGGGTCAGGGAGCAGGCAGTATGCTGTTACAGGCCGCGATCAATCAGGCACGCCAGGCTGGCTGGAGCAAAATTGTTGTCCATCAGACCGATATAAACCCCACCATACAGCAGCAGCTGTCACGCTTTGGCTTCAGCCCTGCCGGTCAACAGATACAACTGAGCCTGAGAGCCGATAAAGCTTCTCTCTCTGTTGCCTGATTCAGGCACGGCTCCAGTCAAAACTCAGCACATCGGCAATATTGCCGCTGTCCTGAACCAGCATTAATAAACGGTCGAGCCCCATTGCCACGCCGGCACAGTCTGGTAAGCCATGCTCCAGTGCCGCCAGTAAATATTCATCAATCGGACGGCCGCCGGCCTCCTGCACAAAACGCCGCCGCTGCTCTTCTGCATCGGTCAGTTCGTGGTAACCATTAGCCAGCTCAGCACCGTTGAAATACAACTCGAAACGCTGTGCCACCGCGACACCCTCAGTGTTGTTACTGACCCGCGCCAATGCCGCCTGTGAGGCCGGAAAATCATCGATAAACACCAGAGTATCTGCCGGCAGAGACGGTTCGACCTGATGACTCATAATCACATCCAGCCAGCCATCGCGGCTGAGCTGCAGATCCTGTCCTGCCAGTTGCTGACCCAGCACAGCAATCTGCTCATTACTGGCAGAATGAACGTCCAGCCCGGCGTAACCTTTCATGGCCTCGTCATAGCTCAGGTTAAGCCGTGGCAGTTGCGGGTAACGGGCTGACAATAACTGCGTTACAAGCTCGGCAACTTCATCCATCAGCCGACGATGATCAAAGCCTACCCGGTACCATTCCAGCATGCTGAATTCCGGGTTATGACGCCGCCCGGCTTCACCACGGCGAAACACCCGCGCAATCTGAAAAATATCGCCACTGCCGGCACACAGCAGGCGCTTCATCGCATATTCAGGGGAAGTCTGTAGCCAGCGCTGTTCGCTGGTGCACATGGGCTCGATATTCGGATCAGAGACCGGTGCTGAGGCCAGCACCGGGGTTTCGACTTCGAGTACATCGCGGGCAGCAAAAAACTGCCGGATCTGCTGATTCATCCGGGCGCGGGAACGCAGCGCATGCATTTCGGCAGAAGGTTGCCAGTTCATGGGTTACCTGTTGATGTCGGTATAAAAACATAAAAAAGACATAAAAAAGGGAGCGTAAAGCTCCCTCCTGTAACAGCGCCAAGGACTCAGGCGCGGCTGACGTAGTCGCCGCTGCGGGTGTCGATACGCAGCTTGTCACCAATATTAATAAACAGCGGCACTTTAACCACAGCACCGGTGGTCAGCGTGGCCGGCTTGTTACCACCCTGAGCAGTATCGCCTTTCAGGCCCGGATCGGTTTCCACCACTTCCAGCTCAACAAAGTTTGGCGGAGCGACAGTCAGTACAGCACCGTTGAACAGAGTAATGGTGTAGATTTCCTGTTCTTTCAGCCACTTTACCGTATCGCCCAGCGCTTCCTGAGAGGCAGCATGCTGTTCAAAAGAACCGTCGGTGGCCATGAAATGCCAGAATTCACCGTCGTTGTAGAGATATTCCATCTCCAGTTCCATCACATCGGCGCCTTCCAGCGAATCACCCGACTTGAAGGTTTTTTCCACCACACGGCCATTACGCAGGTTGCGCAATTTAACGCGGTTAAACGCCTGGCCTTTACCCGGCTTAACGTATTCGTTATCCAGAATGGAACAGGGCTCGCCATCCAGCATGACTTTAAGACCTGATTTAAATTCGTTGGTAGAATAATTCGCCATGTAATAACCCGTTTTAAATTAATCGCTTCTTAGGAATTCATATCAAGTTGCCTATCATAACGCGATCTGCCGCCGCTGTTGAGGGCGAAGACTGGCAGCAGATTCTGGCCCAGGCATTCCGCCGCCCACAAGAACTGCTGGAATACCTCGATTTGCCACTGTCAGAGATGCCAGAACGCCTGCAGGCCTGTCAGGAATTCAGCATGCTGGTACCCCGGACTTATGCCGCACTGATGCAGAGCGGCAATGCAACCGATCCATTACTGCTGCAAGTGCTGCCGCAGGCAACGGAAAACGAACACCGGCCGGGCTATATCACCGACCCACTGGCGGAAAAAGACACCAATATCCAGCCAGGGATTATTCACAAATACCGCGGCCGGGTACTGCTGCTGGCCACCAGCGGTTGTGCCATTAACTGCCGCTATTGTTTCCGCCGCCACTTTGCCTATGGCGACAACCGCATCAGCCGCAAGCAGTGGGCAGAAGCGCTGAATTATGTCGCGACGGATAGCAGCATCAGCGAAGTGATCCTCAGTGGCGGCGATCCTTTACTGCTGCAGGATGATGCCCTGCAGGAACTGGTTACCCTGATAGAAGCCATTCCGCATGTACGCCGTCTGCGCATTCACAGTCGCCTTCCAGTCGTGATTCCGCAGCGTCTGACCCCGGCACTGCAAAGCCTGCTGAGCAACAACCGTCTGCAGGTCAGCATGGTTCTGCATATCAATCATCCAACCGAACTCAGTGACGCCCTGCGTCTGCCATTACAGGCACTTCGTCAGAGCGGTGTTACCCTGCTGAACCAAGCCGTATTGCTGAGAAAAGTGAACAACACGCTCGGTATTCTGTCTGATTTAAGCGAACGGTTGTTTGAATTTGGGGTGCTGCCTTATTACCTTCACCTGCTTGATTCAGTCCGGGGGGCTCATCATTTTGATATCAGCGAGCAGGAGGCCGTGTTTTTGTACCGGCAACTACTGGCTGAATTACCCGGATACCTGGTTCCACGCCTGGTTCGCGAGGAAGCAGGCAAAGCGAACAAGTCCCCAATCAACCTCGACAGGTAAACGGATATTGCCTATAAGGAAGTAGGCTTTTGCTATGAATCACATGCACTTACGGCAAAGTCGCTATACTGTGTATGAGGTTCGGCAAAAATCCGCCGGATGAAAAACTTTGGTTTAATCACAGCAGGATTGCATGGAAAGCCCGAAAACACCGATAAAACTGCACATACCGACAACGCCTCTCGCGCAGCCATCATTTTGTGCGGGTAATGTTGAGGGCGTTACCCAGTGGGCCAAAGAATTACCTATGGCCAACACCGGTGAAGCTGCACGTCAGTTATATCAGGCTATCCGCGAGCTGAATCAATGGAACACCGACCCGTTGCTGCGCTTTAAAGTGCTGGAAGTGGTGCGGCCTTACATCTATTCCATCTGCACCCTGCTGAATAAACACTTTCTGCAATCGTCCATATCACTGAACGATAAACAGCTGAAAATCGCCAATCTCAGTCAGGCGCTGCAGGGACATCTGGCCACCGGTTATAAGATGGTTGTGGCGCACAGCATCAGCCGTGTTGCACCGGCAGACAAGCCCTCCAAAGTGGTTACGCTGGCGATCCACCGCGCGATTTCCGATACCAATCAAACCATACTGCGTGCTTTCCAGCTGTATTGTCAGCCGCCGGAGCACGCCTGGCTGGAGATCAACCAGCTTTATCTGCTGGCAGAAATGCACAAATTGCTGACCTATAAAGTCAGTGACCGCCAGACCCGTTTCTTATCCACATCCACTATTCAGGATGTGTATATCCGCGCTCACCTGCTCGGAACCGCCAAGCCTAATAACCTGCGCCAGCAGGATCTGGCTCAACTGTACGATGCCAGCGAGCTGTGGGCGGAATCTGCTTCTCTGTCTGCCGCCGACGATGAGAGCGCTCTGTTTATTATTAACCTGCACCGTGATCGTCCGGGACAGTACCGCCAGCACCTGCGAGATGCACAAAAGCCGTTGTTCCGCAGCCTGAATACCGCGCAGCTGGTACAAGCACTAAAACACTGGGCAGCCAATCCTAATGGCACCCATCAGATTACCGTTCCCGGCAAACTCAGCGACAACCTGCTGTCCCACGCCATTCAGTCCTGGGGAATCCACTGGCAGCGCTCCTTCCGCCGGGCACAGACTGAAGGCCAGCTGCGTATTTGCATCGGACTTTCTGCAACCCACTATTACAGCGGTGGTCAGCAGGATTTCGAAAAGATGCTGGCCTCAGTGAAACCCAAGACTCTGGAAGGCGAGGTTGAGCGCAGCGTTGATGTCGGCAAAGCCAGCAGCGAAGGCGATGTCTGGGCTAATGCCTTCGATGCCGGTGGTGCCCGTATTGCCGAAAATACCGCACTGAATATTGATGCCATTGAGTTCATCAATAAACACAAAGCGCAGGAAGAAAGCAGTGACGAAGTCACCACAAAATACCCTGCACATCAGGTTGATCTGATTAATACCAGCCCGGGCGGTTACTGTATTCACTGGAACGGAGAAGTGCCGGCCAGTATTCAGGCCGGAGAATTATTAGGCATTCAGGAGCGCGGAGTTAAACACTGGTCCATCGGTGTGATCCGCTGGATTCGTCACCTGCGCGATCAGGGTACACAGCTCGGCGTTGAACTGTTAGCCCCAAAAGCCGAAGTCGGCGCAGCGCGGTTACTGCAGAAAACCGGCAGCAACGGTCCTTATATGAGAGCGTTGCTGTTGCCCGCAATCAAGGCCATTGCTCAGCCTGCAACACTGCTGCTGCCGCGCATCCCCTTCCGCACAGGCAATAAGGTCGAATTAATGTATCCTGAATTACAGGGTCGTTATCAGCTGACCAAGCGACTGACATCAACCAGCAGTTTCAGTCAGTTTCAGTTCCGCAGTGCCGGTGCAGCCAGTCAGGCTCAGTCATCAGGGATGCAGCAAACGCCGGGACTGGGTGAAGATGACTTTGATTCCATCTGGAACAAACTCTGATCCTATATACCACCATCTGATCGTTTTAAAATGCCCTTCTGACCGTTTTGTCACACCCGGTCATTTTTTTTT
>NZ_JAJAEL010000035.1:382303-523267 GCF_020447205.1 Thalassolituus alkanivorans
ACCCAGAATGATGCCGAAAGCCTGGTGAGTCTGATGCGTAATTCCGGCAGCGCCACCCGGGCGCATCAGATTACCTCACTGGCAGACCTGAACGAACAGCTTCAGGAAAAATCCTGGGATCTTCTGGTTGCTCAGCCAGACGTTAATGGCATCAGTTATGATGATTTGCTGAAGCAGATCAAGCGACTGAATAAAGACCTGCCCGTCATTCTGATCACTGAAGATGTCGATGCCATGATTATGGAAGCGGCCATCAAACGTGGCGCCTGTACCGTGGTTCCCATTGACGAAAGCAATCTGCTGCTGCTGGTTATCCAGCGGGAATTACGCCATTTGCGCACCCGTCGTGAACTGCGGACACTGGAAGTTCGTATCCGTGATGCCGAAAAGCGCTGCCAGAATCTGCTCGAAAGTTCAAAAGATGCGGTGGCCTATATTCACGATGGTATGCACGTATACGCCAATCAGGCATATCTCGAACTCTTTGGTTATGCGTCAGTAGAAGAGCTGGAAGGAATGCCGATCATGGATATGGTCGACAGCTCAGGTCAGGCCGGATTTAAAAGCTTTCTGAAAACCTATCATGCCGAACAGGGCAGCAGTCAGGAGCTGAAAACCACCGGCATCAACGACAAGGGCCACACCTTTCCGATGCTGATGACCTTCTCTGCGGCCACTTATGGTGATGAACGCTGTACTCAGGTCGTTATCCGCACTAATGCCGATAACAGCGAGCTGGAAGCCAAACTGAAAGAAATCAGCAGCCGTGATCTGATGACAGGCTTGTACAACAAGCCCTACTTCAATGCCCGTCTGGAAGAAGCCGTCGACAGCGCTGTATTAAAAGGTGCTAAAGGTGCAGTGCTGTATATCAACATTGACCATTTCGGCAAAATCAAAAGTGAAATTGGCATCAGCAACGCCGATACCGTGATCAGTGAAATTGGTAACTGCCTCAAAGCACAGATCAATGAGAAAGACGTACTGGCCCGTATTGGTGAGGATATTTTCACCTGCATGCGTATGGGCGCCGATGCCGAATCCGCACTGCAGTTTGGCGAGCGCCTGCGCGATAAGATTGAGCATCTCTTAATTGATATCGGCAACCGCACCGTTACAGTGACCGCCAGTATCGGCCTGTCACTGATTACCGAAAACAGTTCACGGCCGGAAGATATTCTGCAGCAATCGCATCATGCATCCGATGATGTGCGTAAGCAGGCTGGCCATGAGCGTGGCAATGGCGTTCATCTCTTCCTGCCAAAAGAAATGGACGAGCCGCAACAGAGCAGCAACCTGCAGCAAACGCTGACTGACGCCATCCGCAATAACAGCTTCCGCCTGCTGTTCCAGCCGATGATCAGCCTGCGCGGCGAAGAAACCGAACACTATGAAACCTTACTGCGTCTGCATCATCCGAATGGCGATGAGTTGTCTGGCGGTGATTTCCTGAACAACACTGATATCAGCGATGATCTGAAGCGCAAGATTGACCGCTGGGTTATTCTGCACACCACTAAATTACTGGGTGAACATCGGGCGAAGGGGCATAACACCCGGATGTTTATCAACCTGTCAGCCGCATCCCTGGCCGATGACACTCTGCCCGGCTGGATTGGTGTCGCAATCAACGCCGCCAAGCTGCCAAAAGGTTCGGTGATCTTCCAGTTCAATGAAGAAGACGCCAGCCGTCTGCTGAAACAAACTCAGCAATTCAGCCACTCGCTGATGGAAAAAGGCATTCCGGCGGCACTCAGCCGTTTCGGCTGCGCGCTGAATCCGATGCAGACCCTGAAACACCTCGCGGTTGATTACGTTAAAGTCGATGGCTCCTTTACTCAGGAGCTGGGACAAAACCCTGAAGCGCAGAAACACCTGAAAGCCCTGCTTGAAGGTCTGCACGAAGAAGAAAAACGCACCATTGTGCCATTGGTTGAAAGCGCAAACTCGGTTGCTTCACTCTGGCAGCTGGGGGTTCACTTTATTCAGGGCTACTACGTTCAGCCACCACAGAGCGCAATGAGCTACAACTTCAGTGACGAAAATGAGGAGTAATCACTGAGTCACAAAAAAGCCCGGCAAGTACCATGATACTGAGCCGGGCTTTTTTGTGGCTGTTGCGGAATGTTTTACTCAAGAATATCGCGGTCGCGATAGCCCAGCAGGTACAGAATACCATCCAGCCCAAGTGTCGAAATCGCATTCTTAGCGTTTTCCCGCACCAGAGGTTTGGCGCGGAAAGCAATGCCAAGACCAGCAATGCTGAGCATCGGCAGATCGTTTGCACCGTCGCCGACAGCGATGGTCTGCTCCAGACGAATGCCTTCTTTCTCAGCCAGCTCACGCAGTAACTCGGCCTTACGCTGACCATCCACCACACGCCCGGTCACCCGGCCGGTGACTACACCATCTTCCATTTCCAGCTCGTTGGCATACACATAATCGATGCCCAGCTTGTCCTGCAGATAACGGCCAAAGTAATTAAAACCCCCCGACAGAATGGCGGTTTTATAACCCAGCGCTTTCAGATTACGGATCAGGCGTTCAGCGCCTTCGGTAACCGGCAGTTGTTCGGCAATTCCCTGCAGCACATCGCCACTCAGGCCTTTGAGCAGCGCCACACGCTGTTCGAAGCTCTGGATAAAGTCCAGTTCCCCTTGCATGGCGCGCTCGGTGATTTCCGCCACCTGCTCACCCACACCGGCCGCCCGGGCCAGCTCATCAATCACTTCTGCTTCAATCAGGGTTGAATCCATATCGAAGCAAACCAGACGACGGGTACGACGGTAAACGTTGTCTTCCTGGAAGGCGATATCCACGCCCAGTTCATTGGCAACCTGCAGAAACTGAGCGCGCATCACGCTTTGTTCAGCATCTCCACGCACGGAAAATTCCACGCAGGCACGGGTGTTCTGCTCAGTCTGCACCAGAGGAACACGCCCGGACAGACGGTTAATCTGATCAATATTCAGACCATGCTCAGCCACGATCGCCGTAATACGGGCAATAGCATCGGCTTCAATGGCACGGGCCAGCAGCGTAATAATATGACGCGGCTTGCCCTGACCATTAACCCAATGCTCGTAGCTTTCCGGTGTAACCGGCGTAAAACGGACAGACAGGCCCAGCTCGTGAGCCTTAAAGAGCACATCTTTTAATACCGGTGCCGATTCGGCACGGGAAGGAATGGCGGCCAGGATGCCCAGCGACAGAGTGTCGTGGATTTCGGCCTGGCCAATATCAAGAATGGTGACATCATATTGCGCCAGAATGGCGCTGATGCTTGAGGTTAACCCGGGCTTATCGGCCCCAGTCACTCGGATTAGAACCAATTCAGTCACGGACGTTACACCTGCAGGCAGATCAGTTTGATGCAATTACAGTTTGCCGGCGTCAGCTTTGGCAGCAGCAACAACCGCACGCAGCTCTTCGATCAGCTCAACGGTTTCATGTACAGACAGCGCGCGTACGCGGTCAACGCTCATCAGGTACAGACCTTTTTCCAGTTGTTGCAGCTTATCTTGCAGAGACTGTTTCACGTCGCTCATGGTGAATCCCCATTCATCAAAATTATAAATTCGGTTTACAGCATGCCGGATGATCATCCGCTGTCCTCAAAATAAGAGGACTGACAATTGCCGTTTCGCCCTAGCGTTACTGCAGGCGGCGCATATAATACCACCAATGTTGAGGAAATCTTCGTTTGTTTGAGTAATGTGATGCGGATCGCCAGCCTGATTGGGCAAAAGTTGAATACAAGTCAAATTTGCGGCCTGCTCGCAGCCTTTCTGATTTTACTGACAGGCCTGTTGATCAGCAGCCTGACCTACACCCATCTGGAAACCCAGCTGTCGGCCAAGCTGCGTCAGGATGCACAGCGCCAGTTACAGCGTCTGACCGTTGCCCTCGCACCCAGCCTGCTGCGTCAGGACCGCATCAGTATCAGCCTTACCCTGAGCGACTGGAGTAAGGGACCCGAAATCGATGCCATCCGTGTACTCAATGCCAGCCAGCAGGTCATCGCCGAAAGTGGCCGGCCATCACCGGACAGCATTGAGATCAGCCAACCGGTTACTCAGGACAATCTGTCCATTGGGCTACTGCGCGCCGACATCAATCTCAGCAGCGCGGAACAAACTGCCCGCCGCTATTTTGCTCTCGGATTAATTGCCAGCGCATTGGCAGCACTGCTGGCAGCTCTTATCGTGTATCAGCTGAGCGAACGCTATCTCCATTATTTACGCCAGTTACAACAACGCCTGTCTAACTGGCAGGAAGGCAAAGACCTTCTGCACCTGCCACCACCACCGCTTTTGTCCGACCTGAAACAGCTGCACAGCACCCTGAATAACATTGCTATTAAAGAGCAACAGCAACGTGCGATGCAGGAAGCGCTGGGACGTTTTATTTCTGCTCCGCCGGCCACAGGTGAGCTGCTGCGTTACCATGAATGCGCACTGTTGTTTATTGAGATTCAGGATCTCGAAATTTTGCAGAATCGTCTGAGTGCTGAGCAACTGAGTAAAACCCTCAACCAATATCACCGGCTTTTGTCCCATGCGGCCAAACTTTATAACGGCAAGCTGGATCGTTATCTGGGAGATGGTGTTGTCATGCTGTTCGGTATGTCACGCGACCCACAATCAGGACACGGTAATGAAGCCCTGCACTGCCTTTATGCCGCGCAATTATTCCTCGGCCTGATCGCTCATCTTCGCGATCACGACAGCAAAACACTGCCGGTCGAATTCCGCGTTGCAGCCCACTGGGGCCCGGTACTGATGGCACCATTAAGTGATGATGAGCAAATCCAGTGCAGCCTGATCGGCGATACAGTGCACTGGGCTTCCCACCTTGCTACCAGTGGTGAAGAACGTCGCCTGCTGGTCAGTCAGGAGCTGCTCAGCCATATCCCTCAGGATGCAGGTATTGCCTGGGAAGAAGGGCCGATGGTATCCGATTTACACGGACGTGAGCAGGCCAGCTATTGGCTTAACAGTCTGGCCGAAAAGAACCAATTGTTAATTCAGCGGCAGATCAAACATATCACCGCAATGACAGAAAATGCCTGAAGATCTTTTATTCCCCAAAACACAAAAGAAAATAAAAACATTGCCAATTTGAACTATTCCAGACCTCTACTAAGGTTATCTGTGAAACCAACAGTAGAGGATACTATCCATGGTTCTTCGCAAATCTGGCCTGGCAGCGGCAGTGCTGCTGGCCTGCAGCCCCGCTGCTTTTTCTGACGATTTAAATATTAATGGCTTCATGAATGTAACCGCCGGCAATCTGTCCACCGAAGATATTTCACTGGATGGTTACGATGACGGCGTTTCATTCGATGTCGGCACAGTGGTTGGGCTGCAGATGTCCAAGCAGGTCAACGACACAACATCAGCCACCGTCCAGTTAATATCCCGCGGCAGCGATAACTACAGCACTGAAGCATCCTGGGCATATGTTACTTACGCAGCCAATGAAAATACCGACATCCGTATGGGTCGTCTGCGTACCCCATTCTTCTATTATTCGGATTTTCTTGAAGTCGGTTATGCCTACAACTGGGTGCGTCCGCCTTCAATTGTCTACCGTCTGGATGCGTTTTCATCGATCAGTGGCGTTGATGTAACGCACCGTTTTGCCATCGCTGGTATGGACGGATCGGTACAGGCTTATACCGGCCGCTACAACGATGACTTTACGCTGAGTGGTGACACCTACAACATTGAGCTGCGCCGTGCAGCGGGCTTGGTTTTCAGTCTGAATTCCGGTGATTTCGGTGCCCGTCTGAGTTATCACCAGGCAGATCTGACTTTAGATGTAGATCCTACTGGTGGTCGTGCACTGGATAACCTTGCAGCAGGCGGTGCTCTTGCTGGCGTCGGTGATGAGTTCACTGCCGATGAAGATAAAGCCAAGTTCTATCAGGCATCCGTGTCATACGATAACGGCAGTACTGCGGTAATTGCTGAATGGACTGCATTGGACCAGACCACCGCATTACTCAACGATGACAGCGCCTATCTGATCAGTGCTGCCCAGCGCTTCGGTGATGCAACAGTGCACCTGACCTATACCGTTGCAGAAGATGATCTTGAGTCTGGTGTTGTCGGTCAGGTCCAGAAAAATGCAGAGTCCAAAGAAAACAGTATTATCCTCGGGATGCGTTATGACTACGACAGCAGTACAGCGTTTAAAGTCGATATTCAACAGCATGACGAAGAACTGGTTAATGGTGCAAAAGGTGAATCCGGCCTGCTCTACAATGTCGGTATGAGTCTGGTATTTTAAGGAGAGAGTATATGAATATGTTTAAAGTGATCTCCCGACTTGCCATTGCCATGACGTTCTTTGTCACTGCTCTGGCCAATGCCGAAGTTGCTGTGATTGTCAGTGCTTCCAACGCCAACTCTGCACTGGATCAGGATACCATTTCACGGGTTTTTCTGGGAAAGACGTCGAACTTCCCCGATGGCAGCCAGGCGATTCCCGTCGATCAGAACGAAGGTTCTGCCAGCCGTGAAGCCTTTAACGATAAAGTGCTGGGCAAAAGCTCCAGCCAGTTAAAAGCCTACTGGTCACGACTGATCTTTACCGGTAAAGGTACTCCGCCAAAAGAATCTGGCTCAGATGCCGACATCAAAAATCTGGTCGCTAAAAACCCTAACCTTATCGGTTATGTCGACTCATCTGTCGTGGATAGCTCGGTTAAGGTTGTCTTTAAATTCTGATTTTATTCAGAAGTTAAAGACACTAAAAAGGCGCTTCGGCGCCTTTTTTATGTCCGTAAATAAAAACCAGGAATATTCGCTGCACTTTCAGCCCTTATGACCGAAACCCTGCTGAACTTCGACCATTCTGTTCAATACCCGTAAAACAGGCTGATAATCCTGCGACGGATCAAGCCATTGCAATGCACTGACACCGGCCTCAATAGTCGACAACCCACCACGTTGCTGTGATGCACGTATTGCATAACCACTGGGTTGTTGTGGTGTTAAAACAATATGAGGTAAATCATTCAGCCAGGGATTCAGGTGCAATAAACGCCGGACTTTACGCCAGGTTCCATCCAATATCAGTAATTGCCGAATGTGAATACGCGCGTTTTCTGCCAATGCAGGTTTATGTGTAAACGGATACAGCAGCGCTGTTGTACTCTGCTCACCTGCAGCAAAAATATCCTGTGGTTGCAGACAATCAGCCACCAGCAAACGACTGCCGGCAATGCTTTTATGCAGTAAGGGTGCTGTTGATAAAGGATGACGCGCCTCGGTAGGATCCTGCCAGATAATCAGTTCTACCGGACTGGACAAAACGTGGATGTACGGACACAGACAAACCGACAGAGGACGCCGGCACTGTTCACAGTGCCGGCGTTTCTGAACAAACTCTGAGCTCATTTTTTCCGCGGTTTAAGCAACGATTTAAGAAAGTGACCGGTGTGTGAGGCTTTATTCTTCACCACCTCTTCCGGCGTTCCTTCGGCAATAATATAACCACCTTTGGAACCACCTTCAGGGCCAAGATCAACAATCCAGTCGGCGGTTTTAATCACATCCAGATTATGCTCAATCACCACAATGGTATTGCCATCATCGCGCAGGCGATGCAATACTGCCAGCAGCTGCTCGATATCATGGAAGTGCAGGCCGGTGGTCGGCTCATCCAGAATATACAGCGTTTTACCGGTATCGCGTTTCGATAATTCCTTCGCCAGTTTTACCCGCTGAGCTTCACCACCAGACAAGGTTGTCGCTGCCTGGCCAAGGCGGATATAACTCAGGCCAACATCCATCAGCGTCTGTAATTTACGCGCCACTGCCGGAATAGCGTCGAAGAATTCACGTGCATCTTCAACCGTCATATCCAGCACTTCGTGGATATTTTTACCTTTATAACGGATATCCAGCGTCTCGCGGTTGTAGCGCTTGCCTTTACAGATATCACAGGGAACGTAGATATCAGCCAGAAAGTGCATTTCTACTTTAATAACACCGTCACCCTGACAGGCTTCACAACGGCCACCTTTCACGTTGAATGAAAAACGTCCGGCTTTATAGCCACGGGAACGGGATTCCTGCGTACCGGCAAATAATTCCCGTACCGGGGTAAAAATACCGGTGTAGGTTGCCGGGTTGGAACGTGGTGTCCGTCCGATCGGGCTCTGATCAATATCGACGACTTTATCCAGCTGCTTCAGGCCAACGATCGAATCGTACTCAGCCGCTTTCAGGGTCGTGGCACCATTTAACGCTGTTGAAGCCAGCGGGAATAATGTGCGGTTAATCAGAGTGGATTTACCTGAGCCCGATACGCCGGTCACGCAGGTCATCAGTCCCAGCGGAATGGTCAGGTCGACATTATTCAGGTTATTACCACGGGCGCCTTTTAACTGCAGAACTTTATTCTGATCATAAGGCGTACGTTTTTCCGGTACATGGATAGAACGCTTGCCGGATAAGAACTGTCCGGTAACCGAGTTCGGATTAGCAAACACCTGCTCCGGCGTGCCCTGTGCAATCACTTCGCCACCATGCACACCAGCACCCGGACCGATATCAATTAAATGATCGGCGCTGCGGATGGCATCTTCATCGTGTTCAACCACCAGTACGGTATTTCCCAGATCGCGCAGGTGAAACAGGGTCTTCAGCAGACGGTCGTTATCACGCTGATGCAGACCAATAGAAGGTTCATCGAGAATATACATAACGCCAACAAGACCGGCACCAATCTGCGACGCCAGACGGATACGCTGCGCTTCACCACCGGATAACGTATCCGAGCTGCGGTTCAGTGTCAGATATTCGAGTCCGACGTTAACCAGAAAACGCAGGCGCTCGCGGATTTCTTTCAGGATCTTTTCGGCAATTTCACCACGATGGCCAGCCAGGTGAAGCTCCGTAAAATAATCAAACGCCTGCTCAACCGGCATCGCTGTACAGGCATGAATGGTTTTATCGCCGACAAACACATTACGTGCTTCAACCCGCAGACGTGAGCCTTCACAGGATGGGCATGGCTGTACACTGAGATATTTACTCAGTTCTTCGCGCACCATCTGCGAATCGGTTTCGCGGTAGCGACGTTCGAGATTTGGCAGCACACCTTCAAAAGGATGCGCCTTGATAATCTGGTCACCACGGGAATTGACGTAATTAAAATTCACCGCTTCATCGCCACTGCCGTAGAGCAGCAGATCGCGTTGTTTAGCGGTTAATTTGCCGAAGTTTTTCTCAATATCAAAACCATAGTGCTCAGCCACCGAGCTAAGCATCTGATAATAGTAAATGCTGCGTCTGTCCCAGCCGCGGATCGCACCTTCGCCAATGCTCAGATTCTGATCGTGCACCACCAGCTCCGGATCAAAATACTGTTTTACCCCCAGACCATCACAGCTGGTACAGGCACCGGCCGGATTGTTAAAGGAGAACAGACGCGGTTCCAGCTCGGATAAGCTATAACCACAATGCGGACAGGAAAATTGTGACGAAAACAGCAGAGGCTCGGCTTTATCGTCATCCATCGAGGCCACAAGAGCCAGGCCACCGCTCAGCTCCAGACAGGTTTCCAGCGACTCTGACAAACGCTGTTCAATACCTTCTTTCACCTTAAAGCGGTCAACCACAACTTCTACGCTGTGCTTACGGCGTTTATCCAGCTCCGGCGTATCGTCCAGGTCGCACACCAGACCATTCACCCGTACGCGGATAAAACCCTGTGAACGCAGGCTGTCGAATACGTGCAGATGCTCACCTTTACGGTCACGCACCACCGGCGCCAGAATCATATGCTTACTGTCATCCGGCAGATCCATAATGCTGTCGACCATCTGACTGACAGTCTGAGCTTCCAGCGCAACTTCGTGATCAGGGCAACGCGGCACACCGACACGGGCAAACAGCAAACGCAGGTAATCGTAGATTTCGGTAACCGTACCAACGGTCGAGCGGGGGTTGTGTGAAGTGGACTTCTGTTCGATGGAGATAGCCGGTGACAGACCTTCAATCAGATCAACATCGGGCTTTTCCATCATCGACAGGAACTGACGGGCATAGGTCGACAGAGACTCAACGTAACGGCGCTGGCCTTCGGCGTAGAGCGTATCAAATGCCAGAGAGGATTTGCCCGAGCCACTCAGCCCCGTAATAACAACCAGCTTGTCACGGGGAATATCCAGATCGATATTCTTGAGATTGTGGGTACGGGCCCCTCTCACCTGAATCTTATCCATAGACGGCTCATCACATCAGAGAAAAGCCGCCATTGTAGTTCAGGCAGAGGTTGAGTTCAGCCGCTTATTCAACTGATTCGTGCAACAGCTCTTCCATATACTCTTTAGCCCAGTTCACAGCCTGAATACGGTTGCCCGCACCAATCTTTTTGAACAGGTTATAAATATGGGTTTTAACTGTATGCATGCTGACGTTGAGCTTGTCCGCAATTTCGATATTAGTCGCGCCAGTCGCAGTTAAACGCAGGATCTGCTTCTCGCGCTTGGTCAGTACCGTGGTGGTGGTGGTCATTTTACGCGGCTTATGGCGGGTGCGTTCCAGATACTGCCCCACCAGCTGGCGCGGCAGCCAGTATTCGCCTTCAAACAGGCCAACAATGCCTTTACTCAGCTGTTGTTGTGAACACTCACGATAGAACAGACCATTGACCATTGGCCAGGCCATCAGGCGTTCAACCGGATGGTTATGCGGAGTATTGAAGAAAGCCACCTTGATATCCACCGGCTGCTCGTACACCTGCTCCAGTAAATCATGCAGTTTTTCCGGGCGTGCGCATTCAGCGTCAACCAGCACAAGCGTTTTACAGGGGTAACGATTCCAGTCTTCACGCCATTCCGGCACACTGACCAGCTGGCAGTCGATATTTGTACGCTGGTGAATGTAACCAATGAGAATGGAATTCTGCAGATTTTGTTGGCCGAATAAGATAATGCGACGACCTGGGAGGCTTGCCTGACGATCCATAACATAACTCCTTTATGCCTGTTGCTGATCCTTAACCGGTCTTCCAAAACCAGTGCTAAGAGTGTACGCAATCCAATGCAAATTGCCACTTGAGCATGACTTTTTTTCGTAGTTTTACGGATTGACCCACGGCTTTTTGAAGAACTTCCGTACCATTCCCGGATCTGTCCGGAGCCACCGTAAACAAGTAATCTGCAGATAACCGTGCTTAAGACTTAATCCACAGACGGCATTACTGTTAAACTGGCGCACTTTTTAGCTGTACCAACCGGAATACCAGTGAGTATGTCGAGTTCTACCTCTCCAGAAACTGAGCACAGCGGCATTTCTGCCGTCGAACAGCGTGCAGTCGTCTCCCTCGCGTCACTCTATGCCCTGCGTATGCTGGGGCTGTTTATGGTGCTGCCGGTGATGATGATCGAAGGACAGAAGCTCGATGGCGCTACGCCACAACTGCTTGGTCTGGCGATGGGGGTCTATGGCCTCACTCAGGCGCTGTTGCAGATTCCCGCCGGAACCCTGTCGGACCGCTTTGGCCGTAAACCTATTATTATCGGTGGCCTGCTGATTTTTGCTCTTGGCAGTCTGATCGCCGCCAGCGCCGACAGCGTGTACGGTGTTATTCTTGGCCGCGCGCTGCAGGGTGGTGGCGCCATTGCCAGTGCGATTATGGCACTGGTTACGGATCTGACCCGCGAAGAGAACCGCATGAAAGCGATGGCGTCTATTGGCGCCAGCATCGGCCTGTCTTTTTCTGTCGCATTGGTACTGGGACCATGGCTTGCCGGATTAGGCGGTCTGAGCCTGATTTTTGGCCTGACCGGCGTACTTGCCCTGCTGGGCATTCTGGTAACGCTGTTTGTTATTCCAACACCACCCGTTTTGCCCCATCGCGATGCCTCGGCGGTACTGAGCGAAGTCGGTGTTCAGCTGCGTAATACCCAGCTATGGCCGCTCAATCTGGGGATATTCCTGCTGCACGCCTTAATGGTGGCTATTTTTATCGCCATTCCCGGACAATTGCTGAAGCTGGATTTACCGGCAGAGCATCACAGCTGGCTGTATTTACCGGTACTTCTCAGTGCCTTTGTATTAATGGTGCCCTTTATCATCATCGCCGAGAAGCGCCGCAAGATGAAAAGCGTGGTGATTACCGGTGCCTGCGTTATTGCTCTCAGCCTGTTTGGTATGTCAGCAGCCGCTGAAATGTGGCATTGGGTTGTGCTGCTGTTGCTGTATTTCTGGGGCTTTAATCTGATGGAGGCCAGCCTGCCATCCTGGCTGAGCAAGATTGCTCCGGCCGGCGCCAAGGGCAGCGCCATGGGCATTTATTCCAGCATGCAGTTCCTCGGCGCCTTTGCCGGCGGCAGCCTCGGCGGCTGGCTTATGAGCCAGTACGGCAGCAGTGCATTATTTGTCGGACTGGGGGCATTAGTGATACTTTGGGTGCTGCTTATGTCACAGTCTTCCGCCCCGCAACACCTTACCAGTGTTCGTCTGGACAGCACGGATGGCTGCAGCGAACAACAACTTGCACAATTGATGGCACTGGCCGGAGTCTCGGAAGTCAGTCTGCTTGCCAGTGAAGGCGCAATCTATTTAAAAGTCAGTGCTGATGCCTTTGATCGAACACAGGCATTGGCCATCATTCATTCCACAGGAGAAGAGCATGGGTCGCAGCGTTAACAAAGTGACACTCATTGGTACTCTGGGTCGTGACCCTGAAGTTCGTTATATGCCGAATGGCAACGCCGTGGCCAATCTGACACTGGCCACCGACGAAAGCTACAACGACAAACAGACCGGCCAGAAAGTAGAATCCACCGAATGGCACCGTATTACGGTATACGGCAAGCTGGCAGAAATTATTCAGCAATACCTGAAAAAAGGCTCAAAAGCCTACTTCGAAGGTAAACTACGTACCCGCGAATGGGAAAAAGACGGCGTTAAACGCTACACCACCGAAATCATCGCCAACGATATGATGATGCTCGATGGCCGTGGCGACAATATGGGGTCTTATTCAGCGCCATCGCAGACAATGAGCCAGCCTATGGGCATGAACGCACCACAGGGTTATCAGCAGGCTCCTCAGGCAGCACCACAGCAAGCTCCGATGGCCGCACCTCAGGCTCCGCGTGGCTATCAGCAAGCTCCGCAACAGGCACCGCAGCATGTTCCGCAACAGGCTCCACAGCATGCTCCGCAACAGCCGGCCTATCAGGGTGGTTACCAGCAGCCAGCTCAGGCTCCGGTGCAACAGCCGCAGCACGCACCACAGCCAAGCAACAGCTTTGACGATTTTGATGACGATATCCCGTTCTGATCAACCGCCCCGGCGGTTATAAGAGCAATAAAAAACCCTGCCAATGCAGGGTTTTTTATTGTCTGTCAGCGGGGCCGTCCGGTTATGGCCGTTGCAACTCAGCCGGCATGGGCGCAGTAACCGCCTGCAGGAAGGTCTGAATTGCCTGATTATCATCGTCACTCAGCGTTCGCCCTAACTGCACTTTTGCCATGATGTCGATGGCGTCCTTCAGCTCTGCCACAGAACCATCGTGAAAATAAGGTGCGGTCTGTACCACATGACGTAACGGTGGCACTTTGAATACCCGGCGGTCGCTTTCCTTACCGGTAAATGCCATACGGCCAATGTCTTCCTGTGAGCCGATATACTGGGTGTAGTCGGCAACAATACCAAACTTCTGATAAGAAGTTCCGCCCAGCAAACGGCCATTATGACAGCCTGCACAGCCGGTATTGATAAAGGTTTTTAATCCCTCTTTCTGCGCTGTGTTCAGAGCCTGAGCGTCGCCCTGCAGATAGCGGTCGAAAGCAGAGGTGGTTACCAGATGCTCCTGATAAGCGCTCAGTGCTTTCCCCCAGTTGGCAGCGGTCACTCCATCGTCGTACAGCGCATTAAAGCGTTCATTCAGATCTGGCAGGGCCTTAATAACCGCCAGCGCTTCATCGGCCGAAGCATGAGCGTAAGCCGGTGGTGCCGTCAGTGCGCGTATTGCCTGGTCCGCCAGAGACTCCCGGTCACCGGTCCAGTGCATGCTGATCTGCGGCACGATATCGACAATGGTCGGTGTATTACGCTTACCTTGCCGGCCGAATGCTCCCAGCGCGGTTTTGCGTCCGTCGGCACCGCCTTTGCTCTGTTCATGGCAGGTACCGCAATTGGTGCCGTCGCGACCAATACGGGTATCAAAGAACAGTACCCGGCCCAGAGCAGCTTCGACGGCTGAGGATTGCCGTGGTGGCGCCTCTCCTGAGCCAAATACAGCCTGAGCCTGCTGTTGCAGAGCATCTGCACTGGCAGGTGCCGATACCGATAACATGGCGCTCAAAGCAGCAAAGGCCATCAGGCCCACTGTGAAAGGGGTCGCTGCGACCCGGCGGATTGTCGGGATCATAAATTACTCTTCATCAGGTTAAGTGCAGTAAGCGGCGTAGGACGGAGACGACTCATGAGAGTTCCATCGGCAGCTGAACAACACTATCCCAGTAAAGCATCAAAAGGCTCGATCATAACGCTCTCACCTTCTTCCACCCGGCCACGCATCTGCTCCAATACAATGTAGCAATTAGCCTGACTCATCGAGCTGAGCACACCGGAGCTTTGCCCACCGGTTGGCCGCACCACTATCTGGCCCTGTTCATTCAGTTGCCAGATACCACGCTGGAAGTCCGTGCGTCCCGGACTTTTGCGGATAACACTGGCGGCAACTGCCGGCAGACGCAGCGCTGCAGTCTGCGTTTCACCGGCCAGTTTGCGCAGCATCGGCACCGCCAGCTGATGCATGGTCACCAGTGCCGATACCGGATTACCGGGCAAGCCGATAAATACGCTGTTGGGCAGACGGCCGCTGGCAAAGGGCTTACCCGGTTTAATCGCCAGCTTCCAGAAACTGATTTCGCCAAGCTCGGCGAGAATATCTTTGGTGTAGTCGGCTTCACCCACCGATACACCACCAGAGGTAATGACCACATCGGCCTGACGGTCGGCCTGAATAAAGGCCTGACGCAGTGCTTCGGGGTTGTCATCCACTTTGCCCAGATCCAGCACGTCACAGCCAAGGCGTCTGGCAACAGACGCCACGGTAAAGCTGTTGCTCTGATAAATCTGCCCATCTGCCAAAGGCTCACCCGGCATCACCAGCTCATCACCGGTCGCCAGCAATGCAACTTTCAGTCGCGGCCGCACACTGACCCCGGCAATGCCAATACTGGCCAGCAGGCCAACGTCCGCCGGACGCAGACGCCGCCCGGCATGCAGAATCACCTGCCCTGCACGGATATCATCGCCGCAATAGCGCACGTTATCGCCCTGCGGCGCGCCAGCCTGAAACTGTACCCGGCCGCTTTCCAGCACGGTGGCATTTTCCTGCATGACCACGGTGTCGGCTCCGGCAGGCAGCAGTGCACCGGTCATAATACGGACACACTCCCCCTGACCAACGCTGCCGCTGAAGGGATGGCCCGCCATGCTTTTACCCAGCAGGGTTAATTCGCAGCCGGCACTTAAATCGGCAGCCCGCACGGCATAACCATCCATCGCCGAGTTGTCAGCCGGAGGGACATTCAGCGTGCTGCAGACATCATCAGCCAGCACCCGACCCAGCGCCTCCTCCAGCCTGATGAGTTCTTTATCGCTCCGTGTTTCGATACCGTCCAGTAAGCTTTCCAGTGCCTGATCCAGCGGCGTCAGACCCGGCATATCACAGGATGCCATCAGCCCATCTCCTCAACACTGCAGTGCACTCTGAGCCAGTCCTGCAAACGGGCTTCCAGCTGATCGCCGGGCAACAGAGGTCCAACACCAGCCGGGGTACCGGTCATAATGATATCGCCCGGATTCAGCGTGAAAATCCGGCTCATATGGGCAATCAGCGGCAGCAATGGGAACAACATATCGGCGCTGCTGCCCTGCTGTTGTACTTTGCCATTACGCGTCAGAGTCAGGCTCAGCTGCTGCCAGTCTTCCACCCGCGAGGCGGCAACAAAATCACTCAGCGGACAGGCACCATCAAAGCCCTTGGCGATTTCCCAGGGCTGGCCTTTCGCTTTCAGTCCGTCCTGCACATCACGCAGGGTCAGATCCAGGCCAAGGCCCACACCGGCAATAGCGGCCGGAACGTCATCTTCAGCGGCGTGACATAAGCGCTGACCAATCAACACCGCGATTTCCAGTTCGTGATGCACAGACCCCTGCCCCTGCGGGATACGGAACGATGGCGCCATAGACACCGCAGCGTCAGCGGGTTTGATAAACAGAATCGGCTGGCTGGGAATGGGGTTATTCAGTTCACGGGCGTGTTCAGCATAGTTACGTCCGACACAGACAATTTTGCCGGTTGAATGGGTAAAGGACTGACCTTCGAGGATGGGAAAATACATAAAAAAACGGCCTGATCAGGATCACAGGCCGTTACTATACCTTGTCACCCGGCTCGCCGGGAGAAGGATCTAGTCCGCAGGACTCGGGCGCACCAGTTCGGCCAGCTCGCGGTGTACAGCCTGCGGATCGGCCAGATTAAGCTCCAGCAGACGGCGCAATGCGGTCATACTGTCGAGATCCATCGAATCACAGGCACAGCCGACAACGTCATCGTCGATATGCACCAGCGAGCAGCGCATTTCGATGGTTTCCTGCGGCGACAAAACCAGGGTTACCACCAGTTGCTGCTCCAGGCGCCAGTTAACATTTTCCGGACGCACCAGTAACACACCACGCAAACTGATATCCAGACAATGGGTTTCAAGCCGCTCCCCATCGGTTTCAACCTGAACCCGCTGAAGGAAATGCACACGTTTGAACTGCCGAGAATCCATGACTTACCTCTGTCATATTCCGGGGCATTATGCCCACAGATGTATAAAGGTTTAGTCCGTATTGCTGAGATCGCAAACCGCTGAGGCTGACGTTTATGACAGAAAAGAAAGAGAACGCCGGAAGCCAGATGCTGACAGCAGCTGGCTTCCGGCAACGATTTACGCCAGACGCTTGTACTTCATACGCTTAGGCGCGGCATCGTTACCCAGACGCTTCTTACGGTCGGCTTCGTACTCGGTGTAGTTACCTTCAAAGAAAGTTACTTTGGAGTCGCCTTCGTAAGCCAGAATATGGGTGGCAATACGGTCGAGGAACCAGCGATCGTGGGAAACCACCATTACTGCACCCGGGAAAGCCAGTACCGCTTCTTCCAGCGCACGCAGGGTTTCTACGTCGAGGTCGTTGGACGGTTCGTCCAGCAGTAACACATTGGCGCCCTGCTTCAGGGTATAGGCCAGCTGCAGACGACCACGCTCACCACCGGACAGTTCACCAACACGCTTCTGCTGATCGCCGCCTTTGAAGTTAAAGCGGCCGATGTAAGAGCGGCTTGGGTAGTCTTTACCGTTAATGTTGATCATATCCAGACCGTCAGAAATGGATTCCCATACGGTTTTCTTGTCGTCCAGTTCATCACGCAGCTGTTCAACAAAGGCCAGCTTCACGGTTTCACCGATGACCACTGAGCCGGAATCCGGCTGTTCCGTACCGGCAATCATGCGGAACAGGGTCGATTTACCGGCACCGTTACCACCGATAATGCCGACGATGGCACCCGGCGGTACGGTAAAGCTCAGGTCATCGATCAGCACCCGGTCGCCATAGGCTTTGGTAACGTTATGGAACTCAATCACCTTATCGCCCAGACGCGGGCCGGGTGGAATGTAGATTTCGTTGGTTTCGTTACGGGTCTGGAATTCGCGTGAGTTCATTTCCTCAAACGCGGCCAGACGCGCCTTGCTCTTCGCCTGACGGCCCTTAGCCCCCTGACGAACCCACTCCAGCTCATGTTTGATGGCTTTGGAGTGTGCTTCTTCCTGTTTCTTTTCCTGCTCTAAGCGTTTTTCTTTCGCTTCCAGCCAGGTGGTGTAGTTGCCCTGATACGGAATGCCGTGGCCACGATCGAGCTCCAGAATCCATTCCGCACAGTTATCGAGGAAGTAACGGTCGTGGGTAATGGCCACCACAGTGCCCGGATACTCTTCCAGGAACTGCTCCAGCCAGCCCACGGATTCGGCATCCAGGTGGTTGGTGGGTTCGTCTAATAACAGCATATCCGGCTTGGACATCAGCAGACGGCACAATGCCACGCGGCGGCGCTCACCACCGGACAGTTTGGTCACATCGGCGTCCCAGGGTGGCAGACGCAGCGCATCGGCGGCGACTTCCATATGGCGCTCCATATCATGACCGCCAGCCGCTTCAATAAAGGCTTCCAGCTGCCCCTGTTTTTTCGCCAGTGCATCGAAGTCGGCATCCGGCTCGGCGTAAGCGGCATACACGGCATCCAGTGCTGCGCGGGCATCAATCAGCTCACGCAGGCCATCTTCGACGTTACCTTTAACGTCTTTGGCCGGATCAAGCTCCGGTTCCTGCGGCAGGTAGCCGATTTTCAGATCAGGTTGCGGACGTGCCTCACCAATAATGTCGGTATCCAGACCTGCCATAATTTTCAGCAGGGTGGATTTACCGGAACCATTCAGACCCAGCACGCCGATTTTGGCGCCAGGGAAGAACGAAAGGGAAATATCACGCAGAATCTGGCGTTTGGGCGGAACAATCTTGCCCAGACGGTTCATGGTGAATACATACTGTGCCATGGAAAAATACCTCGTATCAGATGGCGGCAAAGCTACTGAAAAGCGTCGCCGATGGCAACATAACAGGCCGTTCTCCGGGCTTTTTCTGCCTGTACACACGATTTGCTGCGGGCAAAGTCACAGAAATGTCATCAGCGCCATATTAAGTCGCCTATCCCACCTTAAGCTGTCTATACTTCGGCCATGATGATTAATAAAGATAAGATTCATTAACCATGCTGTTTCGCCTGTTACAGCGGGCCGGCCAGGACGACCTGCGCCGTTCAACGCTGATTAACTTCCCGCTGTTTCTGCTCAGTTTTGTCTTTCTGGCACTGGTGTTGGCCGGTAACGGCTATCGTCAGTGGCACCATGATCAGCAGGCATTCAGTAAAGAAGTGGCGCTGACGCTGGAAAACTACGTCCAGCAATCCGGGCTGCTGGCACAGGCCGGGCTGGCCGCAAACACCATGTTCAGCCATGGCTATGCCGCTTTGCTGGAACAGTCGGCCAGTGGCAACGAAACGGCGGCCGTCCGGCTCTGGCAAGAGATGAAGCAATCCTTCTTCAACCTGACCGGCTTTGTGCTGTTTGATGATGATGGCCATTATCTGATGCATCAGGGCGCGCCGCTGCACGCCGATGAAACCCGCGACATCTATGCCAATATCCAGAGCCTGGGTGGCGAAAAAGGCATGTTTTCCCTGCGCTATGGTGGCAAAGGCGGCTATTACTTTTACACCCGTTTTCAGGCCCCCAGCGGCCATCACTATATGTTTGTCAGTCGCCGTTCCTACAGCAAGCTGTCGAGCATTATTTACAATGGCGAATTTCCCGGCTTCGAGATGTTGCTGCTGGATACCCGCGATAACTCCATTGGTATCCGTGAACACTACTACGCCGATTCATCCCATCAGCCCAGGCTGACTAAAACCGAAGAACAACAGATTCTGTACCGTACCAACATCCCCTTCACTCACTGGGATGTTATTGCCCTGCCGGTCGCTAAAGACGCCCGGGCCCAGTTATGGAGCCGCATTCATCCTCCCCTGGTGGTGCTGGCAACTTTCTCGGTACTGGCCGGCATACTGTGGATATTCCTGCGCCGTCAGGAGCGCCGTGCCGCCGAGCTGGAAATTATCCGCCGTCAGACCGAACAACGCGCCGACCGGGTGCTGATGTCAATCGATGATGCCCTGATCTCCACCGATGCTTTTGGCCTGATCAACTACGTTAACCCCAAAGGGGCTGCACTGCTGATTGAGAACGGTCAGCGCGACTTTATTGGCGAAAGCCTGGCCGATGTCTGGCCTGACAAACAGGCGCTCTGGAACCGTGGCCTGACCGCCGATGAACTGGAGCTGCTGCAGGATAACGGCCGTCAGCTGACCGTCCGCATTGGTGAAGAACAGCGCATTCTTGAGCAGGGATATAACCCACTGTACGAAGGCCGGCGCATTACCGGCATCGTCTGGCTGCTGCGCGATATTACCGATGCCGTACATGCCACCAGCGCGCTGGAAGAAAGCCGTTCACGCTATAAAGCCCTGTTTGAAGAAGCCGGCGTTGCCCATTGTCTGCTGGATATCTCTCACTTTGATGGTCAGCTGGAAAGCGTCCGTCTGGTGAATATCAATGATGCCGCCGTGCGCATGACCAAAGCCCGCGACCGCCAGCAACTGCTGCAGGATTACAGCCACTTACTGGTACAGGGTAGTCGCGAACTGCGCTCTGCTCTGCAACGTGCGGTTGATCTGAAACTGAACACCACCGAATTTGAATTACCGCTGCGCATCTTCAGCGGCGAGCAGCGTGATTTCTGGGTCAACCTCAGCCTGCGCTCCGGCACTCCGGGTCAGGCCCTGATGACCGTTCTGGATGTCACCGAACGCAAAAAAGCCAACGAAAAAACCCGTGAGCGTGAAGCCTTCTGGTCAAAGGTGATGGCCGCCATGCCGGATCTGGTTTACGTCGTTGAGCTGACTCCGGAACTCACTCATAAAGTCATTTACCACAACCGCACAATCGGTGAAGTGCTGGGTTATCCGCCCGATCTGCAACTTGAAGCTGACGACTGGATTCGCTATGCCGAACCGGAAGAAGAAAGCCAGCTGGCGATTGCTCTGAATAAAAACCGCACGCTGGAAATGGGCACCACGCGCGAAGCTACCGCCCGTTTCCGCCACTACGACGGCAGTCTGCGTATTCTCAAATTCCGTGATACCCCGTTCGCACTGGATAAAAACGGTAAAGTTGTACGCTATATCGGTACCGCCCGCGACGTAACCGGCGATATTGAGAAACAGGAACGCATTGTCGAATCCGAACGCCGCTACCGCCTGCTGGCAGAAAATATGAGCGACGTTATCTGGGCCACCGATATTGATCTGAATTTTAATTTCGTCAGCTCGTCGGTAGAACGTATTCTTGGTTATAAACCGGATGAATTATTACGTGAAGGCGTCGGTGCTATTTTTAAACGCCGGGATATCCGTACCCTGTTCCGGGCCATGCACCACGAGATACAACAGGCACTGCTCGATCCGGCCAATGCCCAATCGCGTAATGTGATGATCCGTAAAGACGCGGTCGCTACCAGTAAAAATGGTAAAGAGATTTTACTCGAGCTGCAGGCCAGCCCGTTATGGAATGATAAAGGTGAACTGCAGGGCATGCTCGGCATCTCGCGTGATGTCGGCGAAGCACGCAAAATCGAGCGCGAATTACAGTTAGCTGGGGAAGTATTTGCCAACAGTAACGAAGCCATCTTAATTACCGACCGTACGCTGAACATTGCCAATATCAACCGCGCTTTCAGTTCCATTACCGGTTACAAAAATGAAGAAGTCATCGGCCGTACACCGGATTTTCTTATTTCACCGGAACGCCATGGCATCACCTTCTTTGAAGAAATCGGCGAAGCTCTGGTTACTGAAGGCTACTGGCAGGGCGAGATTTTTTATCAGCGAGCCAGCGGAGAAATACGTACCGGCTGGGCCGGCGTCAGTGCGATCCGCGACCACGACCATGAAGTTCAGAGTCTGATTATTATTATGTCTGACATCACCGAACGTAAGGTGATTGAAGAACGCATCCATAAGCTGGCTTATTTCGATCCGCTCACCGGCCTGCCCAACCGCAGCCAGATGCATGAACGTCTGGACGTATTGCTGAAAACCGCTGCACGCCATGATCAGTGTGTTGCACTGTTATTTATCGACCTCGACCGTTTTAAACCGATTAATGACTCTATGGGACACCCGGCCGGTGATCAGGTATTAAAACAGGTCGCTCAACGCCTGCGGAACTGCACCAAGAAGCAGGATCTGGTCTGCCGCATCGGTGGGGATGAATTTACGGTTGCTCTTGGCGAGCAGACGGATAACGAAAAAGCAGCAGACACCGCCGTTAAAGTGGCCGAGCGCATTCTGCATGCATTAAACCGTCCTTATATTCTTGGTCAGCGCGAAGTCTTTATCAGCGCCAGCATTGGTATTTCTATTTATCCGCATGATGGCGTCAGTGTTATTGAACTGCTGAAAAACTCCGATATGGCGATGTATCACGCCAAAGATCTGGGACGTGACAACGTGCAGTTCTTTAACGAAAAAATGAATCAGAAAGCGGTGGAGTTGCTGGAGCTGGAAAACGATCTGCGCCATGCCTTAAACCGCAACGAACTGGAGCTTTATTACCAGCCGCAATACCAGTCGGGCACAGGAACGGCCGTCGCTGCCGAAGCTTTATTACGCTGGAACCATCCGACCAAGGGACTTATATCCCCCGGATTATTTATTCCCATTATTGAAGATACCGGCCTGATTGTTCCTATCGGCCAGTGGGTGCTGGAACAGGCTTGTCAGCATTTCTCAGACTGGCAGAAAAACGGACTGGAACTGCAACGCATCGCCGTCAACGTTTCCGCCCGCCAGTTTAAACAGGACGATTTCCTGCAGATTGTAAAAGACGCTATTTTCAAGGCCGGTATACGCCCCGACCAGCTGGAACTGGAGCTGACCGAAAGCATCCTGATCGATGATATTGAACACACGTTGGAAGCACTCGATGGTTTACGCAAACTCGGTGTACGCACAGCTATCGACGATTTCGGTACCGGCTATTCTTCACTGAATTACCTGAAGCAGTTCCCGGTCGATACCCTGAAAATTGACCGCAGTTTTATTCAGAATTTACCCGACAACTCCGATGATGCTCAGATTACCCGCACTATTATTGCCATGGCGCACAACCTGGGTATGGGCATTATTGCCGAAGGGGTAGAAACCCGTGAGCAACTGGATTTTTTAATTTCTGCCCGCTGTGAAGAGGTTCAGGGTTTCCTGTTCAGTAAACCGCTTCCCCAACAACAATTCCTGCAACTACTGCAACCTTATGAAACCCAGAGCTAAAAGCGCACTTCTGGCTCTGGCCGCAGTGGCACCTGTTCATGCACTTGCACCGCCACAGGAAGCACAGCTGCAATACCGCGTGAGCCAGTATCAGGAAAACGATATGCCTGCTAACCGGGTGGCCAGCGGTTCCACAGAACGCTATCAGATTTCTGTGCAGCAACTGCAATGGCAAACCCCCGTCGCCGGCCAGTGGCTGCTGAATATGCAGGGCAGCTACGAAACGCTGAGCGGTGCCTCACCTCTGCAGACCTTTGAAAACAGCAGCGGTCAGAGCGAAGTGATCATGAGCGGCGCCTCCATCGACGAAAGCAGACAGGATGCACAACTGCAGCTGACCCGTTATTTCAGCAACAGCACGCTCGGTGGCGGGCTGTATTACTCCGGCGAAAATGACTATCAGGCGCTGGCCTGGAATCTGGCCGGCAGCCTTGAGCTCTGGTCAGGAATGACGACCCTCAATGCCGGTATCAGCCAGTCTGATGACCGCCTGAACCCCAGCGACAGCAGCCTCTCGGTCAACCGCCAACTGGCGGATGACCAGAGCCGAAAACGTCAGGAAGGTTATCTGGGTATCAGCCAGATTCTGAATAAATACGAACTGCTGCAACTGACCCTGGGCTACAGTCAGAGCAGCGGCTATTTATCCGACCCATACCGCAATATCGATCTGCGCCCGGATAACCGCGATGCCCAGACCCTGAGCCTGATGTACCGGTTTTTTATGAAGCCCTGGGATGGTGCGGCTCACTGGAATTACCGCTTTTATCACGACAGCTGGGGCGTGGATTCCCACACGCTGGAGCTGCGCTGGTATCAGAACCTCGGACGCTATTGGCGCGCCACGCTGGGCAGCCGCCTTTACCGCCAGCAGGCCGCTGATTTCTACTCTCTGGCCAGTACCGCCAGTGGCAATGCGCAAAGTAATGATGCGCGTTTATCCGCTTACGGCGCCATAACCCTTGAACTGGGTGTAGACCTGCTCTGGTCTCAGGCACTGCAGTTCAGCATCAGCGGACAGAATTACCGCAGCCGTGAATCCTGGGGACCGGATGGCAGCAAAGCGCCTGAAGCACCGGCATTGGTGAATTATCAGCTACTCAGCGCCGGTATTCTTTACCGTTACTAGGGCCTGGCCTGCTACATCTGTCACGGAACAAATAAACGCCAGACATTACTGGCTGTCAGCCGTTGTCTATACTGCTCTCCAGCGCCTGCAAACACGCAGAGGTCTGCTCTATGAACAGCCAGATCAACGACCTTCTTTACCGCCTGCTGGATGAAACACCCAACGCTTTTGGTGTCTTCGACAGCAACAATCAACTGCTCTACTGCAACGCCAATATGGCTAATGTGTTCGGTCTCAGCCGTCAGCAGGCCACGGGGCTGACGCACCGGGAGCTGATGCGTAATGCCTACAACAACGGCCTTGGCGTCCGTACAGACAGCGAAGACTTCGAACAGTGGATCAGCGATGTGGAAAGCCGCCAGCGTCTGGACCCGGTTCGCACTTTTGAATCCGACCTGTTTAGCGGTGAGTGGCTGAAAATTACCCAGGTCACCATCGATGATCATCTGGTCCTTATCGGCACCAATATCACCGAACTGAAAGATACCGAAGCGCGCCTGCGCACCGCACTGGAAGAACTCAACGACGTCGCCAATACCGATGTGCTGACCAGCGTCGCCAACCGTCGCCACTTTTTTGCCCGCGCCGGAGAAGAACTGGCGCGCGCCCAGCGCTATCAGCATCCGCTGTGCCTGATGCTGCTCGACATTGACTACTTCAAACAGGTAAACGACCAGTTTGGCCATCACGCCGGCGATCAGGTGCTGCAGTTTTTTGCCCGTTTCTATGAAAGCGGCCTGCGTAAAATCGACTTTTTTGCCCGGCTGGGCGGTGAGGAGTTTGTAGTTCTGCTGCCGGAAACCCGCCTGCCCGACGCCATGAATCTGGGTAACCGCCTGCGCGAACAGCTGACCCTGCAAAGCATTTACACCATGCCGGAAGAGCAGCAGCTGCGCATCACAGTCTCGGCTGGTATCAGTCAGTTTGAAGGTAGCGGTGATTCGGTTCAGACCTTACTGAGCCGCGCCGACGAAGCCTTATACCGCGCCAAAGCCCACGGTCGTAACTGCTGCGAGGCAGCCGCCCCCTGGCCAGCTGTCGGTTAAACCTGCCGTCGTCAGAGCTGACCAAACAGATTGACCGACTCCGCATTCAGCGGAAAACGCTGGCTCAGCTCATGCCCGGCAATTCCCGCCAGCTCGCGCATTGCCTGCTGTATATGCTTGGGCTGCAGCAAAATGCCGTTGCTGTCCGGAGCCAGTGTTTGGGCATTAACGGTCTGAGCTTCATGCGCCGCAGTGGTTAAGCCGACACTGCGGTTTGCCCAGCTGGCGTTCTTACTCATAAAAATCGTGCTGCCGATTGGCCAGTGGTCTTTACCATTACCGTCGTTATAGCCCGGTGTACGGGCAAAGTCAGAGCTGATCATCACCACCAGCTTATCGTCGATACCCAGTCGTCCGGCTTCCGCCCAGAGGTATTCCACACCGTTCTGCAGACGCATCAGTGCCGCCGCATGATCAGCATCGTGATTAGCGTGAGTATCAAACCCCCAAGCCACCAGATCGGTGCTGACACATAACCCCGACTGATACGCCGCCAGTGCAATCTGCGCCTGGCGTAACAAGGGGTTCCAGTAACCATCGGCATCGGTGTAATCGACCAGAGTCTGGGGCACATACTGCGCCAGCAACTCCAGCAATTGCTGGCCATCTTTGGCTGACGAAAACTGATTCAGCGCCGCCTGCATTCGCGACGCCATATGCGGCTGTGCAGCCTGCAACCGCGCCAGACGTTCCGCACGGTGGCGGTTGATGATGTCGCGTGTGCTCTGACGATGAAAATACTTTGCCGCATCCCAACCGCTGCCGCCGTCGAGAAACTGATCCTGATACACCAGCTTATTAAGCGCACCGGGGTCCTGCATCAGGGTGTAATTAATAATGCCTGCCGTCTGGTTGTAACCGCCATTACTGAGATATGCCAGTGGCAGCCCGGCGCCATACACCGCCGCTGCCAGCGCCGCAAACGACGGATAGCCTTCCGCCAGCCGGCCACTCCAGTTGTAACGCTGGCCGGCCTGATGCGCGTTGGTCTGGGCATCAATGCCGTTGACCACCAGCATATGCGGATGCAGGTTGCTGAAGAAGCGCTGATTGTGGGCAAAGGGCGCGTAGGTAACAGAGCTGCCGCTGATGGTTTGCACGCCCTGAGTACTGGCCCAGTGATTGATCGCCGGATTGGCTTTCGGATCGCAGAAACTGGTGACATCCCAGCCGCCGCCAGCCTCAATACTGACAAAAAACGGGCCGCTGTAAGGCGTGAAATTCCCCTCTGCCGCACGCGCGCGCAGTGACACCGGAAGACCGGTAGCCAGACCGGAAGCAACCAGCAACTGCAGGAAACGGCGGCGATTCATCCCATTATTCATAAAGCATCCTGAAATCACTGAGCAGATACGTCAGCACAGCCATCCAGCTGCGCAGGGTGTGGTTCGGGTCCTGTTTCAGGGCCGCATCATTGTCCCAGTCGAGCAGACAGAACTCGTCCTGCTGATCATCGCTGGTGTCGTTGTGGTAAAGCCAGTCGCTGGGCGCATTGGCCACACGTTCACTCCAGACTTCGTTAAACAGGTTGTAGGTACTGTTCTGCTCCACCGCCAGATCGGTCAGCGGATCGCCCCAGATCACCTCAATCAGCCGGTTAACCTGCGCCTGTACCTGTGCCGGAGCGTTGGCCGGGGTATCGGTCATCTCCACCAGGGTAAACAGCGTGCGCTGTGCTTTAGGTAATTCAAATTCGGCCACCACCCGCTGACACACCATTTCCTGCGACATACGACCGGCCACGGCATACATCAGGGTGTTCAGGCTTTGCCCGCGCTGCACCACGGTATCGCTGTCGATACCGCCATACAGGCCATAATAATCCCGCGCCAGCAGGTCATAGTTTTCATCCCAGGTGTGATGCCAGAGGCCACCACTCACCGCCTGAATCTTACGGCTCAGCTGCTCGGCGCTGAGCAGCTGACCGGCGCCCATATCACCGTAATACGCCGTTGCCGGTGCATGCGAAGCGCGGAACACCGGGCTCATTGCCATATCGGCCAGCAGATCTTTCAGCTGATAGCCACCGCTGCGGAAAGCAGTCGCCAGCTCACCGACCATGCGCTGCTGTTCGCTGTAACGGGCCAGCTTGTCGGCGTAATCAACGTCGCTCGGCTCGGTTGGTTGTGGCAACAACTCACGCCCAAAGACCGCCGGCCACCAGAAGGCGACCGTACCTGAAGCAAAGCGCTCATCGGCCACCATCTGCTGCGCCAGCCACTGCAGGCTGTTGTCGTTACTGGCTGTCGGCAGTGTCTGCCCGGCAAAGCCCGGTGCGCGCATATCGCGGTACCAGAGATCACCCTGCTGATAGAGACTGCCGGCTTTGTAGGTGTCCGGCAGTGAGTCATCACCATCCCAGGCATCACGGTAATGGCCGTTGTCGCCATAATTCTGAAAAGCGCCGGCCACCGGGTCCATCATTTCGTGGCAGACCGCGCAGGATGGATTATTCAGCGTCGGGTTGTTGGTATCGGCCAGATCAGCCGGGTCCATAGAGCGCAGCGCCAGCCCTTCGATATCCACATTCAGGAAAAAGTAATACGCCCAACGGGCCCGCGCGCGATTGCGGTTGGTATCGGTTGAGGGATAACGCGCCAGAAACATCTGTGAGCTGAGCAGACCAGCCTGGGGCAATGGCCCGCCGCCATAGCCATCGATAATCTGTGCCGGCCGCCAGTCATCCGGATCATTGTTATCCGCAAAGCTGATGCCGGTGTGATACACGTCGTTGGAAAACGGGTTCACCATCATATAGGTGGCGGTCAGCACTTCGCTGTAGGGCCGGTCGTGGGTGACGACATAGTTAATCAGCTGCAGCGGTGCGGTAGCCACAGCCCTGTTGGTATTGGCCCAGGCAAAACCAAAGGCTTCATTAGCGGCCTGACGCTGTTCATCGGTGCTGGCATCGTTGATCGCCTGCTGCAGCGGTGCCAGACGGGATTCGATATAGGTGAAGCGTCCGCCTTCATACAGCAGATCCAGCCCCGGCGTGCGGTTGTTGGCGAATTTATTGGTGAGTAAGCGGTCATTCGCGCTTTCCATCAGGAAATCACTGAAGTGCTCGCCGCTCATTAAATGGCGGATCGCATTGCGCAGGCTGACTTCGGTACCATCAGCAATCGAAGCCTGCTCTGCGGCTGTTGGCAGGCGTCCGGCAAACAGCAGTGCCGCCTTACGCAACGTGGCGTTGTTATCCAGCAAGACGGCCTCGTCCCAGAACGCCGACAGACTGACACTGCCATCGCTGCCATCACCGTCACTGCAGCTGGCAACCGGGCCGGCAAGCCAGCCCTGCAGCGCCTGATGAGCGGCCGCCCCCGCAGCAAACACCCGCCCGCCACCGTGCACGACCTGCGCCAGCGGCTTGGCTTCTATATTGGCCAGACCAGACTCAGAGGCGATGTAAGTATTTACTGCGCTGAGATTATCAGCCAGATAAGAGCTCACGGAGGCGGGCTTCAGCACCAGTCCGGACTCAGCCGCAATGCCACCGCTCTGGTGGCACTGCATACAGGATGGCGCCAGTACCGGCGCCCATAATTCAGTATTGAAACGTTCCAGCTCCGCCGCACATGCCGCAGCACCATTACCATCTGTCGGAGTTTTATCCGGGGTATTGTTCTGTGGATTGCTGTCGCTGACCAGTTCGCCGGCGTATTCATTACCGGGACCGGAGCAGGCGCTCAGCAGCCAACAAAGCAGAATCAGGGGGAAACCAGCACGCATCAGAGATGTACCATGATCAGTGAAGCCTTGAGTATGGAGCAGCCGCAGGGCTTTTCCGTTAAACGATGTAATAAGTTGTTGTAACCGCGTTGTTAGGGCGTTTTTCTGACCATGTGGTCACATTTTTCCTTGCTCAGATGAGCGTAGTTCACGCCGATAATGACACCTTCTCAAGTGCCAGACGGCGCAGTTTGCGCTAGAATGCCGCCCTTCTGATTTTAACCCCCCTTTTCTACCACCCTGTGTGAGGAAGCTCTGATGTTTAGCCGTGATATGAACATAGCGGATTTTGACCCGGAACTGTGGTCAGCGATGAAAGCCGAAGATGCCCGTCAGGAGCATCACATTGAGCTGATCGCCTCCGAAAACTACACCAGCCCACGGGTAATGGAAGCTCAGGGCTCCCAGCTGACCAACAAGTACGCCGAAGGTTATCCGGGCAAGCGTTACTACGGTGGTTGTGAGCACGTTGATGTGATCGAACAGCTGGCCATCGACCGCGCCAAAGAACTGTTCGGTGCAGGCTACGCTAACGTACAGCCACACTCCGGTTCTCAGGCCAACGCGGCGGTTTACTTCGCCCTGTGTCAGCCTGGCGATACCATTCTGGGTATGAGCCTGGCACACGGTGGTCACCTGACTCACGGTGCATCGGTATCTTTCTCGGGCCGCGTTTATAACGCTGTTCAGTACGGTCTGAACCCGGAAACCGGCGAAATCGATTACGCCGAAGTTGAGCGTCTGGCGCGTGAACACAAGCCAAAAATGATCGTCGCTGGTTTCTCGGCTTACAGCCGCGTGGTTGACTGGGCGCGTTTCCGCACCATCGCCGATGAAGTGGGCGCTTACCTGTTCGTTGATATGGCCCACGTTGCCGGTCTGATCGCCGCTGGCGTTTACCCGTCTCCGGTTGGTATTGCTGACGTGGTAACCACCACCACTCACAAAACCCTGCGCGGTCCGCGTGGTGGTCTGATTCTGGCCAACGAAGACGAAGAGCTGAACAAGAAGCTGAACTTCGCGGTATTCCCTGAATCCCAGGGCGGCCCGCTGATGCACGTTATCGCTGCCAAAGCTGTGTGCTTCAAAGAAGCGATGTCTGACGAGTACAAAGCCTATCAGGCGCAGGTAGTTAAGAACGCTCAGGCCATGGCCAAAACCTTTATCGAACGCGGTATCAACGTGGTATCCGGTGGCACCGATGACCACCTGTTCCTGGTTGACCTGATCGGTAAAGAGTACACAGGTAAAGACGCTGACGCCGCTCTGGGTCGCGCCAACATCACTGTGAACAAAAACTCAGTACCTAACGACCCACGCTCTCCGTTCGTAACCTCTGGTCTGCGTATCGGTTCTCCGGCCATCACCAGCCGCGGCTTCAAAGAAGCTCAGGCAACGGAACTGGCTGGCTGGATCTGTGATGTACTGAACGGTCTGGAAAACGGCAACTCCGACGCCGTTGAAGCCGAAGTAAAAGCCAAGGTTGTTGCCCTGTGCGAACAGTTCCCGGTTTACAAATAAGCCCCGACTGATACTTCCGCTGTAAACAAACCGCCCGGTGCCTGCACCCGGCGGTTTTTTTATTCTGCCGTTATGCCTCTTCTGCCCTGAGTACGGGGTGCCATATGTGACTTTTATAAAACAAAACCGCTCTTTACCGACAACAGAAACGGCACGGGCAACAGCCTGACCTAAGCTTAAAGTACGAATTCAGATTACGAGACATCTATGCCATGCCACTACCGGCTCTGATCCCCTGCCTGTTGCTGCTGTTGCTCTGTGGTCATCCGGCGCAGGCCCGTCCGTTAACCCTGGCGATGCCGCACTTCCCTCCCTATACCTACATCAATGCTGAGGGCCAGGCTGACGGCATAGCGCTTGCCCGCCTGCAACAGCTGCTGACCCGCGCCGGAGTGGAGTTTCGCATTGTGCCCGTTCCCAATTACGGTCGTGCGCTGGCGGAGCTGGAGGCTGGTGATGTCGACGGTTTTTTTCTCGCTTCGCCAAACAATAAGCGCAGCGAACACGCACACTTTTTCGGACCATTGATGCTCAACCGCTGGAGCTGGTTTTACTTTGCCGGCAAAAAGCCCGGACTGTGCCAAAGCCCGACAGCGACCATCATTAATACCAACACCCAGTATTGGCTGGAACAGCAGGGATGCGGTCCGCTGCATACCGTGCATCAGGCCGCTGACCTGATCAGCCTGCTTACTGACGGGCGCGTCAGTGCCGCCTTTGTTGCGCGACGGGTGATGCTGGAAGAAATCCGCCGCCAGGGGCTGCCGGTCACGCTGTTTACGGAGCAGCCCGAATTGGTACAGCCTTTCGGTCTGTATATCGCCTATACCCTGTTGCAGGAGCAACCGGCGCTGGCCCGGCAAATCAATGATGCCCTGCTGCAGTTACCTCCGCTGGATACCGATTAAGCACATAACACTGTCATCTGTCTGTCACAGCTTTGTCATAGGGTGCTACATAAGCAGGCAGCACCTTGCTGTATCCGTTATCCACAGAGAGATGCCATATCATGAGCAAGCACTGGACTCCGGTAACCGAACGGCACCTGGCCGCCATGCTTCGTCATGCCGAGCAACAGATGGACCCCGCCCTGCACCAGATCTGGCAACTGATCCGGCTGCCATTACCGGAACTCTGGCAACAGCATCCCTGGGGCGATGAAGGCTGTGGTTTCTGGGTGGTGGCGGTGTTTGGCAAAACCTGTGTCTATTTCAACGACATCAGTCAGGGCTTTAACTCCAGTATTTTTATGAGCTGGGGCCATATCGAAGACTACCAGACCCATACCGACGCTCTGGACGTCCATCTGGAACGTCTGTTTCAGAGCCACCCCGACCTGACCTCCGCCGCTAACTGATAAAACAGGATGCGGGGCGTTTGTGCCGTATCTCGGTCAAAACCGTCATTGGCTGATTTGAACCCGGGAACAATCCAGACAGCTGTACCAGAAGATGGTGTAAATAACGCTGAAAAGAGCCGTTCTGCGCCTTTCATCCACAGCCCGGACAACTCAGGGTGATTTTCTGCCAGAACAGCCAAATATCCTGTCTGACCCGCACCAGCCCCCCCTGTTAAATATTGACCGATTGCTACCTTCAACCCTCCGACCCGCAAGCGTTTAATACGCTGACATTGATCAGGGCCTGCCGACAGGCCCGAACATCCGAACAACAATAAAAGTATCAAAGGAATCAGTTATGACTCATGCAAGCACTGCCGATGCTGGCACTGTCCGTCAGACTGCCGGAGCCAAGGCTAACATCCCGCCACGTCGTATGGACTTCGAATTCGCAGATGACACCAAACGCTACTGGTACAAAGACAGCCCGTTTCTGACCACGTTCTGGTCTACCCTGTCGACCCTGTTTCCGGAAGGTGAAACCTTCTTCGTTGACTCTGTGCGCAACTACCGCAAAGACATCACCGACCCGCTGCTGAAAGCCCAGGTATCCGGCTTTATCGGTCAGGAAGCAATGCACAGTAAAGAACACAAAGCCTTTAACGATCTGGCCGAAAAACACGGTTTCCCGGCCAACAATCTCGACCGCGATCTCGGTATTCTGCTGCGCTTTGCGCGTAAAACCCTGCCGAAGAAAATCCAGCTGGCCATTACCGTGGCGCTGGAGCACTACACCGCGATTCTGGCTGAACAGCTGCTGCGTGACCCATCGCATCAGGCCAACATTCAGGACCCGGAAGCCCTGAAGCTGTGGATGTGGCACGCGCTGGAAGAAAACGAACACAAAATCGTGGCCTACGATGTGTACAACCTGGTTGGTGGTGGCTACTTCACCCGCGTACTGACCATGCTGATTGTTACCTTCTTCTTCTTTACCGTGGTGGGCATCGGCCATATCCGTATGCTCTGGGCCGACCGCAAGCTGTTTGATGTCTGGAACAACCTGAAGGGTTTCTGGTATCTGTGGAGCCCGAAAGGCCTGTTCCCGAAACTGCTGCCGCAGTATCTGGACTTCTTTAAGCCAGGCTTCCATCCGAATGACCACGATACCGTGCAGCTGCTGGACGACTGGCGCGAGAAACTGCTGGGTAAAGACGGCATGCTCGCCGATCAGATCAAAAACCCGCAGCGCGCTTAAGCCCTGCCTTAAGCGTTGCATACAGACAGCCGCCGTTAACCCGGCGGCTGACTGTGTATCCGGAAAGCGCCCGGCCTCTGGCGCCGCCAGCGCAAATCCTTTAGAATCCGCCCTCTTTAAGCTCACCTGAGTCGCTCTTTACCAGTTATGTATTGCCCGTTCTGTACTCACCCGGAAACCAAAGTTATTGATTCACGCCTGGTTGCCGATGGTGAGCAAATCCGACGCCGACGGGAATGCATCAGCTGTGGCGAACGCTTTACCACCTTCGAAAGTGCCGAACTGGTGATGCCACGCATCATCAAACAAGACGGTACACGCGAACCCTTCAACGAAGACAAACTCCGTTCCGGTATCCACCGCGCGCTGGAAAAGCGCCCGGTCAGTGTCGAAGACGTTGAAGCCGCCATCGTCCGTATCAAACAAAAACTGCGCGCCACCGGCGAACGCGAAGTCCCCAGCCGTATTCTGGGTGAATGCGTGATGGCCGAACTGCGTCAGCTCGATCAGGTGGCCTATGTACGCTTTGCCTCGGTATACCGCAGCTTCCAGGATCTGGATGAATTCCGTGCCGAAATCGAGCGCATCTCCTCACCGTTAAGCCCTCTCGCTGACAGTAAGGAAGAAGAAGCATGAACCACGAATTTTATATGGCCCGTGCTCTGCAGCTGGCCGAACTCGGGCGTTACTCCACCAGCCCGAATCCGCGCGTCGGCTGCGTGATTGTGAATAACGGCGAAATCGTCGGTGAAGGCTGGCATCAGAAAGCCGGCGAGCCCCATGCCGAAGTGCATGCCCTGCGCATGGCCGGCGATAACGCCCGCGGTGCCACCGCCTACGTCACCCTCGAACCCTGCAGCCACCATGGCCGCACCCCGCCCTGCGCAGAAGGCCTGATTAAGGCCGGTGTGGCACGGGTAGTCGGCGCCTGTTCTGACCCTAACCCGCTGGTTGCCGGACGCGGCTACAACCTGCTGCGCGATGCCGGTATCGAGGTCATTACTCCCTGCCTTGAAGCTCAGGCCATCGACCTGAACAAAGGTTTTATGCAGCGTATGCGCAGCGGTATGCCCTGGGTTCGCGCCAAATTAGCGCAAAGCCTGGATGGCCGTACCGCCATGGCCAGTGGTGAAAGCCAGTGGATCACAGGTGCTGCAGCCCGTGCCGATGTCCAGCGCCTGCGCGCGCAAAGCTGCGCAGTAATTACCGGCGCAGGTTCCGTATTAACCGATAACCCGTCGATGACCGTACGCCCGGCTGAGACCGGCATCGAACAGGAACAACGTCTGTGGCGCCAGCCATTACGGGTGATCATTGACGGACAGCAACGGCTGAGTGGCAACGAACAGATATTCTCCCTGCCCGGCGATATCCTGCTGGCTGTCAGCAATGCTGCGAGCTGTAAGGTGCGCCGCGATGAGTCGCTGGGCACACTCAGCATCTGGCAGGCACCGCTGACCATGGCGAATAAAGTCGATCTGCCAGCGCTGCTGGCGGAACTGGGCGAGCGTGGCTGCAACGAAGTATTGCTGGAAAGCGGCGCCCAGCTGGCCGGGGCCTTTGCCGCCGCCGGACTGATCAACGAGCTGGTGCTCTACTGCGCACCGACTATCCTCGGGAGTGAGGCGCGACCACTGCTATCCTTAGGGCTTGAGCGTATGGAGCAGCAGCTGCGCTGGCGCTGGCAGGATGTACGCATGGTCGGCGGCGATTTAAAACTGGTGCTGACACCAGACGCATAACAGAGCCCTGCCGCGAGCCGGCAGCGCATTAAGAGAGTGACGGAAAGTCCATGTTTACCGGAATTATTGAAGCCATCGGCACCGTAGCCGCGGTTAAAAACCAACAGGGCGACCTGACGCTGCAGATCAACAGCGGCACACTCGATCTGGCCGGTGTAAAACTCGGCGACAGCATTGCTACCAACGGCGTCTGTCTGACCGTGGTTGGTCTGCCCGGTAATGGCTTTATTGCCGATGTGTCGCGCGAATCACTGGCGCACACCCACATCGGGCGCTGGAGCGCAGGCACCAAAGTCAATCTGGAAAAAGCCATGCTGCCGACCACGCGCATGGGTGGCCATCTGGTTACCGGCCATGTTGACGGCGTCGGCATCGTGAAAAAACGCAGCGCCGATGCACGCTCGATCCGCTTTACCATTGAAGCACCAGCGGCACTGCGTAAATACATCGCCGCCAAAGGCTCGGTCACGGTTGATGGCGTCAGCCTCACCGCCAATGCATTAAGCGCCGACGGCTTTGAGCTGAATATCGTGCCGCACACCGCCCAGCAGACCACGTTAATCGGTCTGCAACCCGGCAGTGAGGTACACCTGGAAGTCGATATTATTGCGCGTTATCTGGAGCAGTTACTGCGCCCGGACAACAGCGCCGAACAGGCACCGGACACTGGCATCAGCCAGGCGTTTCTGGCGCAAAACGGATTCTGGAAATAACAGGCTGAACACATGGCACTGAATAAAATCGAAGACATTATCGCCGATATCCGCCAGGGCAAAATGGTCATCCTGATGGATGATGAAGACCGCGAAAACGAAGGCGACATTATTGTTGCCGCCGAAAAAGTAACGCCGGAAATCATCAACTTTATGGCCAGCGAAGCACGCGGTTTAATCTGCCTGACCTTAACCGGTGAGCGTTGTGATTACCTCGGCCTGCCAGCCATGGTAACCGGTAACGGTGCAAAATTTTCCACGCCTTTTACCGTCTCTATTGAAGCGGCCGAAGGTGTGACCACCGGTATTTCCGCGGCTGACCGTGCGCATACTATCCGTGTCGCCGTTGACTCCTACACCAAGCCGGAAGATATCGTACAGCCTGGCCATATATTCCCGCTGCGCGCCCGTCCCGGCGGTGTATTAAGCCGTGCCGGTCATACCGAAGCCGGTTGCGATCTGGCGCGTCTGGCGGGCCTGATTCCGGCCGCGGCCATCGTCGAAGTGATGAATGCCGACGGCACCATGGCCCGCCGTCCGGATCTGGAAGTGTTTGCCGCCAAACATAACCTGAAAATCGGCACCATCGCCGATCTGATTCACTACCGCATCGCCAACGAAAAAACCGTGGAAGTGATCAGCCGTGACAGCGTGCACACCGAATTCGGTGAATTCACCCTGCACACCTTCCGCGACACGATTCAGAACGAAACGCATCTGGCACTGACCATGGGCGATATCCGTGCTGACGAACCCACCCTGATCCGCGTGCAGACCAACAATATGCTGCGCGACGTACTGGGTCTGCGCAAACCGGAATCCGACAGCTGGTCATCGACCCAGGCACTGAGCCGTATTGCCGAAGAAGGCAAAGGTGCACTGGTGCTGTTGTCCGCCGGTCAGAGCGAATGCGTGAGCGACAGTCTGGATGATTTCTTCGGCCGTGCGCGTCCGCTGCGCAGCCCGAATAAAGACAGCTCCGGCGCCTTTTTAACCATTGGTACCGGCTCGCAGATTCTGCGTGAACTGGGCGTGCAGAAAATGCGCCTGCTCAGCTCCGAAATGAAATACAGCGGCATTTCCGGCTTCGATCTGGAAATTGTCGAGTACATCCCTTTTAACGAATGAATGGATAAAAACCATGAAACACATTAATACCATTGAGGGGAACCTGACCCCGAACGACGGCAAATACGCCATCGTAGTTGGCCGCTGGAATGCCTTTGTTGTTGAAAGCCTGCTGGAAGGTGCGGTGGATTCGCTGCTGCGTCACGGCGTGGACGAAGAAAACATCACCATCATCCGCGCGCCGGGTGCTTTTGAGATTCCACTGGTTGTGCAGAAAGCCGCAGCGACCGATAAATTCGACGCCATTATCGCACTGGGTGCGGTTATCCGTGGCGGTACACCGCATTTCGAATACGTGGCCGGCGAATGTGTGAAAGGTCTGAGCTCTGTCTCTCTGGAATTCGGTATTCCGGTTTCCTTCGGTGTGCTGACCGTCGATACCATCGAACAGGCGATTGAACGTTCCGGTACCAAAGCCGGTAACAAGGGCGAAGAAGCAGCCATGTCTGCCTTCGAAATGGTTGCCCTGCTGAAAGCCATGGAGGCCTGATTTTCATGTCCCGCACTTCCGGCAATCAGAAAGCCAGCCCGGCAGCCCGTCGCAAGGCTCGCCATTACGCTGTTCAGGCTCTGTACCAGTGGCAACTGGCAGGCGCGGATCTGTCTCAGATTGAGGCTGAATTCCGCACCGATAACGACATGAGCAAGGTGGATCTGGAATATTTCCACGACATTCTGCACGGAGTGCCCCGCGAGAAAACCCTGCTCGACGAAAAAGTAGCACCGCTGCTCGACCGCCGCATGGACGAAATGACACCTGTCGAACTGGCGATTGTGCGCCTTGGTGCTTTCGAAATGCTGCGCCGCATTGACGTGCCGTATAAAGTCGTGATTAACGAAGCGATTGAGCTGGCCAAAACCTTCGGTGCTACCGACGGTCATAAGTTTATCAACGGCGTTCTGGATAAACTGGCCCAGCGTGAACGCAGCGTTGAAATCCGCGGACCACGCGCTGCCCGCGACTGATCGCTAAACGGAGGCTGCCATGAGCAAAGCAACTGGCTCCGGTGAATTCGCACTTATCCGCGAATTTTTTGCCTCCGGTTTTCCGCGTAATCAATACACCCGTCTGGGCGTGGGTGACGATGCCTCCATCGTTATGCCGCCCGCCGGTTGTGACCTGCTGCAAAGCATCGACACCCAGGTGGCCGATGTGCATTTTCCTGCGACTGCTCCTGCCCATTTAATTGCCCAGCGCGCGCTGCGTTGTGCCGCCTCCGATCTGGCTGCCATGGGCGCTGAGCCGCAGGGATTTCATCTGGCGCTCACCTTACCTAATGCAGAGCATGAATGGCTGGCTGATTTTGCCAGCGGTTTACGCGATGCTGCCCACGTACTGGATCTCGATTTACTCGGTGGCGACACCACCTCCGGCTCCTGTCTTGTTATTACCATTCAGGTTCAGGGCTGGGTACCGGCCGGAATGGCCCTGACACGTTCAGGAGCACAGGCGGGCGATGATATCTGGGTGTCCGATACCATCGGCCGTGGTGCACTGGCCCTGCCACAAGTGCTGGAAAATCCGGCGCAATTCAGTGGCCTGGCACGGCATTATTATTTTCCGCAGGTGCAGACGCCGCTGGGCATTCAATTGCGTGATCTGGCCAGCAGCTGCATGGATATTTCCGACGGTTTATTACAGGACGCCGGGCATATTGCCCGCGCTTCCGGCGTCACCCTGGAATTAGACGCCACGGCGATTCCGACCATTGCCGAACGCACTGACAGCCGCTGGCTGCAGTGCATTACCGGTGGCGATGATTATCAGTTGTTATTCACCATACCGGCGGAGCGGCGCAAGGAAGCAGAAGCGTTACGTGATGAGTTTTCCGGTATTGCCCGTATAGGTAAAGTCATTACCCATAACGGAGAGGATGTACTGGTGCAGGAAAATGATCATATATTAACGCTGCCGGAGCACGCCGGTTTTCAACATTTCTGATCCTGATAAGCACGAAAGGGAATTTTTATGGGTTATGAACGCGTAATGGGACTTCACGTTACTGACGACGTGGGCTATCAGCAATACCGCGATGCCATGCTGCCAATCCTGACGACCTACGGCGGATCTTTTGGCTACGACTTCCGTATCGCTGAAGTACTGAAAACGAAAACAGCCGATAATATCAACCGGGTTTTTACCATTGAATTTCCCGACCAGAAAACCATGGAAGCTTTTTTTGCTGATCCCGAGTATCTGGCAATAAAAAGTCGCCATCTTGACCACTCAGTCGCCAGCCGGACCATAATCGCAATGTATAACAATGCGACCGAACTGTAATTTCAGAGTGTTGCTACATAATAAAAGCCCGGAAAAATCCGGGCTTTTATTATGAACGAACCATTACTGATCCGGACGTTTTTGCCGTTTACGCTCATTAAGAATGCGCTTATGCAGCTTACCAATTTCCCGCTCACCGGCACGGCGTTGTGCCAGGGTTGCGCTGTTCAGCTGCTGCTCACGCTGCAGTTTTTCATAATGGCGTAAACGCCGTTCATCCAGCATGCCATTGTGCAGCGCCTGACGTACCGCACAACCGGGTTCATTACTGTGTCCACAGTCGGCAAAACGGCATTGTCCGGCCAGTTCTTCGATATCGGCGAAGGTCTGCGCCAGACCATCGGCGCAATCAGCCAGCTGCAACTCACGCATGCCCGGTGTATCCAGAATCATCGCGCCACCCGCCATACTCAGTAATGAACGCCGGGTCGTGGTATGACGGCCCTTACTGTCGTCCTCGCGGATAGCCGCAGTAGCCTGTATCTCCTGCCCCAATAACTGATTACTGAGGGTCGATTTACCGGCACCGGATGAACCCAGTAAGGCAACGGTTTTACCACAACCACACCAGGGCATTAATTGCTGAATACTGTCCTGCGCAAACGCACTGACACTGACCACCGCCAGCAGAGGGTCAAGCTTTTGTACCTGCTGACGATAGTCTTCTGCCTGCTCACACAGGTCTGCCTTGCTGAGCACCACCACGGCTTCCGCACCACTTTCGTGAACAATGCTGAGGTAACGTTCAATACGGTTCAGATTAAAATCATCATTTAATGAGCAAACGATAAATGCTGTATCCACATTGGCGGCAATTAACTGCATTCCGGCTTTAATGCCTGCTGCACGGCGCTGAAAGCAACTGAGCCGTTCAAGCCGACGGATAATCTGTGGTTGCTCACTGTTATCCAGCAGCAACCAGTCACCGACACACACAGCGCCATGCTGACTGAACGCCGCGGGTGTATAAGGCAGACGAACAATGCCCTGCCCGCCACTGACTTCCAGCAATGTTTTATGTTGCTCTAGCACCCGCACCGGATGGCCATGCTGCCATTCTTCGAGGCTGAGTTGTTGTTGAAAAAATACCTGCCAGCCAAGACCGGCAAGAGAAGGTTGAGATGTCATATGAACCCCTGACGCCAGGCGTCATCATGCTCTGCAGGTCTGCGCCGGATAACAGGCAGCAAAAAGCCTTGCAGAGAAGCATGTAAAAAATACAGGGGGGCATTTTTGCCCCGGTTTAAAAGTTCAGTAAACCGGGCGGGGAAAGCAGAAAACAGCGTTGATGCAAAGCATCAGATTATGCGGATTAAGCTGCAATACAGGCCCGGTCAGAAGTTACGACAATCATCAAATATTCTCCTGACGGTTAAAAAAGGTGGTTCACTATATTACGTAATAAACAACGCAACAAGCCTGCGACATCGTTTACACTGAGTGCTTTGCCATCGTTATGGAGACATTTATGACACCCGACCAGCAAACCGCCATTGAAGCTGCCGTGCTGCGCCGCCTGCTTAAGCATCTGGACGAGCGTAAGGATGTACAGAATATCGACTTAATGAACCTCGCCGGTTTTTGCCGTAACTGTCTCGCCAAATGGACTGTCAGTGCCGCGGAGGAGCAGGGCGTAGGAATGGATTATGACGCCGCCCGGGAAAAAATTTATGGCATGCCTTACAGCGAGTGGAAAGAAAAGTACCAGCAGGAAGCGACAGCCGAACAATTAGCAGCCTTTAATGCCGGCCAGGAAAACAAGTCATAATGTTTCCCCTGTACCTTATCCTGTAACACTGCGGCGTAAAGATCAGGCAAAGACCCGCCATCTGCCGAACCGCTGGCAATATGCTGTATCGAATACGCCTAATAAACCGTCCTTCAGGAAATAACCATGAAACTGAACACCGCTTCTGCCGCTTTACTGTTTTCTGTCTGTGCTTTATTCAGCGCTCAGCCTGCACTTGCCGGTGACGACCGCTATATCGATGTTACCGGTCAGGGCGAAGTGGCAGCTTACCCCGATTATCTGCAGCTTAATCTGACCGTCAGTGATACCCAGCCGACTGCCAAAGCGGCCAAGGCCAAAGTAGATACGGCGATGAACAATGTACTCGCCATCAGCAAAAAGCTCGGTATTAAAAAAGAGGATATCGACGCCGCACACATCAGCAACCAGCCGGTATTTGAGTACGACTACAGCATTGGCCGGAATAAGCGTGAATATAAAGGTGAACAGGTCAGCCGTAATGTCAGTCTGACGCTGCGTGATATGGAGCAATACGGTGTACTGGTACATGAGTTGCTGCAGAATTCGCTGGTAAAGCTCCATAACACCGAACTGCGCTTTAACGACCGCGCCGCTCTGGAACAGCAGGCGATGACGCTGGCACTGACCAACGCCCGCAATAAAGCCAGCAGCATGGCCAAAGCTCTGGATAATAAACTGGGTAAAGTCCTGCACATCGAAGAACAGGGTGGCGGTGGCCAGCCAATGTTTGAAATGCGCGCTATGAGTATGGCTAAATCGGATTCAGCGCCTGCTCCGATGCTGATCCAGAAGCAAAGCATTAACGCCAGTGCCGGCGTACGTTTTGAACTGAAGTAATACGTTTTAAAAGGAAAACCAATGAGCGCACAAGCCGCAGCCCCGCAGATTACTCCGGGAATTTACCGCCATTACAAAGGTAACGATTATCAGGTGCTGGGACTGGTGCGCCACAGTGAAAATGAAGAGTGGCTGGTGCTGTACAAAACGCTGTATGGCGATTTTTCCAGCTGGGTGCGGCCGTATGCGATGTTTGTTGAAAGCATAGAGCACAACGGCGTACTCCAGCCTCGTTTTCAGCTGATCAGCCCGGAGGCCTGCTGATGACACCCGCGATTAATTGCGCCAAAAAAGCCGGTATTACTTTTAATGTGCATGAATATCAGCACGACCCGGCGGCCGAATCCTACGGCGAAGAAGCCGCCGAAGCGCTGGGGCTTGATCCTTCACTGGTATTCAAAACCCTGCTGGTCAGCTTAACCGGCCATAAAAGTACGCTGGCCGTCGCGGTGCTGCCGGTAACCCATATGCTCAGCCTGAAAGCCATTGCCAAAGCACTGGGCGCCAAAAAAGCCGAAATGGCCGACCCTAAACTGGCTGAACGCACCACCGGCTATATTGTCGGCGGCATCAGCCCTATCGGTCAGAAGAAAGCCCTGCCAACGGTGATCGACAGCAGCGCAGAAGCCTTATCAAGGCTCAACGTCAGCGCCGGTCGTCGTGGTCTGGAAATTGAACTGGCTCCGGAAGATCTGGCAAAGCTCACGCGCGCAGTCTTCGCTCCTATAACCAGCGAATAGCCGCTGCCAGCGACTAATAACCAGCAACTGACGGCCTCCCCTCAACATATCGCCAGCGCACATCAGGTGCTGGCGGTGATCCCTCCCGGCCAGCAGGGCCACTGCCACTGTTATTCTGTCGACTGCAACACAGCTTTGCACGTTTATGGCAGAACTTTTGTCGCGGGCCGCTGGACGTGAGCGGCAAGGCTGTGCAGAATTCCTCCCCTTGCGGCCAACAGGCCGGATAGCACCAACTAAAGCACCCTGACCACCAACCACAGATCAGCCAATCACAGACCAGCCAGCATGAACGAGCCGAACCACTCCGTTTTACATCCAGTCACAGCCCTGCGCTCAGTCATCGCCTTAAGCCTGACCACACTGCTGGCTGCCTGCAGTCCTGTCGCTTATAAGCCGGTTCTGAACGATGGTGTGGAACAGCAGAATGGTTATCTGGATAAAGAAATTGCTCCTGGCGTCTATGTGATTGAAGTGCGCCAGATCGGCGGTTATCAGTTTATTCTGAATTACGACGACACCATCACGACGTTTAAACAACACTGGCGCCGCCGCGCGACCGAACTCTGCAGCGCAGGCTATGTTGGCGAGCCCGAAGTGCTGTTGCCCGCAGAGGCGCGCCTCGAAGAGTTTCATTGCAATCTGCGCTACTGCCAGGATTACCCCATCGTCTCTGGCGTAGCTTACTGCCACCAGCGCTACTCTCTGTAATCAGTTCCGGCCCTGACCTGCCCAGCCTCTGATCCGCCCTGACGCCAATCCACGTCTATACTTCGGACACTCAGGCGGGAGAGGGACCCATGCGCCATTCCATTATTCATTTTTTGATCGCAGCTCTGAGCTATGCCATTGCCGCCCGCTTTGGTCTGGCACTGGCAATTCCGCCAGGCTTTGCCTCTGCCGTCTGGCCGGCGGCCGGCATTGCTCTGGCAGCAGTAACAGCCCTGCGCCTTTGGCCTGCATTACTGGGAATTGGCTGCGGTTCATTTCTGATTAATCTGGCAATCATCAGCGGTGATTACCACAACCTGACAGCCACAGCCCTTATTGCACCGTTATGCATTGCCAGTGGTGCAATGTCACAGGCGGCTGGCGGTTATCTGTTACAGAATCGTTTTATTGGTAAAGCCCGACTGCTGGAATCGCCCCGCACCATTCTGTTATTTACCCTGATCATCGCACTCGGTGGCTGCCTGATTGCCAGCACTATTGGTGTAACAACGCTGTTCTTTAATGGCATCATTACTGCCGACCAGTATTTTTTCACCTGGTTAACCTGGTGGATTGGCGACGCCATCGGTGTATTGCTGTTTACCCCGCTGCTGCTCAATATTTTTTATTACCGTAAGCAGCTGACACGCAGTCGCCTGTTGCAAAGTACGGTGCCAACTACAGTGATTTTTCTTCTGGTATGGGGAATTTTTTATATTTCGATTGGGCACCGGCACTATGAAAATCAGCAAGTTATTTCCGGAAAATCAGACAACATCGCCCGCGAGCTTGATGCTCTCCTGACCACCGCGGAGCATAAGCTCGTTGCTTATGCAGCCCTGTTCAATGCATCTGAACATGTCTCTTTCACTGAATTCAACGCTTTTTCTAAAGTCATTCTGGATGATGACCCGGTGTTCTATGGTGTCGGCTGGACACCCGTTGTGGCACAGACAGAGCGCCAGGAGCTGGTTAACGACATGCGTCAGCAAGGGTACCCTGATTTTGAACTGACTGAGTTCAAAGCCGATGGATCATTAGCAAAAGCTGCAGACCGTGACGAGTATTACCCTGTGTATTACCTCTATCCGCTGGAGCAAAACCGCCGGGCATTTGGCCTTAATCTCGCTGCGAATCCGGAGCGGCGGGAAGCTTTGATGAACGCCCGCAAGCTGCGCCATCCTGTTGCTACAGCCCCTATTGTTCTGGCGCAGGAATCAGGAGAGAAAAAAGCCACCATTATTTACATGCCGATATTCGATACAACAGCAGCGCTGCGCGATAGCAAAAAAGAGAATTATTCTGAATTTATTGGTTTTGCCAGCGGAGTACTGAAGATTCATGGGTTGCTGGAAAACATCTGGCAGGAAGCCCTGCGACTTGGCTTATCGATTCAGATAATCGACGTCACTGACAAAGAAAGACCACAGGAACTTTTTACCGCCAATACTGAACCATTGTCAGGTTATCAGGAGAAGAGTTACCTCAATTATTTTTCCGGACGTACTTACCACATACAGATATATGCCAACAAAGACTACGTTATCGATGACAAAGACTGGGCCAGCTGGGTTATTTTAACCGGCGGTTTTTTGCTGGCTGCTATTATGCAAATGTTTATTCTGGTCGTTACGGGATCGCTGGAATACATCAGGGATCAGGTACGGATAAAAACCGAAGATCTGACCATCGCCATGCAAAAGGCCAACGCCGCTAATAAAGCAAAGTCACAATTTCTGGCCAACATGAGCCATGAGTTCCGCACACCGTTAAATGCCATCATTGGCTTTACTCAGTTATGTCTGAAAACCCTGTTAAACGATAAACAGAAAGACTATCTGACAAAGGTACAGTTGTCTTCTCAAACATTATTGGCTCTGATTAATCAATCCCTGGATTATGCCAAGATAGAATCCGGAAGAATGGAGCTGGATAACGCCAGATTTTCACTGGAAAATATCCTGAAAAAAATCGGTGCACTGTTTTTATTGCCAACCAGAGATAAAAACCTGGAATTCAGTATCATTCTGGAAACAGACATTCCGGCCTTTTTTATGGGAGACGCCCTGCGGGTTGAACAGATATTAATAAACTTACTCAGTAACGCATTCAAATTTACATCCGCAGGCAATATCTGTTTACGCCTGAATTACGATGACAGGAAGCAGTACCTGCATGCCAGGGTCAGTGATACCGGCATAGGCATCAGCGCCAATCAGATAAAGTTTTTATTTGAGGCTTTCCGCCAGGCTGACGCATCAACCAGCCGCCGTTTTGGCGGTACCGGCTTAGGACTGAGCATCAGCAAAGAACTCGCTGTACAGATGGGTGGGGATATCACCATCAGCAGTCAGGAAGGTGTTGGCAGCGAATTTCATCTGTGGTTGCAATTACCGCCGGCACAACCCGAAGGGGCGCTGCTCAGTAGCGGAATTTTTCCATGTACAGAAAGCAATAACTCCGAACCAGCCGGCCCGGCAGATGTTCCGGCTGAATCTTCCCGGAATTTGCCTCTGCAAGGTAAGCATATCCTGCTGGCAGAAGATGCTCTGATGAATCAGTTACTGGCGCAGGAGCTGCTTGAAAGCTTTGGTGCCCGGGTAACCATTGCCAACCATGGCCAGGAAGCACTGGACCTTCTGCAGCAGGAACTGAACCCTGATCTGATTCTGATGGATATTCAGATGCCGGTTATGGATGGACTGCAAACCAGCCGCACCATCCGTCAGCAGCCACAGTATTCCCATATTCCTATCATCGCGATGACCGCCAATGCCATGGAAAACGATGTGACTGACTGTCTGGACGCCGGAATGCAGGCCCATATTGCCAAACCGATTGATGCTGAAAAACTGCAGGCGTTATTACTCTACCACCTGCATCTTCACTGATTATTCAGCGGGATGCCGTACGCTCCGCAGAACCAAACAACTGTTGTAACCAGCGGCGCCAGGCAGGTTGCGCTGAACCCGGTTGAGTCTGTTTATCCTCGCTGTCACTACCGCTGCGAACCTGAAGTTGATGGAAAAACTGCACCAACAAATCGAGGTCATCCTGACTTAATTCAAACGGATTGAAGTAGTCGTAGCCACGGGAGCGCAGGAAAGTGCGTACACTTTTTTCAGCCGGAATATATTTCATCGACCAGTTGCGGAATAAGCGCTTTTCAATAGTGCTACGGCTGAGAATAACCTGATTATGATGACGACTGTCTTCACAGATACGCTGATACAAAGCATCAACAGCATCAGCCTCCCCTTCCAGACACTGCAGAAAAAAGCCATCGCCAAGGTACAGAACGCCTCCGATCTCGCGCCGCGCGTTATTACTGCGCGATTGCGTCAGAATCCGCCCCAGACGGGGATCAATCCGGTCGTTACCAACAGAGAAAGATGCGTGGCTGGCATATACAAGTCGGATCAACATACAACTGTCCCACAAAAAAATGTCAGACTATTTTCTTCATCCCTCCCAATCGGCACCAATAACAATTACCGATACAGGCTATAGGCGAAATTAATCACCCGGAAAAGGAGCCTCACCCGACCTAATCCGTTCGCTGCTAAGCCGGCAGCTGTTCATTAACAGCCTCCTGCAAGGCCATCACCAGAGTATCAATCTGTTCGCGCGAAATGGTTAAGGGCGGCGAGATTGCCAGGGTTGCCACGCTGGGCAAAGGCCGCACAATCACGCCCCGTTCGCGTACGGCATTACTGACCTTAAGCGGCCATTTTTCACCGGCATCCGGCAATATTTTCTGCGCTTTATCGGCCACCAGCTGCACCCCGGCGAGTAAACCGCGACCGCGGATTTCGCCCACATGCGGATGTCCGTCAAACACGTCATGCAACCGCTGATGCAGGTAAGCACCGTTTTCCCGCGCTTTCTCCACCAACCCTTCGCGCTCCAGCAACTCAATATTCGCCAATGCTACCGCCGCGCCGACCGGATGGCCGGAGTAGGTATAGCCGTGGGAAAAGGCGCCGAGTTTATCGGAGCCCTGTTTCAGCACCTGCCAGATATCATTGGTAATAAAAGCCGCCGACATCGGAAAATAGCCACTGGTCAGACCTTTGGCCGTGGCCATCATATCCGGCACCAGCCCCAGCTGGGGTGAACCAAACCAACTTCCCAGCCGGCCATAACCGCACACCACTTCGTCGGCGACCAGTAAAATATCGTGCTCAGCCAGCAGCGCTTTAAGCTTTTGGTAATAACCGGCGGGCGGCTCGATAATGCCACCGGCGGCATGAATGGGCTCGGCAAAAAAGGCAGCGATATTCTCAGCCCCGGTGGTGTTGATTAACTGCCGTACTTCGTCGATTAAACGCTCACAGAATTGCACTTCGTCTTCACCGGGCAAAGCGCGGGTGTAGAAATGCGGACACTCGACCCGCAGCACAAAATCCAGCGGCAGCGGAAATTCTTTATGGAAACCACCCAGCCCGGTCAGGCTGGCGGTGCTGACCGACGTACCGTGATACGCCTGCTGACGGGCGATGACTTTAATTTTTTTATGCTGGCCGCGCAGCGCATGATAATGCCAGGCGATTTTAATCAGCGTGTCGTTGGCATCGCTGCCACCACTGCCAAAAAATACTTTGCCCAACCCGGCCGGCGCGATACTCAGCAGTTTTTCCGCCAGTTGTACCTGCCAGGGGTTCGAGGCATTGCTGAAGGTGTGGTAATAGCTGAGTTTTTCTGCGGCCTCTTTCATTGCCTGCGCCAGTTCAGCACGGCCATAGCCGGCATTCACACACCAGAGTCCGCCGACCGCATCCAGATATCGCCGCCCCTGCGCGTCTTCAATCATGCAACCATCGGCGGCGCAGATCATCTGCGGGCCATTGCTGAGCAATGCGCTGATGGATGAGGCCGGGTGCAAAATGACGTCCGCATCTTCAGCGATCAGCTTTTTCAGGTCAGAATCATCCATAAGGCACTCCTTTTATTTTCAGGGCCTGTCGGCCCTAAAGCGCATAAAAACAGACAAACCGGTCAGGCTGTATTTTCAGTGTAATCCGCTTCTGAGAAAGTAAACGGATTGCGGTAATGGTCATTGCCGATGCGTTAATGCTATACCTGTCACAGGACGAATGAAGGAGGCGTATATGCCCCTCACAGGCAATGCTGAGCGGCAGGCACTGTTGGCTGCACTGGAAGCCCGTACCGGCAGTATGATCGATACTCTGCGGGCGTTATGTGAAATCAACTCCGGCAGCCGCCACCTGAGCGGCATCCGTCAGGTACAGGCTGGCCTGCATCAGCTGTTTGCACCGCTATCCGATACGGTGGAATACCGTGAACTGGCGCCCCTCAGCCAGATTGCCGACAACGGCAGCCTGCTCGAATCACCCTGCGCACCGATGCAGATCTTCCGCGCCCGCCCCGACGCCGCGCTGCAGATTCTGTTTACCGGCCACAGCGATACCGTCTTTCCCGCCAACAGCGCGTTTAACCAATGCGAAATCCGCGCTGACCGCCTGCACGGCCCCGGCACCGCCGATATGAAAGGCGGACTGGTCATGCTGGCCGAAGCCCTGCACTGGCTGCAGCAGTCGCCATTAAAAGAACATTTTGGTTTTACTCTCGCCATATCTCCCGACGAAGAAATCGGCTCACCTTCCTCTGCGCCGGTATTGGCCGAACTGGCCGCACAGGCCCATGTCGGTATGACCTACGAACCGGCGCTGGAAGACGGCACTCTGGCCGGAGCGCGCAAAGGCAGCGGCAACTTTACCCTCAGCGCCCGTGGCCACAGCACCCATGCCGGACGCGATTTCTTTTCCGGCCGCAATGCCGTACTGGCCATTGCCGATGCCGCACAACAACTGGCACAGCTCAGCGATCAGCAACAGGGCATCACCGTCAACATTGGCCAGATCAGCGGTGGCGGCGCGGTGAATGTGGTACCGGATCAATGTATCTGCCGGTTTAATGTCCGCATGGATGAAGCCTCACAGATGGCCGTGCTTGAACAACAGATGCAGCAGATCGTGCAAAAAGTGCAGACCAGCAGTGGCTGCGAGCTGACCCTGCACGGCCACTTTAACCGCCCGCCCAAGCCGATGAACGAACGCCAGCAGGCGCTGTTCAGCCTGCTGCATGAATGCGGTGCTGAGCTGGGGCTGGATATCCGCTGGGTCGCCACCGGCGGTTGCTGCGAAGGCAATAATCTCGCCGCCGCCGGTCTCGCTAATATTGATACCCTCGGGGTGCGCGGTGCCAATATTCATACCGAACAGGAATACGCCTGCACCGACAGTTTTGCCGAACGCGCGGCGCTGACGGTGGTCTTTATCGAAAAGCTGATTCAACGGAAGCTGTCTACCCCTGACAAGGAGAACCCCGCCTTATGCTGATTGTCCGGCCGGCCATCGCCGCTGATGTACACGACCTGCTGGAGCTGGCAGAAAAAGCCGGTGAAGGTATGACTTCTCTGCCGCAGGACGAAGGTGCCCTGCTCGACCGGATTCAGCTGTCCTGTGACAGCTTCGAACGTCAGGACAAACACCGCGACGACTTCTTTTTTCTGGTGATGGAAGACAGCCGCCACAACAAGGTGGTCGGCACCGCCGGCGTACACGCCATGACCGGTGCGCGTCAGGCGTTCTATGCCTACCGTCTGATGAGCCTGACCCACCATTCCCACTCGCTGAATAAGCAGGTCCGCAGCCAGCTGCTGCACCTGACCAACGACTACACCGACTGCTCCGAAGTCGGCGCACTGTTTCTTGACCCCACCTACCGTGGCAACGGCCACTGGCTGGCACGCTCGCGTTATCTGCTGATGGGTCTGTTTGCCGGACGCTTCGCCGAGTCGGTTATCGCCGAGCTGCGCGGCTGGACCGACGAACAGGGCAACAGCCCGTTCTGGGATGCCATTGGCCGCCACTTTTTTCAGATGGAATTCGATGAGGCCGATACCCTGTGTGGCATCGGCTCTAATCAGTTTATTACCGAGCTGATGCCCAAATACCCGATCTATACCAGCCTGCTGCCGGAAGCGGCACAGGCCGTTATCGGCAAGCCCGCCGACGCCGGCCGGCGCGCCAAACAACTGCTGGAACTGGAAGGTTTCAGCTACGACCGGGTGGTGGATATCTTCGACGCCGGGCCATTGATGCGCGCCGAGCTGAGCAATATCCGCAGCGTGCGCGCTATCCGCCAGCTGAGCAGTGCGCTCTGCGCCGACACCAGCGACGATGAAGACGCCGATGACAGTCAGTCGCTGATCATCGCCAACCCCAGCTGGCAGCAGTTCCGCGTGATCTGTACCGAAGCGCAACTGATAGCGCAAAACGGCCAGCAGCGGCTGGCTCTGAGCGCCAGTGCATTGGGTCATCTGGGCGTACAACCCGGCCAGCCACTGGCCTTTATTCCGGAACAGCTGGGGGCATGATGAGCCTGTTAATCAATGGCCAGTGGCTTGCCGGTGAAGGCCCGGAATTTGAATCCTTAAACCCGGCCGACGCTACACCGGTCTGGCGTAAGGCCAGCGCCAGCGCCGCTCAGGTTGCTGCTGCCGTTGCCGCCGCCCGCACCGCCCAACCGGCCTGGGCCGCTCTGGGTTTTGAGCCGCGCCTGCAGATACTGCAGGCCTTCGCCACACAGCTACAACAACAGCAGGAGGCTTTGGCCGGCACCATCAGCCTCGAAACCGGCAAACCGCACTGGGAAGCCCTGACCGAAGTCAGCGCCATGATCAACAAGGTTGATATCAGCATCCGCGCCTATCAGCAGCGCACCGGCAACAACCAGCCCGGTCTGCAGCATCATGCCCACGGCGTCATGGCCGTATTCGGCCCTTATAATTTTCCCGGCCACCTGCCCAATGGCCATATTGTGCCGGCGCTGCTGGCGGGCAACACCCTGGTCTTTAAACCCAGCGAAGAGACGCCGTTATGCGCCGAAAAAACCGCAGAACTGTGGCAGGCCGCCGGTCTTCCGGCCGGCGTACTGAATCTTCTGCAGGGCGGGCGTGAGGTTGGCGAAGCTCTGGCGCAGCAGCCGATTGATGGCCTGCTGTTTACCGGCTCCTCCAATACCGGGCGCCTGCTGCACCAGCAATTTGGCGGCCGTCCGGAAGTGCTTTTGGCGCTGGAGATGGGTGGCAACAATCCGTTAATTGTCGATGGTAACGTGCATGCGCAACACGCCGCCGAGCTGATTGTACGCAGCGCCTTTGTCAGTGCCGGGCAACGCTGCACCTGCGCCCGGCGCCTGATTCTGACGGGCACAGCCGCGCAGTGCGACGCCATCGTAAAGGCACTGCTGGCAGTCTGTGCGCGGCTGATTCTGCAACCAAAGGGCGATGAGCAGGCGTTTTACGGGCCGCTAATCAGCGCCCGTGCGCAGCAGCAATTGCTGGCCGCGCAACAACAGTTAATCAGCCTCGGCGGAAAAGCATTACTGAGTATGAGCGCCATTGGCAGCGCCGGTTTTTTACTGTCGCCTGGGCTGATCGATATGACCGGCGCGCAGCCCGCGCCGGATGAAGAATGGTTCGGCCCGCTGCTGCAGCTGTACCGCACGACCCGCTTTGACGACGCCATCAGACTGGCCAACAACAGCCGCTTTGGTCTGGCCGCTGGTTTAATCAGCGATGATCCACAACAGCAGCAGCAGTTCCGCGCGCAGATCCGCGCCGGGGTTATCAGCATCAACGCACCGACCGCCGGAGCCTCCAGCGCACTGCCGTTCGGCGGTATCGGTGCCAGTGGCAACCACCGCCCCAGCGCCTTCTATGCCGCCGATTACTGCGCCTGGCCACAGGCCATCAGCAGTGGCCCGTTAACCCACGATTACGTTTCCCCTTCAGGTACAGGTTTCCGTCCATGAACACCCAAACTGCCCAGACTGCTCAGGAACAACAGGAACAGGAACAACAGGCTCAACAGACCGTGCAGGAAGTTAACTTTGACGGGCTGATCGGCCCGACTCACCATTACGGCGGTCTTGCCAGCGGTAATCTGGCCTCCAGCCGCAATGCCCTGAGCCGTTCCAGTCCGAAACAGGCGGCGTTGCAGGGGCTGGAGAAAATGCGCACGCTGCTGAACATGGGTTATCCACAGGGCTTTATGCCACCGCAGATGCGTCCCGACCTGAACGTGCTGCGCCGCCTTGGCTTCAGCGGCAGCGATCACCAGCTGCTGAACCGCGCTGCGAAAGAAGCTCCGGCGCTGTTGTCGATGGTGTATTCCGCCTCCTCCATGTGGGCCGCCAATGCCGCTACCGTCACACCATCCGCCGACAGCAACGACGGCCGGGTGCACTTTACCCCGGCCAACCTGCTCACCACCGCCCACCGCGCCATCGAACATGAACAGACCTTCATTACTTTAAATGCCATGTTCCCTGATAAAGAACGCTTTGCCGTGCATCCGGCGTTACCGGCGATTCACCGCTTTGCCGACGAAGGTGCGGCCAACCACACCCGCCTGAGTGCCGATTATCAGAGCCCCGGGGTAGGCTTATTTGTTTATGGCCGTGATACCAATACCGATCTCGCCGCGCTGACGTTTCCGGCACGACAAAGCCGTGAAGCCTGCGAAGCCATCGCCCGCCAGCACGGATTGCGCCATGCCGTTTTTTTACAGCAGAGCCGTCATGCGATTAATGCCGGTGCGTTTCATAACGATGTAGTGGCCGTCGGTAACGGGCCACTGCTGTTTTTTCATGAGCAGGCTTACGAAGACAAAGCGCGCGACCGCGCCTTCAGTGAATTAAATCAGTGGCTGCCACTGCAAAGCCTGTGCGTACCAGCCAGCAAAGTCAGCCTCAGTGACGCCATCAGCAGTTATTTATTTAACAGCCAGCTGCTGGCCGCCATTAACGCTGACGGCAGCGCCGATATGAACAACATGTGTTTAATTGCCCCTTCAGAATGCGCCGATAATCAGGCCGTAAAAACCTATCTGAATGAACTGCTGACGGATAACAGCCAGCCTATCCGTCAGGTGCAGTTTGTTGATGTGCGCCAGAGTATGAGCAACGGTGGTGGCCCGGCCTGCTTACGTTTGCGGGTGATATTAACGGCCCGCGAACGGGCGGCGGTAAATCCGGCCTTTATGCTCAGCGACGAAAAAATCAATAGCTTACAGGATTGGGTAAAACGCCATTACCGCGACGAATTAGTACCTGCGGATCTGGCCGACCCAGCCCTGTTTGATGAATCAAAGAATGCTCTGGACGAGCTGACACAGATGCTCGGACTGGGAAGTTTTTATGGTTTTCAGCAAGCATAATAAACGCTGAAAATAACTGGCGCGGCTATGAATATGCCGCGCATATTTAAACGTTTATTTGCCTGTTAACAGTTTAGGCTCAAGCAAACGCTCCAGCTCTTCCCGGCTTAAATCGGTATGTTCCAGTGCTACATCAATCACCGGCCGGTTTTCTTTATACGCCTGCTTGGCGATTTCAGCGGCTTTTAAATAACCAATCACCGGATTTAATGCTGCTACCAGAATCGGATTACGCGCCAGCGCTTTATTCAGATTATCTTCGTTTACCTTAAAACCACTGATAGCGTTATCGGCCAGTAAACGGCTGACATTGGCCAGCAGGCTCAGACTTTCACACAGATTACGCGCCACCAGTGGCAGCATGACATTTAACTCGAAATTACCGGACTGACCGGCAATGGTAATCGCGCTGTCGTTACCGATCACCTGCGCACAGACCATAGCCACCGCTTCCGGAATTACCGGATTTACTTTGCCTGGCATAATAGACGAGCCGGGCTGCAGTGCCGGTAATTCAATTTCGCCCAATCCGGCCAATGGCCCTGAATTCATCCAGCGTAAATCATTGGCGATTTTCATTAACGAAACCGCACAGGTTTTTAACTGGCCCGACAAGGCCACAGCAATATCCTGAGTAGCAATATGAGTAAAGGGATTGTCTGCCGGAGTAAAAATCGTACCGGTTAATACCGACAATTCGGCACAGAACGCACCGGCAAACTGTGCATGGGCATTCACCCCGGTACCGATGGCGGTACCGCCCTGTGCCAGTGACTGAATCGCCGGCTGCTGCATTTTTAAGGCGTGAATATTCTGCGCAATCTGTGTAGCCCAGCTGTTCAGGCTCTGATCCATACGCAACGGCATGGCATCCATTAAATGGGTGCGACCGGTTTTAACAATATGCGCAAGACTCACGGCTTTGCGTTCGATACTTTGCTGCAGATGCTCCAGCGCCGGTAATAATTGCTGCTGCAACAATAAAGCGGCACTGATATGAATCGCCGAGGGAATGCTGTCGTTACTGCTCTGTCCGGCATTAACGTGATCGTTCGGGCTGACCGTTTTCTGCAGAGTGCGTGCAGCCAGCGTGGCCAGAACTTCGTTGGCATTCATATTGGAGCTGGTGCCGGAACCGGTCTGAAATACGTCCAGCGGAAAATGCTGCATCATGTCAGGACTCTGCAGCAACGACTGCACCGCCTGTTCAATGGCGACGGCGATATCCTGATCCAGTTCGCCCAGCTTACTGTTGGCGCGCGCAGCGGCGGCTTTTACCAGTAACAGTGCACGGATAAATGGCTCGGGCAGAGTCTGACCACTGACCGGAAAATTATTGATCGCCCGCTGGGTCTGGGCACCGTAGAGAGCATCAGCCGGTACCTGTAACTCGCCCATGCTGTCGCGTTCGCTGCGGAAGTCACTCATGCTGTATTCCTATGTCATTAATACGGTCTGTATCCTTTGACAATAAAGAAGCAGAGCCTGCTCGGCCAATACTGATTGGTTATCAGCCCGATAAGAATAACGCTGAGCCGCGTTGCCATACCCACAGAACAATCAGTCCCACAGAACAATCAGTCCCACAGAACAATCAGTCCCACAGAACAATCAGTCCCACAGAACAATCAGCCCCACAGAACGATCAGGGCCGCAACACATCCTGCTGCCAGTGCTCCGCAGCAAAATCAATAAAGGCACGGATAACCGGCTGCTGATAACTGCGCGATAAATACACCGCCCACAAGGCATGTTGCGGCAGCGGATAGTCTTCCAGCAACGGTTCTAATGCCCCACTGACCAGCAACGGATTGCCGAGGTCACAGGGCAGCCGGGCAATACCCATGCCCCTGCAGGCGGCACGCACCAGCACGCCCATATCATTGGCGAACAGGCTGCCGTTCACCTCCTGCTCCAGCAGCTGACCGTTATGCAGAAACTGCCAGCGCTGCTGCACCAGATGAATCAGACAGTTGTGGCTGGCCAGATCCGCCGGTGTTACCGGCTTGCCGTAACGGGCCAGATAGTCCGGGCTGGCACAGAGCATGGAATCCACCGCCATCAGCCGCCGGGCAATCAGGCTGTCATCCGGCTGCACGGTATAACGCAGGGCAATATCGACCCGCTCGTCCACCAGTTGGGCATTTTTATCCGACAGCAACAGGTGAAAACGCACCTGCGGATGCTGGGCGCTGAAGCGTTCAATCAGATCCAGCAGCAGGTTCTGACCCAGGCCAATCGGGCTGGCAATGCGGATATCGCCCACCAGCTCGGCCGTATGCAGCCGCGCGCGGCTCTCCAGTTCGGCGGCTTCGCTGAGAATGCGCTCGCAGTAACGCAAGGCTTCTTCGCCGGCACCGGTCAGACTGGCCCTGCGCGTGGTGCGGTGCAGCAGGCGCAGTTGCAGCCAGTCTTCCAGCTCCTGTACATCGCGGCTGACACGCAGCCGGCTCTGGCCAAGCTGCTCAGCCGCTGCGGTAAAACTGCCGCAGGCGGCGACTTCAACAAAACTGCGCATGGCATTGAGTTTATCCACAGCCGCCCCTTATTTGATCAGTATCAGATACAAACACGATCATATACGAATATTTATCGCCACACACCGAACCAATAGACTGGTCGCATTCAAACACAGATAACCACTTTCAAACACAAGAGGACAGATTATGAAACTTGCCATTATTGGTGCGACCGGCTGGATTGGTTCAACTCTGGTAGCAGAGGCACAAAGCCGCGGCCACGACGCCATCGCCATTGCCCGTGACAGCAGCAACATTGCGGCGACGGGTGTGGAAAAACGCAGCCTCGACCTGACAGCCGGCGACAGCGCCAGCATCGCTGCGGCAGTTGCCGGTGCCGATCTGGTCATCGCCAGCATCGGCGGCCGTGCCGCCGGTAACCATGAGATTGTTGCGGCGTCAGCCCAGCGTCTGCTCAGCGAATTACCGGCAGCCGGGGTTAATCGTCTGCTCTGGGTCGGCGGTGCCGGCAGTCTGGAAGTTGCGCCTGGCGTCACTCTGTTATCGCTGCCGGAATTCCCACAAGCGTATAAAGATGAAGCTACAGCTCAGGGGGAAGCGCTGGCGGTATTCCGCAACAGCCACAGCGCCATGAACTGGACCTTTATCAGCCCGGCGGCAGAAATTTTCCCCGGTGAGCGCAGCGGCAACTACCGCACCGGCGGTGACAGTCTGGTCAGCGATGCTGAAGGTAACAGCCGTATTTCAGTACAGGATTATGCCGTGGCAATGATTGATGAAGCCGAAAATAATGCTCATCCAAAACAGCGGATTGGTGTTGCTTACTGAGAGTAGTAACCAAAATAAAAGGAGGCTTTGCCTCCTTTTATTTTTCCATTAATTACCTGCGGTTTGTCTGAAAAAATCCGTAAAAAACACCTCATAACCAGCTTTAATTTTCACTTATTTTCGCTGGCCTTTATCAACAACTTTGCGTAACCACAGGTTGTGCCCGGTAACCTCCGGTAACAGCCGCGATAAAAAAACAGGAAACTTGTTACGCCTTTGTAGCCGCACTGCCGATTGTCATAAAACCTTCATATTTCCCGCCTAAAAGCTGCATCCGTAACCTCTATTCTTTCCTCAGACTTTCTGAACTCTTTTAAATACGGGTACCTACATGCGAATCCGCCACCGTTTGATTCTGATGGCTGCACTGCCGGCTTTACTGGCCAGTATTATGTTTTTTTACGTCTGGATGCAGATGCCAGTGGTGGTGAATAACGCCACCCGTTTATTTGAACAACGTATGCAGCCGGTCTGGCTGTTAAGTGGTATCAGCCGCGCTTATGCCGCTAATGTGGTGGATGTTGCTCATCAGAGCCGGGCACAGATGCTGTTATGGGACGACGCAGGCCAGCGGCTGCAGCAGGCACGCGAGCAGATCGAAAACAACTGGCAGCAATATCTGGCCAGCGGCCTGACCAATACCGAACAGGAAGCCATCAGCCAGCAAGCCGGTGCTTACGATAAAGCACTGGCGGTGATTACCCGGCTGCAGCAGTTTGTGGCCGAACGCGAGTCGTACAGCATGGGCGGTTATATCGATATGGATATGTACCCACAGCTGGCGCCCATGCTGCAGCTGACCGATCAACTGATCAGCCTGCAAAGCGGGCTGGCCGCAGCAGGACAGCAACAGGCGCTGAGCGACACCCGCGCCACCATCCGCACCATTGCGCTGATGGCAGTGGTAACCATCAGCGCCATGCTGGCACTGGGCTGGTTTGGTTACCGCCGCATTCTTAATCCGTTACGGACCATCCGTAACCATGTGATTGGTATCGAACAGAGTAAAGACCTGAGCCGCCGCACCGGCATTAACAGCCAAGACGAGCTGGGCGAACTGGCCGCCGCCTTCGATAAAATGCTGAGCACTATGGCATCAACCCTGGGCGGTATGCACAGCAACGGTCAGCACCTCAGCCGTGCTGCCGGAACCCTGCTGCAGCTGGCGCAGGAAACCGGCGAGGTTGCACAGCAGCAGACACAGGAAGCCGCCATCAATGGTCAGCAGATCGCACGGGTGGCGGCAGCAGCAGCAGAAGTACGCAATGTCGCGCAAAGCGCGGAACAGGCCACGCTGGAAGCCGCGTCCAGAGTTGACGAAGGCAGCAATACGGTACAGCAGCTGGTCAGCACTATTGGCCGCTCCAGCGAACAGATACGGCAGGCCGCTGATAACGCCGAGTCCCTGCGCCGTCATTCAGAAAATATCGGCAGCGTGCTGGATGTGATCAACAGCATTGCTGAGCAGACCAATCTGCTGGCGCTGAACGCCGCGATCGAGGCGGCCCGTGCCGGTGAACAGGGGCGTGGTTTTGCCGTGGTCGCCGATGAAGTACGCACGCTGGCCAGCCGCACCTCGGCCTCTACCCGCGAGATTCAGCAACTGGTAGACGACCTGCAACAGGGCGCTAACAACACGGCCAGCGGGCTGAATGCCGTAAACCGTCTGAGTGAAGATATGGTGAATCATGCGCAGCATGCCGGGACGGCCCTGAATGCTATTCAGCAATCGGTCGAGGCCATGCGCCACACCAGCGAGAGTGTATCGCGCCTCAGCGGTGAACAGTTGGAGTTAAGTCAGAGTATTCAGAGCCGCGGTACAGAGGTGACAGAGCAGTCGCGCCGTACCGAAGAAAAAGCCAGCGAGACGAAGCAGCTCAGCCATGAACTGGCTGGCCTGGCAGAACAACAGCGACAGGCACTGTTAGTGTTTAATGTGGACTGATTCTAATCTTAATTTCGTATTGCTACGACAAAATGGGTCAGATAGGCTGACAAGTCCACTCTTTGGCAAAGGTGCTGTTCAGCCCGGCTGGCAGCGCCTTTGTTCCGTTTTTTCTGCCTCTCCTGCCTCTTTCCTGTTTTGTTACTAAAAGCTGCTGCGTTAATCAGCCGCCGGCAACCAGTTATCTTCCGGTTTAAAGGTGTCCTGCATAATGTCCGGATGTTCCTGCTGCAGTTTGAGGGCCATTTCTTCAATTTTGCGGATTTTTTCCCGCGCAAAAGCGACTTCTTCTTCACTGATACCGCCAGCCTCAGCCTGATCAATATACTGCTGAATCAGGGCGGTTTTCTGTTTGCTGGCCTCAACAAAGGCGCGGAACATACGCTTTTCCTGACGCTGCTCGTAAGCCAGGTACTGCTCTTCATCGGCCAGCTCTTCGGCCGTCGGCATTTCCCGCGGGCGCGAAGGTGACAGTTTCGGCGCACGCGGATCACCGTTAATACGCGCAGCCTGCATACTGGCAATGGCATCACTGTTCAGCCGTGGCAGCCAGGCATCCAGCTCGCTGTTATCCAGATCATGGATGGCGTTGTCTGCATTTTTTGCACTGGCAGAATCCGGCGCAGCCGGTGCCTGCAGTGGTGGCACAACGGTTGGTGTGTAAGCTGGCTCCTCTGTCTGCGGCGAAGCATTGTTCTCACCCACCAGTACATCCACCTGACGCAGCCACAATAAAGCCGCAATCAGACCAGCACCTGTTCCCAGCAGCAATAGGGTTATGATTTTGGCCTTCATCGGTGGTTTCAGCTCTGTGGTTGCAGACGACGATTAAGGTGAATATCGGCATCGTTGCGCAATTTTTTCTGCAGCGCCTGCAGCTCCCGCTGCAAGGCTGCCCGCGCCAGTTCATGCGAAAGCTCATACCGCACGCCTTCATCACTCAGCGGTAAATAACCATCCACCCGCTCATCCACCCAGAGAATTTCGTACACAACATCGCCTTCGTTCTGCGGACTGCGGAATGCAGGTGACACTTGCCCGGCAGGTTGCACAAAGGCCACTGAGTGCAGCCAGGTGCGGTCTTTTTCACCGCGTTTAAGCCAGCCCAGCTCGCCGCCTTTATCTTTATCAGCGGCAATGGAATAGCGCTTTACTGCATCAGCAAAAGATAAACCGCCGCGGATTTCGGCGACGATGGCATCTGCCTGCGCCTGATCAGCCACGCGGATATGCCGCACTTTGGCACGCTCGACCACGCGAAAATCGTCTTTATGTTCGTTATAACCAGCCTGTAATTCAGCGTCGGTAATTCTGGCCGCACGTGCACGCAGGGCCGGATTATCATCATGAATATCCATATTAATACCCATGCTGGCCAGTAAGCGCTGACGCTGTTCCTGATTCAGAATCACCTGTTGCAGCGCCTGCCAGTCTGCCTCGCTGAGCTGCTTTTTCGCCCAGTTCAGAACATACAGACCACCGACATATAACCGTGTCTGCTGCTGTAAATAATCAAGATTACCGCTCTGCAGCGCCAGACGGCCCTGCACATTCTGACGCTGATAAATATCCAGCAGACTGACTTTGCCGCCTTCCGCCAGTTCCGTATTCAGCACAGCAAAATCTGCAGCTGCGGTTTTCTGTTCCGGGGTCAGATCAATGGTCAGCCCTGGCTGTAATTTAATCAGCGCATTCAGGCGTTCCACATTCAGTTCAGGATTCCACTGCACCAGACTGGAAAAATTTTTCCCCGGCAAGGCGTTCACACTGGCGACAATCTGCTCATTGAAATAGCCACGCAATAAAGCAACCAGACGGTTATGACGCTCAACTGCAGCAGCAAAAGCCACGCGGTTTTCCGGATTCAGCTGCCCGGCTGTCAGATGCGTGCGGGCGTATTCCGCCATTAAGGCGTCGTCGAGTAACTGTTGCAGAATGGTTTGCAGGGTCAGGGTTTTACCGCTGGCCTGCGCGGCTTTCTGCTGTTTATGCAGAAAAATATCCAGCAGGGTACGACTCAGGGTCAGATCTCCGACACGGGCAATCTGCTCTTCATGTTCCAGACTGTACTGAATGCCTGCCGAGGCCTGGGCAGGCAACAGAAAAGACAGCATAACGGCAAAGAATACGGCGTATTTTTTCATGGCTTCGTTATAGATCCGGTGGCGGTGTTAACTGGAATAATGACCGGTATGAATGACAAAGTCTTTTTCCGGGCAAAAAAAAGCAGGATGATCCTCACGCAAATCATCCTGCAAACACCTGAAACAAAATTTCAGAGTGGGGCCTTCACAACGACTGCTCTGACAATCCATGCCTGAGCAGCCTTTGTGACCTTGGACAGCAACACCCTGATCAGGCGTCGCTGCCGCTATCCTTTAAAAACGATTCGCAGCGTGGTTCAGTACATGCACCGTCATGGCGATGGCATGTGGAATCACAACCTTGGCAACCTGAGTGCGGTCTGCCGAAGAGGTGCTGCTCAGTACAATACCGCCCTGGCTGTAAGAGATCGCACCACCCTGAGTCAGCAGAGGACGGATATCTTTCTGGTTAGCCGGAACCGGAGTGAAATCATTCAGGGCTGAAGTCACCAGCGCATCGTTATTCAGATCCAGTGCGGTGTAGTTGTCTTCTACCCAGCCTTCCCAACCGGAGTGGTTCAGGTCAGAGGTCGTCCAGGTGTGGTGCGGCTGCAGCAGGTCAGTGGTGTGCAGGGTAAAGCCCAGCATCTGTGCCGTTGGGTTTTTCCAGAATTCGTTGTACCAGTGCTGGCCGAGGTTATCGATCGGCTGGAACGGGATTTTTTCGAAGTCGGCATACATGCCTTTATTGGAACTGCTGCCCTGACGGTAGTTGGCTTCGGTAATACCGTAGCTGTTGTATTCAGAATCTTCGGAGCAGGACCAGAAGAAGCACCAGCCGGTCATACCGCCTTTACCATCGTCCAGGTGATCACCCACCAGCCAGGTAGCGGCCAGGTTATCCACGGCACCCCAGACGGTCAGCAGATCGTAGTTATAACCACCCAGGTCATTACCATGAGCATCACCACCGCGGGTGTGGTTCTGGAAGTGCCAGTAAGAGGTGTACTTCACGATAGAGGCACCTGCGCCCCATACCGGAGCTTCAACACAATCACCGGTTACCGCACCACAGATAAAGGTGTCAGCAAAATCATCCACATCGTAGGCACCCTGCCCCAGAACTTCAGCAAACTGTTCCATGCTGTAACCGGCAGCCTGTGCTGCGGCAGCCAGCTTGTTGTATTCGGTGGTATCCGGATGCGCCGCCATGTAACTGATAGCATCTTTAACAATGCGTTTATGGGTCGGCTGGGTAAATGCTTCAGCATTCATTGCGCCGATGGTCAGGGCTGCGCTGACAGAGAGGGCCAGAGTGTGTTTCATAGTGGATTCGCCTGTGTGTTTTTGGTCTTACTAAACTCGCACAGCATTGTGAATACCGCGTTGCGCTGCGGTGACGACTCTGAGTCAGAACAATGAATAACGAGTGTGTTTTTATTTTTTTAAAACCGTCACGACGACCGTGATGCAGCTAAGACTAATAACTGAGAATGGTCGCCGACAATACGTCGGCTGGCACTTGGCCTGAATGGGCACAGATTAATTTCAAACTGTCCCGAACGGTGAATACGGCGACTTTTTTGGACCATCACTAATAATTAAAATATTAATTATAGCGATATAATAGTAATTGGTCTGACCTTATTTAAAGGCAAAAAAAACCGGATAATCACAGGATTACCCGGCTTGCGGAAATAATTAAAGCCTCAGAAACGGTTAGCTGCGTGATTCAGAATATGCACTGTCATCGCAATCGCATGCGGGATAACAATTTCTGCAATTTGCTCACGGTCAGCATCGGCTGTACTGCTCAGCACAATACCACCCTGACCATAAGAAACAGCTCCACCCTGAGTGAGTAAGGCACGAATATCATGCTGTCCGGCAGCAACCGGTGTGAAGCTGTTCAGCGCAGCACTGACAAGTGCATCATTATTCAGTTGCAGAGCACTGTAATTATCTTCCACCCAGGTTTCCCAGCCGGCATGATTCAGGCTGGAGGTTGTCCAGGTATGGTGCGGCTGCAGCAGATCGGTGGTGTGCAGTACAAAGCCCAGCGTCTGCACCGTTGGCTGATTCCAGAATTCGTTGTACCAGTGCTGACCCAGGTTATCGATCGGCTGGAATGGCATGGTTTCGAAATCTTCGTACATGCTCTTGCTGGAGCTGCTTCCCTGACGGTAATTCGCTTCGGTTACACCATAGGTGTTGTATTCAGAGTCTTCGTTACAGCTCCACCAGTAGCACCAGCCGGTCATGCCACCCGGACCATCATCCAGATGATCGCCTTTCAGCCAGGTTGCGGCCATATTGTCGACATCGCCCCATACGGTCAGCAGATCGTAGTTATAGCCACCCAGATCGTTGCCATGGGCATCTGCACCACGGGTGTGGTTCTGAAAGTGCCAGTAGGAGGTGTACTTGGCGATGGATGAACCCGCCCCCCAGACCGGCGCCTCAACACAGTCACCACTCACGGCGCCACAGATAAACGTATCGGCAAAGTCATCGACATCGTAGGCGCCCTGACCCAGCACTTCCGCAAACTGCGCCATGGTGTAGCCCGCAGCCTGAGCCGCCGCCGCCAGCTTATTGTATTCCGTAGTATCCGCATGGGCTGCCATATAGCTGACGGCGTCCTGCACAATGCGCTTATGGGTTGGCTGGGAGAAGGCCGCAGCATTCAGCGACGAACCCAACAGAGCCACCCCCAGGGTGGTCAGTAAAACCGGTTTCATGATTCTTCCTCATTTATGATGATTATTGTTAAGCCGCTCAGGCATATCTGTCTCCTGACTCAGGATGAGCGCAGCAGATGACAAACAGGCTTCGCCTGAACAGCGGCCGAACCATAAACAAGCAATTTCCTACCAAGCAATATACCAAGTAGTTTTTGGCACAAATGGAGACAGCTTTTTTGTACTTTTGTCTTAATCGGTGCTCAGTTTTTCCTGATTTACCACTTTTAAAACGGTCGTACAGATTCCTCCGCACCCGCCAATAAACAACCTATACCGATATAAAATGACAAGTGAATCAATATCCGGCGATGGAATTTCTATAGCTTCCTCATGCTGATAGTATTCCCGGTACGATGTGCCTGTTGCTTCACCGCCCCGAATTCACAGCCCCAAAGACAGAACGCCAGCCAATTACCTGCAGGATGCCCCTATGAAATTACCCCTGAGTTTTATCTTTCTGACCGCGCTGAGCTCATTCAGCAGTGCTTTTGAGGTTGGCCGCAATGAATGGACCAACGCCATGACCACAGCACTGCCCAATGCGTTTTGCCAGCCGCAACAGTTTTTCCGTCAGTGTTTTGATATCAGCGAAGCGCAGTGTATGGAAACGGCGACACAAACCACCCGTCAGTGTCTGCAGCAGTTTTCAGCGCAGTTCCCACAGGTATTTCAGCAACCGGCCGATGGCTCTTACTGGGGAACACAGGTTGGCCAGTGTGCTGGTGAGGCCTATCAGACAACACTGAGCAAGCAGTTTAAAAATACCGCTAAATGCAATGACGTTAACCAGTGGATGTGATCTGGACTACGAAGGTAAATATTCAGCCTAGCAAAGCGCTAGTCGGGAACGACGCTTAACGCGCTGCCGCGCGGCCCGAAGGGTGGCCGCCACGGACGGCGGACATAAAAAAACCCGCTTGCGCGGGTTTTTTATTAAGCCGGTAACTAAACGCGTTAAGCGCTTAGTTTACCTTGGCATTCAGCTCGCCACTGGCGTAACGCTGGAACATGTTGTCCAGAGAGATCGGTTTGATCCTGGAGGCGTTGCCGGCAGTACCGAAGGCTTCGTAACGGGCGATACAGATATCGCGCATTGCGGTCACAGTCTGAGCGAAGAATTTACGCGGATCGAACTCACTCGGATGCTCAGCCATCATGCGACGCATAGCGCCGGTAGAGGCCAGACGCAGATCGGTATCGATGTTTACTTTACGCACACCGTACTTGATGCCTTCCACGATTTCTTCAACCGGTACACCGTAGGTTTCTTTAATGTCGCCGCCGTACTGGTTAATGATTGCCAGCCACTCCTGCGGCACAGAAGAAGAACCGTGCATAACCAGGTGAGTGTTCGGAATACGCTTGTGGATTTCCTTGATACGGTCAATCGCCAGGATATCCCCTGTTGGTGGCTTGGTGAACTTGTAGGCGCCGTGGCTGGTACCGATGGCAATTGCCAGAGCATCCACCTGAGTACGCTTAACAAAGTCAGCTGCTTCTTCCGGATCGGTCAGCATCTGGCTGTGATCCAGTACGCCTTCAGCACCGATACCGTCTTCTTCACCGGCCATACCGGTTTCCAGAGAACCCAGACAACCCAGCTCGCCTTCTACCGATACACCACAGGCGTGCGCCATATCGACGGTGCGCTTGGTCACGTCAACGTTGTATTCGTAAGAAGTCGGGGTTTTACCGTCTTCACCCAGAGAACCGTCCATCATCACTGAGCTGAAGCCCAGCTGGATAGAACGCTGACACACGTCCGGCGAGGTACCGTGATCCTGGTGCATACACACAGGAATATGCGGAAACTCTTCAATCGCGGCCAGAATCAGGTGACGCAGGAAAGGAGCGCCTGCGTACTTGCGGGCACCGGCAGACGCCTGAACAATCACCGGAGAGTCGGTCTTGTCGGCGGCTTCCATAATGGCGCGCATCTGTTCCAGGTTGTTCACATTAAATGCCGGTACGCCGTAGCCGAATTCGGCGGCGTGATCCAGCATCTGACGCATGCTGATTAATGCCATGTCAAAATACCTTAACTGTGAAAATTGGCTGGCCGCTATTCTAACGGCTTATGTTATGGATAGAAACGGCTATTGGCTGCTGTCTGCAGCGCCGCGCCGATCAGGCCCCGTCATCCTGCCAATCTCCCGCCTCCAGCCTGCGGATCATAGCCAGTTCACGCTCAGCCTGAGCCGCGGCAAACTGCTCCAGCGCCGCCGCCAGTGGTTGCCAGCGCTCTTCTGGCCAGAGTTGCTGCAGAAAAACAGCTTCGTTGCAGGCGGCAAACTCCCGTGCGGTGACAAAGAAATCCTCCGTGGTCTGCAGCAGCGAAGAAGAGAGAAGAGAATCCTGCAGACGGCGGCACAGGGTCAGATAGAAAGCGACGATAAGCTGATCGGCCTGTTCGTAATCCAGCTCCTCGATTTGGGCATTGATGCGGTCAAACAACGCATCATGCTCACCATGCAGGCGGATGCCGTCAAAATCATCCTCGGTAAAGAGTTCGCAATCGGGAGCATTCAGCCATAACAGCGGATAGTCGTCCTCTTCCTGCGTGATTTCATGCGGCTGAATCAGCGCGATGGTGGGCGGTAACGGCCCCTGGTCTGAGTATTCAAACAGGAAGCAGCCAACGGTATTGGCAACCGGCGCCGCCTGCAGATCGGCCAGAATTTTATCGTGCAGGGCTGAACTGGCCTGCTCCAGCATGTCCGCCAGCGACAGCGCTTCGTGCGAGCGGTCATAGACAATGCTGTTCTGTGTCAGGTTGCGGATGATCTCAACCTCGCCCGTGCTGCTGAATTCAACCAGGCTTTCCATATAAGGCGTCAACTCTGGTGCAACACCGACCTCTGGCATGCGGGCAGAACGCTCAATAATGCGTACACCGGCCTCACTCCACTCATAATCACCGACCTTTAAACCGTATTCACGGGCGGTAATAAACGTGACAGGGTAGCCCTCGGCATCTTTTTTCAGAAACTCAATAACAATGGGTTTTACTTCGGCGCCATTGCGATAAATCTGCTGGCGGCAGGACCAGTCACCGAGCTGATAAAACGCCGTGTCATAACTGACGTCGTCGCCAATCAGATATTTGGTCGCATGCAACTGCCGGCCCTGCAGTGCAACAACAATGATGCCATCGGCCGTGGTATCCATCTCATCGACCGACGGGTAAATCGTACAGCGCTCAGGCGGCATATGCTGCAGATACTGCACAAAGGGCTCTAAGGAAAAGAAGTCCAGACTGGCAAAGCCCACCTGATACTCACCGGACATCAGTTCATCCAGCGATAAATCAGCAAAATGTTCCGGCGCTACCGTGCTGAATAATTCAGCAATCTGCTTGAGAGGATTCATCCCTGGACTCCGTTAGTTACTCGCCGGTATCGGCGCTGTTATAACCACTGCTGCGATCCAGATTACGCAGCATATTTTTTTCTTCCGCCGATAACGCCTGCGACCAGGAACCCGGCTGGCCACCACTGCCACGTACAGTGCGCAGATATTCCAGATGGCGGGCCATCAGACGGCGCTGCACGAAGACATCATCCACCCGGTCATTGCGGTAATAACGGCAGGGCTCATAAGCACCTTCATGTAAGCAGATACCATCACCATGGCGCAGACCTTCAGCAAAGCCACCATCGTAAACAATGCGGTTATTTTCCAGCCATTTTCCCTGTACAAAACGACCATCCGTTACACGTCCGCGAAATTCATGACCTTCAGTGTGCCGGGCAATCCCCTCACCCTGTGCCACGCCCTGCGGACACTCACCGCTCATCCAGAACCAGTCCGGCTCCTGCAGTGCACACTGACTGCTGGCCTGTAACTCTGCCCGTATCTGCTGCAGGCGTTCTGCCAGAGCCTGCTGTGCTTTATTGCGGAAAATATTTTCCGGCTCTGCGCGAAGAAAGATCTGGTAATTATCCACCTCATTGATGCTGCGTACAGCCTGCCAGCTCAGTACGTCCAGGTCGTAAACCGCGAAGGCTTCCAGGGCATAATTAAGTGCACAGATTTTTGCCAGATCGCGGGCGGTAACACCAGCGGCCGCGCGATCCCGGCCATTAGGACAGGCAATCGGCCGACGGCTGAGGCGGGTTTCATCAGCACCATCGATTAAGGCTGAGAAAATGGCTTTTGAATCAGACAAAACCGCCTGATGAAGGTTGTTACCAGCCTCGCTGGTTACTTTTTTGGCAGGTCGCTGGGCACAGCCGGCCACAACACCAGCGCCCATAACCAATAAGAGGCATAAAAGAATGCTGCGCATACTCTTCCCTGAATATATGAATGTGAAAATGAAACAGGGCTGCCTATGGCAGCCCTGATCTGACTTACTTGGCGCGTTCTTCCAGAATCGCAACCGCAGGCAGTACTTTGCCTTCTACGAACTCCAGGAAAGCGCCACCACCGGTCGAGATGTAAGACACTTTATCGGCAATTTCATATTTATCAACAGCGGCCAGAGTGTCACCACCGCCGGCAATAGAGAAGGCATCGGATTCGGCAATCGCCAGTGACAGGGCTTTGGTGCCTTCGCCGAACTGGTCGAATTCGAACACACCCACCGGGCCGTTCCAGATAATGGTTTTGGCGCTCTTCAGCTGTTCGGCCAGTGCTTTGGCGGAATCCGGACCGATGTCGAAGATCATATCGTCGGCTTCTACCGCATCAGCGCTTTTCAGTGTCGCGGCTGCTGATTCGGAGAATTCTTTACCGCACACAACGTCAGTCGGCAGCGGAATAGAGACTTTTTCCATCAGCTTTTTCGCTGCCGGAATCAGGTCTTCTTCACACAGGGATTTGCCCACTGGCTTGCCAGCTGCGGCCAGGAAAGTGTTGGCAATACCGCCACCGACGATGATCTGATCACAGATATCGGACAGGCTTTCCAGCACTTCCAGTTTGGTCGACACTTTTGAACCACCAACGATGGCCACCAGCGGACGCGCCGGCGTTGCCAGGGCTTTGCCCAGTGCATCCAGTTCAGCCGCCAGCAATGGGCCGGCACAGGCAACCGGCGCAAACTTGGCCACACCGTGAGTAGACGCCTGAGCGCGGTGAGCGGTACCAAAGGCATCCATCACGAATACATCGCACAGTGCGGCATACGCCTGCGCCAGTTCGTCGGCGTCTTTTTTCTCGCCTTTGTTAAAGCGCACGTTTTCCAGCAGCACCACTTCGCCAGCGGCGACTTCAACGCCTTCGCGAAAATCTTTGATAACGTTAACGTCACGGCCGAGCAGGCCGGCCAGGTGGGCAGCAACCGGCTTGATGGACGATTCTTCGTCGTACACGCCTTCTTCCGGACGACCCAGGTGGGACATAACAATCACCTTGGCACCGGCATCCAGAGCCAACTGAATGGTTGGCAGCGACGCACGGATACGCGCATCGGATGTGACCTTGCCGTTCTTTACCGGAACGTTCAGGTCTTCACGGATCAGAACGCGCTTGCCGCTCAGATCCAGATCGGCCATTTTCAATACAGTCATGATAACCCCACTCACAATATTCAGTAGCTGATGCGCCCGCGCTGCCGGTTCAGCGTGTAAGGCTTACGCGCTGAACCGGGCCCTGCTGGCGATGAAAAAATTTGGGGCGCGATTATAGCAGCAAGCGCCCGCCGGCCCTAGTCCTGCACGCGCGGCATCTGGTTCTGCCCACAGAGGGAGCTGATGGGTGCAAAGTCCTCTGAGACAGGAGCATGAAGGTTCCGGGGCCAGTCCTGAAAAACAGACTTTCAGCAAGCCGGATTCAGATAGTGTGAACGGGTCCTTATCGTCAAGGTAGTTATTGATAGAGGTTGCAGCTAGAATCTGCGGTCTTCATTCGGCTCAACCCGGAGCGAGCCGAAGTGACAATTCCAGGACTGTTAATAAAGGAAGACCCCATGTTCAAATCCTGCTTACGCCTCAGCAGCCTGCTGCTGGCAACCTCACTGGCTTTGCCTGCTGCTGCACTGGAAGTCAAAGTGCTGAGCGCCGTGGTTAAAGACGAAAAAATCGCCGATGCCAAAATCACCTGGCAGCGCAACGGTGAAAGCTCTGTAAGCGCCACATCGACTGCCAACGGTGTCGCCAGCGCCAGCAGCACCCTGGCCGACGATAACGATACCACCATGATTATCGACAAAGCCGGTTACTCCACCCTGGTGGTGAAGTGCCCGTGTGATGGCTTTACCTACGCCCTGTCACCGGTAATGCAGAACCTCGATGGTCTGCGCGTGGTACTGACCTGGGGTAGCACACCATCCGATCTGGACTCACACCTGACCTACCCGGCGAACCACGTGTTCTACGTGAAAAAACAGGGCCGTGATGCCAATCTGGATGTGGATGACACCAACAGCTATGGTCCGGAAACCATCACCATCGAGCAAAAACATAACGGCGAACGCTACGTCTACGCCGTACACGATTACAGCAACCACAGCAGCAAAACCTCCAAAGCCCTGGGTAACAGCAGCGCCCGCGTGCAGGTGTATGTTGGCCAGACGCTGATCCGTACCTATAACGTAAAACCGCAGCAGACCGCCTCCAGCTGGGTGGTGTTCGGCATCGATGAAAACGGCGCCTTCCACGATATTGATCAGTACCTGAGCCTGAACCGTGAAGGTCTGGCCTCGCACCTGAACAGCCTGATCAGCGCAGAATCCTTCGAGAGCCACTCACTGATCACCGACGCCATCAAGAAAGAAGCCAAGCGGATTAATACCCGTGGCGAAAAACTCTATGGCGAGAAGAAACTGGAAGAAGCTATGTACGCCTTCCAGGATGCCGTTAACCTTTACCCAAGCTTTGGTCAGGCCTACAGCAACCTGGGTCTGACTTATCAGAAGCTGAACCGTACCGCCGAAGCGCTGTGGGCTAACCGCAAAGCGATCGAACTGGCGTCCGGTAACAGCAAGGCGCGGGTTCAGGCCAGCAGCTACTACAACATTGCCCGTATTTATGAAGCCAGTGGCCGCTGGCAGGATGCGCTGGACAACTTCCGCAAAGCCAAGTCTCTGCGTGAGCACAGCGCTTACGACAGTGGCATCACACGGATGCAGGAAAAACTGAATCAGCAGTAAGGCTGACACTTAAAACCCCGCGCCTGCGGGGTTTTTTATTCCGTCTGCGCCGATATCACTCCGCATCGTCAAAAGGATATTCCATGCGTTTTATTTTCCCACTGCTACTGGGCCTGATCATCAGCCCACTCACTCAGGCCGCCGGCCCCGCTAAAGTCGCCACGCTGGAGCGCAGCCTGTGGCCACAACCGTTAACCAGCGCCGTAGCATTTGACCGTGCCTCCGCCGCCGAAATTCTGACCTTCGCCCGCTTGCTGGAAGCCACGCCACTGAGCAACGAAGCCGACATCAAAGCCTTCACCGCCGTCGATAAGCCCGATGCCGCCAGCGTGCAGCGCTGGCTGGAGAAAACCCGGCAGCGGCTGCAGGCTAACTACGCACAGGCCTGTGGTCAGTGTGCCGCGTCCGCCAGCTGGGCGGCATTAATAACCGCCAGCCAACAGCCCGCTGCCGACGGTTATCAGAATTGGGCCAAAGCCAGTGAAGCATTTCACTTACGTTACCTGTATGAACAGGTGCGTCTGGCGGCATTATTCCCGCGTATTACCAGTGAAATTCACACCTTTAATCAGCACGAGGTGGATGGTTTTGAATTACCCGACCGTCAGTTTCTGCTGAGCTATGATGACGGCCCGGCACCCGACCGCTTAAAAGAGGGTGTAAAAGTAAACGGCACTGAGCAGCTGGTTAAAGCACTGGAAAGTGCCGGTATGCGTGCACAGTTTTTCGCACTGGGCGAACGCATTAAACAGCAGAAAGCACCTGAAGATTTTTACGCCAGTCAGTGTCTGGGTTCCCACGGCGAGGTACACAAAAGCCACCAGAAATGGGACGGCTGGGCCGATTCCATTAACACCACGCGCACCCGTCTGAATGATTACCAGCCGGGCCCTTATTGGTTCCGGCCGCCTTACGGTCAGCGCAGCGAAGTCCTGACCACCGCACTGCAACAGACTGGTGAAGGCGTTATGCTGTGGAATATCGACAGTCAGGACTGGAACCGAAAATTAAGCGATAAAGACGTTGAAGACCGGGTGATTACCCTGATGCTGTTATGGCGTCGCGGTATTATTCTTTACCACGATATCCACCCGCGGGCGCTGGCCAATTTAGCCGCACTGCAGACCCTGCAGCAACAGGCTGGGCTGAACTGGCGTGACTGTCACAGCCTGCAGCCAAAAGCCACAAAACTCTGACAACACAGTAACCGGCAGGAATACAATTTTGGACAGCGGACTCTACCTGATTTTTCTGGCAACCACGGTTATGTTAATCATGGTGCCCGGCCCTTCTGCCATCACCGCAGCCAGTCAGGGTGCCAGCCACCCGCAAGGCAAAGCCTTTTTTGGTGTGCTGGGCATCGCCTGCGCTGATGTGTTGTATTTTTCGCTGTCTGCCACCGGTATTGCCTCGTTAATTATTGCCTCGGCCACACTGTTCGCCCTGATTAAATGGGTTGGCGTTGCCTACCTGTTCTATCTGGGACTGAGTGCCATATTCAGCAACGCCGGGCCCATTAATCTCAGCCGTGAGCAAAAGGTGAGCAGACCCGGCAAGCTGTTTTATCAGGGATTAATCGTACAGCTCGCCAACCCCAAGGCACTGCTCTATTTTTCTGCTCTGCTGCCGCAGTTTATTGATCCGGCAGAACCTGTGCTGCTGCAGCTATTGATTATGGGGGCTTCCTGCCTGCTCGCCGACCTGCTGGTGTACAGCACATTCAGCTATATGGGGAATCATCTGGCACGCAAACAACTGAAAGCACGGGTGGTTAATGCGATTAATAAAACCGCAGGTCTAACCCTGATTGCGACCGGAGTCAGAATCGCGATGATGGAGGCTAAGAATTAATCGCTCCCGGATAGCGAAGATAAAAAAACCTGCCAAAGCACACTGCTGTCCCATAGTTTTTAATCAGCACCATAGCTGGCAAAAACAGCATTTTTTAACATCAAGGCCTGCTGCCTCTCAGGGGAACTTATCCCCTTGCCGGCGGGCCGACCCCAGCTTCGCGCTTTCTGGGCCGTCACCCTTGAAACCTTGATACTTACTGGCAGCGCGCCTCATCGGCCATCCATGGCCGGAGCCGCTTGTCCGCATCCCTGCGGACAGACCAGACATATCAGCGGTTTCTGCGGCGGCCCCAGAGGCGCAGAAAACCGTCACCTCGCTGCTGCGTTTCAGAGCAAGCAGTTTGTCTGCAATTTCATGTCGCAAACGCTGTTCAGTTGAAATACGGCTTAGCGGGTTACTGTAATCGGCGATCGTGCGGCGCCAGACAACCAGATGATTCTGCGGCCTTCAGAGCAAAACCCTGCCCCGGAACGATACAAATTATTGGTATTTTAAAACGTCGTTCCGGGGCGAATTGTTTTGCGTGCCGCATAATCATTGCAGTTGGCTGCCCTCTTTTTTCTAAGTCAGGCCGGACGCGCCGAAAAGAGAGGATCGTAAGGAGATACCTCTCCTTGCAGGGGGCCAGGGGCTTGCCCCGGTAAAGCGTTTCAGATTGAAAAACAGTAGTCGATCAATGCTGCCGTTTGGAGTGACATATTGTCACTCCAAACTGTGGGACAGTAGTGTGACAAAGCAGGTTTTTTTATGGGTATTTATCAGCCTTCTCGGCTGATGTATTTATGCCGGTTAACCCTTAACTCCATCAACCGGAATAAGCCGATCAGCACGGCCGACATCACCAGGTACATCATGCCGGCAGCGAAGAAAATCTCCAGCGGCGTATAAGTACGGGCAATAATCGTGCGCGCCATACCGGTAATATCCAGCAGGGTAATGGTCGAGGCCAGCGCACTGCTTTTCAGCATTAACAGAAATTCGTTGCTGTAAGCCGGCAGTACAATACCCAGCGCTCTTGGCAGAATAATACGGCGGATTTTGGTCAGCCGGTTCATGCCCAGCGCGTCGGCGACTTCAATTTCGCCATGGGGAATTGCCTGAATGGCACCACGGATTAATTCTGCGCTGTAAGCCGAGGTATTCATGGTGAAAGCAATAATGGCGCACCAGTAAGGTTCTTTCAGAATCGGCCAGAGGAACGAGTCTTTCACCGCATCAAACTGCGAAGCACCGTAATAAATCAGGAATATCTGTACCAGCAGTGGCGTGCCACGGAAGAAAAAGATATAGCCATAGGCCAGACCTTTAAGCAGCGGCTGTGTTGACGCGCGCATTAACGCCAGAGGCACCGCCATCAGAATACCGAACAGGCCGGATAAACCGACCAGCTCTAATGTCAGCCAGGCGCCTTCCAGCAGGCGTGGGAAATACTCCCAGATTACAGACCAGTCCCAGTTCATGCCCGTCGCCCACGCAGTTCAGGTTTACTCAGACGCTCAAGAATTTCGGTCACCAGCGTCGCCAACAGGGTCAGCGCCAGATACAGAATGGCGGCTGCCAGATAAAAATCAAAAGGATGTTTGGTTGCCGCAGAACCCACACTGGCCTGACGCATTAATTCATTCAGACCAATCACCGATACCAGTGCGGTATCTTTCAGCAGTACCTGAAATAAATTGCCCAGTCCGGGAATGGCCAGACGCCACACCTGTGGAAAAATAATGCGGAAGAAGGTTTGCCCGCGGCTCATGCCCATCGACTGTGCCGACTCCCACTGCCCCTTGGGTACTTCCAGCATCGCCATACGGAATACTTCCGTGGCGTAAGCACCAAAGGCAATAGCCAGAGCTGCAACACCGGCAGCAAAAGCGCCGACTTCGATGTATTCGTCATAACCAAAAAAGTTGGCCGCCCACATCAGCAGCTGAGCGCCGCCGTAATACAGGGTTAATACCAGCAATAATTCCGGCACGCCGCGCACCAGCGTGGTGTACAGCGTGGCCGGAATACGCAAAAACGGTGAAGGCGACAGCTTGGCGGCCGCCCCCAGTAAGCCGATCACCAGTCCGATGGCTAAGCTGGCCAGTGCCAGCTGAATGGTCATCAGCGCTCCGCTGAGTAACAGATGGCCAAAGCCCTGTAAATCCATCAGCATGCAGCGTCGTCCTGGTGTGTCATATCGTTCATCGGCTTACCTCTGAGCAGCGCTCGCTCAGTAAATATCAAACGGGAAATATTTAGCGTTAATTTCTTTGTAGGTGCCGTTGGCAACAATGGCATCCAGCGCTTTATTCAGACGTTCCTGCAGTTTGTCGCCTTTACGCACCGCGATACCGATTTTGTCATCGATATCCAGATCGGCACCTTTAAATTCGAAATTCGCGCCGTCTTTGCTTTGCAGCCAGTCATAGGCCGGGAATTTATCCGACAGGATGGCGTCGATACGGCCAGCAGCCAGATCGAGGTAAGCGTTATCCTGAGTGTCGTACAGTTTTACATTCACCACGTCGCTGTATTTATCTTCCAGCGTCTGGCCGGAAATCGTCGCGCGCTGCGCTCCAACGCTGAGGCCTTTCAGTCCGTCCATGCTGGTGTCCAGAGCTTTGCCTTTGGCAGCCACAAACGCCAGGCTGTTGGTGTAATACTTATTGGTAAAATTCACCACGCGCAGACGTTCTTTGGTGATCGACATTGAGGCAATAATGGCGTCGTACTTACGTGCCATCAGACCCGGAATAATGCCATCCCAGTCCTGCGCCACGATTTCGCACTCGGCTTTCATTTCGGCACACAGGGCTTTGGCGATATCGATATCAAAACCAACCAGATTGCCATTGGCATCGATCATATTGAACGGTGCGTAAGCCCCTTCAGATGCGATGCGGATTTTTTCAGCAGAAGCGAATGGCGACAGCATAACGCTGGCCGCCAGGCACAGAGTGGCAACGAATTTTTGCATGGTGTTAATCCTCAGCAATAGATAATAAAGCAGACCAATCAGGCCTGATGACTCGCCATAAAATCGCGTACGCGCTGGGATTCGGGGTTATCGAATACCTTTTCCGGCGAGCCTGTTTCTTCAATCTGTCCCTGATGCAGGAAAACTACAGAGCTGGACACTTCACGCGCAAAGCGCATTTCGTGCGTCACGATCAGCATCGTCCGGCCTTCTTCGGCCAGCTCGCGCATCACCGCCAGCACCTCGTTGACCAGCTCAGGGTCCAGGGCAGATGTCGGCTCATCAAACAGCAATACCTGCGGATCCATTGCCAGTGTGCGGGCAATGGCCACACGCTGTTGCTGCCCACCGGAAAGATGTCCCGGATAGGCGTCCTGTTTGTCAGCCAGACCGACCTTGCGCAGCAATTCCTGTGCCCGTGCAACGGCAACATCGCGTGGCACTTTCAATACGTGCACCGGCGCTTCGATCAGGTTCTGCAGGATGGTCATATGTGGCCATAGGTTGAACTGCTGGAAGACAAAGCCCAGACGTGAACGCAGGCGTTCGAGCTGGCGCTTGTCCTGCGCTTTCAGTTCACCGTTTTTGTCCGGAATCAGTGCCAGCTGTTCATTGCCAATAATGATCTCGCCCTGATTCGGGCGTTCCAGCAGGTTAATGCAGCGCAGCAGCGTGCTTTTACCGGAGCCACTGGAGCCGAGAATCGAGATAACGTCACCCTTCTGCGCGGTCAGGCTGACGCCTTTCAGCACTTCAAGATTACCGTAGCATTTGTGGATATTGATCAGCTCAAGAGCAGCGTTGGAGTTCTTCATATATAGGGCTTGGCGCGCACAAACGGACAAGGGCGCGAACATTACACATTGGCAGGATGAAGACAACCTTCACGCAAGCTTAGCGCCAATTTCTGACCGGAAAGTCCACTTTGAGTCACGAATTGGTGCAAAAAAGTGTGACAACAACGCTGCAGGTATGAAATCCAGCGGATAGGCGCATTGTCTTACGGTAAGACCAATTGGCGGCAAACGACGCTGCAGACCGGATGGAAATAAGACTCCCGACGCACCAATTCAGGGCGTGCACGGCTATAGTCCTGCCTTGTAACAAGGCAAAAAAAGCGCCGGCCGGAAACCGGGCGGCGCTTTGTGTTTGAACAGCAGGGCTTATTCGGCAGCAATCTGAGCCGGCACCTGCTGCAGGAAGTCACGGTACAGATCGGCAGCTTCTGACGCGACTTCCACCATCGGCATATGACCGATGCCGTTAAAGATATGGGTCTTCAGCTGCGGAACGCCCGCTTCCCACACCGATACCGAGCTCACATGCAGTAAGCGGTCTTTATCACCCCACCAGAGCATGGCCGGTGCTTTCAGGTCAGCCAGTTTTTCTTCGAGGTAATCACTGGAGTGGAAATCGGCGAAAATTTTTTCCAGCTCGCTGCGGCGCTCAATGTATTTATCCGACATGGCTTCCAGCACCATTCCCGGCAGGAATGGCGGCTGCGCCATGGTCATCGCATAGAAGCTGTCGAACTCTGCACGGTTATGAATCAGGAAAGGGTTGTGGCCCTGATTCAGCATTTTGAACATATCGCTCGGCTCCGGCGACATCACCCCGGCCGGGTCAACCATAGTGGCCGACAGCGTACGCTGCGGATAAGCAATGGCGAAGGTGGCGGTTAAAAAACCACCCATCGAATTACCAATAACGTGTGCCTGAGCGATATCCAGTTTATCCAGCAACGCCGCCAGACGTTTCGCCTGAGCCGGCATGCTGTAATCCCAGCTGGCATCAAAACCGGTATCACCATGACCGGCCATATCCGGAATAATCACCTGATAGTCGTCGACAAAATGCTTGGCAAAACGTGGCCATACGTCTTTATCGGCACTGTAACCGTGCAGCATCACGATCACCGGCTTACCCGGGTTGTTATTGCTGTACAGCGCCAGTTTCATCTCACCGATGTCTACCGCACGCTGTTCAAAACCATAGAGTGACGCTTCGAGATCCGTCACGTTGGCATACAGCCAGTGACCGACACGGCCATAAGCACCGCCGATCATGCCGACCACCAGAGCCAGCACCAGCGGCAGAATTAACAGACTGATTTTTTTCATAACCTTACCTTGTCTATTTTATTGTTATCGCGTTTTTATACCCGCACAGCCCTGCACTTAACAGGTTCGATCAGGCAAAGTCGTGATCTTTGACGCGGAAGTTTTTAGTCCAGCGACGGAAGGTAAAACTGAAGCCCGGAAACATCGCAATCACCTTACCGCTTTTGCTCTTATACCAGCTGTTACAGCCGCCCTGCTGCCAGACGGTTTTGGCCATCTCCGCATGGATATGGCGGGTGTAGCTGTCTTCGGCACTGGCTTTTACTTCGATCAGATTTTTCTGCCGGCGGCCGACTTCCTCGATCGCCTTCATGATGTAATTCATCTGCGCTTCGATAATAAAAATCGCCGAGGTATGACCAATACCGGTATTCGGGCCGGTAACAATAAACAGGTTAGGGAAACCCGGTGCCGACGTACCTAAATAGGCGCGCGGAAAATCCGCCCAGACATCCGCCAGCGTCTGCTGATTACGACCGATAACCGGATAAGAGATTACGCCATCGGTGGCGTCATAACCGGTGGAATAAATAATAAGATCCAGATCCACCTGATCGCCATGGCTGGTTTTAATGCCGTTCTCATTAATTTCACCAATGCCATCGGTTTTATCGTGCAGGGTAACGTTGTCGCGGCAATAAGCCGGGTACAGGGTGTCGGATAAAATGACGCGCTTACAGCCGATGGTAAAATCCGGCGTGACTTTCTGCTGCAGAACCGGGTCTTTAATCTGCTTTTTAATATGCGCACGGGCTTTACGGCCTGCCAGCAATTCCAGCATCAGGGAAGAGTATTTAAAGCCGATTACGCGGCTTTCCAGCCCCCAGTAAATGGCTTCGCGCAGGGCGCGGTAAATACCACGGTTGCGCAGCAACTTACGCTGCCAGTTTTTAAACACATAATCCGGGCGCGGCAACACCCAGTGCGGCGTGCGCTGGAAAATGTGCAGATGAGCAACATCGGCCGCTATGGCAGGAATAATCTGTGCGGCGCTGGCACCGCTGCCGATAATCGCAACCCGTTTACCTTTATAGTCGTAATCGTGATCCCAGTTATTGGTGTGGAAAGCTTTTCCTTTAAAGCTGTCACGGCCTTTAAACTCCGGAATCACCGGGGTACTTAATGGCCCGGAGGCATTGATAACAAAACGTGCCTGCAGCACGCCTTTACCATCGACATGCACGTGCCAGCGCTGATCAGCTTCGTGCCATTCAATTTTTTCAACATTGGCGTGGGTGAGGGTCTTTTCCCGCAGGCTGTGTTTATCAATCACATGATTCGTGTACTGCTGCAGTTCGTGCTGTTCGGCAAACATCTGCGACCAGTCATACGGCTCGGATTCAATGGAATACAGCGGCGACTGCACATCCACCGCAGCACCGGGATAGGTATTCTGTGCCCAGGTACCGCCCATAAATTCACGCCGCTCGAGAATAATAAAATCGTCAATGCCACGTTTTTTAAGATTGATGGCGGCACACTGACCACCAAAGCCACTGCCGATAATGATCACACCATAACTGGACATACGGACCTCTTCGCCCGGCACCGGCCGGAAATTTTATTGTTATATTGCACACGCCAGTAAATCTGACGACAGATGTCCTCACTTTACTTCTGAGGACACTTGTCGTCAAATTGCTATACGAGTCATTTCCGGACAATTTTTCCGATGGGAAAATCCACCGCCAGTAACGGCGATAACACCACAAGCGATACTCCGGCAGCCAGAACAGGCGGACGCACCTATGGCGGCCAGAGCCAGCAGCAACGCAAAGCCCAGCGGCGCCAGCAGTTTCTGCAGGCCGGGCTTGAGGTGTTCGGCACCGAAGGCTTCCGCAATGCCACCGTGCGTGGCCTGTGCCGTCAGGCGCAGCTGACCGACCGCTACTTTTACAGCGAATTCGGTAATCTCGAAGGCCTGCTGCAGGCGGTATACGGCCAGTGCATGGACAGCATCAAACAGCAGCTGTTTAACGCTTTCTCTCAGGCGCAGCCCGGCGGGCAGATTGAAGTGCTGGCACAACAAGGACTGGCGGCCTTTTTCAGTGCCATGCAGGACGCCCGTGTCGCACGGGTCTGTATGCTGGAGCTCGAAGGCGTCAGTGCAGCGACCGACCGTTTCTATCACGGCTATATGCAGGATTTTGCCAATATGGTGATGACACTGGCGCGTACCGTGCACCCACACTGGCGACTCAGTGATGACGAGTATGCGCTGCTGGGAATGGGCTTTATCGGCGCCATGCGTCAAGTAACTACCTACTGGCTGCAGAGCGGTTGCAGTGCCTCGCAGCAGACACTGGTCAGCACCGGTATGCGCATGATTATGGGACTGGTGCGGCAAATAGAAAGCGAGCAATAAACTTATCCGGTCGTGGCTAAAACCGGAACATTTCTGAATGATTTCATTAAACCGGCTCCTGCACTGAATATTCAGCTCCCGCGGGTTGCGCGCTACGCCTGAGAATAAAATCAGCTCCCTTTTCAGCAATCATAACGGTCGGTGCGTGAATATTGCTTCCCGTAATCGAGGGCATTATTGATGAATCAATAACCCGCAGGCCTGTAACGCCATGCACCCTCAGCTCCGGATCAACCACACCACCATCCGCCAGAGCAGCCATTTTACAGGAGCCGGCCGTGTGGTACACGGTTTCAACATGAGAGCGGATATAGTCACGTATTTCGTCATCCGTCTGAACAGAGATCCCTGGCGCTTCCTCCTTGCCTTTATAGGCCCTGAAAGCGGGCTGTTCCATAATCCGGCGGGCGATTTTCACACCATTCACCAATGCATTCAGCTCCGTGTTATCGACAAAATAATTGGCTTCAATTTTTGCTTTGCTGAAAGGATTATCATCCCTCAACAACACCCGCCCGCGGCTTTTCGGGCGGAGATGACAAACGTGCAACACATAACCCGCCTTCATCGGCAGCATCAGATCCCGTCCATGAGGACTCATCCTCACGGCGGCAAACTGCAGCTGCAAATCAGGCAACGGCTGATGCTCATCCGATTTAATAAATCCACCACAATCGGTCGGGGTAAATAACAGCGGCGTGGTACGATTCAGATAACGCCCGACAAATGCCCAGAACGACTTGCTCCAGGGAGCCATTACGAGTGTCCCATCGTTAGCCGTCTGATAGCGCAACAGAATATCCGGATGATCCTGCAGATTTTCACCGACGCCAGGAAGATCTTTAACAACTCTGATGCCATGCTTTTCAAGCTCAGCAGATGGCCCGATACCTGATAGCTTCAGTATTTGAGGTGAATTAATAACACCCGCAGAGATAATGACCTCTCTGGCCAATAACGATTCTCTTATTCCCTTTCTGGCATTGTAAATTTCAACACCACATGCGGCTGGCGATTCCCCACGTTCATCAAATAAAACCCTGGTAACATGCGTTTTCTTAAGGATGACCAGATTTGATCTGTTTTCCACAGGATCGAGAAATGATGTGGAGGAATTGGCACGCTTCCCCTCCGGTGTCTGCGTTACCTGAAAATAACCACAGCCTTCCTGGTCTGCACTATTGAAATCATCTGTCGTTCTGAACCCGGCCTCTGCGCAGGCATCAATAAATGCATCGCAAACCGGAAGATGATAATTTGTATCAGAGACATCCATTTCACCATCGGCACCATGAAACCCGTCTCCCCCTCTGATCTGTCGCTCTGATTTTTTAAAATATGGCAGAACAGACTCATAGCCCCAGCCAGGATTTCCCTGTTCTTCCCAGCCATCATAGTCGCGGGGATGTCCACGCGTATAAATCATTGCATTGATTGAGCTTGATCCTCCCATAACCTTACCGCGGGGCCAGAAATATGACCGCTGAAAATTATTGTCATCCTGTTCAGTTTTATAAAGCCAGTTATATTTACCGCTATTCATCAGAACCAGCATATTGAAAGGATTACAGTCTCTGATCCAGTAGCTTTTATCGGTATCGCCCGCCTCAATCAGGCAGACCCGGTTATTTTTATCTTCAGATAAGCGATTTGCCAGCACACAGCCTGCAGATCCTGCGCCTACAATAATGTAATCAAACATATCCGGTACCGTTATTTCACTAATGTGGAAAGATGAAAAAAGATCAGAACCTGTCCTGCCTGAGACTTCTTTTTCTCTGAGCACTACGCCCTTTATGTTTTAAATATCGTTCAATCCAGCTAAAGCGCTCAGGAAAGATATTGGCTACCTTAGCCATAAAGGCCCTGCCTTTCGGCATACCATATTCAAGTTTTTTCTTATGGACAAAATGATGCAATATGGCATCAGAAACATCATTAACAGAAAGAACATTCCCACCTGAAAAAGTCAAAGCCGCTGAAGCAGCATTCTCCTGTTTCTTTAACATCGGTGTTTCAATTGCATCAGGGCAAAGAACACTCACACGAATACCCAATGGCCTTACTTCTTTTGCAAGAGCAATACTGAATGCTCTTACCGCAAATTTTGAAGCACTATAAAGAGCCAGACCAGGTACAGGAGAAAGCGCTGCGGTTGATGCTATGTTAATAATATGCCCTGATCGTTGCTGAATCATTTGCCGTACCAATAACCGGCAACCAAGCATTAAACCTTTTACATTCGTATCTATATGCTGGTGTATTTCTTCTTCATCCTGCTCATAAACCCGACCAGCCTGAAGGTAACCGGACACATTCAGCAATATATCGATACTCTTCCACTTACTCAGCACCCCGGAGACAGCATCAGACCAATCAGCTCCTGACGTTACATCCAGCCGGAGTAAGAGCAGGTTATTTGAAGGCCATTTTTCTTCTTCAGCTTTCTGGCGAAGAAGATCCATATTCCTGGCAGATGCGGCCACTCGGTATCCTTTAGCCAGAAATACACCGACCAGATGCATACCAAGGCCGCTTGAAGATCCTGTTATCAATACAACGTTCACACAGCACCCTTTTAGTATATTTAAGAACGGCCTGGCAGTGCATGGCAGGCTGTAAACCGCTGACGGCGATTCTGCTAAGGAAACTTATAAAACCCCACGGTTTTCTTTCAGCCAAGCTTCTGTTCTTGCCATTCCTTCGGTAAGAGATACCACTGGTACGTAACCAAGCATGTCTCTGGCTTTATCAATGGAATAGGTGGCCTTTCTTGACAGCATCGCCAGAGAACTCCGGTCTATTTCAGTATTGGCATTTAATACCGTATTAAAAATAAACGACCCGATACTGGTTATACCTTCGGCGACACGTGTGGGTAAGCAGACTGGCCCGGTGTTTTTCCCAAGCCATTTGTAATGATTATTAAAAAATTCTCTGCATTCTATGCCTGCACCATCGGTTATATTGAAAATCTGGCCTTTACCACTTTCTTTTTCAGCAGCCAGAACAATACCATCCACCAGATTATCAATATAAACAGGGCTGAATATCCCTCTGCCCATGGCTGGTAAAATAAATTGCTTTTTACTGATCATAGTCAGAGGAATCAGAACCCAGGGTCTGGACCCCGGACCATAGACATCTCCCGGACGAATTATCGTCGTGCAGATATCCCCTGCGGCATGAGCCGCCAGAAAGCCGTGTTCACTCGCTGCTTTGGCATCACAATATGAAGATCCGCTCAGAACCGAGATGCTGCAGCTTTCATCCTGATCAGTATCAAAGTTCAGTCCATATGCTGCAATTGAGGAAATATGAACAACGCGTGCAATATGATGTTTTTTTGCAGCAGCAACCACCTGCTTCACACTGCCAACACTCACCTTCTGATACATGTCCGCTGATGCCGTATTTGAAACGACAGCGGCGGTATGAAAAATGATGTCGCAACCTTTTGCATGTTCCTGCCATTCTCCGGCATTGGAAACATCACCGCGCACAACGTTGCGGGAAGGATCGGCCGTAATATCGACGCCACAGATATCAATGCCTTTCTGTTTGTAACGCTCCATGATTGCCCGGCCAATAAAGCCATTGGCTCCGGTTACAAATATTTTTTTTATTTTATGCACGCCTGAACCCTTTCTGAGATTTACGGATAATCAGATAAATGCGGCCTCATCAGACAGATGAGGTTTCGCAGCAGACCATCACCATTCTCTCTGCCCACACACCGGATCAATACAAGCGGAGAGGTATTCATTATTTTTATCTTCTTGCTATGCCTGCTGACGGTTTATCCCAACCACCGGAAGGGAGTAAACTGACAACATTGGTAGTCAGATTAAATCTGACTACACGCGTTGTCAAATGTAAAAAGGGAACCAAGTGAGTAGTTCATCATCCCCAATGCTGGGTAAGAAATATGCCGGGTGTTCTTCGGAGGAGCGCCAGAAGCTGAGGCAGCAACAGATCATCGCCGCTGGCATCCGTTTATTTGGCAGCCAGGGCTTCCATAACAGCAGTGTCAGGGCAATCTGTAGCGAAGCAGGCCTGACCAGCCGTTACTTCTACGAATCCTTCGAAAGCACCGAGGCACTGCTGATTGCCTGCTATCAGCAACTGATGTCGGGCTTCCGGAAAGAACTCCTGCAGACGCTGAAAGAAAGCACTGACATTAACGATTTTATAACTAAGGGGCTTTACTGTTTTTACCGGGAAGTCAGCAACCCGGCCTTTGCACAGATTACAATGCTGGAGGTTCTGGGAATCAGTGAAAGTGTGGATGCCATTCATATGAACCAGACCCGGTCTTTCGGCCTGCTGATGATAGACACTCTGGCGACGTCCCGGTTTCCGGCCAGTATGCCCAGAGCCAGACTGGAAGCGCTGGGGTACTCTGTTTGCGGGGCAATGGCATTCAGCGCTATCGACTGGATGAAAAGCGGGTATAAGTTATCTATCGATGATGTTGTAGCAAACAGCAGGATGATTTTATCCGGCGTGGTCGGACAGCTGGGAGCTCTTTAAGGCTTTCCAGTGCCGGCAACGCTCAGCCCTTACCACCAGCTACGGCAAGCCGCAGTTTTACACCGGATTGTCGATATCGACGAACTCCACATTCAGACCAAACTCATCCGCCAGATATTCCCCCAGCGCTTTGGCGCCGTAACGCTCGGTTGCGTGATGGCCAGCGCTGAAAAAGTGGGTGCCGGTTTCACGCGCCAGGTGAACCGCCGGTTCATTGATTTCACCGGTTAAATAGGCATCGACGCCGGCATTAACGGCCACCTGCAAATAACCCTGAGCGCCACCGGTGCACCAGCCAATGGTTTCGATGGTGTCGGTTTCTTCACCGATGTGCAGCGGCTCGCGCTGCAGGCACTCAGCCAGCCAGGCGCTGAATTCTTTGCCGCTCATTGGCCGGGGCAAACGCCCGATATGGCCCGGAATGCTGGGGTCGTCTTCACTCAGCGGGCCATCAATCTGCAGTCCAAGAACATCGGCCAGCTGCACGTTATTGCCGTAAACCGGATGACCGTCGAGGGGCAGATGATAGGCAATCAGGTTGATGTCATTAACCAGCAACGCTTTCAGACGCTCACGTTTAATGCCGGTAATACGCTCATCTTCTCCTTTCCAGAAATAACCATGGTGCACCAGAATCGTATCAGCACCACGCTCAATAGCGACATCAATTAACGCCTGACTGGCGGTAACACCGGTAACGATATGGCTGATATGTTCACGCCCTGCCACCTGCAGACCATTAGGGCAATAATCGCGAAAGCGCTCTGTTTGTAAGAGTGAGTCAAGGTGCTTCAGTAATTGGCGGCGCTCAACCATGATATGGCCCTCATTTATATTCTGATAAAATGCCGGTTTATAGTGTCAGCCCAGTTTATGGGTTACGGGGGATTCACAGCAAATGCGTTCTGCTCAGTTCATTGTGAATACACTGGTCATACCGGTTCTGGTTGGTCTGGTTGTCGCCTTTGCCGTCCTGCTCTGGGCGCCGGATCTGGTTACACCAGCCACTCCCAAAGCCCCGGCGGTAACCTATGCCCCGCTTGCCGGAATCGGTCCGATGCCGGAGCAAAACGCCACCGGCAACAGCATCACCCAGAGCGGCCCGGTCAGCTATGCCGATGCCGTTGACCGGGCAGCACCAGCGGTGGTGAATATTTTTACCCGCAAACTGGTACGGCGCAAAACCCATCCGCTGTTTGATGATCCTTTTTTCCAGCGTTTTTTCCGCACCAATCCTGAACCCAGCGAACGTATGCAATCCAGTTTGGGCTCGGGTGTCATTATGTCGCCTGACGGCTATGTGCTGACCAACAATCATGTGATTCATGGTGCAGACCAGATTGTGGTCGCCCTGCACGATGGCCGTGAGGTTAATGCCACCGTGGTCGGCACCGACCCCGAAGCCGACCTCGCCGTACTGAAAATTGAGCTGGAAAATCTGCCACAGATTCAGGTCGCTCACGACAGTCAGCTGCGCATCGGTGATGTGGTACTCGCCATCGGTAACCCCTTTGGCGTTGGTCAGACGGTAACCCTCGGCATCGTTTCCGCCACCGGCCGTAACCAGCTGGGATTAAACACCTACGAAGATTATATCCAGACCGACGCTGCCATTAACCCCGGTAATTCCGGCGGCGCCCTGATTAATGCTCATGGCGAGCTGGTCGGCTTAAATACCGCCATTTTCTCCAAATCCGGCGGCAGTCAGGGCATTGGCTTTGCCATTCCTGCTGAAGTGGCCAGCCGCACCCTGACCGATATTGCCACCCACGGCACCACTATTCGTGGCTGGCTCGGCATTGAGGTGCAGGAATCCACGCCGCAACTGCTCACCGCCCTTAGTCTGCCACAGGCGTTAACCGGCCTGATCGTTACCGGCATTTATCCCGACGGGCCTGCTGATCAGGCGAAACTCGCCATCGGCGACATTCTGGTACGGATTAATAATCAGGACGCTGCTAACGCCCGCAGTGCCATGAACCAGATTGCTGCGTTGCGCCCGGGTGATGGCATTGACCTGGAATTTATCCGCGCCGGACAAAAAATGCAGACCCACGCTATTGCCGGCCAACGTAAGGCACATTAATAAAGCACATCAGTAACGCCCCCTGAAGAAAGCATCTGCCAATCCGCGCCATTGCCACGCCATTACATAGGATTTCGGCTGTGGCGGAGTTACACTGGCACGCACGCGGCAAATAACATCAGCGCCGCAGAAACAACAGGAATTCAACGATAAAAGGAACTTATCATGCGAGCCATCGCACCCGGTTTACGCCGATCTTCTGCTCTGCTGTTGGGCTGTACTCTATTCACCCTCAGCGCCTGCACCAAAACGCCGGACCTGCCTTTAGGACAGGAACTGCCGGTTAAAGGTGAAGAAGTATTATTCAAAGACATCAGCACCCTGCTCACCGACCACCTGAAAGAACAATACGCCAACGACAATATCCTGCGCGACACTCATCCCAAAGATAATGGCTGTATCCGTGGCAACCTGGTTGTTAACGAACAGATTGATGAGCGTTACCGTCATGGCATTTTTCAGCCGGCCGCCAGCTACCCGCTATGGATGCGTTTCTCCAACTCGGTGGAAGAAATCACCAGCGATAAAGAAAAAGACTTCCGCGGGCTGGCGCTGAAACTGACTCAGGTTGAAGGCAACCGCTTGCCGTTACCCGGCGATGAGCAACACAGCCAGGACTTTTTATTCCTGGGTCACGATGCTTTCTTTGCCGCCAACCCTCAGCAGTTTTTTGATTTTTTTGATGCCAACTTTAATGGCAAGCGCCTGAGCTTTTTACTGACCCATCCGCGCGGTGCCTGGAATATTCTGCGCGGCGCCAAGGTCTACAATAATCCGCTGAATGTTAAATGGAACAGCGTAACGCCCTATGCTCTGGGCCTGCCACTGGAAGGCAGCGATGGCGTACAGACTTACCCAACGGTCGTGCGCTATGCGCTGCGTACCTGCTCCGATAATCCGGGCCAGATGACCGACTCCGATGATTACCTTGCAGAAAACCTTGCTGAGCAGCTGAGCAAAGGCAGCGCCTGTCTCGACTTTTTAATTCAGCTGCAAAAAGACCCAAAGGATAATCCGACCGAAAACGCCCTGATCAGCTGGGATGAAGATGACTCGCCCTTTATTCCACTAGCGCGGATTAATATTCCACCACAGAGTTTTACCTCAGAGGCGCAAAAACAATTCTGCGAAAATATCTCCTTTAACCCGTGGCACAGCCTGGAAGAACACCGCCCTATTGGCGGCATTAACCGTGCCCGCCGGGTCGTCATGAAAGATATTTCCGACTTCCGTTTACAGGCTAATGGCGTTGAACGCTTTGAGCCGACCGGGCATGAGGTGTTTGAATAGCACCTGTAAATGCGGGGCATAAAAAAACGGGCTTTAAAGCCCGTTTTTTTATGCCTGTTTTTTATGCTGGCTTGTCTAAGTTCAGCCGGCTTAAATTACAGTGCTTTCAGCGCATCCAGCAGAATCTGGTTCTGCTCATCCGTGCCGATGGTAATACGCAGGAACTGGGCAATACGTGGCGTTTTAAAATGACGCACGATAATGCCCTGTTCACGCAGCGCCGCGGCCAGTTCTCCGGCATCTTTTTGCGGATGACGGGCAAAGACAAAGTTCGCGGCTGATGGCAGTACGTCAAAACCCAGCTGCTCAAGACCCGCAACAACGGTATCGCGGCTGTCGATCACACGCTGACAGGTATCGTCAAAATACGCACGGTCATCGAAGGCCGCCGCCGCACCGGCAATCGCCACGCGATCGAGCGGATAGGAGTTAAAGCTGTTTTTAATACGCTCTAACGCTTCGATTAAATCCGGGTGACCAACGGCAATACCCACACGCAGACCGGCCAGCGAACGTGACTTGGACAGCGTTTGTGTGACCAGCAGGTTCGGATACTGGTTGACCAGCGCAATAGCCGTTTCACCACCGAAGTCGATATAGGCTTCGTCGACCAGCACCACAGTATCGGTATTTTGCTTAAGCAGCTGTTCAATCGCGGCTAATGGCAGCAGACATCCTGTGGGCGCATTCGGATTGGGGAAAATAATGCCGCCGATTTTCCCTTTATTGGCTCCCGCATTTTCACGGGTGTAATCAGCAATATTAATCTGAAAGTTTTCATCCAGCGGAATCTGTTTTGGCTCAATGCCGTACAGACCGCAGTACACAGGATAAAAGCTGTAGGTAATATCCGGAAATAACAGCGGCTTGCCGTGCTGGAATAAACCATGAAAAGCATGGGCCAGCACTTCATCAGAACCGTTACCAACAAATACCTGCGCCGTGCTGAGGCCGTAATATTCGGCAACCGCCTGCTTAAGACGGTCACCGTTCGGGTCCGGGTACAGACGCAGATCGTCATTCACTTCCGCCTGCATCGCCGCAATCGCCTTAGGCGACGGGCCGTACGGGTTTTCGTTGGTATTGAGCTTTACCAGCCGCGTCATTTTCGGCTGTTCACCCGGTACATAAGGCACCAGGTCTTTTACAAACGGGCTCCAGAACTGACTCATTGATATCAGTCCTTAATACGGTATTCAGCCGAGCGGGCGTGAGCGGTGAGGAATTCACCACGGGCCAGCACAGAGGCGGTTTTACCCAGTTCAGAGGCACCATCGGCCGAGCACATAATCAGCGATGAACGCTTCTGGAAGTCGTACACGCCCAGTGGCGACGAGAAACGCGCGGTGCCGGAGGTCGGCAATACGTGGTTCGGCCCGGCACAGTAATCGCCCAGCGCTTCTGCGGTGTAACGACCCATAAAGATGGCACCGGCATGACGGATGGTTGGCAGCCAGGCTTGCGGATCTTCTACCGATAATTCCAGGTGCTCCGGCGCAATGCGGTTGATGATAGCAATCGCATCGGCATCACTTTGCGCGTGAATCAGGGCGCCACGTTCGGTCAGCGAGGTACGGATAATGTCGGCGCGTTCCATGGTTGGCAACAGCTTGTCGATGGAGGCTTTAACGGCATCGAGGAAATCAGCATCGGTCGACACCAGAATCGATTGCGCATCTTCATCGTGTTCCGCCTGAGAAAACAGATCCATCGCAATCCAGTCCGGATCGGTCTTACCATCGCAGACCACCAGAATTTCGGACGGACCGGCGATCATATCGATACCAACCTGGCCAAACACCATACGCTTGGCGGTGGCCACATAGATGTTGCCCGGGCCAACGATTTTATCCACACCCGGTACGGTTTCGGTACCGTACGCCAGCGCGGCAACCGCCTGCGCACCACCGACGGTAAATACGCGGCTGACGCCAGCAGCGGCTGCAGCAGCCAGTACCAGCTGGTTCAGTTCGCCATCGGGGGTTGGCACCACCATGATGATTTCCTGCACACCGGCAACATGGGCCGGAATCGCATTCATCAGCACAGACGACGGATACGCCGCTTTACCACCGGGAACGTAAATACCGACGCGATCCATCGGCGTTACTTTCTGGCCTAAAAGAGTACCGTCAGCTTCGGTATAGTCCCAGGAATCCTGTTTTTGCTTTTCGTGGTAAGCACGCACACGCTCAGCAGCCAGCAATAATGCGGTGCGGCGTTCGGCCGGTAATTCGTCGAGGGCTTTCTGCAGCTGCTCCTGATTCAGTTCCAGCTGCGCCATCGAGGACACATTCATACGGTCGAATTTATTGGTGTATTCAATCAGTGCCGCATCGCCGCGGGTACGGATATCAAACACGATGTCAGATACGGTTTTCTGCACCTGAGCATCAGACACAGCTTCCCATGCCAGCAGAGTATCCATCTGCTGCGCATAGTCCGGCTGAGCAGAACTGAAACGGCGGATTTCGATAGTCATGGTATTACTCCGGAAAATTAAGCCTTAGCCTGGCGCTGGCGTTCTACTGCCGCCGCCATCTGATCAATGATGGGCTGAATCTGCGCATGCTTTACTTTCATTGCCGCGCGTCCTGCCACTAAACGTGAGCTGATCGGGGCAATTAAGTCGCGCGCTTCCAGACCATTGGCCTTCAGGGTATTTCCGGTATCGACGATATCCACAATCATATCGGCCAGGCCCATGATCGGTGCCAGCTCCATACCACCATAGAGTTTGATGATGTCCACCTGGCGACCCTGCTCGGCAAAGTAACGTTTGGCGGTATTCACAAACTTGGTGGCCACTTTCAGACGGCCCTGTGGCATCACGGCATCTTTAATTGCCGCCGTCATCAGACGGCAGGTGGCAATGTTCAGATCCAGCGGCTCGCACAGGTTGTTGCTGTCGTATTCCATCAGCACATCTTTACCGGCCACACCCAGATCGGCGGCGCCGTATTCCACGTAGGTGGGTACGTCGGTGGCACGGATCACCACCAGCTTGATATGGTCATGGTTGGTATCAAAAATCAGCTTGCGACTCTTATGAATGTCTTCTGCCGGATGGATACCGGCTTCCGCCAGCAGGGGCAAAGTGTCATCCAGAATGCGCCCTTTCGACAGGGCAATGGTTAACGGCTGAGTCATCGTGTTGCTGATCCTCTCTTGTCTGTCAGCGATCCGGCAGGGCGTGCGTATCAGGCTGATACGCGACGGATATTGGCGCCCAGTTGCTGGAATTTTTCTTCAATACATTCGTAACCGCGGTCAATGTGATAGATGCGGTTTACATCGGTCGTGCCACTGGCTACCAGTGCGGCAATCACCAGCGAGGCGGATGCGCGCAGGTCGGTTGCCATCACCGGAGCACCCTGCAGGGTTGCACGGCCGGTCACAATGGCGGTGTTGCCTTCAACATGAATATCCGCGCCCATACGCACCAGTTCCTGGGCGTGCATAAAGCGGTTTTCAAAGACGGTTTCAATCACGGTACCCGTACCTTCAGCCACCGCATTCAGCACCATAAACTGGGCCTGCATATCGGTTGGGAATGCCGGGTGCGGCGCGGTGCGGATATTCACCGCTTTCGGCCGCTTGCCGTGCATGTTCAGCTCAATCCAGTCCGGGCCGGTGGTGATTTCAGCACCGGCTTCTTCGAGCTTGTGCAGTACCGCTTCCATAATTAACGGGTCGGTATCTTTGGTGCGTACCCGGCCACCGGTCACGGCGGCAGCAACCAGATAAGTACCGGTTTCGATCCGGTCCGGCAACACATCGAATGAACAGCCGTAGAGTTTCTCAACGCCTTCAATCACCAGAGTGTCGGTACCGGCGCCACTGATTTTCGCGCCCATGGCGTTCAGGCAGTTCGCCAGGTCAACCACCTCGGGTTCACGCGCAGCGTTTTCGATGGTAACGGTGCCGTCAGCCAGAACCGCCGCCATCATAATATTTTCCGTACCGGTTACGGTCACAGTATCGAGGAAGATATTGGCGCCATGCAGACGGCCGCCCGGAACGTGGGCTTTGATATAGCCATCCAGCACTTCCACTTCTGCGCCCATGGCTTCCATACCGCGCAGGTGCAGATCCACCGGACGGGAACCGATGGCACAACCGCCAGGCAGTGACACTTCCGCTTCGCCGTAGCGCGCCAGCAGCGGTCCCAGAACCAGAATGGATGCACGCATGGTGCGCACCAGGTCGTATGGTGCAACACAGCTCTTCACGCCGGCACAGTCGGTTTCTACCGACATATCTTCATTAATAGCGACTTCCACGCCCATGCAGCCCAACAGCTCCAGCATGGTGGTGATGTCGTGCAGGTGCGGCAGGTTACCCACCCGCATCACACCTTCGGCCAATAAGGTGGCCGCAAGAATAGGTAACGCTGAGTTTTTAGCGCCGGAGATACGGACATCACCGTCCAGACGCTTTCCACCCACAATTCGTAATTTATCCATAGGGGTTCTTATTATTCGGCTTTTTCAGCAGGCGTATAGGTACGAATGGTGACCGCATGAATACGACCATCCGCAATGTAAGGATTAAGCACACGATAAACAAACTGCTGACGTTTAACGGCATTCAGGCCATCAAACACATCACCAACTGCTTCAACTTCATATTTGTAGCCGTCACCATCAACGTGCCAGCTCACTTCAGGGGATTCTGTTTGCAGAATTTGCAGAATTTCCGCCGGGGACATACCGCTTCACCACTCAGCTTGGGGGAAAACGCCCAATCATAGCGGATTTATGTGTCGGGGCGAAGTAAATGGCGGCGGCAATATGTAATGAAAAGATGAAAGCGGGTAACAGATCACAGGCAGCGGACCTGTATCAGGACTCAGGCCAGCAAGGGCTCAAACAGCGAGTCCAGATCGCTGATGCTGATAATAGGCTTCATGTGTTCGGGCAGATTCTCAATATGCAGATTGATGCCGGCCGCTGTCGCACAGCGCAGCCACTCCAGCAGTAAAGCAACACCGGCACTGGATACTTCATTGACTGCGGCCATATTCAGCGTCCACTGCCCCTTTGCCGCACGGATCAGCTTTTCCCCGTCTGGCAGAACGCTGACCACAGTGGTAGCCAGCAGACTGCCAGCCAGCTCGGCACGGTTATCATCAATACGGGTCAGCGATACGCTCATGGTCGGTCCTCAGTCTCGCTCAGAAACAGGTGTCAGGCACCCGGGGCTTTTTTACGTAACTTACGGCCCTGCTCCTGCAGAGCTTCAATCCAGTCTTCGATGGCGGCGCCGATATTACTATCATTGTCCTGCACCATCTGCTCAAACTGCTCGCCGAACAGTTTGCCCACATTAATACCATTGACGATCACGTTCTGCGCCATCCAGCGACGGTCGCGATGGTGAAAATACATGCTCTGGGTAATGGGAAAGACTTTGCCACTGGGCGTCACAACTTCCAGATCAACCAGCGTATTACGCAACGTATTTTCCACGCCGGTCTTGGGAGGCAGCACACGCACCTCGTAATCATCGAATTCAATCAGGCCGGTGGCATACGAACTGAGCAGACTGCGCTTAAAGGCACTGGCAAAACGCTTACGCTGCTCCAGTGTCGCTTCGCGGTAATAATTTCCCATGATGCGACGGGTCAGACGCTGAAAGTCGACCATCGGGCCAAGCACATCCTCCAGTTCCCAAAAAAAACGCGCCTTATCACTTTCATAGATAGAGCGGTTTTTATTGATCGAGGCCATCACTTTTTCAGTGGTGCGCTTGACCACTTCATGAGCCTGCTCGGCCAGATCACCGGAATCGGCAGCATGGCCGGCAGAGCCCAGCGTTAACGACAGCAATACCAGCAACCAGCGCATGGCTAACTCCTTTAACCTCTAGATCGTTTAACCTTCTTCGGCCTTATTAAACAGGAAGCGTCCGATCAGTTCTTCCAGTACCAGCGCCGATTGAGTGTCTTCGATCCAGTCACCGGTCTGCAGATATTCATCTTCAGCACCGACCGTCAGACCGATGTATTTTTCACCCAACAGACCCGCAGTCAGAATAGCCGCCGAAGTGTCTTTGGTGAGAGTGCTCATGGATTTGCTGATCTCCATTTCCACCACGGCGGAATACCATTCAGGGTCGAGATACACCTTGGTCACCCGGCCAATGGTGACACCCGACATTGATACCTTGGCGCGCTCAGTCAGACCACCCAGGTTCTCGAAACGCGCTTTGATGGTGTAAGTGTCACCGGCATCCTGCAGTGACAGGCCACTGACGCGGAACGCCATCAGCACCAGAGCCACAATACCCATCACCATAAAGGCTCCGACGGTAATTTCGATATAACGCATGCGCATGATTAAACGCCTCCCAGCATGACGGCTGTCAAAACAAAATCCAGTCCCAGCACCGCCAGTGAGGAAATCACCACCGTCTGAGTCGTTGCTTTACCGATACCTTCCGAAGTCGGCACCGAATCATAACCCTGATACACCGCGATCCAGGTCACCACCACACCAAATGCCACCGATTTGATAATGCCCTTGACCACGTCTTCATAAAATTCGACCGACGCCTGCATGTTGCCCCAGTAGGCACCATCGTCGATGCCCAGCATATCCACCGCCACAAAGGCACCGCCCCAGATGCCAACGGTAGAAAACAACAGCGCCAGAATCGGCATGGAAATAATGCCGGCCCACAGACGCGGTGTGATCACCCGTTTAAACGGATCGACACCCATCATTTCCATGGCGGATAACTGCTCGGTGGCTTTCATCAGGCCAATTTCGGCGGTTAATGCCGAACCGGCGCGACCGGCAAATAACAAGGCAGTGACCACCGGCCCAAGCTCACGCAGCAGCGTCAGCGACACCATGGTTCCCAGCGCCGCCTCAGAGCCGAAGTCGATCAGAATGTTATAGCCCTGCAGGCCCAGCACCATGCCGACGAAAAAACCGGCGACGACGATAATAATGAGGGAGCGCACACCAACCGAATAAATCTGCTTCAGCAGATCATAAAATCCGGCACTGCCCGGCCCACCCCAGAACAGTGAATTTTTCAGCAATAAGGTGCCACGGCCAATGGCTTCTATGGCGGCGGTACCACTGCGGCCAACGGCCTGTAATTGATCCAGTAATTTGCCCAGCATTAATTCACTCCCGCCAGAATATCGCTGCGGTAATCGTCCGCCGGGTAATGGAAAGGCACAGGACCATCCGGTTCACCACGTAAAAACTGGCGGACTTCATCATTACCTTCGTTAATTAATTCTTCCGGTGTGCCAAAACCAATCACGCGACCATCGGACAACAGACACAGGTAATCAGCAATAGCGCAGGACTCTTCGACATCATGAGACACCAGCAGGCTGGTCAGCCCCAGCGCTTCGTTCAGACCACGGATCAGTTTAACGATCATGCCCATAGAAATCGGATCAAGACCGGTAAAAGGCTCATCGTACATAATAATTTCCGGGTCCATGGCAATGGAGCGTGCCAAAGCAACGCGTCTGGCCATGCCGCCGGACAGTTCTGCCGGAGAAAGATTACGCGCACCACGCAGACCAACGGCTTCAAGCTTCATCAGCACCAGGTCGCGGATCATGGATTCAGGTAAATCAGTATGAACACGCAGCGGAAAGGCCACGTTGTCGAAAACATTAAGGTCGGTAAACAGGGCACCGGTCTGAAACAGCATGCCCATTTTTTTGCGGCGCAGATCAAACAGTTCTTTGCGCGGCAGAGTCGGTACGTTGTGTCCGTCCACCATAATAGTGCCGCTGTCCGGTAACAGCTGACCGCCGATAAGACGCAACAGTGTGGTTTTACCGGTTCCGCTTGGCCCCATAATGGCCGTCACTTTGCCACGCGGAAAATCCACATCCATATTGTTATAAATCAGCCGGTCACCACGGCTGAAGCTCATTCCACGAACAGAGACGTAGGGCTGACTGACGGACATGAATGTCGTCCTTTTAACTCGGTACGGATAGTCGGGCTAGCATAGCGGAATGTCCGGGCGGAACCAACGCCTGTAAACTATTGTAATAAGCCCCTCATAAAACGCTGAGTTGCAATTGCGTGCAGAATTACCTTGGGTACAATGACGCGCTGAATTTTCTGCTGATAATTAACTCTGGTGCCCCATGCTCACAGCTTATGCTGCCGTTATTGCTGGTCTTATTGTTTTGGTATGGAGCGCTGACAAGTTTGTTATTGGCGCCGCTGCTTCTGCCCGCCGCCTGGGCATGTCTCCGTTACTGGTCGGCCTGACCATCGTTGCTATGGGAACTTCCGCGCCGGAGATGTTCGTCTCTGCCGTTGCTTCCCTCGACGGCGCCGGCAATCTGGCCATTGGTAATGCACTCGGCTCCAACATCACGAATATTGCCCTGGTACTGGGTATCACCGCACTGATCAGCCCGATCCCGCTGCAGAAAAAACTGCTGAAAAAAGAGCTGCCGCTGCTGATCCTGATCAGCATTATCGGTGGCCTGACACTGGCCGACCTCGAACTGAATATGACCGACGCCATTATTTTATTTGGCTCTATGGCCGTCGCGTTGTACCTGATGTTTCTTGATACCAGCGAATCCGGCGAAGCCATTGTCGATGAAGACGAAGCCGCCGAAATCGAAAATACCCCTATGCGTACTGCCGTGTTCTGGCTGGTAGCCGGACTGATCGCACTGATGTTCAGTTCCAAACTGCTGGTCTGGGGCGCCACCGAAATTGCCCGCGCCTATGGTGTCAGTGATCTGGTGATCGGCCTGACCATTGTCGCCATCGGCACCAGCCTGCCGGAACTGGCGGCCTCCGTTGCCAGCGCCCTGAAAGGCCACCATGACATTGCCATCGGTAACGTGATCGGCTCCAACATTTTTAACCTGCTGACCGTAATGCCAATCCCGGGTCTGCTGGCAGTAACCGTGGTTGATCCGCTGGCGCTGTACCGTGACTATGCCGTGATGATGGCGCTGACCCTCGCCCTGTTGGTTCTGTTTTTAATCAGTTATCGTAAGGGCACTCTCGGACGTTTCGCCGGTCTGTTCCTGACCACCAGCTACGCTGGCTATCTGGTATCTCTGTTTTATATGGCTGACTCATGACCACTGATATGAATTTTGATTTTCTGCAATCCGCCCGCCGTACCATCAAACTGGAACAGGAGGCCATTGCACAGCTGGAAGGTCGTCTTACCGACGATTTCGCCACCGCCTGTCAGCTGGTTCTGAACTGCAAAGGACGTGTTGTTGTTACCGGCATGGGTAAATCCGGCCATATCGGCAATAAAATGGCTGCAACCCTGGCCAGCACCGGCACCCCGGCTTTTTTTGTGCACCCAGGTGAAGCCAGCCATGGCGACATGGGCATGATTCAGCCATCGGATGTGGTTATCGCTCTGTCCAACTCCGGTGAAACCGGTGAAGTTACCAGCCTGCTCCCCCTGCTTAAACGCCTCGGCACTGCGCTGATCAGCATGACCGGTAATCCGGAATCCACCCTCGGCCGTGCCGCTAACGCCCACTTAAATACCGGCGTGAATCAGGAAGCCTGTCCGCTGAATCTGGCACCAACCTCTTCCACCACCTGCGCGCTGGTAATGGGTGATGCGCTGGCCGTTGCCTTACTGGAAGCCCGTGGTTTTACCGCCGAAGATTTTGCCTTCTCTCATCCGGGCGGCTCACTCGGCCGTCGCCTGCTGTTAAAAGTGGAAGACATCATGCACAGTGGCGATCAGATTCCGGTGGTTTCCCCTTCCGCCACGCTGTCTGAAGCCCTGCTGGTTGTAACCTCCAAAGGTCTGGGCATGACCACCGTGCAGGATAACGGCAAGCTGACCGGTATTTTCACCGACGGTGACCTGCGTCGTGCCATCGATCACGGCGTTGATATCCATACCGCCACCATGGCCGATGTGATGACCGTCGGTGGCAAAACCACCACGCCAGGTACCCTCGCTGCTGAAGCGCTGAAGCTGATGGAAGACAACAAAATCAACGCCCTGGTCGTTAAAAATGGCGACGACACGGTTGGCGTCATCAATATGCACGATCTGCTGCGCGCGGGCGTAATCTGATGCGCAAGCGTTATCTGCTGTTACTGCTGACCCTGATCTTTGGTCTGGCTCTGCTGGCAGTGGATCGCTACACCCAGGAGCAGACGCCCCCCCTGAGTGAGCAGCAGAATCATGAACCGGATTACTATGGCGAAGGCCTGTACAACCGCCAGTACGACAGTAATGGCGAATTACAGCAAACCTTTGTTGCAGCACGCTCAACCCATTATCCGCAGACGAAAAGCACCCTTTTTACCGGGCCGCTGCTGATGTCAGACGATGATGACGGCCAGACCTGGCAGGTCAATGCCCGCGAAGGAACACTACAGGATAACGAGCAGTCGCTGCGCCTTATAGGTCAGGTCGAAATCCGGCCGCTCGATCCGGCCGACGCTGCGGACGATATTCTGATCGAAACCAGCATCCTGACCTACCACAGCCGCCAGCAACTGGCCGAGACTGATCAGCCGGTAACCATTACAAGCCCGCAAACCCATATCAATGCAACCGGTATGACACTGGATATCGCGCGTCAGCGCATGGAATTCAAATCACAGGTGGATAGCCGCTATGTTCCGCAATAATCATCGTTTTCTGGCCGGCCTGTTTGTCCTGTGCAGCGCAGCCTCTGTTTATGCCTTGCCCGACGACTGGCAGCAGGAAATGGTCATTCTCTCTGACCACGCTGAGCTCGACCGCAAGGCTGGCGTTGTTATTTATGAAGGCAACGTGATTCTGACCCAGGGAACCCTGCGCATCGAATCGGAGCGCCTGCTGATTATCCGCACCGATAACACACTAGAAAAAGCCGTTGCCGAAGGGACAGCGAAAAAACCGGCACGCTATCAGCAACAGATCAATCCGGGAAAACCCCTGACCAAAGCACACGGCCAGCGCATTGATTACTTTGCCCGGCAACGTGAAGTCAACATTCAGGGCAATGCTCAACTGCAGCAGGACGGCAACCTGTTCAGTGGTGAGCGCATCCTCTATGACATGACCAAAGAAACCGTCAGCGCCAGCGGCGGCACCAGTACCTCCGGCCAGACTGGTGGTAATGGCGAAAAACAACGAATCAAAGTCGTGATTCAGCCACAGGCTCCGGCAGAATCTGCCACCGATAACAGCAAGCCAGTACAGGAACAGCCATGAAGACCCTGAAAGCCGAAAACCTGGCGAAAAGCTATAACGGCCGGGAAGTGGTAAAAGATGTATCCATGTCTGTGCAAAGCGGTCAGATCGTTGGCCTGCTGGGACCCAACGGGGCCGGTAAGACCACCTGTTTCTACATGATTGTGAATCTGGTGCAGGCCGATAAAGGCCGCATCAAAATTGACGACGAAGACATCAGTCATCTGCCGATGCACGGCCGGGCGCAGAAAGGCATTGGCTATCTGCCACAGGAAGCTTCCATTTTCCGCAAATTAAGTGTGGCCGATAATATTCTCGCCATTCTCGAAACCCGCAAAGACCTCAACCGTGCACAGCGTCTGGAAAAACTGGAAGAGCTGCTGAATGAGTTTCATATTCAGCATATCCGCAGCAGTCTGGGCATGGCCTTATCCGGTGGTGAACGGCGCCGGGTCGAGATTGCCCGCGCGCTGGCGGCTGAGCCGTCCTTTATTCTGCTTGATGAGCCGTTCGCCGGGGTTGACCCGATTTCTGTAGCTGACATCATGGACATCATCCGACAACTCAAGGCACGTGGCATCGGCGTACTCATTACCGACCACAACGTAAGGGAAACTCTGGCTATCTGTGAGAAAGCCTATATTGTCGGGGGTGGCCATATCATCGCCGAAGGCACCGCTGAACAGGTATTGGCCAGCGAGCAGGTACGCAAAGTGTACCTGGGTGAGGATTTCCGCCTGTGATGGCAAGCCCTGCTGCAGGGAAGTGGCTGATGATCCAAAGCAAAGGAAGATGCACAAAAGATTCCAAGGTTTACCGCTTGGCGTATAATGCACAGACTATGCCGATACTGAGTGATTACTGAACTTTTATGAAAGCGTCTCTTCAGTTAAAGATGGGTCAGCACCTGACCATGACCCCTCAGTTGCAACAAGCCATCCGCCTGCTTCAGCTGTCTACCCTTGATCTGCAGCAGGAGATTCAGGAAGCCCTCGATTCCAACCCGATGCTCGAAGTAGAAGAACACGAGCACGATGACCTGCCCGATCTGTCCCGCAACAGCGATCACGACACCAGCAGCAGCCACGAAGTCAGCAGTCAGGACGACAGCCACAACGACACACCCGAGCTGGATGAACAGTGGTCACAGGAACAACTCCCCGACGACCTGCCGGTCGACAGCCAGTGGGAAGACACCTACCAGACCACCGCCAGCGTTGCCTCCGGCAGCAGCAGTAACGCCATCGACGACGATTTCGATTACGACTCGCGCCACGCCAGCACCGAAGATCTGCAGGATCATCTGCTGTGGCAACTCAATCTGACTCCTATGTCAGATACCGACCGCGAGATCGCCCTGATGCTGATCGATGGTGTGGATGACGACGGCTATCTGCACACCACCGTCGAAGATATTCTGGAAAGCATGGACCCGGCTCTGGACGTCGAAGAAGACGAAGTCATGGCCGTGCTGCACCGCCTGCAGCAGTTTGATCCGGCCGGTGCTTTTGCCCGCGATCTGCGTGAATGCCTGCTGCTGCAACTGCAGCAACTGCCGGCTGAGACCCCATGGCTGAACGAAGCCAAAATGGTCATCCGCGATTATATCGAGCTGCTGGGCAGCAAAGATTACCCAACGCTGATGCGTAAAACCAAGCTGCGCGAAGAAGACCTTAAAGCCGTGCTGCGGCTGATTAAAGAACTGAATCCCAAGCCAGGTGCCGGCATCAGTGCCGAGCAGGCCGAATACGTGGTGCCCGACGTACTGGTACGCAATATCCGCGACGAATGGCGGGTTGAGCTGAATCCAGATATTGCCCCCAAGCTGCGCGTTAACGCCGATTACGCCTCACTGGTACGCCGTTCCGATAACAGCACCGACAACGCCTTCTTGCGCGACCACCTGCAGGAAGCGCGCTGGTTTATCAAAAGTCTGCAAAGCCGCAACGAAACCCTGCTGAAAGTAGCCACCAAAATCGTCGAGTATCAGATCGAGTTTTTCGAACAGGGCGAAGAAGCAATGAAGCCGCTGGTGCTGCACGATATTGCCGAAGCCGTTGGTATGCATGAATCCACCATTTCCCGGGTAACCACCCAGAAATACATGCACACGCCACGCGGAATTTTCGAGCTGAAGTACTTTTTCTCCAGCCATGTCAGTACCGATGGCGGCGGCGAATGTTCCTCCACCGCAATCCGTGCCATGATTAAAAAACTGATTGCTGAAGAAAATGCCCGCAAACCGCTGAGCGACAACAAAATCGCCGCAGTGTTGGGTGAAAAAGGCATTCAGGTGGCACGGCGCACGGTAGCCAAATACCGTGAGGCTATGATGATTCCGCCTTCGAACGAACGTAAACAATTGATTTAAAAAACAACAAGCCAGCAACAAGGAGTCTGGACATGAAGATTAATATCAGCGGTCACCACGTTGACGTTACCGAATCTCTGCAAGCGTACGTAGACGAAAAAATGTCCAAGCTGGGACGCCACTTTGACAACATCACCAACGGCCAGGTAACCCTGACCGTTATTAAAGAGCGCATGATTGCTGAAGCCACCATCCACGTCAGCGGTGCCGACCTGCACGCCAGCGCTGAGCACGATGATATGTATGCCGCAATCGATCAGATGACCGACAAGCTCGACCGTCAGGTACTGAAACACAAAGAAAAACTGGTGGCGCGGCAACACGGACAAGGCTGATTAATGGACATTCGCATCGAGGATATCCTCACACCGGAACGCAGTCTGATAGATGCTCCGGTTTCCAGTAAAAAGAAATTACTGGAGTACCTGGCAGGTTTTATCGCAGAACAACTCAGCGACAGCTCTGCCGACGATATTTACGAGCGATTACTCAGCCGTGAACGCCTCGGCAGCACCGGGATTGGCGAAGGTATTGCCATTCCCCACTGCCGGCTGAAGCAGTGCGACCAGGCGATGGGCGTACTGCTGCGTCTGGTGGAGCCGGTGGATTACGACGCCATTGACCGCAAGCCGGTCGATCTGGTGTTTGCTCTGCTGGTTCCCGAAGAAGCTACTGAACAGCACCTGCAGGTTCTGGCGATGCTGGCACGCAACTTCAGCGAGCCGGCCTACCGCGAGGCACTGCGCAAAGCGCCGGATGCGCAACGGTTTTATCAGCGGGCGCTGAGCGGACAACCGGGCTGACATCAGCCCAACGGGCAATGGAGGAGCACAGCAATGCGTTTAGTGGTGATCAGCGGCCGGTCCGGCTCAGGAAAATCCAGTGCTCTGCACGTACTGGAAGATCTGGGCTTCTACTGCATTGATAACCTGCCGGTTGCTTTGTTGCCAGCGCTGGCCCGCCAGACCGAAAGCGAAGAAAAACTGGCCAAAGTCGCCGTCAGTGTTGACGCCCGCAATCTGCCCCATGCCTTCGACAATATCCACGATGTACTGCACCAGCTGCCCAGCGAAGAATACCAGCTGGATGTCGTCTATCTCGACGCCAGCGAAGAAGTGTTGCTGCAGCGCTTCAGCTCCACCCGGCGAAAGCACCCACTAACCAGCAAGAGCACATCTCTGGCCGAAGCCATCGATAAAGAGCGCCTGCTGCTGGAACCCATCGCTAATCTTGCCGATCTGACGCTGGATACCACCAGCATGTCGGTGCATGAGCTGCGCAGCCTGATTAAATTGCGGGTGGCGGATAAAACCAGCACCGACATCGCCATCCTGTTTGAATCTTTCGGCTTCAAGCATGGCATCCCGATCGATGCCGATTATGTATTCGATGTACGCAACCTGCCCAACCCTTACTGGGACCCGGCACTGCGCGCCTTTACCGGGCGCGACCCGGCAATCATTGATTTCCTCGCCCGGGAGCCTCAGGTCGGACAAATGCAGCAGGACATCAGCGGGTTTATTCAGCGCTGGCTGCCTGCCTTTGTCGATGCCAACCGCAGCTATATGACCATTGCCATCGGCTGCACCGGCGGGCAGCACCGCTCCGTTTACCTGGCAGAGCAACTTAAGGCAGAATTCTGTCATCATTACAGCAATGTTCAGGTCCGCCACCGCGAGCTGGGCAGTGCCGACATTAATCAGGACTGATACGGATGACCAGCACCGAAATCACCATCATCAATAAGCTGGGCCTGCACGCCCGCGCAGCCGCCAAGCTGGTTTCCACAGCCGCTGCTTATTCCTGCCAGATCAAAGTCGGTTACCCCGACCGCATGGTCGACGGTAAGAGCATTATGGCAGTGATGATGCTGGCCGCCAGCAAAGGCACCAACATACATATCCATGCTGAAGGCCAGGATGCTGAACACGCACTGGCAGCCCTGATTGATCTTATTAACCGGCGTTTTGACGAAGAAGAATAGCCCGGCAAAACAATCTTCTACGCGCAATTCTGCGAGTAGTTTCGTGGTATCAGAGGCCTAATCAGGCTAGAATCTGAGCATTCAACCATCCCCTGGACCGAACCGACGCATGGCACAGCAGACCGAAAAGGCTAAAGCCAAGTTACACAGCCTGACCGCCGCGCTGGAAAGTGGTGCGCTGGCGCAGGTGCGTCGCATCCTGAATTCGGGTCTGGCACCGGTTGATATCGCCCACCTGATCGAATCCTCTCCGCCTAAAGCCCGTAAGCTGCTGTGGGAACTGGTCGATAAGGAACTCGAAGGCGAGGTCATGCAGAACCTCAGCGAGGAGCTGCAAAGCCACTTCCTGAGCGACATGAGTGCCGAAGAAGTTGTCGACCTGACCGCCGACCTCGACACCGATGACGTGGCCGACATGCTGCAGCAGCTGCCTGAGCGTGTAACTCAGGAAGTTCTGGAGTCGATGGACCACCAGGACCGTGCCCGTCTTGAGGCCGTTCTGGGCTATCCGGAAGACAGCGCCGGTGGTCTGATGAACACCGATACCGTGACCATCCGTCCGGATATCACTCTTGAAGTTGTACTGCGCTACCTGCGCCGCCACAAATCCCTGCCCGCCATGACCGATAACCTGTTGGTGGTTAACCGCCAGAACGAATTTATCGGCACGCTGGCGATCAGCAAACTGCTGGTCAGCGACCCGCAACAAACCGTACGTGAGGTGATGAGCACCGACGCGCGGGTTATTCAGGCAACCCAGCACGAGAGCGAAGTTGCCAAACTGTTCGAACGCCACGATCTGGTATCGGCACCGGTGGTTGATGCCGCCGGTATGCTGCTTGGCCGTATCACCATCGATGACGTGGTTGACGTTATCCGCGAAACCGCGGACCACTCGCTGATGAGTATGGCCGGTCTGGATGACGAAGAAGATACCTTCGCCCCGACGCTGAAAACCAGCCGTCGCCGCGCCGTCTGGCTGGGCATTAATCTGCTCACCGCACTGGCCGCCTCTGCGGTCATCGGCCTGTTTGATAAAACCATCGAGCAGGTTGTGGCTCTTGCTGTTTTAATGCCGATTGTCGCCAGCATGGGCGGTATCGCCGGCAGTCAGGTGCTGACTCTGGTTATCCGTGGCCAGGCACTTGGCCATCTCAGCGGCAGTAACTTCCGCTGGCTGTTTAACCGCGAAATTATGGTCGCCGCCATTAATGGCGTGCTCTGGGCTGTGGTTATCGCCTTAATTACATACGCCTGGTTCCGTGACCCGGCGATCGCCCTGATTATCGGCGCGGCCATTATCATCAATCTGATGGTCGCTGCCATGGCCGGCGCCAGTCTGCCACTGCTGCTCAAGGCCCGTGGCATCGATCCCGCCCTGGCTGGCAGCGTGGTGCTGACCACCGTCACCGACGTGATCGGCTTTCTATCTTTCCTGGGGTTAGCTACCCTGTTCTATCTGTAACCTGCATTAAAGTACCCCTGATGAACGAATCTGATTACCCGGACGACGAGATCGAATACGTCAGTAAGTCCGAAATGAAGCGCGAAGCAGAGCGCTGGCAAGAACTGGGCAAACGTCTGACTGAGCTGAATGCCACCAAGTGGAAAGAGCTGCCGATCAGCGAAACCCTGTACAACGCTCTGGTGGAAAACGCCAGACTGAAGCAACACGAAGCCAAGCGCCGCCATATGCAGTACATTGGCCGTCTGGTTGGTGATGAAGACCGGGATGCGATTCAGGCAAAGCTCGACCTGTTTGATCCGTCCAGCGAAGCCTACGGCCGCCGCATCCGCCAGCAGGAGTTGTGGCGTACCCGCCTGGTCAGCGACAGCAACGGGCTGAATGCTTTTATCGAAGAGTTTCCGGCGGTGGACCGCCAGCAACTGCGCAATCTGGTGCGTAACGCCCAGAAAGAAATGAGCAGCGAACCACCGAAGCCCGGCAGTTCGTACAAAAAACTGTTTCAGTTTATCAAGGAGCAGATGGCCGACTAGCTGCCATCCGTTCAGAAACGCCGGTGCTCTGTCACCGGCATTTTTTTGCGTACCTCCGACAGCTGCGGCAGATCAATCTTCGCCAGCGCCACTCCGGCCTCTTCTTCCAGCTCTGTCAGCACGCTTCCCCAGGCATCAATAATCTGTGAATGACCATAGGTACGGCGTTTATCGTCATGCCAGCCGCACTGGTTCGCGGCCAGCACATAGCACTGGGTTTCAATCGCGCGGGCACGCAGCAGTGTTTGCCAGTGCGCTGCACCGGTGGTGTAGGTAAAGGCCGCGGGCACAGAAATCAGCTCCGCGCCCTGCTCGCGCAGACGCTGAAACACCCCCGGAAAGCGCAGGTCGTAACAGATCACCAGCCCCAGACGACCGGCCGGTGTATCCACCAGCACCACCTCATCCCCGGGTGCAAAGCGTTCTGATTCACGGTAACTGCCGTGAGCATCTCCAACATCGACATCAAACAGATGAATCTTGTCGTAGCGGGCAACCTGTTCGCCTTCGCTGTTAAACACCAGACAGGCCGAACGCACCCGCGGATCTCCGTCCGGGCATGGCATCGGCACGGCACCGGCCACCAGCCAGAGTTTCAGCTCCTGCGCCCAGCCGGCCAGACGCTGCACATACTGCGGATCAGCGGCAATGGTGTTGTACTGCTTACCATCCAGTGTGAGGAACATTTCCGGCAGCAACGCCAGCACTGCACCCTGTGCCGCTGCCTGCTGCAGCAAGTCATAGGCCTGTGCCAGATTGTGTTCAATCTGGGGCTGGCTGCTGAACTGAATCACCGCGACGTTAGCCATCAGTCGTCATCGCCTCCGCCGAAGATATAGAAAATACTCTTGAAGCGTTCCAGCAGGCTGCGGCTCTTCTTACCGTCGACCTTATCGTCAAAGGCCTGATTGATCTTCAGATCCGGTTTTTCCCAGGTGCCTTTCAGGTCGTAACTGGCACTGGTGAAGCGTGCCAGCTCGTCACCAATCAGCTTCTCGGTAACATAAATCGAGGCCGCTACCGGCGGTGCCAGACCGGCCAGCAGCGCCACCATCGGCAGCGTACTGGATACCGGGAAGGTCACCGCCAGCTTCATATCCAGCGTCTGGGTCTTCAGATCGGTGCTGCCTGAGGTCAGGAATTTACCACCCGGGCCGTCCATGCTCAGCGGCTCGGTCAGGGTCAGCAGGCCATTTTCAATCCGCGCTTTGCCTTTCAGTGTGTCGAAGGCCACCCCGGACTGATACAGATCGGAGAAGTCGAGCTTCAGGCGGCGGGCGACCGAATTAAAGTTCAGCGCACCAAAGGCTTTTAACGCTCCGGCACCTTCGGCAGCCATATTGCCGTCTTTCACACGGAAACTGGCCAGACCATTGAGAGTTTTGTTGTTGTAAGCCAGTGGCGAGCCCTGCCAGTTCAGCTGCAGGGTCGAGCGCATATCCTTACCTTCAATCGCGGCTTCCTGACGGAAAGCGCGCTGCACCCGGCCAATGTCGTTACTGCTGATCTGCAGCGTATCGAGGCGGGTCTGATGCTCGTCACCCTGCTTCAGCCAGTACACATCCCCGGTAAAGGCCATACCTTTCATATCACTGTCGTGCAGAGTGATCTGCATACCATCAGCCTGTGGCCGGCTGCTGAGTTTCCAGCGACCAAAGTTACGGCTGCCGACATAAAGCTCTGCAAGATCCATATCCATCGGCGGGAAATCCGCCGGATTGAGCGCTGCCAGCGGATCAGGCTTGTCAGCAACCACCGTCACCTCATCCTGGCTGCCATCCAGCGTCGCCAGGTTTCCCGGCTCCTCTTCACTTTGCGGCAAATGAATATAGTCCAGCGCCAGCTGAATCGGCTCATTGCCCGGCAGCATACGGATTTTGCCCTTCACCAGCGTGCTGTCGACGTCAAAATCCCATTCATCCCACTGCTGGGCAGCAATGATATGGGTTGGCCCCATCGCCGTTCCCCAGGCATCCACGCCGCCCAGCGTCAGATTAATACTGCGCAGCGGATTATTACTGTGCGCAGTTGCCTCACCTTTGACTGTGGCACCGGCTTTCTGCGCCTTGCTTTCTGCTGCCAGCAGGCCGGACAGATGCTGCCAGGTGTCCCACCAGTCCGCGGCAACAATGGATTCACTCAGCTGGCCACGAACCACCACACCTTTATCACTCGGCAGGAAAGGTTCCGAGCCGCCAAGGTACACCTGCCCCCGGTTCAGGCCATCAGCATCCAGCGCCAGTGCGGCACGCAACAGGTTATCGTAGTTGAGGTTGATCCGGGTTTCAGTGCCGGGCTCGACCCGCAACTCCATCGGCCGTGCAGCACTATCGGCTGTTTTACCTAACGGATAAGGCAGATCAATAGCCGTGCCCTGCAGATCGGAATTGAAATTAAACACCACACCCTGGGCGCCAACGGTCAGACGGGCGTTGTAGTCCAGAGCGCCACTGACCGGATCCAGCAAAAACAGTGGCATCCACTGTTTAAAACGATCCCAGCGGGCATCACCATTGGCACTCAGCACCATATCGAAGCCACCGGGGCGACCGACCGATTCGATACCGGCATTAAAGTGACCGCCGAAAACATCGCCTTCGAGCCAGTCGGACAGCAGACCTACCTGGCTGTTGTAACGCAGCCGGCCTTTGAGGTTTGCCAGATCAATATTGAGGTCGTCCAGACGCAGCTGGTTATCGCTCAGCTCCACGTCCAGTTTGATCTCGGGTTCGGTGTGCTCAGAGCCCAGCGGCATTTCCAGCAGCATATTGGCCGTCATCGGACCATTGGCCTGCCAGTGATCAAAGGCATTGTTCACCACGCCCTGTAATGGCGTTTCGGTGAAATAACGTAATGCGTCGCCACTGTCTCCGCGCAGACGACCGGCCACCGACAGTTCGGTGTGGCCATCACGTCCCGGACGTAAACGCACCCGGCCGGAATGCGGCACCAGCTCGCCACCCAGGGTTTTGCCCTGTTCCAGCCAGACATCCAGCGCCGGGGCGTCCATCATCAGCCGCCCTTTAACAGCGCTCAGCGCCGGCCAGTCCGGCATATATTTCAGTTCGGCACCTTCCACTTCCAGATACAGCTGAGTGGTCAGGCTGTTGTCAGGATGTTCGTGCTCAAGGTTACCGTGCAGCAAGAAAGCGGCATCGCGGAAGTCTCCGGCCACAATCGACTGACCGAGCCAGTCACGGACGGCCTCATCAAGAACGTCGGGCACCAGTTGCGAACGCAGACTGGCCGGTGCCTGTGGTAAACCAAACAGCAGACTCAGGCTGGACTCGGTCGCGCTGTGGCTGCGCGGCAGGTTCACCGCCAGCTCACCACTGACAGGCCATGCCATCGTCGAGTCATTTTCCTGCAGTGCGGCTTTCAGACCACGCAGCTGCAGCTGATAGAAATCGGGTTTGATTGCCCAGTAGAAACGCGCAGACAACTGCTGCAGCGTCCAGGGCTGGCTGTAAACATCGGCCAGATGAACGCTCAGATCATCACCTTTCACCTGTAACAAACCACCCTGTGGTTGCAGATGCAGCGTACCGGTTACATCGCTGAACGCCGGAATGCCGTGATAGGCCGCGCTGCTGGCATTGACAATATCGCTGCGCACATCCACTTGCCAATGCTCGCCGGGTAACAGCGAAATACGCAGATTACGCGCTTCTCCGCGGCCGTCAGTACCTTCAACATATTGGTCGAACGGCTCGGGCAATAACTGATGGTCAAGAATAAAACGGCGGGCAGCTGCCACATCCAGCAACGGCACCCCAATCTGCCAGCCTTTCTGCTGCGGCAATGTGATGGCACTGAGACTGAGGCTGTCGAGGGGCAGTTGCTGATCAAACTGCGGTAATACACGCAGGTGCCAATCATCGCCATTGTGTTCGCCACCAATTTTCAGGCTGCCGCCGCTCAGCGCCAGCGGCTGGCCACTGGTATTCAGGGTAAAGGCCGGTATATCGGCATCGACATACAACGCGTTCAGATCGCCGTCACGGATACTGAGCCAGGCCTCGGCGCCCGCGGTAAAACGTTCAATGCTCAGACCACCGGGCAGCTGATCGGGAATCCAGCGCGTCCATTCCTGGTTATCAATGCGCAGAAAGACTTCGCCGTTCTGCCGGTACCAGGGCCAGAGATCGCCATCCACCGAAGCCATCAGTTTGATATTTGCCAGTTGCTCACGGCCCCAGGCCAGGTTGCCGTCCAGCTCATGACTGTCGCCGCGGTTGCGCCAGACCAGCCGGTCAATCTGCACGTCTTCACGGGTCATCTGTGGATCAAAGCTGGTGATATTCCAGTCGGTAAGAACAATGGCCTGCTGCAGCTCCAGCCAGTTCAGCCACAAAGGATTGGAAGAGGCGGCAATTTTCACATTGTCGGCAGCCGCAGGCTGACGCTTGATTCCGCTCAGGTCGACCGACCAGCCACGGCCAATTGACCAGTGTGTCTGATCACGCTGATAAAGGTCGGCGCGTACGCCCTGAATTTCGATACGTTTGAACACCGGCAGACGATAGAAAGCACTGGCACTGACATCCAGCTCAGCCTCCATGCGTGCCACATGGATACCGTCGGCCAGCAGCCCCACCTGTACATCGCGCATGCGCACCACAGGCGACAGCATGTTCCAGTCGCCCTGCAGCTGACCGATGGATACCGGCTGGCCCAGTTGCAGGCTCAGTTCATGTTCGAGATCGGCACGGTAGGTTTCCACCAGCGGAATCAGCTGGCGACCCAGGCTGGTATACAGCGCCAGAGTCACCGCGGCGACCACCAGGGTAATCCAGATTTGTGTCCAGAACTCGCGCAACCAAATCATAACAATGCCTATTGCAGGACGATGTCGTAATGATCCTGGGTGTATAACGGCTCGACCTGTAACTTAATGGCCTTGCCGATAAAGGCTTCCAGATCCGCCAGACCGTTGCTGTCTTCATCCAGCAGCCGGTCCACTACCTGCTGACTAGCGAGTACGGAATAGGTTCCGGCACCGTAAGCCCGTTCTTCGCGCAGAATTTCACGGAAAATTTCATAGCAGATGGTTTCTGCGGTTTTTACCGAACCGCGCCCACCACAACAACGGCAGGGTTCCATCAGCATCTGCTCCAGACTCTCACGCGTACGCTTACGCGTCATCTCCACCAGTCCCAGTTCAGATACACCACTGATCTTGGTTTTAGCGTGATCCTTTTCCAGTACCTTTTCCAGCATGCGCAGCACCTGACGCTGATGCTCGGCTTCAACCATATCGATAAAATCGAGGATGATAATACCGCCGAGATTGCGCAGACGCAGTTGACGGCCAATGGCGGTGGCGGCTTCGAGGTTGGTTTTGAAAATGGTTTCTTCGAGGTTGCGGCGGCCGACAAAGCCACCGGTATTCACGTCGATGGTGGTCATGGCTTCGGTCTGATCGATCACCAGATAGCCGCCGGACTTCAGCGGCACCTTGCGCTCCAGCGCGCGCTGGATTTCATCTTCGACGCTGTACAGTTCAAACAGCGGACGCGGGCCGGGATAGTACTCAATACGGTCGGCAACTTCCGGCACATACTGCTGCACAAACTGCTCGATTTTCTGAAAGGTTTCACGCGAGTCGATCAAAATCTTGGTAACTTCCGGCCGCGAATAATCGCGCAGGGTACGCAGCGACAGCGGCAGCTCGTCATACACCAGACTCGGCGGTTTATTGTCTTTGATGCGCTCTTCCAGCTTGCGCCATAAACGGCGCAGGTAGCGGGTATCGGACAGAATTTCATCATCGCCCACGCCTTCAGCCGCAGTACGCAGGATAAACCCCGCTTCGCCGGTCAGACCTTCCGCTTCCATGCAGTTATTCACCAGCTGCTTCAGACGCTCGCGTTCGCCATCATCATCAATACGCTGTGAAATGCCGACATGATCCGCTCCCGGCATGTACACCAGATAGCGTGACGGAATAGCAAGCTGAGTGGTCAGACGGGCACCTTTGGTGCCGATAGGGTCTTTGGTAACCTGCACTACCAGCGCCTGGCCTTCGTGTACCAGCTGACTGATCGGCGCATTGCCATCACCCGTGCCGATTTCCGCTGCGTGAATAAAAGCAGCCCGCTCCAGACCGATATCGACAAAGGCCGCCTGCATACCGGGCAGCACGCGCACTACTTTGCCTTTATAAATGTTGCCGACCAGTCCGCGGTGGTTGGTGCGTTCGAGGAAAATTTCCTGCACCACGCCGTTCTCGACCACCGCTACCCGCGTTTCCGTCGGGGTAACGTTCATCAGAATTTCTGCATTCACAGGCTTAATCCTTGTCCCAGATGGGAATATTAAATTCTTGCAGCATGGCCGCTGTTTCCGTCAGCGGCAGACCAACCACATTGCTGTAACTGCCTTCAATGGCGTCCACCAGCACTGCGCCCAGTCCCTGTATTCCATAAGCTCCGGCTTTATCGGCCGGCTCGCCGGTCGCCACATAGGCGGTGATCTGCGCGGCAGTTAACGGCGTAAAGTGAACATTGGTGATAACCGTCTGCACCCGCTGCTGATCATCCTGCACCAGGGCAATCGCAGTCATCACCTGATGGCGGCGCCCGGACAAGGCTGTCAGCATTCGTGCTGCATCGTCAGCGTTTTCTGGCTTGCCGAGAATCTCATCGTCCAGCACTACGGTGGTGTCTGAACCCAGCACCACACAACCGGGGTTAGCTGCAGCAACCTTCTGTGCCTTGCCCAGTGCCAGTCTGGCGACATAAGCAGCCGGTGTCTCTCCCGCCTGCGGTGTTTCATCAATATCAGCCACCTGCACACGAAACTGCACACCAATCTGCTGCAGTAATTCCCGTCGCCGTGGCGAAGCGGACGCCAGAATCAGGCCTTTTGCCTCCGTCATGACAGATGCAGACGCGCCAGCGCCATATGGGTTAAGGCGTACACCCAGGGCCAGACCAGCGCCGAGGTCAGGGCCGGAGTCCAGAGCGATACCGGCACCATATTTTCACTCACCAGGGCTACCGCCCAGTAACTCAGTAACTGCTGCAGCACCACCAGCAAGAACACCACGGCGGTCTGCTGCAGAAAATTAAACATCGCCATACGCCGGTACAGCAGCTGCAGCACAAAAATATGCACTGCCAGCGTGAGTACGTGCATACCAAGCAACGAATTGTGCTCGACATCCAGCATCAGCCCCAGCGGCACGGCCAGCCATAAACCAAAAATATGCGGCGCATGCAGCACCAGCAGGGTTACCAATAGCAACACCCAAGCCGGTTGCAGCCACAACAGAATATCGGGCATCGGCAGGTGCTCAAGCACAAAGACCAGAAACATACCGGTAGCCACTAAAATCAGTGCACGGATATTCATTCTTTACCCTGCCATAAGCCGCCCGGTGGTACCTGACCGGAGCCATGACTGAACACCAGCAATAAATGCCGGCTGCGATCCAGATGAGCACTGGGTTCTGCCGTAACGGCGGCAAAGGATTTTCCGGGAATATTTTCTACTTTGGTCACGGTTGCTACCGGATAACCACGCGGATAACGCCCGCCCAGACCGGAGCTGACCAGCAGGTCGCCCTTGATAATGTCGGCGGTATTGGGCACATAAATCAGTTCGAGTTCATCCAGCGCGCCAGTGCCAACGGCAATTGCGCGCACACCATTGCGGTTTACCTGCACCGGAATCGCATGGTTGGAGTCGGCAATCATCAGCACACGAGCACTGTAGGGCATTACATCGATCACCTGACCAAGCAGGCCGTAGGCATCCAGCACAGGCTGGCCGATAAATACGCCGTCTTCGCCGCCTTTATTGATCAGAATCTGCTGACTGAAAGGATCAGGATCAACGGCGACCACTGCAGTGACCAGCACGCGGTCATCGACCTGCTCAGAAGCACTGAGTAATTCGCGCAGTTCAATATTTTCCGCTTCCAGCGCGGCCAGGCGCTGGGCACGCAGCTCCAGTACCAGATTGCGCGCTGTCAGCTGTTTATTTTCGTTGGTTAATTCCTGACGGCTGGCAGCGGATTCACCAAACCAGTTACCAATAGCGGAGGGAACCAGAGCCACCTGTTGCGCAGGCGCCAGCAGATAGCCGGTGATATAACGCACGGATTGTAACCACGGAGCGTGACTGTCCAGCCACATCAGCGCCAGTGCCAGAACAACAATCCCCAATACCCGCTGCCGCTGAAACGTCGGCACCTGAAACTGCGACTTAATAACGCTGTACCCGAATAAAAATTGAAGTGGCTAACTATACCGCCAAGCACAAACAGGAACCAGCACCGGCAGGCCCGACTCAGCGCTTCCGCCGCATAAAGGAATGCTTTAAGCATAAAAAAAGCGGAGCCAAAGCTCCGCTTTTTCAGCACTTATTTCCGGCGATTAATCCAGCACCAGCATTTCCAGCTGTTGCTCTGTTGCCGTTTCCAGGAACTTACCGCCGCCACGGGCGACACAGGTCAGAGGATCATCAGCAACAATCACCGGCAGGCCGGTTTCTTCACTCAGCAGCTTGTCGAGGTCACGCAGTAATGCGCCACCACCAGTCAATACCATACCGCGCTCGGCAACGTCAGACGCCAGCTCCGGTGGAGATTGCTCCAGCGCACCCTTAACCGCCTGCACGATAGCCGCCAGCGATTCCTGCAGCGCTTCGAGAATTTCATTGGAGTTCAGGGTAAAGCTGCGCGGAATACCTTCGGCCAGGTTACGGCCACGGACGTCGATTTCACGTACTTCGCCACCCGGATAGGCGGTACCGATTTCCTGCTTGATACGCTCCGCGGTCGCTTCACCGATCAGGCTGCCGTAGTTGCGGCGAATATAAGCGACGATGGCCTCATCAAAACGGTCACCACCCACTTTTACCGATTCCGCATAAACTACGCCACTCAGGGAGATGATGGCGATTTCGGTGGTACCACCACCGATATCCACAACCATGGAGCCACGCGCTTCATCAACCGGCAGGCCGGCACCAATCGCTGCAGCCATTGGTTCGTGAATCAGATAAGCACGACGTGCACCGGCACCCAGAACAGAATCGCGGATCGCTTTGCGTTCAACCTTGGTTGCCTGATACGGCACACAGACCACAACCCGTGGGCTTGGAGTCATAAAACTGCTTTCGTGCACTTTTTTAATAAAGTACTGCAGCATTTTTTCAGTCACTTCAAAGTCGGCAATTACACCGTCTTTCATTGGCCGGATGGCCTGAATATTTCCCGGAGTACGACCCAGCATACGTTTTGCTTCGGTACCTACCGCTGCCACGCTTTTCTGATGACCCTGCAGACGGATGGCTACAACTGATGGCTCATTGAGGACAATGCCTTGATCACGCATGTAAATCAGAGTGTTTGCAGTTCCCAGATCGATCGACAGATCACTGGAAAACAGGCCTCTTAACTTCTTAAACATCCAATCGATTCCTGTTCACAGGTGGCAAAATTGTGGGTAACTCTAGCAATGGTGGGGATTTAGGGCAAGGCGCATTTATGCTACGCTCGGCACCTTTCCAACAGGCATCAACACTGGAGTAAGCACATGGCTCTGGACCAGCAACAGGTTCGTGACATTGCCGATCTGTCCCGTCTGCAAATCGACGAGGCACAAATCGCGGAATACCAGAAAAATCTGAGCAACATTCTCGACCTGGTCGATCAGTTATCCGCCGTCGACACCTCATCTGTCGAACCAATGGCACACCCGCTGGATGCAGTTCAGCGCCTGCGGGCTGACGTCGTGACCGAAGAGAATAACCGCGATCATTTCCAGCAGATCGCTCCTCAGACCGAAAACGGCTACTACCTCGTACCACGCGTCGTTGAGTAACAGCAAAACCTGAGGCTCAGCCCCGGGGACAAGGATTCCTTATGCATAACAAAACCATCGCAGAAATTTCCCGCGATCTGGCGGCCGGTGAATACAGCAGTGTCGAAATTACTGAGAACCTGCTTTCCCGCATCAAACAGACCGATAATCGCTACAACAGTTTCATTACCGTGAGCGAAGAACAGGCACTGGCTCAGGCCAAAGCCGCCGATGCCCGTCGCGCAGCCGGCAATGCCGATGCCTGGACCGGCGTGCCGATGGCACATAAAGATATTTTCTGTACCAACGGTGTTCTGACCACCTGCGGCTCAAAAATGCTGAGCAATTTCGTTGCGCCTTACGACGCCACCATTGTTGAAAACTTCAACAACGCCGGTGCTGTGTCTCTGGGTAAGCTGAACATGGATGAATTTGCCATGGGCTCATCCAACGAAAGCTCTTTTTTCGGCGCCGTTAAAAACCCATGGGATACCGACCGTGTTCCCGGTGGTTCTTCCGGTGGTTCAGCCGCCGCCGTAGCCGCGCAACTGGTACCGGGTGCCACGGCATCGGATACCGGTGGTTCGATCCGCCAGCCTGCCGCCTTCTGTGGCCTGACCGGTCTGAAGCCAACCTATGGCCGCGTATCACGCTGGGGCATGATTGCTTACGCCTCCAGTCTCGATCAGGCCGGTACCATTACCCGTACCGCCGAAGACTCCGCCATGATGCTCAATGTTATGGCCGGCTTTGATGCCAAAGACTCCACCTGTGTTGACCGTGAAGTACCGGATTACACCGCCACACTGAATAACAGCATCGAAGGCTTGACCATCGGCCTGCCGAAAGAATATTTCCGCAGCGATTTAAGTGCCGAAATGCAGCAGCAGGTGCGCAACGCCATCGCCGAATACGAAAAGATGGGCGCGAAAGTGAAAGAAATTTCACTGCCGAATACCCATCTGGCCATTCCTGCTTATTACATCATTGCGCCGGCCGAGTGCTCCGCCAACCTGTCACGCATGGATGGTGTACGTTTTGGTTACCGTTGCGAAAATCCGCAGGATATTAACGACCTGTACAAACGCTCGCGTGGTGAAGGTTTCGGTATCGAAGTTAAACGCCGCATTATGGTCGGTGCTTATGCCCTGTCTGCCGGTTTCTACGATGCTTACTACAAAAAAGCGCAGCAGGTACGCCGCCTGATTAAAAATGACTTTGTGAATGCCTTTAACGAAGTCGATATCATCATGGGACCAACCACTCCGACACCGGCGTTTAAATGCGGCGAAAAAACCGCCGATCCGGTCGACATGTACCTTGAAGATATTTTCACCATCGCCCTGAATCTGGCAGGCCTGCCCGGCATGTCGATTTCCTGTGGTCAGGTAAACAACTTACCCGTCGGCTTACAGCTGATTGGTAATTATTTTGACGAAGGCCGTCTGCTGAATGCTGCGCATAAATTCCAGCAAAGCACCGACTGGCATCTGAAAACACCTGACCTTAAAAACCAGGCTGACATCTGAGGAGCGAATCATGGAATGGGAAGTTGTAATCGGCCTTGAGATTCACGCTCAGCTGGCCACCAAATCGAAAATTTTCTCCGGCGCATCGACCGCGTACGGTGCCGACGCCAATACCCAGGCCTGTGCCATCGATCTGGGTCTGCCTGGTGTACTGCCGGCGTTTAACGAAGAAGCACTGCGTATGGCAGTGAAATTCGGTCTCGCCATTGATGCAGAAATCGGCCTGAAATCGGTTTTTGATCGTAAAAACTATTTCTACCCGGATTCTCCCAAAGGCTACCAGACCACCCAGCTGCACCATCCGATTGTTGGCATCGGCCATATCGATATCGAACTGGAAGACGGCAGCAGCAAGCGTATTAACGTTACCCGTGCGCACCTGGAAGAAGACGCCGGTAAATCGGTGCACGAAGGCTTTAACGGTATGTCCGGTATCGACCTGAACCGTGCCGGCACGCCGCTGATTGAAATCGTATCCGAGCCGGAAATGCGCAACGCCAAAGAAGCCGCAGCCTATTTCCGTAAAATGCACAGCATTGTGACTTACCTGGGTATTTGCGACGGCGACTTATCTCAGGGTTCAATGCGTTGCGACTGTAACGTTTCCCTGCGCCCGAAAGGTCAGGAAGAATTTGGCACCCGTACCGAAATTAAAAACGTAAACTCTTTCCGCAACGTGGAACGTGCCATTGATGCAGAAATTGCACGGCAGATGGATATTCTCGAAGACGGCGGCAAAATCATTCAGGAAACCCGCCTGTACGATGCCGACAAAAACGAAACCCGCGCCATGCGCTCCAAAGAAGTTGCCAACGATTACCGCTATTTCCCTTGTCCGGATTTATTACCGGTAATTATCGACGACAACTATGTTGAAGCCGTACGCGCCACCCTGCCGGAACTGCCGGATGCAAAACGTGCCCGCTTTGCTCACGCGCATGGCCTGAGCGCGATCGATGCGGCCGTACTGGCGGCCAACCGCGAGCTGGCACACTATTTCGAAACCGCGGCAAAAATCGCCAACGACTATAAGTTGGCGGCCAACTGGGTGCAGGGCGATGTGTCTGCCACACTGAACCGTCTGGAAATCAGCATCGGCGAACTGGCCGTCAGCGCCGAACAACTGGGCCGCATTCTGCAGCTGATTAAAGACAACACCCTGAACAACGGTGGTGCAAAAGAAGTCTTTAACGCTCTGGTCGAAGGAAAAGGTGATGGCAGCGCAGAAAGCGTCGACAAGCTGGTCGATTCTCTGGGCCTGAAACAGGTATCCGACAGCGGCGCAATCGAAGCCATTGTGGCCGAGGTTCTGGCTGCCAACCCGAAACTGGTTGAAGGCTATCTGGCCACTCCTGAAGATAAACGTGCCAAAGCCATCGGGCCTTTTATTGGTCTGGTGCGTAAAGCCGCTAAAGGGGTTAACCCGCAGGTGGTTATGGACGTACTGCAGAAAAAACTGTCAGAGCTGTAAGCCCCTCAGCGCCCGCCGCCAATAACCGCGGCGGGCGTTTTATAACACCATAATAAAAGCACCACGGACGGAATTATTTTCCGGCACTCTTTCTGCCGGACATCTCACGACTCACCCTCCTTATTTATCCGGAAACGCTTATGAAAAAACTATTAGCCGGACTGGTGGCCGTTGTCACTTTGTCTGTTGTTATCCTTATTGCTCAGGCCCAGCGCCACGTTGTTACTTCACACAGCGTTGTTATTAATGCGCCCGTCAAAGAAGTCTGGGATTTTCTTTCTGACAACCGCCACGCGAAAGGCTGGTCGGTAATCTTTGATCATATCCGCCCACTGGAAAGTTCACCGGTTGCCGAAGGCCAGATCGGCGCCCTGCGCCGCTGCTTCCGCAACGACAATGAAGAGGGATTTTTCTGGGATGAACGCACGCTGACCGCAGAACCATACAAACGCCGTACCCTGCGCACCTATAATGTCTCCAACACCAGCTGGGAATTATTCGAGCGTTTTCAGTTTACCGCCTATCAGCTGTATGAAGATCTGGGCAATGGCACCACCCGCCTGACCTTTGAAGGTGATCTCGACGACCATACAAAATATTCTGTTTTTGAACATTTTGTATTCTGGGTCAGCCAGTTCGAAGGGGAGCGGGTATTCCGCCTGAATCTGGAAAATATTAAGGCAATGATTGAACAGAAAGACGCGTTCGAGCGTCCACATCCGTGGGAGCCGAACAGCCCGTTTGATGCCTGAGTTGGCGGCTTACATTCCCTGATGCTGAAAAACATCAGGGAAATCGCTCTAGCACAGTTTATAGTAATACACAGCCCTCAGAACGACGGCATCTCACCAACCACACCTTCCACATACCAGTTCATACGCAGCAGCTCATCATCGGAGAGAGATTCGCCAGCACGTACCAGTGGACGACCGCGACTGTTAAGAACAGGGCCGGAGAAAACGCTGAAGGTTTTATTCTTTATTTCCTTTTCAACCTGCGACACCTGATCGCGCACTGCTGCCGGAATCTGATCGCTGAGATTATTCAGCTGGGCAATATCCTCACTCATACCCAGCCACAATCGCTTGCTGCTCCAGTTGCCTTCTTTTAACGCCTGAATCTGTGTGGCGTAGTATTTTCCCCAATCATAACCAACCGAGGCGATTTGTTTGGTCGGGGCAAATTCCGACATATTGGAATGGAAGCTGATGGCAAACACGCCAGCGGCTTCTGCTTCTTTAACAACCGCTGGCGAGTCGGTGTGATGGGTCAGCACATCAGCACCGCTTTTCAGCAGCTCACGGGCCAGCTCAGAGGCTTTGTCCGGCGCGTACCACTGACGGGTCCACTTTACTTCAACAACCGCCTGAGGGTTTACCCGGCGCACGCCAAGGGTAAATGCATTAATACCACGGATAACTTCCGGAATAGCATGGACGGCAACAAAACCAATGCGGTTACTGCGGGTCATGGCACCGGCAATCATGCCGGATAAATAGCGAGGTTCATAAGCACGTGCAGCATAACTGCCGAGATTATCACTCAGACGCAGTCCGGTGGCGTTATCAAATTTAACCGCCGGAAATTCGCGCGCAACACGCGCTGTGGTGACCATATAGCCCTGTGAGGTGGTAAAAATAATATCGTTATTTTCAGCCAGTTTACGGATCGCCTCGGCGGAAGCCCGCCCTTCCTGTACGAATTCTGCATACTCGGTTTTAACATCCGCACCGAAAACTTTTTCCAGGTACTGACGGCCTTCGTCATGCGAGTGTGACCAGCCCACTTCTTTTGCTGGTCCGACATAAATGAAAGCCGCTTTAATTTGTGCATGAGCAGCAGTTGTCAGTGAGTACAAACATACGAGTAACAGATTTAACATACAGAGGCGCATAGCGATCCGACCATTAATACTTGACCAATTGGTCAGGCATTATGCTCAGCCAGTTTCTGCCTTCAAGCGCAGGATCTTCATTTATCGATAGCTATCACAATAAATTTTCAAAAGTGGTCAAAGACGCGCCATTTATTGAGTAACAGCCCGGGAGGAGCATGGGTAACAGGCAGACATAAAAAAACCGCCTGACGGCGGTTCTTTTATTTTGACGAAAACAACTACTTCACTACTTTCAGTGAAGGTCTTGCGCCACCTGACGGAGTATCCGTTGCAGGTTTTTTCTTCGGTGGCTGCGGATCGTCCGGGTCCGGTGCTCCGGCTTCAGAGCCGAACACCATACCCTGGCCATTTTCGCGTGCATAAATTGCCAGTATGGCAATGACAGGAACGAAAACTGCCATAGGCACACCACCAAAGCGGGCATTAAACGACAGGCCGCTTTCATCAATCAGCAGGTTCTGCACTGCCCCGGGACTGATGTTCAGCACAATCTGCCCGTTATTCACATATTCCTGCGGAACCTGAACATCGGGCAGTAAAGCATCAACCAGAACGTAAGGCGTGCACTGATTATCGAGAATCCACTCATTCAGCGCCCGCATTAAATACGGGCGGCTGGGTGTCATGGTATTACTCATCAGTCGCGCATTTCCCGCTCAGCTTCAGAGAGGCTGGCGATAAAGGATTCACGCTCGAACAGACGCTCCATATATTGCAGCATCGGCTTACAGGATTTCTCCGGCAATTCGATCCCCAGTACAGGCAGACGCCACAGGATCGGGCCAACACAGCAATCAACGATGGAGAACTCTTCGCTCATAAAATATGGCAGTTCTGCAAAGATCGGGCTGGTTGCGATCAGGCTGTCAGTCAGCTGCTTACGGGCAGCCTCAACGTCTTTACCCTTACCATTAAGGATGGTGTCGATCAGGCCGCCCCAGTCTTTTTCGATGCGGTTAATCCACAGACGGCTCTGCGCACGGGCAACCGGGTAAACCGGCAGCAGCGGCGGATGCGGGAAGCGCTCGTCGAGGTATTCCATCATCACGTTTGGTTCGTACAGAACCAGATCGCGATCCACCAGTGTCGGCAGCGAGTTGTATGGGTTCAGTGATGCCAGATCTTCTGGCTTATTGTCGGGATCGACGTCATGAATTTCTACCGCCACCCCTTTTTCAGCCAGTACGATACGTACACGGTGACTGTAATGATCTGACGCATCCGAATAGAACGTCATGGAAGAGCGTTTAGCCACAACCCCCATAATTTCCTTACCTCTTAGCAAACCCAAAAACAAAGATAGCCCGGCCGCAAAAGCGGACGGGCTGTGCAGGCAATTAACTGCCGGACGTATTACTTAACGTCGCGCCAGTATTCTTTGTTCAGCATATATACAGGAACAAAGAAGATTGCCAGGAATAACAGTACCCACCAGCCGATGCGCTCACGCTCAACGGCAATTGGCTCAGCCATGTAAACCAGGAAGTTAACCAGGTCATACACAACTTTGTCGTACTCTTCAGCAGACAGCTTGCCTTCTTCAGCCAGGTACAGAACACCTTCGTGCTCTTCGGTGATTTCCTGACCAGTCAGGGTATCAAAACCAACAGCAACCTGTGCGGTACCTTTTACCTGACGGCCTTGCAGATCCGCCAGAACATGCGGCATACCAACGTCTTTAAATACAACGTTGTTCACGCCCCATGGACGGCTTGGATCTTCGTAGAAGCTGCGCATGTAGGTATATACCCAGTCAGGGCGACGTACGCGGGCAACCAGAGTCAGATCCGGAGGAGTCGCACCAAACCAGCGCTTGGAGTCTTCCTTCTGCATACCGATGGTCATCAGTTCACCGAACTGCTTGTCGGCAAAAATCAGATTTTCTTTCATCAGATCTTCCGGGATACCCAGATCGCGGGCAACACGGTTGAAACGGGCATGCTCCAGAGAGTGACAGCCCATGCAGTAGTTAGCAAAGGTCTGCGCACCACGCTGCAGAGATGCAGTGTCAGTCAGATCTGTAAGGTGCTTATCCAGATGCACACCTGACTCAGAAGCCAGTGCAAACGCTGGGATAAATGCGGCAATTAACGCGAATACTTTTTTCATTATCAGTGGCCCCCGGTTACGCGCTCTGGTACTGGTTTGGTTTTTTCCATGCGGGTGTAGAACGGCATCAGCAGGAAGAAGCCAAAGTAAATAACTGAGCAGAAACGAGCCAGGAAAGTATTCAGGTCGTTTGCTGGCTGAGTACCAAGCCAGGTCAGTTCAACGAAGGCGGCAGCAAATACAACGATAAATACTTTGCTGATCCAGCCTTTGTAGCGCCAGCTCTTAACCGGGCTGCGATCCAGCCATGGCAGAACAAACAGCACAGCAATAGCAGCAGCCATAGCAATAACGCCCAGCAGCTTATCCGGCACTGCACGCAGAATTGCGTAGAACGCACCGAAGTACCATACAGGAGCAATGTGTGCAGGAGTCTTCAGGCCGTTAGCTGGCTCAAAGTTAGCGTACTCCAGCATGAAACCGTTACCTTCAGGGAAGAAGAACAGTACGGTACAGAAAATCATCAGGAAGACGACGATACCCACCAGGTCATGAACGGTGTAGTAAGGGTGGAACGGAATACCATCCAGCGGCTTGCCGTTTTCGTCTTTCAGTTTTTTGATATCAACGCCATCCGGGTTGTTAGAGCCCACTTCGTGCAGCGCCAGCAGGTGCAGAACCACCAGCATAACGATAACCAGAGGCACAGCAATAACGTGCAGAGCAAAGAAGCGGTTCAGGGTGGCACCGGAAATCAGGAAGTCACCACGGATCCACTCAGTCAGAGCATCACCAATACCGAAAGGAATAACTGAGAACAGAGAGATAATTACCTGCGCACCCCAGTAAGACATCTGTCCCCATGGCAGTACGTAACCCATGAAAGCTTCCGCCATCAGAGCCAGATAAATCAGCATACCGAAGATCCAGATCAGCTCACGTGGCTTCTGGTATGAACCGTACAGAATCGCACGCATCATGTGCAGATAAACGGCAATAAAGAAGAAGGTCGCACCAGTGGAATGCAGGTAGCGGATCAGCCAGCCCCACTCAACATCACGCATGATGTATTCAACAGAGGCAAAAGCGCCTTCGGCACTTGGCACAAAGTTCATGGTCAGCCAGACACCAGTCAGAATCTGGTTAGCCAGCATCATCATCGACAGTACGCCGAAGAAATACCAGAAGTTGAAGTTCTTCGGTGCATAGTACTTGGACATATGCTTTTCATAGGTCTGGGTAACCGGCAGACGGTCATCAATCCAGCCCATCAGAGTGTTTTGCTGCTTACTCATTAAGCGTTCTCCTCATCGACACCGATTACCAGAACATTGTCGCCCTCGAAGGAATATGGGGGAACGACCAGGTTAGAGGCTGCCGGTGAGCCGTTAAATACACGACCTGACAGGTCGAAACGGGAACCGTGACATGGGCAGAACCAACCACCCTGCCAGTTTGCATCGAATGCTTCCGGCTGAACTTCAGCAAAGTATTTCGGTGCACAACCCAGGTGAGTACACACACCCAGCAGTACAATAAATTCCGGCTTACGCGAACGGTTAATATTATCCGCATAGGCTGGCTGTTGTTCTTTATTGGAATTTTCAGGATCTTTGAGGCGGCCGTTCAGCGCCGGAAGATTGTCCAGAGTTTCCTGAGTGCGGCGTGCAATATACACCGGCTTACCACGCCATGCGGCGGTCAGCATCGCACCTGGCTCAATTTTGCTGATATCGACTTTTGCCGGAGCACCTGCTGCTTTCGCCTTCTCACTTGGCAACCAAGATTTCACGAAGGGTACTGCGAGAAAGCCAGCGCCGACAGCACCGACGCCGGCTGTAGCGCCTACGAGCAGAGTACGCCGACCCTTATTCACGCCGTCTTGACTCATTACCATCTTCTCCCATCAAAAAAATTCTTTTGTGCTACAAGGTCAGGAGCCTGCTGTATGTTTTTTGTACAGACCCAGCGTAGCATACAGAGCGGCGCACATAGTAAAGAAATTGGGAGGTGGAAACAACCTGAAAAACCCACAGAACATGGGGTTTTGGGCATAAAAAAAGCGTCCATTGACATAGGCCAATGAACGCTTCTTTTTGTATCCTTCGAGCGAATTAACGCTTGGAGAATTGTGGCTTCTTACGTGCTTTACGCAGACCCACTTTCTTACGCTCAACTTCACGAGCGTCACGGGTAACATAACCCGCTGCACGCAGAGAAGGACGCAGAGTTTCGTCGTATTGCATCAGTGCACGGGTAATACCGTGACGGATAGCACCGGCCTGACCGTTACCACCACCGCCGTTAACGTTAACAATAACGTCAAACTTGGTCAGGTTTTCAGTCAGTTCGAGTGGCTGGCGAACAACCATGCGAGCGGTTTCACGACCGAAGTAAACGTCCAGAGGACGTTTGTTAACTACGATGCTGCCTGTACCAGGACGCAGGAACACACGAGCTGTGGAAGTCTTACGACGACCGGTACCATAGTATTGAGAGACTGCCATCATATTATCCCAGTTTCAGTTCTTGCGGCTGCTGAGCGGTATGCGGATGCTCGCTACCAGCATAAACTTTCATTTTTTTGTACATGGCACGACCTAAAGGATTCTTTGGAAGCATACCTTTAACGGCCAGTTCGATTACCATTTCAGGCTTATGGTCGATCAGTTTCTCGAAAGAAATAGACTTCAGACCACCTGGGTAACCAGTGTGATGATGGTACATCTTGTCACTGGTTTTATTACCGGTAACTTTAACTTTGTCTGCATTGATAACAACGATGTAATCGCCGGTATCAACGTGTGGAGTGTATTCTGGCTTGTGCTTGCCTCTCAGACGGCGAGCAACCTCAGTGGCCAGGCGACCCAGCGTCTGTTCAGCTGCATCAACTACAAACCACTCACGTTTTACGGTTTCGGGTTTCGCGCTGTATGTTTTCATCAATTTCTCGCCTTTAAGGGCATGTTGATTCGAAAAGAGGGCGGCATTCTATAGGAAGGAAGATTCTTCCGCAAGTCATAATCCTGTATGAATTATGATCCGACCGGCCACTGCGGTTAAGCCCGCACCGGCACTGGGATGGCGCCCGCCGACACAGTAAAAGAAACCGCCGTTTGCGGTCAGCAAACGGCGGTTCAGGTATCTGTACCGGCTATGATTTGATCAGTAATGCTCCGGCTCGCGGAACTTCACCAGACCGTAAATCAGGGTCAGCATGGTGACCATGATATCGAGCAGAATGGCCAGAGCCATCATGGTCGAGGTGTCTTCCTGCTGGTCGTAACCCAGCGTTTGCCCGACATAGAAGCAGGTAACGCTGACGACAAAACCAATCAGGATGCAGGCTACCAGAAAATAGCCCTTGCCGTCATCCATCGTGAGCGTTTCATCCAGAACCTTTGCCTGCAACAGGAAGTAAGCGCTGTAACAAAGAGCACAGGCCAGCGCCATGCCGACCAGAAAAAAAGCAACCATAACGATTAACCTGCAGAACGATAACTGGCTAAAGCCTAGCTCAGATCTCTGCAGCTGCAAGGCAGCACTGACCTTATTATCAGTGCATACGATCCTGCGCAATGCTTCCCTGTGCCTCTGCATGACGGCGCAGTATACGTGCCACCAGCATTCTCAGCTGCGCCGGCTTGATGGGCTTGTGCAGATAATCCAGCCGCTGACGGTGGAAGCTGCTGACCACTTCGTCACTGGTATCGCCGGTGACAATCAGAGCCGGAACATCCGCCAACGTCCGCCTGACTTCATGCACAAAAGAACAGCCGTCATACCGGCCGGGCATACGGTAATCAACGATCATAAAATCCGGAACAAATCCGTCTGCTATCGCAGCAAGCGCGTCACTGGTTGAGGAAAAACTGATGCAGTGACTTCCCCAGACCGATAACAGCGACTCCATCGCCATAACAATGGAGGCTTCATTATCAACCACCATGATATTCAGCCCGGCAAAAGCGTTGTATCCCTCCGGGCTGCCTGCGAGAGCCGGTTTAACCGGTAGCGGCTCATGACTAAGCGGCAGCAGTAAGGCAACCTCAGTCCCCTGCCCCAATACCGAACTCACCTGTATTTCGTGGCCCAGCAGTTTGAGAATCCGCTGCACAATAGCCAGCCCCAGCCCCAGACCGCGCTTACGGTCACGCTCCTGATTATGTACCTGAAAAAATTCCTGAAAAATACAGTCCAGATCTTCTTCCGAGATGCCAATACCGGTATCGATAATACGCAATTTAACCTGTTGATCTGCTGCTTCAAATAACACCCGGATACCACCCTCCGAGGTATATTTCACGGCATTAACCAGCAGGTTAGTCAGCACCCGTTCCAGCAGAACCGGGTCGGAGTAAACCACACAATTGCAGTAATCGACGCTGAAACTAAGCCCTTTTAATGTGCTGTCGATAACAAACTGCCGCTCCAGCTTGTCGAGCAAATCATCGATACAGAAACTCTGTTTATTAATGGCAACGTTGTTATCGGCATCCAGACGCGATACGTCAAACAGTGCTTCCAGCAGTTCACTCAGAGACTCCAGCCCCTGGCTGATATTTTCCAGATCTTCACGCTGATCACGGACCACAATTTTTTTATTAAGAATTTCGGCATACAGGCTGACCGCATGCAGAGGCTGACGGAGGTCGTGACTGGCAGATGCGAGAAAACGCGATTTTTCTTCACTGGCGCGGTTAGCGCGGTCGGTTTGTTGCTGTAGGTCTGCGATCAGATCCAGGTTTTCGTATTTAAGGCGGATGGAGTTATCAATAACCCGATGTATCGTCCGGCTGAAGCCAAACGTCGCAAATAAATAGACTGCAGCCCCAAATCCCATCCAGCGATACATATATTCATCCTGAATAAACATACTCAGAACCATGGGCGTCATAAGAGGGGCTGAAAATAAAATATAGGCAACCGGGCGGGAAGACAGCGATACCATGCTGCCAGCAATCATGCTGATAAACGTGAGAATCAGATAAGCAATATTATTGATGTTATCGGCATCAAATAATATCGCCCCGCCGATCCCCCAGATACAACCTGTCAGGAAAATCAGCAGTACCTGCTCTATGCCATAACGGAATGTTTCCCGGTGCGTGACAATCGCACTACCGGGAAAATGATAATGCAGCATCCGGATAGCCAGCATTATATAAAGCAAAGCAGACCAGAGGATGACGCGGGTCGAGTAATCGCCATGCCAGAAAACAATCAGCAGAGGAGCGCTGCCGAGTAAATTGCCCGCCAGAATCATGGGTGTATTACGGTGAACTACCCTGATTTTTTCGGCGAGAATTTCATTCTCATACTCTGACACGGTAGCGCTGTTCTGGGCACGCCATGGATGCCGCACAGAGACCCGCCTAATCCAGCCCAAGCTGATGGGCCTTTTTGCTCGATTCGGAACGACTCTGTGCACCCAGCGCGTGGAAAATAGCGCTGATATGCGATTTGACCGTGGCCACACTCAGACACATCTGTTCGGCAATTGCCTGGTTCGACAGCCCTTTTCTGACCAGGCGCAGCACTTCAAGCTGCCGGCGGGTCATATTATGCTGCGCCGCCCACTCTTCACTTTCGTTTAAAAAAGCCGTATCGGCAGCAGGGTAACCATCATTGGAATATGTGACTTTACCATCCAGAACATCGTTGATTGTCTGAATGATCCGCTGCCCGGAAGACGATTTAGGAATAAAACTCATCGCCCCCAGCTCAACTGCTTTTTGCATATCATCCGGATCGCGGGAAGCAGACACAATAATAACCGGCGTCAGATTGTTGCGCTGATTCAGCTCAGCCAGAAGGGTAAAACCATCCATGATCGGCAGACGCAAGTCGATCAGCGCGATATCAAATGCTCCGGACAGCAGTTTCTTCAGCGCATCCTGACCGTTATTAACGGCATCTATCTCCGTCGCCAGGCCAGACCCGGCAAGAATGCCCCTCAACCCGTCCAGAAACATCTGATGATCATCGACCAGTAGTATTTTCATAATCCCTTCCTGCTGAAAATGGCGATCCGTCAGCCAGCAAACACTCTGCCGCCAAACTCTTTAATCTATCGCACCCCGGTCAGACTGTAACCAGCTGAAAGAATGGAATACGCAGATCACGTGGACACACCGGAAACAGCCAACAAAAAGCCCGCATAATGCGGGCTTTGTGTTCAGCTTCAGTGTTCGCGTGTCGCACGGAAATCGATATCCGGCCAGCGCTCCTGAGTCAGACTCAGATTCACCCGGGTAGGAGCAATATAAGTGAGGTAACCGCCACCATCGATGGCCAGGTTTTCACCGCCCTTACGCTTAAAGTCTTCCAGCATTTTACTGTCGCTGCAGTACACCCAGCGCGCCGTGCTGACACTGACCGGCTCGTAAATACATTCCACCTTGTATTCATCACGCAGACGCTGCTGTACCACATCAAACTGCAGCACACCCACCGCCCCCAGAATCAGGTCGTTATTATTCAGCGGCATAAACAGCTGGGTCGCACCCTCTTCGGACAGCTGCTGCAGACCTTTCTGCAATTGCTTCATTTTCAGCGGATCTTTCAGGCGCACACGCTTAAACAGTTCCGGAGCAAAATGCGGAATACCGGTGAACTGCATATCGTCACCAAAGGTGAAGGTATCACCAATCTGGATGGTGCCATGGTTATGCAGACCGATAATATCGCCGGAAATAGCCTCTTCCACCGCCGAACGGTCACCGGCAAGGAAGGTTACGGCATCGGCGATTTTCACATCTTTGCCAATGCGTACGTGCTTCATCTTCATGCCCTTGCTGTAGGTGCCAGAGCAGATACGCATAAAGGCAATACGGTCACGGTGCTTCGGATCCATATTGGCCTGAATCTTAAAGATAAAGCCGGTGAACTTATCATCGGCCGGAGCAACCGGCCCCTTATCAGTCTCACGGGCTAATGGCGCCGGTGCCCATTCAACGAAGTAGTTGAGCAGTTCACGCACACCAAAGTTGGCCAGTGCCGTACCGAAGAATACCGGAGTCATTTCACCGCGCAGATATTCGTCCAGATCAAACTCATAGCTGGCGCCGCGCACCAGTTCAATTTCATCCACCAGCTCGGCGACTAAATCAGCGCCCAGCAAGGCTTCTGCTTCAGCGGACTCCAGCCCCTGAATCTGAATATCATCCGGCACCACACTGCCCTGACCCGGCGTAAACACATGAATCGTGTCGGTGATCAGGTTGTACACCCCTTTAAATGCCTTACCCATGCCAATTGGCCAGGTAACGGGGGCGCATTTGATTTTCAGGATGGTTTCAATTTCGTCCAGAACTTCAATATGGTCGCGGACTTCACGGTCCATTTTGTTGATAAAGGTGAAGATCGGCGTGTCACGCAGGCGACAGACTTCCATCAGCTTGATGGTCCGGTCTTCTACACCTTTGGCGCCGTCGATAACCATCAGTACGGAATCGACTGCGGTCAGGGTGCGGTAGGTATCCTCCGAGAAGTCTTCGTGACCCGGTGTATCCAGCAGGTTAACCATGCGGCCGTTGTACGGAAACTGCATTACCGAGGTGGTAATGGAAATACCACGGTCCTGCTCCATCTGCATCCAGTCGGAGGTCGCCATACGGCCGGTTTTCTTACCTTTTACCGTACCGGCCAACTGAATGGCATTACCGAACAGCAACAGCTTTTCGGTGATGGTGGTTTTACCCGCATCGGGGTGCGAAATAATACCGAAAGTACGGCGTTTACCGACTTCCAGTTCAAATGGGGATTTCGACATCGCTTGCGATCTTCTTCTGAGCCTGGCCTGCCAGCATAGCGCTGGATTCAGGAGATATCCGGACGCTTGCCGCAACCCGGTCTGAGGGGCGCAATGATATGCAAAGCCTCGCCTCTTGACCAGACGATTCCTGTATCCGGCCCGGTGCAGACAACCTGCCGGTGATTCCTGCTCTGCATCAAGAATCGTGTTTACGTGACACTCCCAGGCGCTGCTTGTTGCTGCCGTAGTACGGCACTGACGCTATAATGCAGCCATGACTCATAAACTGAACCTGCTGTTGCAACGCCTCGCTCTGCTGCGCTTATCCATCGCCAGTATCTGGCTGATGTTTCTGCTTTATCTGCAATGGCAGGGCTTTGCCGGTCTGGATATCGCCTGGGCGTTGCTCGCCCTTTATCTGCCACTGTTAGCAATCAGTGGCTGGCAGGGATATCGCCGCAATATTCAGGACTGGCATCTGCTTTTACATCTGGCCTTTGAGTGCCAACTGCTCGCCGGCCTGCTGTTTTTTACCGGCGGAGCCACCAACCCTTTTATTTCCTACTTTCTGGTATTGCTGGTCGTCAGTGCCTACAGCCTGCCAATCAGCTATTCGCTGCTGATCACTGTGCTCTGCATTGCCGATTACAGCCTGCTGACTCAGTGGTATCAGCCGCTGCTCAGTAATCATGTTCATGGTCTGCCGGGTCACAGCTTATTTGATCTGCATCTGGCCGGCATGTGGCTGACCTTTGTTATCAGCGCTCTGATCGTCGTAACCTTTATCCCGCTGCTGCTCAAATCTTCCCAGCAGCAACAGCAGGAAATTCAGCAACTGCGCGAACAGCAACTGAAAAATGAGCAGCTGATCGGCATTGCTACCCTCGCCGCCGGCACCGCCCACGAAATGGGTACGCCGCTGATGACCATGCATATGATTCTCGACGACATCGCCCAGCAACCCGACCACCCGCTGAGCAAACACGATCTGCATATCCTGCGCGAGCAGGTTGGCGTTTGCCGCCAGTCTCTGCAGCAGCTGGCCAATGCCGGGCGCACCGCTCATCAGGTTGGTCATCATCAGGCACACGTCTGGCTCAGCAGCCTGCTGCACCGCTGGCGGCTGAGTCATCCGAATGCACTCTGGGTCGATAATGGCATCGCCTGTGAGGCCGAGATTCCATCCTCCCCTCTGCTTGATCAGGCGCTGCTCAACCTGCTGGATAATGCCGCCGAGGCCGGCCAGCAGCCGGTGCACCTGCACAGCGCAGTGCAGAATGGCCAGTGGTATCTGAATATTCTGCAGCCCGACCCCAAAGCTGCCGGGAACATTCATCAGCAAAGCCTGTTCCACAGCCAGAAAGAACACGGAATGGGCATCGGCCTTTACCTGAGCAATGCTAGTGTTGAGCAATTCGGCGGTTCAGTTCACCTGATCGCACAAAGCAACGGCGCCAGCCTGTGCCGCATCACCCTGCCCCTGAGCCACCAGCATGGATAACCCAGTGAATAAACGCATTCTGATTATTGATGATGACCTGCATTTCAGTCAGGTCCTGGCACGCAGTCTCGAGCGCCAGGGTCATCAGACGGCCGTTGCCGCCAGCGGCGATGAAGCCCTGCAGGCCGCACAGGATCTCCAGCCGCAGTGGGTTACCCTCGACCTGCGGCTGGAGCAGGAATCCGGCCTGGGGCTGATCGGCCGCCTGAAGCAGCAACATCCCGACTGCCGCATCGTGATGCTGACCGGCTATGCCAGCATTCCGACAGCGGTCGAAGCTGTAAAACTGGGCGCACATAATTATCTGCACAAACCCGCCACCCTGCAGGAATTAATCGCAGCCTTTGACGATTCAGGCCAGCCCCAGGAACCAATGCCGGATAACAGCAGCGTTATGTCGGTAGAACGGCTGGAGTGGGAACACATCCAGCGCGTGTTAAACGAACAACAGGGGAATATTTCGGCAACCGCCAGAGTGCTGAACATGCATCGCCGTACCCTGCAACGGAAGCTGCAGAAATACGCGCCGCGCTGAATAGCACAGTCCTGTCAGTGGCCGGTGTTTTCAGTGGTTAAAGTACGAATCTTCGTCGAAGGTGCTCAGCCAGCGGCTGTGGTAAACCACCATACCGGTGATAAACATGCCGTTTACCACACCTTCGGGAAACATCATCATCGGCAGGTAGCGTAAATAATCACGCCAGATTAATTCCACCGGATGGACATCCAGTAGCCACAAACTGAGAGCCTGTAAAAAGTCGGAAAATCCATGGGTTAAACCGGCATTTAAAAATCCCGCCACCAGAATATAAATGAAAGGATTGTGAGCAAGACGGCGATAAACCAGCAGATAAAAACCGTAGCTGAATAATACCGGTAACGCACCGGCCAATAAGAACTGATATGGCAAAGCCGCCCACCAGAGTTTTCCTACCAGCACCAGAATAACCTGTACCAGCAGTACCGACAGCAATGCCAGACGCCAGCCCATCATCAGTGTAATCGCAGTAACCCCCATTAAGTGAAAACTCAGCCCTGGCAATATACCCGCCTGCATATTCCACAACAAAGCCAATACGACCACACTGCCGAAAAAGAAATGCTGCGCACCGCGCAGGGTAAGTAACGCCTGCCAGTTATAACTGAGCAGTGCAGGAATTAGTAAAAGAACAGAGAGAATGGCCGACCACCAGAGTGCCATTTCAGGCAGGAGGCCGGAGTCAATCATGCCTGCAGCTCCAGACAATAAAGCAGGGCATCTTCATGACCAGAGGCGGTCGGATAATAATTGCGCCGGCAACCGGCCTGACAAAAGCCCATAGACTCGTACAGGGCAATCGCTTTGTGATTACTTTCCCTAACTTCCAGAAACCATTGTTCGGCCTGCTGCTCCTGCAAAAAATCATGCAGTGCATTCATCAGCACACGACCAGCGCCCCGCCCCTGTTGCTTCGGGTCAACGGCGATCATCAGTAATTCAGACTCACCAGCCACCAGCGTAATCACCGCATAGGCAATAACCTGGTTGTTGTTTTCCAACACCCAGACGCAATGTTCACGGGAAAAATAGCGGCGTAATACGCTTTCCGGCCAGGCGTGAAAATGAGCCTGCTGTTCTATCTGATAAACCGCAGAAAAATCGGCGTCAACCGCTGGACGGACATGCATGGTGTTATAACTCGGTCTGAGTCAGCAGGGCCTGCCAGAGCTGACGCTTATATTGAGCGTTTTGCATCACATCAGAAAGGCAGGCCGCGCGGAATAACAGTGGCGCCTGAACCTGTTGCAGCCAATGATCGCTGTCCTGACCAAAAGCCACGGCATAGCGCACGCCCTGATCGCGCAGGAATTGCCATTGCGCCGACAGCGCCTGCAATGCGACAGGCCGGCTCTGATCATCATGGGCAGATTCAATAAACGGCCAGCGGAAGCATAAGGGCGCCTGTAATAAACCGGCCGGTGATTGCAAGGCAGACATTACCCGGTAAGCAAAAGCCGCCAGACGTTCAGCCTGAGCAACATCATCACAGACCCAGACTCCCGCAGCCGATACCCGCAGAAAATGCAGCTCAAAACGCGGTGGCATCAGGTCAGTCGTTGCAGCAGCGGCAACGTCAGCAACAGATTCAGAAGCAACGTCAGAAATAGCCACAGCCGGAGTGTCGGCAAGTTTGCTTTGCACAGCAGGCTCTTTGGCAACAGGCTGCGCGGCGGCCTCATGCAGCAGCTGAGCTGCCATCGGGTGAGCAATATGGCCACCACCTTCAGACGTCAGTGCCGGACGAGGCGCCGCAGCATGAGCATCTTCCGGCAACCAGCGCGGGGCCGGTACGCCGGGCAGCGGCTGGCGTGGCATCCACTGTACGATGCCCATTGCCTGCAAATAATCGAGCCGCTGCTGCTCACGCACTGGTTATACGCCGTCGGACTGAGGATGCTGACGTTCTGCACCGGTCAGCAACAGATTCAGGGCGTGTATATAGGCTTTGGCTGATGCCACAACGATATCAGTGTCGGCACCACTGCCATTCACAATACGGCCACCCTTCTCCAGACGCACAGTTACTTCCCCCTGGGAATCGGTTCCCTGGGTGATAGCATTTACGGAATACAGCAGCAGGTTGGCGCCGGAATTGGCGACGCCTTCAATCGCTTTCAGTGCAGCATCGACCGGGCCACTGCCGTTGGCTTTAGAGCGTTGCTCTGTACCATTATGACTGACCACCACTTCCGCAACCGGGGTTTCACCGATGGCGGAATGGCATTCCAGTGCCACCAGTTTGTAAGCTTCAGGGGCAGAGTTGCTGATGGTTTCAGTCACCAGTGCCTGCAGGTCTTCATCGAAAATCTCATGCTTTTTATCGGCCAGATCTTTGAAACGGGCAAAGGCTTCATTCAGTGCGGCATCGGTATCAAAAGTTACGCCCAGCTCTTCCAGACGGCTGCGGAACGCCGCACGGCCTGAGTGCTTGCCCATCACCATTTTGTTGGCGCCCCAACCCACATCTTCGGCCTTCATGATTTCGTAGGTTTCACGGTGCTTGAGCACGCCGTCCTGGTGAATACCGGACTCATGCGCAAAGGCGTTAGCACCAACGATGGCTTTGTTCGGCTGAACCGGGAAACCGGTAATCGACGACACCAGACGTGAAGTCGGTACGATGTGTGTGGTATCGATATTGGTGCTGATGTTGAACAGATCCTGACGGGTACGGGTCGCCATCACAATCTCTTCCAGTGCAGCGTTACCGGCGCGTTCGCCCAGACCATTGATAGTACATTCAACCTGACGCGCACCATTGGCCACAGCGGCCAGCGAGTTAGCCACCGCCAGACCAAGGTCATTATGGCAATGCACCGAAAAAATAGCCTTGTCGGAATTAGGAATACGGGTCAGCAGGGTTTTGATCTTATGCCCAAACTCTTCCGGAATGGCATAGCCTACAGTATCCGGAATATTAATAGTGCGCGCACCGGCGTTAATCGCAGCTTCGATAATACGGCACAGGAAATCATTCTCAGAGCGGCCGGCGTCTTCGCAGGAAAACTCAACATCTTCAACAAAACCGCGGGCTTTCTTCACCGCATAAATCGCCTGCTCAACCACCTGATCCGGCTGCATACGCAGTTTGTACTGCATATGAATTGGCGAAGTAGCAATAAAGGTGTGGATACGTGCACGCTCGGCTTTTTTCAGTGCTTCAGCTGCATGTTCCAGATCGCGGTCAACGGCACGGGCCAGACTGCAGATGGTGCTTTCACGTACGGCTTCGGCAACGGCCTGAATCGCAGCAAAGTCACCAGGAGAAGCGGCAGCAAAACCAGCCTCGATCACATCGACGCGCATTTTCTCCAGCGCCTTACCGATGCGGACCTTTTCTTCCTTGGTCATGGACGCGCCCGGGCTTTGCTCGCCGTCACGCATAGTGGTGTCAAAAATGACCAAACGGTCTTGCTGGCTCATGTGCTACTCCGCTGCCAATGAATCGAGCGCATAGTATACGCCCGAACAGCCTCATTGGCAGCAGCGACATGAAAGAGGATCAGCGGATAGGCGTCGCCGTGAGGTTGGTAGTCATGTTCAGATTCTGCATCACGATACCGGAGAATACCGTTTGTGGCAGAGCAATATCCGGATGCTTCAGCTGCACCTGATCAACCTGCAAATCTTTAAAGGACACGTTCCCCTGCACCGCGAAACCCTGTGGACGCAGTGCCAGCTGAGCCGTTGTCGGATTTGCAACGTAGGTATACGTAGTGCGACTGGCGTCATCGTAAATCAGTTCATCACCCTGATTACCCACCACGCCATTATCGTCAACACCGGTAAATTTCTTCGCCACTTTGGTTTCATAGACATCAATTTTCAGGTTGGCCTGAAAACCGTAATCGTTGGTGTCAGAAACGCCCAGACCATCACTGGTACTGTAAGAATCAAAAATAATCTGCGTTCCTGTACCATTAATAGGATTACCGCTGCCATCCAGATCACGATTGTTCTCCCAGGTCAGACGGTTGCGGGCTATCGAGCCATCACTGGTCGGACCTTCTGGCGCAAAAGCCGCTTTTAATGCAACCGTCATCCCTTCATTACCACGGTCTTCCCAACGACCGCCATTTGCAGCACAGCTTGATGCATCACCACTGGCGCCCACACAGACAGCACCAGAACCGCCCGGATTAATGGTCAGAGATGAGCCTTTTTCAAAACGTTCCAGCTGAATACGGCCGAGGCTACGACCGGTATTTTTATCGCCCCAGCGCATGTTATCCACATTCATAGTACTCCACTGCTCAGTGCGGTTTACACTGAGACCTGTATTGCTGACATCTACCTGAATACCACGCAAGTGCATGTCGTAATTCACCCCGGTGGCCCAGACGCCATTACCGTTTTCATCAATGGATAAACCAATGTTGGTATCACTGAACAAATAGTCGCCATCAATCTGAATACCGCCACCGCTTACGCCTCCTGCAGTGATCAATGTATAACCATCCAGATTGAAATCCATTGCCTGGAATACTTCCAGCGACAGCAGCAATTCAGCCCCCCCCTGAATCGGGGCCGTTTTATTACCGACACGCAAGCCATCAATACTGTAACTGCCCTGAACGCGGTTCATGCCCATGGCAATCGCTGTTTTGTCTGCCGTTCCGGCATTGTTATCGTGATCGAATGAGCGCACATCCAGCGTCAGGTCACCACGCCCATAGCTTTCGATACCACTGACAACAACCATACGTCCATTATCAATATAGGCAGCTTCCGCGTTTGCCAGGTTCCATTCAACCGCTGCTGACAGACCGTCGCTGGTACCATTCAGCCCGGAATAAAAACCAGTTGCATAAGGCCGGATCGCCACAGGCAAATTAATAAATGCGGGCTGACGGATGCCCGGATAGAAAGCCATACGGTTGCTATAGCCGTTGCCATCTTTAAACAGAAAATCCAGCTGAATCGCACCAACAGGATTCGTACTGTCTCCAATCAGAATTTTATTCGCATTAAATGAACCATCCAACTGGTCATAGCCCAGCAGCAGATGATCGGACATTACGTCAAAAGTAAGATTGCTAACGTTCAGTGCACCGCTGAAGTTACCCATAAAGAGTGAATTACCATCATCGGTAAAGCGCACATAGTTGGTTGGGTCATCCAGAATACTTAACGATGCATTAAGACTGATACCTTCCGAGCCCTGTCGGCCTCCGGCAAAAATCTGAGCATCCCCGGACAAGGCTAACTGTCCAGCCAGAGTTCCCAACGAAACGCCACCTAACTTCACGCCGCCAGTAGAGAAGGAGTAACTAAATTCATCCAGATCAAAATTCAGTCCTGTCCGGGAGCCATCAACAGCTTCACCAATAGCCAGGCGGGTAATATTGGCGTTGTAGCCGATATCATCGAAACTCACCGAACTACCATTGGTTGTCCAGATAAGCTCTGCATCACTGATCGATGTCTGGAAGCTCCCCTCAAGAAAGTTATCAAGCGAGCTGCTTGCACCAACCTTGATAATATTCGTACCGCTGTAATTCAGACGAAACTGACCAAAACTCGCTGCCGAGTCATTGATACGGATCGCACCAATAGCCAGCGAGCTTGGATAAACTTCACTGTTTATCTGCAACGACCCATCTGCCAGAACATCAATAACCTGCTTGCTTGAAGACGGCAGAGAAATATCAGCCTGACTGCCACGTTCAATGTTCTGAAGCTGTAACCTGTTAGAATCTTCAGTATAGGTAATATCACCAACTGTCAGATGACTGGAAGTTTCCAGAGTAATCCCCGCCTGAGCATTAACCGTCTGCAGCTCCTGATCTGCCATCGGAACCAGGCCAGCATTTAACAGCGAAGGCGCTACCGCCAAAGTACTTATTATTATTTTTTTCATCAGGGCGCCCCGGTTGGAAAAATCAGAAGATTTCCCTGCAAATTGGCTTTGCCGTTGATATTGACCGTCATGATATCGGTTTGCATAAAACCCGTATCCGTCGGGCGGGCACTGTTACTGTTAGCAATGGTGAATGAGGCACTCTCATAATTCAGGTTGTTGGGTAAACCGATTTCAAAAACATCACTATTAAAGGCCGCACCATCGCCGTCAAAGTCGGAATCGATTTTTCGGGTTCTGAGCGTCAACCCCTCAAACGAAAAACGTCCACGAATGTTGTCCAGCACCAGCCAGCCACCACCGGTACCAGAGTTAACCGCGATTCGCCCACCACAACGCTTATCTGTCGAAGCTGTTGTACAGCTGGTCTGCCAGTTATAGCCATTTGCCGACGGACCATCAACGTTCAGTGGACCACCGTTTTCATTAATCGTAATGTCACCGGAGAGATACACGCCGCCCTGACCAGACACCGCACTTAAGTCTTCTGAACTTAAAGGCTCCAATGCAAGAACATTACCCGAAAACATTGCAGCGATTATGATCAATAATTTTTTCATCATAAATCCCTGCTCGTTGCTCGCAGATACTGAATCTGCATATTAGAGATAGTAGCACTGCCAAAATCTGAATTTCCAACAGACAGGTTACCAATATGAATATCGGCACGCGGGCCATTATTATAGAAATCAGCATATCCAGCGCTGCCTAATGAACAGCCACCAGAAGAATTCAGATCAGCACAGGCACTGTTAAGACGTCCCACTTCAATGGTGAAGTTACCACTGGAATCGACCTCAAAAGTTACTGGTTGCTTCTCCCCCCAACCCAGTTCATTTTCAAGGACAAAATTCTGAAAGCGCACATCTTGACCACAATTATTACCTGCGGAATCACAGGCATAAAATGTCAGCTCACTGGCAAAAGCTTTCAGCGCAATATTGCCGACCATCTCGTTATTTTCACCCCAGAGGCGAATATAGCTGCCATCAATAGCGAAACCTTCAGCATGCCCTTCAAGAGATTGGGCTCGCGCACCAGCAACTTCTAAGTCATACCGAATGCCGAAATCAGCACGCTCTGCGGCCCTGCTATTCAATACAGAGGTATCAATACCGGTAACACGATCAACACGCTGGCCGGTTGATTGTTGCTGATTAGGGAAGCGCCTTTCTGTCCTGCTTTCTGTCGCCAGAACAAGCATACTATCCGTACCAGATACAGATCCGACATTACGCTCTGGGGCGCTATATTCAAAAACAGCCTTATCCGCAATACCAATATTATCGCCGTCAACCAGTTCAAGATTATAAGGGTACAGTAAGCGACCAAGATTAACCGGATTGCCAATCACATTAGCACCGCGATTACTGCCAGCACCTGCAACATAAAACTGAGAAACACTCAGGACGACATCCTGACCATCTTTGTTCTTAATACCACTGATATCCAGTCTGTTACCATTGGCTACATCAGTACCAGCTTCAAAAGCGAAATCCTCAAGAATAAAGCCGATACCCTCGCCATCAACAGCTCCCAACTCCTGATCATCCAAGCCGATAAGTTCTGCTTTGACCTGAACAACCACAGATAAAAGAGCTGCGCTTAACATTCCATAGCGAAGATTCTTAGTCATAGTAAGGATCCAGAAATTTGGTACGAATACGTTCAATACCATTAAAGGATTGTTCGAAGTCGACCGTAATACCACCATTTGGGATGTTCATAAAAGCACCAGAAACTGTGGGGGTTCCAACACCATTATCAATCCAGCTGATTGACTTTGTCTGAAATGAAATAAACATTCCGGATGCCGGATTGCTACCCGATCCAATATCAAGGGTTCGAAAGTTACCAAGAGGGAAACATGTCGCAATACCCAGCACCGCACAGTTGTTGGAGGAGAATAAGCTCAATAATCCTCCTGTCCAACCACTACAATTACCACCACCCGATGGACATCCAAGGGTGTCACCATTTTTCACACCAATCCACTGGGCGCGCACAGCATCAGGATTACCAGAAGCCGTAACAAGCTCGGCTCCGGCTTCTAATTCGGTACTATCATTGACGCCTGCAACCCATAAAAGAAATCGCTGACCTGCGTCCGCCTGATCGATAATCGGAGCAGCGGTACCTGCAACTTTTACCTCAATATTCCCAGTAAGATACTCAATATTTCCACTGAGTTTCCCTAAAGCAGATCCAAAACCCAGACGTATCCCTACCAGCTCCTCCTTTCCATTCACATCCTCGAATGCCAGTTCAAAGAAAGGATCTGTGATATGGAATGGATTCAGAGTGCCATTACTATTAACACTTCCAAGCGCAAAATCATTGATTCGGATATCACTACTACCTGCGGCTTCACCTGCCCTGTCGTAACGACCTAGCTCCACCAGATCAGCATTCATGGAAATATCGACATCCATTCCGAAGGTGAACTTCGTAAAGTCAACCGAACCGGATGTATCACGGTCTATTTGAAAAAAAGCCTGGCCTGTCTGAATACCCAGCTCTTCATCGGTCATGGGGTGCATTGCAGCCAGTACTGCTGCAGGCATCGGTATTATAAAGACAAGCGTGAGGATTATTTTTATCACTTGGCACCTTGGTACAACAAATCGGCCACGGAGAATGTTTGTATTAATGAATGTAATACAGGTGGAGAGTAACCGTGGTGATCGCTTGTTTATGTTTTTTATAATTTGTTAACTTAGGTTACAGCGTGACAGAAAAGCATCAATCAATATTAGAAGTACGTTCGTACCCTTTACACAAATAAATAAGACCGTTGTTTTGTTTTATTGAAAAAGTCGTGCCTCCCCTCCGAATTCGTGTACTAAAGTACAGACCTTGCTCCCTTGCTTGAGCGAAGCTACGACCCCTGCAACATCTCTTCAAAAATTCCAGCCAATAAGAAAGAAGCCTTCGACCTCATATTGAAAAATGTGATTACTAAAAATATTGGCCCTCGGGCTAGCGCCGTATTCGAAGCCAGCCTGTGCGCTGCCAGAGCGGGCCTGGGAGTTGCACTTGCCATCTTACCGATCTCAGCGCATGAGCTGCGTTCAGGGTGCTTACAGGCGCTTGCCGATCAACCGCTGGAGTGCAGGGCGGGATTCTATTTCGTCAGTAAACCGAACGACCATAAACGGAAGGACTACGAGAGTGTGAATAGGTGGTTGTGCAGGGTCTTTGCTGCGCTGTGAGTTTATCTGGCGCGTTATTTTTCAGACTAAGACTGAAGGCAGCATGCTGTTCAGCACCGCGAAACTTTCTTACCGGCAAAGAAAAACCCCCGTCAGCTGAGCTGGCGGGGGTTTAGAATAAGAGCTTGACGATGACCTACTCTCACATGGGGAAGCCCCACACTACCATCGGCGATGCTGCGTTTCACTTCTGAGTTCGGAAT
>NZ_JAJAEL010000036.1 GCF_020447205.1 Thalassolituus alkanivorans
CCGGAACCTTCAAGACTGCTGGCCTACCAGCTCAGCTTTGATGATTTAGTAGCGGCACTGGAGAAAAACAACGCTAATATCGGTGCTGGCTATATTGAAAAAAATGGTGAGCAATATTTAATCCGCGCCCCCGGACAGGTGGCTGACATCCCTGCGATCGAAAAAATCATCGTCGCTCGTCGAGCCGGGTTACCCATTACCGTGGCTGATGTGGCCGAGGTCGGATTCGGCAAAGAGTTGCGCACAGGTGCCGCTACTCGCGATGGTGAGGAGACTGTATTGGGTACCGCCGTCATGCTGCTGGGAGGTAATAGTCGGACGGTTTCCCAGGATGTGTCGGCCAAGTTGTTGGAGATCAATAAGACGCTGCCCGAGGGCGTGATTGCCGAACCGGTTTATAACCGTACGGTACTGGTCGATAAAACCATTGCCACGGTGCAGGCCAACCTGGCCGAAGGTGCGGTATTGGTTGTCGTCGTGCTCCTGATCATGCTCGGCAACGTCCGGGCGGCCTTACTCACCGCAATGGTGATTCCATTGTCGATGTTGATGTTGATGACGGGCATGGTGCAAACCAAGGTCAGCGCCAATCTGATGAGTTTGGGCGCACTCGATTTTGGCTTGATTGTGGATGGTGCGGTGATCATTGTCGAAAACTGTATCATGCGCTTGGCTGGGCGACAGCATCATCTTGGGCGCACCTTAAAACTGGATGAGCGTTTTCAAACGGTGTTTGCGGCCACCCGCGAGGT
>NZ_JAJAEL010000037.1:0-23539 GCF_020447205.1 Thalassolituus alkanivorans
GCCAGCGGCCACCCGGAAGGCCATATCGGTGCCAAGACCAGCAAGCCACCAAATAACGGGAGTACAGCAACGCCAATAACATTAAGTGACTCGTTCATGAAGGCGTGAAGCAGATCGCGTCGCTGATCTTGTTGCGGTTCATTAAACGCACGATCATAGGGTGTCAGTTTTTCGGTGGCGAAGAGCCTGTAAACCAAATTGTGTAACTGCCCACGACTGAGTAACCTTTTTAAAAGGATGCCATCGTGGGTATGCAATTGAACCAAGAGAAACTCAAAGCCATGGCCGCCGAGTTGGCCAAAGACATTAAGTCTGAAAAAGATCTCGGAGCTCTTACTCAACAGTTGATCAAAATGACTGTTGAAACCGCCCTCAATGCCGAACTGGACGAGCACCTCGGATACGAGAAACATGCTCCTGAAAGCCGTGGCACTGGCAATAGCCGTAACGGCTATTCAGCCAAGCGCCTGAAAGGGCAGCACGGCGAAGTATCGATACAGGCTCCGCGAGACCGGAACGGTTCTTTCGAACCTCAATTCGACCGTAAAGGCCAGTCCCGTCTGACCCAGATGGATGACCAAATCCTCGCACTTTACGCCAAGGGCCTGACCACCCGGGATATCGTGGATTCCTTCAGGGAAATGTATGACGCGGATATCTCGGCCACGCTCGTCTCTAAGGTGACAGAGCGGGTTATCGAGCAAGTTCACGAGTGGCAGAACCGCACGCTGGATCCGATCTATCCCATCTTTTATCTGGACAGCATCGTTCTGAAAATTCGACAGGGTAAACGAGTCATCAATAAATCCCTGTACCTGGCTCTGGCTATCAACATGGAAGGCCAGAAGGAGCTTCTTGGCTTTTGGCTGGCTGAAACGGAAGGAGCGAAGTTCTGGCTGTCGGTACTACGGAACTGAAAAACCGTGGTCTGGGGGACATCCTGATCGCCTGTGTGGACGGCCTGAAAGGGTTCCCGGATGCCATTGCTGCAGAGTATCCGCAGACCAAGATACAGTTGTGTATCGTGCACATGGTTCGCAACTCGCTGCGTTACGTGTCCTGGAAGGACTACAAGGCCGTGACGGCCGATCTGAAGCAGATCTACCAGTCTGCCACCGAGCGTGAAGCCCGGTAGGCGCAGGATGCCTTTGGCTAATGCTGGGACAGCCAATACCCGCAGATCTCTCGATCCTGGAACAGCCACTGGGACAATCTGATTACGCTGTTCGAATACCCTCCGGCGATTCGGAAGGTGATCTACACCACGAATGCCATCGAGTCGCTGAACAATGTGATTCGTAAAGCGACCAAGCGCAGAAAGTTATTCCCCAGCGATGACTCGGCACTGAAAGTGGCTTTCCTTGCGATCCAGCAGGCTTCAAAGAAATGGACCATGCCGCTCCGTGATTGGAGGCCGGCATTGAATCGCTTTATTATCGAATTTGGTGACCGCCTGAACGGCCACCTGTAATGGGGTGGGCAGTTACACAGATTTATTTACAGGCTCGTAAAGAACAGGCTGTTCTATCGTGGGGGGATTACCCCTCGACGTATCCAGCTTAAACCGAACCACGAAGCCGCAGCGAGTTGAATACAACGGACGCTGAACTCAGACTCATCGCCAGGGCTGCAAGCATGGGTGATAGAAGCAACCCGGCAAACGGGTACAGGACGCCAGCAGCCAGTGGAACGCCTAACGCATTATAAATGAACGCAAAACCAAGGTTCTGCTTCATATTGAGAACAGTCTTGTTTGACAGGTCCCGGGCAATCGAGATACCCCGCAGGTCTCCTTTTACCAAGGTGATTTGCGCACTGTTCATCGCTACGTCCGTGCCGGTTCCCATCGCGATACCGACATTCGCCTTGGCCAGTGCCGGGGCATCGTTGATGCCATCGCCCGCCATCGCAACGATGCAACCTTCTGATTGAAGCTTATCAACCAGATTCAGCTTGTCGGCCGGTTTCACTTCGCCATGAACTTCGTCTATGCCTAGTTGTTCGGCGACCGCTTTTGCCGTTGAAATACCGTCACCAGTAGCCATGATGACCCTGATTCCCGCGGCCTTGAGCGCCTGTACCGCTTCAGGGGTGCTCTGTTTGATGGGGTCGGAAACGGCGAGTAGGCCGACCAGTGTGCCGTCAACCGCCAGGTACATCACACTCGCACCCTTTGTCCTCCATCCCTCAGCGGTGGCAGCCAGGCCATCAACATTGACGTTATCCTGCTGCATGAACGCAGTGTTGCCCAACAGCAGTGTTTTGCCTTCAACCTTGCCCCGTACGCCTATGCCGCTACCCGAGTCAAAGTCGTCCACTGGGCTGAGCACCAAATTACGTTCGCGCGCAGCGCTGACAATAGCGTCAGCCAAAGGATGCTCGCTGCCTTGATCGAGGCTGGCAGCCAGGCGCAAGATTTCATCGGCGTCCAATTCGCCAGCGGAAACAGCCTGATCGAATGCGGGTCGGCCTTCTGTCAAGGTGCCGGTCTTGTCTACGATGAGCGTATCGACTTTGCGCAGATTTTCTATTGCTGCTGCATCACGAAACAGAACACCCTTGGTTGCGCCTCGTCCGGTAGCAACCATGACTGACATGGGCGTTGCGAGCCCCAGCGCACAAGGGCAAGCGATGATCAGAACAGCGACCGCATTGATCAGGCCATAGACCCAGCTTGGCTGCGGGCCGAATATGCCCCACACGACCAAGGTGAGGATGGCGATGGCTACCACCGCCATGACAAAGTAACCCGCCACCAAATCAGCCATCCGTTGCATCGGCGCCCGAGAGCGTTGGGCCTGAGCCACCAACTGGACAATTTGTGACAACACAGTGGCCGAGCCGACTTTCTCCGCCCGGATCACAAGTGCACCAGAGGTGTTCATCGTTGCCCCTATGACCTTGTCACCCGGGCGCTTGCTGATGGGTAACGATTCACCAGTCAACATGGATTCATCGAGAGAACTTGCACCCTCTTCAACAATGCCATCGACAGGAACTTTCTCACCGGGACGTACGCGTAAACGATCACCTTCATGCACATGCGTCAGCGGTACATCTTCTTCTGTTCCGTCTGCATTGATACGGCGGGCCGTCTTGGGCGCCAGACCGAGCAATGACCGGACGGCAGCGGATGTCTGGGAACGCGCGCGAAGCTCCAGCATCTGACCAAACAGCGTAAGGGAAATGATCACCACTGCGGCTTCGAAATAAACCGCCACACGCCCCATGGACATGAATGTTTCCGGAAATATACCGGGAGCTACGGTTGCCAGCGTGCTGTAGACGAAGGCGGCACCGGTACCCAAGCCGATCAGCGTCCACATGTTGGGACTGCGGTTGACCACTGATTGCCAACCCCGTACGAAGAACGGCTGTCCGGCCCACAGCACCACGGGAAGCGACAGTACAAGCTCTATCCACGTTTGCGTCGCCATCTCGAACCAGCCAAGCTGTGGCCCAAACATGGCAAGCACCGTGACAATGACGGTAAAAGGCAATGTCCACCAGAATCGCCTGGAAAAATCGTCCAGCTCGGGATTGTCATCTTCCAGACTGGGCATCAGGGGTTCAAGTGCCATGCCGCATTTAGGGCAGGTTCCGGGGTTGTCCTGACGTATTTCCGGATGCATCGGGCACGTATAAATTGTGCCTTTGACCGCTTCCGAGGGAGGTGGCGAGGTTGGTGAAAGAAACTTCTCAGGGTCATGCTGGAATCTATTCATGCATTTGGTGCTGCAGAAGTAGTAAGTTTTACCCGCATGCTCAACATGCTGGGCAGAGTCTGCCGTTACACCCATGCCGCAGACCGGGTCTGTAAGCCCTGAGCCCGTGTGGGAGGGTGTATGGTGATGACAATGAGACTCAGAATTATCGTGAACCATGGATAAGCACCTTTTCAAATAAGCAGGCAGTTTGCGCCGCGTTTTTTGCGGCTTCTTAAAGGAGGAGATTACATGAATCATGATGCCATAAACTTATTAGTTAAAGATGACCAGGCTGCTCCCGCAAGCATTACATTTTAGTCATGTTATGCGAACAACGCTTTTCTCACCGATATAACCTAGCTTCCGGCCACCAACATTACATATTTGTCATTTTCTGGTCATGTTGTGGGCAGATTTCAGACTATAAAATTGATATTGACGACAATGAAATGGACTGGCTTCCTTGCCTGAACTGTAGAGCGGAGTGGAACGATGAAGATTCTCATCGTAGAAGATGAAGTGAAAACTGGGGATTATATCCGGCAGGGCCTCATAGAATCCGGCTTTGTGGTAGATCTCGCCCGGACCGGGCTCGATGGTCACCACCTGGCGCTTACCGGCTCGTATGACTTGATTGTCCTTGATGTAATGCTGCCTGATGTGGATGGCTGGCGAATTATGCAGTCATTGAGAGAGGCCAGATCCACCACGCCTGTGTTATTTCTCACCGCAAGGGACAGTGTAGAAGACCGGGTCAAGGGTCTGGAATTGGGAGCGGACGACTATCTGGTCAAGCCTTTTGCTTTTTCGGAGCTGCTGGCACGAGTACGTACATTGTTACGGCGCGGTGCTGCGCCGGTTTTTCAGGATCAACTCCAGGTGGCTGACCTGATGCTGGATATACCTCGCCGTCGCGCACAGCGACATGGCGTGAGGATCAACTTGACCAACAAGGAGTTCACCCTACTTGAACTCCTTGTGCGGCGCCAAGGGGAAGTGTTACCACGCTCATTGATCGCTTCCCAGGTGTGGGACATGAATTTTGACAGTGACACCAATGTCATCGATGTTGCTATCCGGCGGCTGCGCGCGAAGATCGATGAAGATTTTGAACCAAAGCTGATTCATACCGTACGCGGCATGGGCTATATGCTTGACGTGACACAGCCAGGCTAGCCCATGAAAAGACGCCCGCTATCTCTGGTCGTTAGACTCACCGTCTCCATTGGCGCTGTGATAACCGCTGTTCTCCTCACCTTTGGCTGGATGATGGAGCGCTCTATCAATAATCATTTCGTCCAGCAGGATGTGGATGAGCTCAATTCAGTAGTTCAGGCGTTGCAATACCTCCTCGCGACCGTACCGGCCGATATACCCGCCGACGAACTGCATCAGCGTCTCGCTAGCGTGGTAACAGGCCATCGTAACGCCCAATACCGAATCAGTACCGATAGCGGATCATTGATCTACTCAACACCGGGTTTCAATCTGGACACGTTCGCCCGCACTGCCCGACCTGTAGAAGAAATCACTATCGATACGGTTGAGAGCTGGAATGATCATCAAGAAGCCTTTCGTGGTGCGGTCTTGTGGATTGAATCAGACAGGCTTGAAGGCAAAGCCAGGTTCAGACTCGCGGTCGCCACAGGAATCGACTTTCATCTGCATTACCTGGACGGCTTTCGGAACCACCTTCGGATTGTCACCCTTGCCGCGTGCTTGATAGTTCTTCTGGCAACCTGGTTCGCGGTTTACCAGGGACACGCTCCTATTCGACGTATCAGCCGAGAGATGAGACGCATCAGGTCTGATCAGATGGATTTTCGCCTTGAACCGCGATCCGTCCCCGCCGAGTTGGTAGAGCTGACGATTTCCTTCAATGAAATGATTGGCAGGCTTGAAGATGTATTCCGACGCCTATCGGATTTTTCCGGTGACATCGCGCACGAACTGCGCACACCCATTACCAATTTGAGAACCCATACTGAGGTAGCGCTAACCCAGGCGCGCAGCGTGGAGCAGTACCGGGAAGTGCTGTATTCAAACCTCGAAGAGTATGATCGCATGGCCAAGATGGTCGGTGACATGCTTTTTCTGGCTCAGGCTGATAATCAGCTGCTGAAACCGGAACTGGTCGATATCGATCTTCAGGCAGAGCTGAGAAACCTGTTCGATTATTTCAGCGCCTGGGCAGAAGAGCGGGAGGTGCTGTTAGAAAATACCGGAGAGCAAGTTCATGTCCTTGGCGACCGACTAATGATCCGTCGCGCCTTGAGTAACTTGCTGTCCAATGCAGTCCGGCATACGCCAGAGGGGCAGACCGTAACCACAACCCTTCAAGTGAACTCCGGTAACGTAAGAATCCGCATACAGAACCCAGGGCCACCTATACCTGAAGAGCATTTGAATCATATTTTTGAACGATTCTACAGGCTCGACGCATCCCGCCAACGTAGCAGCGAAGGTGCCGGGCTGGGCTTGGCCATCACGAAATCGATTATCGAAGCCCACGGCGGGAAGATCAGAGCGTTCTCCACAACGGAGGCAACCACGTTTGAGGTTCAATTACCTCTAAAAATGGAGTAGTGACGAGAGCCTGGGCTCGAAGTCATCGTCAATTTTAGTGCGCAGGCGACGGATGGCTACGTCGATCACATTGGTGTCGGAATCAAAATTCATGTCCCATACCTGCGAGGCGATCAGCGAACGTGGCAACACCTCACCCTGACGGCGCACCAGCAGCTCCAGCAGGCAGAATTCCTTGTGGCTGAGATTGATTTTTCGGCCGGCGCGCGTGACCCGGTACCTCGGCAGATCCAGGGTGAGATCCGCTATTCTGAGCTGGTCCGACAGGGGCGGTGCCGAGCCTCGGCGCAACAGGGTGCGCACTCGTGCCAGCAACTCGGCAAAGGCGAAGGGCTTTACCAGATAATCATCGGCGCCCAGCTCCAATCCTTTGACACGATCATCCACGCTGTCACGAGCGGTAAGAAACAACACCGGCGTCTGGCGTCCTGCCTCGCGCAGCGACTGCACAATGCGCCAGCCATCCACGTCGGGCAGCATGACATCCAGCACAATCAGGTCGAAAGACTCGGTCATCGCCAGATGGTGGCCATCGAGACCGTTGCGAGCCAGGGACACTTGAAAACCGGCTTCGCTCAACCCCTGCCGCAAATAGTCGCCAGTCTTGATTTCATCCTCGACCAACAGTAGTCGCATAAATACCTCGCTTATCACGTTTTATATCAGTCTAGCGGGTCATTCCCCACAGTAAGATCATACCAAGGTGACATTTTTGTAATCTACGGGTCATCTGGCTGACAGGGGAGATTAGTTAATATAGGATTTATCTGTGCTGATGCGGGTTGGTATCGGTCACCGTCACTGGCTCGCCCGTTCAGCTGTTTCGAGAAAGGCCGCGCTATACGATTCATGACAATGACTCTTGGAGGTGTGTAATGCATATTCAATTTCTGCGAAACGCGGCGCTCGTTTTGGCCGTGCTGCTGGTGGCCGGATGTGCCAATAGTCCGTTTTACCATCGGTACGTCATGGTGGGTCAGGTGGTGCAGGCCTCCGACGGGCGCACTGTCATCTGCATCAGCGAACCCAAGGGCGCTGAAGTGGGGCAAGTGCTGGACGCCTACCGCGTCGTGTTTAGAACGGATGTCGTTGAGGAAGGTGAATCCGACTGGGCTCGCGAGTGGGTCGGTAAGGTCAGCGTCGACGGGATCATCGACGAGCATTTCGCCACGGTTGATGTGGTCGAAGGCAAGATTATGAAAAACGATATCGTTGAATTGGAGTATTTATGAATGAATTGGAGCATTTATGAAAACGTATAGTGCGACACGCCGTCGCTTCGTACAGGGCCTTGCAGCCGGTGGCGTGCTGGCCGCCACACCGGCCTGGTTGCAGGCGGCTGTAAAAGGTGCGACCGCGCTGGGCTCAGCACCAGTACTCAGCGGCCGAGAAATCGATCTAGTGATCGCCGAAACTCCCGTCAATTTCACTGGCGTCACGCGCATGGCCACCACCATCAACGGTTCCATCCCGGCACCAACGCTACGATTGCGTGAAGGCGATGACGTCACCATTCGCGTCACTAATCGTTTACCTGTCGACACTTCTATTCATTGGCACGGAATACTGCTGCCCTATCAAATGGATGGTGTACCGGGCATCAGTTTCAAAGGCATCGCGCCGGGAGAAACCTTTGTTTACCGTTTCAAGTTACAACAGAGCGGCACCTATTGGTACCATAGCCACTCTGCCTTTCAGGAAATGACGGGGATGTACGGCGCCTTGATCATTGAACCACGTGAAGAAAAACATCGTGCTGACCAGGATTATGTGGTGGAGCTTTCTGACTGGACCGATGAAGACCCGATGCGCGCCCTCAGCAAACTGAAAGTTCAAAGCGATGTCTATAACTTCAATCGGTCCACCTTTTTCGATTTCACTGACGATGTCTCAAAGATGGGATTACAGGCGGCGCTGGAAAAACGCCAGATGTGGAATCAGATGCGGATGAGTCCGACCGATTTAGCCGATTTATCGGCAGCCACCTTTACCTTCCTGATGAACGGTACCACCCCGGCAGGCAACTGGAACGGCTTGTTCCAGCGCGGTGATCGCGTACGGCTGCGGTTTATCAATGCCGCCAGCAACAGCTTTTATGATGTTCGCATTCCTGGTTTGAAGTTAACGGTAATCCAAGCAGATGGCCAGGATGTCGAGCCGGTCACTGTGGATGAATTCCGATTTGGCCCCGGCGAAACCTACGATATCATGGTCGAGCCTCAGGACGACGCTTATACGATCTTCGCCCAGAGCATGGAACGCAGCGGTTACGCTCGCGGCACCCTGAGTGTGCGGCAAGGTTTAACAGCGCCTGTGCCAGAACCCGATTCGCCCGAGTGGTTAACCATGAAGGATATGATGGGAGCAATGGGTGGTGGCGCCATGGGCCACGACATGATGAAAATGGACTCCATGGGCCAAACCAAGATGGATCATTCCCAAATGTCCGGCGGTATGGCCATGGACCACAGTATGCACGGCATGCAGCAGGGTTCTGACAACCCGCTTGCCAAACCTTCATCTACCATACGCCACGCCCGAACCGAATACGGGGCTTCGGTTGACCAACGGGTGGATACGCCAAGTACCAATCTCGACGACCCCGGTATTGGCCTGCGAAACTTAAGCCAGCGTGGACTGCGCCCACAGGGACACCGCGTGCTGACGCTGGCCGACCTGAAATCCATCGATGGTGTACTGGATGACCGCCGCCCGCCAGCGAGAGAGCTGGAACTACACCTCACCGGCAATATGGAACGCTATAGCTGGTCTTTCGACGGGCTTGAATTCGGCAAAAGCACTCCAGTCTCCTTACGTCATAACGAACGCGTGAGAATCATTTTACAAAACGACACCATGATGACGCACCCCATGCACTTGCACGGCATGTGGAGCGAACTGGAAACAGATCAGGGCGAATTGCGGGTTCGGCGCCATACAATTCCCGTGCAGCCTGCACAACGCATCAGTTTTTTGACAACACCTCACGATCTGGGCCGCTGGGCCTGGCATTGCCATTTGCTGTTTCATATGGACGCGGGCATGTTCCGCGAGGTGGTGGTGTCATGAAACGGATTTTAATGAAACCCTTAACCAACCTAGTTTTAGCTGTCAGCGCATTTCAGGCATCTACAGCCTTGGCGCAGATGGATCACAGCGCTATGCAAATGGAGGCAAGTGCCACAACGGTAGATGGCCGCGATCCTCACGCCTATTCAGACGGTTACACGCTAACCGAGGGGCCTTATGCACAGCCAGGTCCAAGACAATTAAAACTAGCGGATGAGCACGCTTTCTGGTCCGTTCTGGCGGATCGCCTAGAATATCAGAAAGACAACGACAGCACGGTTTACGATGCACAGGCTTGGTATGGCACCACCTTCAACCGCTTTGTCATTAAAGCCGAAGGCGATATTAGCAACGGCACACTTGAGGAAAGTTCCACCGATCTGTTGTGGGGCCATGCGCTCAACGCGTATTTCGACACCCAACTTGGCATTCGACTCGACAATTATAGAGATGGTAAAGATCGCCGATGGCTGGCAATGGGTGTGCAAGGTCTAGCGCCCTACTGGTTCGAGCTCGATGTTGCTGCCTATGTTGGCGAGGATGGACGAACCGCGTTCACCGCTCAAGCGGAGTATGAGTTGCTGCTGACACAAAAACTTATTCTGCAGCCCCGTGCAGAACTCAACCTATACGGCAAGGATGACCTCGATAACGGGCTGGGCTCGGGGCTCTCTGATTTAGCACTTGGCTTGCGCCTGCGTTATGAATTCAATCGGCAATTTGCGCCGTACATCGGTGTCGAGTGGACCGACACCTATGGCGACACAGCCGATTACCGACGTTCGGCTGGTCGTGATACCTCAGACACCCAATTCGTAGCTGGATTGCGGTTCTGGTTTTAACCAACGATACCTCGGTATCACCATTTATTGAAAGTAACAGGTACATTTCTATGAAAGGCAAACACTTCTCTTCGCTTATTGCGCTTACGACTCTGGCCATCGCTTTTTCTGTACAGGCCCATGACCCCAAAGAGCATATGAAAGATGCTGAAAAACCGGATTGCGCAGCCATGAAAAATATGGACCACAGCAAGATGGATATGAGTGACCCAATGATGCAGGCGATGATGAAGCAATGCATGAGTGAGATGAATCACGACATGTCTACTAGTAACGTTGCACCAGATGAGACTCAAAGCGAACAACAAAAATCTGAACACCAACACTAATCAATACAAGGAATTTTCATGCCGACGCTCACTACCTACATTAAGTGCCTTGTCGTTACCGCTGTTATTGCGCTTGCGGGTGGTGGGCTTTTTCTCTATTCGGGCTTCTATCCAATGGGTGCCGATGTTCCCCACAATCAGCTGACCTATTGGTTACTCGAAACCTTACGTGAGCGATCCGTAGCTAGGGCCGCCAGTGATATTGTAATTCCTCAAGACCTAAACACTTCCGAACGGTTGCTGGCCGGTGGCGCCGATTATAATGACATGTGTTCAGGTTGTCATTTGAAGCCTGGCAAAACAGATAGTGATTTCACTCTGGGACTGTATCCTGCGCCACCTAATCTAACCATGAGCAGTGATGAACATGGACACGAGCATGGCGTTGAAACCGATAATAACGACGCAGCCATTCAGCGACAATTCTGGATTATTAAACATGGCATTAAAGCCTCGGGCATGCCGGCTTGGGCACCGGGACATGACGATGAACGTATCTGGAACATGGTGGCGTTTCTGCAACGCCTGCCCGAGCTGTCGCCTCAGCAATACCAGGTCCTGACCGCACGCGGTGCGGATGACGCAGAACACCATTAAGGTTGGTGTCACTATGTCACATGCCCATCACAGCCACCCAGTCCGTCTGAGCGCCGAGCCCCACAGCACAGAATTGACCGACCCAGTGTGCGGCATGTCGGTCAAGAAGACCTCCTTCCACAAGGCCGAGTTTCAAGGCAGGCTGTACTCTTTTTGCAGCGCGCCTTGCCGCAGCAAATTCATGAATAACCCACAACGCTATCTGACAAGCTCCGAACCCCTACCCCTAGAGGGTGACACCAACACCGAATACAGTTGCCCTATGCACTCGGAAGTAAGGCAACTCAGCCCGGGCACCTGTCCGAAATGTGGCATGGCTCTGGAACCAGTGATGCCCAGTGCTGATACAGGGGAAAATCCGGAACTCGCAGATTTCAGACGTCGTTTCTGGCACACCTTACCCCTGACCCTCGTGGTGACAATGATTGCCATGTCAGGTGGGACGTTTGACCATTTTCTGGGAACGGCGCGCCCCTGGGTGGAGCTGGCGCTGGCTACCCCGGTGGTGATCTGGTCTGGCCGGCCCTTCTTCAAACGCTGGTTTCAGTCCCTGAAGCAGCTCTCCCCCAATATGTGGACTTTGATCGGTACCGGTACCGGTGCCGCTTATCTTTACAGCGTCATCGCGACACTTGCTCCCGGCATTTTCCCAGCATCGTTCCGTCTCGATGGCCAAGTGGCGGTGTATTTCTAGGCGGCGGCTGTGATCATCTCACTGACCTTGCTCGGTCAGGTGCTAGAACTGAAAGCACGCTCGGAGACCGGTGCCGCCATTCGCGCGCTGCTGGGTCTGGCGCCGAAGACTGCACGGCGCTTCCGCGACGATGGCACTGAGGAAGATATTCCTCTGACACATGTGCATCCCGGTGATCGCTTGCGCGTTCGGCCCGGCGAGAAGGTACCGGTGGACGGTCAGGTGCTGGAAGGTGAAAGTGCCATCGATGAATCCATGCTCACCGGCGAACCCATGCCGGTGAGCAAGCGACCCGGTGATGTGCTAATCGGCGCCTCACTCAATACGAGCGGCGCACTGATCATGCGGGCCGAAAAGGTTGGCTCGGCCACCGTGCTCGCCCAGATCGTGCAACTAGTCGCCAATGCGCAGCGTTCCCGCGCCCCCATGCAACGCATGGCTGACGTGGTCGCGGGGTATTTCGTGCTGGTGGTGATGGGTATTGCGCTCGCCACCTTCATGCTTTGGGGCCTGTTTGGACCCGAACCGAGCTGGGCATTCGGGTTGATTAACGCGGTGGCGGTGCTGATCATCGCCTGTCCTTGCGCGCTGGGTCTGGCGACGCCCATGTCGGTCATGGTGGCCACTGGCAATGCCGCTATTCGGGGTGTGCTGTTCAGGGATGCGGCCGCCATCGAACATTTGTGCCAGGTGGATATCCTGATCGTCGACAAGACTGGCACCCTGACCGAGGGGCGTCCCGCCTTCCATGCGATGATCTCAGCGGGCAGCCTTGCGCCCAATGAAATTTTACGCCTCGCTGCCAGCCTGGATCAGGGCAGTGAGCACCCATTGGCGCAGGCGATTGTAGCCGAAGCACGCAAGCGGGAACTGAAGTTGAGCCCTGCGATTGATTTTGAGTCAGCTTCCGGGATCGGCGTGCGTGGCAAGGTGGATAACCATTTTGTCGCTCTGGGCAATACCGCCTTAATGGAGGAGCAGAAGGTCGAATGGCGCACCGTCGCCAATGAAGCGGAAACACTGCGCAGCAAAGGCGCCAGCGTGATCTATCTGGCCGTTGACGGCCTGTTGGCTGGCCTGCTCGCGGTTGCCGATCCCGTCAAAACCTCCACGCCACAAGCCATCAGCGAGCTCAGAGCTAGCGGCTTGCGCCTGGTGATGGCCACGGGCGATGGCCTGACCACGGCGAGAGCCGTCGGCCGAGAACTCGGTATAGACGAGGTTTACGGCGAGGTACGCCCGGAGGACAAGGACAATTTAGTTGCCCGCCTGCAAGCCGAGGGTCACAAGGTGGCCATGGCTGGCGATGGCATCAATGACGCACCTGCTCTGGCCCGTGCCGATGTGGGTATCGCCATGGGTACGGGTACCGATGTCGCCATGAGTACAGCACAGTTGACCCTGGTGAAAGGTGACCTGCGCGGCATCGCCATTGCCAGACAAATCTCAATTGACACGGTAGGCAACATGCGCCAGAACCTGATGTTCGCTTTTCTTTATAACGCCATGGGCGTGCCCATCGCCGCCGGCGTTTTGTATCCACTGACCGGTTGGCTGCTGTCGCCGCTGATCGCCGCGCTGGCCATGAGTCTGAGCTCGGTATCGGTGGTCGGTAACGCGCTGCGGCTGCGTCGCAACAGGACAACGGGAGGTGACGCATGAACAAACCCAGCAGAAGCTTCTGGCTAAGCGCCAGAGGCATGGCGGCACTTGGATTGATTGTGGCGGCGAGCTATTTTCTGCTGGTCGAACATCGCGACCACCTGCTAGCGTTTTTGCCCTATGTGATCCTGCTCGCCTGTCCTTTCATGCACCTGTTCATGCATCACGGCCATGGTGATCACGGCACGGCATCAAAAGAAAAGGACAAGCATGGATCGGGAGGCCCTCATGCACACTGAATCAGCCTATGGATTATGGTCGCTGGTAATTATCAACTCGGCCATTTTCATATTCTTTGCCTTCAGTTTTGTCAAGCCGAAGACAACCACCGACTGGCGTAGCCTGGGCGCTTTTTCCGCTTTCGTGTTGGCTCTGTTTACCGAGATGTATGGCTTTCCGCTGAGCATTTACTTTCTTTCCGGTTGGCTGGCCGAGCGCTACCCAGACATCGACTTTCTCAGCCACGACAATGGCCATCTGTTACACACCTTGTTGGGGCTTGAAGGCAATCCACACTTCGATCCGCTGCATATTGCCAGCAATGTGCTCATTATTCTCGGCTTCTTCCTGCTGGCCTCGGCATGGAACGTGTTGCACCAGGCGCAGCAAGCAGGAACCCTGGCCAGCTCGGGCTGGTACGCGCGTTGTCGTCATCCCCAGTATCTGGCGTTTATCATCATCATGTTCGGATTCCTGTTGCAGTGGCCGACCCTGCCCACCCTGATCATGTTTCCGATCCTGGTGGTGGTTTATGTGCGCCTCGCCCGGCGGGAAGAGCAACAGGCATTGGCCGAATTTGGTGACGCGTACCGGCACTATCAGCGTGAGGTGCCAGCCTGGTTACCCAGATCCCATTCAAAACAAAACTAAGGAGAAATTTTTATCATGCTTTCCACTTTAACTCATTTTCACGGGGCCATAGGCTGGAAAAGACGTCTGCTGGTGTTGCTGGCGGTTGTGATGGCCGCGTCGTCGCCCCTGCAGGCGGATCCGGCCGGCAACCAGGCGATGGCGATCCAGTCGGGGCTTGACGGCGAGGCCGCACGCACGGCCATCGCCTTTCAACAAGCCTTGCGTGATGGCAATGCCGAGACGGCGCGCCGCCTGCTGGCCGACGATGTCCATATCTACGAGGGCAAGGGCGTCGAACGGTCGGCCGATGAATACGCGCATCACCACATGCCCGGCGACATGGCGTTTTTGAAGTCCCTGTCGTTCACCCCGCTGGAGCACAGGGTCAGGGAGGCCGGTGATATGGCCTATTCGGTGGCCAAGACCCGTCTTCAGGGCCAATACAAGGGTAAGGACATTGACCTGATCAGCGTGGAGACCTTGGTGCTGGCGCGCACAGGCAATGGCTGGAAAATAGTTCACATCCACTGGTCGCATGGCTGATGGCTTGTAGGCCAACTGGAAGTCGAAGTCGGGACCAGTGAATTAAGTAAGAGGTAACCTGATGACAAACACCGTGAAAATCGTGGCCATTTTCCCCGAACTCCTGTGGCCAGAGATGGAGGAACTGTTACTGAGGCTCTCTGTCAGGGGACTCAGCCTGATGCCTGTTAGGGGTTTTGGCAGCTACCGCAATTATTTTCGCAAAGATCTGCTCTCCACAGGCCTGAAGCTGGAGATCTACATGACATCGAAAGCTTCCAAGCCCCAGACCAAAGCCATCGAGTCTTTTATCAACACGCACGCGGCCGATAGCGGCTTGGTGGCTGTAGAGCCGGTCAGCCGAACGAACCTGGATTTGAATTCAGATCCAGTCGACAACTCATAATAAAGGAAACATGGATAATGAAAAGATTGATAATCGCGCCCTTGCTGCTGGGGGCGCTGCTGTTTCAGGCGCAGGTAATGGCGCATGGCGGGGAAGACCCCGTCGAGGAGTTGAAAAAGCGCGACCGTGCCATCACGCACGCACAGTCGGAATTTGCCATCTCACAAAGTAACACGGAAAAGCTGAAATTGCTCGATACACAGATCAACGCCCTGAACCACAAAATTCTGGTATTGCGCAATCTGATGGCCAAGGATTATCCGCACGTGAAAGAAGGCATGAGTAAATACAAGCTGGATTATATGGAAAGTATGGACGAAAGCCTGATACAGACGCGAGTTCTGCTGCGTCAACTAGAGCAAGTGATCGAACGATGACAGGGATCAATACAGTCGCGACAAACAGGCAATATTCTGTAAACGTTGATGTAATAACTTGGCGAGAGGTTTCTTAGTGCGACCTGGTGCATGGGTAATATGGCTGCTGCTGGTGACGCTCCTTGCGAGGAGCGCATTCGCGGCTTCGCCCAACGTTTGCACCATGTCCTCCAGTCAACCGGCACCGCCCAGCCTATCCCAAGGTGAGCACGTGCATCCGGGCCACGCCCAACTAGACCACGCCGCCATGCAGCATGACGCCGGTGAAGTCCAGGATCGACACGGCTGCTGTGCCGGTGATAAGGGCGACGCCGACTGTATGATGAGCGGTTGTTTGTCAATGATGCCGCCTGTTGCTCATGTCTCTTCCCACATCCATGCTGGCTCCAGCTCAATCTTATTTCATGCGCCAGCCATCCCGCGACCGCCCTATTTTCCTTTGCTTAGACCTCCGATTGCCTGATTGACAGGCAAAAACCGATTTCACGAACTGTGTGATACAAGGCGAACCACCCGCACGACTGGCAACTGCTTGTAGCTAATGCCTGTCTGCAGCCCTGCTATCCAGTTCTCAACCCTCTATTCGATTACCTTCGGAGGTAACTCATGTTTCGATTTAAATTAATCAGCTCGCTGTTGGGACTGCTGATGCTGCCCTTACTCGTAGCCTGTAATGATGGGTCTAAAAACCCCAAAATATCTGATCCATCCGCCGCTGATGCCGAAATGCTCACCGTCTACAAAAGCCCGACCTGTGGCTGCTGTAAAAAATGGATAGGTCACCTTGAGGCCGAGGGCTTTGCGGCCAGTGTCGAACACCCGGCTAATCTGGACGCCATCAAGGATCGCTATCGAATCGCGAACAACCTGCGCTCCTGCCACACCGCTGTGTCGACCCAGGGCTATGTCTTTGAGGGGCATATCCCAGCTCGCTACATTCATCAGTTCCTGGCCAATCCACCCGCCGACGCGATGGGGTTGACAGTGCCTGCCATGCCCGTTGGCAGCCCCGGAATGGAGGTGGGTGACAAGTTTATGCCTTACCAGATATTGCTGATGAAAAAGGACGGCAGCACTGAAGTGTTTGCCAGTGTCGGGAGCATGGCTCAGCAGTATCAGCCACTCCAACAACCGGAAGCGCAGCCATGAGAATCTTCGTCACGATACTTTTTATTATCCTGCCGCTCGGTCTGGGCAGTGTCATAGCCTTTGCGCAACCCCTTCCCGATACCCTGACGCAGGAAGAGGCCGTAGCCCTCGCTATCGATGCCGATCCCTGGCTCACTGGCAGCCAGTACACCCAGCAGGCCCTCAATGACGAAGCGACCGCCGCTGCGACCTTGCCAGACCCCCGAATGAGCCTGATGGCGGGCAATTTCCCCGTGGACACTTTCGATTTGAACCAGGAAGGCATGACTCAGTTGTCGGTGGGGATCAGCCAAATGTTTCCCCGGGGTGACAGTCTGTCGCTCACCCGCCGACAAAAGCAGCAGCTAGCCGAGCAGCATCCCTTACTAAGGCTGGATCGTCGGGCCAAGGTAGGCGCTACGGTCAGCCAGTTGTGGCTGGAGGCCTTCAAAGCTCAGGAGAGTATCCGGCTGATCGAACAGGATCGCGCACTGTTTGAGCAGTTGGTGGATGCCGCCAAAGCGGGTTACTCCTCGGCGCTGGGCAGGGCACGTCAGCAGGACGTGATCCGTGCGCAGTTGGAGCTGACTCGTCTCGAAGACAGACTGACGATGCTCAGGCAGCAACAGCAAGCCGCACAAAAGCGTCTGACCGAATGGATCGGTGCGCCTGCCACTGTCCCTCTGGCTCCGGTACTACCGACACAGTCTCTTTCCAGGCCACTGTCGGTACCGACCATTAAGCAGTCCAGCGAGCATACGCGCTACGAATGGATCCGTCATCATCCCGCGTTGCGAGCGCTGGACCAGCGTATCGACGCCACGCAAACCGGTGTGGATCTGGCAAAACAGAAATACAAGCCCGAATGGGGCCTGACCGCCCAATACGGCTATCGCGACAACGACCCCTTGGGGCGCGACCGGGCCGATCTGTTCTCCGTTGGCGTGAACTTCGACCTGCCCATTTTCACCGGTAACCGGCAGGACAAGGAAGTCAGCGCCGCCGTCAATCGAACCGAGGCCATCAAAACCGAAAAGCACTTGCTTGGTCGTCGGCTGATGGCGGAACTGGAAACCGCGAGCGTGCAACTGGCGCGTCTTGATGAACGCCAGGCGTTATACGCCGATCAGCTGCTGCCGCAAATGGCTGAGCAGGCAGAAGCTTCGCTGACCGCCTACAACAACGACGACGGCGACTTCGCCGAAGCCGTGCGTGCTCGCATTGCCGAATTGAATGCCAAGGTCGACGCGCTCGCCATTGCCGTGGATCGGCAGAAGACCATCGCCCAAATCAATTACCTGCTCGCCGAGGCGTCGTTCGACGATGCACGGCCGGCGAAACCGTTTTAAAGGAGTTCAACATGAATACATTCACCAAAACCTTGCTGGGCACGGCCGTCGGCGCGCTGCTCGGCGCATCCGGCGTCTGGCTGCTCGGCAACCCCGATGAGGGGGATATGACAGCAACCGGCGGTGAACGCAAGCCACTTTACTGGGTGGCGCCCATGGATCCCAACTACAAGCGCGACAAGCCTGGCAAATCGCCCATGGGCATGGATCTGATCCCTGTGTACGAGAAATCCGCCGGAGAGGATGAAGCCGGCACCGTCAAGATATCGCCCGAGGTCGTCAACAATCTCGGCGTGCGCACCGCCACGGTTGAGGTAGGGTCTCTGGATCTGGATGTCAAAACCGTCGGTTACGTGCAATACGATGAGAACCGGCTGGTGCATATCAGCCCGCGCGTGGAAGGCTGGATCGAGAAGCTCCATGTCAAGGCCGCCGGGGATCCGGTCAGACAGGGCGACCCCCTGTACACCCTCTATTCACCCACCCTGGTCAACGCCCAGGAGGAATTGTTGTTGGCGTTGAAACGCGACAATCCGGTGTTGATCGGCGCTGCCGTGGAACGGTTATTGGCATTGCAAGTACCTCAGGCAGATATCGACCGGCTGCGTAAAACCCGCAAGGTCAGCCAGACCATCACCGTTGCCGCGCCGCAGTCCGGGGTACTGGACAATCTCGCGGTGCGTGAGGGCATGTTCGTCAAGCCTGGCTTGAGTCTGATGAGCATCGGCCAGCTAGAACATATCTGGGTGATCGGTGAGGTGTTCGAACGACAGGCAAGCCTGGTCAAGACCGACGACCAGGTGCGGATGCGGCTCGATTACCTGCCCGGTCGGGATTGGTTGGGCCAGGTGGACTATGTCTATCCGTCTTTGAATGCCAAGACACGTACCGCGCAAATCCGGGTGCATTTCGACAACCCGGACGACTTCCTCAAGCCGGGCATGTTCGCGCAGATGGTCATTGAGACCCAGGCGGGGGCTGAAGCACTGTTAATCCCGCGGGAAGCGCTGATCCGTACCGGCAGCCAGGCGCGCGTGGTGTTGGCGCTGGGTGATGGCAAATTCAAATCGGTGGCCGTTGAGGTCGGCCGCGTGGGCGAGCGGCAGGTGGAAATTCAGTCGGGACTCAAAGAAGGGGAACGCATTGTGACCTCTGCTCAGTTCCTGATCGACTCGGAATCCAGCAAGACGTCGGACTTCAAGCGCATGGCCAAGCGCGATCAGCAAGGCGAATCAATGGATGTAAAGGCAGACGCTGATTCCCGCTCAGTCTGGGTGGCCGCACGTATCGACAGCCTGATGCCGGATCACCGCATGGTGACCCTGGAGCACGAGGCCATCCCGGACTGGCAATGGCCCACCATGACCATGGATTTCACCGTCGCTGAGGCTGTGGACATGGATGCGCTCAAACAGGGAATGCGCCTGCATGTGCAGATCACCAATAACAACAGTGGTGGATACCAGATTACCCAAGTGCATATTCCCAATGAGCAAGGCAATGATGCCATGCCTGCAGGAATGGATCACGGTCAGCACGAGGGTATGGATCACGGTGATATGTCGATGCCGGAGCACAGCGAACACCAGGGCATGAACCACGGCGGTCACGATCAAAAGGAGCACAATCATGATTGAATCGATAATCCGTTGGTCCGTCGGTAACCGTTTCTTCGTGCTGCTGGCTACTTTGATGCTGGTGGGGATAGGTCTCTATTCGCTGAAAAACACCCCGGTGGACGCCATTCCCGATCTGTCCGATGTACAGGTCATTATTAAGACCAGTTTTCCTGGGCAGGCGCCGCAGGTGGTGGAGGACCAGGTCACGTATCCACTGACTACTGCCATGTTGTCGGTACCCGGTGCGGTTACCGTGCGCGGTTATTCCTTTTTTGGCGATTCCTTTGTGTATGTCATTTTCGACGAGGATACCGATGCCTACTGGGCACGTTCCCGGGTGCTGGAGTATCTGTCTCAGGTCGCGCCCACATTACCTCCGAGTGCTCGGCCGCAACTGGGGCCGGACGCTACCGGAGTTGGCTGGGTCTATCTCTACGCCCTGGTGGACCGTACCGGCAAGCATGATCTTAGTCAGTTGCGCAGCCTGCAGGACTGGTTCCTGAAATACGAGCTGCAAACCGTGCCGGGTGTTTCCGAAGTCTCGGCGCTCGGCGGCATGGTTAAGCAGTACCAAGTGAAAGTGAACCCGGAAAAACTGCGTGCTTTCAGTATTCCCCTGTCCCATATTCAGATGGCGATCCAGCGCGGCAACCAGGAAGTGGGCGCCTCGGTGGTGGAAATGGCCGAAGCCGAATACATGGTGCGCGCCAGCGGTTACATCCAGGGTATCGATGATCTGGCCAACATTCCGTTAGGGTTGGATGTTAACGGTACGCCGCTGTTGCTCAAGGATGTGGCGGATATCGAATTGGGGCCGCAAATGCGCCGTGGCATCGCCGAGTTGAACGGCGAAGGTGAAGTGGTGGGCGGTATTGTGGTGATGCGTTTCGGTGAGAACGCCCAGAAAACCATTGATGGGGTCAAGGCCAAGCTGGAAAAACTCAAGGCGGGTTTGCCCGAGGGCGTGGAGATCGTAACCGTTTATGATCGTTCAGGGCTGATATCTCGCGCCATTGACAGTTTGTGGAAAAGTCTGGCCGAAGAACTCGCTATTGTGGCGTTGATCTGTGTCATTTTCCTGTTTCATGTCAGGTCCTCACTGGTGGCGGTCTTCAGTCTGCCGCTAGGTATTCTTACGGCTTTTACCGTGATGTATTGGCAAGGTCTCAATGCCAATATCATGTCATTAGGCGGTATAGCGATTGCGATAGGCGCCATGATTGATGGCGCGATTGTCATGATCGAAAACATGCATAAGCATATGGAACGTACGCCCTTGACGCCAGAGAACCGTTGGAAAATCGTGGCGGCGTCAGCCAGTGAAGTCGGTCCGGCGCTGTTTTTCAGTTTGCTTATTATCACTGTGAGCTTTGTACCAGTATTCACCCTGGAAGCCCAGGAGGGCCGGATGTTCAGCCCGTTGGCCTTTACCAAAACCTATGCCATGGCAGCCAGTGCGGCGCTTGCTATCACAGTGGTGCCGGTTTTGATGGGATATTTCATCAGAGGCAAGGTGGTAGCGGAAAACAAGAATCCCGTTAATCGATTACTGATTGCCGGGTACATGCCCCTGCTGAAAACCGTATTGCGTTTTCCGAAAATCACACTTGCCATTGCGGTTGTGATTTTCCTCGTTGGGATCTGGCCGGTTAACAAGATTGGTAGTGAATTCATCCCCGATCTGGATGAAGGTGATCTCATGTACATGCCCACCACTTATCCGGGGCTATCTATTGGTAAGGCCAGGGAATTGCTTCAACAGACCGACAAGCTGATTGCGACTGTCCCCGAGGTGAAGACTGTTTTCGGCAAAATCGGCCGTGCCGAGACAGCCACGGATCCAGCGCCACTAACCATGGTCGAGACCTTTATTCAGCTCAAGCCCAAAGAGGAATGGCGCGAGGGCATGACCACGGAGAAGCTCAAGAAGGAGCTGGATGCGCTAGTGAAATTCCCCGGTCTAACCAACGCTTGGGTGATGCCGATCAAGACTCGCATCGACATGCTGGCCACCGGTATCAAGACGCCGGTAGGCATCAAGGTGGCGGGCGAGGATCTGCGAGAAATTCAGAAGATTGGTCAGCGACTAGAGCAGATCCTCAAGGATGTACCCGGCACAGCCTCGGTGTATTCCGAAAGGGTGGCCGGTGGGCGTTACATCAAGGTGGATATTCAGCGTGCACAGGCGGCGCGCTATGGCCTCAATATTGCTGATGTGCAGCAGGTAATAGCCACGGCCATTGGGGGAATGAATGTGGCGCAGACCATTGAGGGGCTGGAGCGTTATCCGATCAATCTGCGCTACCCGCAGGACTATCGAGACTCGCCAGAACAGTTGGCGCTGCTGCCCATCGTTACGCCCAGCGGCCAACGCATTGCGCTCGCCGATGTGGCCAATGTCTATGTGGAGGACGGCCCGCCAGCGATCAAGAGCGAGAACGCCAGGCTGAATGGCTGGACCTTTGTAGATATCGATGGGGTGGACGTGGGCAGCTATGTACAAGCGGCCATGGCAACGGTCGAGCAGCAGTTGGATTTACCGGCCGGTTACTCGGTGGCCTGGTCCGGTCAGTACGAATACATGCTGCGCGCCAAAGAGAAACTGACCTATGTGGTTCCTTTGACGCTTGCCATCATTATCATTCTGTTATACATGAATTTTCGTAACTTCACTGAAATAGCCATTATTCTGGGAACACTACCACTGGCGGTAATTGGTTCAATCTGGCTGATGTACCTGCTTGGCTATAATTTTTCTGTCGCGGTTGCGGTTGGTTTTATTGCACTGGCGGGGGTTACGGTGGAAATAGGTATCATCATGTTAACTTATCTTAACCAAGCATATCACCAATTGATAGATACCTGTCGTGAGCGTGGAGTGCAACCATTAAAAGAAGATTTGCTCGAAGCCGTGACACAGGGCGCGGGACTTCGTGTAAGACCCGTAATGATGACTACGGTCTCCACTATCGCTGGATTGTTGCCCATTATGTTCAGTTCCGGAACAGGTGCGGAAGTTGTTAGCCGGATTGCGGCGCCTATGGTGGGCGGAATGGTGAGTGCTGTGATTTTAACGTTGTTGGTATTACCCGTCGTGTATTACCTATGGCGCACCCGCTCGCTGAAAGCATAATATTGCCAAACTAAATGGGGCAGACTTGTCTGCCCCTGCCGGAGCTCTGTGGTATAAACCAATAAAGCACCAAATGCACAAATAGGTTAAGGGTTCTCCCCCGTTTTCACTGACGCATCTAAAAGAGGCATAATGTGCCTGTAAGAAGTGTTGGTAATCCCCCCATTTTTAACGGGGTTCAAAAGTAGAGATTAGGCCGCCATGGCCAATTTCTGTTGAGGAGTGATTCCTCCAAGACCCATATTCGGTCGTTCGTTATTGTAATGCCAAAGCCAGCGAGTGGCGTAATTCTGAACGTCCTCCAGCGTGTCGAACAAGTACTGAGCCAGCCAGTCGTAACGCACCGTGCGGTTGTAACGCTCAACGTAGGCATTCTGTTGCGGATTGCCAGGCTGAATAAATACCAGCTTAATGCCTTGATTCTCTGCCCACACAGCAAGCTTGTTGCTGATGTACTCAGGACCATTATCACATCGAATAGAGCGTGGTTTTCCACGCCATTCAATGATCTGATCCAGCGACCTAATAACACGTTCGGTTGGCAATGAAAAATCAACCTCAATGTCCAGGCCTTCACGATTGAAGTCATCGATAACGTTAAACAGCCGGTAAGTCCGGCCATCACTGAGCTGATCATGCATAAAGTCCATGGACCAACATTCATTGA
>NZ_JAJAEL010000037.1:23618-104450 GCF_020447205.1 Thalassolituus alkanivorans
GACAGCCAGGGGTTCTGGTTTTTCACGCACCAGCCGCTTTCTGGGTTTGATGCGTAAATTCAGTTCTAGCTCACGATATATCCGGTAGACCCGTTTGTGGTTCCATGAAAAGCCCTTTACGTTGCGCAAATGCAGGTAACACAGACCAAAACCCCAGTTCTTTTGGTTATGCGTGAGGCGGATCAGCCAGTCGGCAATTTCAACATTCTCGTCGCTCAGTTTCGCCTGGTAGCGATAGCAAGTTTCGCTGATGCTGAAGATCCAGCAAGCCAGACGGATGCTAATCCCATTTTCAGCAACAGCTTTCTGCGCCATCTCTCGACGACGAGACGGCTTTACCACTTTTTTTCGATGGCTTCCTTGAGGATGTCAGCTTTCAGCCGTTCCTCCGCATACATCTTCTTCAGACGCCGGTTTTCCTCTTCCAGCTCCTTCAGACGAGCCATCATGGAGGCATCCATACCGCCAAACTTTGCACGCCATTTATAAAAAGTCGCGCTACTGATTCCGTGCTCACGGCACAGTTCTGGCACCGGAATGCCATTTTCAGCTTGCTTGAGGACTGACAGGATTTGGCTGTCGGAAAAACGTGATTTCTTCATTGCAGAATCTCCCTGCGTGTAGCTTACGGAAAATTCTACTTTTGATCACCGTTGTTTTCTGGGGGGATTACCGGTTGGCACGTTCGAGTGATTTGGTGGCGGACTCCCTGGATATGCTGGCCGATGTGCTGGCGTATTCCGTGAGTCTGTACGCTGTTGTTGGTAGAGGGCTTGCTGAGAAAGAAAAAGCGGCCTTGCTTAACGGTAGCCTGCAACTGTTGTTGGGCGTCAGCGCTTTCCTGCAGACGAAGTAGTGCGTCCGGAATCTTCTCGTTCCGACTCCGGTGGGCCTGATTCATCTTTATTGCGTCCGGGAACGGAGCAAAATGCGTGTCGCAATTCATACGCAATACTCAGACTCAGTACAGTTCTCACGACAATCACCAAGCCCAACAAAGCAATGCCCTCCAGCGTGGGGGTATGCAACGTGGCAAGAATGTCCGCCGCAACGAGAAATTCCAACGCCAATACCAGACGTTGACCGAATTGCAGTCGGAGTGGTTCGATATCTTCCCGTAGCCCTTTATTGAACCAAGTGCGTACAAGATCAAATGATGACAGTGCTGCAGCACAGGCAATAATCAAGCCGCCAATCCCTTCCAGGATCAACATGGCAAGATGTAGCAACGTTTCCATTCCGTCCTCCGGATGTTAGTGATGTTTGTACCAACCGACGTTCTTGATGTCATTCCAACTGTTGGTTTTATGGCAGAGAAAGCATTGAGAGACGTCGGCGTGCATCACACCCGATACTTTCATAGACACCATCTTGAAATGTTCCATGTAATGACTCGGCGGGGCTTGATGACATTGCGCGCACTCTGTCGACGTCGCTGCCGGATGTTGGAACTCGGGTACGGTCCATGCGGCGGTTGAGTGGCAGATGACGCAGTCGGCGCCAAAGAGGTTGCGATGCGGCTCTTCGTTGCTGTGGCAGTTGGCGCAGTCTAAAGGGGTTTCGAGCACGGATATTCCTTTATGCGGTGCTGCCAGATTTCCGATCCGCTCGTGCTCTTTGGGTGGCAAACGCTGTCGGCCAATTTTGGCCAGCACCTTATGATCCATTTTTATTGGGCGCTGATTATTCCCCAGATGCTCTACATGGCAACTGCTACAACTACCGATATCTGCGTGAAAAGCGGTGGACTGTGTCCCCAGCAAGGCCTTATTGTTGGCGTGGCAGACGATACAATTGTTTGCCTCTACACCTTTGACTGACGTATGACAAGCAGCGCAGTCGTGCTCGAGGAAAGCATGACCACCCGTCAGCGGACCGGGGTTTGCCATGCGTTGCCAGGTTATTTTATCAAGTAGGCCCGAGGCCTTGCCGCCAGGATGCGCACCACCGTAATAGACCCACATTGACAGGGCACCCATGACAACTAGCGCGACTAAAAAATGTGGCCAAAGCTTCATGTAAACCACCGTAAACCGAAGTAAATACCTGCCCATACATGCAGAGCCAGCAGCAGGTACAGAACAAAAGCAATGGTAATGTGAAAGCGCAGCCACCACTGGAAGGCGGATTTGAACCATTGGTGCATCTTCACTGCATACTCAATCTCTGCCATGGCATCCACCAGTGCAAGCGCCCGCATCGGTGGAGGGCTTTCTTGTCCCAGCTGATTTCTCAGAATCAGCTTATTGGCAATCCAGCGTGTGAAAAGCCCTGTAAATGAACGCAGCATCGCGGCATGTCCCGGATCTCCGACCAATTCCGCAGCCACTTGGCGGTAACTGATTTCCAGTTGGGTAAGGGTTTCTTTTTTCTCACGGATGGTGTCGGAGAGGCGAGTCAACAGGTAGCGACCAACAAACCCGCTGAGGACAACAATCAGGGTCATGACGGTGAGTGCGATACCCAATGCACTATCGAATTTGTGGCTGGAATGGAATATGACGAGAATGGGTCCCAGCACACCGGCATAAATATGCCAGGTTAACAATGTTCGCATCGACACGAACCTCGTAACCCACCGGTTCAGGATTTTGATGCGTTTTACGATGAGGTAGGCCAGCGGAATCAGCATCAGCACCGCTCCCGACACACCAAGCACCCCACCGATAGCACTAACAGGAAAGCGGGGCGAGCGATGGAAAAGGAATCCCAACCAGAAAGCCAGCAACAGCAGGACAAGTGCTGTGACGATAAACCGTTCGCGTTCTTTCATGCCTTTACCGAAATGTCGCAATTGGCTTTGGCTTGGCAGGCCAATATTAGGTTTTTTTCCTTATCCCCCGGCTCCAGGCCGTCTTCAACGTCCATGCTAACTTCACCAGCAAGTAGCTCTACCCGGCAAACCCCACATATGCCGGCGCGGCAGGAGTAATCGATGTCCACGCCCAATTCTTCAGCCACATCGAGCACAACTTTATCAGGAGGAAGGGGTCCCGCTCTGTCCGAATCCGTGAAGGTAACCGTGGGAAGCCCAGGCTTGGGAGAACTGGGGCCTGCGGTCTTCTGATCAGCGCTCGGCAAGCGTTCCTGTTTGCCAAGAGCTGGACCGAATGCCTCTGTTTTAATGCGGTCTTTAGGTATGCCAAGTTCTGAGAGAATCTGCTTCGTCGCCTCCATCATTGGGACAGGACCGCAAATATGGATATAGCGTGACGGCAAATCCGGGATTGACTCGGCCAGCAACTCTTTGGTGATGCGCCCCTGAGGGCCAGCCCATTTTTCCGCCCCGCTTTGCGATACTGTAATGACCACCTGAAGATTGGTGTGACGGCGCCTCAAATACTCCAGTTCTTCTCGAAAAATGATGTCCTCTGGTGCACGGCAACCATAAACCAGGAAAATGTCACCTTCCCAACTACGATCCAGAAGATAGCGCAATACACTCATAAGTGGGGTGATGCCAACACCTCCGGCGATCAGAACAATGCATTTGCATTCCCGGCCTGTGAAAACAAACGAACCGGCCGGTCCCGAGAGATCCAGCAAGCTACCTTCGTGGATCTCGGAATGGAGATAACCGGACACCACACCCTCAGGCGCATGTTTGACAGTGATTTCGATGTAATCCCGTTGTGTCGGCGAAGAGGCGATCGTATAGCCACGGCGAACAGTTGCTTCACCGTGTGGCACTGTGACTGTGATGAATTGCCCGGGCAGGTAATCGAAAGGCAGCATCCCTCCGACCGGATTCACGAGCCGGAACGTTTTGACGTCGCCGGTCTCCTGGAAAATACGATTGACGCGCAACTGACCAGACCAGTGTCGTCCAGGCGCGGAAGTCTCAGCAGACCGAGGAAGTCGGGTTGGCGGCGGCAGGGGTGAAGACTGCTGCGTTGGCACTGCTAAACTGCTCAGGAGCTGCGAAGCTCGGCGCATCTTGAGTATGTACAACCAAAAGAAACTGGCGATGAGTGCCGCCGAGCTGAGCATGATCCAGAAATGGAACCAGGTCATACCCATGACCCCCGTGTTTGCAACAGGCGGGTTTGGCAAAGGCAGTTCCATTTCGCGCCGGAACCAGTCCAGCGCAACGGTCTGCGGATCGTCGGTGCCGAGCAACACCTGATGAGCCGCCAGCCCACTCTCGAATTGGGCCATACCTTCATGCAGCAGGCTCACGGCCTGTTGCATCAGTTCATAATCATTGGAGGATGCAGAATCGGCGAGGCGGGTGAGCCCGTCGGTCATCAGTGCCGTGCCACTGGCCATACGTTCATGGGCAGCGGCTTCCACCTCCGCCCGTTTTTCGGGCGGAAGATCAGACAACGTCATGAGTGATGGATAAATCTCTTTCGGGGGAGGTACACCCATTTGGCGCATCATCTCACCCATGCCTTCCATCATGCCGGTACTTTTTCCGACAACCGGAGAAGCTAGTGTGGGTTGTGGTGGTGGGGCCGCTACGTCTGGGTGATGAGCTTGATGATCCTCCGGGGAGACCTGAGCCTGAATGGGGCCGGACAAAAAAACAGTTGCTACGACCAGGTATATCGCCGCCCGCTGTAATAGTTCGGAAAAGCGTTGGAGCGCGGCCAAAGGTAACCACCTATTCAGGTTTAGAGAGCTGGATACTTCCCAATATGACGTATGTTTTTTGCAATAAGCCATGAGGTTTGGGTTCCGGCTTCAGTAAACGTTATATAGCGATGATGATATTACTGGTCGGTTTGCGAGCTCGGGCAGTAATGTAAACTGCCTTTCCGGTAGCGTGCAGGCAAAGGCAGTTAGCATTTTTTCTTAAGCAATTACTTACTGCTTGGCGGATTTTTCATGCAACTCAGCCAAGGCATCGTACTCTTCGGCTACAGATTGCTGAAGCTTGATGACACGTTCACAATGTTTTTGTGTGGATTTTCCGGCATCCATACCCTTCATTTGAGCGTGACTATGGCGATATTTGCCTTTCATTTTCTCATGCAGACTGGCCTCTTCTCGCGCCTCACCGGCCTTTTTTCGGTAATAGTCGGCAATCGCCTTATGATCTTCTGGCTTGTCAGCCATGCTGTTCAGCAGTTCCATGATAGGTTCTTCGGCAGGTTGAGTTTGCGCCTGAGCCTGAGTCTGGAAAGAAATTACCAGAGCTGTTGCCACAATCAGATTGAAAAACAATTTAGAAAATTTCATATGTTTATCTCCGTTTTGATGAAAAATTACGCTGGATAACCCGGCATGTAAAAAACCTGTTTCTATTGAGTGCAATGACAGTTATGTACCTGCTTTACTTTTGCGCTTGTTGCCTTCGCGCAAATGTCAGCGAAGTGAGCAAGGAGGCTTACATATGGCCACCAGACATACCCATACCACCTTTCATCTGACCCATCATTTGTTCCATCATTTTATGCATCATGTCCATGCGATCACTCATCATGTCCATACGTTTTTCCGCGTTCATTGTGTCTTTTTGAGAATCATTTTTCATATTCTCACTCATCATCTGCATGCCGTGCTCCATGGCTGTCATGTGCTCCTGCATAAGCTTTTCGCGGATTTCAGGATTCTGTTCTGATCGGATGCGCTCCATTAGACCTTTCATTTTTTCCATTTGGGACTGCAGGTCGGGCATTTGAGTGGGCTGCGTCGTCATGCCACCTGCCTGCGTATCGGGCTTACTGGGGGTATGTCCGCTTTGGGAAAAGGCCGGCATGGCGAAAATAGTTGTTAAAGCTAACGCTGTAATGATCTTATTCATTGATGTCTCCAAAATTGCGTTGTAAACCAACCTAATTGATAGCTGTAAATGATCCGCCGCAGATTAATCAATTCGAGCCAGGGCCAAGTTGATTTGATACAAGCTTTTCGCCAGTAAAATGCGATTTTGATTTGCAGGCCGCTGGCTCAGTTACAGAATAAGAGGGACTCGCGCCTCTGCGGATGCCACTAACAACCGGGCGATATGCATTATATCTCGTCCGCTATTTTTGAAGCTCTACGATGTCATTTTTTGCAATGTCACCTTCAATAACACGCGCTTTTGCGAAGTGATCATCAATGATATTTACAATTTTCACCTTGCCTACCGGCACTCGGCGAACGTTCGACGCCCCTTCTTCAACAACACCTTCTGCAAATACTATCCGGTACGCACTCAACAGCTGCCCAGGTTCGGCACCGTCGCGTTTACCTACACATACCACCACATCGGACGCCGTAGACTGAACTACCTGGCCTCTCATGATTTGGCCGTGATAGAAGGGGCTATTGGCGCAGCCTGCAAGCCACAGGATGGCTGTTCCAAGCACCAGGACGCGTAAAAAACGGATTTTCATAGCGGACTCCTTTTTGAGTTGTCGCTGATAGGGGGAAGTGCGTGGCTAAAAAGTTTTACCCATTTAGTACCTCCGAGGTTAGTCGCTTATGTCTGTCACAAACATGACCCCAAGATGACGATGTTGTAATGTTTAAGCCATATTGATGCGTGCAGTCGGCGTGCTTGATGGAGAATGGCATTAACTCCTTTCATAGTGTTCCTTCTTGATATTGGTGTGTCTGCTGTTCCACACGAGCGAATACCTCGGTGCTGCCATCGTGCTTCAATAACAACACCTGATACGGTATGAACTTATCGCCCACTTCCATCCCGGGGCTGCCCACCGGCATGCCGGGCACGCTCAGGCCAATTGCATCGGCAGGAGGATTATCCAGAAACTGTTGGATGTAGCGGGCCGGAATATGGCCTTCAAACACGTAGCCCCCTGGGGAGACGGCCGTGTGGCAGGAACGCAAATTGGTCGCGATGCCGTGCTGATCCTTAAAGCGTTCAAGATTCGCCGGATGACGTGTTTCAGTGGTAAAGCCCGCTCTTTCTATGTGACTGATCCACTCCTTGCAACACCCACAGGTTGGGCTTTTATAGACCGTCAGAAATGTAGTTTCCGTGCTGGCGGTAATCTCCAGACCCCCTCTATCTGGGGAGGAAGGCGCACTCGTCGGATCTGAAGTGTCACAGCCAGTTAGGAATACCAGAAAAAACAGGCCCATGAGTGAGCCAGCTACGCGTAGTAATGACATGATCTTGTCTCCGAATGGATGGGTTCTACCCCGTTTTCATGGACGGTTTGATAAAGCACTAAATCTCTGATCTTATGCTGCCAGTCTACGTCTCATTCAGATATGAAATGTCTTATTTCCTATATTCGATGCAAACCCCCACACTCAAAAATGCCACCGCCAGCTCATTGCTGTTGCGCAGGCAGCCCTGGTCATTCCTGTGGATCATCAGTACCCCATATTGGCTGCGGGTGCCGATGCATTCTCCGTCTTCAATAATCTCGAACGGATCCGGTATTAATCGGGTGTTGGCGGATGAAGCCTTATCGATGGGTTTCACCACGAAGCCTTGCTCGGTCAGTTGCCGGGTTATTTTTTCATTGTCGTTGGCGGCCGCCACGCTGTAGTGCTGAGGATTTACCTCAAACATCCTGAGTGCGGCTTTCACCAGCGGATAATGCTCTTGCGAGGCCATCAGCAGTTGCCGTTGGCGGCCGACCAGCGATGGCAGCGTATCCAGATTGGGCGCGCACTCTATCTCTGACAAAACGTCAGCTGTCACAGCGGCTGCTTTATCCAGCATGCGAGTCCAGGCATCGTGGTTGATATAATGCAGCAACGCATGGGGGTGATTCTCACCGGTAATGCGTGCATCCTCCCCGCGTTTGTTAAACCACATTTTACGGTTGGCATTAAAGAATACCACCTCCGTTGCGGTGACCAGCTGCGGATTTAATCCCAATGCCGCCCCGGCTTGTGTGAACGATCGCCCAACCGATACCAGACGCAGCATTTTTAACAGGTTCAGCAGCGTCGGCGGCTCAAAGGTCAGGCTATGCGGCGTTTTCTGAACCGGTGACTGGTATTTTTCATACCGATCTGTCTGCCATGCACCGGGGATGGTTCGTGTCCGGAGTGATGCAGCCGGCACCACTCGATCAGCCCAGTCCAGTAACAGGTGGTTGTAACTCATCATGCCGGTTGTGACGTGCTGATGCCCCATAAGACGCGCCAGCGCCATCGAGGAACGACGGGAAAGATCATGCTGATCCCCCAACACGCATCGCTGTATTCCTTCCACATCCAACCCGTCCATCAGTTTATCCGCCGCCGGTGTGCCAATCCCCAGCAGCACACTCGCCATGCGGTTATGAAACGTATGCCGGGCATGGTGCAGCACCAGAGTGGGATTGCCGGTTGCTTCTCTGATCACCCGGATCAGGGCGGGAGAAATCAGTTCCATTAAAAAGCTGGGCTGGATTTTCCCGCTTACCAGATCACACAGAATGGGCTGATTACGATTCTGTCCTGCGATGGCGTCATAGCGCGCCATGATACGGTCCAGAATCTCAATTTCTTTCGGGACCAACGCAAATAACAACGGTATGGCCCGACGACTGCCATCATTTTTTAACCGGCGGTAGCGATTGTTACGCACCAGAATCCAGTGTTGTGTTTCGTTCTGGCACCAGTCTTTGCGCAATAAAAAGCAGGCTTCATTTCTGCGCAGTCCAAAACGGTAGCAGGCCATCAGCACAAAACTCAGCAGCAACCACTGATCATCCTCTGGGTATTGCTGTTTGATCAGCGACAGACTGTGCAGATAATCGGCCTCGGTTATTAACCCTGGCCGAACCCGTCGCTGTTCATCGCCCAGCGATAATTCAGCCCAATCGGGATCGATTACCCCAGCTTTACGGGCGACCCGATGAAAACTGTACAGCCGGTCGCCCAGATAACCGATCTGATTATCACGGATGCGTTTGAACTCCAGCATGCTGCGGTACAGATCGGTGATCTCGTCCTCATCCAGTGACAGCAGGTCGACATCGAATGCCAACTCCAGAAACGGCATGCTCAGAGTGCCGAAATAGGTACTGATGCTGGACAGCGCCAATGGCTGGAATCGCTTACCTCGCCCTTTTCCTCGTCGAATCACATGACATAGCCAATGGCCCAACAGCAGCATGGCGGTGCTGATCTTGCCTTCGAATTGTTTGGTTATTGCCTGAATCTCATCGGCTATGCGGCGCGCGTCAGATGTCGTATAGCGACTGATGCAGTCATGAATGGCTCGTTTGAATTGTTTGGCGTGCTCTTTCAGCGCGTCGTTATCGGATGTTGCATAGCGCCCGCTCAGAACGAACAATTCCGGATCTGTGGCGCTGTTGTCCTCAATATCATTAGCCTCAGCACGGATGGCCACCGGCTTTTTGCCTTCCAGTCGGATCTGGTCCTGCATGGGTAAGCTGCAGCTTAAAATCCGACCGCTCAACACTGCGGCTACCATGCCCGGCAGAGTGATCAGATTGACCTGATTAACGACCGTTGCCACAGCGCTGACGACGGTTGTTATCTCGGTGTCAGCCGGCAATCCCAGCACGGACTTTAATTCGAGCACGGCAGAATGCTGGCCGCCAGTCTGCGGATCCGGCTGGCTTTTGCCAGCCTGGCCCCACGCCAATAGGCTGGCCACCTGGTAGCTCACTTCATGACGTTGGACGGGCGCGTGCAGGTTGTCCTGTTCCAGTTCTTCAGAATATTCCAGATAATTGCGCCGCTTATGCTGAACGATGCGGAAATTCAAACCCTGCATCACATCGTTCAGCAAGCGCTCGTAGCCGACGCGCTTCTTGATCGCCAGCAATAATCCACCCAGTACGGCGGCATCGCTTCGACCTGTTTTCGTGCTGTTATTGGTGATGCCCTGCGCCCATTCCAGCAGTCGCGGCAACAAACCGAGACTTTTTATGACACTGGGCTTCAGGGGGTTGGGTTCCCGCAAGACCGGTACTGGATAGCGTTTTAATAAGAACTGATGATCGCCGCCATCTTTCGCCAGCCGCTTACGCAGTACATTTAACCGCACTGCCGCAAAATGGTGGCCGATCTGCTGTTTGCCCGAGAGCATTTGTCCGATCAGTCGCTGGATCTCATCGGCGCCCAAGTCTGAAAGAGGCCTCTGCTTGGCTAAGTCATCAATTTCAGCACCCGCTGTTTTAATCGCGTTGTTTAGTGCGATGCGGCGTTGTCGCTTACGCTGTTCTGCACCAAAGAGCCGACGCGTTCTGAGCTCAGGAGTATCAACGGATATTCCATCTGCCACCGCTGAATAATCGGGTATCGCCGTGGTTGGCAGTTCGGTTAAAAACGGCAGCGCATTGAATGCCTGCTCAATGGCATCGCGGTACTGTTTAACATCATCTATCCAGCAGCGGGGTGAACGGTCGCCCCAGGTTTGGGCATGGCGCTCTGAATGCCCCATCCAGCCATCGATCACCTCCGGATGTACCTGTAGCCGTTGCAGCTGTTGCGCATAGCGGTGACGAAACAGGTTTTTAGGCAATGGCCAGGCAAACAAATCGGCCCCAGGTACTTCGCTTGCATTCATGCTGTACCAGCACAGCTTCTCGCTGAGTGTAAAAAACAGCGGCAGCTCAGCCGCGGTACCGCTGAGCAGGTGCTGAATCGCCTGAGCCAGTAAGGGCCTGCGATCTGTCAGCGTCTCGGCCAGTTGCTGCAGGTGTGCCAGATACTGTTTTACTAATGCAGATATACCCGCAGGCAGCGGTACTATCCGGCCATCGTGGCTGGCGTCATCGGATTTATCGTTAATAAATGCAAAACCCCGCTCCGGATCAAGCCAGCCCGGTTGTTCGAACGGATCGCTCAGATAACGGCTGCCGGTCGCAGCATACAGCGCAGTGCCCACATAGATCGCGATGCGGTTGTGTGCCTGTGCCAGTGAGTCGGGAGGCTGGTGCAACACCTGGTTGGCTTGCTCAATGGCATCCACCAATAACGGCTCCTGAGCCGCCAGCAGGCTGCCGAGCACATGAGTATCCGTTGGTGCATCGCGTAATGAGTCGGTTGGCGTTAAATCGATACCGCGTTCAATGGCTTTAATGTCCCAGGCGGAATAGCCACAGGCTCCCGGTAATCCCGAACGTGGGTGAGCACTCATTATCCGGGCCAGATAATGATCGCCGGTGTGCTCAAAAACAGTCAGCGCATTGAAACCCAGCAATTTACCGCCCGTCAGACGTTGCAAGGGGGGCGGCATAACCTGGTTAAACCACACATCCACAGCCAGCTCGTCCGCTAATGCGATCCAGGCATCCTGCAGAGAATGGTACTGTGCTGAACCCACCAGGCCTGCGTGTGTCAGTGCCTCAGTCACGGGCGGCGGTAGCTCAAACGCCAGCACATCCATAAACGGAGCAACCAGCTCTCGTTGAGCATCATCCGGACGCCAGGCGTTCTGACGGCGTGTGACCCGTTTATGCAACCGGCGACCATCGGGACTGATGGCCCATTCATCAGCCGGTTCATCCTGAATGCAGAATCCCAGCGTCAGTCGTAATGAGCGACTGGTATAGCACGCCAGCCAGCAGACGGCGGCACCCAGTGCATCGACCGTCTGCGTTGAGCTCAGTGTTGTGCTGATCCATTGCTGCAGCGCATCACGTTCAACCGGTAATGGTGTTTCCCATTCCCACGGCAGGTAATGAGCCGCAGCAGCCGTCTGCAAATACACACTGTTCACCGACAACGTTTTACGGGCGTGGCTGGCGCGTGGTTCGACCGGAACCAGCAATAACGGATCGGATTCGTCGTCGGGGGTATCCGCATAGGCTGATGGCGGTTCTGCCAGTGGAATCTCTACCGGAGTGTCGTCATTACTGGGAGCCGTCAGCCATTGCAGGATGGGTTGCTGGCGTAACCTGGCCAGAATATTAGGAGGCTTTGTCTGGATTGAGCCGGGTGTTGCCTCCGGACGATGCAGTTCGCCGGCAGCCACCGCCAACACCCGATGGAGAAAATCGTTCTCAGTTTTACCGGACGGCTGACTCCTATTGGCTTGCTGGAATTCAGCGGCTGACTTCAGAGCAAAATTGAACCCTTGCAAGGTGTTCTCGAAACGCCTCGCCTCGATCTGTGCGCGCGCTAGCAGTGAATCAATAACTGACCATTTGTCGCCGTCCTCACTACCGAGAACGTATGATTTAATCAATGGAACGAGTTTCTGATCACCGTGGTACCCATGATCCACCAGACGAATGGCATCCTGAACGGTCAGCCATAGCCGGAATTGACGACGCAGTCTCGTGATGTCCGGATCTGTGGAGTGATGTAACGGATTGATCAGTAACAGCAGCGTGTGTTGGGACGGATGTTTGAACTCATCACGATTTTTTTGTGTTGAACCCAGATGGCCCACCGCAGGAAATTGCTCTTGGATTGCAGTGTCACTTCTGACTGCATCAGCGAATCGCACCAATGCACCCACCACCGGCTCGTCGAGCCAGTGATTCAGAATCGAACGTGACTCCGGATGAGAGAACTCTGCCGACAGAGTGGTCATGTTGCATGACGTACTTTTTGTGCTGTTCAGCCCTAACAGATGATGGACGAGCAGAGCTTCTGTCAGCAGATTGTGGCGATCGGCCCATTGGAAATAGGGGATCAGATGTTCCCTGACATGCTCTGCGTAGGGTGCGGGTGATGGTCTGTTTGATCTGCTGTTAGCGAGAGATTCTGTGCCCAAAACCGTGTCCCTAGGGTCATGAATGGCGGCCTGAGTCGCGAGTTCCGTGTGCCACCAAAATCCATAAATGACGTTCTGGGATGTAGTTGTACCTGAAATTGCCAGGGCTTTAAAGTGATCTAAAATGGCTATTTAGCTGGTTTAGTGTAGTTTAAGAATATTCATAGTGATCTCTAGTCGTAATTCTCATAACCATCCTGCTCCCGCAACCAAAATTGATAAAAAGCCTGTATGTTCGCATACGGGCTTTTTTATTGCCTGTCATTCCGTGTCCGTTTGGCACAAAAGTCCCTGTTCGCCTGTTGGCCTGCCCGCCATAATCCGCTGCGTTCTCACCTTTTCTTATGAGTCGCAACTGCGGCACGGGTATCTCTGTGAATAATAAAAAGTACAAACAGCACATGGGTCTGCGTCAGGCCTTGTTTCTGCCGCTTCTGGCAGCTTCCACTTTATTAGCGGGTTGCGGCCAGGTATTTGACTGGATCAGCGAACGCAATCTTGATCCTTCTGTGGGTGTGGTTCAGGTTCGTGGTCTGCAGGAAGATGTCAGCATTCGCCGCGATGAATACGGCGTGCCCTTTATTGAAGCGCAAAGCCTGCAGGATCTGACCTTCGGCATCGGCTATGCCATGGCAGAAGACCGTCTGGCGCAGATGGTATCGATGAATCTGCTGGCGCGTGGCCGTCTGGCGGAGATGACCGGTGATATCGCGCTGGATATGGATATCTACATGCGCACCCTGGGTATTCCGCAGATTATTGAAGAACGCTATGCCGCATTAAGCCCGGAGCTGAAACAGCACCTCACAGGCTTTGCCGCCGGAGTTAACGCTTACATTAACAGCCACCGTGATCGTCAGCCGCTTGAGCTGACCATCAACGATTATCAGCCGGAAGCCTGGCAGCCCGCCAACACGCTGGGATTGTTTGTGATGCTCAATCTGGGGGTGGGTTTTAATCTGCACGAAGAGCTGGGCTTTCTGCAGCTGGCAGAAAAACTGGGCGTGGAAAAAGCGGCGTATCTGGCGCCTATTTATCCGGATGAACCCATTGATGTGGCAGAAGCCAATAAACTTGCCGGTGTGGATTTATCCGGCACGGAAAGCTCTGTGGCTGCCCTTAAAGAGCAGCTCAGCTATCTGGCTGCGGTTGAGCAGAAGCTGAAGCGGATTAACGGTCAGGGCATTGCCGCCTCCAATAACTGGGGCGTACATAAAGATAAAACCGCCGCCGGCGCGACACTGGTCGCCAACGATACCCACCTGTTGTTATCGCATCCGTCAACCTGGATTCTGATGGGCGTGAAAAGCCCGGAATACAGCGGCGTGGGCATTACCTTACCGGGAATACCGGCGCTGGTTGCCGGTTACAACGGCCATATCGGCTGGGGTGAAACCATGGTGATGGCGGATACCCAGGATGTGTTTCTGGAGAAATTACGCGAGCGCGATGGCAAAACCGAATATCTGTATCAGGGGCAGTGGTATCCGGTCAGCAGCCGCAGCGAAACCATTCAGGTTAAAGGTGCAGAACCGGTCACTATTGAAGTGCAGTCCACACGCCATGGCCCGTTGCTGAATGCGGCGATTAAGGGCAAACCCAAACACGAAATGATCGCCATCCCTGCCAGCTCGGAATTCGGTCTGGCATTAAGCTGGACGGCGCAATTTCCGGATAACACTATCGACTCCTTTTTTAATCTGGGTAAAGCCAAAACCATGGATGAGGCCGAGCAGGCATTAAATGGTGTCGGCTTTATTCACCTGAACGTGATTTATGGCGACAAAGATAATGTGGCTTGGCAGGTCACGGGTAATTACCCCAAACGCAAAGCCGGCAGCGGCCATTTTCCGAGCCCTGGCTGGAGCGGCGAGTACGACTGGCAGGGTTACTGGGGTGGGGCCGATACACCGCGTTCACGTAACCCGCAAAGCGGTTATTTAGGTACAGGTAATAACCGCACGGTGGCAGCCGATTACAGCCCGCGTCTGACCAGCTCCTGGTATTACCCGGAACGTTCCGAGCGCATTATGCAAATGCTGACGCAGCAGGAGGCTGGCCACGACTATGCCAGCATGGAAGCCATGCAGGCTGACCGGCGCGATATTCTGGTTGCCAAGGTGCAGCAGCTCTGGGGGACTGAAGCGTGGCGAAATATGATCCGCGATGGCATTGCAGCTTTACCACAGGCACAGCAGGCTGATGCTGAGAACGTGCTGCAGATTATCCGCAGCTTTGACGGCGACATGGCGCAAGGCTCACGCAGCGCAGCGGTGTGGGGTGGCTTTGAGCATAATCTGATCCGCGCGATTTTTATGGATGAACTGGGGCCTGAAGACGGCCAGCTCTGGCAGGCATTTCTGGCAATGAATGGCCGTGCCTATTCCGGTTATCAGGATCATTTACTTGGGCGTACACAGGGCGGGGGCTGGGCACCGTTCTGGGATGATATTAACAGTGCCGAGACCGAACTGCCGGGGCAGATTATTGCCCGCGCACTGGCGGCGACCTGGCCTTATCTGCAGCAACAGTTAGGTGAGGATGACAGCCAGTGGCGCTGGGGAGATCTGGCGTTTTATCACTGGCAAACCGAAACCACCCATATGCTGCCATTTCTCTCCGGCCTGAAAGCCGCTGCGGTGGAAAGTCTGGCGGATTATACCGACCGCGGACCGTATCCGGCTGGTGGTAACCGTAATACGCTGAATGTGGCAGGCTACGATTTGGGCTCGGATTATGAAGTCTGGAATATTCCGGCAATGCGTATGATCGTCGATTTCAGTCAGCCAGAACCGCTGAATCTGATTGTCGCCGGTGGGCAGTCCGGTAATCCGGCGTCGTCACATTATGACGACGGTATTCAGCTGTGGCTGTCACGTAAAAACCGCAATTTACCCTTTAACGATGCGGAAAAAGTCAGGGCGCACTTCAGTCATGAACGTGTACTGCACGCAGAGTAATTTCACTCATCCGTGACAGCTGCAATAAAGCCGGTTAACGTACCGGCTTTATTGTTTCTGCGCGTGGAAAAGTCATGAGCAAACGTATTCTGATTACCGGTGCCGGGCGGCGGCTGGGAAAGGTACTGGCCGAACATTATCTGGCGCAGGGCTGGCAGGTTGTTGCGCACTACAACAGCGCAAATGAATTAGCCGATCATGCGGCACTGGCCAGTGTACGGGCGAATCTGGCAGACCGTGAGGATATCCGTCAGCTGGCTCTGAAATTACCGGCGCTGGGTAATTTTGATGCGGTTATTCATAATGCTTCCTGCTTTGTCCCCGATGCCGCCGCAAGTGATCTGATTGCCCATCATGAAATGCACCAGCGCGTTCATGTACTGGCACCGGCGCTGATTACCGAAGCGCTGAGCAGCGCGTGGAATCCGGGCGCATCAATGGTGTGTATCAGTGATATTTATGCCGATATTCCCAACCAGCGTTTTTCCGCTTATTGCGCCGCAAAAGCCGGATTACAGAATTTTGCCCTGAGCATGGCGCAGCGTCTGGCGGGCAGGGTGCGGGTGAATGTTATTCAGCCCGGGCCGATTCAGTTTTTACCTGAGCATGATGAGGCGTACCGGAAAAAAGTGCTGTCGCAATCGCTGATCGGTGAAGAGTTGGGTTATGGTGCAATTGTCCGTGCCTGCGATTATTTACTGCAGGCTGAGGCGGTAACCGGTACGGTGATGCGCGTCGATGGCGGGCGCTTTGTTGCCAACCGCTACGATCAGACGTTTTCTTCCTGATTCCACAATTGCTGTAATTCGCGGTAGTAGCTCTCTTCCAGAATTGCGTGGCGGCAGTCGGTTTCTGTCGCTGCGGTGTATAAAATATCAATATCTATTGTGCGGTCTTTGACTTTGCGCGATGGATTTTTAGGCTCACGGCCAAGATCCACTTCAATTTTCTGCAGTCGTTGCTTCAGCGGTCCGGGTAATAATTCTGACGACAGAATCAGCAATTGATTTTTAAATTCAAAATGAAAAGTATCGCCGACCGGAGCACTTCTCAGTATCGCTGATTCCGCACAAATCACGCCAAGAGACGAGAGTGCTTCACGTGCTTTTAACAGATGCTGTTCCGGGTCGATATTGCTGCCAAGGCCGAGTAAATAAAATTGCATAATATTGATGTACATTAAGGAGGCTCAAGGATTAGCGTTCAGCGTTATTCTGTCAAGCGCACAGCCCGCAGACAGATGAAAGCAGGGCAGACTCGTCTGAAAGTGTGAAAATTACAGTAAATGCTGGTATTTGGCTGAAGCAATTGCTTGATTGACTGGATTGTCGGCAAAGACCAATGGTGTGTTCAGGGAGGACTGGCCATGGATAATGTAATTGCGCTGCTGATGTTGCTGCTGGTCGGGTTCTGGCCACAGCTGCTGATGGCTTCGGAGCTGATCCCGCCACCGTTGATGCTGGCCAAGGTGTACAGCAAAGGCATCGACGTCAGCCAGTATTATGTCAGTGAAAAGCTTGATGGTGTCCGTGCATACTGGAATGGTCAGCAATTATTAACCCGCAGTGGCCGACCGATTAATGCGCCCGCCTGGTTCCTTTCCGCGTTACCTAAAAATCCGTTGGACGGCGAATTATGGGCTGGTCGCGGGCAGTTCTCTTTTGTCAGTGGTCTGGTCAGACGTCATCATGCAAATGACGATGACTGGATGAAAGTAAAATACATGGTCTTTGATCTGCCACAAATGGCAGCCCCTTTTACTGAGCGGCTGTGGGTACTGCGCACACTGGTAGCACAACAGTCCAACCCGCAGCTTAAAGTGCTCGACCAGAGTAAAGTCAGCAGCGAGCAGGAACTGGAAAAAAAACTGCAGATCATTACTGCTGCCGGTGGAGAAGGCTTGATGCTGCGCCGCAGTCAGTCGTTGTATCAGGTAGCGCGCAGTGATGACTTATTAAAAATGAAGCTGAGTCAGGACGATGAAGCCGAAGTTGTTGGCTATGTCGCCGGCGAAGGCAAATATCGTGGGGCGCTGGGGGCATTGATTGTACGTACCGCCGATGGCCGCGAATTCCGCCTGGGAACCGGCTTCAGTGATGATGAACGTTTTTCGCCACCACCGCTTGGTGCGCAGGTAACGTTCTCTTATAACGGTCTGACTGAGCACGGTTTACCTCGTTTTGCCCGTTTTGTTCGGGTAAGACCGCAGGAATAGCGGCTCCTTTATCCCGCTGCCAGCCGGACAGGAAAAGCCGGGGCTGTTAAACTGCCGGTCTCAGTTCGGTATCCGTGCTTATGCACGCAGGTTCACCTCTTTTCTCAGACGATAATTCATGGTTCAGATCAGTCAGCGTCCTTTCTCTGCCGGGTTGCAGTTACCCGGAGTGCACCCTGTTTTGCAGCGCGTTTATTCTGCCCGTGGTATAGCCGAAGCTTCACAGCTCGAGCTCAGCCTGCAGGGGCTGCTGCCATTTTCTTTGCTGAAAGGTGTCACCGCTGCGGTGGAGCTGTTATTGCCGGTGGTGACGCAGCAGAAGCGTTTGCTGGTGGTCGGAGACTTTGATGTCGATGGCGCCAGCAGCACGGCGTTGGCGATTCGTGCTTTGCGCTTGCTGGGAGCGCGCCATCTGGATTATCTGGTGCCTAACCGCTTCGATTTTGGCTATGGCCTGTCACCGGAACTGGTGCAGGTGGCATTGCCGATGAAACCGGATCTGATCATGACGGTGGATAATGGTATTGCCTCCCATGAGGGGATTCAGCTTGCACAGGCGGCCGGAGTTCCGGTGTTGGTGACGGATCACCATCTGGCGGGAGCAACTTTGCCGGAGGCGGCGGCCATTGTTAACCCAAATCAGCCGGGCTGTGAGTTTCCCAGCAAAGCGGCCTGTGGCTGTACGGTGGTGTTTTATCTGATGCTGGCGCTGCGCGCGCGTCTGGCTGAGCTGGGGCAATTGCCGCAACCAGCGCCGAATATGGCGCAGTTGCTGGATCTGGTGGCGCTGGCGACTGTCGCCGACGTTGTCCCGCTCGATTACAACAATCGCATTCTGGTGGAGCAGGGCTTACGCCGTATCCGTGCCGGGCATGCCAGTGCAGGCATTCTGGCGCTGTTGCAGGTTGCCGGGCGTGAGCCGTCGCGCATTATTGCTGCCGATTTTGGTTTTGCTATAGGCCCGCGTCTGAATGCCGCCGGCCGGCTGGACGATATGTCGCTGGGGATTGAATGCCTGCTGAGTGATGATGCCGGACGGGCGTCGCAGCTGGCACAGACGCTGGATGAGATGAACCGTGACCGGCGTGAAATCGAGCAGGGCATGCAGGCGGAAGCCTTACAGTATTTAAGCCGTTTTGAGGCGGACGACAACCTGCCTACCGGATTGTGTCTGTTTCAGCCGGACTGGCATCAGGGTGTGATTGGCATTCTGGCGTCGCGCATCAAAGAAAAAGTACACCGCCCGGTCATTGCCCTGGCAGCGGATGAACAGGGCATGCTGAAAGGCTCGGCGCGTTCGATTCCCGGTTTGCACATGCGTGATGCACTGGATGAGGTTGATAAACGCGCGCCACATCTGATGAAAAAATTTGGTGGTCATGCGATGGCGGCAGGGCTGACCCTGCATGCTGAAGGGCTGGCAGAGTTCTCGCGTTTATTTGATGAGGTCTGTTGTCGTCATCTGAGTGAGGCGCAGTTACAGCAGCGGATTGAAACCGATGGTGAGCTGAGCCCGGCGGAATTCAGCCTTGAGCTGGCGCAGCTGCTGCGCTGGGGCGGGCCCTGGGGGCAGGCATTTCCTGAGCCGTTGTTCAGTGGCGATTTCCGTTTAGTGCAGCAGCGTATCGTTGGCGAACGTCATCTGAAGCTGGTGCTGCAGCCCAAAGGCTCGGATCTGGCACTGGATGCTATCTGGTTTAATATCGACCCCAAAGTCTGGCCGCAACCACAGGCGGAGTGGGCGCATTGTGTGTTTCAGCTGGATGTTAATGAATTCCGCGGACGCCAGAGCGTGCAGCTGCTGGTGCGTAATCTGGTGGCGCAGATGTAATTTTCTGACGGAGGACTCAAGGATGAGTTTTCACTATCTGATCGCTTTATTGCTGTTAAACAGTCTGTCTGCACAGGCTGATATTTATCGCTGGGTGGATGAGCAGGGACGGCTACAGTTTTCTGACCGTCCGCCATCACAGCAACATGCCGAAACCTTAGAGCTTGAACCGCTGAATCGGTATGAACCGGATGAGGCCGGGCGGGAGGGACGTCCGCTGACAGAAGGGCGGGATTACCGGGCAGAAGAAAAGGCGGATAAAGCCAGACGCAAAGCTCAGCGTCTGGCGCAGGAAAAAGAACAGAAGCAGGCGCAGCAACGTGCGGCTAAATGTGAAAAAGCGCGCTACGATCTGCGCCTGTTCAGTGCCAAACCTTATGGTTCAACCAGCCTTGAAGCAATGCAGAAAAAGCGTCAACGACGTGATGCTCTGAACGACAGGATAAAAAAATACTGCCGTTAGAGTTTACTCAGCTGTCACGGTGACCCAGCACTTCTTCTTTAAAACGCTCACTGACCGGATGATCGCCGATCCAGATCTTCAGCAAAGCATCATTCAGGTCTTTACCCGGAACGCTGCCGCGCACGGTATCGTCAATGACGATGCGGGATTCCTGCAGGTCCGGAACCCATTCGATATAACCCACCGTACCTTCGACAAATTTGTGATCAAACAGGCTGACCAGCTGGTTTACACGTTCGCTCATGGCTGCCATTTCACCGGTGGTGATATTAATGGCCAGACCTTCCTGAATCGCGTTGGTGAAGCGTCGTGCACTGACACGCTCGGAGGTAACGTAGAACACCATGCGGCGGGGATCATCGACCCGGATAATTTCTTTATCTTCAAGGGCGCTGTTCTTCAGATATAAAGCACCAACATAGACTTCAACAAAGCCATATACCCGGCGTACAGAAGCGCCACGCAGCGTCATTTCCGGCGAGTCGGCAGTTGCCGGAACAACGTCAGGAACATCAACATTCTCTACGGTGATTGCCCATAACGGGCCAGTCGCCGTCAACAGCAGTGTCATCATCAGAGTGCGTAACATAGGGGACCTTCTTATTGTTATTTATCGTATTGGTGCAGAGGGTAGTGCGATGAGGACAAAAAGTGCAAGCGAAAGATGCAGCTGTCTCTTTATGACCTGTCAGGTATCAATAATGAGGGGAGAAAAAAGCGCCCGGCGATGCCGGGCGCTGGTTCTTACTGTGCGTTCTGGCCGCGCAGTTTGTGGGTGAGTTTCATCACCAGCACATAGAACAGTGGCACAAAGAAAATGGCCAGGAAGGTTGCTGCCAACATACCACCAATCACACCGGTACCAATGGCCTGACGGCTCATGGCGCCAGCGCCGGTGCTGATGGCCAGCGGCAGTACACCGAGAATGAAGGCCATGGAGGTCATCAGAATCGGGCGCAAACGCATACGGGCTGCTTCCAGAGTCGCTTCCACAATACCTTTACCCTGATCAACCAGTGATTTGGCGAATTCTACAATCAGGATGGCGTTCTTGGCTGACAAACCAATGGTTGTCAGCAGGCCTACCTGGAAGTAAACGTCATTCGCCAGTTCACGGCTGTTGGCCGCAATCAGTGCACCCAGAATCCCCAGTGGTACTACCAGAATGACGGAGAAGGGTACCGACCAGCTCTCATACAATGCCGCCAGACAGAGGAATACCACCAGCAGCGAGATGGCATAAAGCAGCGGAGCCTGTGAGCCGGCGACACGTTCCTGATAGGACATACCTGTCCACTCAATGCCGACACCAGGCGGAAGTTTGGCCACAATCTCTTCGATCGCCTGCATCGCATCACCGGTACTCAGTCCCGGTGCCGCCTGACCCTGAATATTCAGCGCAGGCACACCGTTATAGCGTTCCAGACGCGGAGAGCCGAAGTCCCAGCGGGTGGTGATAAAGGCACTGAAAGGCACCATTTCACCGTCGCGGTTACGTACATACCATTGCTCCAGATCTTCCGGCAGCATGCGGTACGGTGCATCGGCCTGCAGGTAGACGCGTTTTACCCGGCCGCGATCAAGGAAGTCGTTCACGTATGAGCCACCCCAGGCGGTGCTCAGCGTAGAGTTAACGTCGCTGATATTCAGACCCAGAGACTTCACTTTTTCGTAGTCGATATCGATACGGAAGATCGGTACATCCTGCATGCCGTTCGGACGCACACCGGCAAGACGAGAGTCCTGTGCCGCCATCCCCAGCAGCTGATTACGGATGCCGACCAGCTTGTCATGACCCAGGTTATTGCGATCCTGCAGCATTACATCAAAGCCTGAAGCAACGCCCAGTTCGGGAATCGGTGGCAGGTTAATCGGATAGACGGTTGCATCTTTAAACTGACTGACAGCGCCCCAGGCACGGCCAATAATCGCATTAGCGGATTGTGACGGGTCTTTACGCTCATCCCAGTCTTTCAGTTTAACGAATGCCAGACCCATGTTCTGACCCTGACCGGCAAAGCTGAAACCGGCAACGGTGAAAATAGATTCAACGCTTTCTTCACTGAGGAAGTGGTTTTCCAGCTTTTTCATGACCTTGTTGGTACGTTCCAGGGTTGCACCCTGTGGCAGCTGCACCAGGTTGATCAGTACGCCCTGATCTTCTTCCGGCAGGAAGGAGGTTGGCAGACGCACATACAGGAACGCCATGATTAACAGCATGATGATGTAAATAACCACCAGACGAACCGGACGGCTCAGGGTAGCGCTGACGCCGCCCATGTATTTATCGGTCGCTTTGGCAAAGGTACGGTTAAACCAGCCGAAGAAACCTTTCTGATGTTCCAGTTCACCTTTGTGAGCAGGCTTCAGCAGTGTGGCACAGAGCGCCGGGGTCAGAATCAGGGCGACCATCACCGACAGCAACATAGCCGATACGATGGTGAGTGAGAACTGACGGTAAATAGCGCCGGTAGAACCACTCATAAAGGCCATAGGTACAAATACCGCTGACAGAACCAGAGCAATACCGACCAGTGCGGCGGTGATCTGTCCCATGGATTTACGTGTGGCTTCTTTTGGCGGCAGGCTGTCTTCATCCATTACCCGCTCAACGTTTTCCACCACAACAATGGCGTCATCCACCAGCAGACCAATGGCCAGGACCATACCGAACATGGTCAGCGTGTTGATGCTGTAACCAAAGGCGGCCATAACCCCAAAAGTACCCAGCAGAACCACGGGAACGGCAATGGTTGGAATCAGGGTTGCGCGGAAATTACCAAGGAACAGGTACATCACCAGGAATACCAGTACAACGGCTTCGATCAGGGTCTGAACCACTTCTTCGATAGAAATCTGTACAAACGGCGTGGTGTCGTACGGGTACACCGCTTTAACCCCTTCCGGGAAGAAGGCTGACAGCTCGCTGATGCGCTCGCGTACGGCTTTGGCGGTGTCCAGAGCGTTCGCACCGGAAGCCAGCTGAATAGCGATACCGGCTGCCGGGTTACCGTTATAAAAGCTGGATACTGAGTAGTCTTCTGCACCCAGTTCAACACGGGCAACGTCTTTCAGGCGTACCTGAGAACCATCGGTGTTCACTTTCAGCAGAATATTTTCAAACTGATCCACCGCTTCCAGACGGGTCTGAGCAATGATGGTCGCGTTCAGCTGCTGGTTCTGCACCGAAGGCAGGCCACCCAGCTGGCCGGCAGCAAACTGCGTGTTCTGTTCACCGACGGCGGCTTTAACTTCCAGCGGCGTCAGACCATAGGCGTTCAGTTTTTCCGGTTGCAGCCATAAGCGCATGGCGTACTGCGAACCAAAGACACGGATCTCACCGACACCAGAGGTACGGGACAGTGGATCTTTCAGCTGGCTGTAGGCAAAGTCGGCTAGGTCAGCACGGCTCATACCGGCGTTTTCTGAAACCAGACCGACCACCATCAGGAACGATGTGGAAGCCTTGGTAACGCTGACGCCTTGTTGCTGAACTTCCTGTGGCAGCAGGGCTTCGGCCAGCGCCAGTTTATTCTGTACCTGTACCTGCGCGATATCCGGATCGGTACCGGCGGCAAAGGTCAGAGTCACAGTGGCACTACCGGCACTGCTGCTTTGAGAGGACATGTACAGCAGGTTATCCAGACCCGTCATGTTCTGTTCGATAACCTGAGTCACACTGTCTTCCAGTGTTTGTGCCGAGGCACCCGGATACACCGCACTGATACGCACAGATGGCGGGGCGATGGTCGGATACTGCTGCACCGGCAGCGTGATCACCGACATCACGCCCGCAAGCATAATGATGATGGCGATCACCCAGGCAAAAATCGGCCTGTCGATAAAATACTTAGCCATGTTTCAGGATTCTCCTTAAGGCTTGGCGCTGGTCGTCTTGGCTTCTTCCGGGGCCACAACGATGCCCGGTTTTACCTTTTGCAGTCCGCTGACAATCACGCGATCACCGTTGTGCAGGCCGCTTTTAACCAGCCACTGGTCATCAATTGCGCGGCTGACTTCAACAACCCGCATTTCGACGGTATTGCTTTCATTAACAACCATGGCAGTGGTAACTGCGTTGGCCTGACGGATGATGGCGATTTGCGGTACCAGAATGGCGTTTTCAATACGCTGGCTTGGTACGTTGGCGCGGACAAACATGCCAGGCAGCAACAGTGCTTCTTTATTATCAAACTGAGCACGGACGTTAACGGTGCCGGTACCCGGATCAACGCTGACATCGGCAAACTGCAGTTCACCGGATTCGCTGTAAGGGGTGCCGTCATCCAGCTCAACGGTAACAACGCGCGACAGTGATGGATTTTTCATCTTCACCAGAGACGCGGCCGGACGCTGAATATCAACATACACAGGTGACAGCTGGCGGATGGTGGTCAGAGCGGTTGCCTGCTGAGCAGAAACCAGCGCACCCTCAGTAATGGTTGAGCGGCTGATAACACCGGGAATCGGCGCAGTAATCTCGGTATATCCCAGATTGATTCTGGCACTGCGCACTGCGGCCTGGGCTGCTTTTACCTGAGCATCAGCCTGTTTGGCAGCGGCTTCTGAGTCATCAACTTCCTGGGCACTGATCGCCGATTTTTTTGACAGCTCTTTGTAGCGCTTGGCTTTCAGGCTGGCAGCGTAAGCGTTGGCTTCAGCCACGGTCAGTTGAGCTTCTGCACTGGCCAGAGCAGCCTGATAAAGCGTCGGGTCAATCTGATACAGTTTGTCTCCGGCTTTTACCGTCGCGCCTTCTTCAAAAAAGCGCTTGAGAATAATGCCGTTAACCTGAGGGCGGATTTCCGCAGTACGGAATGCCGATACACGTCCGGCCAGTGTGTCTTTCAGCTCCAGAGGCTGGCTCTGTAAGGTGACGACATCGACCGCTGGTGGTGGCATCTGCATGGCTTGTGGTGCAGCCGCTTGCTGCTCACTGCATCCGGCCAGAGTCAGCAATGCTGCGCTGGCTGCTGCGAGAAGGAGCCTGTAGCGGATACGTGGTTCAAATTTTCCCATAATGTCCTCGTAAAGTGACGGTGCGTCGTTGAGCAGTCTTGTTGATCTGGTGTGGTGGAATAGGCCGGGATATTTCCCAACAGGCCCACAGAATACTGCTGTTAATCTGATGGCAGATTTATAACGGCTCACCCCGGCGGTGACTAGGTGAGCCATACGGAATGGATTGTTTACTTGTATGGAATAATCACAATCCGTTGTTTTACTGATTTACTACTCATTGCCCGCCGCTCTGATTCGCTCCAGGCTTCATCCTGAGTGGCCCGGAGCGTGGCTTTTACTATGAACCTGATTTATCTGGCGGGCTAGTTTTGCTGGTCAGACAGGTTCTCTTTGCGCTGATAGTGAACCAAATTGCTCACAATACCGCTGGCAGGTGCAAGCAGAATTTGCTCTTTTGCTCCAATGAGGACAATCGGTGGCAGGGTGATCGTCATCGGGAAAACAGAAGATACAGAGGCGGCGAATTACTGTCTTTTGTGCAACAGTTGCAAATATTCAACGATCTTGCTTAGCAGTACAAATGTTAATTGATAAAGAAGACAAAAAAATATGATTCCCATTCATCGGCTTAATCTGTCACCCGCGGAGGGCCTGTGCCGTTACTGATTACTTTTGTCCTGCTGGCTTTTGCCGCCAACTCCCTGCTGTGCCGCTGGGCGCTCTCGGTTTATGAGCTGGATCCTCTGTTGTTCAGTGCGCTGCGCCTTGGCAGCGGGGCGCTGACGCTGACGTTGTTACTGACATTTGGCGGCCGTCCGGCACTGCAGTGGCGTGATGGTTATACCGGTGCTGCGCTGCTGACCTACGCCCTGGCTTTTGCTTACGCCTATCTGGCACTGGATACCGGAGTTGGTGCCTTTATTTTATTTGCCACCGTGCAGCTCAGCTTATTACTGGTAGCCCACCTGCGAGGTCAGCGTTTGCAGGGGATGGCGCTGGCGGGGGTTATGCTTTCTTTTATCGGGCTGGTTATGTTGTTGCTGCCGGGCAATGAGCTGCCGGACCCTGGGCCTTCCTTATTAATGCTGTTATCCGGTCTGGGCTGGGCGGCCTTTGTGGTGCTTGGGCAGGGCTCGTCACAACCGCTGCGTGATGTGCAGGGGGCTTTTGTCAGCGCTTCCCTGTTATTGCTGCCGTTGCTGATGGTCTGGTTATTCTGGTTTGCTGATCCGGTAACAAGCGGGCTGCAAAATGCGCTGCCGTGGCAGGGAATTCTGCTGGCACTGACCTCGGGCGTTTTGGCATCGGGTTTAGGTTACTGGGGCTGGTATCGCCTGTTGCCGGCGCTGGGGTTACAGCGGGCCGCACAGTTGCAGTTGCTGGTTCCGGTTCTGGCAACATTAATGGGCAGCCTGATTCTGGCGGAGTTGCCGGATCTGCTCAGTATTCTGGCGATGGCACTGATTATTGGCGGCGTATTTATCGCACTGCGTTTCCGTGCCGGCTGAGTGCATTCCTAGGGCCTGTTTAATTAGTGTTAACAGGCCCTGGCTCATTTTATCTGACCCGTGACGTCCACTGTTTCGTCACAGGTCACATGCTATAGTGTGCGGCATTAAATAGGATGCCGGGAATGCATTATGTTGAGTATGTTGGCAAAACTGCTGAAAGCGCTGAATTCTGAATCAGCACCGGGCCAGATTGCGCTGGCCTTTTCATTAGCTCTGATCGTCGCACTGACCCCCATGTTTACACCGCACAATGCCCTCATTATGTTGCTGGCATTTATTCTGCGCATCAATCTGAGTGCATTTTTCCTTGCGGTCGCAGCCTTCTCTGCACTGGCCTGGTTTATCGATCCTTATGCAGCACGTCTGGGTGAAAGTCTGCTGGCAAATCCGGCGTTAGTGGACACCTGGCGCGATATGTATCAGAGCGATTTCTGGCGTATGACCGCGTTTAATCATTCTCTGGTGCTGGGTGGGCTTGTCATCAGCCTGCTGGCCGCGGTTCCGGTTTTTGTGCTTAGCAAAGTACTGATCAATCTGTACCGTCATCGCTTACTGGCCTGGTTTAATAAACTGAAAATTGCTCAGGTATTAAAAGCCTCGAAATTCTACAACCTGTATAAGTCAATCGCGGAGTAAGGCTATGAAGCAATGGATTCGCTGGTCAGGCCTGGCCGCATTTATCGTTATTTCCCTGGTTCTGGTTGCCCTGTTCTGGTTTGTTGCCGGCCCGTTAATCGAAAAAGGCATTGAATCGTTTGGCTCTGATGCCGCCGATGCCAAAGTTGAAGTGGACAGTGTGTCGCTCAGTTTAAGCCCGCTGGGCTTTGTTATTCATGGTCTGACGGTTGCTGACAGCCGTAAGCCAATGACCAATGTGCTGCAGCTGGATAAAGCGACCGCAGAACTGGAACTGGCGCCGCTGTTTCTGGGTAAAGCCATTATCAGTGATCTGGCCGTGGATAATCTGCAGTTCGGTACTGCACGTACGACCTCCGGTGTACTGGAGAAAAAGGCGGTTAAAGAAGACGAAGCAGAGCAGGTTGCAGCTCAAGAAGAGGCAGCTTCGTCTTTCAGCAGTGTGGACCTTCCCAGTGCCGAAGAAATACTGGCGCGAGAATCCCTGCGCACCGAGCAGGCCGGTACCGAATTCCAGCAAAGTTACTCCAGCAATAAAAATGCTGTCGATAATGCACTGAGCAATGTCCCCGATGATAAAGCCCTGAGTCAGTACGAGCAGGAAATCAAAGCGCTGACCTCCGGCAGCTTTAAATCATTGGATGATTTTAAAGCGCGTAAGAAAAAACTGGATGAACTGAAAGCCCGTTTCAAAAATGACAAAGCCGCAATTGCAACGGCTAAAAAAGCAGTGGCTGAGGCCCGTAGCGATATCAGTGACAAACTCAAAGCATTAAAAGCAGCTCCGGGTGAAGACCTCGACAGTATTCGTGGAAAATATCAGCTCAGTGCCGGTGGTGCTGCCAATATGAGTGCCTTACTCTTCGGCGAGCAGGCTGGCGAATGGGCGGAAAAAGCCCTGTACTGGTATGAAAAAGTAAAGCCGTATCTGGCTAAAGATGAAGCAGACAGTGCGGCAGAGGAAGAAAGCCCAAAAGCTCCGCGGGATGGCCGCTTTGTGCATTTTCCGTCGGATAATCCATGGCCGGGCTTTTTACTGCGTAATGCACAGCTGACAGCAAGCACAGCTTCCGGAAATCTGCTGATCAGTGCGCAGGATATTACCAGTGAGCCTCGGGTGTTAGGTCGTCCGACGCGGGTTCTGATCAATGGCTCAGGCTTAAAGCAGGTTGAAGATATGAGCGTAGATATTGTACTCGACCACCGTAAAACGCCGGGTACCGATACACTGACGCTGAATATTAAAGACTGGCAACTGCATGATATGAATCTGGGCGTTGCCGGCGCCAAACTGGCTTCGTCACTGGTACAGGTACAGGGTCTGGTCGTTGTCAGTCGGGGTAAACTGAATGCCCAGAGTGATGCGCAGTTTGGCCGAACTCAATTCAGCAGTAAGGGTAAAACAACCTTTGCCAAAGAACTGGGACTGGCACTGGCAAAAGTACAGCAGTTTGATGTGAATGCCAAAGCCAGTGGTAAAATCACCTCGCCGGATTTCAGTTTAGGTTCAGATCTGGATAAGCAATTAAATGCCGCTTTTGGTGCCCGCCTAAAAGATAAACAGGCGGAGCTTGAAGCGAAGCTGCAGGCCAGACTGGAGCAGAAGCTGCAGAGTTATATCGGTGACTACGGCGGAAAACTGGGTGAGTTTAACCAGCTGGATGGCACGCTGGATCAGCGCCTGAATAAGGTGTCAGAGCTGGCTGGTCAGAACCTTGAAGATTATCAGGCGCAGAAAGAGCGTGAAGCCCGCGAAAAATCAGAGCGGGAAAAAGCCGAAGCTAAAGCCAAGCTGGATGCGGAAAAAGCAGCCGCTAAAGCGGAAGCTGAGCGCAAGAAAAAAGAAGCTGCAGAAAAAGCTAAAGACAAACTGAAGAACCTGTTTTAACGAGAGATAACGATGCAGACCCGTAAGCTGAACCCGCTGGAATTTCATGAAACCCGTATCAACCCGCAGCGGGTTGAGGCCGGTGAGCCGGTGGTTGATTTCTGGGAATACGTTGCCGCAATTCCACCCGAAGATTTTGCCTTTGCAGATTGCCGGGCCGGTAACGTTACCCATGTGTACCGTATGGAAGATAAGTACGAACACGTGCTGATCAACAGCCAGTATCAGGGGGTGGCGATGGTGATTGTGGTGGACCTGCAGAGCCAGTCCATTTATGGACACATGCTGCTGGATCTGAATCCGGCGGGAACCAAAGAGCCGGAAGCCTGAGGTTAAAGCGGAAATAAAAAAACGGGGCTGATGCCCCGTTTTTTTATCAGAAGAATAAACCCGCTTCTAACTGGGCTTCTTCGGTCATCATGTCACGGCTCCATGGCGGGTCGAACACCAGTTCAACTTCAACACGTTCCACATTCGGTACCTTGGCGACACGGTATTTAACATCGGAAATCAGTACCGGGCCCATACCGCAGGTTGGCGCGGTTAAGGTCATACGGATTTTTACCGCTTTATTGTCGATATCGATACCGTAAATCAAACCCAGATCGAGCAGGTTGATCGGAATTTCCGGATCATAAATGGTGCGCAGCGCCTGACGGATCTGATCTTCATGCACCAGACCGTCGCTGCGCTGTTCAAATTCAATTTCTTCGGCTTCAAGACCCAGGGCCGCGGCATCGGTACCGTCAACGCGCAGCATATTGCCGTTCAGTGTCACGGTGTAATTGCCACCCAGAGCCTGATTGATGGTGACAAAGCTGCCGGCCGGAATGGTGGTTGGCGTACCGGATGGCACCATACGGGCGGGGCAGGTGGCGTGCGCCACGACCATTCTTCTTTCCACGTTGACTCCTGTATGAAGCTACTGCGCTTGTGACGCTTCATGAATGTTGCTATTGCCGTGACGTTTTTCAACAAACCTCAGCAGCTTCGGTTAAACCGAAAATGATTCACCGCAGCCGCAGAGATCTTTGGCATTCGGGTTGTTGAACTTAATGGTGCTGTTCAACCCTTCTTTGCTGAAATCAATTTCAGTGCCGCGCACATAAGGTGCAGCATCGGCGGCAATAAACAGCAGAATATCGTCGGCCACCTGAATGGTCTGATCGCCGTCATGAGCCTGTTCGACAAATTCGATATCGTATTTAAAGCCGGAACAACCGCTTTTTTTCACACCCAGACGAATACCTTTCATCGCCGGATTTTTCGCCAGCTGTTTGCGGATATGGCTGATAGCTGCTTCCGTCATACTGGCGCTGGCAACCGCATTTGGGTCGTAGGTGGCCGGTTGTACATTTGGATCAAAGGTTTCGGTGCTCATTGTCCTTCCATCCTCAGAGTAAAAACAGTTTGGCTTTTTCCAGGCCTTTAAACAGTGCGTCCACTTCTTCCAGCGTATTGTAGAAGGAGAAAGACGCCCGCACGGTGCCGGGAACTTTAAATTGCTCCATCACCGGCATGGCACAGTGATGGCCGGTACGTACCGCAATACCCTGCTGGTCGAGCAGGGTGCCGACGTCGGCAGGATGCGCACCTTCAAGAATAAAGCTGAATACCGAGGCCTTGTTGGCGGCATTACCGATAATGCGGATGCCACCCATTTCTGCGGCCAGCTCGTTGGCGCGCGCCAGCAGCGCATCTTCGTGGGCTGCCAGAGCTTTGCGGTCGAGGGTATTTAAATAATCAATGGCGGCAGCCATACCAATGGCACCGGCAATGTTGGGTGTACCCGCTTCGAATTTATACGGCAGAACGTTATAGGTGGTTTTGCTGAAGCTGACGTGCTCAATCATTTCACCACCGCCCTGATAAGGAGGCATGGCATTGAGCAGAGCTTCTTTGCCATAGAGTACGCCGATGCCGGTCGGGCCAAAGAGTTTATGGCCGGAGAAGGCGTAGAAATCGGCATCCAGCGCCTGCACGTCGATATCCCAGTGAGCAACGGCCTGCGCACCATCGATCAGCACTTTACTGCCGTTGGCATGGGCCAGAGCAATAATATCGGCCACCGGATTAATGGTTCCGAGGGCATTGGATACGTGTACAACCGAAACCAGTTTTACTTCGGGAGTCAGCAGGGTTTTAAAGGCGGCCATATCCAGCTCGCCGTTTTCCAGTACCGGAATCGGCAGTAATTCGGAGCCACTTTGTTCGCACAGCATCTGCCAGGGCACGATATTGGAGTGGTGCTCCATACCGGAGACCAGAATACGGTCGCCGCTTTTAATATTGCTTCGGCCCCAGGTGGCGGCTACCAGATTAATGGCTTCGGTGGTGCCGCGGGTCCAGACAATTTCTTCCGCTTTGGCCGCATTTAAAAAGCGCTGTACGGTTTTACGCGCATTTTCAAAATATTCAGTCGCGCGGTCACTCAGGGTATGAGCACCACGGTGAACATTGGAGTTATCGTGCTCGTAATAACGGCTCAGCGCATTGATAACCGCTTTCGGTTTTTGCGTGGTGGCGCCGTTATCCAGATAAATCAGCGGCTTGCAGTTCACTTCCTGATGCAGGGCAGGGAACTGTTCACGAATGCTGTTTAATTGTTCCGGGCTGATTGTGCTCATGCGTTTTCTCCGCTGAGACCGGCGGTTTCATTTTCCAGCAGATGACGGCTTAACGACTGATCGCGGCCAAAACGGTGCGCCAGTAACGGACGCAATACCAGCGCGATGTCTTCGTGCGGTAACGCTTCCAGTAATTCGTTAATAAAACCAAAGCTGAGCATGACTTCAGCTTCTTTTTTGCTAATGCCGCGGCTCTGCATATAGAACATGGCTTTTTCTTCCAGCTGAGCAACGGTGGCACCGTGGGCGCATTTTACGTCGTCGGCGTAGATCTCCAGTTCCGGCTTGGTGTAAATCTCGGCGGTGTTGGTCAGCAACAGGTTTTTATTGCTTAACTCGGCCAGTGTTTTCTGCGCCTGCGGATGAATATGAATACGGCCATTAAATACGGCACGGGCCTTATCATTCATAATGCCGCGGAATACTTCATTGCTGGTGCAGTGCGGCACTTTGTGTTCAATGCAGGTGTGGAAATCCAGCAATTGCTGGTTCTGCGGAATATACACGCCGTTCAGTTCGCAGTGCGAACCACCAACATTGTGATTAACCACAATATCGTTACGGGTCAGGCGGGTGCCCAGGCCCAGATGAAAAGCGCTGTACTGGCTGTCACGTGCCAGATCAACATGAGTGCTGCCGATGTGCAGGGCATCTTCCTGCATTAATTGCAGGCGGTAATGCTGCAGGCGGGCGTTATCGCCAATCACCAGCTCGGTCAGGGCGTTGGTAAAACTGTTCTGCGGCTGTTCATCGGAAGCATAATGCTCAACCAGCGTTGCTTCGGCACCGCTCTCCAGTACCATTAACAGACGGCTGGTGATGCTGAAAGGCTGCGGATTATTGCTGCTCAGCCAGCTGATCTGCAGCGGTTGTTCGAGGCGCTGGTTTTTACCGACGTGAATCAGTACGCCATCGTTCAGGGCGGCATTATTCAGGTCATTAAATAAATGCGCGCTGCCGCTGTTATTGCTGCTGGCATGTGCCAGTACAGTGCCCAGATGCTGGCTGATTAATGCCTGTTGCTCTGCATCTGCCTGGCTGAACAGGGTAACCTGTTGCAGCGCCAGGGCATCGGATAATTCGCTGCTTAACTGGCCATTAATAAATACCAGTCGTGCTGCTTTTAAACTGCCCAGAGTCGCCACTTCACGCAGCCCGGCGGTTAAGTCCGACTGGCTGGCAGTACGCTGAAAATCACCGGTCAGCAGGTTATGCAGCGAGGTGTATTTCCAGGCTTCGGTTTTACGGTTGGGCACAGACGCTGCGGCAAAGGCCTGTTGACCGGCTGCATTCAGGGCAGCCAGCAGCGGGTTGCGGGCCTGCTCTGTGGCCAGCGCCAGCTGTTGTGCGTGAAACTGTTCTGCCATGTTACGCCGCTCCGTTGTCTGCGCTTTCCAGCCAGCCGTAGCCTTTTTCTTCCAGCTCCAGTGCCAGCTCTTTACCGCCGGATTTAACGATACGGCCGTTGGCCAGTACGTGAACGTAATCCGGTACGATGTAGTCGAGCAGACGCTGATAGTGGGTCACCACAATAAAGCTGCGGTTGGCATCGCGCATCGCATTCACACCTTCGGCCACCACCTGCAGTGCGTCGATATCCAGACCGGAGTCGGTTTCATCAAGAATGCACAGGGACGGTTCGAGCAGCATCATCTGCATCAGTTCGTTACGTTTTTTCTCGCCGCCGGAGAAGCCTTCGTTCACACCACGCTTAAGGAAGCTCTGGTCGAGGTTAACGGCTTTGCATTTTTCCCGCGCCAGCTTTAAAAACTGGACGGAATCCAGTGCAGGCTTGCCCTGATGAGCGCGCACGGCATCAACAGAGGCTTTTAAAAATTCGAGGTTGGAGACACCGGGAATTTCCACCGGGTACTGGAACGCCAGAAATAACCCTTCACGGGCACGTTCTTCCGGCTCCATCTCAAGAATATCTTTACCGTTCAGGGTGACGCTGCCGTCGGTCACTTCATAACCATCACGACCTGCCAGAACGTTGCCCAGAGTACTTTTACCGGCACCGTTCGGACCCATGATGGCGTGCACTTCACCGGGTTTAATCTCCAGGTTCAGACCTTTGAGAATGTTTTTGTCTTCAACGTTGGCGTGCAGGTTTTTAATGCTGATCATGGTTAGCAGTACCTTTTTTCAGTCTGTCATCCGCGCAGTGGCAGATAAATTTCAATTTTTTAGTCCCGGTTGAGTCTGGCCTTAATCAGCCGACAGAACCTTCCAGTGACACTTCCAGTAACTTGCCGGCTTCCACCGCAAATTCCATCGGCAGCTCTTTGAATACCTCTTTACAGAAACCGTTAACGATCATGGAAACGGCTTTCTCGGTATCAATACCACGCTGACGGCAGAGGAATAACTGGTCGTCGCTGACGGTTGAGGTGGTGGCTTCGTGCTCCACGACCGCAGAAGGATGTTTGCTTTCGATATAGGGGAAAGTATGGGCGCCGCACTGATCACCGATTAACAGCGAGTCACACTGGGTGTAGTTACGCGCACCGGCGGCGGTCGGATTCATACGCACCAGACCGCGGTAGGCATTCTGACTTTTACCGGCAGAAATACCTTTGGAAATAATGGTTGAGCGGGTGTTTTTACCCAGATGAATCATCTTGGTGCCGGTATCGGCCTGCTGATAATTATTGGTTAACGCCACGGAATAAAATTCGCCGACCGAGTTATCGCCTTTTAATACACAGCTTGGGTATTTCCAGGTCACGGCAGAACCGGTCTCTACCTGAGTCCAGCTCACTTTGGCATTGGTATGGGCAACGGCACGCTTGGTTACGAAGTTGTAAATACCGCCTTTGCCTTCTTTATCGCCGGGATACCAGTTTTGCACAGTGCTGTATTTAATTTCGGAGTTGTCCAGCGCGATCAGTTCAACCACCGCCGCATGCAGCTGATTTTCATCACGCATCGGAGCGGTACAGCCTTCGAGGTAGCTCACGTGGGAACCTTCGTCGGCAATAATTAAGGTACGTTCAAACTGACCGGTTTTGGCTTCATTAATACGGAAGTAAGTGGACAGCTCCATCGGGCAGCGTACACCTTTAGGGATGTACACGAAGGAGCCGTCAGAAAATACGGCTGAGTTCAGCGCTGCGTAAAAATTGTCACGTTGTGGCACCACGGTGCCGAGGTATTTTTTAACCAGTTCCGGATGCTCATGCACGGCTTCGGATATCGGCATAAAAATAACACCGGCTTCGGCCAGTTTTGCGCGGAAGGTGGTGGCAACGGATACCGAGTCGAATACGGCGTCAACGGCAATGCCGGCCAGTGCCATCTGCTCATGAAGTGGTATACCGAGCTTTTCGTAGGTACGCAGCAATTCAGGGTCGACTTCGTCGAGGCTTTTCGGCTTGTCAGCCATGCTTTTCGGCGCGGAATAATAAGACAGCGCCTGGAAATCGACTTCCGGGTAGTGCACATGCGCCCAGGTTGGCTCGGCCATTTCCTGCCAGGCACGGAAGGCTTTTAAACGCCATTCGGTCATCCACTCGGGTTCACCTTTTTTGGCGGAAATAAAACGCACCACATCTTCGCTCAGGCCCGGTGCAATGGTGTCTGACTCGATGTCGGTAACAAAGCCGGCCTGGTAGTCATTACCAATGCGGCGTTCGATTTCAGCGTTGCTGCTCATAGTGAACTCTCTCATATGGATGCGGCCCGATTTGCCTGCGGTTCCGCTCAGTGAAACCGCTGTGCGCCGGACCCGCGTCTGGCGTTTACCCTGATGTTCATCCGCTCCGTCCCGGGGGATGCCTGATGTGTAGTGCGCTTTCAGCGCGTATTCTAACGCAGATCAGGGTAATAACAGAGTAATTTAGTCGGGTATATTAATCAATACCGTATTGGTATGCTTTAATGGATGTGCGCATTCTAGCAAAGCGGATGAATTCTGACCAATCGCGACATATTCTCGTTTGGATGGTCTTCTGACTCAGGAATCAGGCAGGACAGGTTTATGCTGAAAATAGGCAAGCTTACCGATTACGGTGTGGTGGTATTAAATGAGCTGGCGCAGGCCGGTGCGGTTAAGCTGTCGACCGATGACATTACCGGTCTGACCGGGCTGGCGCTGCCCACGGTACGTAAAGTGATGAAAGCCCTGGTCGACAGTGGGCTGGTGATTGCACAGCGTGGTGCCCGTGGCGGCTACCGCCTGGCCAGGGCTCCGGGGCAGATCCGTATGCTGGATGTGGTACAGGCTTTTGAAGGGCCGGTTGCCCTGACCGAATGTGCTGCTGATGATCACCAGTGCGATATCACGGCCAGTTGCTCGTTATCGGCTAACTGGGGCGGTATTAATCAGCTGATTACCCAGGTACTGGCACGGGTAACTTTACAGGACATCCGTAATCCGGAACGTCAGGAGCAGCTGGTGCGCGATGCCTTGCCGCTGACTTCCTTTATTGAGTTGGTGAATCTGTCCTGATACAGGTCCTGCTGCCGACAATTTTCTGTCATCTTTTCTTATTAGAATCGCCGGAAATCTTTCAGGATGACCGACGATGCGCTTCTTACTCTTCTTTCTGACTTTTTGGCTGGCTCCTGCCCAGGCGCTTGAGTTACAGGCGATGGGAACTTATCGCCGTCTGAATAACGATGTGTATCTGGCGGCTGTTTACAGCGATCTGAACGACAGCCAGCAGTGGCTGAGCGCAGAGCAGCCTTTGGCTCTGGAAATCCGTGTGCTGGCGGAGCGCATATCGCCGCGCCGTTTTTACCGGCTGTGGAATGAAGGGCTGGCCATCAATCTGAGTGAAGCGGAAATGAATGCGCGTTTGGAAGATATCAGCCGCTTTACCAATCTGCTGCAAGATGATTTACGTGAGGGAGACCGGATGCTGATCAGTAATGAAAGCGGTCCCTGCCGTGTGCTGATCAATGATGTGGAAGTGCTGTTGATTGAGGATGGTAGTTTTGTGCGTCTGTTGCTGGCTGCCTGGATTGGCAAGTTCCCGCAGTCTCCCGGATTTCGTGAAGACCTGCTGCGGATGAAAGCAGCGGAGCGCAGCGAGCTGAAAGCCAGTTGGGATGCCAGACAAATGAAACCGGGACGGGCAGAGGTTATTGCTGGTTGGCTGAAACGTGATGCGGATCACACCGCCCGGGCACAACCGGTCACAGCGGCGCGACCTGTCGCAGCCGAAAATGTAACGGTGGTGGCGCAAAAAGTGGAACCCAATGTGCCAAAATTGTCACAACCTGCAGTAAAAACGCCGCCAGCGGTTACAGAACAGGTGTCGCTGCCGGAGGTGTCGGAGCGGAAAAAACAGCCGGAAACGGCATCGGATCTGGCGGCCAGAATGGCAGAAAAACGCGAAAAAGAGCGTGTTCTGGCAGCAGCCGAACAGGTGCACGCGCGAGCGCAGCTGATCGCCCGGCAGCAGGCTGAGATGCAGTATTACCGTGCCTTGTTACGGCAGGCCAATAGCCAGGTTCAGTACCCGGATCAGGCACTGAGAAAACGGCTGGAAGGCACGGTACGTGTGAGTTTGCAGCTGAATCGCGAGGGGGAGTTACTGCTTGCCGATACCAGTGAAAGTTCGGCGGTCAGTCTGCTCGACCGGGCAGCATTACGGGCTGCGAAAAAAGCCGCGCCATACCCTCCGGTGCCGGAGCTTCTGCAGGGAGAAAACTTCGAATTTGATATCCCTTTCCGCTTTGTACTTGCCCGCAACTGATTTTATTTTTGTGATTAAAAACAAGGAATTAGTTCACATTTTAAGAGGTTGCAAAACCTTTCTCTGGTGGCGCAAAGGGTCGTTGAGCCCTGTTGATTGAGGGAACATTATACGGGTGTTTATTGAGTTGTTTGAAAGCAGGAGTGGAGGCTTCACCATGCGTAATCTGTTAACCGTTATTGTTGCCCTGATCTGGTCCGTCCAGAGTCAGGCGGCTGAGTTACAGGGCGTTGGTATTTTTCAGACGCTCAATAAACCCTGGTTTCTGACTGCACTGTATACCGCTGAGGTCAGTGCGGCTGATAAGACTGTCGCCACCGAGTCCGCCGTTGCAGAGCCGGAACGCCTTGAATTCAAAGTGCTGGAAGACAAGATCAGCGCCTACCGTTTCCGCCAGCTGTGGCAGGAAGCTTTTGCGGTGGTTCACGGTGATGATGTCTGGAACACCTATGCCGCCGACCTCAATGCTTTTTTTGAGCTGGTGAAAGGGCCGCTGAAGACCAATGACCATCTGATTATCGAGCAGGAAGGCGACGCTGCTGTTGTAACTCTTAATTATCGTGAACATGCACGGCTATCGTCTGCATTCCTGCCGTTACTGGTCAGTACTCTGACCGCACGTATTGCCCCGATTCCGGAACTGAAAGCCGGCCTGCTGGGCGAGTTACCGGCATCCGAAGCCAAGACTCTGTTACTGCAATATGACCGTGGTGAACCTTCGCTGCGCCGTATTGCCGAAACGGCCCGCTGGTTGCGCCGTAAAGAGCCAATGGTCAATGCTCAGGCATCCACATCTGCCAATCTGCAGGCAGCCCGCGTCTCTACCCTCTGATATACTGCGCGCCGGTATTAACGGCGGCGCTTCTTTGTGTTCGCCTGATATTGCTCTGGTATTGATCTGCTATTGCTCAAAAGGTGTGCATGACTCCCGACTATCTTGATCGTTTTGGTGGTATTGGCCGTTTGTACGGCGTTGCCGGTCTTCAGCGTCTGCACGCATCCCATGTCTGTGTGGTCGGCATTGGCGGCGTGGGCTCCTGGGCGGCGGAAGCACTGGCGCGCTCCGGCGTTGGGGAAATCACGCTGATCGATATGGATGATATCTGTGTCACCAACACCAACCGTCAGATTCATGCGCTGGGCGGTGATATCGGCAAGCTGAAAGTCGAAGCCGTGGCCGAGCGTATCCGTCGCATTAATCCGGAGTGCAAAGTGCATGCGCTGATGGAATTTGTGACCGTCAATAATCAGCGTGAATTAATCCATACCGGCATGGATTATGTGATCGACTGCATCGACAGCGTGAAGAATAAAGCCGCGCTGATTGCGCACTGTAAACGCAATAAAATCCGTATCGTTACCACCGGTGCTGCTGGTGGTCAGACTGACCCGACGCAGATTCAGGTCGCGGATTTAAATAAAACCTTTAATGACCCGCTGGCGCGCAAGGTGCGTTCTTTACTGCGGCGTGAATATAATTTTTCGCGTAATGCCGCGCGTAATTATTCTATTCCCTGTGTATTTTCCAGCGAGCAGCTGCAATACCCGCAGCCGGATGGCAGTGTCTGTCAGACCAAATCCTTTGACGGCGACAGCACGCGGCTGGATTGTTCATCGGGTTTTGGTTCGGCCACCATGGTGACCGGTACCTTTGGCTTTGTTGCCGCCGCCCGGGTGGTGAAACGCATTGCCGACGAGTCCGGCAAAAAGAGCTGAGGCGTTTTAACCGCTGCAGGCGGCGCCTTACAGCGCCGCACCATCAAACACTTCAGTACGCAGGCTGAACGGGTCTATACCTTCAATGCAGCCGATATTCACACGGTAATGGCCAGGCTTGCGCAAGGTCTGGTGAAACGTATAAATACCGCAATGGCGGCAGAAGTGATGTTTGGCGATGCCGCTGGCAAATTCATAGGTGGCCAGGGCGTCATTCTGTACGTCGATGGTTATCTCATCCGCAGCCAGTACAAAGCTGGTCATTAAGGCGCCTTTACGGATGCAGATGGAGCAATTGCAACGCAGGCCTTCGCTTATTCCTTCATGGCTAAAAGAAAATTTTACAGCGCCGCAGTGGCAGGAACCTGTATACGCTCTCATTGCACATCCTCTTGTTTAAGATTCAGCCAGTTGAATGAACGGCGCAAAAAAGGGACGGCATTGCTTTCAACCATCAGGCCGTGTGCCATGCTGATTTTCTCCGGCTGCCAGTTGATAATCCGTAGCATATGAGCGCGGGCTTCAGCTTTGTGAAACAAAAAGCTTAAACGCCAGTCGGCCGGCATTTTACCGTTGGGGGCGAGAATCCCCGCGGCTTTGGCCAGCAGACGTTTCAGCGGGGTAAAAGAATCCGGGGCAAAGTTTTCGATCAGGTCTGTCACGATCAGTATTTTTGATGCTTTGTGAAAGAATACGGCTTCTTCCATCACCGCAGAGCCGGTAAACAGCAGTTGTTCTATATCCTCCTGCCAGGGGGCGGTAAAGTCGGGGGTGAACACTCCGTCAAAGCGGATATCGGTACGTTTTTGTTGCACACCCTGAGTTCCGAACAGCTGCGCCTGAGGGTATTGCTGCTGCCACTGGGGCAGAAAAAGATGATGCAGCTGGTTGGGTGCTATCAGATAGCGAACGGGGCCAAGCTGATCAATCTGCTGCTTCAGTGTCTCATCCAGGCGGATTGGACTGTGTATCCAGAGCGAGCCACACGACAGGCGAATCACTGTCATGCGGGTGGTATAGGGAAGGGTGAAAAAAGGTACCGCTTCCCCGTCAAAAGACCAGATATTATCTGCAAGATTATTCATCGCACTCCCTGCTTTATGTCTGTTCTGTTTAGGGCCTGTCGACACTAATTAAACAGGCCTGTTATCGGCTAAAAATTCCTCAGACAAGGCGCTGAGAGTGTGGGATGTTCAGCACATCCCTGTGCTTCACCCCTTCGGGGTTGGCACGCCAACCTGTTCCAGACAGGTTGGTAACGGGTTAAGCGAACGAACAGCAACGCAGGATGAGGGATTTTTAGCCATAACCCTCCGGGCTGAGGCTAGTTTTTCCCATCAACTTCGTCGTTCGTCATTCATTTAGCCCGCTAATATCACTCCTCTCTCCTTGTTCTGAGAAAAACTGGCTCTCAGCAGGCCGGATTTACTTAGTGTCGACAGGCCCTAATGTTGCGGACGGTTAACCGGGCACTCCGGCATCCGGCATTCATTCACCTCGATGGTGATATGCGCCAGTTGGCGGAAATCACTCAGCAATGCTTTGTAGTGATCGGTATGGCGTGGCTGGTGGGTAACCAGCGAAATAATCGCCGCGTAATCATTACCACTCACTTTCCAGATATGAATATCGGCCACCTGATTATCGCCATCCTGTTCAATGGTCTGACGGATAGCGGCACGCTGTTGATCGCTGATACTGGCGTCGAGTAATACCGGTGCGCTTTGTTTAACCAGACCGATCGCCCAGCGTGAAATAATCAGTGCACCGACAATACCCATTAACGGATCAAGCCAGTTCAGGCCGAAGAATTTTCCGCCCAACAGCGCGGCAATGGCCAGCACCGAGGTCATGGCGTCCGCCAGTACGTGCAGGTAAGCGGCGCGTAAATTATGGTCATGGCCAGTATGGCTGTGCTCATCATGATGATCGTGATCGTGATCGTGATCGTGATCGTGATCGTGATCGTGGTGTGCATGGCTATGATGATTATGGCCGTGATGATGGTGGTCTTTCAGCAACAGCGCACTGACCAGATTAACCGCTAAGCCCAGCAGAGCCACCAGAATTGCCTGATCAAACTGAATGGCGTGCGGTTCAAATACCCGTACCACCGATTCAACCAGCATCACCAGGGCCACCACCGCCAGCGCCACTGCACTGGCAAAACCACCCAGAACATTCACCTTACCGGTGCCGAAACTGTAGGCCGGATTGTTGGCATGGCGGCGCGCATAACGGTAAGCGAATAATGTAATAAGAAAGGCGGCCACATGGGTGCCCATATGCCAGCCATCGGCCAGCAGTGCCATGGAGCCGTACCAGGCGCCGGCGATAATTTCTGCCACCATGGTAACGGCGGTCAGAATCAGTACATAAAAGGTATTGCGCTCGCCATCCGGATTGCTGCCACTGAAGTGGTGTGGGTGTTGCCAATGGCTGATATTGTGTTCGGTCATTAAAACCCCTGTCATACATTTGGCATATGACTTCCGCTAAATTGGAACGGTATGCCCAGATTTCATGGTGTATCGCGACAATCTTATCGCACTTACCGGCAAAAAGGACGTACCACAAAATTCCGGGGGTTAGTGTCCGCCTTTATGACAAACCACTATTGACACCATGGCCCGGTTAAAGAGAAGGTTCAGCCAATGAAAAAACAACAAGCGGCAGATTAACTGTCCTGTCTCTGTATTAAGCAAACACCGCAAACAAGGAGTACGAACGAGTGAAGCATCTGTTGTTACTGATGATGGCCCTTGGGTCAGTATTGATGAATACAGCTCAGGTGAATGCTGATGAAAACCCGGTAAATACAAGCCAGCCTCAGGTAAACCTGAGCGCCGACACAGTGCGCCAGCGCTTGTTATTGCAGACTCTGGCCTATCGCAGCAGTGCTGAATTCAGCCTTTATTCTTTACAGCATGGTGATCGTAAATCCGCACAGCGTCTGGATGCCGTACTGGCTGAAGGGCAGGCTCTGGCGAACGCTCTTAAAGCAACCTGGCCAGAGCTGGCACCTGCCTGGCAAGACATGACTCAGTTCGTTGACAGCAACCGTGCAATTGCGGCAAAAGCGGAAGACGTTAGTTTTTCCATCCGCCTGAATGAAAACTACAACAAACTGTATGCGGTACTTGATGGCAGTATTCCTGATACCACGGTACTGGATAATGAAACCCGGCGCATATTAAATATGCTCGATAGTCTTGAACATATGGTTTCTGCTTATCTGTTTTTTAATATCAATATTTTCGGTGGCCTGTCGGTGACGGATACCGGTATCGAACAACAGAATAAACTCTTCAAGGCGTTAACTGCCGAACTGGATGATGCGGAATTACGTACCCAGGTTGAGCGCAAGTGGGGCTTTTTGGAAAGTACTTTGTTGGCCTATAACGAACGCTCAGCCGTTTTTATTGTGACCCGCACCTGTGACTCCATTCGTGAGTTGTTACTGAAGAAACTGCAGCCCGAAGACAGTGCTGAATCCTGAGTTAAAAGCATAAAAAAAGCCGCAGTTGCGGCTTTTTTTATGTCCGGATTTTTATTCTTCGGCGTTGCCGGTAATCAGGATTCTTTTAATTGTTTCAGCAGCGACTCCGGCACCTTGGTGATGCGCAGCTCGTTACTGCTTTTATCAAAGATAATATCTTTATCCAGCAGGCTGGCAGAGAAACTCAGGCTCAGGTCTTTATTTTTACCGCTGTAGCGGATAAATCCCCGCAGCTTTTTACGGTCGGGGATCAGCTCGGTTTTAATGGCTTCCGCCACTACCTGTTGTGAAGCTCCCTGAGCCGCCAGCTGCTCCGGCGTTAATCCGCTGTTTTGTCGCTGGCTTTGCTGGCGTTCTTTTTGTTTGTCGACAATATAGTGAGCAAAGGCTTTGGCCGGTTCGGCTTTGACCTGGGTTTCCATATAGCTGGCCAGCTCATCGAACACGACCGGTTCACCGCGCAGATCCTGCTCAATACAGTAATCCACCACCTTGGTTTTGTATTCAAAGCTGTCTTCCGGACTCAGGGTCTGGCTGAACTCGTCAACAATTTCCAGAAACTCTTCGGTTTCGGCAGCGGTATTTAAGGTATCGGTAAAACCAATGCATTCGGCAAACTGGTTCTGCAGTGGCTTATCGCCACGGCCAAAACTGAACGTCAGGTATTTGCTGTCGTCATCGGCCAGCCAGTCGGTGATGTTGAGCATGACACCAAAACCGGTATTGGAAAAATCCAGATAATGGGTTTCGCTCAGCGTCATATCGGTATTGATTGATACGCTGCTTTTGCGCCGCAGGTGGAACATGTACAGGCGGTCACTGTCGGCCAGCTGCTCGTAAAAGAAGGCGAGGTAGCCTTCCAGTGCCAGCTCGGTATTGTCGAGGGCGTTGGCGAACTGTTTGCTCAGGCGGCGGGTGAGGGCAACAAAGCTCTGACGCTCGCCCTGCCAGTCCTGAATCTGCGCCCGTGCCTGGGTAATTTCCGGATGAAAAATACCGTAACGCTTACCCGCGCGCTGGGTCAGCACGGCTTTTAGCTGCGCCGCAGTCTGGGCGTAGAAGTGGGCGACCAGTTCGCTGTCGAGATCGGCTTCCTGTTCACTGCATACCAGCGTTGCTGCCGGGTCTTTGATGTCTTTGCTGATCTGATGGGTTACAAAATGGCGCAGGCTCATGATTTTTTATCTCTTAGCGGGCTTTTAGGGCCTGTCGATACTAATTAAACAGGACTGTTATTGGCTAAAAATTTCTCAGACAAGGCGCTGAGAGTGTGGCCTAACGGGTTAAGCGAACGAACAGCAACGCTGGATGAGGAATTTTTAGCCATAACCCTTCGGGCTGAGGCCAGTTTTCCCCATTAACGTCGTCGTTCGTCATTCATTTAGCCCGCTAATATCACTCCTCACTCCTCACTCCTCACTCCTCACTCCTTGTTCTTAGAAAAACTGGCTCTCAGCAGGCCGGATTTACTTAGTGTCGACAGGCCCTAGTGTCCGTCAAATTCGCAGATGGCATAAACGTCGAAACCGGCGTTACGCAGTTTTTCGCTGCCTTTCAGGTCCGGCAGGTCAATGATGGCGGCCACTTCCACCACCTCCGCCTGCAGCTGGCGCACCAGTTCACAGGCCGCCAGCATGGTACCGCCGGTGGCGATCAGATCGTCCATCACCAGTACGCGGTCGCCGGCTTTAAAGGCATCGGTATGCAGTTCGATAGTGGCGCTGCCGTATTCCAGATCATAGCTCTGGGTCACGGTTTTAAATGGCAGTTTACCCTTCTTGCGCACCGGTACCAGGCTCAGACCCAGCTCGTAGGCCAGCGGCGCGCCGAGGATAAAGCCGCGGGCGTCGATGGCGGCGATGGCATCCAGCTGCTGGTCCTGATAGCGGTGTACAAAGCTGTCGATCAGCTTACGGAATACGGCACGGTTCTGCAGCAGCGGCATGATGTCGCGGAACATCACTCCATCTTCCGGCCAGTTGGCTACGGTACGGATGGCGTCTTTAATTTCCTGGCTGTAGGCACTCATGGTCTGTCTCTGTCGGTTCGGGTACGGCAATGTACGTGGATATAAGAGCGGGTGCGGCGTATGGCCTGCGATGCTGGCCGGCAAAAGAACCGACCATTCAGTCAGGTTTTCTTGGGCTTTGGCCAGCTGGGCATTATAATCCGCGGCCACAAAAAGTCTCCCTCCGCCGGATGCGGATGGCTCATGGCAGCAGTCTGCCTGAGTTGAGGCCGCATGAATGCTGGCTGCCGGGCTTGTTTCGCTAACCAACAAAGGTTCTTCCCATGCTGGAAAAGCTGTTTCAGCTGTCGCGCTTCGGCAGCAATGCACGCACCGAGCTGCTGGCCGGTGTTACCACCTACCTGACCATGGCGTACATTATTTTCGTTAACCCGTCGATGCTGGCCGATGCAGGTATGGACCATGGTGCGGTATTTGTGGCGACCTGTCTGGCAGCGGCTGTTGGCTGCTTTATTATGGGCTTCTGGGCCAACCTGCCGGTAGCGCTGGCACCGGGCATGGGGCTGAATGCCTTCTTTACCTACGGTGTTGTACTGGGTATGGGTTACAGCTGGCAGACCGCACTGGGTGCGGTATTCCTGTCGGGCTGTATTTTTATTCTGCTCAGTCTGTTTAAGATCCGTGAATGGGCGATCAATGCCATTCCGGTCACGCTGAAAAAAGCCATTGCTGCCGGTATCGGCGCCTTTCTGGCACTGATCGCTCTGAAGAATGCCGGCATTATTGTGGCGCATCCGGCGACGCTGGTGAGTCTGGGCAATTTAGGTGATTTCGGCCCGGCGATGGCGATTCTTGGTTTCTTCCTGATTGTTGCTTTTACCCAGCGCAATATTCACGGAGCGGTGCTGCTGGCAGTGTTGCTGGTGAGTGTGATTGCGGTCGCCACCGGCCATGTGGAATATCAGGGCATTGTTTCTGCGCCACCGTCCATCGCGCCGACCTTTATGCAAATGAACCTGGCGGAAGCCTTCGATGTGGCGATGCTGAGCGTTATTTTCGCGTTCCTCTTTGTCGATCTGTTCGATACCTCCGGCACCCTGATTGCCGTGACCCAGCGTGCCGGTCTGACCAAAAGTGACGGTCAGGTGCCGCGCTTAAAGCAGGCCTTGCTGGCTGACAGTACCGCGACCGTGACCGGTGCCATGCTGGGTACCTCAACCACCACCAGTTATATCGAAAGTGCGGCCGGTGTTTCCGCCGGTGGCCGTACCGGCTTAACGGCGGTTGTGGTCGGCGTTCTGTTTCTGCTGAGCATTTTCTTCGCGCCACTGGCCGGTATGATTCCGGCTTATGCCACGGCCGGTGCGATTTTTTACGTCTCGATTCTGATGCTGTTCACGCTGAAAGAAGTGGACTGGGAAGACCTGACCGAAGCCGCGCCGGTGGCTGTGGTGCTGCTGATGACGCCGCTGACCTTCTCCATTGCCCATGGCATCACGCTGGGCTTTATCACCTATGCACTGGCGAAAGTGCTGGGCGGTAAAGCGCGTGAACTGTCTGTCGGTGTCTGGGTGCTGTCGGCGCTGTTATTGCTGAAAGTAATTTTTGTGCACTGATAGAGAGTGCGCAAAACACCGGCTGAAGATCGCGGGCAATAAAAAAGGCAGTGGAGCAATCCACTGCCTTTTTTGTTTTACCGTTCTTTTTGGTTTTACCGTTCTGGCTGATCAGCCAGCCAGATACTGCGCATGAAAACGCAGATGATCATCAATAAAACTGCTGATGAAATAGTAGCTGTGATCGTAGCCTTCATGACGGCGCAGGGTCAGCGGATAGCCGCTGGCTTTGGCGGCGTCTTCCAGTGTTTCCGGGTGCAGCTGGTTGCTTAAGAAATCATCGGCCAGACCCTGATCGACCAGCGCGGGTAAATGCGCAGACGCCGCACTGTTGCGCATTAACTCGCTGCTGTCGTAGGCCAGCCACTGCTCGCGGTCGTTGCCCAGATACGCGCTGAACGCTTTGATGCCCCAGGGGCAGCGGCTCGGGTTGCTGATCGGGCTGAACGCCGACACCGAGGTAAAACGCTGCGGATTTTTCAGAGCCAGCGTCAGCGCACCGTGTCCACCCATAGAGTGACCACTGATGGCGCGCTTGTCGTTTACCGGAAACAGCGCTTCGATTAAGGCCGGTAATTCCTGCAGTACATAATCTTCCATACGGTAGTGCGCGGCCCAGGGTGGCTGAGTTGCGTTCAGGTAAAAGCCGGCTCCTAAACCCAGATCGTAAGCGCCCTGCGGGTCGTCGGCCACGCCGTCGCCACGCGGACTGGTGTCCGGGGCGACGATGGCAATGCCCAGCTCAGCGGCCAGGCGCTGGGCGCCGGCCTTCTGCATAAAGTTTTCATCGCTACAGGTCAGGCCGGACAGCCAGTAAAGCACCGGCACCGGGTTGTCGTTACTGGCCTGTGGCGGCAGAAAAATCGCAAAGCGCATGCTGCAGTTAAGCACCGCCGACTGATGCCGGTATTGCTTATGCCAGCCGCCAAAACTTTTGTTCTGGCTGAGGCGCTCAACATCGGTATTCACGTCCGTCATAACAGCCCCTTACTGGTTGTAATGAATAACGCTGCGGATGCTTTTGCCTTCGTGCATTAAATCGAAGGCGTCGTTAATGGCATCCAGACCCATGGTGTGAGTAATAAAATCACTCAGTTTGAATTCGCCTTTTAAATAACGCTCAACGTAATCCGGCAGTTCGCTGCGGCCTTTCACACCACCAAAGGCGGTACCGCGCCAGACGCGGCCGGTAACCAGCTGGAACGGACGGGTGGAAATTTCCTGACCGGCACCGGCAACACCGATAATCACCGATTCGCCCCAGCCTTTGTGGCAGCATTCGAGTGCTGAGCGCATCACGTTAACGTTACCGATGCATTCGAACGAGAAATCCACGCCGCCGTCGGTCATTTCGACGATCACGTCCTGAATCGGCTTATCGAAGTTTTTCGGATTTACGCAGTCGGTCGCACCCAGCTGCTTGGCCAGTTCGAATTTACTTTCGTTAATGTCGATAGCGATGATGCGCGAGGCCTTGGCCATGGCCGCACCAATCACCGCCGATAAACCAATACCACCCAGACCAAAAATAGCCACGGTATCGCCTTCTTTTACTTTGGCGGTGTTCATCACCGCGCCCATACCGGTGGTGACGCCACAGCCCAGCAGGCAGACTTCTTCCAGTGGCGCCGTCGGGTTGACCTTGGCCAGAGAGATTTCCGGCAGCACGGTGTACTCAGAAAAGGTTGAGCAACCCATATAGTGATAAATGGTTTTGCCGTTTTGTGAGAAGCGGCTGGTGCCGTCCGGCATCAGGCCTTTGCCCTGGGTGGCACGGATTTTCTGACACAGGTTGGTTTTACCCGACAGGCAGAACTTACATTCGCCACATTCCGGGGTGTACAGCGGAATCACATGGTCGCCAACGGCAACGCTGGTCACGCCTTCACCAATGGATTCCACAATACCGCCGCCTTCGTGGCCGAGAATGGCTGGGAAAATACCTTCAGGGTCTTCACCGGACAGGGTGAAGGCATCGGTATGGCAGACGCCGGTGGCAACGATGCGCACACGCACTTCACCAGCCTTGGGTGGCGCTACCTGAACTTCTTCGACGGATAACGGCTGGCCCGGGCCCCAGGCAATAGCGGCGCGGCAGGTAATGGTTTCTGCGGTCATGGTGTATCTCCAACAGCAAAGATGATGAGTAAAAAATTCTGAACAGGCAGTGTAATCATTTCTTTTGGTGAGATAATCCTGCTGGTTATAAAATCACTTTTACATATTTGTAATAATCGGGCGAGAAAGATGCAATCAATACCCCAGTGGGAGGGCATCCGTGAGTTTGTGGCGGTGGCGGAATCCGGCAGTTTTACCGCGGCGGCGGTGCAGCTTGGGTTGTCTACCGCGCAGGTGAGCCGTCAGGTGCGGGCGCTGGAGCAGCGTCTCGGCAGTGAGTTGCTGTTCCGTACCACGCGACGGGTAGCGCTGACCGAACCCGGACAACTCTATTACCAGCACTGCCGCCTGCTGCTGGATGGTCTGGCCGAGGCGGAGCTGGCGCTGGGCAATCTGCAGGCTACGCCGCAGGGTAAGCTGCGCATCACTGCGCCGATGAGCTACGGCGAGCGCCATATTGCGCCCTTGTTAAATGACTTCGCTCTGCGTTATCCGCAGATTCAGCTGCATTATCTGCTCACCAACGAAAAGCTCGACCTGGTCGGCGGCGGTTACGATATGGCCGTGCGACTTGGCAAACTCGATGACGACCGGCTGGTGGCGCGGCGCCTGGCATCGCGCGAGCAGTACACCTGCGCTTCGCCGGGCTATCTGGCGGCCCATGGCGAGCCGCATTCGCTGGCGGAACTGAAGCAGCATAATTGTCTGGCCGGTACCCTCGATTACTGGCGTTTTCAGGAACAGGGGCGCGAGCGTGTGGTGCATATCAGCGGCAGTCTCAGTGCTAACAGTGGCCCGGCGCTGCTGGATGCGGCGCTGAAAGGCATCGGTATCGTGCAGCTGCCGGATTATTACGTGCAGCCCTATATTGAGCGCGGCGAGCTGATCAGCCTGCTGCCGGCCATCCGCCCCTCGCGTGAAGGTATCTGGGCGCTGTATCCGCCAAGCCGCAATTTATCGCCCAAGGTGCGCCTGCTGATTGATTATCTGGAGCAGCAGCTGAACGGAGCGGGCAGCGATCCGGACGCTGAATATCTGTAATGACTTAACCGCTACGAGTCCTTATAGTGCGCTTTTTAACGCCCGCATTAAGGCACGCATCATGAGCTATACCCTCAGTCAGAAAGAACATCAGGCCAGCCTGAAACTGTCGAATCATCAGCGCTATCAGTATTTTATCGACAAGGTCGTGGCGCACGGCGAAATCTGGAGTCTGGCCAACGACGAAGGCTGGGTAACCCTGACCTCAGAAGGCGATAACTGCCTGCCTGTCTGGCCCCATGCAGACTATGCCGCTGAATGGGCAAACGGCGAGTGGGAAGACTGTGCCCCCAAAGTCGTACCACTGGATGTCTGGCTGGAGCGCTGGACAGCGGGCCTGACCGCCGATGAAACCTATCTGGTGGTGTTCCCCAACCTGAAAGAAGAAGCGCTGCTGGTTGAGCCGAATGAGCTCGATGAAGCCCTGCGTGAGGCGATGGAATAAACCCGCCTTTAGCGGCGCTCATTGCTTGTTGTATAGGTTTTGTATAGTGTTGATGTTCTGTGACATCAACCCTTTCCTGCGGAGAACACCATGACTGTTATTCCCCTGCTTAAACGACTCGCCATGAGCGCTTTGCTGCTCAGCGTCAGCGCCTGTTCAACCCAGGCGGTTGCCATCGATCGCAGTGCTTTTACCACCACCGCTGAGGGCAATGCCTGTGCACCGATTTTTCAGCATAAAATGAAAAAGCTGCACAGTTCCAAAACGCTGGATCTGTGTGAAGTGGTGCAGGGCAGACCGGTACTGTTAATCAACACCGCCAGTCATTGTGGCTTCACCAAGCAGTTTGGCGATCTGGAAGCCATTCACGAAAAATACAAAGACCGTGGCTTGGTGGTGATTGGTGTATCGTCGGACTCGTTTGATCAGGAAGCCAAATCGGAAGAAGAAGCGGCGACCATCTGCTTCGAGAATTTTGGTGTCAGCTTTACCATGCTGGCGACCGTGCCGGTAAAAGGCGATAACGCTCATCCCCTGTTTAAAGAAGTAGCCCGCCAGGACACAGCACCGAAGTGGAATTTTTACAAATACCTGATTAACCGCGACGGTCAGATCATCAGCTCCAACTCCAGTTTTACCATTCCCGGTGACGACGATATTGAAGCGCTGTTGCGTTAATGTCCGCGTTATTTAACGTCACCTTAAAATGCAAAACCGGGTTTTTACCCGGTTTTTTTATGCGTTTTTATAACAGAACGATCTTCTTGCTAGGGCCTGTCGACACTAAGTAAATCCAGCATGCTGAGAGCCAGTTTTTCTCAGAACAAGGAGAGAGGAGTGATATTAGCGGGCTAAATGAATGACGAACGACGATGTTAATGGGGAAAACAGGCCTCAGCCCGAAGGGTTATGGCTAAAAATCCCTCATCCAGCGTTGCTGTTCGCTCGCTTAACCCGTTAGGCCACACTCTCAGCGCCTTGCCTGAGAAATTTTTAGCCGATAACAGGTCTGTTTAATTAGTGTCGACAGGCCCTAGGAATAAAGATGAAATTCTTTCAGCCCCGAAAGAATGGCAGAAGGGCGGATGCCAAATATTTTTTTGTAAGAATTACTCAGGTGAGCGCTGTCACTGAAACCGCTGTTCAGTGCTGAGTGGGTAATGTTGCGGGTGTTATGCACATCGCGCATAAAAATAGCCAGCCTTGACCACAGGCTGAAATGCCGGAACGAAATACCGGTATGTTGTTTAAATAAATGGTTCAGACGCGAATTCGATAAGCCAATCCGGGCGGATAATTCATCCTGTCGCCAGGGGTATTCATCTTTCTGTTGCATCAGTTGAATACATGACGCCACTCTGCGGTCGTAGCTGTTAATGTCTGCCTTCAGGGAATAGCGGATAAGTGCCGATAAATCAGCATTTAATGCCCGTTGTTCAAACCCTTTGCGACACTGATCCAGGTTGGCAATATCAAAAACAGCGGCATCATTACGTAAAAAATTTGCGCGTAATGTTCTTCCCTGCAGTGAATTGACCTCAAAATACAGCGTGGCCATATCCTCACTTTGGCAGTCAACAATATGAGCAGTACCTGCATCGATTAAAGCGCTGCGGCAGCGAACCATCGTCTGGCCACGAAGCTGAACATTAAAATGTCCTGACAGTCCCAGCAGTAATACCAGAGCGCCATGCCGGTGCTCTGTTGTTAAACCGAAATTACCGAGATACACCGCCTGTTGCGGGCGTATGTGCAGAATGCTGTTCATCGTTAGCGTAGCCTAAACTTACAAGTTATAAACGCCGGGCGCTGTTAAGCTTCAACGCATTGTGCTGCATAAAGTAACACAAAAAATAATAACAGGAACCGGGAGTCTTGATCGTGAACATTGCCCCCAAAATACGTGTTGCTGCTTTGCAGACCGATACCCGTATCGGTGATACCCAGCGCAATCTTGCACATTGTGAAGAGCTGGTTGCGGAAGCCTGCAGGGACGGAGCCGAATGGATTGCGTTGCCGGAATTTTTTAATACCGGCATTGCCTGGGACCCTGCTCTGGCCGCCGCGATTGAAGATGAAAATGGCCCGGCTGCACATTTTTTACAACGCCTGTCAGCTCAGCACGGTGTTGTACTGGGTGGATCATTTCTTTGTCGTCTGGCGGATGGTCATGTGCGTAACCGTTACCTGTGTTTTAACCGGGGAGAGCGGCTTGGTTACCACGACAAGGATTACCCCACGATGTGGGAAAACGCCTTCTATGAAGGCGGCGCAGAAACGGACAGCGGTGAGCTGGGCCAAATCAACGGCGTCCGTGTTGGCGCTGCTGTGTGTTGGGAATTTATGCGCACAGCAACTGCACGGCGTTTACGCACCAGGGTAGACGTTATTATGGGCGGCTCGCACTGGTGGAGTATTCCGCAAAACTGGCCGTTATTGTATGCCTGGCTTGAGTCCGGCAACCGCAAGAATGCTTTGCAAGCTGTACAGGATACGGCGCGTTTGGTGGGAGCGCCGGTTATTCACGCGTCACACTGTAATACCTTCCGTTGCCGTATGCCCGGGTTGCCGCTCTCTTATCACGGCCATCTGGAAGGGCAGGCCGCCGTTATTGATGCTCAGGGCAATGTTATTGCCAGTCGCAGCTATCAGCAGGGGCCGGGAGTGGTGGTTGCCGATGTCTGTTTACAGGCTCTGACCCCGCCTGATCCGCTTCCTGAACATATCTGGTTACGCTCGCGGGGAGTGGTTCCGGCGTTGTCCTGGCATTTTCATGGCATGTTGGGACGCCGCTGGTATCGGCACAATATTCTGCGCGCGCGCTGAGCCAGTGCTGCTGACGCTATCTGTTTAATTTGGATGGAAAATACAATGTCTGAACTGATGATAGGCCGTGCTCAGGCTGTTGACCTGAGTACGGTGTCTGTTTCCTGGCTATTGGTAACGGCCGCACTTGCGTTGCTCATATCACTGGTTGAAGCCTGGATCGCAACGCTGATTGTGTATGTCAAAGTAAAACCGTTGAAACGTCTGTTTCCGGCACCGCATAACCTGATCCGTTCTCATGTGGATTATACGATTATGACGGCGCTGCTGGGGTTCAGCTATTTTGCGGTAATACAGCTGGCTATTGATTTGCCGGATACGATTATTGTGCTGCTTTGTATCGGGGTTCTGTACAACCCGTTTGGCTTTCTGGTGAAAGCAATCTGGCCGAATGCGGGCCACAGCGATACGTTCTGGGGAAAACTGGGTGTATGCATCGGTTTTCTGCCAGCCAGTATCGGCTTTGGCTATGTCATGATTATGATTCTGCTCAGACTACCGGGCGGATCAATCGGTTGAATTCCGCGCTTTGGCCCAGGGATCAACCTTGGTGCCGGACGCTGGCTTATCACGTTTTTCTGCGGCTTCAGTGCTTTGGTTGTGTCTGGACGGGCGCTGTTCAGAGCGGGCGGCAGGGCGCTGTTCAGAGTGGGCGGCAGGGCGCCCTGAGGTTTGTTGCCCGGAACGCTGACCCGGGCGTTGACCTGAACGCTGCGGACGTCCGCCACGGCCAAAGGCCGCTGTTTTTTCTGCCTGTTTGGCCCGCATGCGCTCGGCGTCTTCCAGGCTCAGTACGGCAGGTTCGCCCGGAGTCTGGTCGGCCGGAATAATGCGGTCACGGGGTGGCAGAAAAAACTGCTTACCCATTGCCCGCGGCAGGCTTTTAAACTGATACAGATAAAAGGCTTCTACTTTTTCCCGCGCCCAGTCGGTTTTTTTCAGGAATTTTACGCTGGATTCAATGCTGGGTTTGGTTTTAAAGCAGTTGATATTCAGATACGCATGCAGGATTTCAAAGCCATAATGATCAACAAGTTCAATCAGCAGATTTTTTAAACTGACCCCGTGCAGCGGGTTGTTCTGGTAATTGACCTGATCGTTCATGGCGGTATCCGGTAGGAAGAATGAACGCTCTATTGTACGGATTTCAGGCGGGCGATCCTATAGCGGTTTTGTAGCCGGGAGTAATGCTTGCAGAAACAACCTGTCTCCCGCTTTTCTCTTCACAATCAGCGCTGCTAAACTCGTGGTTAATAACGGAGGTTATCGATGATGCTGACTGAATTTCTGAGTGTTGATCCGCTGAGCTGGCCGGCAATTGCCGCCTGTTTACTGTGTGGCTCCATTGTTGGCCTTGAACGCCAGCTGCGGGGCAAGCCGGTGGGCATCCGCACCTCATCGCTGATTGTACTTGGCACCTATGTGTTTATTGCTTTATCACAGGCGGTCACCACCGATGCGACCGATGCCTCGCGTATTATCGGCCAGGTGGTAACCGGTGTTGGTTTTCTCGGCGCCGGAGTCATGCTGGCCAAAGACGGTATGGTGCTGGGCGTGACCTCGGCGGCGACCATCTGGGCGCTGGCTTCCATCGGTATCTGCGTGGCGGTGGCCAGCCCGCTGGTGGGTATTAAGCTGGCGTTGCTGGTGGTCGCGATTCTGGTCGGCGTCGATATTCTGGAAAGCTATTCCAGCATGCTGACCCGCGGTGTGCATGCCCGCTACAGTGCCTGGCGTCAGCGCCGCTGATTTTTGTGGCTGTCTTTAGCGGCAGCCATTCTCCGACGTCCTTCCTTTTCCTCTCCGCCCTGTGCTACCTTGCGCCGCTTTTTTGCAGCGGGGTTTTTTATGATCTGTGGTTTTGACTATGGCACATCCAACTGTGCCATCGGTGTAATGGCACAGGGGAGTGTCAATCTGCTGCCGGTCGACGGCGAAAAAACCTTTATGCCATCGGCACTCTATGCACTGGCACGCGAATTAATCTGCGAGCAGGTTGGACTGGGGCTGCCTGCCGGTACGTTGCGTGATGATTTCCTGCTCAGCCGTAAAGTGCCGTTACAGCAGGCACTGCGGGCCCGCCGTGAGCTGGAGTTAAGCAACGATGAGCAGGTTATGTTTGTTGGTCATCAGGCCTTTGCTCATTATTTTGCCGATCCGGAAGAGGGCTACTTTGTTAAGTCGCCGAAATCCTTTTTAGGGGCCAGCGGCTTACGGCCGGAATTTGTGCATTTTTTTGAAGATATCGTCACCGCTATGATGCAGACGGTAAAACAGCGTGCTGAGCAGGCTTGCGGAAAAACACTGACCCACACCGTAATTGGCCGGCCGGTTAATTTTCAGGGCTCACGCATCAGCGATAACAGCGCAGAACAAAGCAACCAGCAGGCGCTGGCTATTTTAACCGCCGCAGCCAAACGCAGTGGTTTTCAGCAGGTTGAATTTTTATACGAGCCAATCGCTGCAGGCTTAAGTTTTGAACGCAATCTTGCTGATAATAAAACCGTGCTGGTGGTTGATATCGGTGGTGGTACGTCCGATTGTGCCATGGTGCGCATGGGGCCAGATCACCGCGGGCGCAGCGAGCGCAAAGCGGATTTTCTCGGTCACAGTGGTGAGCGGGTCGGCGGTAACGATCTGGATATTCAGCTGGCGGGTAAACAGCTGATGCCACTGTTCGGCATGACCGCGCCATTAAAAAGCGGCAAGCCCATGCCCACCAAAACCTTTCTCGATGCCGTATGCACCAACGATGTCGGCGCTCTTGGCCGTTTCAGCAGCCTCGACACCGGACTCTACCTTGAGCAATTGCAGCGTGATTGTTTACAGCCGGAATTAATTGCCCGGTTAATCCGCCTGCGTGATAACAAGCAGAATCAGCAACTGGTGCGCAGCGCAGAAAATGCCAAAATTGCCTTATCCGACAGCGATAACACCTGTGTGGCACTGGATTATATTGAAACCGGGCTGAACACCCATATTCAGCGCACAGAGCTTGAACAAGCGATCGAACGTCCGCTGCAGCGTATTATGGCGTTAATGCAGGAAGCGGTTGCTCAGGCCGGCGTACAGCCGGATCTTATTTTTGTGACTGGCGGCAGTGCCCGTTCGCCGGTTATCCGTGAGGCCGTTGCCCGGGTGTTTGGCAATATTGCATTACTGGACGGTGATCATTTCGGCAGCGTGGCATCGGGCCTGACGGAGTGGGCGGAGAAAATTTACCGCTGATTTTTCAGCCTGCCAACTGACCGCCGGTAGGGTATCGCGGCGGTCAGTGTAAGAGGCTTGCCCGATGTTTCATCCATTCTGGTTACATCTTTCAATCTTTTGGCCAGTATAGCTTGTGTCAGTATTCGCTTATTGTCAGGAATTATTCTGATGAGACCTGTGATATGAGCGCCTTTTGTTTGCCTGAGCACAGGCCCACCTCTTTATTTCTTGCTGCAGTTATGTGTTTGACCACGTTTCTGCTTGCGTCTTTTCCTGTTTATGCTGAAAAAGTGGTAGAAAAAAATCTGACACTGACAGCGTTTATTGGTACCGATTCGACCGCTGTCCGCCTCAGTGATAATTCGGCGGGTGCAGATATTATTGATGGGCTGAAGTTTTACCGTAGCAGTAACAACGATTGTGACAGTGAAAATTATGCTGCCTGCAGTTCCGGGCAGATGGATATTTTCAGCCGTAATGGTAGCAACAGTAATATTATTACCGACACCGCTGCGCAGTTAAATCAGACCGGTTATTACCGTTTCCAGCAAGGCAGTTTTTTCAGTGATCAGATTGGTGTGACGGCCGGAGAGCATCTGACCGCAATGCCGGTGCGCTTTGGCCATGCAACGGTGAAGTTTAAAAATAAAATATGGGTTATTGGTGGCCGTACCCGCAGTACTTTTGACAATGATGTCTGGTCATCCAGCGATGGCGTGTCCTGGGTGCTGGAAACCGCCCATGCTGCCTTCAGAGGGCGCGCCGGACATTCGGTTGTCTCTTTTCCCGATCCTGCAACCGGCGAGGAAACATTGTGGCTGACAGCCGGTATGACCTGGGACGGAATTCCTTTTAATGATATCTGGTCGTCAGCGGATGGTGTTAACTGGACTCAGGCTTATCCTACAGACCCGGCCTCGGAACGTTTCCAGCGCCGTGATCAGACCCAGCTGGTTGTTTTTCCTGATCCGGTAACGGGCAAAGATAAACTGTGGCTGATTGGTGGTGGTTTTAATTATTTGCAGGTTGGTGTGCATTTTTTCGGCGTCCTTAACGATGTCTGGTCGTCTGTCGATGGCAGAAACTGGGTCGAAGAAACCAGCAGTGCTGCATTCCCGCCACGATTATCCCATCAGGTGGTTGTTTTTCCTGATCCGGTCACTCATGAAAAGAAACTCTGGTTGATCGGTGGTGGTACGGGTGGGGCCGACAGAATTGACGACTACAGGCATGATATCTGGTCATCAACGGATGGTGTTAACTGGGTTCAGGTAAGAGAGACCAGCCCGTTTTCTCGCAGAACTCATCACCAGACCGCCATTTTTACCGATCCGGTGGATGGTATTGAAAAAATCTGGCTGATGGGTGGTTTCTTTATGGGGACTACTCTGGGCGATATCTGGTCGTCTGCGGATGGCGAAAACTGGCAGAAGCGGCTTGAGCGGGGAGCATTTGTATTTGCCAGCCGTTATGGGCTGGAAGTCTTTACGGACCCTCTGACCGGTCAGAAAAGGATGTGGAAAATTGCTGGCAGAACACCAACCAATGGTCCGGAAAAAGATATCTGGGTATCCGACGACGGCGTTAACTGGGCGCAGGCTTACCAGCGACAGCTGACATTATCTCCGACCTTTTATGATATTACGGCTCCGGCAATCAGAAGCGGGAAAGTATCTCCGGCTACCACCTCACTGGTGCAGGGGGGCAATACTACGCTGACCGTTGTACCGGATGCTCATTATCGTATTCAGAATGTGATGGGGTGCGATGGGGAATTAACCGGCAATCTTTATCAGATTAATAATATTGCCGCTGACTGCATTGTCATCGCTCAGATGGCGGCGATTCTTTATACGGTTAATACCCAGTCAGAAGGTCAGGGGGTGCTCACTCCGGCGCAGAAAATTGCACAGGAGGGCAGTAATCTGCAATTAACAGTGACGGCGGAGCCTGGCTACCGGATTGCCAGTATCGGTGGTTGTGATGGCTCTTTGTATGGGGATGTTTATCGTATTAATAACCTGTCTGCTGACTGTACAGTCAGCGCTGTATTTGAACGCATTACCTATCAGGTCAGCACTATGGTCAGTGCTAACGGCAGTATTACGCCGGTTGATCCGCGGGTGATTGAAGGTGAGGCGCTTGAGCTTAGCGTAACCCCTGACGCAGGTTTCCGGCTAAGCCGCATTGAAGGCTGTGGCGGAGAATTAACCGGTAATAATTACCGTATTGCAGCGGTAACGGCAGATTGTTCGGTAACGGCGGTATTTGAACCGATTATGTTCACTGTAACCGCTGTTGTGACGGGTGACGGCTTTATCACACCAGAAAGTGTAACCGTTGTCGAAGGTGAGGCCGCTGAACTGACGGTTACCGCGGGAGCGGGTTTTCATTTAAGCCGTATTGAAGGCTGTGGCGGAGAATTAACCGGTAATAATTACCGTATTGCCGTGGTAACTACAGACTGTACAGTAACGGCTGTATTCGAGCCTGTCATGTTCACTGTCACCACCGTAGTGACCGGGCATGGCAGTCTTACACCAGCGAATGTGACAGCGGTTCAGGGCAGTGCTGTCAGTCTGGCTGTTAAGGCTGAACCTGGTTCCCGTTTAAGCAGTATCGTTGGTTGTAACGGAGAGTTAACCGGCAATAACTATAATATTGCTGCACTAACGGCAGACTGTTTGGTAACAGCTGTCTTTGAACCTATTACTTATCAGGTCAGCACACTGATCAGCGGTAACGGCAGTATTACGCCGGCCAATCCGCGGGTGATTGAAGGTGGGGCGCTGGAGCTTACCACTATCCCTGATGCAGGTTTCCAGCTAAGCCGTATTGAAGGCTGTGGCGGAGAATTAACCGGCAGCGTATACCGTATTGCAGCGGTAACGGCAGACTGTTCGGTAACGGCTGTCTTTGAAGCGGTTATGTATACCGTTACCAGTATCGTGACCGGAGGCGGTACGGTAAGCCCTGCGCTGATAACCGTCGCCGGGGGAGCGGATGTCAGCCTCAGTATCAATGCGGATGACGGATATCAGTTAACGACGGTCAGCGGCTGTGACGGGGAGTTATCCGGTAACAGCTATACGATCAGCACACTGCAGGCAGATTGTTCGGTTGCGGTACATTTCAGCGCGGTGGAACCGGCGGTTATTTTTGTCGCCACGCCGGTGTTTAATATTCCGGCAGGAACTTACTCTGCTGCCCAAACGATCACCATCAACAGTGCCAGCGAGGATGTCAGTATCCGTTATACGCTGGACGGCAGCAGCCCGGATATTAATACCGGCCGTGTGCTGAATAATGGTGGTACAGTGCTGTTGACTGAATCCGCACAGCTTAAAGCAATTGCCGTTGATGCTGAGGGCAATACTTCGGAGCTGTTACAGGCAACGTATCGTATTGAAAAGAACAGTACGGCTGCCGGCAATAACTCATCAGGCAGGAACAGTGGTGGGGCGTTGAGTCTCTTCTGGCTGTTGTCTCTGGCACTGCTTGCGACGCTGACCGACTGGCGCAGGCTGGTATAAAAAAAGCGGGCCTGTAATCAGGCCCGCGATTTTTACAGTGTGCGGTTATGGTTTGAGTACAGACTGAATCAGCGTCTGAATATCCTGCCAGTTCACATATTTAAAATTCTGATTTTCTTCCGGCAGAAAGTTACGGCCATCCTGCACAACTAACATGCCCTGCGGATATTCGGCGCCCAGATTGGCTGCGGTAACCGTTAAACCATCGGTTTCTGAGGCACCATCAATGCCTTTTTCAGCGTTAATACCCACGCGGAAGCGGCCAATATATTCATAGGGTGCTTCGGCCTGATAAAGTACATAGCTGTCGTTGCCCTGGCTGGAAACTACCAGATAGGCTTCTTTTTCATTACGGTAAATATCCATACCTTCAATATCGGCGACCAGAATGTCGGAGGCTGCTGCGACCTGAGTGAGCCTTTCTCCGGCGTTGGCTTCCGCGCCAATAGTCCAGATAGCAAGATCTTCCTCACCCAGGAATAACTGCTGCTTTGTATCATCAGCGGCACAGCCTTCCGGTTGGGAATTGACGCGGAATTCACGCACTTTGTTGCCACTCCAGCCATTGGCCGAGTCGGTAATTTCATATTGCTCAAAGCGCCCGTCTTCGTCGTTAATAAAAACAAAAAACTGTTCTTTAAGGTTTTTGTACATGCACAGGCCGTAGACATTATCCAGAGTGGTGATAATTTCAGTGGTGGCACTGACATGTCCGCTTAACGGATCAATATGAAATAACGCAATGGCCTGGCGGTCACGCTGGCTGGCTGCGGCAATATCCGCAGGCTGGTTTTTAAAGGTAAAGCCCTGGCGCACATCGACATTATTAACCCTCCCGGCCTGCAGTTCCTGCAGCTCCTGACCATTAAGATCATAAACATAAAGACCGAATTTTTTATTGGTGCCTAAAATGCGGCTGTTTTCCGGTGTGTGAGTATTTACCCAGATAGCCGGATCGTCGGCAGCATCGCCGGTTTTCCGTACCGGTGTTGTTTCTGTATGGGCAGCAATTTCCGGGATATTTTCCTGATTACGTGCCTGTTGTGGCAGGTGAATATTGCTGCTGAATAACTGGCTGCTGTTATCATCCAGAATAATCAGACGGGTTGTACCATCGCTGTTAATGGCGGTACGCAGGCTGTCAGCGGCCAGTGACTGGTCAAGAATAACTGCGCGGCCAGCGCCCGTTGGCTGCGTGCTGCCCGCCTGTGGTAAAGGATAGTGGTGCAGAATATTGTGACCCAGCTCGGCGATAAACAGTTGTCCCTGGCTGATGGCTAACGGACCGCTGTTGCTGTGCAGCTGGCCCCACGGCTGCACCAGATCAACGGCCTGACGGCTGACTTCACTTTCGGCGCGGGCGTTATAGGCCCAGACGCCAACATTTTCTTCGCTGACAAACAGCTGACCGCTGACATCATCGGCTACACAATATTCACTGTTGGGAGGCAACGGGAAGCGGCGGATTTCCTGCTGAATTAACACCTTACCGTCGCTTTTAATTAACAGCTGGTGCGCCATCTGTTGCTCGTCGAGTACAAATAACTGCAGTGGCGATCCGGCCGGTTGATACAGGCAGATACCTTCAACCGGGTAGGTCAGCGCCTGGCCGAAGGCCAGATCGGTAATACGCTGGTTGTTAATGCGATAGCTGACCGGGCGGTTATTTTCTTTATCGATACTGACAAACAGCATGCCTTGCTGATCACGGCGCTGATCAATAAATTCAGCCTGAATGTCTTTTTTATCCAATAGGGTAAAGTGGCTGTCCTGTAATTGGATACCGTTATCCGCTCCGGTACTGAGCCAGAATTTTTGTGTGGTATCTCCTGCGCTGCTGATCAGAATAGCCTGCTCGGCGCTTACCGGCAGAAGGCTTGCCGCCAGCGTTGCAGAAGGCAGGCGGGGCTGATGACCTGTGTTTTCAGGCAGGTCGTTACTGGCACAGGCGGCGAGCAGCAACGACAGGGTGGCAGTGCTCAGGGCGCGGTTAAGGTTACGGATAGTCATAAATTAAGTCTTTCTCTTTATATCGTTGTGCATCGGTGTGAACGGCAGGTTGGTATGAATCAGCAGATTAAAAAACCGGACCCATAACAGGTCCGGCTGGCTTCTGACAATCAGAAACTGGTGTAGCTGATACCTACACGGTAGGTCGGACCGTAGTCTTCATACTGTGCGTTGTAGCGTTCTTTGTTGACGTAGGCGTAATACGGTTCATCGGTAATATTGGCGACTTCAAAACTGAGTTTCAGTTGTTCGGTCATTTTGTAAGAGGCATTAAAATCGAGCTGGGTCTGGGCGCTTTGGTAAACATCACCTTTGCTGTTTTCCAGATTGCCGACTTCGGCCAGATATTCCGATTTATAGTTGGTTGCCAGACGCATGCTCAGGCGCTCATTTTCGTAACCGATAATAAAGTTACCGGTCAGGTCTGATTGATTCGGCAGGCTGATATCACGTTTCAGCAGAGTGCCGCTGTCATAGGCCGATACGGTTGCATCTGAGCGGGTAAAGGTCGTGTTGGCGGCGAGCAATAAGCCATTAAAGGGTGCCGGCAGCATTTCCAGTTTGTGGGAAAATGCCAGTTCCAGACCGTTCAGCGTGGCCTGATCACCGTTGCGGAAGGTAATTACCTCGTCATACGCAGCGTAGCCGGTAGAGCCTGCCAGATCGGTTTCATAAATAAAGTTGTCAATTTTTTTACGGAATACAAAGGCCGACAGAGTACCGGCGCTGCCCATAAAATGTTCGATGCCAAGGTCAAAGTTGGCGGCTTCCAGCGCTTTCAGATCCGGGTTGCCCAGTTCGGCTTCGCTGCCGTCATCGGTAAAGTTCGGGCGCATCTGTTCAAAGGTTGGGCGAACGACGGCATTGGTCCAGGCAGCCCGCACCTGAGTACTGTCGGCCAACTGCCAGCGAGCCTGTACCGATGGCAGCACATGGCTGTAGTCGTTGTCTTTTTTAACGGTGATCAGTTCATCGCTCTGGTTCAGGGCATTGCCGCGTGCGCTGATTTTGGTTTGCTCATAACGTACACCGGCAATTACCCGCAGTTCGTCAGCATCTATACGGCCCATCAGGTAGCCGGCATTGATATCTTCGTCGATGTCGTAGTCTTCCAGTACGGAGTCTTCATCATCGAATGCGTCGGCACGGTCCAGGGTTGCCATATAGCTGCGCACTTTCGCGCTGGAAATTCCCGGCCCAAAACGTCCCAGGCTGTAATCACGTTCGCCACTGGCGAAACCACTCATAGAAACAGAACTGTCTTCTGACAGGTCTTTATATTTCCAGGTATCAGCATCCTGAGATTTTTCACGCATTTTGGTTTTGGCACCAAATTTTACCAGTGCAGGATTATCCGCCAGATCGAAATCACGGGTAATATCCAGCTGCGCCATGGTTTGTTTATCTTCGGTATAGCTGCGCGTACGCTCGATTTTATCCAGCTCATATTGTGCCGGATCGTAAAAAGCGGAAGGAGCATTAATACGTGGCTTACGGCTGTTGCTGAAGCTGAGCCCGGTAATATCCGAGGTGCTGACAAAATCGGCGCCGGCGATGGTGTCGGGTTCATCTTCTGAGGCTTTGCTGATGCCGACTTTGTATTCCACGGTCCAGTCACCGATAAAATGATTGGCGCCCAGGGTTGAGGAAACAATTTTTTGCGTTTCTTCACGATCTTTCAGCGAGCGGACGACTTCAGCATCACTGCTTTCGCCCAGACCGATGGCATCGGAAAATTCAATTTCGTTGGCAACCCGCTGTTCGTTATCACTGAACTTGCTGTACAGGTTGTGCATATAAAAGCTGTGATTAACGCCATGTTCGTAATCCAGGTTCAGTGCGGCACCTAAGCGTTCACGCTCGATACTGTATTCGCGCTGTTCCAGTTCTTCGAGTTTTGCACCGCTATCAAAATCCCAGGCACCACCGGTTTCAACGTTATCTGAGCCGAATTTCCGGTTATCAAAACTCAGTGCTGCAGCAACCCCCAAACGACGGTCGTTACCGAAATCAAAGGTATTGCCACCGGCAACAGAATAAGCCGGGTTGGTTTGTTCGCTTTGCTCGTCATAGCTCAGCTGCGTGGCGGCGGAATAAAATGCCCCTTCACGGTCGAGTGCTGAAATACTGTTAATTTCAACGGCGCCACCAATGGCATTGGCATCCATATCCGGAGTCAGGGTTTTGGTGACCACCAGTGAACTGAGCAGATTCGATGGAATTACATCGAGGGCAACCGAGCGACTGCCGGCTTCCGGCGCCGGAATTTGTGTGCCGTTAACGGTTACGCTGTTTAAATCGGAGCTGATGCCACGGATACGGACAAAACGGCCTTCGCCCTGATCACGTTCGATGGATAAACCCGGCACACGCTGCAAGGCTTCAGCGGCGTTGGCATCCGGTAATTGACCAATGGCATCGGCATTAATAACGCTGATCATATTGTCGGCGTAACGCTGGCGATCAAGGGCGCGCTGCATTTGTGCTGCCTGGCCAATCACCAGAATTTCTTCTACCTCTTGTTGTGCGTTATTCAGCACAATATTGGCCGTCAGGGTTTCGCCATCGCGGATGGTGATGGTGCGGCTGTCGACGGTCTTGCCACCGACCACGGTACTTAACAGGTAATCGCCGGCCGGAACTTGCGGTAACCGGAAGCGTCCGCCTTTGGCGGCCAGTACTTCACGGTTCATGCTGGCATCGCCCGGCATTTCCAGACGGATAACGGCACCGCTGTATACGGTTTGATTGCGGGTGTCGCTGACCCGGCCTTCGAGGTTGCCATCGGCCTGGGCCAGTGCCGCGCAGCTGAGGGCAATGACCGCCGCCAGTGGCTTAATGCAAAAATTCATGCTCGTCTCCATGTCGTTCTTTATCGATCGTTTTTATATCTGCCCAGGGCCTGTCGACAGATCCTGGCGGGCAGCAGGTGGCGCGACGGTAGAAAGAGCGTATGACGGTTCTGTGACAGCCAATCGGTGATGCGGCATAAAACGACGGTTTTCAGCGGCTTTCAGCCTGATAATGATCCGATTTAACCCTTGTGGCTGATAACGGCAGACGGTGTCAGCTCCGGGTAACAGCCGATCAGGGTTAAGGTTTGCGTAGATGTTTACAGGATGGCTGAGCCCGGTCAGAGCGGGCGCCGCCGGAATAATCGCAGATTGTGACAGGCAGAAAACGGCCGGTAAAAACGCAAATAATGCTGCACCGTGCTGAGCTGAATTAACCCCCGGGGTGATTTGTGCCGCATTAACGTCCTTATGCCGGATTGTCATGCGGTTGTCATAAAGCCCTGCTAGTTATGCCAGCCATTATTGTTTGGCGGTATTTTTTTATGTTCAGCACGTTGTTTTTACATCGGCGCAAATTACTGTTGGTTTTTGGTTTAGCGTTGGCATCGGTTGTGGCGTCGGTATTGGTCGGTGATGCCAAACACTGGCGTGAAATTGATTGGCTGGATGTTTTGGGTGAGGGTGGCAGTGCAGTGGCAGTCGCCATCTGGATGCTGTTGATTCTGGGTAGCCGCCCGGCGGGCAGGGTAACGGATCTGTTGACGCTGGGACTGGGGTTTATTTTTCTGGCGATGTGGCAGGATAACCTGGATGAATTTATCCGTATTCCTGCAGAGCAGTGGTGGGACGCCTGGCTGGAATCGGTTGCCATGCCTGTTGGTATTGCGTTGCTGACGTATGGTTTATTTCACTGGCACAGTGAGCAGCTGTCGATTAATCGTCAACTGGCCAAACGTGAGCGGTTATTCCGCGAACACCGTTTTATCGATGGTCTGACTCAGCTTGGGCGCGCCGATTATTTAAAAGAACAATTACAACAGCATTTAAACAGCACCCGGCCGATGACGCTGATGATGGTTGATATTAACGATTTCAGCAGTGTGAACCGTCGTTTTGGTCATCGTGAAGGGGATCGTCTGGTACGCGAGATTTCTGAACTGCTGTTGCTGAATCTGCGTCAGAGCGATCTTATTTGCCGTTATGCCGGCGACCGCTTTGCTCTGCTGTTACCCGGAACGCAAGGTGAAGCCGCCTTGCAACTGGCGCAGGAGCTGGAGCTGGCGGTGCAGCATTTTGCGTTTAAACACAGCCAGACGGGAGAAACACTCTATCAACGCATCAGCATAGGCCTGACCGAATGCCGCCCTGGCGATCAGCCTGCTCAGAGTATTGAGCGGGTTAATCAGGCCTTGCTGACGGCACAGCGTCAGCATGGCTGTTTTCTGGCTGCATGACGATGTATTGCGGTCGCTGGTATGAGCGTGACGAGCGGTTTATCGCCGCTCATCATCAGCCGGCTCTGCTGATTGACCTGTTACTGGCGCGCGATATTTCCAGCCATAAAATACTGCGCGGCAGCGGTCTTTTTTATGATGATATTCTGACCGGCAATCATTACCTTTCCCCCGCACAATTACAGCAGCTCATTATAAACGGGCGGAAATTACTGCCTGAAGAGGATTTAAGTTTTCGCTGGGGTGACAGTTTATGGCCCGGACATTATGGCGTATTCAGTCAGTTGCTGGCCAATGCCCCGGATCTGGCAAGAGCACTGCAGGCGCTGGTGGACTTCCGGCACTTTTTATCACCGCTGCTGTCTCCCCGTATTTATCAGGACGAACGTTATTGTTACGTGCAGTGGCTGGATGCCTGCGGCCTGCAGGATGAGCGGCGTTTTATGGTTGAAACAGCAATGACCGGATTAACCGCCACGAGTCGCTGGCTGGCACAGGAAACTTTACCCTGGCGCTATGGTTTCAGCTATGCGCGCCCGGCACAGGACGAGCAGTATCAGGTATATCTGGGGCCGGATCTGCATTTCTCGGTCGGTGTGGATGTGATGATGATTGAAAAACACTGGCTGGAAAAAGCCTGGCCGCGAGGTTCGGCAACGGCTTATCAGGTTGCTTTGCGTGAAGCGCAGCCACTGATTGGCAGGGAAGAGGCCACGAATGGATTTAATGAAGCGGTGTATCATTATTTAACCCGGCAGTTGCGTACACCGCAGAGCTTGCCGGAGGTTGCCCGGGCTTTTGCCATGAGTCCGGCGACTTTTAAACGGAAACTGCAAAAGCACCACTGCCATTTTCAGCAATTGCAGGATCAGGCACGGCTGCATGTGTGCCTGTATTTATTCCACATTAATGGCTGGACCAATGAACAGGTGGCGCATTATCTGAATTTTAATGACACCACCAATTTCCGCCGCGCCTTTAAGCGCTGGTCGGGTCTGACACCGAGCGACAGCAAACAACGATTATTGTTTGCCTAGGGCTGGTGTGGCAGAGACCTTAGCGATTTTCCAGACGGTTATAATCCAGCAGCCCGGCATTCAGCGGATCATTGCGTAAGTACCACTGATGTATCTGATCGCTGTGCGTCCAGAACTGCGGGTCCGTTCGGCGTACGGAAAAACGGTCGGCCAGTTTTTCGTAATCATCTTCATCTGTCAGCCCGCTTACTGCACTGACAAAATCATTCAGGCGGAACGATGAAACACGATAATACGCCGATGGATAGGAGCCGATAATTCCGGGTACCAGGGTCAGATAATCCTCTTGTGGCAGGCGGTTTTCTTCTTCGTAGAGCAGTCCGGTCAGGTTGCTGTGACCGCTGTTGCGAATCAGTGTAAATACCTGACTGTCTCCCTGCATGTTTTCAACCAGCAATAACGATATTTCCGGCATCAGTGTTGCGGCCTGCCCCTGTACCCGGTTAACACGGCTGAGAATATTCAGCTCCTGTGGGGTAATCCGGCGTGCAAGATTGTACTTATCTTCCAGTACCGGCTGCAGGTGCTGGCGCAGTTTTTCATACAACTCGGCCTGTGGGTTCTGGCTGTGATAGGTAATCGCCGGATCGTTGAGGATGTGTTTCTCATAACTGACCAGATGTTGTTTTACACTATCGGATGCATCGCGATACCAGTAGTTTGCCAGGCGTACGCGTTCTTCTTGCGGCAGCAGAGCAAGGAAATTAGATTCTCCTTCCATACGCAGAAAATCCATATATAGACGGGTCATCAGCTGATGACCGATGTTGCCGTAGACATCAAACTCAGCAACCAGCAGATAGTGAATTCGCTCCAGTAATGAGTAGTTAATAACCCAGGCCGTTTTCGGGTGCTGGCCTACCATGCCTTTTACGACAGTCGAGCTGTCAAAATGACGGAAAATTGTTAAGGCTGCATTGGCATTCTGTATCGCACCGGATGAGGATTGTTTTTTCCGGGTGGAAACGCTGTTATTGCCAGGCCAGATCAGGTTCAGATCAACGGCATTACCATCGGGAAATTTTTCTGCCAGAGCAACATTCTTGGCATCCAGATATTCATTGTGCAGGCTGGAGTAACGCAGCCAGTTGGTGATAATTCCGGAATTACTTTCTGCCTCTCCGGGTAAACGAAGATGATCACTTTGATCTATCAGAAACTGACTGTAGTCAGGGTCTTTATGCATTTCCGGGTCAACAAAAAATACCCAGAAATGGTCGTCGATGACGTTCAGGGCAACCTGTCCGCGGCACACCGGGCCTTTAATAAATCCGGTGATGATGTATTCGGATTCTTCCAGCATAAAACGGTAACGGGCATTGACCGGTAGCTGAGAAAAAGCAATGAACGGATTGGCTGCGGTTTCCGGTTTATAATCGGGCAGATAATCCACCTTATATTCAGGCTCGATAAACAGAGCCTTAATCCAGTCCATACGTTCGTTATTCAGGCGGTAAGGCATATGGGTTTTTGCAACAACGCTGCTGCTGTCGCGCAGTAGTCGGTAATAAACACGCTTAACCTGCGGGTCATCGTAAGGCCGGCGTGTTGCTACCGGATTGATGGGCAACCCTGGTGGCGTGGACGAACGCACCAGCTTGAAAAAGTATTCCGGCCGGTTAATGGGTTGTTGATTGCGGAATAATGGCTCGGGAGAAAAATACAGGCTGGCCAGAAACAAATGTTCGTAAATATAGCGACTGGTCAGTCGTTGCTTTAAATTGTCCTGATTCAGGAAAGCTTCCCAGTGTTCAACTTCGGCCTGTATCGCATCAGGCAGGGGAAGATCCGCTGCCAGAGCCGCGCCATCTTTCAGCCATTGGGTAAGTTTGGAATATTCATCATTGCTGAGTGCCGGTAATGCGTAGGGCATGCCCCACAGTGGATGCTTATCAGCATATTCAGCAAATTCTTTCTGGGTCGGACACTGCTGGCTGCGGTTCAGACCCAGCTCAAAATCATCGTCGTCGAGGAGTTTTTCTGCAGGCAGCGGGTTGTTCGCTTTTAATGTCAGCATCTGATAAAGAACGCTGTTCTGCAGATTAATTTCAGCCGTTTGTGAACGCTCGTTGAGAACCGGGAAAAAATCTTTCTTACGCCATTCTTCGGTGGTTCGTGCATCAATGCCGAGGCGGGTGGGTTCACTGGCGAGAATTCGGGTACCATCGTACACCAGAGTCTTATTGGCACCGCGCATAATCCCTTCCGGGGATGACAATTTAAGCTGGCAGGGCGCATCGTAACAGCCATGACAAACCACGCAGCGGTTTTCCAGAATCGGACGTATATCCTGGCGATAATGGCGTGCCTGGCTGCTGTTGGCTTCGGCTCTGCGATCGGTAATAACGGTTTTACCAAAAAGTTCATCAGCGCTCAGGCCAACGCCGACGGTTGCGCAACCGGCAATCAGAAGTGTCAGAAGGCCAGGTTTGAAAAGACGGTAAAGACGGGGAAAACGCTGTCGCAGCAGAGCAGACATAAAGACTCCAGGGCAAAAAACTCTGCTTATTATAGCGGCGCCCGGATAAGCATAACAGCCGGAAGGCGGAGCCTCCGCGGCTGTCAGGTTTTGCTGCAGCTATCAGGCGTAATCGTAAGGGCCACCTTTTTCCAGTGCTGTCTGGTAGGTTGGTAAAGCGTGAACGCGCTTTACCCAGGCGGCAATGTTCGGATATTCAGATGCCTGGCTACCACGATTAAGAGCGGCTTCCAGAGGGAATATCAGCTGGAAATCGGCACCGGTTATCTGCTCTCCTGCGAACCAGGAGTTACTGCCCAGATGTTGCTCAATATAACGCAGGTTATTCTGCACATTAGGACCAACATAGCTTTGCATGACTTTGTCGGCGATACCGCGGGCAATGGGTTTGATAAAAAATGGCATTGGAGCCGTTTTGATTTTATTAAAAATCAATGACATCACCATCAGTGGCATTAATGATCCTTCGGCATAGTGCAGCCAGTAAAGATATTGCCAGTAGGTGGCGGAGCCTTCTTCAGGCAGAAAGCGTTCTTTGCCATAAGTGCGGATTAAATATTCGATAATCAGCCCGGATTCAGCAATGGTCTGGTCACCGTCGGTAATAACCGGTGATTTACCCAGTGGATGGATGGCTTTCAGGCTGGCGGGCGCCAGTGATGTTTTGGCATCACGTTCGTAATGCTTGATGGTGTAGTCAACGCCCAGCTCTTCCAGTAACCAGATAATACGCTGTGAACGTGAGTTGTTCAGGTGATGCAGTGTGATCATAAATCATTCTCTGGGTTGCAATATGAAATCAGTGCCTAGGGCCTGTTGACACTAATTAAACAGGCCTGTTATCGGATAAAAATTCTTCAGACAAGGCGCTGAGAGTGTGGCCTAACGGGTTAAGCGAGCGAACAGCAACGCTGGATGAGGGATTTTTAGCCATAACCCTTCGGGCTGAGACCAGTTTTCCCCACTAACTTCGTCGCTCGTCATTCATTTAGCCCGCTAATATCTCTCCTTGTTCTGAGAAAAACTGGCTCTCAGCAGGCCCGATTCACTTAGTGTCAACAGGCCCTAAGAATGCAGGTAAAATCATTCATTGCGCAGAGTCATTTGTGCCAGTGGATTATTTTTACCCGGGAAGGAAATCGCTGCCCTGTGGCGTTTGGAAGGCCCGGTGTGCGTTCAGATTTTTATCCGCACACCGGTCAGGGGTATCAGAATTTAAACTCGCTGATCTGACTGCGGATGGTGGTGGTGATGTTATCCAGATCCGCACTGGAATTCTGAATCATGGCCGTCGCATCAAGGATGCCATCAGACAGGTCTTTTACATGGGTAATATTGCGGCTGATTTCAGTGGTTACACAGCTTTGCTCTTCCGCTGCCGTCGCGATCTGGGCACTCATTTCTTCCATCTGATCGATCAGGGCTGACACTTCGTCCATCAGGCGAGCGGTTCCTTCCACTTTTTCCAGACTGTCGTCCGTGCCTTCCTGTGATGTGCTCATGGCCTGTTGTGCACTGCTGACGCATTGTTGCAGTGACTGAATTTTGCTGCGGATTTCTTCGGTGCTCTGCGCGGTGCGGGAGGCGAGTGTCCGGACTTCATCGGCAACCACGGCAAAACCACGACCCTGTTCACCCGCACGGGCAGCCTCAATGGCCGCATTCAGCGCCAGCAGGTTGGTTTGTTCGGCAATGGTCTGAATCACATCCAGCACCGCACCGATACCTTCGCTTTCTTTGGCCAGTTGTTCCATGCCAGCAATAGATACGCTCATATTTTGCTGCAGCTGGTTGATGGTGGTGCGTGCGGTGTTGGACATGTCGTGGCTTTCTTTTACCCGGTTACGGGTGTTGCGCATATTTTCGGCGGCCAGCTCGGCGTGGCTTGCCACTTCACTCACTGACGCGCTGACTTCGGTGGTGGCGGTTGCTGCAGAATTCACTTCTTCGTTTTGTTGGGTCACCTGATCGGCTGTAGCGTTACTCGATTTTTTCAGTTGTTCCGAATGGCGGGTCAGGGTATCTGCGGTCTGCTGCATTTCACCAAAAAATGATTGCAGCTGACGGAATAACTGATTCAGTGCCTGACCCAGCTGAACAAATTCGGCAGCACCTTTTTCGCTGAAGGTTGCGTTTAGTTCGCGCCGTTCAGCGACCTGACGAATCCGGTCAATCACATTGACAATCGGGCGGGTGACGCGGTTACCGCTCCAGATACCAATTGCCGTCATCAGACCGGCCATTACCAGGATCAGAATGATGCTGTTACGGATTAGTGTGTCTGTCATCTGGCTGACCGTTGCATAGGCTTCATCGCGGTCAATCTCGCTGATCAGTGCCCAGCGGGTGCCGACAAAATCGATATAGGTATAGGCCGACAGTACGGGAACATCACGGTAGTCGTTGATGGTTTGTATACCACTTTCGCCCTGTAATGCTTTTTTGACCGATGGCGTATCCAGCGGCTGCAGGCCAATGGAGGAATTGCGCTGATCAATTTCATTCAGCAGCGTTTTGGATAAGCCAGCCTGCTGCAGAGCCTTAAGATAGGCGGTTTTGTCTTCGATTAAAAAACGGCTCTGACTGCGCGGTGTCATATCCTGGCCGACCAGATAGCTTTCGCCGGATTGGCCAAAGCCGACTTCAGCCCAGCGGCTGTCGTTGGTCATAATGCCGTTAATTTTATCGACCGGCATCTGAAAGATCAGGACTCCGCTGCGTTTACCATCGGTAAAAATGGGCGTGGCAATAAAAGAGGCCGGGGCATTGTAAGAGGGCATGTAAACGGCAAAATCACTGAATGCGACCTGGCCTTCTGGCAGGCTCATGGCTTTGTTGAATACGTCGGCGATGCCACTGTCTTTATAGGGGCCGGTGCGCAGAGAGGTGGCAAAATCCAGCTCTTTAAAGACCGAGTAAATAATATGCCCGCTGTCAGCATCGGCGATAAATACATCGTAATAGCCAAAGCGCTGCTGAAACTGACGCAGATAAGGATGAATGGTGCGGTGCAGCTCATCGTATTCAGTACCATTGTTGAGCGCGATCAGTTCGGCTTTGGCGCCCAGCGGGTGACTGTTGCCGCTGATATAGGCACTTTGCAGATAACGGGCATTATCACCCAGCTGGGAATATAGCTGCTGTTGCGGCGCATTCTGGCCGTCGTTCAGTCTTGCAAAGGTGGCGTTGAAATCGTTGGCGTAGTAGTTTTTTAACGGCTGTTCATCGAGTGCTTCGCCGTACTGCAGCGGGTAATCGAAGAACGCGGTTTTCAGCAGCACGGCAGATTGCTGGATCAGTGGGCTGCTGCTTAAGGTAATCAGCTGGGATTCAAGAGTTGCCAGATAGCGTTCGATGCTGGCTTTATTCAGGTCACGGCGGCTGATTAATGCCTGAACAACCTGTTGGTCAGCACCTTCCCTGGCGGTGGTTACGGAAGTCTCACTGCCAATGAAGGCTGTCAGAATAACGGCGCAGAGGGTGCTGGCAACAATCGTCAGTACCAATTGATGTTTTACATTCATTAACAGGATCCATATTCAGGCTTTGCTATAAAGCGTAGAATAAACCGCAGTATTTTTCGGGGAATATCCTGATAATCTCACGCCATTCTGTGGTGATTTAGTATTAAAACCGGAGTAACACAATGGAACGAACTGAACGCGACTTTTTCGCACGTGATAAAGAAGATCAGGATGCTTTCCTGAGCCAGACCTGGTGCAACAACTGTATGGAAGCCGATCTGGGCATGGTTGAGCCGGTAGAATTTGAGCAGGAAGGTGTGATCTTTATCGAAGGTAAGTGCGCCAAATGTGGCGAGCCGGTAACCACCGAGATTGCCGATGACAGTACCGATGGTGACTGGGACGACGAGTAATCGTTCTGATTGTGGGAGCCTGAAGCAGGCTCCCGGGCATGACTGCTGGCGCGCTGAACAGCGGTTTGAACAGTTCAGCTGTCGCGGTTGATATAACGTAAAATCTCCACCACCTGCAGCGGCGTTTCACAGACCGCCATTGCCGCAGCATCCACTTCTTTCAGCGGGTGAGTCAGGGCCGGATCGTGTTGCACGATCAGCGATTTCCCCAGCGCCGCAGCGTAGCCTGCATCAAAGGCCGCATTCCACTGCTTGTACTGATCACCAAAACGCACCACCACAATATCGGCATCGGCAATCAGCTTGCGGGTACGCAGTGCATTGATCTTGGCGGCCTTATGATCTTTCCAGAAGGCTTTCTCTTCGGCGCCCAGAATCTGGTCGCCGCAGTCGTCGCTGGCGCCATGATTGGTATTTGGCCCGGTCAGTTCAACGTCCAGCCCGGCATCAGCAACGCCACGGGCAATGTCAGCGCGCCAGTCCGTATGAATTTCGCCGGATAAATACACGGTCAGTTTCATGGTATGAATTCCTGTTATTCGTGGGTGGTTGCAGCCGTTTGATTGACAGCTGCAGCATCGGCCTTGGCCCAGCGGGTGTACAGCATGCTGCTGAGGAACAGTACGATGCACAGGCTGGCGGCCGTGAATGAGCCGAGGCCAACCAGTACGGCAAAGCTCAGAATCGCCATATACGACAGCCAGGCCGCGGCTTTGTGTGAGCGCTTGATCAGGCCGGGAATAAATAGCAGGAAAGGCAGCACTTTAATCAGCCACCAGAGTACGCCAACAGCGTAATTGGCAGTGCCTTCACTGCCCGCCGGAGCGTTGCTCAGCGTGCCGTACAGTAACACCAGCAGAACCGCCAGATAGCTGGCCAGCATGATGCGGTATGCATTCAGGGTTTTCATCAGTTGGCCTCCGCCAGTGCTTTGGCCAGGGTGGCAATACGTTGCCCCTGCGCCTGACAGAGCTGGCTTTCGGCCTGACTCAGTTCGTTATTGTTATCGGCTCCGGCCCAGTGGCTGGCGCCGTAAGGTGTACCGCCGCTCTGGGTATTGAGCAGGGCGGCTTCGCTGTAGGGTATACCGGCGAATACCATGCCGTGGTGCAGCAGTGGCAGCGCCATACTCAGCAGGGTGCTTTCCTGGCCGCCGTGCAGTGACGAGCTGGAGGTAAACACCCCGGCCGGTTTGTTGATTAACGCGCCGGTCAGCCACAACGGGCTGGTGCCATCGAGAAAGAACTTCAGTGGTGCGGCCATATTGCCAAAGCGCGTCGGGCTGCCAAGCAGCAAGCCGGCGCAGTGTTTCAGATCATCGGCGCTGCAGTATACGGCGCCGCTGTCCGGAACCGCTGGCAGGCTGGCATCGGTATCGGCCGAAACTTCCGGCACGGTACGCAGCCTGGCTTCCATACCGCTGACTTTTTCGATACCGCGCGCCATCTGCTGTGCCATGCGCTCCGTTTTGCCATGACGGCTGTAATACAGCACCAGAACGTAAGGCTGGGCCATTACAGAATCTCCAGAACCTGTTGTGGCGGCCGGCCGATACGCGCCTGTGATCCTTTGATCACGATCGGGCGTTCAATCAGTTTTGGGTGCGCGCACATGGCGGCAATGATGTCATCATCGCTCAGCTGCAGATTGTCGAGGCCGGCTTCTTTGTATTCGGCTTCTTTTGTGCGCAGCAGATCACGGGCGCCGATGCCCAGTTTGCTCAGCACGCTTTTCAGTTCGGCGGCAGAGGGCACATCCTTCAGATATTCGATCACCTCTGGTTCAATGCCCTGTTCCTGCAGCAGGGTGAGGGTTTCGCGGGATTTGGAACAGCGAGGATTGTGGTAGATCTGTATTTCGCTCATGCTTTGCGTGTCCTGTGTCGTTGTCCGGAATTACCGGCAGCGGATGATGTCTGGCGGCCGTGAACAGCCTGTCGGGCAATTTTGTCTCACGGACTGAATGGCCGGTATCTTAACAAAGGATGCCCGCGCTGAGGAAAAGCTTGCGTAAAAAGCCGGTATTTTTGTTTCCGGCAGCACTCAGACGAACGGGAAATTGAATATGACAGTCAGTGGACAGGAAGCGGCAGCGATTCTTACCCCGGTGCGGCGCTTCTGGCGGCGTTTACGCCTGACAGGCCAGATTTTATGGCAGACACTGAAACGCTTCGAAGGGGAAGAGCGGCGCCGTGATGCAGCTGCGTTAACTTACACCACACTGTTTGCGCTGGTGCCGGTGATCACCGTGACCTATGCCATTCTCAGTGCCATTCCTGAGCTGCAAAGCTGGGGCGATCAGGCCCACGGTGAGCTTCTGGCTTATGTCATGCCGGAGGGCAGTGAAACGATTTCGGCTTATCTGGTGCAGTTCAGCCAACAGGCGCGCAAGCTGACCTGGGTTGGGGTCGTTTTTCTGTTTGTAACGGCTTTTATGTTGTTGCGTACCATCGAGATGCAGTTCAACCGCATCTGGAATGTCGATAAGCCGCGTTCCGGCCTGCAAACCTTTTTCCGTTACTGGGCGGTACTCAGTCTTGGCCCGCTGTTGTTCGGGGCTGCCTTCGCCGCCAGCTCGCTGCTGGCGGCGATGCCTTTGTGGCAGGATGCCGGTGCCTTAACCGGCCAGGTTGCCTTACCCGTCAGGCTGTTGCCCTGGCTTTTAAGCAGTGGCGCTATTTGTGCGCTGTATATGCTGGTACCCAATTGCCGCGTGCCGTGGCGTAATGCCTTACTGGCGGCGGTACTGGTGGCTACGGTATTTGAAGCCGGTAAGTTTCTGTTTGCCAAAATGGTCGGGTTATTTCCGTCGTACCAGTTAATTTACGGTGCCTTTGCCGCGGTTCCGCTGTTTCTGCTGTGGATTTATCTGGCCTGGATGCTGTTATTGCTGGGCGCAGAGCTGAGCTACAGCCTGAGCCATGTACGCAGCCAGAAGCGCCGATTGCCGTTGTTATGGCAGCGCCTGTTGCTGTTGCAGACGCTGTGGCAGGCACAGCAATCCGGTCAGCTGCCGGATGAAGCACGCCTGTGCCGGCTGGCCCGTGATCTGCCAGCGGCCGATGTCGGACGCCTGCTGCAGGAGTTTCAGCAGCAGGGCTGGGCGACCCAGACGCAGGATCAGCAATGGGTATGGATTGCCGATCTGAATGGTCTCAGTCTGGCGTCTTTTTTCCGCACACTGACACTGCAGCAATTGCAGCAGCCGTTACCCGATAACATCAGTGGAGCGGCGTACCGCGCTCTGCAGAACTGGCAGCAACAGTGGCTTGAGCAGCGGAGTAGTCTGCTCGATATGCCATTAAGCGAATTGTTGCCGGCAGGGGCCATTGCTGCTGAGGAAGAGCGCGAACCGGCCTGAAAAGTCGCATCTGTGCGTCTGCTTGGGTAGAATCCGCGCACTTTTATAGCAGGCAGCGGGATGGAATTATGAAAAACGCCCTAACGGATCAGGCACCGGACATCGCCGCACCTTCGGTCGCCCTGAAGGTGCATCCATGGCGTTCGGCTCTGTATGAAGAGCTTCACAACCGTCCTTCACCGATCATTGAAGGCAGCTGTCACGTTGCCCACTTCACGGTTCTGCTGAACGATAACCGCGAAGATCTGCATGCCCATGTGGTCGATCTTTGCCGTCGTTTCAGCGTTCCTGCGCCTGCACCGGAATCGTCCTGCCTGTATCAGGATTTCGGTGGTTTTGAGCTGCGCTGGGAGCGTCACCTGGAGTTTGCCAACTTCACCTTTATCTGTCCCGATGTTGAGCCTTTTTCTGCCGATGCGCTGAGCTTTGTACCGAAAGACTGGCTGGCGGCAATGCCCGGTGAGCTGGTGGTGGCGGTGAATCTGGCCTTGGTCGGCGAGCAGCCGGATGAGAAACAGATTCAGCGCTGGTTTGAGGGGCAGCGGGTTTCCGGCGCCTGGGTGGCCGATGATAAAGCCCAGGTATGGACAGCCTTTAAGCTGCATTCTGATGGTTTTGGCCGCATCGTGGTGTGCAATAAAGGCGCCGCAACTACGACTCAACAACTGACACCGTATCAGACCGGGCGCCTGGTACAACGCTTATTCGAGCTGGAAACCTACCGCCTGATGTCGCTGATGGCGCTGCCGATTGCCCGTCAGATGGGCGGCGAATTAAGCCGTATCGAAGATAACCTGGCGACGCTGAATCAGAGTATTTCCGATATTGATGCCGGCAAAGACGAGCGTGTGCTGCTGCAGGAGTTGTCGCAGCTGGCGGCGGAAGTGGAACGTCACCGCTCCAACACCAACTTCCGTTTTTCGGCGGCCGTGGCCTACCACGATCTGGTGCGTGACCGTCTGCGCCAGCTGAAAGAAAGCCCGATTGAAGGCATGCAGAGTCTGCGTGAGTTTCTTGAACGGCGCCTGACGCCAGGCATTAAAACCTGTAACTCGGTGCGTGACCGGCTGGAAGATTTATCACGCCGCATCAACCGCACCACCAGTCTGTTACGTACCCGCGTCGACCTGTCGATTCAGGAGCAGAATCAGCATTTACTGTCTTCCATGAACCGCCGCAGCCAGCTGCAGCTGCGGCTACAGCAAACCGTGGAAGGCTTGTCGGTAGTGGCCATCGGTTACTACATTCTGGCTTTGCTTGGCATTGCTTTTACCGCCCTGAAAGCAGCGGGTCTGAATATCAACAGCGATCTTTTGAAAGGCATTGCCTTACCCGTTGTGCTGGGGGCCGTGTACTGGGGCGTACACAGTCTGCGTCAGCATATTACCCGTCGTGCGCGCGTACCCGGCGCGGCTCAGGATACGGATGGCCAAAAGGGAAAGTAGCGGCAAAAAGCTGACGCAAAGCGGCGAGTGCTTGCCGCTTTTATTTATAAATTATTGATTATTAACAGGATTGTTCGTCTGGCCTGGTAATTGCTCCTCTCTTTTCAGTCTCTTTGGGAGGATGTCAGGTGGATATCAATAATTCCTCGTCCGGTTATCAGAACCTGCTGGCGATGTTGGGTAAAAGCGTTGCTTCAACAACCGGCGCGCTGAATGGCGACAGCAGCCAGACCGCTGAAAGTGGTGAGGCGGCTGCGGCCGGTCAGTCCAGGTCTGCGGCTCCGGCTGCAAGCCAGATCAATGCCGACAGCAGTGATAAAGTCTCTTTTTCCTATCGCGCAGAAAAACTCAGCCGCATCAGTGCAGAGTTTTTTTCCGGCACTATTAATTCCAGCCAGATTCCGGCGCTGACCCAGCGCTTGTATGAAGATGGCTTTTTATCCAACAGTGATTTTCAGGCGCTGGGTGGGCAAACACAGCAGGTATCAGCCATTGCCGAGGCTTCCAATTTTCTTAACAGTTTTATTCTGAACGAAGCCGTGGATGGTGACAGCGAAGCCGCCAAATCATTACTGAATGTTGTGGATGTGATTGGCCGTATGGATGAACGTGCCACACCAGCTCAGCGCCGCGCCGAAACCGAAGCATTTGACTACGTTGCCAACTACACTGATCTGCTGAAAGAGGCGGGAGCACCGGACGATATAGTGGCCGGTTTCGAGAATGTTCTCGATGTTCTGACCGCACTCGATACCGTCCGCAAAAATGAGCAATCGACAGGTGCACTGGCCAGTTATGCCAGCGTTCAGGAAGCATACAATGACCTTTATTCCGATGAGAATTGATGTACGTAATATCGGCACTGTAGTGGCAGGCTGCCTGTGCAGCTGGGCTGCTGCAGCTAATGGCCTGTACTGGGCCAATGAAGGGCCGGCGGCACCGGAAAACGGTGCCGGAACAGAATTTGGCCGCAGCGAGCTGAGCCTGACACTGCCACTGGAGTACAAAAAACGCGGAGCAGAGCAGGTTTCATCATCATTTCATCTGGATATGAGTAAATTCCGCTGGAGCGGCACCACCGCCTTACAAAACGATTATTTCTGGATTTCTTTACCATTGGAGTATCGTCAGAAGCGTGGCAAAAATGCCGAGTTTTTATTACGTGCAGAGCCGGGCTTTATGACCGATTTTAATGTCCTTGACAGCGAGAGCCTGGCGATGAATGCCGATCTGATTGGTCGCATTTACCGTCGCAGCGGTGCGTTCTGGCAGTTCGGTCTTACTGTTAATCGTGAGTTCGGTGACTTTAACCCGCGTCCGGTAATCGGTATGGCAACTAAAGCAACACGCGACACCGAAGTGTTACTGGGTTTTCCGCAAACCAGAATCCAGACACGCTGGAGCAATGATTTATCGTCCTATGTGCATTTGCGTCCGGCCGGTGGTGTCTGGGTTGAAGAAGTGAAAGATCAGACCGGTACGTTTAAGGCAAATTACACTAACTGGAAGCTTGGACTGGGTGGTGAATTTCACTGGCGCGGTGCTTTATGGCTGACAGCAGAGCTGGGCCAGATGCGTCATCGCCGTATTGTGGCAACCGATACCACCGGCGTGCAGGTAAAAGCCACACCAGCCGATGACCGCTACTGGCAGGCCGGTATCGAATTACGTTACTGATGCTGGCGATCAACGGATAGTGAAGAAGCCCGGATTTCCGGGCTTTTTTGTATCTGCCAGATGGTGGCAGCAGGGAAAATTGATCTGCCAGGACTGTTTACAGAGGGGCGCACTCTGTTTTTCTGCCGCATGCTGGCCACTGGTTTATCGTCGTGTGTCTGTTATTGTCGCGCCTCTGTTATTGCCGCGTTTCTGTCATCGTCGCGCGTTGTCAGATCTTTTAATCATGACGTTGCATCTGCTCAGGAAAAAATATGGATAATAATGTGCAAAAAAACGGAACGGCGTCCTGGCTGCATAAACATGGGCGTTCGCTACTGGTGATGTTCATCCTGATGCTGTTATTTCTGCATTTTGTCGTGGGCTTTCATCATATTCCAACGCACTGGGAAAGCTTCCGGATTAATGTGCTGCATCTGGGCGGAGAAGAGTTTTCAGATCTGGATAATGTACCGGAAGCCCGCGATGAAAATGATGACGCAGATTTTGCCTGGGCCGGGAGTTCGGCATCGGCACAGGATTTTACCGTCGCTGTTGATGCTCCTGAGGTCCGTTATCCATTCGACATCAATAAAATCATCGATCCGGAGCGTAAAGCTGAAGAAATTAAGGCAATACAGGCGGAACATTTTGAACGACTTGAAATTGCTGATGATTACCCGATTGATGAAAATGCCCAGAGTGGACTGATTCGTCTGACTGAGGGGTTACTGCTGGATGTCATCCGTGAACAGGGCTTAACCATCCGGCTGGGAACCTGTTACAACAATCCGCGGACCGATGGTAACTACCGCTGTATCAGCTGTATGGTGCTGTTATACGACGATACGGTTAACCGCTACCAGGAGGCGCCGGAAGGTATTAACTTTATGAAGCCTGCTTACGATTTTTGCCGGCCTTCAGAGGGGGCGTTATGGCAGGCAAGGGATCTGACCATGAATATCCCCTATGACTATGCATTGTTTAAACGCTACAGCGTGAAAGATAAAGAGCGGCTATAACGCCACTGCTGTCCCACAATTTGGAGTGACCTTGTGTCACTCCAAACTGCAGCATTAATCGACGACTGTTTTTCAGTCTGAAACGCCTTTCCGGGGCAAGCCCCTGGCCCCCTGTAAGGAGAGGTATCTCCTTACGATCCTCTCTTTTCGGCGCGTCCGGCTTCTTCCAGTCAACGGCAATGATTATGCGGCACGCAAAACAATTCGCCCCGGAACGACACTTTAAAACACCAAGCATTTGTATCGTTCCGGGGCAGGGTTTTGCTCTGAAGGCCGCAGAATCATCTGGTTGTCTGGCGCCGCACGATCGCCGGTTTAAGCAATCCGCTCAGCC
>NZ_JAJAEL010000037.1:104694-148050 GCF_020447205.1 Thalassolituus alkanivorans
CGGCAAGGGGATAAGTTCCCCTGCGAGGCATTGGACCTGGATGTTAAAAAGTTCTGTTTTTGTCAGCTACGGTGCTGATTAAAAACTATGGGACAGCAGTGGGCTATAACGCCGCTCTTTTTTATGTGCCGATGAATGCCAGTGCCATAGCTATCAGTGTAGAAAAATTTCCGCAGCTATCAGCGCAGAAACAGTGCTGCTGAATCGTCGTTAAAATAAAAGGTATTCAGCAGCCACTTATCTTTTGGCTTGTAAAAAATAAAATGCCAGGTCATCAGGTGACGTTCAAATTTTTGCAAAAATATATATTTAACCAGAGTGTCGCCGATCAGCTCTTTGGATACAAAATCGTAGCCTAAGGATTTGCCATAATGTTGATCCATTACCGGCAGTTGCGAGCTGACATTATTCATCTGCGCGTTAAATTCCGCTTCTGAAAACATGACATAAGGTTTTAACAGGGCCAGGCCTTTGAGCATGGCGTTATTACCGACATCGGTCATGACCGCCTCAGCCAGTTCTTTGGTTTTTTCTATTGATGCCAGCGATCTGGCTTCAGCGAAAGCCTGCAATGGCAGCAGTGCGGAAAGGAGAAACAGGATTCTTATCATGGGGAGGTCTCTGCTGGAGTATTGGCCCGGAAATACGCCGGGAAGCGCTGCAGAGGAAATCGTCAGAACGAAGCGACAGAACGGCTACATGAGGTCAGCGATCCGGAGGGATTGCTGCATTCCTTTGCCTGACGGAGGCTAATGCAGGCAGGCTTCAGGCACAATCGTCAGTATTGGACGCCGGAAGTATCTGGCCCGAAAGGACAGAAATTTGGTGTCCTTTCGGGGTGCCGGCAGGTTTATTCCTTATCGGTGGTTTTGTCTGCGACGTCAGGAGCGTTATTCATTGCCGCTGTTGTCGCTTTCGGCTGTTTGTTTTTCTGTTGCTTTGCCCAGCGGATCATCCACTCCTGCAACACATCCAGCGGCAGTGCTCCCTGGCTGAGAAGGGCGGAATGGAAACCGGCAAGATCAAAGCGGCTGCCAAGAATGTCTTTTACCTGCTGGCGAATCGACAGAATACGTAATTCACCCATCTTGTAAGAGGTGGCCTGCCCTGGCATCACCAGATAGCGGTTAACGGCCGCTTCGCTGTCGGCACGGGAAAACGGTGTATTTTCCAGGCGGAAATTAATCGCCTGTTCACGGCTCCAGCCTTTGGCGTGCAGGCCGGTATCCAGTACCAGACGCATGGCGCGCCACAGTTCCATAATCAGGCGTCCGTATTCTTCTTCTGCCGATTCGTAAGCGCCCATTTCGGCGGCCAGTTTTTCGGCATACAAAGCCCAGCCTTCGCTGAAGGCGCTGTAACTGAGATTACGGCGGAAATCCGGCAGCTGTTCATTTTCCTGGGTCAGGGCAATCTGCATATGGTGACCCGGCAGGGCTTCATGGAAGGCAAGGGCTGCCAGACGGTAGCGTGGCAGGTCGTTCATACGCGCCGGATTGACGTAATAAATACCGGGACGGGTGCCGTCCATCGACGGTGACTCATAGAAAGCGATAGGGGCATTGCTCTGGCGATAGTCTTCCACCGCTTTAACCACGATAGGGCTGACCGGCAGGCGGGTAAAAAAGTAGGGCAGGCGTTCGGCCATCTGCCGCACTTTATTTTTCTGATAGCCAATAAATTCATCCCGTCCCTGCTGGTCATCGGGGAAGCGGTAGCTGCGTTCTTCCATCCACTGAAAAAAGTCGCGTAACTGCTGCTGACTTTTACTGCCTTCGGCTGGCTGATAGCCGAGGGCCGGCATCAGGGCAATGATTTCCTGCTGAATGCGGGTAACTTCGGTCAGCCCCAGCTGGTGAATACGGTCGGCATCAAACTGGCTGTTGGTGTAATGCGCCAGCAGCAGCTGGTAGTAACGCAGGCCATCGGTCAGGTTAAGCGCTGCCTGATGCTGCGGTGCGCGTTGCTTCTGCTCGCGTACCAGTGCCAGCATATTGCGGTAGGCCGGTAATACATCCTGCAGCAGTGCTGAACGGGCTTTGCGCTCCAGTAACTTGCGGCTGGATGGGTACAGGTTCAGCTGGTCGAGCTTGCTGTTGAAGTCGGCCCACAGTGGTGAGGCGTCCGGGCCGTTATCAAAAGGAATGCCTTTGATAATGGCTTCCATACTGCTCTCGACGGCCGGGTAAACAAAGGCCGGCGGAATAATACCGTCTTCTTCCGCAGCGCGGATATTCTCGCCCCAGCGCTTGAATAATGCCGGCACCGCTTCCAGCCGGCTGATGTAATCGCGGGCTTCGGGCACGCTGCTGATCGGGTGGTTATTGATTAATACATCCACCACCAGTGTATGCCAGCCGCCCATCTGGCTGAACGCGTACTGATGATGCTCAAACGGCACCATTAACAGGCTGAATTCCAGATCTGACAACAGGGTGCGGTAGCTGGCCTGATGGTCGGCTGACAGCGCTTCTTCATCGATGGCGTGCAGGCGGCTGCGCAGGTCCTGATAAAACGCGACCTGCTGCTCCCGTGCCTCAGGAGAAATATCGTCCCAGTCGAACTGGCCGCTGATGCCCAGCTGGCTGCGCAGTACCGGGCTCTGTTCCACCGCAAACTGGTAATACTCATTAAACAACTCATCGGCAGCGGCGTTTGCCTGTTGTTGTTGCTCCTGACTGTAAACCGTTGCCTGAGTATCAGTATCTGGCTTTGGCAGCATGGCCTGACAGCCAGCGAGAACGAGCAGACAGGAAAGAGTGACGGGGCGGAGTAACGAATGTTTCAACACGGTTTTGACTCTGAAAAATGGCGCGGCCGAGTGTAACAGCCACAAGGGCAGGGGTTAAAGAGGAGGGCGGAAGGGGAGCCTTAAAGGGCCGCTTTATTCACAGCATAGGGTGTGCCGTGTGCGCCGTGTTACTCTAACGCCGTATTTCAGAAAGGAGTAACCCATGCGCTGGTTGGTATTGTTAACAGGTTTGCTGGTGTCGCCGCTTTGGGCGCTGGATGCTTTTCCACAGGCGGGTCTGCTGGAAGACAAAACACAGGATGTCAGTAATTATCGTCTGGTTATTTCAGAACTGAAGCGCAATCAGGCCACCACCTATGGCGAGCATGAACGGCGTCTGAAAGGTACGCTCTGGCGCCGGGTCTGGGCGGTGGAAGACCGGGTGCCGCTGGATACAGTGATTAATCATTACACGCAGCAGCTGAACGCCAGTCGGGTGATTTATCAATGCCGTGCCCTTGATTGCGGCAGCAACCCATTCTGGGCCAATGAAATATTTCATAACGCCCGTCTGGGCGGACGTGAGCAGAATCAGTTTTATAGGGTGGCGCTGAAAGAGCAGGAAGGGAGTAAGGAGAAAAAACTCTACGTTCTCTATGTTATCGAGCGTGGCTCAAAGCAGGTGATGGTGAATCTGGATGTGCTGACCACCCGCGATGCTGTGCAGGAAAGAGCGGATATGAATGTGCTGATTCAGCAGGCACTGGTCAGCAGTCATGGCTGGCTGCCGGGGCTGGTGGTCGAAAATGGCCAGATTAATGAACAGCAGAGCAGTGCGCTGATTGCTTATCTGAAAAATCTTACTCCGGGGATGAAACGCCGTTTATATCTGCTGGTCCATTGCTACGACGCCAGTCATATGAATGACAATATTCAGTGTTCGCAGCGTCTGGCCAAACAGCTGCGGCTGGCAACCTTTGACGGTCAGTATGAACTGAATATTGATGGTCATGGCGCACTGACGCCGGCACCGGATAACAGCCTGCAGCCGGCTTTACGTTTTATATTCTGGCCAGGGAGATAAGCATGAAAAAAACAGTAGCGCTGGCACTTGGCAGTGGTGCGGCCCGTGGTTACACCCATATCGGTGTGATTGATGCGCTGGAAGCGCGGGGTTATGACATCGTAATGGTGTCCGGTTGTTCGATGGGGGCGGTGGTCGGTGGTTTTTATTGCGCCGGTCAGCTGGATGTTTACCGTAACTGGGTGTGCGGTCTGAAATATCTGGATGTGCTGAAGCTGGTGGATCTGAGTCTGTTATCCGGTGGCGTTATCCGTGGCGACCGGGTGTTTAACATCATCAGTGAAATGCTCAACGGCCGTAACATTGAAGACCTGCCGATTCCCTTTACGGCGGTTGCCACCGATCTGACCAATAAAAAAGAAATCTGGTTTCAGCGTGGTTCGTTGCAGGATGCGGTGCGGGCATCGGCGGCTATTCCCAGTCTGCTGACCCCGGTGGCGAACAATGGCCGTATGCTGGTGGATGGCGCGGTGCTGAATCCGCTGCCGATTACACCCTGTGTGTCCGCCCATGCTGATTTTATTATTGCCGTGGATCTGAACGCTGAAGTGCCGGTACCGCAGGAGCTGGTTCACGATCCGGAAAGCGAGCGCAAAGAAAAGCAGGACTGGTTCAACACGCTGGTGGATAAGGCCAGTCAGTGGTTTGAAAACAAAAGCAATGCGCGCAAAGAAGCGAATGACAGCCTCGGCAAACTGGATATTCTGAACCAGGTGTTTGAGGTGATGTCAGCATCGCTGACTCAGTACAAAATCGCCGGTTACCCGCCGGATCTGCTGATCAAAATCCCGCTGAACTGCTGTGAGGTCTACGAGTTTTACCGCGCCGAAGAAATGATCGCGCTGGGACGGCATATTGCTGATCAGGCGCTGGATGCGTTCGAGGCCGGTAACAGCAGCCTGTATGGCCAGCGTATGGGCTGAAGGCTCTGGCGCAGACAGGCAATCGCATGGCGGAAAGATGCCCTGAGCCTTCAAAATAGGTAAACTAGCGCACTTTCTGCCCGATTCATCTCACAGAGCTTTTCTTTTATGGATTTACAGCATCACGCCGAATGTGCCGTTGATGAACTTAACACCCTGCAGGACGTGATCCGCTGGTCGGTCAGCCGTATGTCAGAGGCTGGTATTTACTATGGTCACGGCACTGATAATCCCTGGGATGAAGCTTTGTTACTGGTTACCCACGCCCTGCATCTGCCGTGGAATCTGGCCAACGAATGGCGCAACGCTCAGCTGACCCGGACAGAGCGTCAGGCGGCAATTGAGCTGATTCTTACCCGTATTGAACAGCGTGTACCGGCCCCTTATTTAACCGGCGTGGCCTGGTTCTGCAATCTGCCTTTTGTGGTGGATGAGCGGGTGCTTATTCCACGTTCGCCGATCGGTCAGATGATTGATCAGGGCTTTGCGCCCTGGTGGCAGGGCCATACGCTGGACGGTCAGCCGCAGCCACAGCGTATTATGGATCTGTGCACCGGCAGTGGTTGTATTGGTATCGCTATGGCGAAAAAATTCCCGCAGGCCGAGGTTGAGCTGCTCGATCTGTCGTTCGAGGCGCTGGAAGTTGCCGATGAAAATATTCAGCGTCACCAGCTGGAAGACCGGGTGATGGCACTGCAGTCGGATCTGTTTGCTGCCGCCAGCGGTAAATACGACCTGATTGTGTCCAATCCGCCGTATGTCGATGCCGATGATATGAGCTGCCTGCCGGAGGAATATCACCACGAGCCGGAACTGGCGCTGGCAGCCGGGGAAGATGGCCTTGATCTGGTGCGCATCATGTTAAAAGAAGCCCGCCAGTATCTGACCGATGATGGTCTGCTGGTGGTGGAAGTCGGTAACAGCTGGCCGGCTCTGGCCGCGGCGTATCCGCAGTTACCTTTTGTCTGGCCGGAGTTTGAACACGGCGGACACGGCGTGTTTGTGCTGCAGGCGCGCGACTTAGATCTACTGAATTAGATTTATTGAATTAATAGACGGCCGCCTGACCGGCCCTGAAATAAGAGACTGATTATGTCCGGAAATACCTTTGGCAAAAGTTTCACCGTGACCACCGCCGGTGAAAGTCATGGCCTGGCGCTGGTGGCTGTCGTTGATGGCTGCCCTCCGGGTATTGAACTGAGTGAGGCCGATCTGCAGCTTGATCTTGATCGCCGTAAGCCCGGCACCTCACGCTATACCACCCAGCGTCGTGAAGACGATGTGGTGAAAATCCTGTCCGGCGTGTTTGAAGGCAAAACCACGGGCACACCGATTGGCCTGCTGATCGAGAACACTGACCAGCGTTCGAAAGATTACGCTGACATCGCCAAGACCTTCCGTCCGGCCCACGCCGATTACGCCTACACGCAGAAATACGGTTTCCGTGATTACCGTGGTGGTGGCCGTTCGTCAGCCCGTGAAACCGCAATGCGTGTGGCGGCCGGTGCCATTGCCAAGAAAGTGCTGGCCGCGAAAGGCATTCAGGTGCGTGGTTACTTAAGCCAGCTGGGGCCGATCAAAATCGAACAGTTCGATTGGGATCAGGTGGAGCAGAACCCGTTCTTCAGCCCGGATGCCTCTAAAGTGGCCGAAATGGAAACCTACATGAACGCGCTGCGTAAAGAAGGTAATTCCGTTGGTGCGAAAATCTCTGTGGTGGCGACCGGTCTGTTCCCGGGCCTGGGTGAGCCGATTTTTGATCGTCTGGATGCCGAGCTGGCCCATGCGCTGATGAGCATTAATGCGGTAAAAGGCGTTGAAATTGGCGATGGCTTTGCCTGTGTTGAGCAGAAAGGCACCGAGCACCGTGATGAAATGACGCCGGAAGGCTTCTTAAGCAACCATGCCGGTGGTGTACTGGGTGGTATTTCCACCGGTCAGGACATCATTGCACATATCGCGCTGAAGCCGACCTCCAGCCTGATCATTCCGGGCCGTTCCATTGATTCTGATGGCAACCCGATTGAAGTGATCACCAAAGGTCGTCACGACCCTTGTGTGGGCATCCGTGCCACGCCGATTGCCGAAGCGATGATGGCGATGGTGCTGTGTGATCATCTGCTGCGTCATCGTGGCCAGAACGCTGATGTGCACTGCACAACACCGGTGATTGCCGCTGAGGCAAAACAGTAAAATGAAGGGCCGGCTCTGCCGGCCCTTTTTTGTATAACCGCACTTCAGGCATGAGGCTGAGCGTTCAACGCCATGATGTCTTCCGCTTTGCCGTTTAAACGGCTCTCTTTCTTTTACGCCCTGTATTTCGCCCTGTTGGGTTGTATCGCTCCTTATTGGGGGTTATTTCTGCAGAGCCGCAGTTTTAATCCGGAGCAGATCGGTCAGCTGATGGCCTGCTTTGGGCTGGTACGCATTCTGGCACCTAATCTCTGGGCTTACTGGAGCCGTTATTTCCGCACGCCAATGCAGATGGTGCGCTGGGCCGGGATGCTGACCATGCTGTGCTTCTCGCTGATCTGGTGGGCTGACAGCTTTGTCAGCATGGCGGCGGTGATGATTCTGTACGGTTTTTTCTGGGCTGCCATGCTGCCACAGTACGAAGCCATGACATTACAGCACTGTGGCACACAGGCTGATATCTATGGCCGTATCCGTATGTGGGGCTCTATCGGTTTTGTGCTGGTGGTTTTGGGCGCAGGTTATTTATTCGAGTGGATTTCCGTTGGCTGGTTGCCGGTACTGATGCTGAGTCTGATGGCACTGATTGGTGTTAATAGTCTTACTTTACCGGAGCCCGCCGAAGGGCATCTGCAGCCGGCGCCATCAGGACAATTTTTAAATTTATTAAAATCACGTCCGGTGCAGGTGTTTATTCTGATGAATATTCTGCTGCAGATCAGTCATGGTCCTTATTACACATTTTTCAGTATTTATCTTGAAAATCATGGATATAAACCAGCAGAGATCGGTTTGCTGTGGTCGCTTGGGGTTATTGCCGAAGTTTTTTTATTCTGGAAATTTCACCGATTGGTCAGCTTTTTCAGCTGGCGGACCTGGTGCGTATTAAGTTTATTAATTACAGCGGTACGCTGGACACTGATTGGCAGTCTGGTGGATTTCTGGGGCTGGCTGTTGCTGGCACAGCTGGGACATGCGTTCAGCTTTGCTGCTATGCATGCTGTTTCCATGCGTTATATTCAGCATTTATTTCCGCGACCACTGCAGGGGCGGGCACAGGCGATGTATTCCAGTGTCGGCTTTGGCATCGGCGGTGCGCTTGGCGCCTGGTTAAGCGGCAGCCTGTGGTTGTCTTTGGGTGGCAGTCAGGTCTTTTTTCTGGCTACACTGGCAGCGTTACTGGGGGCTTTTGTCGCCTGGAAAGGACTTGATGAGAAGGAATGCTGACGGCAATATTTTTTAACAGTACGCTATAAAAATAAATCATAGAACGACAGGGAATAAACAATGAAAATTAATGTCACTTTTGATCTTACGCCGGAAGAATTTCGCCGGGTAATGGGACTGCCGGATGTACAGGAGTTCCAGAAAGAACTTTTTGCCAGCATGCTGGAAAAAATGAAATCCGGCGAAGACGGTTACGATGCTATGAGTTTGTATCAGCCAATGTTTAACGAAGGCATGAATGCAATGGGACAGTTTCAGAAAATGATGCTGAGCATGATGTCGGGTGCATCTTCTTCTGATAAAGAGAACAGTTAGAATTTAAAGTGAATGCTCTAGGGCAATTGGCGCCAGCCTTTGGCCTCATTGTTAAGTGCTTTAAAAATCGATCATGATAAAGGCTGATATTAATCAAGAAATTTATCGTTGAATGCGCTGCTGTCATTTAAGTGTAAGATAAAATGCCCTAGTATGGATTCACCCCAACTGCTATTAGACTTTTGAAGGAGCAAGACTATGCAAGAGAATATTCTTAATGCATTCGCAGAGCAGGCTAAAACCATGTACGCACCCATGGCGAAATTTAACAGTCTGTTTGTCGACAACATGGAAAAAATGACGGAGTTCCAACTGAACGCCATCAAATCGTATGCAGACCTGGGTCTGGAGCAGATGAAAAAAGCTGCTGAAGTGAAAGATGCAGAAAGCATGCGTTCTTTTACTGCTAACCAGGCGGAAACTGCTTCGGCACTGAACAAAAAAGTGATGGAAGATGCCAAGGCATTTTCTGACATGGCGATGGAATTCAAAACTCAGATCGAATCCATCATGGAAGAAGCCCGCTCAACTGCAGCGGCTACCACCACCACCGCTAAGCCAGCTGCTGCTAAACCTAAATCAGCTGCCTGATCTCGTCTGATGTCAGAGGCCACCTTCGGGTGGCCTTTTTTGCTCAATCGTTTCTGAATGCAGGTGATACATGAATATGCCAATGGAAAGCATAGAAACAGCCGTTAGTGATTTTTATGATATGGCCAGCCGGGCAGCCGAGCAGTACGGACGTCTGCTGGAAAAGGCGGTTAACCAGCCAACCACGGCTGATGACCCGGCAGCATCTGTGCTGACCGATTTCAGCGAAGCCTTCCGTGAGCTGGGCGAGCACATGCTGGAGAACCCGGGCAAGCTGATGAGTTACCAGATGGATCTGCTGAAAAAACAGCAGGAACTGTATCAGCACACGGCTTTGCGCTTTTTAGGGAAAGACGCTGATCCGGTAGTTACACCGGATAAAAGCGATAAGCGCTTCAAAGATGCACAGTGGAGCGAGAATCCGCTGTTCGATTACATCAAACAACTCTATCTGTTGCAGGGCAATACCCTGATGCAGATGGTCAAAGATACCGACGGCCTGAGCGAGCATGCGCACCAGAAAGTTGAGTATTTTGTTCGCCAGTACGTCAATGCCCTGGCGCCCACCAATTTTGCCGCACTGAACCCTGAGGTCATCCGTAAAACACTGGAAAGTGGTGGTGCCAATCTTTATGCCGGTATGGAACAGCTGGGTGAAGATCTGGAGGCCAGTGTAAAAGGGGCGCTGAACGTTGCCATGACTGACACCAGTGCGTTTCAGGTTGGCCGCAATCTGGCGACCACTCCGGGCAAAGTGGTGTATCAGAATGACCTGATTCAACTGATCCAGTACACACCAACAACGGAAAAAACGTATAAGCGTCCGCTGCTGGTTATTCCGCCATTTATTAACAAGTATTACATTCTTGATCTGCGCGAGAGTAATTCGTACCTGAAATGGCTGGTTGATCAGGGACATACGGTGTTCTGTATTTCCTGGATTAATCCGGGGCCGTCGCTGCGCGATAAAGGTTTCGACAACTATATGCTCGAAGGCCCTATCGCGGCACTGGACGCCATTGAGCAGGCTACCGGTGAGAAAGAAGTTAACGCCATCGGTTATTGTCTGGGCGGTACTTTGCTGGCAGCCACGCTGGCTTACCTGAAGAAAAAGAAACAAGAACCGATTAAGTCTGCAACCTTTCTGGCGACCCTGACTGATTTTTCCCAACCGGGAGAGATTGGTGTCTTTATCAATGAGACGGCAATTTCGGCGCTGGAAAAACAGATGAATTTACTCGGGTATTACGACGGCCGGCAAATGGCTTTCAGTTTTAATACTTTGCGGGAAAATGATCTGTTCTGGTCGTTTTTTATTAACAACTATCTGAAAGGTGAGCGCCCGGCGGCTTTTGATCTGTTGTACTGGAATACCGACAGCACCAACCTGCCGGCGGCGATGCATTCTTTCTACCTGCGTAATATGTACCTGGAAAATAAACTGGTGCAGAAAAATGCACTGGAACTGGATGGCGAGAAAATCGATCTGAGTGCGATCAGCATTCCGACCTATTTCCTTTCTACCGCTCAGGATCATATTGCTCTGTGGCAGGGAACCTATAAAGGTCCGCTGCTGATGGGTGGTAAAAACCGCTTTGTGCTGGGTGGCTCAGGCCATATCGCCGGGGTTGTTAATCCTCCTTCAGCCAATAAATATGGCTACTGGACGAATGAAGCTCTGCCTCAGGATCCGGAAGAGTGGTATCGCAATGCAGAGCAGCATGAAGGTTCGTGGTGGCTTGACTGGCAGCAGTGGGCAACCGCTCAGGGCGGCTCTGAGCAGACCGACGCACGTGAGCCTGGAAGCGGTAAGCTCGGTATTATCGAAGATGCTCCGGGGCGTTATGTTAAACAACGCATCATTGATGTGCTGACGAAGTAATCAGCCCTGATTACTGGCTCACAAAAACGGCGCTTCGGCGCCGTTTTTGTTTTTCCATAATTCCGCTATGATGGCCGCAGCATTCAGTTGTAAGGATTTTGCGTGTCACAATTCGATCAGGAATCCATCGTCTACGGCGTGATCCGCCATATACCGGCTACCGATGAGTTCAGTGCCCGTCTTCACCGTCGCGCCAACTGGAGTGCCATTCAGTCATTGCCCTTAGGTGTTGATGATGACTGGTCACTGTTGTGCCGGGAAATGTTCTCCATGCCCGGCGATGATGTGTTCAGTGGCACTTACCACACTCAGCTGATTCACTTTGCCGCTTCCTATAAAGCGGTGGAGTATGAGTGGGAACAGTGGCTGCGTCAGTTCGAGGCTTTGCTGAAAAGCATGTACTGGGTGTCGGCAACCGTGCACCTGGAAACCGAGCTGTCCGGTAAGCACACTTTTAACTGGAACGCCGACCAGGGCCATGTGCCTTCAGATGCTGATCTGCGCATGAGCTGTGAGTGGGAGAGGGAGGCAGGTTTTGCCATCTGATTCCCTCCCGCCCGATGATCACAACTACGCCCGTACTTCTGATAGCGAAGAGGCTCCTTACGGTGAAGATGCGCCGCAGGAAGGCGTTCTGGCAATTCCTTACCAACAGCTGAGTGCTGAGGCGCTGGACGGCATTCTGGAAGACTTTGTCTGCCGTGAAGGCACAGATTACGGCGATTACGACGTCAGCCTGGAAGATAAAAAAGCTCAGGTTAAAGCCCAGTTAGCTGATGGCAGTGCCATGCTTTTGTTTGACCCCGTCCAACAGACCTGCCACATTGAAATGACCCGCGTATTACGCAGTCATGGCTGGTCTGGTGGTGACTATGGACGACCTTAAACAGCAACAACTGAAACGACGCCTGCGCACGGCGATTGGCGAGATTGATGAGATGAAAGCCCAGTTGGCTGAAGTCCGCCGCTGCTGTGCTGAGCTGGCCGCCGCTATGCGCCAGATCCGCGAAGATGCTGAACAGGCAAAACTGGAAGCTGAGCGGCGTAAGCGTATCAAACGCGTTGTCTGATCTTTCCGGCTCAGCCCTGAGCCAGTTCCGGCGGCAATTTGCGCCGCACCATATCCCGCAGCAAAAACCGTCCCGGCCATAAGGCTTCGGCCACATCCAGTGCCACAGGCAGCGGAGCCCCCAGCATTTGTTGCACCAGCAGCTCGGCACAGAGCGGAGCCGAAGCCAGCCCACGTGAACCATGACCGATATTCAGCCATAGCCCCGGATACTGCGGTGCTGCTTTGGCCGGAATGCGTTTGGCGTTACGCACCAGCCCGCTGAAGCGATGCACAAACCCGCGGCTCTCTGGCACCGCTCCGACCATGGGCAAATAATCGGGAGTGGTGCAGCGGAAGCCAACCCGGCCGCCGAGAATCAGCTTCATGCCCTGCTGCTTATTCAGATCCTGCCATTGCGGACCGAAATCCGGCAGATGATCAAGGTTGGTCTGATGGTCACTGTCACGCAGCTGAGTGTCATCATCCCGCAGGTTATAGGTTGCTCCCAGACACAGCCGGCCATTACGTGCTGGCGCCATATAGCTGCGGCCGCAGAGTACGGTATTCAGTGCAGGAGTCTGTGCTGGGCTTAAATAACTGAGCTGGCCGCGGATGCGCTTCAGTGGCAGATACGCCTCAGGCAGCAGGTTTGTGGCCGCATTGGCGCAGGCCAGTACCAGCTGGCTGCTTTGCAGGATGGTGCCGTCGCTGCACTGAATCTGCCAGCCCTGTGGGATTTGTTGCAGCGCGCTGACCTGACGTTGTGTGAAGCGGATATTCGTGTGTTGCAGCAGAATCCGGCATAAATCTGCCGGGCTGACCCAGCCTGCCTGTGGGAAAAACAGACCGCCGCTCTGTTGCGGGGCTCCGGCAATTTTCCCCGCCTGGGTCTGGTCCAGCGGCTGTACCAGAGCCTCGGGCAGGCTGCGGGTCTGGCTGAATTTCAGCTGACGCTGGGCTTCTTTATCATCGTAAGCCAGCTGCAGCACGCCACATTGTGACCAGTAGGGGTTATCTGCGTCAGCGGCGCCTAAATGGCGGCGCATATAGGGCAGAGCATACTGAAAGGCGGCCAGATAAAAATCGGTATGAATGGCGTTGTCGCCGGCAGCGAGTTTTACATAGAGCCCGCCCTGAGGGTTGCCGGAGGCCTGCTGGGCAATACCTGCAGCATCTATGACATGTACCTTCAGACCACGTTCGGCCAGCGCTCTGGCGGTGGTGGCTCCGGCGAGTCCGGCGCCGATGACAACAACCTCTGCGTCATCGGCTTGTGTGTTCTGTTGCAGCAACCAGGGTTTGTGCAGAAAGCAGGGCGCCAGCTCCGGTCCCTGGCGGCGGTTAAAGCTGCCGGCCAGCATCTCGCGTTTACGGCCGTAACCGGGCACCCGCTTCACGTTAAAGCCTGCACCCAGCAGGCCACGGCGGACAATGCCTGCCGAGGTGAAGGTGGCGACCGTGGCGGGCTGTTCTCCCTGATATTGGTCTGGCTGGCGCTGGCTTAAGCGGCGCATACCGCTGAATAATTCTTCTGACCACATTTGTGGATTTTTTGAGGGTGCAAAGCCATCCAGATACCAGGCATGCACCGGGCCGCTTAATTGCGGCAGAGCTTCTTTGACATCGGCAAAGATCAGCGTCAGGGATATACGTTCTTCCGGCCAGACCAGACGATGGAAACCGGCAACCGGCAGCGGATACTGGGCGAACAGCTGGGCGCTCAGTTCACTGAGTTGCGGCCACAATGCCAGTGCCTGTTGCAGTTGGCTGAGCGTCAGCGGGAATTTTTCAATGCTGGTGAAATGCAGCCAGGCGCTGTCGTGTTTGCTGCTTTGACGCCAGCTTTCCCAGGTCATCAGGAAATTCAGCCCGGTGCCGAATCCGGTTTCGACAATACTGAAATTGTCCTGCCAGTCAGACCAGCGCTGTGGCAAACCATTGTGCTGTAAAAAAACATAGCGGCTTTCTTCCAGACCGTTATCCACGGAAAAATACGGATCATCAAATTCACGGGAAACCGGCAGGCCGTCGTCATTCCACAGCAGGTCGGGAGCAGAGGGGGCCTGATTGCTGCTGGGAGTGTCAGGCGCCGGCTGATGGCTGGCCGGCTGGTCGGAAGAGATGGAAGACACAGATATTCTCAGAATGGGTGAGTATAAACGCCGCTATTTTACCGTCAGTACACTGCAGACAAAAAGCACAGCGCTCACGTATTATCCGCCCATGATAACCGAAATTTTCGCCATTATGGCGCCTGTGCTGGCCTGTGCCGCCATCGGCTTTTTCTGGGCGCGCCAGGGCTATGCGTTTGATCCGGAATTTATTTCCCGCCTGGTGCTGAATGTTGCAGCGCCCTGTCTGATGCTGTCGGTACTGGGCTCTGTTGAAATCGATATTGTGGCTTTTCAGCGCACCGCGCTGGCCTGTGTGCTGGTGGCCGCGTTGATGGCGGCTCTGGGCATCCTGGTTACGCGCCTTCTGGGCGATGATGTACGCGCTTATCTGCCATCTTTTGTCTTTCCTAATGTCGGTAATATGGGGTTGCCGGTATGCCTGCTGGCATTCGGGCAGGAGGGACTGGCACTGGCGCTGGCATTTTTTATGGTGCTGTCTGTTGCGCATTTTCCGGCCGGGATTTTGCTGGCAGGCGGACGTCAGGCCGGTGGTCTTGCCGGGCTGGCTAAAATGCCAATTTTATATGCCATTGTGATTGCATTGCTGTTGTTATGGGCGGATTGGACGTTACCGGCTGCGGTGCAGAATTCGGTGCGTTTAATCGGTGGTATGACGATTCCGTTAATGCTGATTACCCTGGGTGTTTCGTTGCAGCGCCTGCAGGTCCGGCAGTGGCGTCAGGCCCTGCTTTACAGCCTGTTACGGATATTTGGTGGTCTGGCAGTGGGGTTGCTGGTAGTGAGTATGCTGGATCTTTCCGGAACGGAAAAAGGTGTTGTGCTGTTGCAGGCATCCATGCCGGTTGCGGTGTTCAATTATTTATTTGCGGAGCGCTATCAGCGTGCTCCGGAAGCGGTGGCCGGAATGGTGGTGATGTCGACACTGCTCTCATTCATCACGATTCCGGCACTGCTCTGGTGGCTGCTTTAATCAGGCCTTACTGAGCTTCTGCCGCTTCCGCTTTATTGTCGTCGCTGATCACGCTGACCGATTCAATCAGGATGCTCTCGCGCGGAATATCGCGGGCGCCGGTTGGGCTGGTGGCGATGTTGTCGACCACATCCATGCCTTTCACGACCTTACCGAACACGGCATAACCGAAATCCCGCGCACCGTGATCGAGGAAACTGTTGTCTTTTACGTTGATAAAAAACTGGCTGGTGGCACTGTCGATAACGCTGGTACGTGCCATGGCGATACTGCCGCGGGTATTTTTCAGGCCGTTTTCTGCTTCATTTTTAATCGGTGGCAGTGTGGCTTTCTGGCGCATATCGGCACTGAAACCGCCACCCTGGATCATAAAGTCACGGATCACGCGGTGAAAAATGGTGCCGTCGTAGTGCTTGCTTTCAACATAGGTTAAAAAATTATCAACGCTGAGCGGTGCTTTGCTGCGGTCCAGTTCCAGCTCGATATCGCCGGCGCTGGTTTTCATCAGAACATGAACATTATCGGCGCTTTCTTCGGCCTGCAGACTCAGAGGTGCGAGCAGCACCGACAGGCTCAGGGCAGCACTTTGCAGGGTTGTTTTTATCAGACGTTGCATTAATGATCTCCGCAAGAAAAGTATCCGGTTTAGTACCGGAATTCGTTAAATGGTTCATATAGGGTCAGGCTTGTGGCTAAAGCTAAAGTAAGAATTGTATTTTGTGAAGGCTGTAAATGGGCTTTGCGTTCTGGCTGGTATGCGCAGGAACTGTTTTCGACCTTTCACGGCAAGCTTGCAGCCATCGAACTGGTGGTTGGCGAATCCGGGCAATTTCAGGTCTGGGCAAATGATCAGTGCCTGTGGGACCGTAAAGAGCAGGGCGGTTTCCCGGAAATTGCCGAATTGAAGCGCCTGCTGCGCGACTGCATTGCCCCGGAGGCGTCGCTGGGGCACTGCGATCTGGATAGTGGTGGAGATTAAAAGCCCAGGCAGCAATAAAACGTGCAGCAATAAAACGGGAAACAATGAAACGGAAAGCAATAAAAAAGGGAGCAAAGTGCTCCCTCTTTTATGACGGTGGTTTTTATGACCAGCCGCTGCTGCGTTTGCCACGGATAGACGGCAGAATCAGACCCGCCAGAATACCGATAATGACCAGGCCACCGCCGTACAGAATAAAGGTCTGCTGACGGTTATCCTGCAGCTGGGCATTTTCCGCGGTCAGGGCTTCTACCTGAATTTCCAGCTCCTGATTGCGCATGGTCAGTTTTTTCGATTTTTCATCCAGTGCCAGGGCATTGGCTGAGATACTTTTAATGCGTTCCAGTTCTTTTTCCAGATCGCTGTTCTCACGGCCAAGGCCGGAACGGTCGCTTTTCAGCTTCTCAACTTCGCTCTGGAATTCAGCGCGCTGGGTTTTTGTGGTTTCCAGTTCAGCTTTTACTTTTTCCAGTTCACGGTTGGCCAGGATTAATTTTTCTTTGGCAATGGGTTCCATTTCCAGAAAACGGGTCAGTACGTAACCTTCAACCCCTTTGTCGGTCTGTACTTTGGTGTAACCGGTTTCTGCATCTTCTTCGATAAATATCAGATGTTCACCGCTTGGTAACGCTTTCAGAATGCGGAATTCCTGGCTGGGGCCGGAGCGCAGTTGCAGCCACAGAGTGTCGGTAACGTAGCGTTTTTCAACGGCAGCAGCCGTGGCAGCAGTGGCCAGCAGGGAGAGGGCAATCAGAAATTTTTTCACAGCATATACCTTTTTATTTTTTCCGTTCAGGGAAGGACTTTACGGAACGGTTTAACCGTTACCTGCTGGTAAACACCAGCGCTGACATAAGGATCGGCATCGGCCCAGGCCTGAGCATCTGCAAGAGACGTAAACTCGGCCACTACCAAGCTGCCAGTGAAGCCGGCACTGCCAGGATCTTCGCTGTCGATGGCGGGGTGCGGGCCAGCAATCAGCAGACGGCCGGCGGCGGTTAAATCCTGCAGGCGCTGCAGGTGAGCCGGGCGTACTGACAGGCGTTTTTCCAGACTGTCAGGCACATCCTGACTGATAATGGCGTACCACATGCTTACTGCTCCTCTTTATTCATGTAGCGGTATAAAAACAGCGACTGACCGATAATAAACAGGACGGTCAGCCCCAGCAAACCGAAGAGTTTGAAGTCAACCCAGATATCTTCAGAGAAGGTGTAGGCGACGTATAAATTGGCGATACCACTTAAGACAAAAAAAGCCACCCAGGCGTAATTCAGTCGCGCCCAGATATCGGCAGGCAGGGTAACGGCCTGTTCCATCATGCGCTGCAGCAGGGATTTTTTCATAAACCACTGACTGCCGAGGAAGGCTGCAGCAAACAGCCAGTTAACGATGGTCGGCTTCCACATAATAAAGGCCTGATCGCGCAGCAACAGGGTCGCACCGCCAAGAATGACGACTAAGGCGAGGGTGACCAGGTGCATATTTTCCACCTTACCGGTGGTGGCGCGGATATAAAGAACCTGCAGAATCGTGGCCGGAATTAAAACGGCGGTGGCCAGCAGCATCGGCATTTCATTAAACAGGGTGATGTATTCGTCAGACAGATAAGGCGCCAATTGCCCGGTCAGTTCGGGAGCCCACTTATAAACCAGAAAGAAAAGGACGATGGGCAGGTAGTCGAGAAGTAACTTCATTCGCTTAGTGGCTTCAGTGTCATTACAATGGGGCGATTATGGCGTAACCAGGAGTGAGCGTCCACGTGAACTCAGAAATCGATCTTCATTGCCACAGCACCGCTTCCGACGGCAAATTACCGGCGGCTGAACTGGTTGCGCGGGCGGCGGAGCGCGGCGTAAAAACCCTGGCGATCACCGATCACGATACCGCCGAAGGCTATCGTCAGGGGCAGGCCGCGGCACTGGAACTGGGCGTGCGGCTGATTCCCGGTATTGAGCTGTCCTGTATCTGGGGCGGTGTCACGATTCATATTGTTGGCCTTAATTTTGATCCTGAGTCGGCGGCTATGCGTGCCGCTGAGCAGTCTCAGACCGAAGCGCGCAGCAGTCGTTCCCAGCTGATTGCCGAACGGGTCGGCAAACGTCTTAAACACGATATTAATCTGCAGGAAGTGCAGGCCTATGCCGGTGGAGAATCGGTGGGGCGTCCGCATTTTGCCCAGTATCTGATCGATAAAGGGCTGGTGCCGTCAATGGCCGTTGCCTTTAATAAATACCTCGGTGCCGGTAAACCCGGTGATGTCAAAGCCAGCTGGCCGGAAATGGCCACCGTGGTGCAGTGGATTATTGAAGCCGGTGGTATCCCGGTAATGGCCCACGCGCATCTTTATAATATGACCCGCACCAAGCTGCGTGCCTGTCTGGCCGACTTTGTCGAGGCCGGTGGTCGTGGTCTGGAAGTGGCGTATGGTCAGATGGATAACAACCAGCGCGGTCAGATGGCGGTGTTGGCGCGTGAATTTGAGTTGCTGGGTTCCTGCGGCAGCGATTTCCATGGTCCGAACCGCTTCGGACTTGATCTGGGCGTGATGCCGGCTTTTCCGGCGGACGTTACTCCGGTATGGCAGAGCTGGGCCTGATCGGGCACAGCATAATTCCCTGACATAGCGAATGCCGTTGTGCGTGGGTTAAGGAGCTTTAGTGAGCCAATTTTTCCAGATTCACCCTGATAATCCTCAGGCGCGGCTGATCAAGCAGGCCGCAGAAATTATCCGTAGTGGCGGCCTGGCTGTGATTCCGACCGATTGTGCCTATGCGCTGGCCTGTCGTATCGGCGATAAAAAAACCACCGACCGGGTACAGCGTTTACGGCAATTGCCGCCGAAGCATAATTTCACCCTGCTGTGCCGCGACCTGTCCGAGTTGTCACTGTTTGCCAAGGTGGATAACACCAAATACCGCATGCTCAAGGCGCACACGCCCGGTGCTTTTACCTTTATTCTTGAGGCCACACGCGAAGTGCCGCGCCTTTTGATGCATCCGAAAAAGCGCACCATCGGCATCCGTGTACCCAATAACCCGATTGCCATGGCACTGCTGGAAGAAATGAACGAACCGCTGATGACCACCTCGCTGATTATGCCTGGCGACGAACTGCCGTTGTCTGATCCTTACGATATCCGTCAGTCGCTGGAACATGAGCTGGAGCTGGTGATTGATGGCGGTCACTGTGGCTTTGAAGCCACCACCGTGATCGATATGACCGATGAAATACCGGTCGTGCTGCGTCAGGGCGTCGGTGACGCCAGCGATTTTCTCTGACCTGCGCCTCTGACCCACTGCTATTCGTGTTTAAGGAGACTGAAACGCGCCGCTAAAACCGGTATGATGGCGCGTTTTCAGATTCAGAATTTCACCAAGCAGGGCAGTATGAGCAAGCAGCGTGTATTAACCGGTATTACAACCACAGGCACCCCGCATCTGGGTAACTATGTTGGCGCTATCCGTCCGGCCATTGCCGCCAGCCAGGATCAGGCTAACGATACGTTTTATTTCCTCGCCGATTATCATGCCCTGATCAAGTGTCAGGACCCGGCGGCTGTGCACCAGTCGACCATGGAAATTGCCGCCACCTGGCTGGCTCTGGGTCTGGATACCGATAATTCTGTGTTCTATCGCCAGTCCGATATCCGTGAAATTCCGGAACTGAGCTGGATTCTGAACTGTGTCTGCGCCAAAGGCCTGATGAACCGCGCCCATGCTTATAAAGCTGCAGTGGATGCCAATCTGGCCGAAAACGAAGACGCCGACAAAGCCATCACCATGGGTCTGTTCAGCTACCCGGTATTAATGGCCGCCGATATTCTGATGTTTAACGCCAACAAAGTACCGGTCGGTAAAGATCAGATTCAGCACGTTGAGATGGCGCGCGATATCGCCGGCCGTTTTAACCATATTTACTGCAAAAAAGAGCCGTTACTGAGTCTGCCGGATTATCAGGTTGATGATCAGGTGTCGGTACTGCAGGGGCTGGACGGCCGTAAAATGAGTAAGAGCTACGGCAACACCATTCCGCTGTTTTTAACCGAGAAACAGCTGCAGAAGCACATCAACAAAATCAAAACCAACCTGCTGGAACCGGGTGAGCCAAAAGATCCGGATTCCTCTACCGTATTCCAGATCTGGCAGGCATTTGCCACACCAGAGCAGACTGCTGAAATGCGTCAGGCATTTGCTGAAGGTATTGGCTGGGGCGATGCCAAGAAGCAACTGTTTGCCCTGATCAACGCTGAAATCGGCGAAGCGCGTGAACGCTACAACGATCTGCTGGCACGTCCGGCCGATATCGAAGCCGAACTGCAGAAAGGTGCTGCCAAAGCCCGTGCCATCAGCCAGCCGCTGCTGGAGCGGGTACGTGAAGCCGTTGGCATCTTTAAGCTGGCCTGATATCTGTGAACGACAGCACTGAGAGGCATTCCCTGTGAGCAGCGTCGATCCGCAGAGGCGGGTGGTATCGGGCATGCGCCCGACCGGTCAGTTACATCTTGGGCATTATCATGGTGTGCTGAAAAACTGGGTAAAACTGCAGCATGAGTTTGAGTGCTTCTTTTTTATTGCTGACTGGCATGCGCTGAGCACCGATTACGAAACCGCCGCCGGTATCCGCCGCTCAAGCCGTAATCTGCTGATCGACTGGCTGGCTGCCGGTGTGAATCCCGGTTCGGCCACCCTGTTCGTACAGAGTCAGGTGCCGGAGCTGGCGGAACTGCATCTGCTGTTGTCGATGATTACGCCAACGTCCTGGCTGGAACGGGTGCCCGGCTACAAAGACCAGCAGGAAAAGCTGCAGGACAAAAATCTCAGCACCTACGGTTTTCTCGGTTATCCGCTGCTGCAGAGTGCCGATATTCTGGCTTACCGCGCCGGTCTGGTGCCGGTCGGTGGTGATCAGGAAGCGCATATTGAAATCGCGCGTGAAATTGCCCGCCGCTTTAATCATCTTTATGGCCGTGAACCGGGCTTTGAAGCCAACGCTGTGGCTGCGGTGAAAAAGCTGGGTAAAAAAGCCTCCGCGCTGTATCAGCAGATGCGCAGCGCTTATATCAGCCATGGTGATGTTGAAGCCCTGCAAACGGCGCAGGCGCTGGTGAAAGAACAAAGCAATCTGACACTGGCCGATAAAGAGCGGCTGTTGGGTTACCTCGAAGGTATTGGTAAAAGCATTCTGGCCGAACCGCGGGCGCTGCTGACCAGTGAAGCGCGCATGCCGGGCCTTGATGGTCAGAAAATGTCCAAGTCGTACAGCAATATGATCCCGCTGCGGGCCGAGCCCGACGACGTGGCGAAAAAAATCCGTACCATGCAGACCGACCCAGCGCGCATCCGCCTGAGTGATGCCGGAGATCCGGAAAAATGTCCGGTATGGCATTTCCACACGGTGTATTCCGATGAGGCGACCTGCGAGCGGGTGCAAACCAACTGCCGCAGCGCAGCCTGGGGTTGTCTTGAATGCAAACAGCCGGTGACCGATGCCATTATTGCGGAACAGGCTCCGATCCGTGAGCGTGCACAGCAGTTTGAGGAAAACCCGGAACTGCTGGCGCGTATTCTGGCCGAAGGCAGCGAGCGTGCGCGGGATGCCGTACGCAGTACTATGAGCGATGTGCGTGAAGTAATGGGGCTGGGTTATCGATGAGCACACAGGACGTCACCGGACATTCCTCAGAACCGGCCGCAGATGTGACTGGCGCGCCGCTGCCCGACCTGGCGAAAGCCAGCATACGGGTAAAGACCGGCCAGCAGGAAATGCCGTTTGCTCTGGTGCAGGGGCAGCCGATGACCCAGCTGCCACTGGATCTGTATATTCCGCCGGATGCGCTGGAAGTCATCCTTGAGCAGTTCGAAGGGCCGCTGGATTTACTGCTGTATCTGATCCGCAAGCAGAACCTCGACATTCTCGAAGTGAATGTCTCTGAGATTGTTGACCAGTACATCGAATACATCGACATGATGCAGGCCATGCAGCTGGAGCTGGCGGGTGAATATCTGGTGATGGCGGCGATGCTGGCGGAAATTAAAAGCCGAGTGCTGTTGCCACGTAACCGCGAAGATGGCAGTGACGAGGAAGAAGACGATCCGCGGGCGGAACTGCTGCGCCGTTTGCAGGAATATGAACGCTTTAAAACGGCTGCAGAAAACCTTGACGAATTGCCACGGCTGGAACGCGATATCTTCCTGCCGGAAGTGGATGCGCCCGACCGCATTCAGGAGCGGGTGCATCCGGAAGTGGAAATGCGTGAACTGATGCTGGCCTTTGCCGCAGTATTGCGCCGGGCTGAGCGTTTTGAGCATCACGAAATTCAGCGTGAGCAGCTGTCCACCCGTGAGCGGATGAGCGATGTATTGGCACGGTTGCAGAGCGGGCACTTTATGTCGTTCCGCGCCTTGTTTGATCCGAGTGAAGGCAAGCTGGGTGTGGTAGTGACCTTTCTGGCGATTCTTGAGCTGGTGAAAGAATCCTTGATCGACATTGTGCAGCAGGATACTTTCGGCCCGATTCATTTACGTGCCCGGGAGCACAGCGCCGCAGGGGCGCCCTCGTATCAGCAGGACGGAGAGCCGCAATGACGCAACCGCCGTTAAAAAACATTCTCGAAGCAGCGCTGATGGCGGCTGGCGGCCCGTTATCGCTGGAGCGTATGCAAAGCCTGTTTGACGAAGACCGTATTCCGTTACCGTCTGAATTGAAAGCCGCATTGACTGAACTGAAGCAGGATCTGCTCGGGCGCGGTATTGAACTGGTCGAAGTGGCTTCAGGCTATCGTTTGCAGGTACGCACTGAAGTTGCGCCTTGGGTGGCACGTCTGTGGGATGAACGGCCACAGCGTTATTCGCGCGCATTGCTGGAAACCCTGGCGTTGATTGCCTATCGCCAGCCCATTACCCGTGGCGACATCGAAGATGTGCGTGGCGTGGTGGTCAGCTCCAGCATTATGAAAACCCTGCTGGAGCGTGAATGGGTGCGGGTTGTAGGCTATCGTGATGTGCCGGGGCGGCCGTCGATGTACGCCACCACGCGCGAGTTTCTTGATTACTTTGGTTTAAAAAGTCTCGAAGACCTGCCCAGTCTGGGCGAAATCCGCGAGCTGGATGACGCCAACCGTAAGCTGGAGCTGGGCGATGATGCCGAAGCACGCAAAGAACCGGCGAAAGATTTTGAATTCCGCAGTGACGAAGAAGTGGCCCAGCGCGGCGCTGATGTACTGGCTGCCACCGAAGAAGATCTGGCAAAAGCGGCTGACATTGTCGCACGGGTAGAAAGTAATCTGTTCGCACGGGATGACGACGACGGCGACGAAGCGGATAATGACGGCGAACCGAAGAAGCGCAGCATTGGCGATCTGCTGCAGCGGCTGGAACAGAAAGCCGTTGAAGAAGAGCAGGCGGCTGCAGAATCAGCAGCGGCAGAGTCTGACACCGAAGAGCCTGATTCCGGAGAGCCTGAGCAGGCTGCAGAAGAGAGCGTGGACGAAGATACTGGCGTGCGCGAAGCAACAGAACATACACAAACTGATGGCGAAAAGTACGGCGATGACGCTGACGCTATTGCCGTTCAACGGACTCAGGATGTTCCGAGTTTATTTAACCAAACCCCTGACACGATGCGGCCGGATGCCCCTGACGCAGCTGCGGATGAAGAAGATCGATAAATTATGAATGAACGTATCCAAAAATTGCTGGCACTGGCTGGTGTGGCTTCCCGTCGTGAAGTTGAACGCTGGATCGGTGAAGGCCGTGTCAGTGTTAACGGCGTAACCGCCAAGCTCGGTGACCGTGCAAGCCGCTACGACGATGTGCGTGTCGATGGCCGCCAGATCAAACTGGAAGACGCCGGTCGCTCGCGCCGTGTGCTGGCCTATAACAAGCCGGTGGGTGAAGTCTGTACTCTGAAAGACCCGGAAGGCCGGCCAACGGTGTTTGACCATCTGCCGAAAACCAAAGGCGAGCGCTGGGTAAATATCGGCCGTCTGGACATCAATACCAGTGGTCTGTTGCTGTTCACTACCGATGGTGAACTGGCCAACAAGCTGATGCATCCGTCTTCCGGTGTTGACCGTGAATATGCGGTGCGTGTGCGCGGTGACGTCGATGAAGCAATGATCGAACGCCTCAAAGAAGGGGTGATGCTGGATGACGGCATCGCGCGTTTTACCGACGTGAAATTCTTTGATGGTGAAGGCCAGAACAAGTGGTTCCATGTGGTACTGATGGAAGGTAAAAACCGCGAAGTCCGCCGTCTGTGGGAGAGCCAGGGCATTGCCGTGAGCCGCCTTAAGCGTGTGCGATATGGCTGTATCTTTATGCCGTCTAATGTACCGGTTGGTACCTGGGTTGAACTTGGGCAGCGTGAAGTGAACGACCTGGCGGATCTGGTTGGCATCGAACGTAAGCAGACCAAACGCATGGTTGGCCGTGAGAAAGAGCAGTTCCAGCGAGTGGCCAAACGCCAGAAAATCCGCCAGCAGGCGACCGCGCGTAAAACCTCTGCGCCGAAACCGCGCCAGAAGAAGAAAATCGACTGAGCCGCTGTATTCGCTGTATTGCTCAGCCATAAAAAAGCCGCTCATTGAGCGGCTTTTTTATGCTTTACGAATTTACAACAGGCTCTTTGATGCCGGTGTATCCAGCTCGTCATCGGTATCACATACCACCCGGTTACGACCGCTGTGTTTCGCCTGATACAGCGCTTTGTCGGCGCGTTGTACCAGCGAGTCCATGCTGTCTTCTATCATCAGCGTGGCACAGCCGATGCTGGTGGTGACCTGCAACCGTCCTTTATCGTTGCTGAAATCCAGAGCACTGATACTCATACGGATGCGTTCGGCAATGCGTAATGCACCGGCGTGTTCGGCATTGCTGAGCATGATCAGAAACTCTTCGCCGCCATAGCGGAAGCACATATCGGTCTGGCGGATACAACCGGTAATGCAGCCGACGGCTTCCTTCAGTACCTTGTCACCCATACTGTGACCGAATTCATCGTTGACCAGTTTAAAGTGGTCCAGATCCAGCATCAGGATTGAAAGTTGCTGGCCGTGGCGTTTGGTCAGCTCGATTTCCCGCTGCAGGGTTTTATCCAGTGCTACGCGGTTGCCGGCGCCGGTCAGCGGGTCGCGGAAAGCGGCGGCCAGAGCTTCGTGGTAGCGCAGCGCGTTACGCATCGGATAAACCAGTGTGGTCAGCAAACCTTCGAGATTGGCCAGTTCATGCTCACGAAAGCGGGTCGAACGGTGAAACACCAGATCGCCCATATAATCCTGCTGCGTCTGCAGCCGATAGCTGGCGCTGTGCACACTGTTGCGGCCATAGCTCAGCAGCAGGTTGTGGGCGTTATGGCTGAAGCTGATGCCGTCGACCAGTACCGCTTGCTGGATTTCCTCAAAGAAAATTTCCAGCAGTTGCGACAGTTCTAATGTTGTCTGCAGTTTGCCTGACAGCTTCAGCAGCACTTCCGGGCGTATATCGGGCTTCGGTGCCAGATCTCCGATACTGGAAACGATCTTGTCGTCCTGGAGTTCTGCCCGGCCGTTGCTGTGTAACGGACTGACCATGAGTTACCTCATACAGGTAAATGATTCCTGATCAGTAGAAGCGATTTCTGTGCCAGTATTTATATTGGATATTTTTCCTTAAAAAACAAAGTGTTAGATACTAACTCTGTGTCTTGGTGGCAGGATGTTGGCAATTTGACAAAAGGTCATACTGATTTTTTGCCAATAAAATGACTGCTTGATCAGAGAATAATGACAAAAACCGGACAAAAGCTGTGCAGGTCTGATCTGTTATTGGCAGAAATAGATAATAAAGTGATCAGATTTAGGAAGAAGGTAGGAAGTTTACCGGGTCAGCGGCAGAGGTATGCCGCTGACACTTGCCGCTGACTACAGTCGCCGATCAGGGGTTAAACAAGCTGGTCGACCACTTTCTCCAGACGCGCAACGGCACCGTCGATATCGTGCAGCTTATCGAGCCCGAACAGGCCGATGCGGAATGAACGGTAATCGTCACCTTCATCGCACATCAGCGGCACGCCGGCGGCGGCCTGTAAGCCTAAGGCGGCAAACTTTTTACCGTTCTGCAGTTCGGTGTCGCTGGTGTAACTGACCACCACGCCCGGTGCTTTAAAACCTTCGGCGGCGACACTGTGTATGCCTTTGCTTTCCAGCATCTGGCGCACGCGTTTGCCCAGGGCCAGCTGCTCGTCCCGCACTTTGTCAAAACCGTAGGCTTTGGTTTCCAGCATGGTGTCGCGGAATCTGGCCAGGGCATCGGTCGGCATGGTGGCGTGGTAGGCATGACCACCGTTTTCGTAGGCCTGCATGATCATATGCCATTGTTTCAGGTTGGCGGCAAAGCTGGTGCTGGTGGTGGTTGCCATCACATCCAGTGCAGCCTGATTCATCATGATTAATGCGGCGCAGGGGGAGGAGCTCCAGCCTTTCTGCGGGGCGCTGATCAAAATATCGACGCCCACGGCTTTCATATCGACCCACAGGGTGCCGGAGGCAACGCAGTCGAGTACCAGTAAACCGCCCACCGAATGCACGGCATCGGCGACGGCTTTGAGGTAATCGTCCGGCAGAATCATGCCGGACGCAGTTTCGACGTGGGGCGCGAACACGACATCCGGCTTTTCTTCTTTAATTGTGGCGACGACTTCGTCGACCGGTGCCGGCGCAAAGGGCGCAGGAGTCTGGGAGCTGTCGGTGCGGCGCGCTTTTAATACCGTGCTGGAGGCCGGAATATTGCCCATGTCAAAAATCTGGGTCCAGCGGTAACTGAACCAGCCATTGCGGATTACCAGCGTCTTTTTATCCTGAGCGAACTGGCGCGCCACGGCTTCCATACCATAGGTACCACCACCGGGAACGATGGCCACCGCATCGGCGTTATAAACCGACTTCAGGGTCGCGGAAATATCGTTCATAACGCCCTGAAAACGTTTGGACATATGGTTCAGAGAGCGGTCGGTAAATACCACGGAATATTCGAGCAGGCCTTCGGGATCGGGGGTGGGAAGTAAGCCAGCCATACGGTGTGCCTCCTGCGCATCTGCGCTCTGATCAATCGGTAATATCTGACGGATTGGACAGGAAAAGCACGGTGGGGTAAAGAGCAGGTTGGGCAAAAACCGCAGGGGTGAGCGGGAAAAACCGTACCCGCTGTAGCAACAGTAGTACTAAACAGTGTTACTAAACTGTGACTACAGTGCTGCGCGGGCACGCGATAGCGGATTATTTTTTCGGTTGTGCGTCCAGACTCTGGCCATGGGTGCCAATGGATTCCGGACTCATCAGATGCAGGTAGAGTGGCATGATGGTATCGGCTTCCGGCACTTTGCTCGGATGCTCGGCCGGGTAAGCAGCGGCGCGCATGCTGGTGCGGGTGCCGCCGGGATTAATACAGTTAACGCGGATGTTGCTGGTGTTTTCCAGTTCCTGCGCCATAACCTGCATTAAGCCTTCGGTGGCAAACTTGGAGACCGAATAGGCTCCCCAGTAAGCACGGCCTTCGCGGCCAACACTGCTGGTGGTGAAAATAACCGAAGCATCCGCCGGCGCCTTACGCAGCAGAGGCAGCAGGTGTTTCATCAGTGCGAACTGACCGTTAACGTTAATCTGCATCACCTTCTGCCAGGTATTCCAGTCGTAGTTTTCCAGACTGGTGCGCTGGCCGAGAACGCCGGCATTGAGCAGTACACCATCGAGATGGCCGAAGTTTTCGTCAATCAGTTCGGCCAGCTGGCGGAAAGGCTCTTCGTCATGCTGTTCCAGATCGAAGGGCAGCACGGCGGCCTGTGGCAGGTTTTCGGCCTCGATCAGATCGTAGGTATCGTTCAGCGCTTCCTGGGTGCGGCCCAGCAGTAAAACGGTGGCTCCGGCCCGGGCATAGGTGAGGGCGGCCGTCCGGCCGATGCCGTAGCCGGCGCCGGTTACCAGAATAGTGCGGCCTGTCAGTGAGTTCGGGGCGGTTTCCATCGGTCTACCTTTTTTCTGTATATAGGGTTGTTGTTAATGGCGCGTGGCCGTATCAGGTTCCGGGCTTTATCCGTGGCTGGCCTGCAATAAACTCAGCAGATCCAGCGGCTGATGAATCAGCCGGTCGGCCTGCCAGTTGTCAGGGTGATCACCGGCTTCGATATAACCGAAAGTGGCGGCAACACTGAGCATGCCGGCGGCGCGGGCGGCGTCGATATCGCGGATATGGTCGCCGACATACCAGCAATCAGTGGCTTGCAATCCAAGATCGGCGGCGGCTTTTAGTAATGGCTCGGGGTGCGGTTTGGACTTTGTGACATCATCCGGGCACACCACCACATCGCCTGTAATAGCGAGTTTTGCCAGCAGGGCTTCGGTATACAGCCGTGGCTTATTGGTCACGATTCCCCAGCGGATATTCTGCTGCTCAAGGCTGGCAATCACTTCTGCGAAGCCGGGAAAGTAACCACTCAGCAGGCCGATATTCTGCAGATAACGGTCGAGAATCTGTTGCCGCTGGTCGAGAAATTCCTGCGCTGCGTTGGCCAGATCACGTCCGGCATGGTCCGGGTGATCAAAGGTCAGGCGGGTCAGTGCGGCGCCACCGTTGGATACCTGCTCGCGGATGGTTTCATCGGCCAGCAGCGGTTTACCCAGCTCTTTGCGCAGGCCGTTTACTACGTCATAAAAATCCGGCGCGGTGTCGACCAGCGTGCCATCCAGATCAAACAGGATGGCTTTGGGGCGGCTCAGGCTCATACGGCGCTGTCCGGTTTACGCGTTGCCATCAGGTAATTAACGCTGACGTCGTTGTCTTTCAGTTTGTAGATTTTGGTCAGCGGGTTATAGACCATGCCGGTCATATGCTGCACTTCCAGCCCCACGTTACGGCACCAGCGGGTCAGCTCGCTGGGCTTGATGAATTTGTGGTAATCGTGGGTGCCGGCCGGCAGCAGGCGCATCAGATATTCGGCGCCGAGAATGGCAAAGGCATAGGCTTTCGGGTTGCGGTTAATGGTGGAGAAAAACACCTGGCCGCCCGGTTTTACCAGCTGATAGCAGGCGCGGATAATGGATTCCGGGTCCGGTACGTGTTCCAGCATTTCCAGGCAGGTGACCACGTCAAAGCTTTCCGGCTGCTGTGCCGCCAGCTCTTCCACCGGAATGCACTGATAACTGACCTTTACGCCGGATTCCAGCGCGTGCAGTTTGGCGGTGTTGAGGTTGGCTTCGCCCATATCAATACCGGTCACCGCGGCACCGCGGCTGGCCATGCCTTCACTCAGAATGCCGCCGCCACAGCCGACGTCGAGCACGGTTTTGCCGGCCAGTGGCGCATAGCGGTCGATGTAATTGGTGCGCAGCGGGTTGATGTCGTGTAGCGGTTTGAACTCGCTTTCCAGATCCCACCAGCGCGAGGCGAGGGCTTCGAATTTGGCGATTTCGGCGCGATCAACGTTCTGTGTCTGTTCCATGCTCGGCTCCTGCAAAAAGTAATTCGTTGGTTCAGGACTGGCGGATACGGTCAGCCCACTGGCGGGCGTTGTGCTGTATCTGTTGTTCGTCCAGGGTGGTCAGCTCGCCCTTGTTCAGCAGCAGTTTACCGGCGACCCAGACATGGCTGGTGGCGCGGCTGCTGTCGGTGTAAACCAGCTGGGAAATCGGGTCGTACAGTGGCTGCTGCGCCAGTTGTGACAGATCCACCGCCTGCAGATCGGCCCATTTGCCGGGGGTCAGCGAGCCGGTCTGATCGTCCAGTCCCAGTGCTTTGGCGCCACCCAGGGTCGCCATATACAGCGCCTGTGCGGCAGGGACGGCGGCAGCGTCGCCGGCGACGGCTTTGGCCAGCATGGCCGCGGTTTTCATCTCGCCCTGAATATTCAGATCGTTGTTGCTGGCGGCACCGTCGGTGCCGAGGGCGACATTAATCCGGCTGCTCAGCAGCTGTGCCGATGGGCAGAAACCGGAGGCCAGTTTCAGGTTGGATTCCGGGCAGTGCACAACCGAGGCGCCGCTATGTTGCAGGACGCTGATGTCTTCAGCGCTGATCTGGGTCATGTGTACACAGCTTACGCGCTCGGTCATAAAGCCCAGTTCGGCCAGACGCTCGGTTGGCCGGCAGCCAAACTGCTCGATGCTCTGTGCCACTTCAAAGGCGGTTTCCTGCAGATGGATCTGGATCGGCATATCCAGCTGGTCGGCCAGTGTGGTGATTTCCTGCAGTGGGCCGTTGGAAACGGTGTAAGGCGCGTGTGGGCCCAGACCCAGAGTCAGCAATGACTGATGTTTGTAAGTGTCGCGCACGGCCAGTGCTTTCTTGATGTACTCGTCGGCGTTCTGGGCAAAATTGGTGGGGAAATCCAGTACCGGGGTAAAGCTGACGTTACGGATACCGGCTTCGAGGGCGCTTTCCACCCCCGAGCCCGGATAAAAATACATATCGGCATAGGTCGTGGTGCCGCACTTCAGCATCTCGGCGATGGCCAGGCGGGTACCGTCACGCACGAAGGCGTCATCCACCCAGCGTCCTTCGGCCGGCCAGATATGTTCCTGCAACCAGGTCATCAAGGCCAGATCATCGGCCATACCGCGAAACAGCGACATCGCCGCATGGCCGTGAGCGTTTACATACCCGGGGAGTAACACGTGGTCAGGCAGGTCGAGGGTTTCGGTGGCCTCGTGGCTGACGGCTGCCTGATCCTGCACGGCGAGAATCCGTCCATCTTTAATAAACACCGCCTGATGATGCAGCAGGCTGGCAGCGTTGCTGGTCTGGCTGCCGCTCTGGTGATTACTCATCGGGATTACCCAGCGGGCGTTAATTCTCAGGTCGGCCTGCATGTCTCGGCTCTCTTTCCGTACGCATAAAGGCCAGCATTATAAACGCGCAGGCTTCTCCCGTCTCGCGTTCAGGCTGTTACCGGACTCGCTAGGTATCTTGTTGATTTATGGTATGATTCGGCACTTTATTGGCAGCCTTGTCCGGACGGTGTCAGCACAGAGCCTTGTGCATCCGGGGAGGTGGTCAACAACAAGGACAGAATCACCTGAAAATGACCATAAAAGGGTGATCCGCAGAACACGGGCCGAGTATCTATGGGTGAGTTAGCCAAAGAAGTTCTTCCGATTAACATTGAAGACGAGCTGCAGCAGTCGTATCTCGATTACGCCATGAGCGTAATCGTAGGGCGCGCATTGCCGGATGTACGCGATGGCCTTAAGCCCGTACACCGTCGTGTACTGCACGCGATGAACGTGCTCGGTAACGACTGGAACAAGCCTTACAAAAAATCGGCGCGTGTGGTCGGTGACGTGATCGGTAAATACCACCCACACGGTGACTCTGCGGTGTATGACACCATCGTGCGGATGGCGCAGGATTTCTCCATGCGTTACACGCTGGTCGATGGCCAGGGTAACTTCGGTTCGGTCGACGGCGACTCTGCGGCGGCGATGCGTTATACCGAAGTGCGGATGAAAAAGATCAGCCATGACATTCTGGCTGATATTGACAAGGAAACCGTTGACTGGGTGCCTAACTACGACGGCACTGAACAGATTCCGGCGGTGATGCCGACCCGTATCCCGAACCTGCTGGTCAATGGTTCGTCCGGTATTGCGGTGGGTATGGCAACCAATATTCCGCCACACAACCTCACCGAAGTTCTGAACGGCTGTCTGGCGCTGATTGATAATCCGGAACTGGATGTCGATGCGCTGATGGAATATATCCCGGGACCGGATTTCCCGACCGGTGCTTTTATTAATGGCCGTGATGGCATTGTTGAAGCTTACCGCACCGGCCGTGGCCGTATTTATCTGCGTGCCCGTCATCATTTTGAAGAAGATGAGCGCAACGGCAAAGTATCGATTATTTTCACCGAGATCCCGTATCAGGTGAACAAAGCCCGTCTGATCGAAAAGATCGCCGAGCTGGTTAAAGAGAAGAAGCTGGAAGGCATCACCGAACTGCGCGACGAGTCGGATAAAGACGGTATGCGTATTGTGGTTGAGTTGCGCCGTGGCGAAATGCCGGAAGTGGTGCTTAACAACCTGTTTGCCCAGACCCAGCTGCAGGGCGTGTTCGGTATTAATACCGTGGCGCTGGTTGATGGTCAGCCAAAAATCCTGAACCTGAAGCAACTGCTCGAAGCCTTTGTTAAACACCGCCGTGAAGTGGTGACCCGCCGTACCATCTACGATCTGCGCAAGGCGCGTGAACGTGGTCACCTGCTGGAAGGTCTGGCGCTGGCACTGGCGAACATTGACCCCGTGATTGAACTGATCAAAAAGTCTCCGACGGCTGCAGAAGCGAAAGAAAATCTGATTGCCACTCCGTGGGCGCCGGGTGATGTGCTGGATATGCTGGAACGTGCCGGCCCGGATGCCTGCCGTCCGGATGATCTGCCGGAAGAGTACGGTTTCCGTGATGGTAACTACTATCTGTCACCGGCTCAGGCACAGGCGATTCTGGATCTGCGTCTGCAGAAACTGACCGGCCTTGAGCACGAAAAACTGATTGAAGAATATCAGCTGAAACTGACCGAAATTGCCGAATATCTGGAAATTCTGGGCAGCGCCGATCGCCTGATGCAGGTGATCCGCGAAGAGCTGGAAGCGGTGCGTGAAGAATACGGCGATGCCCGTAAGACCGAAATTATGGCGGTTAAGCGTGACCTGACCATGGCCGACCTGATTCCGGAAGAAACGCTGGTACTGACCCTGTCGCATGGTGGTTATGCCAAGACTCAGCCGATGGATGCCTACCAGGCGCAGAAACGTGGTGGTAAAGGTAAGTCGGCCACCTCGGTTAAAGATGAAGACTTTATTGAGCGCCTGCTGGTGGTCAACAGCCACGACACCGTGTTGTGCTTTACCGATGCCGGTAAGGTGTACTGGCTGACCGTATACGATATTCCGCAGGCCAGTCGTAATGCCAAAGGCCGTCCGATTGTGAACGTGCTGAATATGTCGGAAGAAGGCGAGCGCATTACCGCTATTCTGCCGGTCACAGAATACAGCGAAGACCGTTATGTATTTATGGTGACGGCACGCGGTACCGTGAAGAAAACCACGCTGGATCAGTTCAGTCGTCCGCGTTCCTCGGGGCTGATTGCCTGTGAACTGGACGAAGGCGATCATCTGGTGGGTGTTGCGATCACCGATGGTAGCAAAGACATTCTGATGCTGTCCGATGCCGGTAAAGCGGTACGCTTTAAAGAATCCGATGTGCGTGCCATGGGTCGTACCGCCCGCGGTGTACGCGGTATCAAATTGGGCGATGGTCAGCGCGTTATCTCGCTGATTATTCCGGAAGAGGGCGGCACTATCCTGACCGCTTCCCAGCGTGGTTACGGTAAGCGCACCGACGTGACTGAATTTCCGACCAAAGGCCGCGGCACCCAGGGTGTTATCGCTATGGTCACCAGCGACCGTAACGGCCCTCTGGTCGGCGCGGTGCAGGTGTTTGACGGTGATGAAGTCATGCTGATCAGCGATCAGGGCACACTGGTCCGTACCCGGGTGAATGAGGTCTCGGTACTGGGTCGTAATACTCAGGGTGTGACCCTGATTAAAGTATCCGAGAAAGAAAAACTGGTTGGCGTTGAGCGTATCTGTGATGCCGAAGAAGACGAAGAGTCAGTACTCGAAGGTGAAGTCGTTGCTGAGCAGGATTCTGCTGTTGTGGCTGATGATGCTCAGTCAGGTGACTCTGATGTGGGTGCTGAGGAAGAATAAGTTCAATGGGCATGGATTCCGCATATAGTGTTAATAGTGTTAGCAGTGACGAAATAGATCTGTTTGACCTGATCGATGACATTAAAGAGAAATGGTATTGGCTGGTTGGCACCGTCGTACTGTCTCTTTGTCTGGCGTTGGTTTATGCGTATACAACCACACCGGTTTATCAGACCGAGGTAGTGTACAAAGAGGTGTCTGATGTTGATCTGCTGCCACTTAATCAGCCACGACTACAGGGGATTTTTTCTTTAAGTCGCGAAAAGGCTTTTAAAGAAGTAAGGGCGCTTGCGCGCTCCGGTAATAGTAAACGAGTCTTTTATAATCAGCTGCTTGCTGAAAATAATGCTGAGTTATCAGCATTAATTTATGCGGAAAAGCTGACAGAAGAGCAAAACTTTGTATTGTTTTCTGAGCGTTTTACCTATGCTGATCCGGGCGCAAAAGAGACGGATGTGTTGCTGCGGATTCAGTTTGAATTAAGCGATCCTCAGTGGGCGACGCAGCTGTTGAATCGTTACAGTGATTTTATTCTGCAGCGTTATCTTGACGAGGTACGCAATACGCTTGAACTGACCAGAGATGCCAGGCTTGAAGCCCTGGAACTTGAGGCGGATGGCTTACGCACAAAGTATCTGGCTCAGAAAAATCAGCGCATGCTTATGCTGGAAGAAGCCTCTTCTATTTCCGCTTCCATTAAGCAAAAAATGCCGTTTTATTCAGGTAATAATAACGCTTTGCTGGGCTCTCAGCCGCCATTGTTTATGATGGGGCAAACGGTTATTAATTCCGAACTGTCGCAGATCCGCAGCCGTGCTGAACATGGTGAGGATGCCTATATCAGCGGATTGCCAGAGTTGAACTGGAAAATTCAGAATCTGAAAAAGGCAGAGGTCAGCTGGGATAAAGTCCGCTTTGTGCAGCTGGATCAGTCGGCTGTATTGCCGTTAAAACCGGTTAAACCACGTAAGGTAATGATTGTTGCCTTGGCGGGTGTTGCGGGTGGTATGGCAGGCGTTGTGTTTGCTTTATTGGCGGCGGCTCAGGCTCGCCGCAGAAATTCTGAGAGAGGTCGTCGCGCCGCCTTGCAGGGATGCTGATCATCCCGCTGATGGTAGGGTAACGAAAACTCTGAGTGTTCTTTTTCCGGTGCGGCTTTAACAAAGCCGCGCCTTTTTGTTATCAGTGAGTTCAAAGCAAAATGAGTCGAGCATATAACTTCTGTGCGGGGCCTGCGGCATTGCCAATGGCGGTTCTGGAACGTGCCCGTGAGGAAATTGCGGACTGGCATGGCAAGGGCCTGTCGATCATGGAAATGAGCCACCGCAGCAAAGAGTTTGTTGGTGTGGCAGCACAGGCCGAGCAGGATTTGCGTGATCTGATGGCCATTCCTGCGAATTACAAAGTTTTGTTTATGCAGGGCGGGGCGCACAGTCAGTTCAGCATGGTGCCGATGAACCTGCTGCGTGGCGGTAAAAAGGCCGACTATATTGTTACCGGTCAGTGGTCGAAAAAAGCCGTTGGCGAAGCCAAACGCTACGCTGATGTACACATTGCCGCGACCACCGAAGGCAATAATTTCACCTCCGTTCCGGCTCAGCACGAACTGAATCTGAGCCCTGATGCAGCTTACGTTCATTACTGCCCGAACGAAACCATTGGTGGCGTTAAATTCGATTACATTCCGGACGTCGGTGACAAAGTACTGGTAGCGGATTACTCGTCTGCTATTTTGTCCGAGCCGATTGATGTATCGAAATTCGGTCTGATTTACGCCGGTGCCCAAAAAAACATTGGCCCTGCCGGTCTGTGTGTGGTGATCGTACGTGAAGATCTGCTGGGTGACACTCTGCCGGGTACGCCAACCATGTTTGATTACAAGGTGTGTGCGGATAACGATTCTATGTACAACACCCCTCCGACTTACAGCTGGTATCTGGCTGGTCTGGTGTTCCAGTGGCTGAAAGCTCAGGGCGGTGTTGAGGCTATTAGTGTGGTGAATAACCGCAAAGCAGCCAGGCTGTATGATTACATCGATAACAGCGGCTTCTACGCTAACCCTGTGGTCAAAAATAACCGCTCCATCATGAACGTGCCATTCACCCTGGCCGATGCTGCGCTGGATAAAACCTTCCTGGCGGAAAGCGAAGCGGCTGGTCTGCTGAATCTGGCCGGTCACCGCAGCGTCGGTGGTATGCGCGCCTCTATTTATAACGCCGTATCGGAGCAGGCGGTTGATGCCCTGATCGGCTTTATGGGTGATTTCGCCAAGCGTCACGGTTAAGCGACGCTGGCTTGCAGATCATGGCTAAACAGACAGAAAACGGCAGAACACTATGAGCGAAGCACAAGAGCTGGATCAGCTGCGTCAGCAGATTGATTCACTGGATCAGCAGATTCAGGACCTGATTAACCAGCGCGCCCACTGCGCTCAGCAGGTGGCAGAGGTTAAGCAGAAATACGCATCGCCCGGCGAGCTTGTGGTGTTTTACCGGCCTGAGCGTGAAGCTCAGGTGCTGCGTAAAGTGATGGAGCGTAATCAGGGGCCGTTGCCGGATGAGGCCATGGCGCGACTGTTCCGCGAAATCATGTCGCAGTGTCTGGCGCTGGAAGAGCCGCTGCAGGTGGCCTATTTAGGGCCGGAAGGGACCTTCACCCAGCAGGCGGCGGTAAAACATTTTGGCCATGCGGTGCAGTGCCGCGGTCAGGTGTCGATTGCCGATGTATTCCGCGAAGTGGAAAGCGGCGCCGCCAATTACGGTGTGGTGCCGGTGGAAAATTCCACCGAGGGCGTGGTAACCCATACCCTCGACAGCTTCTTTGATTCCAATCTGCAGATCTGTGGCGAAGTAACGCTGCGCATTCATCATCACCTGTTGGTGAAAGCCGATGCTGAGCCGGTAGAACGTATTTATTCCCACGCCCAGTCACTGGGGCAGTGCCGCCGCTGGCTGGATCAGAATTACCCTAATGTTGAGCGCATTGCCGTCAGCTCCAATGCCGAAGCGGCACGTCGCGCCAGCAAAGAAGCCAATGCGGCGGCTATCGCCAGTGAAGCGGCGGCGGAGTTGTATCAGCTCCGGATTCAGGCAGCCAATATTGAAGACCGCCCGGATAACACCACGCGTTTCCTGATTATTGGTCGTCAGGCAACCACGCCGAGCGGCGATGATAAAACCTCGGTACTGGTATCCAGCCGCAACCAGCCCGGTGCGCTGTATCAGGTACTGGAACCGTTTCATAAGGCCGGTATCAGCCTGACCCGGATTGAAACCCGTCCGGCGCGCAGCGGTACCTGGAATTACGTATTTTTTATCGATTTTGAAGGTCACCGCCACGACGCAAGCATTGCGCCGTTAATTGATGATCTGCGCGATGTCGCGCTGGATTTCAAATGGCTGGGCTCCTATCCGAAAGCCGTGCTGTAAGCCGGCTTTTCTTCCCTATTAACGCATTGTAAGGCAGGCATTATGGCAGTCGATTTTCAGCAGCTGGCAGTGGAAGGCGTTCGTGGCCTGATGCCCTATCAGCCGGGTAAACCTATTGATGAACTGGCGCGCGAGCTCGGCCTGAAAGAAGCCGACATTGTTAAGCTCGCCAGTAACGAAAACCCAATGGGCCCAAGCCCGAAAGCGCTGGCGGCCATTCAGACGGAACTGGCGGATCTTACCCGCTACCCTGACGGCGCCGGTTTTGAGCTGAAAAAAGCCCTGTGCAATACACTGAGCAGCGATGCTTATCAGGTTGCGCCAGAGCAGATTACTCTGGGCAACGGCTCCAGCGATATTCTCGATTTTATTACCCGTGTTTTTGTCAATGACGGCGATGAGATCGTGGTGTCACAGCACGCCTTTGCCATTTATGAGCTGGTCGCACGCATGGTTGGCGCCCGTACTCTGGCGGCACCGGCGAAAGATTTCGGCCACGACCTCGACGCTATGCTGGCACTGATCGGTGATAAAACCCGCATCGTATTTATTACCAATCCGAATAACCCGACCGGCACCTGGCTGACAAAAGACGAACTGACGGCGTTCCTCGATAACGTGCCGGAGCGCGTGCTGGTGCTGCTCGACGAAGCCTATTTTGAATACGTCGATGAAGCCGAGTATCCCGATGGTATTCAGCTGCTGAGCCGTTATCCGAATCTGGTTATTACCCGTACCTTCTCCAAGGCCTATGGTCTGGCGTCGTTGCGCGTGGGTTATGGTATTTCCAGCCCGCAGATTGCCGACTTGCTCAACCGTGTACGTCCGCCGTTTAACGTTGATTCCTTTGCGCTGGCGGCCGCAGCGGCGGCGTTGTCTGATGACGATTATGTGGCACAGAGTGTGGCGGCGAATAAGGCCGGTATGCAGCAACTGACCGCAGCGTTTGATGCGCTGGGCCTGAGTTTTATTCCATCGGTTGGTAACTTTATTGCCTTCCGTGTGCCGGACGCTATGGGCGCGATGGATGTGTACAATCAGCTGCTGGCAAAAGGGGTGATTGTGCGCCCGGTGGCTAACTACGAGATGCCGCAATATCTGCGCGTTTCTATTGGAACCCAGGCCGAAAATGCCACCTTTATCAGTGCTTTGACCGCGGTGTTGTCTTGAGCAGAAAAGCGACGTTGTTTATTCCCCGGGTTGCCGTTATCGGCCTCGGTCTGATCGGCTGTTCCTGGGTGAAAGGCTTGCGCGTGCGCGGCTGTGTGGGTCAGGTTGCCGGTTTCGACCGCAATCTGGATTCGATGCAGCAGGCGCTGGACGTTGGCCTGATTGATGAATTCAGCAGCGATATCACCGAGGTGGTGCGCGCCGCGGATCTGGTGATTATTTCGGTGCCGATTCTGGCCGTGCGTCAGGTGCTGCAGGATATTGCCGCAGCCATTGGTGACGCTACTGTGCTGACCGATGTTGGCTCGGTGAAAGGCTCTGTGGCCGGTGATGTCGAGGCGGTATTTGGTGCTGGCTTCGGCCGCTTTGTGCTGGGTCATCCGATTGCCGGTTCTGAGCGCAGCGGGGTGAGCGCCGCCGATGAAAATCTGTATGTGCGCCATAAAGTCATTATCACTCCGCAGCCGCACACCGACCAGGCGGCTTTGCGTCTGGTGCGTGCTGCCTGGCAGGCCGTGGGTGCGGATGTTGAGGATATGGCGGTCAGTCATCACGATGAAGTGCTGGCCGCGACCAGTCATCTGCCGCATCTTCTGGCCTATTCGCTGGTCGATACCCTGGCCAACAGCCACGAAAACAAAGAAATCTTTAACTATGCCGCCGGCGGCTTCCGCGATTTTACCCGTATCGCCGCCAGCAGCCCGGTGATGTGGCGCGATATTTTTTCCGCCAATAAAGAGCAGATTCTGAAAACGCTGGACCTGTTTCAGCACGATCTGAATTTTTTACGCAGCGCGATCGAGCAGGAAGACACCACCACGGTGATGGGGGTGCTGACCCGTGCTAAAGTGGCGCGCGACCATTTTTCTAAAATACTCGCCCGCAGGGCCTACGTTGAACCTATGAAAACCGCATCTGTTACCTATATCGCATCACCTGCCGGTTCGCTGAGCGGCAGTTTCCGTGTTCCCGGAGATAAATCCATTTCCCACCGTTCCATCATGTTGGGCTCGCTGGCGGAAGGCACGACCGAAGTCAGTGGCTTCCTTGAAGGGGAAGACAGCCTGGCAACGCTGCAGGCATTCCGTGATATGGGCGTGGTGATCGAAGGTCCGCACCGTGGCCGGGTAACCATTCATGGTGTTGGTCTGCACGGTCTGCAGCCACCACCGAATGCGCTGTATCTGGGTAATTCAGGTACCTCAATGCGTCTGCTTGCAGGCTTAATGGCCGGTCAGAATTTTGATGTGGAAATGAGTGGCGATGAGTCGCTGTCCAAGCGTCCGATGGGCCGTGTAGCTGATCCACTGAGGCTGATGGGTGCAGTGGTGGAAACCGCCGAAGCCGGTCGTCCGCCAATCAAAGTATTCGGTGCCGGTAAACTGAAAGGCATTCACTACGATCTGCCGATGGCCAGTGCCCAGGTAAAAAGCTGTGTACTGCTGGCCGGTCTGTACGCCGAAGGCGAAACCTCGGTGACTGAACCTGCACCAACCCGCGATCATACCGAGCGTATGCTGAAAGGCTTTGGCTATGACGTAAAGGTTGATGGCAGCACGGTGACGCTGCAGTCCGGCGGCAAACTGACCGCAACCAGCATTGACGTGCCGGCGGATATCTCATCGGCAGCCTTCTTTATGGTTGCCGCGAGCATTGCCGAAGGTTCCGATATCACCCTCGAACACGTGGGCATTAACCCGACCCGTATTGGTGTAATCAATATCCTGCGCGCCATGGGCGGCAATATTGAGGTGTTGAACGAGCGCGAAGTGGGTGGTGAGCCAGTGGCGGATATCCGTATCCGCAGCGCACAGTTAAAAGGTATTCATATTCCGGAAGATCAGGTGCCGCTGGCCATCGATGAATTCCCGGCGCTGTTTATTGCCGCCGCCTGTGCCGAAGGCGAAACCGTTCTGACCGGTGCAGAAGAATTGCGGGTAAAAGAAAGTGACCGTATTCAGGCCATGGTCGATGGTCTGATCACTCTGGGTGTGGATGCCAAAGGCACCGAAGACGGGGCTGTCATCCAAGGAATGGGAGCAACCGGCCGTTTTGGTGGTGGCGAAATTGTTACTCATCACGATCACCGTATCGCCATGAGTTTTGCCATTGCTTCCTTACGTGCCGCCGAGCCGATCATCGTTCTTGACTGCGCCAACGTAGCAACCTCATTCCCGGATTTTGTCGGCCTGGCCAATAATGCCGGTCTGCAACTGGATATGATCAGCAAGCCTGCTGCCGAATAAAGGAGTTTTGATGAACCTGTCCGCCGCCCCTGTAATTACAATCGATGGCCCGTCCGGTGCCGGCAAAGGCACCGTGTGTGCCCGTCTGGCGCAGGTGCTGAACTGGCAGCTGCTCGACAGCGGTGCGCTGTACCGTATTACCGGTCTGGCCGCGAGCCGCAAAGGTCTGGAACTGGATGATGAAACGGCGGTTGCTGCGGTCGCCGCTAGTCTGGATGTGCGTTTTGAACCGACCCCTGTCGGCGTGCGGGTTATCCTGGAAGGGGATGACGTAACCGATTCAATCCGAACCGAAGAAGTCGGCAGTCTGGCTTCCCAGGTCGCGGCATTACCGGCGGTGCGGGATGCATTACTGCAGCGCCAGCGTGATTTCCGCACCGCACCGGGTGTCATTGCCGATGGCCGCGATATGGGCACGGTGGTTTTTCCGGATGCACCGGTCAAGGTATTCCTCACCGCCAGTGCCGAAGAACGTGGCCAGCGCCGTTACAAGCAGTTGCTTGAAAAGGGATTTAGTGCTAGTTTACCCGCCCTTATCGAAGACATCCGAGCTCGCGATGAGCGTGACAGCAACCGTTCTGTCGCCCCATTGAAGCCCGCGCAAGATGCTGTACTGATCGACAGCACCTCAATGAGCATTGAGGAAGTATGCGATCAGGTAATGAATCTTGTCCGTACTACTGGACTGATCTGAGATGAAACCGGTGCGTTAGCCGGCTCTGTCCCCGCGGCGGGAAAATGAGAAAACGCACAGGTTTTTATGTTTGACTAACCCCGAATGTCTGGCCATTTGGTACGCGTTGTCTTCCATTAATTACCCCACGGAAGCGCGCCTTAACGAGATAGGTACATACTCATGAGCATGAGCGAAAGCTTTGCAGAATTATTTGAAGAATCCCTTAAAGAACTGGACATGCAGCCAGGTTCCATCGTTACCGGTACTGTTGTCGATATCGACAGCGATTGGGTTACCGTTAACTCTGGCCTGAAATCTGAAGCTGTTATCCCACGCAGCCAGTTCCTGAATGAAAAAGGCGAGCTGGAAGTTGCTATCGGCGACACCACTCAGGTATCCCTGGAAGCCGTTGAAGATGGTTTCGGTGAAACCCGCCTGTCTCGTGAAAAAGCGAAACGCGCAGAAAGCTGGATTGAGCTGGAAAAAGCCTTCGAAGCTGACGAAATGGTTATGGGTATCATCAATGGTAAAGTCAAAGGCGGCTTCACTGTTGATCTGAAGAACATCCGTGCCTTCCTGCCAGGTTCTCTGGTTGACGTACGTCCGGTACGCGACACTCTGCACCTGGAAGGCAAAGAGCTGGAATTCAAAGTTATCAAGCTGGATGCCAAGCGTAACAACGTAGTTGTATCCCGTCGTGCCGTTCTGGAAGCTGCTAACAGCCAGGAACGCGAAGAACTGCTGGCTAACCTGCAGGAAGGTCAGTCTGTTAAAGGTATCGTTAAGAACCTGACCGACTACGGTGCTTTCGTAGATCTGGGCGGTGTTGACGGCCTGCTGCACATCACTGACATGGCGTGGAAGCGCATCAAGCACCCAAGCGAAATCGTTGCTGTTGGCGATGAAATCGACGTTAAAGTGCTGAAGTTCGACCGTGAGCGCAACCGCGTTTCTCTGGGTCTGAAGCAGCTGGGTGATGATCCATGGGTGAACATCAACGAGCGTTACCCAGAGCACGCCCGTGTTAAAGCACGCGTAACTAACCTGACTGACTACGGCTGTTTCGCTGAGCTGGAAGAGGGTGTTGAAGGTCTGGTTCACGTATCCGAAATGGATTGGACCAACAAAAACATCCACCCAAGCAAAGTGGTTCAGGTTGGCGACGAAATCGAAGTTATGGTTCTGGACATCGACGAAGAACGTCGTCGTATCTCCCTGGGTATCAAGCAGTGCACCATGAACCCATGGGAAGAGTTCGGTACCAAGTTCAACAAAGGCGACAAGATCTCCGGTAAGATCAAGTCCATCACTGACTTCGGTATCTTTATCGGTCTGGATGGCGGCATCGACGGTCTGGTTCACCTGTCTGACATTTCCTGGAACGACAGCGGCGAAGAAGCCGTTCGTAACTACAAGAAAGGCGACGAACTGGAAACTGTGATCCTGTCTATCGATCCTGAGCGTGAGCGTATCTCTCTGGGCGTTAAGCAACTGGAAAGCGATCCGTTCTCTGAGTACGTTGCTGAAAACGACAAGGGCACTCTGATCACCGGTAAAGTGATCTCTGTAGACGCTAAAGCCGCTATCATTGAAATCGCTCCTGGCGTTGAAGGCACTCTGAAAGCCTCTGACATCAGCCGCGACAAGGTAGAAGATGCCCGTAACGTGCTGAACGAAGGTGACGCGGTTGAAGCTGTGATCACTGCCGTTGACCGTAAGAACCGCGCTATCAGCCTGTCTGTTAAAGCAAAAGACAGCGCAGAAGACAAAGCGGCTCTGAAAGAACAGCGTGCTAAGGCTGATGCCGAAATGACTGGTCCTACCACTATTGGTGACCTGATCAAAGAGCAGCTGAACCAGAAAGACTAAGTCTTGCTGAATTAAGCTGATCTGAAAAAACCCGCTTCGGCGGGTTTTTTTATGGGCACCGTCCGTGGCGCCCACCCTGCGGGCCGCACTGCGTGCGTTAAGCTTTGTTCCTGACAAAGCTTTGATGTCTGGCCATCCATGGCCGGCAC
>NZ_JAJAEL010000037.1:148299-152751 GCF_020447205.1 Thalassolituus alkanivorans
AGCGCGGATATTGGCTGCTTTATCCCTGTTTGTTACAGATTTTGGTCAAAAGGACGCGGAAAGTGTTGTACAAACAATCAACACTTGCAAAAGGGTTGAGCTAACTGCATGATTTGGCTAGGTTTATTGCCATGCTTCGTTCTCAAGGAGGGAAAAGACATGACAAAATCTGAACTGATAGAAAAAATCGTCAGCCGCCAGCCACAGTTGTCATCGAAAGATGTCGAGCTTGCGGTTAAGACCTTGCTGGATCATATGTCGCAAACGCTGTCATCAGGTGAGCGCATTGAGATTCGTGGTTTCGGCAGTTTTTCGCTGCATTACCGTGCGCCGCGTATGGGGCGTAATCCCAAAACCGGTGAGACCGTCGATCTCAAAGGTAAGTTTGTTCCTCACTTCAAGCCCGGCAAAGAGCTGCGTGACCAGGTGAATGACAGCCCGGAAGACGAGTAAATGTCCCGGTATATGGAGTCGATGCTATGAAAACGCTGAAAGTAGGCCTGAGTGTTGTACTTTTTGTTGTCGTACTGGCCTATACGCTGGCGTTTGCTGCACAAAACAGCCTGCTGGTTGAGTTAAATTTTCTGCTGGGAGCGCCCGTTACTTTACCGGTATCCCTGTGGTTGGGGCTTGTGCTGTTATTAGGAACAATTGCAGGACTTATCAGTGGCGTGGTGATTAATGCCCGTCAGAAGCTGCAGTTACGACAGTTACGAAAAGAGCTTGCTGACACCAAACAACGCCTGAATAAACTGCCGTAGGCACCTATGATGGATTCTGCACTGGTTTATGTGCTGCTGATGCTGGGTGTTGCCATCGGCTGGACCCTGGGTTATCGCTTTGCCCGCCAGGTTAAAAAAGATTCTCCCCCTGACTGGATTCCCAGTGTCGAGTTTTTGCTTGCAGAAGCCAATGATGCTTCGCTTGAGCGGCTTTTAAATATTCCTCAGCTTGATGATGATGCTATCGACCTGTTTCTTAAGCTTGGCCGCTCGTTACGTGAGAAAGGAGAGGTTGACCGGTCAATTCATCTGCATCAGGCGCTCTTCGCCCGTACCGATCTTGCGCGTAATACGCAGATGTTGCTCGAACTGGAGCTGGCTATTGATTACTCCTATGCCGGCTTGCTGGATCGGGCTGAGCGGTTGTTTGTTGAATTGCTGGGTGCGCGTGGCCGTGTGCAGGAGCAGGCGTCGCGTTATCTGGTTGAACTGTATGAAGAAGAGGGTGAGTGGCAGCGGATTTTTGATCTTTATCGGGACAAAAAACTGGCAGGCAACGCCTCGCTGGATAAACGTATTGCCCATGCTGTGTGCGAGCTGGCAGAAGATGCGTCTGCCCGTGGCGACTTTCTCGAAACTCAGCAGTTGTGTCGTCAGGCGCTTAAAATAGACAATCGCTGTGCGCGTGCATTTGTTGTTCAGGGTGATATGGCTTATGGCCAGAAAGAACCGCGGGAAGCAATTCGCTGTTATTTAAAGGCTGTCGATGTAGATAGTCAGGCAATTGTTACTGTGCTGGAAAGAATGGTTGAGTCTTTCCGCCAGGTTGATGATGGTTCTGGCTTGGTTGCTCATCTGGCAAGGCAGTGGCAGGCAACACAGTATGTACCAGCTTTGGTCGCCCGGGCTGAGTGTGATGTAGAAGTTCAGGGCATCAGCCGGGCAATGACGACATTACTCTCGGAGTTGGCGGAGCAACCATCGAATCTGGGTTTTTTTGCCCTGGTTGAATTGGTTGTGCGTCACAGGCAGCAGCTCGACAAGTCGCAGTTGCTGGTTGTGTATGATATTCTGCGCCGCATTGTTGAAAACGAGCCTAAGTTCGTTTGTAAAAATTGTGGTTTTAAGGCCAAGGAATTTCACTGGCGCTGTCCTAGTTGTAAGGATTGGTCGACCATTAATTCTTTTGTGCCGCAGTTGCCAAAAGCGAAGCTCGATTTATGAATAAGCAATCTTTTTCTGCTGAAAATACAGGCTCTTCCTGTACTGTCAGTTCTCCTGTTGTGGTTGCGCTGGATTATCCCGATCAGAAGCAGGCTTTGGCTATGGCAGGCCTGCTGGATCCTGCCCAGTGCCGGGTTAAGGTTGGTAAGGAACTCTTTACTGCAGCGGGCCCGGCAGTTGTTGAATCGCTTCACGGCCTCGGTTTTGACGTGTTTCTTGATCTCAAATTTCACGACATTCCCAATACCTGCGCAAAAGCGGTCGGTGCTGCTGCGGAACTCGGTGTATGGATGGTGAATGTTCATGCTTCCGGTGGCCGGCGTATGATGGAAGCCGCCCGCAATGAGATCGAAAAAAAATCGCATAAGCCTCTGCTGATTGGCGTTACCGTGCTGACGTCGATGGAGCGTGCAGACCTGGCTGATATCGGGTTGGATATCGATCCTCAGGAGCAGGTTGAACGACTGGCAAAATTAACGGAGCAGTCCGGGCTTGATGGTGTTGTCTGTTCTGCGCAGGAGGTTGCTCTTATCCGCGCAGCCTGTGGTCCGGAATTTCTGACGGTCACGCCAGGTATTCGTCCAGAGGGGGCAGAGCAGGGCGATCAGCGCCGGGTGCTGACGCCGCGCCAGGCGCAACTTGCTGGGGTTAACTATATGGTTATCGGTCGGCCAATTACCCAGGCTGCGGATCCTGCTCTGGCTTGTGAGCAGATACTGGCAGGTCTTGACTGAGGCTTCTTGAACAACATGGATGTATCAACACAATGGTATGTTGTTCTGACCAAGCCCCGTCAGGAACAGCGTGCACTGGAACATCTTGAGCAGCAAGGTGCCAGCGCTTTTCTGCCTCTTTTCCAGCGTGAGCATATTACCAAGGGTAAGCGCACACTTCGCGCTGAGCCTTTGTTTCCCGGATATCTCTTTTTACAATCTGGCCCTGCTGATCCCTTGTTGAGTAAGATTCGCTCCACGCTTGGAGCGCGGGGCTTATTGTATTTTGGCACACAGCCAGCCGTTGTCAGCACTTTACTGGTTAATGACTTGCAGCGACGCAGTCTTTGCAACGAAAATGACGCCCTGTATAAAAAGGGCCAGAAAGTCACGCTGCACAGTGGCCCTTTTAAACATTATGAAGCCATCTTTCAGGAATATGATGGTGCAGAAAGAGCCGTTATTTTACTTTCTCTGCTGGGTCAGCAGAGCGAATTGATTGTGGAATTGAGCGAACTGCTGCAGGCCTGAAAAATTGGCCGAATGAAAATTAAGAGTAATGATGCGATATCAGGGACTATTCGCGAATAACCCTCGGGCGGCAGCGTGTCTGAATGCTGGCGGGATAAGCTTTTCCTGCTGATCCGGTATGCTGAATCGCCAGGCACTATTTATTTAAACCAGGAGTGGGTAATCCCGATTTATTATGACAAAGGTCACTAAAGCTGTAATTCCCGTTGCCGGTCTTGGCACCCGCATGCTCCCTGCCAGCAAAGCCATTCCTAAAGAAATGCTGACATTGGCTGATAAGCCGCTGATTCAATATGTGGTTAATGAATGTGCAGCTGCGGGTATTACCGAGATTATTCTGGTAACTCACTCTTCAAAGAATGCGATTGAAAACCACTTTGATACCTCCTTTGAACTGGAGTCGACACTGGAAGCCCGTGTTAAGCGTCAGCTGCTGGATGAAGTGCGTTCTATTACTCCGAGAGGAGTAACCATTATGCATATTCGTCAGGGACAGGCTAAAGGGCTCGGCCATGCGGTGCTCTGCGCCAAACCACTGGTGGGTGACGCGCCTTTTGTCGTGGTGCTACCGGACGTGCTGATTGATGATGCCAGTGCTGATCTGGAAAAGGAAAATCTCGCGGCAATGATCCGTGAATATGAAACAACAGGCGCGAGCCAGATTCTGGTAGAAGCGGTTGCTCAGCAGGACGTGGACAAATACGGCATCGTCGATATTTCAGGGGCTGAACTTAAACCCGGCGAAAGCGCTCCGATTTCGACCATTGTTGAAAAACCGGCGGTTAAAGAAGCGCCATCCAATCTTGCTGTTGTTGGCCGTTATGTATTGCCAGCTAGTATATGGGAAATTCTTGAGCACACAGCTCCTGGTGCCGGGGATGAAATCCAGCTGACCGATGCGATTTTTACCCTGATGAAGCAGGATGCTGTTAATGCGTTCTACATGACCGGTAAATCCCATGATTGTGGCGGCAAGCTGGGCTATATGAAGGCTTTTGTCGAATACAGCATGCGTCATGAAAAAGAGGGCAAAGCCTTCAGTGAGTGGGTTAAAAGTCTGTAATTAGTCGCAATAGATTATAGGAGCGGGCCATGCCCGCGAACCGCTGAAATAAATCGTAGGAGCGGCATTTTGCCGCGATAAATCGCAAAAGCGGACCATGCCTGCTGAAACAAATCGTAGGAGCGGCATTTTGCCGCGATAAATCGCAGGCGGACCATGCCTGCCGTAATAGATCGTAGGAGCGGGCCATGCCCGCGAA
>NZ_JAJAEL010000037.1:152913-169127 GCF_020447205.1 Thalassolituus alkanivorans
CGTAGGAGCGGCATTTTGCCGCGATAAATTGCCGGAGCAGCATCTTTGCTGCGACCATGAGGAATCAACATGAAAATCGCCATTGCCGGAACCGGTTACGTCGGTCTTTCCAATGCCATGTTACTGGCACAACACAACGAAGTGGTTGCCGTTGATATTATTGCCGAAAAAGTTGAGATGCTTAACAACAAGCAATCTCCCATAGTCGATGCTGAGATCGAAGATTTTCTGCAGAACAAACAACTCAACTTCCGTGCAACACTGGATAAAGAAGAAGCCTACGCAGGGGCGGAGTTTGTAATAATTGCCACGCCGACCGATTACGACCCTCAAACTAACTACTTTAATACCAAAAGCGTTGAATCGGTTATTAAAGATGTAATGGCGATTAATCCTGATGCAGTTATGGTTGTTAAATCTACAATCCCGGTAGGTTACACCAAGCGCCTCAAAGAAGAATTAGATTGTGAAAATCTGATCTTCTCTCCGGAGTTTCTGCGCGAAGGCAAGGCACTGTACGATAACTTGTACCCGTCACGGATTATTGTTGGTGAGCAAAGCCCGCGTGCGGAAACCTTTGCTAATCTGTTGAAGCAGGGTGCTATTAAACAGGATATTCCAGTACTGTTTACCGACAGTACCGAAGCAGAAGCAGTAAAATTGTTCTCCAATACCTATCTGGCATTGCGGGTTGCTTACTTTAATGAGCTTGACACCTACGCTGAGACGCATGGTCTGGATGCGAAGCAAATCATTCAGGGGGTTGGCTTGGATCCCCGCATTGGTAGTCACTACAACAATCCAAGCTTTGGCTATGGCGGCTACTGTCTGCCAAAAGACACCAAGCAACTACTTGCTAACTTCAATGACGTACCGAATAACATTATCCGTGCGATTGTAGATTCTAATACCACCCGTAAAGACTTTGTTGCCGACTCCATTCTGCGTCGCAACCCGAGCGTAGTTGGCATTTACCGTTTGGTAATGAAAACCGGTTCAGACAACTTCCGCGCCTCTGCTATCCAGGGGGTTATGAAGCGCATTAAAGCGAAGGGAATCGACGTCGTTGTGTATGAACCAGTGTTGGTAGAAGAAGAGTTTTTTCATTCTAGGGTAATCACTGATTTAGATGAATTTAAGAAAGTTACCGATGTTATCGTTGCTAATCGACCTTCAACTGAGTTGGACGATGTCGCGAATAAGGTATACACCCGTGATTTGTTTGGCAGCGACTAGGAATTGTTATGAATCAAAATAATATAAATATTTCTGAGAAGGCCAATGTTTCAAGCTCTGCTATTTTTAGTGTTGAAAGTGGCGCAACATTAGTCATCGGCGATTATGTAACAATAGGAAAAGGCGTTAAAATCATAGTATCGTCAGGTCAGGTTCGCATAGGTGATTGGACAACTATTCACGACTACTCTTTACTACTTTGCGGTGAATATCTAAACATTGGGCAGCATTGCTGGTTCGGTCAAAACTGTGTAATTGATGGGAGTGGGGGCTTGAATATTGGCAATGGTGTTCGTGTCGGCATGTACTCTCAAATCTGGACACATGTTGCGGCTGGAGAGCAAATTGAAGGATGTATTTTGTATGGAAAGAGCCCCTCTCAAATAGATGATGATGCGTGGCTCGTAGGCACTTGTACTGTCGGTTCGGGAGTTAATATTGGAACAAAAACAATCTGTTTAGCACATTCAAATATTACGACAAGTATTCCCAGTAATGTTGTGGTTGCAGGCTCGCCAGCAAGAGTGAAAGAAAAGTTGAACTTTTATCGAAGTATTTCTTCATCGGAAAAGTGGGATATGCTTAAAGACTGGGTCGCCTCTTTTTGTAGTGAATACAATATAGAGTATTCCATAGAAATGGAAAGTATATCGATAGGCAATTCTGCTGTCCTCTTTTTGAACGAAAGCGATTACGATAATTGTGAAGATGGCGTTTGCGCTTTTAGTTTGATTGGAAAAAAGTATAAGAATATAAATTCAGTTGGTGAAAATATAGTTAAGTACCTATCAGGTAATAAAGCTCGTTTTTATAAGGATTTAAAATGATACCATTGATGAAAGTTGCACTGCCGGAAAAAGATATGCTTTTATCAAAATTGGGAGATGTCTTTGATTCTGGTATATTGGCTGAGGGTGATTTAGTATATGAATTTGAAAAGAAATTTCAAAGTTTATATGACTATAATTCCTGCTATGCCATGAGCAGTGGTACTGCCTGCTTACATGCTGCGTTAACTGCTTCGGGCGTTATGAGTGGCGATGAGGTTATAACAACAAGTATGACAGCTGAGCCAACAAATCTTTCTATCTTATATGCAGGTGGTGTTCCTATTTTTGCTGATGTAGATGATGCTGGTAATCTGGCTGCTGAGAGTATAAAAGCAAAGATAACTCCGAAAACAAAAGCTATTGTAGTTGTACACTATGCAGGTTATCCCGTAAATATAACAAGTATTAGGAAAGTTGCTGATGACTACGGTCTGAAGCTAATTGAAGACTGTGCTCATGCGCTGGGGGCTAAATGGGATGGGAAACCTGTGGGGAGCTATGGTGAATATTCAATTTTCTCATTTCAAGCAATAAAGCATATGACAACCATTGATGGTGGTATCCTGGTTGTTAATACGAATGAAAATAGTTCTGAGTACTTCAAAAAGTTTAGATGGTTTGGAATGTTGAAAGGTGCCGATAGAACAACGAACAATATTGAAAGTATCGGCTATAAATATAATATGACAAATGTTTCTGCGGCAATTGGCTTGCTTCAGTTGGATAATATAGAGAATAGAATCGCTAAGCATGTAGAGAATGCAGATATTATAAATTCTACTTTTAATAATAGTGAACTTATTCGGAAGGTCGAGTTTGATTCACGTTCAGAGCCTTCATATTGGCTTTATAGTATTAGAGCTAAGAATGCTCAAGAAGTAATTGAAAGATTGCAAAGAAACGGATTTCAAGCTTCAAAATTACATCGCCCTAATCATCTGCATAAAATATTCAAATCAAGTCAAGTGAGTTTGCCAAGATTGGATTGTTTTTACCAAGAGCTGGTTCATATTCCCTGTGGATGGTGGATGTCTTCTGAGGATGTTGAAAGAATGATCGAGGTTCTAAATTATGGATGATTTAAAATTTAGACTATTTGACTCGAGGATATTTAATGCAGATAGCGATGCTCTTCAATCCATTCTGAATTCAGGAATGCTTGCATCAGGAAGCTATGTCAACAAATTCGAGAAAGGACTTTCTGATCTTACTGGGCTTAGTATTTTGTCAACTGTAGATGTAAGCATGTCTATGCGTATTGCGCTACATTTGTCTGGTGTAGATAGTGATAGCGAAGTAATTTTATCTCCATACAATTGTCTTTCTTCAACGTCTGCAATAGCTAATCTTGGGGCCCAAGTCGTTTGGGCTAACATGGATGGCATATTTTTAGATATTAACGATGTGAGAAGTAAAATAACACATAAAACGAAAGCGATAATATGTTACCACATAGCTGGCTATGTGTATGGTGGTCTAGATGACTTGCGAATACTGTGTGATGAGTTTGGCATTTCATTAATTGAAGATTGTAATAGCGCTTTAGGTTCTTATTATGCAGATGGTAGACATGTTGGATCGATAGGGGATTATGCTGTGTTTTCTTTCTATGCTTCTAGGCAACTAAATGCTGGAGAAGGGGGAGGGATTTTTGTTCGTGATAATAATGAGGCAGTAAGGGCAAAACAGCTAAGGAAGTTTGGCCTCGACTTAGCAATGTTTAAAGATGAATATGGAGAATTTCATAAGGCTTATGATGTGCCAGAAATAGGCTATTCTTCAGTCATGAGTAATATTAATTGTTATTTAGGTAGTGAAAGTCTCAAAGTGCTGGATAGGGGGATTGCTAGAAGGCAGGAGAATGCTGAATTTTTGTATTATGCCTGTCAGTCATTTGATTTTATTACGCCAATTGAATTTGATTTCTGTAGGACAAATAACTGGGTTTTTTTACTTTATACGCCATATAAAACTGATCTGATAAAGTTTTTAAAGAATGCGGGTGTGGGAGCTAATTCTCTTCATCAGAGAAATGATCAGTATTCCGGATTTAAAGCGCTTGAATCTTTGGAGTGTCCTTCATTAGCATTAATTGAAAGTCAAATGATTGCTTTACCTGTTGGAGATTGGATCTCGCGTAAGGATTGCATTGAAATTATTGAAGTGATAAGTAGATTTGAAAAAAATTACTTATGACAACCTCATTTTTAAATATATTAGCTCTTTTGCTAGGTAGGTTCTCGGGAATTCTGGCTGCACTTCTTTTCCTGCCTGTGTATCATGAGATACTAGGCGGTGAAAGTTTTGGTGTCTATGCGATTTTGTTAGGGGTGCAGGCTTTTGGGGTAATGGTTGATGGAGGGCTTGCTACAATAGTTTCTAGGAGCGCGGCAACTGAAGACGACAGCAAGCACTTAACATTAATTAGGGAGTCAATGACTCTCTTATCGAAGTTGTATATTGGAGTATTGTTACTCTCATCGCTAACTCTAATATATTTTCCTGAGTATTATGAATTGGTAATTATAACGATAATGTTGACTTTTTTTATCGTTGCTCAGAATGTGTACATATATTATTTGATTGGCTTGGGGCAAAAGGTTAGGGCCTCTATTGAATTGGCGCTAAGTTCATTTTTGAGGCCCTTTGTTGGTTTGCTTGCATTGAAGTTTATTGGTGCGGATGTAGAAATTGCCTTGTTAGGACACCTGAGTGTGGCAGTTTTTTTTGCTTTCAATGTGAATAGAAATCTTTATCGAAATGTTCTGAATGTTAATCAATTAGATGTCAGAGCAAAATTAATTGGAAATGTTCGCCGCTTAATGTTTACCGGAATTGCTGGTGCGTCGGTTACGCAACTTGATAAAAGTATACTGGGCTTATCTCTAAGTCCAGAAGTTGTGTCGCCTTACTTCTTGGCAATGACTCTCTGCACGCTGCCTGTATCATTATTTGGTGTTGTTTTGCATCAGTATTTTCAGCCCTTAATATCTAGAAGTTTTTCTAAAAAGGACTATCCTGGACTACAAAAAGTTTTGCTTGCTTTTAGTAAGTGCTTGCTCGGAGCTGCTTTTTTGATCGTGGTTGGATATAACTTATTGATCGACTCTTTTTTATTAGTGTGGCTGGGGGATGACACTTTAAATGAAAATGTTAGAAGCTTTTCAGATCTTTTTATCTACGCGAACATTCTTGCAATGCTGTCATTTTTGGGTTTCTCTGTTATGAATGCAGCGGAAGATTATAGGTTTCAATCAGTCGCATCAACCATACTTGCAATTGCCTTTCTGATTTGTCTTTTAGTATTGTCCAGTTATCAATTAGTGATGTGGGTGGGGGCGCTTGTGATTTTTTATCATGCTACTTCCTTTGTATTAACAACCCTTCGAGGGGGTTATTTAATCTGGAGCCAGAAATATGTTTAGTGGGAAAACTTTGATGATCACCGGTGGTACGGGCTCATTTGGTAATACTGTTCTTAAGCGATTCTTGGATACTGATATCGAAAGGATTGTGATTTTTAGCAGGGATGAAAAAAAGCAAGAGGATATGAGAATTCGACTAAATAACTCAAAAGTCGAGTTTTACATCGGAGATGTCAGGGATTACGCAAGTATTAATCGTGCTATGAAGGGGGTTGACTATGTTTTCCATGCTGCTGCTTTAAAACAAGTTCCATCTTGTGAGTTTTTTCCGATGGAAGCGGTGAAAACAAATGTTGATGGGACTGCAAACGTTATAGATGCAGCGTTCGAAAATAATGTATCTAGATTGGTTTTGTTGAGTACTGATAAAGCAGTATATCCAATCAATGCAATGGGGATTTCAAAAGCGATGGCTGAGAAAGTACTAATTGCAAAATCTAGAGCTGCTCGAAAAGGTAATACAGTTGTTTGTGCTACTCGTTATGGAAATGTAATGGCGTCAAGAGGCTCTGTAATCCCTTTGTTTGTAGATAAGCTATTGGCGGGCCAGGCCCTAACCATAACAGATCCTAAAATGACACGTTTCTTAATGTCCTTGGAAGAGTCTGTTGATTTGGTCTTGCATGCGTTCGAGCATGGTAAGCAAGGAGACATATTTGTCCAGAAAGCTCCAGCTTGCTCTGTTGGAGTTCTTGCTGAAGCTATAGGTCAGGTATTTAATACTCAACCGACAGTTAAGATTATCGGCACAAGGCATGGGGAAAAACTATACGAGACTCTGGTTGCTAGAGAAGAATTGGCCAAGGCTGAGGATATGGGAAGATATTATCGGATCCCTGCAGATAATAGAGATTTAAATTACGACAAGTTTATTCTCGAGGGAAAACCAGAACTAAATGCAATAGATGATTATACTTCGCATAATACTCAGCAACTTGATGTAAATGAAGTAGTAGATGTTTTGCAATCACTTGATTATATCAAAAATATTCTTGGAGATTCTTGAATGTTACTGCTCTCGATAATTATCCCTACTCATGAAAGGCAACGCTATGCCATGGGGGCCATTGATGCGTTAGAAAGTTTATCTAAGAGGGATGAAGTTGAGGTCATTGTATCAGATAGCAGTTTGAGGTCGGGCCTAAAGGAGTATGTATCTGATAAAGGGTTGAGTGATAGTGAAATTAAAGTTTTAAGGCCTGTTGGACTAGTTTCAAACGCAGTGGAAAACTTCAATTATGCAATTTCTCATTCCGAAGGAAATTACATACTTATCATTGGTGACGACGATACTGTCTTACCCTCTGTGCTTCCAATTGTTGAATATATGCAGAAAGAGAATGTAGATGTCGCAAAGTTCTCGTTTCCTTGCGAATACTTCTGGGATGATTGTTATGAAAAGGACGATCATTTTAACTCTACTGTTCGAGAGTTGGAGTGTACGGGGAAAATTACTCCTTTGAATACTATAGAGGTATTAGAGGATGCAATGGATAATCTTGGGCATGGGTTGGGAGAGATGCCTAGGTCATATCTTGGAATTATTAGTAGGGGGATCTACCAAAGAATCGTCAATAAATACGGTGAGTTATTTGGTGGTGTTAGTCCAGATATATATAGTTCAGTTTTGCTTTGTGTAGAGTCTAAAAATGCAATATATGTTGACAGGAATATTATCGTGCCTGGTTCATGTGGGCCAAGTACGTCAGGAAAGAGCGTGAATAAGAAACATGTTGGTAAATTAAGGGATAACGGACATATATCCGCTTTTAAAAATTTGAAGTGGTCTCCTATGATTCCAGAGTTTTATTCAACACATACTGTTTGGGCCTACTCTCTTGAAGAGGCCTTACGGATTTCCAAGTATGGGAAAGGTCCCAACTACTGGAGGCTTTATATTAAATGCCTATATACTTATCCGGAATACTCAGGAAAAGTATTTCACTCCATTTTTAACTCCATAAAAATGAATGGCGTTTTAAGATCATCTTATAGTTTTGGCTGTGCATTGTTTAACGAATTTCGATGGGTAGTTTCACGAGTTTATTCCAGATTCTTTTCTTCTAGCGGCGTGAGTATAAGTAAAGTTGAGAGTTTAAAGGCGGTGCATGCCAAATATGACAGTGATAATGGTTCTTAATTGTATGTGGAGAGAGTTAGGTGAAAGTGTCTGTTGTTGTTCCTTTGTATAATAAGGGCTCTACAGTTAAGGCTGCGATTGATTCCATCATAATGCAAGATCCTTCTGTAAGAGAGATAGTTGTTGTTGATGATGGATCGACAGATTCCAGCCTAACGGTTGTAAGAAATATCAAAACAAGTATACCAATCAAAATTATTGAGCAGGAAAATAGCGGAGTGTCTGTTGCCCGCAATGTAGGAGTTGACAACTCAGAGTGTGATTATGTTTGCTTTTTAGATGCGGATGATTCATGGAAGCAGGGTGTTGTAAAAGAGTTTATGCAATTGATCGAGTGTTTTAAGGGACGAGCACTGTACTCGATTAGATATAGTGAGTTGTATCGTGGAAGAGAAATGTTGAAAGGAGATTCAACTGGTTTTATTGAGTCTGAAGATATCGGGCAGTTGTATTTGCAAGCGAAGAATTTGCTGTGCTCTTCTTCGGTTTGCGTCTATAAGCCCGCTTTTAAGAAAATAGGAGGGTTTCCTGAAGGAGTTGTGGTTGGAGAAGATATATATACTTGGGTAAAGTTGGCGAGAGAAGGAGGGGTTTGTTCATCTAAAAAAAACCTTGTTCTTGTGAATAAAGATGCTGACAATAGATCGATAGGCGCTCTTGAGAGCTACATTCCATATCATATAAAGAAGTATTTCGAAGGAGATGTTTCAAGGACTCCTTTTCTCGATAGGTATATGTTAAAAAGTGTGTTTCTTTATATGATGTTTCTTTGTATGGGAGGAGCTAGAAATCAAGCGTTCAAGTATATTAAATTGGTTTTTAAAATGCGTCCGCTTTGGGCTGCACTGTTTTCTATTATATTATTGATCCCAAGCCCTATTTTTGTGATTTTGCAAAGGTTAAGGGATAGATTACGTTGATTATATCTATTTTTTTTGCTGCTTTGTTTCTCCCAGGTCACTTGGGGGACTGGTGGTTGGAAAGGTTTTTCATCATTGGAATCAGCCTTTTAGGTTATATGTATTTACTGGTTTCTAAGGATAAGATTTTAAAGAAAACCACTTTAGTTTTGGTATTTTTGGTATCATTTTCATCAATTCTATCTGTCGTTTGTTCACCATATTTTGAGGTTATGACGCCGACTAGTTTAATGGAGCTTATTAGGCCATTTCTTCTATTTGGCTTGTTTTTCTGGGTGGGGCTAAATGAAAAAATTAGGCGCCCTGTTAATATTAGTATTGTAAGTGTAGTTTTATTGGGCTGGGTGTTTTTAACATATTTAGGCTATAAATATGATATTCCGTTAATCTCGGACGTTCTAAAGTTTTTGTATGGTGAGACAAAGACTGTAGTTGAAGGGAGTTGGGTTAGGGTGTCATCGCCTTTTGAGAACCCTAATTTCTTAGCGTTTTTTCTCGTATTACTATTTGTTGTTCAAGTTTCATACATTAAGTCTTCGATCTTAGGTGTTGTTTTTACCGTATTTTATATGGTGGCTATATATATGACTGGTTCTAGAACTGGGTGGGGAGCATTTTTAATAGTTGGTTTTTTGATTGCGTCTTATAATATATATGCAGTAACTTTTATGTTGGCTAGCATCTTGGCAGTTTTTTTGGCGATTCATTTTACTCAATATTACACGGGTATGGTAAGAGTAGATATGGCTTTTGATGTGATTCGCTATGGCTTAATAGAAGATCAAAATTTTTACGGGCGCCTAGTGCAGTTTCAGCATGCTCTTCATCAGTTATCTGATAGTCCGCTTTTAGGAGTTGGGCCATTTAAAGGATCGCAAGAGTTTTCGATAGTTGATAATCAATACTTTAGCTACCTTCTAAAATGGGGAGTGGTGGGTACTTTACTTTACTTCTTTTTAATATATAGATTTTTTAAAGAGGTTGCTTGTGAGAGGTTTAACAGGTTTCAGATGATTTTTATTGTTATCATGGCTATTATGTTAATGTCAGGAGCATTTTTAGATAATTACAGGTTGTTTGTATTGTCAATTTTCATGTTCGCATTTTTGAATGAAAAGAAGGGAGGTGTGTAGCTTTGTGTGGAATAGTTGGAGCGCTCGGGGAATGGAGTACCATTGATATTGCGCTTGGCCGAATCTCAAACAGGGGACCTGATAGTCAAGGAATTTGGAAATGTGGAAGGGGCAAAGTGGTGTTGGGGCATGCCCGTTTAGCGATCCAGGATTTGACGCCCTCGGGTACCCAGCCTATGACGTCATTCTGTGGTAGGTATGTAATTGTTTTTAATGGAGAAATCTATAACCATGTAACTTTGCGGACTATGCTAAAAAATATTGGTATAGAATGGAAAGGGACATCTGATACTGAGACATTAGTAAATTGTATATCTGCATGGGGAATTCAAAAGACGCTTGAGCACCTTAAGGGTATGTACGCTTTTGCCGTTTGGGATATTAATGAAGAGCAACTCACTCTAGCGAGAGATCGTATGGGTGAAAAACCTTTATACTGGGGTTGGGCTGGAAAAACTTTCTTATTTGGATCCGAACTTAAAGCTTTAAGATCTTACCCGAAATATCAACCTCAAATTAACCAAGAAGCTTTAGCGCTATATTTAAAGTATTCGTATGTACCATCCCCTTACAGCATATACGAAGGCATCCAAAAATTACCTGCTGGTAGTTATGTAACGATATCTAAAAATCAAAAGAATATCGATGAAGTTGACGTTAGATCATATTGGAGTCTTGAGGCCGCTGCTCAGAATGGGATTGACAACCTTTTTGAAGGTAGTCCGTTAGATGCTGTTAATGCAGTAGAGTCTCAATTAATGAGTAGTATTAAAGGTCAGCTGCTTTCTGATGTTCCACTCGGCGCATTTCTAAGTGGCGGGATAGACAGCTCAACAGTGGTTGCGCTGATGCAAGAGCTTTCAAGTAAACCTGTAAGTACATATACCATCGGTTTTGAAGAAAAAGGATATAATGAAGCTCACCATGCAAAAGCAGTATCTAAGCATTTAGGAACGGATCATACCGAGCTGTACTTAAACGCTAATGATGCGTTAGCAATTATCCCTAGCCTACCAGAGATCTACTGTGAACCATTTGCAGATAGCTCTCAGATCCCCACGTATCTAGTTAGTAAATTGGCTAAATCAGATTTAACGGTAGCCTTAAGTGGGGATGGAGGTGATGAACTTTTTTGCGGCTACAATCGTTACCTCGCTGCAATGAATGTTTGGAAACCCATGCAGAAAACTCCTCTATTCTTAAGACAGTTTATATCTTTTACAGCAAAATCGTTACCAGCTTCTCGGTGGAATCAATTGTTTGACACGTTGAGGCCAGTACTTCCAGAACGCTTAAAAGTATCGATGGCCGGAGAAAAGATTTATAAATTTTCTGATGTACTCTCTTTAGACTCAGGAGAAGGTTTTTATTCTAGTTTAACCAGTTGTTGGAATAATCCCGCGGATATTGTTATTAATTTATCAAGATCATTTAATCCGATTAGTTCATGGCATGATTTAGATTGTGTCGAGAATTCAATGATGTTAACAGACCAGAAAACTTATTTGTCAGATGATATTCTCGTTAAAGTCGATAGGGCTGCAATGGCTAATAGTTTAGAAACCAGAGTGCCAATGTTGGATCATCAGATGGTCGAGTTAGCTTGGAGGATGCCGGTCGAGTACAAGGTAAGAGATGGCAAAGGGAAATGGTTGCTGAGGGAGATATTATACAAGAGGGTACCTCGTGAGATAATGGAACGCCCAAAAGCAGGATTTAGTTTACCTCTGGATAGTTGGCTTAGAGGCCCTCTAAGGGAGTGGGCTGAAGAACTTCTATCTGTTTCACGCCTCGAAGCCGACGGTTATTTTTATCATGAACCAATCAGAAATGCTTGGGCTGATCATCTTTCCGGTAAAGCTAATAACCAAGGATTGTTGTGGAATATTCTGATGTTCCAGGCATGGTTGGATAATAATAGATGAATAAAATTGTATATGTGGTTAATACCTTAGAGTTCTTTAACTCACATCGCCTGCCACTTGCTATTGAAGCAGGTAAAAAAGGTTGTGAAGTTCATGTTGTGGCCAATATTAGTTCTGAAGATCTAATATCAGAAAATGGACTGACTTATCATCATTTAGCTTTTTCCCGGAGTGGTCAAAACCCTTTTTATGAATTTATTATACTCTATCGACTTTTAATGTTGTTGCTTAAAATTCGTCCTGATTTATTGCATTTGGTGACTATCAAGCCAGTGTTATATGGTGGGATTGTGGGACGGTTGATAAGAGTCAAATCTGTTGTCGCTGCAATTTCTGGTTTAGGTTCCGTTTTTTCAGCCTCCAATTGGGCAGATTTGGTTCGATTGTGGTTGGTTAAAGCATTATATCGAACTGCTTTAAACCATAAGAACCTGACGGTCATATTTCAAAATGAAGACGATAAAAGAAAGCTACTATCGGCCAAAGCAGTAAAGGAAAGTAAAGCTCGTTTAATTCGTGGCTCTGGGGTCTCCCTAAAGGAATATGATTTTACTGTAGAGCCTAGAGCGGAGTCAGTTGTTACTGTTTCGATGGCTGCTAGGTTACTTAAAGAAAAAGGTGTCTGTGAATTTGTTGATGCAGCACGGTTGTTAAAGCAACGAAACGTAGCTGTAAGTATGCAGTTAATTGGCTCTCCAGACCCAGGTAATCCTTCAAGCATAACAGAGGAGGATATACGTTTATGGGAGGAGGAAGGTCTCGTTACATTTTTGGGGTATCGAAAAGATATTGCAGAGCTATACTCAAGGTCTCATATTGTGTGTCTTCCTTCCTATTATGGTGAGGGGTTGCCAAAAAGTCTTGTAGAGGCAGCAGCTTGCGGCAGGGCTATTATAACCACTGATATGCCAGGCTGTAGGGATGCCATTATACCCGGTAAGACAGGTGTACTGGTGCCCGCAAAAGATAGTGTTGCTTTAGCCAATGCCATTCAATATTTGGTCGAGAACCCAGATCAGCGTACACAGATGGGAAAGGCTGGCAGGAAGCTGGCAGAAGAGGAATTTACCATTGAGCATGTTGTCGAACGACACATGGAGATCTATCAGGAGTTAATGTCTCGTGGCTAAGATAGCACTCACTGGTGCCTCCGGGTTTGTTGGTATGGCGGTAGTCAAGCAATTGATGGCAACGAAACACCAACTGACCCCCTTGGTAAGGACTATTACTAAGAGTTCTCCATCGAATTCTATCGGGGTGGGCAACTTAGACGAAAATACAAGCTACAGCCAAGTATTAGACGAAGTTAATGTCGTCATTCACTCTGCCGCTCGTGCACACATCATGAAAGACGAAGTAGCAGACCCATTGGCGGAATACCGTAAGGTAAACGTAGAAGGCACGCTGAACTTTGCTAAGCAGGCCGTTGCTGCGGGGGTTAAGCGGTTTGTTTACATCAGCTCTATTAAGGTTAACGGCGAAAGCACAGCCGGACTATCCGCCTTTACTGAGGCTGATGGTGCCAAACCGGAAGATCCTTACGGTGTTTCTAAGTACGAAGCCGAAGAAGGACTGCGCTTGCTGGCGCAGGAAACCGGCTTAGAGGTGGTGATTATCCGCCCGCCGCTGGTGTATGGGCCGGGTGTTAAGGCCAACTTTTTGAGCTTGGTTAAGTTGTCGGTTACTAAGTTGCCTTTACCGTTCGGTGCTGTGAATAACAAGCGCAGCATGGTGTATGTGGGTAATTTGGTGGATTTGATTGTGCGCTGTATCGATCATCCGGCGGCTGCGAATGAAACGTTTTTGGTGTCTGACGGTGAAGATGTTTCACTTCGTAATCTGGTTACTTATATTCGCTTGTGCCTGGGCCGTTCGCCGCGTTTGCTGCCGGTGCCGGTGTGGTTGTTTAAGTTGGCGGGTGCGGTTACTGGTAAGAAGGGGGTGGTAGACCGCTTAGTGGGTGATTTACAGGTGGATTCCTCCAAGGCCCGTACGTTGCTGGAATGGGAGCCGCCGTTTACGGTAAGCCAGGGTATTGAAGCGACCGTGGCCGATTTTATGAATAAGGAACAATGACGTGTTACGCATTTTTGACTTTACCTTTGCCCTATTGGGGCTGGTGTTTGGTTTTCCGGTGTTGTTGGTTATTTATGTGCTGGGGTTGTTTGATACCGGTTCGCCGTTGTTTTGGCAGGAGCGGGTAGGGCGGAATAAAAAGCCGTTTACTCTGGTTAAGTTCCGCACCATGAAAGTGGATACCGCGTCGGTGGCCAGCCATCTGGCCTCTACGGCGTCTATTACCCGTATGGGTGGTTTTTTGCGTAAAACCAAGCTGGATGAGCTGCCGCAGTTGTGGAATGTGCTGAAGGGTGAAATGAGTTTGGTTGGCCCGCGCCCGAATTTGTTTAATCAGGATGAGTTAATTGCTGAGCGCGATGCGCTGGGTGTGTATAAGGTTCGGCCGGGTATTACCGGGCTGGCGCAGGTGAATGAGATTGATATGTCTACGCCGAAATTGTTGGCGGAGACCGATGCGAAGATGATTGCCGAGATGTCGGTGGGGAACTATTTCCGGTTTATTTTGCAGACGGTTACCGGGAAAGGGGCGGGCGACAGGGTTCGCTAGTCGCTTGATGCTCGCTGCGCTCACTGCCGTTGGGCGTTAAGGGTTGAGCGTTCTGCGTGCTCGGGGTGTAGGAGTGACATTTTTGTCACGATTCGGGCCGGTAGGGCCGTTTATATTGGCCCGCCGTTGGCGGGCATCGCGGCAGGAATGCCGCTCCTACGGTTTTATCGCGGCAGAAATGCCGCTCCTACATTGCTCGCTGAACCCTTAACGCCGAACTTTGAACGGCTAATCGATTGGGCCGGCAAACCCCGTAGCGGCTGTGTAGGAGTGACATTTTTGTCACGATTCGGGCCGGTAGGCCCGTTTATGCTGCGTTGAGGGTTCATTGGCCCGCCGTTGGCGGGCATCGCGGCAGAAATGCCGCTCTTCAGCGGGCTGAACACCTTGCTCTTGTTCTGCCCATAGGGCTATGATTTCCAGCAGAGAAAGATGAGGGCAGCATCATGAGTCATTCCAACGCAGAACTATTGGCTTTTAAAGTCAGGCAAGCCGTAGGTTCTATGGCTATTGAAGGTGTTCAGGTGTCGCGCCAGGCTGAGGCCAATATGCTTAAGGTTGCTTCCGGCCGGGTATCCGGTAAAAGCCTTCGCCAGCAATTGGTGGAAAAATACACCCGACCGGCCAGTTAACTCAGCTATGGATGGTTATGAAAATTACGATCTTCAGGAAGAAGATCCCTACCTTATCGAAGGTTCTCCTGTCTTAAAAACTCCCTTGGCATTACAAATACGGCAGAGCTGAATGAAGCAGAGGCGGCTATTAGTGCTGCTGTAATGGCTGAATTGATCGCCAGCCCGGTTGGCCCAACGTTTGATTCCGAGCATTTATGCAGTATTCATAACCGGCTGTTTGGTGATGTTTACCCGTGGGCGGGCCAGTTTCGGTGTACGGAAATTTCCAAGGGTGGAATGTTGTTTTTGCCCTATGCGGCAATTCATCGGATGATCTGCGATGTGTTTTCTGAACTGCATGCTGAGGGGCTGCTACAGGGACTGTCGAAGGAAGCATTTGCTTACCGGGCTGCTTACTATTTGGGGCGCATTAACATGATTCACCCGTTTCGTGAGGGGAATGGACGCACTCAACGAATTCTGATTGACCAGTTGGCCGAATTATCGGGTTATGCGTTTGAATGGAGTGCTGTTTCCGGCGAGCAAATGGCGATTGCTTGCATCGCTGCCCGGCAAAGGCTGCCGGATTTCTCCCGGCATGAGCGACTGTTGGCTTTGCATACTGTGGATTTGCCTTGATTGGCCCGCCGTTGGCGGGCATCACGGCAGAAATTCCGCTTTTTTAAACCCGCTTTGGCGGGTTTTGTATTTTCAATACCTTCATAAATACAGGATTCTTACAAAGAGCTTATGGTTTATCTTGGTTTAGAAAACCCCAAAGATGCCGGTAACGTCGGTTCGGTTTTACGGGCGCTGGGGTGTTATCAGGCTGATGGTATCTTCTACACCGGCAGCCGTTATGACCGTGCCTTAAAGCACAGTACCGATACGCGTAACGTGGCAGAAAAAGCGCAGATGTCTCATGTCGGGAGTCTGCTTCTGGTTAAAGAGCAATTGCCGGATGATACCCGCCTGATTTGTGTGGAGCTGGTTGTCGGTGCAACGCCGCTGCCGGAGTTTGAGCATCCCGAGCATGCGCTTTATGTATTTGGTCCTGAAGATGGCAGTATCCCGCAGGATATTGTCAATGCTGCCGATGAGGTGGTTTATATTCCTACGGTCGGTTGTATGAATCTGGCGGCAACGGTTAATGTTGTGCTGTATGACCGTCTGGCAAAGCTTGGCCCGGCAAATGACATTAAATCAGGGGATGAGCTGATAAAAAGCAGTCGGGATAACCGGAACAGGTTAAGGCGTTAATTAGTCAGAAGTCGGAAGTCGGAAGTCGGAAGTCGGAAGTCGGAAGTCGGAAGTCGGAAGTCGGAAGTCGGAAGTCGGAAGTCGGAAGTCGGAAGTCGGAAGTCG
>NZ_JAJAEL010000037.1:169270-174445 GCF_020447205.1 Thalassolituus alkanivorans
GAAGTTGGAATTAAAGGGATACAATTATGTCCATTGGTGTATAATTACACTAAGTTTAGATATAGGGGTGTCTTTTGGTCTCGCTACTATCCGCTCACAACGTTCAAACCGCACTGGCCGCGTATGTGCAGCAACGGCGCAAAGCCCTGAAGTGGTCGCGGGCTGAGTTGGCTGCACGCAGCACCGTGCCGGCCCCCACGATTAAAAAATTTGAAACCACCGGCCAGATCTCGTTGCGCCAGCTGTTATTGCTGTGGCAGTGCGTCGATAACCTGCAACGCCTGCATGCTCTTACACAGGAGTCCGCGCAAAAAACCATGCCGCGTAGTCTGGCTGAGGTACTGGCCGAATGAGTATGGAACCGGTCCGGCAGTTAACCGTATGGCGCACGTTCAGCGATGGGCATAAGGTTGCCGTGGGCGGGCTGGCGCAAAACCGGCAGGGCGTGTTTTTCCAATACGATGAAACCTATTTACAGCAGTATCCGGCGTTATCGCCGTTCATCCTGAAAACCGATTCCAGCGTTCAGTTGGCACCTGCTCAACCACACGCTGGTTTGCATGGCGTGTTCGCCGACTCTTTGCCCGATGGTTGGGGCTTATTGCTGATGGATCGGGTGTTTCGTCAGCATGGCATGTTACCTGCGCAGGTAACAGCCATGGATCGGTTAGCCTTTGTTGGTAACAGCGGTACCGGTGCCTTAAGTTATACCCCCGCAACCAGTATTGCCCCGGCAGCAGACCAGCAGCCGGTCGATATCGCCAGTCTCGGCTTGCAGGCTCAGGCGGTATTTGATGGACAAACGACCGACGTGCTGGCCGAACTGGTGGCGGCTGGCAGTTCTGGCGGTGCCCGCCCCAAAGCCCAGCTGTACTTTGCTAAGGGGAGCGAACAGGTCTGCCGTACCCGCCCGCTTGCTGGCGATGAGGCCTGGCTGGTGAAATTCACCTCGGCCAATTTACCCCTGGGCCATGAAGAGGGGCTGTGTGAAGCCGTTTATTTAACGCTGGCCCAGCGTGCGGGGTTACAGGTTCCCAATTGGCGTTTATTACCAGCGCCGCAAGCTTCCGGGGCGCAAGCATGGCTTGCCGTGGAGCGGTTTGATCGGGTATGGCGGCCAGACGATGTACCGGGCAGCTTGCATCTGCACAGTGCCTGCGGTTTGCTGGATGCCGATTTCCGTGCTCCCAGCCTGGATTATCAGGATCTCATTAAAGCCAGCAGCCAGCTGTGCCGTAGTGTACAAGCTGCACAGCTGCAGTTTTTGCGCGCTGTATTTAATCTGTTCGCTCTGAACCAGGATGACCACAGCAAAAACTGGGCGTTTCTGCAGATGGATAACGGCGACTGGCAGCCGGCTCCGTTCTACGATATTACCTTCAGCCCTGGCCGGTTTGGTGAGCACAGCACCGCTTATGCCGGTTTTGGTAAAAAACCGCCGTTAAAAGCTCTGCAACGTCTGGCGGCCGAGGCTGGCTACGCCGACTGGCAACAAGCCCACCAACAAATCAGCGGTGTTTTGGAGTCGCTGGCAGACTTTTCTGATGTTGCTAAGGTGTTGGGCGTTAGCCCGGAAACTACCCGGTTAATACAGCTGCAGCTGAATCAGCAGTATCAATATTTGCGTGCTGGGCTGGAAGTTTGAAGTCTGAAGCCTGAAGCCGAAAGTCGTCCGGCTTATCCGACAATTGCCTGATAGGTTTGGGCTCAGGGGAGTGTCAGCATACTGATGTGGTTATTGCAGCATTTAAAAGGATTTTTATGTTTGAAATACTTCATCATGGCGCGGTTAATGGTGTAACCGGTTCCTGTCATCAGCTGAAACTGGCGAACGGGCTGTCGCTGTTGGTTGATTGCGGTTTGTTTCAGGGCGCGGAGTCCATTGACCGGGAAAGCGGTAACGAAGATTTTAACCGCAAGCAAATCGATTTTCCGCTGGCAGGTATTCAGGCTTTAGTGGTTACCCATTGCCATATTGATCATGTTGGGCGTATCCCTTATTTATTGGCGGCGGGATTTAACGGCCCGGTGTATGCCAGTGAGGCAACGGCACAGTTACTGCCTCTGGTAATTGAAGATGCTATTAAAGTAGGCGTCAGTCGTGATGAGCGGTTAATCCGTTCGGTGTTGCAGAAGTTGCAGTCGCTGTTGGTGCCGGTGCCTTATAAGCAGTGGTTTGATATTGCGGGTATCGACGGTTTAAAAGCAAAGTTTCATTGTGCAGGGCATATTCTGGGTTCTGCCTATGTGGAGTTTGATCTGGCTGCCGCCTCTCTGACAGCGGACGCCTCTCCGACAGAAAAACATGCTCGGAAAAAGTCCCATAAAATCGTATTTTCCGGTGATTTGGGGGCGCCGTATTCACCGTTATTACCTGCGCCAAAAGCCCCGTATCGCGCCGATACCCTGGTTATTGAAAGCACCTATGGTGACAGGGTGCATGAATCGCGCCGCCAGCGCCGCGCACAGTTGCAGCAGGTTATTGAAAAGTGTCTGAAGAATGGCGGGACGGTATTAATTCCGGCATTTTCGATTGGCCGTACGCAGGAGTTGTTGTACGAGCTTGAGGAGATTATTCACCGGGTTGGTGCGGCTCATACCCACAACAGTGGGTCTGACAATGTGTGGGAGCAACTGGATATTATTGTCGATTCGCCGCTGGCTGCTGAATTTACCGCCAGTTATCGCGCATTAAAGCATCTGTGGGATGCTGAGGCGCGCAATAAGGTAAGGGCAGGGCGGCATCCGCTGGATTTTGAGCAGTTGCTTACTGTTAACCGCCATGCTGATCATCTGAATACCGTTGCTTATCTTAAAAAGACCGGCCGTGCGGCTGTTGTAATTGCCGCCAGTGGAATGTGCAGCGGTGGCCGTATTCAGAATTATTTAAAAGCCCTGCTGCCGGATGAGCGTACCGATGTGATATTTGTTGGTTATCAGGCGCGTGGTACAGCGGGGCGTGATATTCAGCAATATGGCCCGCGTTTCCGCGAGGGTAAATCACCTGGTTACGTGGTGCTGGATGGTCAGCGGGTAGATATTAAAGCGGGTGTGTATACGCTTGGTGGATACAGTGCCCATGCCGATCAGCGCGACCTGCTTAATTTTGTCAAACGTATGCGCCATAAGCCGCAGCATATCCGTATTGTGCATGGTGATGATGAGGCGAAGCGTGAGCTGCGGCGGCTCTACCGGGAGATGTTACCGGATACCGGTGTGGTGATTGGGTAGGAGCGCCCATGGCCGCGAATCGGGTTTTTTAAAGTCGCTATACAGCGTTGATGTTTATCGGCCCGCCGTTGGCGGGCATCGCGGCCATGGGCCGCTCCTGCATAAAACGATGTGTCGCGGCAGACATTCCGCTCTTATGGGTTCATCGCAAAAGACATGTCACTCCCGGAGCTCCGTGTTACAGGAGCCACTCATGCTATTATGGGGCCATTATCAGAACACCAAAAATGAGGATGCGTGTGTGATTCAGAATTTACCGGATGCTTTTTATGCGATTAAACCAGACGCCTCTGTCGCGGCACAGCGTGTTGCTTTTGGCACATCCGGGCACCGTGGCTCTGCATTAAAAAGTACCTTTAACGAGTGGCATATTCTGAGTATTGCTCAGGCTGTGGCCGATTACCGCGCTCAGGCCAATATTAGTGGGCCACTGTTTCTCGGTCAGGATACCCATGCTTTGTCACAGCCTGCCTGGGAAACCGCTTTGCAGGTGCTGGCTGCTAACAATATTGATGTGCGTATTGCCGCGGGTGGAGAGGTTACGGCAACGCCGCTGGTCAGCCGTGCCATTCTCAGTTTTAACGCGTCTGAGCCGGCAGGGCAGGCCGACGGTCTGATTATTACGCCTTCGCATAATCCGCCGGAAGACGGTGGTATTAAGTACAACACCCCGGATGGCGGCCCTGCCGATAGTGACGTTACCGGCTGGATTGAACAGCGTGCTAACGAATATCTGCATAATGGCTGCACGGATGTGAAGCGCCTGGATATCAGTACGGCCAGCACGCAGGCGCAGGAATACGACTTTGTTGCTGAGTATATTGCCCAGCTGGGTCAGGTTGTTGATTTGCAGGCTATCCGTAACAGCGGGCTGAAGCTGGGTGCTGATCCTATGGGCGGTACTGCGCTGCCGGTGTGGCAGGCGCTGGGCGCTGAAGCGGGTATGAATATCAGCGTGGTTAATCAGCAGGTCGATCCGGCATTTGCTTTTATGCCGCCGGATCACGATGGCCGTATCCGTATGGATTGTTCCAGTACCGCTGCGATGGCGAATTTGCTTAAGGTCAGAGATCAATTTGATATTGCCTTTGGTAACGACCCCGATGCCGATCGCCATGGTATTGTCGATTCTGCAGGCTTAATGAATCCCAATCATTTCCTGTGTGTGTGTGTTGATTATTTATTAACCCATCGCCCACATTGGTCAGCCACTCTGAAAGTGGGTAAGACCCTGGTTACCAGCTCCATGATGGACCGCGTGGTACAGGCGAATAACCGTGAATTGTACGAGGTGCCGGTCGGGTTTAAATGGTTTGTACCAGGGCTGTTTAATGCTGAGCTGGCATTCGGTGGAGAAGAGAGCGCCGGAGCAAGCTTTTTAACCTTTGATGGCAAGCCCTGGTCTACCGATAAAGATGGTATTTTACTCTGTCTGCTCGCCGCTGAAATTATGGCTGTAACGGGTTTGAAACCATCGGAGTATTACGCAAAACTGGTGCAGCAACATGGTAATCCTGTTTATCGTCGCATCGATGCGCCAGCAACCCCGGCACAGAAAGCGGCTTTTAAACAGCTGACAGCTGACCGCATTCAGGCTTCACAGCTTGCCGGTTCTGACATTACCGCGGTACATACCCGTGCGCCAGGTAACGGGGCAGCTATTGGCGGAATTAAGGTGTGTACAGAGCAGGGCTGGTTTGCGGCACGTCCGAGCGGGACGGAAGATATTTATAAAATTTATGCAGAAAGTTTTGTCGGTGAGGAGCACTTAGGACAGTTGATTAATGAGGCGCAGAGTTTGCTGAGCGCGGTGCTCTGACAGGAGCTTCGCTGTTTTAAAATCACCTGGCTCCCACGCTCTGCGTGGTAGCCCTTGCTGACACAGTTGCGTTCCCACGCGGAGCGTAGGAACGAGAAAAAGCAAAATGCTCGCAACAGAGCGGG